>NZ_SOAX01000016.1 GCF_004364635.1 Halospina denitrificans | reverse complement strand
TGATCCGCCCCACTGATTCTGGACACCGCGTTAAGCGAGTACAATCCGCTTATGAGGTGATCCGAGATGAGCAAGCAAAAGCGCAACCGCTATTCCGATGAGTTCAAGGCTGAAGCGTTGAAGCTCGCCGAAAGAACCAGCGTTGCCAGCGCCGCCCGCGAACTGGGTGTCCATGAATCGCAGATCTATGGTTGGCGTTCGGCAGCGAAAAAGAAAGCGAACGTCTCTGAGCGCGAGTCTGAACTGGCTGCCGAGAACGCCCGCCTGAAGCGCCAAATGGCCGAGCGTGAAGAGGAGCTGGCCATATTAAAAAAGGCGGCGACCTACTTCGCCAAGAACCAAAAGTGAAGCGCTACAGCTTCATGCTTGAGCACAGTCGTCGGTTTTCCGTGACCCGGATGGCGGCTGTGCTCGGGGTTTCGCGAAGTGGGTATTACACATGGCAGAAGACGCGCTTTCAGCCCAGCCAGCTGGAGCTGGCGCGGGAAAGACTTGATCGCCGCGTGAAAGAGGCGTTCGGCCAGAGCAAGCAGCGCGATGGGGCCCGGCGCATCCAGGCCACACTGGCGGCTGATGGTCACCCTTATGATGTCAAAACGATTGGCGCCAGTATGCGGCGCCAGGCGTTGGTTCCCAAGGCCGCCCGTAAGTTCGTGGTCACCACAGACAGCGACCATAACTTGCCTGTGGCGTCCAACTTACTGGAGCAGAACTTTGAAGCGACAGCCCCGAACCAGAAGTGGGCTGGCGACATCACGTACCTGATGAGCTCCGAAGGCTGGCTGTATCTGGCCGTCATCATTGATCTGTATTCGCGCTCTGTTATCGGCTGGTCCATGAATACCCGGATGACCGCCGATCTGGTCTGCGATGCGCTGGAGATGGCGCTGTGGCGGCGCAATTTCCCCAAAGGGGTGATCTGTCACAGTGACCAGGGAAGCCAGTACTGTTCCCGCGCCTACCGGGATCGGCTGCGAACGCATCAACTGCGTCAAAGCATGAGCCGTAAAGGTAACTGCTGGGACAATGCTTGCGTGGAAAGCTTCTTCCATTCAATGAAAGTCGAAGCGATCCACTACGAGCCGATGATGAACCGGGAGCCGCTTCGCCAGCACGTGTTCGAATACATTGAAGTTGATTACAACCGCCGACGACGGCACAGTGCTTTGGGCTATGTCAGTCCCATGGACTACGAGCTCAAAACCAGTGCTTAACCGAGTGTCCGTTTTCAGTGGGGCAGATCA
>NZ_SOAX01000015.1 GCF_004364635.1 Halospina denitrificans | reverse complement strand
GTGTGAGTGATGGCCTCATTCGTTAGTCGGCTTGTATCAGCCGTAAGGCTTAACAGGCTCTGTCACTCTCGGTCTGACCGTTCCGTCATCGCTTGCCGTTGCAAGACTCGGTTGGCAGGCGTGTTCTGCCTGTCGCTGTTGCTCGGCTATCAGCCCTCCACAGGCTGTGACTTAAACTCTGTCTGGTTCATCAGTAGTGCCCATATTATCCGGGCATTCTTCGCTGCCAGCGCCACAGCTGCCCTCTTGTAGCCGCGTCGGTCGACCAGCTCTCTCGTCCAACCACTGAGCCGATCATTCTTATCGGGTAGTTTTGCGATCACCGCTCGGGTGCCATGAATCAGAAGTGTTCGCAGGTATTTGTCGCCGCGCTTGGTGATTCTGCCCAGTCGCACCTTGCCGCCAGTCGAGTATTGTCGGGGCACCAGACCCAGCCAGGCTGCAAAGTGTCGCCCGCTTTTAAACTGCCTTGGATCGGGTGCGCTGGCCAACAAGGCAGTGGCTGTTTGCGGCCCAATACCGGGTATGGCCATCAGGCGCTTTGCTTTTTCGTCGCGCCGGGCCATAGCTTCGATCTCCCGATCGTAGGCCAGGATCTCTTCATCAAGTTGGAGAATGCGCTGGTTAATGTTGTTGAGTAAACGTCGTGCCAGCATGGGCAAGCCGTTTTCGGCATCCTCCAGGATTTCCGGTACCCGTCGCCGTGCGGCGTAGCGCCCTTGGGGAATAATCAGTCCAAACTCGGCAAGCAGCCCGCGAATCTGATTGATCTGCGCGGTGCGTTCCTTGGTCAGCCCACGGCGAATGCGGTGCAGACATAGTGTTGCTTGCTGGTCCTCAGTTTTGATGGGGACGAAGCGCATATTGGGCCTTCCGACCGCCTCGCAAATGGCCTCGGCATCGTTGTCGTCGTTCTTGCTGCTCTTGCGATAGGGAGCCACAAACCGCGGCGCGATGATCCGAACCTCATGACCCAGCTTGGTCATTTCCCGTGCCCAGTAGTGCGCACCAGAACAGGCTTCCATGCCGATCAGACATGGTGGCAACTGCGCGACGAAGGGCAGCAGCTTGGGGCGATTCAGCCGTTTGCGAACCACAACCTTGCCGTGGTGGTCGGTGCCATGAATACTGAACACAGTTTTCGCCAGATCGATGCCGATGGTTGTAACATTCATGATGACTCCCCCTGTTTCAGATTGAAGATCACAGACACCTTCAATGTGCCACATCGATGCTGTGGGAGCAGGGGGAGTCCATATCATTCGTT
>NZ_SOAX01000014.1 GCF_004364635.1 Halospina denitrificans | reverse complement strand
CCATCCAGGCCCCGTGCCGTTGTCGCCCAACAAGTAGCTGCACTCGGAAAAATTACTCGCTGCGCTCCTAATTTTCCGGTGAGCAAGGCGTTAGCGCACGGCGTGGCTCCTGCTTTGGCTATAGCAACAAGAATATGGCTGACTGGTTTTCCGGTTAAAAGAAATGGTTTTGCAGCTATGTTTTCGCGAACTCTCATAACGATGTTTCTAATTACTGTTGCGGCGTCTGCGCTTGGTGAGACTGCGAGCCAGGAAACGCCACCAAGATTGATCTTCGCTCAGAAGGATGGGGATAAGTGCGAGGTTGGCTATTGGCACCGGGCTATTTCAGAACCCGTGATCCTGGCCCGGACTGATGAGTGCCCGGAAAGGCTGTTCATTGATCAATCCACGCAGCAGGTTCTGTTTGCTGATGCTGGGAGCCTCCTCTGGGCTGACATATCTCCAGGCTCGGAAGTTCGCCGCGCCCCTTTGCCAGACCGCAAATTTACAGCTTGGCGAGATCAAATGAATCTAAAACCGGAGAAAAAAGAACACTTCTTCGACCCATTGAGCGCAACCATGGAGCCGACGGGTGGACGATTCCTTAAGGATGGGACGCTCACCGTATTAATGGAACTCGCCACGGGCGCATCTCCCAGATACAAGTACATTTTTCATCGGGCTGACGGTACCTGGTCGATTGCTGGCGAACGCTACTGTTGGAAGGGTGGGTGTGAGAAGCTTGAAGGAACGAACGAGACCAGCTTCAAGAAGTATGTCTCGACAGGGGTGTGGGACAGGGAAGCCTGGCCGGTGTCGAAAATGCCGTGGCATCCCGAATTGACGGAGAATCAGTTTGTGACAGACCGAAAAGAAAATTTCGCCGAAGGTACACGTTCACCGCACGTTCTTTCGAGTGTTGAACTTGATATAAAGGTTGAGGGTGAAGCGTCGTTTCTCAAGGCGTTTACGAGAGACAGCGCGCACGGAGGCCCAATCCACACCATGGGGATCAAGCTTCGTGTTGGATCTGGCCCATCCAAGGTGCTTTCGAAACACCAGTGCATGACTTCCATCGTGGGACATTACATTCTGGTAGACGAGTTCTTCTCGGATCGATTTGAGTTAACAGACCTCGGGACTGGAAAAACGGTTTTGGGCAACCTGAGCGCAGCGGCCTGGATTGATTGACCCTTTTTGAAACTAACTGTTGGGGTGCCCCTGCTCTCTGGCAGCCGGGGACGTTGTTATTGTGTCCTAGGTTGTCGAGGCGCTTAATCGTGAAGGCGGCTTTCATTGGTTTGCCTAAACAGTCAATCATCATTGTTTGGCTGATTGAGTGTTTGGAGTCGCAAGCCGCTAACAAGGCACTTAATCGTGACGCCGGAAGCGGCGCACATTACCTCTGCGTTAGCTGGTAGTGCCACTCCCGAAAAGTGATACTATAGTGTCACTATTAGTCTGATTCAGGGTGAGCCCATGAAAGTTGAGCTTGTTACGAACCTCAAGCGCCAGGCCACAAAGATTCTGGCAGATCTGCACTTGTCTAA
>NZ_SOAX01000013.1 GCF_004364635.1 Halospina denitrificans | reverse complement strand
GCATAACGAGACTGTAGAAAAACCCGCTTCTGGGGCCAATCTACAGCCCTCCTGCTTGTTCATTTCACCAGCTCATTCACTGGTTCGATTATCTTCTCACGGTTCCAATGTCCGGATCCGTTTAGCTCAGTTCCGCCAGTGAGACCTTTAAGGGCCCGTTACAGCCGGCTTCTGGCGACACATTCCCGGCTTATCCCTCATGCTGCCAACTGCCCGTAATTGGCCAGCTTTTCGATATTGTGCACCAGGCAGTATAGCTGCCACTGGCCCTGGACCTTGCGTTTGCCCCTAAGGCTGAACCGGTTCAGCCGTTTGTGGGTGCCAATGTTGCCGAACACCGGTTCCACCACCGACATCCGGTGACTGTAGATGCGCTTGCCCTCGGCGCTGTCCACGCGGTGCTTCATCCAGTCGGTGTAGTTGGGTGAGCGGTTCTGGTTCAGGGCGAAGCTCACCTGCCGGCCCTTGCCGTGGCGGTGATCGGCGGCGCTGGGGGTCTGCATGCACCGGTGTTTCTTGGGGCAGTGGCGGCACTGCAGCAATCGGCCTTCGAAATAGGCGCGGGTGGTGCCATTGTTGTCCTGTCGAGTGGCCCGGTAACTGAGCCGGTTTCCTGCAGGGCAATCGCAGGTGAGGTTCACCGGATCGAAGTGGAATTCGGTAGCCGGGATAACCTCTTTCCAGTGTGATTGTCTGGTGTTCTGGTGGCGTTTTCCGTACTTGGCCTTCTGTTCGGCGAAGGCCGGATCGCGCTGGCGGAATCGGTTGTCCGGGATGTACCCGTTGATCTGGCGCTGGTGAAGGTAGCGGGCATTGGCTTCGTTGGCGAAGCCGGTGTCGGCGGTGACGATGGTGCCACTGCGGTAAATGTCGGCATTGATGCCCAGTCGTCGGTAGCGCTGTTCAACCCGCTCCAGAACCGGTTTCAGGGTATGGTGTTCCTGGCCTTCGCCGAAGGCCTGGGCGTCGATGATGACCTGGTGCTTTTTATCCACGGTGGCCACGCCGTTGTAGCCCTGGATGGTGCCCTTGCCGGTGGTCATCTTGGCGCTTTCATTGTCCGTGATGTTGCTCTTCACTTCCTTGCTCCGCTTGCCCTGGCCCTTCCGTGGGCTCTGCGTCTTTAGGAAGCGGTCGATTTTGTTCTTGGCCTCGTCCAGCGAGAGGATGGTGTTCGCTTCCCGGATCTGCTGATCCAGTTCGGCCTCTGTTGTGGCCTCATCGCGCTGGCGGTGTTCCTGGAGTCGGTGGCGGATCAGTCGGCGCAGCTTGTCGCGCTTATCGCCCAGTTCCTTGAAAGTGCCGGACCATTCCTTCGACGCATCCGAGCTCATCTTGCAGCCGTCGATGGCGAACAGTTCGTTGCCCAGAAGTCCCTGCTCCTGACACACCAGAAGAACCTGCTCGAACAGTGCTTCGATCTCATCGGCGTGGCTGCTCACAAACGCCGCCAGGGTGGTGAAGTGCGGCACCGTGTCGCAGGACAGCGCCTTGAAGATGATGTTGGTCTCGCAGCACCACTGCATCTCCCGGCTGGAGGTGATGCCCTTGGAGTAGGCGAACAGGATGATCTTCAGAAGTATGGCCGGGTCGTAGGCCAGTCGGCCAGTGTCTTCATTACGGTACTTGGGATAAAAGACCGACAGGTCCAGCTTGTGCTCAATCAGGTAATGGACGGCGTATTCGAAGGTCCCGGGCTGAAGCTGGTGGCGGTAGTTAATGACGACCATCGCATCCTGGTCGTAGTTGTAGGGCTTGAATCGGGGCATGCGAACGGCTCCTTGTTGCTCGGTGCCAGCCTATCAAATCGGGGGTTTTTCTACAGTCTCAACGC
>NZ_SOAX01000012.1 GCF_004364635.1 Halospina denitrificans | reverse complement strand
CAAGCGATGACGGAACGGTCAGACCGAGAGTGACAGAGCCTGTTAAGCCTTACGGCTGATACAAGCCGACTAACGAATGAGGCCATCACTCACACGCATCATCATCCTGGCCCGGGCATAAGAGCCCACAAAGAGGCCGAATGTAGAGCTGCAGTCTCAAACCGCTTCGGAATCAAATGGCGTTGCTTGACCGCAGGGGGAGTCCATGTAGAGAAGGCTTACGCGCCGGAAAGGCGGTCGCCGTAGAGCCGCTTGTATGGATAATTCCTACCGAGAAATTGGGTAAAGTGAGGCCCAGGCGCTAGCGGCCACTAGCGCTTTCCTAGCCAGCAGTTCGATGCAGCTTAGGTTCCTCTATCGAGAGACCGTTAACCAGTGAGAACGCTGGCCAGGACTCCAAGCTACCAACTCGAATAGTCAACTGGGCCCCAAGCCCGCATTAGCAAGGCAGAGTCAGCTTATTATGGACCGCAAAAACATTCAAAATGAGATTAACGTCGGTGTGGACACCGGCAAGTTTCAGCTCGATTTTTTACATTCGTCCCCTGGGTATCGCGTTTGCCGTTGCCAATGACGACCAGGGCATTCAAGAAGCCATCGGGACGCTCAAGAAATACCAACCGACCCGCATCATCATCGAGGCCACCGGCCGCCTGGAACACGCCTTTGTGTGTGCCTGCGCCAAGGCTGAGCTTCCCTTCGTCATTGCCAATCCTGTGCACATCAAAAAATTCGGGGGCGCCATTGGCCGGATCGCCAAAACCGATCCGCTGGATGCCAAACTCATCGCGCATTACGGCGAGGCGATCAAGCCGCGGCTGTCACAGCTCCGGCCGGGACTGCTGCAACAAATGAGCGACTTACTGGCTCGTCGGCGCCAGTTGCTGAACATGCAGACCATGGAAAAGAACCGCCAGCAGATCATGCCCAAAAGCATGGCCAGCACGATCAAGCCGATCCTCACCGCGCTCAGCAATCAGATCGATAAGGTCGACCAGAAGCTTCAGAAACTGATCGAAAGCTGTGACGACTACAAGGCCAAAAACGACATCATCCAAAGCATGCCGGGCATCGGCAATGTGGTCGCGCTCAGCCTGATCAGCAACATGCCCGAGCTGGGTTACATCTCCAACAAGGAAGCCGCCGCACTCATTGGTGTCGCTCCCATGAATCGGGAAAGCGGACGATACCAGGGAGAGCGAAAAATACGCGGTGGACGCGCCCAAATACGCACCGTGATGTACATGGCCATGATGTCAGCCATCCAGTGCAATCCGGTTTTTAAGGCCACCTACAACAAATTACTCGCCAAAGGAAAAACCAAGAAATCCGCCCTCATTGCCTGCGTACGGAAGATGATCGTCATCCTCAATTCGATGGTACGAGACGGCGCGTTCTGGGATCCGAAAATGGGTTAAAAATTGGGGGTTGAAACCATAGTCACTGGTTATGCGGCTGATTCGTCCTCGACATCCCAACCAGGGAACACCAGAACCGCGGGGTGACACCGCAAAGCCCTAGCCAAGACCTTGGCGCGGTCTACACCAAGTCGTACGCGACCATTCTCGATGGCAGAAATGGTGGATTGAGGTATGCCGGTAGCGGTCGCCAGGCCATTCTGGCTCATCTCCTGCAATTCACGCAGGATGCGCACCGACTCACCAACAGAAACCTCAACTCGCTTCTTGGCTTTACGATATTCGCTCATTTCATTTCCTCCCGTAATCGTGGGGAGTTACTTTCTCAACTTCTACTAGCACCTGATCCTTCTGTACACGGTAGATGACGCGGTACTGGATATCGAGTCGCGAGGAACGGAATCCTTTCCACTTACCTGATAAGGCCTCGTCGTTAAAACCCCGAATATGGCGCAGCCCCTGAGGCCCGGAGATGGAGACAATGTCTTTCCATTTCTCGTACCGCTTCTGGACCTCGACGGGCGCTGCCGCCAGACTCTTTGCCACTCTCCGATGCTCGAATATTTCCCACATACCAAAAATAGTATGTATACCACATATGGTATGTCAAGTTGCGGAAGCCGGAACCATCACTCCTTAGCCGCATAACGCTTGGCACACGTGCCGATTTGGAGCCGCAGCGCGGCGGAAAAGCGGTCACCGTCCTGCCACTTGTTATGGGGTGAAACATCCTGCATCATTTACCTATGTCTATCTCCGCGGGGTGTCAAATGACTGCGCTCGAACTCGAAACCCTCAGAAACGCTGCTATGACGCTCTCCGAACAGGAGCGCGCCGCTTTAGCCAAAGATCTGGTGGCAAGCCTGGATGGCCCTGCAGATGAAGGTGTTGCAGAAGCGTGGGGCCGTGAGATTCGCCGAAGAATCCAACAGATTGATTCAGGAGAGGCAGAGCTGCTCGATGCAAAGGAAGTTCTATCCCGCGCCAGAGATCGAATTAGAGGCTGATCGTTTTGAGAGTAAGAGTCAGCAGGGAAGCTGCTACAGAGTTGGAAGAAGCCGCTTCCTGGTACGAGCAGGAAGAAGTGGGGCTTGGAGAACGCCTGATCAATGCTTTCGAACAAGCAATAGCGCTGCTTGAGAGACCCCATCCCCCACTGGTTCCAGTCAACCATGACGCCGCAGAATCCGGAGCAAAACAACTCATCCTTCATAGATTCCCCTTCTCCCTGGTAACCATCGAAAGAAACCAAGCTATCATAGTCGTTGCTTTTGCTCACCACTCCAGAAAACCAAACTACTGGCGGAGACGGCTGTCCCCATAACGCCGAAGCGCACCGGTGACTTTGACGTAGCGAAGCGGAGACAAAGGCATCCGAGTGACGCGCTTGGTTAGCTGCTACCAAGCATGTACGCACGAAGCTGCCGCTCCTCTCTCATGACATAGAGGACGAGAACCCGACTCTCATCCTCACGATAAAAAA
>NZ_SOAX01000011.1 GCF_004364635.1 Halospina denitrificans | reverse complement strand
GTCGTAGTTGTAGGGCTTGAATCGGGGCATGCGAACGGCTCCTTGTTGCTCGGTGCCAGCCTATCAAATCGGGGGTTTTTCTACAGTCTCAACGCAGAAATAAGCGGCGCCCCGACAGGGGCGTCCGGTGGACGGCCGCCAGGCCGGGAACGAACTTAATTGACTTGTTAGGCGACACCATTGGAATTCCGTATCATAGATAGCGACACCGCCAATAAATCAAGAGAGAAAGCCGTAAACCATGCCACCTCCCCATACAGCTAAGAAGACGCTAACCCAACTAAACCCTGGATCCAAAACACTCACGAATGGGAGCTGAGGGCAATAATAAACAGTTAACTCCTCTCCGGGCTGGTATTGGTCAAGACGCTCATTTACCAGATCCCGATTCGCAGTACTGTTCCACTGTGTTCCGTACTTCCCGAACGAGACTCGGCTCCCAGTCCTCGGCATGCCATTTGCCCGATATTGATATCTAACTTTCGGACAGTAAACCTTTTTACCACTACCTCCATTTGTTCTGCCTGTCCGTATTTTTGCCTCTAAAACGCGCCCCGTGACAGTTGGCCAATTCGGGCTAAGCAAGCCAAACACCATGAAACTTAGGCCGATATAGAAGATATAAGCAAAGAAAAGGACAATAGCTACGAACACCAAGCTGCTAAAGAAGTTTTCCATCGACACCTGCCTCTCGTCCTGTCCTGCACGCCACCGGCCAACCTACTTGTTTCTATGCGCCTAACGGCAAAGCGCACCGGCGCGCTTTAGCGCGTCCGCGTGGCGTGACTAGTGTTCTGTCTGGGTAATTCGTTTACCGATTTTCATTATCAATAGCGCTCAGCTTTGCATGTTCCACGGAAGTCATAATGGACTCGGCGCTTTTGTGCCATTGGAACGGTTTGGCCAGTCTCTCATTGTGCGTTTTGATATAACGCCGAATGGCCGATTTCAATTCGTGGACGCTGGTGAAAATGCCACGATAAAGGGCACGTCGTTCAAGCTGAGCGAACCAGCCCTCGACGGCATTCAGCCAGGAAGCACTGGTCGGGGTGAAGTGGAGCTTAAACCGTGGATGCTTCTCCAGCCACGCCTTCACTTCAGCCGTTTTATGAGTTGAGCTGTTATCGAGAATCAGGTGAAGGTCTTGGTCACTTGGCGTCTGGCGGTCGATCTGCTTTAGAAAGTCGAGGAATTCCTTGGCCCGGTGGCGCTGGGTAATCCGGCCAATCACCTCACCGTTAAGAATGTTCAACGCTGCATAGAGGCTGGTCGTTCCGTGACGCTTGTAGTCATGAGTGCGGCGTTCGACCTGACCAGGGCGAAGCTGAAGCTTGGGTTGTGTGCGGTCCAGGGCCTGGATCTGCGTCTTCTCATCCACCGACAGCACCAATGCGTTATCCGGCGGATTGAGATAGAGGCCAACGACATCGAATACCTTTTCAGCAAAGTCTGGATCGTTGCTGATTTTAAAGGTTTTCAGGCGGTGTGGCTTGAGATCCGCCGCTTGCCAGATCTGGTGGACCTGCCAGCGTGAGACGCCGGCATATTCAGCCATCAGGCGCACACTCCAATGGGTGGATTCACGGGGCAGCTTATGGACAGTATCTTCCAGAATGGTTTTAACCGTCTTTTGATCCAGCTTTCTCGGCTGTCCCGGTCTTGGCGCATCGTTAAGGCCCTGCAGCCCCTGTTCGAGGTAGCGCTTTCGCCACTTGAATACCGTCGGTTTCCCTACGCCCAATGCGTCGGTGACCTGCTTCGGTGACAGGCCGTCATTTAATGACAGAAGAATCCGGGCCCGCTGGACCAAGTTTTGACTGAGCGTGCTTTTTCGCAGCCAACTCTCCAATTCAAGTTGGTCATTAACTGGGAGTTCAAAAGATGCTGGTTGCCGGGCCACTATGCTATTCCTTGCTGGGTGAAAAGGACGATTTATTATAACATAGTAGGTTCATTAATTACCCGGACAGAACACTAGTTATGTGCATCCGGCAACAAACGTCACCGGGTAGCACTCACTGAAAATAGGTAATTGATATTATCTATTCACTCGCTTTTTTAAGCCCACTCACCCCAATATAGCTCGGGACAACATCATTATAATCAATACACCAAGGCAAAATTATTTCTTTAAAGTTATTTCCGCTTTTCAAGATCACCGTAGCGTGCTCAATAGCACATCCCTTGCGCCTCCAAACTTCAATACGTTCTATTTTATACCAGAAAATCAGTATTTTTCTCTTCCTAACTGAAGATAAATTGCTTACAAATATACCCTCTTTACCAATATAAACCCCGAAACGATACACGAAATCATTGATCTTCCCTGTTCCTGTTATCGGATGCTCTGGCAGTTCAGAGTAATCCTCACACTCAGCCAGAATCCTGTTCCAGAAGAGCAACCCGAAAATTCGATCTCTGCCAGCCTTACGAGACAACACATAAATTGTTCGACTTAATATAACTGCGGCCCCTGCATATATCGTTACCGCCAAGGAGTAATAATTGTTCAAAACAATCAATCCCCCGATAAAGATAACCGGTATTAGTAGGCGGCGATACATCGTTTATCTTGAGTGCCTTTTACACATAACGCAGAAATAAGCGGCGTCCCGACAGGGGCGTCCGGTGGACGGCCGCAAGGCCGGGAACGAACTTAATTGACTTGTTATGCAAGTAGATCACCGTAACCCCATATCAGAGTCCCCAGAACAGCAAACCAGAGGGCTGCTTTGGCAATGCGCTGCTTAATAATCGGTAGCTGACTGCCCATGGGCACCCCCAAGCCAGCGGCCACCGAAGCAGAGGAGGTTTTTGACTGTTGCGCTTTTCCAATTCGAAACTCAACAAATAAAGACAGCAGAACCATTACTGCTCCAGAGCGGCAGAACCATTCACCCTCCGGGTGCACTAGAGACGCGACGAGTGAACCGGCGACCCAAAGTACGGCAAGAGCTAGGATCAGAATTTCAGTTCTATCGGAGCGTTTTAGTTTTCCAAACAATCTTTCTTCCTTACTGCATAACGCCAGCCAGCATGCGCGGCTACGAAATGGAGGCGAAGCCGCAATGTAGTCCACGTCGCCGTGCCTGGCCTTGTTATGGCCGAGTTCTCAGAGCCGATTATTGCCCCGGTTATCACCTGATTCTTCACCAGTTTTGCTGGGCCAATTTGGGTTCTGAGCGGCCAGCATATAGACCTCATCATCCATACTGTGATTTTTAGAAAAGTGAGATATTGGCCCCGCTTTGCCAGGCTCAACTGATCCGCCCCACTGATTCTGGACACCGCGTTAAGCGAGTACAATCCGCTTATGAGGTGATCCGAGATGAGCAAGCAAAAGCGCAACCGCTATTC
>NZ_SOAX01000010.1 GCF_004364635.1 Halospina denitrificans | reverse complement strand
AAGATAATCGAACCAGTGAATGAGCTGGTGAAATGAACAAGCAGGAGGGCTGTAGATTGGCCCCAGAAGCGGGTTTTTCTACAGTCTCGTTATGCATATACAAAAACGAGGAAACACGGATGAGTTCTAGCCACATTTTCTGGCCTGTTTTGGCGCAGGTTTTTCTGACCCTGATGATGTTTATTGTACTTGGGGTGAGGAAGGCGAAAGCGGTAAAAGCCGGTCAGGTAAATCGCCAGCAGGCAGCACTGGACAATCGGGTATGGCCAGAGGATGTGGTCAAGGTATCTAACAACATTGCCAATCAGTTTGAAGCTCCAGTGCTGTTCTATGTCCTCTGCTTGGTGATTTACAGCATAGGTGCTGCAGGTACAGTCGCCGTAGCTCTGGCGTGGTTATTCGCTATCAGTCGGTATGTTCATGCCTACGTGCATGTGGGCTCTAATTATGTGCCAATGAGATTGCGGTTATTCTTGGTCGGGTGCTTGGTGTTGTTGGCTATGCTCATACTGGCGGCCTGGAAACTTGCCATGGGAGTCGGGGTTGCATAATACCTGTTATGCACCTGAATTCAGGAGCATTTCAGCGAAGACAAGGGCGTTTTGTAGATATTGTCGGGTGACCGGCTTTCGGTTTGGGTTCTGAAGTCACTTATCATTATTTTAGAAAGCGAAGCGGATTCGCGTACTGGAGAAGTTTTGGAGTCAAATTCGTAAAGCGCGTTAATTATTTCGGGCTTATTTGCTTT
This sequence comes from Halospina denitrificans, assembly GCF_004364635.1. Taxonomy (GTDB): domain Bacteria; phylum Pseudomonadota; class Gammaproteobacteria; order Pseudomonadales; family Oleiphilaceae; genus Halospina; species Halospina denitrificans. Next base: position 2,877 of record NZ_SOAX01000010.1, on the reverse strand, counting down.
CCCGTGACGTTCAAAGGTGTATACGTGGGGATTGATATAAAAAGCTATCTGTGTGACAACGAATCTTTCATGTGGGTTTTGGTGTTAGGATTTTTATGTATAACAATTGTAAGAGTGATTTTGATGGTTTTGTCCGAGACAACCAGGGATGATGGGGATTCGGAGTGGTATTTTGACCAAGCATTCGGTGAGGTTTTTCTCATCGTATTTAGCTTCTCAATAGCTGGTTTAGCGTTTTACTATAAGCATGCGTGTTAGTTCTGAATTTTAATTTCTTGAATCTAGGCACCAAGGAGAACGTCATGAACTATTGGCGCATGCAGCTTCATCCAGATGACGCGGCGAATGCTGTCCGCCATACAATGAGGTGCTTTGGCCTAGGATATATCGGCTTGGATTTCGCTCAACCGCCCGGCGATCTTACCGATGTGCAGTCAGAAGAGATCCCCCAGAGCCAACGAGACTATTGGGACTTTGCTCATGTAATGGCTGAAGGAGATTATGTCCCTATCGTCGCGCATCATTATCCATGCGCACTCGTGAAGGTCACAGGTCCCTACAACTACATCCGTGACCCTGCCGGGGCGCTCGGTGTGTGGTTTCGGCATGAGCCAATAGGGTACTACGCAGACCTCGTCACCAACCCCGCTCAATGGCAGCAAACAACTATGACGGATACGACTTCGATACTCAGAGATGAATCGAGTTTATCGTACACGCTTATCAGGTCATGGCGGTCGCAAGTTGGTGCATAACCATGCCTTGCAGCCGACAGCGTCTTCGCTACGCTCCGCCGCTGCTGGCTGAAGGCAGGCGTTAAATCAGTAGTGATACCGAACCTGGGCGATAAGTAAGGCGTCATCCGTGACCTTGTAAACCATTCGGTGTTCCTCATTGATTCGGCGAGACCAGTAACCGGCGAGGCTGTGCTTGAGGGGTTCCGGTTTACCAACACCTTCGAACGGTTCTCGCTTGGTCTCCTTGATCAGCTTGTTGATTCGGTTAAGGATCTTTTTGTCGGTTTTTTGCCAGTACAGATAGTCTTCCCAGGCGTTCTCGGAGAAGATGATTTTCATTCAAGAAGTTCCTTTTCTTGACCACCGTCTTGCTCCAGCTCGGCAACGGATTCCATCAAACGCCGGGCGTTTTTTGGTGCGCGCAGAAGGTATGCAGTTTCTTGCAGCGCCTCGTAGTCCTCAAGGGAGATCATTACCACGGACTGCGACTTGCTCCGGGTGATGATCACAGGGGAATGGTCCTCACAGACCTGCTCCATGGTTTTTGCTAGATTGGTTCTAGCGGCTGTGTAGCTAATGGCATCCATAAGGCTGCTCCTGTACAGGATATTGATCATGATCAGGATACCGTACGCCAAAGGATTTAACAATCGGCTGCACAGCGACCGATTTTCCGCCGCTTTGCGGCTCCAAACCGGCGCGTGAGCCGGGCGTTAGCAGCTGTACCTACCTCTCTCCGATCTTGTCTGATGAGTAAAAAAGGGATAATTTATACTCATGGAAGAATTCGAGTTCGACGACGACAAGAGCAGGGCCAATCTTGCGAAGCACGGGATTGACTTCGAGGCCGCTCAGAAGCTTTGGCAAGATCCTGATCTTTTGGAAATTCAGGCTAAAGCAGGTGGTGAGCCGCGCTTCCTGATCATCGGCCGGATTGGAGCAAAACACTGGTCTGCCTTTGTCACGTACCGGGACGAGCGAATTCGTCTGATCTCGGTCAGGCGGGCTCGCAAGAGAGAGGTGGAACTGTATGAACGCTGAAGAGTTCGACGAAAAGTTTGATGCGGATAAGGAAGATGTCGTCGACGATCTGGATCTTTCGACGGCGCGTCGGGTGAACCAAGAGCAGAAGCGCATCAACGTGGATTTTCCGTCTTGGGTTGTCGAAGAGCTGGATCGTGAGGCGGCGCGAATAGGTGTCACTAGACAGTCAATTATCAAAGTGTGGCTGGTTGAGCGCTTGGAAGCTGATGCTGCTAACAAGGCGCTTAACGGTGACGCCGCAAGCGGCGGACGTTAGCTCTGCGTTAAGATGCGACATGTAGGAGACTGCGAGTGAGTCCGGTTAGCAGAGTCGGGTACCTCTCATCGATCGGCCTTTTCGTCGTGGGCGTTGCGTACGTGGTCGTCGTGGCGTTCGGCATTTCCCAAGCTGGTTTCGACGATCCAATCGTGGATCCGACCCTCTCCGTCATGGAGGCACTTACATTGCTGTCGGCTCCCCTCGTAGTTGCCGTGATGGCTTCGGTCTACGAAACCGCGAACCGGGATCGTAAGGTATTTGGTGTCATGGCCCTGGTTTTCGCTGGGGTCATGGCGGGCCTTACGAGTGCCGTTCACTTCGTAGCACTCACGGCCGGGCGCCAAACAGATTTTGCCGTTCTGGAATGGCCCTCGACGCTGTACGCCGTTGAGCTTCTCGCGTGGGATATTTTCCTGGGACTGTCCCTCCTCTGCGCAGCCCTTGTTTTCGTCGGTTCAGGAATCCGGACTTTTGCGCGAATGTCTCTCCTTGCAGCAGGCACCTTATCGCTGCTTGGTGCCATCGGACCCCTCGTCGGCGACATGACACTTCAGCGGGTAGGCATACTCGGCTACGGCATCGGGCTTCCAATCGCGGCCTTGGTGCTATCACAATTCTTCCGCCGGAACGAAGACTCATGTGGAAAGCCAGGATCGAACAGCGCATCCTAACCAGTGCAGGCATGGCGACGCCCATTACATTGCGCCTCCGGCTCCATTCCATAGGCGCGCATGCTGCAAGCGTTGTGCGACGAAAAGCGCACCTCATTGATTCGGTGCAAGCGGGTGGTATGATAATGTCATACATTTGACTTATTAGGGGCACCAGCTATGAGCT
>NZ_SOAX01000009.1 GCF_004364635.1 Halospina denitrificans | reverse complement strand
TTACCGGGCGGGGCTTTGGGTGTAGGCGCCTGACGATGACCTACTCTCGCATGGGAGACCCCACACTACCATCGGCGCTGAGTGGTTTCACTTCTGAGTTCGGCAAGGGATCAGGTGGTTCCCACTCGCTGTGGTCGTCAGGCAAAAAGGCAGGCAAGCAGTAATGCTGATTCAAGCGTTACCCGGAGCGCATGCGCTGGGGTGTTATATAGTCAAGCCGCACGAGCCATTAGTACCGGTTAGCTTAACGCCTTGCAGCGCTTCCACACCCGGCCTATCCACGTCCTGGTCTTGGACGGCTCTTCAGGGGCCTCGAGGGCCCGGGGAGATTTCATCTTGGAAGGGGCTTCCCGCTTAGATGCCTTCAGCGGTTATCCTGTCCGAACTTAGCTACCCGGCAATGCCACTGGCGTGACAACCGGAACACCAGAGGTTCGTCCACTCCGGTCCTCTCGTACTAGGAGCAGCTTTCCTCAAATCTCCAACGTCCACGGCAGATAGGGACCGAACTGTCTCACGACGTTCTAAACCCAGCTCGCGTACCACTTTAAATGGCGAACAGCCATACCCTTGGGACCGGCTTCAGCCCCAGGATGTGATGAGCCGACATCGAGGTGCCAAACACCGCCGTCGATGTGAACTCTTGGGCGGTATCAGCCTGTTATCCCCGGAGTACCTTTTATCCGTTGAGCGATGGCCCTTCCATACAGAACCACCGGATCACTAAGACCTGCTTTCGCACCTGCTCGACATGTTGGTCTCGCAGTCAAGCGGGCTTATGCCTTTACACAAACCGTACGATGTCCGACCGTACTTAGCCCACCTTTGTGCTCCTCCGTTACGCTTTGGGAGGAGACCGCCCCAGTCAAACTACCCACCACACAGTGTCCTCGCGCTGGATGACAGCGCTGAGTTAGAACCTCAAACATGCCAGGCTGGTATTTCAAGGGTGGCTCCACGGCAACTGGCGTTACCGCTTCAAAGCCTCCCAGCTATCCTACACAAGCATGCTCAAAGTTCACTGTGAAGCTATAGTAAAGGTTCACGGGGTCTTTCCGTCTGGCCGCGGATACACTGCATCTTAACAGCGATTTCAATTTCACTGAGTCTCGGGTAGAGACAGCGCCCCCATCGTTACGCCATTCGTGCAGGTCGGAACTTACCCGACAAGGAATTTCGCTACCTTAGGACCGTTATAGTTACGGCCGCCGTTTACCGGGGCTTCGATCAAGAGCTTCGCGCGAACGCTAACCCCATCAATTAACCTTCCGGCACCGGGCAGGCGTCATACCCTATACATCCTCTTTCGAGTTCGCAGAGTACTGTGTTTTTAGTAAACAGTCGTAGGGGCCTGGTATCTTCGACCGCCTCGTGCTCCGCCCGCGAGGGACTTCACACTAACGCGGCGTGCCTTCTCCCGAAGTTACGGCACCATTTTGCCTAGTTCCTTTACCCGAGTTCTCTCAAGCGCCTTGGGATTCTCACCCTGACCACCTGTGTTGGTTTGGGGTACGGTCCCACGTGACCTGAAGCTTAGAGGCTTTTCCTGGAAGCATGGCATCGGCGGCTTCGCGCCCTTGGGCGCTCGTCGTCGCGTCTCGACGTTGCGGCTGCGGATTTGCCTACAGCCACTGCCTACACGCTTGAACCGGGACAACCACTCGCCCGGCTCCGCCTAGCCTTCTCCGTCCCCCCATCGCAGTCACGCGAGGTACGGGAATATTAACCCGTTTCCCATCGACTACACCTTTCGGTCTCGTCTTAGGGGCCGACTCACCCTGCGCCGATTGGCGTTGCGCAGGAAACCTTGGTCTTCCGGCGAGGAGGGTTTTCACCTCCTTTATCGTTACTCATGTCAGCATTCGCACTTCTGATACCTCCAGCCAACCTCTCGGTGGACCTTCGCAGGCGTACAGAACGCTCCTCTACCACGCCTCAAAGAGGCGTCCGCAGCTTCGGTGACCGGTTTAGCCCCGTTACATCTTCCGCGCAGGCCGACTCGACTAGTGAGCTATTACGCTTTCTTTAAAGGATGGCTGCTTCTAAGCCAACCTCCTAGCTGTCTTTGCCTTCCCACATCGTTTCCCACTTAACCGGTACTTGGGGACCTTAGCTGGCGGTCTGGGTTGTTGCCCTCTTGACAACGGACGTTAGCACCCGCTGTCTGTCTCCCGTGATTGCACTTGCTGGTATTCGGAGTTTGCATGGGGTTGGTAAGCCGAGATGGCCCCCGAGCCCAAACAGTGCTCTACCCCCAGCAGTGATACACGAGGCGCTACCTAAATAGCTTTCGAGGAGAACCAGCTATCTCCGGGCTTGATTAGCCTTTCACTCCGATCCACAGCTCATCCCCCCATTTTTCAACATAGGTGGGTTCGGGCCTCCAGTCGGTGTTACCCGACCTTCACCCTGGCCATGGATAGATCGCCCGGTTTCGGGTCTACTCCCAGCGACTGGCCGCCCTGTTAAGACTCGGTTTCCCTACGGCTCCCCTAAACGGTTAACCTTGCCACTGAAAGTAAGTCGCTGACCCATTATACAAAAGGTACGCAGTCACCCCCCGAAGGAGGCTCCCACTGCTTGTACGCAAACGGTTTCAGGGTCTATTTCACTCCCCTCACAGGGGTTCTTTTCGCCTTTCCCTCACGGTACTGGTTCACTATCGGTCAGTCAGGAGTATTTAGCCTTGGAGGATGGTCCCCCCGTGTTCAGACAGGTTTCCACGATCCCCGTCCTACTCGATTTCACTTATGGGCGCGTTTCGCGTACGAGACTATCACTCTCTATGGTGTGACTTTCCAGACACTTCCACTACCCACCCATAAGCTTAAGGGCTAATCCCCGTTCGCTCGTCGCTACTTGGGGAATCTCGGTTGATTTCTTTTCCTCCGGGTACTTAGATATTTCAGTTCCCCGGGTTCGCCTCGAGCGCCTATGTATTCAGCGCACGATACCTGGCCGAAACCAGGTGGGTTTCCCCATTCGGAGATCGCCGGATCGAAGCTTGTTTGCCAGCTCCCCGACGCTTTTCGCAGGCTTCCACGTCCTTCATCGCCTCTGACTGCCAAGGCATCCACCGTTTGCGCTTATTCGCTTGACTATATAACCCGCAGCGCACGCCTAAACGTGATCTACAGGTCACTGCCAATACGCCGGATAACGCTTGAATCAGTGCAATTGATCAAATGAGCGCTTTTCCCAAAAGGGAAAGTCGTCACTTATCCAATTACAAATATTACTGCTTGCCGAATTGTTAAAGAGCATTGTGATGCGTGTGATCACAGATCAGTTTTCTCAGCGAAAAAACTCATCTTTGATCACCGTTTCCAGAACTGGTGGAGCCGAGGAGAATCGAACTCCTGACCTCCTGCGTGCAAGGCAGGCGCTCTCCCAACTGAGCTACGGCCCCGTCTCTCACTAGCGCCAGAACCGCACGCGGGCAATTCTGGTGGGTCTGGGTGGACTTGAACCACCGACCTCACCCTTATCAGGGGTGCGCTCTGACCAACTGAGCTACAGACCCAAACTCATCAAGGGCTGTCACCCTTGCCGGGCCTCGCCCAGAACTATGCTCTTACAACGGGTCAGATTATTTGTTGTGGACGCTGGAGAGGCGTCGACGTGTCGATAAGGAGGTGATCCAGCCGCAGGTTCCCCTACGGCTACCTTGTTACGACTTCACCCCAGTCGTGAACCACACCGTGGCGATCGTCCTCCCGAAGGTTAGACTAACCGCTTCTGGTGCAGTCCACTCCCATGGTGTGACGGGCGGTGTGTACAAGGCCCGGGAACGTATTCACCGCAGCATTCTGATCTGCGATTACTAGCGATTCCGACTTCACGGAGTCGAGTTGCAGACTCCGATCCGGACTACGAGGCGTTTTAAGGGATTCGCTGCACCTCGCGGCTTAGCTGCCCTCTGTGCGCCCCATTGTAGCACGTGTGTAGCCCTGGCCGTAAGGGCCATGATGACCTGACGTCATCCCCACCTTCCTCCGGTTTGTCACCGGCAGTCTCCCTAGAGTTCCCGGCCGGACCGCTGGCAACTAAGGACAAGGGTTGCGCTCGTTACGGGACTTAACCCAACATCTCACGACACGAGCTGACGACGGCCATGCAGCACCTGTCACTGCGCTCCCGAAGGCACCAAGCTATCTCTAGCAAGTTCGCAGGATGTCAAGACCAGGTAAGGTTCTTCGCGTTGCGTCGAATTAAACCACATGCTCCACCGCTTGTGCGGGCCCCCGTCAATTCATTTGAGTTTTAACCTTGCGGCCGTACTCCCCAGGCGGAGAACTTATCGCGTTAGCTGCGTCACTAAGGCTTCAATAGCCCCAACGACTAGTTCTCAGCGTTTACAGCGTGGACTACCAGGGTATCTAATCCTGTTTGCTACCCACGCTTTCGCACCTCAGCGTCAATGTCAGCCCAGGCAGTCGCCTTCGCCACTGGTGTTCCTCCAGATATCTACGCATTTCACCGCTACACCTGGAATTCCACTACCCTCTGCTGCATTCTAGCCTGGCAGTTCGAATTGCCATTCCCAGGTTGAGCCCGGGGCTTTCACAACTCGCTTACCAAACCGCCTACGCGCCCTTTACGCCCAGTAATTCCGATTAACGCTTGCACCCTCCGTATTACCGCGGCTGCTGGCACGGAGTTAGCCGGTGCTTCTTCTGCCGGTAACGTCAACACTAGCCGGTATTAACGACTAGCTTTTCCTCCCGACTGAAAGTGCTTTACAACCCGAAAGCCTTCTTCACACACGCGGCATGGCTGGATCAGGGTTGCCCCCATTGTCCAATATTCCCCACTGCTGCCTCCCGTAGGAGTCCGGGCCGTGTCTCAGTCCCGGTGTGGCTGATCATCCTCTCAGACCAGCTACGGATCGTCGCCTTGGTAAGCCGTTACCCCACCAACAAACTAATCCGACATGGGCCCATCCAATAGCGCGAGCACAAAGGCCCGCTTTCCCCCTCAGGGCGTATGCGGTATTAATCCGGGTTTCCCCGGGCTATCCCCCACTACTGGGCAAGTTCCCATGCATTACTCACCCGTCCGCCGCTCGTCAGCATCCCGAAGGACCTGTTACCGCTCGACTTGCATGTGTTAGGCCTGCCGCCAGCGTTCAATCTGAGCCATGATCAAACTCTTCAGTTTAAATCATTCGATGCCGAAGCATCTTATACAAGCTCAAAGACCGCACTCGAATCAACGAGCACTGACCTTTGATGATCTGTCGACCACCTCAGCCAGCGCCCACACAAATAATCTGACCCAATTGTTAAAGAACCTCAGCCGCGTTAAGCCGCTGATTTAGGACCGCAAATTCTAAAGCAATT
>NZ_SOAX01000008.1:7195-230694 GCF_004364635.1 Halospina denitrificans | reverse complement strand
CTCAGCCAGCGCCCACACAAATAATCTGACCCAATTGTTAAAGAACCTCAGCCGCGTTAAGCCGCTGATTTAGGACCGCAAATTCTAAAGCAATTTGCCGATCTGTCAATCCCTGAAACAACTTCCAAATCACCACCTGCGCCGCTGCCGGCCGGGGCGTTGCCTCAAGAGAATGCGCATTCTACACCCGCCACATTCTGCGTCAACCGGTTATCCACGATTTCATGACAACCGGGTGTCAGCTTTGTTGCTAAGACTGCCCGGGCCGGCGATGAAGCTTTCTCCAGACCCAGAGTCCAGGGCCTGACAGCGTGTAAATCAGGAACGCCAGGAACAGAATCACAGGAGGTTCAATGGCAACAACCGCAAAGACAAGCACGACCAGCAGGATCGCCGCAAACGGGACACGGCCCTTGAGGTCCAGATCCTTACCGCTGTAATAGAGGATGTTGCTGACCATGAGGACACCGGCCCCTGCCACCAGGACGACAGCCATTGTACTCAACCACCAGGTCTGTTCGAAGCTGTGAAAGCACCACACCATCCCTGCCACAACGGCAGCGGCAGAGGGACTGGGAAGCCCCACAAAGTAACGCTTGCTCACGGAGCCAATCTGCGTGTTAAATCGCGCCAGCCTGAGGGCAGAGCCGGCCACATAGATGAAGGTAACAATCCAGCCAAGCTTATCCAGATCGTTGAGAATCCAGAAGAAGGTAACCAGGCCGGGGGCAACACCAAAGGCCACCATATCGGCCAGACTGTCATACTCCTCCCCGAACCGGCTCTGGGTATTGGTCAGACGCGCCACTCTGCCGTCGAGACCATCCAGGACCATGGACACAAAGATGGCAATGGCGGCCAGGGCAAAGTCATTATTGGATGCGGCGACAATGGCATAGAACCCCGAAAACAGGGACGCCGTCGTAAACATATTCGGGAGCAGATAGATACCACGTCGGCGCACGCGTGAGTCACCAACCATCTCCTCCTCGACAACTTCCGCTCCCTCGATCTCACTTTCATCCGTGGATTGCTGCTCTTTCTCATCACTTGCCATCGGGACAGCCCCTTAAAAACAGAAAATCCGGCCAGGGTCACTGGCCGGACAGACTTTCAACCGATCAACAGGCTTCAGTGGATCAGTTCTTGTCTTTATCAACCAGACGACTCTTCTGGAGCCAGGGCATCATGCCGCGCAGGCGATCGCCCACTTCGGTGATCTGATGGCCCTCGGCAATACGACGCTTAGCCTTGAGAGTCGGCTGACCAGCCTGATTCTCCAGGATGAACTCACGAGCAAATTCGCCAGTCTGAATCTCATTCAGGCACTTGCGCATTTCCTTCTTGGTATCGTCGTTGATGATCCGCGGCCCGCGCGTCACATCACCATACTCGGCGGTATTGGAGATGGAGTAGCGCATATCGGCGATCCCGCCCTGGTAGAGCAGATCAACAATCAGCTTGAGCTCGTGCAGGCACTCAAAATAGGCCATTTCCGGGGCATAACCCGCTTCAACCAGTGTCTCAAAGCCTGCCTGGATCAGGGCCGAGGTGCCACCACAGAGGACCATCTGCTCACCGAAGAGATCAGTCTCGGTTTCCTCACGGAAGCTGGTCTCGATGATGCCCGCACGGCCACCGCCGTTAGCGGACGCATAGGACAGCGCCACGTCCTTCGCCCGACCGGTGGCGTCCTGCTGTACGGCGATCAGCGAGGGAACACCACTGCCTTCGACGTACTGGCTGCGGACCGTATGACCCGGGCCTTTCGGGGCGATCATGATGACGTCGAGATCCGCGCGCGGCTCGATCTGGTTGTAGTGGATGTTGAAACCATGGGCGAACGCCAGCGCCGCACCCTTGCCGATGTTCGGCTCAACCTGGTTCTGGTACAGCGACGCCTGGTGCTCATCCGGCGCCAGGATCATGACCACATCAGCCCCTTTGACGGCATCCTCAATGGTCTGCACCTGAAGGCCGGCTTCCTCGGCTTTCTTCCAGGAAGACGAGCCGCTGCGCAGCCCAACGACCACGTTCTTCACGCCCGATTCCTTGAGGTTATTGGCGTGCGCATGGCCCTGGGAGCCATAACCGATAATCGCCACTTTCTGACCCTGAACAATGGAAAGGTCACAGTCCTTATCGTAATAAACCTGCATGGTGTTCACCTGTGTTTTACTGAAAAATCCGGGGGCAAGCATTGATTTTGCGCCTGCCCCGCATTAAGTCGATGGCCCCGTCAAAGAGACAGGACCTTTTCTCCGCGCGCAATTCCGGAAACCCCGGAGCGCACTACTTCAAGCACACCCATGGTGCCGACGGCCTGGATAAACGCGTCCAGCTTCTCCCCGTCGCCCGTCAGCTGCACGGTGTAGACGGTACTGGTGACGTCAACGATCTGCCCCCGGAATATGTCGACGGTGCGCTTGATTTCCGCCCGCTGGGCGCCGGTTGCGCGCAGCTTGATCAGCATCAGCTCGCGCTCGATGTGGCTGCCCTCGGTCAGGTCAACGAGCTTGACCACCTCAATCAGCTTGTTGAGCTGCTTGGTGATCTGCTCGATAACCTTATCGGACCCTTCCGTTGTCAGCGTCAGGCGCGACAGCGTCGGATCCTCGGTTGGCGCCACGGCCAGCGTTTCAATGTTGTAGTTGCGCTGGGAGAAGAGCCCGACAACCCGCGACAGAGCCCCTGGCTCGTTCTCCATCAGGATCGAGATGATTCGCCGCATGATATCAGACCCTCTCCGTCTTGCTGAGCCACATGTCCTTCATGGAACCACGAGCCACCTGCATGGGATACACGTGCTCGTATGGGTCCACCAGGATATCGACGAAGACCAGTTCATCCTTCATGGCGAAGGCTTTCTCGAGCGTTGGCTCCAGGTCCTCGCGCCGGGTGACCGTCAGTCCCACATGGCCATAGGCCTCCAGAAGCTTGGGGAAGTCCGGCAGTGACGCCATGTAGGAGTGCGCATAACGCGACTCGTAGTTCATGTCCTGCCACTGCTTGACCATGCCAAGGGCCTGGTTGTTCAGGTTGATGATCTTGACCGGCAGATGGTACTGCTTGCAGGTCGACAGCTCCTGGATGTTCATCTGGATGCTGCCCTCGCCCGTGACACAGACCACTTCCGCATCCGGGTAATGGAGCTTGATGCCCATGGCCGCCGGGAACCCGAATCCCATGGTTCCGAGCCCGCCCGAGTTGATCCAGCGGTTCGGCTTGTCGAAGGGATAGTACTGGGCCGCGAACATCTGGTGCTGCCCGACGTCAGAGGTCACGTAAGCATCGCCCTTGGTAACACGGTAGAGGGCCTCGACCGCTTCCTGGGGCATGATGTACTCGTCGTTCTTTTCGTAGTAATACCGGCCTCGGTAATTACCCCATTCGCGGATCTGCTTCCACCAGGCCTTCAATGCCTCTGCATCCGGCTCAACATCACTCTCGTTGACCAGTTGGAGCATTTCCTTGAGGACCGAGTCCACGGGGCCGACGATGGGCACATCCGCGTGCACCGTCTTGGAGATGGAGGCCGGATCAATATCCACATGAACGATCCGCGCTCCCGGACAGAACTTGTCCGTGGCGTTGGTGACACGGTCATCGAAGCGCGCCCCGATCGCAATCACCAGATCCGAGTGGTGCATGGCCATGTTGGATTCGTAGCTCCCGTGCATACCAAGCCAGCCCAGTGACTGCGGGTCCGTCGCCGGGAAGCCACCCAGCCCCATAATGGTATTGGTAACCGGGAACCCGAGCTTATGCGCCAGTTCGGTCAGTTCGTTCGAGGCCTTGCCAAGAACAACTCCCCCGCCGGCATAGATAATCGGCCGCTTTGCCGACACCATCATGTCCACGGCCTTGCGGATCTGCCCCGCATGGCCGCGCACCGCCGGATTGTAGGAGCGCATGCTGACTTTCTCGGGATACTCGTATTCAAAGCGCTCATTGGGCGCCGTCATATCCTTGGGGATATCAATGACCACGGGTCCGGGACGACCGGTCTTTGACAGATAGAAGGCCTTCTTGACCAGGGTCGGAATCTCGGACGGATGGCGCACCGTCATGTTGTGCTTCACGATCGGGCGGGAAACGCCGATCATGTCCGTCTCCTGGAACGCGTCCTCACCAATGAGATGGGAAGCTACCTGGCCACAGAGTATGACCATGGGGATGGAGTCCATGGAGGCGGTTGCGATACCGGTGATGGTATTGGTCGCTCCAGGCCCGGAGGTCACGAGGACCACACCCGGCTCGCCGGAGGCCCGCGCGTAGCCGTCCGCCATGTGTGTGGCGGCCTGCTCATGGCGGACAAGGATGTGTTTGACGTCATCCTGGCGGAAGAGTGCGTCATAGATATGAAGCGCGGCACCTCCGGGATAACCGTATATGTATTCGACGCCCTGGTCCTTGAGGGACCGGACGAGCATTTCGGCACCAGACAGTAATTCCACGTTGGATCACCCTCTTACAACGATAAATGTTCAATGTTTTTTCCACTGCCTGTGCCCTGAAGAAACCGCTTCTTGTGAAAGCTGAATCGGGCCATGTGCCACACCGTCCCTTAAGGAGGTTATCTCCGGGACGACTGCACCCTGAGGGTAACGGCGTACAGTCCGGCTCTGCGATGCTGCAGCCCGCGACATAGGGCGGGTTGACTGGTGTGGATGCCGAGGAATTACACTACCGGGGTTTCCGCCATGCAATTCAACTGCGTACAGGCCCCGTCAATTCTGACAGCGTGAGCCGTAGTGTCAACCGTAAGACACTGCGTGACGGCGCATTTTGCGATCCCCGCAACATGTTCTAAAGTCATGGTGAGTAACGCCATCCTCGCTATTACGGGAATCGCCATGAAACATGCCCTTTTAATCATACTGATAGCCACCCTGACGCCGGCCCTGCTCCAGGCTGGCGAGGTTTACCGCTGGACTGATGAGTCCGGCAACACGCATTTCTCCGAGAATCCTCCCTCGGATGTGGACGCAACCCCCATGAACGTCCAGACCCGGTCTCCCGAAACCAAAGGCAACGATCGTGCGCCGGCGCAGGAACCTGATTCGCAGCAGGAGGGCGACCAGGAAAGCGGGGAACCTGACGAGGCAGCCAGCGAAGAAGAGCAACGGGATCAGGAGGCGATTGAAAGAATTCGCCGCCGTAATTGTGAAACCGCCAAGGAGGCCCTGAAGACACTCGAGCAGAATGCCCGCCTTCAGGTCGAAGAAAATGGGGAGCGTCGCTATCTATCTCCCGAAGAGAAGGAGGCCAAGCGGAAGCGATACGAGAAAGTTCGCAAAGAAAACTGTGATTAAACAGGCTGGCCCGAAGGCCAGCCCTTTATCGCTTAGGAGGTCACGGAGAAACGGAGTTCATCGCCCTCAACATCGGCGTGTATGACACTACCGGGCGAGAACTCTCCCTGCAGCAGGCGCTGGGACAGCGGATTCTCGATGAACCGCTGGATCGCCCGCTTGAGCGGCCTTGCGCCGTAAACAGGGTCGTAACCAACACCGGCGAGCTTCTTCATGGCCGCGTCCGAGAGTTGCAGCTCCAGCTCCTGCTCCGCCAGCCGCTGGTTGAGCTGATCGATCTGGATCTGGGCGATGCCTTCGATCTGCTCTTCGTTAAGCGGATGGAAGACCACCACGTCATCAATCCGGTTGATGAATTCCGGCCGGAAATGGGTTCCCACCTCATCCATCACTGCTGATTTCATCTGCTCGTACTGGGACTCACCCGCCATATTCTGGATCACATCGGAACCCAGGTTCGATGTCATCACGATAACGGTGTTGCGGAAGTCCACGGTGCGCCCCTGGCCGTCGGTCAGGCGGCCATCGTCAAGCACCTGCAGGAGGATATTGAAGACATCACCATGGGCCTTTTCAACCTCATCCAGCAACAGCACGGAGTAAGGCCTGCGGCGCACCGCTTCCGTAAGGTAGCCGCCCTGCTCATAACCTACATAGCCGGGTGGCGCACCAATCAGCCGGGCCACGGAGTGCTTCTCCATGAACTCGGACATGTCGATTCGCACCATGGCCTCCTGCGTATCGAACAGGTAATGCGCCAGTGATTTGCACAGCTCGGTCTTGCCCACGCCGGTGGGGCCCAGGAACAGGAACGAGCCATTGGGCCGGTGCGGGTCCGACAGCCCTGCCCGGGAGCGCCTGACCGCGTTGGCAACGGCCCTGACGGCTTCATCCTGCCCGATCACGCGCTCGTGCAGGCTTTCCTCCATGCGCATGAGCTTTTCTTTCTCGCCCTCCAGCATCTTGGAGACGGGAATACCCGTCCACTTGGAGACAATCTCCGCGATCTCCTCGTCAGTAACGCGGTTGCGGAGCAGCTTCATCTCCACCGACTCGGCCTGGCTGGCCATGTCCAGCTGACGTTCCAGTTCCGGGATCCTGCCGTACTGGATTTCGGACATGCGCTGGAGATCGCCACTGCGCCGTGCGGTCTCGAGCTCGATGCGCGCTTCTTCCAGTTGCTCCTTCACCTTCTGGGCACCGTGGAGTGAAGCCTTCTCGGTGTTCCAGACCTCATCGAGGTCGGCGTATTCCTTTTCCAGATCATTGATCTGTTCGGACAGCTCATCCAGACGTTTCTTGGATGCCTCATCCTTTTCCTTCTTGAGGGCCTCGCGTTCGGTCTTGAGCTGGATCAGACGCCGCTCCAGACGATCCAGTGACTCCGGCTTGGAGTCCATTTCGATCCGGATCTTGCTGGCCGCCTCGTCGACAAGGTCGATAGCCTTGTCCGGCAGCTTGCGGTCGGTGATGTAGCGACTGGAAAGCTTGGCTGCCGCGATGATGGCGCCGTCCGTAACATCCACCCCGTGGTGCACCTCATAGCGCTCCTTGAGCCCCCGCAGGATGGCGATGGTGTCTTCCTCGGTGGGCTCGTTGACCAGCACCTTCTGGAAACGACGCTCCAGGGCCGCATCCTTTTCAATATTCTCGCGGTACTCATTAAGTGTGGTCGCGCCCACACAGTGCAGTTCACCCCGGGCGAGCGCCGGCTTGAGCATGTTACCGGCATCCATGGAGCCCTCGGTCTTGCCGGCACCGACCATGGTGTGCAGCTCGTCAATGAAGAGGATCACGCGACCTTCTTCCTTGCCCAGCTCCTTGAGAACGGCTTTCAGGCGTTCCTCGAAGTCACCCCGGTACTTGGCGCCCGCCAGCAGGGCCCCGAGATCCAAAGCCAGGACGCGCTTGTCCTTGAGGCCGTCAGGAACCTCGCCATCGACGATGCGCTGGGCAAGCCCCTCAATAATGGCCGTCTTACCCACACCCGGCTCACCGATCAACACGGGGTTGTTCTTCTGGCGACGCTGCAGGACCTGGATGGTACGACGGATCTCATCGTCACGCCCGATCACCGGGTCCAGCTTGCCCTCTTCCGCCCGGGAGGTCAGATCCAGTGTGTACTTATCCAGTGCTTCACGGTTCTCTTCCGCTGACGGATCATCCACGGTCTCGCCTCCCCGCATGCTGTCAATGGCCTGGCTCAGGTTGTCCCTGTTGACGTTGAATTCCTTGAAAACCTTCCCCAGCGGCCCCTTGTCCTCGGCCGCGGCCAGGATGAAAAGCTCACTGGAGATGTATTCATCGCCCTTCTGCTGGGCCAGCTTATCCGCATGATTCAACAGACGGCCCAGCCCGTTCGACATGTGGACGTCGCCGTTGTTGTCCTTGACTTGGGGCAGGTTCTGGATTTCACGGGCGACGGCCTGGCGAAAGCCGCTGGGATCAACGCTCAGTTGACGCAGCAGCCCCGCGGTGCCACCGCCTTTCTCATCGAGCAGGGCCTGCATCAGATGCACGGGCTCAATGAAGTTGTTGTCATTGCCCACGGCAATGGATTGGGCTTCGGCAAGCGCGTTCTGAAGCCGGCTTGTCATCTTATCGATTCGCATAGATTGGTACCCTCAATATCCTCTGGAACCGGAAACAGGAATGCCAACCTACTCCGATTCACAATACTTGGCTTTGTAGAGAGATATTGGGGCAGCGCCCGAGACTTCAAGCGCCCCGGAGCCAGATCATTGATGCCATGCGACCCGTGGTCCCGTCACGGCGGTAGGAAAAGAAGTCGGCTTCATCGGAAAAGGTGCAGGCACAGCCACCAAAGACCCGTTCAATGCCGATAGCGTTCAAACGCTGCCGGGCCAGCCCATACAGGTCCGCAAACCAGGACTCGTTGAGCGATGACGCTGAGCGGAAATGGAACTCAGCCGCGGGATCCGTTTCCATAAAAGCACGGCGTACCTCATCCCCAACCTCAAAGGCGGACGGGCCGATAGCCGGGCCGAGATAAGCCATCACGGACTCCGGCCTGTCGAACACCTGCGCGGCCGATTCCAGCACACCGGATACCAGCCCGCGCCAGCCCGCGTGCGCTACGGCCACACGGGACCCACTTTCGTCGCAGAATAGAACCGGCAGACAATCAGCGGTCATCACAATGCAGACCTCGCCGGGCTGATCCGTCCAGGCAGCGTCTGCGGCAGGCTGTGATTCAACGGACGGAACGCGGACAAGACGCGTGCCGTGCACCTGTTCCATCCAGTACACCTGGCGAGCGTTTACGCCGAGATGATCATAAAGCCGCTGGCGATTGGCTCTGACAGCAGCGGGGTCATCCCCCACATGGGTACCGAGATTGAAGCTTCGCCAGGGCCCGTCACTGCAGCCGCCCCTGCGGGTTGTGATCAGTGACCCGACGGTGGCCGGGGCCGGCCACTCAGGGACAAAGAAGCCTTCCATGGTGCCTCCTAGAGCTGCTCGCTCCGCTCGGTGAATGCACTGAGCTCGGCAATGAGACCCTGGAGATCCGCCGGCAGCGGCGCCTCCCATTCGCACGTCTCACGCGTCCACGGATGAACCAGTGTCAGGGTTCGGGCATGCAGCGCCTGGCGCCGGAATCCTTCCAGAACCTCCTTGACCTCTCCGTCCGCGCCCCGGGGGTAACGCATGCGCCCGTTATAGGCGGTATCGCCGACCAGGGGATGGTGAATATGTGCCATATGGACACGGATCTGGTGCGTGCGACCCGTTTCAAGCTGGCACCGGATATGACTGAACCCGGAAAATCGCGCCTGTACGCGATAATGGGTGACGGCAGGTTTGCCATCTGCCACCACAGCCATCTTCTTGCGCTGGATGGGATGCCGGCCGATGGGCGCGTCCACCTTTCCGCCACCGGTGAATGTCCCCACACAGACGGCCTCGTACTCGCGGCCCATACTGCGCGACTGCAGCTGCTCAACCAGCGAGGTGTGAGCCTCGAGGCTGCGGGCCACCACCATGATGCCCGTTGTGTCCTTGTCCAGACGGTGGACAATCCCCGCCCGGGGGATGCGATCCAGCTCCGGCGCGTGATGGAGCAATGCATTGACCAACGTACCGGCCTCATGCCCCGCCGCCGGATGCACGACCAGCCCGGCGGGCTTGTTGATCACCAGCAGGTGCTCGTCCTCGTAGAGGATATCAAGGTCTATGGGCTCGGGCTCCCAACTCACCTCCGCCGCCACGTCCGCCGCAATAACGATCTCGTCATCCACGAGAACCTTGTCCCGGGGCTTCCGGGCCCGCCCGTTGACGGTAAGCTCGCCCGACTTGACCCAATTCTGTATCCGCGAGCGTGAATGCTCCGGCATCAGGGCGGCAACAGCCTGGTCCAGGCGCTGATCACTCAATTCCGGCGGGACCTGAAACGCTGCCTCGATTCGCTCTCTACTCGTACCCATTGGATTCCTGTTGGCGATAGACTGAAAACACCGGTTCCGAATCAGTAGCCCGGCCGTTACAATACCTGCTCGGATTCGTTCCCCACTTTCCCGACATTATACAGGTAATGGCATGAAAAGCCGGTCCATCACGACCCCGAGCATGGCACCGCTGAACCAGGTCCGCACGCTGCTGGTGCTGGTGCTCTCACTCCTGCTGCTGGCGGGATGTGCCTCCCGGGACGCGGAAACCCTTCCCGAAGAGGAGTATTACGAACAGGCCAGGCAGTCCATGAACGCCGGCAATTTCGAATCGGCCCAGCGCAACCTGGAGTCCCTGGAAACCTATTACCCCTTCGGCCGGTACGCGGAACAGGCGCAGCTGGACCTGATCTTCGCGCGCTACCAGAACCTGGATCTTCAGGGCGCACGAAGCGCGGCCGATCGTTTCCTCCGGCTTAACCCGCAGAGCGAAAACGCCGACTACGCACTCTATATGCGTGGTGTCGCCTCCTACAACATGGACCTGGGGCTGGCCGCCCGCTACTTCCCGATCGAGGTGGCGGGCCGTGATCCCGGGGAGCAGCGTCAGGCCTTTGACGACTTCCAGCAGCTGGTGAACCGTTACCCCAACAGCGAGTATGCCCCGGATGCCCGCCAGCGGATGATCGCCATACGCAACCGGCTTGCCGGCGCCGAGCTTGAGGCGGCTCAGTATTACATCAAGCGCGAAGCCTATATTGCGGCGCTCAACCGGGCCAAGTCGGTTGTTGAGGACTTCAACAGAACCCCTGCTGTTGAGGAAGCGCTGGTCATCATGGCCGAGATGTATTCACGCCTGCGTCTCGACGAGGAAAAACGGGATACCACCCGGGTGCTGGCCCAGAACTTCCCGGAGAATCCCGCCATCGCCGATGACGGCTCCTTTGTCCGCCAGAGTTTCGGCATCCAGGACCGCTCCCTGCTGAATGTGATTACCTTCGGTGCTTTCGGGCACGAGGGTGACTGACTCCTAGATACCCGGTTTCCAGCGATTGGTGATCGGGTAGCGCCGGTCCTTGCCGAACCCACGCCGCGTTATCCTTGTCCCCACCGGCGACTGCTGGCGCTTGTACTCGTTGATATCCACCAGGCGCACGGCGTGCATTACCGCCTCGCGATCAAACCCTGCGGCAATGATGGTCTCGGCGCTCTGGTCCTGCTCCACGTAGCGCTCGAGGATCTGGTCCAGAATCTCATAGGGTGGAAGACTGTCCTCATCCTTCTGGTCCGGCGCCAGCTCGGCCGAGGGCGCGCGCTCGATGATGCGTTGCGGTATGACTTCGCCGTTGCGGTTACGCCAGCGCGATAACCGGTAAACCAGGGTCTTGGGCACATCCTTGATAACGCTGAACCCGCCGGCCATATCGCCGTAAAGGGTGGAATACCCCACCGCCAGTTCACTCTTGTTGCCGGTGGTCAACACCAGTCCGCCGAACTTGTTGGAAAGGCTCATCAATAACGTGCCCCGGATGCGCGCCTGCAGATTCTCTTCCGTGGTATCCACCGGGCGGTCGCCGAAAGAGGCTGACAGCGTCTCCATGAATGCATCATAGGTCGCTTCAATGGGAGTCACCTGATAACGAACGCCCAGATTCGCAGCCAGCGCCTCCGCGTCCTCAAGGCTCATACTGGAGGTGTAGCGGAACGGCATCATCACGGCCGTCACCCGGTCCGCCCCCAGGGCATCGACGGCCACCGCCAACGTCAGCGCGGAATCAATGCCGCCGGAAAGACCCAGAACCACCGACGGAAAGCCATTCTTGCCAATGTAATCCTGCAGGCCCAGAACCAGCGCACGATAGGCTGCGGCTTCCTGGGAGAGCGTTTCCCCGGGTGCCTGTCGAACAGGCCTGCAGATCTCTCCTTCGCCCAATACCTCCAGCGGGTAGAGTCCGGCTTCAAACTGGGGGGCCTGCACGACCTTTTCGCCTTGCCCATCGAAGGCCATGGACCCGCCATCAAAAACCAGCTCGTCCTGGCCGCCAACCAGGTTCACATAGACGATCGGCAGGCTGTGTTCGCGGCTGCGCTTTTCCAGCAATGCCTCACGGTCCCCGTGTTTGTCCAGGTGGTAGGGAGACGCATTTATGTTGATCAGCAGCTGAGCCCCGCCGGCGGCGGCATCGGCAATGGGTCCCTCATACCAGAGATCCTCGCAGACCGTTATCGCGGTCCGGATGCCATGGAGCTCAAAAATTGCCGTACCCTGTCCGGGCTGGAAATAGCGGGCCTCATCAAACACATGGTAATTGGGCAGATGTTGCTTGCAGGCTGGCGGGTGCTCTGTGCCGGGCTGGATGACGACCGCCGCATTATAAAGGTCACCCTCGACCGACCAGGGCGACCCCAGAACCAGGGTTGCCGGTGGTGCCTCGGCTCGGAGCCGCTCAAGGGCCTCTTCCACGCGCGGTACAATGCTGGGGCGCAGCAACAGATCCTCGGGGGGATACCCTGTGATGGCGAGCTCCGGGAAAACGACCAGGTCGGCTCCATGCCGGTCTACCGCTTCGCGCGTCGCCTCCAGAACCCGTTCCGTATTACCCGGTATGTCTCCCACGGTCACGTTGATCTGGGCCATTACCACCTTGATACCGGATACCATTCCGTATTCTCCTGTCGCCACACGCATTCGCAAGCTATTATAACTGTTTCAGTCTCCATTGACCGTTCTGGAAACCGGGAGCATCCATGGTCGCTTCGTCACCGGTTGGCAGGAATGGCCAGCGTGCCCGTCTGTTCCGTGTCTACAATTATTACCGCATAGCGGTGGTCCTGCTGCTCGTCAGCCTCCTTCTGCTGGAGACGGACCTGTTTGGCACCGCCATGAACAACGAGGTGCTGTTCCAGGGAACCGCCCTGGCCTACCTGGGGATCAATATTCTTACGGGTTTGCTCCTGCTCGCCGGATACCCCCTTCGCCCCTGGCACATCACGGTTTCCATACTGGTCGACATCCTCTTCCTGCACCTGCTGGCCCTGTCCAGCGGTGGTGTTGGTACCGGCATCATCAACCTGGTTATCATCAGCATTGCAGCCGGCAACATACTGATTCCGGGACGCGTCGGCATTTTCTATGCGGCACTGGCCGCATTGGCGTCACTCGCCGTGTCCTTCTGGCTCCTGATCGAGACCACTGCAGGCATCGATGACATCGTTCGGGCGGGCGTAATGGGCGTCATCTATTTTGCCACCGCCTTCATCCTCCAGAACATCACGCGCCGGCTTGCCTCCAGTGAACGACTGGCCACGGAACGCGCCCGCAGCATTGCGGAGCTGGAGCAGCTCAACCATCAGATCATCCAGCGGATGCACACCGGCATAGTCGTGGCCGACCCATCCGGCACTGTCCGCCTGGCGAACGCGGCCGCCGGGGAGCTGCTCCAGGGCGAGCGCCGAACCTCACCACCACTGACGACCCTGCCCGCGCCCCTGAAGCAGCGCCTGAAGCAGTGGCTGGAAAACCCCGGAACGAGAACCCAGCCCTTCCAGGCCAGGGAAGACACCCCTGGCGTCCAGGCCAACTTCACACCACTGGACGAACCCGTGAACAATCATATCCTGATCTTCCTCGAAGACACGAGCAAGATCATCCAACAGGCCCAGCAGATGAAGCTGGCATCGCTGGGACGTCTGACCGCCGGTATTGCCCACGAGATCCGTAACCCCCTCGGAGCCATCAGCCACGCCGCCCAGCTTATGGCCGAATCCCCCGACATCAGCGAAGCCGACCGGCGAATGACGGGGATCATCCAGCGCCACAGCGAGCGTGTGAATGCCATTATCGAGAATGTACTGGAGCTGTCACGCCGGCGCAGCGCCGATGTTCGCCTTTTGGACCTGGGCGAATGGTTGGCCTCCGTCGTAAACGAGTACCGGGAATGCGGCGGAGACGGCAACACCATTGACCTGAAGCTTTCCGGCCCCTCCGCATCCGCGCGTTTTGACCCCTCCCAGCTGCACCAGGCATTGATCAACCTGATCGACAATGGCCTGCGTTACAGCGAGAAGAATACAGGACGGCGCACCCTGACCCTGTCCACAGGGATGACTGAGGACGGCCAGAGAGCCTATATTGATGTTCGGGATCAGGGGGCCGGGCTCAGCGAGAAACAGCGGGCATCGCTCTTCGAGCCCTTCTTTACCACCGAGCAGCAGGGAACCGGGCTGGGGCTCTACCTGGCGCGTGAACTGTGCGAGGCCAACCAGGCACGCCTTTTCCTGCTTGATACCAGTGAGCATGGGAGCTGTTTCCGGATCACCTTTGCCCATCCGGGCAGGCGCACCCTGGATTACACCGCAGAGCCAGAAGTAACAGGAACCGACACATGACATCGTATACGGCACTGGTTGTCGACGACGAACCCGATATCCGGGAACTGCTGGACATTACACTGAGCCGCATGGAGATTCAGTGTGTCACTGCCGCGACACTGGAGGAAGCCAGGGACCTGCTTGAACGACAGGTTTTCCACCTCTGCCTGACCGACATGAGCCTGCCAGACGGCAACGGCATCGATCTCGTCCACTGGATGCAGAGCCATTGCCCCGATACCCCGGTTGCCGTGATCACCGCCTATGGCAGTATGGACGCGGCAATCTCCGCGCTGAAATGCGGCGCCTTTGACTTCGTGTCCAAGCCTGTAGAGCTTCCCAGACTGCGGGACCTTGTCCAGAGTGCGTTGCGCCTCCCCTCGCCTTCCGAAAACAACGGTGATGCCCCGCTTCCAGAGGGGGAAAACCTGCTGCTGGGCGACTCCCCCGAGATTGAACACCTGAGGCGCCAATCCCGGAAAGTGGCCCGCAGCCAGGCGCCGGTCTACATCAGCGGCGAGTCAGGCAGCGGCAAGGAACTGGTTGCCCGCCTTATCCATGAAAACGGCCCCAGGCGCGACAACCCCTTTGTACCGGTCAACTGTGGCGCCATTCCGGACGAGCTGATGGAAAGCGAGTTCTTCGGTCACCGCAAGGGCAGCTTTACCGGGGCCACTGAAAACAAGAATGGACTCTTCCAGGCCGCGAATGGCGGCACCCTGTTCCTGGATGAGGTGGCGGAGCTCCCCCTGCCGATGCAGGTGAAGCTGCTGCGGGCCATCCAGGAGAAGAAGATCCGGCCCGTGGGGGCCCAGGAGGAAGTCGCCGTCGATGTCCGCATCCTCAGCGCCACCCATCAGGAGCTGGCCGCACTTGTGGAAGAAGGGCTGTTCCGCCAGGACCTGTTCTACCGGATCAATGTGATCGAGCTGCGGGTTCCGCCACTGCGTGAACGCCCCACGGATATCCCCCTGTTGGCTCGGCATATCCTGGACAAGCTGGCCTCCGAGTATGAGCTCTCCCCCGCCGAGCTCACCGATGACGCTCTTGCAGCGCTCCAGGCCTACCCATTCCCGGGCAACGTACGGGAGCTGGAAAACTGCCTGGAGAGAGCCTTTACCCTCAGCGAAGGGGACATCATCCAGGCCGAGGACCTGCAACTGCGTAAAGGCCCAGCAACGGAGACGGCGGGCGCAGCCAGTGACCTTCCCCCGATGCCGGGCGATGGCGACGACACGATCGACCTGGAGTCCTACCTGGAATCCATCGAGCGCCAGACCATCGAAAAAGCCCTGGAGCAGACGCGCTGGAACAAGACGGCAGCGGCGCGGAAGCTTGGCGTCAGTTTCCGGGCACTACGGTATAAGCTCAAGAAACTGGGTATGGAATAGCCCCCGTCCGGCGGCCTTGTCCGATCCTGGGAGGCATTGTAGACTCGCGCCCCATCGGCTCAGGAAGAGCTGAAAAAAGGATGCACATACTGGGAAAGGAGTTCAGGGATGAACCGGGAACAGAATGGACTGACGCTCGTTGAATTGATCATTGTCGTGGCGCTTCTCGCCCTGCTGGCCACAACCATGATTCCCGCCCTGGGCGGATTCATTGAACGGGTCGAACGCCAAACCACCATGAAGGACATGTATCACGCCTTCCAGCTGGCGCGGGCCGAAGCCGTCGCAAACAGCACCGTTGTCACCATCTGCCCTCTGGATGAGAACCAGGAGTGTAACGGCAACTGGCAACAGAAGGTCCACGCCTTCCTGGACCCGGACAGCCAGCGCAGGCTCACGGATCAGGATGCGGTACTCCGCACCGTGCCATCCCCCGGTAACGGCAACTGGTCCGCCAATGTGGGCAACTCCGGTTACTTCCAGTACCGCCCCGACGGCATGGTCCGGGGCACCCTCGGAAACCTGGTCTACTGCCCGGATAGCGGCGACGCCCACCACGCCGGACAGCTGATTATCAACATGGGTGGTCGCGTGCGTTATGCACGCGACCATTCCGGAGACGGCATTGCCCAGGACAGCCAGGGCGACCCCATCAGCTGCACGGACTGACCGGCCTTACCAGCAGTCAGTCCCGTCAGCACCACGGGTGCCCTGCTCATCCAGCGTCAGCGTGCCGCAATCGTCACTGGACTGTGCATTTTTCGGCACAGCCTGAAGCTCAAAGGTGTCCTTGGTTACATCCTGGGCAAAACTGATATCGTAGAAGGCATTAGCCTCATCATACTCCCGTGGCGACCAGCTGAAGGGCAGCGAGGGGTTACCCGTACCATCCCGGTAGTCAAAATCAGAGCTGTAACGCCGCTCCATCCACTGCGCCAACTCCATGAGATCGCCCTGAGCTGTGGTTCTGCGCGTTTGCTCCACATGCTGCTGGTATGCCGGGAAGGCAATGGCGGCAATAATGCCGAGGATTGCCACTACAATCATCAATTCGATCAGGGTAAAACCCCGATTCGCAACCATTCGCATGATGTGTTTCCTTTTCTTGTTGTATGCCGTTATCGGAGACTCGTGCGGATCTGCTCGATCCGCTCCTGACTGATGCTCTCCCTGTAGAGGATTACGGAATCCCCTTTGGAAAGACGCTCCAGGACTTGGTCACGAGCCATTTCAACACCATCGAAGAGCACATCCTGCGCCAGAAAGAACCGACGCCCCTCCACAATCAGGCTGCCACCGCTCTCTTCGACTGCCTGAATCGGGCCCATGACGGACTCCTCTGCCCCCGGCGTTTTAACGTCCGCGGCCGATGCGCTGACCGCAAGCAGCATTGCGATCAGCGCTGTCACGAGAATTCCGGCGCCATAGTGTCTTCTTTTCTGGTTCGTTGCTTTCATCATTTTTCTCCAATTATTCACTCAAGCAGTTCCTGCCAGCCCTGGCGCCCGAACACGTCCTCGGGCGGCTGGACAAGGACCTTTTCCACATCGACGTCACCAACTGACGTCGGTGTGAAACGGTAATCCCCAAGGAAAGCGGATTGACTGGCAATGCCGTCGACCCTGCGATAGGAGACAACCTCGCCATCGTGATTGTCGAATACGGCTTTGTCCGGCGTCAGACCATCCAGAGCAAACGCCATAATCCGGGAAGTACCACCGGCAATGCAGGGGTTGGACGACGGAATTGACGAGTTGACAAAGATGAAGTCTCCACGGACCTGAGGTGAAAGCGTGATGCGCTCACCCTCGGAAAACAGGTCAACGTACCAGCCGTTGTCGATCGTGGTATCGGTCGAGTCAGCATTGTTGGAAACAAGCGTTTCCCCATCAACGGTTGTATCGTTAACCAGGTTGCGCTCCTCCAGGTCCGCTCTTTCCAGTTCTACGTCTTTGCTGCCTATATCCCTCACGGCATAGAAACTGTCAGTGCTGGTATCGGTGAGGTCTGTATTGTTGAGGTATTGACCGGTTCCGAACAGCACAAACAGGTCGGGCTCATTGCCATCGGGGGCAATGTTGTTATTCGGAATGGTCAAGGGCGCCGCGGTAATCGCCTGCGGATCCCCTGCATCCGTCTTGGCACGGAACAAGGGGACCGGGGTGTTGCCGCTGGTATAGGCGGACGCAAAGCCCTCAGCAACCCAGAGTTGCCCTTTCAGGTCACCCCCATAAATCCTGTCGACAATGCCGTTACCGGTAGCATCATAAACATTAACGGGAGAAAGCCCTGTTGCCGCCGTGCCCGACTCAAACTCAATGAATTCGTAGTCGGTACCTTCCGTCCAGGTGCCGTCAAGACCACCTTCCAGCTTCAACATAAAGATGCCCGTGATAGCCTCGCCTGTGTCTGGATCCGTAGCGTTATACCCATTGCCGAAGAACGCTGTCCACTGGTAGCCGTCATTGCCCCAATCGGCTTTGGCAATTATCGGGGGCTCACTGATGTTACCCATCCGCCAATCGTCCTCGGCGGAAAATTCCCACAGGACCAGCTGTTCCGCATTGTCTTCATCAAACAATGTGGGATCCGTCACATCCAGAGCAAAGATGGACCTGCCCCCGAAGCGGGCGCCCCCCAGCAGGACCGTCCGCCAATCTGCCGAGGTCGTGATACTGCCGTCAGCGGTGCGCCCCTTGATGAAGGCATCCGAAACATGGGGCTTCAGATCAACGTAATAGTCATGGGTGTACTGCTGTAAGGTCAGCTGACGCAGGCCTTCGCCGGGTGCATCAGAGAAGATTGCCTCCGGCATGAACGCGAACAGTTCCTTGCCGCCGTCGGGCGTTGCCTTGAAGGCGTGCAGCATTCCATCGTTGGCGCCCGCATAGATGACCGGTGTACGGTCTTTCTTTTCGGCTCGGAAGTCTGAGTAGCGATTCTTGTCTTCGCCAAAGAGAGCGGTGTCCGGCCAGTTTGAGGCGGGTTCAGAAACCCGCACCGGTGTCGAGTTCACGATATCGCCCAGGCGGCTGTCACGGGCCCTGAAATCTCCTACTTCACCCCCCTCCAGGCTGCGATCACCGCGCAGGTAGTCAAGGCGATTCTTGGCGCGTGTTTCCGAAACAGGCCCGGCCAGCAGGTCGTCCTGGTGGTCCTGTGTCACAGCTGACCAGGTAAAGGGAACGCCAAGCGTTCCGTCTGAGGTAATGATTTCCCGGGTCGTCCAGTCCCGATCGTCAAGCATGTCCGCAGCAGACCAGACCGGATCACTGATCGTCGGCGGCTGGTCGGGATTATTGTCATCGGTAATCAACTCACGGGCGTCGAGATCACCACTCCAGCGACTGGAGTTGAAACGCGCGCCAAAGATCAGGGAGTCTTCCTCCAGCGTCGCCGTATCGAAGGTGACCCCGGTAGAGGAACCAATATCTTCGAGAATACCGGCGAGGGTGCCCTTGAGCCCAGCGGTAAAAGCATCGGGGCTCTGGGCATCGAAAAAGCCGCCGCGCGAGTTAACGGCCGCATGGAGCATATCGTCAATCTTGTGCTCCTGCGCCGACGCGCTATCCGGCCACCAATCCACAGAATCGCCATTATCAATAGCGTTGAACGCCGTGTCGGGATCAATGCTTCCCTCAACACCGAGGCCAACGCTGTAAGTCACCATGTGTTGCCAGAAGGCGGGGTTGGTGTCCGACACCGGCACCCGGTTCTTGATGTCCGGCTGAAGGTCACGTCGCCAATAATCCATGCCCACATCCGCCAGCGTATCCGACTGCTCATCCTGGAACGGATCCTGTGCGGTGTACTGGTAGCTGCCACCATCAGGCTGGGTAATTGTTGAACCGTCAGTTCCGTCGGTATTGCCCGGCGTCGGCGGACTTCCCCCGTTGTAGTAGCCATCAGACATCAGGATCGTGAAGCTCTGGCGGCACTCAAGAAATTCACCGACTTTTTCGTCGTCATCCGTTCCCGGATCAGTAGCCCAGGGGCCCTGGTCCGTGTCGTCTTCATAATACTGCCCCACCCTATCCAGCGCGTCCCGAAGGGGGGTGGAGCCCCCAGCCTGGTGGCCATGCAGCCAATCAAAGAACGCAGTGCGGACACTGTCTGAAAACTGACGAACCCCGGGGTCAATATCCGACGAATTGATGGTCTCGTAACCAACCCGCATGTTCTCTGGCTGATCCATGAACGCGTTAGTGATCCCAACCCTGGCCACAAGTTCACGGGTTCTGTAGTAGGAAAACCAATTCGCGAAGTTCTGTTTATCAGCTGGTTCCTTTTTAGCGCTGTAACAACTGTCATCGTAAGGGTCGGTGTCACAACCCGACACAGTACCGTCAAATTCATAATAGAAGGCGCCCTCCTCCGAGTCCCCGCCAGTGGTGGATCCGACGGTAAACCCGTAGTGGTTATCATTTTTGGCCTTAAAATAAAAAGGAGCCATAATGGCCCGGTAATCGTCAGCCAGGTCGACTGTCGCCGGATCAGTGCTGTCATCGCCGTCTGCGGCCGCAAAACCGTCCACTGGCGCGCTGCTGAAATCGACATCCGGATAAGGCTCCCCGTCCGCTTTCAACGGGGCTGCGTATTCCTTGGACGGATCATAGTAAACCTTGTTTGTTTCACTGGAGGCCAGGAACTTACGCCCGGAGGTGTCGTAAAAGCAGGTTTTAATACCGGCGTGTGTGCCCTTTGAGGGACACTTCTGCAGATATCCCTCATTATCAGTGTCCAGTAGGATATCTGCCTTCTCAAACGCCAGCTTGCCCGGCATAAAACTGAACCGCATGGAGCCACTGTCGTCCAGAAGGAACATCAGGTTGGGACTTGCCGATTCGCTGATGAACAGCGGTGTGTCCGAGATATCGACGGTTTCAGCCAACGCCTGGGATACGAACATCGTTGCCATCAATGCAAACGAACCGAACCGGAAGTTTTTATGTGCTTTCATGACCGTACTCCTGGGAAAAATCAGATTTTCCGGGTGTAGTAGACTTCAATGAGTCGACTGCCCTTCCCGGACGGACTCGTCGCGTGAACCACGATCCGGAAGGCGCGGGATTCAAAGGCGCCACTGTCATGGCTGTAACCGCTGATATTGCCACCGGCCCGCTGTTCCGGCTTAAAGCCTCTTCCCATATATTCAATGAAATAGCGCGGCGTCACGCCATCGACGCTGGTTGCCGTCTTGGAGCTGCTACCCTCCCAGACTGTCGCGGAAAACGGATCGGGCGCCCGTTGCTCCTGAACCGTCGCATCATAGAGCCCGTTGGTTCCGTCAAAAACGTTAAGCGTAACCACATTCTTCTCGAGCCACTGTTCGGCATCCCTTGCGCCTGATTCGGAAATCTCCAGTGCCATTGCGCCCTGCCGCTGGGCCGACTGCATCCGTTCCTGCATGACACTGCCCTCCATCCCGGAAATCGCGAGCAGCGACAGGACCAGCAGCATAATCAATGCAAGCAGAAGCGCGCTTCCGGACTGATTCGTTCGTCTCATCATTAATCTCCCAGCCGGTTACGTATGGATGTTGTCATGGTGTAAACGCGGTACAGGTGATTATCGCCGGCGTTCGTGAAATCCGCGCTCGTGTCATTCGCACAGTCAAGCCAACCGGGGTAACAGTAGGTCTGGGGCTCCTCGACCACGTCGTTCCGGGACGACCTGACCAGGAGGCTGAACCGGATCGCCAGGGTGTCGTCCGCGTCCGCATAGGGCTCACTCCAGGTGTCCACCTTGTCATCGCCGGTGGTATCCCTTCCGAACTCCATCTGCAGGTCACGGACATTGCGGACCAGCTCTTCGGCGCCAGCATAGTTGCCTGGCGTTACGGTTCCGTCGTCCTGCATCTGCATCGGGTTCAGGACCAGGGAACGTTCTCCCTCGGAATTTTCACGGATGTAATAGGCGTTCTTGGCTGGGCGTATGATCTTGGCCCCTTCCGGATAATCGGACTGGGTGCTAGTTTCGTTACCCGGAGTCCATTTACCTTGACCTGTATTCGCCACCAACTTACCGCCGCCCCCTGTATCCAGTTTGGTAACCTGGAACATGTCGGCAGCTTCACAGCTGCTGATCATCAGAATCTCACCAGCTTCGAACACGCCGGTTGGATCACTCCCAAGAAAGATACTCGAAGCATTAACCGGAGTATGGTTATTGGTGTCGATAAGCGAATTAGCCGCACCTCCCAGCTCCAGGGTGTCAGTGCCCGCCACGACATTCGGGAAACTGGTCCCGTCAACATCATTGTCGCCGATTACCCCTTCAAAAAGCGCATCAATATCCAGATCTGAATCATCATTATCCTCCTGAGGATAAAGCATACTCCGGAGTTTGGCCCCATCCCCGCCAGGTTTTGCACAGCCCCAGAAATCGGCATTGCGAATCGTCCTGCCCAGGAGCTGAGTCGCCATACGGCCTGACTCCTGGACGCGGGCATTGGCCTCGGTGAGACGGAACGTCTCGCTGTTCCCCGTGAATATGTAGACCATGCCCATAGTCAGAAAGCTTGACAGCAAAAGCGCTACCATCAACTCGACAATCGACAGCCCCTGTTGCTCGTATCGCTTAACCATTTCCCATCCTCGCTTTCAGGGTGAAAGACTGATCGGACTCGCCGCTTTCCGCAAAGCGGTCCCGCTCCGTCCAGTTCACGGTCACCTCCAGCATATTGCCGTTCATGTTCGTGTTAAGGGAGGCATCCGATCCCATTTCCTTTTGCATGCGGTTCTCCATGGTCGTGATCTCACCACTGGAAATCATGTCGCCGCCATTGGCCCTGACCCGGCTGGCCACATCCATGGCATACATGGTGGCCTGGGAACGCACATGCGAATTGGTCGTCTGCTCCAGGGCGAGCAACTGGGTACTGGCAATGCCCAGCAGGCCGATGGCCAGGATGACCACGGCAATCAGGACCTCCAGAAGGGACAGCCCATCCTGTTGTGAGCGCAGTTTTGATCGGTTTGCATTCATGAGCAGTCAAACTCCTCGCTGGTGACCTGGCCACCCTGGGTCACTTGGACCTGGCTTCCAAAGTCACTGTTATCGCCACAGATCTGGAAGGTAACGTTAGCGGTCGTAAGCCCGTTGCCCCGGAAGGTGACATCGCTACCGGTGATATTCATCCGTCCACCGGATGTTTCGACCGACCTGAGCACGTCACCTCCGAACTCGACCTCGAATCCGGTGTCCCAGTTATCGTCAGCACCCGCATTCACGGTGACATTCCGGCCTTCTTTCAGGGCCTCGGAGCGAGCGTAACTAAGGGTTCCCACCAGCCGATTGGTGACCGCAGAAACCTCATTGCTCTCCACAAATTGCTGGTAGCCAGGTATTGCCACCGTGGCAATGATGGCGACCAGAATGACAACAATCATGAGTTCAATCAGGGTAAAGCCGGACTGTTTCCGGGAATTGCTGGGGGCGGCATTCAATGTCATAGGAACGTCTACCGGTTATGAACTGACGTAAAACATAACTTCTCTGTAACCAGAATAGCCATGTTCACGCCAGTGTCAGGCGACTTCCGATGAGCGGAGCAGGTAAAGGGATGAGTGGCGCTGCCTGCCGGACAGGCGCCTTCAGGCTTCCAGCTCTTTGGCAGGGATCCGCAGCGCCTTCGGCATGCTGAAAACCACGTTCTCCTGTTCGCCTTCAAGCTCGTCCGGCGTCTGACCGCCGAACTCACGCAGCCGTGCAACCACTTCCTCCACCAGCACCTCGGGCGCGGAGGCGCCAGCGGTGACGCCAACCGCTTTAACGCCTTCGAGCCAGTCAGCCTCGATCTGCTCGGCAGAGTCGATCAGGTAGCCCGGGGTTCCCATGCGCTCGGCGAGTTCGCGCAGGCGGTTGGAATTGGAGCTGTTGGGGGAGCCCACCACCAGCATCAGGTCGCACTCGGCGGCGAGCATCTTGACCGCGTCCTGGCGGTTCTGTGTGGCGTAGCAGATGTCGTCCTTGCGCGGGCCCTGGATGGCGGGGAAGCGGTTCTGGAGGGTATCGATGACCCGTGCGGTGTCGTCCATGGACAGCGTGGTCTGGGTCACGAAGGCCAGCTTCTCGGGGTCCTTCACTTCGAGGTTCAGCGCGTCGTTCTCGTCCTCGACCAGATAGATATCACCGCCGTTGCTGCGGTCGTACTGACCCATGGTGCCTTCCACCTCGGGGTGGCCGGCGTGACCGATCAGGATGCACTCGCGCCCTTCCCGGCTGTAGGTCATCACCTCCATGTGCACCTTGGTCACCAGTGGGCAGGTGGCGTCAAAGACCTGGAGCCCCCGGTCCTTCGCCTCCTGCTGCACGGCCTGGGAAACGCCGTGGGCGCTGAAGATCACCCAGGCGTCGTCGGGTACCTCATGGAGTTCATCGACGAAGATGGCGCCGCGCTCGCGCAGGTTGTCCACCACGAACTTGTTGTGGACCACTTCGTGGCGGACATAGATGGGGGCGCCATAGACGTCCAGGGCACGGTTCACGATCTCAATGGCGCGGTCGACACCGGCACAGAAACCACGGGGATTGGCGAGTTTGATCTGCATGGTGAAGCGGGCTCCTAGGCGACGTCGATGATCGCCACCTCAAAGGTCAGGGTGCGCCCTGCCAGAGGGTGGTTGAAATCAACTTCTACCGTATCATCATCAAAGGCTTTGATCACACCGGGGACCTCGGCCTTGGCGGCATCGGCGAAGGAGAGCACAAGCCCTTCCTCCAGCTCCAGGTCCGGCGCGAATTCCCGGCGTTTGAAGGTCTGTACGTTGTTCGGGTTGGGCTGGCCGAACGCGTCCTCGGGCGGCAGCGTGAACGACTGGCGGTCACCGGCAACCAGACCGTAAAGGCAGCGCTCGAAGGCTTCCGGGAGGTTGCCGTCCCCGATGGTCAGACTCGCCGGTTCATGGGAAAAGTTGGAATCCACGTCCGTCCCGTCCTCCAGGCGCAGGGCAAAATGCAGTGTCACCTGGCTGTCTGTCCCGATTGCCGTCATCGATTGTCGCCCTCTTTTCCGGATGCGTTGCCGTTCTGCTCATTATCCTTGCCGAGGAACAGGTCCAGCATGAGCATGATCGCGCCAACGGTAATGAAACTGTCCGCCACATTAAAGGCGGGAAAATGGTAGCCCGCCCAGTGGAAGTGGAAAAAATCCACCACATAGCCGTGCACGACCCGGTC
Source organism: Halospina denitrificans (assembly GCF_004364635.1). Classification (GTDB taxonomy): domain Bacteria; phylum Pseudomonadota; class Gammaproteobacteria; order Pseudomonadales; family Oleiphilaceae; genus Halospina; species Halospina denitrificans. The sequence continues at coordinate 206,031 of NZ_SOAX01000008.1, read as the reverse complement.
GTAAAGGTTGCCGATGGCGCCACCGAGCACGAAGGCCAGGCCCGTGCCGAGCCAGTAGTCCCGGTGATGCAGGCGCGTGAGCCAGACGATCAGCGTCGCCGAAATGGCCACGGCCAGGCCGATGAACAGCCAGCGCTGCCACCCGGAGGAGTCCGCCAGGAAACTGAAGGCGGCGCCGGTATTATGCAGCAGCGTCAGGTTGAAGAACGGCAGTACGGGATTCGCCACCCCGTAGTCGAGCAACGCAGTGGCAGCGGCCTTGGTGGTCAGGTCCGCCACCACGATGAAGGCCGCGATAATAAGCCCGTTCCGCGCCAGTGGAGTCATACCGAGATCACGCAAAATGGCGCACTTCCCCCTGGCCCTGGATGTTGCCAACGCAACGTCCGCACAGGTCCGGGTAGTCGGCATGCTCGCCCACGTCCGGGCGGTGATGCCAGCAGCGCTCACACTTGGTGTGTTGAGCCGGCGCTACCGCAACCCGCAAGCCTTCCAGTTCAGTTTCCGGGGCATTGGAGCCTTCGGCTAGCGGTGCCACCGTCGCTTCCGAGGTGATCATCACGAACCGCAGTTCCTCCCCCAACCGCTCCAGGAGGGCTTTCAGATCGTCATTGGCGTACAGCGTCACCTCGCCGCTGAGTGACCCCTTGATGTCGCCGTTGTTCCGGGCGGCCTCGAGCTGTTTGTTCACTGCGCTGCGCACATCAATCAGGGTGTCCCACTCGCTGCGCGTCAGCGGCGCGTCATCGGGCAGTGTCGTCAGTCCCTCGTACCAGGTTTCCCAGTGCACCGAGGCGTCACGCTCCCCGGGGATGTGCTGCCAGATCTCGTCGGCCGTAAACGTCAGGATGGGCGCGATCCAGCGGGACAGGGCTTCGGCAATGTGATAGAGCGCGGTCTGGCAGGACCGGCGTTCGCGGCTGTCCGCCGGCGTGGTGTACTGGCGGTCCTTGATGATATCCAGGTAGAACCCACCCAGGTCCAGGATGCAGAAGTTGTGTACCTTCTGGTAGACCTGCAGGAAGCTGTAGCGTCCATAGGCCTCGATCACCTCGTCCTGGAGTCGTTGGGCGCGGTCCACGATCCAGCGATCCAGCGCGATCATGTCATCGAAGGCAACGCTGTTGGCGGCCGGGTCAAAGCCATCCAGGTTCGACAGCAGGAAGCGCGATGTATTGCGGATACGGCGATAGGCATCCGCCGTGCGCTTGAGGATATCCTGGGAAACGGACATCTCGGCGCTGTAATCGGTGGCGGCGACCCAGAGGCGCAGGATGTCGGCGCCCAGCTCGTCCATCACTTTCTGGGGCGCGATCACGTTGCCCATGGACTTGGACATCTTGTAGCCCTTCTCGTCCACGGTGAAGCCGTGAGTAAGCACCTCCTTGTAGGGCGCCATCTTCTTGATCGCAATCCCCGTCTTGAGGGATGACTGGAACCAGCCGCGATGCTGGTCCGAACCTTCCAGGTAGAGATCCGCCGGATACCGGGAAAGATCCGGACGGCGGTCCAGTACCGAGGCGTGGGTCACGCCGGAATCGAACCAGACGTCCAGGGTGTCCGTGACCTTCTCGTACTGGTCCGCGTCGTCACCGATCAGATCCCGAGGGTCCAGATCATACCAGGCGTCCATGCCGCCCTTTTCCATGAGCTTTGCCACTTCCTCGATCAGTTCGGTCGTGCGCGGATGCAGCTCGTAAGTGTCTTTATGCACGAAGAGCGTGATGGGGACACCCCAGGTCCGTTGGCGCGAGATGCACCAGTCCGGGGACTGCTCCAGCATGCTCTCGATCCGCTGCTGGCCCCAGGCGGGAATCCAGCGAACCCCCTTGATGGCCTCAAGCGCTCCGGCTTTAAGCCCGTTCTTGTCCATACTGATGAACCACTGGGGCGTGGCCCGGAAGATCAGGGGCGTCTTGGTGCGCCAGCAGTGCGGATAGCTGTGCTTGAAGGATTCACTGAACAGCAGCTTGCCTTCGCGCTCCAGCGCCTCGCAGACGGGCTTGTCCGCCTTGTAGACATGCACGCCGGCGAATTCGCCCGCCGCCTCCGTGTAGGTGCCATCCGCCTGCACCAGGTTGATGGTGCCGATGCCGTTGGCACGGCCCACCTCGAAGTCCTCCATGCCGTGGTCGGGTGCGGTATGCACCAGGCCGGTACCCGCATCGGTGGACACATGGTCGCCGAGGATCACCGGCACCTGCTTGTCATAGAAGGGATGATGGAGCATCAGGCCGTTCAGGGCCTCGCCGCGGCAACGCGCCACCACCTCGCAGGAAGCCAGCTGCCAGCGCTCGACCACGGTTTCGCGAAGCTCTTCGGCCACCACCAGGTATTCGGTGCCCTTGCCTGCATCCACCTTCAGGAGGCTGTATTCCAGCTCGGGATTCGCGGACACCGCCTGGTTGGCGGGAATGGTCCAGGGGGTTGTGGTCCAGATCACCGGGGATACCGGTGCATCCAGGCTCGATTGACCGAAAGCCGCCGCAACCTTCTCCGGCTCGGCAGCGGTAAACCGCACGTCGATCTGGATGGATGTCTTTTCCTGGTACTCCACCTCGGCTTCGGCCAGTGCCGACTGGCCGACCACGCTCCAGTAGACCGGGCGGAAGCCGCGCTCCAGGTGGCCATTTTCAATGATGCGACCCAGAGAGCGAACGATGTCCGCTTCCACCTTGGGATCCAGTGTCAGATAGGGATTGTACCAGTCGCCCAACACGCCGAGGCGGATGAAGTCCTGGCGCTGGGCGTCCACCTGTTCATTGGCGTAGTCGCGACAGGCCTGGCGGAAGGTCCTGTAATCCACCTTGTCCCCGGCCTTGCCGATGTCCTGCTCCACCTTGTGCTCGATGGGCAGGCCGTGGCAGTCCCAGCCCGGCACATAGGGCGCGTCGTAGCCCATGAGGTTGCGGGACTTGACCACCATGTCCTTGAGGATCTTGTTGACCGCGTGACCAATATGAATGCTGCCGTTGGCGTAGGGCGGGCCATCATGGAGCACGAAACGCTCGGCGCCGGCACGGCGTTTTCTCAGGGTGCCGTAGAGGTCCAGCTCATTCCAGCGCTCGAGCATTTCGGGTTCACGCCGGGACAGGTTTCCGCGCATGGGGAAATCCGTCTTTGGCAGATTCAGCGTGTCTTTGTAGTCACTCATAGTGATCCTGTTCTGATCGTCTCGGTTGGGTCAGCGCTCAACATTGGTGGGCACGGTGCGATTGTTCGCCAGCCAGTCCCGGCCCTGATTGATGTCTCTATGGATCTGGTTTTCCAGCTCGGCCACGGAATCAAAGGTGACCTCGTCGCGCAGGTGGTAGAGGAAGGTCACCGTCAGGCGCGTGCCGTAAAGGTCGGCGGAGAAATCCAGCAGGTGGACCTCCAGGGACGGGTGCCGCCCATTGACGGTAGGTCGCATGCCAATGTTGGCCATGCCCCGCTGGATAATACCATCCGGCATTTCCACCGCCACCACGTAAACGCCACGCAGCGGTGGTTTTTCGCCGCCCAGGAGGATGTTCGCGGTGGGCACACCGAGCTCCCTTCCCAGGGCCTTGCCGTAAACCACCCGGCCGGAAATGGTATAGGGCCGACCCAGCAGCTCGCGGGCATCGGCCAACCGGTTCTCGCCAAGCGCCTGCCGGACCCGGGTGGAACTGATCCGGTCGCCACCGACACGGATGGTTTCCGTATGTTCCACCTCGAAGCCCCGACTCTCACCAACCTGTTGGAGCAACCGGAAATCACCCTTGCGGTCACAGCCGAAACGGAAATCATCGCCCACCACCAGGTGATGCACGTTCAGCCCTTCAATCAGCACCTGTTCGATAAATTCCATCGCGGAGAGATTCCGCAGCCGCGAGTTGAACTGCAGGCACACCACGATGTCCACATCATGGGCCAGCAGGACCTCCACCTTCTCGCGGAAGCGCATCAGGCGCGCTGGTGCGTCGGCTCCCCCGAAGAACTCCCTCGGAAGCGGCTCGAAGACCATGACCACCGAGGGCACGCCCAGTTGATGGGCCCGGTCGCGCACCTGGTCGATAATCACCTGGTGACCCCGGTGAATGCCATCGAAGTTACCGATAGTGGCGACACACCCGTCTTTCAGGGGATTGTCACTGCGCTCGGGGAGCTGTTTAAGGTTGTGCAGCCCGCGAATAAGCCGCATTCAGTCTTCCTCATTGGTTCAGGGGACCGCAGATTGTACCGCAATGGCGGCGCAAGGCCCAATCATGGGAAGGATCACCTGCCACAAACGTGGCTCACTGCATGCGGAAATGGCGCCAGCGCACACCGGTTGCGATCAGAACCAGGAAATAGAGCAGCGCACCGCCGGTCACGAGCAGCCCCATCTCCAGCAGCCGTTCCCCCAGGGAGAAACCAAGCCAGCTTCTTCCCGGGGAGGCAAGGAACCAGAGCATGGCACCCATGGCGCCGTTGGCCACCAGCAACTGCGCGCCGAAGCGCCCCCATCCGGGCAGAGGACGGAATACGCCCTCCCGACGGAGGCCGCGCAGCAGCAGGCTGGCGTTCATCCAGGCCGAGAGTGCCGTCGCCAGGGCCAGGCCGGCGTGCGCCAGGGGCCAGATCAGGATCAGATTGAAGACCATGTTCGCCGTCATGGCAATCACGGCAATACGGACGGGCGTGGTCATGTCCTGGCGCGAGAAGAAGCCCGGCGCGAGCACCTTCACAAGCATGAAAGCCATCAGCGCCAACGCGTAGGCCCTGAGGCTCTGAGCGGACATGATCACATCTCTGGCGGAGGTCTCCCCGTAGTGAAACAGGGTCGCGATCATGGGCTCCGCGAGCAGGCAGAGCGCCAACCCTGCCGGAATACCCAGCAGCAGTACCGAGCGCAGCGCCCAGTCCAGGGTGCGGGAGAACGCCTCCCTGGATTCGGAGGCGTGCTTCCTGGATAGGTTGGGAAGAATCACAGTGCCAATCGCCACCCCGAAAACCCCCAGCGGCAGCTCCGATAGCCGGTCTGAATAGTAAAGCCAGGACACGCTCCCGGTTTCCAGGAAAGACGCCAGGACGGTGTCGAGCAGCAGATTGATCTGGCTGACGGACACGCCGAACAACGCCGGCGCCATCAGTTTCATGATCTGTATCACCCCCTCGTGGCGATAATCGACCCGGGGTCTGGGGAGCAGGTTGAGCTGCATCAGGAAGGGAAGCTGGAACAGCAGCTGCAGAACACCGGCAATCAGCACCCCCCAGGCCAGCGCCAGAACCGGCTCGCGCATATAGGGGGTCAGATAGATGGCGGAGGCGATCATGCTCAGGTTGAGAATAACCGGCGTAAAGGCCTGAACCCCGAAGCGGTCATAGCTGTTCAGCACGCTCCCGGAAAAAGCCGTAAGCGAGATCAGCATCAGATAGGGAAAGGTGATCCGCAGCATTTCCACGGCCAGCGGAAAACGTGTCTCATCACCGATGAAGCCGGGCGCGAAGAGGCCCGTGATCAGTGGCGACCCCAGGACCGCCAGCACGGAGAGCACCAGCAATGCGAAGCCGAGCGACCCGGAAACGGCATTCACCAGCGAATGGATGCTGCCCACACCGTACTTCTGCCGGTACTCGGAAAGTACCGGAACAAAAGCCTGGTTGAACGCGCCCTCGGCAAACAGCCGGCGCAGGAAATTGGGAATCTTGAAGGCGACGAAGAACGCATCCGCCGCCGGCCCGGCCCCGAAATAACGGGCGATAACGATGTCCCGGGCCAGCCCCAGAACGCGGGAAATCAGGGTAAAGACTGCAAAAATGCCGGACGAACCCAGCAATCCACGGCCGGGAATAAAGCCGTCTTCGGAAGGCTGGGCCGCTTCTGGGGTCTCACCGGATTCCGGTTCGTTTGCCATGAACACTGCCACTGGTGCTGAACGGGAAGCCGGATACTACCACCCTGCACCACGACTGACGACCGTTTCGCCCTTCCCAGCTTGACAAAGCGCCGGACTGACGGCATTATTCCGCGTCATTTCAGAATCAATGAACAACCGGATCTCGAGGAGTCAAACGGTGGCTAACTCTCCGCAAGCACGAAAGCGCGCGCGTCTCAACGAAGAACGCCGCAAGCACAACGCAGGCCAGCGCTCCGAGGCCCGCACCTATATCAAGAAAGTCGAGAGCCAGATCAAGGCCGGCAACTATGAAGGAGCCAAGGAAGCGTTCCAGAAAGCCGAGCCGGTTCTGGACAGCTCCGTCAACAAGGGCATCTTTGCCCGGAATAAGGTGGCACGGCACAAGAGTCGCCTGAGCGCGCACATCAAGGCTCTCAAGTCCGCCTGAAACCCCGCCGCCGGGTGACAGACAGAAAAAACCCCGCTTCAGCGGGGTTTTTTCGTTCCTGGAGGGGCGTCCGTTAGACCAACACCATGTTGTCCCGGTGAATCAACTCTTCTTCAGACACATAGCCCAGACGTTCGGCAATCTTTTCGCTGGCACAGCCGGTGATGCGCGCGGCTTCCGTTGAATCGTAGCTGACCAGCCCGCGCGCAATCTCGAGGCCCTGCTCGTCGACACAGGAGACCATTTCACCCCGGCGGAAGTCACCTTCCACCCGTTTCACACCAACCGGAAGCAGGCTGCGCCCTCCTTCGCGAAGCACCCTGACCGCTCCCGAATCCAACACCAGGCGACCGCGCGTTCTAAGGTGCCCGGCCAGCCACTGCTTGCGGGCATCCAGGCGTTCCTGATCCGGCAGCAGCAGGGACCCCACTTCGGTTCCCTGGCGCGCCAGCTCAAGCACATTGCCAACCTTACCGCCCGCGATCAGGGTGAAAGCACCGGAGCGGGCCGCGAGACGGGCCGCGCGGACCTTGGTCTGCATCCCGCCACTGCCCAGGGCACCGCGCCCGCCGTCGGAAACCATCGCATCCAGGCGCTCGTCATTGGCGCGCGCTTCGCGAATGAGCTGGGCGTTCGGGTTATGGCGGGGATCACTGTCGTAGAGCCCCTCCTGATCCGTCAGCAGGATCAGGCCATCGGCCTCGACGAGATTGGCCACGAGCGCCCCCAAGGTATCGTTGTCCCCGAAGCGGATTTCATCCGTCACGACGGTGTCGTTTTCGTTCACGATGGGGATGACCCCGAGCGGCAGGAGGGTCCTCAGGGTGCTGCGGGCATTGAGATAGCGTTTGCGGTCGGAAAGGTCGTCATGGGTCAGCAGCACCTGGGCCGTATGGGTGCCGTGGCGCTGGAACTGCACTTCCCAGGCCTGGATCAGGCCCATCTGGCCCACCGCGGCGGCGGCCTGAAGCTCGTGCACGTGCTCGGGGCGCTGCTTCCAGCCAAGGCGACTCATGCCCTCGGCAACCGCCCCCGAAGATACCAGCACAATCTCGGTGCCGGCCCGGTGCCAGGCCATGATCTGATCGACCCAGTGCGTCAGTTCGGCAGAGGCCAGACCACGCCCGTCATTGGTCAGCAGGGCGCTGCCAATCTTCACCACCAGGCGCCTGGCGCCGGAAATCCGTTGGCGTTCGCTCATGGGGCAACGACTCCCTCAGGGCGCGTACACCACTTCCACATCATGGTCATCGTCATCATCATCGTCGTCGTCATCTTTATCATGCCGTGACGCCCTGAGAGACTGGATATGGGCGCGCGCCTCCTCATCCATGCGCTCACGCCGGGCTGCTTCTTCACGCGCGACTTCCGGATCCTCGGCTTCCCGCTCATGCTGCTCCTCGAGCCAACGCATCACCGCCTGGGCCAGCGCCTCAACGCCCTGCCCGCTCAATGCCGAGATCATGAATACCGGCCCCTGCCAATCGAGCGCCTGCCGGATGCGTTCGCATTCCTCCTCGCTGTCCGGAAGCCCATCAATCTTGTTAATGACGAGCCACCGCTCCCGTTCCGCCAGTGTCGGGCTGAAACGCTCCAATTCGCGGGAGATCACGCGCACGCTGTCCACCGGATCGGCATCGTCCCATGGCATGGGATCAACCAGGTGCAGCAGGAGCCGGGTGCGGACAAGATGGCGCAGGAAGCGGATACCCAGCCCCGCGCCTTCCGCCGCCCCTTCAATGAGACCCGGAATATCGGCAACCACAAAGCTCTGATGCGCGGCCACGGAGACAACGCCAAGATTCGGAACCAGGGTGGTGAAGGGATAATCCGCAACCCGGGGGCGAGCCGCGGACATGGCGCGTATCAGGGTAGACTTGCCGGCATTGGGGAGTCCGACCAGACCGACGTCCGCCAGCACCTTGAGCTCAAGACGCAGCTGACGCTGCTCGCCGGGTGTGCCGGAGCTTGTCTGGCGGGGCGCCCGATTCACACTGGACTTGTAGCGCGTGTTACCCAGGCCGTGAAAGCCACCCTGCGCCACAGTCAGGGTCTGTCCCGCTTCCGTGAGATCACCCAGGACCTCGTCCGTATCGCAATCAACAATGGTTGTGCCTACGGGCACATTCAGGATCCGGTCTTCACCCCGGCGCCCGGAGCAATTCCGCCCCCGGCCATCCTCGCCGGTTTCGGCCCGGAACTTCCGCTGGTAGCGGAAATCGGCCAGGGTATTCAGGTCCTTGTCAGCACGCAGGATGATAGAGCCGCCATCACCGCCGTCGCCGCCGTCCGGCCCACCCCTGGGCACATACTTCTCCCGCCGGAAGCTCAGGCAGCCGTTACCGCCCTTGCCCGCCTGTACCGTGACGGTTACTTCATCCACGAACTGCATGCTGACCTCATACCAAAAAACCCCGTGTGGCGCGCACCCTTATCAAACGAAACCACAGGCCCTGCCTGTCTCCGCTTCGGGTGCCGTGCGCCAGCACGGGGTCCTGTATCTGGTGATCGTACGTGCTGCGTTCAGCCGGCGGCTTCGACGCTCACATACTTCCGGTTCCGGGGACCCTTCACCGCAAACTTGACCACGCCTTCATCCAGTGCGAAGAGCGTAAAGTCCTTGCCAATGCCAACACCCTGGCCGGCGTGAAAGCTGGAGCCACGCTGGCGTACGATGATGCTGCCCGGCTGGACGCTCTGGCCGCCGAATGCCTTGACGCCAAGGCGTTTCGACTCTGAATCGCGCCCGTTGCGCGTACTGCCCGCTGCCTTTTTATGAGCCATGGTTTCGCTCCTTTAAGCCTTGATGCCAGTAATCTTGACTTCAGTGTACCACTGCCGATGCCCCATCTGCTTCATGTGGTGCTTACGGCGCTTGAACTTGATGATGCGGATCTTGTCGTGGCGACCGTGGTCAACCACTTCCGCCGTGACCTTGGCGCCGTCAACCGTGGGCGTACCCACTTTCACGTCGTCGCCTTCGCCGACCATAAGCACCCGGTCGAACTCGACGTTGCCACCGGTCTCGGTTTCAATCTTTTCCAGCTTGAGCTTTTCGCCCTCGCGGACACGGTGCTGTTTACCACCGCTGACAATTACTGCGTACATGCGTCGTCTCCGTTGTAGACCCATCCCTGCTCTTTGGCCTGCTTCTAAGGGAAGCGCTCTGGCAACCCTATAACAGGGAGCGCAGGTTTTGGGATGAGTTGCAGGGCCGCGAATTATATGAAAATCGGGCACTGGAAACAAGCGCCGCACTCGATTAACTTGTAAGGGCACTGATACAGGGACACTAATCATGAGCGAGCTGACTCGGCGGGAACGCTGGCGCCACATCATCTTCGGCACGGACACCCGGGCCGGGGCACTCTTCGACCAGTTGTTGATCGTGACCATCCTGGTCAGTGTGCTGGCAGTCATGCTGGACAGTATCGAGAGCGTGAATGCCGAGTGGGGCCGGGAGCTGTACATCGCCGAGTGGTTCTTCACCATCCTGTTCAGCATCGAGTATCTGGTGCGGCTCTGGGTCAGCGAACGGCCGACACGCTATGCCAGGAGTTTCTTCGGCATCGTTGACCTGCTCTCCGTGATCCCCACCTACCTCAGCCTGATTCTCCCCGGCGCCAATTACATGCTGACCATCCGGTTTCTGCGGGTGCTGCGCATATTCCGGGTACTGAAGCTGTTCCAGTTCATGAGCGAGGCCGGCGAGCTGGCCCAGTCCCTGCTGCGAGCATGGCGCAAGATCGGTGTCTTCATGTTCTCGATCCTGGTGCTGATGGTGCTCTTCGGCAGCCTCATCTATGTCATTGAAGGGCCATCCAACGGTTTCACCAGCATCCCCATGAGCATTTACTGGGCGGTGGTCACCATTACCACCGTGGGTTACGGCGACATCATCCCCCAGACGGCATTGGGCAAGACCATTGCAACCCTTGCCATGATTACCGGATACGCCATTATTGCCGTTCCGACTGGCATTGTATCCGCCGAGATATCGGCCTCGGCAACCCGCCGTCGATTTGGGCGCGAATGCCCGAACTGCCATCTCCCTGAACACGACCCGGATGCCCTTTTCTGCATCCGCTGCGGCACGGAATTACCGCCGGCCGAGGATTCACAGAACCGGTGAGGGCGGACAGGCCTGAAAACTTTCCTCTAGAATGCAAATGACGGTTGGACAACAGGGACAGGCCCATGACGGATAAAGACAACACCGATGGACACAACCCGCGCCACACCGCGCCCGGATGGGGGCGCTGGATCGCGGTCGCACTGGTTCTGGCCGGGCTGGCACTTGCCATCGCCCTGTCAGGCAGCCCGGAAGAAAACGTTGAGCACTACGGGCTCTGGTCCCTTCTGCCCCCGTTGATTGCCATTGTTCTGGCGTTCTGGCTCCAGGAGGTGGTGAGTGCGCTGTTCATCGGTATCCTCGCCGGCGGCATCATTTCGGGGAACATCAATGTCATCGACGCTTTCCTGATTCCGGCCATCGGCACGGAAAGCTTTGCGCTGATCCTGCTTGTCTATCTCTGGGCGCTGGGCGGGCTCATCGGGATCTGGACGCGCACCGGCGGTGCCCTCCAGTTTGCCCAGTGGGCCAGCCGCAGAATGGTGAAAGGGCCACGCTCCGCGAAATTCTTTACCTGGATAATGGGGCTCATTTTTCATCAGGGAGGCACCATCTCCACGGTGCTGACGGGAACCACCGCACGCCCCGTCGCCGATGAACACAGGGTTTCCCACGAAGAACTGTCCTACATGGTGGACTCCACGGCATCCCCGGCGGCGACAATCATCCCCTTCAACGTCTGGCCCATCTACATTGGCGGCCTTGTCGCGGGCACCATCCCCCTGTTTGACACCAATCAGGATGGCATCCAGTTCTTCTTCCAGTCGCTGCCCTACAACTTCTACGCCATCTTTGCCCTGATCCTGGCCCTGCTGTTTGCATGGGAGAAGCTGCCCTTCAGCCCAACCCGACGCATGCGCGACGCCATTGCCAGAGCACGGGACACAGGTGAACTGGACCGCAGTGGAGCCACCCCGCTTACCGCCAGGGAGCTCACCGACAGCCGGATACCGGCGAACTATTCCCCGGGGCTCCTGGACTTCCTGGGTCCGATCGGCACCCTCCTTGGTGTGGCCATCATTCCGTACATCGTGACCTACTTTTTCCTGGGGTGGACCGGAGGCGACCAGGATCCCATGCTGCTCATTGCCGAGGCCTTCCTGCTCGCTGTTCTGGCCGGAATGGGAATCGCCCTGCTGAAAGGCATGGCCTTTTCGGACGTCATGGGCGGCTTTATCGACGGCTGCAAAGGGGTGACCATCGGCGCCATCATCCTGGCGCTGGCCGTTTCCCTGAAGGAGGTCACTGACGCGGTAGGAACCGCCGACTACCTGGTGGCTGCGGTGGGCGATGCCCTTCCCGCCGTGCTCCTGCCGGGCCTGCTCGTCGTACTCTGCCTGATTATCGCGTTCGCGACTGGCACCTCCTGGGGTACCTATGCCGTGGTCTTCCCCATTGCCCTGCCCCTGGCCTGGCACATTGCGCCGGACCCATTCTTCATCACGCTGTGCTTCAGCGCCGTGGTGGGTGGGGCCGTCTATGGCGACCAGTGCTCGCCCATCTCGGATACCACCGTGCTGTCCTCACTCGCCACCGGCGCGGACCTGATGGATCATGTGAAAACCCAGTTGCCACTGGCATCGGTAGCCGGCGGACTGGCCATCCTGGCCTATACGCTGCTGGCTTTCTTGACGGTGTAACAGGCCGGGAAACCTTGAGAAATCAAGTTGACAGCCCCGGCACCACCCCATAATGTACGGGCTCTTTCGAGGGTCAATCGGCATTTCCCTATGAGCATGGAATCCATCTACAACCCGGTCCGGACCGACTTCGAACAGGTCAATGCGCTGATCCATGAGCAGTTGACTTCCCATGTGCCACTCGTGGAGCACATCGGCCATTACATCGTGGACAGCGGCGGCAAACGCCTGCGTCCGCTGCTGGTACTCCTGAGTGCCGGGGCGCTGGATTACCGGGGTGAGCAGCACGCCAAGCTGGCCGCCGTTATTGAGTTCCTGCACACCGCAACCCTGCTCCACGACGACGTGGTGGATACCTCAGAACTGCGCCGTGGCCGGACTACCGCCAATGCCCGCTGGGGTAATGCGCCCAGCGTCCTGGTGGGCGACTTCCTCTACTCCCGTTCCTTCCAGATGATGGTGGAGATGGGCAGCATGCGCGTCATGGAGCTTCTGTCGGATGCCACGGCCGTGATTGCCGAGGGCGAAGTCCTGCAGCTCGTCAACAGCCGGAACCCGGACCTGAGCGAAGAGCAGTACATGACGGTCATCCACAACAAGACTGCCATGCTGTTCCAGGCCGCGTCCCACTCCGCCGGTGTGCTGGCGGAGGCCGACCCCGACACAGAGACAGCTCTGCGCAATTACGGCTGCCATCTCGGCCTTGCCTTCCAGATTGTCGACGATGTGCTGGACTACCAGGGCGACCCGGCGGAGATGGGCAAGAACGTGGGCGACGACCTGGCGGAGGGCAAGGCGACGCTGCCGCTAATCCACGCCATGGCAACAGGCACCGCCGAGCAGAGAACCCTGATCAGGAAGGCAATCCGCGAGGGCGGGCTGGATAACCTGGCGGCCATCCTTGAAGCGGTACAGGCCACCGGCGCATTGGAATATTCGCTGGACAGGGCCCGGGAACATGCCCACAAGGCCCGCTCCAGCCTCGAAAAGCTGCCGCCCTCCCCTCACCGCGACGCCATGTCGAGCCTGATCAACCTTGCCGTGGACCGCGCCTCCTAACCGGCCTGCGTTGAACACGCCTCCGGGAAATCGGGCCCGAGCCGGGCTCGATCATGGCCATCCGCAAGCTCAACCTTTGGGCCCACAGGGACGATCTGCGTGGGATTGATGGTGCGCTGGCTGCGGTAATAATGCCGCTTGATCTGGTCCAGATTGACCGTTTCCGACACGCCGGGGACCTGGTACAGGTCTTTCAGGTAACCCTGCAGGTTGGGAAAATCCCGAAGCTGGTGACGGTTGCACTTGAAGTGGCTGTAGTAGACCGCATCAAACCGCACCAGGGTGGTAAACAACCGCCAATCCGCCTCGGTGAGCCGATTGCCCACCAGGTAACGCTGCCCCGAAAGGCGCTCCTCCAGCCAGTCTAGGGTACTGAATACTTCCTGGAAAGCCTGTTCGTACTTGTCCTGGGCCGTCGCAAACCCGGCCCTGTAAACACCGTTGTTGACGTTGTGGTAGATGCCCTCATTGACCGCATTGATCTCGTCCCGCAACGCCTCCGGATAGAAATCCAAGGGCGTGGCGCCAACGTCATCGAATGCCGAATTGAACATGCGGATGATATCCGCTGATTCATTGCTTACGATGCGCTGCTGCTGTTTGTCCCACAGCAACGGGATCGTCACCCGCCCGGTATAGTCCGGTGTATCCGCCGTGTAGATCTGGTGCATGTAACGGGCATCATTGACCGTATCCTGGTGGAAGGGCTCATCCGGCCTGAATTCCCAGCCGTTCTCCAGCATATCCGGGTGCACGATGGACAGCGAGATACTGTCCTCCAGGCCCTTGAGCTTTCTGAAGATCAGGGTCCGGTGGGCCCAGGGACAGGCCAGGGACACGTAGAGATGGTAGCGCCCGGGCTCAGCCCTGAATCCGGCTTCCCCGGTCGGCCCCGCGGCACCATCCGCCGTCACCCAGTTGCGGAACTGGGCACTCTCACGCACAAACTCGCCTCGGCTCTTGGCGGTGTCATACCACTGGTCGTGCCAGACGCCTTCAATCAACAGACCCATTCAAATCCTCCAACGTGATTGCCCTTTTACCAGCAGGTTGCGTTAGACTGGCTCGCAACTCAATCGATGATTTCTGGCCAACCCTTTCAGATTTTTTGACCTATGGCGTACCCCATCACCATCGATGCCCTGCGGGTCCTCGATGCCATTGCCCGCAAGGGAAGTTTTGCCGCAGCCGCCGAGGAAATGCACCGGGTGCCCTCGGCCATAAGCTATACCGTTCACAAGCTTGAGGAAGACCTGGATGTGGCCCTGTTTGACCGCACGGGCCATCGGGCAACCCTGACCAATGCGGGACACTATCTGCTGGAGGAAGGCCGCCAGCTCCTGGAGGCGGCGGACACCCTCGCACGCACGACACGCCGAGTGGCCCAGGGCTGGGAGACGCGCCTGACCATTGCTGTCGATGCCCTCCTGCCGATGCAATCCCTGTTTCCGGCCATCCAGGCGTTCAACGAGATGGCCGTCCCGGTGGAAATACGCCTGTTGGACGAAGTCTTTACCGGCCCCTGGGATGCGCTCCACACCGGGCGGGCGGACCTGATGGTCGGCGCCTCCCGCGAGATCCAGGCCCCCGGGCACTATGACCAGATCACGATCGGCGAAGTTCCCTTCGTCTACGCGGTCGCTCGGGATCACCCCCTGGCAAGCGAGACCCAGCCGGTGTCCGAGGACCGCATCAGCGAATGGCCCGCCGTGGTTGCCGCCGACAGCTCGCGCCAGCTGCCCGCGGGCAGTGCCGGCATTTTTTCACGCCAGCGCACGCTCACGGTCTCCAGCATGCTGAACAAGATCGCCGCCCAGAAGGCGGGCCTGGGCGTAGGCTGGCTGCCCTATCATCAGATTGAGCACGAAATCGACCAGGGCGACCTGGTAACACTCCAGCTGCCCGTGAAACGTCAGCCAGTAGCGCTGTGTATGGCCCGTCGCCAGGGTGACGAAGGCAAAGCACTCAACTGGTTCTGGGACTACCTGTCACAGCCCGGTTATTTCAGCAATTGGCTGGATTCACCCTAGTCCCCCACCCCTTGTTTTAACGTACAATCCCTAAAATCCATCATACTGGCGGGATGTAGCTCAATGCACCAGCTCAATGAACTGGACGCTTCCTTCCTGTTCCTGGAATCGGAAACAACACCCATGCACATCGGGGGCGTTTATACCTTCGATGCCGGCGAAAACCAGGACAGGGTCACTTTCGAGGACTTTCGCCTTTACCTGAACAAGCGTCTGCATCTGGCGAACTTTTTCCGCCAGAAGCTGATGATGCTCCCCTTTAACCTGGACCGCCCCTATTGGGTGGATGATCCGGAATTCGACATTGACCAGCACCTGGAAGCGGTGAATCTGGAAGGAGGGAGTCACGCCGATCTGATGACGCTGGCCGAGGAACGCCTTGCCACCACGCTCCCGCGCTCCCGCCCCCTATGGCATGTCACCTGGGTCGACGGGTTCGGCGAGGACGACTCGCTCCCCAGCGGCGGCTTTGCGCTCATTGTCAGGGTCCATCATGCCGCCATTGATGCGTTCAGTGGCGAAGAAGTCATGGGGAAACTGCTTGAGTATTCCGCCGACAACGGCGTTCCGGTGAAAACCGCACACTGGCATCCGGAACCGCCTCCACCCGCCGACAAGCTGGTGGCCCGCGCCTCCATCAATATGATGCGCAAGCCATTCCAGTTCATGTCACTGACCCGGGCCACCCTTGGCGCCACAGTCAGCGAGTTCCTCCAGCGCCCCATGGGGCGCTTCATCCGGTCGCGGCAACTGCTTAACGCACCACGGACGCCCTTTAACCGGAACCTGACCCGTAAACGGCGCATCTTCAGCCAGGCCGTATCCCTGGCACGGCTCAAGAGCCTGAAAACCGCGATCGGGCCGGATATCACCCTGAACGATGTCGTGCTCGGCCTGTGTTCGGAAACCCTCACCCGTTACCTGAAGCGGCATGACGCGCAGCCCGCAGAGCCTTTGGTCGCACTGACGCCATTGTCGGTCCGCTCAAACAGCCTGCGGCGTCCCACGGGCAACCAGATGTCGGCGATGCTGGTAAACCTGGCAACGGACGAACCGGATCCTGCCGCGCGCATACGCCTGATCCGGGACAACACCAGAATCTCGGAAAACTACCAGGAGGCCATTGCCGCCGACCGGCTCACAGAGCGGCTGCCCTCGACGATGGTCGCGCTTTCAACGCGGCTCTACACGGAATTCCAGATCGCACAGCGTTACAAACCGCCGTTCAACCTGCCCATCACCAACGTACCCGGCCCCCAGGTTCCACTCTACCTGCAGGGTGCACGCCTGGTGCATCAGGTTAACAGTGCTCCTCTCTTCCACGGCGCCGGCCTCGCGATTCTCGCGGTGAGTTATGCCGGGTCCGTCCATTTCAACCTCACCCTCTGCCCCGACCTGATTCCTGATGGCGACTGCCTTCCGGAACTCATCCTGCAAAGCCTGGACGCCATTGAACGTTCTGCGCTGTCCGCAAATGCCAAAGAAGCGGAAAGCCAGGGCCACTTCAGCCAATCCGCCTCTTCTACCGATATGTGAAGATAATCGCGGTTTGAATTTCTATTCGTGACAAATTGTCAAATATCGTTAACAATTGACTGCAATTAACCTGAGGCTCGGATCATGGCGATTGGCGCAGCAGCAACGGCTGAGAACAACAACAAACCGGCAGCAGAGGGGGCGATAATGGAACCAAAGCAGAGGACGGGGGAAGAGAATGCCCCGATTCCATTCCGGAGCAATCGATTCTTCTGCGTAGGCAACAGGTGGTATTTCACAACGCGTGAAGGCTTTGACAGCGGCCCCTACGCCACTCGAGAGCGTGCCGAAACCGGCCTGAAACGCTTTCTGAGCGTGGTTCGAATGCTGCCTGAGAAGAAGTCCTACCACTGAAACCGGGGCTGGCAGATAGCAGTGGCTAACCGCCTCCGCTCGGTTAAGGGAGGATTATTGCCTGAAACACAAGCAATGTGACCAGCGCATAAAGACCGGCCAATACATCGTCGACCATGATCCCCAGTCCTCCTGAAACCCTGCGATCAAGCCAGCTGATGGGCCAGGGCTTGACGATGTCGAAAAAACGGAAGATAACGAAGGCAGCCGCAATCCATGCCGGTTCGGATGGCTGGAAGGCCAGCGCAATCCATATACCCACGAATTCGTCCCACACAATTGCCCCGTCGTCATGAACCCCGAGCGCCCTGGCCGTTCGCGCACACAGGTAGATACCGACGACGAAAGCCGTTACAACCACCACCAGGTAAACAGGTAGGGGCACCCAGAAAAAAAGCCCATAGACCAGAAGTCCCGCCAGGGTTCCCCAGGTTCCCGGCGCCCGGCTCATGCAGCCCGAGCCCAGTCCGAGGGAAAGGCAGTGGCCGGGATCGCGCATGAGGCTTGCGGGGGATCGCACACGGATCTCAGCTGTCATCGTTGGCGCCTCCGGAAAAATGGCTGTATCCGCCATAGGCCAGCTCAACGGGGTCGTTCCCGTCCATCAGCCGGACCCCCGGCTCTGCCTCGACCTCCCCGATGACTGTCAGCGGAACGCCCTCATCGGTTGACTCAGGAACCTCACCCAAGGCCAAAGGCCAGAGAAAACAGAGCTCATAATCGTCGCCGGCGGATGCAGCCAGTTTGCGGGCCTGACTGCCAGCCAGCGTTGCCAGCTCAGGAGCTATCGGTAACGCCGCGTAATCAAGGCGCGCGCCCCGCCCCGCCTCGCCCAGGAGCTGCCCCAGGTCCGAAACCAGCCCATCGCTGACGTCAATGGCGGCGACCCCGCGCTCACGGAGCCAGCCGCCCAGTGCCAACCGGGGTTGCGGGTAGAAGTAGCGGGCCAGAACGGCCCGGACATCGGGATTATTACCCGGAGAAGTGTCCAGCCACTTCAGTGCTTCTCCGGCACTTCCGAGACTACCGCTGACGCAGACCCGGTCACCCGGCGCAGCGCCCCCACGGCGCATCGCCGTTCCCGATGGAACGCGCCCCTGGACCTGGATGGTGATGGTGAGCGGGCCACGCGTGGTGTCGCCACCCACCAGCTGGATGCCGTGGCGCACGGACAGATCCCGGAGCCCTCCTGAAAAGGCCTCCAGCCAATCCTCGTCGGCTCGGGGAAGTGTGAGTGCCAGGGTGTAGCACACCGGTTCCGCGCCCATGGCGGCGAGGTCACTGAGATTAACGGCAAGGGCACGCCAGCCCAGTGCATACGGATCGATGGTGGCGGGAAAGTGAACGCCCTCAACCAGGGTATCCACCGCCACTACGGCGTCCTGGCCTGGCTCGCAGCGGATTACGGCGCCGTCGTTCCCGATGCCCTCACGCACCGCCGGATGGGTCACGGCCCGGCCCAGCGGCTCCCAGAAGCGTCGGATCAGGCTGATCTCATCCATGGGTGGGGTCAGGTCTTCCTGGAGCGCGTTTCCGCCGGCCGCAACCGTGGGGCAAGCTTGTCGAGAATGCTGTTGATGTACTTGTGACCATCGGTTCCACCAAAACGCTTGGCCAGCTCAATGCCCTCATTGACCACGACCCGGTAGGGGACATCAATACGGTGCTCCAGCTCGAAGGCGCCGATGCGCAGGATTGCAAGCTCGATGGGATCAAGCTCCTCAACGGACCGGTCCAGAAAGTTCTCAAAGTGCCGATCCAGACTCTGCCGGTTCCGATCCACTCCATAGAGCAGTTCCCGGAAATAGACACCGTCGACCTTGTCCATGTCGTTGTCCGTAATGAACTCCGCTTCAATCTGAGAAACCGGGCTCTCCGAGAACTGACGCTGGTAAAGCGCCTGCAGCGCCAGCGTGCGCGCACGACGGCGACTGGCCGGCTTTGAGCCACCACCGGATTCGGAAGAAGGCGCGGTCTGGGTATCTTCCGCCATCACGACTCCATTTTCCGGAACAGGCTGACCATTTCCAGCGCGGTCATGGCCGCATCCGCACCCTTGTTGCCAGCCTTGGTACCGGCCCGCTCAATCGCCTGCTCAATGGTATCCAGGGTCAGGACCCCGAAGACAACCGGCAGGTCGGTGTTCAGGCTCACGTTGGTGACACCGGAGGCACTCTCGCCTGCGACATAGTCAAAGTGGGGCGTACCGCCGCGAATGACGGCGCCCAGGGCAAGCACCGCGTCGTAATTGCCACTACGCGCGACACGCTGGGCGGCAAGCGGGATTTCATAGGCGCCTGGAACCCGGTAAATGGTGATGCTGTCATTATCGATGCCATGGCGCTGCAGCGTATCAACGGCCGCGTCCACCAGGCTTTCGACCACGAAGCTGTTGAATCGTCCCACCACAAGGGCGTAACGCCCCTGACAGTTGGTGAAATCCCCTTCAATGGTTCGGATGTTCGTCATTACTGTCTCCGTGCCGGGCTTTTATCCCGTCGGTCATTGGTTCGTGTCTTCATCGTAGGGCAGGTATTCCACAACCTCCAGATCGAAACCGGAAATCCCGGAAAACTTGATCGGGGCACTGAGCAGCCTCATCTTACCCACGCCAAGATCGCGAAGGATCTGTGAGCCGGTTCCCACCGTCAGGTAGACCCCGGAACTTCCGGCGGATTCCGATGCCTCGCCATGGGCGCGGCTCTCGAAGAAGCCGCGGATGCGATCCTCCAGTGCATAGCTGTCCTGGCCGTTATTCAGCAGCACGATTATCCCCCGGCCTTCCGAGGCCACCCTGCGCATGGCCTGATGCAACGGCCAGCCATGGGAGCCACGATGCTGGACATGCAGAAGATCGCGCAGCGTGTCCGTGATATGGACCCGCACCAGTACCGGATCGTCATGGGAGAACTCGCCCATGGTCAGGGCCAGATGGGTTTCGCCCTGGATGGAATCCCGATAGGTATGCAGCCGGAACTGGCCATACTCGGTGTCCATCTCGTAGTGATCCACGCACTCAACGGTTCGTTCGTTCATGGTGCGATAGTGGATCAGGTCGGCAATAGTGCCGATCTTCAGACCATGTCGGTCGGCGAATTCCTCGAGCTGGGGGCGCCGCGCCATGGTGCCGTCATCATTCATCACTTCACAGATAACGCCCGCGGCCTGGAAGCCACCCATGGTGGCCAGGTCGCAGGCGGCCTCGGTATGGCCGGCGCGTGAGAGGACGCCGCCCGGCTGCGCCATCAGCGGGAAGATATGGCCGGGGCTGACAATATCCTCCGCAGTTGTGCCCCTGGCGGCGGCAACCTGGACAGTCCTGGCGCGGTCGGCTGCGGAAATACCGGTGGTGACGCCGCGCGCGGCTTCGATGGAAACGGTGAACTTGGTGCCGAAGCCGGAGCTGTTACGCTGGACCATGAGTGGCAGGTTCAGGCGTTCGCAGCGTTCACGGCTCATGGGCATGCAGATCAGGCCGCGCCCTTCGGTGGCCATGAAGGTGATGTGCTCGGGCTGCACGCATTCGGCGGCCATGATGATGTCGCCTTCGTTTTCGCGATCCTCGTCGTCCATGAGGATAACCATCTTGCCCTCACGGATGTCCTGGAGGATTTCCTCGATGCTGTTTAGTGCCATGCGTGCGACCTTTTTGCGCTCTGTCACGGGGTGAGCGGGCCTCCCTTCCCGGGAATCGCTATAAATACATCCATGTACGCTGCGCTTTCGCCATCCATGGCGAAAGAGCTTCCCGGGAAGGGAGGCCCGCTCACCCCCTATTACGAGTGGGCTTCCAAAACCTCAATGCTGAGGTTGCAGGATTATCCGTTGATCTCCGCCGATAATCCGTCTGTCCATTACCGCCATACGGTGCTGTTGGGCCATTGTATCAAGTGACAGCGCCGCCATGGGGCGGGCGTTGCTTCCCAGGATCGTGGGAGCCTGATACAGCCAGAATTCATCCACTATGCCCGACTGCAACGCTGCGCCGGCGAGGGCCGGGCCGGCTTCGACGAGGACCTCGTTGATTTGCCGGTTTGCAAGCTCATCCACAACGGCCCGCAGGTGCGGCTGGCCCCGCTCGTCGGGTTCAACCGTGATCACTTCTGCGCCATTATCGCGCAGTAACTGGGCTTTTGTCGCGTCGATGGCGTCTTCGGTGGTGACGACAACGGCCTGGCCGCTGCCTGTGATCACCTTGGCGTCCGGCGGTGTCGTGAGGTTTCGGTCCAGCACCACGCGCAGTGGTTCGGCTACTGGTAGCGCCTTATGGCCGATATCGCCGAGTTCCTCGGGACGGACTGTCAGTGACGGGTTGTCGGCGCGCACGGTGCCGGCGCCGGTGATGATGGCGGCGGAGCGGGCGCGCAGGCGTTGGACGTCGGAGCGGGCCTGGGGGCCAGTGATCCATTGGCTTTCGCCGGAGGCCATGGCGGTGCGGCCGTCCAGGCTGGCTGCCATCTTGACCCGGCACCAGGGGCGGCCGCCCTGCATGCGGCGCAGGAAGCCGTTGTTCAGTTCGCGAGCAGGTTTCTCGAGAATGCCGGAAACCACTTCGATGCCCGCCTGCTCAAGCCCGGCCACGCCTTGGCCGGCCACTTCTGGATTGGTGTCCGTAACCGCGATCACGACCCGGGCCACGCCAGCGTCGATCAGGGCATCGGCACAGGGGGGCGTTTGGCCGTGATGGCTGCAGGGCTCGAGGGTGACATAGGCGGTGGCGCCCTGCGCGCGGTCGCCGGCCTCGTTGAGTGCGTTGACCTCCGCGTGGGGCTCGCCCGCGCATCGGTGCCAGCCCTGCCCAACCACTTCCCCGTCACGCACGACAACACAACCCACCCTGGGGTTGGGGTGTGTGCTGTAGAGGCCACGCTCCGCAAGCTGGAGGGCGAGGCTCATGTAGTGGGTATCGTCGGTCAGGCTCAAGGAGGCTGGCTCCGTCGTGCGGTTATTTTTCCACGGATTCCCTGAGTGCCCTCGCGGCAACGGTTACCGGGGACTCGTCCCCGGTGTCGCCGTTGAGGGTAAGGCGTTCGATCTCTTCCTTGAATTCATTGATGTCCTGGAAGCTGCGGTAGACTGAGGCAAAGCGCACATAGGCCACCTTGTCGAGCTGTCGCAGCTCGTACATCACTTCCTCGCCCACCATCAGCGACTTGATTTCCCGCTCGCCGGTGGCGCGCAGGCGGAACTTGATGCGGTTCAGCGCGGCCTCGATTTCCTCGATGCCGACCGGACGTTTCTCCAGCGCCTTCATCAGGCCCTGGCGCATCTTGTTCTCGTCAAAGGGCACCCGCGAACCGTCCTGTTTCACGATCCGCGGCATGACCAGCTCCGCGCCCTCAAAGGTGGTAAAGCGTTCCCTGCAGGACAGACACTCGCGTCGACGTCGCACCTGGTCGCCTTCCGCCGCCAGGCGCGAGTCAATCACTTTGGTGTCCGCCTCACCGCAAAACGGGCAATGCATGGTTACATGTCCCTCCGGAGAGCGGGCTTCAGGGGATCAGTCAGCGTAGACCGGGAATTTCCGGCACAGCTCCTGAACGTCCTTGCGGACCCGCTCAATGGTGTCTTCATTTTCAAGGTCATCAAGGATATCACACATCCAGCCGGCCAGGTCCCGTGCCTCGGATTCGCCGAAACCACGCGTGGTCATGGCCGGTGTACCGATACGCAGCCCGGACGTGACAAAGGGCGAGCGTGGATCGTTGGGCACGGCGTTCTTGTTGACCGTGATGTTGGCACGGCCCAACGCGGCGTCCGCGTCCTTGCCGGTGATGTCCTGCTTGATCAGGCTCAGCAGGAAGAGATGGTTCTTGGTGCCACCGGAGATGATATCGAAGCCGCGCTTCTGGAACACCTCGGCCATGGCCTGGGCGTTCTTGACCACGCGCTGCTGGTATTCCTTGAAGTCGTCCTGCATGGCTTCCTTGAAGCACACCGCCTTGCCGGCGATGGCGTGCATCAGGGGGCCGCCCTGGCTTCCGGGGAAGACCGCCGAGTTCAGTTTCTTCTGCAGATCCTCGCCAGCCCCCTTCGCAAGAATCAGGCCGCTACGCGGGCCACGCAGAGTCTTATGCGTGGTCGTTGTTACAACATCGGCATAGGGGATCGGACTCGGATAGACGCCGGCAGCAACCAGGCCGGCGAAGTGCGCCATGTCCACGAACAGGTAGGCGCCCACCTTGTCCGCGATCTCGCGGAAGCGCTTGAAGTCCAGTTCCTGGGAGTAGGCGGAGAAGCCAGCGAGAACCACCTTCGGCTTGTGCTCAACGGCGAGCCGCTCGATCTCGTCGTAGTCCAGCAGGCCGGTTTCCTCATCCAGGCCGTACTGGACCGAGTTGTAGATCTTGCCGGAGAAGTTGACCTTGGCGCCGTGGGTCAGGTGCCCACCGGCGTCCAAGCTCATGCCCAGGACCGTCTCACCGGGCTTCATCAGCGCCATGTAGACGGCATTGTTGGCAGAGGAGCCGGAGTGTGGCTGGACGTTGGCGTAATCGGCGCCGAAGAGCTTCTTGGCGCGCTCAATGGCAATGCTCTCAACCACATCGACATGCTCACAGCCGCCGTAGTAGCGCTTACCCGGGTAGCCTTCGGCGTACTTGTTGGTCAGCGCCGAACCCTGCGCTTCCATAACGCGCGGGCTGGTGTAGTTCTCGGACGCGATCAGCTCGATATGCTCTTCCTGGCGCTTGACTTCCGCCTCCATGGCGTTCCAGATCTCGTCGTCGTAACCGGCGATGGTCATATCTTTCTTAAACATTGTCAGCCTCTTGTGTGCTGGCAAACAGACGCACCCCGAGGAACGTCCTGCCAGTAAAATGGTCGGATGATGAACTTTCGGGGTCAGATCGAAAAGGTTGGGCTATTCTACCGAAAGAGCGGCCGAATAGCATCCTGCATCCGGAAACCGGGCGCAAACCCGCGCCAGACGGGACTTTTATTGCCTCAAAAACCGCTATTGGTTACTGTACGAACATCTTAGGCACAGGGTGCGCGGGGAAGCGGGGAGGGTCTCCCGGGAATCGCTATGAATCCATCCCTGGACGCTGCGCTTTCGCCATCCATGGCGAAAGAGCTTCCCGGGAGACCCTCCCCGCTTCCCCGCCTCAGATTACGAGTAAGCCTCATTAACGCGGAGATTCCATGGCTCAGTACGTATTCACCATGAACGGCCTCGGCAAGGTCGTTCCCCCCAAGAAGGAAATCCTAAAAGACATCAATCTCAGCTTCTTTCCCGGGGCCAAGATCGGCGTCCTGGGGTTGAACGGCGCGGGTAAGTCCACACTGCTGCGGATCATGGCTGGGGTGGAAACGGATTACGTCGGTGAGGCACGGCCGTTGCCGGGACTCAATATCGGCTACCTGCCCCAGGAGCCTGAGCTGGATCCGAGCAAGACCGTGAAGGAGATCGTCGAGGAATCCGTGGAAGGCGTTAACAAGGCGCTGGCGCGGCTCGACGAGATCTATGCCGCCTACGCGGAACCGGATGCGGACTTTGATGCCCTGGCGAAGGAGCAGGGAGAACTGGAGAACTTCATCCAGGCTTCAGAGGGCCATGACATTGAGCGCCGTATGGAAGTGGCGGCCGACGCCCTGCGACTGCCGCCCTGGGACGCCAGCGTGGAACACCTTTCCGGGGGCGAACGCCGCCGAGTGGCCCTGTGCCGCCTGCTGCTGTCCACGCCGGACATGCTGCTGCTGGACGAGCCCACCAACCACCTGGACGCTGAAAGCGTGGGCTGGCTGGAGCGTTTCCTGCACGACTACAGCGGCACCGTGGTTGCCATTACTCACGACCGCTACTTCCTGGACAACGTCGCCGGCTGGATCCTGGAGCTTGACCGTGGCCAGGGCATCCCCTTCCAGGGCAACTACAGCCAGTGGCTGGAGCACAAGGAAAAGCGCCTGGAACAGGAGGCCCGCCAGGAATCCTCACACCGCAAGGCGGTTCAGCAGGAGCTGGAGTGGGTGCGCAGCAATGCCAAGGGCCAGCAGACCAAGAACAAAGCCCGACTCAAGCGCTTCGAAGAGCTCAATTCCCAGGAATTCCAGAAGCGCAATGAGACCAACGAGCTGTACATCCCGCCGGGGCCAAGGCTGGGGGACAAGGTTATTGAAGTGGACAATGTCACCAAAAGCTACGGTGACACGGTGTTGTTTGAAAACCTGACGTTCAACATCCCACCGACCAGCATCGTGGGCGTCATCGGTGGCAACGGC
Organism: Halospina denitrificans; assembly: GCF_004364635.1. GTDB lineage: Bacteria > Pseudomonadota > Gammaproteobacteria > Pseudomonadales > Oleiphilaceae > Halospina > Halospina denitrificans. The sequence continues at coordinate 180,769 of NZ_SOAX01000008.1, read as the reverse complement.
GCGGGTAAATCGACACTTTTCCGCATGATCATCGGCTCTGAAACCCCGGATGAGGGCGAGATCCGCGTCGGCGAATCCGTGCAGCTGGCCTACGTGGACCAGATGCGGGAACTGAACGAGGACAACACCGTCTGGGAAGAAATCAGCGGCGGCCAGGACATCATCCAGGTTGGCCAATACCAGACCCAGTCCCGCGCCTATGTGGGCCGGTTCAACTTCAAGGGCGCGGAACAGCAGAAGCGCATCAAGGAACTCTCAGGCGGTGAGCGCAACCGGATCCATCTGGCCAAGCTCCTGCAGGAGGGCGGCAACGTGCTGCTTATGGACGAGCCCACCAACGACCTGGACGTGGAAACACTGCGTGCTCTCGAGGAAGCGCTGTTGGCGTTCCCGGGCTGCGCCATCGTGATCTCACACGACCGCTGGTTCCTTGATCGCGTCGCGACCCACATCCTGGCTTACGAAGGCGACAGCGAGGTGATCTTCTTCGAGGGCAACTTCTCCGAGTACGATGCCGACCTCCGGTCCCGCAAGGGCGATGATGCCTGGGTGCCCAAGCGGGTCAAGCACAAGAAACTCGCCTGAGGCGGTTTCCATGGCGGAACCACGGCTCGCAACGCCTCACCTGATCCTGTTCGACTGGCACGGAACACTGGTGGATACCCATGACGCCATGTTCTCTGCCATGGAGGAGATGCTGCCCCAGCTCGAGGACCTGGGGCTGGTCGAGGAGCTTCTCCCGGAAAGTGAGTGCAAGACCGCGGACGACGCCAAGCTCGTACGCTACATCCGCATCTTCCGCCGCCTGCATCCACAGATCCTGGCCGAGCGCCGCGTCTCGCGCACGGACATCTTCAATGCCATTTTCGGTGACAATACCGACGCCAAGCAGGTTGCCCACGAAGCCTACAACGCCTGTTACCGCCGCCATTTCGGGGAGGTTAAGCCTTTCCAGGATGGCCTGGCGGAGTATCTGGGCGCGATTCGTGCGGCCGGCATCCAGTTGGGCGTGGCCACCAACCGCAACCGGGAATTCCTGGATCATGAACTGGAGATTGTCGACGGGGGGCGCTGGCAGTCCCTCTTTAACGTGACCATCTGTGCCGGAGACGTCACTGCCTACAAGCCTGACCCGGAAGTGCTCCTGAATGCGGCTCACGCTGCAGGACTGGAGGCGGGCCCCAACGTCTGGTACGTGGGTGACAGTACGGTGGATATGGTCACCGGCAAGAATGCCCCGGTTACGGCGGTGTTCTTCAATGGCGGGCAGTGGGAGCCGAGCTACATTGAGCGGCGATTCGCCGGAGACCCGGACCACCGGCCGGATGCCATTGCGGCCTCCTTCGAGGAACTTACCGACCTCATTGACGCCGCACTGCCCGAGGGTTCCGGCGCACAAAGTGCACTCGCGGACAACCGGCCAGCCCCCTACCCTGGGCCCAAACCACCCGAGCCGCGCATTGAGCCCGACTGGCACCCCTCGGTGGTCAATCTGGCACGCCCCCGAACCCTCCTTTTCGACTGGCATGCGACGCTGGTGGATACGCTGGATGCCATGTACCACGCCGTGGATGACATGCTTCCGGAACTCAAGGGGATGGGCCTGATGGACAACGTCATTGAACCGGAAGAAGCCCGCTCCCCGGAAGACGCCCGGCTGGTGGAGTATGTGCGCGATCATGCCCAGCTTCACCCGAAGGTGCGCGCGGACCGCAAGATATCGCGCACGGACATCTTCGAGGTGCTTTTCGGGGAGGATGCCGAGGCGAAGGCGCGGGCCCATGAGGTGTTCACCCATCACTACCGGAAACACTTCGGCACAGCCAAGGCCTTCGAGCCGCAGGTCCGCAACCTGCTTGTGGCGCTCAATCGTCTGCCCTTGAGGCTCGGGGTGATCACCAACCGGGACCGGGAGTTTTTCGAGGAGGAGCTCAGGCGGGTGGACGGTGATGACTGGAGCGGGTTTTTTGAGCTGACAATCTGCGGGGATGATGTGTCACAGCGCAAGCCGCATCCGGACCAGTTGCTGTTGGCGGCGGAGCGGCTTGGGGAGTCGTCGGATGGGGGCATCTGGTATGTGGGGGACAGTACCACGGATGTGATTGCGGCGGCGCGGGCCGGGCAGACGGCGGTTTTCTTCAACGGGGCGCAGTGGGATCTGCGATGGCTGAATACGATTTTTCCGGGGAATGAGAAGTATCCGTATAAGCCGGATGTTGTTGTTAATGATTTCTCGGAGTTCTGGGCGTTGGTTCTGGCCTGTATGGAGTGATTCCTAAAGCTATTATCCCTGCCTCCCGAGCGTTGGCGGGGATGGCTTTCCGGGAAACGCTGTGAATACATCCCTGTACGCTTCCCTCCGCCATCCATGGCTCCGGAGATTCCCGGAAAGCCATCCCCGCCAACGCTCTCCCTTCGTGCAGTAGTCAATCCAGGTTTGTTACATACCTGCACAATAACCTTCGTGACCAAAAACCGGAACAGTCGTACACTGAAATCACAAACAAGTGTGCGAGGGTGTCATGAACTGGGCTCAGAAAATCGGGCTTTTTATAGCTGCTGTTCCGGCTACTTTTGCCGGGTTTATCCTTTGTGTAGCCCGGCCCTTTCACCGTGGTAACAACAAGGCCTGCGCACGTATGTACGCCTGGGGTGGACTTAGGGTTCTGAATACACGTGTGCGCCTGGAGGGTTGGCAGCATATGCCGGCGGAGCGGCCGCATGTGATGGTGGCGAATCATCAGTCCAATCTGGATCTGTATTTCTATGGGCAGATCACGCCGGAGAATGCGGTGGTGGTGGGTAAGAAGAGTCTGGGGTGGATTCCGTTTTTCGGGCAGATTTTCTGGCTGGGTGGCAACGTGTTGATTCAAAGGCGTCATCGGCAGAAGGCGATGACGGCGATGAACGCGGCGAACCAGGCGATTGCTTGCCGGGGGCAGTCGGTGTGGATCCTGCCGGAGGGCACGCGCAGCCGGGGACGGGGTCTCCTGCCCTTTCGCAAGGGTGCCTTTCAGACGGCGGTGATGACTGGGGCACCGATCACGCTGATCTGCTTTAGCGATTATCTGAAAGCTTATGAGCAGAGCCCCCATGGTCCGCACACAGTCACCGTCCGGGTCCTGCCGCCCATTCCCACTGAACATCTGGGCATAAAGGATGTGCCGGATCTGATGGCCCGTTGCCGGGCATTGATGATTCAACACCTGACCGACCTTAACGGTGAGTCACCGGTCACCGACGAGGGGCACGAACAGCAGGTTGCCTGATCTCCCTCCGGCAGTGCGCGAGACAGCACTGTCAGGAGGGTGGTGCAAAATCCACGGGGAAGCGGACTGTTCGTTCGGGAACGTCCATCGCGCCGAAGTTGAACAGGGTGACTCGCTGGACGATTCGCTGCTCCAGGTCCGAGTTTTCCAGCTCCGAGTCGACGATGCTGACGTCGTTAACGCGCCCGTTCGGGGCGATGCGAAGCTCCAGGACCAGTTCGCCTTCCAGCAGCGGGTTGCGGCGGCGGGCGCGGTTGTAGATGGAGAACAGGGCCGATTTGTTGTTCTCGAAGGTTTCGCGGATATTCGCCATGGGACGTTCATCCGGCTCGGTCTCAGCCTGCTGGGACGCCTGTTGTCCCCCTTCAAGTTCCCGCGCCTCGCGACGGGCAAGTTCGCCCTCTTCCGTTTGCCCCTCTGACAGGGTTTCGGCACCGCCGGAATCCGCCAGCACCTCTTCCCGGTCCGGCCCCGACGATTGGGCCGAGTCATCGGAGGCCGCCGCCTCGGCGTCCGGGGAGCGCAGCTCGGTCGGTCCGGAATCCGCCAGCTCCCGAAGGTCGGAAAGCTGGTCCTTCATCCCCACAAGACCCGACTCGCTCGCAACTTCCCGCGCTTCCTCCACGGCCTCGGGGTCCGGCTCGGGCTGTGGCTCGGGTTCCGGTTCAGGCTCTTCAGCGGGCTCGGGCGCCTCCTGCTCCGGTTCAGGCTCGGGTTCCTCGGGCTCCACGGGTTCGGGCTCATCCACCATCCGGGCCATCTGCGGCGGAACCTCTTCACGCTCTTCCGGAGTGGGCTCGGGTACGTCCAGCATCGGAATCAGAACCGCCACCGGCAGGAAGAACACCAGGAGTACCAGCGTAATCAGCCCCAGCAGGCGATCCTCGGTACCACTGCCGCCCCAGGGGAGTCCGGAGGAGTCTTCTCTACTCACCAGTCGCCTCCCCTGGTTGTTTCTCCACAGCGAGATGAAGCTGGCGGAACCCCGCTTCCACGGCAGTGCGCATGATCGGGCGCAGCACGGCATATTCCATATCACGGTCGGCGACGATCATCGCGGGCAGCCCCCTCTCGGGCACTTCCCGATCGCCAACACGCTGTGACAGGGCTTCGTAGAGCCCCTCGACCCGCTCCTCATCATCGCTGGGCCAGGCATCACCGGTAACCTGCGCAACTTCGCGACCGCTGATCAGGATACTGCCACCCGCCACAACAACGCGCAGCACGTCCTCCGGCACCGTATCGGCCCTGGACTCAGGCAGGGTGATGTCCTTCTCCTGCTGCAGTACACGGACATCCGAGGAATTCACCATGAGAAAGAACACCAGGATGGTGAAGATATCCATCAGCGCCGTGAGATTCAGGCCACCCGGCTTGCTCATGCGCCGGTAGTGGCGCTGCATGCGGCGGGCCCTGCGTGATTCCTTCATGAGCCCTCTCCATTGCTGTCGCCGCTACGCGACGGTGCATCGCCAAGGGCGATATCCGGGAAGAGCTCGGCCGTCACCACATTCGCCGCAACCACCTCCGGATACCCGCGGATATGATCCATGGCGCTCACCAGTGTCTGGTAGTTCGTGCCGGGGCTTGCCAGCAATCGGATATCGCGCTTGTCCGGGAACCGCTTCTTGATCTCGCGAAGCAGCTCGCGCATGGCCTCAAAATCCGGGTCGCCGCCGCTGACCGGGTCGAAGCGCTTCAGCGGGCCCCGTTTACTATCTCCCACTTCGAGGGTTCCATCGCGCAGAACCACGTAGAGCGACAGGTCTTCCTGATCCTCGAGGGCGGCCGCCCCGTCGGAGTCGGAAAAACTCAGCTCCATGATTCGCGTCTGCGTGAAAACCATGCTCAGAAGCAGTACCGGCACCAGCACAATCATCAGGTTGAGAAAGGGCGTGATATTCAGATCCACTTCCGAGGTCTGTTTACGGTGTCGCCGTCTCATACGGTTACCCCCGGCCTGTCGCGCCGCCCCTTGCCTGACTGCCTGTTTCGGTCTCCGAAATCAGGTTCAGCAGCTTGACGCTCGCCATTTCCAGGCTGTCCACCATCTCGTTGGTCCGCGTCTGCAGGTAGGCGTGGGCCAGCAGCAGCGGGATCGCAGACATGAGTCCGAAAGCCGTGGTATTCATCGCAACGGAAATACTCTGGGACAGCATCTCCGCCTTCTCTGAAGGCTCCGCGTCCGCCACCGCCGTGAAGGCGGAAATAAGACCGATGATAGTGCCCAGGAGCCCGAGCAGCGTTGCCACATTGGCAAGTGTGGCCAGGTAGGGCGTGCGCTTTTCAAGCCGGGGCAGCACCTCCATCAGCCCTTCTTCCATGGCGTATTCCACATCCCCCCGGGACTGGTTGTTGCGATAACGGGCCAGCCCGGCCTCAAGCATGAGCCCGATTTCCACCCCTGATTCCCGTGCGGTCTGGGCCGCCTGCTTGAAATCACCTTTTTTCAGCAATGGCCAGATGCCCTGCTCAAACGCGACGCGGTTACGTCGCCGAGCCACCTGCAGGTAGATGAACCGCTCAAGCACGATTATAAGGCCGAGCAGCAGGATCAGGGCGATCGGGTACATAAAGGGACCACCCTGCTGGAAAAAGTTGATTGCGGTTTCCATTGGCTCCAAAACTCCGTTGCGGTTGTTATGCGTTATCAGTGATCAGGTGTCTTAATCGGTCGACAGCGCTTCAAGAAGCGCTGCCGGATTCTGGCGAAATTGCATGTGGCGCCGGTGGACTCGATCATCCACGGGTTCGATAATGCGTTCAAACCGGGACCCATCCACCCGCGGTGCCTCGGGGAGATCGTCCTCAGGAAGCTGCCACGGGACCAGATGCAGCACGCCGGGACGCTCATCCACGCCCCGGATTTCAATTCCCCTGTCCTCCTGGCCATAGCCCACCAAGGGCAGAAGCAGCAGAACGGTTGCGATTGTGACGCCAGTCACCCTGATCATTCCACCCTCCTCTCAAGGTCCTTGATCCAGCGCGCTACTTTCTCGTCCTCACCGTCCGAGTGCGCCTGGTATTCCCGGTAATGGACCAGCGCCTGCTCCAGGTCGACCAGATAGAGCTCGTACAGAACGGCCAGATTGTAATGCAGTCGCGGCCGGTCCGGATGCGCCTCAAGCGCAGTGGATAGAAGCCCCTTCGCCTCCTGGATCCGCCCCTCCTCACGGTAGAGCAGCGCCAGATCATTGGCCGCACCGGGGTGGGTCGGCTCTACCTGCAGAAGGGTTTCATAGTGGACCATCGCCTTTTGGGGCTGTTCGGTCATGCGATCAACCATCCCATGAACCAGCAACACGTCGGGCTCATAACGGTAACGGCCGTCAATGCGCGCCAGATAATCCCGGACCCGCCCGGGGTTGTCCCGGGCCAGCGAATCCCGTGCCCGTGAAACCAGGCGCTGCGCTTCGTCGTCCAGAGGGACACGCACCAGGGGCACATCAGCCCCCGGCGGCTCATAACCCTGATCCGGTGCCTGCATAAGGCTGCCACAACCGGTAGCCAGGGCAAACAACGCCATTCCCACCGCCCTAGCGACCGCTTTCATTACGCGCCTCCATCCAGAGGGACTTCCGTTGATAACGGGCCGGGAACATTTCAGCGAGGGTGCTCAGGCTTTGACTGACCCATGGCGTCCAGTGGCCCTCAGCGATACGCTCCTGGTTGCGTTGATGCAGTTCGATGGCCTTTTCCTCGAAGGGATACGCCTGTTCCTCCAGGAGCATTTCATACTGGTCGGCCTGAAGGTCGGTCAACCCCTGGGGACGATCCGAATCCATCACGTCCTCGGCCAGCTGTCGATAGAGCTCGGCCAACCGGTAGGTGCTCTCGGTGGCGGTTTCGGCAAAACCATATTTCTCGGCTTCCTGGAAATAATTCACGGCGACTTCCATCGCATCGCGTTTGCGCGGCAGCGATTCCTTCAGAGGGGCCTTCAGGCCTATGGCTTCAAATTCATCAGCCGCGCGACGCCCCAGCCAGAGGGCACTCTGGCTGGCCAGGTACTCGCTGCGATCGGTCCCCGGCCCATTGCGTTCCGCCTCCAGGAGTCGACTGTGCCAATCAGCCAGTGCACCGCTGCGATCAAGCTCTGCGGAGATCCGGATAAGATCGTGGCGGCGCTCCTGGTGGAACTCATGATCACCCAGGGCGCGGCTGCCTTCGGCGAGGAAGGACTCATAAAGCGATGCGGCGTCAAAAAGCCGGTCCGCATCCCGATAATGGCCGGCCGCTTCCAGTCGATATTCCCAGAGTTCTGAGCCCGAGAGTTCCGCCGGCTCATGGGCCAGCATCTCATCAGCTGCCTGACCCGGATCCCCGGACTCCAGGTGGGCAAACACCAGCCTTTCCGAAATCCGCCCGCTCAGCCGATGCTCCGGATACTCATCCCGGAATGTCGACAGAGCCATAATTGCTTCATCCCAACGCTCCAGCTCAAGCAGGAGGCCGCCATAGTCGAAACTGGCCCTGATAGCGGTTTCCGTTTCCGGCGCAACCCGGGAAACCCGGTCGTAATGGCGCAGGGCCTCCTCCATCTCACCCGCTTCCCGGGCTGCCTCGCCCTGGCGATAAACCGACACGGCCAGGCGTCGTTTGAAATCAGGCCGGCGATCATCGTCTGCCGCTGTCAGCGCAAGCGTTTCATTCCAGGCTTTCTCCGCCCGTGGATACGCCCCACGCTCGAGAGCCACATGGCCGATCACGATCCAGCCTGCCCGCTCATGTTTGCCCCCACCGTCTGCCTCAACCAACGCCCTGGCAACACGTTCCGCATTCTCGAGACGGTCATTGTCGTAGAGAATATTGGCCAGTTCATGCCGTACCGAGGGGATACGGGGGCTCTCCGGGAAAGTCGCGACAAACCGGTCCGCGTCAGCAACCAGCTGGTTGAGCAACGACTCTCTGTCACCCTGTCCACGCCAACGGTCATGGCGAAGCTGCACGAGCGCGTAGCCCGCTTCCCGCGCCGCCGGAAAGGGAGGTGCTTCATAGGCCGCGCGCTGATAAAGCTCTATCGCCCTGGCAGACTCACCCGCCTGCTGGCTTGCATCCCCGGCCAGCAGCAGCATCAGGCCCGGCGTTTCAAACCGATTGCCAACGGAGAAGCGCTGCTGATGATCAGCCCACTGCTCGAGGTACCGGGAGGCCTGCCCAAACGCTTCCCTGGCGCTCCCGGTGCCGGACTGGCCCTGACGGTAATGCCAGACACCGAGTTCCTTGAGAAATCCCATGAGGCGGTTGCGCCGCTGGCCATCCAGCGCGGCCATTTCCCGGGCGTCTCCGTAATCCTCTATGAATGTCGCCTTGGCCTCTCTGGCCTTGCCAGGGTAGCCACCCACAGTCCACGACCGGACGATCTCATCTGCCATCAAGGGCGCAGCGGTATGCCCGGGGTTACGCTCCAGAAAATAGCGGGCCGTATCAACGCTGTCCTGATATCGGCTGTTGTCACGATAGAATCGCATGAGCCGATGGAAAAGCTGTGCCTCATAGGGGCGCCCCCCCTGCCGCTGGATCATGCGCGCCATGGATGGCGGTCCCTCTCCGTAGGCGGCGATCAGGCTCAGGACCCGCATGCTGTCATCCACCTGCTCGCGAGCCTTACCGGTCAGGTGATCAAACCCGGAATCTTCGTTATGGTGGGTATCCAGAAAACCAATAAAAGTGTCACTGGCCGCCTCGCGCCGCTCGTCCAGGAACTGGCTCCAGCCCAGCATATAGGTCGCCCGCTCGCGGAAACCGGCATCTTCCGCGGTGTCCACCGCTTTGTGGAAGGCGTCGACGGCGGCGTGATGCTGGCCACCGCTGAAGCGGTATTCCCCCACCCGGAATGCCGCTTCGGGCACGAGCCCGGAGTCCGGATGATCCGCCATGAGCGTTTCCAGGTAATTGATGGATGATGACGGCTCGCCCGCAATATCACTGGCCCGGGCGGCTTCATAAAGCAGCCGGTCACGCTCACCTGGCGCCATGTCATTCTCCGCCAGCAGCGTTTCAAAGTCCGGCAGGGCTTTCCGGTGCAAGCGCTGACTCTCTGCCTCACTCAGTCCCAGGTTGTCACCAAAGCGGAACTGCAGGTTCTGGATGCGGTTGAGGACGGCGATGCGGGTCTCGGGGTCCGACATGCTCTCGAAAACGGCAACGTAGCGCTGCACGGCGTCCTCAAGCGCAATATCAGGCAATGGCCGGTCGTCGATGCGGATAACGAGGGGACGCAGATCGCCCAGGGTTTCCGCGCCCTCCTGCAGCTTGACGCTGGCAACAGCGGTCAGCGGAACCATCACCAAAATAAGAATAAGGGGCGGGAGACGGCGCTTCATTCCCAGCCACCCCGCTGCATTGGGCGCTCATCGGCCTGCTCCAGTGCGATGCGTTCGAACAGTGTAGCCTGCTGCTGCAGCGTACGGTCCTGGAACTGCTGCAGTAGCGTCTCCTGCTCACCCAGAAACGCAAGAAAGGCCTCATTCAACTGGCGCTCACTCCCATCAATGGTCCCGCCGGTTTCCAGGAAGCGGAAAAACCAGGCCATGGGGCTGGAGCGCGCGATATTACGGCCTGCTCGCAGAAAATCCACAAGGTCCTCGTTTCCGTTCACTTCGCTGCGCACCACCGTTTCAAGACCGTCGCGTCTGACACGGTCGCGAAGCTCATTGAGGTCCGCGATGACCTTATCCAGGTAGCTCCGGTTCGATTCAGTGGTACTCAGAGCCTGACGATACTGTTGCTGCTCCCGATGGGCCCACACCCGGGCGACCCGGGCCTCCACCACCCCCGGCAGGGCCGCCGGGAAACTTTCAATCCGCTTCCATGTCTGGACGGCACGGTGCAGCTCACCAGTACGCGCCCGGGCGATCCCAAGCAGATAGAGCCCCTGGGGCACCATTACGCTGTCGGTTTTGATGGCAGCAAAGGACGCCTTCGCCGTCGTGGGGTTTCCACCGCGCAAGGCCAGCAGCCCTTCAACCAGGCGAGCGCGATTGCCCATTTCAGAAGCCGCCGGATTCGAAGCTGGTCCAGCCAGCGAACGCGTTACCCGAAGGGCGGTACGCGCGCGACTGAATGACTCCTCCATGAAGTGGGACATGGCAAGATTGAAATATCCCATGGCCGCCCAGACGGGGTCGTCAATACGGTTGAGTTGATTGCCCGCTTCGCTGTAATGACCGTACTGCCGGGCCGTCTCCGCCAGCAGATAAAAAAGCTCGTCCCGCTCCTCTTCCCGGCTGACACCGGCAAGGATGGACTCGGCTTCGGCAGGAGTGCCTGCATCCAGCGCCGCCTTCGCGGCATCCAGCGATTCGGCGCTGGCCATCAGGGGTAGTGCGGACAATATGACCAGGGTCAGTTGCCGGACGGCTTTCATTCCCACGCTCCGGAATCTCTGTCAGGGCAGCATGGAGTCTATCAACTGACAAGGGGGCAAGCTGTGGGACAGGTCACCTGACCGGAAGTGTAAATGTTACGGTCTTCGCAATATTGCGGTAGGGGTGGGTTGCAGGCGGGGTGCAACCACCCCGCCGACAGGGCCGATTCACATCGGCAGCATTCTGGTGACTACTTTTTGAGTGCGCTCCCGGATCAACGGCATTGCCTCCTCCTGCTGCATGTTCATCTGGTTTGCCCATACAGAAAGGCGGATACCGTGCGGGAAATATTGGGTCTTTTTCGTTGTGGTTGCAGAACTGCTGTTTGACTGGGTGGTCGCGCCGCCGGAAGCTGTCCGGCTGTTGCCTGTCCCGGAAACCGAAGCCGACGCGCTCTCACTGCCGGTGCTGACCTCGACCTCGATCGGCTGCCCCTGGCGCTCCTCAAGCACAACATCCATGATCAGGGCCCACTCTCGCGGCTTGGAGGCGTTTGAGATGCCGATGCCGGCCAGCCCCCCAGCTCCGATACCAGCTGCTGCCCCGGCAAGTCCGCTATCCGTTGCCCTGGAAGTTGCGACACCCACACCGATCCCCGTGGCAGCGCCGGCAATGGCGCCCATGCCCTTCCCCATACTGGCGCCCCCGGATTCAGGCTCCACTTCACCAAAAAAACGAGTGGACGTTCTGAGGCGATAATGCGCGAGGGTTGGATCATTGACCACTTCCCAGCCCTGATTCTGCGCGGCTTCTTTCAGAAGCGCCCCAACATCAAGGGTGGCATCGCTGATGTTGCGATAGGAAATGTAGACGGTGCGTTCATCGGGACGCGGTGGTTCAAGCTGCGGTGGGGGGACGACCCAGACCGTACCGCTCCGGGGCTCGGCGTACTTGTTCGCCGTAACGCTTCCCAGTTGGCGGGAGACGGTGGTGCAGCCCGACAGCATGCTGAAAATGACCAGGAAAACTACGGAAATCCTTAATGTATTCATCCTTCTACTCCCTTCAATATCAGTCCCAGTTTCCGGATTAACTCCGGGTAATGCCGGAAAAGTATGGTCCGCTTCCCTGCATCCTGCAACTATCAGGATTGACCTTTTGCAATTTCGCACGCGGTCGGAATGTGAACCATCAATCGAGGCGTTCAAACCAGGCAGTCTGGGTCGGTGTCCCAAGCTCGGGGTCCGCCTGACCAATCCCGCCCGTCCTTACGCGGTATCCATTGCGGCTGGCTATCCCGCCAACCCATTGGCGGAACTTGTCCCGGTTCCACTCAAACCGGTGGTCGGGATCGCGGAACTCGCCCGGGGCCAGATCGAACAGGGGGTTGTATTCAGCGTTCGGAGTCGTGATAACAACGATGCCGGGTCGATAGAGTTCAAAAACGGCCCGCTCAACCGTGGACAGCTCACGCGGGGGCACGTGTTCGATGACTTCCACCATGGCGGCGGCATCAAAGCCCTTGCAGGCCTCGTTCGCGTCCTGGAACGAGCCCCTGAGCAGGCGGACAGGCGGCGGCGACATGCCCAACCAGTGAGCCAGCCTGTCCCGGGCATTACGGAGGGATACCCCGGAGGACTCCAGGCCTGCCACTTCATCAAACACGCCGGACTCGAGCAGACGCTGCAACAGGGCGCCGGAACCACAGCCAAGATCCAGGACCGTTCGCGCCCCACTGCCACGCAGTAGCGAGGTAACGTGGTCAAGACGTACTTCGTGGAGGGCGCTGGTCTGGGTATCCATGGCGGCAGTTTATTGGGATCATAGGCAAACTGGCAATGCAGACCACATTTATCTAGTTTCCATTAGTGGCTGCTCAGAAAAATATTGCACCAACCGCTCCATAAGGACTGACATGGGCTGGAACCGTCTTGAACACAGCCACGACCCGGAAGACATCCGGCAACGGCTGGCCGAGGATCCGAACCCAAGCTACCTGCGCGATGCCATCCTCGGGGGGATCGATGGTTGCGTCACCACCGTGGCGGTCATCGCCAGTGTCGCCGGTGCCGGGCTGCCCGGCATGATTGCTTTCGTGCTCGGCATTGCAAGCCTCATCGCCGATGCCTTCAGCATGGGCGTCAGCAACTATCAGGCCGTCAAAAGCGATGACGATGCCCGCGACCGGTTGCGTGAACAGGAAGAGCGACACATCGAGCTAGATCCCGAGGGGGAAAGGGAAGAGATCCGCCAGATCTTCGGGCAGAAAGGGTTTGAAGGCCAGACGCTCGATAAGATCGTGGAAACCATCAGCGCGAATCACCGCCTATGGGTTAACACCATGATCCAGGAGGAGTTCGGCCATCCCCTCTCGGGCCCCTCTCCCTGGAAAGCAGCAACCGCGACCTTTGCGGTCTTTATCGGCGTGGGGCTCATTCCGTTGTTACCTTTCATTGCGCCTTTCCTGGCGGGTATGGACATGTTTATCGTCAGTGGCATCGCGGCCGTAATCTCGCTCTTTGGCATTGGCTGGGTCAAGGGCCTTGTGCTCGGCATGAGCCGCTTCCGGGCCGGCATGGAGACGCTTGCCATGGGCGGTGGAGCTGCGCTCCTCGCCTTCCTGCTGGGCTTTGTCTTTGAGCCCATGCTTGGCGATCTCAGGGTCGGCTGAGCCAACACCGGAATGAAGGGACCATGATGGATTCAGAGAACGACCCTCAACACAGCATTGCCATCAAGTACTGTTCGGGCTGTCGCTGGATGCTGCGAGCCACCTGGCTCGCGCAGGAGCTGTTGACGACTTTCGACGGTGATATTGACGAAGTCAGCCTTCAGCCGGGCTCGGGCGGCATCTTTGAAATCTGGCTTGACGGGACACGACTCTGGTCCCGGAAAGACGACGGTGGCTTCCCTGAGATCAAGGCCCTCAAGCAACTGGTCCGGGACCGGATCAGCCCGGAGCGCTCGCTTGGCCACAGTGATGCATCAACCAATCACTGAGGCCCGCTATACCCCGAATGACTCCAGGATCGGACAGGGCCCCGAATCGTCCGCTTCGCAGTCCGCCGCAAGCTGTTTCAGGGAATCGCGGGCCTGCTGCAGCTCCAGGATTCTGGCGTCCAGGGCCTCGACCCGGGTCCGGGCAAGCTCGCGCGCCCGGTGATGATCATGACTGGCATCCAGGCCAATCAACTCCCGGATCTCTGCGAGTGAAAAGCCCGCTGCCTGCGCCTTGCGGATAAACCGGAGCCGGCGCAGGTCCTCGTTCCCGTACTGGCGTACGCCACCCTCACTCGCCGGGGTATCAAGCAACTCTTTGCGCTGGTAGAAGCGAACCGTTTCCACCCCCACATCACAGGCAGCAGCAAGTTTTCCGATGGTAAGCATGGTTCTCCCGAATCCTGGACTTGACTCCGTACCATGGTACGGCATTTACCTTGATTGTATACCGTAACCCAAAGGTTTATAACAAGGATCTCGACCGCCAGATCAGGCGGCAGGAGGAGCGCCCATGAGCACAACAGACCGCGAATACAACCTCACCATTGAAGGCCTGAACTGCGGCGGCTGCGTCAGCAAGACAGAGAAGGCCCTGAATGGCGTGGACGGCGTCAGCGAGGCCAGTGTGAACCTCGCCACCAGCAAAGCCCGTGTCCAGGCCGGGGAATCCGTCTCCCTTGGCGCCCTGAAAGAGGCAGTTCAGCAGGCCGGCTTCGACGTGGCCACGGAAACCTTCCGTTTCCAGATAACCGGGATGCACTGCGGCTCCTGTGTCAGCCGCGTGGAGGAAGCAGCCCGGAACGTCTCCGGCGTGGTCAACGCCAGCGTCAATCTCGCCACCGAGAAAGCCACCGTGGAGGTCGTTGCCGGAACCGTCAGCGCCGATGAACTGGCGCAGGCCATCAGCGAGACAGGCTATCAGGCCGCCCCCATCGAGGAACAAACCGGCAGCGAGCCCGCTGAAGACAGCCAGGCACAGGAGGCCCGCAAACTGAAACGCTCGGTGGCCGTTGCTGCCCTGTTCACCTTGCCGGTGTTCATCCTCGACATGGGCGCCCACTTCATTCCCGCCTTCCAGGAGTGGCAGATGCAGGCCATTGGCCAGCAGACGCTCTTTTACCTGTTCTTCGTATTGGCCAGTGTCGTGCTGTTCGGCCCCGGACTGCGCTTCTTCCGCCAGGGGCTGCCGGCGCTGCTGCGCGGCGGACCGGACATGAACACCCTGGTGATGCTGGGCGCCACCGCCGCCTGGGGATACTCCGTGGTCGCCACCTTCCTGCCCTCGGTGCTTCCCGAAGGCCAGGTGCAGGTGTATTACGAGGCTGCCGCCGTGATCGTGACACTGATCCTGGTGGGCCGGTATCTGGAGGCCCGTGCCAAGGGCCGCACCGGCGAAGCCATCAAGCGCCTGCTGACACTGCAGGCGCGTACGGCCAGGGTGATCCGTGAAGGCGATGCCCAGGAAGTGCCGATTGAAGACGTTGCCGAGGAGGATACCGTCCAGGTGCGGCCCGGCGAGAAGATCCCGGTGGACGGCACCGTAACCGGCGGCAGCTCCTGGATTGATGAGTCCATGATTACGGGTGAGCCTGTACCCGTTCAGAAAAGCGAGGGCGATGAGGTCGTCGGCGGCACCATCAACCAATCCGGCAGCCTGACCTTCACCGCTACCCGCGTGGGCGGCGACACCACCCTGCAGCAGATTGTCCGCATGGTGGAGGAAGCCCAGGGCTCCAAGCTGCCCATCCAGGCCCTGGTGGACCGGGTCGCCGGTGTATTCGTGCCAATCGTCATGCTGATGTCCGCCCTGACCTTCGGCATCTGGATGCTGTTCGGGCCGGAACCGGCCCTGAGCTTCGCCCTCATCAATGCCGTGGCCGTGCTCATCATCGCCTGCCCCTGCGCCATGGGCCTGGCAACGCCAACTTCCATCATGGTGGGCACCGGCAAGGGTGCGGAAATGGGCATCCTGTTCCGGCGGGGTGATGCACTCCAGCGCCTGCGTAACACCGAGGTCGTGGCCCTCGACAAGACGGGCACCCTGACCAAAGGCCAACCAGAGCTGACCAACCTGGAAGTAATGGGCAACTTTGAGAACGACCAACTGCTTGCGTTGATCGCCAGCGTGGAGAGCGCTTCTGAGCACCCCATAGCCCGGGCCATTGTGGATGCGGCCCAGGCAAAGGGGCTTGAACTGAGCAATCCCACGGACTTCTCGACCGATACCGGCAAGGGTGTTCTGGCCCGGGTTAATGGGCAGGAAGTGGCACTCGGCGGCGCCGGCTACATGCAGGAACTGGGGCTGGACGTCAGCGCCGTCGCCAGGGATGCCCAGGCGCTGGGTGAGGATGGCAAGACACCGCTCTACGCCGCCGTGGATCGTGAGCTTGCAGCGCTGATCGCTATTGCCGACCCGCTCAAGGAGACCACTGTTGACGCCATCAAGGCACTGCATGGCGAGGGCCTTCGCGTGGCAATGATCACCGGGGATAACGAACACACCGCCAACGCCATTGCACGCCAATGCGGCATCGACGAGGTGCGCGCGGAGGTGCTGCCGGATGGCAAGGTGGATGCGGTCAAGGCCCTTCAGGGGGATGACCGGGCCGTGGCCTTTGTGGGCGATGGCATCAATGATGCGCCGGCGCTGGCACAGGCGGATGTTGGCATTGCCATTGGCACGGGGACGGATATTGCGATTGAATCCGCTGAGGTGGTGCTGATGTCGGGTGATCTGCGCAATGTGCCCAATGCGATCAGTCTTTCCCGGGCGACCATTCGCAACATCAAGCAGAATCTGTTCTGGGCCTTTGGGTACAATACGCTGCTGATTCCGGTCGCCGCTGGTGTGCTCTATCCCTTCATCGGGGTGTTGTTGTCGCCGATGTTCGCTGCGCTGGCGATGGCGGCCTCGAGTGTTTGTGTTCTGACCAATGCATTGAGACTGCGGCGGTATCAGGCCCCTATGCAATCGTCCCCAGCCTGATAGACTCTACGGGGCACAGCGGCAGGCAGTGGCTGTTGGGAAACGCTGTGAATACGTCCGTGTACGCTTGCCTCCGCCATCCATGGCTCCGGACATTCCCAACAGCCACTGCCTGCCGCTGTGCTCAGAGATTTTGCGTGTATCCGACCCTTTTGATTGCTGGAACATCAAACCCTGCAGTGAATCAGGGGTCAGGGCGGGGACTGCTAATCGGGAATGTCCGGAGCCATGGATGGCGGAGGCAAGCGTACAGGGATGTATTCACAGCGTTTCCCGATTAGCAGTCCCCGCCCTGACCCCGTCTGTTCAACAACGGAGACTGCCCCATGACAGACCGTGTCACCCTTGTGATCGAAGATGAAATCGCCTACGTCACCCTGAATCGGCCGGAAAAGTACAATGGTCTGGATATGGCCATGTTTGATGCCATCAGTGCGACGGCGAAGCAGTTGAAGAAGGATACGTCCGTTCGGGCCGTGATTCTGCAGGGGGCGGGGAAGGTTTTCTGCTCCGGGCTGGATGTGAAGAGTGTGTCGGCGAATCCGGTGAACTTTGCGAAGTTGCTGTTCAAGCCGGGGCGGAAGATCAGCAATCTGGCCCAGGATGTGGGGTACCTTTGGCGGGAAGTGCCGGCGCCGGTGATCGCGGTGACTCATGGGGTCTGTTACGGCGGTGGCCTGCAGATTGCGCTGGGGGCGGACTTCCGGTATTCGACGCCGGATTGCGAGTTTTCCATCATGGAGGCTAAGTGGGGGCTGATTCCGGATATGAGCCTGACCACCACGCTGTCCGAGCTGATGCCCATTGATAAGGCAAAAGAGCTGGCGATGACGGGGCGTGTGATCAGCGGGAAGCAGGCAGGTGCCCTGGGTATGGTGACCCATGTCAGCGAGCAGCCGCTGGAAGATGCGCTGGCATTTATCGATGAGCTGAAGGAGAAGTCGCCGGACGCGGTTGCGGGTAACAAACTGTTGTTCAATCGGGCCTGGCAGGCGGACGATAAGACGGCTCTGGACTGGGAGACGCGGCTTCAGAAGAAGATCATCGGCCGCGCCAACCAGCGTACTGCGGTGGCGCGCAATACCGGCAAGCCGGAAAAGAGCTTTGGAGTGCGCCGTAAGTTCTAGGCCTGGAGCCGGTTGCGGCCCCAGCTCTGTTCGACAAGCTGTCGCACCTTCATGATCTCGTCTTCGGGCACTTCCACGGTGTGGAGCTGCCAGTCCGTGACATCGTAATGGAAGATGTAGATGCGCGAGGTAAATTCGTCGATGGGAAGCGATGACTCGCCATGCTGCTCGCCGTAGCCCTCGGTTGAGACCTTGACGCCGTTGCCCCAATCCTGGCCGCTGTCGTTGTTGGGGTTGTAGAAGTAGACGCGCATGACCTCTTCCTGGTCAAACGCGACCCGGAGTATGGCAATGGCGTGCCAGCCCACGAACCGGGCCTGGCTGTCGGTGACGGCGATACCCGCAGGCTGGGGATGCACCACAGGCGTGTTGCCGTTGTACAGCGGGTTGTACAGGGAATAGAAGGTCCGGATGTAGCCTTCAATGTCCTGGAGCTTGCCGGTATGGATATCCACCGCAATGGCAAAGCCGCGATGCACCCACCAGCCGTGAAATTCCGGGTTGATCCAGCGGTGCGGGTCCTCGCCACGCCCGGCCGAACGCCGGCCCATTTCCAGGTAGATCCGGTCCAGGTGCGGCACCAGAACCAGTGACAGCGGGTCCAGGTCCAGGTTCCACTGGCTGACCACACCGCCATAGAGGTACGCCGAGTTCAGGGACTCGCCCTCGAACTCCATAACCACCTGATTGTCCCGCGAGGCCCAACGCACCAGCTGCAGCAGGTAGGCCGGGTCCGTGTAGGACCACATGGACAGGGCGCGGGTGGACTGGCAGGCCGGGTTGTTGCCCTGCCCCAGCCCCAGGGGCAGACCCAGTGCGCTGATGATGCCGCCCATCAGAAAGGCTCCCGGGTCGTGGGCATCACCATAGAGCCCGGACAACAGCGCGACTACGTCCGCATGCAGTGGTGTCTTCATCTGCCGCCACAGTGCTGCCGCGATGCTGCCCTGGTAGAGAATCCCCCGCTCCAGCAGACACGCGAGACCGTAGACCGCCTGACAGTTTTCCGGAAACACAGAATACTTCGCCAGCTCCATCATCAGGCTGCGGTAGCACAGAAGGCAGTCCCGGCCGGTACTGCTGAGTCCCAGGCAGCGCACCGTCAGCTCGGCGTCATCCCGTTCAAGGGCAAACCGCAGGAAAGTGGCATGGTAGGGTGAGACCAGTCCGGAATCGTGCATAGCCCGGGAGAAACTCCCCGCCTCGGCATCCAGCGCCATATCATCCAGCCCGGACAGCCGCTGCTCGTAGACGGACAGACCGGGATCCTCCCGGGAATGCTGTGTTGGGCCGTAAAGCGCGCTGACCAGCTGTTCAGCCCCCCGGGCGGCTGTCCCCAAACCTACTGACGGATCAAAGAGGCAGACCGCAATACGATCCACCATCTGGCGGATATTGGTGATCTGGATCGGGCGCTGGCGCAGAAGGCGCCAGACCTCGGTCACCACGTGATCCAGCATGTTATCGAAACCGATGTGGCTGGCGACGTACCGCAGGTGGTAATCCAGCATCCGTTGCACATTCACGGGCCGCGATCGAGAAGCCTCATCGCTGATACCGAACAGCGACTGTAGATTGAAAGCGAGGACCTGGGTCAGAAAATGCTCTGCCTGCTCCGCCGACAGGCGAGGGTGGAAATAGGTGCCCACGGCAACGGCCAGCATCCGCAACTCGCTCAGACATTCGAGAGCAATCAGGCGTGCATCGCCCTCTTCAAAGGTCACGGGAACAAAACGGGCCTGCAGGGTATCCGGCGATTCCCAGTCCGTGCCGGCAAAAAGCCCGGCCGTGTCGAGACGTCCGGCGCGCTCGAACAGCAAGCCCGGCCCCTCGGGGTAACCAAGCAGTTTGCGGGCCTGATCCAGCACCCAACCCACATGATTGCCCTTGGCGTAGTCCGGTGTGGAGGCAAGCTTCTCCAGGGCGGAATCCAGGCTTGCCACAATACGGCTTGCCTGATCACTGATAACCGTTGTTTCCTGTGAGGCCGATCCGGGCATAGAGGGCGATACTCGCTTTTCCGATAGGTTACCGGCCAGTGTCGCTTTATGAACACAGGATGCAAGCGGTTTGTTGCAAAACCCGCCCGATTCAGGGACTAAAGGGCAAGGAACAGAACGATGAGGAATGCAGTCCCCAGGGCGGCGATGACCAGGGGCAGCCATCTCCAACCCGTTGAGGGTGGTGGAGCAAGTTGTTGTTCCAGATAGCGGGTGAGCAGCTCAACATTGCGGTCGTTCGCCTTGAACCAGACGTCGAAGACGTCACCCACAAAAGGAATCACGCCGCCCAGCGCATCAACGACACCATTACCCAGCATTCTCAGCTGAAGCAATCCCGGTGCCTGGACACGGCGGGCCTCCAGAATCACATAGCCGGACAGAGCGAGCCCCGCCAGATCACCCACTACGGGAATAACCCCCAGTATGGGACCCACGCCGAAACGGATGGAGGTAAAGGGTATGCGGAAACGCGAATCCGTAAGGCGCGCGAAACGCCGCAACCGCTCGAGCGTTGCACGGTAATGCTCCCTGTCCGTTGAAATTGCGCCTCTCTCAATCATGCTCTGAACCCTATACCCCGAATGAGGCAATGACAATCCACTGAAACTTTCTGTAGGATTCGTTCATCTTCAAACGCCATACACAACGGGACATCGACTCCCATGACCCTGCTGTCTGTTGTTTTACTGCCTCTGATTGGCGCCCTGCTGGTTCCATTGCTGGCACGGGCACGCAGTCCCCTTATTCCCGCCATTGCCTCGGGTATCGTTACTCTGGCGGCGCTGTCATTACTGCTCCTGCAGGCCCCCACGGTGCTCTCGGGGGAACTCATCACCAGCGAATGGGCCTGGATTCCCTCCATTGGTCTCTCGATCGCCTTCCGTCTTGATGCGCTGGCCCTGTTCTTCGCCACCCTGATCACGGGCATGGGCCTGTTGATCATCCTGTACGCACACTTCTATTTTGCCGGCAAACCCGGCGCCGGCCGTTTCTATGCCCTGATGCTGGCTTTCATGGGCGCCATGCTGGGCATTGTCACCTCCGAAAACCTGCTGTTCATGCTGATTTTCTGGGAGATGACCAGCCTGGTGTCCTTCGTGCTTATCGGTTTCCACTCCGACCAGCGCCCGGCGCGACGGGGCGCGCGGATGACCCTTGTCATCACCGGAGGCGGCGGTCTGGCTCTGATGGCGGGAATTGTCCTGATGGGCAGTATTGTCGGCAGTTTCAACCTTACCGACATACTTGCGGCCGGCGATGAACTCCGCGCCCACGCCCACTACCCACTTATTCTGACGCTGGTGCTGCTGGGCGCCATGACTAAATCGGCGCAGTTCCCGTTCCACCTGTGGCTGCCGAACGCCATGACAGCGCCAACGCCCGTGTCGGCCTATCTCCATTCAGCCACCATGGTCAAGGCGGGCATCTTTCTCCTGGCGCGGCTACACCCTGCCCTCGCGGATACCGATGCCTGGCTCTACAGCGTGTCCACCGTCGGCATGGCAACACTGCTTACCGGCGCCTTCATTGCCATGTTCAAGCACGACACCAAGGAGCTTCTGGCCTACTCCACCGTCAGCCACCTGGGCCTCATCACCCTGCTCATGGGTCTGGGCACGGCCACAGCGCTGGTTGCCGGCCTCTTCCACCTGTTGAACCACGCGCTTTTCAAGGCGCCGCTGTTCATGATGGCCGGCGCGGTGGAAAAGGCGACGGGGACTCGCGATATGCGCCGCATCAACGGGCTCTGGCGCCACATGCCCCTCCTGACCATCATGAGCGCGATCACGGCGGCGTCCATGGCAGGCTTGCCGCTGTTCAACGGCTACCTCAGCAAGAAGATGTTCTTCATAGAGAGTCTTGATGCCAATGTGATCAGCCCCCTGAACTGGCTTACTCCGGTACTGGCGGCTATTGCGGGGCTTTTCTCCGCCGCCTACTCCTTCCGGATCTTTCACAATGTCTTTTTCAACGGTCAGCCCCGGGAGCTGCCGGTATGGCCTCCACGCAAGCCGGCGCTGGGGATCCAGCTCCCGATCATCCTCCTGGCCGCAGGCTGCCTTTTTGTCGGCTGGCAGGCGGAAGGGATTGTCCACGGCCTGATCCGGGCCATGGCAACGGCTTCCTCAGGTGTCAAAGCGCCTGCTTACGACATGGGCCAGCTCCACCACGTGGGACCCGCCTTCTACATGAGCCTTGCGGCACTGATTGGCGGCCTGATCCTCTACGCCCTGCGCGAGCGGCTTTTTGAACTCTATGACCAGCTGCCTCCCGCCGATGCCCGGGAAATCTTTGAGTGGCTCATGACCCGGGCCGGCAATGGTGCGGAGCGCTTTGTTCACGCCCTGGAAAATGGATCGGTGCAGCGCTATATCGCCCTGATCATTCTCACCGCCATCATCATGGCAGGGCCGGTACTCGCCAACGTCGTCTGGTACGGCGCGAAACCCATGACCCCGGCGGACCCGTTAACGATCCTGGGCGCCATCCTGATGATGGCGACGGCCTTTGGTGTGGTCCTGGGGCACCGCAACCGGCTCTTCGCGCTGCTGCTGCTGGGCAGTGCCGGCCTTTTCGTGACGCTGACCTTCGCGCGCTTCTCCGCCCCGGACCTGGCCCTGACCCAGCTTTCCGTGGAGGTGATTGCCGTCATCATCATGATGCTGGCACTGTCATTCCTGCCCCAGACAACACCCGTCGAATCCTCCCGGCTCCGGCGCTCGCGCGATTCAATCATTGCGGTGCTTGGCGGGCTGGGGACGGGACTGGTCTCCTTTGCCATCATGACCCGCCCCCAGGACAGCATTTCCGACTTCTTCCTGGAACAGAGCGTCCCCGGTGGCGGTGGCAGCAACGTGGTCAACGTCATCCTGGTCGATTTCCGGGGTTTTGATACCCTCGGTGAAATCACGGTTCTGGGCATTGCCGCGGTGGCCGTGTTCGCCCTGACCCGCAATCTCCAGCTCAAACACCGCATTCCCAATGAGCGTGACCAGTACTGGGCCTCGAATCCCCACCCGCTGATTCTGCGCACCATGGCCAGACCCATTCTGCCGATTGCCCTGATGGTCTCGGCCTATATCTTCCTGCGTGGCCATAACATGCCGGGTGGTGGCTTCATCGCCGGTCTGATCACCGTGGTCGCACTTTCGCTGCAGTACATGGCCGGGGGACTGGCCTGGGCCCATGATCGTATGCTGACTTCATTCCGGCCCCTGATCGGCGGTGGCATCCTCCTCGCCTGCTTGACCGGCCTGGGCAGCCTCTTCATGGGCCTGGAATTCCTCACATCCTGGTTCGGCCATTACGAACTGCCCGTGCTTGGTCATATTGAGCTTGCGACGGCGCTGCTGTTCGACCTTGGCGTATTCACCACCGTGGTCGGCGCCACCATGCTGATACTGGCCAACCTGGGCAAACTCATGACCGTGAACGGTCCCGGCGAGGAGATTGGTTGATGGAAGCGCTCTACGCGGCAACCGTCGGTGTACTTATGGCCTGCGGCATCTACCTCGTGCTGCGAGCCCGGACCTTTCCCGTGATCATGGGGCTGACCCTGATCTCCCACGCGGTCAACCTGTTTCTTTTCGCCACCGGGCGGCTGGCCCTGAGGGCTCCGGCCGTCATTGGTCAGTCCGAGACCTACACGGACCCACTGCCTCAGGCCCTGGTACTCACCGCCATCGTGATCGGCTTTGCCATGACGGCCTTTGTGGTTGTGCTGGCACTGAGAGCCGTGGTGGAGCTGCGCAATGACCATGTTGATGGCGTGGATCCGGACGAGGACTGGCGCCCATGACTCATTTACCGGTTCTGCCCATACTCATCCCGCTCATCGCCGGCGCCCTGCTGATACTGCTCTACGATCTACCCCTCTGGCTCCAGCGGGTGATCAGCATCGCCAGCACCCTGAGCCTTCTGGGGCTGGCACTTGCGCTTGGTTCCCGAGTTGGTGAAGCGGGACACCTGGTGTACGCCCTTGGCAGTTGGGCACCTCCCTTCGGCATTGTGCTGGTTCCCGATCGGCTGAGCGTCCTGATGCTGACACTGACGGCCGTGCTCGCGCTCTTTGCGGTCATCTACGCCAGCCGCAATGATGATGAGGCCGGTGCCCATTTCCACGCGCTCTTCCAGTTCCAGCTCATGGGGCTCAACGGCGCCTTTCTAACGGGCGACCTGTTCAACCTCTTTGTCTTTTTCGAAGTGCTGCTCATCGCCTCCTATGCGCTGCTTCTGCACGGGGGTGGCCCCGCCCGCAGCCGTGCGGGGCTTCACTACGTCATCCTGAATCTGATCGGTTCGGCGCTTTTCATCATTGCGGTAGGTATCCTCTATGGCGTCACTGGCACACTGAACATGGCGGACCTGGCGGTGCGCATCAGTGAAGCGCCGCCGGCCGACCTTCCCCTTATCCAGGCCGCCTCACTGATCTTTCTGGTGGTTTTCGGCGTCAAGGCCGCACTACTGCCATTGCTGTTCTGGCTGCCGCGCGCCTATACCGTGGCGGCAGCACCCGTCGCGGCACTTTTTGCCATCATGACCAAGGTGGGCGTATACGCCATGCTGCGGGTCTTCCCGCTGGTCTTTGCCCTGAATACGCCCCTGGTGGACACCCTGGCCTGGCAGTGGCTCTGGCCCCTGGCCCTGGCGACGCTGGTTCTGGGTGGCATTGGCGTTCTGGGCGCCACCAGCCTGCGCAACATGACGGCCTATATGGTAATTGTCTCCGCCGGCACGCTGATGGCCACCCTGGCGCTGGGATCATCCCAGGCGATCGCCGCCGGGCTTTTCTACCTTGTCCACAGCACCCTGATGACGGCCGCCTTCTTCCTGTTTGCCGACCTTATCGCACGCCAGCGGGGCGAGGCGGGCGACCATATGGTGGTCACATCGGCCATGAAGGACAGGCGCACCCTGGGCATACTGTTCTTTCTCGGAGCCATTGCCTTCGCCGGACTTCCACCCTTCAGCGGTTTCATCAGCAAGATCTGGATTCTCGAATCCAGTCTGGCTGAAGGGGCTTCCGGCAGCCTCTGGCCCATACTCCTGGGCGCAGGCCTGCTGATGCTCATTGCCCTGAGCCGCGCCGGCAGCAAGTTCTTCTGGCGTCAATCCGGGGAACGCCCGCACGAACTCAGGGCGGACCGGGTCCGCTTTGGGGTGGTCTGTGTCATGCTCCTGACCAGTGTGGCACTGTCCATTCAGGCCCAACCCTTGATGGATTACCTGAGCGCAACCGCGGCAAGCCTCCAGGACCCGGGCCAGTATGTGGAGACGGTGATGAACACCACGCGCTCGCTGAAGGAGGCACACTGAGATGAAACTGTTTCCCCAGCAGCAGTACTGGTGGCCGAGACCCCGCTTCTCGATCTTCCTGCTTGTGCTCTGGCTTCTTCTGGTGAACAGCATCAGCCCCGGCCAGATTCTGATCGGGGCGGTCCTTGGCTGGCTGATTCCCTTCTCGACCCAGCAGTTCTGGCCCGAAAGGCCTCACCTTCACAACGCAGGTCGACTCCTCCTGTATCTGCTGCGACTGTTGAAGGATATCCTTGAATCCAACCTTACCGTTGCCAGACTGATCCTGCGCAACCCGGACAGCCTGCAGCCCGCGTTCATCCGATTCCCCCTCACGCTGACGGACGAATTCGCCATTACGGTGCTGGCCAGCAGTATTTCCCTGACGCCCGGGACCGTATCCGCTGGCCTGAGTCCCGATCGGAGTATGCTCCTGGTGCATGTGCTTCACGTTACCGACGAACAGGAGCTGATCGAGCACATCCGCAACCGCTACGAGCAGCCGCTGAAGGAGATCCTGGAATGACCGAAGCCATCCTGCCCGTCGCGCTCGCGCTCTTCAGTGTCAGCCTGCTGCTTAATCTCTATCGGGTGCTGCGCGGCCCGGACATTATTGACCGCATACTGGGGCTCGACACACTCAACGTTAATGCCATTGCAGTGATTGTGCTCGGCGGTATCTACATGAACTCATCGCTGATCTTCGAGGCCGCACTGCTGATTGCGCTGATGGGGTTCGTGGGCACGGTTGCCATGACCAAATACCTGGTCCGCGGCGACGTGATCGAATAAGGAGGAACCATGGAAATGCCACTCTGGCTTGATGCCATTGTCGCAGCACTTATCCTTGCCGGCGCCCTAGTCGCCACTATCGGCTCACTCGGCCTGGCGCGTATGCCGGACTTCTACATGCGCCTGCACGGTCCCACCAAGGCCAGTACGCTGGGTGTTGGCGCGACACTGGTGGGTTCCATGCTGTGGTTCAGTACGGCGCAGGGAAGCGTCAGTGTCCAGGAAATACTGATTACCGTCTTCCTGTTCGCTACGGCGCCGGTCAGCGCCCACATGATGGGCCGGGCCGCCCTCCACCGGCGAGTCGGCTGCCAGGAAAAGACCAACGGTCAGCCCTGGGACGAAATGGACAGGCTCTCCGGCCGGGCCGCTCAGTCCTCATCCTCGGGCGAAAGCCAACGGTAAAGGGTCCGCCTGTTGACCCCCAGAATCTGCGCGGCCTGGCGTTTATTCCCGTTCACCTGCGAGAGGACATACTCCACGTAACGCTGCTGCAGGGTTTCCAGCGTTGGGAGTGATTCACCCGGATTCAGAAGCCCTACCCCAGCATGCGGTGCGGCGGCGGAAGCCACCGACGCACCACTGGCCTGCTGAACACGCGGGGGAAGGTGTTCAACCAGTATCCGGTCTCCATTGCAGAAGGTGACGGCGCGCTCGACGGTATTGGCCAGCTCCCGGATATTTCCCGGATACTCGTAATGCCTGAGGCACTCCAGTGCCGCATCGTCAAAGCGTAATCCCTGTTTCCCGTTACGCGCCGCCGACTGTTCCATAAAGTACATGGCCAGGCGCTCGATATCGTCGGAGCGCTCACGCAGCGGCGGCACCTGGATGGCCAGGGTTTCGAGTCGATAATAGAGATCCTCCCGGAACTCCCCCCGCGCGACCCGGCCCTGCAGATCCTGATGGGTCGAGGCAATAATCCGCACGTCCACACTCTGTTCCCGGTCCGAGCCTACCGCCTTGATGGTCCCTTCCTGCAGCGCACGCAGGAGCTTGGCCTGAAGCTGCAGGGGCATCTCGGCGATTTCATCCAGGAGCAGCGTGCCACCGTCCGCCTGGGCGAACAGACCCGGACGTGCGCGATCCGCCCCGGTAAAGGCCCCCTTGGAGTGACCAAAGAATTCACTCTCCATCAGATCAGCAGGGATACCTGCGCAGTTCACAGCAACAAAGGCGCGCTCCGCGCGCGGACTCTCATTGTGAATTGCCCTCGCCACCAGTTCCTTCCCGACGCCACTTTCACCCAGCACCAACACGGGCATACTGCCCTGGGCAACCTGCCGGATCTCGCCAAAAAGCCCGTGCATCACGGCGCTTCCACCGATCAGCCCGTGAAAACTCCCCTGCCCCTGCGAGGCCCTGTAGACGGACACTTCCCGCCTGAGTTCGCGCTGCTCGAGCAGCCGCCGAACCATGAGCAGAAGATGATCCATGGACAGTGGTTTGGTGAGGAATTCATCCGCCCCGGCCTTGAGCGCTTCAACCGCCTGATCAACGGTACCGAAGGCGGTTACCAGCAGAAACAGGGGTGGGTCGGGCTGGTTGCGGGTAAAGCGCAGCAGCGCCATGCCATCGTCGTCCGGCAGGCGCAGGTCGGACAGCACGAGCACCGGTTCCCACTCATCGCACAGCGCAATACCACCAGCACAGTCATTGGCAACCCGGACCTCGTAGCCTTCCTGCTCAAGCTCTTCCTGAAGCAGATCCGCCAGACTGCGATCGTCTTCCACCACCAGGATGCGCACACTCATCGTTCAGACCCTCCATGGACAGTACTGCCTGCTTCTGCCCACTGATCCGAGCTGGAGCGGGGCCATTGAAGGACCACGGCACAACCTCCCCAGCGACTGGTGCCGATGATGATGCCGCCACCATGCTCCTGCATCACACTGCGGACTACCGCCAGACCCAGGCCAGTCCCCTCCCCGGCCGGCTTAGTGGTGAAGAACGGCTCAAAAACCGATTCACGGTCCGCCGCTGAGATCCCCGGGCCGTCATCCTCCACCGTCAGGGCCGTTGCCTGGGGACCGGCCCTGACTGACAGCAGAACCTTACCGGAGGCCGCCTGGATCGCATTGCGGAGCAGGTTGGTGACCGCGAGTTCCAGGCGCGTACGATCCCCCCGGATTTCGGCGTCCGGCGCCTGATTGTCGACTTCCAGTGCAATCCCCCGCTCCGCCGCTTCGCTCTCGTGGGAATCCAGTACGCCGTTGACCAGTTCCGTCATGGTCAGACTGTCTTCCTCGACCCGCGGCGAATGCCGGAAACAATCAAGAAGCTGACGGATAATACGGGTCATGCGCTGGACCTGGTCGCGTATCTCTCCCAGGTTACGCGTTGTGCGCTCATCGCCACCACGACGTTCCAGTATCCGGGCACGACCATCAATCACACTCAGCGGTGCCCCAAGCTCATGAGCCACACCGCCTGCCACCCGACCTATCATCGCCATTTTCTCCTGGTGCTGGAGGCGTTGATTCAGGCGGGCCTCGCGGGCCTTCTGGGCATGCATGGCCTGCTCCGTCTGTTCGATACTGGCGAGCATATCGTTAAGCGCGATGGCAATCTGCTGTATCTCCCTGGGTCCCTTGAGCGGGGCCCTGGCCCGACGATCACCGCCACGGACCCGGTCCATGGTTGTCTGCAGATGCTCGACGTGACGACCCACGCCGCCGTAATGGCCCGCAATGGCCACGACGAGGATGGCGCCGCCGATGATGCTCCAGATCCACCAGGCATTGGCACGCAGGTCGCTTAACCGCTGATCGAAGTCACTGCGCCGGCGGGTGATCTGAAGGAGCCCGATAATGCGGCCATCCTGGCTGAAAAGCGGCGTAAAGTGGGAAAAAACATCCTCTCCCTCGATTTCGCGATAGGTGCCCAGTTCATCGCCCCTGGCAACCGCGTCCGCAGCGCTTCGGCTTTCGTTGATATTGGTATCGACCACTCCAACCTGGGAAATGCGATCACCACGCTTGTCGTAGACGGAGGCTCCATATACCCGCCCGGAGCTGAAGAGGGACGTGGTGATGTCATTGACCTGCACATAATCACCCGTCTGCAGGGCACGGGAGAGTGGGTACTTGGTGGCCTGGGCCATCAGCGCCAGGTCCTCCTTCAACTGGGCTTCATCCTGGCGCTGCATCACACTCAAGCCCCAGTAAACACCAATGCCGCTGATTACGAGCAACGGCAGCACAATCGTCATAATCAGCGTCAGGTGAAGATTCGCAAGTCTTGGCGTTCGCATCATGGCCATCAACAAAGGTAACGTTTCAGGGAACAGGGTGGCACAATGTCACACAAACGAGTCCCATGTGTCATTATGCCACACCCCGCTTATTGCTCCCCCGAGGTTTACGCTCTCCATGTTCTGGTTAACAATCAGCAACTTTCATCGCCATTTGAGTTAATGGCACGCCCCCTGCTTGGAATTGGTTGACGTCCACAGACGCCAATCAAAAAGGAGACAGCAATGACATTTCGAATAACAGGCCTGGCACTTATCATGGCGTTGGCCCTCGGCAGCTCCCAAGCCCTCGCGCAGGAATATGGCGACAACGAGAACCAGGATCAGGGCATGGCCCAATCCCAGCAGCAAGCGGCGGACTTCTCCGATGAGGATCTGCAGCAGTTCGTGGATCTGCAGAGCGAAATCGGCGACATCCGGGAAGAATACGTCAGCAAGATCGAGAATGCGGACTCCGAGGACAAAGCTCGTGAGCTCCAGCAGGAAGCGCAGTCCGCAATGGTGAGCGCCATTGAAGCAGCCGGTATGTCGGTGCAGGACTACAATGCTATCGCGGTTGCCTACAACTCGAATCCTGATGTCCAGGAGCGGGTGGATGAGATGGCCGACGAATAACCTTTCCGGTTAGTCATCCGGATTACCCACGCCTCCCTTGCGGAGGCGTTTTTATTACGTCTGCGTTAGATTCCGGGAATCCGACGCCTCCGTTCTTGTGGCAATGGGCCACACCAGACCCTGCCTGAACCGGCTACCTTTCAGCTCTGACCGTTTTGGTGTTCACAAAAAACACTCTTATCTTATTGTTTTTAAACGTTTATGCTGTTTTCTGGCACGACTGTTGATACCCACCAGATGTCAACCAATCAACTTCCATAAGACCGGAGGATATGACGATGCAACTGAAGACAATTGCCGTAGCGATCACATTCGCACTCAGTACCGCTGGCATGCAGGCAGTAGCCCAGGATTACAGCAGCGGTGGTGGTGCAGAAGGCCAGGGTCAGTCCCAACAGGGTCAATCCCAGCAGGGCCAGGGCCAGGGCCAGGGCCAGGGCCAGGGCCAGGGCCAGGGCCAGGGCCAGGGCCAAGGTCAGGGTATGGGCGGCGCTGAGCAGGCGAAGTCCGCCGATTTCTCCGACAAGGAACTCAAGAACTTTGTTGAACTCCAGGACAAGATCGGAGATGTTCGCGAAGACTACGTCTCCAAGATTGAATCCGCGGAATCCGAGGAAAAAGCGCGTAAGCTCCAGCAGGAAGCTCAGAGCGAGATGGTGAAGGTCATTGAGGACCAGGGGATGTCCGTTGAGGAATACAACGCCATTGCCGTGGCCTATAACTCCAACCCCGAGATTCAGGAGCGGGTTGACGAACTGTCCGACAGCTGAGTCTGACGGACAAGGCCCACCTCAAACAGGCCCCACCCTTCGGTGGGGCCCTCCCTCCCCCGGAATTCATTCAGAAATTGTACAGCACAGTCACCGCACTGATGGTATCCGTGTTCTTTGAATCAGACGGTGGGTTGGAATCATGTTCCACAGTGTACGAAAACCGCATGGCGACCGAGCTGTTGATGTTGGCCTGAAGCGAGGTTACCGAGCGGGATACAGAGTCCCCCTCATCAACGCCGATCTCGGATTCAAGCTCCTCCCGGAACTTGGCCGTCTCTGAAAGCTCATACAGGAAGTCCACTGCCAGTCGTGCAATGGGTTCCTCCCGCTTTGATCCCTGCTCGGGATCGCGCTGCTCAAACTTGCTGTACCGGTAACCAGCGCCCACCGAGGTATCGAAGTGACTTCCCCCTTGCTCCCAGATCCGACGCCCGTAACCGGCTGTGGTACTCGCCTGGAACTGATAGCCGCTGAAATCATCATTGTCGTAGCGGGCGCGGATAAAGACAAAGTCATTGGGATTGAACTTGTAATCCAGCTGCGTGCTCGCTGTATAGCGCTCTGCCGAGCGTTCATCGTTCTGCTCGGTGTAACGCGACTGGAGAAGCACATTCTGACGCCAGTCCATCCAGTCACGGGTTATATCCGCCTCCCCGGATATTGACGTTTCATCGGTATTACCCGATGTCGTTACCAGTCCTCCCTCAACATCACCGGACCAACCTTCCTGGGCAACCGCCGGGAGGGTCATCCCCATCATAAGCAAAGCCCCCGCCAGGGCCCTAATTCGCTTAACCACTATTTCTTCCTCCGGACATTCGTTATAGGGTGTTGAAGAAACGCAGGCTATCAGATCAGCGTCCATATCACAGCCTGAATGGAGGAGTAGACCATGACGCAGCACATTGTCATTACCGGCGCCAACCGCGGCATCGGACTCGAACTTGCCCGCCAGTGGCAGCAACGCGGGGATACTGTCACCGCCATCTGCCGGGCGGCCTCGGACGATCTCAGGGCGCTTGGAGTGAATGTCATCGAAGGCGTGGATGTCACCGATGACATCAGCATTGGCAAGGCAAGACGCAACCTGGAAGGCCAGCGGATCGATCTGCTCTACAACAACGCAGGCCTGCTCACCGACGAGAATCTCTCGGACATGAACTGGGACCGCATACAGACGCAGTTCGAGGTGAATACACTGGGCCCCCTGAAGATGACCAACGCGCTCCTGGACCTGATTCCCGATGGCGGCAAGATCATCGTGATGACCTCGCGGATGGGCTCCATTGGGGACAATGATTCCGGCGGACGTTACGGCTACCGGCTGACCAAGGCAGCCCTTAATGCCGCCGCCAAATCCCTGGCCCTGGATCTGAAACCGCGCGGCATACCGGTCGGGATCTTCCACCCGGGCTATGTTCAGACCGACATGACCGGCCACACCGGCCACATTACCCCCGCGGAAGCTGCGGAGCGACTGATTCAGCGTGCGGACGAACTCGACCTGGAGAAATCCGGCACCTTCCGGCACTCGGACGGGTCCGAATTACCCTGGTAGGTGCTTCAGGAATCGCTGCGGGAAAGGCGCCGCCGGGGCCGCCGGTGGCGCACCTGCACCCCGTTGCTCTCTTCCTGCTCGGCCTTGCCGGACGCCTTTGCCACAGTGTCATCATCTTCATCGGGCCAGGCATTCTCGAACGCCTGATAACCCTCCCGGATCAGTCGCACAAGCTCTAGGGACTGCATGCCATCAGGCACACGGATAGGAGTACCGGAAAAGTGCTTGGTCCGGGGTTTGCCTTCAAAGCTCAGTTGAAGACCGCTGCTGTGGTGGGCTGTCTGCGCCGCCACGTCAATCTGCCAATCATCCATCAGGACGGTCTCTTGCGGGAATTTCTGCCTGCTCAGATTCGCAGAATATCGATCCGCCTGACGGGAATCAACAGAACAATCCTGTCTGACAGAAAACTTTAACGGCCTTTAAAGACTGCATCACGGCGCTCCAGGAAGGATTGGATGCCCTCCTGCACGTCCTCACTCGCCATGACCGGCGCCAGATCCCGGAAAACCCGCTGCTTGGCGGCATCGTGCCCCTCAAGACGCGCAATCCGGGAGGACTTCAGGCTGCCCTGAACGCCCAGCGGTGCCGCATTGACCACCTTCTCCGCCAGTTCAAGGGCGCGATCAAACTGTTGGCCGGGCTCCACCAGTTCCTGGACCAGCCCCCAGTCACAGGCCTGCTGTGCCGTCCATTCGTCGCCAGTCAGCAGATAACGCTGGGCATTGGCCCAACCGATTTCCTCCTGCAGGCGCATGGTGGCACCACCGCAGGCGTAGATCCCACGCTTGACCTCAAGCTGGGCATAGCGGGTATTGTTGGCCGCAACCCGGATATCGGCATTCAGCATCATTTCAACGCCACAGGTGAAGCATATGCCCTGCGTTGCATAAACAATGGGCTTGTCCATGGGTGGGCCGTTGATAAAGAACGGGTCCACCTCGCCTTCCTCAAGCGGGAATCCTTCACCAGTGGCGAACACATCCGCCCAGTCGTCGAGCTGCAGGCCGGCTGTAAAATGATCGCCTTCTGCATAAACCAACCCCACGCGCAGCTCCGGATCGCGATTGAGGCGCCCGTAGGCCCCGGCAATGAGGTGGTACATTTCCCGGTTCACGGCATTCATCTTCTCGGGTCGATTCAGCCCGATCAGCAGCACATGCCCCCTTGCTTCCACATTAACCAGTGCCATCAGCTTCTCTCCCTCGCAATCTGTCTGTCAGAACCACTCATCCCGCATGTTGAAGCAGGTATCATCCATGTTGCGCAGAATCACCAGGTCCTGGGCCACGGTCGGCAGTTCCCAGTGGAAGAAGTACTGCGCCGCCTGCAGCTTGCCCCGGTAGAAGGCCGCATCGTCGCCTTCAGGGTCCCGGGTCAGCCCCGCGGTGGCCGCGTTGGCCTGGCGCAGCCACATCCAGGCGACGGTGATGTGCCCAAACAGGCGCAGGTACACGGACGCGTTCGCCAGGGCCTTCTCCGGGGACTCCTGCCCCAACGCCTTGCCCAGCACCTGGGTCACCTGCCCGGCCTGCTGCAGCGTCTCACTCAGGGAATAGGCCCATTGCTGGCACTGCTCGCCTTCGGCCGCCTCCAGGTCGCGCTGAATGGCGCCAAACAGCAACTGGATGGCTTCCCCGCTGCCCTGCCAGACCTTGCGCCCGAGCAGATCCATGGCCTGGATGCCATTGGTCCCCTCGTGGATGGGGTTGAGCCGATTATCGCGCCAGCACTGCTCGACCGGGTATTCCCGGGTATAACCAGCACCGCCGTAGACCTGGATCGCCAGGTCATTGGCCCTGGGCCCGTACTCGGAGGGCCAGGCCTTGATCACCGGCGTCAACAGATCCAGCATCTGGCGCGCCTCGTGGCGCTGCTGCTCACCCGGCGCCGTATGGCTGTCATCCATCAGGCGCGCCCCGTACATGCAGAGAGCAAAGGCACCCTCCATCCAGGATTTCTGGGCCAGCAGCATGCGTCGCACGTCCGCGTGCTCAATAATCGCAATGGGCTCGCTGGATGGATCCTTGTCTGACGGATGACGACCCTGGCGGCGGTCCCGGGCGTATTCCAGGCTGTGCAGGTAGCCCCGGTAACCGATTGCCGTTGCCCCGAAGCCCACGCCCAGACGTGCCTCATTCATCATCTGGAACATGTACTTCAGCCCCTCGTGTGGCTCGCCCACCAGGTACCCGTGGCACTCGTTGTCGGAGCCGAAGCTGAGCGCCGTTGAGGTGGTGCCCCGGTAGCCAAGCTTGTGGATCAGCCCGGCCAGCTCCACCCCGTTACGCTCACCGGGATTGCCCTCGGCATCCAACCGGTACTTGGGCACGATGAACATGGAGATGCCCTTCACACCCGCCGGCGCGCCACGAATCCGCGCCAGCACCAGGTTGACGATGTTATCGCTGAGTTCGTGCTCACCGCCGGAGATATAGATCTTGGCACCCTTGATCAGGTAGTGGCCCTCATCCGTGGGCGTCGCCGTGGTCCGCAGGTCCGCGAGCGAGGAGCCGGCCTGGGGCTCAGT
The DNA here is from genome assembly GCF_004364635.1 of Halospina denitrificans. Lineage (GTDB taxonomy): Bacteria > Pseudomonadota > Gammaproteobacteria > Pseudomonadales > Oleiphilaceae > Halospina > Halospina denitrificans. Next base: position 146,258 of record NZ_SOAX01000008.1, on the reverse strand, counting down.
CAGTGCCATGGTGCCGGTAAAGCGCCCGGCCAGCATCGGCTCCAGGAACTGTTGCTGCTGCTCGGATGAGCCGAAGGTACGGATGACGTTCGCCGCCGCCGTGGTCAGGAAGGGGTAACCCGCGGTGCTCGGGTTGGCGGCCATGAAGAAGCCGTTGCAGGCGGTCATCACCGTCTCGGGCAGCTGCATCCCACCCAGCTCGTAATCATAGCGCCCGGCAATGAAGCCTGCCTCAGCATAGGCATCCATGGCAGTTTTCACCTCGGGGCGCATGGTGACCTTGCCGTCCTCAAAACGGGGTTCTTCCTTGTCCGCCACACTGTTGTGGGGCGCGAACTGCTCGCGGGCGATCCTATCCGCTGTGTCGATCACGGCACTGAACGTCTCGCGGCTGTGCTCGGCAAAGCGCTCCCGCTCGCAGAGCGATTCGGTATCCAGGGCCTCGTAGAGCTGAAAGTCCAGATCCCGGCGGTTGAGCAGCGTATCTGACATGAACCTTACCCCATCACTGTTTGGAAACGTACCCATGACCATGCCACAGGGTGACCTGGCCGCCCACTGTCACAACTGACATAATCTTGGCCATTCACGACACTGAGACAAACCATGCGCCGTGACAATACCGTCCCGCCAGGACTGAAAAAGGTTGCCATTATTGGCTTCGATCAGGCGCTCGCCACGGCAATCACCGGCATCATGGATCTGTTCCGCATGGCGGGGGTCACCTGGGCCCGTATCCATGAGCAGCAGCCGGAACCCCGCTTCGAGGTGATTCTGGCCACGCCCGGCGGACGACCCTGCCGCTGCGTCAACGGCCTGACCCTGCAGGCCCATTGTAGCTGGGAAAGCCTCGGATCGCCGGATGTTGTCATGGTTCCCACTATCGGGGGTGAGATTGACCGGACCCTGGCCGGAAACCATGAATTACAGGCCCTGTTACAGCATTGGCACAACGCGGGCGTCGATATTGCCAGCAACTGTACCGGCGCCTTCCTGTTGGCCGAAGCGGGCCTTCTGAACCACCGGGACGCCACGACGCACTGGGGCTACTGCGACCTCTTCCGGCAGCGCTACCCGCGCGTCACCCTTCGTCCGCACCAGCTGATCACCGCCAATGACACCATCTTCTGCGCTGGCGGCGGCATGGCCTGGTTCGACCTGGGGCTCTTCCTGGTGGAGCGCTATTGCGGTGTGGAGGTGGCCCGGACCCTGGCCAAGGCCTTTGTTCTGGATATGGGGCGACAGAACCAGGCCGCCTATGCCAGCGTCCATGCCCGCCGTTACCATCAGGACCAGACCATCCTGGCCGTGCAGGCATGGCTGGACCAGAACCTGGCAGCCCCGATCCGGATGGATGCACTCGCCGAACGTTTCAACCTGACCCCGCGCACCTTCAAGCGCCGCTTCCGAGCGGCCACTGGGGAGACGCCCCTGAATTACCTCCAGTCACTGCGCGTCGAGTACGCCAGGAAGCTGCTGGAGGACCCGCAGCTACGGCTGTCACAGGTGACCGAGCGGGTTGGGTACGATGACGTAAGCTCATTCTCACGCCTGTTTCGATCCAGGACAGGCATGACACCAGGCAGCTACCGCTCACGCTTTCTGCCCTCAGGCGCCGGCGCCGATACCCCCTGATCCGGCATTCTGGCTTCCCGCTGCACCTTAAAATTCCTGTAGCCAGCATTGACATCCGTTAACGCTAATAATACTTTACTGCGCACAACAATGATTCTCATTTAGTTTACTATTCACAAAAGCAGTAAGGAGTACTCAATGACAACAGGATTCCCGCTGCCTCCTGCAGCACGAAAAAATACCCTCTCGGTCGCCATCGCAGTGTCAATTCTTGGCAGTGCCCCCGTTATGGCGCAGGAAGCCGAAACCGGCGCCGCACAGAACGACTTCACGCTGGACCAGCTGACCATTACCGGTGGCCCGGAGCGCATCAGCAATGTGCCGGGGTCCGCCCACGTTATCGACGAAGACGGGTTGGATCAGCACAACTACAACGATCCAAACCGTGTACTCAGACAGATCCCCGGCGTGAATATCCGCGAGGAGGATGGGTTCGGGCTTTTCCCCAACATCGGCATGCGAGGCACCTCAACGGGTCGAAGCGGCAAGATCACCCTCATGGAGGATGGCGTCCTGGCGGCCCCGGCCCCCTATGCAGCACCCTCGGCTTACTATTTCCCGCCCATCGGCCGGATGCACAACGTTGAGGTCCGCAAGGGCTCCAGCTCCATCAAGTACGGCCCCTATACCAACGGCGGCGCACTGAATATGATCTCGACACCGATTCCCTCCGAGGAGTTCGGTGGCCGGATCCAGTCCATGCTCGGTTCCAACGGCGGCGAGCGCCACCACGCGCATATGGGCGGATCCTCCGGGCAGTGGGGCTGGATGATCGAGGGCTACACCGACGGCTCTGATGGTTTCCGTGATCTGGACACCCCGCGTGATGTGCAGGGCCTTTCCACTGAAAACCGCAGCGAGCCGGACACCGGCTTTGAGCGCCGCGAGTTCGTGGGCAAACTACGCTGGCACTCCGCCCCGGAAGCCGACCTCTACCAGCAGGTGGATCTCAAGGTAGGCATGGGCGAACGCGATGCCAATGAAAGCTACATAGGCCAGACGCTTGAGGACTTCCAGAAGGATCCCTACCGCCGCTACGCGGGCTCGGCCCAGGATCGGTTCCACAGTGAGCGCGAGCAGTACAGTCTGACCCACTACATCGAGTTCTCCGGGGACCTGGACCTGACCACGACGCTCTACCGGAACAACTTTGAGCGCAACTGGTACAAGCTCGGCAACGTTGATGGCACCAGCCACTCCGAAATCATCACAAACCCCGACGGCAACCCTGACCTTCTGAGCTGGCTCAAGGGCAACCCGGCCACCGGCGACGCCTACCAGGGTCAGGGCAACCCGGGCCTGCAAGCCAATGTTGATGCCGGCAACCGCAAGTACTACGCCCAAGGCATACAGACGGAGCTGGGGTATCGGTTCACAACGGGTGATGTCCAGCACGACGTCGATGTCGGCCTGCGGGTTCACGAGGACGAAATCGACCGGCATGAGTGGGATGACCAGTACGGCATGAGCGAGACAGGCTCCATGGTGTTCACCGGTACAAGCGGCGGCCCTCGCACCGGTTCGAACCGCAAGACCGAGGCGGATGCCATTGCCGGCTACATCCTAGACACCATGACCTTCGGGAACTGGCAGGTCATGCCGGGCGTTCGCTACGAATCCATCGACCTGGACCGCACCGAATACGGCGACGTGGCCCGCACGAACGTAACCGGCGGCCGCGAGAACAGCTATGACGTGGTGACCCCCGGTATCGGAGCGACGTACCAGGTCAGTGACGCACTGACACTGCTGGGCGGCGTTCACCGTGGCTTCTCACCATCCGGTTCCGACCCCGATGCCGAAGAAGAGACCAGCGTCAACTATGAACTGGGAGGCCGTTACAATGACGGCGCATTCTCTTCAGAGCTGGTTGCCTTCTACAACGACTACGACAACCTTCTGGCAACCTGCACCAACGCCAGTGGCTGCAGCCAGGCCCAGGTCGACGATGGCCAGACCTTCAACGGCGGCGAAGTCGAGATCCGCGGCCTGGAAGCAACGGCTCTCTATGACCTGGGTGCAGCGCAGCAACTGGGCGTCAGTCTGCCACTCAGCGCGGTCTACACCTATACGGAGTCCGAGTTCAGCAGTGACAACATTGACCGGCAATTCGCCTCCTGGGGCAACGCGCAGAATGGTGACGAACTCCCGGACATTCCGGAGCACCAGCTGACCCTGGGAGCCGGCATTGAAACCGGTCCCTGGTCCGGCGACATTACCGGCAACTACGTCAGCGATGCCCGTTCACAGGCCGGCAGTGGCTCCATCCCGGCGGACGAGGAGATCGAATCCCGCTTCGTGGTGGATGTCTCGGGGCGCTATGCGTTCACAGACCAGGTCAGCGGTATCGCCAGCGTGGAGAACGCCACGGATGACGAATACATCGTCTCCTGGAGCCCCGCGGGTGCTCGTCCCGGCAAGCCGCGCACCTACTGGGCCGGTATCGAAGTGGATTTCTGAACTGACCCTTCAGGGTCATGGCATGACAGGGACGTCACATCCTCAGGGGGCCTTCGGGCCCCCTTTTTAATGAGGGAATGACGGGTCTCGCTAAAGCGCCGCCGCCACCTCGGTCCCCTGCCGGAAGGCGCGCTTGGCATCCAGCTCGGTAGCAACCTCCGCGCCACCTATCAGGTGCGTCACCATGCCCCGCTCTGTCAGCTCATCCGCGAGATCCCGGAAGGACAGCTGACCGGTGCAGATCACGACGTTATCCACTGCCAGCACGCGATCTTCCGTGCCCTGCTCCGTCTGGACCTGGATGTGCAGCCCCTCGTCATCAATCTTCTTGTAGGTAACGCCGGGGATCATCTCGACGTTCCGGTTGCGCAGCGCAACGCGGTGAACCCAGCCCGTGGTCTTGCCCAGCCCCTTGCCGGGTTTGGAGGTCTTGCGCTGGAGCAGGTAGACCTGTCGCGGCGAGGGTTCCGGATGGGGTTCGGTCAGCGCCCCTGGGGATTCCCAGGTCGGATCCACGCCCCACTCCTTCTGCCAGTCGGCAACGGGCATCTGTTCACCTTCCGGATGGCGCTTGAAGTCATGGGTGAGGAACTCGCCCACGTCAAAACCAATGCCGCCCGCGCCCAGAATGGCCACGGACTTCCCGACCGGCTTGTTGTGTCTGAGTACGTCCAGGTAGCCCAGCACCTTCGGATGGTCAATCCCGTCGATCTCGGGCGTGCGCGGTTTCACCCCTGTCGCCAGCACCACTTCATCAAACCCTTCATTCTCCAGCGCATCTGCGTCAGCCCGGGTGTTGAGCCTCAGGTCGATATCCAGCAGTTCAATCTGGCGGTTGTAGTAGCGCAGGGTTTCCGCAAACTCTTCCTTGCCGGGGATGCGCTTGGCGTAGTTGAACTGGCCGCCGATGACCGGATCCGCCTCGAAAAGCGTCACCTGGTGGCCGCGCCGCGCTGCGGTCGTGGCCGCTGCAAGCCCTGCCGGGCCGGCCCCCACCACCGCAATCTGCCGGCTCACTGCTGCCAGCGTCGGATTGAGCTCGGTCTCGCGGCCCGCGCGCGGGTTCACCAGGCAGGATGCCTTTTTCGCTTCAAACACATGATCCAGGCAGGCCTGGTTGCAGGCGATGCAGGTATTGATCTCATCCGCGCGGCCCTGCTCCGCCTTGCGCATGAACTCCCCGTCGGCCAGGAAAGGCCGCGCCATGGACACCATGTCCGCATCGCCACGCGCCAGCACATCTTCCGCAGTCTGCGGGTCATTGATCCGGTTGGTGGTGATGACCGGAATATCCACCTCGTCGCGGAACTTGGCGGTGACGCTGGTAAAGGCGCCACGGGGAACTGAGGTTACGATGGTCGGCACCCGCGCCTCATGCCAGCCGATCCCGGTATTAATGAGTGTCGCACCGGCCTGCTCGATGGCCTTGCCGAGCATCAGGACCTCGTCCCAGCTCTGGCCGCCCTCCACCAGATCCGCCATGGACAGACGGTAGATCAGGATGAATTCCGGACCCACTGCTTCACGGATACGGCGCACAATCTCTACGGGCAGCTGCATGCGCTGCTCGAAGGGGCCGCCCCATTTGTCCTTGCGCTGGTTGGTGCGCCCGCACAGGAACTGGTTGATGAAATAGCCTTCCGAGCCCATCACCTCGACGCCGTCATACCCGGCTGTTTTCGCATAACGGGCGGCATCCACGAAGGCGCGGATCTGACGTTCCACACCCCGGGTGGAGAGCGCCTTCGGTTTGAAGGGATTGATCGGCGCCTGGATGGCCGACGCCGAAACGCTGAAGGGGTGATAGCTGTAACGCCCGGCGTGCAGCAGCTGGAGGCAGATCTTACCACCGGCATCGTGGACCTCGCCGGTCACATGACGATGCAGACGAGCCGTGGCCGGGTTGTTCATGGTCGAGGACAGTGGCGCCAGCTGGCCGACCATATTCGGCGAGAAGCCGCCCGTCACCATCAGACCAACACCGCCCTCGGCACGCTCTGCAAAATAGCGCGCCATCTTGTGCAGGTTCCAGAAACGATCCTCGAGCCCCGTATGCATGGAGCCCATCAGGGCGCGATTCCTGAGTTCGGTAAACCCGAGATCGAGTGGCTGGAAAAGATGCGGATAGGAATTAGCAGACATGGTCGCTCAGACTCCACCATTAAACCGTGAATGAATGCAGGGGAGTCTACCACATCGACCCAGTCGGAACCGTCCATTGCCTGCCAGTATGGATCACCACTGCAGCTGGACCAGCCCGAAGCCTGCATTACCGAGATCCCGGCGCACTTCGCGGCGGTCCTTCTCCCGGTATCGCACCCGGGTATCCAGGCTCATGCCCAGCCCCAGCTTTACAAACCACCCCTGGTTGAACACCGGAAACCGGCGACTGAGCACAAGCTGCCATTCCTCCAGGTAGATGGCACTCTTGAAGTCACGGTCAGCATTCAGCGCGCCCCATTTATCGCCCAGTCTCTCGGCCCGGAACTGCCAGCGCCTGCTGGGTCCTTGCCAGTAGAGCCCGCGGGGCAGATCCAGACGAAGCTGATGTCCGGAGATTGACCGCTCCCAGAGAAGACGGGGGAGCCACCTGAAGTGGCCGAAACGATGATCTCCGCCAATCCCGATTGCCTGCACAGCCGCGTTTTCGAGCTGTCGCCAGAGCACCACTTTCCCCACCACCGCCTCGCGATGTGGTTCCCGGTATTTGTAGATGTTCGAGGTGCCGTGCAGGCCAATGCGACCCTGCAGCTGCCATTGGTCCATGTCTCCCTCTACACCGACCGAGAGCCTGTGCAGGTGACCGTTATGCGCGGGATCACCGGAACGGATGCGCAGGGGCTGGTAATCGTAGTGGAAGGCGGGCCTCGCGGGGATGCCCTCTGCAACCCAGGCCACGGCCGTCTGGGCCCGGCTTACCAGTTGCGCACTGGAACTCGCGGGAACCGGCCAGTCATAATCCTGCCATTGCTGGCGGACAATGGCGCCGCTGGCCAGGACTGATCCAACCAGGGAGAATCCCAGAATAAGGATAATGACTTGCAAGCAGCGACGGGTGCCCACGATACTGCCTCCTGAGCCATGACGACCAGACCGGATAATGGAGCGATAGCCCTGTTCAGTAACGATACGCTCTCAAACGATGACCTGCCCAGTGTCCGCGACGTTCACTGGCAACCACTCGACCCGGCCTACCCCCGCATGGTCCTTATTTCCGGTGCCGGTTTCTGGCTGTTCGCCGGCGTTGTGGGCCTTGCGCTGGCCCTGGCAGGCGTCATACCACTGCAGCCTGCGCTGGTTCTTGGCCTGTGGCTTGTATTGGGCATCCCCACCTTTCTTGGCTATCCCAGTGCCAGGGTCAAGCGCTACGCCGTCCGGGAACAGGATCTTCTTTTCCACGAGGGATTGCTATGGAAAAGCACAACCGTCATCCCCCGCAATCGCATACAGCATATCGAAACGGAAAACGGCCCACTGGAACGGTGGTTCGGCCTCGTGACGCTTAAATGCTATGGCGCTGGCGGCCAACAGGCCGATCTTGTAATACCGGGATTGAACGAGGCGCTTGGCGAGCGACTGCGCCAGCACCTGCTTGATCAACAGGCCGATGATGACGCAGGTACGGAGGGAGACGACGGGGATGCATGAAGTGAGTGACTGGTCCCGGGTCTCTCCGCTGTCGATGATCCACCAGGGCATTGCGTTCATCCGCCAGCTCGCGGGCACCAACCCCGGGCCGCTTCTGGGCCTGCTGGCCGGGGCCTACGCGTTTGCCCAGCGCTCGCCGCTTATGCTGGCAACCACAGCCGTAACCCTGCTGGCGGCCGGCCTCGCACTTCTGGTGCTCGCCTGGCTCCGCTTCCAGTATCGGGTTTCCGCCGACACCATACAGGTGCAACAGGGCGTCTTTACCCGTCAGAACCTGACCCTGGAGTTCGACCGCATCCAGAATGTCCGCATTGAAACGCCGCTCTACCTCCGCCCCTTTGGCCTCGCCCGACTCAGCATCGAGTCCGCCGGCTCAAGCAGTGAAGAGGTACACCTGCCCGGCATCCCGACGGCACACGCGGAGATCCTCCGGGACAGGGCACTCGCCTCCCATGGTGACATGGATGCCGACGAGGATTCCGGGAGGCAAGCGGAGGGCGAGAGTGTGCCGCAGCACCTGCTGTCCCGGCGCCCCTCGGACCTGGTGATCTATGGCATCAGCAGTCCGGCCATACTCTGGGGCGGGGCCATTCTGGCATCCGTACTGGGGGCGGTCGCGCGCCGCGTGGAGGAGGCGGGAAGCGATCTTGAACCACTGCGCGCACTGGCCGAACAACTTCCGGATTCGGTGTCACCGGCGTGGTTGGTGGTCGCCGGCATTATCATGCTCCTCGGCGTCATGACGCTGTTCTCCGTTGTGATGGCGCTGGTTCGCTATCACGGGTACCGCCTGGAAAAGGCGGGGGATCGCTACCGCCTCCACTCCGGACTCATTACGCGGCGTGAACAGGGCCTGCGCCAGTACCGCATCCAGCATGTCCGGCTTGCCCAGAGTCTCGTGGCCCGCCTTTTCGGGCGTCATCACCTGACATGCCACCAGATCGGGATGATGCAGCCGGATCAGCCCGAAGGCGGTGGTAACCGCCTGATGGCCCCTGCCCTGACCCCGGAGGAACAGCGGCAACTCCTGGCGCACCTCCTGCCGGGGTTACCCTGGCAGGCATTGAGTTTCAACGGTGTGAGCTGGCGTTACATGCTGCCCCGGCTGGCGTTCTGGGGCGGACTCTGGCTGGCTGCCGTACTGGGCGCGCTGTACCAGGACGCCAGCGTCTGGATACTGGCAACCGCTCCACTTCCGCCGGCGCTGATCTGGCTGAACTGGCGTCGCCAGGGGTGGTGTCTCAATGGCGAATACCTGATTCTCAGAGGAGGTCTGTTTGGCTGTCATTACACGGTATTCGCCGGGTTCCGTGCCCAGAAGGTGCGCGTCTATGACTCCCCCCTCCAGCGGCGGGCGGGCCTTGCCAACCTGGCCACTCGACTGGGCTCGGGCGCTTTCCTCCTGCCGTTCATCCGTAGGCCAGAGGCCGAAATGCTGATGGACGAACTGCTTTACCGGATGGAAACCAGCAACGCGCCCTGGCTGTAACCGCACCACAGCCCGCTGACTGCTAGAATGCGATAAACCAACACAAACCAGTATCGGGACCGGCCTTGTACCAGCTTCTGAACCGCCTGAACGATAAAAAAAAGGTGGAAGACCAGGGCGCCACGAAGGACCTGTCATCCATCAACCTGGAACGGGTGGGCCGCACACGCATTGAAGACCTGGTCTCCAGTGCCCGCGAGGTCCCCTGGGTGCTCACTTTCGCCCAGCTTCTGTGGACGGCCGGTCCAGTTACCTTCCTGGCACTCCAGGGAGGGTCTCTTCTGGGTTACGGCGAGCCCGTGGGGTTCAAGACCTACCTGTTCTTCGCTGTCTACGTCATTCTTGCCGCACTGATCGCACTGATTGCTCGGATCATGGCCAAGACCATAAGGGGGCGAAAGGAAGGCCGCGCCCGGAACAACATCACCCGGACCCTGGACATGATTCCGGACCTGATCTTCACCGCCAGGGACCTGCACCTGAGCACCCTGACCAAACCACAACGCCAACAGGACGCGGCTGCCATCCTGCTCCGCAAACAGGATCTGGGTTCAACAGCGATCTCGGTTGCCGTGGTGGATCTGACCAACGATGCCACGCTCGCCAGCATTGCCGAGGAAATCGAAGTATTTCGAAGGGCGGGCATGTTCAGCCGGATCAGGGACCTGAACGATAAGTTCAGTGAACACATTGAGGCAGCCATGGAGCAGCTCAAGAGTTATTCCGGGGAAATTGCGGAATTGCTGGAGTACCGGCTTCAGGGCATCGCCCCGTCCCAGGATGAGGGCCTGACCCGGGGCGATCAGTTCATCACCCAGACCTACGCTGCAGCCCATCAGGAAGACCTGTCACTGATGGACCTGGACAACGTGGAGGACGTGCTCGGCCTGGCGTTTGAGTTGTTGAGCGGTCGTGAAATCACGCGCCTGATCATTGACTACGAAGGGGACTGGCAACTCGCCAAAACCCTGGATGAGCTGGAGCGCCACCACAATGCCTACCGCCAGGTAAAGGCCTCGGCCGTCCTCTACCTGCGGGAACTGGCGCACTTCCTGGTGAGCAGCCGCCTGACACCACTGACCATGTCCGTTCTGGACAAAGACACCGACACCCTTCTCCAGGAAACCAGCACCGCCCTGACCCGGCTTGTTGGCCGGTTGAAATGGTCCGGCCAGAGCGAACTGAATCAGCTCCCCGGCGCGCAGAGGAACCTGAAAATGGCGCTGCGCTATGCGAAGCTGACCCGACAGGCGATTGCGCGTCTCGAGGAAAGCTATGTGCGCTATGTCAGGGCTCTGGAGCGTTGGACCCTGATGCGCGAACGCCTGCTCGAGGATTCCGGTCCCAGGCGTCGGGGGACTGGCCTGCGAATCCGCGAGAACACGATTGCCCTCAGCGACGAGCAGAAGCTGGACTTTGCCGCCCAGTTTGTCCGCTACCTGACTGATCACAGTTTCTCAGAGGGGCCCAAAGGCGTCCTCAGGCATGACCTGCCCCTCTCCACCCAGCACGCCAAGCATCTGGCAATACGGGTGGTCCTGATACTGCAGCCCCTGATCGGCCTGGATAACCCGAGTGTGCAGAGAGCCGTCGAGAGCAGCCGGGGCGCCTATCTCGAAGGGCTTGAGATGGGCTTCAGCGCTGACGCCAAGGCGGGCCTGGGCAACGCCGTGGTCAAGGAACTGAAGGACGACCTGGGGCCGGCAGCCGAACTGATTGCCCTGCGCCTCACCAAGATCTATCGCATGCCGCTGGAGGAGCCCATCAGCAAATTTCTGGTGGACAATTACGGCGCCAACCCCGAGCGTCTGGCGTTCATCGCGGATTCCGCCAACCAGGCCGATGCCAGCGCGGAAACACCGCCAATACCCCATGAGCCCTCGATGGTGCGCAGCTACGAGCAATGGCGCGCACCCATCGAGGCGGCCGAGGGGATGCTCGGTCAGTTATTGAGGCAGGTTGATACCACCTGACCAACCCCGCGGTCAGTCATCGAGCAATTCAAACGCCAGACCGGAATAGGTCCGCAGACGCTCCAGGAGCTGCCCATCCATGGCGGTCGACGGCGTCCAGAATCCCCCCTGGAGCTCTTCACCCTTCAGGTCCTTGGCAAGACAGACCCCGGCCTGTCCAAGCATCTTCGAGGTGGAACCGTACCCTGGATCCCGATCGCCGGTGACCTTCGCCCGCAGCGACTCGCCATCCCGGGTCTCACCAAAGAATCGCAGGTCGAAAAAACCCTTCTCCTGCGCCTCTGGAGAGGGGCCTTCACCGGGCTTCGGCACAACAAAGCGTTCCAGCAACCAGCGGGTGGGACGAACCGCGGCTCCCACCATGAAGCCACCCAGGGCGCCGGTAACACCCAGGGCCGCGGCACGCCCCTTGAGGCCGCGGCCAGTCATCATGGCCTCGTCATAACGGAAATCGGCGCCATAGGCTTTACCCGACAGGGCATTGGAGCGATGCACAACCCGTGTGTTGATGGCGGCCATGACGAAGGGCGCCGTCCAGGCCTGGAAATCCCGGTCATACTCCGCCGATTTAACGTTGGGCTGACGTGCTGTAAAGCCGTGATTGGGCGGGCAGACGGAATAGGGATTGGCCAGCTCCTTGCGCAGCTCCGGGTTGCTGGAGGCTTCCTTGACCACGTTCAGCAGGCTGGCAACAGTGCCGCCGGAAAACTCACCCTTGGCGGCTTTCACCCGCATCTTGAGACGCGTCAGGGGCTGACCGAAACGAACCTGGGCCTCCTGCTGGATGAAGTACACGCCCAGGTCCGAGGGAATGGAATCAAAGCCGCAGCAGTTAACGATGCGCGCCCCGGAGGACTCCGCCGTTGCCTGGTACTTATGGATCATCTCACGCAACCACTGGACTTCACCGGTCAGGTCGCAGTAATCCGTGCCTGTCTCGGCGCAGACCCTGATCAGCGGTTCACCGAAAAGCGCGTAAGGTCCCACTGTGGAGATGACCACGCGCGTCTGGTCACACATTGTTTTGAGGGCAGCCTCGTCGGAGGCGTCCGCCACCATGACCGGAAGGTCCTGCGCGGCCGTTCCAAGATCCTTCCTGAGAGACTCCAGGCGACTTTCGGACCGCCCGGCAATCGCCCAGGTCAGCTCCTGGCCGACGCCATAGGTGCGCAGCAGATAGTCCGCCAGAAGCCGGCCCACAAAACTGGTGGCGCCGAAGACAACAAGGTCGTATCCATTCTCGTTCATAATTTTTCCTTCCCCGAATGATTAACTGTTCCCAAAAACGGCGGGATCTTCCCGGTGCGCTCGATGATACGGGCCGGGTGCACTGGATTACAGTCCAGCAACCCGATATGCTGGCGCCCGTTCGCTTTCCCGCTGAGGTCACCAGAAGGACAGAGTGCATGATGGAACGCCGGAAACCAACAGCCTACCCCACTCTCATCCTGCTGTTGGCCTTAATGCTAAGTGGTTGTTCAGGGCTGCAGCAATCACTGCACGACGCCGCCATGAACCGCGAAATAAGCAAGGCCGGTCTGGAACGGGACCATATCGAGATTGAAGAAGGCCGGATTGCACTGCTGCGCGGGGACAACAGCCAGGGCCGGGAAACGCTCGTGCTGGTGCACGGCTTTGGCGCCAACAACACCAATTGGCTGCGCCTCTCCCAGTACCTCCATGAGGACTTCTACATTGTCGCACCGGATCTTCCGGGACACGGCGACAGCGTCCAGGATCCGGACCTCTCCTACCGCATTCCCGAGCAGGCCAGACGCCTCGACGCCATTATGGAAAAACTCGATATTGAACAGGCTCATGTGGCGGGCAATTCAATGGGCGGCGCGGTGGCGGCCGTGTTCGCGGCCGAGTACCCGGAGCAGGTGCAGAGCCTCGGGCTGATCGATACCGCCGGCATCCACGAACACCCCTCCAGGCTCGACGGCCTGCTCGAGAAGGGTGAAAACCCACTGATCGTCAAAAATCACGCGGACTATGACGAGCTCCTGGATTTTGTCATGGAAGAACGGCCTTTCATTCCCTGGCCGATCAGTTCAGTCATGGCCCGTAAGGCGGTGGGCAACCGCGAGATCAACGCCAGGATCTTCAACGATATCCGTAAGGACGCCGAGGTGGATTTCGCCGGCATGCTGTCTGGAATCAAGGTTCCCACCCTCGTCCTCTGGGGCTCGGAAGACCGGGTCATCAGCGTCCGAAACGCGTCACTGGTAGCGGAGGCCCTGCCCAACTCGCGCCTGGAAATTCTTGAGGGTATCGGCCATGTCCCCATGCTCGAAGCGCCCGAGCGAACCGCCGACCTGATACGTGAGGTCGCGGAAGAAGCCCAATAATGGCTTTGTCGGATCCGGATCAGAAACGCGTCCGGCCCCTCAATAGCACCTGGAACCCGTCAATCCTGTCATCCCCATCCAGGGGAACCGCAAAATCCAGGTGCAGCATGCGATCCACCTCGATCCGGCTGGACGCCAGGCGCAGCCCAACGCCCAGGTCCGTCAGAACCCCTTCGTCCGGTCCGTTACGGCGTCCGTCGTCAAACCAGGCCCTGCCCACGTCCAAAAAGGCGACACCGCCGATACGGAACAGGCTGAATGGGTGCCAGTCCGGGAAATAGCGGCGTTCAAGAGTACCCAGGAAACGCCGATTGCCCTGCTGATAATGGCGTGGATAACCGCGCAGCCCGTTGTCACCGCCCAGCGTCATTTGTTGATCGGCCGTCAGGTTCCGCGCCGCGCTAAACTCAAGCACGCTGTACCAGCTGCTCCAGCGATCGACGCCCCCATAGAAAAATCGCCCCTGCAGAGTAGCGGTCAGATTCTCCACCCGATCCTCGTCAAGCCGGTAATGGCCGGACTGGCTGAACCGGTAATCCGCAAAACTCCGGCGTGTTGCGACAATGGAATCGCTGAAATGGTGCTGCACCACGATCCGGTCTTCACTCGCGCCCAACCCCTCGGCGGAATAGCCAAACTCGGTTCGGAAATCGATTCCGTCGCGTACGTCCTCAACCCGCTGGAGCTGGGTCAGGTTGACCGTCTCGTGGAACCGGTTCTGCCGCCACTGGAACCCGATCCATGGGTAACTCAGAACGCGGTCGTCGGGAAAGGGATCGGGTGCCACACGCCCCTCAACGGGGCTGAAGCGTTGTTCTTCATAACGGTAACCGGCCAACAGACGGGGTTGAGTCATCCCGCTGCGACTCAGCGCCGTCCCATAGGAGATGGACGCGCTGGAGCTGTCGCGCTCGAAATGGCTTACCTTGTCACCGCCAAAAAACAACGCATCCTCACGCCGATCCTCCGCAGCCTGAATTCCGAATGACCACAAAGCCTGTTCGCTGTAGAAGGGACGCTCGATGGACAGGTTGCGGCCCCGACCATCACTGCGATCCGCGTACCCCAGGCGCGCTTCCCAGCGCGACCCCAGAAGGTTCGGATCATGAGCAACGAAGCTGGTGGTGCTGCGATCCGCATCCCGGGTCCGGGAGATGGAAAGGCTCTTGCCGGAACCGAGGAAATTGGGATCTGAAACTCCCACGGTCGCCGTATTTTCACCCCCCGAACGCGACACCCCAAGGCTGGGGAACAGCGTCCAGGTATCCCGGGCCAGAACCGACACATCCACCTGGTCGCCACAGACCCGGATCGGGCTGACCCAGGCTGCCGTTAGATACCGTCGACTTCTGAGGATACGCTCCGACTCGGACAGGTCGTCCTGGCTGTAATAATCGCCCTCGGAAAACACCAGCTGTGACGCCAGTGCCGAATCCCAGGTCGGCACATTGAGCCAGTTCAGCAAACGGTACAGGGCATTGTCCTGCCCCGGTTTATCCGTGTCGAAAATCGGCCGGTTGTGGACCTGAACCTCACCAATAGTCGCCCCCGGCGGGATGATCAGATCCGACTGACGCGCCAGTTGATCCCGTGGCTGATCAAGGTCGATATTTTCCGGCTGAACCTGGCTTTCCCGGCATGCCTCCGTTACCGACCACCCCGGAGGTGCCCAGAGCAGGCACA
The DNA here is from genome assembly GCF_004364635.1 of Halospina denitrificans. Taxonomy (GTDB): domain Bacteria; phylum Pseudomonadota; class Gammaproteobacteria; order Pseudomonadales; family Oleiphilaceae; genus Halospina; species Halospina denitrificans. The sequence continues at coordinate 131,019 of NZ_SOAX01000008.1, read as the reverse complement.
GTGCCAGCCCGAGACAGAAACCGGCTTTATTCAAACGCCCCATGGCGCCCCTGCCCGGAACCAAAACGACCCGCGCCCGAGACGGTCTCGCCAGAGGCCAGCGTAGCCTGGCCATGGCGGAACTCATTGGCCAGGGCCTCGGATTCCGGCAACGACCATTGCTCGAGGACACTCAGGCGGTCACCCCGGAGGCAGGTCTGCGGGAAATCCGCCAACTGCCTGGCGAGGGTCATTGCCTGGTCAATGGCCTCGCCCCGGGTCACAACCCGGTTGGCAAGGCCCATGCGCAGTGCTTCATCCGCCTCAACGGGCCGGCCGGTAAGGATCATGTCCATCGCATGGCTCTGGCCAATAAGACGCGGCAGCCGCACCGTTCCGCCGTCGATCAACGGTACCCCGAAACGGCGGCAGAACACCCCGAAAACGGCCGTGTCATCGGCAACCCGCAGGTCACACCAGGCCGCCAGCTCAAGCCCGCCTGCCACGCAATAGCCGGATACCGCCGCAATCACGGGCTTGGTAAGCCGCAACCGGGAAGGCCCCATGGGGCCGTCGCCTTCCGGGGAAAGACGGTTGACCCGGGCCCCCTCGGAAACCCCCTTCAGGTCCGCCCCGGCGCAGAAATGCGCCCCGTTGCCCGTAAGCACGGCCACCCGCAGCCCGTCATCCGCCTCAAACTCACGGAAAGCGGCCGCGAGCCGCTCCGCGGTTGGCCCGTCCACGGCATTGCGGGACTCGGGACGATTGAGGCGAACCAACAGGAGATCATCATGCCTTTCAGTAACAACCTGCGCCTCATCAGCGGCCATTCACTCCCCTCCTGTTCAGTCGCACAAAGCCTCAAGGGCGTCCAGGACCTCGCTGAGGCGATTCACGCCCGTGACGGTCATGGATTCACCCGGTTTCCGGGGTACGTTGGCGCCCGGCACCAGGGCCTTGCGAAAGCCATGCTTGGCGGCCTCCTGGATACGTTCCTGGCCGCTGGGCACCGGCCGGATCTCCCCGGACAGGCCCACCTCCCCGAAAATCACCAGATCCCGGGGCAGCGGTTTATCCCGGAATGAAGAGATAATCGCCGCCAGCAATGCCAGGTCCGCCGTGGTCTCGGTTACCTTGACGCCGCCCACTACGTTCACAAAGACATCCTGGTCGCCACAATGCAGCCCCCCGTGACGATGCAGCACAGCCAGGAGCATCGCCAGGCGATTCTGGTCCATGCCCACCGCGACCCGCCGTGGATAACCACCCTGGGCGCTGTCCACAAGCGCCTGCACCTCCACCAGCAGCGGACGGGTGCCTTCCCACACCACCATGACAGCACTGCCGGGCGCCTCCTCGCTGCCCCGGTTCAGGAAGATGGCGCTGGGATTGCGCACTTCCTTCAGGCCCTGCTCCAGCATGGCAAAGACACCGAGCTCATTCACGGCCCCGAAACGGTTCTTGATGCCGCGCAGGGTCCGGTACCGGCTGTCACTGGAGCCTTCCAGAAGCAGGGAGGCATCGATCATGTGTTCGAGCACCTTGGGGCCCGCCAGGCTGCCTTCCTTGGTGACGTGGCCCACCAGAAACAACACCGCACCACTGCGCTTGGCGTAGCGCGTCAGTGTTGCCGCGCTTTCCCGCACCTGGGCCACGGAACCGGGCGCGGACTCCACATCTGACACGTGCATCACCTGGATACTATCCACCACCAATATGGCGGGTTTTTCCGATTCCGCCACCGACAGCATGCGTTCGACCCCGGTCTCGGACAGCATGCGAACGCCCCTGGCCCCAAGGCCCAGACGCTTCGCCCGCAGCGCGACCTGTTGCAGGGATTCCTCGCCGGTTACATAGAGCACGGGCTGTGACTGGGCCAGTTCACAGAGCATCTGCAGCAGGAGCGTGCTCTTACCCGCGCCCGGGTGGCCACCAAGCAGCACGGCGGAACCGGCAACAAGGCCACCGCCCAGCACCCGGTCCAGCTCCCCGATACCGGTGGCCACGCGCGGTTCTTCCGTAAGATCCACGTCCTCCAGGGACTGGATGGCCGAAGCTGCTCCCGCATACCCTGAAAAACGGGCTTCCCGGGCCTCACCGCCACTTGAACCCGGAATGCGGACTTCCGAGAGGGTATTCCACTCACCACAGGCGCCGCACTGGCCCTGCCACTTGCTGTATTCAGCGCCGCAGTCATTGCAGACGTAGGCCGTCTTCGCACGGCTGGTTCGCTTGCTCATTCGGTGATCCTGATCGGGAAATATCGTAGTAATAGCAGGCCAGGAAGCGGCACGGAAGGCAGTTTACTGAATCAGTAGCGGCGCCCGCCACCAGGCGGAGGCGGGCGCTGGGCAGAGCCGGCATCTCAGAACTGGTGGTAGTCCTGACTGAGCTCATGGACGGCATCCACAAAGACTTTCGCCTTGTCCGGGTCCACGTCCAGGTGCACCCCGTGGCCCAGGTTGAAGACATGACCGGAGCCCTGGCCCCATTCGGCGAGAATGCGCTGGACTTCACTGCGGATCACATCGTCAGGCGCGTAGAGTGTTGACGGGTCCAGGTTGCCCTGCAGAGCGACACGGTCGCCCACGCGCTGGCGTGCAGTCCCGATATTGGTGGTCCAGTCCAGTCCCAGGCAGTCGGCGCCACAGTCCGCCATGGTTTCCAGCCATTGGCCGCCGTTCTTGGTGAAGACAATGGCGGGCACCCGACGCCCATCGTGTTCACGGATCAGTCCATCGATGATCCGCTGCATGTAACGCAGGGAAAAGGCCTGATAGGCGTGCGGGCTGAGCGCTCCGCCCCAGGTATCAAAGATCTGAACAACCTGGGCGCCCGCTCGAATCTGGGCATTCAGATAGTCCGTTACTGCTTTGGCAAGCTTATCCAGCAGGGCTTCAAGCACCTCCGGCGACTCCATCATCAGGCGCTTGATACCCCGGAAGTCCTTGCTGGAGCCGCCCTCCACCATGTAGGTGGCAAGCGTCCAGGGGCTGCCGGAGAAACCGATCAGCGGCACCCGGCCGTTAAGCTCACGGCGGATGGTTGAAACGGCCCGCATGACGTAGCCAAGATCCGTTTCCGCATCCAGCTCCGGAAGCGCGTCCACATCCGCCTTGCTGGTCACCCGGTGCTGGAAGACAGGGCCTTCACCGGGCTCGAAATAGAGCCCCAGCCCCATGGCATCGGGAATGGTGAGGATATCGGAGAAAAGAATGGCCGCATCCAGGTCGAACCGCTCAAGCGGCTGGATGGTGACCTCGCAGGCCCAGTCGGCATTCTGGCAGAGCGCCATGAAACTGCCCGCCTTCTCCCGCAGCGCACGATATTCCGGGAGATAGCGCCCGGCCTGGCGCATCATCCATACCGGGGTCGCATCCACCGGTTCGCCGGCGATGGCACGTAGCAGCCTGTCATTCTTCAATTGAGTCATCAGATGTCCAGATAGTCCATGATGCCTTCGGCCGCCTTGCGGCCCTCGGCTACGGCCGTGACCACCAGGTCGGAACCACGGACCATGTCGCCGCCGGCAAATACTTTGGGGTTTGAGGTCTGATAGGGGTACTGGGCTGTTTCCGGCGCCATGACGCGTCCCCCGTCATCGGTCTCAACGTTCTTCTCTTCAAACCAGTCCGAGGGGCTGGGCCGGAATCCAAACGCCACCAGCACAGCATCGGCGGGAATGATCTCTTCGCTGCCCGGGATCGCTTCGGGGCGCCGGCGTCCGTTCTCGTCGGGCTCGCCGAGTTGGGTTTCCACCACCTTGACGCCCTCGACCCGGTCTTCGCCGATAATCGCGATGGGCTGGCGGTTGAACTTGAAGTTCACCCCTTCTTCCTTGGCATTGTGGACCTCTTTCCGGGACCCCGGCATATTGGCCTCGTCGCGCCGGTAGGCACAGGTAACACTCGCCGCCTGCTGGCGGATGGCCGTGCGGTTGCAGTCCATGGCGGTATCACCGCCGCCGAGAACCACCACCTGCTGGCCCTTCATGTTGATGAACTGGTCACCCTCGCGCTCAACGCCCAGGCGGCGGTTCACGTTCGATACCAGGTAGGGCAGCGCCTCATAGACGCCTGGAAGGTCCTCGCCGGGGAAGCCACCCTTCATGTAGGTATAGGTCCCCATGCCCATGAAGACCGCATCGTAATCGGACATCAGCTCATCGATGCTGACATCCTCTCCCACATCCACACCGAGGCGGAACTCAACACCCATGCCCTCGAAGACCTCGCGGCGAGTGCGCATCACGTGCTTTTCCAGCTTGAATTCGGGAATACCAAAGGTCAGCAGGCCGCCGATTTCCGGGTAGCGATCAAAGACCACAGGCTTGACGCCGTTGCGCGCGAGCACGTCCGCGCACGAGAGTCCGGCGGGACCGGCACCGATTACGGCAACCTTGTGGTCGGTCCACACCACGTTCGACAGGTCCGGGCGCCAGCCAAGGGCAAAGGCGGTATCGGTGATGTACTTTTCCACGGAACCAATGGTAACCGCGCCAAAGCCGTCGTTCAGGGTGCAGGCACCTTCGCAGAGCCGGTCCTGGGGACATACGCGGCCACAGACCTCGGGCAGGGAGTTGGTCTGGTGACACAGCTCGGCTGCCTTGAGGATATTGCCCTCGGATACGAGCTTGAGCCAGTTCGGGATATAGTTGTGAACCGGGCATTTCCACTCACAGTAGGGATTGCCGCAGGCAATGCAGCGATGGGCCTGCGATGCCACCTCCTGCTTGCGGAATGGCTTGTAGATCTCAGCAAACTCCTGACGGCGCTCGGCCACCGGGACCTTCTCCGGATCGCAGCGCCCCACATCCATAAACTGAAAATCGTTGTTCAAACGTTCTGCCATGGCATCTTCCTCAATTCAAATTCCCGAAAACCTGCTGAATCCGTCCTATTCCGGTCTTGCCCGGGTGCTTTCCAGCAACCCTTTCAGGCTCGCGGCCTTGGGTTTGACCAGCCAGAATTTGCCGATGTAATCGTCCAGGTTTTCGAGCAGATGCCGGGCCCAGCTGCTCCCGGTTGCCTGTGCATGCTCCTGGATTACCCCGCGCAGATGGTTGCGGTAGGGCTCCATGTGTTCGCTGGAGATGCGGTGAATCTCCACCAACTCGTGGTTGTACTTGTCCACGAAAGTGCGGCTATCGTCCAGGACATACGCAAAGCCGCCCGTCATACCGGCCCCGAAGTTCTGTCCGGTCTCGCCCAGAACGGTAATCAGGCCACCTGTCATATACTCACAACAGTGGTCACCGGCGCCCTCGACAACCGCGTGTGTCCCGGAGTTCCGGACCCCGAACCGCTCACCCGCGGTCCCGGCGGCAAACAGCTGGCCACCGGTCGCACCGTAAAGGCAGGTGTTGCCGATGATGGCCGTCTCCTGGGTCTCGAAGCTGCTGTCCGCCGGAGGCCGGATGGTGATGCTGCCCCCGGTCATGCCCTTGCCGACGTAGTCGTTGGCATCGCCTTCCAGATTCAGATGCAGGCCACCCACATTCCAGACACCGAAGCTCTGTCCCGCCGTACCCGTCAGATTCACCGTGATGGGATTGTCCCGCATACCCTGGCTGCCGTGCAGCACCGCAATCTCACCGGCGACGCGGGCGGCAATGGAACGGTCACAGTTGGTGACCCGGTACTCGAAGGTGCCGCCCTTCTTCCCGCGGATCGCGGGCAGCATATCCGCCACCATCTGCTCCGCCTTTTCGCCGGGGTCGAAGGGTGTATTCTTCTCCACCTGACAGTACTGCGGCTTCTCGGCCGGTATATGGTCGTTCTTCAGGATCGAGGTCAGGTCCAGGTTCCGCTGTCTTGGCGTGTCGCCCGGCAGCAGTTCCAGAAGGTCGGTACGCCCCACGAGCTCCTCGAAGTTCCGAACGCCCAACTGGGCCATCCACTCGCGGGTTTCCTGGGCCACGAACCGGAAGAAGTTCATGGCCATCTCGACCGTGCCCTGGAAATGATCGGCCCGGAGGCGGTCATTCTGGGTCGCAATACCGGTGGCGCAGTTGTTCAGGTGACAGATACGCAGGTACTTGCAGCCCAGCGCAACCATGGGCGTGGTGCCGAACCCGAAGCTCTCGGCACCGAGAATGGCGCCCTTGACCACGTCCAGACCGGTCTTAAGCCCGCCGTCCGTCTGCAACCGGACCTTGTCGCGCAGGTCGTTGGCACGCAGCGCCTGCTGCGCCTCGCTCAACCCCAGCTCCCACGGAGAGCCGGCATAATGGATGGAACTCAGCGGGCTGGCCGCCGTACCGCCGTCATAGCCGGCAATGGTGATCAGGTCCGCATAGGCCTTGGCCACGCCTGCGGCGACCGTCCCCACACCGGGTTCGGATACCAGCTTGACGGACACCAGCGCATTCGGGTTGACCTGCTTGAGGTCAAAGATCAGCTGTGCCAAGTCCTCTATGGAGTAGATGTCGTGGTGCGGGGGCGGTGAGATCAGGGTCACACCGGGTACCGAGAAGCGCAAGCGTGCGATCAGCTCGTTCACCTTGCCACCCGGCAGCTGGCCGCCCTCGCCGGGCTTCGCGCCCTGGGCCACCTTGATCTGCATAACGTCCGCTTCGCGCAGGTACTCGGCGGTCACGCCGAAGCGCCCGGAGGCGACCTGCTTGATCTTGGACCGTTTTTCAGTGCCGTAGCGAGCCGGATCCTCGCCCCCCTCCCCGGAGTTGGAACGCCCACCCAGGCGGTTCATGGCCACGGCGAGGGCCTCATGTGCCTCCGGCGAAAGCGCCCCCAGGGACATGGCGGCGGTATCGAAGCGGGTATAGAGGTTGTCCGCCGGCTCCACTTCCTCCAGCGGCACGGGCTTGATGCCCTTGCGGAAGACCATGAGATCACGCAGGGTCGTGACCGGACGCTGATTCACCAGCGCGGCATACTCCTGGTAGCGCCCATAGTCGCCGGAAGTGACTGCCTCCTGAATGGTCCTGACCACGTCCGGGTTGAAGGCGTGATATTCCTGCCCGTGCATGTATTTGAGAAAACCGCCCGGCGGTATCGGCTTACGCGCCTTCCAGGCCAGATCGGCAAGCACTTCCTGATCCTGCTGGAAATCGTAGAAGGTCGCGCCCTGTATGCGACTGGTCACGCCGTGGAAACACAGGTCCACCACTTCGTCGGACAGGCCAACTGCCTCGAACAGCTGGGCGCCACGATAGGAGACGATGGTGGAGATGCCCATCTTGGACAGGATCTTCATCAGACCCTTGTTGATGCCCCGCCGGTAATTGTTCTTGGCATCGATGGGATCCATCATCAGCTCACCACTGCGCACCAGATCATTGAGGACCTGATACGCCAGATAGGGGTATATGGCGGTCGCGCCGAAGCCAAAGAGGACGGCGAAGTGGTGCGGGTCCCGCGCCCAACCGGTTTCCACGATCAGGTTCGCATCACTGCGCAGCCCCTGCGAAACCAGGTGATGATGCACCGCACCGGTTGCCATGGTGGCATTGATGGGCAGTTCGCCCTTTTTCAGATGATTGTCACTGAGAATCAGCAGAACCCTGCCATTGCGAACGGCTTCCGCCGCCTCTTCGCACACTGCTTCCAGGGCCTTCTTCAGACCCAGTTCAGGGCGATAACTCAGTTTGATCCGAGCCACTTCGAAGCCCGGACGCTTGTTTTCCTCCAGTCGCGCGAACTTGGCTGGCGACAGGACCGGCGTGGACAGGATGATCCGATTGGCGTGCTCCGGCGTTTCCTCGAATACGTTGCGTTCGGCGCCGATGCAGGTTTCCAGCGACATCACGATGGACTCGCGCAGCGGGTCGATCGCCGGGTTGGTCACCTGGGCAAACTGCTGGCGGAAGTAATCCGCAATATGGCGCACACGACTCGAAAGCACCGCCATGGGCGTATCGTCGCCCATGGAGCCGACCGCCTCCTGGCCGCTCTCGCCCAATGGCCTCAGGATCTGGTCCCGTTCCTCGAAGGAGACCATGAACATCTTCTGGTAGGTCTTGAGCTCATCCTCTTCCATGAGCTCAAAGGCCGGGCTGTTCTCGCTCAGCAGCGTGGACTCCACGCGCAATGCGTTCTCGCGCAGCCACTGCTTGTAGGGCCGCGCATTCTTGAGGCGTTCATTGACATCCTCGGTGTGCAGCAGCTCGCCCGACTCGGTATCAATGGCGAGGATCTTACCGGGGCCGATACGGCCCTTGGCAATCACGGATTTCGGGTCATAGTCCCAGACACCGATCTCGGAAGCGACCGTGATCAGGCCATCATCCGTCTCCACCCAGCGCGAGGGCCTCAGGCCATTACGGTCGAGCATGCACACGGCATAACGGCCATCGGCCATTACCATGCCGGCGGGACCATCCCAGGGTTCCATGTGCATGGAATTGTACTCGTAGAAGGCGCGCAGCCCGGCGTCCATGCTGTCCACATTCTGCCACGCGGGCGGCACCATCATGCGCAGTGCCCTGAAAATATCCATGCCACCGGCGAGCAGCAGTTCCAGCATGTTGTCCATGGCCGAGGAATCCGACCCCGTGCGATTCACCAGCGGCTGGAGTGTTTCCAGATCCGGCAGACTCGGACTGCTGAACTTGGACCCCCGCGCCAGGGCCCAGTTCCGGTTGCCCTGGATGGTGTTGATCTCGCCATTGTGTGCCAGGAGCCGGAAGGGCTGGGCCAGTGGCCATTTCGGGGCTGTATTGGTGGAGAAGCGCTGGTGGAAGACGCAGACGGCCGTGGCCATGTCAGGATCGCCCAGGTCCGGATAGAAGCTCGGCAGGTCCGCCGGCATCATCAGGCCCTTGTAGGACAGGGTCCGATCCGAGAGGCTGCAGACATAGAATTCGCTGTCGTCCTCAAGTTCGATTTCAGCGCGCCGACGGCCAACAAAAAGCGCGACGCCGAACTGGTCCGGAGTTGCGCTGCCCTGGGTCACGAAGACCTGCTCGATCCGCGGCAGCTCGTCCATCGCCATCTGCCCAAGGCACCCAGTATCCACCGGCACCTCGCGCCAGCCAACGGCCTTCAGCCCCTGCTCGGCAAGACGCTTCTCCACAACCTGCCGGGCATGGGCGGCACGATCAGCCTCCTGGCTGAGAAAGATCATCCCCACGCCATAGACATCACCGAGGTCTGTACCCAGATCCCGTTTCGCAACCTTGCGCAGAAAGGCATCAGGTCGGTTCAGGAGCAGTCCACAGCCGTCGCCGGTCTTGCCGTCCGCTGCAATGCCGCCACGGTGGGTCATGCAGGTCAGTGCCTCTATGGCTGTGTTCAACAGCTTGTGGCTGGCCTCCCCGTGTTTGTGGGCAATCAGCCCGAAACCACAGTTATCCCTGTATTCCCCGGGCTGGTACAAACCTGTCATCATAAGCAATATCTCTCAGATATTCTTTATTTTCAAAGACTTAAACAATAGCTATCCATTTTTAAGCCTTCGCCTTTTGCATGGGGGCTGCGTAGTTTACACGCACCAAACCACACGCTCAAATTGGTTATTCCAACTGAGCATAATAAGATATCTTTTAGCTACTTTTTATTTTATAGATCACTGAAGGAACGAGGCCAGGGGCCGAGCGCGCGAACTCGCTGAGGCAGGCCGTTGATTGCCTCGCGGGCCGCGTCACGGCCCTCGTATTCCCCGTAAAGCACCACGAACCATGGCTCTCCCTGGTGTTGGGTTCTGGTATAAACCGCCCCGTCAACGTCGTAATCCTCAATGAATTCTATGGCAGTGGATTCGTTGAAACTACCCAGAAGCTGGATGGTGAAATGGGTGCCGGGCTGCTCCTGATACCAGGCCAGCTCACGGAACCGTTGCGGGTCAGCAGCGGCAAAACCCTCACCCGCGGCGTCGCTTGCAGGTTCTGGCTCTGGCTCTGGCTCTGGCTCTGGCTCTGGCTCTGGCTCTGGCTCTGGTTCTGGCTCTGGTTCTGGCTCTGGTTCTGGCTCTGGTTCTGGTTCTGGTTCTGGTTCTGGTTCTGGCTCTGACTCTCGCTGTATAGTTCCCTGGGGCTCGGGCGCTTCAGTTTCATCAATGACCAGCTCCCCCTGGCCTTCATCCGCCTCGGCTATTACTTCCCGAGCGCGCTCAGCCTCGCCAAAGTCCCGCTCCACCTCCTGATCCGATAACATCACCGCCTCAGAATCCGTGCCCGGATCGGACTCGTACCGGAACCCCACAATAAGGAGAGACACGCCCAGAGCACCGACAGCCAGACCGCCCCAGAGCCGCAACCGGGCCCCGTTTCCGGCTGAACCCGCTCCGGATCCGGCAGAGGGACTGGCCAACCCGAGAAGAATGGGAGGCGCAATACGCCTGATTGCCCGGATGTTGCCCTCACTCCGCTCGTGGATGGACTGCAGATTCGAGTCCGTAAGCCACTCCGCCGCATCCCCGTCAACCTGATCAAAGCTGGCATGGATAAAGTGCTTCACATCCTCGATATCCAGCGGAGCAAGCGCGATCTCACGAATGCCCTGGGACCGGGAGGCATCCTGACATACCGGCCGTAAAGCCAGCGCAGGCGACCCCGCCAGAACCAGAACGGCGGCATGCGTCGGATCCGAAGACTGGAACCCCTTGACCAGCACTTCAAGTGATTCATCACTGAGCACATCGGCATCATCAATGAGCAGAACCCAGCGACGATCCTTTTGGGCCTGGCTTACCGTCCATGCGAAGAACTCCCGTGCCGCCTGCTCAGGCTCCATACCCACGAGAGCCTGGCCGCTGAGGCGCGCCAGCATGCCGGAAACAGCGGAAACGTCGGCGATGGTGTCGGCACGCAAACGTTGCACCGACAGGCTGTGCGCAGCATTACGCGCCAGCTCCGCGAGCATTCGACTTTTACCTGCACCCTCCTCGCCGGTGACCAGCAGCACCCTGTCACCAGACGCAACCAGATGGGTAAGGGTGTCAAGATGATACTGGCGATGACCGCCGGTAAAGAAGAAGCCGGGTGCTTCAGCAAACGGATCCCCATTCAGGCCGTAGCGCTCCCGCCACTGCCTGGACTGTCGATCCATTTGCTGCTGATCAACCCCGCTGGCGTCAAAAGTCTCCCGACTCATGAATCAGTCCAGTGGATGACAGAAATAGTCGAGGGTGGCTTCCAGCGCTTCATCGTCGAAGCCACTGGTGACAACGGCGTCGCCCAACTCCTTCAGGAGCACCAGACGCAGCTCACCCGTGAGGTTTTTCTTGTCCACCTGCATCAGCGCCTTGAAATGCACCGGCGTCATCCCTTCGGGCGGATTCACCGGCAACCGGGCACGGATAAGCAGCTGCCGGACTCGCGTTGAGTCATTGTAGTTCAGGTAACCGAGGCGCTCGGACAGATCCGTGGCCATCATCATGCCTGCAGCCACAGCTTCGCCGTGCAGCCACTCGCTGTAGCCGGTGTGGGTTTCAATCGCATGACCAAAGGTATGCCCCAGATTAAGCAGAGCCCGAACGCCGGACTCCCGCTCATCCTCGGCCACAATCGCAGCCTTGCACTCACAGGAGCGCCGTATCGCAACTTTGAGGTCCTCGGCCTGAAGCGCCATGAGCCGATCCATATGCTCCTCGAGCCATGCCAGGAAATCCGCATCCCGTATCAGCCCATACTTGATGACCTCAGCCATACCGGCAGAAAGCTCGGCCGGCGGGAGGCTGTTGAGGGTCAGCGGATCAATTACAACAACCTTTGGCTGATGGAATGCACCGATCATATTCTTGCCCAGCGGGTGATTGATGCCGGTCTTCCCGCCCACTGACGCATCAACCTGGGCCAGAAGCGTGGTTGGGATCTGGATGAAATCCACACCCCGCTGATAGGTCGCTGCCGCAAACCCGGTTATATCCCCGATGACACCGCCACCCAGTGCAACCAGTGTGGTTTTGCGGGTGTGGTGTTTTTCAAGAAGCGTATCGAAAATCCGATTGAGCGTTTCCCAGTTCTTGTAACGTTCGCCGTCAGGGAGCTGGATCTCATCAATGTCACAGCCCGGGAAACAGGCGCGGGCCTGATCCATATACAGGGGGCCAACGGTTTCGTTGGTTACGATCAGGACCCGGTTACCGCTGACCCAGGGGGTCAGATCAGCGTTGCCGAGCGCCCCATCCTGGATCAGGATCGGATAACTGCGCTCGCCCAGATTGACGCTCAGGGATTCTTCACTTGGCTGCATTCGATTGTCCTTCGTGTTGCCGAGTCGTGCTCTTGGTTCCGTCGTCGCCGCGTAGCCGGCCGGCCAGCGAGCGTACAAGGCTGCGGGGCCCGCGATGACCGCCTTCTATCACCAGGTCTGCCACCTCCGTATAGAGCGGATCGCGCTCACGGAAGAGCCTTTCAAGTATTCCCCGCGGATCGTCATTCTGAAGCAGTGGACGGTTTCGATCCCGACGTGTCCGTTCATACTGGAGATCCGGGGGTACTTTCAGATAGATCACGAACGCCTGCGCAAGCGTTTTCCGGTTCTCCGGCCTCAGGACGGCACCGCCCCCCGTTGCCAGCACAATATGATCTTTCTGCAGCAACTCGGAAATGACGCGGCTTTCGCGGTCACGAAAACCGCTTTCACCTTCCATGTCAAAGATCCAGGGGATATTGGCGCCGGTCCGGTATTCGAGCTCACGGTCGCTGTCATGGAAATCGTATCCCAGCTGGCGGGCAAGATGACGACCAATCGTGCTCTTGCCCGCACCCATGGGTCCAACGAGAACGATTTTCTCGGGCAATGACATATAGGGATATCCTGGGAATCATGATTTCCGTGAAACACCCAGAGATTACCACAAAAGAAAAGCCACCCGCAGGTGGCTTTCAAGGCTGGTTTACCGCTGTCCGTCACTGATCCAGAAGATTGCTTTCCATGATCTGGGGTGTAACGAAGATCAGCAGCTCACTGCGCTCATCAATATTTGTGGTCTGGCGGAAAAGCCGGCCGATGTAGGGCAGATCGCCCAGGAAAGGCGTCTTGACCACATTTGTCGCCACCTCGGACTGGAAGATGCCACCGAGCACCACGGTTTCGCCGTCGCCCACCAGTACCTGGGTCTTCACCGCGTTGGTATCAATACTGGGGATACCGGCGGTCACCTGACCACGGGAGTCCTGGTTCACCTCCAGATCCATGATGATGTTGCCATCCGGCGTAATCTGGGGCGTCACGTCGAGCGACAGCACGGCTTCCTTGAAGGAGACGCTGGTGGCACCGGACGACGAAGCCTCTTGATAGGGTATTTCTTCACCGGATTCGATGGTTGCCTGCTGACGGTCTGCGGTCACCACCTTGGGCTGGGAAATAATCTCAGCCTGACCGTCAGACTCCAGAGCCGTAAGCTCAAGATCCAGCAGGAATCCATCACGGGTAAACCCAAGGGCGGCGGAACTGGTATTGGTGCTGGTAATACCGAAGTCAACGTTCATGTCAGAGGGGAACCCTGAAGGTCCTCCAAGACTGTTACGACTGCCGCCGTAGCTGACGCCGCCTTCACTGGTCTGGTTAGAGCCGCTGACCCCCCAGGCAACACCAATCTCGCTGGACACATCGGTGTTCGCCCGGACAATCCGTGCCTCAATCAGAACCTGGCGCACCGGCCTGTCCCAGGTTTCAACCAGGTCCCGGATCTCTTCAAGCTTCTCCGCAGTCTCCCGGACACTGATCGTATTGGTGCGGTCATCCGAGGAGATGAAACCACGATCGGAAATAAGCTCCTCATCCTGCTGGAGAAGGGAGACAATATCGCCTGCCTTGGCATAGTTGACCTGGATGGTCTCAAGCCGGACGGGCCTCAGCTCCTCCATCTGCTGCTTGTTCTCAAGCTCCTGACGCTCATATTCAGCGATTTCCTGAGCCGGCGCCACCAGCAACACATTGCCCATTTCCCGCTTATCAAGCCCTTTGGTCTTGAGCACGATGTCCAGAGCCTGATCCCACGGAACATTCTGCAGGCGCAGCGTGATGCTCCCGGTAACCGTATCGGAGGCCACCAGGTTCTTGCCGGTGAAATCCGCAATCAACTGCAGCACGGATCGGATCTCGATATCCTGGAAGTTGAGTGACAGCTTTTCACCGGAATAGGGGAAGCGCTCCTCCTGACGACGTTCAGCTTCCTCCTCGGTCAGTTCCTCAACGCTCAGCGTGAACTGACTGTCCGTCTGGTAGGCCGCATAGTCATAGGCACCAGTCGCGCTCACCTCGATCACGGTGGCGCCATCCTCGGTGTAGGTGTCGACCCGCTTGATGGGCGTCCCAAAATCCGTCACATCCAGCCGGCGCCTCAGTTTTTCAGGCAGCGCTGCGTTATCCGCAGTCAAGCGGATATTATTGCCCTGCCGATCCACGTCAACGCTGACGCGCGAGCTGGAGAAATCCAGCACAACCTCGCCCTGTCCTTCGGCAGCCCGCTGGAAATCAACATTCTCAAGTTCCAGATCCCCTGCAGTCGCGACAGGGGCATTCGCGACGGCGGTGGTGCCTACTCCATCGTCTGCACCCGCGTCACCCGCGTCACCCGCGTCGCCCGCATCAGAAGCCTGATCGCCGGCTGGCGCGCTGGCAGTGCTGGCAGTGCTGGAATCCCCGGAACCGATACTCACCCGCATCTGGTTACCGTCAATACTCGTCTCATGGGGCACAAGGTCCGTAAGGTTGAATATAAGCCGGGTCCGCCCATCAGCTTCCACAACCGTCAGGCTCTGGGTATTGCCATCGCCGAGGTCGTGATACCGGTTCTCCAGACCACTCTGAACCTCACTCAGATCCAGCGCGATACGCGCAGGGTCTTCGATGGTATACCCCGAGGCTTCGGGTGGTTCCCCGTCAAAGGTCAGAACAACCTCGGTCCTGTCCCCTGAAAGCGATGAAAAATCAACATCCTGCAGGGTCAGTGCCGCGACATTACCCGACGCCAGAGCAAGGGCGCTGATTACCATAAGTCTCTTGAGTTGTCTCAGCATTACGTGCCTCAAGCCAGTCGAAAAATTACGTGTTTTGGTCTGCATGACAGCACCCCGGGCTTATTCTTCCTGCGATGACAGCGTCAGGGTCCTGGGTCGTTTTACCCAGCCTTCATCGCCGTCACTCACAATTTCTCTGAGTTGAATCCGTGTTTCGGTGACGCTTTCGACACGACCATAGTTCTGGCCCATGTAATCACCCACCGTGACCCGGTGAATCCCGCCCTCGTTGTCGCGGATCAGCGCGTAAAGCGCGCCCTCTTCAACGCGCTGAAGGGTACCCACCATGGTCAGGTCACCGATCGGGAAGCGCTCTAGCGGCTCCGTGGGCCGGTTCATATCGGGGCTGATGTCAGATTCGGCCTTGCCGTCGTCATCCTCTTCATCAACCGCCACTTCAACCGGCGGCTCAAATGGAGAACGCTTACCCGAGGCCCCATAGCTGAATGCCTCATAAGCCTCGAACTCGGGAAGCGGCTCAATACGCCCCTGGGGCTTGTTCCTGGCCTCCGCCATGAATTCGTCGAGATCCTGGTAGCCTTCATCCTGGGAGCACCCAATCAACAAAAGGGCCAGCATCGTCGTGATAAGTGCTCGTGGGAGGTTGCACATCCTCATTGGTCACCTCCTGCCCGATACCGGTAGGTTCTGGCCACCATCTGCATATTCAGGTCGCCGCTGCCGTCAGGTCGACTTATGGTGAAGTCGTGCAGCGTCACAATGCGGGGAAGGCCCGCCACGCTGCTCACGAATGACGCCAGCTCATGATAGGTGCCTCGAACCTTGATATTGATCGGCAGCTCAACATAGAAGTCCCGTTCCACCTCTTCCTGTAGAGCAAACTCCTGCATGTTGAGTCCACTCCCCAGCGCTGTGTTGGTGATGTCTTCCAGAAGCCCGGGGACTTCCGTATCACTGGGCAACTGCCGGACCAGGGCGCCGAACGTTTCTTCCATTTCAACCATCTGCGCCTTGTACCGATCAAGATTGGCAACGCGATGAGCCTTCTCCTCGTACTCGTCCCGCAACTCCTGCTCGGTTTCGGCAACCCGTTCCACCTGGACGTACAGGTCCTTCACGAAGAACCAGTAACCACCCCCCAGAACCAGTGCAAAGACCAGCGCCAGAAAGATAAGTTTGACCGGCATCGGCCATATCCCGGCGTTATTGAAGTCCAGGTCATTGATATCAAAGTTTTTCAAGCTTTCGAGCGTTTCCGACAGATTCACTGCTCTTGCTCCGCGTCCGCATCGTCTGCATCGGGAACCACCTGCTGCACACTCAGGTTGAACCGGCTGTAACCGGACCGCTGCCCATCCGCGGCCGAGACATTGGTAAGATTGGGTTCACTGAACCAGTCCGAGTTCTCAAAGTTGCGCATCAGGGTGGAAATTCGACTGTTCGATTCCGCCATTCCCACTATCGCAACGCTGTCTTCGGATTTTTCGAGCTGGGTATAGTAAAGACCGTCCGGCAACGTCTGCACCATTTCATCAAAGGCGCGGACTATGACCGGTCGCTGCCCCTGCAGATCCTGTATCACCTGCATGCGGGACAGCAGTTCCTCGCGACGCTCTTTCAACTCTTCAATCTCGGCAATCTGCTGCTCCAGATCCGACATGGCATTCCGGATGTAATCATTGCGCGATTCCTGGTGATCAATCTGACCCTGAACGTGGGTCTGCCAAAGGAACGCAAGGCCCGCAGCCACTATCAGCGCCCCGGCAAGCATGACAATGAACTGGCGCTGTTTGTCCGCACGAAGCTCTTCGCGCCAGGGTCTAAGGTTAATCCGGGCCATCAGTCAAAACTCCTCATCGCCAGTCCGCAGGCGATCATCAAGGAGGGTGCATCATTGCTCAGTCCCGCAGCATTCACCTTGGAACTCACCGCCATATCTGCAAATGGATTTGCTACCAGCGTAGCTGTCCCTGTTTTTTCTTCCACCTGCCCGGTCAATCCGGCAATGGACGCGGTACCGCCCGCTAGCAGCACATAGTCCACGGCGTTGTACTGACTCGAGCCGAAGAAGAACTGGAGAGCGCGGGCAACCTGCTGAACGACGGCTTCCTTGAAGGGGCCCAGGACCTCGCTTTCATAATCGTCCGGCAATCCGCCCTGTTTCTTCGCCATCCCGGCCTCTTCCTGGGAAAGCCCGTACCGGCGCTGAATCTCTTCGGTCAGCTGTTTGCCTCCAAAGAGCTGCTCGCGGGTGTAGACCGTCTCACCGTCAACAAGCACGCTCAGGGTGGTCATGGTTGCCCCGATATCAACGATGGCGACCACCTGCTCGTCCGCATCCCTTTCGAGCTGCGCCTCGAGCATCCCATAGGCACGCTCCATGGCATACGCCTCAACATCCACCACCTTGGTGGTCACGCCGCCAATCTGGAGCGCCTCTTCACGAACATCGACGTTTTCTTTACGACATGCGGCAAGAAGAACATCCACCTGATCCGGGTTGATTTCCGAGGGCCCTATGACCTCGAAATCAATCGCGACCTCGTCCAGCGGATAGGGAATGTACTGGTCGGCCTCGTTGGTAATCTGATCTTCCATTTCGAACTCATTCAGGCCGCCCGGCATCTGAATGGTCTTGGTGATCACGGCCGACCCGGATACAGCCACGGCCGCATTGCGCAGCCCTGTTCGTGCCTTGTTCACGACTTTCTTGACGACGTCACCCACTGCCTCAACATCGTTGATGCTCTTTTCCACCACGGCATTGGGCGGCAAGGGCTCAACGGCATAGCTCTCGACCTTGTAACGATCGCCCTGCTTCGACAGTTCCAACAACTTGACCGAGCTTGAGCTGATATCAACCCCGAGCATGCTGTTCGCTTTTTTTCCAAGCTTTCCGAACACGTGCTCACCCCAGAATTCCGAATTTAGAGACTACCCATCCGCGGTTTCAGCAAAAGCGATTTGCGGATATCCTGATGCTTCTATTCTGTAACCGGCTTCTGGTGCCTCCTGAAGCAATTTATGAAATGATAGACGCATATTCCAAAGTTGTCAGGAAAAATGTCTCGTACTGTTAGTTACTTCCGTATACTCAGCTGGCTTTTCGTCGTCGGATGTGCAGGCATCGCCCTCGTCCTTTCCAGCTTCTATCTCTATCTTCAGCCAGCTCTGCCACCGGTGGAGCAGCTTCGCGATGTCCAGCTTCAGACACCGCTGAAGGTTTATTCCCGTGACAGCAAATTGATAGCAGAGTTTGGCGAAATGAGAAGGACGCCTCTGGAGGTCGAGGATGTCCCCAGTAACCAGATACAGGCTTTCATGGCCGCTGAGGACAGTCGCTTCCGGGAACACCATGGCGTTGATTTACGGGGACTTATACGCGCCACCTACGAGCTGGTTTCGACCGGTTCCATCCAGTCCGGCGGCAGCACGATTACCATGCAGGTTGCAAAAAATTTCTTTTTGTCACGCGATCGAACCTTTCTCCGCAAATTCAACGAAATCCTGCTGGCTCTGCAGATCGAACGTGAACTGTCCAAACCGGAGATCATGGAGCTTTACCTGAACAAGATCTATCTGGGCAACCGCGCCTACGGCATTGAAGCTGCGGCCCAGGTCTATTACGGGCAACCAGCCCAGGATCTCAACCTCGCCCAGATGGCCATGATCGCAGGGTTGCCCAAAGCGCCTTCGGCGTGGAACCCTCTGGCAGACCCTGAACGGGCGCTCATCCGCCGGAACTGGATTCTTTCGCGGATGCAGGCCCTGGGTTACATCGATCAGGAGGCTTACGAGCAGGCGAAAGCGCGTGATATCAGTGCCCGCTACCATGGTCCCGAGATCGAGGCGAGCGCACCCTATATCGCGGAAATGGTCCGCCAGGATGCACTGCGCCGCTTTGGAGAAGAGGCGTACACCGCAGGCTACGAAGTCTACACGACAGTCCACAGCGAACGTCAGAAGGCGGCCAGGGAAGCGCTCAGGGACGGACTTGAAGCCTATGACCGCCGTCATGGCTACCGGGGCCCTGTCGACCAATGGTCCCCTGATGCGCTCGACGACAGGAGTGAACTGAAAGATCGCCTTAATGGCATGAGCACCGTCAACGAGCTCATTCCCGCCGTCATCACCGGTGTTCACGAGGACGAAGCCCGCGCGCTCACTGCCATCCATGAAAGTATCAGGATACCCATGACGGCGATGTCATGGGCTCGGCCCTACATCAACGAGAATTCGATGGGACCCAGGCCCGAATCCCCCTCCGATGTTGTGAGTCGGGGTGACGTGGTTTACCTGAGGATTCCTGTGCAGCCTGTGGTCAATGAGGAGGGGGAGCGTAAGACGCTTGAGGCTGAACTGGTTCAGATCCCCGAGATACAGGGCGCCATCGTCTCCCTGAACCCTGATAATGGGCGTCTGGAAGCACTCTCGGGCGGCTACAGCTTTTCCCAGAGCAGCTACAACCGCGCAACCCAGGCTGCCCGCCAGCCGGGCTCTGCATTCAAGCCGTTGATTTTTCTGGCCGCGCTCGAGAACGGGGCGACCCCTGCCACAACCATCAACGACGCACCCATTGTATTCGACGACGCAGACCTGGAGACCACATGGCGCCCCGAGAATGCCGGCGGGCAGTTCCGGGGACCCACCACACTGAGACGCGCCCTGTACCAGAGCCGAAACCTCGTCGCCATCCGGCTACTGCGCCAGACCGGCATCCGGCAGACGCTTGATTACATCGGGAAACTTGGCGTCAATACCAGCCAACTGCCGGGGGACCTGTCACTGGCGCTTGGCAGTGGCCTTCTGACACCGCTTGAGATGACCCGGACATACGCCATGCTGGCCAACGGCGGCTATGAAGTAACGCCGTACGTCATTCAAACCATCAAGGGCCCCGAGGGTGATACGCTTTTCGAGGCACCGGAATCGCACCAGTGCGAGAAGTGTGACCCGGACGAGGAAGAGCTCCTGGAGGCGGCCCTACCTTCCGTACGGCCCGGCGATGACGCCAGTCAGAAGCCAAAGCGCCTGATGGAGCGGGTTGCTGACAAGCGCTCCGTCTACATCATGCATTCAATGATGCGCGATGTGATCCAGCGTGGCACTGGTCGTGCCGCCCGCTCACTCGGTCGCAGCGATATTGCCGGAAAGACCGGGACCACCAACGACCAGAGGGACACATGGTTCATGGGATTCAACCCCGACGTTGCCACCGGTGTCTGGGTCGGCTTTGATCAACCCAGATCTCTCGGGCGCAGAGAGTTTGGCAGTGCTACTGCCCTGCCCGTCTGGAAGGACTACATGGAGGTTGCGCTTGCCGGACTCCCCGAGCGCTATATGGACAGGCCTGCAGGCATCGTCTCGCGGCGCATTGACCCGGAAACGGGGGAGCCTGCCACCACTGACAACCCTGACGCACGCTTCGAGATATTCCGGGCGGAAAACGCCCCCGAGCCTGCGTCTGCGAATGACTCCTACCAGGATGATTCCGCCGATGACAGCGGCGATGCACGCCCCACCCAGGAACTGTTCTGACTCCAGACAACAAAAAGCCCCGGCAACCTCTCGGCGCCGGGGCAATTCCGCACTGAACGACCCTGTCGTTCTGCGTTAGATGATGTCTTCCATGGACTTCAGGGGATAATGGTCGGGATACTTCTTCCCGGCAACCCCGCTGTCCACGGCTGCACGTGCAA
This sequence comes from Halospina denitrificans, assembly GCF_004364635.1. Lineage (GTDB taxonomy): Bacteria > Pseudomonadota > Gammaproteobacteria > Pseudomonadales > Oleiphilaceae > Halospina > Halospina denitrificans. Next base: position 110,454 of record NZ_SOAX01000008.1, on the reverse strand, counting down.
CGGCGGCCGGCACGAACTCCAGAAGACGTGGATCCATGGGCTTGGGAATGATGTATTCCTTGTTGAACTCGAACCCGCCGACACCATAGGCCTTGGCAATACTGTCCGGCACGGACTCCTTGGCCAGCTCGCGGATGGCGTGGACTGCCGCCACCTTCATTTCCTCATTGATTTCGCTGGCGCGTACGTCCAGGGCACCACGGAAGATGAAGGGGAAGCCGAGCACGTTGTTGACCTGGTTTGGATAGTCCGAACGCCCTGTGGCCATGATGATATCGTCACGGGTAGCAAGCGCCAGTTCCGGCTTGATCTCGGGATCCGGGTTGGAGCAGGCAAAAACGATGGGGTTGGCCGCCATGGACTTGAGCATCTCCGGCGTCAGCAGATCCGGGCCCGAAAGGCCAACGAACACATCCGCGCCTTCGAGGGCATCCGCCGGCGTGCGACGCTCCGTTTCGACGGCAAACATGGCCTTGTACTGGTTCAGGTCATCCCGCCCGGAATGCACAACGCCTTTGCTGTCGAGCAGCATGATGTTTTCCGGACGAGCGCCACAGCTGATCAGAATCTTCATGCACGCGATGGCGGCTGCGCCCGCGCCCATGCATACAATCCGCGCGTCCTCGAGGGTCTTGCCCTGCAACTCGAGGGCATTGAGCATCCCCGCCGCCGTAACGATCGCGGTGCCGTGCTGATCATCATGAAAGATCGGAACATTGCACTGATCGATCAGGGCGCGCTCAATCTCAAAGCATTCCGGTGCCTTGATATCCTCAAGGTTGATACCACCAAAAGTATCCGCGATACGGGCAACCGTCTCTATGAACGCCTGGGGGCTTTCCGAGTTCACCTCAATATCGAACACGTCAATGCCGGCGAAGCGCTTGAACAGGACGCCCTTGCCTTCCATGACCGGCTTGCTGGGCAGCGCACCCAGGTTGCCAAGGCCCAGAATGGCACTGCCATCGGATATGACCGCCACCAGGTTCCCCTTGGTGGTGTACAGGTAGGCATTCTCGTGGTCCTTCGCGATTTCCCGCACCGGCTCAGCCACACCCGGGCTGTACGCGAGCGACAGATCCCGGGAGGTTTGCGTCGGCTTGGTGATTTCCACGCTGATTTTGCCGGGGCGCGGCTTGGCGTGGTAATCGAGAGCTGCTTGCTTCATATCTTCAGACATTGCCAATCTTCCGTTTCTGGATGGAGAGAGGAATCAGGACGCCTTAGCTGCGACCACTGCCGATCTTGCCGCGGAAACGCTTATTGAAGCGATCGATACGGCCCCCGGTATCCATAACCTTCTGCTTACCGGTGTAGAAGGGATGGCAGGCGGAGCAGACATCAACATGGATGTCATGATCAAGCGTAGAGCGGGTCTCGATGACATTGCCGCAACTGCAGGTTGCCTTGATGTCGTTGTACTTGGGCTGGATATCGTGGTTCATGGTGGACCTCTCGGGAACAGGCAATGCCGCCACCCGGGCTTTTGCCGGGCACCGCATTTGAATCGTTTTTAATTCCGGTGCAGACTCGTCTCCGCACCGCGGTCACTTGTAAGCGGCGCATCATATCAGATTCACTCGGATTCGCAACCTGACGCAAGGAGTTCCTGTTGGCGCAAACCGTCCGTGTCGCCCTTCCCCGCCCGGTTCGCCAGCTTTTCGACTATCGCGTTCCCGAAGGCATGGATCTTGTTCCAGGGCAGCGCATCCGGGTGCCGCTGGGGCGCCAGCGCCTGACGGCCCTGGTGGTGGAACTCGATCCACCGGAGCTGCCCAATGTTACGCTCAAGGACGTCGAGTCACCACTCGAGGACTGGCCCGTCCTGCCCGACCAGACCCGGGAACTTCTGCTGTGGGCATCCCGCTATTACCAGCACCCGCCGGGCGAATGTGTCTTCGCCGCCCTGCCCCCGGCACTGCGCCGGGGCGCGCCGGCGGAACTCCCCGCCCCCGAGTACTGGTATCCGGCCACAGCGCACACGGACGACCTGTCGGCCCAGGCACGACGTCAACGGGAGCTCCTGCAATGGCTGATCCGCTACCCGGGCCAGACGATTTCAACCATACGCTCGGCGGGCTTCAACCGCTCGCTGCTCAAGGCACTGCATGAACGCGACCTTGTCCGGATGGCCACCGGGGAGGACATCAACGAAACAGCCGCCCCCTGGCCTCCGGCACCGGGCGTCTCGCTGAACGACGCGCAGCACGAGGTGCTGTCGAGTATTGAGCAGAATACTGATGCCTTCCAGCCCCACCTGCTTTTCGGCATTACCGGAAGCGGCAAGACCGAAGTCTACATACGCCACCTGCAACAACGCCTGGTGGATGATCCCGAGCCCGAATCGGCGCAGGCCCTGGTCCTGGTCCCGGAAATCAGCCTGACCCCACAGACACTGGCCCGGTTCGAACAGCACTTCGGGAGCCGGATGGCAGTCTGGCATTCGGCCCTCAACGCCACCGAGCGCCTGCAGACCTGGAGCCGGGTACGCCGCGGCGAACCACTGATTCTGATTGGCACCCGGTCCGCGGTACTGCTTCCCTTCTCGCGGCTGATCACGGTGGTCGTGGACGAGGAGCATGACAGCTCCTACAAACAGATGGAGGGGTTCCGTTATTCGGCACGCGACCTGGCCATCTACCGCGCACGCCAGAGCGGATGCCCGGTGATACTCGGCTCTGCGACTCCCTCACTGGAATCACTCCACAATGCCGGCGAGGGCCGTTTCCGGCTGCACAGGCTGACCGAGCGCGCGGGCAGCGCCGGCCTCCCGGAAACGCGCCTGATTGACGTGCGCAGCCGACCCCTGGAGGGAGGACTGTCACGGCCGCTGATCGACCAGATCGAGACCACCATCAAGGCGGAGGAGCAGGTCCTTCTGTTCATCAACCGTCGTGGCTTCTCACCCGTTGTGATGTGCTTTGAATGCGGCACGCCGATTGAGTGCCCCCACTGCGACGCCCGCCTGACCTACCACCGCTTCGACAACTGCCTGCGCTGCCACCATTGCGGTCACCAGCAGGCACTGCCGCGCAAATGCCCGGAATGCGGCGAGGAGGCACTCAACGCCGTGGGCCAGGGCACCGAGAAAACCGAAACCGTCCTGCAGCAACGCTTCCCGGACACCCCGGTGCTGCGCATCGACCGCGACAGCACCCGGCGCCGGGGCCAGCTGGATGAAATGCTCAAGCCGGTCCGCGAAGGCCAGCCCTGCATCCTGGTGGGCACCCAGATGCTGGCCAAGGGGCATGACTTTCCCGCCGTCACGCTGGCAGGCATCCTGGATGCCGATGGCGGACTGTTCAGTAGTGATTTCCGCGGGCCCGAACACCTGGCTCAGCTGGTGATGCAGGTGGGCGGGCGTTCCGGGCGCGCTGCAAAGACGGGGCGCGTCCTGATCCAGACCTGCCAGTCCGGCCACCCCATGCTCAACGAGCTGTGCCAGGGCGATTACCTCAGTGTTGCCTGGAAGCTTCTGGACGAACGCAAGGCGGCCGATTTGCCGCCTGCTACCTTCATGACTGCGTTCCGGGTGGAAGGGCCATCCATGGAGGACAGCCTGACGGTGCTGGACGAACTGGCAGACAAGGTTGCTGCCACAGCGCCGGATATCCCGGTACTTGGCCCCTTCCCTGCCATTATCGCGCGCAAGGCGGGCCGTTACCGCGCCCAGATCCTTCTGCAGCACCAGCAGCGCCCGCCCCTGCACCGCCTCACGAACCAGCTCTGCCAGTACCTGGAGCAGAAGCGGCTACCCGCCAGCCTTCGCTGGTCCGTGGACGTGGATCCCCAGAGCCTCGACTGAGACCACCTCCACATGGACGCATGATTGAGTCTGAAGCCGGTTTCACTGATAATACCGCAGCCCCAACCCCCGGCCGACGAGAGCAATTCCGGCATGAAAGAACGAATTTCCGAGTTACTGCAGCACGCAGTGGATGCGCTGATTGATGAGGGCATATTGCCCGCTGGCTTCACGGCCGATATCGGCGTGGAAACGGCGCGCGACAAGAACCATGGCGACTTTGCCAGCAACATCGCCATGAAATCGTCCAAGGCCGCAGGCATGAAGCCCCGCGACCTGGCCGAGCACCTCGTGCGCGCCCTGCCGGACGATAGCGCCATTACCCAGACGGAAATCGCTGGCCCTGGCTTCATCAACTTCTTTGTCAGTGATGCCAGCCACTTCGACATCCTGCGGGTTATCCGGGAACAGGGCCGGGAGTTCGGACGCCAAGACCTGGGTCATGGCACACCGATACAGGTGGAGTTCGTTTCCGCCAACCCCACGGGCCCGCTACACGTTGGCCACGGGCGCGGCGCCGCCTACGGGGCCAGCGTGGCCGACCTGCTGGAGGCCATCGGGTACAACGTCCACCGGGAGTACTACGTCAACGACGCCGGGCGGCAGATGAGCATCCTCGCCCTGAGTGTCTGGCTGCGTTATCTCGAACTCTGCGGGGAAACCATTACCTTCCCCGCCAACGGGTACCGGGGGGACTACATCATTCCCATCGCGGAGCAGCTCAGGTCGGATGCAGGGGATGACTTTCACCACCCGGCTTCAACCGTCTTCAGCAACCTCCCGGCGGATGAACCCGACGGCGGCGACAAGGAAGTTTACATTGATGCCCTCGTCAGCCGGACAAGGGAGCTGATCGGCGAAAGCGCCTTTGCCCAAGTGTTCGACCTGGCACTGAATTCCATCCTCGGCGACATCCGCCAGGATCTGGCCAGTTTCGGCATCACTTTTGACCAGTGGTTTTCCGAACGCAGCCTGCGTGGCGACATCGAGACCGCTCTGCAGCGACTCGACCAGGGCGGCTACCTGTATGAGGAAAACGGCGCCACCTGGTTCCGGGCCACCGAATTCGGCGACGACAAGGACCGGGTGGTACGCCGGGACAACGGCGAGACGACCTATTTCGCCTCGGACATCGCCTATCACCTGAACAAGTTCGAGCGCGGCTTCGAGCGGGTCATCAACGTCTGGGGTGCCGATCACCACGGTTACATGGCTCGGGTAAAGGGAGCCATCCAGGCCCTGGGCATTGATCCGGCCCGGCTGGATATCCAGCTGGTGCAGTTTGCCATTCTCTACAGGGGCAGCGAGCGGCTTTCCATGTCCACGCGCAGCGGCTCCTTCGTGACCATGCGCGAACTGCGCGATGAAGTTGGCAAGGACGCGGCGCGCTTCTTCTATGTTACCCGCAAGGCCGAACAGCACATGGACTTTGACCTGGAGCTGGCCAAGTCCGAGAGCAAGGACAACCCGATCTACTACATCCAGTACGCCCATGCGCGCGTCTGCAGCATGCTGGAAAAGCTTCGCGATATGACCAGCGAGGAAGCGCTCAACCTGGATGACGAGGCCCTGGCCCTGCTCACCCTGGAAGAAGAGAAGGATATCGCCGCCCTGATGTCCCGCTACCCCGAGGTTCTCGCCAAGGCCGCGGAGCAACTGGAACCCCACCAGCTGACCCATTACCTCAGGGACCTTGCCGGGCTCTTCCACACCTATTACAACGCGCACAAGGTGCTGGTGGAGGACGCCAACCTCTGCAGGGCGCGTATCGCGCTGTCACTGGCCGTGCGGCAGGTCATTGCCAACGGCCTTGAACTGCTCGGGGTCAGCGCTCCGGAATCCATGTAACGCGGGTCAGATCCATGGCATCAAAATCGGGCTCCGGCAAGAGCCGCAAAAACACCGACTCGGGAGGCGCTTCCATGCGTTGGTTGATTCCTGTTGCCGCCGTCTCCGGCTTCGTGGGTTTCCTTGTCTACCTCAACACCATTGATCCGGCACAGGATCAGCGCCAGGAAGACGTTCCCACGATTTCCGCGCCGCAGACCGACACGGGCGAGAAAGAACGCGAGGATCCGGAGTTCCGATTCTATGAAATGCTTCCGGAATCCGAGGTGATGACCCCGAATACAGAAGCCTATGAACCCGAACCGGATCTGGCCGCACAGGATCGCGAATACATCCTCCAGGCGGGGTCGTTCCGCACACGCGAAGACGCGGAACGTCAGCGGGCCCAGGTTGGGTTCCAGGGGCTGAGAGCCCAGATCACGGAAGTCAGCGTTGAAGGGAACAAAACCTGGTATCGGGTGATGGTCGGTCCCTACGGGTCACGCAGTGACATGAACAAGGCGGTTGATCGCCTCGTATCCATCAACATCCAGCCACTCGTTCGCGAACGGAAAACCGACGAATGACCCCTTGAATTCCCGGCCGGGCGCCTCCATTTCAGAACGAGCCATTCACGCCTTAAAGAGCTGGAGCGCCAATGACAACCATTCTTTCCGTCCGCCGCGAAGGTGAAGTCGCCATGGGAGGCGACGGCCAGGTCTCCCTCGGCAATACCGTCATGAAGGGCAACGCCCGCAAGATTCGCCGTCTCTACAACGATAAGGTCCTTGCCGGCTTTGCCGGGGGAACGGCCGATGCATTTACGCTGTTCGAACGGTTCGAGGCGCAACTGGAAAAACACCAGGGAAACCTGACCCGGGCCGCCGTGGAACTGGCCAAGGACTGGCGAACGGACCGGGCCCTTCGCCGTCTTGAGGCCATGCTCGCCGTTGCCGATGCCACGACCTCCCTGATCATCACCGGCAACGGCGACGTCGTCGAGCCGGAGAACAGCCTGATTGCCATGGGGTCCGGGGGGCCCTACGCCCAGGCGGCCGCACGCGCCCTGCTTGAGAACACGGATCTCTCCGCCCATGAGATCACGGAGAAGGGGCTCGACATCGCCGCCGACATCTGTGTCTTTACCAATCACAACCGAGCGCTGGAAGTTCTCAGCACCAGCGACTGACAGGAGTTTCTATGGCTGCCATGACCCCACGGGAAATTGTGGATGAGCTGAACCGCCACATTGTTGGCCAGGACGAGGCCAAGCGCTCCGTCGCCATTGCCCTGCGCAACCGCTGGCGGCGGATGCAGGCGGACACCGCCATCCAGGAGGAGATCACGCCCAAGAACATCCTCATGATCGGCCCCACTGGCGTCGGCAAGACCGAGATTGCACGGCGTCTTGCCAAGCTCGCGGAAGCGCCCTTCATCAAGGTGGAAGCCACCAAGTTCACCGAGGTGGGCTATGTGGGCCGCGATGTGGAATCCATCATCCGGGACCTGGCGGAGAACGCGGTCGGCCTGCTCCGGGAAAAGGAGATGAACCGGGTTCGTGACCGCGCCATGGACGCGGCCGAGGACCGCATCCTCGACGCCCTGCTGCGTCCACCGCGCGACCAGGAGTCGAGCGAGGAGCAGTCCAACTCCAGCACCCGCCAGATGTTCCGCAAGAAGCTGCGCGAAGGTGAGCTGGACGACAAGGAAATCGAGATTGATGTGAGCGCCTCGTCCGGCGGCGTCGAGATCATGTCCCCTCCCGGCATGGAGGAGATGACCAGCCAGCTGCAGTCCATGTTCTCCAGCATGTCCAATGACAAGCGCAAGACCCGGAAGATGCGGGTTGCGGACGCCTTTGAGCAGGTCCGTGAGGAGGAGGCGGCCAAGCTGGTCAATGAGGACGATATCAAGCAGCGCGCCATTCAGGAGGTGGAGCAGAACGGCATTGTCTTTCTGGATGAGCTTGACAAGGTTGCCAAGAAAAGCGACGCCCAAAGCTCCTCGGATGTCTCCAGGGAAGGCGTCCAGCGTGACCTTCTGCCGCTGATTGAGGGCAGCACGGTCAGCACCAAGTTCGGCATGATCCGGACCGATCACATCCTGTTCATTGCTTCCGGCGCCTTCCACCTGACCAAGCCGTCAGACCTGATTCCGGAGCTGCAGGGCCGCCTGCCCATCCGGGTGGAACTCAAGGCGCTGACTCCTCAGGATTTCAAGCGCATCCTGACCGAGCCGAGAGCGTCACTGGTTGAGCAGTACCGGGCATTGATGTCGGCAGAAGGGGTCGAACTGAGCTTCACCACCGAAGCCATCGACCGGATTGCGGAAATCGCCTGGAAGGTGAACGAGACCACCGAGAACATCGGCGCCCGGCGGCTTCACACGGTCATGGAGAAACTTCTGGACGAAGCCTCCTTCGATGCGGGGGACGGCCTCAACGAACGCTTTGAAGTGACAGCCGCGTACGTGGATGAACAGCTTGGCAGCCTGGCCGAAGACCAGGATCTCAGCCGCTACATTCTCTGAATAAAAAGGCCCTTCGCCCGGAGCTGTGGGGTATTACAGGAGGGGTTGGGCGAAGGGCGTCAAACCGGCGATGGCTGTGATTACAGAATCTGTCGGGCATTGTTCAGAATGCCCGATACATTCTGCACGCCTGCACTGAATCGGCTCCTGCGTTTGCCCTGGCGTTCACGCGCCACATAGACCGGCAGCATCTCCCCGTAGAGGCTGGTGCTGATGGTCCGCTGCTCATCCTCCAGGCATTCACGCCTCAGCGTTATGCCGTAAGGGGCCAGCTGGGCTTCCAGCTCATCCGCGCGCCGCAGCAGGTCACGCCTTGTCATCTGGTAGGCGTGTTCACAGGCCATGCGACGGGACTGGAAACTGAACACGTTCGAAAAGAACAGCTTGGCATCATCCCGCTCCGGCTGGAAAAGCACGATATCCGCGTCCGGGTACTGCTCGGCATACTGATCCATACCCGCCTGCATGCGTGAATAGACCATCGTTCGATAGGTCTGCCCGAGGATATTGGGCATCCCGGAATCCGTGAGCGCCCCCGGTTTCATGGTGCCGGCACGCACCGCGGCACTGGCATCAATTGGCACCAGCGGGTTGATCGCGATGACCAGATCCGCACCATCCTCAAGCGCCACAGAGGCATGCAGCCCCTTGCGCAGGGTGCCGTCGACGTAATAGCGCCCGTCAATCTCCACCGGCATATAGATGGCCGGGGATGCGACACTGGCCTGTACCGCCCGGGATATGGGCACATGATCAAAACCAGGCGCTCCCAACCGTACCGCCTCACTGCTCTCCAGATCCGCGGCAATGATGTAGAGCCGGCGGCGAAGCTCCCGGAAATCGTTCGTGCGCCCGAGCATGCTGAACGCCCGGCGCAGGTACTCATGCAGCCCGGTATTGTCGAAAAGGCCGGCCGGCGCCGCCTGGGCCAGCACAGTCAGGGCCTCCAGCAGACTCTGGTCGTAGGGATTGCTGGCAAAGCGCCCCAATGCCTCCCACAGAAGCCCCGGAACTGCCGCTGCCCGCCGGAAGTATTCGCGAAAGGCCGGTCGATAGAACACTTCCGGATGGAAGGGGTGTACGTCAGCCTCGTTCTTCACAAAAATTCGGCACAACTGGGCCGTGGTCATCTGGTTAGCCAGATTCGCCGCCACGAAGGACCCGGCACTCACCCCGACATAGACGTAGAGGTCATTGAAGTCGATGCCGTCCAGGGCCTCATCCAGAGCCCGAAGCGCCCCCATTTCATAGATCCCTCCGAGAGGGCCTCCCCCACCAAGGGCAAGTCCGATGCGGGGATGCTGCCCCCCGGTCTCGGGTCTGTTTTTCGGCGTTCTTTCCATCATGAACCACTCATGGCTTGGTTTGGCTGGTGCAGCCTTTACCCAGTATTGCCTTCGAAACTATCAGTGAAAATTAGAATAGACATACTAGAAAGATAGCACGTGATCCTGCCGCCGTTTCGGAACGACCTATTACTGGAAAAATACGGCTCTTTGCCAGGTCAAAAAAAGCGCCAGTCCCTGATTGCACCAGAACAAGGCGAAACGTCTGGCTGGCCGCCCTATTCTGGTGCTTATAGCCCATTAATTCGAATCACCCTTCTGGCTTTTTTATTGATCCTACACAGAACCCCTCTATAGGGCCCTGTTTTTATTGACATCTATATGGAGGCGCTTTTATGGCATAACCCTTGCAAACCCGTCGCCACGAAGCCGATGCCTTCGTATCGGGCTGCGCCAGTTCGGCGCAAACTGCAACGTGACTGCAAGGAGATCGATGTGAATACAGCCAAGACACGCATTGCCAGCCTGCTGGCCGCAGCGTCACTGGCGCTGGGCGCCACTGGCCTCCAGGCTCAGGAAGAGGACCCGATCAAGGTCGGCATCCTTCACTCCCTGTCCGGCACCATGGCCATCAGTGAGTCTACCCTCAAGGACACGGTCATGATGCTCATTGAAGAGCAGAACGAGAAAGGCGGTCTTCTCGGCCGTGAAATCGAGCCGGTTGTGGTGGATCCCGCCTCCGACTGGCCGCTCTTTGCCGAGAAAGCGCGTGAACTGCTCGCCGAGGAAGAGGTGGACGTTATCTTCGGAAGCTGGACTTCTGTCTCCCGTAAATCGGTACTGCCGGTGGTGGAAGAGCTGAACGGCCTGATGTTCTACCCGGTCCAGTACGAGGGTGAGGAATCGTCCAAGAACATCTTCTATACCGGCGCGGCCCCGAACCAGCAGGCCATCCCCGCCGTTAATTACCTCATGAATGAGGTTGGCGTTGAGCGCTGGGTGCTGGCCGGCACTGATTACGTCTATCCGCGGACGACCAACAAGATTCTTGAGACCTACCTGAAGAACAAAGGCGTTGCCGACGCCGACATCATGATCAACTACACACCCTTTGGTCACTCCAACTGGCAGTCCATTGTTTCCGACATCAAGGAATTCGGTAACCAGGGCAAGAAGACGGCCGTCGTTTCAACCATCAATGGTGATGCGAACGTTCCCTTCTATCAGGAGCTGGCGAACCAGGGCATTGAAGCCACGGATATTCCGGTCATCGCCTTCTCTGTTGGTGAACAGGAACTCTCCGGTATCGACACCGGTCCGCTGGTGGGTCACCTCGCAGCCTGGAACTACTTCATGAGTGTTGGAACCGATGCCAACTACGACTTCATTGACAAATGGATTGAATACACCGGCGATGAAACCGCGGTGACCAACGATCCCATGGAAGCGCACTACATTGGCTTCAACATGTGGACCAGGGCCGTCAAGCAGGCCGGCACGACGGATGTTGACGCCGTCGAGGATGCCATCATCGGGGTCACCGTGCCCAACCTGACCGGCGGCTACGCCACCATGATGCCGAACCACCACATCACCAAGCCCGTGCTTATCGGCGAGATCCAGGACAATGGCCAGTTCTCGACCGTCTGGCAGACGCCTGGAACCGTGCCCGGCGATGCCTGGTCGGACTACCTGGACGGCTCGCGGGACATCATCAGCGACTGGCGTGACCCGCTCAACTGCGGCAACTACAACGTCGCCAAGGGCGAGTGCGGCGGTCAGCAGTCCAGTGAGTAAGGGGTAACCGCCCCAGCGCGCAATCGCCCGGGGCTGTATCTCGGGCGATTGCATTCCAACCCAGGGTCCCGACAGGAAACAGGACACGATCATGAGCATCCGTCGATGGCTCGAACCGATTCTGATTGTCTGTTTGCTCATCTGGCCGTGCATGGCTGCATCGGCGGAGGCGGATGGACAGGCATTACTGACCGAGCTGGCGGAAGCGCCGGCTTCGGGCAAGGCAGCCGCAATAACGGCGATTGCGGAGAGTGGCGACCCACGAGCAAGGCATTGGCTGCAAGCGTTCGCTGATAACAAGCTCAGTCGTATGGATGATTCAGGCCGATTCGTCGTGGTTCTGGAGAACCGCGGCCGGGATTGGACCGTTGAGGATGCGCTGACCGGCGAAGCGATTGGCGAAGTCTCGCGTCGTAACCTGAACCGCGTTCGCATCAATAATTCGCTGAGAAGTCGGATTGGCAATATCCTCGGCCTGCTGGACCTCAAGGTCGATGATCCCGCCAAGCGGCGTGAGGCAGCCCGCGAGCTGCGCGGGGAAGTTGATGCGGTCATGGCGGAGTCCGTCGAGTCGCTGATGGAATCAGCAGAAGATGAGGACGTCCGAGACTATCTGGCCGAGGCGCTCGCTATTCACCGGGTTCAACGGGGCGATGTGTCAGCGATCGACACTCTCAGGGGGAGTCTGAGCAGTGAAGCGCGCTCGGCACTCAACAAGGCAGCCTCCAGCGATGATCCCGAGCTTGCAAGCGCCGCAAGTGAAGCACTGACCTCCATAGAACAACTCCTCAAGATCAACAACGCGGCCGAGACGCTCTATTTCGGGCTCAGTCTGGGTTCGGTTCTGGCGCTGGCCGCGGTCGGGCTGGCCATCACCTTCGGTGTGATGGGCGTGATCAACATGGCGCATGGTGAGTTGATCATGCTTGGCGCTTATAGTGCCTGGGGCATGCAGCAACTGCTTCCGGGGCAGCCGGGTCTGGCGCTGGTGCTGGCGGTTCCCGTCGGCTTCATGGTGTCGGCCTCCGCCGGCATCGTGATTGAGCGCAGCATCATCCAGTTCCTGAAAGGGCGTCCACTGGAAACCCTGCTGGCCACCTTTGGTGTCAGCCTGATCCTCCAGCAGCTGGTGCGTACGGTCATTTCACCGCTGAACCGGACCGTGGTGACGCCTGAGTGGATGAGTGGTTCGCTGATGATCAACGAGGCGCTGTCACTCACGTTCAACCGGCTTTACATACTGGGCTTCGCGCTGGCGGTCTTCGCAGCGCTTCTACTGGTGATGCGCCGGACCCGCCTGGGCCTGGAAGTTAGGGCCGTGACCCAGAATCGCGCCATGGCGCGGTCTATGGGTATCCGGGCCACACGAGTGGACATCATGACCTTTGCTCTTGGCTCCGGTGTGGCCGGACTGGCGGGGGTCGCCCTATCCCAGATCACCAACGTTGGGCCGAACCTGGGCCAGAACTACATTGTGGACTCCTTCATGGTGGTTGTGTTCGGCGGCGTCGGGAACCTGCTGGGGACTCTGGTTGCGGGCCTGTCGCTGGGCACCATCAACCAGCTCCTTGAGCCCTGGGCCGGTGCGGTACTGGCCAAGGTCATGGTGCTGGTGTTCATCATCCTCTTCATCCAGAAACGCCCGCGCGGACTCTTTCCGCAGAAGGGCCGGGCCGCGGAGGGCTGATCCACTATGTGGCTGACACAACCACTCAATGAAAAGAGTACGCGGCTGTTCCTGGGGCTGCTGGGTGCCGCCCTGGCACTGGTGACCATTCTGCACCTGGTATTCCCACAGGGGCATCCCATGCATATGAGCATCTATACGGTCTCGCTCATGGGCAAGTACCTGAGCTACGCGCTTCTGGCCGTGGCGGTGGATCTTGTCTGGGGCTACCTCGGGATGCTCAGTCTGGGTCATGGCGCCTTCTTCGCCATCGGCGGCTACGCCATGGGTATGTACCTGATGCGCCAGATCGGCACGCGTGGCGAATATGGCCATCCGGTGCTGCCGGACTTCATGGTCTTCCTTAACTGGGACTCGCTGCCCTGGTACTGGTATGGGTTCGACATGGCCTGGTTTGCGTTTGCCATGGTCCTGATCGCGCCGGCCGCGCTGGCGATGGTGTTCGGGTACCTCGCGTTCCGCTCCCGTGTGACTGGAGTTTACCTCTCGATCATGACCCAGGCACTGACCTTTGCCCTGATGCTGGCATTTTACCGGAATGAGATGGGCTTCGGAGGCAACAACGGCTTTACGGACTTCAAGGATCTGCTCGGCTTCTCACTGTCCACGGACGCCACCCGGCTGGGCTTGTTCATCGCCACCGGCGTCGCCCTGGCCATCGGCTATGTGATCTGTCGCGGCATTGTCCTGAGCAAACTGGGGCGGGTCAGTATCGCTACCCGGGACGCGGAGGCGCGAACGCGGTTCCTGGGGTATCGCGTCGAGCGTGTCCAACTGTTCGTGTTCACGGTCTCGGCCATGCTGGCCGGCGTCGCGGGGGCGCTCTACGTGCCCCAGGCCGGCATCATCAATCCGAACCAGTTCTCGCCCATCTTCTCCATCGAGGTGGTGCTCTGGGTCGCCCTGGGCGGTCGCGCCACCCTCTACGGGGCGGTGATCGGGGCATTGGTAGTGAACTACGCCAAGTCGGTGTTCACCGGCATCATGCCGGAAGCCTGGCTGTTCGCTCTGGGTGCGCTGTTTGTGCTGGTGACGGTCTTCCTGCCACAGGGGCTGGCCGGCGTCCTGGCGAAGCTCAGGGGTAAGGGCTCTGATGATGAAAAAGACTTAACCGAGAAGGAGGCCGCAGCATGAGCTTGATCTCGGAGCTGACGGATCGCGAGCACGTCTTCGATTTTCTCACGCCGGCTGCCTCCCCCGTGGACGTGCGCCATGGCCCCATCCTCTACATGGAGGATGTCACGGTGAGCTTCGATGGCTTCCGTGCCATCGACGAGCTGACCCTGACCATCAACGACGGCGAACTGCGCTGCATCATCGGACCCAATGGCGCCGGCAAGACCACCATGATGGACATCATCACGGGCAAGACCCGGCCGGACACCGGGTCGGTCTGGTTTGGCAGCCGCCACAACCTGCTGACCATGAACGAACCGGACATCGCATCCCTAGGTATCGGACGCAAGTTCCAGAAGCCCACGGTGTTCGAAGCGTTGACGGTGTTCGAGAACCTTGAGCTGGCCATGGCGGCCGACAAGCGGGTCTTCCCGACGCTGACGGCGAAGTTGACCGGCGAGCACCGTGAGCGTATCGACGAGGTTCTTGAAATGACGGGACTACAGGAGCTGCGCTGGCGGACAGCCGGTGTCCTGTCGCACGGGCAGAAACAGTGGCTGGAGATCGGCATGCTGTTGATGCAGCGACCCAGGCTGCTGCTGGTGGACGAGCCTGTCGCCGGGATGACTGAACAGGAAATGGAGCGCACCGCCGAGCTGCTCACCAGCCTGGCAGGCAAGCAGTCGGTTGTCGTCGTGGAGCACGACATGGGATTCGTTCGCTCGCTGGCGCGCACGGTGACGGTCCTGCACCAGGGCAGCGTGCTCGCCGAAGGCAGCATGGACGAGGTCTCGAAAGATCCCAAGGTGGTGGAAGTCTATCTCGGGGAGGGCATCTGATGCTGCGGATTGATGGATTGAATCAGTACTACGGTGAAAGCCATACCCTCTGGGATCTGGACCTGGACGTCCCAACCGCGAAGTGTACCTGCGTCATGGGCCGCAATGGCGTGGGCAAGACCACGCTGCTGAAGTGCGTGATGGGCCAGGAAACCGTCAGCAGCGGTCAGCTGCAATACAACGATGAGGTCGCCCTGACCGAACGGCCCGTGGAGGACCGGTCGCGTCTGGGTATCGGTTACGTCCCCCAGGGGCGTCAGATCTTTCCGCTTCTGACCGTGGAGGAGAACCTCCGGACCGGGCTCGCGGCACGCCGTGACAAGGTGCGTCAGATTCCCCAACGGATCTACGACCTGTTTCCGGTCCTGCATGAGATGAAGCATCGCCGCGGCGGGGATCTTTCCGGTGGCCAGCAGCAACAGCTCGCGATTGGGCGGGCGCTGGTGATTGAACCCCGGCTGCTGATCCTGGACGAACCGGGTGAAGGTATCCAACCCAATATCGTTGCTCAAATCGGGGAGGTGATACGCCGCCTGATTGCCGAAGATGGCCTGACGGTGCTGCTGGTTGAGCAGAAGCTGCCCTTTGCCCGGCGTTTCGCGGATCGTTTTGCGATCATGGATCGGGGACGTCGGATGGCCCAGGGCGGCATCGACGAACTCTCCGATGACCTGATCAAGCAATACCTGACGGTGTAGCCCATGACGGTCTATGAGCCCATCGGTCCCGACGCCGCCTCCGGTCACCGTTTCGACCAGGCACGGCGCTGGTCCGCCTGGCTGGACCTGCGGTTTGCGCAGCGGCCTTCCGGGCGTGGGCCGGTCACGCGCCTGGTCCGAAATGCCCACGAAGGGCCGCTTCGGGTCCAGCGCCCGTTTCATCCGGAAGGGCCCAACGGCTGCTGCCATGTCTATCTGCTGCATCCGCCCGGTGGTCTGGTGAGCGGCGATGCGCTGACGTTCAACACCAGTGTCGGCGCCGGCGCCCACGGTCTGGTGACAACACCTGCAGCCGCCAAGCTGTACCACGCTGACAGCCATGACGTGGCCTGGGCGCAGCACGCCCGCCTGCAGGTGGAGGCCGGGGGCACCCTTGAGTGGTTGCCCCAGGAGACCCTGGCCTTCGACGGCTCCCGTGGAACCCAGAGCACCACCATCGACCTTGAAGCGGGCGCGCGCTGCCTGGGCTGGGAGATGCTGGCGCTGGGACGACCGGCCAGTGAGTTGCCTTTTGTCAGCGGCCGCCTGGAGCAGAGCTTTCGCCTGACGCGGGCCGGGCGCCCCCTCTGGATCGAGCGCCAGACCCTGGACCCGAACCACCGTCGTTTCCAGGGCTACTGGGGCCAGGGCGGCGCCACGGTCCAGGGCACGCTCTGGGCCGTGGGACTGGATGACGAGGAGGCCGCCATTGAAGCCTTGCGCGCGGAACTGGCGCCGTCCCCACGCTGGGCCGTCACCCGCCGGCAGGGTGTGTTGCTGCTGCGCCACCTCGGCGCGGACCGCAACGAGGCCTGGGACCAGTGCGAGCGGGCCTGGTCCATCCTGCGCCCCCGGCTGGCGGGCGTCCCGGCCCAACGACCCCGAATCTGGAATACCTGAACGGAGCACGGAACCATGGAACTCAGTCC
Organism: Halospina denitrificans; assembly: GCF_004364635.1. Classification (GTDB taxonomy): domain Bacteria; phylum Pseudomonadota; class Gammaproteobacteria; order Pseudomonadales; family Oleiphilaceae; genus Halospina; species Halospina denitrificans. The sequence goes on along the minus strand of NZ_SOAX01000008.1, from coordinate 93,941 downwards.
ACGAGAAAAAGACAAGCTGCTGCTGTTCTCCGCCGCGCTTCTGGCGGAGCGGCGCAAGGAGCGGGGCGTGAAGCTCAACTACCCGGAGGCGGTGGCGTTGATCAGTAACGCCATCGTTGAGGGTGCCCGGGACGGGCGGACCGTGGCGGACCTGATGTCGGAGGGCACCGAGGTACTGACCCGGGAGGACGTGATGGAAGGCGTCCCGGAGATGGTCGACGAGGTCCAGGTGGAAGCCACCTTTCCGGACGGCACCAAGCTGGTCACCGTTCACAACCCCATTGTCTGAAGGAGGGCGCGCGATGATACCCGGAGAACTCCAACTCGCCGACGGCGAGCTGACCCTCTGTGAGGGCCGTGAACGCATCACCATTGAGGTGGCCAACACCGGCGACCGACCGGTCCAGGTGGGCTCCCATTACCACTTCGCCGAGACCAACCCGGCGCTGACGTTCGACCGCGAGACAGCCCTCGGCTACCGCCTGGATGTGCCTGCGGGCACCGCCATTCGTTTTGAACCCGGTCAGAGCCGGGAGGTAACGCTCATTCCCTATGTGGGGCGCCGTCATATCTATGGATTCCATGGGCGCGTCATGGGCGCGGTGGACCCCCAGTCAGGAGGCGCGTCATGAAGATTTCCCGTCAGGCCTACAGTGATATGTACGGACCCACCACCGGCGACCGCGTCCGGTTGGCGGATACGGAGCTCTGGATCGAGGTGGAAGCGGACCACACCCATTACGGCGATGAGGTAAAATTCGGCGGCGGCAAGGTCATCCGCGACGGCATGGGCCAGAGTCAGCGTAGCGACGAGGCGGTGATGGACACGGTCATCACCAACGCCCTCATCCTCGACTGGTGGGGCATCGTCAAGGCGGACGTGGGACTTCAGGCCGGGCGAATCGCCGCCATCGGCAAGGCCGGTAACCCGGATACCCAGCCGGATGTGACCATCGTTATCGGGCCTGGAACCGAGGTGATCGCGGGCGAGGGCAAGATCCTCACCGCCGGAGCGCTGGATGCGCACATCCATTTCGTCTGCCCGCAACTGGTGGACGAGGCGCTGATGAGTGGCATCACCACCATGCTTGGCGGCGGCACCGGCCCCGCCACCGGCACCAATGCCACCACCTGCACGCCCGGGACCTGGCACATCAGCCGCATGCTCCAGGCGGTGGATGAGATGCCTATGAACATCGGGTTTATGGGCAAGGGCAATACCTCGCTGCCCGAGTCGCTCGAGCAGCAGCTCAAGGCGGGCGCGATGGGTTTGAAGCTGCACGAGGACTGGGGCACCACCCCCGCCGCCATCGACAACGCCCTGACGGTTGCCGACCGGTTCGATGTGCAGGTTGCCATCCATACGGACACACTCAACGAGTCCGGCTTCGTTGAGGACACGCTGGCGGCGTTCAAGGAACGCTGCATCCACACCTACCACACCGAAGGCGCGGGCGGCGGCCATGCCCCAGACATCATGACCGCCTGCGAGAAGGACTACGTACTGCCCTCCTCCACCAATCCGACGCGGCCCTACACGGTGAACACCATCGATGAGCACCTGGACATGCTGATGGTCTGCCACCACCTGGATCCGAAGATTCCCGAGGACGTGGCCTTCGCGGATTCGCGCATCCGCCGAGAGACGATCGCGGCCGAGGATATCCTCCACGACATGGGCGTGATCTCCATGATCGCGTCGGATTCCCAGGCCATGGGCCGGGTGGGCGAAGTGGTCTGCCGGACCTGGCAGACGGCGCACAAGATGAAGGTCCAGCGCGGCCTGCTGCCGGAGGATGAAGAGCGTGGTGCCGACAACCAGCGCGCCAAGCGCTATATCGCCAAGTACACCATCAACCCGGCGATGACCCACGGCATCGCCCACGAAGTGGGCTCGGTGGAAGTGGGCAAGATGGCCGACCTGGTGCTCTGGGATCCGGCCTTCTTCGGCGCCAAGCCGGCGATGATCCTGAAGGCCGGCATGATCGCGGCCGCGCCCATGGGTGATCCCAACGCGTCCATTCCAACGCCCCAGCCGGTCCACTACCGGCCGATGTTTGGGGCCTACGGCAAGGCCACCGCGGCCACCCGAGCGACCTTCGTCAGCCAGGCGGCCCTTGAGGCCAATATCGGTGAAGAGCTGGGATTGCAGAGCCGTCTTGTTGCCTGCCGCGATGTCCGCCAGGTGCGCAAGCAGGACCTGAAGCTGAACGGCGCCTGCCCCGAGCTGAGCGTCGATCCGCAGACCTACGAGGTGCGGGCCGACGGCGAGTTGCTGACCTGTGAACCCGCCACGGAACTGCCGTTGGCGCAACGCTACTACCTGTTCTGAGGGGCCGAGGATGCTGGAGCTAACCGAACGATTGGATCTTGCTGACATCAGCGAAGTGTTCGATACCCTGACGTTGCCTTACGAGCAGCGCCAGAGGGGCCGGTTGCGCGCGGCCACCGATGCGGGGCGCGATGCGGGGCTCTTCCTGGATCGCGGTCCGGTCCTGAGGGAAGGGCAGTACCTGCGCGCGGCCACCGGCGAGGTGGTCCGCATTCAAGCGGCGGACGAGCCCGTGGTTACCGCCCATGTGACCGCCGGGCTGCCGCTGGCCCGGCTCTGTTATCACCTGGGCAACCGGCACGTGTCCCTGGCCATTGGTGAGGCCAACAACGGCGAGGGCTGGGTGCGCTTCCCGCCGGATCATGTGCTGGAGGAACTGGCGGAACGTCTGGGTGCGCGACTGGAGCACCACGAGGCGCCTTTCGATCCGGAGCCCGGCGCCTACAACCAGGCAGGTCACCATCAAGGCCATGCCCACGACCATGGACACCACCATGCCCACTGACGCGACCGCCTCGCCCATGAGCGACCTGTCACTGCTGGGGCTGATACAGCTGATCAGCCCGGCACTGCCCATCGGTGCTTTCGCCTGGTCCCAGGGCCTGGAAAGCGCCCTCGAACTGGGATGGGTCAGCAACGAAGCGGAGATCGGCGAGTGGCTCAGCGGTGTTCTGGAGGATGGCCTGACACGCTGTGAGCTGCCCGTCCTTGCGCGCCTTCAGAGAGCCTGGGGCGAGGACGATGCGCAGGCCGTTGCTCATTGGAACGACTGGCTGCATGCCGTGCGCGAAACCCGTGAGCTCAGTGAGGAAGATAGCCATCTGGGCTCGGCGCTGGTGCGGCTGCTGCGCCAGCTTGCGCTGATGCCGCCCGAATCGATGCTGCCCGAGCGCCCGGGTTACGTGACGATGTTTGCCTGGGCCGCGCACCTTCGCGGCGTGCCGGAGCGACAGGCCATGGTGGGCTTCAGCTGGGCCTGGCTTGAAAACCAGCTTGCAGCCGCCTGCAAGGCATTACCTTTGGGCCACACCGCCGCCCAGCGTGTGATCGAGACGGTTCGTCCGGAGCTGGTCGGCGCGGTTGATACGGCCCTGACGCTCGAGGATGAGGAGCTTGGGCCCATCCTGCCGGGGGTGGCCCTGGCCAGTGCGCAGCATGAGACCCAGTACTCAAGACTATTTCGGAGCTAACAGGAGAAAACGCTATGCCACATTGTCTGAGAGTCGGTGTTGGTGGGCCAGTGGGCTCGGGTAAGACCGCGCTGCTGCGCCAGCTCTGCCTCGCCCTGCGCGACCATTACAACCTGGCGGTGGTGACCAACGACATTTACACGCGAGAAGACGCGGACTTCCTGCTCAAGCACGACGCCCTGCCCGGCGACCGGATCCTGGGCGTCGAGACGGGCGGCTGCCCACATACTGCCATTCGCGAGGACGCCTCCATGAACCTGGAGGCCATCGATACGCTGCAGGAACGCCATCCCGGCCTCGAACTGGTCCTGGTGGAATCCGGCGGCGACAACCTGTCCGCAACCTTCAGCCCAGAGCTGTCTGACCTCACGCTCTACGTCATTGACGTCTCAGCCGGCGACAAGATCCCGCGCAAGGGCGGGCCGGGCATCACCAAGTCCGACCTGCTGATCATCAACAAGATCGACATTGCCGAGCAGGTCCATGCCTCGCTTGAGGTGATGGATCGCGATTCGCGAACCATGCGCGGCGACCGCCCCTTCGTCTTCACCAACCTCTATGACGGTGAAGGCCTGGAGGGGATCATTAGTTTCATTCTTGAACAGGGCATGCTGCCCGAGCGACGCGGTCGACAGGCCGGATAACCCACGGATCATGATAAGGAGAGAAACCATGACACGACTCAACCAATCCCTCGTTGCCGCAGCCCTGATGCTGACGACGAGCACGGCCATGGCCCACACCGGACACGGCGAGGGCGGATTCACCAGTGGCCTGCTACACCCCATGCTTGGCCTTGACCACCTCCTGGCGATGGCGGCAATCGGTTTCTGGAGCGTGCGCCAAAACACCCTGATGAAGAACGCCACACCTGCCTTTGTACTCGGGGGCATGGTTCTGGGTGCGGGACTGGCCTGGGGTGGGTTGGCGCTGCCGGGTGTAGAGACTGGCATCGGCGTTTCCGTGCTGGTTGCCGGCATCCTTATTGCCAGCTTCGCCAGAATGTCGACCAGCGTTGGCGGCACTCTCGTTGTAGCCTTCATGCTGTTCCACGGCTATGCCCATGGTGTCGAAATACCGGGCAGCGCAACTGTCGCGGCTTATCTGGCTGGGTTCGCCACCACGACACTGGCTATTTCTCTTGCGGGGCGGGCTCTCGGAGCTCTGATGCTCAAAGCCGACAACCGCCTTAGCCAAGGTCTGGGCGGTTCGGTCGCTGCCGCAGGAGCCCTCCTGACAGCGGCATAATGAACCTCAAGCGTCGGGCTGTTTTCAAGGAGCAGCTCGACATGGTGCCCACCCGACAAGGGCCATCTGCATTCAGTGCCGTGATGAAGTCGCCGCAGTAGTAGGCTCGCCCTGTGCCACCGACTCATTGAACTGGCTGGCACTGCGTTCCGGCCGGATATAGCGACCAAAACCCAGATTGCGCAGACGCAGTTCCACGCAGCTTCGGATTACATGCGGAGAATCCATGGTGAGCACCTCCGCCAGCAGCTGCCGGGCCATCTCCAGATCCACGCCACGGATGATGGACTTGATCTTCGGCAGGTTCGCCGCGTTCATGGACAGCGCATCGTACCCCATGGCCATCAGCAGTATGGCGCCGCCGGGATCACCTGCCAGCTCGCCGCAGATGCTGACCGGCTTGCCCACGTCGTGACAGTCCTGGGCCACCTGGCACAGCGCCTCCAGCACGGCAGGGTGATAGGAGTGGTACAGGCTGGCGACTCTCGGATTGTTCCGGTCGACTGCCAGCAGATACTGCGTCAGGTCATTGGACCCCACGGAAATGAAGTCCACCCGCGAGGCAATCTCACGGATCTGGTAGACGGCTGCCGGTATCTCAATCATGACCCCTACCTGGGGCATCGCCAGCTTGTAGCCTTCGCCCCGCACCTCGTGCCAGGCCCGGTAGATCAGGTGCTGGGCCTCTTCAATCTCGGATACGTTACTGACCATCGGCAGCATGATCCGAAGGTTGTCCAGCCCTTCGCTGGCCTTGATCATGGCGCGGATCTGGACCAGGAAGATTTCCGGGTGGTCCAGGGTCACCCGTATGCCACGCCAGCCGAGAAACGGGTTTTCCTCCACGATGGGGAAATAGCTCAGGGCCTTGTCACCGCCAATATCCAGGGTACGCATGGTGACATCCGCCGGCGCAAACGCTTCCAGCTGCTCGCGGTAATAGGCCCGCTGCTCCTGCTCCGAGGGGAAGCGCTCATTGATCATGAACGGCACCTCGGTGCGGTAGAGCCCGATGCCTTCGGCCCCGTGGTTGAGCGAACGAACCACATCCGTGATCAGGCCCGTATTCACATAGAGCGGCATACGATGGCCATCAAGAGTCTTGCAGGGCTTGTCGCGAAGCTCTTCCAGCCCGCGCACCAGCTCCTGCTCCTCCTCGATAATGGACTCGAAAAAGGTCTTGAGCTCCATGGAGGGCGAGGCGAAGATCTGCCCTTCGTAACCATCGACAATCATTTCACGACCATCAAGCTGGGCGACCGGGATATCAACCAGCCCCATAACGGTGGGAACACCCATGGCCCTCGCCAGGATGGCCACATGGGAGTTCCCGGAGCCACGCACGGACACCAGGCCCACCAGCTGCCCCTGGGGCACCTCCCCCAGCATTGCCGGAGTCAGCTCGTCACTGACCAGGATGGTGTTGTCAGGAAATTCCGGCGTCTCTGGTTCGCCTTCCTGGAGGTGGGACAGCAGACGCCGCCCCAGGTCCCGTATATCCACCGCGCGTTCGCGCAGGTACAGGTCGCCCATCATCTCAAAGTGACGGACATACTGGTTCACCACATCCTTCAGTGCCCCCTGGGCCCAGCTCCCGTCCTGGATACGGTTCTCGACCTCGCCCGGCAGCGCATGGTCATGGAGCATCCGCAGGTACACCTCAAAAAGGGCCTGCTCCTCCGGTCGCAGCTGGGGCGCCAGCCGCTCACCCACCTGTTCCACGTCCTCCCGGACTGAGGTGACAGCATCACGAAACCGCTGAATCTCGCTGTCAATATCCTCGCAGCGCTTATTCGGCACCGAATCAAGATCCGCGGGCGGAAAAATCACAACACCAGTGCCGATAGCCACGCCCGGCGAGCCCGCCACGCCGCTGAAGACCACATCCCGGGCCTGGTCGCCGGTGATTGAGAGCCCGCCAATCGCCCCGGTCGCCTCGCTGTGGGCAATGACGCCGGCAAGCTGGGCCGAAATCGTAACCAGGAACGCCTCCTCGCCTTCGTCGAAACAGCGCTGGTTCTGGCTTTCCTGCACCACGATGACGCCGAGTACACGACGATGGTGAATGATGGGCACGCCCAGAAAGGAACGGAAGCGTTCCTCCCCGGTTTCCGGGAAGTAGCGGTTACGGGGATGGGACTGGGCGTCCTCGAGGTTGATAGGCTCCTCGCGGGTGCCCACCAAACCAACAAGCCCCTCCGAGGGCGCAATCCTCACCTGCCCGACCGCGTCCTTGTAGAGGCCTTCAGTCGCCTTCAGGACATAGCAGCCGGACTGCTGGTCATAGAGGTAAACGGAGCAGACTTCCGTCTGCATGGCTGCCTGAACCCGGGAGGCAATGGTATCCAGGGCCTCCTGCAGGTTGTTGATACCGTTCAGTTCCTGAACGATACTGCGCAGCGTGCTCAGCATCTTGGTCATAGTCTGTCAGCATTCCTGGCGGGCCGGCGGGTGCCCCTTTGACTGTAGCCTGAAAACTCCGGGCGCCAATTCCCTGAGCGCCCTGCGATAAACCTCACGCTTGAACGGGACGACCTGGCCCAGCGGGTACCAGTAGCTGACCCACTGCCAGCCATCGAATTCCGGCGAGTGGCTCCAGTCCACCCGAACCCTGGCGTCGGGTGACAACATCTCAAGCAGGAACCATTTCTGTTTCTGGCCGACACACACCGGGTGCGAATCCCTGCGGATCATTCGCCGGGGCAACCGATACCGAAGCCAGCCCCGCGTGCAGCCGATAATCCGGACATCCGTTGATTCCAGGCCAACCTCTTCCCCCAGTTCACGGAAAAGTGCCTGCTCCGGTGTCTCATCCTGATTGATCCCCCCCTGCGGAAACTGCCAGGCGTTCTGCCCGATACGCCTGGCCCACAGCAGCTCGCCCCGGTGATTCGCCAGTATGATTCCGACATTGGGTCTGAATCCGTCGGAGTCAATCACGGCAACACCTTTATATGTTTTTTATCTTCTAAGAGTAACTTAGCTCTATTTTTCCAGAATTGACAGCCCTTGGGCAAATCGCTGTTTTGTCGTGGGCAATACCGGGGGCTGCGGTTACTGGGATGATATAATGCGCCGATGGCACACAGATTTCACGGGAGCAGCAGTTTGACGCTAGCAATCTTCGACCTCGACAACACCCTCCTCGACGGCGACAGCGACCACGCCTGGGGCCAGTTTCTCATCGACCACGGCATCGTCGACGGCGAACGCTACCAACAGCGCAACGACGCCTTCTACCGCGACTACGAAGCCGGCAGGCTCGACATCGAGGACTACCTCGCCTTCGCCCTCGAACCCCTGGCCATCAACGCCTACGAACACCTCCAGAAACTGCGCCACACCTTCATGAGCGAAGCTGTCGAACCCATGATCAGCCCAGCCGCCGAAGCGCTGATCGACCGCCACCGCACCAACGGCGACACCCTGATCATCATCACTGCCACCAACCGTTTCGTCACCGAACCCATCGCCGAGCGCCTCGGCATCCCCCACCTGATCGCCACCGAACCGGAAGTCCACAACGGCCGATTCACCGGCCGCGTCTCCGGCACCCCCTGCTTCCGGGACGGCAAGATCACCCGTCTCGAACAATGGCTCCTCGACCGCCACGAAACCCTCGACGGCGCCCGCTTCTACAGCGACTCCCGCAACGACATCCCCTTACTGGAGACCGTCCCTCACCCGGTCGCCGTCAATCCCGACCCGGCACTGAAAGAAACCGCCCAATCAAGAGGCTGGCCTATTCTGGATCTCCACAACCGGGAAGCGAGCACATGACCTGAAGGAGTGGGTGGGTCGCGCTTCAGGCGGTGCTATCCGGCACCCGAGCCTCGTCCGCCAGGAACGTCAGCATTGCCGACAGGTGGTTCTCGAACGAGGAGAATCGGTGATCACCGCCCTCTTCCACCATCAGATGCACATTCGCAAACCGTCGCTCGGCTTCCCGGTAATCCAGGGTTTCATCCCCGGTCTGGAGCATCACCATCAGGCGTTCGGGGTGTGAAGGCTCGCCGGGGTCGAGGTCGCGGAGGCACTCCACGTCTTCGCGGGTGACTTCGAAGGCTTCGCCGGTGTAGAGGTTCGTCTGGGTGCCCAGGTATTGGTTCATCAGGTCGTAGGGATAGGCGGCCGGATTGATGAGGACGGCCGGGAGGCCGTAGCGCTCGGCCATGGCGTAGGCGAAAAACCCGCCAAGGGAACTGCCGATCAGGCCCACGGCGCGGTCGCCGCGGCCCTGGATCAAGTCATCGAGCTGTTTTTCGATTTCAACCGGGGAGTACGCCAGTTCCGGGATGAACCACTCACCGCTGTAACTGATGGCCTTGAGGTGCGAATCGAGAGCCTGGGCTTTATCCGATTGGGGAGAGCTGCGGAAGCCGTGCAGGTAGATGATATCCGGAGCGGTTTCAACCATTGGAGTCAGTACCCATCGCTTTCAACGTCAAGGCCAAAGTCCTCATCCTCCACCCGTTCGACACCGGTTTCAATAGTGCCATCCGGGTGCAGATTCAACCAACGGTACCCCGGGGGCAGTGCGTCCACGCTGAATTCATCGGAATTGGGGCGGAACTGGACACAGGTTGAGGGGGAAGCCAGCATCCGCCGACCCCCGCTTTCCTCGTCCAGGGTCTGGTGGATATGGCCACAGAGAATGCCTCGGACCTGGGGATGGCGCTCCAGCACTTCGAAAAAGGCCTCGTGATCCCGGAGGCCAATGCTGTTCATCCAGCTGGCGCCGATTTCAATAGGATGGTGATGGAGGCAGACCAGGGCATGCTCGTCGGGGTTCTCGCTCAGGAACTTGTCGAGCAGGCGCAGCTCGTATTCCGCCAGTCGTCCGTAGACCTGGTCCGGTACCGACGAGTCCAGAAAGATGAGCTGCCAGCCGTGGCTGTGATAACGGCGCTCCGCGGATTGGGTTCCGCCGATGGCCCGCTCCATGGCCGGGATCACGTCGTGATTGCCGGCAAACCAGAATACCGGGCATTCAAAGAACGCCGTGCGGTCCTGGAAAAAACGGTAAGAGGCATCACTGCCGTCCTGGGAGATATCGCCGGTGGCGAGAACAACATCCGGCTGGCCGTAATGCGTCTTTACATGATCAAGCACCGCATCCAGGGTGTCGCGGGTCTTCATTCCGAGCAGCCTGCCGTCGGCATCGCCGAGCAGATGAGGATCCGTGATCTGCAGCACATGCAGGACGTCGGCCGATGCTTCCATGGTGTTTCCAGACTCCAGTCTCCGCTATGGCCTTCAATATAGCGGTAAATTATCGTTTATGGCTAATGGATTCCCGGACGAGCATCACAGAGTCAGGCAAAGAATGTCAGGACTCGAGACTCCACACCGTATCCAGGTCCGCCGCCTGCCCAAACTTCAGACAGAAGTCCAGCCATTCGGCCAGGAAAAGGTTCACCTGCAGTTTCTCGTCGGGCAGGTGCATGCGGGCGTTGGGATAGGGATTCACGGCGCGGACGCGACCATGGCGGAAGCAGCTCATGACTTCGAGCATACCCGCATCGTGGTAGGCGCGGACCGTCATCCTGGGATTGTTCAGGAAGCGGCCCGAGTTGCCCAGCTGTTCCAGGAACCAGGTCTCGGTATAGCGAGCGCTTTCAAGACGCGCGAGCTGGACCTGCCCCAGGTGGCGCTGTCCGTCGTGCAGTTCAAAAACCACATCAGCATCGCGGGAAACCGCCAATCGCTCAAGATGCCTGAGGCGATGGTAGTTGCTCTCGCAGACGGCGGCAAAACGGGCGAGGTCCGGGACGTACTGGCTTCGCATCAACAACCTCCCCATTCACGGCGCAGTCGGTCACGGTTGAGTGCCAGCCACTGCAGGGACATGAACGCGGGCGCATTCCAGATTCGACCCGTTTTCAGGGCATCCATGGCTTCCGTAAAGGCCAGGGGCTGGACGCGTATATCCTCGTTTTCATGATCCAGCCCGTGAATGCCGCCGGCACCGGAGGCGTCCACACAGGCCCCGTAGAGGTGCACCAGCTCATTGGTGCCACCAGGGGAGACCAGATAGTCACAGATGTGTTCGAGGGCGGCCAGCTCAAGCCCGGCTTCCTCCTGCGCCTCACGGGTGGCGGTCACCTCGGCGGAGTCGCCGGGCTCATTGATGCCCGCCACCACCTCCAGCAACCAGGGTGAAGCCTCCCGTCCCAGAGCGCCCGCGCGGAACTGTTCAATCAGCACCACTTCATCGCGAACCGGGTCATAGGGAAGGACACAGGTAGCGTTCTCCCGCCAGAACAGTTCGCGCTTCATGGGGGCGCTCCAGCCCCCATCGAAAAGGCGATGGCGCAATGTCAGACCACGAACCTGGAAGAAGCCCTGGAAAAGCACTTCATCCGACTGGATCTCAACGTCGTCGTGGTCAAAAACGGGGTTAGTCTCCCCCATACTGCGCCTCACTGTCAGACTTTGTGGTAAAGATCGCCTCCCTGCTCACGGAATTCCGCCGCTTTCTCAGCCATACCCTGATCCAGGGCACCGGCTTCCGACACCCGCTGTTCCCTCGCGTACTCGCGCACTTCCTGCGAAATCTTCATGGAGCAGAATTTCGGCCCACACATGGAGCAGAAATGCGCCACCTTGGCCGAATCCTTGGGCAGGGTTTCATCGTGATAAGCTCTGGCGGTTTCCGGGTCCAGTCCAAGATTGAACTGGTCTTCCCAGCGGAACTCGAAACGCGCCTTCGACAGGGCGTTGTCCCGAAGCTGGGCGCCCGGATGTCCTTTCGCCAGATCCGCCGCGTGCGCCGCAATCTTATAGGCCATGATGCCGGTTTTGACATCGTCCCGGTTGGGCAGCCCCAGATGCTCCTTGGGCGTCACGTAGCAGAGCATGGCGCAACCATACCAACCAATCATGGCCGCGCCAATGCCCGACGTAATGTGATCGTAACCCGGCGCGATATCCGTTGTCAGTGGCCCGAGTGTATAAAACGGTGCCTCGTCACAACAGGCCAGCTGACGGTCCATGTTTTCCTTGATCAGGTGCATGGGGATATGCCCCGGCCCCTCGATCATGCACTGGACATCATGCCTCCAGGCAATTTTAGTCAATTCTCCCAGCGTCTCCAGTTCCGCGAACTGGGCTTCGTCGTTGGCATCGGCAATCGAGCCCGGGCGCAGGCCGTCGCCCAGGGAGAACGCCACGTCATAGCGCTTCATGATCTCGCAGATCTCCTCGAAATGCGTGTACAGGAAGCTTTCCTCGTGGTGGGCCAGGCACCACTTGGCCATGATCGAACCACCCCGGGAAACAATGCCGGTGGTGCGTTTTGCCGTCATGGGCACGTGATGCAGGCGCACCCCCGCATGGATAGTGAAATAGTCAACGCCCTGCTCCGCCTGCTCAATGAGCGTGTCCCGGAACATCTCCCAGGTCAGGTCCTCGGCGGTGCCGTCCACCTTTTCCAGGGCCTGGTAGATCGGGACCGTCCCCACGGGCACGGGGGAGTTGCGGATCAGCCATTCACGGGTCTCGTGAATATCCTTTCCCGTGGACAGGTCCATGATCGTATCCCCACCCCAGCGGATCGCCCAGGTGAGCTTGGAGACCTCTTCCTCGATGGACGAGGTTACCGCCGAGTTGCCGATGTTGCCGTTGATCTTCACCAGGAAATTGCGCCCGATGATCATGGGCTCGGACTCGGGATGATTGATGTTGTTGGGAATGATGGCGCGGCCTCGGGCAACCTCGTCGCGAACGAACTCCGGGGTGATTTCCTCCGGGATGCTCGCCCCGAAAGACTGCCCCGGATGCTGGCTTGCCAGTTCCGCGTCCTGTGCCATCATCTCCGCGCGTTTGGCATTCTCGCGGATGGCTATGAATTCCATCTCAGGGGTAATGATCCCCCGGCGGGCGTAATGCATCTGGGTAACGTTCGCGCCCTCCCGGGCCACCCGGGGTTTCCGGCCATGGGCAAAGCGCATCGAGTCCAGGCGCGGATCGCGCTGGCGGCGCCGTGTGTACTCCGAACTGAATTGCGACAGCTCGTGCGTATCGCTGCGCTCCTCAATCCAGGGAGCGCGCAGCGGCGCCAGGCCGGCGCGCAGATCGATCGAAGCCTCCGGGTCCGTGTAGGGGCCGGACGTATCGTAGACATAAACCGGCGGGTTTGCCCGTGGTCCCTCATCCGTCTGTGTGTCACTCAGGCGGATCTCTCGCATGGGCACACGCAGGTCTACGCGGCTACCGGTGACGTACACCTTCGAGGACGCGGGTAGTGGATCAATCGCCGCTTCTTTGTTGACGGCATTGGTTTCGCTCAGAAAGGCATTGGTGGTGCTGTTCATGGCAGTTCTCTCCGTGGTCCGTGTCGTACCGGACGGGAGAACGCAGACGCAGACTCAAGGCGTGCGATAACAGGCGGTTCGTTCTGGAAGCGCTTGTCTCGAATCCCTACGCCGGTATTAACCGGATCAGGTCTGCGGGTTCTGCATTCGCAATCTCAGCCGGCAGAAGCCGGCACCCCGTCAAGACAGTGCGTTGCCGAAGATAGTTCGACAAGCTATCTGAGTGTAGAGATCGGCCATTAACTTGTCCATAATAGTGACCGCCGGTCACGGTGACACCCAATCCATACCGAGGACCCCGATGAAAGCGAGCCGATTTCACCTTATCCTGATTACTGCATTCATGCTCCCGGCGGGCAACGCAGCCGCCGAAAACCTGATTACGGTCTATGAACAGGCGCTTGCCTACGACTCGGAGCTCGCGGCCGCCCGGGCGGTGCGCGAGGCGCGCGAAGCCGCAGTGAATGAGTCACGGGCACCGCTGCTGCCCCAGATCAACGCCTATGGCGAGTCCGCCTACACCGACCGGGTTACTGGTGATGTCGATATCACCACCCATGAGTATGGGGTTCAGCTCAACCAGCCGCTGTTCCGCGCCAACGCCTGGTTCGGTTACCAGGCCAGTCAGCAGCAGAGCAAGGCCGCCGCCGCGGAACTCTCCCGCGCGGAGCAGGCGCTCATCCTTGAGGTAGCGGAACAGTACTTCAACGTGCTGCGAGCCCAGGATGAGCTTGATACTGCACGCGCCCAGGAAGCGGCCCTTCGCCGCCAGTGGGAACAGGCCCAGGAGCGCTATGAAGTCGGATTGGTGGCGACCACGGAAGTGGAAGAAGCGCGGGCCGGTTACGATGCCAGTCAATCCCAGCGCATTGCGGCAGAGAGCCAGCTCGACATTGAGCGCGAGAGCCTGGCGCGGCTGACTGGCCAGTTCTACGAGGAACTGGAACGCCTCAGCACCGATTTCCCGGTAACCGCGCCCACGCCGGACAGCCCGGAAGCCTGGGCGGAGAAGGCGCTGGAGCAGAACTGGGCCATTCGGGCCCAGAGCCTGGCCGTGGAAGCCTCCCAGGAGCAACTCAAGGCGGCGCGCTCCGAGCATCTGCCGACACTGGACCTGTTTGCGGGCGTAAGCCGGCAACACCAGGACTACGACACCGGCACCTCAGGTGCCGGCAGCCAGCAGGCCGCATTCATTGATCAGGATTACCCGCGGACTGATGCCCGCATTGGCCTGTCGCTCAATGTGCCGCTTTACGAGGGCGGCGGCACCAGCGCCGGCGTCCGGCGGGGCCGGGCCGAAGCTGATGAGGCGCGCAGAAACCTGGATACGACAAGGCGGAACGTGCGTCTCGACACCCGGTCACTGTTCCGCCGGATCAGCACCAATATGCAGACGTTGCGCGCGCAGAAGCAGACGATCATTTCCCGCCGCAGCGCCCTGGACGCAACCCGCGCGGGCTATGACGTGGGTACCCGCAATATCGTCGAGGTGCTGGATGCCGAACAGAACTACTACGTGGCACTGCGCGACTTCGCCAACGCCCGCTATGACTATGTGCTGAACACGCTCAGGCTCAAGCAGGCCGCCGGCACGCTCAGCCCGCAGGACCTGGCCGAACTCGACCGCTGGCTGAGCGCCTCAGCGCCGGGGATTGAACGGCTTGCCCGTGAGGTAACCCAGGAAGCCGAGGCGCAGAATGGTAACGACAGCAATGGGAATCGGCGGCCGGTCCCCTCGGACGCCGTCGTGCCAATGCGCGATCAGCAGCGCTGATCCCGGAGCCGGGCGATGCCGTCGACAAGCCGTTCGACGGCGCCCCGGTTGGCGTCCACCACCGCGGACGCCCCCTCCCCCATCCGATGACGCATCTCAGCGTCTTCAAAAACCGTAACCACGGCCTGTCCCAGATCGGCGCCCTCACCCACCCGGATGACACCGCCCTCGGCCTCAAGAAACTCAAAGACCGTGGTGAAGTTGAACACGTGATGCCCCGTCAGTATCGGGAGCCCCCAGGCTGCCGCCTCCAATGGATTATGGCCGCCGCGCTCAATCAGGGATCCTCCAATGAACGCGAGATCGGCCGCCCCGAAGAGCATCAGAAGCTCGCCCATGGTGTCGGCAAGATACACAGCGACCTGACCGGGCGACTCCCCGCGGGATCGGCGGCTGACGGAGAGGCCGCGCCTGCCAATCTCGTTGAATACCGGATCAAACCGCTCCCGATGACGGGGCACCAGGATCAGCAGCGCCTCCGGCTGACGCTCGAGTAACCGGGCGTGGGCCTCAAGAACCTGCTCATCCTCTCCTTCATGGGTACTCGCGGCGATCCAGACCGGGCGCGCGCCCATCTCTTGCCGCAGTTCCGCGGCCTGTTTCCGGTTCGCCTCGTCAATGCTCACGTCGTACTTGATCGAGCCCGTTACCGCCAGACGCTCAGCCGCTACCCCGAGGCGCCCGAACCGCGCCGCATCCGGCTGCGCCTGGGCAGCAACCCAGTCCAATCCCTGAAACAGCGGCCGGGAAAAAAACCGGAAACGCGCATAACCCCGCTCGGAACGGGCTGACATCCGCGCATTGGCAAGCACAACGGGAATCCCCCGCCGATTACAGGCATGGACGAGGTTCGGCCAGACCTCGGTTTCCATAATCACCAGAACGGAGGGGTTGAGGCGTGAGAGAAACCGGTGGACGGCATGAGGGACATCCAGGGGCAGGTAATAGTGCTGTACCGTACCGGCAAAGGCGGCCTGCACCCGCTCAGCGCCCGTTGGCGTCATGGTGGTCACCACCAGGGAGGCGTCGGGATAATGCTGCCCCAGGCGCTGGATCACCGGGGTTGCCGCAATGACCTCGCCAACGGAGGCAGCATGCACCAGCAGGCATCCGGGGCCGGCATTCCCGTCAATATACCCGAGCCGCTGCGACAACCCGCGGCGATAGGCGGGGTCGCGCCTGCCCCGGAACCAGAAAAACAGGAAGACCACCGGCAGCGCCAGGTACATCAACAGGGAGTAGATCCAGCGCGCCATTATTCAGCGTTCTCCCTCGCCAGCCCGGTCGATTCAATTCAGTCGCTTGCGAGTGTCAGCCACTCACGATTCTGGTCACGAAGCCCTTCAACCGCCTCAAAGTACATCTGCTGGAAGCGTTTCGTGATAGGCCCACGGCAGCCCTCCCCGATCTGGCGGTTATCCAGCTCCCGGATGGGAAGCACCTCGGCCGCAGTACCCGTGAAGAAGGCTTCATCCGCGATATAGACCTCGTCACGGGTGATGCGCTTTTCCTTAACGGGAATGGAGAGCTCTTCGGCAAACGCCAGGATGGTGCGACGGGTAATGCCATCCAGGCAGGAGGTCAGTTCCGGCGTGTAGAGCACCCCATCGCTCACAATGAACAGGTTCTCGCCCGAGCCTTCAGCAACGTAGCCTTCGTTGTCCAGCAGCAGCGCCTCGTCATAACCACAGGTCATCGCTTCGTTCAGCGCCAGCATGGAGTTGATGTAGTTGCCGTTCGCCTTGGCCTTGCACATGGTGATGTTGACGTGATGCCGCGTGTACGAGGAGGTCCGGATACGAATACCCTGCTCCCTGGCCTCCGGCGCCATATAGGACGGCCACTCCCAGGCTGCAACCGTCACATGCACATTGAGGTTATCGGCGCGCAGGCCCATGCCCTCGGAGCCCAGAAAAGCCATGGGCCGGATGTAGGCGGATGCCAGCCCGTTCTCGCGGACCACAAGGCGCTGGGCCTCGTTCAGGGTCTCCGCGCTGTAGGGGAGTTTCATGTTGAGGATATGGGCTGAGCGCTGCAGCCGCTGGGTATGATCCTGGAGCCGGAAAATCGCCGGACCCTCATTGGTCTGGTAGGCTCTCACGCCCTCAAAACAGCCCATGCCGTAGTGCAGGGTGTGGGTCAGCACGTGAACCTTGGCTTCCCGCCAGGGGACCATTTCCCCGTCGAGCCAGATAAGACCGTCGCGATCCGCCATCGACATTGCCGGAAACTCCTCTTGTTAGGGCATTGAACCGGGCAATTCTAGCAGGAAAATCCGGGCCGTCGAAGGACGGGGTTCACGTCGCGTCCAGGGTCTCGCCCATGATCGCCTCCCAGCACCGGCGGATATAGGCCCGCTCCTCGGGGAAAGCGCTCGCATCGATTTCACTGTTCTGGCGCTGAAGCGCCCGCCGGTGAATCGTTGAGCGCATGGCGATATAGATCTCACGCATCCGCTCGGCCCACTCCGGGTCCATCACTCCGGCCTCGCCGAGAGACTCCATCTGGCGAATGTTATCGGACTGCTCCGTGATCTGTGGGTAGTCATGGGCCCAGGCAAGGATCAGGTACTGGACCATGAACTCAATGTCGATGATGCCGCCAGGGTCCTGCTTGATGTGAAAGATTGCAGGATCGGTGGACGCGAGGTTCTCCCGCATCCGCCGGCGCATATCAATCACCTCCCGGCGCAGGGACTCAGGGTCGCGCGACCGGCAGAGGATATCGCGCCGGATGCCGGCAAAACGCTTGCCGGAATCCGGACTCCCCGCCACCCAACGGGCCCGCACAAGGGCCTGGTGTTCCCAGGTCCAGGCGTCGCGCTCCTGATAAAGCTGGAACGCATCCAGCGTTGAAACGAGAAGTCCCGCATTGCCGGACGGACGCAGGCGCATATCCACCTCATAGAGCTGGCCCGATGGCGTCTGCGTATTGAGGATGTGCACCACCCTCTGCCCGAGCCGTGCGTAGAACACGGCATTGTCGATGGATCGGGTGCCCTCAGTGCTGGCCTGGGGATCGCTGTCGTGGACGAACACCAGATCCAGATCCGACGTATAGCCCAGCTCAATACCACCGAACTTGCCATACCCGATGACGGCAAAATCCGGCTCCACGTGCTGGCCCTGCCCATCCGTTGGCGTACCGTAACGCTGGGTCAGGTTTTGCCACGCAAGGACCACCACATGGTCGAGAACGGTCTCGGCGATCCAGGTGAGGTAGTCACTGACCTTCATCAGCGGCAGAGTCCCTCGCAGCTCGGAGGCTGCCACCCGCAGGACATGGGCTTTCTTGAAATGCCGCAGGGTCTCCATCTGCTGCTCGAGATCATCCAGCGGAATCCGCAGCATCTGCTGGTTCAGGTCATCATGAAGCTGCTCTTTCCCGGGCGGTGAATACAGGCTTTCCGCATTGAGCAGTTCATCAAGCAGCAACGGGGTTTCCGCCAGCTGATCCGCAATCCAGGGACTGGCGCCACAGAGCCTGACCAGCTCGCGAAGCGCCCCCGGGTTCTCCGTCAGCAGCAGCAGATAGGCACTGCGCCGCAGCACCGATTCCACCAGTGCCAGACTGCGATCGAGGATCAGCGAGGGCGCATCCTCTCCGGAAAGCGCTTCGAGAAGCATCGGCATGAAGCGATCCAGGCGACGGCGCCCCTCACGCTGAAGGGTGCTCACGGTTCGACCCTGGCGCAGTTCCGCCAGCAGCTCCAACGACCTCTCGGGCTCTTCATAGCCATTACTGGAGAGCCAGTCACGGGCAGCGTTCCCCGTGAGCGTTCCTATCCAGACGTCATGCCAGCTGTCCGCCGCGGAATCACTGGCCTCCTCTTCCTCATCCGAAGCGATGATGTCCGCAAAATGGCCGTTGACCCGCGCCCTGTGATCAGCCAATTCCTGCTCGAAGGATGCCCAGTCCGAATACCCCATGATAAGCGCGACCCGGGAACGGCCCTCAGGGTCCTCCGGAAGGGTCTGGGTCTGTTTGTCGGCAATCCCCTGCAGGGCATGTTCCGTATCGCGGAGGAAGACGTAGGCCGCATCCAGGTCCTCGACCACGGACTCCGGAAGCAGCTCCAGCTCGACCAGCGTACCCAGGACCGTGCGCAGCATCCGGTCCTGGAGCACCGGGTCCCGTCCCCCGCGAATCAGCTGGAATGCCTGGACAATGAACTCGATCTCGCGAATACCACCGGCGCCCAGCTTGATATTGTTTTCCAGGGAACGACGGCGGACTTCACGCTGAATCAGGCGCTTCATATCCCGCAGCGACTCAAAGGCGGAAAAGTCAACGTAGCGCCGGTAAATGAACGGATGAAGCAGTTCCATCAACTGCCCGCCCGCATTGAAGTCCCCGGCCACCACCCGGGCCTTGATGAGCGCATAGCGCTCCCATTCCCGACCCTGGTTCTGGTAATAGGTCTCCATGGCGTCAAAGCTGAGCGAGAGCGAGCCGCTCTGGCCGTAGGGGCGAAGGCGCATATCGACCCGGAACACAAAGCCATCGGCCATGGGTTGATCCAGGGCCCGGATCACGCGCTGACCAAGCCGGTTGAAGAAAACCTGGTTATCAATGGAGCGGCGGCTGCCTTCTGTTTCCCCGCCGGAGGGGAACGTGAATATCAGGTCGATATCCGAGGAGAGGTTGAGTTCGCAGGCCCCCAGCTTGCCCATGCCCAGGACGACAAGCTGCTGGGCGGACCACTCGCCGGTCACGGGGTCGTGACCCATGGGCGTCCCCCATTCGCGACAGGCATCGGCGTAAAGCCAGTCAACAGCGCCCTGGATGCAGACGTCGGCCAGCTCGGACATGGCACCGGCCGTCTCCTCGAAATCCGCCAGTTTCAGCAGATCCCGCCAGACCGTTCGGAACATCCAGCGACGCCGGAAATGGCGCAGCGCGGCATTCAGCTGTTCTTCGGTCTCGATTGAGGGACTGTCATGGGCCCAGGCTTCGCGGATTTCGCCCGGGCACCATGGCTGGTCCAGCACGCCATTGTCACGCAGCGGCAACAGTATATCGGGGTGGCGTACCAGCTGTTCATGCAGGAAATCACTCCGCGCCAGCGCCTGCGCAACCTGTCCAATGCGCTCATGAAACCAATCCTGCCAGCCCGGCTCCTCGATGGCCATGAGGCTGTTCCAGCCGGTTTTCACGGTTTCCTGCAGAGCGTCGGGAATGGCCTGCAGTGCCTGGCCTGGAAGGTCTGACCCCATTGCGCTTACTCCTGGGTTGTCTCGTTGCCCCAATCCTCAGGGGTTGCAGACCCAATGTCCAGAGGCGGGGGGCAGCCTCTCAGTCGGTGACCAGGGTCAGTTGGAGAGCGGCCAGCCCGGGGAGGTCTACAAGCACGCTACGCGGGGACCGGTGCTCTTCTGCAGCGCGCTTCAGGGCCTCGGTCACCTCCGAAAAGAGTGCTCCAGCCCCTTTGGCCCTGGCACGCTCGGCAATCTGGTGGTGCGCCTCCAGAAGCTCGGGCCAGAGATTCGGTTCATCGCACTGCCAGGCCTGACAGAGCTGCATCACCCAGCGCTCAACGGCATCACCCTCGGGCTCCGGAAAGCGGTGAATCCCCGCGAGGCAATAACCCTGCTCGGCCTTGCTGATGCCATTCAGAAGGGCGGGAACCTCGGACACCATGTCACGGGCTACTCGGCCAAGAGCCAGTGCATCCCCGGATTTCAGCTCCAGCTCGACCTCCAGAAGGGGGATCTCGGCGTCCTCTGTCCGGATCACGCCCTTATCCAGGGCGCACTCAATCTCCGTGGTATGGCCTTGTTCAGATACCTCTGTAAGATCGAGGACCCGACGCTGAAAATCCGTATCAAAACAGGGTACAAGATGATCCAAGGACGGATGGCCCGCGAGCGGTGTCTCATCCAGCAGTCCCAGGTCCAGGGAGGGCTCGTCACGGTTCCATTCCCACTCTTCGCGCGCCATGGCGCCCGACTGCATATGCCCCCGGGTCTTGAGCGTCTGAATGATCTGCTCACCGGTTTCGCGCAGTCGCAATGCGACCCGCTCATGATTGAGCTGTCCGTCCGGTGTATCAAAGTAGCGGTTGCGTAGCGACAGCGGGGCGCCCGCCGGGCGCCCCCCTCGCCCCAGAAGCCATTGATGGGCGGCCTCCAGGTTCTCCTCGGTCACGCTCAACTTGAGCTCGGTTTCACTCATGGTCGGTCAGAACCGGTAGCGTGAGCCGATGATCAGGTCGCGGCGCATGGGAGTGACGCCGTCCGATTCAAGCTGATAGCCCTCAACATAGACCGCCATGCTCTCGTTCACGTCGTGAAGGATCTGGGCGGTATAGGCCGTGCGGGTTTCCGTATCCAGCTGGGTGTCATCCCGTTCCCGCTCCCAGGCGACCGAAAAACGGTTGGGACCGATGCTGTAGGTGGTCAGCAGCGAGCCAACGTTCCGGATCTCGTCGCGATGCTGGTACTGCGCGGTCAGGGTCCAGCGCTCGCCCCTGTAGCTCCCCCGGAAACCATAGGTGTTTTCATTATTGCGCTCACCCAGGCGTTCGGTACTGTCGCCGTCATTGGAGTCCATGCCGAGAGCCCAGGCCCAGTTACCGCTTTTATAGGTGGTAATCAGCTGATAGGGGCGCCCCTCTTTGGCATCACCCTGGGCCACGTCCTCATTGCCGTCCTCGTTCAGCTGAACGGCGCCATGGAGCTGCCAATTACCGTAGGAAGGAGAGCGGTATTGGATCAGGCGGTCGCGTCCGGTGTCATAGGGGCCCTTGAAATGACGAAGATCAGCGCCTTCCTCATCACGGAATTCGCCCTCGAAAACGTTCGCCACCTGGTCAAGCTCCTGCTCGAACACACTGTCATCGGTGCCGCCCCATATCCGACCAAAGTCCCCTTCAACACCCAGGTAGGCGTATTCCAGGCTGTCGGTCATGCCATCATCGTCAGTGGGAATCGACGACCATTCAGCCCGAGCAAACGCCTCGGTGCCAGGCATGATCTCGGTCTGGTTGCGAATCCCAATCCATGAGTGGTTGTCCCGGAAACTGGTCTGGCTGCCCTGTTGGGTATTACGGGTTTCATTATGCTCCAGCGCCAGTGAGAGCTGACCGTACACCTCCGGCATCATGTCCATCCGGTGCATCATCTCATCAATATCCGCCTGGGTCGGATCATCGGCGGCCTGGATCGCACCGCCTGCTGTTA
Source organism: Halospina denitrificans (assembly GCF_004364635.1). Lineage (GTDB taxonomy): Bacteria > Pseudomonadota > Gammaproteobacteria > Pseudomonadales > Oleiphilaceae > Halospina > Halospina denitrificans. The sequence continues at coordinate 71,901 of NZ_SOAX01000008.1, read as the reverse complement.
GCAGCATCGTGGCGGCCACGCAACGCATTGTTCTCATAGTCACTGCCCTTTTTCCGTGAAGCCGGCAGGATACCACTGCAGGGGGGCTGCCTAAACCTCCAGCATAAAGGTAACCGGGCCGTCGTTGACGAGCGAGACCTGCATGTCCGCCCCAAAAACACCGCTGGCGACATCTCCCAGACCTTCACCCTCTTCCGTAACCTGGTCCCGGGCCGCCTCCACAAACCGGAGAAACAGTGCTTGCGCCTGTTCCGGTGGCGCGGAGCTGCTGAAGGAGGGTCGCATCCCCTTGCGCGTGTCGGCGGCCAGGGTGAACTGCGGTACAACCAGGAGCCCGCCGCGGATATCCAGCAGACTGAGGTTCATCCGCCCTGAATCATCCGGAAATACACGGTAACCCAGAACCTTCTGGACGAGTCGCTGCATGCAGGCGTCGTCATCGTCCTTCTCGACGCCCAACAGAAGCAAAAGCCCTTGATCCACGGCCCCGACCACCTCGGCGTCCACCCGCACATCAGCACTGGAAACCCGCTGGATCAGCCCCTTCACGGCATTGCCCTCCTTCGTTCTGCTGGCTGGAAAGCGGATCATGCCATCCAGCCAGACCCAGTGGAAGCAGGCACCATATCGGGGCACGCCATGGGCCGGGCGCCCCACAACGGAGCGAACACGCGCTTTCCGGGATGCGCTGTCACACTGAACCCACCCCCAAAACAGCCCTAACAGACTGTTTTAAATATTTTTTAATTTTTAGGCACAACTCCTGCTAGGAGGGAGTCAAGTTGCACTGCAACGGATAACCCAAGGAAATAGCCAACGGAGGCTTTAAACCATGCAAACACCAAAGAACCGCCTTGCCACCTATGTCGCCGCCGGAATCATGGGCTCAACCGCCGTGCTCGCCGCATCCCCCGCAGTTGCCTTTGACCCGAGCCTCAGCGCCGGTGTCGGCATCTCAAACATGTATCTGTGGCGTGGCGTTGACCTCGGCACGGGAGACGCCATGGTGTCAGGCAGCCTGGACGTGGACAGCGGCATGGGCGCCTATGCGGGCGTCTGGACCTCAAGCGGTGACAGCGGAGCCGGTCAGGAATACGACCTCTACGCGGGCTACGCCACGGATATCACCGACGACATCAGCGTCGACGCGGCCATCATCAATTACATCTACCCCAAACAGGACAAATCGGTTCCACAGGATGGCTTTAGCGACTTCTCTGAAGCCTATCTGGGGGTTAGTGCCTACGGTTTTGGCGTGGACTATTACAAGAACGTCACCGGTTCGGATTACCAGTACGTGAATGCCAGTTACGGTTATGGACCTTTTGGAATTGCCGTCGGCAAGCATCTTGACGAGGCCGGCGCACCCTTCGGCGACGACATGACCCACCTCGACCTGAGCTTCCAGTTCAACGACGAGCTGTCGTTCACCACCAGCACCATCGTGGACTCGGATACTGATGACAGCACCCGTCGAACCACGCTGGTCCAGGTCACGTACTCAAAGTCCTTCGACTTCAAATAACGCCTGCCCCATGCCGCTCCTTTCTGGAGCGGCAACACATCCTGCCTCATCAGCTCAACCCAAACTCGGGCCCGAACCGGTCACTCATGGCATCCGTAGCCCGTATCAGGGCATCCACGATCGGCGGCTCTGAAGCTGCGTGTCCCGCATCCCTGACGATGGAAAGATCCGCCTCCGGCCAGGCATCGGACAATGTCATCGCGTTCTCCAGAGGGCAGATCATGTCATAGCGCCCATGAACCAACCGCGCCGGGATATCCCTGAGCCGGTCCACATTCGCCATGATCTGGTTTTCCTCAATGAAGCCGCCGTTGATGAAATAGTGGCACTCGATACGCGCCAGCGACGTCGCCATATGAGTCTGGCCGAACTTCTCAACCACCGTCGGGCTCGGGTGCAGGGTGGCACATCGTCCCTCCCAGATGGACCAGGCCCGTGCGGCCTGCAGCCGCTGGAGCTCGTTATCACCGGTCAGGCGCTGATGGTAGGCAGAAACGAGGTCCTGGCGCTCCTCGGGAGGAATCAGTGCGACAAAGTCTTCCCAGTAATCGGGAAACACACGACTGGCCCCCTCATGCAGGAACCACTGGATATCCGAGGTCCGGCAAAGAAAGATACCGCGCAGGATCATTCCCAGAACCGGGGCGGGATAGCGCTGCGCGTAGAGCAGGCTCAGGGTGGCCCCCCAACTGCCCCCGAACAGCAGCCAGCGATCAATTCCCAGAAAGGCCCTGATCCGTTCCATATCCTCAATGAGGTGGTCTGTCGTGTTGTTATCGAGGGATGCAAAAGGGGTGGAGCGGCCACTGCCGCGCTGATCGAAGAGGATAATACGGAAGCGCTCCGCATCGAAAAACCGCCTGGCGGCGGCGTCACTGCCCGCGCCGGGGCCACCATGGACGACAAGAACGGGTATCCCGTCAGGGTAACCGGACTCTTCCAGGTAAAGGGAGTGCCCATCGCCTACGTCCAGGCGATGGGTCGCATAAGGCTCAACTTCCGGATAAAGCGTTAGCATGCAGGCCTGTCACCCCGATTGCGTCAGTTCCTTTAACCGCAGTCTAGAGGCAGGTCCTGCTACAGGCCAATACTATTTCTTTCCGGAACGCTTGCGCTCCACTTCGGTCAGCAGCTTCTTGCGGACACGGATGCTGGTGGGTGTGACCTCGACCAGCTCATCGTCATCGATGAACTCAAGCGCGTTCTCAAGCGTCATGTCGATCGGCGGCGTCAGCACCAGGTTCTCATCAGTACCCGCGGCACGCACGTTGGTCAGCTGCTTACCCTTGGTCGGGTTCACGGTCAGGTCACTCTCGCGGGCATGGATGCCGATGATCATGCCTTCGTAGACCTCCGTGCCGGGTGCCACCATCAGGCGGCCACGATCCTGGAGCGTGAACAGCGAGTAGGCGGTTGTCTTACCCTTGACCATGGAAACGATGGCGCCGTTATGGCGATGCTCGGCCATGCCGCCCTTCACCGGCCCCCAGTGATCGAACACGTGGGTCAGAATGCCGGAACCGGACGTCAGCGTCAGGAACTGGGAACGGAAACCGATCAGGCCCCGCGCCGGCATGATGAAATCAAGCCGGATGCGGCCACGCCCGTCGGGAACCATGTTCTCCATTTCCGCCCGGCGGTTACCGAGCTCTTCCATCACCGGCCCCTGGTGCTGATCCTCAATATCGACCACCACCTGCTCATAGGGCTCTTCGGTGCCGTTCTCGCCCTGGCGCTGCACCACCTCGGGGCGTGAAACCCCGAGCTCGAAGCCTTCCCGGCGCATATTTTCGATCAGGACCGCCAGGTGAAGCTCACCACGGCCTGACACCGTGAATTTCTCTGCCGCGTCACCCTGCTCAACCCGCAGCGCAACATTGTGCAGAAGTTCCTGCTCCAGCCGCTCCTTGATCTGGCGGCTGGTCACGAACTTGCCTTCCAGACCCGCAAAAGGCGAGTTGTTGACCTGGAAGGTCATGCTCACCGTCGGCTCATCCACCGTCAGCGGCGGCATAGCCTCGGGCGCTTCCTTGGCGCAGATCGTATCCGAGATATGGAGGTCGCTGATGCCGGAGATACAGACGATCTCACCCGCATTGGCCTCATCCACGTTGATGCGATTCAGCCCCAGGAAGCCTTTCACCTCCAGCAGCTTGGCATTGCGCTGCTTGCCGTGGCGGTCAATAACGGTGACCTGCTGGCCGGGCTTCATCTGGCCGCCCTTGATGCGCCCCACACCCAGAACGCCCACGTAGGGATCGTAATCCAGGGATGACACCTGCATCTGCAGGGAGGCATTCGGGTCGACCGTCGGCGCGGGCACGTAATCAACGATCATGCGGAACAGCGACTGCATGTCGTCTTCCATCTGCTCCGGGTCCGCGCCGGCGATGCCGTTGATCGCTGAGGCATAGACAACCGGGAAATCGAGCTGCTCTTCATTGGCGCCGAGTGCATCAAACAGTTCGAAAACCTCATTGACCACCCAGTCGGGGCGTGCACCTTCCCGGTCAACCTTGTTCACCACCACGATCGGGTTCAGGCCCTGCGCGAACGCCTTCTGGGTGACGAAACGCGTCTGCGGCATGGGGCCGTCGACCGCGTCCACAAGCAGCAGCACGGAATCCACCATGGACATGACGCGCTCCACCTCACCGCCGAAATCGGCGTGGCCGGGGGTATCCACGATGTTGATACGGTAGTCGTGCCAGTTCAGCGCGGTGTTCTTGGACAGGATGGTAATGCCGCGCTCTTTCTCCTGGTCATCCGAATCCATGATCCGGTCGGTGTCCGAGTTCTTGCGATCCAGGGTTCCCGACTGCTGCAACAACTGGTCGACCAGAGTGGTCTTCCCATGGTCAACGTGGGCGATGATGGCGATATTGCGAAGATTTTCTATCACTAAGGAGCCTCTGAATCACTGGTATTTTCTGAAAAGGATGGACACAATGGTGACCGGACGGCTGATGCCGATCCGGGGCGGCGCAGTATACAGCAATAAGGAAGGCTGTACCATCTGATACCGGAATCACCGATGATTACCGCACTCAGCTTGACTGCACCAAAAAGGAGCGCGCCCAACATTGAAAGCACCATTAAGGTGCACTTGAGTCGGTTATGTTCGCACCACGGTAGCGCCAACTTGTTGTTATGCGGCAAATCCAGTGGCGAATCAAAGTTGGCAAAGCTTTTGCTTAATGGAACTCAGGCGCTACGACGGGACCTATAACGGTGCACACCAGGTCCACGCCCCGGAGCAAAACAGCTCTCATATATCAACACGAACCACAGATGGAGTTCTGACCATGTCCAGCAAGACGATGAATCTTATCCAGGAACACGACGTTAAATGGGTGGACCTGCGATTCACCGACAGCCACGGTAAAGAGATGCACGTAACGCTGCCCGCCAAGGAAGTGGATGACGACTTCTTTACCGACGGCAAGATGTTTGATGGCTCCTCCATCAACGGCTGGAAAGGCATCAATGAGTCCGACATGATCCTGATGCCGGATGACAATGCCGTGACACTGGATCCATTCACTGAAGAACCGACGATCAACATCACCTGCGACATCGTTGAGCCCGCCACCATGCAGGGTTACGAGCGTGACCCCCGCTCCGTCGCGCGCCGCGCGGAAGACTACATGCAGTCCGCCGGCATTGCTGACTCCGCCCTCTTTGGCCCGGAGCCGGAATTCTTCGTCTTCGATTCCGCCAAATGGAAAGTGGACATGGAGTCCGCCATGTACGAGATCCATTCCGAGGAAGCAGCCTGGGTATCCGGCGAGGATTTTGACCGCAACAACATCGGCCACCGCCCCGGCGTGAAAGGCGGCTATTTCCCGGTACCGCCGGTGGATTCCCTGCACGACCTGCGTGGCGCCATGTGTGCCGCCATGGAAGCGATGAACCTGGACGTGGAAGTGCATCACCACGAAGTGGGCACGGCCGGCCAGTGTGAGATCGGCGTTGGCGCCAACACCCTGGTACGCAAGGCAGACGAAGTGCAGGTACTGAAGTACTGCGTCCATAACGTCGCCCATGCTTACGGCAAGACGGCAACCTTCATGCCCAAGCCGGTGGTTGGCGATAACGGCTCCGGCATGCACGTCCACATGTCCCTGAGCAAGGACGGCAAGAACCTGTTTGCCGGCGACAGCTACGCGGGCCTGAGTGAGACCGCGCTGTATTACATCGGCGGCGTTATCAAGCACGCCAAGGCCATCAACGCGTTCACCAACTCGTCCACCAACTCCTACAAGCGCCTGGTTCCCGGCTTTGAAGCACCGGTTATGCTGGCCTACTCCGCCCGCAACCGCTCTGCATCCATCCGGATTCCCTACGTGAACAGCCCCAAGGCGCGCCGCATGGAAGTTCGCTTCCCGGACGCCACCGCCAACCCCTATCTGGCGTTCTCCGCGCTGGTCATGGCGGGCCTGGACGGCATCCAGAACAAGATCCACCCCGGCGAAGCCATGGACAAGGATCTGTACGACCTGCCAGCGGAAGAAGCACTCGAGATCCCGACCGTAGCGGAAACCTTCCAGGAAGCACTGGACGCGCTGGAAGCGGATCACGAGTTCCTGACCCGTGGCGGCGTCTTCACTGAAGACATGATCCAGGGCTTCCTTGAACTGAAGCGGGAAGAAGTGACCCGTTACAACATGACCACCCATCCGGTGGAATTCGATATGTACTACTCTGTCTAAACCCGGAGCGCAGTACTGCCAGAAACCCGGCCGGGGTAACCCGCGCCGGGTTTTTTATTGCATTAAGCGCGTCAGGCTCCAATAATCAGGTAAGAGTTTCCACACTGCTGACTGGGAGCATCATGACGCTGACCACTTCCTCCTCTTACCGTATCCGCGCTGCGCTGATCCTTTCAGTCCTGGTAGTGCTGCTTTTTGGTGCAGTACAGGCGGGAGAGATCTATCGGCATGTGGATGATCAGGGCAACGTGACCTATTCGGACGAACCACCCGAGAAGGACACTAAACCCATGGAGCTTGCCCCGCTTCCGGAAGTGAGCATACCGAGTCCCGAACGCCCCTCCAACAGACAGAACACTCAGGAGGAAGACACCGAAAAGACCCAAGAACGTGAAGACTACGAGCGTGTTGAGATCGTGGAACCGGAACATGAGAGTGCTTTCTGGCACGGCGGCGGCATGGTCACGATACGCGCACGCACTGAGCCCGAGTTAATCCAGGGACACAGCTACCAGCTTGAGTTTGATGGCGAACGCGGCGACACGAACAGCAGTGGCACGTTTTCGCTGAATAACGTGGATCGCGGCACCCACACCGTTGTTGTGCACGTTCTCGACTCCAGTGGCCAAGTCATCACCTCCTCCGATGCCACCCGATTCACCCTCCATCGCCCATCGCGCCTGAACTGAGCCTTTAAGCCTCAAACCCTCTTCACAAGCGGGTCACGCAAGCGCACCATATTAGTGCACTCCACAGGTGATGCGCCCTCTTTTGGTGAACTGCGTTGAGCAAATGCTGAACACCGCACACGCCCACACGTAAGCACCTGTTTTTTATGCCTTTCACAGACCGGAAACAGGGCTCATTTCTGGTTCACTTTTTGCAGACTCCTTGCGAGGGAGGATGATATGACCGAACCAATGCACCAGCGCATACTGGACAACCTGGCCACGGCCGTACTGGTGCTGGATAACACCAAGCATACCCGGTACATCAACCCGGCCGCCGAGATGCTGTTGCAGATCAGCGGGGAGCGAATCCGGGGACTGCCGGTTACGGACATTTTTGTGGAGCCCGATTCAGCCCTGCAAACACTGACCGAAACCGCGGCCACCGGCCATACCTTCACCAAGCGTGAAGCGGAACTGCTGCTGCCGACCGGCCAGTTGATCTGCGTGGATTATTCCATCTCCCCATTCCCCGGGGACGAACCCCTGCTGCTGATGGAAATCCAGCAACGGGACCGCCTGCAGCGCATTACCCGGGAAGAGGAAATCCTCACCCAACAGGAGACCACCCGCACCCTGGTGCGCGGCATGGCCCACGAGATCAAGAACCCGCTGGGCGGAATCCGGGGCGCAGCCCAGTTGCTCCAGAGGGAGCTGGATAACCCGGAACTTCAGGACTTCACGCGGGTCATCATGGAAGAGGCGGACCGCCTGCGCACCCTGGTGGACCGGATGCTCGGGCCGAACCGGGCCATAGAGACGGCACCCACCAACATCCATGATGTGGTCGAGCACGTCAGGACGCTGCTTGAGGCGGAAGGCGGTGATCAGGTCCGGTTCGTGCGCGATTACGATCCCAGTATTCCCGAATTCATGGGAGACCGGGAGCAGCTGATCCAGGCGATCCTCAACATTGCCCGCAATGCGCTGGAAATCCTCACCCAGCATCCGCCCACGAACGCGGAGCCGACGATAACGATGCGCACCCGGGCCCTGCGCCAGTTCACCATCGGCCACAAACGCCACCGACTGGCCTGCCGGGTGGACATCATCGACAACGGCCCGGGCATTCCCAAGCCACTGCAACAGAACATCTTCTACCCCATGATCAGCGGACGGGCGGATGGCACCGGCCTTGGCCTTGCCATTACCCAGAGCATCGTGGGGCAGCATGAGGGCCTGGTCGAATGCGAGAGCAGGCCAGGCCATACGCGCTTTATCATTTTCCTGCCGCTGGAGTCTTCCGAATGACTGAGAACGCGACTGTCTGGATCATCGACGACGACCGGAGCATCCGCTGGGTTCTCGACCGCGCGCTTTCCCAGGCCGGCATGACCACCGTCAGTTTCGAGTCCGGGGAAGGCGTGCTGGGGCGCCTGGAAACCGAGGTCCCGGATGCGATCATCAGTGACATCCGAATGCCCGGCATAGACGGCATCAGCCTCCTCAAGTCAATCGGCCAGGATTACCCGGATGTTCCCGTCATCATCATGACCGCCCACTCCGACCTGGACAGCGCCGTCTCCTCCTACCAAACAGGGGCTTTCGAGTATCTGCCCAAGCCCTTTGACGTGGACGAGGCCCTGGAACTGCTCCGCCGCGCCATTGAGCACAGCCGTGAGCGTCGCTCCAGCAACAAGGCCGCCAACGTGGAAGCGCGGGGCGAGAATGCGGAGATCATTGGGGAAGCCCCGGCCATGCAGGAGGTTTTCCGGGCCATTGGCCGGCTGTCCCACTCCAATATCACGGTGCTGATCAACGGTGAGAGCGGCACGGGTAAGGAGCTGGTCGCGCGCGCCCTGCATAATCACAGCCCGAGGGATGACGGCCCCTTTGTCGCGCTGAACATGGCCGCCATTCCCCGGGACCTGATTGAATCGGAGCTCTTCGGCCACGAGAAAGGCGCGTTTACCGGCGCCTCCGCCGTTCGCCAGGGCCGGTTCGAGCAGTCGCACGGCGGTACTCTGTTCCTGGATGAGATTGGCGATATGCCCGCCGAAACCCAGACGCGGCTGCTGCGAGTCCTGGCCGATGGTGAGTTCTACCGCGTGGGCGGCGCCACCCCCATGCGCGTGGACGTGCGCATCATCGCCGCCACCCATCAGGATCTTGAAGAACGGGTCCGTGAAGGCAGCTTCCGGGAGGACCTGTTCCACCGCCTGAACGTCATCCGCATCCACCTGCCGACCCTGAGCGAACGCCGGGAGGACATCCCACTGTTGATGCACCACTTCCTGAAGAAAGCGGCGCAGGAGCTGTCCGTGGAGCCCAAGGTGCTGAAGCCGGAGACCGAGACCTACCTGAGCACCCTGCCCTGGCCGGGCAACGTGCGCCAGCTTGAGAACGTCTGCCGCTGGTTGACCGTTATGGCCTCGGGGCGGGAGGTGCACGTGAGCGACCTGCCCCGGGAGCTGACCGAGCAGGAAGCGGCCGAGAGCGCCGGCGGCAGCTGGCAGGAACAGCTGCGGGACTGGGCGGACAAGGCCCTGAAGCAGGGCAAGCATCCGATACTGGATACGGCCCTGCCGGAATTCGAGCGCATCATAATTGAGGTGGCGCTGAAGCACACCGGCGGACGGCGTCGCGATGCGGCGGGGATGCTGGGGTGGGGGCGCAACACCCTGACGCGCAAGATCAAGGAGCTGGGGATGGAGAGCGAGGACAGCGAGGAGTGACCTCTTACTGTACCTCGCGCCAGTAGATGATGCGGTCATGGCCGCGGAAGACGCCAAAGGTGGCTACCGCGCTCGGGTCCTCCAGAATGCCGTCGCGATCAAAGTCATCCTGCAGCCAGACGGGAACACCGAAACTGACGCCAACATCACCGGTATTGCCCTTCCCGGGCGCCGTGAGCTGCAGTTCCGAACCGGGCCGGGGCTCACCCGCCTCCAACTGATCCTCCACGGAGACCACGGAGGTGGAACCGGAGCTGAGGCCCGACTGGTCCAGCGTCACATCCTCATCCGTGTTATAAAGCCAGCAGCCTTCGTCCGTGTTAAGCGTAAAGCCATCATCCCAGTATTCCGCGCGCATCGGGACAATCAGGTCCAGAGTTTCCGGGCCATAGGCGTTTTGAAGCCGCAGGCGGCCATAACGGAGTTCAACGCCCTCGGGAGTCACCGAAAGTGGGTTGCTCCCACTTGGCTGCTGATCGGGGTCCAGGGCGGCATCGCCATCATCGATGGCGGTGATCGCGGTCGTCAGCGCCGCGTCAAAAGGCGAAACCCGGGCGTCCTCATCCTTCACGTACCGGTACTCATCCGCCCCAAACACATAGTCCATTCGCCCATCGCCCAAAGGTAACAGCGTACCCGGCACTTCAGGCGTCACATCAATCGTCAGGGCGTTATTGTCGTCCTCGACAGGGTAATCCCGGTTGACACCACCCGCATCGAGCCGCTGCCAGTTTCCCCGGTAGTTGGTGAGCTGCGGCCCCGTTCCTGAATCCACGTAGCCTCTCGGTATGATCTCGAGTTCCGGTTCAAGCGCATAGCCGAAGTCCTGGCCAATATAGACGAAACCATTGCACTCATCCTGGAAGCTGCCATCCGCTGGTACCGCGGTGAACAGTTCCGGATGGAAACGGCCCACATAACCGGAACGCCCCACGACGGTTCTGGCCTGACCAAGATAACTGCCGCCCAGGTCAGCGAGCAGACTGATGCTGCCCACCTCCATGTAGGCAGCGGTAACGGCGTCCTGGCCGCTGGCGAATGCATTGGCCGTTAACGGTCCGTCGACCAGGCCAGGGTCAGCGGGGTCTGGCGGCCCTGAGACCAGGGTGGCGGAAACCTCAACCTCGGGGCCGGAACCGCCGAAGGCTCCGGCGACAGCATTATCCGAGAGGTCTGCATTACCGTCAGGATCGGGGTCTGAATGGCCATCCGGCTGGCCATCGTCGTCAGCGTCATCCCCGGCCTGCCAGGTCACGGCCCGAAGCGTGACCTCGAAATCACCCCCTGCTGCCAGGAACCCCGGCCCGCCGGCATCCTGCGCCCCGGGGTTATCGGCTACGGCGACATCAAACCCGAAAGGCCGTACGGTCCACTCGGGGCCTGTCCCGCTTACCGGGATCGGATCGTCATTGGTGTCCACCACCAGCCCGGAACTGTCATCCAGCAGGTTCAATGCGTACTGGCCTACATCCGAGGTCTGCCAATTCACCGCAGCCAGCCCCTGGTTAAAGGTAATGGCAACGTTGTCATTGGCAGGCTGGGAATCCGGCATGCTGGCACTGTCATTAGCAGCTTCCAGTACAGGGGCGTCACCGCCCGGATCGACACCGGAGCGATCAATCCAGGCCTTGACCCCAACATCGCCATCATAGGCCGTGATGGGGCCGCACTCCCCGCTGTCCGGGTCGCGCCTGAGTGCCTCAATCTCGATATCATGCCCACGGCCCGCCACCAGGTCGTCTCCCAGGGCATCCACTGTCCGAATGGCAAAGGCATTTTCCAGGAACTGGATGGGGTCCGAGGTTCCTGTCGCACCCAGATCCGGATCCGTGACGCTTACTTCCAGCTCATCCGCCCGCTCGTTACTGAGGCCGAAGATCACCTCGCCGTCATCTTCCGTGACGAAATCATACTCGGCAGAGCCGTCATCGGCGGTATGCGGATCCGGTGTCAGGGTGCCGTTGCCGGTGAGCACGGACCAGTTGCCATGGCCAGCACTGGTGGCAAGCTGCACATTGCCCTCGTACCCCGTAACAGCATTGCCCTTACTGTTGAGGGCCGTCACCGTCACTTCCGCAGGCGCACAGACACTGGCCTCCGCCGGTGCCGTAACATCGAAGGCAGTAACACCGCAGGGGCGGGTCTCGAGGAAGAGGGATTCAACGTCCGCCTCGGCGAGAACACCATCGATCACACGGGGCTCATCCATGTCGCCCACGGCTGAATAGGCACCGCCGGTGTGTGCCATCAATCCAAGGCCAGCCGTGGCATCCGCCAGGCCCTGGGGGCCCTTCAGCCCGTCACTGACCACTTCGTTGCCGTTGACGTAGAGCACGGCGTCCCGCGAGGCCCCACTATAGGTGACGGCCAGATGGACCCAGTTTCCGGACAGGGGATCCGCTGACCCATTACTGCCGGTCTCAACCGCGAAATCCCGTACCTGCCCATTCTCACGGCGAATCGCCAGCACATACTCCGCCGGCGCTGTTGTGCGATCCAGATAGAATTCAAAGCGTTCGGCAAATCCATCATTCGCGGTATCACCGTAGGCTATCAGCGACGGGAAATCGGCATTCTGCTCGGCATCATCCAGCCTGACCCAGGCCGCAAGGGTGAAGGAGGTGGTATTGGCCACCTGGCCGGAAGCAGGCCCCTCAATGCGATCACTGCCGGCAAACACCCCGTAATCACAGGTGCCCGGGTCACCGGCCCTCGCCGGCTCCGTATCATCGGTTGCTGCTCCCAGCGCCGTTCCATCCAGATTATTGCCGGAGTAGTCCGTCACTTCACCAGCCGTCCCATCCCAGGTTTCGCCATCGAAGTAATACCTGTAGATCAGCGAGTCCGGATTGAAGGTGACCGTCACATTGATTTCATCGGTATCAAAGGTCTCCCAGTTCTGGCAACGGCGGCCCCGGAGGGAGGTGCAGTATTCAGCCACAAAACTGCCGGTATAGTCGCCGGTCTCGTCATAGGTATGGGGATACTCCAGGGGAGCCGCATTACATGGGGACGTATCCGTGGCCCCCGACTCGTCCCGCGCACCATCGCCCGATTCCCAGGCATAGCGCCACTCCTCCGCAGTCACATTGTCGCACCCGGTCGCCTCCACCTCGAACAGGACTTCCTCCCCCTGCATCACCTCCACGGGGCTCTCAGTTTCTCCCTCGAGACTGAGCTCAACCCCGGCACTGGCCTGCCCCGCAGCAAGCAGGACCAGCATCCAGAGTGCATATCCAGCTGCTTTCCTCATCGCGCCAGAACCTCCACGGTGCGACGGGCACGATCCTGGCCGGACCCACACTCGCCGACACTCTCAATCTCGAACATGGGGTCCGCCCCACCCAGTTCCTGACAGGTCACTGTTGCCTCACAGCCTTCAATACCTTGCTGAAAACCATTGAATGTCTGCTGGGAAAAACCACAGCCTTCACCTTCATCCTGGAAGGTCATCCCGAGCTGCGCTCCGGACTCGGCGGCGTAATACGCCCGCCCTGACTGGATATCCAGCCCTTCCATTTCGCCTGTGGTCTGTTGCAGCTGGGCAATGGTTGCCACAATCAGCGCCATCACCGTAATCAGGAAGATGGCCAGTGGCAGGCCGACGCCGCGCTGGTACCGATAGAGACAATGATCAGGGCACATTGCGGATCTGAACCTCCTGGGAAACGGCCAGGGACTCATCCGAGTCCTCGGAGCGCAGGTCGAACTCAAAGGTCACCACACCATTACGCTGCTGGGTAGGCGGCAGAAAGGTAAAGTCCAGCGATCCGGGAACCAGCGGCATGGCAGCCACCTCGCGGGTACCATCAGTCTCCCGGGTGGCGCTGCCGTTACGGCCATAATCCCGGTAACGGAAAAGAAAGCGGCTCTCCGCGTTTTCCCCCTGGCAGTACGTCACGGGCCCCTTGGCAAGAAACACCCGGCGCCGGGGAGAATGCGCCCTGAATGTATGCGGTTCGGAAAGGGATACCTCCACCTCCCCGGCGCCAAGGGCGTTAGTGCTCGCGAGCCCCGTCCGGGTCAGGGCGCCATCCGAATAGAGGTCCGCCGGGAAGCTGGCCTCCGCATAGGGGTAGACAAAAACGTATTCGGCCTCGTCCGTCGCGCGGCTGAAAGGCAGTGCCCGGAAGGACGAGAGCACCTCATTCAGATTGAGGCTGTCTTCACCATCAATATAGGAGGAGCCTGCCCAGATCGGGAAAAACTCAACGCACTGCCCGCCCTCACCGGTGCGCACACTACCCGGCAGCGCTGAACGAAGCTCACGGCTCATTTGCTCGGAGATGATGCCCGCCGCCATAGCGAGGCGCTGACGATTGGCGGTATCAAGGGCGCCCTGAGTGGAAAACTGGATAAAGCGCACCGAAATACTTGCAATGATGCCCAGTATCACGATCACCATGATCAGCTCCGTGAGCGTGAAGCCGCCCGCCCGCCGCATCAGAAGTTCCCCTTGTAGGCCGTGAATACCATGTCCGGCCCCTGGGGTGGCGACACGCTGACATCAATGCGTTTGGCATCCTCCCCGACGCCCACCTCAGAGCCGGCGCAGGTGACATCAACACTGACGCGGTACCCGTCATAGCCTGACTCGAAATCACCCGAGATCAGTGCCGGGGGCTCATCGTCAATCACGTCATAATCATCCACGACCTTATAGTTCTCGCGGTCACCACCACTCGGATTGACCTCACAGGGGCCGTCATAACGGGGAGAGCCGCCAGCACCGGTTTGCTGAGCAAAGCGCCGGACCAGGATTTCGTCCAGATAGGCCTGGCCAACCGCCGTGGTGCGGGTCTGGAAGAGCGTGTTTGCGCTGCGTCCGACCACCAGCGAGTAACCACCGAGAACCCCCGCCAGCGCAACACCAATGATTACAATGGTAATAACCAACTCTACGAGCGTGACACCGGCCTGAGAACGACGCCCGCTCATTGGCAGCGCTCCGGATAGGCGAATCCGAGCGAGGAGATACAGGCCCGGTGCGCCGAAGTGCCGTCAAAAACCAGCTCTGCATCACCGCCACCGACCAGCCGGCCCCGGGGATCGAACTCGAAGGTTTCCGGATTACCGGGGGGGCTCCCGTTTACGCTCAGCGTTGCTCCTTCACGGGCCGCACTGCGCTTCGGGTATTGGGTATTACCCTGGGTAACGCGGAATATCCACTCGTCGGCGTTTTCTTCAATTTCGAGGGTAACGGTATCGGTAGAGCCGGAATTGGCAAGGGCCCGTTTCTGGGCAAGGAGTGCGGAGGAGACAAACTGATCCCGGGCGGCGCCGGCGGAGTAAGCGCCCGGGGAGGCCAGAAGGCCGATCCCCAGAGCGCTAAGAATCCCGATCAGAACCAGGGTTATGACGAGTTCCACCAGCGTGAAGCCACTGTTATCGTCTTGGGGCGTGGCGGAATACTTCATAGCCCCCCCGTGATGGCTCCGGGACGTCCGAGGGACCGCCTAGATCCAACACCTTTGGGGCGGTTTTTTGCGCTCAACGCAACCTACCCTCGACTTTGTGTCTAGCAGCCAGACAAGGTTGTCGCAAAAACCGGTGGCTGACTTGAAGTAGCCGCCGCGTAAGATACCTTGCAGTCACTCGTTGCCCCGTTAGCCTGAACCTCGATCGGAGAGCCGGAAACAATATTGAAGTCATCTCCAGAAATCTGCGCTGCCGAAATAATGCCATCAGTGGTGGCAGCAGGATATCCATTCGTTAAGTCAATCGGCTGTCCTTCAAGACTGATATCAGCAGATGAGTCGTCGCAATTCGAATCGGCCAGACATGCGGAGCGAACAATGGATGAGGCCGACTTCATAGAGCCTGCCGCGCCCTCAATAGCTGCCGCACGCGCATCCCCACCAAGATCTGCAAACCGCGGCAGCGCAAACGCCGACAGAATGCCCAGGATAACAATCACAATAACCAGTTCGATCAGGGTAAAGCCCTGCTGTTGCCGTTTCATAAGGTACTCCTCTAGACCTTCATTACAATTTCGATTGAGTTGCTAACAGTATGGTTCAAATTCCTAAATTTTCGAGTCAGGGGTTGATCTGAGTGAACACCTCCCCTTCTTCGGGGTCGTAATCGATATAGTTCCCCCGGTCATCGAGTTCATACCTGAACCGGCAGTCGCCCCCATCCAGGAAAGCGAAGTAATCCGCATCGTCCGCACTGGTCGAAATCGATGGCGCGTTTGATTGCAGCAACGCTCTCCAGAGTTCAGCGCAATCTGTCGCCGAGATACTGGTTGGATCCGTACCCCCAGTGATGGAGACAGGCCAGCCATCACTGCTGACGTTCACGTCATCGTTGCCAAACCCTTCCATACTGGTAACAGCGCCGGGTGCGCCGTTAGCCGTCCATTGCGCCTTGACCAACGCAACCGCGGATCCAAAGGCACCCCCGGAACCACGAACACTGGCCCGATGGGCTTCCTCTGACAACTCCGCGAATCGGGGCAGCACCGTGGCGGCCAGGATCGCCAGTATGACGATGACCACCACCAGCTCTATCAGGGTAAAGCCGCTACTGAGCTGCTTATTTGCTTTCATTGTACGGACTCCATTTGTAACTTCGTACGACCCGAACGTTTAAAAGTTTAACCGCTTTACAAGCCGTTACCTTTATTGCCTCTCGGAACCAGGCTCAGGTGACCCCGCTGGGAAACCTCAACACGCCAGATGTAGGCTTCTCCATTGAACGCCCTTTCAAACTGCTCCTCGAAACTGAACCGAGGGTAATAACGCAATTCCCCACGATACGGATCAAAACACCAAACGCCCCATTCCCCGGCCGCACTGCTCCCGCACTCGCCCTGATAGGAATCCGGCGGTTCATCCACCCAGTCCATGGGGTTCGCGCCGGCCCGGTCACTCAGGCTTCCTTTCTCCAGCCGGGCCCGGGCCGTGTTTTCCTCAAAGGCCAGCTGGGACCGCAGGTTATTGAGCGCAACCCGCACGGCCATCGCTTCCGCCTCCGCGAGACGCTCGCGCAGATAGGCGCCGAAGATTGCAAGCACAAGCGCGAGTACGATGAGGGCCAGCCAGTTCACGGCCCTTTTGCGCCAGACCTCCGGTCGTCGGCCCTGTATCAAACCGACCTCCGCTTAATTGATAGCCGCGCTTCCCAGATCCCAGATGGGCAGGAACACGCCCAGCGCCAGAATCAAGACCAGTATGGCAACGCCTACCAACAGTATAGGCTCAATGGATTCGGAAAGCCGGTTCAGGCTGTAATCCACTTCCTCATCGTAGAAATCGGCCACATTGATCAGCATCTCGTCCACGGCACCGGTTTCCTCACCTACAGAGATCATCTGCAGGATCAGGGGCGGGAACATCCCGCTTTCCCGGGCCGCGCGCAGCAGGCTGTCGCCGCGCTCAATACAGGAACGCATCTCGTGGATATGATATCCGATCCAGGCATTGTCATTGGCATCCGCCACCACCGACAGGGCACTGGTGACCGGCATGCCGGCAGACAGTGTCGTGGCCAGGTTGCGGGAAAACCGGCTGAGCGCGATCTGTTCCAGTATGGGGCCCAGGATTGGCGTCCTCAGCTTGTAGTGATCCCACTTCATGCGCCCATATTCGGTGGCTATCCAGCGCCGGAACGCATAGACGGCTCCGACAACGCCTCCCAACAGGGCCGGCCAGTAGGTGGTCATGAAGTCGGATGTCATGATCAGGACCTGGGTCAGGAAGGGCAGGTCCGCGCCCAGCCGCTCAAAGGTGGCCGTGAACTGGGGAATCACAAAGAAGTTGACGATGATCAGCGCCGCGGTGAGCGCCACAATCACGAAAATCGGGTAGCGAGTTGCCTGCTTGATGCGTCGCTTGGTCTCGCGTTCAAGCTCCAGGATTTTCGAGAGACGACTAAAGGCATCATCAATCCGGCCGGTGTTCTCGCCCACATGCACCATGGCCACGAAAAGCTCGGAGAAGACCTCGGGGTTGGCCTGCATGGCCGTCGCCATGGTGGTGCCGGCTTCAAGGCGGTCGGCGATGTCGTCCAGGGCTTCGCTGAGGGCCCTGGACTTGGAGGTCTCGGCCAGCCCCCGCATGGTCCGGATGATGGGAATCCCCGCCTTGGCCAGGGCGTACATCTGGCGGCAGAAGACGATGAGGTCATCAAGCGTGGCCTTGGGCTTGAAGAGGCTGATGTTCTCGAACCGTTCCTGGAGGCTGCTCTGGTCTGCCTCCGGCTCAACACTGACCGGGGTAATGCCACGGCGCTGGAGCTCGGCCGCCACACCATCGCGGGTGCCCGCGTCCAGAACGCCCTGCTCCAGTCCACCTTTGTTGTTGCGACCCCGGTATTCAAAGCGCACGGCTACACCTCGCCCTTGTCGTTACTGATGTTGCCGCTGAGCGTGGCCGACACGCGCGCCACTTCTTCAAGCGTGGTGATGCCCTGTTCCGCATAGCGCAGGGCGCAGCGATCCAGGCTCTCGTAGCCGGGGCTGGCCCGTGCCGCGCGTTCAAAAGCCGCGTAATCCGCGCGCCGGAGTGCATCCAGCATATCGTCGTCCATCTCCAGGAGTTCATGGACACCGATCCGCCCGCGATAGCCCGTATTGCCGCACTGGTAGCACCCGTTCCCCTTCACAAAGCCGCTTGCCCCTCCACCCTCAAGGGATGGTTCAGGCTCTGAACTTTCCAGAAGCTCATCGGACAACGAAAGCTCAAGTGACTCATCGCGGTCTTCGCCCACCTCCTCGCCGGAAGGCTCAGTGTTGGGGAGTGACTCAGTCTCACGCTCGGCACGGTCGCTTCCGGACATGCTCCGGATACTGTCCAGCCATACCTGCTCCTGTCGGCTGGGCGTGTAAGGTGCCTTGCAGTTATCGCAGACCTTACGCACCAGGCGCTGGGCCAGGACCCCGGAAATCGAGCTGGAGACCAGGAAGGGCTCGGCGCCCATGTCCAGCAGTCGCATGGCACTGCTGATGGCGTCGTTGGTGTGCAGGGTGGACAGGACCAGGTGGCCGGTCATCGCGGCCCTTAGCCCAATTTCCACGGTTTCCTGATCCCGCATCTCGCCCACCAGGATGATGTCCGGATCCTGGCGCAGGGCGGAACGCAGCACCGAGGCAAAGTCGAGCCCGATCCGGCTGTTCACCTGGACCTGGGTGATCCGTGGCAGCCGGTATTCCACCGGGTCCTCGGCGGTGATGACTTTCACCTCGGGCTTGTTCAGTTCGGTCAGGGCGCCGTAGAGGGTGGTGGTCTTACCACTGCCCGTCGGGCCCGTGACCAGGATCATGCCGAAGGGGCGATGGATCAGGCGCCGGAAGCGCCGGATTATGTCCGGTGGCATGCCTGTGGATTCCAGGTTCAGGATCCCCTCGGACTGGTCCAGCAGACGCATGACCACGGATTCGCCGTACTGCACCGGTAGTGTTGAGACCCGCACGTCGATGCTGCGCCCCCGCACGCGGATGTTGAAGCGCCCGTCCTGGGGCACCCGTTTCTCGGAAATATTCAGTCCGGCCATGAGCTTGAGGCGGAGCACCAGGGCCGAGTGGATGCGTTTCTCCTTCATGACCTGTTCCTGGAGCACGCCGTCGATACGCTGGCGGATGCGGATCACGGTTTCGTCCGGCTCGATGTGCACGTCCGAGCTCCGGGCCTGGACGGCATCCTCGAAGATGGTCTGCAGCAGGCGCACTACCGGCGCCTCGTTCACATCCGAGTCGTTGCCGAGATCCGACAGATCAAAGGCTTCATCGCCGATCTCGTCGTCCAGTTCCTCGGCCAGGGAGGCGATTTCATCGGTACGGCGATAGACCAGGTCCAGGGTGTTGAGCAGTTCGCTTTCCCGCACCACCGCCTGTTTTACGGGCTGCTTCAGGAGGCGCACCAGCTCGTCGTAGGCGAAGATGTCCATGGGATCGGCCATGCCCACGAGCAGTTCGCCGTTACGCTCGGCCAGGACAATGGCCCGGAAACGGCGGGCCTGGGCTTCCGGCAGTTTCTTGATGAGATCGTCATCAAAGTTGTAATGGCGCAGCTGCACGAAAGGGATGTCCAGCTGCTTGGAGAGGAAGTTGAGAAGCTGATCCTCGTCCAGGTAACCCAGCCCCGTCAGGGTCTTGCCGAGCTTGCGGCCGGTTTTCTTCTGCTCCTGGAGCGCGGTCTGGAGCTGGTCTTCCGTGATGACCTCGTTCTGGACCAACAGGTCGCCGATACGGACTTTCTTACGCTGTTCAGCCATGACGTTAACCCTGTTCCCCGGAGAGCCGCTGTTCCACATAGAGCCGGAGCTGTTCCGGCAGGCCCGGCAACCGTGCTGCCTGCGCAAAGGCGGACCGGGCACTTTCGCTGCGCCCCTGGGATTCCAGGGCAATACCCAGGCCGGCCCACCAGCGAGCCTGGGTGTCATCGGTTTCCAGAAGCCCGGCCCAGATGCTGGCTGCTTCGGCGGATTGCCCGGTTTGCTGGTAGAGCGCCGCGAGCATGGTGTGGTAATCCGGATAGCGCTCGGCGGCAGGCGGGTCCTGTTCCAGCCAGGCCAGCGCCTCGCCCCTTCCCTGTTCACTGCGCGCGATACGTGCCCGAAGTAACCTCAGTGAGGGATACAGCCTTACCACCGTATCCGGCAACCATTCCCGAGCCCGCGCCGGGTTGCCCCGGCGAAGATGATACAGGGCCATCACTTCCCGCGATCTGGGCGCATCCGAATCCAGCACCAGATGGGCGCGCAGGCGCTCGCGGGCCTGGACAGCCTGGCCGCTATTGAGAAGGTCCTCAAGTCGACCGGCCAACCGGCGATCACGTTCACGTGGTGTCAGCTCTCTGACGCTGGCCTGTTCAGGCGCCGGTTCCGACTCAGCATCGCCCCCGGAGGCGACAGAAGACTCTGGCTCTGGCTCTGGCTCTGGCTCTGGCTCTGGAGCAGATTCTGATGCCGCTTCAGGATCTGCCTGCACAACCGGTTGCGGCTCTGGTACCGTCTCTACGGCCTTCACCACCGGCTCGGGATCAAATTGGGGCTCCGGCCGGGTCACCGGTTGTGGCGCATTGGCCACCTGTGGGGCGGCACCCTCGCCCCCAGCCAGCCAGAACCAGGCACCGCCCGCCATCGCCAGCAACGCAATGAGGGCAACAGCCGCTATCGGCCAGAGCCGGTTCGCCCCGGAAGCGGGCTGCGTTAACCCAGCGGGAATAGCCTTGTCCGGCCCACCGGGTTCATGCTCACGCTTTTCAAGATCACGCAGTGCATCGTTGAGGAGGCTCATGCCCAGCCTCCCAGCCCATTGGGTTGGCGGGCACTGTCCGTATCACGGATCGCCTGCTTTGCGTGGCTCCGGGTGATTTCGCGCGCACCCTGACCATAGGCGGCAATCAGTGCCTTGTGGGCCAGGATGTTGATCAGCCGTGGCGTGCCCCGGGAGGATTTCGCGATCAGCCGCACCGCGCCCGGCCGGAACAGCCGACCACCGTTGAATCCCGCCTGGGCCAGACGATGCTGGAGATAGGCATCAACCGCCGCCCGGTCCAGGGTGCTGAGACGGCACTGGAACGTGATCCGCTGCTTGAGCTGACGCAGGCTGTCCTGATCCAGAAGGACATCAAGCTCGGGTTGCCCGAAAAGCACAACCTGGATCAGCTTGCGGCTCTCGGTTTCCAGGTTGGTCAGCAGGCGCAGGGCTTCCAGGGTTTCTTCCGGCATGGCCTGGGCTTCATCAATCACCAGCACCACCGAGTAGCCGTCCGCCGCCGTATCAATCAAGTGGCGTTGCAGGGCAGACAGGGCCCGATGGGTATTCTCCGCATCCGGGAGGCTCAGGCCCAGCTCATCGGCCAGTGCCTGGAAAAGCCCGGTCGGGGTAAGCTGCGGATTCGGGAGGTAGGCAGTCTTCACCTCTTCGGGAAGCTGGTTCAGCAACAACCGGCATAACAGGGTTTTCCCTGTCCCCACCTCCCCGGACACCTTGATGAACCCTTCCTGCTCACGCAGGGCAACCAGCAACAACTCCAGTGCCTGCGCATGGCTCTCCGCCCGCAGGAAGTACCGGGTATTCGGGGTCAGCGAAAATGGTGCCTCGTTGAGTCCGAAAAACGACAGGTACATGTTCACCTCTGGCGTTGCCGAGAGGTCGCCGGCTTCGGTCCGGGCGCTTCCGTTGACTCCATGATCCGGCGCAGCTCGCGCATGCGTTCGCGGCTGCCTTCAATATCCTCACGCCATTGCTCCGCACCCGCGACCATCGGTTTCAGCAGGATCACAAGCTCGCTCTTGCGGGACTCGAAACGGCGTTGCTTGAAAAGCTCACCAAGCACCGGGATCTCGCTGAAGAAGGGTACAGCCGAGGTGGTCTCCTCGGTGCTTTCCTGCATCAGGCCGCCAATTACCACAATCTCGCCACTGCGGGCGCTGACCACACTGTCTGTCTCGCGAACCGTGCTCAGTGCCAGCGGCAGGGTCACATCCTCATCGCCAATGGTGATCAGTTTCTGCTGGTCCTCGACCTCGCTGACAGCCGGATGAACATGAAGGGTAACCACATCGTTTTCGCTGATCTGGGGGGTTACATCCAGCGAAATCCCGGAAAAGAACGGGGTAAGGTCCACAGAGGTGGAACGCGACGTCTGACTGGCGGCGGTTGTGCTGTCATCAAAGTCCAGGTCGGTGACAAAGAACTCATCACTGCCCACCTTGATCACAGCCTTTTCGTTGTTGACCGTGGAGATGCGAGGGCTGGAGAGCACCTGGACGTTACCCTGGGTACCCAGGAGCTCGATCAGGCTATCAAAGCCTCCCACATCGAGCGCCGCTGAGAAAACACCACCACCGTTCTGGGTACCGGCCCCAATACTGCTCAGGCCAGCATCAATAGTACCGCCTCCAACTTCATCGACTGCATTCCAGTTGATGCCCTGCTGATACTCGTCACTGAGCTCCACCTCGAGAATCTTGGCCTCGAGGATCACTTGGCGCTTGGAGATCAACTGCATACGCCGCAGGTAATCCTCGACGGTGGCAAGCTTTTCCGGTGTTGCCTGGACCACGACCACGCCGGAACCGGGGGTGGTGATGACTTTCTGGTTCTGGCCGTCACCCACGATCATGTTCAGTGACTCATTCAGGTCCGCCCAGAACGTGGATTCGGACCGCGTGGTGATGCGTGTACCGACGACAGCGCCACCGACCCCGTTATCGTCACCGTTACTATTCCTGGTGCCGCTACTACCGCCGTTGGCATCGGTGACCTGGCCGGAGCGCACCTGCGTTTCAGAAGTACCCCGACGCTGGATGTCCAGGTAGTCAATCTGGAATACACGGGTCTGCACACCGCCCGGCTGGATTCGGAATATGTTGTTCTGGCGCTCAATATGGAAGCCGTACATATCAGAGACAAGATCCATGACTTCGGGAACCGTCACCTGATCCAGCTCCAGCGAGATGGATCCCGAGACCTGCGGGTGCACCACGGCGTTGTAATCGGTGCCATCAACCAGACTCTGAAAGAAAGTCTCCGCCGGCAGCTTTCTGGCATCCACGTTGAAGGCCTCTTCCATGGATGCGCTGCCTCCTCCGCCCATTTCAGGCATCAGAGCATCGGTCACATCGTCGGGAGCCTGGCGCTGCGACTCAGATGGAGCACTTTCCAGAGCCTCATCAAGACTGTCCTCGATGGATTGGGTCGTTTCCGTGGAGGAGGCCGTGCTGGTCTGCATCAGCGGATTGCTGGCACAACCCCCGAGCACCACCAGCGAAACTGCGCCCGCTACAATCTGTTTCAGAACATAACCCATAAACCGGTCCGCCTGCTCCACTACCGCCTGATAGAAGGTGCTGAATCCAGCACCAGCGTGTGTGTTTTCCCGTTGATCTCGAGTAACACCCGATCCCTGGCGATACGTCTGACTGCGGCATTCCCGACGCGCTCCCCCACAGCCAGGGAAACGCCGTTGATCACGGCAATTCGCCGTGAATCCGATACCAGTATGGAGTCCAGACTGTATCGGGTAATCGCAGCCGGCTGCTGTGAGGACTGGCGCTGTTGCGGCGGTTTTGTCGGATCCCGCAGGTCATCGGCCGACACCGTAGCGGCCAGAAGCATTGCCATGACAAGCGCTGCTGAAATCCGCTTAAACACCCAGCCACTCCTCGTGCAGACTCAGTGTATGGAGCCGGATCTGAACCCGGGCATCCGGCCAGCCCGAGACCTGGTAATCCAGCGAGCGCCACCCAAGCCGTTCATCCAGCGCCTCCAGATCACCAAGATAGTCCAGAATTTCATGAAAGCTTCCCCCGACGGTTACAGAGACCGGATGGGAATAAAGCCCCGCGTTTTCACCGTCTGAAGTGTTACCGCCCAGCGCCACCGGCTCGGCAGGCTCATGGCTGACTGAAACCAGGGTGATCCCGTCGTGCTCGGCCAGCATCTCCCTGAGGAGGGCAACCATTTCCGTAGGGCTGACCAGCCCTGTTGTAAGTGCTTCAAGCTCCTGGTTGTAACGCTCCAGACGCTGCTGAAGCTGGGAACGCCGTTTGCGCAGAGGCTCATTCGGATCCTCGCTGAGCTGATCCTTCAGGCTCCGACGCTGGTCTTCCAGTGCCCGGACCTCATCAGAAAGACTCGCCAGCCGGCTCTCCATGGCCTGCTTCTCAACCAGCGACGGAGTAACCAGCAACTGCCAGCCACCGAGCAACAGGACAACAACGACGGCAAGTGTCATCATCAACCGCTCGCGCCGGCCGTAGCTCATGAATCGTTCGGCAAAGGCATTCCAGCGTTCACGAACCGCCTGCATCAATCCTCCTCCCCGCCGCTGTTCCGGCGCGAGGCAACATCAAATTCCAGAAAGGCGGACTGATCAGTCCGCTCAATTCCGAAGCGCTCAAACCGCCGCCCTTCGAAAACAGGCTCCTCCCTGAGTCGCTGCAGGTAATTGGGCACGTGCTGGCCCTGAACGGTTTCACCCTGCAGGTGCAGACGATCACGCAGCAGATTGACCTGTATGCGCGTCAGCCAGAGCCCCTCCCGGGACTGTTTCGCGAGCCCTTCGAGATAAGGCGTGAAGCCTTCATTGCTCGCCCTGGCCACGGATCCGGCACGCTCCACCAGGCGCTTGCGGTCCGCAGCCCGTTCTTCCAGACGTTCAACCTGATTTTCCAGTTCAGGATCACGCTGTTGCTGAGCAAGCTGCTCATTCAAACCCGCAATGACGTCTTGCGTGCGGGCCTGTTCCTGCTCGAGCTGTTGCTGCTCATCACGCAGTTGCAGAACCTGATACTGGGTCCAGCCGCCGATAATCGCCACGATCAGCAATGCCGCCACGCTACAGCGCGCCGCGAAGCTCAGCGTAAGCCACTCCTGGCTTGGCCTGAACGCCTCGGTGTAAAGATTAACGTCCTGTCTCACGGGCGCACCCCCTGATCGGTTGCCAACAGGGCACCCAGTGCCAGGCCGGCCCTGGGGTCCGGCTCAGGGGCTTCATCGCCGAGCACTACCCGCCAGTCGAAGTCCGCAACCTCGGCGGTGACATTGGTCGTGAGCATGCCCGCCAGGGGCAGATGCTCTGGATGGCCTGCCACCTGAATGCGGCCAGGGGGAACCTGGCGCAACTGGCTCTCGAAATAATCCAGGGAACGCTGCATCTCCAGGGCCAGCGCCTGCACGGCCTGCTCCTGACTTGCGGCGTCCCGAAGCTGTGCCAAGGACACCTCGATACGGCGCGCCATATAAAGCATGGTGCCCCGACAGAAAACCATGTGCCCATGATTCTCGCTCAGGTACAGCAACGCAGATCCTCCACCTTCCGGATCGGCATAAGCGAGAAGGTTACGCAGCGCCAGTTCGGCGACATCAATGCGGTTCAATTCAAGACCCGCCTCATGAACAAGCTCAACGTAACCACCTATCAGCTCCTGATGGGCACAGACCGCGTTGATCAGCTTGCCCCGGTCGCGCGTGGCATCATCGGGGAAAGGGAAGGTATCGATGACGGCCTCGTTGGCGGGGTATTCCAGTAGTTCTCCGAGTTTCCAGCGCACAGCCTCGGCCAGCTCATGGGCCTCCACTGGCGGCCGTTCGGCCTGGAAAATCTGGTACTGGTCCTGCGAAAGAACAAGATTGACAACAGCACCCTTCAGCGAGTGCTCGGTAATCAAATCCTGAACCGCCTCATGGCGGGAGGCGGAATCAACCTCGACAAAACCCGTCCGCGCCCCATGGATACCATCGCCAGTCATTGCCCAGGCAATGCCCCCGGAGGCCAGCTCCAGGGCCAGGCTGACACCGTGCTGCTTTTTGGTGAACGGTCGTTTCAGGAAGTCTGGAATCACAAATCTGCCGGTCTGTACTGCGCGATGAATTCAGAACCGCAGGAATCACCTACGACGCCACACTCAGTATAGTTTAGCCTTCACAACTATCCAGTCG
Source organism: Halospina denitrificans (assembly GCF_004364635.1). Lineage (GTDB taxonomy): Bacteria > Pseudomonadota > Gammaproteobacteria > Pseudomonadales > Oleiphilaceae > Halospina > Halospina denitrificans. Next base: position 45,868 of record NZ_SOAX01000008.1, on the reverse strand, counting down.
TGTCAGGTGTTTAGCGTCCTCAATTCACCCAACATTCTCAAAGACCGACAGAATTACGTGAAACCTTCTACGGTAAAGCTTGGAAGGGTCTCGCCATCAGTTGGCAAGTCACCGGCAGTTAATGGATGCCCTGGTACTTTACACCCAGGGTCACCATGAAAGATCCATGCCAAATCACCCAAAATGGTCTAGCCTGACGCGATGATACTGCAATAGCCTTCCATGGACTAGATGAAGGCGGCAATGACTGGCTGATCATGAAAGAGGAAACCCGATGAGCACTGCTGCAAAGACGCCTTCATGGGCCGCCAGCCTCGCAGCCGTATTCCTGATACTTGGGCTGCTCGCCAGCCTCTACTATAACCAACTCGACCCCATGTATCTGGGGCTCTCGGGTCTAGGCCTAATCACCTCTTTCGCCATTGCGCTTTGGGCACGCGCGCCCTCGGCTTCCTGGCAGCTAACCGGGCCGCTCTGGCTCTTGGGGCTTGTCTGGTTCTGGTGGTTTCTGCTCAGTGGTTTCAGCCCGGTGCGTTACCTGAGCGAAAGCGCCACGTGGACACTGGCGGCGCTTCCAGCCAGCGCCGCCATCACCCTGTGGTTGCGCCAATCCCGATGGTTTGCCTCCATTACAATTGCCGGCGTAGGGATACTGATGGCCTCGCTTGCGATCATGGCCTGCTACCAGTTCTTTATCCAGGTCCGGCAACCGTCGGCCACCTTTCTCAACAAAAACAACTTTGCCGCCCTCCAGATGCTGGTTGCGTTAAGCGCGACCGGCCTCGCGCTGCAGCATGGCCGTGGCTGGCGCAACTGGGCCGGCATGGGTCTCATGGCCCTGCTGGTTTTTGTGGTGGGCCTAATCGGCAGTCGCGGCGCTCTGCTGACCCTGGTGACCGGCATGGTTATCCTGCTTTTTCTCGCGTTCCGAAAAGCGGTTGCCAGGAACTCCCTTGTCAGCACGGGTCTTATTTTCATTGGCGCAGTGGGTAGCGCCCAACTGGCCTCGATGGGTCAGCTGGGTGAGCGCGTGTCCTCCCTGGCTGACCCCTGGGCGGCCGGGGGCAGCCGCTTTGCGATCTGGAGAGGCTCGCTGGAGCTCGCGCAAGACACACCCTGGCATGGCATCGGACCGGGGCTGTACTGGCTCGTCTACCCACCCTACCGGGACATTGAGGATAAATCGGCAGCGTTCTACGCCCACAATGACTATCTCCAGTTCCTGATCGAGACAGGTTGGCCCGGGCTGCTGTTGATCCTGGCCAGTATGGCGATGCTGGCGTGGTGGACGATTCCCCGCCTGATGGCGCGATCAGCCGCTGATCAAAGCATTGAAGCCTCAGGTCTCTTCTGTGGCCTGCTCGCGGTTGTCACCCATAGCCTGCTCACCTTCAACCTGTACCTCATGCCGATCCTCTTTGTGATGGGGCTGGCGATTGGCCGACTGTTATCACTGCTCGGACCAACCACCGTGGACTCGCCCGAACAAAATACGCGCGCAAAGCCGGTTTTCAACCTGAGCCTGACACTGCTTCTGCTGATACCGCTGAACCTCTACATCAGCGCGGCGGGCAGCGGCTGGCACTATCATCGAGCGGGAGAGGCAAGAAATCGCAGCGAACCCTCAACCGCGATGGCCCACATCAATAGCGCCATTAACTGGTGGCCGGACGTCGATCTCTACCACTACGTCAAGGCGCAGATGCTGTTTAAATCCGCGCGGGAGAAACAGAGCAACCCTGCCGGGTCCACACTGTCGACGATCACATCCGAACTCGACAAAGCCGCCACGCTCAACCCCTACCGGCCCGAGACACCTCTGTTGCGCGGGCGATTTTACGAGACGCTGGATCAAAGCCCCGCCCCCGACACCTCACCGGCCGAAGCGGCCAGGACCGCCTACCAGCATGCCCTGGCCCTGGATCCGTACTTTCTCCCGGCCCGCTTTCGCCTTGGGCGTCTGCTGCTCAGGGCCAATCATACTGAGGCCGGCATGGCGGTACTCGAAGAAAACGCCGAGCACCGTTATCCGGCCAACAAGGTCACGCTGAACTATTTTCGACTGCTGAGCCGTGTGCACCAGGCCCTGGGCAATCCCGACAAAGCAGCACACTATCGCGAGCGGGCCCGAGAGATTGCGGGTGAGCCCGAGCCGGACGCGCCCGGCTGGACACCCACCAAAAAACAAAAAACCCTGCCGAAGCAGGGTCTTAAGGACCAGAAAATACAGAAATAGTCTCAGATCAACAATTCACATAAATGAGAGCCTAAAACGGGATGTCATCGTCAAAGTCGTCCACCGGTTCCGGCATGCCGGTGTCCCCACCGCCGCCCGAGGAACCACTGTCCGGTGCATAGCCACCGCCCTGTGACTGCCCCTGCTGCCCACTTGGCGCGGAGGCAGCGCCACTGTTCATATCCCCGCCACCACGGCTGTCCAGCATCTGCATCTGGCCGTTGATGTCCACCACGATCTCGGTGGTATAACGGTCCTGGCCGCTCTGGTCCTGCCATTTGCGTGTCTGCAGCCGGCCCTCAATATAGACCTTGGATCCCTTGCGAAGATACTGGCCCGCGACCTCTGCGATCTTGCCGAACATAACAATACGGTGCCACTCGGTCTTTGGAACCATCTGCCCCGTATTGCGATCCTTATAGCTCTCGTCGGTCGCAAGACTCAGGTTGGTGACGGGATTGCCATTAGCCGTATAGCGCGTCTCCGGGTCCACACCCAGGTTGCCGATAAGGATGACCTTGTTTACGCCTCTTGCCATTTTTTCTACTCCTTTTCCTTTATTCTCAGTTATCACTCCAGGGCCTGCCCTGGCCCTGCCGTTCAGGCCTGCTGTCGGGCTACAAACGACAATTGCCACAGCGCCTCTTCGTTGAGCTTTTGCCGGTCAACTTTCAACCAGGCCTCATGGGTATTGACCAGCACCACGGCGTCATTCACCCCCGGCACCGAGAGAAGCGCTTCCCGTATTTCCGATGGCGAGGTGCCGTATGCCGGATCAAGCGGGAGTGACAGGCTACTCGCATAGCTCGGCTGCGCCATGGTGGCTACAACAACCAACCAGATCAGCGCCGCCGCCAGCATCAGCACAATAACACCGGTCAGACCGGCGATACCAGAAGCCCAGCCCCCGACGGAGCCACCAATAAAAGAGCCCAGGAACTGGCTGGTGGAATAAACCCCCATGGCCGATCCTTTGCCGGCCGCGGGCGCTTCCTTGCTGATCAGCGAGGGGAGCAGCGCCTCAAGGAGATTAAAGCCAACAAAAAAAGCAAACAGAACCAGCCACAGCTGAAGGATCGAGCTCAGGGGCACACCCAGAAGGGCCACGGCCGTCGCCAGCAGGGCCACGGCAAAGACCATCACGCCTTTGATCCGACGGTGTTTCTCCCCCACGATCATCAACGGCAGCATGGCAATGAAGCCCGTTCCCATGGCTGTCAGATAGATCCACCAGTGCTCACTGCCCTGAACCGCAAGCCGGTCCTCAAGCAATACAGGGATCACAAGAAACACGGCCGTGAGAATCAGATGAAGAAAAAAGATGCCCGCGTCCAGTCTCAGCAGCCGGGACGAGGACAGCACCTGCCGGATCTGCTCCCGAGCCGGCAGCGCATCGGGCTGATGGATGCGCGATTCAGGCGAAGGAACCACAAAAGCCACCAGCAAGACGCCGATCATGGAAAACACAGCGGTCAGGGTGAAGATCCCGGTGAGCCCATACCATTCCCCGACAAGAGGCCCGAGCACCAATGACAGTGCGAACGCGAGGCCAATGGAAAGTCCGATCGTGGCCATGGCACGCGTGCGGTTCTCTTCGCGCGTGAGGTCACTTGCCAGCGCCATCAGAACGCTGGCAATAGCACCGGCCCCCTGCAGGAGACGACCGGCGATTACGCCATGAATCGAGTCCGAGAATGCCGCGACCAGGCTGCCGGCGGCGAAGAGGACCAGCCCGATATAGATGAGCGGCTTACGGCCAAAACGGTCCGAGAGCATGCCAAAGGGAATCTGCAGCACCGCCTGGGTCAGGCCATAGGCACCCAGGGCAACCCCGAGCAGCATAGGAGTTGCCCCATCCAGATCCCGCCCGAGGAGGACAAATACAGGCAAGACCATGAAAAGCCCAAGCATCCGGGAGCCGTAGACGGTCGCGAGCGCCAGTACCGAGCGTCGTTCAGTGGAGTTCATGGAAGTCGTCTTTGCCTCAGGGTTCGGGGAAGGTAAAAGCGGCGGCATGATACCACAACCCGTGTTTTTCACTCACATGGCTCGCAAGCGGTATGGGAGTCGGGCGCAAACCCCTATAATGGATCTTTTTGCGCTCAGGGAGCTTATGGACCACATTCGTATCAAGGGCGCCCGCACCCACAACCTCCAAAGCATCGATCTCGACGTGCCCCGTGACCGTTTGGTCGTTATCACCGGGCTTTCCGGTTCGGGCAAGTCCTCCCTGGCTTTCGATACACTCTATGCCGAGGGCCAGCGGCGCTATGTGGAATCGTTGTCCACCTACGCCAGGCAGTTCCTGTCCATGATGGAAAAGCCGGACGTCGACCACATTGAAGGTCTGTCTCCGGCGATATCCATCGAGCAGAAATCAACCTCCCACAACCCCCGCTCCACGGTTGGCACGATCACCGAGATCTACGACTACCTGCGGCTTCTTTTTGCCCGCGCCGGTGAACCACGTTGTCCCCAGCACGGAGTGCCACTGGCGGCGCAGACCATCAGCCAGATGGTCGATCAGGTCCTTGCCCTTCCAGAAGGGAGCCGCATGATGATTCTGGCTCCGGCAATCCGTGAACGGAAAGGCGAGCATCAGCAGCTGTTCGATGAGATGCGCAGCCAGGGGTTCATCCGTTTACGGATCGACGGACGCATCTATGACATTGATGACCTGCCGACGCTTGATAAGAACCGCAAGCACAGCATCGACGTTGTCGTGGACCGTTTCCGCATCAAACCCGGCCTCCAGCAGCGCCTTGCCGAATCCTTTGAAACCGCCCTGGGGCTGGCGGACGACACCGCGCTCGCCGCCTCCATGGATGATGAGCAGGCACAAGAACTCATTTTCTCGGCACGACATGCCTGCCCGCACTGCGGTTATTCCATCAGCGAGCCAGAACCTCGCATGTTCTCCTTCAACAACCCGGCAGGGGCCTGCCCGACCTGCGACGGGCTTGGCGTGGACCAGTTCTTTGATCCAGCAAAGGTGGTGCGCCACCCGGAGCTGACCCTGGCCGAGGGCGCCATCAGGGGATGGGACCGGCGATCCGTCTATTATTTCCAGCTCCTGCAGAGTGTGGCCGAGGCATTCGGTCTGGATCTGGATACCCCCTGGGAAGTCCTCCCGGAAACATTCCGTGAGCGCATCCTCTACGGCACCGGCGACGAGACCATCACCTTCCGTTACGTGAACTCCCGGGGACAGGTCGTGGAACGGGAACACCCCTTCGAGGGTGTCATCCCCAACCTCGAACGTCGGTACCGGGAAACAGACTCCCATTCCATACGCGAGGAGCTGGCACGCTCCGTCAGCACCAGGCCATGCCCGGACTGCCATGGCTCACGATTGCGGGAAAGCGCCAGGAATGTTTTTATCCTGGACCAGAACCTTCCTGACATTGTTGCCCTGTCAATCGGCGACGCCACCGACTATTTCAAAGAGCTGTCGCTGCCAGGGCGGCGTGGCGAAATTGCCGACAAGATCGTCAACGAAATCAGCCAGCGGCTGGAGTTTCTGGTGAACGTGGGCCTCAATTACCTGACACTCGAACGACGTGCAGAGACCCTTTCCGGCGGGGAAGCACAGCGCATCCGTCTTGCCAGCCAGATTGGCGCCGGGCTGGTGGGAGTGATGTACATCCTGGATGAGCCTTCGATCGGCCTTCACCAGCGCGACAATGACCGGCTTCTTGGCACCCTGACCCGCCTGCGCGACCTTGGCAATACCGTGATTGTTGTGGAGCACGACGAGGAGGCGATTCGTGCCGCGGATCATGTTATTGATATGGGTCCCGGAGCCGGTGTTCACGGTGGTCGTGTTGTCGCCTCGGGGTCGCTGGATCAGATCACTGCGGAGCCGGAATCACTTACCGGGCAATATCTGACGGGAGTCCGCAGTATCCCGGTACCAGCCAGGCGCACGCCGCACGGCGACCATTTCCTTACCCTGAAAGGCGCAACCGGGCACAACCTCCAGGGCATGGATTTCCACCTGCCACTGGGAGTGTTTACCTGCATCACGGGGGTATCCGGTTCCGGGAAGTCGACACTCATCAACAGCACCCTCTATCCCGTCGCGTCCCGCGAACTGAATAACAGCACCACGCTGACGGCGGAGTCGTATCAGGCCATTGATGGACTCGATGCACTGGACAAGGTCATCGACATCGACCAGAGCCCGATCGGGCGAACGCCCCGATCCAATCCTGCCACCTATACAGGCCTTTTTACGCCCATCCGGGAACTGTTTGCAGGTACCAAGGAAGCCCGGTCGCGGGGCTATAAACCAGGCCGTTTCAGCTTCAACGTCAAGGGCGGGCGCTGCGAGGCCTGCCAGGGAGACGGAGAGATCAAGGTCGAAATGCACTTCCTGCCGGATCTCTATGTACCCTGCGACGTCTGCCATGGCAAGCGCTACAACCGGGAAACCCTGGAGATCACCTACAAGGGCAAGTCCATCGACGAGGTTCTCTCAATGACGATAGAGGAGGCCCGTGACTTCTTTGACCCCGTTCCTTTCCTGGCCCGAAAGCTGCAGACACTCATGGACGTGGGGCTTGGGTACATCAAGCTGGGCCAGAGCGCCATCACCCTCTCAGGGGGTGAGGCACAGCGTGTAAAGCTGGCGCGCGAGCTGTCGAAACGCGACACCGGCAAGACCCTGTACATACTCGATGAACCCACAACAGGACTGCACTTCCACGATATCGACCAGCTTCTGAAGGTACTCCAGAAACTCCGCGACCACGGCAATACGGTTGTAGTGATCGAACACAACCTCGACGTCATCAAGACCGCCGACTGGATTGTTGATCTGGGGCCTGAAGGCGGTGATGGCGGCGGACGGATCATCGCCTGCGGCACCCCCGAACAGGTTGCCCGTACCGAGGCCTCGCACACCGGGCGCTACCTGGCCCGACTGCTTGAGTGACGTCACAATCAAAAAAGCCGGACCCATGAAATGGATCCGGCTTTTAGAATACGACGTTAGACCTTTCAGTCCTCGTCGTCATCCTCATCGTCTTCAACGTACTCAACCACGGGGCGTCCAATGACTTCAACATACGCCATGGGCGCATTGTCTCCGGCACGGAGACCACACTTCAGAACGCGAAGATAGCCACCGGGACGCTCCTGAAAGCGCGGACCAAGTTCGTTGAACAGCTTCGTTACAGCCTCGTCGCTGCGCAGCCGCGCAAAGGCCTGACGACGGTTCGCTACCGAATCCTGCTTGGCCAGAGTGATCAGCGGCTCAGCCACACGACGCAACTCTTTTGCCTTTGGCAGGGTCGTCTTGATGAGTTCATGCTCCACCAGCGAGGCCGTCATGTTCCGATACATGGCTTTGCGGTGCGAGCTGTTACGATTAAATTTACGACCACTCTTACGATGACGCATTGCTCTAATTCCTTAACCAAGACTAGCGACTGAGCGCTCAACCACCGAGAACCCGATCATCGCCACGCAGACTTGCCGGTGGCCAGTTTTCAAGCCGCATACCAAGCGAGAGCCCCCGCGATGCGAGCACATCCTTGATCTCGGTAAGCGACTTTTTCCCCAGGTTCGGGGTCTTGAGAAGTTCCACTTCGGTGCGCTGTATCAGATCGCCAATATAATAAATATTTTCGGCTTTCAGGCAGTTTGCGGAACGAACCGTCAGTTCCAGATCGTCCACCGGGCGGAGAAGAATCGGATCCACCTCTTCCTCTTCGACAGACTCTTCCGGCTCTTTTTCCTGATCCAGATCGACAAAAACCGCAAGCTGCTGCTGGAGAATCGTCGCTGCGCGGCGAATGGCATCCTCAGGATTGATCGTGCCATTCGTCTCCAGGTCGATGATCAATTTATCCAGATCCGTACGCTGCTCAACCCGCGCGCTCTCAACCATGTAGGACACTCTACGAATCGGGCTGTAGGTCGCGTCCACCTGGAGCCGACCGATTGACCGGCTCTCATCATCGTCCTGTGCCCGCTGATCCGCAGGCTCATAGCCACGCCCAGCACTGATTGTGAGCCGCATATTCAGCTCACCACCCTCGGAGATGTGACAGATCACCAGATCCGGATTAACAATCTCGACATCGTGGTCGAGCTGAATATCCGCTGCCGTGACAGGCCCTGCTTCTTTCTTCGAAAGCGACAGCTCCACCTGGTCCCTACCGTTCAGTTTAACGGCAAGCGCCTTAAGGTTGAGCAGGATCTCGATCACATCTTCCTGCACGCCTTCGATTGCGCTGTACTCGTGCAGGACACCGTCAATCTGCGCTTCCGTGACGGCACAACCGGGCATGGAAGAAAGAAGAATACGGCGAAGCGCGTTACCCAGTGTGTGACCGAAACCGCGCTCGAGCGGCTCCAGAATCACCTTGGCATGGGTCTTCGACTGCTCCTGCACATCAATGCTGCGCGGAGTCAGAAAATCGTTCGCTGAACGCTGCATTAGACGCCCCTATTCGTTGTGCGTTACTTGGAGTAGAGCTCGACGATCAAGCTTTCATTAATGTCCGCGGACAGGTCAGTCCGGTCCGGACGTGCCTTCAGCGTGCCCGTCAGCTTGCTCGTATCAACATCTACCCACTCAACAGCCGCCCGGCTTGAAGACAGCTCCAGCGCATTCTTGATCCGCAGCTGATTCTGTGCTTTCTCACGGACCTTGATCTCGTCTCCGGGCTGCACCTGATAGGAAGCGACGTTCACTGTACGCCCATTAACCTGCAGGGCCTTGTGGGAAACGAGTTGCCGCGCTTCCGCCCTTGTTGAGCCAAAGCCCATGCGGAAAGCAACGTTGTCCAACCGCCCTTCAAGAAGCTGCAGCAGGTTTTCACCTGTTGAACCCTTTTTCCGGGCTGCTTCTTTGTAATAGTTCCGGAACTGCTTCTCGAGCACTCCGTACATCCGACGCACTTTCTGCTTTTCCCGCAGCTGCGTTCCATATTCGGATACCCTTGTCCGGCGAGCACCGTGCTGGCCAGGTGCAGTATCCGCATTGCATTTGCTTTCGAGTGCTCTTACGCCGCTCTTCAGGAAAAGATCTGTCCCCTCGCGACGAGACAGTTTACACTTCGGACCAATGTAACGTGCCATATCCCACTGTCTCCTTAATTACACGCGACGCTTTTTCGGCGGACGACAGCCATTATGCGGGATGGGAGTCGCGTCTTCGATTTGCGTGATCTTGAAACCCACGCTGTTGAGTGCGCGAACCGCAGATTCCCGGCCGGGTCCAGGACCCTTGACCATTACGTCCAGGTTTTTCAATCCGTATTCAGCAGCCGCGTTACCGGCTCTTTCAGCTGCTACCTGCGCAGCAAAAGGTGTGCTCTTACGCGAACCACGGAACCCGGAACCGCCGGCAGTTGCCCATGACAGGACATTGCCCTGGCGATCCGACAGGGTCACGATGGTGTTGTTGAATGAAGCGTGAATATGCGCCACGCCATCAACAACCGACTTTTTCACCTTTTTACGGGTACGTGTACCTGGCTTTGCCATTTTTACCTACCTGTTATTTACGAATCGGTTTACGAGGGCCCTTACGGGTACGCGCATTGGTCTTCGTACGCTGGCCGCGCACCGGCAGGCCATGGCGATGACGAAGACCACGGTAGCACCCGAGGTCCCTCAACCGCTTGATGTTCATCTGTACTTCACGACGCAGGTCACCTTCCACGGACAGCTTTCCAACCTCGGAACGCAGGCCATCAACCTGCTCATCGGTCAGTTCTGAAACCCGGACATGCGGCTTGATGCCGCTGGCGTCGCAAAGCTCCTGAGCTGTCGTGGGACCCACACCAAAGATGTAAGTCAGCGATACAACAGCGTGTTTGTTATCGGGTATGTTGACACCGGCTATACGTGCCATTCATTTCACTCCGCGTTCAAAGCTTTGCAGTTTACTTTTCCGTCACAAAAAGGTGCCGAATGATAGCGCCTGAAACGGCAGATATCAACATCAGTCACCACGCCGGGCATTAACCCTGGCGCTGTTTGTGACGAGGCTCAGTGCAGATGACCCGGATCGAGCCATTGCGACGAATGATTTTGCAGTTTCGGCAGACTTTCTTGACCGATGCACGTACTTTCATTTCGCTCTCCAGTTCAATCAGCGGAACATGCCGCTACGACCATAGTTTTTGAGGTTGGATTTCTTCATCACCGACTCATACTGATGTGACATCAGATGGGACTGAACCTGCGACATGAAATCCATCACCACGACCACAACGATCAGCAGTGATGTCCCTCCCAGATAAAAGGGCATGCTGCCAAACACCACCAGGAACTGTGGCAGGATTGATACAGCAGCGATGTAAAGGGCACCAAAGATGGTCAGGCGTGTCAGAACGCCATCTATATATTTCGCCGTCTGTTCACCAGGACGGATTCCGGGGATAAAGGCTCCGGATTTCTTCAGGTTATCCGCCACTTCCTTGGGATTGTACATCAACGCCGTATAGAAGAAGCAGAAGAAGATCACCGCCATGGCAAACAGCAGAATATACAGGGGCTGGTTCGGCCCAAGAATCTGCGACAGATTACCAAGCCACTCCATGCCCTCACTCTGCCCGAACCACTGCCCCAGCGACGCGGGGAACAGCAGGATCGATGAGGCAAAAATTGCAGGAATAACCCCGGCCATATTCACTTTCAGCGGCAAATGGCTCTGCTGCTGCGCGTAGACCCGGCGGCCCTGCTGGCGCTTGGCGTAATTCACCGTGATCCGACGCTGACCGCGTTCCATGAACACAATGAAGGCAACGACGGCCACGGCCATAAGGCCAATGCCAAACACCAGCAGCAGACTCATTTCACCGCTTCTGGCCTGCTCGAGTGTCTGCCCAATGGCGCCAGGAAGCCCTGCCACGATACCCGCGAAAATCAACAGCGATATGCCGTTTCCGATACCGCGCTCAGTAATCTGTTCGCCCAGCCACATCAGGAAGACAGCGCCACAGACAAAGGACACCACCGCAACAAAATAGAAATCCAGACCGGCGGAGAAGGTTATCCCCTGGGACGCCAGCCCCACTGAGATGCCCATCCCCTGAACAAACGCCAGCCCAACAGTGCCGTATCGCGTGTACTGACTGATTTTGCGTCGACCGGACTCACCTTCCTTTTTCAGCTGCTCAAGCTGGGGACTCACCGCGGTCATCAACTGCATGATGATGGCAGCGGAGATGTAAGGCATGATCCCCAGCGCCAGAATACTCATGCGCTCAAGCGCACCCCCTGAGAACATATTGAACATCCCCAGTATCGTGCCCTGTTGCTGATCAAACATCGCAGCCAGTCGCTCCGGGTTGATCCCCGGAACGGGTATGTGCGCACCAATCCGGTAAACCAGAATGGCGATGACCACAAACTTGAGCCGGGAGTAGAGCTCGGAGAGCCCCTGTCCCTTGGCTGATGCCGGTGCCTGCTTAGCCATTTAGTCCTCGACTTTTCCGCCAGCTGCGGTAATTGCTTCCCGGGCGCCCTTGGTAACCTTGAGACCTCGAACCGTTACGGGACGATTAAGCTCCCCGGACAGGATCACCTTCGCCTCACGGATATCATCGCGAATCACGTCAGCCTTCTTGAGCGCATCAAGATCGGCAACGTCACCTTCAACCAGCGCCAGTTCCTGCAGCCGGATTTCACATTCCCAGCGCTGCTGGCGAGAGGTAAACCCGAACTTGGGCAGGCGCCCCTGCATCGGCTGCTGGCCACCCTCAAAACCAGGTGCAACACTGCCGCCGGAGCGCGACTTGAGGCCCTTATGACCTCGTCCGCCGGTCTTGCCAAGACCACTGCCAATACCACGTCCAACGCGCTTACGCGCTGCTTTGGACCCGTCTCCCGGGCGAAGTTCATTCAGTTGCATCTTACTGTTCCTCTACCCGTACCAGATAGTTAACACGGTTGATCATGCCGCGAACTGCCGGCGTATCTTCTACCTCAACCGTGTGATTCAGCCTGCGCAGGCCCAGCCCCCTCACGCAATCACGATGATTGCGCTTGGTGGCAATGGGGCTGCGGGTCAATGTGACCTTAATGGTTTTATTAGCCATGATCTCAATCCAGGATCTCTTCAACGGATTTACCACGCTTGGCCGCAATCTCATCCGGCGAACGCATTGCCTTCAGACCTTCGACAGTCGCCCTGACAACGTTCACGGGGTTGGTTGAGCCATAGCACTTCGCGAGTACGTTGTGCACACCCGCAACTTCCAGTACGGCACGCATCGCACCACCGGCGATGATTCCGGTACCTTCCGAGGCTGGCTGCATGAACACGCGGGACGCGCCATGGTTCGCCTTGACCGGGTACTGGAGTGTCGCCTCGTGAAGCGGCACCGTCACCATGTTCTTCCGGGCTGCTTCCATCGCCTTCTGGATGGCCACGGGAACTTCCCGAGCCTTGCCGCGGCCATAGCCAACACGACCATTACCATCGCCCACTACGGTCAATGCGGTAAAACCGAAAAGGCGGCCACCCTTAACAACCTTGGCCACCCGATTGACCTGCACCAGCTTTTCCTGGAGCTCGGACGCGTTCTGTTCATTAGCGCTCATGTTCTCCACCTCTTAGAATTGCAGGCCTGCTTCTCGCGCGGCATCTGCCAGCGCCTTGACGCGACCGTGATAACGGTAACCCGAGCGGTCAAATGCCACGTCCTCGATTCCCGCCTTTTTAGCACGCTCAGCGATGAGCTCACCCACCTGGCGTGCCGCTTCAACATTTCCGGTCGCACCCTGGCGCAATTCCTTGTCCAGCGTGGATGCTGCAGCCAGCACCTGACTGCCATCCGCGGTTGTCACCTGCGCGTACATATGACGCGGTGTGCGGTGGACGCAGAGGCGGCTGGAGCCACGTTCCCGGATCTTGATGCGCACTTTCCGTGCGCGACGCAATCTGGATTCTTTCTTCGCGCTCATCGTTCTGCCCTATTTCTTCTTGGCCTCTTTACGCCTTACCGCTTCATCCGCATAACGGACACCCTTACCCTTGTAAGGCTCAGGTGGGCGGAAAGCCCGAATATCTGCTGCAGCCTGGCCAACCCGCTGCTTATCAATGCCCTTCAGCACAAGCTCTGTTGGCTTCGGCGTTTCGGCCGTCACCCCTTCCGGGAGTTTGTACTCTACCGGATGGCTGAAGCCCAGCGTCAGATTGACGCTGTTTCCCTGCGCCTGAGCACGGTAGCCAACACCATTGATCTCCAGCTTACGCTCAAACCCGGAGCTGACACCCACCACCATATTATTCAGCAGTGCTCGGGTAGTCCCGGCCAGCGCCCGCGATTTCTTGGCGCTGTTGACCGGCGTAAACCGCAATTTGTTCTCGTCGTCCTGCGTTACTTCGACACTCGGGTGAATCGTGTGATGAAGAGTGCCCATGGCCCCTTTCACTTCAACGTCCTTGCCGTTGAATTTCACCTCGACACCGGATGGCAGCACGACAGGATTATTCGCAACCCTGGACATGACTCCTCCTAAAATACGGTGCAGATAATTTCGCCGCCGATACCGGCCTTGCGAGCCGCGCTTTCTGTCATTACGCCCTTGGACGTTGAGACAACCGCTACGCCCAGCCCACCAGCTACGCGAGGCAGATCGCCCTTGCCCCGATACTGCCGAAGGCCCGGGCGGCTCGCCCGCTGAATACTTTCGATAACCGGCTTGCCTTCGAAATAACGCAGGTTAATGGACAGTGTCGGTTTGGTTTCGCCGTCGACACTGAAATCCTGGATAAAGCCCTCGTCCTGAAGGACGCGAGCAACGGATTGCTTCATGTTGGATGACGGCATTGCCACGCTCGCTTTTTCTGCCATCTGGGCATTGCGAATGCGTGTGAACATGTCCGCCAACGGATCTTGCATGCTCATTCGTATGAGACTCCTGGTCGTTTCAGTTGTGCAGCAACAATTCTGTCGCTTACCAACGCGTGGCTGTTACCAGCTCGCTTTGGTCAGGCCGGGCACATCGCCACGCATTCCCGCTTCACGCAGCTTGATGCGTGACAGCTGGAATTTCCGCAGAACGCCGTGCGGCCGTCCGGTAATCTGACAACGATTCCGGAGGCGGACAGGGCTGGAATTCGCCGGCAGCTTCTGCAGCTGAACCTGCGCTTCCCAACGCTCCTCGTCACTGACGTTCACATCTTTGATGATCGCCTTGAGCCGGGCACGCTTTTCCGCGTACTTCGCAACCAGTTTCTCGCGGTTGCGCTCCCGCTCTTTCATGCCAATCTTCGCCATTGTGGTCTTACCTTACTTTTTGAATGGGAAACTGAACGCCGACAGCAATGCACGGCCTTCCTCATCGGTCTCAGCCGATGTCGTGATAGTGATATCAAGCCCACGGATCTTGTCGACCTTGTCGTACTCGATCTCGGGGAAGATGATCTGTTCACGAACGCCCATGCTGTAATTGCCACGCCCATCAAAGGACTTCGGGCTCAGGCCGCGAAAATCGCGAACCCTTGGGATGGCAATCTGTACCAGGCGATCAAAGAAATCCCACATACGCTCACCGCGCAGCGTGACTTTACAACCGATCGGGAAGCCTTCCCGGATCTTGAAGCCCGCTACTGATTTCCGCGCTACGGTAACCAGCGGTTTCTGCCCGGACAGCTTTTCAAGATCAGCCACTGCGTTGTCCAGCTGTTTCTTATCACCGACCGCTTCACCAACACCCATGTTCAGGGTGATTTTCTGGATCTTTGGCACCTGCATCGGATTCGCATACCCGAATTGCTGGTTGAGCGCAGGGATCACTTCCTGTTTATAAACGTCTTTCATGCTAGGCATCGTAACCACCGCCGCTTACTGGTTATCGACCACTTCTTCCGTGGACCGGTAAACCCGTACCTTGGTGCCGTCATTCTGCACCTGAAAACCGACTCGGTCAGCTTTCTGGTTCTGAGGGTTATAGATCGCCACGTTAGAAATATGAATCGGGGCTTCTTTTTCAATAATGCCACCCTGGGTTCCCATCATGGGATTCGGGCGGGTGTGTTTCTTCACCATATTGATGCCGGAAACAATCACCCGCTCGCCATCAACAATACGCAGCACTTTGCCGCGCTTGTTCTTGTCTTTACCCGTGGTGACGACTACTTCGTCGTTTCGTTTGATCTTGTTCATAACCGGCCTCTCCTACAAAACCTCGGGTGCCAGTGAAATGATCTTCATGAATTTCTCATTCCGAAGCTCACGAGTCACCGGACCGAATATCCGCGTACCGACCGGCGCATCCTGCGGATTCAGCAGCACGGCTGCGTTGCCATCGAACCGGATGAGTGAACCATCCTGCCGACGCACACCGCTCTTGGTCCGCACTACAACTGCCTTCAGCACCTGCCCTTTCTTTACACGACCCCTGGGGATAGCTTCCTTCACGGATACCTTAATGATATCCCCGACACGGGCATAGCGCCGATGTGAACCGCCCAGGACCTTGATACACATTACCCGACGGGCGCCACTATTATCCGCCACATCAAGTACCGTTTGCGTTTGAATCATGGTTAATCTCCAGCAGAAACCACTTTGTCTTTACGACAAGAGCCACCGTCCTGGCGCTTTACACCCGCAAAGCACGCTCTACAACATCAACCAGGGTCCACGCTTTCTTACGTGAAAGCGGGCGCGTCTCGGCAATTGTCACCAAATCGCCAACATTACACTGGTTTTCCTCATCATGTGCCTTGATGCGAGTCGACCGCTTAACATACTTACCGTAAAGCGGATGCTTTTCGCGGCGCTCAACCATCACGACGATGGTCTTCTGCATCTTGTCACTTACCACCTTGCCATTCAGGGTTCTGGCGGTATTCGTTGCTTCAGCCATCTCAGTCACCTGCCTTCTCTGTGATAACGGTTTTTACGCGCGCGATATCACGCCGGGTCTGACGCAGCAGGTGGGACTGATTGAGCTGGCCTGTCGCCTTGCGCATCCGCAGGTTGAACTGCTCCTTGAGCAGCCGCATCAGCTCCTGGTTCAGATCCTCTGCCGATTTTTCACGCATTTCTGTCGCTTTCATTACATCACCGTCCTGTTCACGAAGGTGGTCGGTACAGGCAGCTTGGCCGCAGCCAGAGTGAACGCGTCACGTGCCACGTCTTCCGCAACCCCTTCCATTTCGTAGAGCATCTTTCCTGGTGTCACCTCGGCGACCCAGTACTCAACAGAGCCCTTGCCCTTGCCCATACGAACCTCAAGCGGCTTTTCCGAAATCGGCTTGTCCGGGAAGACCCGGATCCAGATCTTGCCACCCCGCTTGATGCGACGTGTCATAGTACGGCGAGCCGCCTCGATCTGTCGGGCCGTGATCCGACCGCGCCCGGTGGCCTTCAGTCCGTATTCACCGAAACTGACCTTATTACCGGTATGCGCCATGCCGCGGTTACGGCCCTTTTGCATTTTCCGAAACTTGGTACGTTTTGGTTGCAGCATTTGAGACCCTCCTTACTTTTGAGCTTTCTTCTGTGCGGCTTCTTTCTCAGCCCGCACCTGCTCAAGTCCACCAAGGATTTCACCCTTGAATATCCACACCTTGACACCGATGATGCCGTAGGTGGTGTGGGCCTCGTAATGCGCATAGTCGATATCGGCACGAAGTGTATGCAGCGGCACACGACCCTCGCGGTACCATTCGGTCCGCGCGATCTCTGCCCCGCCCAGGCGACCACTCGCCTGGATCCGGATACCCTTCGCGCCCTGACGCATCGCGTTCTGAACCGCCCGCTTCAGCGCACGACGGAACATGACGCGACGCTCAAGCTGGTTCGCAACACTCTGCGCAGCAAGCTTTGCGTCAAGGTCCGGCTTGCGGATTTCCTCGATGTTCACGTGAACCGGAACACCCATCATCTCGCTCAGCTCGCGGCGAAGCTTATCAACATCCTCGCCTTTTTTCCCGATCACAATGCCGGGACGCGCTGTGTGGATGGTAATCCGCGCATTCTGCGCCGGACGCTCAATCACGATCCGGCTCACGGATGCTTTCTCCAGTCGGCGATGGAGAAATTCACGCACCTGGATGTCATTAAGCAGGTTCTTTGCGTATGTTTGCTTTTCCGCGTACCAAACTGAGTTGTGCTCTTTGACAACGCCAAGCCTGATACCCGTTGGATGTACTTTATGACCCATCTGGTATCTCCTACTGGTCCGAAACCTTGACGGTGATGTGGCACGTACGCTTCAGAATCCTATCCGCACGCCCCTTGGCACGCGCCTGGATCCGCTTCAGCGTCGGGCCCTCATCAACACAGATGGTCGCAAGCCGCAACTCATCCACATCCAGGCCCTCATTATGCTCAGCGTTGGCAATCGCAGACTCAAGCGTCTTGCGAATGATCCCGGCAGCCTTCTTCGGCGTGTACGCCAGGTCATTGAGCGCTTCCTCAACACTCTTGCCACGAACCATGTCTGCGACAAGACGCGCTTTCTGAGCTGAGAGTCGCGCGCCTTTCGTCTTAGCCGCTACTTCCATCGTTTTATCCCCTCAGACTTAGCGTTTCTTCGCTTTCTTGTCGGCAGCATGCCCGCGGAAAGTGCGTGTTGCTGCAAACTCGCCCAGTTTATGTCCTACCATTTCCTCGGTGATCATAACCGGCACATGTTGCCTGCCGTTATGAACCGCAATGGTAAGGCCAACCATCTCCGGAAAAACTGTCGAACGACGCGACCATGTTTTGATCGGTTTCCGACTACTGCTTTCCAGAGCTGTTTCAACCTTCTTCAACAGATGCAGGTCTATGAAAGGACCTTTCTTCAAAGAACGTGGCACAGCGTATTCCTCATAGCGTTATTTCTTGGCCGAACGACGACGTACGATCATCTTGTCAGTACGCTTGTTCTTACGAGTCTTATGCCCTTTGGTCGGAATCCCCCAGGGTGTAACCGGGTGACGTCCGCCAGAGGTGCGCCCTTCACCACCACCATGTGGGTGGTCAATTGGGTTCATAGCAACACCGCGCACTGTTGGCCTTTTGCCACGCCAACGTGTTGCACCCGCCTTGCCGACTTGTTTGAGGCTGTGCTCACTGTTGGAAACCTCTCCCAACGTGGCACGGCACTCAGTCAGCACTTTGCGCATCTCACCCGAACGCAGACGGACAGTGGCGTAATTGCCTTCACGAGCAACGAGTTGCACCGCTGCTCCGGCACTGCGCGCCATCTGAGCCCCCTTTCCGGGTTTGAGCTCCACACAATGCACCACCGAGCCCAGCGGAATATTCCGCAGAGGAAGGGTGCTGCCCGCCTTGATCGGCGCGTCAACGCCGGACTGGACTTTATCACCCTTCTTGAGCCCCTTGGGCGCAATAATGTAAACACGCTCACCATCGCTGTACTTGATCAGCGCTATGTGAGCGGAACGGTTCGGATCGTATTCCAGGCGTTCAACAGTGCCTGGAATGCCATCCTTGTTCCGTTTGAAATCAATATGGCGGTAATGGCGCTTGTGCCCACCGCCAATATGACGGGATGTGATATGGCCGTTGTTGTTACGACCGCCCGTCTTGCTCAGCTTGCTCACCAACGCTGGGTACGGTGCGCCCTTATGAAGGTCAGGATTACGGACCTTGATGAGGTGGCGACGCCCGGGAGACGTTGGCTTGGTTTTATCGATCGACATAGTTACGACCCCCTCGACTTATTCCACGTCCATAAAGTCAATATCCTGGCCTTCAGCGAGCTTGACGTAAGCCTTGCGAAGGGCAGCACGCTTGCCCATGCCATGCATGGTGCGCTTATTCTTGCCTTTACGGTTATTAACCTGAACGGAGACAACATTGACGTTGAAGAGCTGCTCAACGGCCTTGCGAATTTCCGGCTTGGTTGCATCCGGCGCGACCTTGAACACTACCTGACCCTGATCACCAACCATGGTCGACTTTTCCGACACATGAGGCCCCAGCAGTACTTTGTAAATACGCTCCTGATTCATCCCAGCATCTCCTCAAACTTTTTCAGCGCGTCCACGGTTACGACAACATGGTTGTGCGCCACCAGGCTGACCGGATCAACGCCACGCACGTCCGAGACAGCGACGTTGGGGATGTTCCGGGATGCAAGCTCAAGATTGCGCTCTACGCTATCGGAGACAACCAGCGCATCCTTGACACCAAGCTCCGCGAGCCGGGCATTGAACACTTTCGTTTTAGGCTCCGCAGGCGTAATGCTATCGACAACCACCAGGCGTTCCTGACGAACGAGCTCAGAGAGAATCGAACGCAGCGCACCGCGATACATCTTCCGATTCACCTTCTGTGAATAATCACGAGGTCTTGCCGCAAAGGTTGTACCGCCACCGCGCCAGATTGGGCTGCGAATCGTGCCGGCACGCGCTCGACCGGTTCCCTTCTGACGCCAGGGCTTCTTACCACCACCACTGACTTCAGAACGGGTCTTCTGTTTTGCACTGCCCTGACGGCCAGCGGCCATATAGGCCGTTACCACCTGGTGAACCAGGGACTCATTGAACTCTTTTCCGAAAGCAGCATCAGAGACCTGAACACCGTTACCGCTTCCCGTTACTGTCAATTCCATGGCGGCCCCCTTAGGCTTTCACTGCGGGCTTGATGATCAGATCACCGCCGTTGGCGCCCGGAACGGGCCCCTTGACCAGCAGCAGATTTCGCTCAGCATCAACGCGCACGATTTCAATGTTCTGGGTCGTCACACGGGCGTTACCCATCTGGCCAGACATCTTCTTGCCCTTGAAGACACGTCCCGGAGACTGGCACTGGCCAATGGAGCCGGGTGCGCGGTGAGCGAGTGAGTTACCGTGAGTCTTATCCTGAGTGGAGAAATTCCAGCGCTTAACGGTGCCGGAGAAGCCTTTACCCTTGGAGCGACCGGTAACGTCAATGGACTGGCCATCCTCGAACAGAGAAACGCCAAGCTCATTGCCAGGCTGGTACTCTTCGGCCTCTTCACCATCAAGACGGAATTCCCAGAGATCACGCCCCGCCTCAACGCCATTTTTGGCAAAATGGCCTGCTTCAGGCTTGGTAATGCGTGATGCACGACGGGCACCGGTGGTTACCTGAACAGCGCGATAGCCATCACGCTCAGGAGTTTTAACTTCAGTGATCCGGTTGCCTTCAACCTCAATCACTGTGACGGGAACAGACGCACCTTCGTCTGTAAAAATACGCGTCATCCCGGCCTTACGGCCGACAACACCAATCGCCATTGTTCACCTCTTAGTGTACGGGGCTCTCACCCTCTATGGCCTGCTCAACAGTTACACTCTGAGTGGGTTAACCGCTATCGTTAACCCAGGCTGATCTGCACATCCACGCCGGCTGCAAGATCGAGCTTCATCAGAGCATCGACTGTCTTTTCGGTAGGCTCAACAATATCCAGAAGCCGCTTGTGCGTCCGGATCTCATACTGATCCCGCGCGTCCTTGTTGACGTGCGGCGAAATCAGAATCGTATACTTCTCTTTCCGGGTCGGCAGAGGAATCGGACCTCGAACCTGAGCGCCAGTCCGCTTTGCCGTATCGACAATTTCCTGAGTGGACTGATCGATCAGGCGATAATCAAACGCCTTCAACCGAATTCTGATCTTTTGGCTCTGCATGTTGCACCAAACTCCAATCGTTCCTGGCAGCTCGTTTAAGCCGACCCGTAAAAAGGATGCGCATTGTAGGCAGCTATGAACATCCTGTCAAGACACGGGGTCGTCTTAACAAACTTCCTCTATGGCCGCACCTGAAATAAAAAAGGGGCTGCGACTGCAACCCCTTTTGAGGGCGGAACCGGATTTACTGAATAATCTTGGTTACCACGCCGGCACCAACGGTACGGCCACCTTCGCGAACCGCAAAGCGAAGACCGTCTTCCATCGCGATCGGCGAGATCAGCGTGGCGGTCAGCTTGACGTTATCGCCCGGCATTACCATCTCAACGCCGCTGGGCAGCTCACAGGTGCCTGTCACGTCCGTGGTCCGGAAGTAGAACTGCGGCCGATACCCGGTAAAGAACGGCGTGTGACGGCCACCCTCTTCCTTGCTCAGCACGTAGATCTCGCCTTCGAAGACCGTGTGCGGTGTGATCGAACCCGGATGTGCCAGAACCTGGCCACGCTCGACGTCGTCACGCTTGGTGCCGCGCAGCAGTGCGCCGATGTTCTCGCCCGCTCGACCTTCGTCCAGCATCTTGCGGAACATCTCAACACCCGTGCAGACCGTCTTCTGCGTATCGCGCAGACCCACAATCTCCACCTCGGAGCCGGTCTTGAGCACGCCGCGCTCTACACGCCCCGTTACCACTGTACCACGCCCCGAGATTGAGAAAACGTCCTCAATCGGCATCAGGAACGGCTGGTCAATCGCCCGCTCCGGCTCCGGAATGTGCTCATCCATCGCCTTGATCAGGTTCGCTACCGCTGTGGTGCCGTAGCCG
This sequence comes from Halospina denitrificans, assembly GCF_004364635.1. Taxonomy (GTDB): domain Bacteria; phylum Pseudomonadota; class Gammaproteobacteria; order Pseudomonadales; family Oleiphilaceae; genus Halospina; species Halospina denitrificans. The sequence continues at coordinate 24,223 of NZ_SOAX01000008.1, read as the reverse complement.
TTGTCATCCTTACCTTCCATCGCCATCAGCGCGGAACCGGTAATGATCGGCGTGTCGTCACCCGGGAAGTCGTACTCGTTGAGCAGTTCGCGAACTTCCATCTCGACGAGCTCGAGCAGCTCCTCATCATCGACCATGTCCGCCTTGTTCAGGAATACCACAATGTGCGGTACACCGACCTGGCGTGACAGCAGGATGTGCTCACGCGTCTGCGGCATCGGGCCGTCAGCGGCGGAGACCACCAGGATCGCGCCGTCCATCTGCGCCGCGCCCGTGATCATGTTCTTCACGTAGTCCGCGTGCCCCGGACAGTCAACGTGCGCATAGTGGCGCGTCTCGGAACCGTACTCCACGTGCGAGGTCGCAATCGTGATACCACGGTTTTTCTCTTCCGGCGCGTTGTCGATCTGATCAAACGCGCGCGCTTCGCCGCCGAACACTTCCGCACTCACGCGGGTCAGCGCCGCCGTCAGTGTCGTCTTGCCGTGGTCCACGTGACCAATGGTGCCCACGTTGATATGCGGCTTATCTCTTTCAAACTTTTGCTTACCCACAATTCCACCTCTTGGATGCTGTTCTTAGTTAACGTTAGCTTTTGTTGATAATCTCATTCGCGATGCTGTTCGGTGCTTCACCGTACTTATGGAACTCCATCACGTACGAGGCTCGCCCCTGAGTACTGGAGCGCAGGTCGGTCGCATAGCCGAACATTTCAGCCAGCGGCACATCGGCACGAATGACCTTGCCGGCCGGGCTCTCTTCCATCCCGTGCACAACGCCACGACGACGATTCAGGTCGCCTACAACATCACCCATGAATTCCTCGGGTGTGACAACCTCGACCTTCATGATCGGCTCCAGAAGCTGCGGATCCGCATCCAGCGCGCCCTGCTTCATCGCCATGGAACCGGCGACCTTAAAGGCCATCTCGTTGGAATCCACATCGTGATAGGAACCGTCGTAAAGCGTTGCCTTGACACCGAGAATCGGGTAACCGGCCAGAACGCCATTCTGCAGCTGCTCCTCAATACCCTGCTGTACCGCAGGAATATATTCCTTGGGAACCACACCGCCAACAATCTTGTTTTCAAACAGGAATGTTGGAGAATCCTCATCGTCCAGCGGAAGCGGCTCAAGCTTCACCCAGACGTGACCGTACTGGCCACGACCACCGGACTGGCGTACAAACTTGCCTTCAACGTCAACCGCCTTGCGAATGCACTCCCGGTAGGCAACCTGAGGTTTGCCGATATTGGCCTCAACCTTGAACTCGCGCTTGAGACGGTCAACGATAACGTCCAGGTGCAGTTCACCCATACCGGAGATGATTGTCTGACCCGACTCCTCATCGGTCCGGACGCGGAAGGAGGGGTCTTCCTGGGCAAGCTTGCCGAGGCCGGTCCCCATTTTCTCCTGCTCCGCTTTCGACTTGGGCTCAACCGCTACCGAGATAACGGGCTCCGGGAATTCCATCCGTTCGAGCTCAATCTTATGCTTTTCATCACAGAGCGTATCGCCCGTGGTGATGTTCTTCAGGCCGATCGCCGCTGCGATGTCACCAGAGAACACCTCCTTGATCTCTTCCCGGTCGTTGGCGTGCATCTGCACCATACGACCAACCCGTTCCTTCTTCTTCTTACTGGCGTTATAGATCGCCGTTCCGGTCTCAAGCTTACCGGAGTAGACACGGAAGAAGGTCAGCGTACCCATGAACGGGTCCGTGGCGATCTTGAACGCCAGGGAAGCGAAGGGGGCATTGTCATCAGCAGAGCGAGTCTCTTCTGTGCCGTCTTCATCGACAACACCGGTAATCGCCCGAACCTCATCCGGCGCAGGCAGGAATTCAAGGACGTTGTCCAGCAGCGCCTGGATACCCTTGTTCTTGAACGCCGAACCACAGGTTGCCAGGACGAGCTCATTATCAAGGCACCGGATACGGAGCCCCTTCTTAATCTCGTCAAGGGTCAACTCCCCGGTGTCCACGTACTTGTTCATGAACTCTTCGTTGGCTTCGGCCGCAGCCTCCACCATGGCCTCACGTGTGGCCTCGGCATCAGCCTTGAGCTCATCGGGGATTTCCTTTTCCTCGTAGGTCATCCCCAGATCCGCGTCGTTCCAGTAGATCGCCTTCATGCGCAGAAGATCAATCACACCGGCAAACTCATCTTCAGCACCAATCGGCAACTGAATCGGAATCGTGGTCGCCCCAAGACGCTCACGGATCTGAGCGACGACACGGGAGAAATCCGCGCCGGCCCGGTCCATCTTGTTGACAAAGACAAGTCGGGGAACGTGATACTTGTCCGCCTGGCGCCAGACCGTTTCGGACTGGGGCTCAACCCCTGATGTACCGCAGAAAACAACGACCGCACCGTCGAGAACACGCAGAGAACGCTCTACCTCGATAGTGAAATCGACGTGCCCGGGCGTATCGATGATGTTGATCCGGTGCTCGTCGTACTGCTTGTCCATACCCTGCCAGAAGGTGGTAACGGCAGCGGAGGTGATGGTAATGCCCCGCTCCTGCTCCTGGGACATCCAGTCGGTCGTTGAGGCGCCGTCATGGGTCTCGCCCATCTTGTGACTGCGGCCGGTATAGTAGAGTATCCGCTCGGTCGCAGTCGTCTTACCGGCGTCCACGTGTGCGCAGATGCCGATATTGCGGTAGTGTTTGATCGGTGTTTTACGTGCCACGTCAGATACCTCGATCGATTAAAAACGGTAGTGGGAGAAGGCTTTGTTGGCTTCGGCCATACGATGTACGTCTTCCCGCTTCTTGACTGCGGCACCCTTGCTCCCGGCGGCGTCCAGAATCTCTCCGGCCAGCCGGTTGGCCATGGACTTTTCACCACGCTTGCGCGAGAAATCCACGAGCCAGCGCATGGCCAGCGCCACCTGCCTGGAAGGACGGACCTCTACCGGTACCTGATAGGTCGCACCACCCACACGGCGGGACTTGACCTCTACCATCGGCTGGATGTTCTCCAGCGCCGACTCGAACATTTCGAGCGGATCTTCCTTGGATTTGTCGGCGACAATATCCAATGCACCGTAAACAATCCGCTCGGCAACGGCTTTCTTACCGTGTTCCATGACATGGTTAATGAACTTGGCGAGACGTTCACTGTTGAATTTCGGATCCGGGATGATTTCCCGCTTCGTTGCTATACGTCTTCTTGGCATCGATAAGCCCTCGAGTAAAAATCAGGTCTTCAGGTTGATCCGGGATGAAGCAAATGAATGCCACCCGGCCTTACTCTTACCGGCGCTCGTCGCCCACGATAAAAGAAAGCCTGCTGAAATATGTGTTTATGCGTCTGTCGATCAGGACTTCGGACGCTTGGTACCGTACTTGGAACGGCCCTTACGACGATCCTGAACACCCTGTGTATCCAGGGTTCCCCGTACTGTGTGATAACGAACACCCGGCAGGTCCTTGACCCGGCCGCCACGAATCAGGACCACACTGTGCTCCTGAAGGTTGTGCCCTTCACCACCAATATAGGAAGCCACCTCGTAGCCATTGGTCAGGCGTACACGACAGACCTTCCGCAGTGCCGAGTTCGGCTTCTTCGGGGTTGTCGTGTAGACACGGGTGCACACGCCGCGACGTTGAGGGCATGCCTGCAACGCCGGTACGTCGCTTTTCGCAACCCGCCGTTTACGAGGCTTACGGACCAACTGGTTAATAGTTGCCATGTAAGCTAACTCCGGTTCTCAAAGGTTTTACACCCCATCAATAGGGGTAATTTAACAAGGGGGCGCAAGTTTAAGTCTGCGCCCCCGCTCAGTCAAGAATATTGACCAGTTTCTGAGCAGAACTGCCGATTACAGCAATTACTTGTTGAGCTCGGCACTGAGCGCCTCGACTACATCATCAGCACTCACGTTCTGATCCGCCTGTTCACGCCGGCGACGGCGCTCTTCGTGATACGCCAGGCCGGTGCCCGCCGGAATAAGACGTCCAACGACGACGTTTTCCTTCAGACCGCGCAGGTAATCCCGCTTGCCGGTAACCGCGCCCTCGGTGAGAACACGCGTTGTCTCCTGGAAGGAGGCCGCCGAAATGAAGGAGTCCGTTGCCAGCGAGGCCTTGGTAATCCCCAGCAATTCGCGCTGGAAGCTTGCGGGCTGCTTGCCTTCGGCTTCCATGCGTTCGTTCTCTTCGATGACGTGGGTATACTCCATCTGGTCACCACCGATAAAGCGCGTATCGCCCGGATCCACGATCTCCACCTTGCGCAGCATCTGCCGACAGATCACCTCGATGTGCTTGTCGTTGATACCAACACCCTGGAGCCGGTACACGTCCTGGATCTCGTTGGTGATGTACTTCGCAAGCTCCGTGATACCGAGCAGGCGCAGTATGTCGTGGGGGTTGGACGGGCCATCCGAGATCACCTCGCCCTGGTCGACCGTCTCACCCTCGAAGACGTTCAGCTGACGCCACTTGGGAATGAGCGCCTCGTAGGCATCCCCATCCCTCGGCGTGATCACCAGGCGCTTCTTGCCCTTGGTCTCCTTCCCGAAGCTGACCACACCGCTGACTTCCGCGAGAATGGCCGGCTCCTTGGGTTTGCGCGCTTCGAACAGATCCGCAACCCGCGGCAGACCACCGGTGATATCCCGTGTGCCCGTGGTTTCCTGCGGAATCCGTGCAATAACGTCACCCAGCTCCATTTTGTCCCCATCCCGGAGTGTCACCAGGGCGCTGGAGGGCAGGGAGTACTGGGCCGCGGAACCCCCGGCAAGGGTTACCGGCTCGCCGGTTTCGTCGACAAGCTCGATGGTCGGACGCAGGTCCTTACCGGAGGCAGGGCGGTCATTGGGGTCCATGACCTCAATGGTAGAGAGACCGGTGAGCTCGTCGGTCTGCGTCTTGACCGTGATATTCTCCTCGATATTGGAGAACCGGACCGTGCCGGCCGCCTCCGCGATAACCGGGTGAGTGTGCGGGTCCCACTTGGCCACGACGCCACCGGCGTCGACCATGTCACCCTCACTGACTTCCAGCACCGCGCCATAGGGCAGCTTGTACCACTCACGCTCACGACCGTGTTCGTCCGCAATGGCCAGCGCGGAGGAACGGGTCACCACGACCTGGGTTCCATCCGTCTTCTCGATGGACTTGAGGTTGTGCAGGCGAACCTTACCACCGTGCTTGACCTGGATGTTGTCCGTTGCCGATGCACGGCTCGCGGCACCACCGATGTGGAAGGTCCGCATCGTGAGCTGGGTTCCAGGCTCACCGATCGACTGGGCACCGATAACACCGACTGCCTCGCCGACGTTCACCAGGTGACCACGCGCCAGGTCGCGGCCGTAGCAGTTGGAGCAGATGCCGTAACGGGTATGGCAGGTGATCGCAGAGCGAACCCAGACCTCGTCCACGCCGGCACGCTCAACCTTTTCAACCAGCTTCTCGTCAAGCAGCGTGCCCGCATCGACCACCGGGTTTTCCTTATCGCCCGGGGTGAATACGTCCTTGGCCGTTACTCGACCCAGGATACGATCGCCCAGCGGTACAACCACGTCGCCACCTTCAACCAGCGGCGTCATCAGAATACCGTCCTCGGTACCGCAATCAGGCTCAGCAACCACCAGATCCTGCGAGACGTCAACCAGGCGACGTGTCAGGTAACCCGAGTTCGCGGTCTTCAGGGCGGTATCCGCAAGACCCTTACGTGCACCGTGGGTTGAGATGAAGTACTGCAGAACGTTCAGGCCTTCCCGGAAGTTGGCCGTGATCGGTGTCTCGATGATCGAGCCATCCGGCTTGGCCATCAGGCCCCGCATACCCGACAACTGACGGATCTGCGCGGGGGAACCCCGGGCGCCGGAATCGGCCATGATATAGACCGAGTTGAAGGACTCCTGGGTCAGGGTTTCACCGTTCTCATCGGTCGCCACCTCACCATCGGGATTGATCACGTCCTCTTTACTGAGACGGGACATCATGGCGTTGGATACCTGGTCGTTGGCACGCGCCCAGATATCGATCACCTTGTTGTATTTCTCACCCTGGGTCAGAAGACCGGAAGAGAACTGCTGCTCAATCTCCATGACCTCGGCTTCCGCAGCCTCAACCATTTCGTACTTCTCTTTCGGCACTTCAAAGTCATTCACACCGATGGAGGTTCCGGAAACGGTCGAGTAGTGGAAACCGGTGTACATCAGCTGGTCCGCAAACACCACGGTTTCTTTCAGGCCAACCTCGCGGTAGCACGCGTTCATCAGCTTAGAGATCTGCTTCTTTGCCATGGCCTGGTCAACCAGGCTGAAAGGCAGGCCTTCGGGCGTGATGTTGTAGAGCATTGCCCGACCAACAGTGGTTTCCTTGATGCTGGTAGTAACGTGGCGCTCACCCGTCTCATCATCAAGATCCACTTCGGTAACACGCACCTTGATCCGTGCCTGGAGATCAACCTCCTCGGCACCAAAGGCACGGGTCACCTCATCGAGGTCGGCAAAGATCCGATCCTCGCCCTTGGCGCGAAGGCGTTCACGGGTCATGTAATAAAGCCCGAGCACAACGTCCTGGGAAGGCACGATGATGGGTTCACCGTTGGCCGGTGAAAGAACGTTGTTCGTGGACATCATCAGCGCCCGCGATTCAAGCTGCGCCTCCAGGGTCAGCGGCAGGTGCACCGCCATCTGGTCACCGTCAAAGTCGGCGTTATAGGGCGCACAGACCAGCGGATGCAGCTGGATGGCCTTGCCTTCGATCAGGATCGGCTCAAACGCCTGGATGCCGAGCCGGTGCAGCGTGGGCGCCCGGTTCAGCAGGACCGGATGCTCCCGGATCACTTCTTCCAGGATATCCCAGACCACACCTTCCTCACGCTCGACCATCTTCTTGGCGGCCTTAATGGTGGTGGCCAGGCCCCGATGTTCCAGCTTGGAGAAGATGAACGGCTTGAACAGTTCCAGGGCCATCTTCTTGGGCAGACCGCACTGGTGCAGCTTCAGATACGGACCGACGACGATAACGGAACGCCCGGAATAGTCCACGCGCTTACCCAGCAGGTTCTGACGGAAACGCCCCTGCTTACCCTTGATCATATCGGCCAGTGACTTCAGCGGCCGCTTGTTGGTGCCGGTGATGGCCCGACCGCGACGGCCGTTGTCGAGCAACGCGTCCACGGATTCCTGCAGCATGCGCTTCTCGTTGCGCACGATAATATCCGGCGCGTTGAGCTCCAGGAGACGCTTGAGGCGGTTGTTACGGTTGATGACCCGCCGATAGAGATCGTTCAGGTCCGACGTCGCAAAACGGCCACCATCGAGGGGGACCAGCGGCCGCAGGTCCGGCGGCAACACAGGAAGCACTTCCATGATCATCCACTGGGGATCGTTCCCGGAATAATAGAAGGCTTCCATCAGCTTGAGACGCTTGGACAGCTTCTTGATCTTGGTCTCGGAGGCGGTCTGCGGAATGTCCTCGCGCAGCTTCTCCACTTCCTCACCCAGATCAATATCTGCCAGCAGTTCCTTGACAGCTTCCGCACCCATGCGCGCATCAAACTCGTCGCCGAACTCCTCGAGAGCCTCGTAGTACTGCTCGTCGTTAAGCAGCTGACCGCGCTCCAGTGTGGTCATGCCCGGATCAATCACGATAAAGGATTCAAAATACAGAACCCTTTCGATATCCCGCAGCGTCATGTCCAGAAGCAGGCCAATACGCGAAGGCAGTGATTTCAGGAACCAGATGTGTGCCACCGGGCTGGCCAGTTCAATATGCCCCATCCGCTCACGCCGGACACTGGCCAGGGCCACCTCAACGCCACACTTCTCACAGATGACGCCGCGGTGCTTCAGCCGCTTGTATTTGCCGCACAGGCACTCATAGTCCTTGACTGGGCCAAAGATCTTGGCACAGAACAGACCGTCCCGTTCCGGCTTGAAGGTGCGGTAGTTGATAGTCTCGGGTTTTTTAACTTCACCAAAGGACCAGGACCGGATCATTTCCGGGGAAGCCAGGCCGATCCGAATCGAATCGAATTCCTGCTTCTGGTTCTGACTTTTCAGCAAGTTGAGCAGATCTTTCATGATATTGGCTCCGGAGCGTTAATCTTTGGGGGTGGCAACCACCCCCTTCGCTGCCAAACGGGATTCCGGTTTCAGTCCGTCTCGAGGTCGATATCCAGACCCAGGGAGCGGATTTCCTTGACCAGAACATTGAAGGATTCGGGCATGCCCGGCTCCATCCTGTGATCCCCGTCCACAATGTTCTTGTACATCTTCGTCCGCCCGTTCACGTCATCGGACTTCACGGTCAGCATTTCCTGCAGGGTGTAAGCGGCGCCATAGGCCTCCAGGGCCCAGACCTCCATTTCACCAAAGCGCTGACCGCCGAACTGGGCCTTACCGCCAAGCGGCTGCTGCGTAACCAGGCTGTACGACCCGGTGGCACGCGCATGCATCTTGTCCTCGACCAGATGGTTGAGCTTGAGCATGTACATGTAGCCAACGGTCACGGGTCGGTGGAAGGCATCTCCCGTGCGCCCATCAAACAGCCGGATCTGCCCGCTGGAGTCCATATCGGCAAGCTCCAGCATCTGCTTGATCTCGGTTTCATTGGCACCATCAAAGACGGCTGTCGCCATCGGCACACCCTGGCGAAGGTTCTTCGCCATGTTGATCACTTCGTCGTCGGTAAGCTCATCCAGATCGACGTGTGGCGTATTCGTACCGTTGTAGACTTCACCCAGGAACTGGCGGATCTCGCCCACCTTCTTCTGCTGCTCCAGCATACGATTGATCTTGTCGCCAAGACCCCGTGCCGCAGCGCCAAGGTGTGTCTCAAGAACCTGACCCACGTTCATCCGCGAGGGAACGCCCAGCGGGTTGAGGACCACGTCCACCGGTTCGCCCTGCTCATCAAAGGGCATGTCTTCGGTCGGCATGATCGCCGAGATAACGCCCTTGTTACCGTGCCGGCCCGCCATCTTGTCACCAGCCTGGATGCGGCTCTTGACGGCCAGGTAGACCTTCACGATCTTGAGCACACCCGGAGCAAGGTCGTCACCCTGCTGGATCTTTCCGCGCTTGATTTCGAAACGCTCTTCCTGATCCTTGCGGCGTTCCTCGAGTTGCTGCTCAGCACGCTCCAGGAGCTCATTCAGTGAGTCATCCTGAAGACGCAGCTTGAACCATTCCTCGGAAGACAGCTTACCCAGGTAATCGTCGGTCAGCGTATCGCCTTTCTTGAGGCCGGGGCCGCTGAGTACGGCCTGGCCGTTGAGCGCCGCGGCCAGACGTTCAAATGTAGCCGCCTCGACAATCCGGTATTCATCCCGGAGGTCCTTCCGGAAGGAATCCAGCTCTTCCTGTTCAATGGAAAGCGCCCGCTGGTCCTTTTCAACCCCGTCGCGCGTGAACACCTGGACATCAATGACGGTACCGCGCTTGCCTGTCGGCATCCGCAGCGAGGTGTCCTTCACATCCGAGGCCTTCTCGCCAAAGATAGCGCGCAGGAGCTTTTCCTCCGGCGTCAGTTGGGTTTCACCCTTGGGCGTCACCTTGCCGACAAGAATGTCGCCGGCATCCACTTCAGCACCGATATAGACAATGCCCGACTCGTCCAGCTTGGACAGGGCGTGCTCGCCCACGTTGGGGATATCCGCGCTGACTTCCTCTGAGCCCAGTTTGGTATCCCGGGCCACACAGGTCAGTTCCTGGATGTGAATGGTAGTCAGACGATCTTCCTGGGCTACCCTTTCGGAAATGAGGATGGAGTCCTCAAAGTTGTAGCCATTCCAGGGCATGAAGGCCATCCGCATGTTCTGGCCCAGGGCCAACTCACCCAGATCCACCGAGGGGCCGTCAGCAAGGACATCGTCCCGGGCGATCACGTCACCCGGCTGTACAATCGGGCGCTGGTTGGTGCAGGTGTTCTGGTTGGAACGCGTGTACTTAACCAGATTGTAGATATCGACCCCGGCATCACCGGCCGCGGTTTCCTCATCCCGCACACGGACAACGATCCGCGATGCATCCACACTCTCAATGACACCGCCGCGCTCGGCTGTCACGCAGACACCAGAGTCCTTGGCGACGATACGCTCCATGCCCGTACCAACCAGGGGCTTGTCCGCTCTCAGGGTTGGAACCGCCTGACGCTGCATGTTGGAACCCATCAGGGCCCGGTTCGCGTCGTCGTGCTCAAGGAACGGAATCATCGCTGCTGCCACGGAGACAACCTGACGCGGTGACACGTCCATGAAGTTGACCTTCTCAGGCGGCATCACGGTGAATTCGTTCTTGTGGCGCACCGTGACCAGCTCATCGGCCAGCTTGTCGTTCTCGTCCATCTTGGCGCTGGCCTGGGCGATAATGTAATTGCTTTCCTCAATCGCCGAGAGATAGACAATCTCATTGGTAACCTGGCCGTCATGTACCTTCCGGTATGGACTCTCCAGGAACCCGTACTGGTTGGTCCGGGTATAGGTCGCCAATGAGTTGATAAGGCCGATGTTCGGCCCTTCCGGTGTTTCGATCGGGCAGACACGGCCATAGTGCGTCGGGTGTACGTCGCGCACCTCGAAGCCCGCCCGCTCACGGGTCAGGCCGCCCGGACCAAGCGCCGAGACACGCCGCTTGTGCGTTACCTCGGAAAGCGGGTTGTTCTGGTCCATGAACTGGGACAGCTGACTGGACCCAAAGAACTCCTTGATTGCCGCCCCTACCGGCTTGGCATTGATCAGGTCCTGGGGCATCAGGCCCTCGCTCTCAGCAAGGCTCAGACGCTCGCGTACCGCGCGCTCAACCCGTACCAGGCCGACGCGGAACTGGTTTTCCGCCATCTCGCCCACACAGCGGATACGGCGGTTGCCCAGGTTGTCGATGTCGTCGGTCTCGCCCTTGCCGTTACGGATATCAACCAGCGTGCGCAGGACATCGATGATGTCCTGCTTTTCGAGCACACCGGATCCTTCGAGCTCTTCACGGCCCAGCCGGCGGTTGAGCTTCATCCGGCCCACTGCGGACAGATCGTAGCGATCCTCCGAAAAGAACAGGTTATTGAACAGACTCTCGGCGGATTCCTTGGTCGGCGGCTCGCCCGGACGCATCATGCGATAGATCTCGACCAGTGCTTCCAGTTGGTTCCGCGAAGGGTCAATCCTCAGTGTATCGGAGATAAAGGGACCGCAGTCGAGATCGTTGGTGTAGATGGTCTCAACAGTCTTGATGCCCGCTTCTTCAAACTTTTCAAGATGCTCCTGGGTGAGCTCCGTATTGCACTCGACAATAACCTCACCGGTGTTCTCATCAACGATATCCTGAGCGGTAACGCGCCCGTGCAGGTACTCACGCGGAACCTCGAGTTCCGTCACGCCCGACTTTTCAAGTTGACGGATATGGCGGGCGGTTACGCGCCGACCACTCTCCACAATAACATTGCCCTCGCCATCCTTGATGTCAAAGGTGGCGATGTCACCGCGCAGACGGCTTGGCACCAGCTCCAACCGGCAGGTGTCCTTGCCGAGCGTGAAACGACTGGTTTCAAAGAACAGATCAAGGATCTCTTCGGAACTGTAACCCAATGCGCGCAACAGAATGGTAGCGGGCAGCTTGCGCCGGCGGTCAATCCGTACAAAGACCGAATCTCTCGGATCAAACTCGAAATCAAGCCAGGATCCGCGATAGGGGATCACCCTGGCGGTATACAGGAGCTTACCCGATGAGTGCGTCTTACCCTTGTCATGGTCGAAGAAGACACCCGGCGACCGGTGAAGCTGGGATACGATGACCCGCTCGGTGCCATTCACAACAAAGGTGCCGTTCACGGTCATGAGGGGCATTTCCCCCATGTACACTTCCTGCTCCTTGATGTCCTTCACCGCCTTGTTGGAGGACTCCTTGTCATAGATGACAAGGCGAACCTTCACACGCAACGGCGCGGCATAGGTGACACCGCGGAGCTGGCATTCCCTCACGTCAAAGGCCGGATCGCCCAGCCTGTAACTGACATACTCCAGGGCCGCATTGCCCGAGTAGCTCGTAATCGGGAAAACGGACTGGAATGCGGCGTGCAGGCCCGTCTCCTTACGATCCTCCGCACCTGATTCAAGCTGCAGAAAATCCCGATAGGAGTCGATCTGCGTCGCAAGCAGAAACGGGACATCCATAACGGATGGCAACTTGCCAAACTCTTTGCGGATTCGCTTTTTCTCGGTATAGGAGTAAGTCATCTACGTTCCCCAGCTTCGGACTTAATAACTGGTGTCTCCCGGGTGCGAAGCGCGACCCGGGACTGAGCCCGGAAAATTCCGGGCAGCTCATGACAGTAGTCATGAGCAACCTGTATAGAACGCGAAAAGGCCGGCGGTATACACCACCAGCCAATCCGCGTCAGTACTGCTCTAACCGGCCGATCAAGCCGTTATTTGAGCTCAACAGAGGCGCCTGCTTCCTCAAGCTTGGTTTTTGCTTCGTCAGCATCATCCTTGCTTGCGCCTTCTTTGACCGTGCCGGGGGCACCGTCAACGAGCGCCTTGGCTTCTTTCAGGCCAAGACCGGTCAGTTCACGTACCACCTTGATGACGTTGACCTTCTTTTCGCCACCGGCGGTCAGTACAACATCAAACTCGGTCTGTTCTTCAGCAGCGGCAGCTTCTTCGCCACCACCGGCAGCCGGAGCTGCTGCGACGGCCGCCTGAGCGGAAACGCCGAACTTTTCTTCCATTGCTTCAACGAGCTCAACAACTTCCATGACGCTCATTTCAGCAATTGCGTTCAAGATATCGTCTTTCGACAGAGCCATGACTATTCTCCAGATTCAAAAATAATATAAACCAATCAGGCTGCTTCTTTCTTTTGGTCACGAACTGCGGCCACCGCGCGGGTAACCTTGGTCGGAACCTCATTGAAGGTCCGCGCCAGCTTGGTGATCGGAGCCTGGATTGTGCCGGCCAGCTGCGACAGCGCTTCGTCACGCGTCGGAAGCTTGGCAAGGCGGTCAATCTGGTCCGCACCGAGCAGTTCGCCACCAACGGCCAGTGCCTTGATCTCGAAGTCTTTATCTTCCTTGGCAAAATCCTTGAGCAGACGTGCCGCCGCTCCCGGATCTTCCATGGAAAACGCAAACAGGGTGGGCCCCACGAGCACATCATTCACGCACTCAAACTCAGTGCCCTGAACAGCGCGCTTTGCGAGGGTGTTACGCACCACTCGCAGGTACACATTCTGTTCCCGGGCCTTGGCGCGCAATGCGGTCATGTTGCCGGAGTCCACACCCCGGTAGTCCGCAAGGACAACAGACAAAGCACCACTGGCAGCCTCGTTGACTTCGGCGACAATCGCCTTTTTGCCTTCGAGTCTGATTGCCACTGGTTTTACTCCTCAGGTTGTGCCGATCCAGGATCGGCGATCAACTTACGCCCTTTCGGGCGACCTTACGGTGCTGTTCGGAGAGAACGTCTTACACCGTCTGCGCAGGCATTGCTTTAATCTCGTCTCTCCTCGTGGAGATTGAGGACCTGCGGTCTTTGACAGTCCGGCTCACGCCAAGACTACAAAGCTTGCTGGGCGCGCCATCAGGCGCCCCCGTATTCAATACCAGCCTCAAGCGGACAGCGAGGACTGGTCAATGGTAATCCCTGGCCCCATGGTGGAGGACAGCGTCACCTTCTTGACATAGACACCTTTCGCGGTAGACGGCTTCAGCTTCCTGAGATCCGTCACCAGTGCCTCGACGTTCTGACGGATCGCGGCAGCATCAAAGGACACCTTGCCAACCGTGCAGTGGACAATGCCCTTCTTGTCAGTCCGGAATCGAACCTGTCCCGCTTTTGCGTTACCAACCGCGGTTTCAACGTCGGCAGTAACCGTACCAACCTTCGGGTTCGGCATCAGGCCACGCGGGCCAAGAATCTGGCCAAGCTGCCCAACAACACGCATTGCATCCGGCGTGGCAATCACAACGTCAAAGTCGAGATCACCGCCCTTGATCTGTTCCGCCAGATCATCCATGCCCACAACGTCGGCACCAGCTGCCTGAGCCTTATCCGCGTTGTCACCCTGGGCAAAGACAGCAATGCGAACGCTTTTGCCGGTACCATTGGGGAGAACGGTGGAACCACGAACAACCTGATCCGATTTCCGCGCATCAACGCCCAGATTCACGGCCAGATCAACGGATTCCTCAAAATTCGTATGCTGGTCCAGATCCTTGAGGATGGCAACCGCATCCTCAATACCATAACTGCTTGTCCGGTCAACCTTTTCACGGATCAGCTTCTGGCGTTTACTCAGTTTTGCCATCTCAGAGCCCCTCCACTTCAAGGCCCATGCTGCGCGCGGTTCCGGCAATGGTACGCACGGCGGCGTCCATATCGGCTGCGGTCAGATCGGGTTCCTTGGTTTTAACGATTTCTTCGAGCTGTTCGCGATTGACCTTACCAACCTTGTCGGTATTCGGACGACCGGAGCCTGAGGAAACACCCGCTGCTTTCTTGAGCAGAACCGGTGCCGGAGGTGTCTTCGTAATGAAGGTAAAACTCCGGTCACTGTAAACAGTGATTACAACGGGGATGGGCAGGCCGGGCTCCATATCCTGGGTTTCTGCATTGAACTGCTTGCAGAACTCCATGATGTTCAGACCATGCTGACCCAGAGCCGGACCTACAGGGGGGCTGGGATTCGCTTTGGCAGCTGCCACCTGCAGTTTGATGTACGCTTCAATTTTCTTAGCCACGTTAACCTCCTGATGGGTTCGAACGCCCGTTCCGGGCTCCCCTGAAAGACATAAAAAGCCCGCGACCGACTGGCCGCGAGCCTTTTGTCAGAGTCTGGCCCTCAGTCTTTCTCGACCTGGCCAAACTCAAGCTCAACCGGTGTAGACCGGCCAAAGATCAGAACCGCCACTTTCACGCGGCTCTTATCGTAATCCACTTCTTCAACAACACCATTGAAATCGGCAAAAGGCCCTTCTGTAACGCGCACAATCTCGCCTGGCTCAAACAACGTCTTGGGCTTCGGCTGTTCGGCGCCGGTTTCAACCCGTTGCAGGATGGCTTCCGCCTCCTTTTCCGTAATCGGCGCTGGCTTATCCGGCGTTCCGCCAATAAAGCCCATTACCCGCGGTGTGCTCTTGACGAGATGCCAGGTTTCATCGGTCATCTCCATCTGTACAAGCACGTACCCCGGATAGAACTTGCGCTCACTCTTACGCTTTTTGCCTTCGCGCATCTCAACGACTTCTTCGGTGGGAACAAGGATCTCACCAAAGAGGTCTTCCATGTTGTTCAGCTGCACCCGCTCCCGGAGGGACCGCATGACATGCTTTTCAAAGCCGGAGTACGCGTGTATCACATACCAGCGCTTCGCCATGACGTTCCCTCTTTTTAACCGATCAAGCTTGCGACAACCCACGCGACCAGGGAGTCCATACCCCACAGCAAAAGCGCTACCAACAGCACGAACGCCAACACGATGGCGGTTGTCTGAAGAAGCTCCTGACGGGTTGGCCAGACGACCTTGCGAATCTCAACCTTCGCCTCTTTCATCAGCTGCGCAAGTCGACGTCCCTTATCGGTCTGCAGCGCAATAAAGCCTGCAACCAGCGCAAGGGCGACCATGGCAAGCGTCCGATACAGCAGAGACTCATTGCCGAAATAATAGTTGCCCGCAACCCCAACAGCGATCACGGCAACAACAACAACCCACTTTACAGCATCAAAGCGGGTTGAGGCCTGTCTGGAACTGGACTCCATAGGAATCAACTTTGTGGGTGCCAAATAAATGGCAGGCCAGGAGGGAATCGAACCCCCAACCTGCGGTTTTGGAGACCGCTGCTCTGCCAATTGAGCTACTGGCCTGCACCTAAACTCTTACTGAATAATCTTGGTTACCACGCCGGCACCAACGGTACGGCCACCTTCGCGAACCGCAAAGCGAAGACCGTCTTCCATCGCGATCGGCGAGATCAGCGTGGCGGTCAGCTTGACGTTATCGCCCGGCATTACCATCTCAACGCCGCTGGGCAGCTCACAGGTGCCTGTCACGTCCGTGGTCCGGAAGTAGAACTGCGGCCGATACCCGGTAAAGAACGGCGTGTGACGGCCACCCTCTTCCTTGCTCAGCACGTAGATCTCGCCTTCGAAGACCGTGTGCGGTGTGATCGAACCCGGATGTGCCAGAACCTGGCCACGCTCGACGTCGTCACGCTTGGTGCCGCGCAGCAGTGCGCCGATGTTCTCGCCCGCTCGACCTTCGTCCAGCATCTTGCGGAACATCTCAACACCCGTGCAGACCGTCTTCTGCGTATCGCGCAGACCCACAATCTCCACCTCGGAGCCGGTCTTGAGCACGCCGCGCTCTACACGCCCCGTTACCACTGTACCACGCCCCGAGATTGAGAAAACGTCCTCAATCGGCATCAGGAACGGCTGGTCAATCGCCCGCTCCGGCTCCGGAATGTGCTCATCCATCGCCTTGATCAGGTTCGCTACCGCTGTGGTGCCGTAGCCGTTGTCATCCTTACCTTCCATCGCCATCAGCGCGGAACCGGTAATGATCGGCGTGTCGTCACCCGGGAAGTCGTACTCGTTGAGCAGTTCGCGAACTTCCATCTCGACGAGCTCGAGCAGCTCCTCATCATCGACCATGTCCGCCTTGTTCAGGAATACCACAATGTGCGGTACACCGACCTGGCGTGACAGCAGGATGTGCTCACGCGTCTGCGGCATCGGGCCGTCAGCGGCGGAGACCACCAGGATCGCGCCGTCCATCTGCGCCGCGCCCGTGATCATGTTCTTCACGTAGTCCGCGTGCCCCGGACAGTCAACGTGCGCATAGTGGCGCGTCTCGGAACCGTACTCCACGTGCGAGGTCGCAATCGTGATACCACGGTTTTTCTCTTCCGGCGCGTTGTCGATCTGATCAAACGCGCGCGCTTCGCCGCCAAACACTTCCGCACTCACGCGGGTCAGCGCCGCCGTCAGTGTCGTCTTGCCGTGGTCCACGTGACCAATGGTGCCCACGTTGATATGCGGCTTATCTCTTTCAAACTTTTGCTTACCCACT
>NZ_SOAX01000008.1:0-7098 GCF_004364635.1 Halospina denitrificans | reverse complement strand
TCAGCGCCGCCGTCAGTGTCGTCTTGCCGTGGTCCACGTGACCAATGGTGCCCACGTTGATATGCGGCTTATCTCTTTCAAACTTTTGCTTACCCACTTGACCAATCTCCCGCGCCGTTACCTGTTGATGACACGAACCACTCACAATAAGTGGAGCTCATGGGCGGATTTGAACCGCCGACCTCACCCTTACCAAGGGTGTGCTCTACCAGCTGAGCTACATGAGCTCGCCACAACTTGGAGCGGGTGGCGGGAATCGAACCCGCGTCATCAGCTTGGAAGGCTGAGGTAATAGCCACTATACGACACCCGCAATATGGTGGAGGGGGCAGGATTCGAACCTGCGAAGCTTTCGCGTCAGATTTACAGTCTGATCCCTTTGACCACTCGGGAACCCCTCCAGAATGCAGTTGCTGCTCAGGCAACTGCTTCCGAACTCTGAGCTGAATTGGAGCTGGTGGAGGGAATCGAACCCCCGACCTACTGATTACAAGTCAGTTGCTCTGCCTGCTGAGCTACACCAGCCTTTAGTCACCAATCAGCGAGGGCGATATGCTAAGGATTTTGCCCCTGCTTTGCAATACCTTGACAGCTTTCAGGTACCAGGTTTCCTGAATACCCGCCGGAAAACCGCTGGGACCACGCCTCACGAAGCCCTTCATCGCCCACGAGGGCGTAACTGTAAAAGCTCACCCGGTCTGATTCAAGAGTCAAACCCCTTTTATTTTCAATGCGGTAGATTGATGAGAGCGCAAGGGACCCAGAGTCGCTGAACAGAAACTCCCTGTTGAGCGCTCCCTCTGCCTCAGCGAGCAAGGAAAACGGCTCCAGTGCGGTTGATTCGGTGGACGGCATGGGCGGAAACCGATCTCTGGCGGGTCCATGAACTGACAACACGGATCGTTCTACGGCGCCATGCCGGATAATCCGGTGTTCGCTGAGAGGGAGGCCTCTGAGCAAAAGCCAGTTCCGAGCGCCAGTCCATGTGAGAAACCCACCGATCATGAAACAGCGGCTTTCTTTGTCCTCCGGCTGTGGGGCTGACCGCTCGGAGTCCAGCATCTCTATGCGGGTGACGCGGGGCAGGTTGATTTCCGGCCTCTCCAAGGGCTCCACCGCTGGAAGGCGATGCACCAGCAGGTAGAGCATCAGGTTCGCCAGTACCAGGAGCGCTGCAAGAAATCGCACACTACCCCCTCAATCCGGAACGGGGTTCTGTGTCGGCAAACACGAGATCCATTCCCCGAAAGACCAGGTCGGGTTCAATAACAGCCGCGCCCCCAAGGAGGTCTGCCATGAATTCCGCATCTCCTCCCGTCACCACAATGGTATTCAGCCCATAGTTATGCTGATCATGCCGCAGGCGCTCTGCTGCTGAGGACCAGATCCAGGCAATCCCGTGATTGACACATTCGGCTGTAGAGCAACCGGGTACCGGAGAACCGAAATCACCCGCACCCCCGCGAACCCTGGCGGTGTTTCTCCCCAGAGCCTGCGCCATCAGGTTCAGGCCGGGAAGAATGTAGCCGCCCAGGTGGTGGCCCAGAGAGTCTACATAGTCAACCGTTACGGCCGTGCCCGCATCAACAATAATGACGCCGCCGGGATAGTGATTGTAGGCCGCAATCATGGCCAGCCAACGATCCACCCCCATCTTCTCCGGCTCGGCGTAACTGTTGCTAACGCCACAGGCAACGGCTTCCGTCCTCGCCTCGAGAACCGGAACGCCGGCAGTGCCATTGAACGCCCGCCGAAGGGCATCGATGACATCCTCGCCCGCAACACAGGCCAGCTCCATACCGGTAATCGCCTCACGCCCGACCGGATCTGGCACTGTGCCATGGTCTACGTGTCCCCGCCCCCTCACAATTGGCGCCTGACTCGCATCAATTTCAACCAGCCGCCAATGAATCCGGGTATTGCCCGCATCAACCTGAAGTATCATGAATCCCTTACCCGAATACTGACCTCGCCCGCACTCAAGCGCTCTTCCGTGCCAGCATCATCCCGGACACGCAAATGGCCCGCCTCGTCAATGCCATGCGCGATACCTGTTAACGATTTCCCGTGAACCCATACAGGCTGATCCGCTAACGCGTCATAGCGGTCCCAGGCACGCTGAAACACCGGCGACCCAACACCTCCCCGCTCTTCCAGCCAATGGACCATATGAGTAATCAGCGCACCTGCAATCTGCGCCCTTCCACCTGAAGGCACCTGCTTCTCACGCGCGAGCGACGTCCAGGGCTGATCGATAGCAACCTCTGACTCGGCCATATACACGTTAAGTCCGACACCAATCACCAGCCGAAACCGATCCTGGACGGTACCCTGCAATTCAGTCAGTATTCCGGCCAGCTTCCGGCCATTCAGCCATACATCATTCGGCCATTTGAGTTCGACCCCCCTGATACCCAGCGACTCCAGCGCTTGCGCCACAGCAACGCCGGCAACAAGGGTCACGCCCTGGATCGCCTGCATGGCGCCTTCCGTTTCATAGGCAAGGCTCAGATAAAGATTGCGGGCGAACGGACTGTCCCAGGCTCGCCCCCTGCGTCCACGGCCCTGGGTCTGCTGCTCAGCCACACAGACCTGATAATCCCGGGAAAGCGACGAAAGCGCCAGCAGTGACTGGTTGGTGGAATCCACATCGGTACACAGATCCAGTGAAACCCGCTCCCGCAAAGGAACAGGCAGCACTTGATGGATGCCTTCCTGAGTGAGCAAATCCAAAGGGGTCGTCAGTTGATAACCATGCCCTCGGACGGTCTCAAGCTCCAGTCCAAGACTCTCAAGATGCTGAAGCTGCTTCCAGACTGCAGTGCGACTGACGCCAAGCGCCTCCGCGAGTTCCGTACCGGAGTGCAGCCGTCCATCCGCCAAGAGCTGTAATAAAGAATAGTGATGCATGAGCGCTCCCTCTCGACAGCCAAGAGTAACCTACATAAGGCCATCGGAGAAAAAAAGAGCGCTATTGGATTGGGGTAGCGGTGAGATTGGACTCCATGTCCATATTCTGGATACTGACGCCTTGAAGCGCTGTGGCCGCGCCCCCGTCGGGGTGCACCATATCCACACTGCCAATATTCAGTTCACGAAAGCGTGTTCGGGTGTTAACGGAAAACCCAAGCTCGCCCGTGCTTGCATCAGCCTCGCGAACATCAATCTCAAGGTCGGTTTTGACACCATAGTTATTGGTCGCCGTGGTGACGTCGTCCGTATGGATATTGTTCATAACGAGCTGCATGCCAGTGCCGTTAATGGGGTCACCGTTAGTATCCGTGTCTCGCCCGGTTTCCCAGAGGAACTGGTTCTGACGGTCAGCCGTTGCCTCACTGAACACATGGGTAAGCGCGACGTGAAGTCCCTCACTTCCGCTTCCATCGTTTGGCGCACTGATCACCATCTCATTGTTCTTGCCGTACCGCTGCCAGACAATACGACCAAAGCTGGCGCCATTGTCAGCGTCACCGACCCGCAGGTTGCCGATATCCATGGTGCTCCAGGCTTCGCCCTGGATCATCGACAGGCCTTCGGCGGTCACATCCACAGTCATATCGCGGATGTGCGATTCGAATTCAAGATCGTCGGCCCAGATCCCCTGTCCCGACTGTTCAGTCAAGGCGCCGATCCGCCCGTCCTGAATCACGATATCGGAATTGATGGTAATCCCTTCCCCGTTTGGACCACCCGGTCCCAGGGTGTAATGGCCATCCAGGGAGCCGAACTCAAAACTGCGGTAGACGCCAAGGGCACTGAGTAATTCGACACCGCCCTGAACGTCCGAAGTCTCGTCACCAACCCTCAGGCCATCCATGCGGTAGCCACCGGAAACACCGTCAAACCCGACTCGGAGCCCCTCGTAGAACCGGGTATCCCCAAGGGTCTCAGAACCCGTGACATTCACGGTGACATCACCACGGCCCCAGGACTGTATGCCGTCAAAAATTGCTGTATTGCCGTTGGTTGTATAATCAAGCTGGGCGTCCGCGAGACTCCACTCAGATGCCAGCCGCATGCCCTCGGGCCCCGCATCGGGATGACCACCTGCCATCAGGAAAAGCTGGTTGGAGAACGTCTCGCCATTAACGTCCTGATCCTCGTACAACCACTGCATGTCGACCGCCCCAATGCTGCCGGATTCCCCCAGGGTAATACTGCCGATCGAGAGATTCCCGGAGGCCTGGGACTCCGTCCCGGTCAGCGTAAACCCGAGTCCCTGGCGTGCCTCGGACGTAAAATCAGGAGCCACATCAATGCGCAGATCCGTCACCTGGGATTGCCCGGACATATTATTGAGACCAACGCTGTACCCGTTGGTGCTGTAAAGGAAGTTCGCGGTATTGAGTTGCGTTTCGCTGTCAACACGAAGCCCCTCGGAACCGAAGCGACCGCCAGCCTGGATTTCAAAATCAGACAGGAAGTCAAAGTCCATTTCCACGCTTCCGTAACTGGCAAGCGCCGAGGCATCCCCCCTGAAGCTCTCATCCTGGGCCGCATAACGGATGGCGCCAATATCCAGATTGCCGTCTACCGGCATCGAGTAATGGATAACGCCATTTTCCACGTCCAGGGTCTGGCCCTGGGAATTGATCATCATGGAAACATCATCCAGAAACACCTGATGACCGTTGGTCTTATAGCCGAACCGGGAATTGTAGACGTTGAAGAGCGCATTAAAGGTGTAACCATCTTCCGACAATGCACCCCCCGGAACAATCTCGAAGTTGCCATCCATGTTCCGGTCCATCCAGAAGCTTCCCATACTCCTGTCGCCACTGTCGTCCAGGCGAATGCCCCCAACGGATACTCGCTGGTCTTCGATATCAAAACCGATATCCAGAGCGCCATTATCCCTGATATCCAGTGTATAGGTTCGAAAATCCGATTCGCCGGCCGTGCTGGCTGAGCCGACACTGACATCATCCAGGTGGAGTCCATTCCCGTCGGTGAAATAACTGAAGGTATCCATGGATGCCTGGCTTTCCATCTCCATGGTCACCCCGGCCTGGCCACTAATGCCCGACATCTCATCGTCGCCCAGGCGCTCCATGGCTACAGCCCCGATCGAACCGCCAGAGATGGCGAGCCCAATCAGTGTGCGGGACCAGATTTTCTGAATCGTGCTCATGACACAAGCCCTTCAGTTACGGATTCGTGGGAAACACCAGCATGTTTCCATCCAGGGTGATGTCCCCATCCATTTCAACGGTCATACGCTCTGTCTGCTGGAAGTCTGATCCCGTTGGGCGTGCCGTTGAACTGGTCGCAAGGGTATAGCTGAAGTTCTCGAAGCGAGCGGTATCCGGCATGCCGATCTCGATCACCTCGCGGTTGAAATCCCCCGCGTCGGAGCCGAATCCAGTGTCACTCGAGTCAATCATCCGCGTGCGCAGAGTCAGCCCCTCAAACGCAAAGGTGCCCTGGAGATCGTCAAGGACAAACCATCCGCCACCCTCACTGAGCTGGGCCGCTATCCGGGAGCCGCAACGCCCGCCAGAGGAGCAGTCAAAGCCAACTCCCTCACCGTCGAGGGGACCTCCATCCTTGTTGAAGGAAACATCACCCGAGAGTGACATTCCGCCGTACTGGCCGCTGACGTTGGACATATCATCTTCGCCCAACGGCTTCATGTCCCCGTGAGCCTGAGAGACCATCAACCCGGCCACGATCAGAAGAAACGTCCCAAGATACCGCTTCGCCACTGTCATCATTGTTAATCCAGGCTCCGCGTCGTTGTTTCAAGTTTCTGGAAAAGCATTCCTTCCATACGGGCAGAGCCCAGGCTCTCGCCGCCAATCTCTACATCTCCCGATCTGATATCGCTGCGGTAGTCGGAATTGGTGTAGTAGTCCTCGTAGAACTGATAGGTTTCATCACCATCACTCGACCCGGTACCACTGTCATTGATCGGGTCCGGGGAACGCGCATCGGTGATGGTGCGCAGCTCCAGCCGCAGGTTGCCCTGCTCCTCCACAACCTCGTGACCAGTCCCAAGAACACTCAGGAAAAGAGGCTGATATTCATTGCCAATAGCCAGTTCCATCATGAAATCGTTAAACGCAATACTTGCGCCGCACCCTGAACCGGTCTGATCACAGGCATTGATGGAAAGGCGTGGCGTATAGAAGTTGGACTGGATCTGCCCTCTCAACTGCTGCCGCGCATCGCCGGGCGCTGAGCCCCAGAGCCGGATATAGCTGCCATCCACAACCGCGCTCTCGGCATGGATATTGATTTTCTGTGGGTCGCTGGTCCCTGACTGGACCGTACTGGCAAAACCCAGGTCCATCCGCTCGCCACGGATGCTCGCGTCTGAGTCAGGAGCACGGCTGACACACCCCGTATCGGAACCACCCGGGATACAGGCAACGCCATCGCCCTGCGCCACCTTGCTGG
The DNA here is from genome assembly GCF_004364635.1 of Halospina denitrificans. GTDB lineage: Bacteria > Pseudomonadota > Gammaproteobacteria > Pseudomonadales > Oleiphilaceae > Halospina > Halospina denitrificans. The sequence continues at coordinate 699 of NZ_SOAX01000008.1, read as the reverse complement.
GCGCGGCAAGCTCAAAGACCGCCTTGCCATTAAAATCCACGTCGTCATTGGCTGACAGCGTGTCGCCGTCCAGCAGGCCCATGCTGAAGGGGTTGGTTAAACGACCAAGGTTAAACGTCTGGAGGTTGTTGCCAAATTCACTACCGGCGCCGCCAATGTAGAGATTGTCGACCAGAACCTCGACATCCTCGCCAGCTTCATTGGTAATACCGCTGAGCTTGAAGGTCTTCCCCGCATCGGCGTCATGCTGATGGGCAAACCGGAAATCCTCCATGACCATGCCAACGCCCTGCCCGTTCACATCAGACATTTCCTTGTCGGACATGGGCTCCATGTCACCAGCACTCGCCACTCCGGCAAAAGCCAGGGCAACCCCTAACGCAAGCAGGTTTGTGCCTCCGAGACTAGCTCCGCGCAAAATCATTCCCTCCCGGGCAGAACCGGCAAAATCGATGGGCTCTAATACACAGTCAGGGTAACCGAGACAGCAGCAAATGCTTTGATGCAGTCAGCAAATTCACACGGGAGTCGATTGGCAGGCATATCTGAATGCAAAAACGTGACATAGATCACGCTTTTACCCATAAAAAAGCCCCGCCCGGGATTACCGGGCGGGGCTTTGGGTGTAGGCGCCTGACGATGACCTACTCTCGCATGGGAGACCCCACACTACCATCGGCGCTGAGTGGTTTCACTTCT
>NZ_SOAX01000007.1 GCF_004364635.1 Halospina denitrificans | reverse complement strand
AGAAGTGAAACCACTCAGCGCCGATGGTAGTGTGGGGTCTCCCATGCGAGAGTAGGTCATCGTCAGGCGCCTACACCCAAAGCCCCGCCCGGTAACCCCGGGCGGGGCTTTTTTATGTGTATAATGCGCGTATGAAGAATGCAACACGCCAATTCTATCTTTCCGCGCTGGGCATTGATGTCTGGGAAGCACGTTATCCCCTGCCCGGCGCCGCACCATCCGCCGCTCAGCCGGTCGATGACGACAGCGCGTCCCTCCATCCGCCGATTCCCGAACGGGAGAAGATCACGGTTGAACCGGGCGCGCCCTCCCAGGGTCTTGATCAGATCAAGTCTGTTCTGGATGAAGGAGGTGAGGCTGAGATCGGTGCCGCGCATGACGAGCCGGATATCGCCAGCCTCCCTGTGGAAGACAAAGCAGAACAGACGGATTCTTTTCTGTCGCTGCAGGCCGCTTTCTGGCATGGCAGTCGGTTGAGTCTTGCCGCGGATCTGGGCGCGAATCCAGGCAGTGATATTCAGTTGCGGCTCGGCGCCAATATTATGCACGCACTTGGCGAACCCGGGGTAAGCCCTGAGATTGTGCAATGGCCAGCCTTTGAGAACCGGTCCTTGCCCGGGAATGACGATGCCGCCTTTGACAGGCTTTTGAATGGGATCATGGCTCCAAGTCCGTCCTTTTCCTGGTTTATCCTGGGGCCCGAATCCATTGAGATTCTTTCGCCCCGGTTTCGGGGGCAGGGCCATGAGGTTCGGGCTTCCAGTGAACTGACTCTGAGCCATCTCGTATCCAATGGCACGGCCAAGCGGGAGCTCTGGGAGCTTATCAAACAGTCGGAACTGCTTCGCGCGCTCGGAAACGGTGATGGTGAGTGAACGTTCCTTCCGCCTGAAGGGCGCTGAATCGACGTTTGGGCGCCTGGGAGAGGCTGACCTGCCTGCGATTCTTGATATCGAGCGCGGTGGCTACGGTTACCCCTGGAGCGAGGCGCAATTCCTTGACTGTATGGGCGAGGGATTTGAGGCCTGGGGGAGCTTCTTCGGGGGGCGCCTGACCGGCTACCTGGTTCACTGGCAGGTTCTGGACGAGGCGCATTTGATGAACCTCTGCGTCGATCGTTCCCATACACGCCAGGGGATCGGGCGCCAACTGCTCAGGCACTGGATCAGCAGGATGACCTGCCAGAACATGGGTGAGCTGATCCTTGAGGTGCGCGAATCCAATCTTGGGGCCCAGGCCCTGTACCGATCCGAGGGCTTTGTTCAGGTGGGGGAGCGCCCTGATTACTACCCGGATGGCGGTAAGCGCGAGTCCGCTATCATCATGATGCTCAGGCTCTGAGCTGTTATACTTCGTCACCTTTTCCAGACGCGCACCTCCAGCCGACTTATAGACTGAATACCATGAGTGAATTAACCGAAGAAGTCCTTAAACGTCGAACCTTTGCCATCATTTCCCACCCCGACGCGGGTAAAACCACGATCACGGAGAAGGTGCTGCTTTTCGGTAAGGCTCTGCAACGCGCGGGGACGGTCAAGGGTAAAAAATCCGGCCAGCATGCCAAGTCAGACTGGATGGAGATGGAGAAGGAGCGGGGGATATCCGTAACCACCTCGGTAATGCAGTTCCCTTACGAGGACTGTCTTATCAACCTGCTGGATACCCCGGGCCACGCGGACTTCTCGGAGGACACCTATCGCACGCTCACGGCCGTCGATTCCTGCCTCATGGTGATCGATGCGGCCAAGGGCGTCGAGGAGCGCACCATCAAACTGATGGAAGTAACCCGCCTGCGCGATACGCCAATTATTACCTTCATGAACAAGCTGGATCGGGAGGTCAGGGATCCCGTTGAGCTGATGGATGAGGTGGAGGAAGTCCTGAACATTGCCTGCGCCCCCGTGACCTGGCCCATTGGTATGGGCAAGCAGTTTCAGGGTGTCTATCACCTCCTGAAGGATCAGGTCATTCTCTATGAGTCCGGGCAGGGCCACCGCATCCAGGATGGCCGGATCATCGAGGGACTTGATAACCCTGAACTTGATGATGTGCTGGGTAACTATGCGCAGGAACTGCGCGATGAGATCGAGCTGGTCAAGGGCGCGTCCCATGAGTTCGATCTTGACGCCTTTCTCAGGGGTGAGCTTACGCCGGTGTACTTCGGTACGGCGCTGGGTAATTTTGGCGTCGATCATATGCTCGATGGCCTGGTCAGCTGGGCGCCGGCGCCCAAGGGGCGGGAGATGACCAACCGCAGTGTTGAGTCGACGGAGGACCGTTTTGCCGGTTTTGTTTTCAAGATCCAGGCGAACATGGATCCCAAGCACCGGGACCGGATCGCCTTTCTGCGGATTGTCTCGGGGCGTTACCACCAGGGGATGAAGATTCACCACGTGCGGATCGGAAAGGATGTGCGCATCAGTGATGCGCTAACCTTCATGGCGGGTGATCGGGAGCGCGCCGAGGAAGCCATCGCCGGCGATATCATCGGCCTTCATAACCACGGGACCATCCAGCTTGGCGACACCTTTACCGAGGGCGAGAAAGACCGCTTCACGGGGATCCCGAACTTTGCTCCGGAGCTGTTCCGGCGGATTCAGCTGCGTGATCCGATGAAGGCCAAACAGCTCCAGAAAGGGCTTATACAGCTTTCCGAGGAAGGGGCCGTCCAGGTTTTCCGGCCGGTCAAGAACAACGACATGATTGTGGGCGCCGTGGGTACACTGCAGTTTGATGTCGTGGTTGCGCGCCTCAAGAACGAATACGGCGTCGATGCCGTCTATGAGCCCATCAATGTTGCCACGGCGCGGTGGGTAACCTGTGACGATCCCAAGGCCCTCGAGCAGTTCGAGCGCAAGAACCAGGACAACCTGGCCCTGGATGGCAGTGACAACCTGACCTATATCGCACCCACAATGGTCAATCTCCAGTTGGCGGAAGAGCGTTATCCTGAAGTCACGTTCCATAAGACCAAGGAGCGGTGATCCGTTGGCGACATGGCTTGTGGATGCCCACTGTCATTTTGATTTCCCGGTGTTTGACGGGCATCGGGATGCGATTCTCGCGCAGGCCGAGCAGTTGGGTATCAGTACCCTGGTCGTTCCCGGGACCTGCCCGGGTAACTGGGAGCGGATCAGGGAACTGACGGCAAACTACCGGGCTCTCCGCTATGCACCGGGTATCCACCCCTGGTGGCTGGATGAGGTTGGCCCGGATGCCATCGACCAACTCGAAGCGGAGCTGAACCGGCCCGCGCAGGGGCGGGTCGCGATCGGAGAATGCGGTCTTGATTGGTTGCGTGAGGACTATGATGGCCAGCTTGAGCTCTTTCGCGCCCAGGTGACACTGGCCTCGCGTTATGAATACCCGCTGTTGATCCACAGTGTTCGCACCCATGATGAGGTGGCTGCCCTGCTGAAGCGGGAACAGTACCGGCTTCCGGCTCTGGTGCACGGTTTCAGCGGCTCCTTGCAGCAGGCGACGCGCCTGCTGGATCAGGGGCTCTACATTGGTGTGGGTGGGGTGATTACCCATGACCGGGCGCGCAAAACCCGTGATACCATTCGAAAACTGCCGGCCAGCGCGCTGGTTCTGGAGACGGATGCTCCCGATATGCCGCCTTCCGGCGTTCGTAAGGGGGAAAACACACCCCTGAATCTGCGGCGGGTGTTTGAGAGCCTGTGTGAGTTGCGCGGGGAGCAGCCGGAAGTGCTTGCTGAACAGCTGCGGATCAACGCCGAACGGCTTTTTATGGGCAGGTTGGCGTCAGAGGGTTTGCATGGCGAGGGTCCTCCGGTATAATGCCGCCCCTGGCTTTTGGCGGAGAAGCGCAACCCAGCCCCGGGCGCTGCTTCGATCGATACCTGGTCCAAAATGCCCACAGCTGTCCTGAGTGATGGCAGGGCCTGATTATTTTTTTGAAGGCGGGATTCATGAAGACTCTGAGTGCAAAACCGGAAAGCGTCACGCGCGACTGGTATGTCGTAGATGCGTCGGACAAGACGCTTGGGCGTCTGTCCACGGAAATTGCCCGTCGTCTTAGGGGCAAGCATAAACCGGAATATACGCCCCATGTCGACACGGGTGATTACATTGTGGTGGTCAATGCGGAGAAGGTCCGCGTGACCGGGCGCAAAACAACGGATAAGCAGTATTATCGCCATACGGGGTATCCCGGCGGTATCCGTTCGATGAACTTTGAAGAGATGATCGAACGCCACCCTGAGCGTGTGATTGAGTATTCTGTTAAGGGGATGCTCCCGCGCGGGCCGCTTGGCAGGGCGATGTTCAAGAAACTGAAAGTCTACGCGGGCGATGAGCATCCCCATACGGCGCAGCAGCCCCAGCAACTCGAGATTTAACGGAAGGCGATTATGTCAGCTACATACAATTACGGTACCGGTCGTCGTAAAACCTCGGCTGCACGGGTCTTTATCAAGCCCGGAAGCGGTAATATCGAAGTCAACGGCTGCTCGCTGGAAAAGTTTTTTGGGCGAGACACTCTTCGCATGATTGTCCAGCAGCCGCTGGTGGTTGCGGATGCTCAGGGCCGTTTTGATCTAAAGGTTACCGTCAGTGGCGGTGGCTCCAGCGGTCAGGCCGGCGCCGTGCGTCACGGCATCACCCGAGCTCTGATTGAGTACGATGAAACGCTTCGGCCAGCTCTGCGGCGTGCGGGTTACGTTACCCGAGATGACCGCGCGGTTGAGCGCAAGAAGGTTGGGCTTCGCAAGGCCCGGAAGCGGCCACAGTATTCGAAGCGCTAGGTCGCTGGATCATGGCAGCCAGCCAAAAGGCCCGATTACAGATCGGGCCTTTTTGTGTCGGGCCGAGGTAATTGACATATCACCTTGTATGCAATGACTGATTTAATTAACATTTGAGCGTTTTTTCCAGCGCAATAATGATGGCGTTGAGCTGATTGGTATTCAGCTTGACCAAGCCAAGTGGTAACAGGGTACGCTGGTCCGTAATGGGGCGTGCTTTTGCTAATGGGAGAAGGCCAGTATGAATAATGGCGACGTAAACCACGGTCGACGGCGCTTTCTAGTCGGCGCCACGTCCGTAATTGGTGGCGTCGGGGCTGTAGGGCTTGCAGTTCCTTTCGTGTCGTCCTGGCAGCCGAGTGCCAAGGCGGAGGCGGCAGGAGCACCCCGGCGCCTCAGTATATCCAAGATCGAGGAAGGCGAGCGGGTCACCGTGGAGTGGCGCGGACAACCCGTCTGGGTGGTTCGCCGGACCCAGGAAATGCTTGACCGGCTTGAAGGCCTCGGCGAACGCCTGGAGGACCCAAACTCCAAGGAGAATCAGCAGCCTGAGTACGTGTCCGGAACCTACCGGTCGGTGAAGCCGGAATTTCTGGTGGTAGTCGGTATCTGTACCCATCTGGGATGCTCGCCGTCATACCGGCCCGAGCCGGGTGCCGAAGGCCTGGGTGATGACTGGCCGGGCGGATTTTTCTGCGCCTGCCATGGTTCCAAGTTTGACCTTTCAGGCCGCGTCTACACGGGCGTTCCTGCTCCCACGAACCTTGTCGTTCCACCACACCGGTTTGAGGATGATGGTGAGACAATTGCCGTTGGTGTCGATCCGGAGGATGCAGCATGAGTGGACTGATTAAGTGGATCGACGACCGGCTTCCAATTGTGGATGCCTTTGAAAAGCACATGAGCAAGTACTACGCGCCTAAGAACTTCAACTTCTGGTATGCGTTCGGGGTTCTTTCGATGCTGGTACTGGTCAATCAGCTCCTGACCGGGATCTGGCTGACCATGATGTACACACCGACTGCCGAGGGGGCCTTCGCCTCCGTTGAGTACATCATGCGTGACGTCAACTACGGGTGGCTCCTGCGCTACATGCACTCCACAGGCGCCTCGATGTTCTTCCTGGTTGTCTACCTGCATATGTTCCGTGCGTTGATGTACGGGTCCTACCAGAAGCCTCGCGAGCTGATCTGGGTCTTCGGTATGGCCATCTATCTGCTGCTTATGGCGGAAGCCTTCATGGGCTATGTGCTGCCCTGGGGGCAGATGTCCTACTGGGGTGCGCAGGTTATTATCAATCTGTTCAGCGCCATCCCGGGCATCGGTGAGGACCTGGCGATCTGGATTCGCGGTGACTACCTGATTTCCGGTGCAACCCTGAACCGCTTCTTTGCCCTGCACGTGGTCGCGTTGCCACTGGTTCTGGTTGGGCTGGTCATCCTGCATATCCTGGCCCTGCATGAGGTTGGCTCCAACAACCCGGATGGCGTTGATATCAAGAAGAACAAGGATGAAAACGGCATTCCGAAAGACGGTATCCCGTTCCATCCCTACTACACCGTGCATGACCTGGTTCCGATCGCGGTCTTCCTGGCGGTGTTTGCAACCATCGTGTTCTTCTTCCCCGAAATGGGCGGTTATTTCCTGGAGAAACCGAACTTCCAGCAGGCGGACCCGCTGCAGACGCCGGATCACATTGCACCGGTATGGTACTTCACACCGTTCTACGCCATGTTGCGGGCTGTGACATTCAACCTGTTTGGGCTCTCCTCGCAGTTCTGGGGCGTTGTGGTGATGGGAGCCGCAGTTGCCATCCTGTTCGTGCTGCCCTGGCTGGACCGCAGTCCGGTTCGTTCCATCCGGTACAAAGGGATGCTGAGTCGCATCGCATTGACCATCTTTGTCGTGTGCTTTGTGATGCTTGGCTACCTGGGGACGGTGCCCACGACCGACATCAAGACACTGTTGGCACAGCTGGGCACACTGGGCTACTTCGGTTTCTTCATCCTGATGCCATTCTATACGCGGATGGAGTCGACTAAACCGGTTCCGGAGAGGGTGACAACCAAATGAAACAGATACTGAGTGCATTGATTCTGCTTCTGGTGCCGGTCCTGGCGACTGCAGCTGGCGGAGGTGGTAACCTTGACAGCATGGAGCCTGACCTCAGCGACAAGGCGTCGCTGCAACGAGGCGCCAAGATCTTCACCAATAACTGCATGGGATGCCATTCGGCGAAATATGCCCGATACAGGCTCGTTGCCGAGGACATTGGGATCCCGCAGGAGTTGTATGAAGAGAACCTGATCTTCACGGACTCCCGATACGGTGAGCTGATGGAAATCGCGATGCCCGGCGAAGAGGCTGAGCAGTGGTTCGGGGTTGCTCCGCCGGATCTGACCCTGACGGCCAGGGTCAACGGCCCTGACTGGCTGTACTCCTATCTGCGTGGATTCTACAAGGATGAGAGTCGTCCGCTTGGGGTCAACAACGTGGTCTTCGACAACGTGGGTATGCCGCATGTGATGGTTAACAAGGGTGGCCTTTGCGCCGAGAAGCCGCACATTGGGGCGGAGGAGTCCGTTGATCCAGCTACGGGTGAAACTCTTAACGATGGGGTCTGTGATGACTGGGCCATCGAGGGGAGTATGGAACCCGAGGAGTTTGACCAGGCCATGTACGACCTGACCAACTTCCTGGTCTACCTGGGCGAACCCGCGCTGATGGACAGGAAGCGGATTGGCGTTTACGTGCTCATCTTCATCGGTATCTTCTTCATCTTCGCGTACCTGTTGAATCGCGAATACTGGAAAGACATCCACTGACGAAATCCGTTATAATCCTGCCTCCCGCATGGCCCGGCATTGTCAATCGATAGCCGGGCCATGCGCTTGTGATCCCTTCGGACGACCGGCTATTTAGGGGTAAATCTATGGGTGTTGTGACCAAACGGTCATCAATGACATTTTTCTCTGATCCTCAGAGCCATTACAGCCATCGTGTGCGCATTGTTCTGGCTGAGAAAGGCGTGACTGTGGACGTGGTGAATGTCGACCCTTCCGATCCACCATCGGAACTCTCTGATCTGAATCCCTACAACGCCCTGCCAACCCTTGTTGACCGGGATCTGGTGCTTTATGAGCCCAACATCATCATGGAGTACCTGGATGAGCGCTTTCCGCATCCGCCTCTGTTGCCGGTCTATCCGGTGGCCAGGGCGCAGAGCCGCCTTATGATGTGGCGCGTGGGGCGGGACTGGTGTGGTCTGGCGGACACGATTCTTGCCAATAAGCCCAGTTCGAAGGCGGCGGAATCGGCACGCAAGGAGTTGCGTGAAAGCCTGATATCGGCAGCACCGCTTTTCAATGAAGCGCCGTATTTTCTCAGTGAGGAGTTCACGATTGTGGACTGCTGTGTGGGGCCATTGCTGTGGCGGCTGGACAAGCTCGGCATCGAGCTTCCCGAGAATCGTGTCAAACCACTGATGGACTACATGGAACGAATTTTCGAACGCCGCAGTTTCAAGGCGAGCCTCTCTGAGAGTGAAGAGGAAATGCGCGATTGAAGGGTTGCAGTATGAGTAACCCAGGGAGTCATAACCGATGAAATCGAGTCGCCCCTATCTGATCCGCGCGCTGAATGAGTGGATACTGGATAATGGCACAACCCCGCATCTGGTTGTGGACGCGAGTCTGTCGGGGGTCCAGGTTCCCATGGATTACGTCGCAAACGGGCAGATTGTGCTCAATATCAGTTCCTCTGCAGTTAAAGGACTGCTCCTGGGGGATGAGGCTGTTGAGTTCAATGCCAGGTTCGGCGGAGTTCCGGTCAATGTCTATGTGCCGGTTTACGCGGTGATGGCCATTTACGCGCGAGAAAACGGCCAGGGCATGGTCTTCGGCCAGGAGCCTGGCAGCCCGGATCCGGATGGCCCGGATGACGGTCCTTCTGATGAGGCGCCATTCGAGTCTGAAAGTGGCAATCAGGAATCGGACAAGAAGAAACCGAACCTGAAGGTCGTGAAGTAACCCGATCAGGACTCCCCGAAAAGCATCGCCTCCACCTGGCTGCAGAGCGCATTGAGAATGATGATAATGAGCTCTGCAGCCCGCCCTGGAGACACGTCCGGTAACGCCAGTTCAATGTCATCATCATAAAGCAGGGAATGGATGTCGGTTTCCTGCTGCCCCGTTATGGCAATTACCCGGATATGACGGTCGTGTGCCGCCTGGAGTGCCTGGACCATGCTCGATTTGTTGCCATCGTCGGTCATCAGTATCAGGGTGTCGCCCTCCCGCCCAATAGCCTGAATCTGGCGCGAGAACGCTTCCTGTACTCGATTGGCCATTGCAATGGCAGAGAAGGTGGTTGCATCCCCGCCGATGTTGATGGCGGGAAGGGCGGGGCGCTCGGTTTCATGGTAGCCCAGCATGCAGCTGCAGAAATACTGCGCAAATGCGTTCGCCTTGCCATTGCCACAGGCCAGAACCTGGCCCTCGTTGAGCATGGATTCCACGATGCATTCGGCCGCCGAGTTGATCATCGGGGCTACGGAGGTGGCTGCCTCGCCGATGCATTCCATATGGGCGGCGATATGCTGATTGAATAGCGCTTCAGAATCGGTCATGTCGTTGCGTCAAATGCGTTCCTGATCCATTGAAAGTGCTCCTGGCTATTGCTCTCGAGGCTGACGGCGATCACGTCGAACCGGCAAAAGCAATCGTTAAGGCCGTGCCGGTGCAGGAAAAATCGGGCAGCGCGAATCAGCCGAAGTTTCTTGCGTGCGCTGATCGACTCGGCGCCGTCCACAAGCGCGCCACGCCGGCGGGCACGAACCTCCACAAAGACCAGGCAGTCGCCATCAATAGCGATGAGGTCGATTTCCCCGGCTCGGCAGGAGAAATTGGCTTCCCGGATGATGAGTCCCTGGTCCCTTAGATAGCTGGCCGCCGCCCGTTCTGCGTGAAATCCTCGTTCGCGTCGATCCATCCCTGGTCTCCCAATTGTGCTTGCCCGCCCGTGCGAGTTTACTGCGTTCCGCCCCTCAGTTCCGGGGAGGAATCATCAAGAAGTCTGGGTCGGCCCTTCTCAAACCTGGCCCAGATCTGATGGCGGCGGATAGCACCATCGGGGGCCATGCGCAGGGTTCCGGTCCGCCCTTTCATCTGATAGCCCTCCACCTGTTCCAGTACGGGCAGGCGGCTCGCCAGATAGTAACTATCCACCCCAAGGGCAAACAGGCGGTCGTAGCGCTCACCCAACGATGGGAAGAGTTTGCCCAGCTGGGGGCGCAGTGTCTGTTCCGAGTCAAGAATCCAGGGAATATCCGTGAACGCAATTCCGTCGAGGTCGCTGTCGCGGGATGGGTCCGGTGTTCCATGGTAAAGCAGTGAGGTCCCGTAAACGGGAAGATCTCCCCCATAGTAGAAAGCAAAAAGCGGATTGAACTGACGGGCCTGCTCTGGCGCTGCCAAAAGGACGATAGCGTCGATATCCTGCCGGCGCCTGGGCTCATACTGCATGGTGGCGCCAGTGTCCCGCATGAGCTGGTTGGCTCTCTGCCGGCTGCTATTGATGGAGAATCCATCCGCAACGACACGATTCAGGTTTTCACCCTCGTCATAGCGGACGGCCCGGATCATCCGAGCATCATCCGTTTTTTCATGGGCCGATTCAAAGGCCTCGATCATGCGGCTTCCCCAGTCGCCGGCGGGAGCGAACACCAGGGCGTTCCGGTGGTCTTTGTTGTGAAGGCGGGTTGCAATCTGGCGAACTTCGTCCTCACTGGCGAGCCCGAATTGATAGAGCTGTTCGGGCATAGGGCCTTCAAAGGGCACATAATTGAGCGCCAGGACCGGTATTGGCATTCGGGTCTGGTTGTTGAGGCCGGCAAGCGATTCCTTGCGGAGGGGGCCGACGACCAGGTCGGGATCCGCTTCGAGGAGGTCTGCGTAGATACGGCTGAATCCACCCTTGTTGGTGTCGTGGATGGTCAGCGTAATGGCCGTCTGCGGATCATTCCCCAGGTCTTCGTAGAACGCGGCAAGGAATCCCTCCCGCACTGCCTTGCCAGGCCCGGAAAGCGCGCCACTCAAAGGCAGCGTCAGGGCGATGCGCTCTGGTCGCTGTTCCGGTAATGTCGCGATTATGCTCAGCTCATCCGGCAGTGCGCGTGCGCCGGGGTGGCTATCCCAGTTCTTCTGCCACTGGCGGATGGCTTCAGCCCTGGGTTCAATGGCAAAGCGGTCCGTTGCGCGCAGTGAGAGAGCCAGTTCGAGCCAGCCTTGTGGGTTGGCATCAGATGCTCTGCTGGCTTCATTGCTGAGGCTGTCATCGGGAATGGATTTCAGTGCCTCCCAGACCCGTTGGTTGTAGGGTTGCCATTCGGATTCATCAATGACGGCATAGCCGTTCATCAGGACCCGGAAGGTTTTAAGCGGCTGGTCCGCGAGCTCATAGAGGCCGGCAAGATCCCGGACGGCACGTTTACGTTCATCACTGGGCAGGCGGGAAACGAGATCCGGTGAAATGCGTCCTGCGAGTTCCTCGGCGTCCTCCCTGGAGCCTCTGTTCACAATATCCCGGGCCTGGATCCAACGGTAAATCCGGCCCGGAGCCCGACCGAGATCGTCTGTCTGCATCGAGTCCAACAACTGCCGTGCCGAGGGATAGTCACCTTTATCCTGCAACCGTTTGGCGGCTTCGAGCTGATATTCTGCCCTGAGGCTGGCATTATTGGTGTCCGCGGCGGCCTGAAGCAGGCCCTGGACCGTCTGGAACTCCCCGGGCGCCGTTTCCGACGGTGCTCCGGGGTCGACCGCGCAGCCGGCGCTCAGTAGCAGGAACAGCACAACGATGAGAGCAGGAAGGTGTTTCATGGGCCTCTCGGCTTGTTGGGTTGAAATACGACGCCTCGCGGGCTGGGTCCGAACGCCGAATTCTAACAGGTAATGGCAGGCAGGGCATGGCTGAGACAATGAAACCCGGTACACTTTATGTCGTTGCCACGCCCATCGGCAATCTTGGTGACATGAGCGTGCGAGGCGGTGAGCTGCTGCGGGATGTGGATCGGATCCTGGCGGAGGACACGCGTCATACCGCCCGGCTGCTGGATCACCTCGGGCTCAGCACACCCATGACCTCTCTGCATGAGCATAATGAGCAAAAGCAGATTGGGCGCGTGCTGGACTGGCTCGCACAGGGGCAGTCCCTGGCACTTGTCTCCGATGCGGGCACACCGCTTATTTCGGATCCGGGGTTTGAACTGGTGCGGGCCGCGCGGGAGAGGGGCTTTGCGGTAACAACAGCGCCCGGTGCCTGTGCGGTGACCGCAGCCCTGAGCATTTCCGGCCTTCCTACCGACCGCTTCGTTTTTGAGGGGTTCCTTCCACCCCGCCAGGCCCATCGCCAGCGTGAGCTGGAGCGGCTCAAGGACCAGGAGCGCACACTTGTCTTCTATGAATCGCCGCGGCGGATTGTGGCCGCACTCACGGATATGGCCTCCGTTTTCGGTGCAGACCGTTCCGGCGTTGTTGTTCGGGAGCTGACGAAGACCTATGAGACGGTTTATGCGGGAACCCTCGGAGAGTTGGCCGAGCTGGCGAAAGCAGGGGACATCACTGAAAAGGGTGAGTTTGTTGTCCTGGTGGGCGGGGCGGATAAGGCGGCTGCCGTGGAAGCGGCCATGGTCGATGCCGAGCGTTTGCTGACGCGGCTTCTTCAGAGTCTCCCGGTGAAAGAGGCCGTTCGTATCACCGCCGATATGACGGGGGCTGCGCGCAATCCCCTCTATGAGCGCGCCCTGGTTCTCCAGGGAAAAGGCGGGTAGAAGGCAGCCCCTTGTATTGGGGTGAAGTAGCCATTATTCTTTGCCTGAGTTCGCCATGCAGTCGCTGTTCCGCCATTGGCATCCACCCTCGTGGTGGTTTGAGCGTGGCGGGAGGGAGGAAAGTCCGGGCTCCACAGGGCGGAGTGCCAGGTAACGCCTGGGCGGCGCGAGCCGACGGAAAGTGCAGCAGAGAGTAAACCGCCTAAGCTGACCCTGATTCAGGGCCAGCCGGTAAGGGTGAAACGGTGCGGTAAGAGCGCACCGCGTGACTGGCAACAGTTCACGGCGATGGCAAACCCCACTCGGAGCAAGGCCAAATAGGAGTCCAGAGGTGTGGCCCGCATCGGACTCGGGTAGGCTGCTTGAGGTGCGCGGTGACGCGTATCCCAGAGGAATGACTGTGCGCGACAGAACCCGGCTTATCGGCGAACTCGTTTAAGGTAGAGCCCCGGAAACGGGGCTCGCCACCCTTCCTGCAAATAACCTTTCGGTTTCATTACGACGTTTTTATAACAAAAAAATCTTGACCTTCATGTGACTTATTGAATTTGTTTGCAGTTTCTTGATCTTGCTCGATTTGTGTATGCCCGCCTTTTCCCTTTTCTGATATCTGGTCGCTAAATCCCTGTCTGAGCGGCAATTTTAATGGTTCCCGGTCACCAGTCCTTCCTTGCATTGGCATGGGACTCTTCTTATAGTGTCGGCAAGTGGTAAAAAGTGGCATCAAGTGGTGTTTTGTGGTTTTCAAGTGGGGTGAGTGGCAGAAAGTGGTAGTGCCACCACAAATCGGGGTAGCGAATCGGACATGACAAATTTTCTCGGTAGTCATGCGATCAATATGGACGCCAAGGGGCGCCTGGCGATTCCTGCCCGTGTGCGGGAAGACCTGGAAACCCTCTGTGATGGCCGTATTGTGCTGACTGCCCACACCGAGGAGCGCTGCCTCCTGGTCTATCCCGAACCCCAGTGGGAAGAACTCCTGCCGAAGGTTGAGGAGCTGCCAAGCATCAACAAAGCGGTCCGCCGCATGCAGCGGCTGCTCATCGGGCATGCGACGCCGCTGGAACTCGATGGCGCCGGGCGCATTCTTGTGCCACAGACGCTGCGCGATTATGCCGGTCTTGAGAAGAAGCTCTACCTGATCGGCCAGGGTCGGAAACTTGAGCTCTGGAGCGAGGATCGCTGGCTGCAGTGGCTTGAGGAAGATGATGGCGACGAGGAAATTCCCGAGGAAATGAAGTCCCTGTCGCTTTAGCGCGGGGCACGGGAGAAGCGTGATGGTGCACGAATCAGTGTTACAGCATGAAGCGGTGGAGGCGCTGGTCACGACGCCATCGGGGCACTACGTGGATGCCACCTTTGGGCGTGGCGGACACAGCCGCGCGCTGCTTTCCGCGCTGGATTCGGACGCACGGCTGCTGGTGATTGACCGCGATCCGGAAGCAATCCGTGTGGCCAGGGAGCTCGCCGACGAGGATGAACGGGTATCCGTAGTTTATGCGCCCTTTGCTCAGCTCCATGCGGCGCTGGCCTCAGTTGGGTGGGAGCAGGTGCACGGCATCCTGCTCGATCTGGGGGTTTCCTCGCCCCAGCTTGATGAGCCGGAGCGGGGCTTCAGTTTCAGGAACGACGGCCCCCTTGATATGCGGATGGACCCGGAATCCGGTGAGAGTGCCGCCCAGTGGCTTGCACGCGCCGAGGAGGGTGAGATCCGCCGTGTGCTCAAGGAGTACGGCGAGGAGCGCTTTGCCAAACGCATCGCTCACAGCATTGTGACGACACGTGCCGAAGAGCCCCTCACCCGTACTGTCCAGCTCGCGGATTTGATTGACCATGCCGTGCCCTTCAGGGACAAGCACAAGCATCCGGCGACCCGCAGTTTTCAGGCGATCCGGATCCATATCAACGAGGAGCTGCAGGAACTGGACTCAGTCCTGGAGCAGGCGGTGGACGCCCTGGCGCCGGGCGGTCGGCTGGTGGTGATCAGTTTCCACTCGCTGGAAGATCGGCGTGTCAAACGGTTCATGCGGGACCAGAGCCGTGGACCGGCTATTCCGAAAGGCGTACCCGTGACGGCGGAGCAGGAGCAGTCACGGTTTCGGGTTGTCGGCAAGGCATCCCAGGCGACCGCCAGGGAGCGGGACGAAAACGTGCGTTCGCGCAGCGCGGTCATGCGGATTCTGGAGTGTCTTCACTGAGGGGGCGTCATGGGTGCGGTACGGATTGAGGGTGAAACAGGGAATCGGGCGCTGCGCTGGCGGATGGTGCTGGACAGCGCGGCTCGCGTTTCGAGGCGGATCTTTCGCAACCTGTGGCGATCGGATGTCCTGCTCACACTGGCGATGGTTGGCCTGCTTCTGGGTTCCGCGTTGGCCGTTGCCTACTCGTCCCATCTCAACCGATCGCTGTACAGCGATCTCGCCAGTCTTCAGGAGGAGCGGGACGGTTATCAGCGACAGTGGACGCAGCTTCTGCTGGAACAGAGTGCACTGAGTGCACACAGTCATGTGGAAAGCCGGGCAGCACGGGAACTCGATATGCAGGTTCCCTCCCGGGAAGACATAGTCGTTCTTCAAACGCAGTAAAACGGTAAGCCGGGTACAGGCAATGGCAGCAAAAAAACAACAATCAGCCGAAGAACGCCGTTTCCTGGGCTCGCTGCAGGAGAAATGGCGGTACCTGGCCGTTACCGGGGGTGTTTTCCTGGTGGCGGCCACGATCGGTGTGCGCCTGGTTGAGCTGCATGTCCTGGATCAGGAGTTTCTGCGCAGTCAGGGTGAACAGCGCACCCTTCGTACCGAGCCCATTGACGCCAATCGGGGTGTAATCCGTGATCGCAATGGCGAACCCCTTGCCGTAAGTACACCGGTTGCGACGCTCTGGGCCAATCCATCCACGCTGTCTCCGGACCATCCGCGGCTTGACGAACTGGCCAATCTGCTCGACAGGGATCCAGGGAAGCTTCAAAAGCGCCTCGCTGACAATCAGGAGCGCCAATTCCTGTACCTGCGCCGCAAGGTGCAGCCATCGCTGGCAGAGCAGGCGCTGAGTCTGAATATTCCCGGCATTCACAGTCGTCGCGAATATCGGCGCTATTACCCGGCGGGGGAGGTTGCCTCCCACGTGGTTGGTTTTACCAATATCGATGAAGCCGGGCAGGAAGGTCTGGAGCTGTCCTTCAATCATTGGTTGAGTGGTGAGAATGGGAGCAAACGGGTACTTCGGGACAACCATGGGCGCACCGTCCGCGATATTGCTCTGGTCAAGGAAGCCAAGCCTGGCAGCGACCTGCAGCTGAGCCTTGATCTAAGGCTTCAGTATCTGGCTTACCGCGAACTCAAGGCCGCCGTTGAAGCCCACGATGCGCGCGGTGGAACAATTGTCATGCTGGATACACGCAATGGCGAAATTCTGGCCATGGCCAACCAGCCTTCGTTCAATCCCAATGACCGCGACCAGTTTGATCCGTCGCGCCTGAGGAACCGGGCCATTACCGATCTCTTTGAACCAGGGTCCACCATCAAGCCGTTCTCGGCGGCCGCAGCGCTTGAGTCCGGTGATTTCCGCCCTGGCACCAAGGTCAATACCAGCCCGGGTTATCGGCGCATGGGTGATTACACCATTCGTGACAACCACGACTACGGAGAGCTCTCCCTTTCCGAAATTGTGACCTACTCAAGCAATGTGGGAATCAGCAAGGTTGCGTCGGCACTATCCGGTGAACGCCTGCAGGATCTGTTCTATCGCGTGGGCTTTGGTCAGTCCACCGGCATTGGCTTCCCCGGGGAGGCGGTCGGCATCCTGCCCGCGAACGTGAGCTGGCGTCCAGTTGAAGTCGCGGCATTGTCCTACGGCTACGGCATGAGCGTGAACGCGCTCCAGCTTGCCCAGGCCTATATGGTACTGGCGAACGGTGGAACGCATTACCCGGTGAGCCTGCTCACGAACAATGAAAAGCCCCGGGGGCGGCGTGTGATGTCCTCTGAAACGGCGGCCAAGGTTCGCAGGATGCTGGTGTCAGTGGTTGAGGACGGCACGGGTACTCGGGCCAACAGTGATATCTACAGGTTGGCCGGCAAAACCGGGACGGTCCACCTGGTGGGCGCAAACGGTTATGAAAAGGATCAGTACAAGGCGCTTTTCGCTGGAATGGCGCCCGCCGATGATCCGCGGATTGTAACGGTTGTGACGGTTGATGCGCCTTCGAGGAGCGAATATTACGGGGGAGAGGTGGCGGCGCCGGTGTTTGGCCGCGTCATGTCCGACGCGTTGCGACTCCTCAACGTGGAGCCTTCCGGCAGGCCGGAGATGGTCGATGGCACTGCGCAGCAGCAGGGAGGTCGGGGATGACGTCAGTCTGCCACAGCCTCAAGGGCCTGCTTCGCGATCTGGTGGATGTGCCCTCGGTGCTCGATACATGGCTTTACGGATTGACCGCCGACAGTCGCCGGGTAAGGCCGGGTATGGCGTTTCTGGCACTTGCCGGTGAAACGGCGGGGTCCTGGACCCATGTTCCCGATGCCGTGGCGCGAGGCGCTTCCGCGGTGCTTCTGGATTCCGACAGGACGGAACAGGCCTACGAGTACGGCAACTCTGTTGTCGTCCCGGTTCAGTCACTGCGCACCCGCGCGGCCGAACTTGCCGACCATTTCTATGATCACCCCTCATCCCGCCTGTCGGTAGTGGGGGTGACGGGAACCAACGGCAAGAGTTCGGTAACCACCTTTCTTGCGCAGCTGCTCAATCGTTGCGGCGTTCCGGCCGCGACCATCGGCACGCTCGGCTACGGTTTTGCGCCCACGCTGGAGGAAGCCAGCCATACCACACCGGATGTGGTCCGCGTGCATGAGCTGCTTGGTCGCTTTTGTTCCGAAGGGGCCAGGGCCGTGGTGATGGAGGTTTCCTCCCATGCCCTGGATCAGGGCAGGGTGAATCGGGTGCGTTTTGCTGGTGGTATCTTCACCAACCTGTCCAGTGAGCACCTGGATTATCACGGAACCATGGAGCATTACGGCAACGCCAAGGCTCAGCTCTTCGAAATCTTTGAGCCGGAATTTGCCGTGATCAATGTGGATGATGCGTTCGGTGTTGAGCTCTCGGAGCGCCTGAGCGCGGATGTGCGACTTCTGCGCTATGGCATGACCGCGCGTTCACCCGAGCTCTTTATCCACGAACCAAACGCCGGAAGTAACGGTATGGAAGCCACGGTGGATACGCCATTGGGCAAGCTTGAATTGAATACCCGCCTGATGGGTGCTTTCAATATCAGCAACATGACGGCAGCGGCGGGTGCGGCCCTGGCCATGGGTATTCCCGTCGCTGATATCCAGGCGGCTGCGCCCACGGTTACGGCACCGCCCGGAAGGCTCGAAGCTTATCGGGCTCCCAGCGGTCTTCGGGTTGTTATCGATTATGCCCACACCGAGCATGCGCTGGAGACGGCGCTGACGGCGTTGCGACCCCATGCCGAGGAGGCGGTCTGGTGTGTCTTCGGATGCGGCGGCAACCGTGATACCGCCAAACGCCCCGCAATGGGAGGCGTGGCGGAGCGCCTGGCGGACCGGGTGGTGGTGACTGATGATAATCCACGGGATGAGGCTCCGGCGGCGATTGTTGAACAGATTCTGGCGGGCATGAATCGGCCGGATGAGGTGCGTGTTATCCATGACCGCCTTGAAGCCATTACCACCGTTATTGCCGAAGCCGGGGGCCAGGACCTGATCCTGATTGCCGGCAAGGGGCATGAACGCGTTCAGGAACGGGCTGGTGAACGCATCCCGTTCAGTGACGTGGACGTGGTCCGGGAACTTCTTGGGTACGAGGGGGACGCAGCATGATGCACGCCATGTCTCTCGCCGGTGTAACGCCGCTGATCCGGGGCACGCTGAAGGGGAACGACGTCTTCTTCAGCCGCGTCAGCATTGATACGCGGACCCTGGAACCGGGTGATCTCTATATTGCGCTGGCTGGAGAGCGGTTCGATGGCCACGATTTCATTCCGGATGCCGTGCGCGCCGGCGCCTGTGCCGTCATTGCCGAACGCCCCATGGAGCTTGAGGTTCCCCTGGTCCAGGTCGAGAACAGCCGCCGCGCACTGGGACTGCTGGCCGCCGTCAATCGGGAGGCATTCGAGGGCCGCGTTATTGCCGTAACCGGAAGCTCCGGCAAGACCACGACGCGGTCCATGCTGGCGACAGTATTCGCCGGTGCAGGGCCGGTTGTTTCGAGTCAGGGTAATCTGAACAACGAGATCGGCGCACCGCTGACGCTGTTCCGCCTATCACCGGGCGCGGATTTCGCGATCATTGAACTGGGCGCCAGCGGCCTGGGCGAGATCGCCTGGACCGGCAGCCTGACCGCTCCCGATGTCGGAATTATCACCAATGCCAGCGAAGCCCATCTTTCAGGCTTTGGCAGCCTCGAGAATATCGTCATCGCCAAGGGCGAGTTGATTGACGCTGTGGTACCGGGTGGAACCGTTGTACTGAACCAGGATGACCCCGCCTTTGATCGTTGGCGGGCGAGGGCGGGGAATCGCCGTGTGCTCAGTATCTCTGCCGAGGGCGACGGGAATGCGGCTTTCCATGCCCATGACATACAGGAAGACGCCGATGGCGTTAGGTTCCGGATGGAGTCGGGTGTCTGGGAGCCGGTGCAGGCGCGTATCCCCTTGCCCGGCAGGCATAACGTATCCAACGCCCTGTTAACAGCGGCGGCCGCGTATGCGCAGGGCCTTGGTCCCGAGACGGTGGTCGCCGGGTTGGCCCGGATGACTTCCGTGGCTGGCCGTCTCGAGCCAATTGCGCTTCGACCGGACGTGACGGTTCTCAATGACAGTTACAACGCCAACCCTGCCTCCATGAGCTCGGCCTTGCACACGCTTTCCCGCATGCCGGGTCGGCGTGTCGCCATGCTGGGCGACATGGCGGAGCTTGGCGATGACGCCGAAGACCGGCATGAAGCCGTGGGGGCGCGAGCGAGGGAACTGGGGATTGATCTTTTGATGGCCACGGGGAGTTACGCCCGGGCCTATGGCCGTGGTTTTGGTGAACCGACCATGATTGCCGATACACCCGAGATGCTGGCGGATCAGCTCTGGGACCAGCTGGATGGAGCAACCTCCATCCTCGTGAAGGGATCCCGGAGTGCCGGTATGGACCGTGCCGTTGCGCACCTCAGGAAAAGGAACGATAACGAATGCTTCTCTGGCTGACAGAATTTCTGGCCCAATACATTGGCGGGTTTACTGTATTCCAGTACCTGACCCTGCGCGGCATCCTCGGGGTGCTCACGGCGCTGGTGCTCTCCCTTTTGATCGGCCCCGCGATGATCCGCCATCTGGCCCAGTACCAGATCGGCCAGGCGGTTCGGGATGATGGCCCTGAAACCCACCTGAGCAAGGCAGGAACCCCGACCATGGGCGGCGCCCTGATTCTGGTCTCGGTGGCGGTCAGCACACTGCTCTGGGCGGATCTCACCAATCGTTATGTCTGGGTCGCGGTGGGGGTCACCCTGGCTTTCGGCGCCATTGGCTGGGTGGATGATTACCGCAAGGTTGTGGAACGCGACGCGCGCGGTCTTCCGGCACGCTGGAAATACTTCTGGCAGTCCCTGATCGGCGTGGTGGCTGCGGCCATTCTCTATTACAGCGCCAGCCTCCCCGAAGAGACCACCATGATCGTTCCGTTTTTCAAGGATGTCGGCATCATGCTCGGGCCGATCAGCTTTATTCTCCTGTCCTACTTCGTGGTGGTGGGCAGCAGCAATGCCGTGAATCTCACCGATGGTCTCGACGGGCTTGCCATCATGCCGACCGTGATGGTCGGCGGTGCCCTCGGCATCTTTGCCTACGCCTCGGGGCACGCAAATTTCGCGGAGTATCTCCAGATTCCGAATCTGCCGGGCACCGGTGAGTTGATCGTGTTCTGCGGGGCCATCGTCGGCTCGGGCCTGGGCTTTCTCTGGTTCAATACCTACCCCGCCCAGGTGTTCATGGGCGACGTCGGCGCGCTCGCGCTCGGCGCTGCCCTGGGCATCGTGGCCGTGATTGTCCGCCAGGAAATCGTGCTTTTCATCATGGGTGGCATCTTCGTTGTGGAGACCCTGTCGGTGATGATTCAGGTGGCCTCATTCCGGCTTACGGGGCGTCGGGTTTTTCGCATGGCGCCGCTGCATCATCACTTTGAACTCAAGGGGTGGCCTGAACCGCGGGTGATTGTCCGGTTCTGGGTGATCACCGTCATTCTTGTTCTGGTGGGTCTCGCGACCCTCAAGCTGAGGTAGGAAAGGCCGTATGGCACTGATTGCATCGGATCGTCGCACACTGATCGTAGGGCTGGGTGAAACCGGCCTTGCCTGCGTGCGTCACTGCCACGGCCTCGGGCGCTCCGTGTCCGTAGTGGACAGCCGCAATCAGCCGCCGGCGCTGGCACGGCTGGAACAGGAATTCCCGGACGTTGCGGTGCGCACCGGCGCCTTTGATCCGGATTACTTCCGCGGTTTTGATGAATTGATCGTCAGCCCCGGCGTCAGCCTTGAGGAACCAGCCATCACGGCGGCAGCTGAAGCCGGCGCAGTCATCTCCGGGGATATCGACCTGTTCCGGGAAGCGGCGAATGCACCGATCGTTGCTATTACCGGCTCCAACGGCAAGAGTACGGTGACCACACTGGTGGGGCTGATGGCCGCTGAAGCTGGCGTCAACGTGGCCGTCGGCGGCAATCTTGGAACGCCGGCGCTGGAACTCCTTTCCCCGGAGGTCGAGCTCTATGTCCTCGAGCTGTCGAGCTTCCAGTTAGAGGCCGCGACGGACCTGCGGCCCGAGGTGGCAACCGTGCTCAATATCTCGGATGACCATATGGATCGCTATCCGGATCGGATGAGCTATTTCCGTGCCAAGCACCGAATCTTCCAGGGGGCACGTCACGCGGTCATCAATCTTGATGATCCTCTCAGTCAGCCCCTCTTGAACGAGGGCATGGTGCCCCATTTCTTTGGCGCTCATCGGGTGGATCTGGACGTCTTCAGCACACGGGAGGATGAAACCGGCCTCTGGCTTACCCATGGGCTGGATAACCTGATGCATGCGTCTGAGCTCCAGGTCGCCGGAGATCACAACATTGCCAATGTGCTCGCGGCGCTGGCCATCGGCCAGGCAGCTGGACTCCCCATGGAGCCCATGCTCGAGGCCGCGCGTCATTTCACGGGGCTGCCGCATCGTTCCCAGACGGTGCGCGTTCATGAAGGGGTCGCCTGGATCAATGACTCCAAGGCGACCAACGTCGGCGCGACCCGTGCGGCGATCGAGAGCCTGGCGCCCCGTGAGGGTCGGATTGTGTTGATCGCCGGTGGCGATGGTAAGGGCGCGGACTTCAGCGAACTCCGCAGCGTGATCTCCGGCAGGGTTCGGTGCCTGGTGGTGCTTGGTAAAGACGGACAGCGCCTGATCGACGAACTGGGCTCCGAGGTGGAGGCCGTTAAGGCCAGCGATATGAGCGAGGCGGTAAAAACAGCTGCCGCGATCGCCGAGCCTGGCGACCGGGTGTTGCTGTCGCCCGCCTGCTCGAGTCTGGACCAGTATGCCAACTATGAAGCGCGCGGCGATGCCTTTATCCAGGCAGTGGAGGCGTTATGACGGCGGCTGCGATGCAACTTCAGGGAACCAGGGGGCGGGAGCTTCCGGTGCTGCTGTTGAGCGCGGGGCTGCTCCTTGTCGTCGGACTCGTGCTGATCGCCTCCGCCTCAATGGAGGTGGCCGCAGACCATTATGGCAATCCCTTCCATTTCGTGCTGCGTCAGATGGTTTTTGCGGTTGCCGCCAGCCTGGCCGGAGTGGCGGTCGCCAATGTGCCCCTGGCCTGGTGGCTCAGGGGGGCCTGGGTATGGCTCTTCACCGCTTTCGCCCTGTTGATTATCGTGCTTTCGCCGCTCGGCATTACCGTGAACGGCAGTACCCGCTGGGTATCGCTTGGCGTGGTCAATCTCCAGGTTTCGGAAATCGCCAAGTGGCTGCTGATCATCTACCTGGCGGGTTACGTAGTGCGCCGTCGTGCCGAGCTTATCGGTACCTGGATGGGTTTCCTGAAGCCGGTTCTGGTGCTCGCCGCGGCGGCACTGTTGCTGCTCATACAGCCCGACTTCGGCGCGATCGTCGTGCTCATGACGGCAGCGCTGGGCATGATTTTTCTCAGTGGTGTGCGCCTCACCCGGTTCACACCCCTGATCCTTCTTTGCACCGTACTTGGGGCTCTTCTTATCGTAACCCAGCCGTACCGGCTCAAGCGGGTGGTGGCGTATCTCGATCCCTGGAACGATCAGTTTGATACCGGTTACCAGCTGACCCAGTCGCTGATTGCATTTGGGCGTGGTGAGTGGATTGGGGAAGGTCTGGGTAACTCCGTTCAGAAGCTCTTCTACCTTCCGGAGGCGCACACTGATTTTATCTATGCCATTGCCGCGGAAGAGTTTGGCCTGATGGGCGCGCTTCTCATCCTGCTGGCGTTTACAACATTGATCTGGATGGGGCTGCGTATTGCGCGCAGAGCGGAACAGGATG
This sequence comes from Halospina denitrificans, assembly GCF_004364635.1. Taxonomy (GTDB): domain Bacteria; phylum Pseudomonadota; class Gammaproteobacteria; order Pseudomonadales; family Oleiphilaceae; genus Halospina; species Halospina denitrificans. Next base: position 218,846 of record NZ_SOAX01000007.1, on the reverse strand, counting down.
GACTGGAATTCGGCGCCTGCCTGGCATACGGCATGACACTGCTGATCGCACTCCAGGCATTCATCAACATGGCGGTCAATACCGGGCTTCTGCCCACCAAGGGACTGACGCTGCCCCTCGTCAGTTACGGGGGCTCCAGCCTGATCGTGACCTGCGTTTCGATTGGTGTCATCGCACGGGTGGAAATGGAGCGCCAGGATCAGTTGGAACAGGGAGGAGCAGCCAATGGCGGGTAAGCGCTTTATGATCATGGCGGGCGGAACCGGCGGGCACGTCTTCCCCGCCCTTGCCACGGCGCGCCAGCTTCAGTCGATGGGCCATGAAGTGAGCTGGCTTGGTTCCCGTGGCGGGATGGAAGTTGACCTGATTGGGGGGACGGATATCCCGCTCGAGCTGATTGCGGTATCGGGTCTGCGGGGTAAGGGAGGCCTGACACGGTTCCTGGCTCCGCTGAGACTGGCGCGGGCCCTTCTTCAGGCCTGGCAGGTGCTGCGTCGGGTTCAGCCGGATTGCGTTGTTGGAATGGGTGGCTTTGTTTCCGGGCCGGGCGGGGTCGTGGCCTGGTTGATGCGCAGGCCACTGGTTATTCATGAACAGAACGCCATTGCCGGTATGACCAACCGTTGGCTGTCCCGCTTCGCACAGATCACGCTGGAAGCCTTCCCGGGTGCTTTCGGACCGGAGACCGTTACCCGCTGCACTGGCAACCCCGTCCGGCAGGATCTTTTGGAGCTCCCCGACCCGTCACAGCGCATTGGCGTGGAGCAGCGGATGCGGATACTGGTGCTCGGTGGCAGTCGGGGAGCCAGGGTTATCAATGAACGTGTTGCGGTGGCGATCGCCGCGCTACCGGGGAGCAACCGTCCGTCGGTCACTCATCAATGCGGTCGTGATCACCTTGAGTCCACCCGGGAGGCCTACCGGTCGGCGGGAGTTGAGGCGGAGGTGGTGCCGTTCATCGAGGATATGGCGCAGGCCTACCGGAATGCGGACCTTGTGATCTGTCGCGCGGGCGCGCTGACGCTCGCGGAACTCTGCGTAGTGGGGGTTGGCGCCATCCTGGTGCCGTTCCCCTACGCCGTGGATGACCATCAGACCGCCAATGCCCGCCATTTGAGTGAGAACGGCGCGGCGAGGCTTATCCCCCAGCCGGAGTTTGAGGCAGCAGGTCTGGCGGCCCAGATCCAGGCGTTGGATGAGGATCGGGGCGCGCTGCTGAAAATGGCGCAGGCCGCCCGTTCGCTGGCGGTTCCCGACGCCACGGAGCGGGTTGTGAATTATTGTGTGGAGGCTGCTCATGGCTGAGCGAAACGACAAGCCCCTGGTTTACGAAGTCCCGGAGATGCGCCGGATTCGACGGATCCATTTCGTCGGTATCGGGGGCGCCGGTATGAGTGGTATCGCGGAAGTGCTGTATAACCAGGGCTATGAAGTCGTGGGCTCGGATATTCGCGACAGCGCCACCACGGAGCATCTCAGGGCGTTAGGGATTGCTGTTGCCATAGGGCACCGGCGCGAGAATGCCGAAGCCGCGGATGTGGTCGTCACATCCAGTGCCGTGGACGAGAGTAACCCGGAGGTGGCTGCTGCCCGGGAGAACCGCATTCCCGTGGTCCCACGGGCTGAAATGCTCGCGGAAATAATGCGCTACCGCCATGGTATTGCGGTTGCCGGTACCCATGGCAAGACAACGACAACCAGCCTGATTGCCTCGATCCTTGGCGAGGCCGGGCTGGATCCGACCTTCGTGATCGGCGGCAAGCTCAACAGTGCCGGAACCAATGCCCAACTGGGCGGATCCCGCTATCTGGTCGCGGAAGCTGATGAAAGCGATGCGTCTTTTCTGCATCTGACACCGGTGGTCAGCGTGGTCACCAATATCGATGCGGACCACATGCACACCTACGGCGGTGACTTCGAGAAACTCAAGCAGACGTTCGTCGAGTTCCTGCACAGCCTTCCGTTCTACGGGGTGGCGATCATGTGCTGTGACGACGAACGGGTTCGGGAGGTGGCGTTGACGATCTCCCGGGCGGTGATTACCTACGGGTTCAGTTCCGATGCCGACTATCGGGGTCACGATGTAACCACGGACGGGATGAGCACGCATTTCCGTGTCTCCCGCCCGGAAGGCCACAAGGAACTGGAGATCCGGCTTGCCATGCCCGGTCGACACAACGTGCTCAATGCCCTGGCTGCCATTGCGGTGGCAACGGATGAGGGCGTCGAGGACGAGGATATCGTCAGGGCCCTGAGCGGATTTACCGGCGTTGGTCGCCGTTTCCAGGTTTATGGCGATTATCCGGTCAATGGTGGGGTGGTAACCCTGGTCGATGACTACGGGCACCACCCGAGAGAGGTGGAGGCGGTGATTAACGGCATTCGTGATGCCTGGCCGGGCCGCCGTCTTGTCATGATCTATCAGCCGCACCGGTACAGCCGCACCAGCGATCTGTACGACGATTTTGTGCCCGTCCTGTCGGAGGTCGACGTACTTCTGATGCTGGATGTGTATTCCGCCGGGGAGCAGCCGATCCCGGGGGCGGACAGCCGGAGCCTGTGCCGCAGTATCAGGCAGAGGGGCAGGCTTGATCCGGTGTTTGTCGAGGATCAAACCAAGGTTGAGTCCCTGCTGGGGAACATCCTCCAGGACGGAGATCTACTGATTACTCAGGGAGCGGGAGACATCGGCGGACTGGCCGCGCGCCTGGCCGCCAATGGCCTGACAGGAGGTGGTTATGAATCCTGATGCCGATTACCGGGTTGATGCCTCCGAGGCCAGGGCCTTTGGTCGCGTTGCCGTGCTGATGGGCGGTGATTCCGCCGAAAGGCCCATTTCCCTGAAGAGCGGCGCGGCCGTGGCCGAGGCGCTTCAGCAGGCGGGTGTTGATGCAGAGGCTGTGGATGTCCAGGGCAAGGACCTGCTCCGCGTTGCCGCCGAAAACCGTTATGACCGTTGCTTTATCGCGCTGCATGGGCGCGGGGGCGAGGATGGCACGGCTCAGGCGATCCTGGACCAGGCGGGCATTCCCTACACGGGCAGCGGCGTGCTGGCCTCGGCGCTGGCCATGGACAAGTTGCGCACCAAGTACGTGTTTGCCGGCGCCGGTCTGCCGACGCCGGCGTTCCGGATGATGACCGATGCGTCCCAGGCTGAGGCCATTATTGCATCACTCCGGGCACCGCTTGGCGTCAAGCCGGCCCGGGAAGGTTCCAGTATCGGGATCTACAAGGTCGCCGATGAGGCTGAGCTGCGCGATGCCTATCACAAGGCCTGCGAGCACGATCCGCTGGTGCTGGTCGAGGAATGGGTATCCGGCGGGGAATACACGGTCAGTGTCCTGGGCGATGACACCCTCCCGGTGATTGGTCTGTCCACCGAACACACGTTTTACGATTTCGAGGCCAAGTACCTCTCGGATGATACGAATTACCTGCTCCCGAGCGGGCTTTCATCCGAAGAGGAGGACTACCTCAAGGCATTGTCGCTGGATGCGTTCCGGGTTCTGGATGCACGCCACTGGGGGCGTGTTGACATCATGCAGGACGCGGATGGCCATTTCTGGCTGCTGGAGGTCAACACCATACCGGGGATGACCGATCACAGCCTGGTGCCGATGGCGGCCAAAGCCGTGGGAATCGGCTTCCAGGAGCTTTCGGTGCGGATACTGCGCGAGTCACTGGAGGTGGCGTCATGATGCGGTTGCCCCTCATCCCCGTGCCTTCAGTGCGCGATACACGCACTGCCAATGGGCGGGCCCGTGGCGCCAGTCGACGGCAGGCGGAGCCGAGCGCGCTGGCGTTGGCATCCCGGATGCTCGGGGCAGGCCTGGCCCGGGTTCCATGGCGCCAGGCCTGCCTGGGCGTTGTCGTGGCAGCGGTGGCCGGGGTGATGCCCTGGGCTCTGGCCGAGGGCATCAGCATGCTGGATCGGGATTTCACTGATCTTCGGGTCGAGAACAACCCGCAACACACGACGTCGGAAGCGCTGCAGGGTCACCTGGAGCCCCTGTTTGGCGCCAGCTATTTCGCGACGGACCTCTCCCGGGTCAAGGCGCGGATAGAGATGCTCCCCTGGGTTCGCAGCGCAGCGGTCGGGCGCGAGTGGCCGGGGACTTTGACGGTGAGCGTGCTTGAGCATGAACCGGTAGCCCACTGGAATGGCGAGTCTCTGGTCAGTCAGGAGGGGGTTGTCTTTTCGCCCGCCCAGGGGTCCCTGGAGGGACTTCCCGGCCTGCATGGCCCTCAGGGAAAGGCCGGGGAAGTGCTTGAGCGGGCGCGGGCCTTTTCCGGCGACCTTGAGTCCCTGGATCTCGGGCTTGAATCCCTGCGCCTGGAGGCCCGTGGCGCCTGGACGCTTCTGTTGAATAACGGAATACGCGTCTCGCTTGGTCGCGACCGGGTGGATGAGCGGTTCCAGCGGTTCATGACGGTTTACGAATCCCGGCTGGCGCCAATCGCCGCCAGTATCAACGGGGTGGATGCGCGCTATGGCAACGGTGTTGCCGTGCGCTGGAGAGATTCTTGAAAAACAGGGTTCAGTCAATGTCAGCGGCAGACACAGAGAACATGATCGTCGGGCTCGATATCGGTACGTCGAAGATAGTCGCCCTTGTCGGTAAGCAGAACCCCGATGGCACCATCGAGGTGGCCGGCATCGGCTCCCATCCATCACGGGGGCTGAAGCGGGGTGTGGTCGTCAATATCGAAACCACGGTCCAGGCGATCCAGCGTGCGGTTGAAGAGGCGGAGCTCATGGCGGGCTGTCGTATTCATTCGGTCTACGCCGGCATCGCCGGAAGCCATATCCGCAGCATGAACTCCCACGGCATCGTTGCGATCCGTGACCGGGAGGTTACCCAGGCGGATATGGACCGGGTCATTGATGCCGCCCAGGCCGTGGCCATCCCTGCTGACCAGAAGATTCTCCATATCCTGCCCCAGGAATTCGTAATCGACAGCCAGGAGGGCATCAAGGAACCCCTGGGCATGTCGGGTGTTCGTCTTGAGGCCAAGGTGCACCTGGTGACCTGTGCCGTGAATGCGGTCCAGAACATCGACAAGTGCGTTCGTCGCTGCGGGCTGGAGGTGGATGACATCATCCTCGAGCAGCTTGCCTCCAGCTATTCCGTGCTCACCGACGATGAGAAGGAACTCGGTGTCTGCATGGTCGATATTGGCGGGGGCACCACGGATATCGCCATTTTCACGGGCGGTGCCATCCGGCATACCGCTGTCATCCCGATCGCGGGGGACCAGGTGACCAATGACATCGCCATGGCGCTGCGAACCCCCACCCAGAATGCCGAAGAGATCAAGACCCGTTATGCCTGCGCACTGACCCAGCTGGCGGGCGCCGACGAGACCATCAAGGTGCCCGGCGTGGGTGATCGCGCCCCCCGGGACCTGTCCCGTGCCGCCCTGGCGGAGGTGGTCGAGCCCCGCTATGAAGAGCTTTTCGCGCTGGTGCAGTCGGAACTGCGCCGCAGTGGCTTCGAGGACCTCATTCCGGCGGGCATCGTGCTCACCGGAGGCTCGTCGATGATGGAAGGGGTCGTTGAGCTGGCCGAGGAGATTTTCCATGCCCCGGTCAGGCTCGCTTCACCCACCGGCATTACGGGTATGAGTGATGTGGTCAGCAACCCGGTCTACGCCACTGGCGCGGGCCTGCTGATGTATGGCTTCAAACAGATTGAGCTGGGACAGGGGCGTGAGTCCCGCCCGGCTTCCGAGAATACGCTCCTGGCGCGAATCAAGAACTGGTTCACCGGGAATTTCTGAAACACGAGTGTCTCAACACGAGAAAATTGCGGCTGCGGGCCGCTCTAAACCGAAGGAGAAGGGAAAATGTTCGAACTTGTAGACAACGTCGAGCAGAGCGCGGTCATCAAAGTGGTCGGTGTTGGCGGCGGTGGTGGTAACGCCGTGCGCCACATGCTGTCCAGTGACATTGAGGGGGTGGAATTCCTGTGTGCGAACACGGATGCCCAGGCCCTCAAGGATCTGGATAACAAGTCACTGATCCAGCTTGGTGGCAACATCACCAAAGGCCTTGGAGCCGGCGCCAATCCGGAGATCGGCCGCCAGTCCGCCATGGAGGACCGGGATCGCATCGCGGATGCGCTCAAGGGGGCCGACATGGTCTTTATTACGGCCGGCATGGGCGGTGGTACCGGCACTGGTGCGGCTCCCATCGTTGCGGAGGTTGCCCGTGAAATGGGAATCCTGACGGTTGCCGTCGTCACCAAGCCGTTCAGCTTTGAGGGCGGCAAGCGCATGAAGGTGGCGGATGCCGGTCTCCGGGCTCTTGAGGAGAGTGTTGATTCGCTCATCACCATCCCCAACGAACGCCTGCTGACCGTGATGGGCAAGAACACCAGTCTTCTGGATGCGTTTGCTTCGGCCAATGACGTCCTTCTTGGTGCGGTCCAGGGCATTGCCGACCTGATTACGCGTAACGGCATGATCAACGTGGATTTTGCCGACGTTAAGACGGTCATGTCCGAGATGGGTAATGCCATGATGGGCACAGCCCGCGCCACCGGCGAAGAAAGGGCGCGCGAGGCGGCCGAGGGTGCGATCCGCAGTCCGCTGCTGGATGACATCAACCTGCAGGGCGCTCGCGGCATCCTGGTGAACATTACCGCCGGCATGGACCTGAACCTGGGCGAATTTACCGAAGTGGGTGATATCGTTCGGGAGTTTGCCTCCGAATCCGCCACGGTCGTCGTGGGTACCGTGATTGACCCGGAGATGGAAAGTGAACTCAAGGTGACCGTTGTGGCAACGGGGTTGAACGCAGAAGCGGAAGCCCCTACAAAGGTGGTCGACAATACCCGGAACCTGGATGGCAAGACGGACTATAACCAGCTGGACCGTCCGGCCGTGCTGCGTCGCCGCGCTGTCTCCAGTAATGGCAATGCCGCCGTGGACCAGCAGAGCCAGGGTGAGTCCGATGCCAATGTGGACTACCTTGATATTCCGGCGTTTCTGCGCCGTCAGGCGGACTGACGTACTGTTACAAAAACGGGACAAAAAGCCTGTCATTCAGGCCAATGTTTCGGTTTACGGTGGGCTGTGCAAATGGCGCTCAGCGGCGGCATCTGATACAGTACATGCAAACTGCCGGCGGCATTGTACGGCGATAATATGACGGAACGATGAACCCATGATTAGACAGCGCACCTTGAAAAATACCATTCGGGCCACCGGTGTGGGGCTTCACTCCGGTGAAAAGGTATTCCTGACACTCAAACCGGCACCGGTGAATACCGGCATCGTTTTCCGACGGGTGGATCTGGACCCGGTGGTGGAAGTAGAGGCCAAGGCGGAATACGTGGGCGAGACCATGCTCTCCACCACACTGGTCAAGGATGGGGTCCGGGTGGCCACGGTGGAGCACCTGATGTCCGCGATGGCCGGGTTGGGGCTGGATAACTGCTACGTTGAGCTCAGTGCGGCTGAAGTCCCCATTATGGATGGCAGTGCCGGCCCCTTTGTCTTTCTGCTGCAGTCCGCGGGTATTGCGGAGCAGGAAGCGGCCAAGCGCTTTACCCGTATCAAGCGGGAAGTGACCGTCGAGGAGGAAGGTAAGTGGGCAACCTTCACGCCGTTCGAAGGCTTCAAGGTGAGTTTTACGATCGAGTTCAATCATCCGGTCTTTGATGGGCGTTCACAGAATGCCACCGTGGATTTTTCGAGCACTTCGTTCGTCAAGGAAGTGAGCCGCGCGCGGACTTTTGGTTTCATGCGCGATATTGAAGCCCTGCGCTCGATGAATCTGGCGCTGGGCGGCAGTGTTGATAATGCTATCGTCGTAGACGACTACCGGATCCTGAACGAGGACGGGCTGCGTTACGATGATGAGTTTGTACGCCATAAGATGCTGGACGCCATCGGGGATCTGTATCTGATGGGCTCGAGCCTTATCGGCGAGTTCCGTGGCTTCAAGTCGGGCCACGATCTCAACAACAAGCTGTTGCGGAAGTTGATTGCGGAAGAGGATGCCTGGGAAGTGGTGACCTTTGACGATGAGGCCAAGGCTCCGATTTCCTACTTCAAGCCCTCGCTCGCAGCGACGGGCTGAAATTCCGCGTTACCGGGTGTGAGAGGAAAGCCTCAGCAGTACATCCCTCAGCGCCTCATCCTCAGTGTGCTCGGCCTCTTCCCTGAGGAGGCGGGCATTGTCCTCGCTAAGTCGGGGCGGTGGTGTCGACCGTCGCGGCGCCGGTGAAAACCAGGGCTGGACCCGTATACGAATGCGCCAGACCTGAGAAAAACGTTCATCCTCCCTCAATGCCCGCAGCATCGCCCGTTGCTGAAACCGAACTTGGCTTGCGCGCGTGCTGTCGGGTACGAGTAGCGTCATCTCGCCGTTTTTGCAGCCGGCAAACCGACAGCATTCCGCCAGCGTCGGCGGCAAAGCCCTCATTACGATTGATTCAAGCCACTGGTGTTGGTCGGCCCGGTTGAGTAGGGTCTCGAGCGGCCCTTTGGGTGCGTTCCGGAACGGATTGGTCGGGTGGTTCTCTCGCGACATTCTGAAAAGGCCCGCAGCCTGCGCTTTAGCAATTGAAAGGATCAGTTACATTACTAAATAGAGTATGGGGTGGGACGTGTCTATACTCAATAGACCATTAAAAACGGCTAATGCGTCGGACGATCATGACAGAGGCGCAACAAAGGATTCAGGTGGGTCTATGAATATTCTGTTGGTAGGACGCCATCACGGCAGGGCCAGGATGCTGGTCCCGGGAAAACAGGCGGTAGTGGCGGTCGTAATCGCTTTGGCCAGTGCCGTCGGTGGTGCTGCCTGGGGTGGTTACCAGCTTGCCCTGCAGCAGGTTGCTGAAGGTGATGCCGAGACCGAAAGCCATCTGGTCAGCCGCTGGCGCACCCGGCTTGTGGAAACCCGGGAAAGGCTTGCCAATGTTGAAGAGCGCGCCGAGCACGAGATCGATGCCTTGACGCGGCGCCTTGGAGAAATTCAGGCGCGGGCGCTGCGCGTTGATGCGCTTGGCCAGAATCTTGTTGCGGCGGCAGACATGGGCGACCAGGAGTTCAATTTCGACGCAGCTCCCGCCATGGGTGGGCCGGAAGCTGAGCTTTCCGGTGAAAACCAGAGCCTGGCGGATCTTGAGGATCAGATTGACGCGCTGGACAGTCGCTTGCGCTCACGTGAAAAACAGCTTGCCCTTCTTGACCGGCTGATTGCCAATCGTGAAATCAATAACCAGAGGGAACCGGACGGTCGGCCAGTGAGTTGGGGCTGGACTTCATCCCCCTATGGCTACCGTACTGACCCTTTTACCGGTCGACGCGCCTGGCATACAGGGGTCGACGTGGCCGGTCGTGATGGCGGGGATGTTGTCGCAGTTGGCGCCGGCGTTGTGACCGCAGCCAAGCAGAAGGGTGGCTATGGGTATTTCGTCGAGATCGATCATGGCGACGGACTTCAGACCCGCTATGCTCACGCGAAGGAGCTTCTGGTGAGCAAGGGAGACATTGTGGAAAAGGGCCAGCAGATTGCCGTGATGGGCTCCACCGGCCGTTCTACGGGTCCCCATGTGCATTTTGAAGTAGTCAGGAACGGAAACCGCCAGGACCCCAAAGACTTCATGTAGCCGCATGGGCCCTCCGGGCCCTGCGCTTCTGCTTCTCCCTCCCTGTCTGCAGTCGCTTTTATCCGCCGCTCAATTAGCGTTAGAATGCTCTGCTTCAAAGTGTCCCGGATACGCCGAGAGATGAATCCGCCCTGCCGGACTCCGGCGCCTGTTATCCGGCGCAGGGCTTCCATGGAAATGAATGGCTTATTATGTTTGCACAGCTGGCAACGCGCTTATTCGGTAGCAAAAATGCCCGTGAAATCAAGCGGATGCAAAAACTGGTCGACAAGGTTAACCAGTTTGACCCGGAACTGTCTCAGCTCTCGGACGAGGCGTTGCAGGGCAAGACCACAGAGCTGAAGGAAAAGCTCGCCAACGGCGCCGAGCTGGATGACCTGTTGCCGGAAGCCTTTGCGGTGGTGCGCGAGGCCAGCGGCCGGGTGCTGGGAATGCGCCACTTCGACGTGCAGCTGATCGGCGGTATTACGCTGCATGAAGGCCATATTGCCGAGATGCGCACCGGTGAGGGTAAGACCCTGGTGGCGACCCTCGCCATCTATCTGAATGCGCTCACGGGCAAGGGGGCGCACCTCGTCACCGTGAACGACTACCTGGCCAGCCGTGACGCGGCCTGGATGGGTAAACTCTACAACTTCCTCGGACTCGACGTGGGGGTCATCTATTCCGGCCAGCCTTCGGAGGAGAAGCGCGAGGCCTACGCCGCGGACATTACCTACGGGACCAACAACGAGTTCGGTTTCGATTACCTGCGCGACAACATGGCCTTCAGTATTGAGGACAAGGTGCAGCGCGGGTTGCACTTCGCCATTGTCGACGAAGTGGACTCCATCCTGATCGACGAAGCGAGGACACCACTGGTCATCTCCGGTGCCGCTGAGAGCAATGTCGACATCTACAACAGCATCGACCGCCTGATCCCCCAGCTTGAGAAGTCGTCGCCGGATGCGGAGGAAGAGCCGGACGGGGACTTCACCATCGACGAGAAATCCCGCTCGGTGGAGCTGACGGAACGGGGCCATGAGAAGGTCGAGCAGCTTCTGCGCGAGGCCGGGCTCCTTGACGAGGACTCGAGCCTCTACTCGGCCGCCAACCTGTCGCTGCTCCACCATGTGCACTCCGGTCTGCGTGCCCATCACCTGTTCCACCGCAATGTGGACTACATCATCCAGGACGGTGATGTGGTCATCGTGGATGAGCACACCGGCCGCACCATGCCGGGCCGCCGCTGGAGTGAAGGGCTCCACCAGGCGGTGGAAGCCAAGGAAGGGGTCGAGATCAAGGCCGAGAGCCAGACGCTGGCCTCAACCACCTTCCAGAATTTCTTCCGGATCTACGACAAGCTCGCGGGCATGACCGGCACGGCGGATACCGAAGCCTTTGAGTTCCGCCAGATCTACGGCCTGGACGTCGTCTGTATCCCCACCAACAAGCCGGTTAACCGGACTGACTACAACGACCTGATCTACCTGACCCAGGAGGAAAAGTACCAGGCCATCATTGACGAGATCCGCGACGAGGTTGCGGCGGGGCGGCCGGTGCTTGTGGGCACGGCCTCCATCGATACCTCCGAAGTTATGTCGCGGCTGCTCAAGGAAGCGGACATTCCCCATAACGTGCTCAACGCCAAACAGCATGAGAAAGAAGCCCATGTCATTGCCCAGGCCGGTAAGCCTGGCACCGTGACCATCGCCACCAACATGGCGGGCCGGGGCACCGATATCGTGCTTGGCGGGAACCTGGACGCCGAGCTGGCGGATCTGGACAACCCCACCGAGGAGCAGAAAGAGGCCCTGCGCGCGGACTGGCAGAAGCGCCACGACGCTGTGGTTGAGGCGGGCGGCCTGCACATCATTGGCACCGAGCGCCATGAATCACGGCGTATCGACAATCAGCTCCGCGGGCGTTCCGGCCGCCAGGGCGACCCGGGTTCCTCGCGTTTCTTCCTGTCCCTGGAAGACGACCTGATGCGCATCTTCGCCCCGGACCGGGTCAAGAACCTCATGCAGGCGCTGGGCATGCAGAAAGGCGAGGCCATTGAGCACCGCATGGTGACCAACTCCATCGAGAAGGCGCAGCGCAAGGTTGAGGGCCGCAACTTCGACATGCGCAAGCAGCTTCTCGAGTATGACGATGTGGCCAACGACCAGCGCCGCGTGGTCTATGAGCAGCGTAACGAAGTGATGGCATCCGAGGACATCTCGGACATCATCGGCCAGATCCGTGAGGACGTGGTCGATTCCGCCATCAGCCAGTACATTCCGCCCCAGAGCATTCCCGAGCAGTGGGACGTGCCCGGCCTTGAAAAGCATCTCGAGTCGGAACTCGGTCTCAAGCTGCCGGTCCGGGACTGGCTCGAGGAAGAGGGGATGTACGAGGAAAAGCTCAGGGAGCGGATCCTGCAGGAGCACATCAACACCTATCAGGAGAAGGAAGACATCGTCGGCGCCGCCACGATGCGGCGCTTCGAGAAGCAGATCTTCCTGCAGACCCTCGATACGCTCTGGAAAGAGCACCTGTCGAACATGGATCACCTGCGCCGCGGTATCCATCTGCGTGGCTACGCCCAGCGCAACCCCAAGCAGGAATACAAGAGAGAGGCGTTCAACCTCTTCCAGAATATGCTGGAATCCATCAAGTTCGATGTGGTCCGGGTGCTCTCCCATGTGCGCGTGCAGCGTCAGGAAGAGCTTGAGGAACTGGAGCGCCAGCGTCGCCAGGAACTCGAGAGGGAGCTGGCCTCGGCCCAGACCAAGCATGAATCCCAGCCCCAGGGGGCCGCGGCACGGGATGATGCCGGGGGTGACCAGGAGCAGAAGGACGACGAGGGCGGCATTGGTCAGCAGCCTTTCGTTCGCGACGGCCGTAAGGTCGGACGCAACGAGCCCTGCTACTGCGGTTCGGGCAAGAAATACAAGCATTGCCATGGCAAGGTGGAGTAAACGCCGTGGCCGTGAATCCGTTACCCCTTCCTGATTTCCAGGCCATTGATGGTATCCGGCTCGGGGTTGCCCGGGCGGGTATCAAGTCCCCGGACCGGGATGACCTGGTGGTGATGGAAATCGCCGAGGGTTCTGAAGCCGCCGCGGTCTTCACCCGCAACGCCTTTCGCGCGGCGCCCGTGATCCTGGCGGAGCGCTCACTGGCCAACAGCCGGCCACGTTACCTGCTGATCAACACAGGCAATGCCAATGCCGGTACCGGCCAACAGGGCATGGCGGACGCGGAAAGCTGCTGCCGCGCGCTGTCCGATGCTGGTGGTGCGCAGCCCGATCAGGTGCTTCCTTTCTCCACCGGGGTTATCGGGGAGCCGCTTCCAGTGGAACGCATCCAGAACGCCATTCCCGAAGCGCTGTCGGCGCTGAGTCCATCGGGATGGCAGCGGGCCGCTTCCGCCATCATGACCACGGATACTCTGCCCAAGGGTGCCACAAGGAAGCTGGTCATCGACGGCGACCCCGTAAGCATCTCCGGTATCAGCAAGGGTGCCGGGATGATCCGCCCCAATATGGCGACCATGCTCGCGTTCATGGCCACCGACGCCGCCGTTCCCCGTGATCAGTTCCAGTCCCTGGTGGCCGAGGCGGCAGAAGCAAGTTTCAACCGGATTACCGTCGACGGCGACACCTCCACCAATGACGCCTGTGTCGGCGTGGCGACGGGGCAGAGTCACGCCAGGGTCCTGGATGGCAAGGACCGGGTTATTCCAGCACTGCGCGACGCCATCCATGACGTGTTCCGTGAGCTGGCGCAGGCAATTGTGCGCGACGCCGAGGGCGCTACGCGCTTTGTCACTGTCCGTGTTGAACGGGCGCGCACAGAGGCTGAAGCCCTGAAGGTGGCTTTTGCGGTGGCCGAGTCACCCCTCGTCAAGACGGCCCTTTATGCCGCCGACCCCAACTGGGGCCGGATACTGGCGGCCGTGGGCCGCGCCGGTCTCGAGGACCTGGATGTCAGCCGTATTGATGTGTTCCTGGATGATGTCTGTATCGTACAGGATGGCGGACGCTCTCCCACCTATACGGAAGCCGACGGCCAGGCGGTGATGGATGGCGCCGAACCCTGTATCCGTATCGTTCTTGGACGCGGTCAGGCCGCCGAGCGGGTCTGGACCTGCGACTTTTCCCACGAGTACGTCACCATAAACGCGGAATACCGGACCTGAGCCATGGCCGTGGTGCATGTGGCGCTGGGGGTTGTTCTGGATACCGGTTCGGGCAGGAGGCGTGCCCTGGTGGCTCATCGTTCGGCTGACCAGCACCAGGGCGGTCTCCTTGAGTTTCCTGGCGGCAAGGTGGATGCGGGGGAAACGGCTCGGGAAGGGCTGTGCCGGGAACTGAGGGAAGAGGTCGGATTATCGGTCGATCCGGGTGCGCCGGAATTCCTGATGCGTGTTGAGCATGATTACGGCGATCGCCGAGTCCGGCTCGAGGTTTTTACGATAACCCGCTATACCGGCCATCCTGCCAGCCGTGAAGGCCAGACACTGGGCTGGCGGGAACTGGAAGGCCTGGAGCCCGGTGAATTTCCAGCGGCAAACCGTGTGATCCTGCAGGCGCTTCAGCAGCCGGACTTTATTCTCATTACGGGCACTGAACCGCCGGTATCGGATCTGCCCCCCGGCGCGCTGCGTGATTGGCTGTCGGGATGGGCGGGCAGCGACTGTGTTCTCCGCGCACCCGGGCGCTCTGCGACTGATTACCGGCGTGATTTTGAATGCCTGAACGGGGCGGCCGGTGATGCGGATGTCCGCGTTCTGGTCCATGGTGGCCCGGAGGTTCTGGAACAGTGCCCCGAGGCCGTCGGCCTCCACCTGCCATGGGCGGTGGCTGCCCGCCATTCCGCCCGCCCGGTATCCGGGGCCCATCGCCTGGGGGTATCCTGCCACGACGAGGTAGCATTAAGGCACGCTGAGCAGCTGGGCGCGGATTATGCCTTCCTGTCACCCGTGCGGCCGACGCGGACCCATTCGGGCCAACCGGCCATAGGGTGGGACCGTTTCCATGCCATGGCGGAATCGGTGTCTCTGCCCGTGTATGGCCTGGGTGGACTGGGTCCGGATGATCTGGAACAGGTACGGGCCCGGGGCGGCTGCGGCGTTGCCGGTATCCGTTTCTGGTGGGACACCAAGGGGGAATTCTCATGAGCAAACTGAGTCACGTGGATGAGTCCGGCGCTGCCAACATGGTGGATGTGGGCGACAAGCCCGTTACCCAGCGCGAGGCCAGGGCCGCGGGCACCATCCGGATGGCACCGGAAACCCTGGACATGATCCTGGCCGGCGAACACCCCAAGGGGGATGTGCTCGCTACGGCGCGTATCGCGGGGATCATGGCGGCCAAGAAAACCCATGAGCTGATTCCGCTCTGTCATTCCCTCAACCTGTCCTCAGTGAAGGTATGGCTTACGCCACGCGCGGATCGGGACGGCATTGATATCGAGAGCCGATGTCGCCTCTCCGCCAACACGGGTGTGGAGATGGAAGCTCTGACGGCGGTTTCGGTGGCGGCGCTCACGCTCTATGACATGTGCAAGGCGGTGGACCGGGGCATGGTTATTGACAACACCCGCCTGCTTGAAAAGCAGGGCGGTCGCTCCGGTCACTGGCAATCGTCGGAGGCTCAGTAGTCTCCGCGTATTCAGCGGTTGGGCGCCTTCTGTTACACTTGCATCCCTTTAATTTCTGAGAGGTCGGTCCCTTGGTCGTTCGCTTTATCGAAAGCTGTCGCTTGCCGACGCCATTTGGCGTTTTCGATATGCACGGCTTTGAGGAAATCAGTACCGGACAGGAGCACATTGCCCTGAGCCTTGGGGATGTTGCCGATGGTGAGCCGGTGCTGGCGCGGACCCACTCCGAATGCCTTACCGGCGATGCCCTTTACAGCATGCGTTGTGACTGTGGCTATCAACTCGAAGAGGCGCTTCGCAGTATTGCCATTGAAGGGCGCGGGCTTCTGCTCTACCTGCGCCAGGAAGGGCGTGGTATCGGTCTTCTCAACAAGATCCGGGCCTACAATCTCCAGGACCAGGGCGCGGATACTGTTGAAGCCAATGAACGCCTTGGATTTGCTGCCGATCTACGCGATTACAGCATGTGCCTGGATATGCTGTCCCATCTGGGAATCGCAAAGCTGCGGTTGATGACGAACAATCCGCGCAAGGTGGATGCCCTCAGGGAGCTCGGGATTGAGGTGGTGGAACGGGTCCCGCTCCAGGTCGGGCGCAACCCCCATAATGAAACCTACCTGGATACCAAGCGCTCACGGATGGGGCACTGGTTCACTACCCACCAGGACGACGACCCGCCCCTCGAGGACTGAGCCCCGGGGTCAGGAGTGCTGGACGGCCGCGAGCCGCCCATTGTCGAGCTGTGCCAGCCGCTCCTGGATGGACTGCTGGATACTGTCCACATCCAAACCACAGTCGGCAAGCTGTTCAGCGGGCTTGCCATGGTCAATAAAGCGGTCCGGCAATCCCAGCTGCAGTAGATCCACTGCAATTCCCGCCGAGTGCAGGTGCTCGGAAACCGCGCTGCCGGCACCCCCGGCAACCACGTTCTCCTCGATGGTCACCAGCAGGTCATGGCTTTCAGCAAGACGCTCCACCAGTTCGGTGTCCAGAGGTTTCACAAAGCGCATGTCGGCAACAGTCGCACCGAGCGAGTTCGCCACTTCCAGTGACGGCTGCACCATGGATCCGAAGGCCAGTATGGCGACGCGCTGGCCTTCGCGCCGGAGACGCCCCTTGCCGATGGGCAGTGCCGTCATTTCCTCGTTGATTTCAACCCCCGGACCCGTGCCCCTGGGGTAGCGAACGGCGGCCGGTCCCTGATGGCAATGGCCGGTGTAGAGCAGCTGCCGGGTCTCGTCCTCGTCCGACGGAGCCATCACCACCATGTTGGGTACACAGCGCAGGTAGGTCAGGTCGAAGGCGCCGGCGTGGGTCGGGCCATCCTCGCCCACCTGGCCGGCGCGGTCGATGGCAAAAAGCACATCCAGGTTTTGAAGCGCGACGTCATGGATCAGCTGGTCGTAGGCGCGTTGCAGGAAGGTGGAGTAGATGGCCACCACCGGCTTGGCGCCGTCGCAGGCCATACCTGCGGCCAGGGTAACAGCGTGCTGTTCGGCAATGGCCACGTCGAAATAGCGTTCCGGGAAGCGTTCGGAGAAGGCAACCAGATCGGAGCCTTCGCGCATTGCCGGGGTGATGCCGATAACGCGCTCATCCTGCGCGGCCATGTCACAGAGCCATTGGCCGAACACATTCGAGTATTTCGGCTTTTTGGGGGCGTCCGCCGGCTGGACCGGAGGCGCCGGTTCGATCTTGTTGATGGCGTGATAGCCCACGGGGTCCGATTCGGCGGGCCCAAAGCCCTTGCCCTTGGTGGTCACCACATGCAGGAACTGGGGGCCTTCCAGGGAGCGGATGTTTTCCAGTACCTCAAGCAGCCGGGGCAAATCGTGGCCGTCGATGGGGCCGATGTAGTTGAAGCCCATCTCCTCGAAGAGGGTGCCCGGGGCCAGCATGCCCTTGAGGTGTTCCTCGGAGCGGCGGATCAGGGCCTTGAGGCCGGGGGTGTTGGCCAGGAACCGCTTGCTGCCGTCGCGGACCTGGTGATAGGTGCGGCTCGCCAGGATCCGGGCAAAGTAGTTGGAAAGCCCGCCCACGTTGTGGGAAATGGACATATCGTTGTCGTTGAGTACCACCAGCAGGTTGGCACGCTCGTCCGCCGCGTGGGTCAGGGCCTCAAACGCCATGCCGGCGGTCATGGCCCCGTCGCCCATGACGGCGATGCTCTTGCGGGGCTTTCCCTGGATGCGTGCTGCCAGGGCCATGCCCAGCGCGGCGCTGATGGAGGTACTCGAGTGGCCAACGCCAAAGGTATCGTAGGGACTTTCGTCGCGATTGGGGAAGGCGGCGAGGCCGTCCTTTTTGCGGATGCTCCTGAGTTGCTCGCGGCGTTGGGTCAAAATCTTGTGGGGATAGGCCTGGTGACCCACGTCCCAGACAAGCCGGTCATCCGGGGTGTTGAACACATAGTGCAGGGCCAGGGTCAGCTCGATCACGCCAAGCCCGCCGCCGAAATGCCCTCCGGACTGGCCCACGGACCATAGCAGGAAGGCGCGCAGTTCACGCGCCAGGGGTACGAGCTGATCGCGCCGGATGACCTCGCGCAGCTGCTCGGGGGTCTCGACCCGGTCCAGCAAGGGGGTATCCGGCCGTTGGTCGGGGATGGTATTGAAAACGGTGTTATCGTGCATCCGGAAGTTGCTGCCCCTGCGGTTCCTTAACGGTAAGCCCGCATTATAGTGAAATTCGATCCCGAGTTCAGCGTCTGTGGTAAGGGCTACAATAAGGGTGCGCTACCGGCGCTGACAACAGGGCTGGATCAGTGATCGCGCTGGACGATGAATCGTGCCAGTGCCCTGAGCAGCTCCGTATTCCCCGTTACCCCCTCCAATGCCTCATTGGCGCTCTCGCTCAGTGACTCAAGACGCTGGCGTGCCCCCTCGATACCCAGGAGCGACGTATAGGTTGCCTTGTTCTGGTTGCTGTCCGAGCCCTGTGGTTTACCGGTTTTCTCGGCACTGCCCTCGACATCGAGAATGTCGTCCTGGACCTGGAAGGCGAGGCCGATGGCGCGTCCGAATTGTCGCAGCGCGCCGATGCTTGTCTCGCTGGCGCCTGCTGCCAGTGCCCCCAGGACCAGTGATGCCTCGATGAGTGCTCCAGTCTTGCGCCGATGCATCGTCTCGAGCGCCTCGATCGATGGATGCCCGCCCGTGGCGTCGAGATCCAGTGCCTGGCCCCCGGCCATGCCCTGATGCCCGCTGGCCTCCGCGAGAACCCGCATCATTTCCAGGACCTGACCGGGGGCGGCCTGTGTTGTGCCCAGACCTTCAAAGGCGAGCGTCTGCAGGGCGTCCCCAGCGAGTATGGCGGTCGCTTCGTCAAAGGCAATATGACAGGTGGGCCGACCACGGCGCAGCTCATCGTTGTCCATGGCGGGCAGGTCATCATGGACCAGAGAATAGGCGTGAATAAGTTCCACGGCCACCGCCGCCGGCATGGCCGTATCCGTTGAGCCTCCACAGCACTGGCTGGTTGCAAGTACCAATGCCGGCCTCAGCCGCTTGCCGCCCCCAAGAACAGCATGGCGCATGGCCTTGTGCAGGCGACGGGGTTCCCGGTCCGCTGCCGGCAGGGATGTCTCCAGGGCCGACTCAAGGCGTTCGCGGGTGTCGCTCAGGAAGCTGTCCGGGCTCATGACTCCGAGTCGTCCGGGTAGGGCCGGCTTTCCAGTTCGCCATCGCTGTTCTCGATGACCTGCTCGACACGCTGTTCAGCGGCGCGCAGGGACTGCTGGCAGGAGCGGGTCAGCTGCACGCCGCGCTCAAAGGCCTTGAGGGATTCCTCCAGAGGCATCTCGCCCTGCTCCAGTTTGCGCACGAGGCTCTCCAGTTCCTGGATGCTGGATTCGAAGCTGGACAGGTTGTTTTCGTTATTCCCGTTTTCGTCAGTCATATCGTGCTGTGTTCCCGGAAGGTTGAAAGTCGGCCGGTTCAGGATTGTGGCGATAGTGTACCAAAACGGAAGTGTTGCAGGCTTCCCCTGGCACCATTAGGGCCGTAGGTCTGTTCGCTGACCTCCGCGATGCCGTCATGGGTGATGCTGACCACGGTGGTGGCACGGGTGCCGTAATGGCTGCCATGGATGAAAACCGGAGACAGGGCCCGTTCCAGCTCCAGACCCACGCCCGTGTCGGGGAGCTCTGGATCCGGGGCGGGGGCCGTATCGGCGAAGCGCTGGATCAGCTGGTCGTGCAGGTCTGGTGCCGGTGTGAGGGCACCATCCAGGATCTCGCTCAGCCAGTGGCGCGCGAGCTGGAGTTTGGGCCAGGGCGTGTCGAGGAGGTGATTGCTGATGCCGTGGATGCCATCGCGCAGGGTGACAAAACCCTCGGTGGCTTCACTGCTGATGCAGTGTACGGCCTCCCTGTCGTAACCAATCAGGTTGAAGGCGCCATAGTGTTCCTGCGTCTTGTGGATCTGGGCCGCAGCCCCGGGCATGGAGTCGGCGCGGAGCAGTTCCAGGGGCAGCTGACCCCGCGACCGGGGAGCGTTCGGCAGCTGCGGGGCACGGTAATTGGTTACGGCGCTGACGCGTCCGTCGGGCATGATGCCCAGCCAGGTTCCGCCGGACTTCTCATCACGCCCGGCGAGCGGCCCCTGTTCCGACCACCAGTGCATGGCACTTGTCGGGCGCTGGTGGAACTCGTCCCGGTTGGCCACCAGTACGAAGCGGTAATGGGCGTCGGGATTAAGGGCGAAGACAATGAGGCACATGGCCGGTATCATAGCATCCATTTTTCGGGAAGGACGCAGCGGAGCATCATGGGGTTTCTGGAAGCATTCGCACTCTACCTGGCCCTGGGCGCTGCCGCGGGCACGCTGGCAGGGCTTTTTGGTATCGGTGGCGGGCTCATCATCGTACCGGTGCTGTTGGTGGCGCTGGAGATCCAGGGCGTGAGCGCTGCTGTGTCGGCGCATCTTGCCGTGGGCACCTCACTGGCTACGGTTGTTTTTACCTCTCTCAGTTCGATACAGACCCACCACTCCAAGCGGGCGGTGCGCTGGGACCTGTTCCGGCCCATGGCGGTGGGCATTCTTGTGGGGGCCGCCCTGGGCGCGACAACGGCCGGGGCCTTGAGTGGTGAGATGCTCCAGCGCATCATCGGTGTTTTCGTGGTGCTGGCGGCGATCAAGATGGCCAGTGGCTGGTCGCCGAAGGCGGGGGAGCGCCTGCCCCATCGCGCTGAGCTGGGTGGCGTCGGCGGCGGAATCGGTTGGCTCTCGGCCATTGTCGGCATTGGCGGGGGCACACTCACGGTTCCGTACCTGACCTGGGTAGGCACCCGCATGCAGCAGGCGGTGGGCACCTCGGCGGCCTGCGGTTTTCCAATAGCGGTTTCCGGGGCGCTGACGAACGTGGTGGTAGGCTGGGGCAGGGCTGGCCTGCCGGACTACAGTGCTGGTTTCATATATGGCCCGGCCGCGCTCGGCATCGTGATAATGAGTGTTCCCTTTGCGCGACTCGGGGCGCTGCTGGCCCATCGGCTGAATGAATTGGTACTCAAGCGCCTTTTCGCGCTTCTGTTGATCGTGATTGGGATCCGTTTCCTGCTCAATGCTTAATGCCTGAGGAACTTCATGCTTAGACATCCTGAATTCGACCCCGTGGCCATTGCCATCGGACCACTGGAGATCCACTGGTATGGGCTGACCTACCTGGCGGCTTTCCTGGGAGGGTGGGGACTTGCCCGCCTGAGAACCGGGCGTTCCGATTCGCCGGTGAACAACGAGCAGCTGGCCGACCTGATTTTCTACCTGGCGCTGGGGGTGATCCTCGGCGGGCGCTTCGGATATGTGCTTTTCTACCATTTCGAGCGATTCCTGGGTGACCCGCTCTGGCTCTTCCAGATCTGGGAAGGGGGGATGTCCTTCCATGGTGGCCTCATCGGTGTGTTGATCGCGATGTTCCTGTTCGCCCGCAAGCTGGGCTGTCACTTCTTCAATATCGCGGATTTCATTGCCCCGGTTATTCCGGTGGGTCTCGGGCTGGGCCGCCTCGGCAACTTCATCAACGGTGAGCTCTGGGGCCGGCCCACGGATGTACCCTGGGCCATGGTGTTTCCCCAGGCCGGTGATGCCCTGGCCCGACACCCCTCGCAGCTTTATCAGTTTGCGCTGGAAGGCGTGCTTCTGCTTGCGGTGCTCTGGGTCTTCTCCGCGCGTCCGCGTCCTCTTATGGCCGTTTCGGCCCTGTTCCTGCTGGGCTATGGTGTTGTGCGAACCTTTGCGGAGTTCTTTCGGGCGCCGGACCCCCACCTGGGATACGTCGCCTTCGACTGGATGACCATGGGCCAGGTCCTGTCCATTCCCATGGCCCTGGTCGGTGCCGTTATGCTGTGGATGGCGTATCGCAACGAGAAGGGGAACGCCTGAATGGAATCCTACCTGAACCTGATGCGAGACATCCTGGATAATGGCACGGACCGGGGAGACCGCACGGGCGTGGGGACCCGTTCCGTTTTCGGGCGCCAGCTTCGCTTCGACCTTTCCGAAGGGTTTCCGCTGCTGACCACCAAGAAGGTCCACGTGCGCAGCATCATCCACGAGCTCCTGTGGTTCCTGAACGGCTCCACGGATAATAATGAACTCAAGGCCCACAACGTCTCCATCTGGGACGAGTGGGCGCTGGACAACGGCGACCTGGGCCCCATCTATGGCAAGCAGTGGCGCAGCTGGCGGTGCCCGGACGGCAGTACCGTGGACCAGATCAGCGAGGTGCTGGACCAGATCCGGACCCGGCCGGAATCCCGGCGGCTGCTGGTCAGCGCCTGGAACCCGGCGGAGCTGCCCGATGAATCCATGAGCCCCCAGGACAATGTACGCCATGGCCGCATGGCCCTGGCTCCCTGCCACTGCCTGTTCCAGTTCTATGTGGCGGACGGGCGGCTGTCCTGCCAGCTCTACCAGCGCAGTGCGGATCTTTTTCTTGGAGTCCCCTTCAATATCGCATCCTACAGTCTGCTGACCTGCATGATGGCCCAGCAGGCGGATCTCGAACCCGGGGATTTCGTCCATACCTTCGGGGATGTGCACCTGTACCAGAACCACATGACGGACGATATCGTTTATGAGCAGCTGCGCCGCACACCCGGGCCACGTCCGCGTCTGGAACTGGCACGGCGGCCGGCAACCCTGTTTGATTATCGCGAAGAGGATTTCCGGATCCTGGACTATCACCCACAGCCCGGGATCCGGGCTCCCATCGCTGTCTGAGGAGCATCCATGCGTACGGCACTGATTGTGGCCATGTCGCGAAACCGGGTCATCGGGCGCAATAATGCATTGCCCTGGTACCTGCCCGAGGACCTGCGCTACTTCAAGCAGGTGACCTACGGCAAACCCATCATCATGGGCCGGAAAACCCAGGAATCCATCGGTCGACCCCTGCCGGGCCGCCAGAACCTGGTGGTTACCCGGGACCCGCACTGGCAGCGGGATGGGGTTACCGTTGTGAACTCCCTGGATGAAGCGCTCTCCCGGGCCGAGGCACAGGCCTATATTGATGGGGGCGAAGAGCGGGTGGTGATCGGCGGCAGTCAGATCTACGCCGAGGCACTGCCCGTCGCGGACCGCCTCTATATGACGGAAGTGCACGCCGAGGTGGAGGGCGATACCTTCTTTCCGGAAGTGGACTGGGATCAGTGGCACGAGATAGCCCGGGAGGACCATCCCGCGAGCGAGAACAACCCCTTTCCATACAGCCTGGTGACCTACGACCGGGCAGGGAGCCAATGAATGCCTGATTTTGATGAATTGATGCGCCAGGGCCGTGATGGCCATGCCACCATAACCCCGGACTGGGGGCAGGGCCGGGCGACTTTCGGTGGCCTCCTGGGCGCCATGGCCCATGAAGCCATGGTGCGCCGGCTTTCCGACGACCGCCCCCTGCGGTCACTGGCCGTTTCCTTTATCGCGCCGGCTGCGCCGGATGCTGAGGTTACGGTGGAGGCGGAGATCCTGCGCCAGGGCAAGGCGGTTACCCAGGTGGAGAGTCGCCTTTACCAGAATGATCAGGTGGTGCTTGTCGCACTGGGCAGTTTCGGCGTGAGCCGCGACTCGGTTGTAGCGCTCGAGCCGGAACCGGCGCCCGAAGTGAAGGAACCCGAGGCCGGGTATCCGATGCCGCAAATGGAGGGGGTAACACCGGATTTCCTTCGTCATTACGACCTGCGCTTCGCCCTGGGTGGTTTTCCGTTTACGGGGTCCAGCGATCGGACCATGGGAGGCTGGATGCGGTTCCGCGAGCCACCGGAGGCGATCACCGCTTCCCACCTCGTGGCCCTGATTGATACCTGGCCGCCGGCCCTGCTCCCCCATCTTCCCAAACCGGCTCCGGCGAGCACACTCAGCTGGACCATGGAACTGGTCCATCCGTTGCCGGCAATCGCCCCCGACGACTGGTTGCTCTACAAAGCCACCATCGACCAGGCCAGGGACGGTTATGGCTATACCCAGGCAGGTATATGGACCGCCTCGGGGGAGCTGGTGGCGCTGAGCCGCCAGACAGTTACGGTGTTTGCCTGATCGATGAAAGACCAGCGTCAGGCCATGCTGCTGGGGTTGGCTACCGTGCTGCTGTGGTCCACCGCAGCCACCGCTTTCAAGGTATCACTGGCGTATCTGTCGCCGATTGCGCTGATGTTCTGGGCCAGCAGCTTCTCCATCCTGGTTCTGGTGGGATGGCAGGCCTGGCAGGGTCAGCTGCGTGCCTCCCTTACGCCCGGGCGTCGCGGGATGCTGTTGTCGATCGGCTTCGGGCTGATCAACCCCTGCCTCTACTATCTGCTGCTTTTCGGCGCCTATGACCGCCTTCCCGCCCAAGAGGCGATGGCCATCAATTACACCTGGGCGCTGACGCTGACCTATCTGGCCGTGCCCCTGCTGGGGCATCGCCTGCACCTGAGCGATGGTATTGCGGGCCTTGTATGCTATGGCGGTGTCTTTGTGATTGCCACGCGGGGAGATGTCCTGTCCTTCCAGCTGTCCGATGGGGCCGGCGTGGCCCTGGCGTTGCTCAGTACGCTGGCATGGGCGCTTTACTGGATTTTCAATACCCGTGATACACGGGAACCGGTGGCGGGACTCCTGCTGAACTTTCTGTTCGCCTGGCCGTTGCTGCTCCTGCTCGCTCTTTATGAGGGCTGGCAATGGCCTTCCTGGCAGGGGATGGCGGGGGCCGCATGGGTGGGCGCCTTTGAGATGGGCATCGCCTTCGTGCTCTGGCTTCTCGCGATGAAGAAGGCAACGAATACATCGCGCCTGAGCAACCTGATCTTCCTGTCGCCGCCGTTGTCACTGGTCTTTGTGGCGGTGATTGTGGGGGAGGTGATCCGTCCTTCGACCGTGGTTGGATTGGTGATGGTGGTCGCTGGTCTTTATCTGCAGCAGCGCTACCGGAGCCAGGACGCTCAGTAGCGCTCCACGGGGCGCCGGTTTGACCGGGGATCTTCCCAGTCCAGTTCGCGGGGGTCATACCATCCCAGGGCCTGGCGAACCCTGCGTCGGGACGTTTCGGACAGCGAGGCCCATATGGCCTCGAAGCGCTCCACGGCGTCCTGGCGGGTCCCCTGCCGTCGGCTGTTGAGCTGCTTGCACAGTCTGGGCAGCCCAAGGGCTTCACCCAGCTGTCCAGGCACGAGGCGCTCCTCCCCCAAAACCTTCTTTCGGTGCATACGCCGGGAGAGTACTTTCTGCAGGGCCTGTGCCGCCATCAGGGCGGTTTCTTCATCAAAGTCTTCGTGGTTCAAGGCGGTAACCCGAATTCCCGATCCAAACGTAACTATAACCCGTGGGCGTCAGGACTGTCTGCATTGGCTGCTATGCAGCAGCAATCGTCGTGGCGCATAATACGTTTCAGGCATAAGCGACCAATAAAAAGGAGCGTCATCATGGCAAGCCTCACAATCAACGGCGAGGAGCATGAGCTCAAGGTGCCGGGCGAAATGCCATTGCTCTGGGCACTGCGCGATGTTGTCCAGCTGACGGGCACCAAGTTCGGCTGTGGTATCTCTGAGTGTGGCGCCTGCACGGTGCACGTTGATGGCGAGGCAACACGTTCCTGTGTGACACCCGTATCCGCCGTAGACGGCAAGAAGGTCACCACCATCGAAGCCATGGCCGATGACGCCACCGGCAAGCGGGTTCAGCAGGCCTGGCTGGATCTGGGTGTTGCCCAGTGTGGTTACTGCCAGGGCGGGCAGATTATGGCGGCAACCGCCCTGCTCAAGGAGAATCCGGAGCCCGATGAGGAGCAGATCCGCGAGGCCATGAACGGTAATCTCTGCCGCTGCGGCACCTATAACCGGATCATGGCGGCGATTAAGCGCGCCTCGGGCGGGGAGGAAAAGGCATGAGCCAGGATAGGGAAATGCCAATGATCGCCAATGTCAGCCGCCGCCACTTTCTCAAGGGGCTGGCGGCCAGCAGTGCCCTGGTGGTGGCTGTGCGCTGGGACCCCCTGCTCGCGGAGGAAGAGGAAACACAGTATGGCGCGGCTGCTATGCCCGGCGGTTGGGTCGATAACCCCAATGTCTTCATTCATATTGACGCCGATGGCACCGTGACCGTGGTCAACCATCGTTCCGAGATGGGGCAGGGGATCCGCACCAGCCTGGTAATGGTCGCCGCCGACGAACTGGGTGCTGACTGGGATCGGGTCCGGGTCGAGCAGGCTCCGGCGAACCAGGAGAAATACGGCAACCAGAATACGGATGGCTCCCGCAGCATGCGCCACTGGTTCAGCCCCATGCGCCGTGCCGCCGCCGCTGCCCGGAGCATGCTCGAGCAGGCCGCTGCCAATGAGTGGGGTGTTCCGAAGGAAGAGTGTCGTGCCGGTGTGCATCTGGTTCGACATGAGCCCAGTGGTCGCGAACTCGGCTTTGGCGAGCTGGCTGGCCGTGCCCGGGAGCTGAGTATTCCCGACCGGGAGAGCCTGACCCTCAAGCCGGACAGCGAACTGCGTTACATCAGCCGGGAAACCGGGATGGTCAATGGCGAGCTGCGCGACGACAGCGCGCGGCCACCGGCGATTGACGGCGACGGCATTGTCTCCGGCAGTGCGGTCTTCGGTGGCGACGTCATTTTCGATGACCAGCTTTTCGCGGTGGTTGCACGTCCGCCGGTTTACGGCGCCAACCTTAAAAGCGTGGACGATGCCGAAGCCCTCAAGGTGCCCGGGGTGGTGAAGGTGGTCACCATTGAGGGCGCGGATCCACCCGCGGGTTTTGAGCCACTGGGCGGGGTGGCCGTTGTGGCCGAGAATACCTGGGCGGCGATCGAGGGGCGCCGGGCCCTGTCCATTGAGTGGAACCTGGAGGCGGCCGGTGACAATGCCCGTTATGACACTGAAGCCTATCGCAAGGCGCTGGAGGAGGCCGCGCAGTCGCCCGGCAAGACCATCCGTGAGAGCGGCAACATCGAAGAAGCGCTCGAAAAAGCGGACAGGCGCCTGGACGCTACCTACTATATGCCGCATATGGCCCAGGCGCCCATGGAGCCGCCGGTAGCTGTGGTCCGCTTCAAGGATGGCAAGGGCGAAGCCTGGGCGCCGGTCCAGCATCCGCGCGCCACCCGCGAGGGTGTTGCCGGAAAGCTGGGGCTGGATGTCGAGGATGTCACCGTCAACGTCACCCTGCTTGGCGGCGGCTTTGGCCGTAAATCCAAGCCGGACTTTGTCATGGAAGCGGCCAGCGTTGCCCGCCAGTTTGAAGGGCGCCCCGTACGTGTCCAATGGACCCGGGAAGACGACATCCAGCATACCTATTTCCATGCCAACTCCGTCGATCGTCTTGAGGCAGGGCTCGACGCGGATGGCAAGGCGATCGGTTGGCTGCACCGGACCCTGTCGCCCAGCATCGGCTCCCTGTTTGCCGAGGACCCGGAGCACAAGGGCGGCTTCGAGCTGGGGATGGGCTTCAATACCATGCCTTTTGACATCCCCGCCATCCGCCTGGAAAACCCCAAGGCCTCGGCGCATGTGCGCATCGGCTGGTTCCGATCCGTCTACAACCTGCCCCACGCCTTTGCCATACAGAGCTTTGCGGCGGAAATGGCGGAAGCGGCCGGGCGCGACCACCGGGATTACCTGCTTGAGTTGCTGGGCCCGGCGCGCCGTATTGATCCGGCTACGTTCAACGATGAGTGGAACTACGGGGAAGACCCTGAACGCTACCCCATCAACGTCGGCCGCATGCGAGCGGTCGTCGAACGCGCCACGCAGGAGGCGGGGTGGGGCCGTGAACTGCCACCGGGCCGTGGGCTGGGGCTGGCCATGCATCACAGCTTTGTCTCCTACACGGCGGTGGTCATGGAGGTGGAAGTCCAGGACGATGGTGGCGTGATCGTACATCGCGCAGACATGGCCTTTGACTGCGGTCGCCAGGTCAATCCGGAGCGGATCCGCTCCCAGCTCGAGGGAGCCTGCGTCATGGGGATCGGGATCGCCCTGCACAGTGAGGTGACCCTTAGCGAGGGGGTAGTGGCACAGGACAATTTCCACCAGTATCATATTCCGCGAATGGAGCACGCCCCGCGTGAAGTGCGCGTGCATCTGGTGAACAATGACCCCAATGCGCCGATGGGTGGTGTGGGAGAACCCGGGTTGCCGCCTGTGGCACCGGCGCTCTGCAATGCCATTTATGCGGCGACGGGACAACGCATCCGGCAACTGCCGGTGGCGGATCAGCTCGCGGGCTGATCGGGGGTTTGTTACCGGCTGCAAATCACAGGTGACGAACCCGGGTGCAATTGGTAGGGTATGCCCCTTCTTTTCAGGTAGGAGTGCAGAAATTGGACAACAACAGTATTCGCGGTGCCTATAAGCGTTACGCACCGGTTTATGATTGGGTATTCGGGCTCGTCTTCAGGAACGGTCGTCGCACTGCCCTGAAAACACTGGAATACGAGCCCGGCGATCAGATTCTGGAAGTGGGCGTCGGCACGGGCCTTTCCCTGCCGGAATTTCCGAGTTATACCCATATCACCGGTATCGATCTGTCCCAGGACATGCTGGACAGGGCCCAGAAGCGGGTCGAGAAGCACGGTCTGACGAACACCGACCTCTACTGCATGGACGCGATGGAACTGGACTTCCCGGACAACTCCTTCGACAAGTTGATCGTGCTCTACGTGCTGTCGGTGGTCCCGGATCCCTATAAGCTGATGAAGGAAATCCGTCGTGTCGCCAAGCCGGGCGCGGATGTGATCTTCGTGAATCACTTTGCCAAGGAAAACCCGCTGATCCGCAAGTTTGAATCCAGCCTTTCCAAGTACGCGGCACCGCTCGGCTTCCAGCCGGACTTCCCCATGGAGCCCGTGCTGGAGAATGTCGGCATGGACGTCAAGACCATCAAGCCTGTGAACCTCTTCGGATACTGGACCATGCTGCACGGTAAGTATCTGGATGAGCAGTAATCGGCGGATTCCGGGCCATAGCTGATGATCAGCCCGCTCTTTCCACTGAATTCAGTGGTGCTTCCGGGCGGGCGCCTGCCGCTGCAGCTTTTTGAGCGTCGCTACATCGACATGCTCAGTCGATGTCTCAAACAGGGCGAGGACTTTGTCATCGTCCTGCTTGAGCAGACCGGGCATGACACCCTTCCTGATGCTGCTTTCCATCCGATGGGCTGCGCCGTTCGCGTGGTGGATTTTGAGCCGTTGTCCAATGGCATGCTCGGCGTTACCGCTGAGGGCACCGCCAAGGTATCGGTGAGCCGGAACTGGCGTGAGCAGGATGGACTCAATGTTGGTGAGGTGGTTTTCCTTCCGGAGGAGCCGCACTGCGCCACGCCCATGCTCCACGAGGACCTGGCTAACATCCTCCGGGCTCTGTGCCAGCATCCGTCCGTCCAGTCCCTTGGTCTCGATATTGATTACGAGGACGCGCGCCAGGTCGGGTGGCGGTTGACGGAACTCCTTCCCCTCGACATCAGCAGCCGTCAGTCGCTGCTGGAAATGGACGACCCACTGGAACGGCTGGAGGTGCTCACACGGCTGGTGGAGGAGATGGAGTGATGCGTGCCCGTGTTCAGGTGCCACACCTGGTCGTAGCCACGCCGATGCGCCTCCTCAAGCGCTTCCGTGCAGCGCTGTTTCATATGCTTGACGCTGGTTTCCCCCTCGGTCCTTGTGGTGCAGCCCAGGCTCGCGGTGATGCTTTCCGCAACCGGCCATCGTGATTCGCCCACCAGGCGCCGGATCCGCTCGGCGATGACGCGCAGCCCCTCCTCATGGGTGAAGGGCAGAAGCAGGTAGAAGTGGCCATTCCCAAGGTAGTAGTGGCTGTCTCCTGCACGCATGGCTGCGCCAAGCTGGGTGCTGATGGCCCGGAACAGTTCGGGCAGCTGGGAATCCCCGTGGACATTGCGGAGTTCGTCCAGGTGATCGACGGACAGCAGTGCCAGTGACAGGCAATGCCCTGTTGCTTCGGAGCGGCTGATCTCCTTGGCCAGGGTTTCATCCAGGCAGCGGCGGTTGTAGGCACCGGTTTCCGAATCAATGATGGTGAGTGTATCCACGTAACGCGCGCTGTAGTGGTACCTGAATGCAAACCATGCAGCTGCCCCTGCGAGCAGTAACAGGGCAGTCAGCAGTGACAGCCGCTCATAGGCGGGGACGGGCGCCATAATGACCATCGCCAGGGCGATGATGATGGCGGAGAGCACCAGCGCCTGGCGGATGCGCAGGATCAACAGATTCACCAGCACCAGGGGAAAAAGCCAGATTGATGCCAGTTCCGGTTCAATGGCGATGCAGACCAGGATCGTCAGACCGATGAGCCCCAGCAGGGGCAAATGCGCCTTTGCCGTCAGTTGTTGACGACGCATCATGAAGGTGTATGCGGCGCCGGTTACGCTGATGACCGCAACAATCAGTGCGCCAAAGAAGAGTTCATAGAGGCCATAGAGCAGATTGGCCTGGGCCAGGATCAGGAAGCACAGGCCGGTGACGGCATAACTGCTGATGTGCGTCCGGGTGCGCAGGGCGGTCTCAGTCACGGCCACCTCCAGACTCGGTATGGGTGATGACCCGGTTGCCACCCTGCTTGCGGGCCCGTCGCAGCGCCTCCAGGGCCTTCTGTTCCAGCGCCGTTGTGTCGTCAGCAACATTCATCCCTGCCACTCCGGCGCTCACGCTCAACACAAGCCCTTCACCGGAGAGCATCCGGCGCACCTGTTCGCACAGTGACTCGCCCGTTTGTAGTGCGCCGGCGGTGTCAGTCACGGGGAGTATCAGGAAGAACGTCATCTCCTCAATGCGGTAGTAACTGTCAAAGTCTCTCAGGGTGCGGTGGAGCAGGCGCCCCATGCGGACAATCAGGTTGGTCCGGTCGGCTTTGGGTAGCGGGGGCTCGGGGTCATCAACCTGCAGAGCGACGACAGTGACGGGGGTTCCCTCCCGCTCACCGCGCTGGATTTCCCGGTGCAGGTCGGTCTCCAGGTAATCGTGGGTGGATGCCAGGGTCAGCGAGTCCGTTCGCCTCAGCGGTGCGAGCTGGGCGGCCTTGTATTCACGCAGGTAGACAAAAATGGCGGTCAGGGCCGTGGAAAGAACCAGCATCGGGACCAGCTGGTGACGAATCATGCCCAGGGCAGGGTCCGTGGCCAGCGCCAGCACGGCAATGATGAACAGCGCGCTGGCTCCCAGGGCGACCCAGAGCGGCCAGACCGCAAAGAGAAGGAGCGGAACCAGAAAACTCCAGAACGTCAGCGGCTGCAGGTGGCCCGTAAAGGTCCCGATGGCGACAAGGAACAACAGCAGTGAGGCTGTTCGAAGGGACCAGCGCCCCGCCGTGGGCGCATGCATCGCCAGCCACGGCAGATGCAGCGCGATGGGCAGGGCCAGGGCGGCGGAAACCAGTGCGGAGAGGTGGAACCCCACCGCCAGCGATGACAGGGAGTAGCCAAGAAGAACCAGGATCGACAGGATCAGCAGCGGTGTCGGGATAGGCGGCGTGGTCTGTTCCGTTTCCATAGAAGACTCCTTGGTTGGGGTGGTGCTGTATCACCGGGGCCGCGCACGCGTATAATAGCCTAGTTTCAACATAGTGCTTCGGAAAGCAACCTGATAACAAGCTCCGGTTGGGAGGGGTATGAGCACAGAGGCAATGATGCGTGAACTCGGGCAGCGCGCCCGGGAGGCGGGACGCAGTATGGCGCGGGCCACAACGAGCGCTCGCAATGAGGCCCTGCTGGCAACGGCGCGGGCCCTGGATGCATCCCGGGATAACCTCCGGGAACGCAACGAGCTGGATCTGGAAGCCGGGCGTGAGCGTGGGCTGGATGCGGCCATGCTGGACCGGCTTGAGCTTACGCCTGGCCGCATTGATGCGATGATCGAGGGGCTGCGCCAGGTCGCGACCCTGGCTGATCCGGTGGGAGTGATCTCGGATATGCAGTACCGGCCCTCGGGCATCCAGGTGGGGCGCATGCGGGTGCCGCTCGGGGTTATCGGTATCATCTATGAGTCCCGTCCGAACGTGACCGTGGATGCGGCCAGCCTCTGTATCAAGTCGGGCAATGCCGCCGTACTTCGTGGGGGGTCGGAAGCCATCCATTCGAACCAGGCCATCGCTGACTGTGTCAGACAGGGCCTGAAGGAAGCGGGGCTTTCCGAAAGTGCGGTACAGGTGGTGGAAACCACGGACCGGGAAGCGGTTGGCAACCTGATCCGTATGCCCGAGTACGTTGATGTCATCGTGCCCCGGGGCGGCAAAGGGTTGATCGAACGCATCAGCCGTGAGGCCGAGGTTCCGGTCATCAAGCATCTTGACGGGATCTGCCACAGCTTCCTGGATCGCGATGCCGATCCGGAGAAGGCGCTGGCGGTCACCGTCAATGCCAAGACCCAGCGTTATGGCACCTGCAATACCCTCGAAACCCTCCTTGTGGATCGGGCCGTGGCAGAGGAGATACTGCCGCCCGTTGCCCGGAAATTGGGTGAGATCGGGGTGGAGTTACGCGGTTGCCCGGAAACACTGGCGCTGATTGAGAACGCCATTCCGGCAACGGATGAAGACTGGGAGACGGAATACCTGGCACCGGTGCTGTCGATCCGGGTTGTGGATGGCCTGGATGAGGCGATAGCGCACATCAACCGCTACAGCTCCCAGCATACCGACAGCATCATTACCGAGAACTACACGCGTGCGAGGCGTTTCCTGACAGAGGTGGATTCCAGTTCCGTCATGGTGAACGCCTCCACTCGGTTTGCCGATGGGTTTGAGTACGGTCTGGGGGCGGAAATCGGCATCTCCACGGATAAGCTTCACGCTCGCGGTCCCGTGGGCCTCGAGGGGCTGACGTCCGAGAAGTACATTGTATTCGGCGACGGCCACATCCGCACATGACCGGGAGCCGCTAATGCTTCACGTTTTACTGGGTGGCACCTTTGACCCGGTGCACAACGGCCATCTGCGGATGGCGGTGGAGTTGCATGAGCTGCTGGATGGCGCCCGCATTCACCTGATGCCCTGTCACAGGCCGCCGCATCGGGAGCAGCCGGGGGCGTCGGGGATGGATCGGTTGACGATGCTGAAAGCCGGGGTGGCGTCGGAGCCGGGGCTGTGCGTTGACGAGCGCGAGCTCAGCCAGGACCGGGTTTCCTATACGGCGGAGACGCTTCGCCAGTTTCGCCGCGAGCAGGGGAATGAAGCGCCACTGGCGATTGTAACCGGAAGTGATGCCTTCAACAGCTTCGATCAATGGCGTGAGTGGATGCAAATTCCCCAACTCGCCCATATAATCGTAGTGAACAGACCCGGTTATCCCCTGGCGCCCGGAGAGGGCGCTGCCAAGTTGCTGTCCGAACGCAGTGTGGACTCGCCAGAGGCGCTGCTGACAGCGCCGCACGGAACTATCCTGTCACTTGAGCTACCATTGCTGGATATTGCGGCCACGGATATTCGCAGCCGGGTCTCGAGTGAACACTCAATACGTTATCTGGTGCCGGACCCGGTCTGGCGCCATATTCATGAAACCGGTCTATATGGACCGAACACAGGGTGATTATGGACGCTGAGGCACTGAAAACACTGGCGGTGGATGCCGTCGAATCCCTCAAGGGCCAGGATGTGGTTGTCCTGGATGTGCGTGACCGCACCAGCATGACGGATTACATGGTCATCGCCGCCGGTACTTCGAACCGCCACGTACGCTCACTTGCCGAGGAAGTCGTCCGCCGGGCCAAGGAAGTTGAGGGGACCGGCAAGCCGAAGGTCGAGGGCGGCGAAACGAGTGACTGGGTTCTGGTGGATATGGGAGACGTTGTCGTCCATATCATGCTCCCCGCAACCCGTGAGTTCTACGACCTGGAGCGCTTCTGGCGGGATGCGCCCGGAATCGGGGCAGCGGGCACGGAATAATCATGCATCTGAAGATCATCAGTGCCGGTCAACGTCTCCCGGAATGGGTGAATTCGGGGTTTGAAACCTATCGCAAGCGCTTTCCCCGTGAAATGCGGCTGGAACTGACCGAGGTCCCGCTGGCGGGCAAGTCCGCGCAGGGCGACCCGGATAAAGCACGGCGTATGGAGGGTGATCGCATGCTGGGCGCCCTGAAAGGCAGTGAATACGTTGTTGCACTTGAGATTGATGGCAAGTCCTGGTCGACAGAGAAGCTCTCCAGCCAGCTTGAGAGCTGGCAGATGAACGGGCGCGATACTGCGTTCCTGATTGGAGGGCCGGAAGGGCTTGCCCCGGATTGCCGCAAGCGGGCGGATCAGTGGTGGTCGGTCTCCCCGCTCACGCTGCCCCACCCGCTGGTGCGTGTGCTGGTGGCGGAGCAGCTCTACAGGGCATGGACCATCATCCAGAATCACCCCTACCACAGGGCCGGTTAGACGATGCATTGGGGAACCCTGAGGGACACGGCCCAGGAAAAACGTCTGTTCCAGACGCGCGCCTTTGTCGCCATTCTCGTGGTGGTAGTGATCACCCTGTTACTGCTCGGCCGCTTCTATTACCTTCAGGTTATTGCCCACGAGACCTATACCACTCTGTCTGATCGCAACCGCGTCCAGGTTCAGCCGGTGTCACCGACACGGGGACTGATCTATGACCGCAATGGCATTCTGCTTGCCGAGAACCGGCCCGTCTTCAGTCTGACCATTCTTCCCGAGCGTGTTGATGACATGGAGGCTCTGCTTGCAGACATACAGGAGATTGTGGATGTCCGCGAGGAGGATATCGAGAACTTCCGGCAGCGCCTCAACGAGCGTCGACGGCCCTTTGAGGCGGTAGCGCTGCGTTATCACCTTACCGAGGATGAAATGGCGCGCCTTGCCGTCAATCGCCACCGGCTGCCCGGGGTGGAAACGGATGCCCGCCTGGTTCGGTACTATCCCTACGGAAAACTGACCTCTCATGTGCTGGGGTACGTGGGCCGAATCAATAAACAGGACATGCAGCGACTGGATTCCGTGCGCTATGCGGGCGCCAATTACACGGGTAAGACCGGCCTTGAGCGGGTCTATGAGGATGAGCTGCATGGCGAGGTGGGCTACCAGAATGTGGAAATCAATGCGCGCGGTCGGGTCATGCGCGTCCTGGAGCGGGAAGACCCGGAGCCAGGCGGGGACCTGACAATCAACCTGGATATACGGCTTCAACACATTGCCCAGGAAGCCATGGGCGACAGGCGCGGCGCCATTGTTGCCATTAACCCGGAAACCGGGGGCATTCTGGCGCAGGTCAGCACCCCTGGTTTTGATACCAACAAGTTCGTGACCGGGATCGACCACGAGAGCTATGCCAGCCTGAGAGACTCGAAGGATACGCCCCTTTTCAATCGCGCTACCCGTGGGCAGTATCCACCTGGCTCCACAGTCAAGCCTTTCCTGGCCCTTGCAGGCCTGGACTCGGACACCGTCACGAAATCCCGGGTGGTCCATGATCCGGGCTACTATCAACTGCCAAACAGCAGTCAGGTGTTCCGCAACTGGAAACGGGGAGGGCATGGGGACACCACTCTCGCCGATGCAATCACTCTGTCCAGCGACACCTATTTCTACGACATGGCCCATAACATGGGCGTAGACCTGATGGCGGGCTATCTGCGCCGGTTCGGTTTCGGCTCCGTCACCTCACTGGATGTTCGTGATGAGCGTTCCGGTATTCTGCCAACCCCTGAATGGAAACGGCGGGTTCAGGGTGAGGTCTGGTACCCCGGTGATACGGTGAACATGGGCATTGGTCAGGGGTATTTCCTCGCCACACCCATGCAGTTGGCGGCGGCGACCAGTGTTATGGCCAGTCGGGGTGAACGCCTGGCGCCGCGCCACCTGCGCAGTGTTGGTGGCGAGCTGCCGGGGCGCCATCTTTTGCCGGATGTGGTGAGGCCACCACTGGAGCTTGGCCGTGAGTCGGACTGGGACTATGTGATCGACGCCATGGTGGATGTGGTTCACGGCAGTGAGGGAACAGCGCGGGGCATCAACCGGGGGATGGAGTATAAAATGGCTGGCAAGACCGGGACCTCCCAGGTGTTCAGTCTGGATGGAGGGGAGTACGACGAGGATGAGCTCAAGGAGCGGATGAAGGATCATGGCCTCTTTATTGCGTTCGCCCCGGCGGGTGATCCGCAGATCGCGGTTTCCGTTCTCGTCGAAAATGGGGGCAGTGGCAGCACCTCAGCCGCTCCGGTGGCTCGCCAGGTCATGGACGCATGGATCAACGGGTTCCCCGAGGTAATGACCGAACAGGCCATCCCTGGCGCGATGCAGGAAGCGGAGCTGCCCGATGAGTAAGGAGTTCGTGCGCCAGATGGCGCTTGATCCGGACCACTTCGAGCGGCGACGGGGTGTGATGGCGCGCATGCACCTGGATCCGTGGCTGCTGCTTCTGTTGCTGGGCGTTATGGGATTTGGTCTTGTGGTCCTGTTCAGTGCCAGTGAGAACAGTGCTGCCGCGGTTGAAGCGCAAGTGATCCGGATGGGGGTCGCCTTCGTCATAATGCTGTTTTTCGCCCAGCTTGATCCGCTGCTGTACCGCCGCTGGTCGCCGTTGGTTTATCTGGCGGGGACGCTTGCGCTGGTGGCGGTGATGTTTTTTGGCGAGGAGTCCGGTGGCGCGCAGCGCTGGCTGGATATCCCTGGTGTTACCCGGGTTCAGCCCTCGGAGCTGATGAAAGTGGCGGTTCCGCTCATGGTCGCGTGGTATCTGAGCAGGCAGCACCTTCCCCCAGGGGCCATGGCGATTCTGGTCACGGCGGTGCTGGTAGTCGCCCCCTCCATTCTGATTGCCAACCAGCCCGATCTCGGCACCGCGCTGCTTGTTGCCGCCTCGGGCCTTTTTGTCCTGTTCCTGGCAGGCCTGAGCTGGAAGCTCATTACCACCATGGTCATACTGGCGGCACTGTCCGCTCCGGCTATGTGGCTCTACGTGATGCGTGACTACCAGAAGGAAAGGGTGCTGACGCTGCTGAATCCCGGCAGTGACCCGCTCGGGGCGGGCTGGAATATTACCCAGTCAAAGACCGCCATTGGCTCCGGGGGCTTGTATGGCAAGGGTTGGGAGGAAAGTACCCAGGCCAGCCTGGACTTTCTTCCGGAAAGCCACACGGACTTCATCGTAGCGGTCCTCGCGGAGGAATTCGGGTTTGTCGGCGTCACGATACTGCTGGTTCTGTATGCGCTTATCGTGATCCGCGGCCTTTTCATTGCCTCTGCCGCCCAGTCTTCATTCAGCAGATTGCTGGCTGGTGGTATTACACTCACTTTCTTTATCTATGTGCTTGTGAATGTGTCCATGGTGAGCGGGCTGGTGCCCGTAGTCGGGGTGCCACTGCCGTTGGTCAGTTTCGGGGGAACGTCGATGGTGACCCTGATGCTGGGCTTCGGTATCCTCATGGCGATCCATACCCACCGACGAATGCTGGAGACCTGATCCCCTGATGAAACGATACCTTGTCCTGCTGTTGCTTGTGGCCTGGATAACCACCGGATACGGAGCAGAAAATGAGCACTTTGAGGACTCAGCCGAGGTGGCTGCCTTCATTGATCAAATGGCTGAGAAGGAGGGGGTTGAGCGGGAAACACTGCGGAGCTGGCTGGGTGCCGCCCGACACCAGCAGTTCGTGATTGACCGGATCAGTGCGCCGGCCGAAAAAGTGCTGGAGTGGGGCGAGTATCGTCAGATTTTCCTTACAGACGCGCGTGTGGAGCAGGGGCGTGCTTTCATGGAGCGTCACGCGGATGTCCTGCGCCGTGCCGAGGCGGATTTCGGGGTGCCGCCTGAAATCGTAACCGCCATCATCGGCATCGAAACCTTTTATGGTCGCCATAAGGGCAACGACAGGGTGCTTGATGCGCTTGCCACGCTGGCCTTTGATTATCCACCGCGCGGTGATTTCTTCCGTGACGAACTCAGGCATTACCTGCTCCTGGCCCGGGAGCAGGGCTTTGACCCGGCAAAGCCCGAGGGCTCCTATGCTGGCGCCATGGGCTACGGTCAGTTCATTGCCAGCAGTTATCGCCACTATGCGGTGGATTTCGACGATGATGGCACCGTGGATCTCTTTGATAACCCAACCGACGCCATTGGCAGTGTTGCCAACTACTTCCATGAGCACAACTGGCAACGAGCGCAACCTGTGGCTAGACGCCTTCAGGGGCGGGAAGGCGCGACGCTGGTCTTACCCGCGAGACTGCTCGTATTAAAGGATGGCAATGAAAGGCGGCACTGGCTGGCGTATCATAATTTCGACGTGATTACGCGCTATAATCACAGTGACCTCTACGCCATGGCGGCGTGGCAACTGGCACGCTCGCTGGGACTGGATGAGTAACCCCATGAAGCACCATTTTTCCCCAGGAACTGTGTTGGTATTGGTGGTGTTCACAGCGCTTGTGGCTGGGTGTGCCTCAACCGGGGATGAACGCGTTTCCGACTCCCGCTACACCATGGACCAGGATACGGGGCCGGACCGCCACTTTGACGTATCCACCGTGGTTGAGCCTGAGCCGCGTTATGAACCGCCCACCAGCGCTGGCAATCAATCCCCCTATGAAGTCTGGGGAGAAACCTACGAGGTAATGGATAGCGCACAGGGCTATGAGGCAACGGGAATGGCAAGCTGGTATGGCCGTAAGTTCCATGGGCACAAGACCTCCAATGGGGAAACCTACGACATGTTTGAGCTGACGGCCGCGCACCGAAGCCTGCCGCTGCCAACCTTTCTGAGGGTGACCAACCTGAACAATGACCGCTCAACCATTGTGCGTGTCAATGATCGGGGGCCGTTCCACGGCGATCGCCTGATTGATCTGTCCTATGCTGCCGCCCGCGTTCTGGGTTTCCAGGGGCAGGGCACGGCAAGAGTGCGTGTCGAGGCTGTTGCAACCAGCCCGGGAGGTCGTGACTCTGTTGCGGATGCGGATGCGGATGCGGATGCGGATGCGGATGCGGATGCGGATGCAGAAGGAAAATCAGAAGGCCTCTTTGTTCAGGTGGGGGCATTTGGTAGTTTGTCCGCCGCAACGCAGTTGAGGGACCAGCTTTTTCTGGTTGCCGATTCGAGGGTCCATCTGGTCGAGGCCGCCATTCAGGACGGCACAGTTCACCGTGTCTGGGTCGGTCCGTTTGAAAACCGAAGCGAGGCGGAACAGGAAAAAAGCGTGATTGAACGCAATAACCTGGGCCAGCCGATCATCATCTCCAGACCGTTGGATGCAGCGGGCTGATTCAGTCGATTCATCAGGAGCATTACCATGCAGAGTCTGCTTCGCGCACTCTTCATTCTTATTGTTTTTACCGGAAGCCAGGGAGTGTGGTCCTCTTCAGCACTGATCCCTTCGCCACCGGATCTGGGTGCCGGGTCCTACATCCTGATGGAGGCCCGTAGTGGTCGGGTGCTGGTTGAGCATAATGCGGAAAAACGTATGGAGCCGGCCAGCCTGACCAAGATGATGACGGCCTACATTGCAGACCGGGAAATGGAGGAGGGGCGCCTGACCATGGACGAGGAAGCCCGTGTCAGCGTCAGCGCGTGGCAGACCGGTGGTTCCCGGATGTTCATCCAGGAAGGCAGCACCGTTACCGTCGGGGAACTGATGCGGGGCATTATCATCCAGTCCGGCAATGATGCCAGTGTGGCTCTTGCCGAGCACATATCCGGTAGCGAGAAATCCTTTGCGCAAATGATGAACCAGCAGGCCAGCCAGCTGGGCATGGACAATACGCACTTTACCAATGCGACGGGACTTCCCAACCCGGACATGTACACCACTGCCAAGGATATGGCCCTCCTCTCCATCGCCAAAATCCAGGATTTCCCGGATACCTACGACCTCTATTCCCAGCGGTACTACACCTACAACGGTATCCGTCAGCCCAACCGAAACCGCCTGTTGTGGCGTGATAAATCGGTTGATGGGCTGAAGACAGGGTACACGGAAGACGCCGGCTACTGTCTCGCCGCATCCGCCAAGAAGGATAGCATGCGCCTGGTCGCCGTGGTTATGGCAACGGACAGTGCCGAGGCCCGGGCGAGTGAGGCTCAACAGCTTCTCAACTATGGGTTCCGCTACTATGACACCAGTCGTCTTTACGAGGGCGGTGAGAAGATCACCGGAACACGCGTCTGGAAAGGGGAAGGCGATCAGCTGGATCTTGGTGTGTCGGAAGACCTTTACCTGACGTATCCATCGGGAAGCCGGGACGATCTGGAATCGTCGGTCGAGGTTGATACCATTCTGGAGGCTCCAATACAGCGTGGGGCCGTTCTGGGTAAGCTGACGTTATCACTCGATGGCGAGACCGTGGCCGAGCGTGACCTGGTCGCATTGCACGGAGTTGAGCCGGGCGGCTTTTTCAGTCGACTCTGGGATTCGATCAAGCTTTTCTTCATGAACCTGTTTGGATAATTGTGATTGCATGAGTCAGACCAAGGGCCCTGAAATTGAATTCCCCTGTCACTATCCCATCAAGGTGATCGGGGATCACACCGAGGATTTTGCACACGAGGTGACACGCGTCATCCAGCGCTTTGATCCTGGGTTCGATCCGGCCTCCATGACGGCGCAGCCGAGTCGTAACAGCCGCTTTATTTCCGTCCGCGTGGCCTTCTACGCAGCCAGTGAATCCCAGATCAGGGAGCTGTTCGAGGCACTGAAGGCCACGGGCCGGGTTCATATGGTGGTCTGATGGCAACCACACCCGGCGGAAACAGGGAGCCTCTGGCGTTCCACCGCTACGGCCGGCGGCCCTACAAGCCGGTTTTTGAGGCCATGAAGGCATTCACCGACGCCCGCGACGAAACAACACCGGACCAGTGCTGGCTGCTCGAACACGAGCCGGTCTTCACCCAGGGCCAGGCGGGGCGCGCCGAG
The DNA here is from genome assembly GCF_004364635.1 of Halospina denitrificans. Taxonomy (GTDB): domain Bacteria; phylum Pseudomonadota; class Gammaproteobacteria; order Pseudomonadales; family Oleiphilaceae; genus Halospina; species Halospina denitrificans. The sequence goes on along the minus strand of NZ_SOAX01000007.1, from coordinate 178,270 downwards.
CACGTGCTTGCCCCGGGGGATATTCCCGTCGTCCAGGTCGATCGTGGGGGCCAGGTAACCTATCACGGCCCCGGCCAGCTGATGGTCTACCCCTTGATCGATCTTGCGCGGCGGCGCCTGGGCGTTCGTGAATTCGTCACCCTCCTGGAAAGCCTGACGGTGGCAACGCTTGCCCGCTGGGGCATCGAAGCGGCGCCGAGACGGGATGCGCCCGGCGTTTATGTTGAAGGGCGGAAAGTCGCGTCACTGGGCCTGCGGGTAAGGCGTGGCAGGGCTTACCACGGCCTTGCCATCAATGTGGACATGGACCTGGCTCCCTTTCAACGGATTAATCCCTGTGGTTATGCGGGCATGCCGGTAACCCGCCTGAGTGACCTGACCAGTGAGCCGGTGACCCTGGATGGTGTTGCTGAGGTTGTGGAGCAGGAGCTGTGTTATCGTCTCAGTGAGAAGTGTTAGGGGACTGTTGAATGCCATCCGAGAAGAAACCCCGTTCGGTGGACCGGATCAAGACCGGCAGCTTTGAGCGGCGCCTCAGCCTGACCCGCGCTGGCCTCTATGCAGGCACCCGTATGGCGGGCCACTACGCCACAAACTGGTTCGGAAGTCGCGAGCGCCGTGACAAACGCCACAGCAGCATGCTCACCCGCCAGGCTGAATTCCTTGTTGAGGAGCTTGGCCAGCTCAAGGGCAGTGTCGTCAAGATCGGTCAGATCATGGCGTTGTACGGGGAGCATTTCCTGCCGGAAGAGGTCACCGAAGCGCTGCATACCCTGGAAGACAAAACCACCTCGCTGGAATGGCCGGTTATTGAGCGGACCCTCAAGGAGGAACTGGGTGATAAGCGATTCGCGGAGCTGGATGTGGAGCCTGATCCCATAGGTGCGGCGTCACTGGGGCAGGTGCATCGGGCGGTAAGGCGCTCCGATGGAACCTCGATTGTTCTTAAGATCCAATACCCCGGTGTCGCGGAAGCGGTGGATTCCGACCTTAATTCGGTCGCACAGCTTCTGAAAATGGCCCGGGTGGTGTCCTGGGGGCCGGATTTCGACGAGTGGCTCGAAGAAGTCCGGACCATGATGCACCGGGAAGTGGATTACGAACTGGAAGCACGGACCACCGAATCCTTTCGGCTCAAGCTTGAGAACGATTCCCGCTTTGTCGTGCCCCGCATTATTCACGAGTATTCCGCCCCCCATGTGATTGCCTCAACCTTTGAGTCAGGCTACTCGGTTGGCTCGGAGCCGGTACAGTCCCTGTCCCTGGAACGGCGCTCGGAACTGGGCAAGGCCGCCCTTGAACTCTTCCTCAGCGAACTCTTCATCTGGAACGAGATACAGACCGATCCCAACTTTGGCAACTACCGCATCCGTCTGGCGGAGGATACCGGCGACCGGGACCAGATTGTGCTGCTGGATTTCGGCGCCGTACAGCGTTACTCCGATGATTTCCTGGGGCCTGTGCGGGAAATGATCCGGGCGTCGTATGAGCAGGACCTGGAGGCGGTCATACAGGGGGGCATCAAGCTGCGGTTCATGGACCCCGAGTGGCCGAGACCCATACTGGAGCGTTTTGGACGGGTCTGTATGTCCGTTCTGGAGCCGCTCAGTGGCGATATTATGGAGAAACCCGACTACGCCCTTAACGCCAACGGGGAGTATCGCTGGAAACAGAGCGACCTGCCCAATCGAGTGGCCCGTCAGGCAACACGCTCCGCGATCAGTCGCTATTTCCGCATCCCGCCGCGCGAGTTTATTTTCCTCAACCGCAAACTGGTCGGCGTCTATACCTTTATCTCGGTGCTCGAGGCCGAATTCAATGGTGAGCCAATTCTCAGGGAGTACCTTTACGGTGATGCCTCGTCCCACGAGTCGGCGACGGGCATTGAGGAGTCTGGTAAACTCTGAGCGTTTTTGGACTCAAAGCAGTATTGGAGAAGTGGCAGCATGAACAAGGTAACGATTTACGGACGTATGTCCTGCGGTTTCTGTACGAGGGCGCGTCGTCTGTGCGAGGTACGCGGCCTGCCCCATGAATGGGTGGATATGGAGGAAAAGGGCCTGACCAAGGAGGATCTCTCAAAGCTGACTGGCTCTCCCGTCAGGACAGTCCCGCAGATTTTTGTCGATGGAGAGCATGTTGGCGGCTTCGACGAGTTTGCGAATTACGTCGAGACGCATCTGGACGCCCAGACTGGATAATCAAAAGAGAGGTACGCATGGCATCTGATGACAGTGGTATGCCGCGCCCGGAAGATATACCGGAAAAGCGCTGGGAACAGCATCTTGACTGGATGCAGGTGACCGGCAGTACGCTCGACGAACACCTGAAGGAGCACAGGAGCGGCGAGCTCTGGAAGCAGTTCCAGCGCCGCTCAATGACGCGGCGCCGGAGCGACGACGAGTCCTGAGGGGGTGGCCCTCAGGGCGTGAAAGGCTCCTTCAGTCGCTTTTCCACCAGATGGTTTTTCAGTCTGGCCACCTTGGGAAGACCGTTCTCATAGGGGGGGTAGGCTTCGCCCTGGATCAGTGGCTCCAGGTATTCGCGGCAATCCGTCGTGATGCCGAAGCCATCGTCGGTCGTGTAGTGGATGGGCATCTTCTTTTCCTGATTGGCCACTTCGTTGAGCGGCGCCTCACTGATGTGCCAGCGGTAGGGCGATGACGAATCCCGCTTGATCACCGGCATGATCCCGTTACGACCTTCCAGCGCATAGTTGACGGCGGCTTCCCCGACGGCGTAGGCCTGCTCAAGGTCCGTCTGCGAGGCGATGTGGCGGGCGGAGCGCTGCAGGTAGTCGGCAACCGCCCAGTGGTTCTTGTAACCCAGCGACTGCTTCACCATGTTGGCCAGGGTCGGTGCCACCCCGCCGAGCTGAGCGTGACCAAAGACATCACGCGGACCTGCCTCCGACAGAAAACGCCCATCGTCATACTGGGCGCCCTCGGAAGCGACGACCACACAGAAGCCGTGGTCCTTCACGCTCTGGTCCACCTTGGCCAGGAACGCCTCCCGCTCAAACGGATGCTCCGGGAAGATGATGACGTGGGGCGCCGAACCGGGCTCCTTTCCGGCCAGTCCGCCGGCGGCGGCGATCCAGCCCGCATGCCGGCCCATGACCTCGAGGATGAATACCTTGGTGGACGAGTCGCACATGGACTGGACGTCCAGGCTTGCTTCGAGGGTTGAGGTGGCAATGTACTTGGCCACGGAACCAAAGCCCGGGCAGCAGTCGGTGAAGGGCAGGTCGTTGTCCACGGTCTTGGGGACGCCGATGCAGCTGATCGGATAGCCCATCCGCTCGGCCATCTGGGAGACCTTGTAAGCCGTGTCCTGGGAGTCGCCGCCCCCGTTGTAGAAGAAGTAGCCAATGTCATGGGCCCGGAACACCTCGATCAGGCGTTCGTATTCCCGCCGGTTCTCATCAATGTTGCGCAGCTTGTAACGGCAGGAGCCGAAGGCGCCGCCCGGGGTGTGCGTCAGGGCGCGGATGGTGTCGTCATCTTCATGGGCGGTATCGATGAGATCTTCCTTGAGGGCCCCCGTGATGCCGTTTCGCCCCGCCAGTACGGTACCAATACGGTCACTGTTTTTGCGGGCTGTCTCAATGACGCCAGCGGCACTGGCGTTGATGACAGCTGTCACACCACCGGACTGGGCGTAGAAAGCGTTTTTAGGCGCCATGATGATTTGAGCCTCCTGCGATCACGTGAATTGCGCGCATGATACTTGAAAGCGTTGCTCAGTGCATGATCCATGCGACTGCTGATTGGGTTTGAACGGCAATTCCAATACCATACCGGATCAGGTTCACATTAAGGCAGCCAGGCGTACCGATCATGCATATTCATATACTGGGCATCTGTGGCACCTTCATGGGAAGTCTGGCCATTCTTGCCCGCGAGCTCGGGCATACCGTGACCGGCTCGGACGAGAACGTCTACCCGCCCATGAGCACACAGCTCGAGAACGCGGGGATTGAGCTGCACGAGGGGTACAGCCGCGAGGCGCTCAAACCGGCTCCGGATCAGGTCGTGGTCGGCAATGCCCTGGGACGCGGCAATCCGGCGGTGGAGTACGTGCTCAACCGCAACCTCCCTTATGTATCCGGTCCTGAGTGGCTGGCCCGGGAGGTGCTCGGTAATCGCTGGGTGCTGGCGGCCGCCGGGACCCACGGCAAGACCACCACCGCCTCCATGATGCTCTGGATCCTGGACCAGGCCGGTTTTGATCCGGGATACCTGATCGGCGGTGTCCCCAATGACTTTGAGCACTCGGCACGACTGGGCTCCTCCGACTTCTTCGTGATTGAAGCGGACGAGTACGACAGCGCCTTCTTCGACAAACGCTCCAAGTTCATCCATTACCGGCCCCGCACGCTGATCCTCAATAACCTGGAGTTTGACCACGCGGACATCTTTGATTCCATTGAGGACATCGAGAAGCAGTTCCACCACCTGGTGCGAACCGTGCCTGCAACCGGGCTGATCGTGCGTCCGGCGCGTGACCGGCATCTGGATCTGGCCCTTGCGCGCGGCTGCTGGACGCCCATCCAGACCACGTCGGTAGGGGGCGAGTCGGATCTTTCGGCCTGGCGGGCGGAACTCATGGAGAGTGATGGCAGCGATTTCATGGTCATCCACAACAACCAGCCCGTGGCGCGGCTGCGCTGGAACCTGACGGGACACCACAATGTTCGCAACGCGCTGGCGGCCATTGCCGCGTCCAAGCACGTGGGCGTAACGCCGGATCATGCTATTGCGGCCCTCCAGCGTTTTGGCGGCGTGAAACGGCGGATGGAACTGTTGACGGATGTTGGCGGCATTCGCCTGTACGACGATTTTGCCCATCACCCCACGGCCATTGCCACCACGCTTGATGGTCTGCGTGAACAAGTGGGGGATGACAACGTAATAGCGGTCGTTGAGCCGCGCTCCAACACCATGCGCCAGGGCTTCCACGGCGATCGCCTCCTGGAGGCCACGCAGCTGGCCGACCGGGTCATCTGGGTCGACTATGATGCCCAGGAATGGCTTCGGAACATGCTGGCGCAGGCCGGGCCCAACCACAGCAGCCACTCGGTTATGGAGGAACTGGTGATGGATGTATGCCGTGACCTGCCCAGGCCCTGCCATATTGTACTGATGAGCAACGGCGGCATGGGCGGCCTCCGTGAGCAACTGGTAAAGCAGCTGGAGACCTGTTTTGGCTGAATCACGCGTGATCAACCTTGCCATGACCGGCGCTTCGGGCGCCCCCTATGGCCTGCGCCTGCTTGAGGAGATGATTGCGGCAGGCTGTCAGGTACGCTTCATGGTCTCGCGGGCGGCGCAGGTGGTGATCAGCACGGAGACGGACCTGCGCCTGCCGGGCAGCCCGGATGCCATGCAGCAGTACCTCGAAGAGCGCTACGGGGCTGAGCCGGGCCAGCTCCAGGTGTTCGGGCGGGAGGACTGGTTCGCGCCGCCCGCCTCGGGCTCGGGGCCAAAGGCGCCGCTGGTGATCTGCCCCTGCAGCACCGGCACTCTCTCGGCGCTGGCCAACGGTGCCAGCGACAACCTCATTGAACGCGCGGGCGATGTGGCACTCAAGGAGAAGCGCCAGCTGATCCTGGTCCCACGCGAGTCTCCCTATTCAGAAGTCCATCTTGATAACATGCTGCGACTCACGCGCATGGGGGCCATCATCATGCCGGCCAGCCCCGGCTTCTATCACGAGCCGGCCACGGTAGGGGATCTGGTGAACTTCATTGTCGCCCGACTCATGGACCACCTGGATCTGGATCAGTCCCTGGTCGCCCGCTGGGGCGAGGCCCGGGCCGCCATGAAATCCAGCCGTAGTAAAAGCGACATTCCCGATGGAGATTGACTGGAAGATCGTACCGGCCGCCATCTGGCGCCGTTATCGCCAGGGCCTGCGCCCGGTGGAAGCGCCGGACCCGATCCGCTGGGAGGACCTTCACGGCATCGACACCCAGAAGGAAAAGCTGGCCCACAATACCGAACGCTTCCTGGCCGGAAAGCCGGCCAACCACGCGTTGCTCTGGGGCTCCCGGGGCACCGGCAAGTCGTCCCTGGTCAAGGCCCTGCTGAACCGCTACCGGGAGCAGGGACTGCGGGTGATCGAGGTGGACAAGGAAGACCTGGTCCACCTCCCGGAAATCGTCGATGATATCCGCCAGCGCCCGGAGCGGTTCATCATCTACTGCGACGACCTGTCCTTCGGCGATGGCGACCCGGCCTACAAGCCGCTAAAGAGTGTCCTTGAGGGCTCCATCGAGCTGCCGCCGGAAAACGTGCGCGTCTATGCCACCTCCAACCGCCGTCACCTGATGCCGGAGTATTTCAGCGACAACCGCAACACCACCATGGAAGATGGCGAGATCCACCCCTCGGAGGCGGTGGAGGAGCAGATTTCGCTGTCCGACCGTTTTGGCCTCTGGCTGTCCTTCTATCCCTTCCGCGAAGAGGTCTACCTGGAAGCGGTGGATGCGCTTTTTCCGGACGTGCAGGACCGCGAAGCCCTGCATCGGGAAGCGCTGCAGTTTGCGTTGGCCCGGGGCGGGCGAAGCGGTCGCACCGCACAGCAGTTCTACCGCATGCGCAGTGGTGAAATCCGCTGAAGCGTCCGGGTTTCAGGATTCAGCCGAACGCCAGTTTGAGTGACGCGAAGCCGCCGGCCGGGTAGTGCGCACGGCGCGGCTCAGCGCCGCTGGCATGGCGGAATCGGGGCCGCCAGTACAGCAGCTCCTCGAACAGGGTGCCCAGCTCCAGCCGCGCCAGGGGCGCACCGGGGCAGACGTGAATGCCGGCGCCGTAGAGCAGGTTACTGGAGGCATTCGCCTCGGGTCTGATGGCATCCGGATCACCAAACACTGCCTCGTCCCGGTTGGCGGCCGCCCATAGCAGGGTGATGCGCTCGCCGGCCTCGATCCGGCGCCCGCCGAGGGTCACCGGGCAGGTGGTAACGCGGCGGTTCGACATCAGCGGTGCGTCCCGGCGCAACAGTTCATCAATGGTGGCATTCAAGGTTTCCGGTTGGGCGGTAATTCGCTCCCGCAATACCGCATCGCCAGCCAGGGCATGCAGCACAATGCCGACACTGGCGCTGATCGTGCCCAGCTCGCCGACCGTCCAGTTGCGCAGGATGCTGACCAGCTCCTCATCGCTCAGCGAGCGGCCATTCACGGTTTCATTCATCAGCGCCGTGGTGGTGTCGGCAGGCGCCTGGTTGCCGGCTTCGCGGCGTTCCGCCAGCAGCGAGCGAATGGTGCTGTCGAAGTCCACGGCCACCTGGGCCATGGCCTCGCGGTCGCCGGAAAGGGTGGCGGCCAGGTTGCGGTGCAGCCATTCGCGTAGCGGTTCGTGGAGATCCGAGCGCCAGCCCATAAAAGCGCATTGGATGCGCAGCGCAAAATCCTCCGCAAAGGCCGGGATCACATCCACCTCGCCCTGTTCAGGGAGGGACTGAACCAGCTCCCGCGCGATGCGGCGGCACTCCGGCTCAAACCGCGCCATGGCATCCGGGCTGAAGTAGGGCTCGATGATGGCCCGGTAACGCCCGTGTTCCGGCGGGTCCATGCCATTGGGAACCGACAGGTGCTGGGAAACGGTGTTGGAGAAGGTTTCCGGCTCATGCAATACCCGCATCACGTCCGCATGACGGAAAAGCGACCAGTGCTGGTAGTCGCTCCAGGCCACGGGGCATTCACAGCGCATGCGGTCATATGCTTTCAGCGGCTGATGCAGTATGGCCGGATCCCGTGGATTCCAGTCCGGATTGCGGGTGTTGCTCATGAAAATATCCTCAAGGAAAGGGCGGCACACTCTGCATTATGACGCACGGGCTGCGGTAGTGCGGCTGAATCCATCAAGTTTTATGGGCGCCTTGCCTTACTCCTCATAAGGATTTAACAAAAATACATTAATATAAATATTTGGATCAGCTCCGTACCGCGAAACGGGAGGAGCGGGTTCATGGCGGCCACGTTGAGTGTCCCTCCGGACTGGCGAGCCACCTGATCCAGATGGAAGACGCCCTCGAGACGCCTATGCAGAAGGAAGAGGAAGTGGTGTTTCCGATGCTGGCTCGTGGGATGAACGGCATAGCAAACCAGCCCGTGGAACTGGAAAACAATGTGCTGTTCGCGGATCTCACAGAGACGGCCTTAGCGGGTTTGATAGTCATCAAGTGGTGACGCTTCCGATTCGCGTAAGCTGGCGATAGCTCAATACTGCATGCTTTCTGGAGGGTCACATCGATGAGCGATGAAATAGTAATTACCACTGAGCGCGCGGCGTTCGAGCAGGTTGACGGCGGTTGGCAGGTCACGCTGGCGCGGGAACTGGTGCATCCACCGGAGCGGGTCTGGGCATGGCTGACCGAATCGCAGTACCTGCGTGAATGGCTGGCGCCCGGGGAGATTGAGCTGAGCCCCGGCGGGCGGGTCCGGATTGAGTTCGAGATGAGCGGTGAACCCATTGATTCCCATCTGCTAACCCTGGAGCACGAACGGCGCCTGGCCTATTCCTGGAGCAACGGCGATAGGCCGCAGCGGCCCATCCGCTGGCTGCTGCAGCCTGGAGGCGGCGTGACGAGGCTGAGCCTGACACTGGAACTGCTGCCCGACGATCGCATTACCCTCAGTGCCGCTGGCTGGGATGCGCACCTGCAGATGCTGGAGGCCGCGCTGGAAGGGGTCTCGATCAATTTCCCGATAGCGCGATTCAAGGAGTCCCGGCAGCAGTTCGACGAGGCTTTAGCAGAACCGGAGTCATGTTGGTCACCCTGATGGCGCCGACCCTTCTGACGCACAGGCTGGCCAGCTCTTCTGATTCAGAAGGGGTGATTCAGAATTCGGGTCCCCAGATGCCGATCAATGCGCCGGTTCCCACGATCAGGGTGCCAACGACCTCCGCGAAAATCAGCAGCACCATGCTCATGGTCATCACCCAGGAAGGCAGAGTGAACCGGCCCAGAAGGTGAGGTTGCCGGAACTGGTTGCTGGTGTCCTGGAGGATCCCGTGCAGGATGTAGCTGGCAATGGCCAGAGCAAAAAAGGCCAGGGCAGCGACGACTGAAAGGCTGTTGATCCAGTCCGGAAACACGCTAAGGCGTGCAAACGCACCCAACAGCAGGGCCGCGAAACTGTAGAGCAGCGAGCTGCGGTGGGCGATGTCCACATACCGGGGCGCGCTGGCCCTGCTGGAACGCCGTATATGCACCCATTTCCAGACACCGGTGAGCAGACCGGTCATAAAGAAAATGAAGGCAGCGCTGAGGCAGAGTTTTTCAGCCATTGTCATGAAGGTTCTCCAGCCGGACGATGCTGGTCACTGAAGCATACTGCAGGCGCATGAGCCACCCAATCGAACGAAAACTTCCACTCCTTCCGCGGAGGTCTTTGGGTCATATTGTGAACGGGTGGTTCTGTCTGGGGCACGGCGGCCGGGATCCGCAATCCTCAGGCCGGGGGAGCCGTTAGGCGATCAGGCCAACCGGATTGATGGTTTTGGTCATTGTGGCAATGCCGGCGCCCCGCGACACTGAGCGCGAATGGACAACACCGGAGCCCATAGATGATCTCTCGCCCTCTCTTCGACAGCGACCACAACCAGTTCCGTGACACCGTTACCCGCTTTCTTGAGCATGAAGCCGTTCCCCACCACGGCCAGTGGGAAAAGGACGGCCAGGTCAGTCGCGAGCTCTGGACCAAGGCCGCCGAGCTGGGTCTGCTTTGCCCCAACGTGCCGGAGGAATACGGTGGTGCCGGGGTCGACTTCCGCTACAGCGCCGTGGTGATGGAAGAGGTCAGTCGGCTGGGCCTCTCCGGCATCGGCTTCTTCCTGCACTCGGACATTGTCGCGCCCTACATCCTCCACTACGGCACCGAGGAACAGAAGCAGAAGTACCTCCCTAAGATGGCCCGAGGTGAGATGATCACCGCTATTGCCATGACAGAACCCGGCGCCGGCAGCGATCTGCAGAGCATTCGTACCACCGCGGTGAAAAATGGCGATCACTATCTACTCAATGGGTCCAAGACCTTTATCACCAATGGCCAGATGGCGGACCTGGTGATCGTGGTTGCCAAGACCGACCCGAAAGAGGGTGCCAAGGGCACCAGTCTCTTCCTGGTAGAAGCCGACTGGGAAGGCTTCGCCAAGGGGCGCAACCTGGAAAAGGTCGGCATGAAGGCCCAGGACACCTCGGAGCTGTTCTTCCAGGACGTAAAGGTCCCTGCTGAAAACCTGCTGGGCAGCAGCGAAGGGCAGGGCTTTATGCAGCTGATGCAGGAGCTGCCCCAGGAACGTCTGCTCGTGGGTCTGGTGGCGCTGGCCGCCTGCGAGGGGGCCTTCCAGTGGACGCTGGACTACACCAAAGAGCGCAAGGCCTTCGGCAAACCTGTCATCGGCTTCCAGAATACCCGCTTCAAGCTGGCTGAGCTCAAGGCCGACATCACGGCGGGCCGCACCTTCGTGGACCGGTGCCTGGAGCTGCATCTGGATGGCAAGCTCGACGTCCAGACCGCCGCCATGCTCAAACAGTGGACCACCGACCTGCAATGCCGGGTCATGGATGAGTGCCTGCAGTTGTTCGGCGGTTACGGCTACATGTGGGAATACCCCATCGCCAGGGCCTGGGCCGACGCGCGGGTGCAGCGTATCTACGCCGGGACCAACGAGATCATGAAGGAGATCGTCGCCCGCTCCTTCTGAGCATCCGCGTTTCACAAATGCCAAGCGTATCAAGGTAAGCGCCGCCCGCGTCCGGTACAGTCGCGTCAGGGAAATGACCCAGACAACGCGACGGGTGGCGCACTCATGAACAAACGCATTCTCCAGATCGGCCTTCTTGCCATGGTCGTGATTGGCCTTGCCGGCTGCCTCAGGGAAGAAAGTTCCGATGAGTTCGAGGAGGACATTCAATCCCTGGCTAGTCCCATCAGTAACAATGATCCAGATCGTTACCATGGCCGGGTTATGAACGGTAAGCTGGAAAACGCCCTGGTCTGGCTCGATAGGGATGCCGACGGTCAGTTTGATGACGATGAGCCGGGCGCGTTCACCAATGCCGAAGGGCGTTTTGAGCTGGATATAACCGGGTTTCAGACGGGTAAAGATGAAGCTGACATTAACCCCCGTGAATTTCCTCTTATGGCCACTGCCATTCCCGGTTTTACGAGGAATGGGCAGGGGGATACCGTTGATCAAGCTTTTTTTCTCCTGGCTCCTCCCGGTGTGGAACTGGTGACGCCCTTCACGACCATGGCGGAGACGTGGCGGCGTCTTCAGGGACTTGAGGTTCGCGGTGAGAACAGCATCGAAATTGGCGAGGCGGTCAGCAGAGCCGGTACCGAGATCAATAATCGGTTGAGCGGTACTGAGGAAGCCATCGGGGTTTATTCCGATTATCTGGTAAGCGGCGCCGAGCGGGTCCCTTTTTATGCTCGCGCTTTACGGCGTCTTATCCAAAAACAGGTTCCTGGTGATATTAATGAGCTTGTGCGGGATCTAGGAGGGGCTGAATCGCCCGATGAACTTTCTAGCCCAGCGATATTTGCCAAAAAGGATCTGGCGGTGATTGGTTCCATTCTGCTGGATCAGGCAAAACCGATTCTCGGGGAGGTTGATGAAGCAATCCAGGTAAACGGGGGTGTTGATGGTTTTCAGCTTCCCGAACTTGAGAGCGTCAGAAGTTTTAACCCCGACCTTAGCGACCCCTGGCTGCTTCGTGAGCAAAGGCTTTACCTGCCGGTAGACGGAGGGGACCCCTTTACCTTGGGTGACTTGGGCGAGGTTCCGGACGGAGCACGCCAGGCTGGCGCCAGCCGGTATGACTACGGTTTGGGAACAGTGTTGCGCCGCGCTACTGTGCGTGGGCATGTGGCCCCATCCATGGAATTTGTGACGCGTCTCGCCAATGAAAGCGGCCGTATGGCGGATCAGGGTGCTCAGCTTGGAGTGGGGTTTGATCTGGATGATCCGGTCCCTGGCGCGGTAGATACGACTGACAGTCCTGATGAACGATTCCTTTTCGACTGGAGCTGGAGTAAGGACGGTAACCTGGCGAGTCTGCAGTCATTGCGGTTTGATACGGTCGGCCTTGGTAGTCTGGCGGACTATGAGCCGGAGGATGCGGATCGTTTCTACCGTGTCTCCACCGTTGAAGAACTTGAAGAAAATACTCGTATCAGTGCGGTGGAGCGTGTTGATGGCAATGGCAATCCGCCCGATTGGCTTATTGAAGAGCCGGCCAACGATGGGTACGAAAGCACGATCGATTTCCGGGTCTACAATCTTTCCAATGGGCAAGAGCGCAATCGGACAATTACCGGGTTCTCGGAATGCGGTGAGCCGAATTTCAGTGCGCCCAATGACCGCGTCGCCAATGCCAAGGTGGAAGTGACCGTTAAAGATGGCAATGGTGAAACAGTTGCGACTGAAAACTATTATGGCCATCGCCGGGAATCTGATGAGCCCGGACCCCGGTTCCGGGTTCTTTCAGTAGAGCGCTTGCCAAACAATGGAGACCCGACGAGTCGCTGGGATTATGAATATTATGACGACACCAGCGAGGGGCTGTTATCAGAGCAACAGCCGGACCTGCTTCGCTCCCTGCGAAAGACCGAGAGTGGCTTTGGTACTTATTGCCCGGATAGCGAGGGCGGTGAGCGGGATATAAGTGGAACCAATCTGGACGCCATGATCACGTATGAGCATATCCGGTTCACGCAATACCTGGAGCAGATCGGAGCCGGTAACTGATGGATCAGGGGGGGGTGCCGTAAACGACGAGTCGAAAAGGATTTGACAGGCCCCCTGACGCGCAGTAAAGTACGCGCCAGATTCGGGCGGCGCCCGGAGCAACAGAAAGACCTCTTGCCGAGGTGGCGGAAATGGTAGACGCGCTAGCTTCAGGTGCTAGTGTCCGTAAGGACGTGGAGGTTCAAGTCCTCTCCTCGGCACCACTTTTTATCCTTCCCCTTTTGTGCTCCCATAACAGTTTTCGCCCCCCTAGGTCCTAATAATATTCACAATCCAGCCACAGGCGAACGCAATGGCTTCAGGAACCCTGCAAGACGACCCCCACGGAAAGCGCGAAGCTGAGAAGTATGAGCGGCCCGTACACAGCCGTGAAATGATTCTGGAACACCTCAAGAAACGCGGCGCGCCCGCTACCCACCAGAAGCTCTGCGAAGAATTCGATCTCGATGACGAGGAGCTTATTGAAGGGCTGCGTCGTCGGCTTATTGCGATGGCCCGGGATGGTCAGCTGATATGCAACCGTCGGGGCGCCTATCTGCCCATCACCGAAGCCGATCTCACTCGCGGGCATGTTCAGGGCCATCGCGATGGCTTTGGTTTCGTGGTTCCGGACGGCGAGGGAGATGACCTTTTCCTCAATGCGCGTCAGATGCGCCAGGTGTTTCATGGAGACAGGGTCCTGGTCCGCGAGGATCAGCGCGATGCACGTGGACGTCGTGAAGGGGTTATTGTCGAGGTGCTTGAGCGCAATACGCATCAGGTTGTGGGCCGCCTCCATCGTGAAGACGGTATTGCCATGGTCCAGCCGGAAAATGCCCGCATCAATCAGGAAATCCTGATCCCCGAAGAGGGTTGTGGAGGCGCCGGCCATGGCCAGTATGTGACGGTCGCCATTGATAAGCAGCCCTCCATGCGCAACAAGCCCGTTGGCCGCATTGTGGAGATCCTGGGTGATCACATGGCGCCTGGTATGGAAATTACCGTGGCCATCCGTTCCTACGGCATACCGGACCAGTGGCCGCCCGCGGTGACCGAGCAGGCCAGACAGATTCCCGAAGAGGTTTCAGGGGAAGCCAAGCAGGGTCGAGTCGATCTGCGTGATATGCCCCTGGTGACCATCGACGATGAAAGTGCCCGTGACTTTGACGATGCTGTTTTTGCCGAGAAGCGCAAGGGCGGCGGTTACCGGCTGGTGGTCGCCATTGCCGACGTGGCCTGGTACGTGCGCACGGGGACGGCGCTGGACGAGGAAGGCAAGAATCGGGGCAACTCGGTGTACTTCCCGGACTATGTGGTTCCCATGCTGCCGGAGAAGCTCTCCAACGGGCTCTGTTCCCTGAATCCGGGCGTTGATCGCCTCTGCATGGTCTGTGACATGAACCTGAGTCGTGATGGCCGGATTACCGGCTATCACTTTTACGAAGGGGTAATGCACTCCCATGCACGCCTGACCTACAACAAGGTCAGCGCCATTCTGGAAACGCCCGATTCCGACGAGGGCAAAAAGCAGCGCGAGCAGTACGCCTCGGTGGTGCCCCACCTCGAGACGCTCTACGGCTGTTACGACATGCTGCGCCAGGCCCGGAAGGAACGGGGTGCCATCGAATTTGAGACGACCGACACCCAGATCCGTTTTGATCGTGAGCGCAAAATCAGCGAGATCGTGCCGGTGGTGCGCAACGATGCCCACAAGCTGATCGAGGAGTGCATGCTGTGTGCGAACGTAGCCACGGCCCGCTTCCTCAAGCAGCATAAGATCCCGACGCTCTACCGTATCCATGACGGACCCTCTCCGGAACGCCTGGCCGACGTGCGCCAGTTTCTGAGCGGGTTGGGCCTGGATCTTCCGGGCGGCGATGAACCAGAGCCCCAGGACTACCAGAAGGTTCTGAGTCAGGTTGCTGGCCGGCCCGACTCCCACATCATCCAGACGGTGATGCTGCGCTCCATGAAGCAGGCGGTGTACAGCTCCGAGCAGCGCGGTCACTTCGGGCTCGGCTTTGATGAATACGCCCACTTCACCTCGCCGATCCGGCGTTATCCCGACCTGCTGATCCACCGGGGCATCAAGTCGGTTATCCATCGCAAGGCAAAATCCGGTGCCATGGAAAGCCTCAAGGGATTGTTTGGCAGCAATACCAAGGCCAAGACGGTGGTGCCAGCAGAGAAGCCGGATCCTGAACTGGCGCGCTATGACTATTCACTTGAGCAGGTCCAGCAGCTGGGCGAGCACTGCTCAATGACCGAGCGGCGCGCCGATGACGCTACCCGTGATGTTACGGCCTGGCTCAAGTGCGAATTCCTGGAAAGCCATGTCGGGGATGTTTTTGATGGCGTGATCGCTTCCGTAACCGGCTTTGGGTTCTTTGTGGAACTGTCTGGAGTCTATACCGAAGGCCTGGTGCATATCTCCGCCCTGGGTGGTGATTTCTATCACTTTGATCGTGTGCGCCATACGTTGATTGGCGAGCGCACAGGCACAACCTATCGCCTGGGTGACGAAGTCCGGGTCCGTGTGGTCCGGGTGGATCTCGATGATCGCAAGATCGATCTGGAACTCGAAGATTCCGAAACCGGGGGCAAGGGCGGCAATAAGAAGAAATCCGGAGCAAGCCGGCGCCGGCAGTCACCGAAGAACGATGGTGGCAAGGGCGGCAAGAAGGACGGCGGCAAGAGTGCTGGAAAGGAAGGCGGTAACAAGGAAGGCGGCAACAAGGGCGGCGGTGGCCGTAAACGCCAGAAGTCCCGTCGTGACGGCTGACCAGGGAGGTTAGGGTGGCGCAGCGTATTCTGTTTGGGTGGCACGCCGTCGAGGCGTTACTGGAACACCATCCCGAGCGCGTCGTCCGGATCCAGTTCCAGCAGGGACGGGACGACAGGCGCCGAAAGCACGTCCGTGCCCTTGCCGAATCCTTTGGTGTGGCCATGGAAGAGTGCCATCGACGGACCCTGGATGAACTGACGGACGGCGAGAATCACCAGGGAATCGTCGCCCGCGTCAAGGCGGCACCGGAGGTTAGGGAAGCCGACCTCCTCGAACGGCTTGAGGCGTCCGCAAGACCGCCCTTCCTGTTAGTGCTTGATGGCGTCACAGACCCCCATAACCTGGGTGCCTGTCTGCGAACCGCCGATGCCGCCGGTGTGGATGCCCTGGTTGTTCCCAAGGACCATTCCGCGCCGCTCAACGGCGTGGCCATCAAGGTGGCCAGTGGTGCCGCCGAGTCCGTGCCCGTTGTAAGAGTCACCAATCTTGCACGCTTTATGCGCCAGTGTCGCGACCTTGGCGTCTGGTTCACTGGAACCACCGGCGACACGGACACCACCATCTATGACCTTGATCTCAGTGGCCCTCTCGGGCTTGTGATGGGCGCGGAAGGCGCGGGGATGCGTCGTCTGACCCGTGAACACTGCGATCAGTTGGGAAACCTGCCAATGGCGGGAATGGTGAGCAGTCTCAACGTCTCCGTAGCAACCGGAGTCTGTCTTTTTGAAGCCCGTCGCCAACGGCTGATTGCATCCTGAGCCTGTCGTCCCTAAAATGTGCGGTCCCCGTAATTCGGGGTTGTAACGCGATGCGCCCAAAGGGCATTGCTTCTGATCACTCCTTGCTTCCGTCGGACGCCCACGGAGGCTGCTTAACCCGTAAGGAGCTACAATGCGTCATTACGAAATCGTGACACTGGTCCATCCGGATCAGAGCGAGCAGGTCCCCGCCATGATCGAGCGATACACCAAGCTCGTGAATGAGGACGGTGGTACGGTACACCGTGTTGAGGACTGGGGTCGGCGCCAGTTGGCCTATCCGATCAACAAGATCCACAAAGCCCACTATATCCTGATGAACATCGAGTGCTCCCAGGAAGCGCTGGGCGAGCTGCAGCACAACTTCCGTTTCAATGACGCGGTTATCCGGGACCTTGTGGTCAAGAAGGATGAAGCGATCACCGAGCCCTCACCGATGAAGGCGACGGAAAACCGCGAAGAGCGCCGTGACGAGCGTCCGCGTCGTGACACCGAGACTGATTCCGGCTCCGACGCCTCCGGTGGCGAGAGCGAAGAGTCCGCGGAAGCCGAAGAAAGCAGCGAATAACACTCATCAGTGATGTAAGGAACCCTATTCATGGCACGTTTTTTCAGACGTCGTAAGTTTTGCCGTTTCACCGCGGAAGGCGTGAAAGAGATTGACTACAAGGATCTCGATACCCTGCGTGGTTACATTACCGAAACGGGTAAGATCGTACCCAGCCGTATTACCGGAACGCGCGCGCGCTACCAGCGCCAGCTCGCGACAGCCGTAAAGCGGGCGCGTTATCTGGCTCTGCTGCCGTACACCGACAGCCACGACCAGTAATACCCGGGGCTGATCAATGCAGCGTCTGGCCGAGTTCATATTGCGGGGTCCGGTCTATGCCGCGGGCGTAGCCCTGGTCGCAATGGCGGTACCTTTCCTGTTCTGGGTCAGTGCCGCCGCTGTGGCTCTGGTAACGCTGCGGTTGGGTCCGCGACAGGGGCTCAATGTCGGCATCTGGGCCCTGTTGCCGGGCGCGGCCTGGTTTCTGTGGGGAATGGATCCCGCACCACTGGCGGTCCTGCTGTTGACCATGGTGATGTCAGCCATTCTCCAGGCCACCGTTTCCTGGGAAAAAGCCCTGATCGGTGGCGCGGCAGCCGCCATTGCAGTAGCTCACGCCATACCCCTGGTCGCCCCCGACTTTTTCGGGCAGGTGACGGGGATGGCCGAGCAGGTGTACTCAGAGATGGACTCCGAGGCCACGGCCAATCTGCCGGAGGGGCAGGATCCGGCTTCAGTGATCCGTATGATGATGATCGCGACGCTGGGGCTGCTCAACTATGGCCTGGCCGTTCTGTCGACGCTGCTGGCTCGTGGCTGGCAGGCAAAGCTGTTCAACCCCGGAGGGTTGAAGAAGGAATTCCATGAATTCCGCCTGTCCGCCCCGGTTGCGCTGGCGGTGCTGGTGGTCCTTGCCGTAGGGGATTACGTTGGTCTCAATCCAACGTTGTTGCTCCTGGTGCTGGGACTGCCCTTGTTTATGGCCGGAATTGCGCTTGTTCACGGCGTTGTTGCAAAGCGTGAGCTGGCGCGCGGGTGGTTAGTCGGGTTCTATATAGCCCTGATCATCCTGACGCCCTGGCTGTTTTTGGTTTTGATGATTGCGGCAATTATTGATAGCTGGTTCGATATCAGACAGCGACTATAAAAGAGGTTAATGGAATGAACGTTATTCTGCTCGAGAAGATGCACAAGCTGGGCGACCTGGGTGACCAGGTTAAGGTAAAGGCGGGCTATGGCCGCAATTACCTGATTCCTTACGGCAAGGCGGTCCCGGCAACCAAGGCGAACGTTGAAGCATTTGAAGCGCGCCGCGCGGAGCTTGAAAAAGCGGCCGCGGAGCGGCTTCAGCAGGCGCAGACACGTGGTGAAGCCCTCCAGGACACGAATGTGACCATCGAGGCCAAGGCGGGTGAGGAAGGCAAGCTCTTCGGCTCCATCAGCGTACGGGACATTGCCGACGCCGTTTCCTCCTTGGGGACTGAGGTGGAGAAGAGTGAAGTGCTGCTTCCGGAAGGCCCGATCCGGGTAACCGGGGAGTATCAGATTGGTCTTCAGCTCCACACCGATGTGCAGGTTACGATCAACCTGAATGTCGTCAGGGGTTAATCCGGTCCACAGCAACGGAGTTCCCGGCTGATGGTGCAGGAACGGCAGGCGGATGACGACACTGGTCGTGTCAAGGTGCCGCCGCACTCGGTTGAGGCCGAGCAGGCGGTGCTTGGCGGCCTGATGCTGGATAATGCCGGCTGGGAAGTTGTTGCTGATCTGATATCCGCCAATGATTTCTACCGCTCAGAGCACCGGCTGATCTTTCATGCCGGCGAGCGCCTGATCGCCAACGACAAGCCCCTGGACATGGTTACGCTCGGGGAATGGCTCGAGCAGTCGGGGGACCTGGAGTCCTGTGGTGGACTTGCGTATCTGGGACAGCTTGCCGAGCAGACGCCCGGTGCCTCCAATATCCGCTCCTATGCGGAGATTGTTAAGGAGCGTTCGGTCCTGCGCCAGCTGGTGGAGGCTTCCGGACACATTGCCGACTCCGCCTTCAATCCCAAGGGCCGCACCAGTGCCGAGCTGCTGGACGACGCGGAAAGCCAGGTTTTCCGTATCGCCGAGGACCAGGTTCAGCAGAGCGGTGGCCCACGCGAAATAAACCCCATCCTCAAGGAAACGCTGACCCGGATCGAGGAACTGTTCGAAACCGAAGGGGGGCTGACCGGGCTTACCTCCGGGTTCAAGGATCTGGATGACATGACCTCCGGGTGGCAGCCGTCGGACCTGGTGATTGTGGCGGGCCGTCCATCGATGGGTAAGACCGCCTTCGCCATGAACCTGGTGGAGAACGCCATAATGGCCTCGGAACAGTCCGTGCTGGTGTTCAGCATGGAAATGCCGGCGGATGCCATTGTGATGAGGATGCTTTCCTCGATCGGCCGCATCAATCAGAGCCGGATACGCAGCGGCAACCTTGAGGAAGAGGACTGGCCGCGACTGACCTCCGCCATCAGCCTGCTTAAGAACAAGCCACTCTATATTGATGATACCCCGGCGCTCAGCCCCACGGAAATGCGTTCGAGAGCGCGCCGGATCGCGCGGGAAACCGGCAACCTGGGCCTGGTTATGGTCGACTATCTTCAGCTTATGCGCGCCCCGGGTAACTCGGAAGGGCGTACTGCCGAGATTTCAGAAATCTCCCGTGGCCTGAAGGGGTTGGCCAAGGAGCTGAATTGCCCTGTTATCGCTCTGTCGCAGCTGAACCGGAGTCTTGAGCAACGCCCGAACAAGCGACCAGTAAACTCGGATCTTCGTGAATCCGGAGCCATTGAGCAGGACGCGGACGTTATTGCGTTCATCTACCGGGACGAAGTGTACAACGAGGACAGCAGCGACAAGGGAACCGCCGAGATCATCCTCGGAAAGCAGCGGAACGGGCCGGTAGGCACAGTGCGTCTGGCCTTCATCGGTGAGTACACCAAGTTCGAGGATCTGGCTTTCGGGGATTATGGAGACGACTATTAATGCCGCGACAGACCCGAGCCCGGATCGATCTGAATGCGCTCAGGGGTAATTTCCGGCTGGCCCGGGAGCTGGCGCCTGGAACGCACTCCATGGCAGTGGTCAAGGCCGACGGATACGGTCATGGACTGGAGGCGGTGGCACAGGCCCTGACCCAGGAAACGGACTGCCTCGCGGTTGCCACCCTGGAGGAAGCCCAGCGCATCCGTCAGGTCGGCCTGAGCCCGGAAGTCGTTCTCCTGGAGGGGGTTCACGAGCCCAGCGACTGGCGGCTGGTTGTCGAGGGCCGATTCCAGCCGGTGTTGCATTCGCTCCACCAGCTTGAAGGAGTGGATTGCGTTCCGGGCAACGGGGCTGTTCCAGTCTGGGTAAAATGCAACACAGGCATGAATCGCCTCGGTCTGGACGCGGAAGGCGTCGAAACCATGGTATTGCGGATCCGGGAAACTCCAGGGTTGGAGGTGGCGGGCCTGATGACCCATTATGCCTGCGCCGATGACACCGCCGACGCCATGACCGGCGAGCAGGCACGCCGCATGCGCGCGATCAGCCGGGAATTCCCCGGGCTTCCGGTCAGTGCCGCCAACTCAGCCGCGCATTTTCATGGCAACGAAAGCCATTTTGACTGGACCCGCCCGGGTATCATGCTCTATGGCGGCACACCCCTTATCGGGCGCCGGGGACCGGATCTGGACCTCAGGCCGGTAATGAAACTGGAATCGCGCGTTATTGCCGTCCGCACGCTGGCCCCGGGGGAAACCGTGGGGTATGGCGCCACCTGGACCGCGGAACAGCCAACGCGCATGGGCATCGTCGAAATCGGTTATGGCGACGGTTATCCGAGGCACGCGCCCAACGGAACGCCCGTGGCTGTTGATGGGTGCCGGTGTGAGCTTATTGGCAGGGTTTCCATGGATATGATCGCAGTCAGTCTTGAGGCCTGTCCCCAGGCTGGTGTCGGTTCATCGGTGGAACTCTGGGGCGAGACGGTTTCAGTGGATGAGGTGGCGCAGCTGTCGGGCACCATAAGCTACGAACTGCTTACGGCGGTCTCACCCCGTGTTCCCCGCCTCCATGAGAGCGGGGAGGAGGCCTAGCGGGTCTCAGGCTCGAAAAGGATTTCCTCCATGAATTCCAGGATACCCTCGATGTGTTTGTCGTCCGCCTTTTTCACGACATTATGGATGACCATCCGGGTCCCCTTGAGCATGCTGCTGATCCCCATGCTTGCCATCTTCTGGAGCATGGGCCCGGCTTCCATACGCCTCAACGGTTCCAGGAAAAAGAAGTCCACCCCGGTTTCGGTCAGTTTCAGGATGGTATTGTAGAGTTCCTCGCGCTTTTTCTTGGTGACGCCGTTGGTACGGATGTCGTCAATCAGCTGGTTGGTTTCGGTAACCAGTGATTCCGGAAGGGGGGCTGCGAGGTGGTACTGGTCCTTTGGCATATCGTCTGTCTCCTGTGTTTGTCATGCCCAGTGTCATTACCATTAGAAGGTGTGAGCGAGGGTTGGGCATTGGCTGAAATGGCAGTTATTCTGTCGGCGAGGCAAGATGATGGCAATATAGGGAAGTGCATGGCGTGAAAATACTCGTTATCTATGAACCGGGGGCGTTTGGTCAATCGTTGCTGGAACGCCTGAACCAGACCGGGTTGAATATCACGCCGCTGCTGCTCAGTCGTCCGGCCGAATTAGCACTGGATCAGCTCCAGTCCTGGCTGGAGCCGGATTTCGACCTCGTGGTCAATGCCATCACCATGGACGACCCTGAGCTGGCGGAACAACAACCAGAAGAGAGTCGAGTACGCCTGTACGATATTCCCACGGCCCTGGCCCAACGGGCGGCCTTCCATGCGGTTGCCATGCTGCAGCTTTCCAGCTGTTATGTCTTCGATGGCCGCAAGCAGCAACCCTACATCGCCAGCAATCCCGGCAACCCATTATCCATACTCGGCCAGTGCCAGTGGGACACGGAGCAGTTCCTGCGCAGCAATCTCCCCCGGCACCTGATCCTGCGCACGGGCTGGTCTCTTGAGCGCTTTGTGGAAAAGGTAACCACCTACCCCGGCTCCGATCCCATGCACATGAGTGGCCGTCATTTCGGTCAGCCGACGGACGTTTCTGACCGGGTTCGTGTGGTTGTGGCAATCATGCAGCAGCTTTCATGTGGCGCGGAGGCCTGGGGAACCTATCAGTATGCGGGTGCGGATCCGGTGTCACTCTATAAACTGGGATTGGAAATCGCCGCGACGCTTCCCTCCGGAAAACAGCCCCACCTGATCGAGGAGGAAGCTCCCTGGCTGCGGCTGGAGCCGACCAACGCCATCCTCAACTGCAAGAAAATTCGCCACACCTTCGGTATTCAGCAGCGGTCATGGCGTGATTCACTGGTTGCCGATCCAGAGGCATGACGGACGCGTAACAAACCCGGTACAATTGCGCCTCTAAAAAACATAGCATGCGATTCATTTTTACCCGCTAGGATGGTCTGATGAGTACCACGCGCCGATTCATTATCGTAACCCTGGGTCTTCTGCTTGTGTTCGGCGGTATCGCCGGTTACAAGGTTTTCGAATACCGGATGATGCAGCAGTACCTGAATAAGGAAGAGCCGCCCGCCCTCGTGGACGCGACACGTGCTGAGTCCAGGGAGTGGGTGCCCTCGTTGCACTCGGTAGGCAGCGTTCGCGCCATCAATGGAATCAGAGTGGCCAACGAGGTGCCCGGCGTTGTGGAGGAAATCCAGTTTGAGTCCGGAGACATGGTTGAAGCCGGTGATGTACTGATCAGGCTGGACGCTGAAACGGACAAGGCAGCCCTTGAGACCCGCAAGGCGGAGGCAGAGCGGGCCCGCCAGGAATTCGAGCGCCTCTCCAACCTGGTCTCCCGTGATGCGGTATCCCAATCCCAGTATGACGAAGCCAAGGCGAACTTTGATGCCTCCCGGGCCCGCGTGAATGCGCAGGAGGCTCAACTCCGCAAGAAGACCATCCGCGCGCCTTTCCCCGGTAAGACGGGACTGCGCCAGGTTGACCAGGGCGAGTACATGGCCACCGGTACGCCCATTGTCGAGATCAATATGGTTGATCCCATCTATGTAGAGTACACGGTGCCGGAAAAGCATCTGGGAACGATTTCCACAGGGGACCGGGTCACCGCCACGGTTGCCGCCTTCCCGGAGCGGATTTTTGAGGGCGAAATCAGCGCCATCAACAGCTCGGTCAGCGCCGAGACCCGCACGGTGCGCGTACGGGCAACCCTTGATAACGAAGATGGCGCGCTCAGGCCCGGTATGTTTGCCAATGTCCGTACTCTGAGGCCCGAACCGCGGAAAGCGGTTGTTGTCCCCCGCACGGCCATCTCCTTCAACACCTATGGGGATTTTGTCTACGTGATTGCGGAAAACGACGAGGGTGAACTGGTTACCGAAAGGCGCAGTGTTGAGACCGGCGTCGAACGGGATCGGGTCGTCGAAGTGGAGTCCGGACTCGAGGCCGGTGAGCGGATCGTGAATACAGGGCTTCTCAGATTGCGCGCCGGGCAGCGTGTGGAGATTGCCGACGACAATGATGAGCCCAGCGACGATATCTCCGGTGAAGAGGCTGAAAAGGCGGCAGAGCAGGGAGCAGCTGACTGATGCGATTCACCGATATATTCGTCCAGCGGCCGGTCCTTGCCACGGTCGTCAGTCTCCTGATCCTGCTGTTGGGTGTGCGTTCGGCGATGGACATGGAGATCCGCCAGTACCCCGAGCTTGAAAGCACCACGGTCACCGTGACTACCGCCTATCCCGGTGCCAGCTCCGACCTTGTTCAGGGCTTTGTGACCACGCCCCTGCAGCAGGCGA
This sequence comes from Halospina denitrificans, assembly GCF_004364635.1. GTDB lineage: Bacteria > Pseudomonadota > Gammaproteobacteria > Pseudomonadales > Oleiphilaceae > Halospina > Halospina denitrificans. Next base: position 154,565 of record NZ_SOAX01000007.1, on the reverse strand, counting down.
TTGCGGAAGCGGATGGCATTGATTTCCTGACCGGGCGAAGCACCCAGGGCACCTCCATCATCGAAGCCAAGATGGTGCTGAACTACGATGCCAATGACGCGCTGTCAGAGATACAGGCAAAGGTAGCGAGCCAACGCAATCAGCTTCCCGAGGGGGCTGAAGACCCGGTGATTGAATCGGAAACCGGCAGCTCAACGGCACTCATGTACATCGCCTTTCACAGTGATTCACTGGCCGTTCCCCGGATAACGGACTACCTGACCCGGATTGTCCAGCCACAGCTTCAGGCCCTGGAAGGCGTTGGCAAGGCCGACCTTCTGGGCCGGACCTTTGCACTGCGGGTCTGGCTGAATCCGGAAAAGCTGGCCAGCGTTAATCTGACGCCCCGGGAAGTGGTCGGGGTCCTGCAGGAAAACAACTACCAGGCGGCCGTAGGCAGCACGGAAAGTGACCTGATCAAGGTCAACATGGATGCGAACACGGATATTGCGGAACCTGAGCAGTTCCGCGACCTGGTGGTGAAGGAGCAGGATGGCAGTTTGATCCGGCTGTCAGACGTGGCGGACGTGGAGCTTGGCTCCGAGAACAATGACCAGATTGCCTATTACGCGGGAAACCCCGCCACCTACGTGGCGATCGAGCTTTCACCCGGCGCGAATCCCCTTGAGGTGGCTGAGCGCGTGCGCAGTGAACTGCCCGGGATCGAAAGCCAGCTGCCCAGTGGTCTGAATGTTGACCTTCCCTACGACGCCTCCGAGTTTATCGATGACTCCATCAACGAGGTGCTCCGTACCCTTCTGGAAGCGCTGGCGATCGTGCTGGTGGTGATCTTCCTTTGCCTCGGCAGTGTCCGCGCGGCGGCGGTTCCCTCGGTTGCGGTACCACTGTCCATGATTGGTGGCGCCTTTATCATGCTGATGTTGGGCTTCTCCCTGAACCTGCTCACACTGCTGGCCATGGTGCTGGCGATCGGGCTGGTGGTGGACGATGCCATCATCATGGTGGAGAACGTGCATCGCCATGTGGCCAGGGGCGAAGGGCGCTTTGAAGCCGCCATCAATGGTGCCCGGGAGATGGCGGTCCCCATCATCGCCATGACGACCACGCTGGTTGCCGTTTTCGCGCCTATCGGGTTCATGGGGGGGCTGGTTGGCTCGCTGTTCACCGAGTTCGCCTTCACGCTCGCGGGCACGGTCGTGATTTCCGGTATCGTGGCTCTTACCCTGTCGCCCGTTCTGTCGGCAAACGTCCTCAAGCCTGCGGGGCAGGAGGGGCGTTTCGAGCAGATGGCGGAGCACTTCTTCGAGCGACTTTCCAATGCTTACCGTAGAGCGCTCTCTTCGGTGGTACAGAGTCTCTCGGTCATCCTCTATTTCGGTGTGGTGGTGCTGATTGCCATCTACCTGATGGTGAACTTCAGCCAGAGCGAACTGGCTCCGGACGAGGACCAGGGCATCATGCTCTACCAGGGAACCGGGCCCCAGACGGCCAACCTGGATTACCTGGAGACCTACGGTGCGGAGATGCAGGAGCGTTTCGAGAGCCTGCCCGGCTACGAGGAGTCCTTCATGCTCCTGGGCGTCAATTCACCGAACACCATCTTCGGTGGTTTCAAGATGAAACCCATCAACGAGCGCGAGATCTCCCAGTTCGAGGTGGCCCCCATGCTCCAGGAGGAGATGGACAAGGTGACCGGAATGCGGGTGGCGACCTTCCCGCGGCCGCCTCTGCCGGCGTCCGGCGGTGGCCTGCCTTTCCAGTTCGTCCTGACGACCGGGAATGACTTTGAACAGCTCAATGAGGTTGCCGAGGAACTGCTCAGCAAAGCGAAGGCAAGCGGTAACTTTGTCTTTCTTGAAAAGACCATTGACTATGATCGCCCGATAACGCGGATCAAGGTGGACCGCGATCGGGTCGCCGACCTCGGATTGTCGATGGCGGATATCGGGGAAACGCTGTCGACCATGGTGGGCGAGGGGCTGGTGAACCGCTTCAATATGTCGGGTCGCGCCTATGACGTGATTCCCCAGGTACCCCGGGAATTCCGCGGAGAAGCGGAGCGCCTGCAGAATTATTACGTGCGCGCGGACTCCGGTGAACTGGTGTCCCTGGATCAGGTGATCGACTTTGAGAGCGATGTGGAGCCGTCCAGTCGGACCCAGTTCAATCAGCTCAACTCCATCACGCTCCAGGGTGTGCCCATGCCCGGGGTTGCCATGGGCGACGCGATGGAATACATGGAAGGGGCGGCCGGGGAAACACTCCCCAGCGGTTTCGGTTTTGATTACAACGGCCAGTCTCGGCAGCTGGACAAGCAGGGCAGTGCCCTGGCGGTGACCTTCTTCCTGTCGCTGCTGGTGATCTACCTGGTGCTGGCCGCGCAGTTCGAGAGCTGGCGCGATCCCATCATTATCCTGGTCTCCGTGCCTCTGTCGGTGGCGGGCGCCATGGTCTTTATCGTGCTCGGGGCCGCCTCCATGAACATCTACACCCAGGTGGGGCTGATCACCCTGATCGGGGTGGTCGCCAAGAACGGCATCCTGATCGTGGAGTTTGCCAACCTGCTCCAGAAAGACCGGGGCATGGGTGTGCGCGAAGCGGCCATTGAGGCCTCGGCCATCCGCCTCAGGCCGATCATCATGACCTCGCTGGCCCTGATTGTGGCCATGGTGCCGTTGCTGCTCGCATCCGGTCCGGGCGCAGTCAGCCGGTTTGCGATTGGCCTGACGGTGGCAACAGGGCTCGGATTCGGGACCTTTTTCACACTCTTCGTTCTGCCGGGCTTTTACATTATGCTGGCCAGGGATCATAACGCCCCGGCCCAAGGCCAGGAGGCATAAGTCAGAACCAAAACAAAGTAAAAAAATAAAGGAGCATCCGGCATGACGCCAGAGGAATACCGACAGCACGACGCCACGGCGCTCTCTGAGCTGATCCGCCGTGGCGAGGTGTCGCTGGGGGAGGTGGTGGATACGGCCATAAGCCGGGCCGAGGCCATCAATCCGGAACTGAATGCCATCTGCCTGCCACGCTATGACAAGGCGCGGGAAGACAGACCCGGGGCGGATGCCCCCTTTGCCGGTGTGCCGTTCCTGGCCAAGGATCTTGCTCAGGAGATGGCTGGAATGCCCTGCACCATGGGGAGCCGGGCCCTGCGTCTGAACATTCCCGCGCAGGATTCTGAGTATATAAAGGGGTGCCGTAACGCCGGCCTGGTTATTCTCGGGCGGACCGCCACGCCGGAACTGGGGCTGAAGGCGGTTACCGAGTCGCGGCTCTGGGGTCCGACGCGCAATCCATGGGACAGTGAACGCACGCCCGGTGGGTCGAGCGGCGGCTCCGGCGCGGCTGTAGCGGCGGGCATCGTACCCATGGCCGGTGCCAATGACGGCGGCGGCTCAATCCGCATTCCCGCCGCCTACAATGGGTTATTTGGGCTCAAGCCCTCCCGTGGCCGCGTTTCTTTCGGGCCCTACACCGGTGAATACTGGACCGGGGCGAGCATCGACCATGTGGTTAGCCGCAGCGTCCGCGACAGCGCGGGGATGCTGGATTGCATCGCCGGCAATCCCAAGGGAGACCCCTTCCGCATTGAGCCCCCGGCGCAACCCTACGCAAAAGCGATCAAATCCGCACCGCGCCCGCTGCGAATCGGTTTCTTCACCGAATCCCCCTATGGGACCGAGGTGGCCCCGGAAGCCGCGATGGCGATTGAGGCTACCGCCCGGCAGCTCGAAGACCTGGGTCACCACGTAGAGCCTGCTGCACCCGACTACAACGGCATGGACCTGGCGCGCGCCTATCTTTCCCTCAACTTCGGCGAAGTGGCCGCCACCATGGCTGAGGCCCGCGATACCTTCGGGGCCCGCGACAGCGACTTTGAAGTGGAGACCCGTCTTCTCGGCACCCTTGGCGACAGCATGCGCGCCGTGGACTGCGTCCGCTCCCGCCGCCAATGGAACGACTTTGCCCGCGCGCTCGGCGCCTACTTCGAGCAGTACGACATGTATCTCTGCCCCACCACCGCCCAGCCGCCCGCACGAATTGGCGAACTGGAAACCCCCATCCACCTCAAGATGGCCGCGCGACTCATGGTAGGGTTCAAGGCGGGAACGCTGGCGCTGAAAAGCGGTATCGTGGATGACCTCGCGAAGGAAAACCTGGCCCGGGTTCCCTTCACCCAACTCGCCAACCTCACGGGCACGCCGGCGATGTCGGTACCGTTGTACTGGAACGAGGAAGGACTACCGGTAGGCGTCCAGTTCGGAGCCCCCCATGGCGGAGAAACCGAACTCTTCCAACTGGCTGCGCAGCTCGAAGAGGCGCATCCGTGGTGGCATCAGTACGACCGAATTAGTATTTGAGGGCGTTCTGCACCTAGAAAGAAAGGCAGGAAGCGGGGGTTCTATCCGGGAAGCTCTTTCGCCATGGATGGCGAAAGCGCAGCGTACAGGGATGTATTTATAGCGTTTCCCGGATAGAACCCCCGCTTCCTGCCAGGCACTAAACCCTCAGTCTTCCGTTACTCAGGCTTTACTGTAAGGCCGCTGCTCCCGAAAGAGCTGATCCAGCTCCCCCTGATAATAAGCCTCGACCCTCGGATTCATCACCCACTTCCACAGCGGCGGCACCAGCGCCAGAACAAACATCGACGCATAGCCCCCTGGCAACTGCGGACTCTCATCATAGTGCCTCAACACCTGATAACGCCGACGCGGAAACGCATGATGATCCGAATGCCGCTGCAAGTGAAACAGGAACAGGTTGGTCAGCAGATAGTTGCTGTTCCAGCTGTGCGCCGGCGTCACCCGCTCAAACCGGCCATTCTCCTGAACACGGCGGTGCAGGCCGTAATGCTCCAGGTAATTGATGACCTCCAGCGTAAAGGCCGCAAAGAAACTCTGCCCCAGGAAGAACACCAGCCCCGCCCAGCCAAAGGCGACAGTGAAACCAACCGCGAACAGCGCGGAAATGGTGTACCACCAGATCAGTTCATTGGCAGGGCCGTAGGGGGTCTTGCCCTTGCGCCGGAGCTTCTTGGCCTCCAGCTTCCAGGCATTCATGAAATTGCGCGGAAACGCCTGGGCCAGGAATGCATAGACGCCCTGATTGTACCGTGAGGAACTGGCATCCTCTGGCGTGGATACGTGCACATGGTGGCCCATGATGTGCTCCACCTTGAACCCGGCGTAGGTCACGCTCGCAAGCGCCAGACCGCCAACCCAGGTCTCCAGCTTCGTATCCTTGTGGATCAGCTCATGGCCGATGTTGATGGCCATGATGCCACCGACCACGCCAATCGAGAGAATCCAGCCGAACTGGGCGACAAGGCTCATCTCCACGGTGGCGAAGGCCCAGCCCGCATAGACAATAACGGCCAGATGAATCGGGACGCAGCCCATGGTGAGGATGCGGTAGTACCAGTCATTGGTCATGCCCGGGACTTCGTTGTCCTCATCCGGGTTGGCGGGATCCTTGCCGATGATGTAGTCGATAACCGGAATGATGCCGAAGATGAAAATAACCGGGAACCAGGCCCAGAACATGATGTTCTCGCCCAGTGTCAGCTGATAGGAGACATAGGCAGCAATAGCGGGGACCACCAGTACCAGCAGATAGGCGTAGCGTTTGATGCGGAGCATCACCTCGGGTGGCACATGTTTGAGCATGGCGGCTTCCTCCTTGTGGTGTTGTTGCGACTGTAGAATCACTCTATCCTCGCAATTCATCAATTGTCAAACAACTCATGTATGAATCCATCAAGACCTCATGTAGAATGGGCGTGTAACGATCCAGGAGACGATAATGGCATTACCCCAATCCGTGAGTCTGAGTGAGCGCATTGCGCGTCATCTTGCGGTTCAGATCATCCGTGGCCAGCGCGCGCCTCTTGAACGACTGCCGGAATCTGAACTGGCGCGTGAGCTTGAGGTCAGCACCAATTCACTGCGCGAAGCGTTCCGGCTTCTGGAGGGATGGCACCTGGTCGAGATCCAGCCCCGCAAGGGGACGCGGGTCTGTGGTGTGAGCGAAGGGGATGTTCGGGATCTCTATGATTTTCTCTTCCTGCTGCTGGGTCGCCTGGCGGCGGATATTGCGGACAGCTGGCAGCCAGGGCAACTGGAGCCCTTCCTGGAGCTGAGTCGCCAGTTTGAGGCGCAGGCCGAGCATCATGATCGGGAACGGGTTCATGAACTCGCCTTCGATCTGGCGCGGGAGGGGTTAAGGCTGACGCCGAACCGTTATCTGAACGACGCGATTGAGGACCTGCTGCCGCTGTTACAGCGCTATTCCTTCATGGCCCTGCAGGAGGAAACCGCGGAGTTGGATACGTCCGTGGCGTGTATGCGCAATACCATCAACGCTGTTGTGAACAGGGATGGCACCCGCGCGGCCGCCTGCCTGCGCGAGTACGGGGAAAACCAGTGCCAGGTGGTGCTGCGCGCCGTCGCCAAGCGGGTAGCGGCCTGAGTCGATTCAGACGTCCTGCATCCGTCCCACTTCCCGGGCAATGCGCATGGCTTCGTGACGCTCCAGGTTCAGCAGGTTTTCGGCCATTTCCCTCGCTTCCGGGATCTCCGCACGGTCGGCCAGATTCTGGTAAAGCTCAATGACCTGGTCATGGAAGTCAAAGATTTCCCTGGCAATGCCATTGAAATCCAGCTTGGTGTAGGGCGAATCACAGGTGCGATGGGTCTTGATGGGCTTGTGGGTGAGGTAGTCATAGATCCAGGTTTTCAGGGCCCTGGCATCGCCGTCGTTCTCGAACCCTTCGACGGTTTTTTCGAGCTCGGCCTCATGGGTCGCGAGGTAGTCCAGCAGGATGCGGGCGCGCTCTTCCTCGTGCTCAGTGGCGCAGTGCGCCAGACAGGTGGATGTCTGGTGATGCAGGTTGCGGGTCCAGTCGATCAGGTCTCTGAACGTTTTGATTTCCATTGGCGGAAACTCCTGTCCGGTTGGTTCGCTAGCGGTAACAGTATGCCTGAGGATCAGTCGTGATGATCATGATGAAGATCATCGGATGACCCCTTACGGTTTGCAAGAAAGATGCTTTCCACCAGCAGTATGACCGCCATGGATAGCGCGGCAACGCCAATGACAACGGGATCGGACACCATCTTGACCCAGATGAATCCCACCAGAACGAGAAGATCGAGAACAATGGCGGTTACCAGAATGACCGGATTGGCGCCGACCGCCTGCCTCAGGTACCTCAGAACGCCCCAGTGACAGGTTGCTGGCGACCGCGAACCCGACCAGCGTGTAAATCACCACACAGAGAGCGATGGAAATGATAATGGCCAGGCCGACATTTTAGTTGTCAGTTCCGATTCAGCTTGGTATGCAATGCTTTCCGCTCCACTATCATAAGTCTGCATCAGGATCAGGCGAATGAGGGAGTTTGAATATGAACAATGATGATCATCCCGGCCAGCGCTCACTGTCGCGCCGGGACATAATCAGGGCCGGAACTTCCATGGGCCTGATGGTCGGGCTTGGCAGCCTACTGCCCGGCTATGCCTTCGGCCTGACCGGTAACCAGGAGCTCACACGCCGAACCGAGGGCAACTCGGACATCTACGAGCTGACCATTGACCGCACGCCCCTGGCGATCGACGGGCGCAAAAGCGCTCAGCCGATCACGGTCAACGGCTCACTGCCGGCTCCACTGATCCGTCTGCGCGAAGGACGCGAGGCCGTTCTCAGGGTGACAAACAAGCTTGATGAGCCCACCTCCATTCATTGGCACGGGATCCTTCTGCCCTTTGAAATGGACGGCGTGCCCGGCGTCAACTTTGAAGGCATCGCTCCCGGGGACACCTTTGAATACCGCTATCCGGTCCGCCAGAGCGGCACCTACTGGTATCACAGCCATTCCGGGCTCCAGGAGCAGCTGGGTCACTATGGGCCCCTGATCGTGGATCCGGCGGAGTCCGAGCCGTTCGAGTACGACCGCGAATACGTGATCGTGCTTTCCGACTGGACTTTCACTGAGCCCGCCGAAGTGATGCGCAACCTCAAGGTGGCCGAAGGCTACTACAACTACAACAGGCGGACGGTGTCCGACTTCTTCGAGGATGTGGCCAACCTGGGCTGGAGCGGCGCCTGGGAGAAGGCGGGCATGTGGGGCCGCATGCGCATGACCCCGAGAGACATTCTGGATGTCACCGGTGCCGAGTACACCTACCTGATGAATGGCATGTCGCCCAATGACAACTGGACCGGCCTCTTTGAGCCGGGCGAGAAGGTGCGTCTGCGCGTGATCAACGCCTCGGCCATGTCCATCTTCGATGTTCGCATTCCGGGATTGCCGATGACCGTGGTTGAGGCCGATGGCCAGAAGGTAGAGCCGGTGGAGACCGATGAGTTCCGCATCGGTGTGGCCGAGACCTATGATGTCCTTGTGGAGCCGCAGGACGAGGCCTACACCCTGTTTGCCCAGTCCCAGGACCGTTCCGGCTTTACTCGCGGCACCCTGGCCGTGCGCGAGGGCATGGAAGCGTCCGTGCCGGAGCTCTACCCGCGTACCGAGCGTGGCATGGCGGCCATGGGCATGGCTGATCACCGTGATGGCGGAATGGACCATGGTTCCATGGAAGGAATGGATGATATGAACCAGGACGGTGGTGGTATGGATGGGTCGATGCACGGCAACGGCGGTCAGCCTCCGGTGGCAGGTCGCGAGATCTCGCACGGACCGGACAACCACGGCGCCGGCGCTGCCATGGTGGCCATGAATCCGAGACCAAGACTCGATGATCCCGGTGTGGGCTTCGAACATGTGGACCACCGGGTACTGACGTACGACCAGCTCCGTGGCCTGCATGCCTGGCCGGACGAGCGCGAACCCGAGCGTGAGGTGGAACTGCACCTGACCGGCAACATGGAACGCTACATGTGGTCCTTCGACGGGCAGAAGTTTTCGGAAGTCGACGGCCCCATTCCTTTCGGTCATGGCGAGCGCCTGCGCCTGATCCTGGTCAACGACACCATGATGGATCACCCCATTCACCTCCACGGCATGTGGATGGAACTGGAGACCGGTAATGACGGTTACCGGCCCCGTAAGCACACGCTGCTGGTCAAGCCCGGGGAAATGATCTCGGCACAGATTACGCCGGAGCATAAAGGCGACTGGGCCTTTCACTGCCACCTGCTCTACCACATGAAAGCGGGCATGTTCCGCGTGGTGTCCGTTCAATGAGTGCGCAGAACAGGAGGAACAACATGGCTGTCAAACACGGTCGTTACACAGCCCTGGTGGTCCTGGGGCTGATCGGCTTGGCACCTGCGGCGCTCGCACAGGGCGTTGGTCCACAGGCGAAGTCGGACTGGCCGCTCCCAGTGCATGACGATGTCACCCAGGGCCAGCTTCTGATGGATCGCTTTGAGTACCAGGACGGCGACGATGAGGACGTTTTTGCCTGGGAAGGCCAGGCCTGGTGGGGCGGGGATACCCATCGCCTGGTGGTCGACTCCGAAGGTGAGGCCCTGGTCTCCGGAGGTGACGGCGGTGAAGTGGAAAGCTTCGATGTCCAGTACGGCTACGGTTTCAGTGCCTACTGGCAGGCGAAGGCCGGGCTGGGTTACCAGACCACTTTTGGTCCCGGGCCGGACAGGGACCGGGCGTCCGCCGTGGTCGGCGTTCAGGGGCTGGCCCCTTACTGGTTCGAGGTGGACACCGGCCTTCGCGTCAGTGAGGATGGCGATGCGGTGGCCGAATTCGAGGGCGAGTACGACTGGCTCTTCACCCAGCGCCTGATCCTGCAGGGCCGGGCGGAGACCAGTTACGCCTTCAGCGAGGTCCCTGAATTCGGTGTCGGTGAAGGAATTAACGGTCTTACGCTGGGATTGCGCCTGCGCTATGAGCTGGCCCGCGAGTTCGCGCCCTATGTCGGTGTGCGCTGGCAGGACCAGTACGGCGATACGGCGGACCTGACCCGTGCCGAAGGCGAGGATACAGAGAAGACATCGCTGGTTGCCGGTGTGCGCTGGTGGTTCTGAAGGAATGCCATGAGACTGCTGCTGGTTGAAGACGACAGCCTCCTTGCCGAGAGCCTGCAACGACAGCTCTCTTCGGCAGGCTTCAGTGTGGATGCCATCGCCACGGCGTCGGGCGCGGCCCAGCTTGGCAGGCAGGAAGACTACCGCGTTGTGGTGCTGGATCTGGGCCTGCCCGACGGCAATGGCCTGGATGTGCTCAGGCAGTGGCGGTCGCGCGGGCTAACTATGCCCGTGCTGATCCTCACCGCCCGCGGTGATTGGCAGGATAAGGTGAGCGGTCTCAAGGCCGGCGCCGATGATTACCTGGCCAAACCCTTCCAGACCGAAGAGCTTCTGGCACGTCTTGATGCCCTGATCCGTCGCAGTGAAGGGCGGGTAGATTCGTTCCTCTCCGCCGGCGGGTTCAGGTTGGATGAAAACCGTCAGGTCCTGGTGACCCCGGATGGCGAGGAACACCCACTCACCGGGACTGAATTCCGCCTGCTGCGCTGCCTGATGAGCCGGCCCGGCCAACTGTTCTCGAAGGAAAACCTTCTAGAGCAGGTCTATAACCTGGATGAAAGCCCGACCCATAACGCGATCGAGGCCTATATCCGCCGGCTTCGGAAGGTGGCTGGTCAGGATGCGATTGTGACGCGTCGGGGCCAGGGGTATATGTTCAATGCCGTGGATTGACCTCAACCGCTCCATCCGGCGCACGCTCCTGATCGTACTGCTTCCCGCTGCCATTGCCCTGATGGGGGCTGCCTGGGTTATCCATGGGGCACTGCTGGAGCGCATGGCTCGCAGCTTTGTGGAGGACCGCCTCAGGGAGGAGGTCGGTTTTCTCAAACACCGCATCAATCAGGCCGACGGGAGCATTGAGGCGCTGAGTACCGGGGATTATTTCGAGGAAGTCTTCCATCACGCCTTTGCCGTGCGCGTTGGCTCCCGGCAGTACGTCAGCCTGGGCCCCTGGAAGTCATTGCTGGGCCCTTTGCTGGAAGAGAGTTCCACGGGATTCATCCGCCAGACCGAGTCAGCCGGGGAGATTTCGGATTACCTTGCCTACCGTGAAACCTTTGAAGTAGGAGGGCGGGAAGCGGTCATAGTTGTGGCTGAAGATCTTTCCCGGATTGATACCAGTCAACGCGAACTGCATATCTGGACGGCAGTGGTGTCCGCCGTGCTGCTGGGCTTGCTCGTTCTGGTGATCTGGATGGGTATTCGGCTGTCCCTGGCGTCTGTGACGACGTTGCAGACTGCCTTGAAGGAACTGCAGCAGGGCGAACGGGAGCGTCTCGATATTGAGACGCCCGCGGAGTTCCAGCAGCTTGTGCGGCAGCTGAACCAGCTGCTGGAGACGCTTGACCAGCGCCTGATCCGTTCACGGGAGGCGTTGGCGAACCTGTCCCACAGTATCAAGACGCCGATTACCGCTGTCCGTCAGGTACTGGAAGAGCGCGAACAGCACCTCGACTGGGACATGCGTCGGCAACTAGCCCAGCGTCTTTCGGACATTGACGGGCAGCTTGAGACCGAGATGCGCCGCAGCCGCTTTGCCGGTGCTCAGGCTGGCAAGGGGGCCGCTCCCGTCAGCCAGGCGCGGGAGCTGATCTGGATGCTTGGGCAGCTGTACCCGGACAAGGCGTTCGAGCTCGAAACCGACTTGTCTGACGAGCGCCGTTGGCCGATCGAGGAATATGATCTTAACGAGGTTCTCGGAAACATCCTGGATAATGCCGGAAAGTGGGCAGTCTCAAGCGTGGTTCTGTCATTGAAGGAGGACGAAACCGGGTTGGTTATCGAGGTCAGTGATGATGGCCCCGGCATAGCCCCGAAAGAGTTCCCGACCCTCGGGACCCGTGGTCAGCGCCTGGATGAGCAGGCATCCGGGCACGGGCTGGGGCTGGCCATTGTCCGGGATGTTGTCCTCCGGTACGACGGCTGGGTGACCTTTGATGCCAGCGACACGGGTGGCCTCCGGGTTCGGGTTGTTCTTCCGGAAAGGGTTTCCCTTTGATGCCGTCAATTTTTGACGGCAATCAGTTCCATATCAGCTTTGTATGGTTTGATGGAGATTGTCGGGACTAGTTGCTCGGTCACGATGTGACAATGAAGCAATAAAAAGAGAGGGATGGAAATGAAAAAAATACTCGCGTTGATGCTTTTTGCTGTATTGGCCGTGAATCCGGCATTCTCCCAGCAGGGAAACAAGCATGACGGTATGAAGCAGGGTGGCATGATGGGTAATGGCTCTGGCATGGGAATGATGGGCGGCGAGCAGATGCAGGAGCGCATGCAGAGGATGCACGAGAAAATGGACCAGGCTCGGGAAACACGGGATCCTGAAAAACGTCGTGAAATCATGCGGGAGCACATGAAAACCATGCGCGGCACCATGCAGGAGATGCGTGGCGGTATGGGAAACAGGCAGGAAGGCTCCTCCAACCAATCCGAAATGCCCATGGAGAAGCGCATGCAGCGCATGGAACAGCATATGGAGATGATGCAGGGCATGATGGAACAGATGATGGAGCGGGACTCGCTCGAAGAGTAAGGAACGCGGGGGCCCTGTCATGATCGAGATCGTACCCAACTGGCACCCCATCTGGGTCCATTTCCCAGTCGCGTTACTGACCATTGCAACGGTCTTTTTCCTGGCCGGCCTTGTCCTCCCGGACAGGGCCGGGGAGCGGGTCACCGCCGCGGCACGCTGGAATCTGGCCGCCGGTGCCCTATTGCTGATCCCCACGCTGGTGACAGGCTACCTCGCCTACAATTCGGTCGCCCATGACGCCGCTGGCCACCAGGCCATGGAGCGCCACATGACAGCGGCCTGGGTGGTCGCGGTCCTGTTTGCGGTTGCCGTCCTGCTTGCCTGGCTGGATCGTTTCCGCGCCCGGGGCGCGGGGGTGGTGCTGACCATTGTTCTTCTGATTGGAACGGGCGCGGTTGGCGTTACCGGCTACCTCGGGGCGGAAAACGTCTACCGCCATGGCTTGGGCGTGGAGCGGCTACCGGAGGGGGTCAGCAATCAAGCAGCACCCCGGGGCGCCGAGCAGCAGCCTGAACAGACGGGAGGTGGTGTCAGTGGGGCCGCCCCCGAGCAGGAGCGGGCATCTCAGGATACTTCCGAGGATGAGGGCCAGAAGGCCAGTGATGTCCCCGAAGGGCACGAGGGGCATGACCACGAACATTGAGCCGATGCCGGTACTTCGGGCCGGTTATCCCGGCCCGCGGGGCCTGCTAATCCTTATTCCCTTGGTGAACCTCGCGTTCATCTACTTCCTGGCCTTTTCACGCTGGCCGGTGGAAGAGGGCCGTAGGGAGTAAGCTGTTTTAACTCTCGTCGGGCAGGTAGGCGCCGTCCTTATCGTGCACTTCACGGCCGGTCACCGGCGGGTTGAAGGTGCAGATCAGGCGCATGTCCTCGGTACCGCCGCGCAGGATATGACGGTCGTGCTCGTTGAGGGCGTACATGACACCGTCGTAGATCTGGTGGGTCTCGCCCGTGGCCAGGTCTTCAATGCTGCCGTTGCCCGCGACGCAGTACACGGCTTCCAGGTGGTACTTGTACCACAGGTGCAGCTCGGCGCCGGCCGGGATAATGGTCTCGTGGAATGAGAATCCCATGCCGTCCTTCTTGAGGAGCATGCGGCGGCTGGTCCAGCCCGGTCCCTGCACTTCCCGCTCTGTGCCGATCAGATCCTTAATGTCACGTACAATCATCTGTTGTCATCCTCCCATTGGACTAACGCTCCCCAGGGGCGAAATGCATGGTTCGCCATGGAGAGAAACCGGATTCAGTGTAGTAGCTCAGAAGTGGAAAGCCCAGAGGTAGAACTACTTACGCGGAGGTCACGGTCGCTCGGGTTGGATTTCGCGCGTCGTTTTAAAAGATGTTACCCGCCGCGGGAAAACGGACTTTGTCGTGTAGAATGCGCTTCGGAAAGAACCTGAATGCATCGTCAATGATATAAGGCAGGCACGCTTATGGCGGAACCTGTAAAACGCCGGCGGCGCCGGTTGGATTTCCTGATCGCCCGTCTCACGGGGATGACCCGCAAGCAGGCCAAGCAGTGCATCCGGGCGGGGCGGGTCCGCGTTGAGGGAATGGATGACAGTCAACTCAAGGGCCAGGCCCGTGTTGGCATCGAGGATGCGGTCTATCTGGACGATGAATTGCTGGAGCGCGAAAGCGGCGACCGGTATATCATGCTCAACAAGCCCGCGGGCGTTGTCAGTGCCACCCGTGATGACTATGACCCGACGGTGTTGGGGCTTATGGACCCGGAGGAACGCCGCGGGCTGCATCCCGTCGGTCGCCTGGACAAGGACACTACCGGGCTCCTTCTGCTGACCACCGATGGCGAGTGGAGTCACCGTATCACGTCCCCGCGCCATGCCTGTCCCAAGGTCTATCGGGTGGATGTGGCGGAACCGCTGGATGATGAGACTCTGGAGCGCCTGGAAACGGGCATTGTGCTGCGGGGGGATAACAAGGCCAGTTATGCCCAGCATATTGAACGGATCTCAGAGACCCGCATCCTCATGACTCTGAACCAGGGCCGCTATCATCAGATCAAGCGTATGATTGGGGCCGTGGGCAATCGTGTTACCGGCCTTCACAGAGAGCGGGTCGGTGGTCTTGTCCTGGATGATGCGCTGTCTGAAGGGGACTACCGTTCCCTGACCCTGGATGAAATCAACAGCGTCATGCCGCTTCAGGATCCGCAAGAACAATAGTGTCCCGGCCCGCGCCCTTGGCCCTGTAGAGGGCCTGGTCCGCGCGCTGCAGCCAGCGTTCCCAGTTGTCGTCCTCGCGGATCAGGGCACCACCGATGGAACAGGTCACCTCACCGCCCGAACAGGTGAGGTAGTCCCGTATTACCTGGTGGATGTGGCGGGCAGCGGTCTCCAGGCCGTGCAGGTCTACGTCCTGAAGAAGCAGGACAAACTCCTCGCCGCCGAAGCGGAAGAAACGGTCGCCACGACGGCTGTGGCTCTCCACCAGTGTCGCGAAATGGCGTAATACGTCGTCGCCCTCGGCATGGCCGTATTTGTCGTTAATCTGCTTGAAGTAGTCCAGGTCCAGCATCAGAAGGCCCGTATTGATGGTGTCGCGGTCGAATCGGGCAATGGCGATCCTGAGCTCGTCCTCGAGCATGCGCCGGTTGCCGGCGCCGGTGAGCGAATCCCGGGTGGCCAACTCCTCCAACTCATCCGCCTGCGCCTTGGAGCGGATGGCGAATGAATAGGCGAACACGGAAACGATGAAAATCGTGGTGGCGAAGGAAATCAATGGGAGCGTGCCCAGGCCGGCCTCCGCACCGAGCACAAGTGATGCCCCGGTTAGAATGATGACCTTGGGGACTGCAAACATGGGCGGCGAGAGGAAGAAGGAGGCAATGACGTCCACGAAGGCCCAGAACAGGCCCACGAGGCCCGCCAGATACACGACGGCCAGAACGCCACACCCTGTGACAAGAACCAGGACTATCCCCGCGCCGCGAGTCCGGCCAGTGCACCAGCTGAAGATAAGGATGCCAAGTAGGGCGGCGACCAGCAGTAGGTCAACAATGGCCATGAGCCAGTTGCCATCAATGCTGCGGAAAACCGCAAAACCGCCGATTGCGATGGCGGCCGGAAGGCAGAACAGCGTTATAAGGGATAGGCGGAAGTCAGCCTGAAAGCGTTTTCGGGCTTGTTTGTATTGATGCTGCAACTTTTTAAGGGCCATAAGCAAAAAATAGCGGCAACACGCGTAAAATGCACCCGCTAATTCATTGAGGACCCGCTTTGGGGACGACTTTATGAAAACGGAACGGCGCGGACTGATCCTTTCGGCAGTGATGTCGCTGGTGCTGGGCAGCGTTGCCCTGGTGGCTTCCGTTGTTACCGGCTCCCAGGTGATACTGCTGGATGGTCTCTTCAACCTGATCTACAGCGTCATGGCGTTTTTCAGCGTCCGCGTGGCCACCCTCCTCGCTGTCCCCGATAACGAAAAATACCCCTTTGGTTTCGCCTATTTCGAGTCCCTGGTAAACGCGGCCAAAGGGCTTCTTATACTGGGAGTTGGGCTGTTGGCGCTCGGGGATTCAGTGCTGGTGCTGCTGGCCGGTGGGCGTGAGATCACTGCGGGGCTCGCCATTGTCTACGCGGTATTTGCAACCGTGGCCAGCCTGGTCAGTATGATCCTCCTGAGGCGTCTCCGGCGTCACACCTCAAGTCCACTGGTCGAGGCGGATTACGCCAACTGGCGCATCAACACCACGATCTCCGCGTCGGTCCTGATCGCGTTCTGCCTGATACCGGTAGCGGATATGAGCGGATGGTCCGCACTGACGCCCTATGTGGACCCGTTGATGGTGGCGGTCGTGGTGGTCCTGTTCTGCCTCAGCGCGCCGTTCCGGATGGCATCGGAGGCCATCAAGGAACTCCTGAACCGGGCGCCACCGAGCCGGATCCGTCATCCCGTGCAGTCCGCCGTCGAGGATGTGCTTGGCCACTGGCCGGTAAGCGACTTCAGCCTGCGGATGGTTCGACCAGGGCGCACACTTTATCTGGTGATCTACGTGGTCCTGCCGGAGGATTCGCACGTATCAGACCTGAAGACCCTGGACCGGCTGCGGGAACAGCTGGACAGCGGCGTACGGGCCATCTGCTCGCCGCTTATTCTCGATGTCGTCTTTACGGCAGACAGCCGTTGGGTCGTACCCACGAATGGCTACCAATAATTTGGCGATGATCCCGGCAATGGAAAGCCGCTTCTGTGATACCCTTTTCCGCGATCTGTAGCACTGAGGTGAACATTGGCACCGATTCTGACCGTCAAGAATCTCGACAAAACCTATGAGTCCGGCTTCCAGGCTCTGAAGGATATCAACCTCAACATCGAAAAGGGCGAAATCTTCGCGCTGCTGGGCCCCAATGGCGCCGGAAAGACCACACTCATCAGTATCATCTGCGGCATCGTCAACAGCACCGGCGGCAGCGTGACTGTTGATGGTTACGACATCGTGCGCGACTATCGCCATACCCGATCGCGCATCGGGCTTGTCCCCCAGGAACTCACACGGGATGCCTTCGAGACGGTCTGGGCCACGGTCAATTTCAGCCGGACGCTTTTCGGCAAACCGCGCGACGACGCCTACCTGGAAAAGGTCCTTCGCGACCTCTCGCTCTGGGACAAGCGCAACAATCAGCTGCGCACGCTCTCCGGCGGCATGAAGCGCCGCCTGCTTATCGCCAAGGCCCTGTCCCACGAGCCCTCGGTGCTCTTCCTGGATGAACCCACGGCCGGGGTGGACGTGGAGCTGCGCCAGGGCATGTGGGAAACCGTTGAATACCTGCGCGAAACCGGCGTCACCGTCATCCTCACCACGCACTACATCGAGGAAGCGGAATTAATGGCCGACCGCATCGGCGTCATCAACCAGGGCGAAATCATCCTGGTGGAGAACAAGCGACAGCTGATGAAAAAACTTGGCCAGAAGCAGCTTGTCCTGCAACTGCGCGAACCGCTCAGCAGCGTTCCCGCAGGCCTGGCTGCCTACAGCCTGAGTCTGGGCGATAACGGCGAGTCACTGATCTATACCTACCAGACCCAGTCCGCCCAGACCGGCATCGACAGCCTGCTCCAGGACCTCGGCGAAGCCGGCATCCGCTTTACGGACCTGCACACCACGCAAAGCTCACTCGAAGACATTTTCCTGGACCTGGTGAACGGATGAAGATGAACCCAAGAGGCATGTACGCCATCTACCGTTTCGAAATCGCCCGCGCCGCCCGCACCTGGCTGCAGAGCGTCGTCTCGCCCGTGGTAACCACCTCCCTGTACTTCGTCGTCTTCGGCGCCGCCATCGGCTCGCGGGTCGAGCAGGTGCAGGGCATCCCCTACGGCGCCTTCATCGTCCCCGGCCTGATCATGCTCATGCTCCTCACCCAGAGCGTCACCAACGCCTCCTTCGGCATCTTCTTCCCCAGGTTCACCGGCAACATCTACGAAGTCCTCTCCGCCCCGGTGTCCTACCTGGAAGTGGTCATCGGCTACGTCGGCGCCGCCGCGACCAAATCCCTGATCCTGGGCCTGATCATCCTCATCACCGCCCATCTCTTCGTGGACCTGCCCATACAGCACCCGTTCCTGATGCTGTTCTTCCTGGTCCTAACCGCAATCACCTTCAGCCTCTTCGGCTTCATCGTCGGCATCTGGGCCCAGGACTTCGAACAACTCCAGATCGTGCCCCTGCTGCTCATCATCCCACTGACGTTTCTGGGCGGCACCTTCTACTCCCTCGACGTCCTCCCCGAGTTCTGGCAGACCGTCTCCCTCTTCAACCCGGTCGTCTACCTCGTCAGCGGCTTCCGCTGGAGCTTCTTCGAAGTCTCCGACGTCCCCATCCTCGTCAGCCTCGGCATGACCTTCCTGTTCATGCTCCTGTGCCTGGCGCTCGTCTGGTGGATTTTCCGCACTGGGTATCGTCTGAAGTCGTAATCCGTCAGCTTGATGTAGCAGGGTTCAGTGCCGGGGTCGGGGGATGCCTTCCGGGAAGCTCCGGAGCCATGGATGGCGGAGGGCAGCGTACATGGATGTATTCACAGCGTTTCCCGGAAGGCATCCCCCGACCCCGGCACTGAAGTCTGCGGCCGGGCTGGCCGGATAAACTGCACTGATCGGCGCCAGGGTCAATGTGAACCATCCTTTCTGCCCCATAATTGAAGGATAATCGGGGACCAACAAAAAGGAAGGGAACCATGCCCAAAGACGCCATCGGCTACGCCCTGAGCGCACTGAACAACATCGCCCGCTCCGACATCCTCGACCGCCTCCACCTGAGGACCACCGCCGAAAACCTAAGCTACCACCTCACACGCAGCGGCTTCCGCGCCATCAGCACCAGCAGCCGCGCCTTCAAAGCCGCCAACCCCCTCAAGAAACCCCAACGCCTCCACGCCCCCGGCCAGACCACCGACTACTTCGACCTCAACATCACCGACGAACAGCGCATGATCCGCGACAGCGTGCGCGACTTCGCCACCGAAGTACTGCGGGAAGAAGCCGAGACCGCCGACGCCGAACAGCGCACCAGCGACACCGTCATGAGCCAGGCCGCTGAACTCGGCCTCAACCTCTTCGCCGTCCCCGAGGCCCTGGAAGGCGCCGCCACCGAACGCTCCCCCGTCACCTCCATGCTGGTGGCCGAAGACCTGGCCTACGGCGACATGGGACAGGCACTGTCCATCCTGGCCCCCATGAGCGTTGCCAATGCGCTCACCCACTGGGGCAGCGCCCAGCAACAGTCCACCTATCTCAACACCTTCGCCGGCGAGAATCCGCCCCGGGCCGCCATTGCCCTGTGCGAACCCCGCCCGCTTTTTGATCCCATGAACCTGACCACGACGGCTCGGCGGGAAGGGGACAACTACATACTCGAAGGGGAAAAATCCCTGGTTCCGCTGGCCGAGGATGCTGAACTCTTCCTGGTGGCCGCCTGCACCGCCGACGGGCCCGGCGTCTTTATCATCGAGCGGGGAACACCCCGTCTTTATATCGGCAGCGATTCGCCCATGGGGCTCCGTGCCGCCTCGCCGCGCAGCCTGAAACTGGACAGCGTCCGGGTGTCGGCGGCCAACCGCCTTGGCGACCGGGATTTTGATTACCGCGCCTTCGTGGACCTCGGAACCCTGGCCTGGTGTGCCATGGCCATCGGCACCAGCCAGGCCGTGATGGATTACGTCGTGCCCTACTGCAACGAGCGCAAGGCCTTCGGTGAACCCATCAGTTACCGGCAGAGCGTGGCCTTCATGGTCGCGGACATGGCCATCGAGCTGGATGCCATGCGCATGCTCACCTACCGAGCCGTATCCCGCGCCGAACAGGGGCGCAGCTTCCAGCGCGAGGCGCACCTGGCCCGCACCCTGGTCAAGGATAAGGCCATGACTATCGGAACCAACGGCGTCCAGCTGCTCGGTGGCCATGGTTATACCCACGAATACCCGGTGGAGCGCTGGTATCGCGACCTGCGGGCCATTGGGGTCGCCTTCGGCGGCCTGCACCTTTAAGGGAGGAAGCGTTCATGAACCTGGAAATTCCGAAAAAGTTCCGCGCCCTGGTCAATAATGCCCATCAGGTGGCCATCAGCACCTTCAGACCCATCTCCCGCTACTATGACCAGCACGAGCATGAACCACCGAAGGAGCTGGATATGCTGGCCTCGGTGCTGGACGGATTCAACGAGGGTGACCCTGCGAATTCCGCCGGGGCGGCGACCACGGGCGGCACTGGCGAAGCTGGCGATCATGGCGTCAGGAACGGCTCCAATATGGGCGTATGCCTGGGCGCCATGGAGCTGTGCTACGGCGACGTGGCGCTGATGCTCTCGCTGCCCCGCCAGGGCCTGGGTAATGCCGCCATATCCGCCGTCGCCAGCGACGAGCAGAAGGAACGTTTTGCCGGCAAGTGGGCGGCCATGGCAATCACCGAGCCCGGATGCGGTTCGGACTCCGCGGCTATCCGCACCACCGCCCGCCGGGACGGAGACCACTATGTGCTTAATGGCGAGAAGATTTATGTGACTGCGGGCCAGCGGGCCGACTGCGTGGTGGTCTGGGCGAGTCTTGACCCCAGCCTGGGCCGTGCCGCCATCAAGTCCTTCGTGGTGGAGTGGGGCACGCCGGGCATGGAGCTCGCACGGCTGGAAAAGAAGCTGGGCATCCGGGCCTCCGACACCGCCGCCATCCATTTCCAGGACTGCCGGGTGCCGGAGGAGAACCTGCTGGGCACTCCCGAGATCGATACCCAGAAGGGCTTTGCCGGGGTCATGCAGACCTTCGACAACACCCGCCCTCTGGTGGCTGCCATGGCCGTGGGCTGCGCCCGGGCCTCGCTGGAACGGCTGAAGGAACTTCTGGCCGACCAGGTGAGCCTGGACTACAGCCAGCCGGTGGAAACTGCATCCGCCATTGAAGCGGAACTCTATCGCATGGAGGCGGAATGGGAGTCCGCCTACTGGCTCACCGTGCGCGCCGCCTGGATGGCGGACAACCGGGAGGCAAACTCCATGCAGGCCTCCATCTGCAAGGCCAAGGCCGGTCGCGTGGGCAATGAGATTACCCTGCGTTGCGCCGAGCTGGCGGGCAGTCTTGGCTATACCGAGGAGGAGCTGCTGGAGAAGTGGGCCCGGGATTCGAAGATCCTGGACATCTTCGAGGGCACCCAGCAGATCCAGCAGCTTATCATTGCGCGGCGGGTTCTGGGGCTGAATTCAAGCCAGCTCCAGTAGTCGCCACCCGGGCTCAGAACTGGTAGTTGGCCTGCATGCCAAGGCTGTGCAGACTGGCCTCGGTGGTGCCCACGGCACGGTGGAGGGTGCCCGCCGGGTTTTCCTGAGGGCTGACATCCGCTTCCGTGATCTTGGTGAACGCATATCCCAGGTCAACATTGAGCCTGTCGTTGACGGTGTAGCTGCCACCAAGGCCGACGATGATGCGGTCGTTGTCCGGACCCCGGGGTGTGCGGTAATCCGAATCCGGGATCGGGGTTTCGTCGTAGCTTCCGCCGAAGCGCAGGGTCAGGCGGTCATCGAAGCGGTAGCGGGCACCCAGGCCGTAACGCATGGTGTCCTCGAATTCCAGTGGCTGGACCAGGTCACGGCGGCGAACGTCGTCCCCGGAGCCGGTGATGTCAGAGCCACCCCTGATGGACTCACTGGTGTCCGTTTCCGAAGCCGCTACGTCATCGCGCAGTTCATACTCCAGGCGGAGCTCGTCAAAGACGCTCCAGTTGATGTAGGAGACGCTGCCCATGACCGACCACCGGTCTGACAGGTCATGCTCCAGACTCAGGGTGGCCACCGCGGGGAAGGTGATGCGTGAATAGAGATCCCCGGGTGCGGCGCCCCGCTCATCCACGGCCGAGCGCGCTGATGCGCGGGCGTCTTCCTCGCTCAGGTTGGCAAAATCAGCCAGCGTATCCGTAAGATCGCCCTCAATATCAACCTCATCGAGGGTGGGGCGCTTGGCTTCGCCTTCCGCCAGGTGGTTGGTCTCGCTCCGGAAGTTGAAGCCCACGGAGGTATCATTACGGGGCTCCCACAGCAGGCCGAAGCTGAACCCGTAGGTGACGCTGTCGATCTCGATGTCGTTCTGGACGTCCAGCCGGTTGTTGGTGGGATCGTTGGGATCGCGGAAGGAGTCCACCTCATCCAGTATGTCCTGGGCGATTTCCGGCGTCATGGTTGCCTGGTCTTCGGCCTCCTTGATGATGGCTTCGGCCACCAGGTAGCCCACATCGATCTGGTTCGTGAGTGAGGCCTCATAGGTCTGGATGATGGCGCCGAGGCCCATGGAGAGCTCATCATTCAGGTCCACCGCTATGGTGGGGTTGATGTTGACGGTGCTCTGGGAGGTTTCCTCGGCGTGGTAGCGTCCGGCCCAGCCCTTGGGGTACTTGCTCCCGGAGCCGAAGGGCGCATAGAGGCCGATGCCCACGGCCGTATCCTCGTTCACCTTGTGGCCATAGTACAGGTGGGGGATGGGTGTGACCTGCTGGCTGTTGGCGTTCCCGGGGCCGTTGACCGTGGAAGGCGCCAGGCCATAGGCCTCTTCAAGTTTCTCGCGGCGGACTTCCGCGTTGTAATCGATATCCGCGTAGAGGGCTGTCAGACCACCGCTGAATTCGCTGCCTTCGACCCGCGTCAGGCCCGCCGGGTTGTGGGCGATGGCAGAGGCATCCTCCAGCAGAGTGGCGGTGCCGGCAAAGCCGTGGCTCAGCTCCTTGACGCCATGCTGGTTCAGCTCCAGGCCACCGCCCTGGGCAGTGGCGGCACCAAGGGCGATAAGACAGACCGGTATACAGCGTTTTTCAAACTTCATGACAGATTTCCTGTTGTCTTGAAAACGGATTTAAAAAGACGAGGCTTATATATAATTGCCTATTGTCCATTAACGATCGGAAATAGGTATGGCCGGATCTGCCTATGAAAAGGTCATGACAGCCAATGTTGAAAGCCATTCAAACACTTGGAAATTCAGTGATTTGTAAAATATGGAAAGGTCTTTTGGGGGTGGGTGTTTAATCAAATAATAAATGTGAAATACATCACAGAAATAATTCCGATTAAATAGTTTTTATTCGATCAGAATAATGAATGGCTGATGAGGGCGGCGAAAAACAGTGCTTCTATCAGTCTCTGGAGCCAGCCGCGGTATCGGGTCGGCGTATAGGGTGACAGCCCGGCCAGGCCAACAAGGCTGAACACGCCTGCCATGGTAAAGCCGGGCGCCTGCTGGTGGGCGGCAATCAGGCTCAGCCCGCCCCCCAGATACATCACCATCCCGCCCAGGTTGTGCCAGAAGTTGGCCCGGCTTCCATGCAGGGGAGCCCCCTGGTCCACCGGAAAGATGGCGGCAAACAGGTAGCCGATGGCGACGGACGCGGCCAGTGCTGCGGCTTCGAGGTGGCTTTCCAGAAGAAACAGGAAGCTGATCAGGGTGGCGAGGAGGCCGGAGGGCAGGAACAGGGCAAAGCGTGCCACCTTCTCGTGTTCAGCGCCACTGGCTCCGAGTTCGCTGATGGTCTGGCGCAAGGGGTAGTAGTCCGGCGTTTTGCGCCCGAGAATCCAGGTTCCGGGGATGAGCCAGATTAAAAGCAGAACAGAAAGAATGGTAGTCACGGTGGCCTCCTCCAATGATTGCCACCGTGACTATAGCGCAGAGCGGGACCTTTAGCGCGCTTCGACCAGCTCCAGATCACCAATGGTGAGGCGGGTATTCCCGTCCCGGGCGTTGGTCAGGAAGCTGGCGATCTGGTTCTGCATTTCCGCGTGGGTTGCTTCACCGTTGGGGATGCTGAAGCTTTCCTCACCGTTGTCCCGGGGGTCGTCGTCTTCGGTCAGCGGCTGGAGCGGTGATGCGTGGGCGCCAAAACGGAAACCCACGGTCGCCTGGATGGCATTGTCCCTGGCGTAGTCCTGACCCAGGGGAAAGCTACCGCTGCCCAGATCGTCCTCCTTGCTCGGCGCAAGCGTCAGATCCGCAGCCTTGGCGAGCGCTGTGCTGCCGGCCAGCGGTTGACCCTCCACTCCCGGTGGCAGAACCAGGTCGGCCGGATTCGCATCACTGCCGTCGGAACCGTCGTTGCCGAGGATCTGTGAGAGGTAGACCGGGCGAGGCGCGTTGTCCTGGCCCCGGGTGATGGCCGGCGCGTGGTTGAGCGGGTCGACGCTGTCGAGTGCGGCCTGGACCGAGGCGAAGAAGCGGTAATAGTCCTCGGTACCGGGCTCAATGCCGGATTCCGCCAGCCCTTCCCGCAGCTGTGGGCCAATGCTTGCCGAGCCTTCCAGAGTGCGCATGATGCCGCCGGGCGGGGTAAGCATGGTGACGCTCTGGATGGCCTCATCATGGGTCAGGAAAGGGGCAGCAACGATGTTACCCACGGAGTGGCCCACGAAGTGGAGGTTGGTGGTATCAATTTTGTCGAGGGCTGCGTCCTTGTCGCAGTTCGGCCCTACAGGGCTGTCGTCGAGTACTTTTGTACCGCACTCCGAAACGTCACCGCTGCGCAGGTGATGGGCCAGAGTGACAAGGTCGAGTGAGCCCTGACGGATGTTGTCGCGCTGGGTCAGCGGTTGGGAGGGATTCAGGAAATGGGAGCCGGACGAATCAATGCTACCGTCACTACCAGGGTTGCCGTCCTCGTCGACCAGATCCAGATACTGGGTACGCTCCCAGGCCTGGGGCAGTGAATCCTGCATTGCCTGGGCGATGGTGGCCTCATCACACAGAAGGAAGCAGTCGTAGACAATGGCCGAATCCTGCAGCTGGGCATAGAAAGCCGGTGCATACAGGTCGTTCAGTGACTCGTTTTCAATGTCCGACTTCACGAGACCATGGAGCGGCATGTCGATGCCCACGACCGCAAAGCCTTCCTGAGCCAGGCGGTCGGCAACCGCCAGTGCATTGGATCGGTTCTGCTTGATGGCATGCTGGAAGATGACTACCGGGTAGCCGTCGCCTTCGGGCTCCGGAACACCCTCTGCCTCCGGGTCCGGGACGGCCATGATAACGGGGGCGGTCTGCACGGACCGGATCAGGCTTTCTCCGTCTACACTGCCCCGGTTATCGTCCGCGTTACAGTTTCCTTCACTGCATTCCCAGGCCGTTTCAAGCACACGGTCGTCACGTGCCGGCGTCGGCTCGTATCCATTGGCCTCTGACCCCTTGGTGCGGTCCTCGGCTTCCTCGAGCCCATAGGGAAGGTGAATGGTTCCCGGCAGGATCTTCGCCTTTCCGCCCGGTGTGGACGGAGCTTCTTCGCCGAATACTTCATCCAGGTTGACCAGGCAGATAATGTCCTTGCATTCCGGGTCGTCGTTTTTCTTGAGCTTACTGACTTCTTCAAGATCCTTTAACCCGTTAGATTGAATGAAATCGGCTGCCTGCATGAAGGTCGCATCCGGACGCTGGGTCGTCACACCCCAGGCCAGGAGCATGTCGTCGCGGTCCAGGTCGATGTTATCGCTGTCCTCGATCGGTGTGATCGCCGCATTGGTGGTGCACTGGAGCAGGGCGCTGTCGCTCTTGCTCGGGTCATCGCACTGATCCAGGTCACCGGTGCCGGTGGCTACGGACCATTGCAGCGGACTGCCGACGAGATCGCCGCTGGGATCCAGGACACCCTCGGTGATCACGGCCGTGTAGGTGGTGTCGTAGCTCAGCGGTTCGGCAGGCAGGATGCGCATCTCATTGCTCTGCTCATCATAGGCAACGCGGAACTGATCCGGGCTGAGTTCTCCATCCACCTCGGTTGGCCGCGTTCGCTCGGGGTAGCCCTCGCCACTCGGCTTCATCCGGAAGACCCGCACTGTCTCGCCCGCGACCAGCGAATCCGGGTCAACGTCTCCGGTGAACGCCATGCGCCACGACGCCGTCGTGGAGAAACCATCGAGGGTATTGAGCGCCCGGATCACCGGTGCCGAACTGTCCTGCGGATCGTCCACGGGGACGTTCAGCGTCCCGTCCAGATCCTCCGCGCTGTTGGCGTCGGCCTCGAAAAGCAGGTTGTTGGGGAAGGGCAGGACCTGTTCCGCCGGATTGAAGGCGACCCGGACATCCGACTGTCCGCGCCCCTGCTCATCGTTCTGGCCGGAAACACCGCCGTTATCGGAAGCCTGGGCTGCATCGTCGCCGTCGGCGCTGCTGCCCGTGCTCAGACAGCCTGTCAGGGTAAAGGCCGTGAGGCCGATGAGAAGATAAGGTGTAACCGCTTTCATGAACCTACCTCCAGAATGGTTCAGGTTGATGGCGCAACTTTCACAGAATCGTCGAACAGTCTTAATGGCCGCTTTGGCGCATGCCTTCGGGCGTTTCAGTCAATGTTGAAATGAATTGAAACATTTCAGGATGTTACTGTTTGTAAAACGGTGGCAGGGGTGTTGGAAGTGTGACAGCCATCACCAAGGCTTTGCGTTGTTTGACAAAGGCAGGCGTTTCCGGTTTTTGGATTCAGCATTGCATGCGGGTATCCGGCCATCGACAATAATCCCTTTTGTCGGGAGGCAAATGTGTTGAAGGCGGTTTTTCTGGATTCAGACACCCTGGGGCGGGATGTGGACTTCTCGCCATTGGAGGAAGCGGCGGAACTGACCACGTACGCGACTACGGCACCGGCCGAGGTCGCTCAGCGGATCGCCGGTGCCGAGGCCGTGATCACCAACAAGGTGGTGCTGGGAGATGAGCATTTCGCCGCCGCGCCGCACCTGAAGGTGGTGATCGTAACCGCCACGGGGGTCAACAACATTAACCTCGAGGCCGCTGAACGGCGTGGAATCCGGGTTGTGAATGCCATTCGCTATGCACGCCCTGTACTGGTTCAGCATACGTTTTCCCTGATTCTGGCGCTGTCGAATCATCTGCTGGATTACGTCACGGATACCCGTAACGGCCGCTGGCAGCAGAGCACAATGTTCTGCCGCATGGACTACCCCATCATGGAACTGGCTGGCAAGACGCTGGTGGTCCTGGGCTATGGGGACCTGGGGCAGGGCGTTGCACGGCTCGGTGCCGCCTTCGATATGGATGTGCGCGTGGCAGCCCGTCCCGGGCAGGCATCCGGTGACGTGGACGGTTTTCCCCGTGAACCACTGGCGGAGCTGCTTCCGAAGGCGGACGTGCTCTCGGTGCATTGTCTGCTCAGCGAGGAAACACGGGACCTGATTGATGCCCCGGAACTGGCCGCGATGAAGAACACGGCCATTCTGGTTAATACCTCCAGGGGTGGCATTGTTAATGAGCAGGCACTGGCAGAGGCGCTGCGTTCCGGGGAAATCGGTGGCGCGGGCCTGGATGTGCTTACCGAGGAGCCTCCAGTCAACGGTAACCCGCTTCTGGCGGATGACATCCCGAACCTGCTGGTAACGCCGCACTGTGCCTGGGCCAGCCAGGATGCCCGCCAGCGGATGGTGGCGCAGAGCGCGGACAACCTCAAAGCCTTTGCCGCCGGCACGCTGCCAGCGGTGGGTGGTGTGAGGCTGACCCATCGTGCCCACGAGGCCGTGGCCCAGGCCCTCGGAGAAGGGGATCTGGCCCTGGATGCCACCGCCGGTAATGGCCATGACACGCTTTTTCTTGCGGAACAGGTAGGCGCCGCCGGCTGCGTCTGGGCGTTTGATGTCCAAGAGGCCGCCATTACCGAAACCCGGCGACGCCTTGCGGAGGCTGACCTGGTGGAGCGGGTTTGTCTGGTGCATGACAGTCACGCCAACATCAGAACGTATCTGCCCGATGATGCCAGGGGCAGAGTTGGTGCGGTGATGTTCAACCTGGGTTATCTTCCCGGCAGCGACCGGGGCCTGGTGACGGATGCCGATTCCACCCTTGCCGCATTGGAGGCCGCGCTGGGGGTGCTCAGGCCGGGTGGACTGATTTCGCTGCTGGTCTACAGGGGGCATCCAGGGGGGCGCGAGGAGTGGCAGGCTGTGCAGCACTGGCTCTCGCGGTCGCCGGTGACGCGGGACGTTTTTGGCAATTCGGATACGGCGTCTGATACGCCTGTACTGGTACTGATTCACGGCTGGAAGGGACATCAATGTGGACAGTTGTGAACGCGCTTGCCATTCTTGAGTTCAGGGGCTGTGCCCGAAGTCACTGGGAGGACCCATCATGCAACGGCTGAAGGGACTGGCCATTGCTGTTTTGCTGGCAGTGTCCATCAGCGCAACGGCACAGGAAGAATCCGGTCAGGAGCTGACCACGGTCCGCATCACCAATGGTGAGTGGCCGCCTTATCTTGGCAGGGACGAGCCGGGATATGGGGTCGCCTCGCGCATCGTGACCCGGGCGTTTGAGCGCGCCGGTTATGAGGTGGAGTATGGATTTTTTCCCTGGTCCCGCTCGTTGTATCTGGCCCGTCAGGGGAAGTGGGATGGCGCGGCGGTCTGGCTGCCGTCCGAGCAGCGTTTCAGGGACTTTTACGTCAGCGAGCCAGTCATCTTTACCGAGTACGTTTTCTTCCATCGCCGTGACATGAATTTTGATTGGGACATGCCGGCCGACCTCTCCGATTACCGGATCGGCCTGACCCAGGATTACGACTACGGGAAAGTCATCGAGACCGTGGTGGATCTGGAGCTTGTCCGCACGGAAACCGTTTCGTCGGATCGGCTGAACTTCGAGAAGCTGATTGCGGGTCGTATTGATCTTTTCCCGATGGACCGGATTGTGGGTCAGCGAATTCTTGAAGAGCAGTTTTCCCGCAAGGAGCGGAAAAAGATCACCTGGCACCCCCATCCGGTGCGACTGGACCGTCTGCGGCTTTTGCTGTCGCGGGAGGTGCCGGAAAACGCCGAACGGATGGAAGCCTTTAACGAGGCGCTGCGGGAGATGCGCAAGAACGGGGAGATCGAGGAAATCCTTGTGAGGGAACTGGGCCGCGTGCCTACCCCCTGATGGCGTTTCCCGAGGTCCACGGGTTCCCGATCCAGCGCCTGTTAGCGCTGGCTTTCGGGCGTGATGCGCATGACCTCTTCCACGGTTGTCACGCCCGCGGCCACTTTCTGGGCACCGGAGAGCCGCAGTGACATCATGCCCTGGCGGTAGGCTTCACGGCGAATTTCCGCGACATTGCAGTCTTCCGTTATCTGATCCTTGAGTGCGCCTTCCACGGGCATGATCTCGTAGGCGCCGGTTCGTCCCAGGTACCCCGTGTTGCGGCAATTCAGGCAGCCCACCGGGCGGCAGGTCTTTTCCGGAAGCGGTGCTTTCCAGGGGCGCGTCAGGTCGCGCCACGCTTCCTCGTCCAGTCGTGTGCTTTCCTTGCAGTCCTCGCAGAGCGTCCGCGCGAGCCGCTGGGCCATCACGCCGATCAGGGTGGCGCGGATCAGGTAGGAGGGCAGGCCCAGTTCCAGCAACCGGGTGATGGCACTGGGCGCATCGTTGGTGTGCAGGGTGGACAGCACCAGGTGACCGGTGAGGGCTGCCTGGACGGCCATCTCGGCCGTTTCTTTGTCCCGGATCTCGCCGATCATGATGATGTCCGGGTCCTGGCGCATCAGGGCACGTACGCCATGGGCAAAGGTCAGGTCGATGCCGTGCTGGACCTGCATCTGGTTGAAGGACGGCTCCACCATCTCGATCGGATCCTCGATGGTGCAGATGTTGACGTCGTCCGACGCCATCTGGCGCAGGGTGGAGTAGAGCGTTGTGGTCTTGCCGGACCCGGTTGGACCTGTCACCAGGATGATGCCGTAGGGATTGTCTGTAATCCGCTCCCAGCGCTGGCGGTCCTCGCGGGAGAACCCCATCTGTTCGAAGGGCTTGAGCAGCACCTCGGGATCGAAGATCCGCAGCACCATCTTTTCGCCAAAGGCCGTGGGCATGGTGGCGATGCGCAGTTCCACCTCGCTCTCGTCGGGTTTGCGGGTCTTGATGCGGCCATCCTGAGGGCGGCGTTTCTCGGCGACGTTCAATCGGCCCAGAATCTTGAGGCGGCTGAGCACCGCGATGCCCACATTGGCGGGGAACTCATAGACCGTGTGCAGCACTCCGTCGATGCGGAACCGCACCTGGGAAATCTCACGCCGTGGCTCGATGTGGATGTCGCTGGCGCGCTGCTCGAAGGCGTAATGGAGCAGCCAGTCGACAATACTGACCACGTGCTGGTCGTTGGCATCGGCCTTGCCTTCGCCCAGATCCAGAAGCTGCTCGAAGTTCTGCACGTGCTGGCTGGCATCCTCGCCACCGGCCTTGCTCACCGAGTTGGCCAGCTGGTAGAACTCCACCAGGAATCGGCGGATCGAGGCCGGGTTCGCAATAACCGGCGTGATGTCCGTGCGGTTGACGTGCTCCAGGTTGGCGATCCAGTCCTTCTGGAAGGGCTGTGCCGTGGCCACGCGGATCTCCTGTTTCCCCACCGATACCGCCAGGATCCCGTGGCGATTGGCATAGGCGTAGGACATGACGCCGGCTACCGCCGGCACATCCACTTTTA
Organism: Halospina denitrificans; assembly: GCF_004364635.1. GTDB lineage: Bacteria > Pseudomonadota > Gammaproteobacteria > Pseudomonadales > Oleiphilaceae > Halospina > Halospina denitrificans. The sequence goes on along the minus strand of NZ_SOAX01000007.1, from coordinate 124,090 downwards.
AGGGATCGATCTGGACATATTCCATACCCGCCCATTCGGCGAGCCACTGGGTCAATGCCTCAAGATCCAGAAGACGCCCGGTGAGCTGGTCCTTCAGTTGTGCTTGCGCCACCATTTCCAGCGGGTGGGACTCGGTATTGGACCCCAGGTTGGCGTTGCGCAGCTCCCTGCCTTCCTCACCGCTGATGCGCTCCTGGTCAATCAGGGCCTCGCAGACTTCATTGAGCGTCAGGGGCCTGTCTGGCCCGGGTTTGGGCGCCAGCGTCATGGTTGTTCAGCCGTCTGATTCATGCCGGGGTTGCGCGGATCATGCTTGAGTTTGAACATGGCCGCCGTAAAGAAGGCGATGGTCAGTGTCAGCAGGATCAGGGTCGTCGCCGGCCAGCTGTTGAGGTAGGCGCTGGCGGAGAAAGGGATGAAATAGATCATCAGCATGAAGCAGGCCCAGATGTAGGTGGTGTTGCGCGCCCGCAGCAGCCCCGGAACAAAGATCAGCAACGGCAGGATCTTGACGGTCAGAATAACCACCGGGGATGCGCCCTCCACGGGCGAGGGCCAGAAGGTGGTTACAGCCAGCACGAGGATGAGACCGAAAAAGCAGGCCAGTGCGAGCCAGTGGGCCAGCGGAAGATCCGAGTAGCGGCGAACAGCTGTGGTCATGGACAACAAATTCCTGCGTCTGGTTATGGATTACGCCCGCCGGTTTTGCCGTTACAATGGCTGTTTTGCAAGGGGCCGACAGTGCCCTCTACTCTATCAGGAGGTTGGCAGTGAATCATCTCGGGGCTGCGTTTGCGGCTGGTGTTCTGGCACTTCTGGTTACCGGCTGTAGCGGTGAGACCACCTTTACCACAGCGGAGGATGAACCCCTGGTCTGGGAGGAGCTGCGCGGTGACTGGGTCTTCGTCAACTACTGGGCGGAGTGGTGTGAGCCCTGCTACGAGGAAATTCCCGAGCTGAATCGTCTTGATAAGGCCTCGAATGTCACCGTCCTTGGTGTCAATTTCGACGGGGAGAAGGGCGATTCTCTGCGCAACGTGATGACGGAAATGGGTATTGAGTTCCGCGTTCTGCAGCAGAACCCGGCCCGGGAGTTCGATTGGGAACAGCCGTTATCGCTGCCGGCGACCATGGTCGTCAATCCCGAGGGCGAACTGGTTGAAGCACGCTTCGGCGAGCAGACCTACGAGGAACTCATGGAGGTCGTGGAGTAAGCCTGTGGCCCGATCATTCGTACATCTGCGCATTCATTCCGAGTATTCCCTGGTTGATGGCCTCATCCGCATCAAGCCGCTGATCGAGCGTGCCGGCGAGCTGCAGATGCCGGCCATCGGGCTCACCGAACAGTCCAATATGTGTTCCCTGGTTAAGTTCTACGAGGGCACGACCGGCGCGGGGATCAAGCCCATAATCGGGGCGGATATCTGGCTCCACAACGAGGAGGAGCCCGCCAATCCCTTCCGGATCACCTTCCTGGCCCGCAACCAGACCGGCCACCTGAACCTGACCGAGATCATCTCCCTGGGCTACACCCATGGGCTCAAGACCGGTCGCCCCATCGTGGAGCGTGATTGGATCGAACCGCGGAGTGAAGGGCTCATCATGCTCTCCGGTGCGCGCATGGGGGATGTGGGCAAGGCACTGCTCGCCGGCAAGGAGGCACTCGCCGAGGAACGGGCCCGTTACTGGGCGGCGCTGTTCCCGGATGCCTTCTACCTGGAACTGCAGCGGACCGGCCGTCCGAATGACGAGGACTGCGTCCACGCTCAGGTTGCCCTCGCCGAAAAGCTTGGCCTGCCGCTGGTGGCCACCAATGACGTCCACTTCCTGCATGCCGAGGACTATGAGGCCCACGAGGCCCGGGTCTGCATTGGCGAGAGCAAGACCCTGGACGATCCCCGGCGTGAGCGCCGATTCAGCGAGCAGCAGTATCTCCGTTCCCAGGAGGAGATGATCGAGCTGTTCCAGGACATCCCGGAAGCCGTGGACAACACCGTGGAGATCGCGCGGCGCTGCACGGTGCCGGTGCGTCTCGGCGAGATCTTCCTGCCCCAGTACCCGATCCCGGACGGGATGACCATGGACGAGTATTTCCGCAAGGTTTCCGAGGAAGGGCTGGAAGAGCGTCTCAAGCGCATCCTGGACCCGGAGCAGGCGGATTACGAGGAGCGGCGACAGGAATATTTCGAACGCCTGGACTTCGAACTCAACATCGTCAACCAGATGGGGTTCCCGGGTTACTTTCTGATCGTGATGGACTTCATCCAGTGGGCCAAGGACAACGGCGTGCCCGTGGGGCCGGGGCGGGGCTCCGGTGCAGGCTCTCTGGTGGCCTACGCACTGCTGATCACCAACATCGACCCGCTCCAGTACGACCTGCTCTTCGAGCGCTTCCTCAACCCGGAACGGGTCTCCATGCCCGACTTCGACGTGGACTTCTGCATGGAAGGCCGCGACCGGGTCATCCATTACGTGGCCGAGCGCTACGGCAAGGATGCCGTCTCCCAGATCATCACCTTCGGTACCATGGCCGCCAAGGCCGTGGTCCGGGACGTGGCCCGGGTCCAGGGCAAGTCCTACGGGCTGGCGGACCGCATGTCCAAGATGATCCCCTTCGATCCGGGCATGACCCTGGAACGGGCCTACGAAGAGGAAGAACCCCTTCGCGATTTCCTGGAACAGGACGACGATGCCCGGGAAATCTGGGACATGGCCCAGAAGCTGGAGGGCATCTGCCGAAATGCTGGCAAGCACGCAGGCGGCGTGGTGATCGCGCCCACCAAGCTCACGGACTTCGCCCCGCTGTACTGTGAAGAAGACGGCGGCAGCGTCGTCACCCAGTTCGACAAGAACGATGTGGAAGAAGCCGGTCTGGTCAAGTTCGACTTCCTCGGCCTGCGGACCCTCACCATCATCGACTGGGCCCTGGCCATGGTGAACCGTCGTCGGCGGGAGCGGGGCGAGGATGACATTGATATTGACGAGATTCCGCTGACCGACAAGCCGTCTTTCGAGCTGCTCAAGAAAGCGGAAACCACGGCGGTATTCCAGCTCGAATCCCGGGGCATGAAAGACCTGATCCGGCGCCTGGAACCCGAATCGCTGGAGGACATGATCGCCCTGGTGGCCCTGTTCCGCCCAGGCCCGCTGCAGTCGGGGATGGTCGATGACTTCATCGACCGCAAGCACGGCCGCCAACCGGTGGCCTATCCGCACCCGCAGTTCCAGTACGAGGGCCTCAAGCCGGTCCTCGAGCCAACCTACGGGATCATCCTCTACCAGGAGCAGGTGATGCAGATTGCCCAGGTCATGGCCGGTTTCACACTGGGTCAGGCCGACCTCCTGCGCCGGGCCATGGGCAAGAAGAAAGCCTCCGAGATGGAGAAACAGAAGAAGGCGTTCCTGGAAGGCTGCGAAAACAACGGCATCAGCAAGCATCTTGCCGACAACATCTTCGATCTGGTGGAGAAGTTTGCCGGCTACGGCTTCAACAAATCACACTCCGCCGCCTATGCGCTGGTCTCCTACCAGACCCTCTGGCTCAAGACCCATTACCCGTCCGAATTCATGGCGGCCGTGCTCACCGCGGACATGCAGAACACCGACAAGGTGGTCACGCTGGTCGAGGAATGCCGCAACATGGGCCTCGATCTGGTCCTGCCGGATGTGAACAACAGCGAATACAGCTTCACCGTGAACGACGACGCCCAGGTGATCTACGGGCTCGGTGCCATCAAGGGGCTGGGCGAGGGCCCCATCGAGAGCATTGTGGAAGCGCGTAAGGAAGGCGGTCCCTTCAAGGATATGTTCGACTTCTGCGCCCGGGTGGATATCCGCCGGGTGAACAAGCGTGCCATTGAAGCCCTGATCCGCGCTGGCGCCCTGGACAAGCTCGGGCCCGGGCGGGCGGGGATGATGGCCAGCATCGACAAGGCCATCCAGCAGGCCGGTCAACTCAGCCGCAACGCCAACGCCGGCATGACCGATTTGTTCGGCGAGGACCTGGTCTCCACCGGCGACGAGGATCCCTTTGCGGATGTGGCCCACCTGCGCGAATGGAGCGACAAGCAGCGCCTGCAGGCGGAAAAGGATACACTGGGCCTCTATCTGACCGGCCACCCCTTCGATGCCTACGAGAAGGAGGTCCGGCGCTTTGTGCCCAACAGCATCGCGGACCTGAAGCCGGGCAAGGGTACCCAGCGCATTGCGGGCCTGCTGGTGGCGGTTCGCACCATGAAAAACCGCCGTGGCCAGCCCATGGCGTTCGTGACCCTGGATGACCGCAGCGCCCGGATGGAGGTGACGCTGTTCTCGGAGGCCTTCATCGAGCACAAGGATCTCCTGCAGCAGGACAACGTGCTGATCATGGAAGGTCGTGTCAGCCATGACGACTACTCCGGGTCACTGAAAATGACCGCCGACGGCGTCATGGACATCAATCGGGCCAGGCGTGAGTACAGCCGTGGATTGCGCCTTTGCGTGGAGCAGCCACAATGTGCCAATGGTTTCCTGGATGAACTGGAGGACGTGCTGCGTCCCTATCGGGGCCCGGGCTGCCCCGTGAATCTGGACTATGAGAGCCCGAGTGCGCGCACCCTCATCCGACTGGGGGAGAACTGGCGGGTCCAGCCGGATGACGAACTGCTGTTGAGTCTCCGGCACCTTCTGGGCGAAGATCGTGTGACTTTGGTATACGATGAGTAAACGGATCAGAAAAAAAGACTGACGGAGCAACATGAACCCTCAATACCTGGATTTTGAACAGCCCATCGCGGAACTCGAGGATAAGATCGAGGAACTCCGTCAGGTCGGCAATGACACCGACATTAATATCACGGAAGAAATCAACAAGCTCCGGAACAAGAGCACCAGCCTGACGGAGAACATATTCGCCAACCTGCAGGCCTGGGATATCTCCCGACTGGCGAGGCATCCCCAGCGCCCCTACACACTGGATTACGTGCGCGAAGTTTTTACAGACTTTGACGAGCTGCACGGCGACCGGACCTATGCGGACGACCCCGCGATTGTGAGTGGCATCGCGCGGCTCAACGGCCAATCGGTGATGATCATCGGGCACCAGAAGGGGCGTGAAATCCGGGACAAGGTACACCGCAACTTCGGTATGCCCCGTCCCGAAGGGTATCGCAAGGCGGCCCGGATGATGCGCATGGCCGAACGCTTCCAGATCCCGGTGATCACTCTGATCGACACCCCGGGGGCCTATCCCGGGATCGGGGCCGAGGAGCGGGGCCAGAGCGAGGCCATCGCCAACAACCTGGCCCTGATGTCGCGGTTGAAGACGCCAATCATCAGCACCGTCATCGGCGAGGGCGGCTCCGGGGGAGCGCTTGCCATTGGCGTCTGTGATCGACTCTGCATGCTGCAGTATTCCACCTACGCGGTTATTTCACCGGAAGGCTGCGCCTCCATCCTCTGGAAGAACTCCGAGTACGCAGCGGAGGCCGCCGCCGCCATGGGCGTCACCGCCGAACGGCTCAAGTCCCTGGGCGTGGCGGACCGCGTTATTCCGGAACCGCTCGGTGGCGCCCACCGTGACCAGGAGACCATGGCCGTCAGTCTCCAGGATGTGCTGGCTGAAGAACTGGCGGCGCTGCAGGAGATTCCCCTGGAGGATCTGTTGCAACAGCGTTATGAGCGACTCACCCGCTACGATGCCAGCAAGTGACTGGCGGGACCCGGAGCAATGGCCCGATGACCTGAAGGCCGCCTTCGGGACCCTGCCCCGCCAGGGGCGCTGGCATCTGGCCCTGAGCGGGGGCCTTGACTCGGTCTTCCTGCTTCACTGCATCACGGCCCTGGCAACCGCCGAGGGCCGAGCCCTCAACGCCATCCATATCAATCACGGCCTGCAACCCGAGGCGGAGGAATGGGAAAGCCAGTGTCAGGCCCTCTGTCGTGAGCTCGGGGTGTCCTTCCAGAATCACAGCCTGGCGTTGGATCCCAACCGTCCCGACCTGGAAGCTCGAGCACGTCAGGCCCGGTACGACGTGTTCGAACAGGCGCTGGAACCGGAAGATACCCTGTTCATGGCTCACCACGGCGACGACCAGGCCGAAACCGTCCTGCTCCGCCTCCTGCGCGGCAGCGGCGTACGCGGCCTGGCTGGCATGCCCGCCAGCCGAAGCCTGGGGGCCGGCCAGCTTCACCGCCCCCTGCTACCTCTGACCCGTGCCCGCATCGAGGCATTGGCACGGGAATGGCAGCTGGACTGGTGCGAAGACCATTCCAACAACAACACCCGCTTCGACCGCAACTACCTCCGCCACCAGGTGATGCCGCTTCTGAAAGAACGTTGGCCCGAAGCCGTCTCGAGGTTCAATCGCAGTGCGGATCACTGCCGGGAAGCGGATGAACTGCTGGACGAACTGGCGCGCCAGGACGCGGAGGCCGTAACTGCGGGGGAGGGCGTCAGCGTTGCCCACATCCGTGAACTGACCAACCCCAGACGCCAACAACTGATCCGTTACCTGCTACGCCTCAACGGCCTCCAGCCCCCCGGCGAAAAACGCCTCCAAACCGGCCTCGACGCCCTGCTCACAGCCCCGCCGGACGGAGCACCGGAACTCCGCGGCGAAGACTACCGCCTCTGTCGATTCCGGGACCGACTCTGGATTGTTCCCGAACTGCCCGACATTCACCCGTCCGCCTCCGCCCCATGGCACCCGGACCAGCCCATGGACTGGTTCGGAACAATACTCGAGGCACACCGGTATAGGGGAGTGGGGATTGCCGTACCCAGAGCGGGCGAGTTGACCGTGGCACCACGCCGGGGTGGGGAACGGATCCAGACAAGGCCGGAACAACCGGAACGCCCCCTGAAAAAATGGCTACAGGAACAGGGCATTCCCCCCTGGGAGCGGCAACGATTGCCATTGATCTGGCATCGCGATGAACTGGTGGCCGTAGCGGATTATTGGCTCTCTCCATGCTACAAAGCACGTTCAGGTGATCAGGGGTGGCAGCTCGTCTGGCACCGACCCTGGCGGCTGCTACGCAGCCGCTAGCTGGCAGAAACAGCACCAAAGTGCCAATCTGAGCGTCAGTAACAGGAAGAGAGAAGGGGGAGGCCTTACCGGGAAGCTCCGGAGCCATGGATGGCGGAGGGCAGCGTACATGGATGTATTCATAGCGATTCCCGGTAAGGCCTCCCCCTTCTCTCTTCCTGTTACTGACCTTCAACTCCAAACGGAGGACGGCATGGCAGGCAACCCAGACCGTACATGTGCCGTTACGTGATTTTGATGGGCCTATGAGGGGTTCTGCTTTATCCTGTGCGCACTTTCCTTGCACGCCCATCCAATCAGGAGCACCCGTTGACCCAACCCCCGTTTTCCGAGCTGCCACTGCAGCCCGCGCTGCTGGATAATCTCACATCGCTGGGGTACACCCGTATGACGGCCATTCAGGCCCGGAGCCTGCCATCCATCCTTGCCGGCGAGGATGTGCTGGGGCAGGGGAAAACCGGCTCCGGCAAGACCGCGGCCTTCGGGTTGGGGTTGGTGGACGGCCTCGAGATCGAGCGTTTCCAGGTCCAGGGACTGGTGCTGTGTCCGACCAGGGAGCTTGCGGACCAGGTGGCCCGCGAAATCCGCCGCCTCGCGCGGACTATTCCCAATATCAAAGTCCTCACCCTCTGTGGCGGCACACCGCTCGGCCCCCAGATCGGGTCCCTCGAACACGGGGCCCACATCGTAGTGGGTACGCCCGGGCGTATTGAGGAGCACCTGCGCAAAGGCACGCTCAGGCTGGAAAGCATGCGCAAGCTGGTTCTCGACGAGGCCGACCGGATGCTGGATATGGGGTTCCAGCCGGCGCTGGAAGCCATTTTTGGTTATATGCCCAGAAAGCGCCAGACGCTGTTGTTCAGCGCCACCTTCCCGGAATCCGTCCAGGTGATTGCCGAGCGCATCATGACCCAACCGGTGAAGGTCCAGGTGGAAGAGGCGCACGATGATAATGCCAGTATCCAACAGCATTTTTTCGAAGTGCCGGATGACGCGCAGCGACTGACGGCAGCGCGGTTGCTGCTTCTTCAGCAGCGGCCGGATTCGGCGGTGATCTTCTGCAATACGAAGAAGGAAACCCAGGAAGTGGCGGACGAACTCTGTCGCAACGGTTTTGTGGCCCTGGCACTGCATGGTGACCTGGAGCAGAAGGAGCGGGATCAGGTGCTGGTGCGCTTCGCCAACAAGAGCGCATCCGTGCTGGTTGCCACCGATGTAGCGGCCCGGGGCCTGGATATTGATGCCATGGACCTGGTCATCAACTACCACATTGCCCGGGACAGTGACGTGCATCTCCACCGCATCGGGCGTACAGGTCGTGCGGGCAGTACGGGCACGGCCTGCACCCTTTTCACGCCAAAAGAGCACCATAAGACGATCCGCCTGGAAACGGATCTGGACATGAGCATTGACTCCGAGCCTCTGCCTCCGAAAAATCTTCTGGAAGCACCTGCCTACAAGCCAGCCATGGTGACTCTGCAGATCGATGGTGGCAGGAAGGACAAGGTGCGCCCCGGTGACATCCTGGGTGCATTAACGGGCGAGCAGGGCATTGCCGGAGGGCAGGTCGGGAAAATTGACGTCATGGAGCAGTCCGCCTATGTGGCGGTGGCCAGGGACGTGGCCAAGCCGGCCCTGGGCAAACTGCAGAACGGCAAGCTGAAGGGACGTTCCTTCAGGGCAAGGCGCATCACGTAAAAAAGGGCCCGCGGGCCCTTTTCCTACTGTCTTATTTCTTACGCTTGAGCACCCAGATCTCGAGCATCACCCACTCTTCACCCGGGTAATTGGATCGCTCCAGCTCCGACATCAGGCGATGGCGTGACGCCATGCTGCCCACAAACTCGAACCGCTCCAGCAGGGTGCGCTTGGTCGCATCCGCCGCTTCCATCGCGAAGGGATTCAGGAAGTTGACCAGCAGGTAGCCTTCGCTGTTGTTGGCGGCAAAGGCATCCATGACGTTTTCGACGGCGTCCGGCTCCAGATACACCAGGGCTGCCGTGGAGATGAGGATATCGGCGTCCTTGAGTGCGTCGTCGAGCTGTGCCTTGGTGTCGGCATCCGGGGTGTTGAGGTCCGCCTGGATGGTGTTGTCATAGATGCCCGCGGACTTGCCGTAGGCCAGGGCATTGGCGGAGATATCAATGCCGGTAACACGGGCCGGGAAACGACGGGGTTCCGCGACGGTGCTGGCCGTGTCCGCATCCTTCCAGTTCTCGCGGATGGCGTCATAATCCATGCCATTCAGGGTGGCCATGGTGGTGTTGCCGAAGCAGCCCGCCAGATCCACGAAATTCAGGGGAGTGCCGCTGGCCGTCTTCTGTTGCGCCCAGGGCAGGATCAGCCGATCGAAAGTCAGGCGGTTGAAGTTGTCCGAGACGTACTTGAGCTCGTCCATGATCCGTTCCTTGAAGGGAACGGGATTCTCTGCGACGTAAATGTCGTCAAAGTGCTGTTTTTTCTCGTCGGTTTTAACGCCGGAATCACTCATGCGCTGTTGTCCATGTTGCGAAAGGGGTGCTTATGATCGTGCCGGGCAGGGGTGTTGGTCAAGCTGGAGGCGTGTCCGGGGCGTACAATGCCGCCACGGGAGTGGCGGCATCAAGGCATGGTGATCAGTGTTGCGGTACCACGAGAATTTTCCCGTCACGCTCCCCGGAGGCCGCAGCGGCTACGGCGTCCTTGATCTGGCTGACGTCGTATTCCGCCGCAATTTTCGCCTTCAGCTTTCCGCTGGCGATCTGCTGGGTCACCTGGCCGTAGATCTTCATCTGGTCTTCCTTGCTCGCCTTGCTGAACCAGCGCGCCAGCCAGAAGCCCTTGAGGGACACATCGCGAAAGACAACGTTCGCCGGTGACATCTGGCAGGGCTCGCCGCTCATCATGCCGTAGTTGACCACGGGTGCGCCTTCCGTCAGGCAGCTGGCGATGTGGTCCGTGGACTGGCCGCCCACAGCGTCGATGCCCAGCTTGATGGCCGCGCCGCCCGTGGCTTCCTTCACACGCTTATGCAGGTCCGGGCCATCCACCAGGGTTACATCGCCACCCTGTTCCTCAACGCCGGCAACCGCCGATTCACGGCGAACCACGTTCACGGTGCGGATGCCTCGCTGGGCGGCAATCTGCATCAGGTAACCGCCAACGCCGGAATTCGCCGCATTCTGGATGACCCAGTCACCTTCCTTGAGGTCCACAAACTGCTCAAGCAGCAGGATGGCGGTCGGCGGATTGATGGTCATCATGCTGAGCTGCTTGGGATCGGCCTCGCCGGGCAGGGGGATCAGGTCCTTGGCCGCCGCCGTGACGTGGGTCGACCAGGTGCCCGCACCCACGGGCAGCAGCACGGTCTGGCCCTTTTCCACGCCGGAGGCGTTGGGGCCGAGTTCGGCAACACGGCCCACGCCTTCATTGCCGCCAATGGCGGGAAGCGGGGGCAGGGTGCCGTAGTCGCCGGTGAGGGTGAGTACATCCGAAGGGTTGATGGGCGCCGCCAGCACCTCCACGAGAACTTCCCCCTCGCCGAGTTCCGGGGCATCAACGGAGACTGCCTCGATCACATCCTGGGGGACCGGGCCGCGTTTTTCATAGCGTGCCTTGAGCATGGTGACACTCCTTATTGATCATTGGAATGGACATACTAGACGACTGGTCGGTTTGAACACAACAGAGAATCGAGGTCACTTCCCTGATCCTGATTGGCTCTGGAGCCTTTCCGTGATCCGTGCGACCATCATCAACCAGAAAACGGACCGGTGATGATGGAGTAAGCATGCCCACTTCCGCCTTTGATCAGACCATTCAGGAACTTGATGCCCTTCACGCGGGCGACCCCCGCCATATTGAGCAGGACGGGGAATCCATCCCCCGCGAACTCTGGCACGCCCAACAGATGAGCGCCTGGCTCGGGCGCCTTAAAGACAGCCCGGATGAGCTTTTGCGGATTGCGGTGCGCGGACAGCACCTGCAGCGCTGGCAGGTATCCCGGGACGAGTACGGGGAAGGGCGCCAGGGCTATCTCCACTGGCGCCGGGACCAGGGTAAGCGCGCCGGTGAGACCACCGCTGCGCTCATGCGTGATGCTGGTTATTCCGATGAAGACGCTGAATGCGTGGCCAGGATGATCCGCAAGGAAGGCCTGGGTCGGGGGGAGGCCGCTGCCCAGGCCGTGGAGGACTGTGCCTGCCTCGTATTCCTGGAAAACTACTTTGCGGACTTCTCGCGGAAAGTCGACCACGATCACATGGTGCGGATTGTGCAGAAGACCTGGGGCAAGATGTCGGACCAGGCCCGCGAGCTGGCACTGGGGCTGCCCATGGCGCCGGAAGCCCGCAGTATCGTTGAGGAAGCACTCGCCTCATAAAGGGCATCAGGGGAGCCCCTGATGCCTTCGCGCTTCAGCCGAGCCCGGAGAAGAACTCGCGGGCGTTGGCCGCCAGCGCTTCCAGGTAATAGCCGCCTTCCTGAACAATCAGTGTCGGCAGGCCCATCTCGTTGATTGCATGCCCCATGCGGCGGAAGCCCTCGTTCGAAACAGAGACTTTCGCCTGCGGATCATCCTTGTAGATGTCAAAACCAAGGGCGACCACCAGAACGTCGGGCTCGAAGAGGCGTATGGCGTCGCGGGCCTGATCCAGGCGTTCGAAGAACGCGGACTCCGGCGAGCCATGGGGCATGGGCATGTTGATGTTGTAGCCGTATCCCGCGCCTCTGCCCCGCTCATCCTCATGGCCGCTAACCACCGGATAGAAGTTGGTTGGGTCCCCGTGGATGGAGACGTAGAGCACATCGTCCCGCTCATAGAAGATCTCCTGGACACCCTGGCCATGGTGCATGTCCGGATCCAGGATGGCGACGCGGGAGAAGCGTGAGCGCAGGGATTCCGCCGCAATGGCTGCGTTGTTCAGGTAGCAGAAACCGCCGGCCGCATCCGGGCGGGCGTGGTGCCCCGGTGGGCGGCTGATCGCGTAGGCGCGCTGTTCACCGGCCAGGAGTTCATCGGCACCGGAGAGCGCGCTCTGGGCCGACCAATAGGCCGCCTCCCAGGTATGCGGGCCGATCGGGCAGCTGCCATCCGCCTGGTAGCGGGCGGATTCCGCGAGGATGCCCTTCATGGGGTTGGGTGAGCGGACAAAGACATTGGACATGACCTCGTCGCCCCAGTCTTCCGGCTGGCTCTTCCAGCGCCGGTGAGCGGATTCCAGGAACCGCAGGTAACCCAGGTCGTGCACCTGGTTGATGGTGCTCATGCCATGGTCCTTCGGCTCGGAAACGTTGATTCCCAGCGACTTCATGCCCTCGAGCAGATGGGGTGTCCGTTCCGGCAATTCCTGGGGTGCCCGCATCTGCCCGCGGGACAGGTAGCTCTGGGGTGCATGCTTGTCCTGGCTCGGATGGAAAAATGCTTTCAAAACGGACTCCTTCAGCGCATGTCAGTAGTAACAATGGAATGATACCGGTTGGTTGGCACCGCGGACACCCGGGAAACCCGAAATGGTGTCGCATCTGCTAGACTTCCCTGTTGGTTGATGTGTGCAGTATAGACAGGCACCTATCGGCAATCCAACGACTGGCGACAACCTAGTGCAGAATCGATTCCGCCCACTGAAACAGGATGTTATCCAGGCCAGCCAGCGATTGAGGCCGGGCCGCAAAGAGGCCAGACACTTCGGCGTCATCGGGCAATCCCGACCGCTGCCGCTGCCCGCGCTCGTGTGGGGCCGGGTCCCCTTGATGGTCTACACCGAAGGTGATGCCCTCTACGAGGCGATGCTCGACGCCATTCGCAATGCTCACACCCAGGTCTGGCTTGAGAGTTACATCTTTTCCAGCGATGTCATTGGCGAGCGCTTTACCCAGGCGCTCTGCGAACGGGCCAGGGCGGGCGTGGACGTTCGGGTTCATGTGGATGCGGCGGGATGCCTTTTCTGGGGCTTTGATCAACTTGAACCGGAGCTGGTAGCAGCTGGTGTCCAGGTGAAGTGGTTTCATCCCTGGACCTGGCGTGATCCCTTCCGCTACAACCGTCGCAATCACCGCAAGCTGCTGGTGGTGGATGGCGAGGCTGCTTTTTTTGGTGGGTTCAATATCCACCGTGAAAACTCCCTGCGTGAGTACGGCGAGCTGCGCTGGCGGGATACCCACTGCTTGGTGGAGGGCGAGCTCGCCCTGGAGGCCGCCGCGCTCTTCGAGGCACTCTGGGTGGGAGATCGGGGCTGGATGCCCAGGATGCCGGAACGCCCGTCCTGTGTGCTGGTGACCAATCAGGGCATCCGGCGCCGTCATGCCCTGTCCCGGCTGATACTGAGGGCTTTCGCCCGGGCCCGGAAGCGGATCTATGTTACAACGCCCTATTTCATTCCGAATGAGAATCTGCAGCGGCGCATGATCGCCGCGGCCAGGGCGGGGGTGGATGTGCGTCTGCTGGTTCCGGAGCGGGGCGATGTCGGCCTCGCGCACTGGGCGAGTCGGATTGCCTTCCGGCCGCTGCTGCGTCAGGGGGTGCGGATCTTCTATTACGGGCCACGTCTGCTGCACGCCAAGACCATTGTCGTGGACGGTGAGTGGACCACCATCGGCACGGCCAACATGGATTACCGCAGTTTTCTTCTCAATTATGAACTCAACCTCGTGAGCCGGGATCCCGGGATCGGCGAGGTCCTCGAGAACCAGTTTTTTGAGGATCTGGAATCCAGCCAGGAGTTGCGTGAGGTATCCCGCCTGTTTGCCTCGCCGGTGGAGCACTGCCTGGGGATGCTGGCATGGTTTGCCCGCCGGTTGCTTTAGGTAACTGGACGGTGACTGTGTAGCATCATTGGGTCTATGTGTATCAATTTGTATTTGGTAATCAAAAATTTCCGCACTTTCCTTTAGACTGATTCGAACTTTACGCCGCCATGCGCAGTTGTTGTGAATCATGACGAAAAGGCTCCGTCCAATATTTCCGGCTCTGACTGTCATGCTGACCCTGGTGGCGGTCACGCCCGTTCAGGCTGCCGGCCCTCATAATCCCGATTTTGACCAACCCCCGGAACTCAACCTGGATACGTTCATGGTGCCATTGCCCAATGAGGCCGTGAGCCTCCGGGTCGGGCATCACCAGGCCGCCAGCCAGGGGCTCCTGTTTGAGGGCAGTGCGAACTGGGGCGTATCGGCGGATGCCAAACTGGACGCCATCAACAGTGATCTGTCCCTTTTCGGTGTTCACGCAGCGGGCGGTGGCAATGCGGGCCGAGGCGTGAGTCTCTCGGACGGGAGTGATTATTTTACCGGCGGCAACTTCCAGGCGAGGGTGCCTGTACCCTGGATGGGGTTAAACCTGTCCGCCAGCTACGTCATGGGGCGTGAGAGCGAGGTGGATACCTTTGGTGGGCACCAGTTCGGGAGAGCGGTCGGGCAGGGCGTTGGCTATTCCCTGGGCCTGGAAAGCACCTGGTTCAGGGACCAGGTCAGGCTTGATCTTGAACGGGCGCTCACCCGGTTTGCACGCGACAGCGTCAAGGACCACGAAAGCCTGGATGACAAGGCCTATTCTGCCGCGCTGATCTATGCTCCCGATCTGGGGAGCCTTCCGCTGGACTGGGAAATTGGCGCTGAGTCGTTGAATGTCGGACCGCAATTCCGTAGTCCGGCCAACCAGGGCCTCTCAAGGAACCGGTCGCTCGACCGGATCTTTACTCGTATCAGGCCGGGAAGCAACTGGTCCCTGGGGTACAGTTACCAGGAGCACGGTGCCGGTGGCGAGAACGACCGGCACCGGACGCAGGGCGACGAGGTGTTCGCGGATCTGACGCTCAGGTTCTCGGACCGGTTCCGGATCAAGCCGTACGCGCAGTTTGAGCGCGAGTACAACCGCCAGTTCCAGTCAACGGCCTATCACAGTCTTCTGAGCCTGACATTGGATGCATGGCTGATTCCCGGGAGCCTGTTCTACCGCAACACAGTACGGGTGGATGAAAGGCGCAGCCCGTTGGACTCCGGGTTCGGCGGGGACAGGCGGCGCCGTTATGTGGCCAGTGAATTCAAGTGGCATGCCCTGAAGCCATCGCGGCAGCGTCTGGGATTCGATATCAACCTGAGCCTCAGTGCGGATGAGGTTGAGACCGAGCGCGAGAGCCACTCCGGGCTGAACAACTACAAGCTGCGGCTGTCCATCAGCTCAAGCCGCTTCTGAGCCTGTTACAGGGGGTTCTCAAGAACAACAAACCAGAGGTCGTCCACCAGCGGATTACCGAAGCGCTCTGATTCAGGGAAGGCGGCGGTTTCCCCGGTTTCCCGGTAGCCACGGCGGTGGTAGTACGCAATGAGATCATTCCGCTGGTGCAGCACGCGCATCCGTAGCTGCTCGCAGCTGAGTTGCTGGTGGGCTACGGTTTCAGCATCCTTCAGAAGCCGGTTGCCAATGCCTTCCCCCTGCCTTGATGGCTCCACAGCAAACATCCCGATTTCGGCCGTCGTTTCGTCAATGGGGACCAGTTGGACGGAACCGAGGAGCGTGGACCCTTCCCAGAGCAAACGGAAATAAGCGCTGTCCATCATCTCGAGCACCATGTCCCGGTCCGTGCGCTGGCCGCCCAGAAGGTTCGCTTCCGTCGTCCAGCCGGCCCGACTGGCGTCACCACGGTAGGCGCGGTTAGCCAGCTTGGCGATCGCACCAGCATCCTCCTGGCCCGCATCGCGAATCAGCACACCATCGGTAGCCGGTTCCAGCAACTCCCGGGCCCCGGAGAAATCAATGCCCGCCTTCAGTTCGCCCTCCTCGTAGCGCATGCCACAGCCCGCGCGGCGGTATTCAGGGCTGGGCACGGTTCCGGCACTGGGGTGGTCATCGTTGTTGGCATTCATGATGAGGGTTCCTCGTTGCTCTTATCCTCGTCGGGAATCGGTTCGGGTACGCGGTCCCAGCCCACCAGCGCTAGCGTAGCAATAACGCCGATGGCCAGCCCAATCCAGGGCTCAAAGAAAGCCAGTGACGTCCCGATCAGAAGGACGGTACCCCGTGAGGTATTGGTGCTGGGTATGGCCATGGCGACATAGGCGCAGGCAAAGCCCGTCAATACCAGTGTCAGGGACAGGGCAATGTCGAGCAATGGCCGGAGTCCGGTGAGCACCGGCAATACAAAGAAGATGATCGGAAGGCCCATCATGTAATAGGAGGCGAGCCCGCTGTGCAGGCTTTTCATCGCCTCGGGCCCCTGCTTCCAGCGCTGCACCACCACCACGTGCACACCGGCCCAGACGGCACCCTGTGTCGGGAAGAAGGGGGCAAAAAAACCCATCAACGCGTTACGGATTGCCAGGGAGTAATGGGTTCGCGTGGGGTTGATGTCGATCTTCTCATCCCGGCGCCAGCGCTTGCCATCACGGATGATCTCGTTGCCGGTCACCATGTCGCCGAACAGGATGACATAGCTGATCAGTGCCAGTGGCACGCTGGTCATGAACATATCCATAGTCGGCCAGCCATTGACGAACGGCGACGCCTTGCTGAATGCATCGGTAAAAGGCGGAATCAGGATTCCCCACTCGATGTTGTATTCCACTTCGCCGACCATGGGGCCAACGATGGCCGCGGCCGCAAACCCCGGCAGCAGTCCCAGGCCCGCCAGCGTCTGTATCAGTTTGTTTTTCTTCTCCATGCGCTGCAGGGGGAGGCTGAACATCAGGAACAGGCAGATGGCACAGGCCAGGGTGATGGCAATGGGTTGCTGCAGCAGCCGCTCGTCCGCGTCCTTGACGAAAACGCGGTGCAGGGCGGCGATGGCCGCGCCCAGGATGATGCCGGCCTTGAGGGTTTCCGGGAGCCAGATCACGAACTTGCGTCCCAGGCCCGTTATGCCCAGAAGCAGGACCAGGAGCGCGAAGGTCAGCGACAGTGCCGTCATGGCCTGGAAGCGCATCTGTGGATCCTCGTAATTGCCGATCACGAAGAACAGCACCAGAGGCAACACTGGGGTGATCCAGCCCGGAGCGTAGGGTTCCCCGAAAACGATCACCGCCGAGGCGATCAGGGCGGAGTGGATGAAGGACAGCGCCACCGCTTCCTCGAAGCTCAGGCCAAAGGCATTGGTCATGATTGGGACCAGGGCCAGGCCAGTGGCTGCAGCAACCAGCATCCCCTGGATGAACTCGGGCCATAACAGGCGGCTGTGGTAGAAGGGCAGCCTGAAGGTGAAGGGGCCCCATTTCCAGCCGGGCTGTTCGCGGGTTTCGGGTGACTCGGACATGATATTGGACCGTCTTGTGGTTATTGTTCGCGAAAGTATGGTCGGCGTCGCTGGGATCGGCCAGTGCCTCGCGATTTGATTCACATGCCCTGTAATGTCGTGCCAAGCTTATACTGCTATGTTGATTGGCAATTCAAAGGGAGTTCAGGAGACGGGGTGTGAATGGCGTGGCGTAGGCTGAAACGGGCTGCCGGTTCCAGTCCGGGGATGCGGTATCTGGGCCTGGTTTCCGGGCTACTGGTTGTGGCGGTCGTTGCGGCCAGCTTTACGGTAGCGGTTGTTCAGCTGCAGTCATCCGTTGCGGCCTACCTGGCGGCCAATGGTGTCTGGTCACGGGGTCAGGCTGAGACAGTGCGCTACCTGGATCGCTATGCGGAAACGGGTGAGCCCCAGGCCCTGGCTCAAGCCCGTAACTGGTACACAATCCCCCTCAGTGATCTGCGCGCGCGCCGGGCCATGGAGTTGGAATCTCCGGATTATGACGTCGCGAGGGAGCAGCTTCGGCGCGGCCGGGTTCACCCCGAGGATATTCCCCTCATGATCACGCTGTTCCGCTTCGTGTCCGATGCGCCTTATTTTCGGGAAGCGGTGCAGGCCTGGCGGGAGACAGACCCGTACATCCTTGAGCTTGGGCGGATCGCCGACCAGCTTGAAGCGGAATGGACCTCGGACGACCCCTCACGGCAGCGTATAGACGAACTGCGGGGCCAGCTGGAACACCACAGCAGGGAATTGATCACCCTTGCGACCGCCTTTCGTGGCGCCATGGTAAAAGCCGCTCATACGCTGACGTGGCTCCTGTCGGTTGTGGGCATCGGTTTTTTCCTGATCCTGGGGGGCTTTGCCACAATCCTCATGCTTCGCCTTACCCGTGCCATCCGGCACTCGGAACAGAAGTTTCGTGCCACCTTTGAGCAGGCAGCCGTGGGCATTGCGCAGGGCGATTCGCAGGGACGCTTTCTGGAGGCGAACCAGGCACTGTGCAATATCCTTGGGTATTCCAGGGAAGAGCTTCTCCAGTTGCGCTATCCCCATCTTATTCACCCGGAAGACCGGTGGGTGGGCCGCCCCGAACGGCGTGCAGCTGCCGCGGGAGAGCTGGACAGCTACACCATCGAACAGCGCCTGATCCGGTCTGATGGGGAAACGGTCTGGGTCAAGCTCACGGTTTCCGGATTCCGTGATCAGACCAATCCCTCTGAAATGCGATACATCGGTATCCTGGAGGACGTTTCCGAATCCCGCCGCCTGTCCGAGGAACTCAGCCATCAGGCGACTCATGATGAGCTGACGGGATTGCTCAACCGGCGCGCGTTCGAAAGACACCTGGGCGATTACCTGCGGCGCGCCCACAGTGAGAACTCCGTGCATGCGCTGTGCTTTATTGATCTGGACCAGTTCAAGATCGTTAATGACACCCAGGGGCATGAGGTCGGCGACCAGTTGTTGCGTCAGGTCGCCGACCACCTCAGTGGCCACCTGCGAAAAGGCGACCTTCTGGCCCGCCTTGGGGGTGACGAGTTCGGGCTGATACTGGATCGCTGTGACCCCCAGTCGGCCGTCATGGTTGCCGAAAAGCTGCGAAGGGCATTGGATGAAGCGACCTTCGAATGGCAGGGGCACAGTTTCAGTGGCGGCTGCAGCATTGGTGTCGTGCCCATTACTTCGGCGGCCGCCGATACCGTGGAGTTGCTGCGCGCTGCGGATGCAGCCTGCCACCTTGCCAAGGAGCAGGGTCGCAATCGTGTCCACCTGGCTGCCGACGATGATACGGAGCTCTCCGAGAGGCGGGAGCAGATGGAGTGGGTGGGACGGATCCGGTCCGCGCTGGAGCAGGACCGCTTCTATATGGATGCCCAGTTCATCGCGTCACTGGCTGACCCCACCCGCGTGCGCTATGAGGTGCTGGTGCGCATGCTGGATGAGGATGGCAACAGGGTCCCGCCGGGCACATTCCTGCCCGCGTCCGAGCGTTTCGGCCTGGCGCACCAGATTGACCGGTGGGTCCTGGAGCACGTCTGCCAGCAGTTGCAGGCGCATCCCGAGCATCTGGCGGAGCTCGAGGCCTGTCATGTGAACGTCTCGGGGCGTTCTTTTGACCACGAGGACTTCATCGACTTTGTAGTCGGGCTTCTGGAGCGGTACAGGGTGCCGCCGGAAAAGCTCTGCTTCGAGATCACGGAAACCGCTGCCATCCGCCACCTTGCGGATGTCCACGCCTTTATGAAGCGACTGGGTGCGCTGGGTTGCACCTTCGCGCTGGATGATTTTGGCTCTGGACTCTCGTCGTTCGGCTATCTCCGGGATATGCCGGTCGACCTGCTCAAGATCGACGGCTCCTTTGTACGCAATATCGCGCATGACGAGACGGATCGTGCCATGGTCCGCGCCATCAACGACATTGGTCAGACCCTGGGCAAGACCATCGTGGCCGAATTCGTGGAGGACGATGATGCCCTCAATATGCTCCGGGAGATGGGTGTCGACTACGGCCAGGGCTTCGGCATCCACCGCCCGTCCAGTTTCCTGGAATTGATCAGTAGTGACTGATTCAGCCCTTTGAGGTGATTTCCAGCACCCGGTCCAGCATCGGATCCCGATCCAGATCCCGCCCCCTGCGATCCAGGAAGTCCATGGGGATGTGTGGCGGAATCCCCACATCCTCGTAAAGGGTCTCGTCAAAGGCCCGGTAGATCTCGTTGGACAGGGTCAGATGCCAGCCATTGGGGAGATGGCGCTCCAGAGTGTCGGACAGGATGCCCTGGGTGGGTTCGCCGATGCGGGTAACACGGGGATGCTGGAGCAGTGCCAGCACAAGGATTTCGGCGGCGCTGGCGGTGAGTTCGCTGGTCAGCAGGTAGATGTTGCCGCTGTAGGTGCCAGCTGATGCCGGAGTCACGTAAATGGGCTGCCTGCCGGTAAAACCGTTGCAATGGCGGGCAGCCTTGGAGAAGGCCATGCGCTTGCGGTCCGTCAGGTAGGCCGCGAAACGCAGTGCCACCCCGTCATAGCCACCCCCGTTACCCCGGATGTCCACCACCAGGTTGGGCAGGTCACCAATCTCCCCCAGGACCTTCTGCATGAGGGAATCGGTAACCTCGAGATCCTCGGCGGGGCAGCCGATATGACCACTCTGGCCAGCCATGGCCCGGAGGTTGAGAAAGCCCGTGTTATCGCTCAGCTGCCCCCACTCCACCAGGTGATGGGCGTCGTGGCGGACCCTGCCGCCCAGGTAATCCTCATGGAGGACGTCATGCAGCCACTCCCGGAGCTCGGCGAGGTAGCCCGGCACGTCCCGGTCATCGCCCGCCTTTTCCAGCTCCTTCTCCAGGCGCGTGTAGAGTGCCAGCTGGGCCTCCGCGCTGTAGTGGCTCCAGTGTGCATCCAGGCGCACATGACCGTCGCGCAGCGGGCGGAGCATGGCGGTCATGATGGAAAACAGTTCCTCGGGCTCGGTCTCTCCCGAGACAAGCGGCCGGTATTGCCAGTAGGTCCTCTCCCAATTGACCTTTTTCGTGTCGAACAGGGCGTAATGCTCCGCAAAGGTATGCCAGAACACCTCGAAGTTGTATTCCGGGTCATTCGGGTCCCTGAGTTCGGTTTCGGAAAAGGCGTCCGGCAGGTGTCTGAGCCGGTAAAAGCTCACTCGGGTGACTCCCGTTGCGCGGCGAACACTGAAAGCCTGTCCGCCCGGGGAAATTGAGAGGTCGTGATAGCGTTCCGCCAGATCCCGGAGCTTGCCCCGCTCAACCGGCAGACAGCTTACTCCCGTCTCTTCGTGAAGGATGTAGCCATCCCCCTTGATCAGCAGGAGTTTGCCGTAACCGCGGGAGCGCCAGACGCCCTCAAGGGCATGGAACTCCCGCACGGAAGGAATGGAGTCTTGCTGAATGTCAGCCTGCATTGGCGTCGCTCCAAATTAAAGGCTGGCGGGACGGCCGGCACTGGGGCGGTCGTAGTCGCAGACGCCCTCCGGATGGATTGCCTGCAGTCGTTCCACCTGCTCCGGCGTAAAGCTGTGGCTGCCGTAGGTGCCGTCATTCAGCGCCTCGGATACCGGCTTGAGCTGGCACTTGAACACGTCCCCGGTGATGGGGCCACCCGCCTCGATCCGCGAGGTCGTGTAGACCGGGAATTCCCGGGTACAGGCGCCTTCGCCACCGTCATCCAGGATGCCGCTCCAGACGTTCTTACCGGCGGCAATGATGTCTCCCTGGTAGCCAAAGCAGGTATCCACGGCGGCCTCCGGCCGGTTCTTTGCGATACTCTGTTTCGGATTGCGGAGGATATTGCCCATCCATTCGTCCATGACCTTCAGGGCCCGCAATGTCATGTTGAACTGGGAGCCGGGGTAGGGCCTGGGACCAATGCCCGAGAACCAGATCTTCTGGTGTTCGGCCGTGCCCATCTCGTTGCGGATGCGCTGGCGGGTGGCGAAGGACTGGTGGGCGTTGTGCATATCCAGTATGGGTTCCATGTAGTCGCGGATATCGAGGATCGGTATCTCGATGTCACCGTGGAAGATCATGCCGGTTTCGTAGAGCGACCGGATAGCCTCCAGGTTGCCCTCGTGACGCGGTGCCGGCTCGTTCGAGTCGCTCAGCATCATGTTGCGGCGGCTCCAGGGGTCGAAATTGGCGGGCGTCGGATCCCCAATGAACGGAAAGCCTTCCTGGACGGCCTCGTCGCTCGGCTTCCAGCCACCCACTTTGGCGTTGACCTTCAGGAACTGCTCCGCTCCGATCTCGCCATTGCGGAAGGCCTTCAGGCCGTACTGAACGCCCACGTTGTCCACGGCTCGCCTGGCGTAGCCGTCGTCGCCGACGCCGTAGATATTGCGCAGATCATCCATGTGGGTCCATTCGATGTCCGCGATATCCGACTGCGGCGCCCAGCGCTGCATTTCCGGTACAGAACCGAAGTTGGGATTGAGCACCAGCGGTGACAGGCCACGCCAGGCCGGCACGCACTCGGTCATGCCCGGTGCAGCGGCAAAGCCCAGGGCACGCTGGACGTCGTAGAAGGGATTGCCCAGGAAGTTGGTGGCGTTGAGGCCCACCAGCAGGCTGCGGTTGTCCGTAACCTGCCAGAACGGATTATTGCGGTCGGTGGCATCCATGTAGTGTTCCAGTAGCTCACAGTCGCCGACGTGAATGGTCTGGGTGACCATGTCCGGGTAGGAGCGTTGGGGAATGGCTGCATCCAGCAGGTCCGGGTGATTCTGACCGTAGACGTACTGCTGGATGGCGCCACCGGAGCCGCCCAGGCCAAGGGTGTAGTCCGGCACGCCATAGCGCTCAATAAAGCGCTCCTTGGTCATCAATGCGGTTTCACCGCCCAGCTGCAGGTTGTAGTGCACGTCCGTGCTGTTGCCGGTGGAGTAAGCAATGGCGTGACCCAGCCCGAGCACATCCTCGTTCATGGCCAGGCGCTGGGCCCATTCACCCTGGGTGTGCCCGATGGCCACGCCGCCCTGGAACTGGTAAACGAGGCGCTGGTTCCAGCGACTGGTGTCTGGGCCATCCTCATCATCGCCAATCCGGTCCGGGTCCACCAGCATGGCGTAGCTGTAGATGAAGCGGTTGATCGTGCCGCGTTCAACACGCACCACAAAGTCCACCGTATTGCCGTCGATGGTTTCGGTCTGCGCCAGGTCGTCTGGTCGCTCTCCATCTTCCGGCCAGTCACGCCATTCGCCGTCCGTGGTGCGATAGGAGTAGGTGATGAACGGCTCAATGGAGCAGTTGGTGCTGTAGCCGATCACGGTGTCGCCGGCGTCGTTATAGACCTTGAACCCGGGAGGGTCCTCTGAGTCCACCTGGGGCTCAATGCCGAACTCATGGGGCGTCATGCAGATGAAGGGCGACTGCTGGGGGCCGGAAAAAATGGGGCCGGTGATGGGATGGTTGGTCAGCGTCAGTGTCTGCACCTGGCCGAAGCGCTCATGGCTCAGATTCAGTTCATTGTCGCCCCTTTCCAGGCCCTCGATCACGCTTTCAATGCGGCGCTGGCCGCCTTCAACCCGACCCAGGTCCACCGGCTCCCCGTTCAGTGTCAGGGATAGTTTTTTTCGCTGTCCCGGGGGCGCTTCAATGGCGATACGGGCATCGCCACCGCTGACCTGATCGGGCGCGCTGGAGAGCACGGAAATTCCGATGTTCTTTGAATGCCCCGGTGGCAGCTGGGGTGGCCCCTTGGCCAGGGCTGCGGCGGAACCAAGGCTGAGCGCTGCTGTAATGGTGGCGGAAAGGCATGCGGAGGTTGTGATTGCCGGCATGGTTGTGCCCTCCTGACGATGGAATATTCCTTTATTAAGCGCCGACAGCCGTCCGACATCATCCTGGAAACACAACGCTCTTAATAACCGACTCTAACCGGCTGCAATCATGACGTCGAGAATCTTTATTCTGTGACCAGTTTGCTTATTTTGACGTCTGTCTCAGATCCGTGACGCCGGGGCGGAAAATAATGGTCAGGGCGCTGGATATTGAACCGGAACGCAAGGAGGCCCGAGCATGGAATACACAAGTGATGCAGCCATGGCGGACGCGGCTGAACCGACGACGGAAAACTGCGGCGATTACACGCTGACTCGTTACGGGGTCCTAACCGGTGATAATGAAAGGCTTACCCTTCATCGCGTGGGAACACCGCCTTTTAATGCCGATCGGCCGGTTGTGGTGCTGGTGCATGGTACCTACAGCAACCGGCGTTTCTGGATATCCCGTTCCGGGAAGGGGCTTGCCGCCTATCTTTACGACCGGGGCTACGACGTCTGGATTCCCGAAACACGCGGGCATGGTTATTCCATGGAAGGGCGGCGCTACAGCGAATGGACCATCAGGGATGTTGTCAGCCAGGACCTGCCATCGGTTGCGGGCTTTATCCAGGGACGCGTTCTGAATCAGCGCCAGCGGTGGGTTGGCCATTCCTATGGCGGCGTCTATATTGTGGCCGCCCTCTCAGGCGGTTGGCTGAGCCAGGATAATGTATCCGCCATCGCGCTGTTCGGGAGCCAGTTTCAGCAAGGGCAACGCTACCTGAGGTTTGCGCCGGTAACCTGGCTGCTCCGCTCCACCATCTCCGGTCTTGGGCGTTTCCCGGCCCGGTTGCTCGGCATGGGTGGGGAGGACGAGCCGCCGGGCATCATGAACGAGGCCATCCACTGGAAGAAAACCGGCAAGTGGCAGTCCCTGCAGGGTGACGATTACGGCCAGGGGCTTGATGACATCCGGGTACCGGTTTTTGCTGCGGCGGGGAGCGCGGACGGCCTTGATCCTCCGGAAGGCTGTCGGGCCTTCTTCGACAGCATCCAGGCGCCCTCCAAGACCTTTTGTGAGCTTGGCAGGAACGCCGGGTTCCGAAAGGACTACCAGCACGTGGACATGCTGATCGGGGCCGATGCCGCAGAAGAGGTATGGCCGGAGTTGGAGAAGTGGCTGTCCTCCGAGTCTCCTTAGTCAGTTTCGCGCCGCAAAGAGTCGCTCCGCCAACCCCGAATGCCGCTCCACCGGATTGCGCACGCCCGCCTTCCAGACGTCGGCGCGTCCGCAGATCATGGCCTGTGACCGGGCGCGGGTCAGCCCTGTATAGAGCAGTTCGCGGCTGACGACGTTGTGACTCTGTTCCGGCAGGATCAGGGCTACCCGCTCGAATTCCGAGCCCTGGGTCTTGTGGATGGTCATGGCGTAGACGGTCTCGACAGGTGGCAGACGGCCGGGTGCCAGGGGGCGGTAGCCGTCGGCGTCCGGGAACCAGGCCAGGAGCTGGTTGTCGCTGTCCTCGTCCGGCCAGATCAGGCCGATGTCGCCGTTGAACAGGCCCAGGCCATAGTGGTTCTCGGTGACCATGATGGGCTGGCCCCGGTAGAAGGGGCGTCCTTCCGGGTTGAGGCGTTTCAGGATCCGTTCGTTCAGCGCCACCGAGCCCAGGGGGCCGACCCGGGTGGGGCAGAGCAGGCGGAATTCCGCCAGGGCCGCGAAGGCGGCGTCCCGGTTGTCGGCTGCCGCGATGGGGGCGTACCACTGGGAGACCCAGTGTTCGATCTGCGCGGGCACCTGCTCCGGCTCGATCCAGGCCAGTCCGTCCTCCTCGGTTTTCAGTGTTTCCAGGCTGCCTTCCGCGTCACCGTCCATCACCTGCCGGGCCAGCTTGCCGATGCCGCCAGTGTCGCTGAAACGGCGGCTGCGGTAGAGGTAGCTCAGGTAGTCGGCGGACTGGGTGCTCCCGGTTTCCACGGACAGGCCCAGTTGCGCGAGCTGCTGTTGCCGTTGTGTTGAATAGCCCGGATGGGGGCGCAGGGCGAGGTCCGCGAGGACGGAGCCGGCGGCTACCGAGGGGAGCTGGTCCGGGTCGCCCAGGAGGATGATCCGGGCATGGTCCGGCAGGGCCCGGAACAGGCGGGTCATCATGGGCAGGTCGATCATGGAGACCTCGTCCACCAGCAGCACGTCCAGGGCCAGGGGGTTGTCCCGGTTGTGGCGGAAATGCACCTGGTGGGGGATGACACCGAGCAGGCGGTGCAGGGTGGTGGCCTCGTCCGGGATCAGCGCCAGTGTTTCCGGGGCAACGGCATTCGCCAGGGCCTGGCGGGCCTCGCGCACGGATTCGCCCAGGCGCTGGGCGGCCTTGCCGGTGGGGGCGGCCATGCGGACGCGAAGCGGGCTTTCGTTCCCCGTGGCTTCGGTTTCCGCCAGCAGGGCGAGCAGTCGGGTGACGGTGAAGGTCTTGCCCGTGCCAGGGCCGCCGGCGATCACGCTCAGTTTCTGGAAGAGGGCGTTGGCGGCGGCGGCGGCCTGCCAGTCGGTTTCCGTGCCGTCCTGCATGCTGGGAAAGAGGCGGCTAAGGCTGTTTTTTGCGGTGTCTGCGTCCTCAATCGGCACGGGCTCCAGACGGCTACGGATAGAGTCGGCCAGTTCGGTTTCAAAGCGCCAGTAGCGGCGCAGGTAGAGGCGTTGCTGGTCCAGTACCAGGGGCGCCGCGTCCCCGGGGCCGATGGGGAGCTGGTCCAGTTTGTTCAGCCAGTCATCCAGCTCCGGAAAGCGGTAGCCGGGATCCTCGTCCGTCGCCCAGGCGGTGGCACTGGCCCAGCAGGCCAGGTTCAGGCAGCTGTGGCCTTCGCGCAGGGCCTCGCTGACCGCCAGGATGCTGTACCAGAGCCAGTCGTCGCGGCAGTCCAGCCAGTCGCAGAGGTGGTCGGCCAGGAAACGGTCGATGGCAGCGGTGTCGGGGGCCGTTGTCATGGGGTCACCTCCTCGCCGGTAAAGAAGGCGTCCAGCGCCTCAATGGCCTCGATGTCCGCCTCGCAGTGGTAGACGCCGCCCGGGGCGTCCGGTGCCATGCCCCGTAGGTAGAGGTATTCCACGCCGCCCAGGTGCTGCTTCGGGTCGTAGTCGGGCAGCCGGGTGCGCAGGTAGCGGTGCAGGGCCAGGCTGTAGAGCAGGTACTGGAGGTCGTAGTAGCTGCGGCGGATGCTGTCCGTGAGCTGGGGTTCCCGGTAGTCGCTTAAGCGATCCCCCAGGAAGCTGGACTTGTAGTCCACCACGTAGAAGCGGCCCTGCCATTGGTAGATGAGGTCCACGAAGCCGTGGAGCATGCCTTTCAGCGTTGGCGGCTCGGCCAGGATCACGTCCGCGTCGTTACGATGCCGGGCCAGGATGCGCGCAAGCCGGCCCCGGGCCTGCTGGCTGTTCATGGGGAAGTAGAAGGCGGTCTCGCGCAGCGTGTTCTGGCTGGTCAGGTCCGCCAGCCGGGCGCCGCTGGCCAGGGGTGTCTGCAGGATCTCGCGCAGCCATTTGGCCAGCGCCTCCTGTTTCTCCTCGAACGGATCGAGCAGCATGGGGTAGCGTTCCGCCGCGCGGCGGATCAGCCCGTCGTAATCCGGATTGGGGAAGTCCAGCCATTCCAACAGGTCGTGGAGAAGGTTCCCCGCTTCCGCGCCCCGGGGCAGTGTGAAGCGTAGAGAGCCCTGTTCCCGGGTATCGGCCGGGGTTTCCGGTTCGTCCTGGTCCCGGTCCGGGGTCGAGAGGCCGCCGTGGCGCGCGTTGCGGGTCAGTGCCGAGAAGGAGCTGAGCCACCAGTCCCGTTCGATGCGGCCCTGGAAGACGGCGGGTTCGGGCTGGGTTTCCGGGGTGTCCTCCGGGATCTCGGGGGCGGTTACCGGTGTTTCGTTCAGGTCGATGAGGCCGCAGGTACCTTCGGTGGCATGGGTTTCCAGGGTGGCCTGCAGGGCATCGAATCGCTCCGTGGCGAAGCAGCGCGCCAGCGGCGAAAACTGGAACTGCTTGAAGTCGGCCGCCAGCAGGTAGATGCGGCGTTCGGCCCGGGTTGCGCCCACGTAGAGCAGGCGTATTTCCTCGGCGATCTGCTCCTCCGCAAACCAGGTCAGTTCCTGCTTGCCGGGGTTCAGGACCTGTTGGGCCGAATAGTCGTCGCGGTCGTGGTAGCGCACCAGCAGCGCCTTATCGTGCTTCGGCTGCTTGCCGTAGCTGACGAAGGGCAGGAAGACCACCGGGTATTCCAGGCCCTTGGCGCCGTGCAGGGTGACGATCTGGATCAGGTTGGCGTCGTTCTCCAGCCGCAGCTGCTGGGTCTCCCCGGCGCCGGCGGTGTTTGCCTCTTCCATGGACTGTTGGAACCAATGAAGCAGCGCGCGCGGTTGGCGGTGCTTCTGGCTGGCTTCCTGGAGCAGTTCCAGCAGGTGGATGCTGTTGGTCAGGAGCCGCTCGTGGCGTTGCGGCTCGGGATGGGCATGGCGCTGGAGCAGGCGCAGGGCCATGGTCATGAAGCCCTGGTTGAGCCAGCGCTGGCGCAGGTCGTGGACTTCCTCCAGGGCACGGGCCCAGGCGTGTTCGTCCTGCTGCAGGTGGTGGAGCGCCGCTGTGTCGTAGCCGAACCAGGGCGTGGCCAGGGCGGCGATCAGGGCGCGGTCGTCCTCCAGGTCCAGTATGCCGTTCAGGGCCCTGTAGAGGCTGTCCGCCTCCGGGCTGTCCATGACGTTGTCCCGGGCGCTCAGGTAGACGGCATTGAGGGTCTGTTCCCGCAGCGCGTCCTGCATGACGGCGGCCTCGTTGCGGTCGCGCACGAGGATGGCGATGTCGCCGGGGCGCACGGGGCGTTCCGAGGGTTCGTCCGCTTCCCCATCCGCCAGCCGGGCTTCCGCCAGGAGGCGGCGGATTTCCCGGGCGCTCCAGTCGGCCAGATGATTCTGGCCGTCCTTGTTGTAGCCCTGGACCTTGCCCTTGTCGTTGGGCTCGCCGGGCAGCAGCCCCCACTGGAAGCCGGCCCTGTCGGCGGGATCGGTCAGGCCGGGGAGGTCTTTCTTGCCCGTATTCACCGGCGTGTAGTGGATGCCGAAGCCGAATACCTCGCTGCCTTCAGGAGCATCGAGAGGTTGCCCGAAGAAGAGGCGGTTGTAGCCCTGGATGACGTCGTGGCAGGAGCGGAAGTTGGTGTCCATGACCCAGTAGTGCTGGGCGTCGGACCGGGCCTTGAGGTAGGCGAACACATCCCCGCCCCGGAAGCCGTAGATGGCCTGCTTGGGGTCGCCGATCAGGCACAGGAAGGCGTCGTCGGCGTCCGGGCGCTGGTAGATGGCGCGGAGTATGGCGTACTGGTCCGGGTCCGTGTCCTGGAACTCGTCCACCAGGGCGGCGGGGAACTGGGCGCCGAGCTTTCTCGCGAGCGCCGGGCCGCCCTCGTGGTCCTGGAGGCGCTGGCGCAGGAGGCGGATCAGGTCGTTGAAGTCGAGCTGGTCCAGGCGGTCCTTGCTCTGGTTGAGGTGGTCCCGGGCGTAGTGGATGCCCTTCCAGGCCCACCAGGCGCGGCAGCTCTGGTCGAAGTCGGCCAGGGTCTCAGTCAGGGCTGCCAGTGCCGGCATTGCCTCGGTTTTCTTGGCGGTACTGAAGGCACCCTTGGTGAAGTCGCCACCAAAGACATCCGGCACTTCGCCCGGCCAGGGCTCGCGGCTCCAGGCATCCAGTTCTTCCATAATGTCCGCCCATGCCTGTTGGGTTTCGGGCGTAGTCCGTTTCTTGACGTTGAGCTGGAAAAAGGCGTCCGCCTCGTCCTCCCAGGCATCCCGGAACGCCTGCCAGGCGGGCTTGGGATCTGTTATCGCCGGTTCGGGCACCTCATCACTGCTGTTGATGATCCGCCCCCAGGCGGCGCCGAAGGCCTCCGGCGTCGCGTAATAACGATGGAGCCGGCGGAAGTCCGGCCCGCGCGCCTCGATCCGATACCAGTCCTCCAGCGCCTCCATCATCAGCTCGCTGGTGTCGGACTCCAGCTCCGCCTGGAAGCTGATGCCGCTGGCGAAGGCCTGCTGGGTGAGGGCGCGCTTGCAGAAGCTGTGGATGGTGTAGATGGCCGCGTCGTCCAGGCAGAGCAGGGCGCGTTGCAGCAGTATCCGGGCCTTATGGGCGGGCATGGTCTCCCGAAGCCGGGCGAAGAAGTCATCGTCCAGCTTGTCCCACTCATCGTGGACGCGCTGGATCTCCCGGCCCAGACGCCCCTTGAGCTCGGCGGTGGCGGCGCGGGTGAAGGTCATCACCAGGATCTGCTCCACCGGCAGCTCCTTCTCCAGCAGCAGGCGCAGGTAGAGGCGGGTGATGTTGAAGGTCTTGCCGGTGCCGGCGCTGGCCTCGATCAGGTGGCGGCCCGCCAGCGGCAGTTCGGCGGCGTTCAGTGGCTGGGCATGGAGCTCACTCATGGGCGGCCTCCAGGCTCAGGTCCTTGGTTTCCATGGTTTCGAAAATCGGGCCGTAGAGGGGCGCGACCATCTCATAGAGCGGGTCGTGCTCGGGGCCTTCCGGCCAGAACCAGGCCATATAGGGGTCCAGGCCCACGCCGCGCTGGTTGTAGTCGTCGTGCCAGAGGGCGCCGAACTTGCCCTCATGGTATTTCTCATCCGCCATGGCAACGCCCAGGTCCGCGTGGCAGGGCAGGGGCTCGCAGAGGCTGCGGCGCCAGAGATCCAGCCACTGGCGGAGGTGGTCCGTGGCGGTGTCGGTGTCCATGGCTGGCAGGGTTACCCGGGTGAGCTGGTGGACCTGCTT
Organism: Halospina denitrificans; assembly: GCF_004364635.1. Classification (GTDB taxonomy): domain Bacteria; phylum Pseudomonadota; class Gammaproteobacteria; order Pseudomonadales; family Oleiphilaceae; genus Halospina; species Halospina denitrificans. The sequence goes on along the minus strand of NZ_SOAX01000007.1, from coordinate 93,784 downwards.
GGCGCGGTAGAGGCCGCGTGTGGTTGTTTCCTTCACGCTGTTGGCCAGCAGGTGGTTGAGCCAGAGGCGCAGGTAATCCTTGGCCTTGAGGCTGGCAAGGCGCCAGATCAGGGCGGTTCCGTCCGGGGTTCTGGGCAGTTCGCCCTCAAGGGTAATGCCGTCGAGTTCGACCGACAGCGGTTCGGGGGTCAGTGACTGGGCCTTCTCGTCCCTCAAGTGATGGGCAAAGCGTTCGGCCTGTTCCTGCCAGTCGTCCAGTTCCTCGTCCACCAGCGGATGATCCGGGGCGTCGCCGGAGAGGTGGAAGCGTTGCCGTGCCCGTTCAATGGTATCCGTATCGCCCGTCAGGACGCTGTCGATCACCGAGTGCTGGAGCTTGTATCGGTCCAGATGGTTGGTCTGGAAGGGCTCGGAGTCCTCCAGGCTGGGTTGTCCGGACTGGTCCAGGTAGAGCTTGAGCCGGTTCCGGGCGAAGTGGAGAGCCGGGTTTTCCAGGGCGCGGACCATCGCTTCGATGGACAGCGACTCGGGCCATTCGGGGGCTTCCAGGGCCACGCAGTTGTGGCGTGGTTCCCGAGGTTCACCCAGCCTCAGCCAGTGTTCGTCAAAGCCCGGATACTCGCCGGTGTAGTTGGCTTCGCTGAAGGGTTGTAGGGGGAGTTCGCGGATATGCTCGCGGCTCCAGTCGGAACGGCCCTCCAGGTAGTTCAGCAACTCGCTCAGCACCAGCGAGGGCTGGCGTTCGGTGTTGGTGCGCACGTCCCGGCCCTGGTAGCTCAGGTAGAGCCGGTCCCGGGCCGAGAGCAGGGCTTCCAGGAAGAGGTAGCGGTCGTCGCCCCGGCGGGACCGGTCCCCGGGCCTGGGGCCGTCCTCGGCCATGAGATCAAAGCCCAGGGGCGGTCGCTGGCGGGGGAAGTCGCCGTCGTTCAGGCCCAGAACCGCGATGACCCGGAAGGGGATGGAGCGCATGGGGATCATGGAGCAGACCGTGATCTGGCCCGTCAGGAACTGGCGCCCTGTGCGCATGGGGCTGGCCAGGCTGTTCTCGATCACGTGGCGCACCACGGGCAGCGTCACCTCGCCCGTGAAGCCGGCCCGGGCGGAGTGTTCGCTGAACTCGCGGATGCAGCTCCGCAGGTCGTCGTGGGCCGGCTCGAATTCGCTGTCGGCGGCGAACAGGGCCTGGCGCAGGCGCTGGTGAAGGAAGGCCTGCCAGTCGCCGACGGTGCGCGGCTGGCGAAGATCCCGGGCCAGGGCGCGGAGTTCGTGAATGAAGGCCATCAGCTTGCCGAGGATCACGGCATCGCCACCTTCCACCTGGGGCAGCAGCAGGCGATTGCCGACAATGGCTTCCTCGTCGCCCCAGGCAAAGCCCAGCAGCAGTCGCTCCAGCCCCTGGTCCCAGGTGTAGTGGTCGTTATCGTGGCCGCCGGTCCATTCGGCCTTCTGCCCGGCATCCAGGCCCCAGTGGACGGAGGCGGCCTCCAGCCAGTGGGCGATCTGTTCAATGTCGTCGCCGCTGAGATCCAGCCGTGCCCGTATGGCCGGCACCTGGAGCCAGCCCATGACCTGGTTCACCTGGAAGCGGGCATCCGGCAGGGAGAGCAGGTCCAGGAAGGCCGCCACCGTGGGGTCGGCGTCGCGCAGGGCGCGGTCGGCGATGGAGCTGGGCAGCGGCGGGACCGTCTCCGGCAGGTCGTCGAAGCGCCTGGCGAAGACCGCCTCCACGAAGGGGGCGTAGTCCTCCACGTTCGGACACATCACCAGCACGTCCCTGGGCTTCAGGCTGGGGTCGTTGTTGAACTGGTGCAGCAGCCAGTCGTGCAGGCCCTGCACCTCGCGCAGCGCACTGTGGGCGCGCACCACCTCAATGGAGCCGTCCGCTTCGCCTGAAGGCTGCCCGCGGCTGTCCGCCAGCTCCAGTATGTCCGCCTGGAGCCGGTGAAGGAGGCTGTCGGATTCCGCCATGGGGTGGGCGAAGCCGGGGGTTTCCCGGTCCGCCCGCTCCATCAGCTGGTTCATGAAGGTCTGGCCCTGCTGGCCCAGGCTGGCGATAAGCGGGTTGCCCACGTCCAGCGCCAGGTCCTGCTCCTCCTCCTGGTGCGATATCCACTGCGCCCGCTGGCGGGCGGCCTGTTTCTCGCTGACCAGGTCGCCCCAGTACTCGTCGCTGGGGTTGAGGCAGAAGATGTGGAAATCCACGCCGCCGCGTTCCGCCAGCCCCTTGATGAAATCCAGCCACAGCGGCGCCAGGCTGTTGATGCCGAAGATGAAGAGCCGTTCGGGCAGGGGGGCTTCCGGTCGGGCAATCCGCGACTCCGCATCGCGCAGCAGGCGCACCGGGTGGTCCGGCTCGTCCTCCACCAGTAGCCGCCAGAGCTGCGCCTGCCAGTGGTCCTCGCCGCCCTGGTCCCAGCGCTCGATCCAGTCCGGGCGGTACATCAGGTACTGCTCAAAGAGGTCGGCGAGCTGTTCCGCCAGCTCGAAACGGCGCAGCGACTGCTGGCGCTTTGACTGGTGCTGCCAGTAGCGGTTGGGTTCGGCAAAGGCGTCGTCGTTGAGGACCCGCTCAGTGGCCAGCAGTTCGTAGAGCCGCCAGGTCATCACCTCGCGGGCGTAGGGGGACTGCTCCGGCACCCGTTCGCCGCCCAGGATGGCCCGGATCAGGGCCCACATCTGCGCCACGGGCAGGGGGTATTCCAGGTTCATGGCCACGCGGCGCTCGGGGTGTTCCGCCAGCGCCATGCTCAGCCAGTGCTCCATGCCGGGGTGCTGGACCATGATGGTGTCCGGCGCCAGCGGGTTGGCCACGGGCACCGCCAGCAGGGTGGCCAGCGGGTTCACCAGGTCTTCCATCCGGTTGCTGAGCAGGGTGTGGATCATCAGGTCCGTCCGTTTTCGCAAAGCGTTACTGTGCCACAGGGTAGCGGAAAACCGCAGTATCCAGCATCTGTGTGTGGTAGCGAACGGACGACAATGCTCCAAGTGCCTAGAATCAAGCTATAGGGACGGCTTGTCATTGGACTCTATGCCGCCACCACAGACGCTGGTTCAAGTTTTGGTAGGGAGATTCTGAACATGAAGGACTATGGGCGCTTTGCTCCGCTGTCAGACGATGGTGGCATGCCTTTCCGGATACTTGAGCCGCCCCGGCCAACGACCGAAGATCTTCTGTATGAAGAGCGCGAACGCGCCAGGGTGACCCTGGATTCGATCGGTGATGCGGTCATCAGCACCGACGCCTCGGGGCGTGTGACCTATATGAACCAGGTTGCCGAAAACATGACCGGATGGCCGTTTTCCGAGGCGAAAGGCAAGCGCTTTACGTCGATTTTCCAGGTTCTTGACGCAAGCACCCGTAAGACGGCGAACAACCCTGCGGAGCGCGCCATACGCGATAACTGTACCGTGGCGCTTGCTTCCAATTCCGTTCTTGTGCGCCGTGGTGGTGATGAAGTGGCTATTGAGGACTCGGCGGCACCCATTCATAACCGGTATGGGCGGGTTACGGGCGCGGTTATTGTTTTCCATGATGAAAAATTCTCACAGGCCGTGACCGACCGGATGGCCTATCTTGCGACCCATGACGCATTGACCGGCCTGCCCAACCGCACGGCGCTCACTGAGCGGTTCTTCCATGCCGTGGCACTGGCCAGGCGCCATCACCGACAGGTGGCGTTATTGTTCGTGGATCTGGACAACTTCAAGGAGGTCAATGACACCCTGGGCCACGAAGCCGGAGACCAGTTGCTGATCAATCTGTCACAGGTGCTTTTGAGCTGTGTGCGTAAGACGGACACGGTCTGCCGCTATGGTGGTGATGAGTTTGTTGTGATGCTCAGTGATATCGAGCAGTTGAACCACCCCGAGCGCATGGCCGAGAAACTGCGTAAGGCAGTGTCGGCGCCGGGCCTGCTTGAGGGCTTTGCGCCGACACTGAGGTTGAGCATTGGCATCAGCGTTTACCCGGAGGACGGGATCGGGCTTGAAACGCTGCTTGAGAAGGCGGATGCGGCGATGTACCGCCGCAAGGAAACTTACCGGCCGGCGGAGCCGGAACCAGAGGCGGCTCCATCCCGTATTGTTGCACGCACGCGCTCCATGTACCCGTCGATGCGACGGCTATAGGGGCTCGGGATAGGACTGAAGCCGGTCGGTCTCGCGTTTGACCTCCGCGTAGCATTCACAGCTGAGTCTCTCGAGCATTTCCCGGTCAAGTACGGCTATGTGGCCGCGCGAGTACTCAATGACCCCTTTTTTCTGGAGCTTGCCGGCGGCCTCGGTGACGCCTTCGCGCCTGACGCCGAGCATGTTGGCGATCAGCTCCTGGGTCATGGACAGCTGGTTGGTGGGCAGGCGGTCCAGGGACAGCAGTAGCCACCGGCACAGTTGCTGCTCGATGGTGTGGTGACGGTTGCACACCGCAGTCTGTGACATCTGCGTGATCAGTGCCTGGGTATAGCGCAGCATGATCATGCGCATGCCCGGATGCTGGTTGAATTCGTCCTTGAGTTCCCGTGCGGGTAGACGGTATGCCCACCCGGCACTTTGCGTGACGGCCCGGCTGGGGGTGCTTTCGCCGCCCATGAAAACGGCAATACCCACCACCCCTTCAAAACCAACCACGGCAATTTCCGCCGAGCCTCCGTCAGACATCACATAGAGCAGGGAGATGATGTTGTCGACGGGAAAATACACATAGTCCAGTTCCTCACCCGCTTCATAGATCACGTCTCCCAGTTGCATGTAAACCTGCCTGAGGTGGGGAAAGATACGGTCCTGAGCCTCGGGGGTCAGTTGGTACAACAGGCGATTAATGGTGGGTGTCACGGTTTGCGACGTACGCGGCAGCATAATCATTCCCTTATTTATGCAGTGACTGATCTCAGGTCTTGGAGCTCCGTCCTACCGCAATCTTCAAAGCACGGAAAATTCATTCACTCTCTTACCAGATAATACTCCTCCATATAAACATATCTACCTGCCATGGGAAGAGTTTTTTTCTTTATGTGGGAAAACGAACATACAGTGGTGATGATCGGGGTCATCGTTGAGAGCAGGATATGAAGTAATAGTGGAAAATGGAGCCATAGCATTGTCAATTACTCTTAGTGGCGCTGAGCCCGGCAACCGCACCGTCACGACAGATCTGCTGCTTATTGAAACCGATGATGACAATGCCCGGGTCATCAGGGAGGCGCTGAGCCGGGACAGGGATTGCTGTTTTGAAATAACACGCGTGCGCCGGCTTAACGAAGCGTTGGCCCGTCTGGCCGAGAGTGATACGGAAGTGATTCTGGTCGGCCCTGACCTGCCGGATAGCGAGAGCTTGGGGGAGTCGATCCGCCAGGTGCGCGATGCGAGCCAGGAAGCCCTGATCCTGCCCCTCTCCGGGGATGCTGAATGGCTGCCTCATACGCTGCGTTATGTAATCCAGCGCAAGTCCGTTGAAGCCGGGCTGCGGGCGACGGAGCAGGCGCTGTTTGAGGAAAAGGAATGGGCAAGGGTCACGCTGAGCTCCATCGGCGACGCCGTGATTGTCACCGACCCCGATGGTTGCGTTACCTACCTGAACCCCATGGCGGAGACCATGACCGGTTGGGCTTGTGAAGAGGCGGTTGGGGAACCCCTCGGGGAGGTGTTTCACATTATATCCGGGCAAACGCGCGAGCTCGCCACTAACCCTGCACTCTACGCGATTGAGCAGGACCGGACCGTGGGGCTGGACGCCAACTGTATTCTGGTACGCCGTGACGGCGAGGAAAACGGCATTGAGGATTCGGCCGCGCCGGTTCATAACCGGAATGGTGAGGTCTCCGGGGCTGTTATCGTGTTTCGCGATATCAGCCAATCCCAGGAAATGACTCGCAAAATGGCCTATCTGGCCCATCACGATTCACTGACCGGACTGTGCAATCGCGCCCTTCTGGACGAACGCCTGAAACAGGCCATTCGTCTTGCCCAGCGCCACCAGAAGCAGACCGCGCTGCTGTTTGTTGACCTGGATGGGTTCAAGCGGATCAATGACACACTGGGGCACGCTGTTGGCGACCACGTGCTGCAGGCGGTTGCCGAGGTGCTGTCGGACTGTGTCCGCACCACGGATACGGTCTGTCGCCATGGCGGCGACGAGTTCGTCATACTGCTGACTGAAATCGAACGGCCCGAGGATGCGATCCAGGTTGCCGATAAAATCCTTGCCAGTTTTGCCACCCCGTTAATCGTCGAGGGACATCCGCTGCGCCTCAATCTGAGTCTGGGTATCAGCGTCTACCCGGAGGATGGGGACAGTACCGATGCCATTTTCGAGCGGGCCGACGCCGCCATGTATCACGCCAAGATCAGCCAGCACCCCAATTACGGGTTTGCCCAGAGAGACCGTGACAGCTGGCCTACGACGCGGGACTGCATTGACCGCCGGTTGGCGCGGGCGTTTGAAATGGGCGAGTTTGTCCTGCACTACCAGCCCCAGATTGATATGGTCACCGGGCGGATCGGTGGGGTTGAGGTCCTGGTCCGTTGGCTCGATTCGGAAAGGGGACTGGTCTATCCGTCGCAGTTCATGCCGGTGGCCGAGCGTACGGGTCTGATTATCGCCATCGGTCGCTGGATTATCCAGGAGGCCTGTCGCCAGGTTGCTGTCTGGCGGCGTGAAGGGCATGACTCACTGCCTGTTGCCATCAACGTGTCCGCCATGGAGTTTCATCATCCGCACTTTGTTCCCTTCGTTCGCGAAGTCCTTCATGAAACCGGCATTGATCCCTCCGACCTGGAGCTTGAGTTCACGGAAAGCGTCCTGATGCATGAACCGGAGCTGTCGATGACACACCTTCAGCAACTCAGGGACATCGGGGTGCGTCTGGCCATGGACGATTTTGGGTCCGGGGAGTCGAGCCTGCGGTACCTGAACCGGTTTCCGATCGATACCCTGAAGATTGATAAGTGTCTGATGGAAGGCGTGACGGCGGATCCGGCCACCTCGGTTGTGCTGCGGTCTCTGGTTGCCATGGGCAAGGACCTCAAACGCCGCCTGGTGGCCGAGGGCGTTGAAACCGCGCACCAGCTGGGTTTCGTCCAGACGCAGCTGTTTGATGTGGCCCAGGGATTCCGGTTCGGTTATCCACAGACATCGGAGGATTTCTCGCGGCTCCTCGAAAAGGAGCATTGAAGCCCTGAGCAAGGCTTCAATCACGGCAGCAGGGTGTGCCATGCTGGAATCGATCAACGACCGCTAGCGGGTCACGGCTCGCCGGTGAATGCCTCCGCCCGCTGCGAAAGTATTGGGTCGCGTTCCTCTTTCGGCCGCTCAGCCAGTTGCCTGACCTCGTCATAGAATGCCTTGAAGTCATAGCCGTTGGTTTTCAGCATCTGGCGGAAAGCGGGAATGTGCTGGTTGTACTGGCGGAACAGCGCCAGGTTGGCGTTGTTCAATCCCCTGGGGTCCTCGCCGAGAGGGCCCGGTTGGTCCCAGTTGCTGGACAGGGCCCTGTAGTCGGCGACCAACTGCTTGAACAGCATTTCCTTGCGTTCGCGCAGCGTCTCCTTCGGGAGTTCGTTGATTCGGTTGTAGAGGCGCTCAAGCTGGCTGGTCGTGGCCTCCACCAGGGCCAGGGTCCGTCTCTGGTGCCTGAGGCGGGCAAGGGCGCGCTCGAAAGCATCGTCATCCCCCGTCTCCCGGGCCCAAAGGCGTAATCCTTCCAGTTCAACCGCGGTGGCAAAGCCTTCATTGAAGGCCGTGTCCCCATCCACGTAGAGCACGCGATGGGCAAGTTCATGGAATATCAGCGCCACCATGCGACTTTCCTCGAGCGTGGTGAAGCCGCTGTGGAGCGGGTCGTCAAACCACCCCAGGGTGGAGTAGGCGGTGACGCCGCCGATAAAGGTGTCGTAACCCTCGGCTCTGAGTTCCCGGGCCTTGGAGCGTGCCATGCCGATGTCGAAATAGCCCCGATAGGTCTGGCATCCCACAAACAGGTAGCACCACTGGCGGGCCTCCAGTGAGAACTCCGGGGCGGAAATCAGGTTGACCAGGACCCAGGGGCGGTCGAGTTCCACATACTCGGTGTAGCTGTCGCCCACGGGTAGATCGAGTTTGTCCCGCGCGAAACGGCGGGCCTGGTTCGCAATCGAAAGCTGCTGCCGGAGATCCGGGTCCGTATCCGGGTCCTCAAGGAGTTCTGCGACGTCCTCACCGCTCATCATCAGCGAAAGATGGCCGCCCACGGCCTGCCTGTAGTAGCTCAGGGTTTCGCAACCGGCCAGGGGGACTGCAAGCAGCAACAGAATCAGGCAGCGTCCCAGTTGACTCATCCTAACCCGCCACTTCCGTCAGCAGGCGCATCGGCCCAAAGGTCTCAAGCGTCTTGAATTCGGCCTCATCCCGAACCATCAACGCCCCCGCGAATGCCAGTCCATTGGCACCAAGCCCCTCCCAGGTCTCCCGGGAACGCGGCACGAGCCACATCCATTCCCGTGTCGCCAGCAGGTTATAGGGAATGGGTTGATACCGGCCTTCGAGCCTGAACCCCAATGCGGACCACAGGGCATGGTAGCGGGCCAGAAGCTGCGCGGCGCCCTGTTCCGGCGCGGTCAGGCACGACTCGGGCATGGGCGTAATGGCGTGGGGGAACGGCAGGGACGGGCTGCTGGTAACCCTGTTCACGGCGCCCGTGTCTGGAGGGAAGCATGGGGCCAGGGGCAAACCGGTCCAACCCGGTGCCAGGGGCAGGGGAACCAATTGCAGGTGCTTGTGGGGCTGGCTTGCGCCAGCATCGGTGCCGCCGTTGTAGAACGCCAGCCCATCGACTGCCGCCAGCCCGCAGAGCAGCGCATGAAAGTCCGATTCATCCAGCAGTTCCGTCTGCTCGGCATAGTCACGCCTCACCATAAGCAGGTGATTCTCAAGCACACAGAATTTATTGAGCAGACCCACGTGCGTCGCTGATACATCTCCCACATACAGCTCGGACTCATAAGGGGGCAGGAAGGGGTCCTTTTTGGGGGTGGCGTCCGGTTTGGGTGATGCTTCTTTCTTTTTGTCGAGGTTCTGGGCCATGCGTACTATAAAGGGAATCCCCTGGTCTTCCAGGGTATGCACAGAGGTTTCCAGTGGTACCAACGCGCCGCTGGCGGCAGCCTTACCGGATTGTTCGCGAACGCGGGGCCAGAGGGTGTCTGCTGTCAGTATCCTGCTCAAGTGTCGCCTCCCCTGTTGTCTGCAAAGGTGACAGTTTGCCAGAGGACGGGCATGTCGGGGAGAGAGGACATTCAGTGCCAAACCGGTTAGGACGACCGGGCGTAAACGGGGCTGGGCCCTAAAAGCGACTATAGTGGGTAGAAAGTTCCATCGTTGTATCGGGAGTGTTCATGTTGAATTACAGATGGTGCCAATGTCTTTCGGGCGCCTTTATCCTCAGTTTCATCGTTGTTGTTTCCGCCTGTGATACTGGCCCGGAGGAAGGCCAGGAGACAGCGAAGCAGGAAGCTGACCAAGTGTCGATTCCGCCCAAGCTTGATTCGGGCGTCGAAGCCGACCCAATGCCGGCTTTTCACGAAATATCCGCGGGCCCGAAGCGCAAGGAGGCTTTCTTCGATTACCTCGCCCCCATTGTGCGGGATATCAACAGGGAAGTGGAGAAACGCCGCGAAGCCCTGTTTGCGCTGGAGGAGCAGCTTGAGAACGGGAAGTCGCTGCACCAGGAAGCCCAGGACTGGCTTGGCCGGATGACGGACCGCTACCGTGTGGATGCGGATGAACCGGCGCAACGGGTGGCGGCCCTCAAGCGCCGCATCGACATCGTCCCCGTATCCCTCGCCCTGGCCCAGGGCGCCCTGGAGTCCGCCTGGGGCACGTCGCGTTTCGCTCGCCAGGGCAATAATATTTTCGGCAAATGGTGCTTTACCGAGGGCTGTGGCATTGTGCCCGCCCAGCGTCGCGCCAATGCCACCCATGAAGTGACGGATTATGAGGATGTGGCTGACGCCGTGCGCGACTACATGCACCACCTCAACAGCCATCCGGTGTACGAGCCGCTCAGGGAGCGCAGGGCACAGGCGCGGAAGGAAGGTCGTTCACCCGAGGGGGCTGATCTTGCGGCAGGGCTTGAGAAGTATTCGGCCAAGGGTGAAGGCTATATCAAGCTCATCCGCCGGGTAATCAGTGCCAACAATCTGGCTGATCGTGATGCCACGGAAAAGGATGCCTGAACCGGAATCGGAATCGGAAACAGCATGTTAAAAGGTAATCTCTTCCACGGTGTGGGGTATCTCGGCGAAGGCTTTCGTTTGATCCGTCAACCGGGGCTGCGCCTGTTTGTGGTCCTGCCGCTGGTGATCAATGTCGTACTGTTCGGGGTGCTCTTCTGGCTGTTGGGGGAAGGGTTCTCCATGATGATTGATGCTGCCATGAGCTGGCTGCCGGACTGGGCCTGGCTCCAGCCCCTGGAATGGGTCTTCTGGCTGCTCTACGGCGTGGTGATTCTGCTGTTGCTGGCCTACGGGTTCGTCATGCTTGCCAACCTCATCGGCTCGCCCTTTTACGGGTATCTGTCCGAGCTGGCGGAGAAAGAGGTGAGGGGCCAGAGGCCGGTTCTGGATGAAAGCTGGAGCCAGATTCTCTGGGAAATCCCGAGGGCCTTCCTGCGCGAAACCCAGAAAATCCTGTACTACCTGCCGCGGGCACTGGTGCTTCTGGTGCTCGGCCTGATCCCCGTGGTCAACCTGGTAGCCGCCGCGCTCTGGTTCCTGTTCAACAGCTGGATGATGACGTTGCAGTACGTGGACTTCCCCGCGGACAATCACCGAATGTCCTTCCATGGGTTGCGACGGAAGATTGCAGAACGGCGCCTCACGGCGATCGGCTTCGGCGTTCCCGTGGCTGTGCTGGCCATGGTGCCATTGGTGAACCTGGTGCTGGTTCCCGCTGCGGTTTGCGCAGGGACGGTCTACTGGGTTCGGGAGAACGATAGGGTCTAACCAGGAGCTCACCATGAAATACCTTTTCGAGGTGCATATCCGGGACGGGCACACCGCCGAGGAATACGCCGAGGCCTGGGTCCGTGCCAGCGAGATCATCCAGCAGGCGCCCGGTGCGCGGGGGACGGCGTTGCATCGTAAGGTGGATGACCCGAACGTGCTGATCGCCATTGCAGAATGGGACAGCAAAGCCCACCGGGATGCTATGGAAGAGACGCCCGATCCGAAAGTGGCGGAAATCATCCGCGGCGCCTCTCACCTCTGTGATATCCGCCCGATCGGCGAGTTCGAGGAGCCTGAGTGGGTTGTGAACCCGCACGGGCGCGATTGAATCGTAACTTGCCGTGGGCCCTGAGCTTACTAAGATAATGGTAACCGGGAGACATTACCCTGAGGAGCTTGGACCGGTGATAGCCAGACATCTATTCTGTTGTTTCATGCTGATCGGCCTGGTGGGCTGCGCGAGCACCGGCGGGTCCCTGCAGGAGCCCGTCTCGGTGACCACGCGCGAGGACGCGGTTAACCTGAGTAACAGCGGGGCGGTTCGGAACGTGCTGCTGGAGCAGTATTCAGAATGGCAGGGCACGCCGCACCGGATGGGCGGGACGACCCGCAGCGGTATCGACTGCTCCGGGCTGGTGCACCGGGTTTTCCGGTCGCATCTCGGCCATGAGCTTCCGCGAACCACCAAGCAGCAGGTAAGGGTGGGTGAACCCGTAGGCAGGGATCAATTGCGGCCGGGCGATCTCGTCTTTTTCAAGACCGGTTACAAAACCCGTCATGTGGGAATCTATACGGGTGAGTCCCAATTCCTGCACGCATCATCCAGTCAGGGTGTATCCATGTCGGACCTGGATAATCGTTATTGGGAAGCCAATTACTGGCAGTCGCGGCGGGTCGGGCAGTGAGCCAGAGCCTCACCTGCAAATGCTGTGAGGCTCTGGGTTGGCCGTTCATGTGTTCCTAACGTGAACTACCGGCAGCGGGCGCGGATTGGGTGTTGCCGATGATAATCTCCACCCGGCGGTTCTGCTGCCGACCGGTGGACGTACTGTTATCAGCGACCGGGCGATCCATGCCGATCCCCTCGGCAGACAGCCGTTCTGCGGCAATCCCTTTTTCGCTCAGGTAATTGCGGACTGCTTCAGCACGTTGCTGCGAAAGCCTCTGATTGAGTTCTCCTCCGCCCACATTGTCAGTATGCCCCTCCACGAGGACCTTGCGCTCCGGGTGTTCATTGAGAAAGGTCACAAGCTTATCCAGGTTGGCGTTTGCGCCGCTCTGAAGATCAGCACTGCCGGTAGCGAAAAGCACGTCACCGAGTGTCAGAACCAGTCCCCGATCAGTGACTTCGGCTTTCAGGTCTTCCATCTCCTGCTGCATTTCCTCGGCCATACGCTGGGCTTCAGCAGCAGAAGCGGCAGCTGACGCTGTCTCCGACTCTCGGGCAGCCTCCGCCTCCTGGCGTGCGGTTCTGGTCTCCTCGCGGGCCCGCTCTACTTCGCTGGTGCGTGCTGCCAACCGCGCCTCATCACGCTCCTGGCTGAGGCGCTCACGTTGGGCTTCCGCGTGCAGTGCGGTGGCCCGAGCCTTGGCAATCTCCACCTTCCTTTCGGCCATATAGACCCGGTGTTCGCCCAGATCGGATTGCTCCGCCGGGAGCGGTTGTTCGGCGAGCTCCACTGCCTGTTCGGCGGCTCTCAGTTCAACCCGGGTGCGATTGGCAAGATTCGGGTCGTTTTTCAGGGCGTTCAGTTTATTCCGTACCTCGGCAGCACCTTCCGGGCTCTCAGGGGTGGCGGCACAGCCGCCCAGGGCGAGAGACACGGCGATAGCGACTGCGAGGAGCAGGCCTCTGTTGTTGATTGAATGGCTCATTGCTGTTCTCCTGTACGCCGCATTTCCTCGGTCAGGGCTTCGGCACCCTCCTTCATTTCACGGTTGATCGCGACGGCCTTGGACGCTTCGCTCTTGGCGGCCGCGAGCTCCGCTGAAACCTGTGCCTGATAGGCATGACGTTCCGCAAGCTCCATGTTTTCTTCACTGACGGACTCTTCAGCCTTCATCAACTGTTGGCGAGCTTCGTCGAGCTCCGATCCGGCGTATTGGCGCGCCCCCGACTGTTCAGCCGTTACGATGGCCTCGCGCGCTGCGAGCAGGGCGTCATTGGGTGGCACTGGAGGTGGGGAGGCGCAGGCGCCAAGCAGCAATAACATCAGGAACAGCGTGGTATAAAGGCGCACCTGTCCGTTCACTTTGTCCCGGGATAGCTGTTTCATTGTGGATCTCCTTTTGGGCGCGACTCGTGGCACGATCCATACGCACCACTTCGCACTTTGAGCATGCATGAACCCCTGCAATGCATCGGTTCGGTAGCGCACCTAAGATCGAAAAGGTTTTGGGGATGGGGGCAAGTTAGTCGGCTGTAATGTTCATCGCTGTGCCAGTGAGTCACACTGGCATAATTAGCATTAAAAGCTCTGGGGTTATCCGGCAGTAATGATTTGAATTTTCAAATGTTGTCGGACAATGCTAACGTATTGAAAAAGAGTGCGTGCACGGGAGAGGTAATCAGGAGTACCCGGGAAAGAAAACTTCAGAAGCCGGAGTCTGGAACAAAAATGGGAAAGGGAACTTTCACGCTCTTAAGAAATCGGAACCAATCCGCTGTCTTCCAGAATCAAGCTCAAGTCCGAGTGTTGATTGTTGAATCAGAGAATGCCAGCGCGCGTGCCATCAAACGGGCGATACGCGCCGACCTGCTGTTCACCTGTGACATTGAGCATGTGCGAAAGCCAAAGGACGTGGCGGATCGTTTGGCCAACAAGGATTTTGATATTGTTCTCGTTGGTCCCTCCCAGTATGACAGCGAGGAGGGCACGTCCGCAGAACTCAAATTCGAGCATATCGGGCCCGAAGTCCTGATCCTGCCCTTGCCGATGGGTAAGTTGAAGGGCGGTCAGGGCCGCCGGCTATTGGATGCGGACTGGCTGTCCCAGGTTCTCAGGTACGTGACTCACCGCAAGCAGGTGGAAGCCTTCCTCAGGGCGACCGAAGATGCCCTGTGCGAGGAAAAGGAGCAGGCCCGGGTGGCGTTTAACGCGATTGGTGATGCCGTGCTCATCAGTGACAGCCAGGGCCGGGTGATCCGCATGAACCCCGTCGCTGAGAGCCTGACGGGCTGGTCCAGTGCCGATGCGATAGACCGCCCCGTGGATGAGGTTTTCAGTGTTGTTTCCTCAACGGCGCGGACCTCTCGGGAGCACCCTGTGCTGCTCGGTATACGCGAGGAGCGCGCAATCACACCGGATGGCGGCACAGTTCTGCTTCGTCGAAACGGTGAGGAACTTGGGATTGAGGATTCCGTGGTACCGGTTCACGACCGTGATGGCGAGGTAACCGGCGCCGTCCTGATTTTCCGTGACCTCAACCACTCCCTGGCCATGACCCGGAAGATGGCCTATCTGGCTCATCACGACTGCCTGACTGGCCTGCCCAACCGGACCCTCCTTGAGGAGCGCGCGGAACAGGCCATCAGCCTTGCCAGGCGTCATGAAAAGCAGGCAGCCCTGCTGTTTCTGGATCTTGATGGGTTCAAGGAGATCAATGATGCGCTGGGGCATGCCCTGGGGGATCGGGTCCTTCAGGTGGTCGCAGAAAAGCTCAGGCGTTGTGTGCGGGCAACCGATACCGTCTGCCGTCTGGGCGGGGATGAGTTCGTGGTACTGCTCAGCGAGATCGAGAATCCCGAGGATGCGGCGCAGGTTGCCGAAAAAATCCTGGCCGGGTTTACTGCGCCGCTGGTGTTGGATGGGCAGACATTGCAGCTTCGCGTGAGTATCGGCATCAGCGTTTTTCCCGATGATGGTGACAGCGTGGATACCATTCTCACTCAGGCGGACGCTGCGATGTACTTTGCCAAGCTCAATCACAATGTCAGTTACGGGTTCGCCCGAAAAGACCTCAATCACTGGCCCAAGGGTACGGAAACCATGGAACACCGCCTTTTCCGTGCGTTTGAGGCCGGCGAATTCCTACTGTACTACCAACCCCAGATTGACCTTGTTTCCGGAGCCATCGTTGGCGTTGAGGCGCTGCTCCGATGGAATGATCCCGAGCAGGGCCTGGTTTACCCCTCCGAGTTCCTCCCGGTTGCCGAGCGCAGCGGTCTGATCGTGTCGATTGGGCATTGGGTTATCCAGCAGGCATGCCGCCAGGTTGCAGCCTGGCGGGACGAGGGCAGAGTGTCCCTGCCCGTGGCCATCAATGTGTCTGCCCCGGAATTTGAGCATCCCCACTTTATTGGCTTTATCGGGGAGGTTCTGCGGGAAACCGGGATTGAACCGGAAAAGCTGGAGCTTGAATTCACGGAGGACGTGCTGATGAAGAATCCGGAGAAGTCCATGGCGCGCCTTGAGCAACTCAAGGCGATGGGCATCCGGCTGGCCCTTGATGACTTCGGTGCAGGAGGGTCGAGTCTGCGGTACGTCCGGCACTTCCCGGTTGATACGATGAAGATCGATGGATGCCTGATGAGCGATATCACCGCAGACCCGGCCACGTCCATTGTGCTGCGGTCGCTGGTTGATATGGGCAAGGGGCTGAAGCGCCGGCTGGTTGCCGAGGGCATTGAAACAGCCAACCAGCTTGGCTTTGTCCAGGCTCAGTTGTTTGATGTGGCCCAGGGGTACCGCCTTGCTCCGCCACAGGACGCCGAAGGGTTCTCGAAGCTGCTCCAGGACCAGCAATGAACCCCTCCCTGGCTCATGCCAGGGTGATCTCATCATCCAGGTAGACATCCTGGACTTTATTCAGCAGCGTCACGCCCTCATCCATGGACTTCTGGAAAGCCTTGCGCCCGGTAATCAGCCCCATCCCTCCCGCGCGCTTGTTGATTACCGCGGCGCGGACCACTTCGTGCAGATCGTTACTTCCGGAGGCGCCGCCAGAATTGATCATGCCCACGCGGCCCATATAGCAACTGGCCACCTGGTAACGCACCAGGTCGATGGGATGATCCGTCGTCAACTCCGAGTAGACGCGCTCATGGGTCTTGCCGAAGTTGAGCGCCGTAAAGCCGCCGTTGGTGTCGGCCTGCTTCTGCTTGACGATATCCGCGCCGATGGTCGCGGCCAGGTGATTGGCCTGGCCCGTGAGGTCGGCAGCCGTGTGGTAGTCGGCATCGTTCTGCTTGAAGGCATCGTTGCGCAGATAGGCCCAGAGAATGGTGCCCATGCCCAGTTCATGGGCACGCGCGAACGCTTCGCTGATCTCCTGAATCTGCCGCCGGGTATTCTCGGACCCGTAATAGATGGTCGCTCCCACTGCCACTGCCCCCAGGTCAAAAGCCTGGTCGACACTGGCAAACAGCGTCTGGTCGAAATGGTTGGGGTAGGTCAGCAGCTCGTTGTGGTTGAGTTTGACGATAAAGGGAATCCGATGCGCGTAACGGCGGCTCACCGAACCAAGCACACCGAGTGTGGACGCAACGCCACTGCAGCCACCGGCCAATGCCAGCTCTACAATCTTTTCCGGATCCATGAACAGAGGGTTCTTCGCAAAGGAAGCGCCGGCTGAGTGCTCAACACCCTGGTCGACCGGCAACAGCGATAGATAACCCGTCCCGGCCAGACGCCCCTGGTCGAACAGGGACTGCAGGCTGCGCAGTACCCGGGGGTTGCGGTCACTCTGCTCGAATATGCGCGAGATGAAATCCGGCCCCGGCTGATGCAGGTGGTCCCTGGGGATGGTGTTGGATTCATGGGTCAGCAGGGAGTGGGCTTCGTCTCCCAGAATCGAGGTAATTTCAGACATGTTGCCTCCTGCAGGGGTAAAAGGGATCGTTCCCGGCCTCATTGTAGTCTGTGGCAACAGCCGGGTCACCATACATGACCTGCATCAATCAGCCTGCCTGTTCCAGGTGCTGTAATACTGTAGAAATGATTCCGGTCACTGTTCTGGTGGGATTACTGTCGGCGCACATTGACGCAACACCCGGTTTGCGGACTAATACCAGCAGGGCAGTTCAGTTTAGGGATGGAAAAGGGGAAACGAAATGAACACGCTTGAAGGGAAAGTCATCGTTATCACCGGTGGCGCAGGTGGCATTGGCGAAACCACGGCGCGCCTCGCGCACGCCCGGGGTGCCAGTGTCGTCATTACAGACCGTGAATCCGGGCCGGTGGAAGCCATTGCGGAGTCACTCGGAGAACGCGCCTGCGGTCTCGCGGTGGATGTTACCCGTCGGGAGGATAATGAGCACATGGTTGCGGTTGCTGAGAAACAGTTCGGGCGTCTCGATGCCGCCTTCCTGAACGCCGGTATTGAGGGGGAGGTGGGGCCTTTCGACAGCCGCTCAGATGAAGCCTGGAACAGGGTGTTCAGCGTTAACGTGCACGGCGTCCGGTTCGGCGTTGAAGCCGTGATTCCCGCGTTGCGCAGAGCCGGCGGCGGGAGCATCGTGATGACCTCCAGCGTGGCCGGGCTGCGTGGTGCGGCCGGGTTATCGCCCTATGTCAGCAGCAAGCACGCAGTGGTTGGCATGATGCGCTGCCTGGCCGCGGAGCTGGGACCGGAAGGTATTCGCGTCAACACCCTTAATCCGGGGCCGGTCGATAACCGCATGATGCGCTCAATCGAGGAGCAGGCCAATCCGGGCCATGGCGAGGACGTTCACCGGATGTTTGCATCACGGGTGCCCCTGGGCCGTTATGTGACCAACGAGGAGTGCGCCGCCATGGCCGCGATGCTGTTCTCCGATGATGCCAGCGGCTGCAATGGT
This sequence comes from Halospina denitrificans, assembly GCF_004364635.1. Classification (GTDB taxonomy): domain Bacteria; phylum Pseudomonadota; class Gammaproteobacteria; order Pseudomonadales; family Oleiphilaceae; genus Halospina; species Halospina denitrificans. Next base: position 76,029 of record NZ_SOAX01000007.1, on the reverse strand, counting down.
AATACTTACCTTGTTGATGGTGGATATTGTGCCCAGTAATCGGGGCAAATAATGGGCAGCCCAGGGGGCTATGATATGTACGAGGATCGCGAAGACGCCGCGGAGACGCTGGCGCGGGAGCTGATTGAGTACCGGGGGCAGAATCCGCTTGTGCTCGCCATTCCGCGTGGTGCGGTGCCGATGGCGGCACAGATTGCCCGGGCGCTGCAGGGCGAGCTGGATGTGGTCCTGGTGCACAAACTGGGCGCTCCGGGCAATCCGGAATTTGCAGTAGGCGCCGTCAGCGAGGATGGCACCGTTTACATCGCCGATCATGCCCAAAGACTGGGCATTGATGAAAGATACCTGCAGCGTGAGACGGACCAACAGCTGGAAGTGCTGCGCCGGCGTCGTGAGCAATACACCCCGGTACGTTTATCCATTGACCCGCGCGACCGTATCGTCATCGTGGTGGATGATGGTATTGCCACGGGCGCAACCATGCTTGCCGCACTGAAAGCGGTTCGTGCCCAGCAACCCAGTCGCCTGATCGCAGCCGTGGGCGTGGCGCCGCCGGAGACCCTGGAGCGGATGCGTGCCATCGCTGACGACGTGGTATGCCCGCTGAAACCGCAGAGATTCCGGGCCGTGGGCGAGTTCTTCCGGACGTTCGGTCAGGTGGATGACGCGGAGGTGGTGTCGATCCTTTCAGGGGCAAGTGGTAAGCAACAATAGGCCATTGATGTTTTAATGCCTTGGTGCTGAATGTGATCAGCTCGCGTTGGACGAGCTGAGGTATGCCGCGATCCTGTCCTTGAGCGCCAGACGCTTTTTGCGGGTGTCTTCCTCGATATGCGTGGCCACCGGTTCGACCTCGGTTTCCATGCGGTGGACTGTCCGGTTCACCTCGTGGTATTCATCCACCAGCTCGGCAAAATGGGTGTCCGATTGTTTGAGTTCGTGGATGTGTTCGGCCTGTTCGGGAAATTCGTCGGCCAGTTCGTGCGGTGTGTGACTCATAGGATCTCCACGCGTTTTCTGTTGATTGGTGCATGAATGCAAAGGATCACTGTGCCAGTCCTTCAGGCGCTTGTCGTTGCCCGTGATCAACGCAGCCCGTGATCAACGCAGCCCGCGATCTCATTCCAAAATCCTCATATTCATCCTTGCGCTTAGGGATTATTCTGGAAAAGAAAGAGGGAGGTTGCCCGCCGTTTGACGGCCGAGGTGGGGGCGCCTGTCCCTGGACGACTTCGGAACAGGCTATTCGTCACCGGGCCATTTGAATGAATACTTTCTTCAATCCCCCCATACGCAAATCTCCTTATAGCCGTGCAATTACCGTTCTGTAATCTGAGTAAATATCGTCGCCGTGTCTGGAGCCCCGGGCAGGGCGGAACTCAGGAGAGTGGCTCTCTTATGAGCCCTGGAACGGTAAGGGTGAAATGGAATGGAATACGGTAAAACCGATTCTTCGTTCAACCAATCCTCTTTGCGGCCGGAACCCGGGCGGCGGCGCAGTTTCCGTCGGTGCCCCGAAGGTATGACGGCGGAGATAGAGATCGAAGGCGCCGGCAAAACCTGCCAGTGCCAGGTGGTGGACCTCAGCCCGCACGGCCTTGGTTGCCTGGACTGCGACGCAAGCGCGGAGCTACCGGAGAATGCCAACCTCATTGTCTGGCTAACCCATGCCGAGGATGAGCTGCTCCCGGTTATCGGCAGGGTGGTGCACCGCCATGATTATGGCTCGTTCCGTCACCTGGGCATCGAATTTGAGCCTGAAGGGGCCGAAATGGTGGGGATTGGATCCCTGGTATAGCCTCCCATGGGAGGCCGGGGTTCCAGCGTTGGCTGTATCTATGTGCAGAAACAATATAGTCTGGTAAGTTTGGAGTTATCCAAGGCGTGGCGGCAATGGAGTGTGGACTCATGGCCAGGCAACGTTCCATCCCCATGATCATCGGCCCCTGGGCCATGGCTTTCGTGGCTGTTGTAATGCTCGCGGTCTGGGGTTACCTGAGTGTGTATCACCAGGATTCAGGCCTGGAACTCTCCTCGATGGTTGACGCCCATCGAGTCGAAACCACCTTTCGCCCCGGGCCTCTGATCAGCCTGCCCAGCGGTGGACTCCGCCGTGCGGTTCCGTTGATTCATGGGGGTGCAGCACCGCCTCCGGCTCAGTACCGGGTCAGTGTGAAAGCGGATGAGCCGCAGGTGCCTGCGCAGGCGCGGTTGAATGATGGATTCCGCACGAGTGTCCGCTTCCGCGTCACGGTTGCTGCCGAGGGTGGGGCGTCTGAACGCGAGGCCTCCCAGGAGGCGGCCATCAGGCGGGAGATCCAGCGTCGACTCCAGGTGAGGCTGGATCTTGCGGGTGCCCAGGTCCAGCCGCAGGGTCCGGTTCCGGTTGGGCGCGACCTCAGGGCGAGCTGGTCCGTCATTGCTTCCCGGCCCGGCAACCTGCGCGGGCAGATTGCGACGGCCCTGGAGGCCACCGACTCGGGTGACGGCGTCGTGCCCGACGAACTGCCGGGAACCATCCCATTGGCAATCAATGTCTCGGAGCCAACTTTCCAGCTGGGGCGGATGGCGCAAGCCGCAACGCTGGGCATCGGGTTGCTCGCCTCCCTGGTTTCCCTTATCGAGTTCGTGTGGAAGTGGCGGGAGCGGAGAGCTTCCTGACTCCTCATCCTGTAACACCCCGTTTGGTTTTCGTTACCGCTATGCACGGTAGACCTGACGAATCCTTTCATTTCGCCCAGCGGGCGAATCAGAGAAAGTAGAGAATCGACTGGCCGATGACAATGGTGAACAGCAGCGAGGCCAGGGTCCCGATGAGTACGTATTCCGCGAACTCCCGTTCATCCATCTGTCGGAACCGGGCAAAGCCCTTGGCGGCCAGGATCAGTGCAATGACGTTGTAGTTCTGCGCGAACACCACCACCAGGTAGATCAGCCAGCGTTCCAGCATGCCGATGACGCGGCCGGCGTTGTATTCGCGGTCGTCCACGGTGCGTGTCTCGCCCTTCGTGGGCGTGGTTGGCTCCATCTGGAAACGGTGGAGCAGGGTGCGGATGGCCAGGTTGGTTTCGTTCGCCACCAGCAGGAAGCCGAGCAGCCCCAGCATGGCAGGGCGCAGCACTTCCGGCTGCTGTACAGGCAGCAGCCAGGACCCGGGTGAACCAAAGTGAGCCGAGAGAAACGCCACCATCCCCACGAGGGCGCCCCCCGCAAGGCGCCCCGCGTTCAACCGTTCCTCCGGGACCAGGGCCTCGGACAGCGCGAGCGAGGCGATTACCGTCGCGACAAGCGCCAGGGTATGCAGTCCGGGTGTGAGGACACCGACCAGAACCACCTGGACCAGTGCCAGGACTGTCCACTCGCGCGTGGGCAGTGGCCGGTCCCGGAAGGTGAACCAGAGCCGGGTGAGCAGCCAGGCGTTGAGAAAAACCAGAATGGCCATGGGAACTCCGTTTCAGTGGGAGAGGGCGCCGTTCATGCGCCGGGTCAGTGCGCGTATCAGCTGGATCGCGTACGCCAGGCCCCCTTCATGGATGTTTTTGTATACGCTCCGTTCCGTGATGCCAAGGTCCTGAGCAATGTCCGTAATCCCCCTGTCCTGCAGCAGCTGCTGAAGGATGGCCAGGCGGTTGGGGTGCCATTTCCGGAGCTGGAGATTGAACAGCCCCAGCGCGGCCTCCTGGAGACCGTCGTCGTCCGGCAGCCCGGTAATCGCCAGCGTCCGGCTGTCGTGCTTCATATCCGCGAGCAGGTCCCGCGCCCGGTGGAAGGCGGGGCCGTCCATGCCAATGGCCCGCTCCGGGTTAATGTCTGTGGACAGGGAGCCAACACCAAGGGCGAACCGGAGCTCGACCGGATGCAACTGCCGCATGATGGCGAGGATATCCGGAAAGACACGGTCCGCGCCGTCATACAGGGCCTGGAACTCATCACCCAGGGTGATGGTGTAAGGTGACAGCAGCTGATCCTGTTGCCCATTCAGCTCGCCCAGCAGGGATTCCAGTTCGGTCTGGACCTGCTTGCGGTTGGTCAGGTTTCTTGAATCAATGATATCGGCGATCATCACTAGCCGGTTCATGGCCCTCTCCCAGCCATCGCTGCCCCTATGTTGAACTGTATCAGTTCATTTTTATTTTTTGAACCTTAAAGGTTCATATTGTGGTTGTGAACCCTATGGGTTCGTCAGGGGCGGGGGTGAATGACTACACGCATTACGCTGCCCACTTTTGTTACAATCCATTGACGGAACGGGCCAATTAGACCTAACTAGAATTGCCCAAAAGGATACTGCCAAGGGTAAGGCAGAGGAGTGCGGTTGTTCTGCGCCCTGAGAGGGAATTTGATATGAGCTTCGAGCACGCCGCACACCTGGATACCTCCCCTTATGAGGGCCTCGCGGACTGCCACCGGGAACCCATACGCACGCCCGCTGCGATTCAGCCAAATGGCTTCCTGATCATTTTTGATCCGCTGAGCTTTCGTATTCTCAGCGTTTCCCGCAATTGTGAGTCGCTGTTCCAGAAGGAGCTCGACACTTATCCCGATCAAACCATCGATAACCTGTTCAATGAACACTCTGCCCATTGGATCCGGGAGCAAATCGGGGAGGAGGCCTCTGGGCCCTGCCTGGACTATATACCCCTGAGCCTTGGCAAACAAACCCTGGAAATGGGTGCCTTCAGGTACAGGGGGCTGGGGTTCGTGGAGGGCTTGCAGAGCCCTCATTCAGCCCAGAACCGCCTTGCGCTCAACCGGGAATTTTTCTGCTTTGTCAGGGAAGTGGCAGACTATTCATCCAACCAGGCCCTGCTTGAGTGCGCTGCCAGCAAGATCCGCGAGTTCACCGGTTTTGACCGGGTCATGATTTACCGGTTCAGTGAAGACTGGCATGGCGAAGTCATCACCGAGCAGGTGGGTGAAGGCCTCTCCAAAGAGTATGAGGGGCTTCACTTTCCGGAAACCGACATTCCTGCCCAGGCCCGGGATCTCTATGCCAGCAACAGGATTCGATGCATTCCAGCCGTCGACGCGGAAAATGTGCCCCTGTTTCCGAGCGCCCACCCGATTAACGGCCAGGCATTTGACCTGAGCTTCTGTCACCTGCGCAGCGTCAGCCCGGTGCATATCCAGTACCTGAAAAACATGGGCGTGAGCGCTTCGATGTCAGTGAGCATCATGGTGGAAAACCAGCTGTGGGGACTGGTTGCATGCCACCACCTCGCCGGCGCCAAAGCCGTCTCGCTGGACCAGCAACAGAAGTGCCTGGCTACTGCCGAAGTCATGGCCAGCCATATCATGCGGATTCGGAGCCAGCGCTTCAACAGGAAGAACAACGAAGCCCTTCGGATCTGCAGCCAACTGGCCCTGGGAGGCGGATTCAGTGGCGAATACGCGCTGTTCAACAAAATACTGGAGCTGAAAAAGGCATTAATAAAGCTGTTCGTGGCGGACGGACTGGAAATCCATATACAGAACCGTCGCCATCGAAGCGGTCCTCTGTCGATCAGCGAGGAGACACTGAAACGGATCAGACCCCTGGTCAAACAGGGTATGCTCATCACCAGCAACCTTTACAGTCTGACGGGGCACCATGAACCGCGTATGCCCGCCGGTATCATCTTTATCGGCCTTAACAATGACATGGATGAATACCTGTGCCTCATGCGCAGGGAGCATCAAGAAGAAGTGGCGTGGGCCGGAGAGCCCCTGAAACCGGACGAGGAAACCGGTGAGCTGCGGCCAAGGAAAAGTTTTGAGAGCTGGCGGCAACAGGTAGCCGGAACGTCGAGGCACTTCGAGGAGACTGATTATCAGATTGCGCAGATCATCCGGAACGGCCTCGTGGAACAGCATGCCACCGCGGAAAAGATCGCCACTCAGAAACAGCTCGAAATCCAGGCAATGTACGATGGGCTGACCGGCTTACCCAACCGGTTTCATTTCAACATGCAGCTCACCTCGGAGCTGGATAAACAGGAACTGCAGGACAATCCTTTCGCGCTGCTTTTTATTGATCTGGACAATTTCAAGCGTATCAATGACTCCCTTGGCCATCCGGTAGGCGACAGGATTCTCCAGGACGTCAGCGCCCGATTGATGGAGGCCGTCAGTCAGACGGATTTTGTGGCTCGCCTCAGTGGCGACGAATTCTGCGTCATTGCAGACAGACGGCACAGTCACCGGGACATCGCGAATCTCTGCGAGCGGATTACGGCCAACCTCAGCCAGCCCATCAGCGTCGAGGAGGGGCAATTATTCCCCGGTTGCAGCATCGGGGTCACCCTTTCCCCGGAAGACGGCAACCACTCCACCGAACTCACCCGCAAGGCCGACCTGGCCATGTACCAGTCGAAATCCCGGGGCAAGGGCAGTTACACGTTTTTCCAGCCCAGCATGCTGAACGTACTGAAAGACCGCCAGGTACGGGAAAACGAGATCCGTCACGCCATTGTCGAGCACGAATTCGGCTACCACTACCAGCCTATTGTCGACGTGACTGAAAACCGGATCATCGGGCGCGAGGCGCTGGCCCGCTGGACGCACCCGGAGAAAGGGCTTCTGCCACCGTCCAGCTTCATCCCTCTGGCCGAGCAGATGAGCCTGATCAATGAGATCGACAGACAGCTGATTCTTGGCTGTGGGGCGCTTGCGGTAAATAGCAGCGAGGGCTCGCCCCAGGCCAGCTACCTGAGCGTCAATGTTTCAGCTACCGCCCTTATCAATGACTCCATAAAAACCCTGGTATACGAGCTGGAAAAGCGGGAGATCGATTGCCGGAATCTGGTGTTCGAGATCACCGAAAGTACACTTATTTCGGATCCGACCAAGGCGCGCTCCCTCCTGAGGTTTCTGACGAAAAGAGGAATCCGGGTGTTCCTGGATGATTTCGGAACCGGTTACAGCAGCCTGAGCTATCTTAACGAGTTTCCCGTGAGCGGGATAAAGATCGACCAGAGTTTTGTCAGACAGCTCCACAAACGGAAAATCCAGAAACTGGTGAGCTCGATCGTTACCATCGCCGATAACCTGGACCTGAGCCTGTTGGCTGAAGGCGTGGAAACCGAGTCGCAGAAGAATACGCTGCTGAATCTGGGGTGCCACATCCAACAGGGTTTCCTGTACGGCAAGCCCATGGCGAAGGATGGGTTCGATGCGTTCGTTAAAGCCTATCCGGCGTGAATAGAGCCATGCCTGGGTCCTGAGCGAGTCGCTCAACTAGAGACTTCGGGTAGCAGAGCAGGCTAGTCCGCCCAGACAGCCCGGTCCCTGGCCCAATCGCGCAGGGCATCGATGGATTCTCCTTTCACCACCGACAGCGGCTGTGTATTGGACAGTTCATGGCTGATCAGATCTGTGGTCACTGGCCGGTTCTCCGCATGGGAGTGGTATAGAGCGGCCACCACGGCCTGTTCGATCTCGGCTCCGGAGAAGCCCTCGCTCGTAGCGGCGAGCCTGGGCAGGTCGAACTTGCCGGGGTCCAGATCGCGCTTGTTGAGGTGGATCGTGAAGATATCCTCGCGCACGCTTGAACTGGGCAGATCCACGAAGAAGATCTCATCCAGCCGGCCTTTCCGTAGAAGTTCCGGTGGCAGCTGGCTGACATCGTTCGAGGTGGCCACCACGAAGACGGACTCATCGTTTTCCGCCATCCAGGTCAGGAGAGTGCCCAGCAGGCGCTTGGAGGTGCCGTTGTCCTGTCCCTCCTGACTCATGCCTTTCTCGATCTCATCCATCCAGAGCACGCAGGGCGCCATCATCTCAGCCAGCTGCAGCGCCTCGCGCATGTTCTTTTCCGACTCGCCCACGTACTTGTTGAACAGTGCCCCAAAATCCAAACGCAGCAGCGGCGAGCCCAGCAGCCCGGCGGTCGCCTTCGCCGCGAGGCTCTTGCCGCTGCCCTGAACCCCGAGCAGCATCACCCCCTTGGGTGGCGCCAGGGTCTTCTCATCGTCTGTCTGGTGAAAGACATTCCGGCGCCGCTGGATCCAGGTTTTCAGTCCCGAGAGCCCGCCCACCTCGGCGAACTGGGCTGTGTCGTATTCGTAGCTGAGCACCGCATCCATGCCCATCAGCTCGAACTTCGCCTTGCTTACGTCGGGGACGTCCTCCGCAGTAATCGCCCCATCGTTAACGATGGCGCCCCGCGCCAGCCGACGGGCTTCGCTGAAGCTCAGGCCCTTGAGGTTCTGGATCAGCTGGTTCAACGCCCGGCTATCCGTTCTGACCCTTTCAGCCCCGTTGTTGCGCTGCCAGTGACGCGCTTCCTCGCGGATGATGGTCAGCAGTTCCTGGTCGGTGGGCATGCGCATGTCAAGCTTCGCGCACAGGTGCTGGATGGACGCCGGGATGGTGATGGAATGGCCCAGCAGCACCAGCGTATGCCCGAGCCGTTCATAGGCCAGGGCAACGTCCTTGATCTGGCGTTCCAGTTTCGGGGAGCGCTCAAAGTAGGGCGCCACGTCACAGAGCACGTAGATGCAGCCCCCGGACGTGTCCTTCCGGATGTAATCGAGTGCATCCTCAGGGTCGGAGTAATCCTCGTCATCATCTTCCTTCGGCTCCAGGCCGAATCCCAACCGCTTCAGACCATCCGTGCAGGTCCACTGCATGGCCATGGAATGCTTTGTGAGCGCCAGCTCGCCGATGAGTTTGACCACCCGCGCTTCGTCCCGCGACTCGATGACGATCACCGGCTGGCCGGCGTCGATCATCAAGCGCATATCCCTGACTTCGGACATGGTTGCCTCTTCCTCTTCTATCGTTTCTGAAAAGCCTGTACTTTTTTAAAGTAGACGATACTCGCGACTACTGCGGCTGTTGGAGTGGTCCATGAAAAGGGCTGCAGCACTTCCGATCTATAACTTCTAGCGCTTTCCTCCTGCTGAATGGTTGTCTGAGCGATAACATTCCGGCAGATGATACCGAGTACTGCGACCGCCCTCCGGGCATTTTTCCAGGCATCCTTTCTTTGCGAGATCGCTCAGGTGGCGGGTTGCCGTCGCCTTGCTGACTTTGGCGAGTTTCTGGTATTTCGCGGCGCTGATGCCGTCCTCAAAGTTGTCCGGTCCACCCTCCAATAGACGGTTCAGCAGCTTCTGTTGGCTGCCGTTCAGCTCCACACCTTCAAATCGCTGCCAGAACCTCGCCTTCTGAATGGTCCGGTTAATGGCGAGTTGGGCCTGGTCCAGCGCTTCGGAAAGCGTCTCCATGAACCAGGTCATCCAGCGAGAGATATCAAGTCCGTTCCGTTGGGTGCTCTCCAGAATGTCGTAATAGCCCTTGCGGTTATCCAGAATCGCCTCGGACATGGCGTAGAGGCGAATGCTTTGATCGTCAGCCTGCGCCAGTGCCAGATCGGTGATCGCCCGTGTGATCCGTCCATTGCCGTCGTCGAAAGGGTGGATCGTCACAAACCACAGGTGGGCCAGCGCTGCCCGCTCAAGTGGGTCCATGGTGTCCTGATCCCGCGACTCATTGAACCAGTTGAGGAAGGCGTTTACTTCCCTCTCCAGCCTGTGCGGGGGCGGGGCAATGAAATGGATGTGCTTGCGGTCAGCGCCGCGCCACGAAACCACCTCCATCTCCTCATTCCTCAGAGACCCGACAGCGACACTGTGCCCAATACGTGGTGGTTCCGGGAAGAGCCAGCGGTGCCATTGGAGTAATCGTTCCAGTGTCAGGTCCTCATACCGATTATCAATGGCATCAAGCATCATATCCGCGACGCCCTCGCTGCGCGCTGATGTAGGATACTGCTGCTCGTGCATAACACCCAGCCGGTTGGCCAATGATGATTTCACCGACAAAGCGTCCAGCCGCTCTCCCTCGATAGCGGAGGAAGCAAGGATGTTGTGCAGAAGGGTGTCAAGCATTTTCTCCTTGCCGGTGTCATCCAGCACATCCGCCTTGCCGAGCAATTGGCCTATCTGTTTCTGGATGTCACGGGTAAGGGCAGTAACGGAGGTGGCCCAGTCGAACTCGGGCCAATCCGGTCTCTGCCAGATCCACTGATAGGTCCTGTTTTCCGGTGTCGGCATTAGAAAATCGCTGCTTTATGGGTCAATGAGCCGATTATGGCACTTAAACGGCTCATTTTTCGAGCCGAATAGGAGGTTTTTTCGGCTCACGGTTCAATACCAGAGCTGCTCCCGCTTCTCCGCGAAATCTTTGCTACGCTCACCTGGAGTGTCAGGACTCGGCTTGTCCGGGGCACCAACTTCGTTCCCGGGATGCGGGATTATTGATTAACAGGGAGGAAATACCATGAGCGAGATTTCAACCAGTCAGCAGGGAACCCCGGATGGCGCGGCTGGGGACCATAACGCAATGCAGGTCGGTGAATCGCGTCGCCGGCCCATCGGGAGCGGGTGGCGCTGGATCAGTCAGGCCTGGCCGTTGTTTTCACCCTCATGGGGGCAGTGGATACTCGCCGTGCTGCTCTTCCTGGTCATCTACATAGGCCTTGAGATGATTCCGCTGATCGGGCCAGTGATCAGCATGCTATTGGCCCCGGTCCTCGGAGCCGGTCTTCTTTACATGGCACACCGGGCGCGCGAGGAGGGAGTAGTCGAGATCGGCGATCTTTTCGTTGGTTTCCGCCAGCATACAGGGGCTCTGATTGGCTTGGGTGCCCTCAACCTTCTGGTCACCCTGGGTATTGTGATCGCGGTTCTGGGGCCGGTATTCGCCTCGATGGATATGCAGGCCATGGCCGAGATGGAAAGTGGGGCAGCGCTTGAGCAAAGAATGATCGCCAACGCAGGCATGGGCCTGATGCTGGCACCCCTGATTGCGCTGGCATTGATGATTCCCTGGATGATGGCTTACTGGTTTGCCGTGCCGCTGGTGTTCTTCGGTAACTACGGTATTGGTTCGGCACTCAAGAGCAGCCTGATCGCATCCCTTCGCAATATCCTGCCCATGCTCTGGCTCAGCATTATCTTTATTCTACTGGCAATTGTTGCCTCGATCCCCCTCCTTCTGGGTTGGCTCGTGTTGCTGCCGGTTATTGCGATAACAAGCTACGTTATGTTCCGGGACATTTTCAGCGAGACGTGAGAAGAGTCGTGGAGGAGGCCATTTCTGAATGGTGCCAGTGGCATCCGTGCATGGGGACTGAAACGCCTCGGGCCCGGTCCGTGATTGATATCAGAGCTGTCCCACCGGACTGCAGCCGCGCGTGGCAAGCGCCAGGTTCGTGCTGAGCCGGATCTGTTCGTAGTACTCGTTGGCGGAGCCAATGCCTTTCGACGCGAGGGAGCCGGCGGTTGGGCTGAGAACCTGAGCCAGCTGCTGGTAAGCCTCGGCGGACTGCCGGTCCTGCTCGTAGGCATTGAACGCCTGTTGGATCTCACCGCACGTCACCCCATCGCCGTCAGCAACCGAGGAAGACAGTTGGGTGGACGTCTGGCAGCCGGCCATTGTGAGCGTTAGAAGGGCGATAATGGGAGCAGTGTGTTTCAATCTGGATACTCCGGTTGGTGCGTGTTTATTCGGATCAGAAGGGACGATATCATCTTAGCGACGATGGCGTGTGAAAATGGGGATTACCGTTGGCGCGCGTTACTCGATGGCCATTGATCTATAGCCACCCTTGCCAAACAATGGGCACCATAAAAATTGATTGGCGATTCATCTTATGCTCAATTTCCTGCCCAAACCCCTCATCGGCGTACTGAACTCATTGCTGCTCGCCGTGAACACCGTCTTCTGGTGCGTGCTGCTGTATATCCCGATGTTGTTGAAACTGATCATCCCCATACGCCCCTGGCGGGTGTTCTGCACCCGGCTCATCATCTGGATTTCCCAGTGCTGGGTGGCCTGCAACACGGGCTGGATGCGGCTGACCCACCGCACCACATGGGATGTTTCCGGGCTGGAGGGGCTCAGCCGGGAGGGGTGGTACCTGGTGATGTGCAACCACCAGAGCTGGGTGGATATTTTCGCCCTGCAGCACATCTTCAACCGGCGCATTCCGTTCCTGAAGTTCTTCCTTAAACAGGAGCTCATATGGGTGCCGGTGATCGGGCTGGCCTGGTGGGGGCTGGATTTCCCGTTCATGAAGCGTTATTCCCGTGAGTATCTGCTGAAACACCCCGAGAAACGCGGCGAAGACATGAAGGCTACCCAGCGCGCCTGCGAGAAATTCAAGTACACCCCGGTCAGCGTGATGAACTTCCCGGAAGGCACCCGTTTCACCCCGGCGAAGCACGCCAGCCAGAAATCCCCCTACAAGCATCTGCTGCGCCCCAAAGCCGGCGGCACCGCCTTTGTCCTGGAAGCCATGGGAGACACCCTCTCCACCATGCTCGACATCACCATTGCCTACCCCAACGGCCGGCCCGGGCTCTGGGAGTTCATGTGCGGGCGGGTCACCCACATCGTCATCCGCGTCGAGCAGGTGCCCATTCCGGAGCATCTTTTGGGCGGTAGCTACAGCGAGGACGAAACGCATCGCCAGCGGGTCAAGGAGTGGCAGGAAGGGCTCTGGGAGCGCAAGGATCGGCTGTTGGATGAGCTGAAATCCGGGGCGGGTTAAAGAAGACGTTTGGTAGTCTGTTACCGGTGTCGAGCGGGGCGTATGATGGAATGTGCGGCCCAGACAACCGTCTGGGCGTGCAGCAAACGGAGGGCAGAATCATGCATATCGCAAAAAAGGATGTTCCCGTTCGAATTGATGTACCCGGAGCCACCGCCCGCCAGCAGGGCGATTTCGGTGATGTGACGGGGTATGGAAAGATGGGCGCCGAATACTTTTCCTTCGGGGCCGGCACCGATATCACCGAGTTGTTGCAGGGGCTCGAGGGCGACCGTTGCCAGAGCCCGCACTGGGGCTATGTGGTCGAGGGCGCGATAACCGCGTTGTACGCTGATGGTGGCGAGGAAACATCACGCACTGGTGACCTGTTCTACTGGCCGCCCGGGCACAGCGTCCGGGCCGAAGAGGACACGGATATCGTGATGTTCAGCCCGCAGCACGAACATGGTGCGGTTATTGACCACATATCGCAGAAAGTAAACAGCTGACTTCAGAAGTGACAACATGCCCTGGTCCGTAAGGCGGGCCAGGGTAACAAGAGGAGGGATTCCGCGATGAAGCTTTTTGATCTGACAGAGGATTTCCGGGGTCTGGTCGGCGACGTGCTGCCCGATAACGTGCGCTTCGGGGAGGTCTTCGGGAAATCATCCGCCACCCAGGCGGGCAACGGCGAAGTGAAACAGATTCCGCTCAACCCCCGCACGGAAACCTACGACGACCTGGACGCCCGCTCACGCTCACTGATCAAAAAGACCATCGATTTCTTCGAAAAACGCGGCAAGCAGCAGCTCAAGGAAGACGATCACAACCGCACCTGGTACCAGGATTTCCTGGACTTCCAGGCAAAGGAAAAACTCTTTGCCACCTTCCTGACCCCCAGCGAGTACGGCCCCAAGGACGCGCGCTGGGATACCTACCGCAACTGCGCGCTGAACGAAGTGCTCGGCTTCTACGGCCTGGCCTACTGGTACACCTGGCAGGTTTCCATCCTCGGCCTGGGGCCGATCTGGATCAGCGACAATGAAGCCGTGAAAAAGCGCGCCGCGAAGCTGCTCAAGGAAGGCGGTATCTTCGCCTTCGGCCTGTCTGAGAAAGAGCACGGGGCCGACATCTACTCAACCGATATGGTCCTCACGCCCCAGAAGGACGGCAGCTTCCGCGCCAACGGCGGCAAGTACTACATCGGCAACGGCAACCAGGCGGCACTGGTGTCCGTCTTTGGTCGGCGCGAAGACACCAACGAATACGTGTTTTTCGTCGTCGAGTCCCAGCACAAGAATTACGAACTGATCCAGAACGTGGTCAGCTCCCAGAACTACGTGGCCGAATTCCGGCTCAACGATTACCCCGTCCGCCGGGAGGACATCCTGGCCGAAGGGCAGGACGCCTGGGACATGGCACTCAATACCGTCAACATCGGCAAGTTCAACCTCGGCTGGGCCTCCATCGGCATCAGCACCCACGCCTACTACGAGGCCATCAACCACGCCTCCCACCGCTGGCTGTTCGATCACTACGTGACGGACTTCGTCCACATCAAGCAGCTGTTCACGGAAGCGTATACCCGGCTCACCGCCATGAAGCTTTTTGCCCAGCGGGCGACCGACTACGTGCGGGTCGCCGGCCCCGAGGACCGCCGTTACCTGCTGTTTACCCCCATGGTGAAGATGAAGGTGACCACCGAGGGGGAAGCGGTCATCAACGAGCTGTGGGACGTGATCGCCGCCAAGGGCTTTGAAAAGAACATGTACTTTGAGACGGCCGCCAAGGACATCCGCGCACTGCCCAAGCTGGAGGGCACGGTGCACGTGAACATGGCCCTGATCCTCAAGTTCATGCCCAACTACTTCTTCAACCCCGCGGAGTTCGACGAGGTGCCGCCACAGCAGGAGGCGCGCAACGACGACTTCCTCTTCCACCAGGGGCCCACGAAAGGCCTGGGCAAAACCCGGTTCCACGACTACCAGAAAATTTACGACGAGTTTGACCTGCCCAACGTGAACCGCCTGCAGAAGCAGATCCGGCTGCTCAAGCTGCTGCTACTGACCGCCAAACCCAATAAGGAGCAGCAGAAAGACTTCGATTTCCTGCTCAACCTTGGGGAGCTGTTCACCCTGGTGGTCTATGGCCAGCTGATCCTGGAAAACGCCAAAAACCAGTCCCTGGACCATGCGCTGGTCGACCAGATCTTCGACGTCCTCGTCCGCGACTTCTCGAAGTACGCGCTGGAACTGGCGCAGAAGCCGAGCGCCACGGTACTGCAACAGCAGATCACGCGCCGAATGATCCAGCGCCCGGCCGTGGACCAGGATCGCCAGCAGCATGTGTGGGAGAACTACGCCTACGCGCTGCGTGATCAGTACGAGATGAAGGACTGAATCAGCAGGAGGGCTCCCGTTGTCCCCAAAGTTTGATCGCAAGGAGGCGATGTGAGTGAAATCGTGATTTTTGAAGACGACAGTCACCCCGTGGAAGTCCGACTGCAAGGGGAGACCGTCTGGCTCACCCAGAAGCAGATGGCGGAGCTTTTCGGAAAGGATCTTCGAACGGTGAACGAACACATTGGCAATGTGTATGAAGAGGGGGAGCTGGGCCGGGAGGGAACTATCCGGAAATTCCGGATAGTTCGCCAGGAAGGCAAACGACAGGTCCAGCGCGCCGTTGAGCATTACAGCCTTGATGTCATCATTTCCGTGGGCTATCGGGTCAAATCCCAACGGGGCGTGCGCTTTCGCCAATGGGCCACCCGCGTCCTCCGCGAACACCTGACCCAGGGCTACAGCCTCAACGAGCACCGCCTCGCCCAGCAGGGCCTTGAAGAACTGCAGCAGGCCGTGGAGCTGCTCGGGCAGACGTTGAACAAACAGGCTCTGGTTTCCGATGTTGGTCAGGAAGTAGTGGGTCTGATTTTGGGATATGCCCGTACCTGGCGCCTGCTTCTTAATTACGACGAGGGCGAGCTGGGTATCCCGGCGGGAGCACGTCCAGCGCGTGGTGTTCTGAATTTCGATGAAGCCCGTCGCGCACTGGATGCCCTGGCTGGGGAGTTGCGCGAACGGGGTGAAGCCAGCGAACTGTTCGCCCGGGACCGAGGCGATGGGCTTGCTTCCATCCTTGGCAACCTGGAACAGAGCATGTTCGGTGAGGCGCTTTATAGAACCCGGGAAGAACGGGCTGCCCATCTCCTGTATTTCGTCATCAAGAACCACCCCTTTTCCGATGGCAACAAGCGGTCTGGCGCGTTCCTGTTCCTGCTCTATCTGCGTCAGGAGGGGGTGCGCCTTTCGCTGGATGATAACGGCCTTACGGCATTGACCCTGTTAATTGCGGAAAGCGATCCCAAGGCAAAGGACCTGATGGTGCGGCTCGTGGTGAACCTGCTGGCAACGGAACCCTCGGCCCAAACGGAGAAGGCGGAATGAACGCAGGAGCGCAATGACCATCAACCTCGTTGGCGTCGATTGCGCCTCCGACCCCAAGAATGTGGGCTACGCCTTCGGCACCTTCTCGGATAAGCTCAAATTCCGGAGCTGGCTTGAGCGATGAAAACCCAACAGTAGTTATCATTTTGGGAAGCTTTATGGCTGTACGCAGATTGCGTATAGTTGTGTGTAAAGGACAAGGAGTGTCATGAGAGCTGTTTTTATCGAACTTCCTACGTTTGAGCGCGAAAAGGCTCAGAGAATCGGGAGGTATTCCCATGAAACGTAACCTGTTCGAAGAATTGAGTGAGGGCCTTGATGCTCTTGAAAAAGAACGTGAAGGTAAAATCACTCTGCGCACACACAAGGTTGAGCAACGGCCAGCGCCTACGATTTCCAACCAGGAGATTCGGGAGCTGCGCGAAAGCCTGAATCTTTCCCGTGGCGTGTTTGCCGCCCGACTAAGAGTGTCATCGCGTACTCTTGAGAATTGGGAGCAGGGCCGAAGTAATCCCCCGTCCCATTCGGCATTGCTGCTACGCATGCTTCAGAAATATCCGGATACCCTGGAGCGTATGGAAAACGTGTGATCATTTCAGGGCCATAGGCTGACCATCACCTCCAACCAAGATTCCGGGGCTTTTTCAGGTGTCTACTGCATCGGGGGCTTGCTAGTTCATATTGATTGTTGCGTGATGCGCAACAAGCTAATATCTCTTTATGATTAAATCATTCCGCCACAAGGGACTGAAGCGGTTTTTATGAGGATTATCACTGATGGCTATGCATAATCCGCCCCATCCCGGGGAATTCATCCAGGAAGTCTATTTGGAGCCTTTCGGCATCAGCTCTCGCCAGCTTTCCTCCAGCCTTGGTGTATCGCCTTCAACGCTATCCCGGCTGTTGAAAAAAGATAGCGGAGTCAGCCCCGAGATGGCATTGCGGCTATCAAAAGTTCTCGGTCGCAGCCCGGAAAGCTGGCTGGCGATGCAGGACATGTATGATCTCTGGATGGCGCGAAATACAGTGAATCTGGATGACATTCATCCGCTGGATTTTAACGCAGCCTAAATGGGCAACGCCGAACTGTAGCGCAGCTTCGGTGCTTAACGCTGCAGTGTTGCCAGCTTTAATTCATAACCACAGGCATGCGCATAGCGGGTGAGCATCCTCCAGCTCGGATTGCTCCGTCCGTGCTCCAACCTGCTCACGTTGGATTTCTGCGTCCCCATGCGTTCGGCAAGCTCCTGCTGGGTCAGGCCCGCGCTATTACGCATGGAAAGGAGTTGGTCGATCAGCTCAAATTCCGGAGTCAGCTTGTCGTACTCGGCCTTGACCCTATCGTCTTGAAGGGCCTTTTTCTTCAGCGTATCGAGGCTCATGGTTTTTTCACCCTCTTCATGCGCTCCCGCGCGAGCTTCATATCCTTACCGGGAATCTTCTGGTCCTTCTTTCTAAAGTTCCTTGGCTGAAACGGCGCCTCACGCAGGAAGCAGAGCAGGCAGGGGGCTGGCTTTGGCGACACTTTCGGAGGGAATGCTCTCCGGGCTGACCATGAATACGATAAGCGCGATGGCGAAAATGACTGCAGCAGCGATAGCGAGCTGGATCAGCGATACCAGGATGCCCCTGCCGAAGCCCAGTCGTTCTCCCGTATCCTCGACCAGTAAATAGCCGTAGCATGGCCATTGACAGCCATCAGGCGGGACACTGCCCGTCCATCTGGCTAATTTTTAAGATTAGGGCTCGAAAAGGTAGAAAAAAGGAGCGATCAGGAACGCCACCATCAAACCGTAGATAGCTCCATACGCGGCCACCTTTTCATACCACTTGGCGAAAGACCTGACGTCCAGGCCAGGGTAGAGCAGCTGAAATCTTTTAAGCCTTTGGACCCAGGTTGTTGCGCAGGCCCAAGCGAATATGATGGTATTGATAAAGTCGAAATCAATGGTGCCGCTATGCCAGTAGTCGCCGGTTGCCTTCAGCTTTTTCTTGAGGCGACGGGTTAGCGTGAGCCTGAGGAGCAGAGCTCCAAGCATCGAGCTTGCTATGGCTCCAAGTCCTATGAGAGCGAACAGAATATGCAAGGGCATATTGATCATTTCGTTGCCCAATCGTAGAAGCCACCAACCCAATCCTTGACCAAATAATCCATTCCCACAGCCGCTGCCCCTCCGGCAACGACACCAACAGCAAGTCCAACTGGCGTGAAAGCGATCACGGTGGCGATCACAGCTCCCGCCCCGATGCCGGTTCCAAACGAAACACCCTGAACAACCGCTTTTCGCTCCCAGTTGGGATCGTTGTTTTGCCAGCTATGGTAAACGTCTTTGCCGCGCAGGTAGCCATCAAACACGATAAATCCGGGGCCGGCCACTCTGCCGGCCTTGGCGAACTTGGCGAGCCTTTCCATCCATTGTATTGCGTACCGGAATGGACTCCTGAACGGTCCGGCCGGTTGCATTGGTGGTCTGGCGCATCCCAAAGGTATTGTTGTTCAGGTAGTTCAATGACTTTTCATTGAGGACCTGATTCATTTCCTTGAAGGCGGCCTGCGCTCGCGTTTTTGCGGCGTTAATCGTTCTGGGGGCAGCCCGGTGATTCTTCAGGTCCTCATAGTGCTTGTTCGCCAGGTCGTATTTGTTGATGGAGCCCAATACCCGGTCGGATTTTGCCACGGCGGCGCCCATGCCGTTGCCGCCAAACGTGGTCAGGTCACCCACTGCATCAGGAATCTTGGTGTCCCAAAGCAGATTTGCCAGCCCCATCACCGTGGCGCCACCGGCATAATGGCTCATGTGGGATAGCGTCTGTCGTTGTTCAGCGGTGCACGCTTTCAGCGGAGCAATACTGACGGAGCGATCCTGAGCCGCGGACGGGACCACTACTGGCTTATTGGGTGAGACGACGCATTGGCTATCCGGGGATTTCCCGTTGGCAGCCAGAAACATGCTCTCGAATTCCTCGGACGTCATGTCCGCAGGGCAGGTTTTCTGGGCGATTTTCTTTGATGAGGTGGGGGTTTTCGGGTAGTAGACTGATGACGGCATACCAACTCCTTATGGTGTGTTGTCCATGTGCGATCCTACTTGCCGCGAGAAATTAACAAATTTTTTCGGAGCGCGCTATCCTCGGCCTTGTACCCAAGAGATGATTAGAGGTACTGAAACGGGGTCAGGGTCAGTACGCATCAGGTTCAATGAAGCTGGTCCGAATGCGGCTGACTGGAGCATCCAGTAGTCGGGCGGGCCTACCGCGACCGCCAGATCGGGTACGCAATCCCCGCCAGGCGGTTCATGACAAATGCCTGACCCACCAACAGAGCAACGCCCGCCATCAGTATCGGGAACTGCCCCGGATGGGGCATTAGCCCCAGTGAGACGATCATTGCGGTGGCTCCCGCCGGCGGGTGCGGTGAGCGCAGCAGGATCATTAATGCCCCGCACGTACCCAGGGACAAAGCAGCCGCGCCCACGCGCGCGGCATCCACGCCATTAGCCACGGCGGAGGGCGCATCAAGCAGACCGAAAAGAGCCAGCGACAGAAAGCCGGCAATGGCACCGATAAGGTGTCCCAGGAAGGTGTTGCGCGGAGACGCCGGCTCGGCCAGCGGCGCATAGAACAGAATAAATGCCGTGGCCCCCAGCGAGGGAAAAATCAGCGCCTCCTGGGTGACAAGCGCCAGGGCCGCGATCAGTGCGATGCTGATGGCGCCGTTGATCAGGTTAAAGGTTGCCAGAACAGGGCGGTGGCCGTGCTTCTCTTGCAGTCTGCTGAGGCGGTAATGGGGGAACGGCAGAAGGCCAGTGCTCGAGTTGGGTTCCTGCTGTGGATTGGGCATGCGTCTCGTCTGCATCAGAATGGTGCGCGCAAGGATACGGAGTGTATGACAAATGTCAAAACAGTGCCGGCCATTGATGGCGCTCAGTTCTGCGAGGTGGTCGCCAACCTCACCAAGCGAAGCATCTCCTGTTCCATGAAGCTGGGCGCGCCCAAGGACAAGAAACGCACATCGGCCCGGGTCAACTGGCTGACACGACAGCTCACCAAGGCGGAAACCAACGACATGTTCGTGAAGGCCTTCCGCACCGGCAACGCCGAGGAAACCCAGGCGCCACTGGAAACACTGATGAACGACGCCAACGCCCTGGATTCCGACACCACCAACGTCGTGCCCTCGAGGTTTGAAGTCTTTTACATGGTCGACCTGGCGGGGCGCTTCGCAGGGAACAAGGTGTTCATTGATGAACTGGAAGCGGCTGTGCCGCGCTTCTATGAGCAGGTAGGGCAGAGGCTCCGGGCCTGGGTGGCGCCGCCGCCTAAGATTAATCGGCGGGATCCGGTTGAGAAAGGTGAGGATGACCGCTCCAATGAAGATCAGGATTTGGCTGCGGAGTAGGTGTGGCAACTACTAAGAATTTCTTGGCAGTTGGCCGGTAAGGCATGGCAAGATTCCTCAGGGAGCTCGGAGCTGCTCCTTTTTCCGCACTTTAGGCCGTCGATCTACAAAGTAATCAAAGAGGCTATGGATGGTGAATTTCTCGGATTACGTGGTTTATGTGGATGAGAGCGGGGATCACGGGCTTCAGTCGATTGATCCGAACTACCCGGTTTTCGTGCTCGCTTTTTGTATCTTCGAGAAAAGGTCCTACATTGAGCATCTTGTGCCAGAACTCCAGAGGTTCAAGTTCAGGCATTTCGGACACGATCAGGTCATCCTCCATGAAACCGATATCCGTAAGGATCGCCATGATTTTGCGTTTTTAAAGGACAAAAAACAGAAACAGGCATTCATTGATGAACTGACTGGCCTGATGCAGGAAGCACCCTTCGCACTGATATCGTCCGTCATCCGCAAGGCTGACTACTGTCAGCGATACCCGGAACCCGGTAACCCTTATCACGTTGCGCTCACCTTTGGACTTGAGCGCATTTATTATTATCTGCGCAGGCATGGGCAATCAGATGCACGAACGCATATTGTCGTGGAGAAAAGGGGGAAGCGGGAAGATGACGAGTTGGAGTTGGAGTTCAGGCGAATCTGTGATGGCGCCAATTATCGCCAGAGGGAGCTGCCGTTCGAACTCGTTTTTGCCGACAAGAAAAGCAACTCTGCCGGTTTGCAGTTAGCGGATCTTGTTGCCAGACCCATAGGGCTGCACGTGTTGCGTCCCGAAAAACAGAACCGTGCCTTTGAGGTATTACAGGAGAAGTTTTATCAAAGTGGAAATGGCAACCGCGAAGGTTGGGGGTTAAAAATACATCCCTGAAAAACAAAAGGCCCCGGTGATTCCACCGAGGCCCCTTGTCGACCGGGCATCCCCAGTCCTTTCCACATAGTATGGGGTTTAAACAGGTTGTTTGCAAACGACAAGGCGTGGGGCTGGTCCGGTAATGATGCTAACCTGGCCGTTACTGATGTGATTGAAATCCGCGCCTGCATTGAAGGACGACCATGCCCAAGGATCCCCTCCCCAAAGGGCTCTATGACCTGCTTACAACCCAGGGTCTGAAGGAAAAGCTCGAAGAAAGCGAGTTCGAAGCCCATACCGAGAAACTGGATCCCGAGGACAGCCACCGTCGACTGGCCGATGCGCTGGGCGAACAGTTGTCCCAGATGCTGGCCGCATTACCTGCAGATGGAAAATCCCAGCGCCTTCAGGAGCAAGTGCGGCTCATCAATGAGCTGTTGGTATACGTCCGGTCCCGTCTCCAGCAGGAAGAAACCACCACGAATCCGGATCTTCTGGAGGAGCCACCCGAGCGACTCACCGCCTTATCGGAACCCAACCTGCAACCCGAGATTCCCCGAATCAGCCTTTCGCAACCCTGGCTCTTCACCGCCGGAAGGGATTCACCACCACTGCTGCACGAACTGAGCGCTGAGCTGGCCGGCTGCAACCAGGTCGATATCCTGGTCAGCTTTATCACGGTGTCCGGGGTTCGCAAGGTTATTGATGTGCTGCGCCGTATCACCGCTGCCGACGCACACGGCAATAGCCAGGCAAGGGTCCGTGTTCTGACCACAACCTATGTCGGCGCAACGGAACAGAAAGCGCTGGACATGCTGGCGGAACTGCCTAACTGCGAAGTGCGTGTCTCACTGGACGGGCGGCGAACGCGGCTGCACGCCAAGGCCTGGATCTTCGGGCGCGACACCGGCTTCGGTTCCGCCTACGTGGGTAGCGCCAACCTCTCCGGTGCGGCCCTGATGGGTGGTCTGGAATGGACGGTGAAGTTCACGGAAAGTGGTCAGGCCGCCCTTTTCAACCGGGCGAAGGCGCATTTTGAATCCTTGTGGGAAGACAATGAGTTCCAGCCCTACGACCCGGCCAATACCGATCACCAACGTGTGCTGCGCGAAGCGCTGAAACGCGAGTCCGGCCAGCCCGGCCCCATCGCCAACCCAACGTTCTTTGAGCTGCAACCCAAACCGTTCCAGGAAGACATCCTCGAACAGCTCGAAACCGAACGGATCCACGGCCGGAGCCGGAACCTGCTGGTTGCCGCCACCGGCACGGGAAAAACCGTGATGGCGGCGTTTGATTATCGCGCATTGGCTCGGAAGGAGGGCGGTCATCCGCGCCTTCTGTTCGTGGCTCACCGCATCGAGATCCTGCAGCAGGCAATGGCGACCTACCGTCAGGTCCTGCGTGCGCCGGATTTCGGGGAACTGCTCTCAGGCCACCATAGCCCCGGGGACCATCAACACCTGTTTGCCACCATCCAGAGCCTGCAGAGCCAGGGCCTGCTCAATGCGCTGGGCAGCGACTACTGGCGCGCCGTGGTGGTGGACGAATGCCACCACATTGAAGCCCGGCAGTTCGAGCGCTTCGTCTCGGACATTGCACCCAGGGTCCTGCTGGGTCTTACCGCAACCCCGGAACGCAAGGACGGCCGCGACATCCTCCGCCATTTCGACAACCGCCCGGACGGTACCCCGGCGGTGCAGCTTCGCCTGTGGCATGCGCTGGACCTGCAACTGCTCGCCCCCTTTGAATACTATGCCTGCGACGACGGCGAGGATTACCGCAGTGTCGACTGGTCCAGGCCCGGCCTTGAACAACAGCAACTGGACAACATCCTCACCGGCAACGACGCCCGGGCACGCACCGTCATCCAGAACTGGCATCAGCTGGTGGGGGATATCGCCCAGTGCCGCGCCCTGGCGTTCTGCGTCTCCATTGCGCACGCGCACTTCATGGTGGAGCAGTTCAACAGAGCGAACATTCCCGCGATGCTGGTGACGGGTGAAACGGATACCGAGACCCGCCAATCGGCCCAGAAGCAGCTCGAAACACGACAGGTCAACGTCCTCGTTACCGTCGATCTCTACAACGAAGGTGTCGACCTCCCGTTTGTGGACACCCTGCTGTTGTTGCGTCCGACCCAGAGCCCGACCATTTTCCAGCAGCAGATCGGGCGCGGCCTCAGACTGCATGACGACAAAGACAACTGCCTGATCCTGGATTTCGTTGGCCAGTTCCAGGAAGGCTTCCGTTTTGATGTGCTCTACCGCTCCATTACCGGCCTGTCCCGCCGCGAGATTCTGGAGGGCGTGGAGAAGGGCTTTGGAAAACTTCCGTCCGGGTGCCACATTCAGCTCCAGAAACAGGCGCGTGAACAGGTGCTGCGCAGCCTGAAGGATGCGGTCAACCAGAACTGGCGCCGGCTGAAAACGGAGCTGCGGGCTTACGCGGCACTGGAAGGGACAGCATCCCTCACTCTGGGCGGATTCCTGCATGATCAGCAACTGGAGCTGGCGGATATCTACACGGTGGGGTCCGGCAATAACCGGGGATGGGTCAACCTCCAGAGAGCCGCCGGCCTGCTGGAATACGAACCCCAGGCCGAGGGGGAAAGCTATTTCAGCAAACGCTTCAGTGCCCTGTTGCATGTTGATGACGCCGAGCAACTGCAACTTCTGGAACAGGTGGCCGAAGACCCAGCCGGTTACCGAATCCAGAACGAACAGGAACGCCTGCGCCTGCAGATGCTCGCGTACCAGATCGACAGCCAGGACCAGCAGACAGGCTCTGCCAGGGATTTCCTGCAACGCCTTGCGAAAGCGCCACCGTGCTGCCGGGAACTGAGCGAGTTGGCAAATTCCCTCGAAGCCCAGGCACACACCCATTACCAACCCCTGCCGGGGCTGGATGACACACCGCTGAAACTGCACGCGCGCTATAGCCGCCGTGAAGTGCTTACCGCCGTGGGATTCCTGACAGAAGACAAGCGCAAGAGGTCCCAAGAAGGTGTAGTGCGGCTCCATGACCGGCAGACGGAACTGATGTTCGTCACCCTCGACAAGTCCTCGGCCAAGCACGAAGGCGTGGCCTACGACGACTACGCCATCAGCCCCGAACGGTTCCACTGGCAGAGCCAGAACTCAGCCGGCCCGAACACACCCGTGGGACGCCGCTACATCAACCAGGGTGATGGTCCAGACAGCCCCTGGACCTTTCAGCTCTTTGTTCAGGAAACCAAAGACCACGCCTTCCGCGCCTGCGGCCCAGTCACCTTCGAGGACTATCGCGGCGAAAAGCCCATGAGCATTACATGGCGCCTGCAATACCCATTGCCGCCTCGGCTGTATGAGGCATTCAGTGTGCTTCGGGGGCAGTGATTCCGGCTTATTGCTCTTGCGTCCTGATTGTCGGAGGCTTGCCAGGATTAACATCCAACGCGAGGCATGTTCTGTAACCTGTGTGAATCATCTGAAAGTCACCAGTGTGGTTGCGAGGCATGACAAGTCATCAGTCAAGGAGCGACGTAATGGCCCTGCAAACGAGAGAGCGCCTATTGAAGACAGCGGGACTGGGAATCGTCTATTTCCTGCTGCTTAATCTACTGTCCGCAGTTTCCATAACCGTTGATATCTGGCTGGGCATAAAAGGGCAGCTGGGAGGCAATGCAGCAGCAACCATCATCAGCTGCCTGATAGTGACAAGACTATCATCCGGCCTGGTTAGCCTTTCCAATAAAACGGTGATGCTCGCATTGGCTTTGCTCGCGGGCCTTTCCTCTGTGATGTTTCTGGCATTGCTGCACGTTGTACCGGACACAGTGGAGCCCTACCAATTCCCCGCCCTTACGCCGATCGAAGCCTTATCGGTAATGGTCTTCAACGCGCTGATCTTTGTTGCAACGGTATGGTTCGTTTCCAAATCCGAACGCCGTAGACCATCCGTTGAATGACGTCGCAGTTTTCGGAGCATGTCCTAGCCATTGGCATAGAAAGACTGGAAGGACTGGCATTTCCAATCAGGATTACCCGTATGGACTTTTACTACCCGTTGAAGGAAATCGTATCGCCTATCCCGTTCGGCATTAAGGATACCTGAGAAATACAGTTCCGAGAGGGCAGGGAGTTCCTCGTAAACCCGGTCGAAAATCCTCACACGCTTCTGCTCTCGCTCAATGGCAAGCGATCCGACATCTTCGTAGATCCGGCAGAGCCGGTTGTACGTTGACTCGTCTTTAGGGTCCCCGTCAGTGCACGAAGACACAGTTACGGCGAGAAAACAGACGGAAAGAAACCGCTGGCTCGACTTTAGATACTGCACCGAAATCCCTTTCAGCGCATTTGTTTATGCGACGTCATCATAGGTCTGTCCCTGGTAGCGTTTCAGCGTCGCACCCGTTAATAAAAATCGAAAACCAGCGCTCCCATCAGGATTAGAACGACTGAAACACCGCCGGAGATGACGAGCAAGAGTCCCAGTGTACGATCGATGGGCTTGGCGTAGCGCCGCACTAGCGGCACATTGATTAGGGGGTCAGCGGTTGGGTTAAAGGAACTTATTGGCAGACCAATTGCGAAAGCATACCAAACAGCGCGACCACCGACCCCATCCCAAGGACAGGGGCGTTGCATTCCATCATGCGCTATTTCTTTCTCAATCCGGACCATGGATAAACGTGCAAAAATCAACCAAGAAATGCACATGGTCAAGGTTGCTATCAACGTAATAACGGCAAAGATGCCTTCTCCATTTTCCACCAACAAATCCATTAACCAAATTCCCAAATAAGCTCTGCTATGTATTTACCGAACTGGTCTGCATAATAGCCAACGCCCAGGCCAACTAACGTTCCAGCGACAAGAATCACACCAAGCGCAACCCACCCCACAGGGCCAGCAGCCATCAGTCCCACACTCGTAGCAAACGCTGCTCCACCAGCAATTGCGGCTTTGCCTGCGTAAATGCCAGCCACCCCTCCAAAACCAAAACCAGTCATCTGGCGGGAGCTCTCTTTCAACCAGTTGCCGCCTTCATCATAGGTGGCCTTGACTTTACCGACTCGGAATGCGCCGTCAGCAACTGTCGCTATTTTGCCCAGGTAATTGAAACCGCGGGACAGGACGCCCATCCGATCGGCTTGAACGGTATCCGCCACGTTCAGACGCGGATCGGCCTTGGCAGGGCTTGCGCTTCGCTCCGCCAGTAGTATCCCACGCTCGGCGTTACTGAGTGCATTGCCCTTATTCTTGGCCCGCATTGTCTCCGGCGCAAATCGCTTCAATTCAGCGCTGTAGCGTGCCTCGAGTTTTTGATAGGCCTGCCGGCTCTGACGGCGTAGCTTTTCCAAATAGGCACCTCTTCCGGGCCCAGGGTGACGCCGGTATGACTCCTGGAGATCAATCAATTGCTTCTGGTAATCGGCAACGGCCTGTTGGAATCCATTCAGCCGCGCATGAGCAGCGCCGGAACTCGCATTGACGGCGCTATTAATCCGCTCGAGGTCGTACCCAGAGAGATTTTCCTCCATAAAGGCTGCCAGTGCATGGACGTCGTCACCCATAGAAGCTGCGGCGTTAGCAGCATTCCTGCGCTCAGGCAGGGACAGGTTATTAAGTCGTCTCACGACATGTTTCGTTCCGCTTCTCCCAGTATCCAACGAATAGGCGCGTCCTTCGGCAAGAAGCGCGTGCTCTCCGAGGCCATTGACGGAGCAGAACTGCTTCAGGGTTTCAGGATCGTCACCAACGATGTCACTGGGGCGGCGCGTTGAACGGGCAAACCTGACTTCAGGCATGAATACTCTCTCCCTAGAGGTGGCTTCAGTCTCCTTTGATCGGATAAAAGGTTACCCGTAAAAGCCCTGGCCTGTCCATAATCAGCGAGGCGGATCAGGCGATGAGTCGGGGTATTCAGCCTAGGGATTCCAATTGATCGGCAACCTCAGACCAATCTCTTTCTGGATTCTTTCGCTTCAGTAATTCAAAGAACCCTGAAGGAGTCGCCCTGCGTCATTTGCTGCGAGCGCGACCCGGTGCAATGCCACCGGATGCTGATCGCCGAGCGGCTCGAGTCCATTGCCGGGACAAGGGTTGAGCACCTCTGGGTGGGCTCGTGATGTTTTAGGGGTTCGTGGCAGAATCGTCCATCCGGATTGGGAGAAAGACACCGTGCGCATCAACACCGATATTGGCGTCATTTCCGACACCCACGGCCAGGCGAGGCCAGAAGCGCTGGCCGCATTGGCCGATTGCGAGCTGATCCTTCCCGTGGGTGACATCGGCAAGCCAGAGGTCATGGATACGCTGAGCGAGCAGGCGCAGGTGGTGGCCATACGCGGGAATGTGGATCAGGGCGACTGGGCCATGGCCTATCCCGAAACTCAGGAAATCACTGTTAACGGCCTACGTATTCAGATGGTGCATCGCCATCAGGACATCCCGACCCTGCTCCCGGACAACCCCTGTGATGTGATCCTTTTCGGGCACTCCCACAAACCCTTCAACGAGACCAAAGAGGGCGTGCTCTATTTCAATCCCGGCAGTGCCGGCCCACGCCGTTTCAGTCTACCGGTCACGGTCGGGCGGCTGCGTGTCACCGACAGCGGCGTGCAAGGTCATATCCAGGAACTGGATGTCTCCAAACCCCGCAAGCGCAAGTAACCCCACATGACCATCAACCTCATCGGCGTGGACTGCGCCACCGACCCCAGAAACATGGGCTATGCCTTCGGCACATTTTCAGAGCAGGGCGCCGTTGTCGAGAAAGCCGTTCTGGGAACCAGGGAGCTCCCCCCGGCTAAGGCCATTGCCGACTGGCTCACCCACCGAAGCGGCCCGACCCTGCTGGCTCTGGACGCCCCGCTGGGTTGGCCGGACCCCATGGCGCAACAGTTGGCCACTCACAACGCCGGTGAGCCACTGAACGGAACCGCCAACGATCTGTTTCGACGGGAAACCGACCGATTCATCCGCGAGCGAATCGGTAAACAATCCCTGGATGTGGGGGCGGATCGGATCGCGCGAACCGCGCACGCTGCGCTTGAGCTGTTGGAATCTGTGCGCCACCTACTGCAATGCCCGATTACACTGGCTTGGAATCCGGCATTTGACGGGCTACGCGCCATCGAAGTGTATCCCGCAGCTACTCTGGTGGCGCATGGTATTGAAAGCACCGGATACAAGGCGGCCAACGGACAGGCAGCGCGAGAGCGCGTGGCCCAATCCGTTGGTTCCCTCATCCAGATCGATGCGCCGATTCCGGCCATGGAGAGCAAGTCCGATGCACTGGATGCCGTGATCTGCCTGCTTGCGGCTCAGGACTTTCTGACTGGCAAAGCCATGCCACCGAACAATCATGCACCGACCCTTAAGGAAGGGTGGATATGGGTGCGTGACCCCGTTAAGTGGTGACTTTAGGTAAAGCCCATCCCGCCATCGGCCCCGAACGTTAAACCCAGCGCCGCACCTTTGCCGCGTAAGTCTCGAAGGCCGGACCAAAGTGTTTCCGCATCAGCCGCTCCTCCGGCAGGATCTGAAACCGGTTTATGTACAGCACAAATGCGGGCAAAGCCAGCAGAGTGAGTATGTTGCCAAGGTAAATTCCCAGCGCCAGAAGCACGAGCAAAAGCCCCAGATACATCGGGTTTCGGCTTAGACGATAGATGCCAGTGTCAACCAGGTGAGCCGTTTTGTGCGGAATATGGGGATTGATCGTCGTCCCGGCCTTCCAGAATTGCAGCACCCCAGCGAGTGCGATCGCAAAGCCCACCAGGGCGATGACCCCTGAAACAATGGCCGATCCGGGTATGCTCAGATCGGCTGCAGGAAACATGACCGTTACCAGCCACATCAATGCTGCCAGGGTCAGGGCAACGACAGGTGGCGGTATTTTCAACTCAAGCGATTTCATAGTGTTTCCTGTTTGACTGTCGTGCTGACAGGGTGAGACACGCATCCCTGAGGCTACCACTTCTCCCCAATCAAAAAATCTCTGCTACGCTCAAAGAAATATTCCACCTGCCGCAAAACCCGGCTGACCCCGGGCAGGCTGTTGCGTGCACAGGATGCAGGATTCAATAACAAGGACAATGCGCAATGATCACGCAGCCGGAGTGCGTCAGTCGCGGTAATTCGATTCCCTTCATGAGCCGCAAGCTGGGCCAGAACGTCGGCCTCAAGCTCTCACGCGCGCACCGCACCGACCCGCAGGCACGGCTCAAGGACGACTGCGAGACCCTGATGAACGAACAGGCCCTGCGCTGTGTGCTGAACGTGCCCCACGCCGCTACGGACATTGAGGTGGTCGCCAACCTCACCAAGCGCACCATCTCCTGCTCCATGAAGCTGGGCGCACCCAAGGACAAGAAACGCACATCAGCCCGGGTCAACTGGCTGACACGACAGCTCACCAAGGCTGAAACCAACGACATGTTCGTGAAAGCCTTCCGCACCGGCAACGCCGAGGAAACCCAGGCGCCACTGGAAACACTGATGAACGACGCCAACGCCCTGGATTCCGACACCACCAGCGTGGTGCCCTCGAAGTTTGAAGTCTTCTACATGGTCGACCTGGCCGGACGCTTCGCCGGGAACAAGGTGTTCATTGATGAACTGGAAGCGGCGGTGCCGCGATTCTATGAGCAGGTAGGGCAGAGACTCCGGGCCTGGGTGGCGCCGCCGCCTAAGATTAATCGGCGGGATCCTGTAGAGGAAGCTGTGTCGAACGTTGTGGATGAGGACAGCGGAGATATCGCGGAATAATCTCAAGCACGGGTAATACTATAGATGGCTTTTATGATTTCGGTCGTATTTCTGCTGAGCCTTTTACTGCAAGATCAAGATAATCAAGGTTGATGAATAATGAGCACGCCAACTTTTGAGTTTCTGAGGAATGACGCGGGAGAAGAAGAAGGTCTGGGTGACGCAGGTATTGAGACGTTCAGAGATGCCCCTTATTCAAGCTGTGCCCGAGAGGCAGGGCAGAACTCAAGAGATGCAGCCAGAGACTTTCCCGTAAGGATGACCTTTGATGTTCTGTGGATTGATCGAAATGAAGTGCCGGCCTTCGCCAAGCTGGAGAGCGCGTTTCAGGCATGCCTGAAACAGGCCACGCAGGAGAAAGAGCACGAATTCTTTAACAACGCCAATAAGGTCATTAAAAGAACAGATATTCCGGTTCTCAAGATTGCGGATTACAACACGAAGGGACTGACCGGCCCCCCCGATCAGTCCGGAACTCCGTTCAGGTCATTGCTGAAAGGTTCGGGAGTCAGTGCCAAGGATAGCGAGACGTCGGGTGGATCATTCGGAATCGGCAAGAATGCTTCTTTCGCTGTTTCTGATCTTCAGACCGTTTTTTACTCGACGCTGTACGAAGATCCTCATACTCATGAGCCGGTTTTTGCAGCGCAGGGGAAAGTACGGTTGATTTCTCATATTAATGAGGATGGTAAGGAATGTCGCGCCACGGGTTACTGGGGTTTACCCGAACAATTCCGAGCAGTTACCGATGTCGGCAATGTTCCTGAGTGGATGAGAAGAAGCGAGTTGGGGACTTCAATTTTCTGTCTCGGCTTTCGCGAAACGGATGAATGGGCATTGCGCATGACGGCGTCTCTCGTCTCGAATTTTTTCTGTGCGATCCATCGTGGAGAAATGATTTTTCATGTGGACTCGGGGGCATTCAGGGTCAACGACAACACCGTTGAGGGGCTTCTTACTGATAGTTCGATAACAGAGGCCGCTGATAAAGGTGGGCACAAAGCAGACCTTGAGTTTGCCGCTCAACTGTATCGATGTTTAGTTTCTGACCAGACCATACATGAAGTATTGGATATACCTGATCTGGGGAAAATGAAGGTTTCCCTCCTGACCGAAGAACAGATGCCCAGGCGTGTGGGGTTTGTCAGAAATGGAATGCTCATAACTGACAACCTGAGACACTTCGGTGAAGCGCTTGCGAGGTTTCCCGGTTCCAGAGATTTTATCGTACTTGTTGAGCCTGATGACGATGAAGCGGGAAAGCTTCTGAAAAGGCTTGAGAACCCCTCTCATGATGGTTTTTCGGCGCAAAGAATTTCGGATGCTGAATTCCGGAAGAGAACGTATCGGGCAATGAAGAAGCTGGCCCAGGATATAAGGAAGCTGATCAAAGACAAAACCGGAGTCAGTCATGAAGGTGCGGTTGAGCTGGATGAACTAAGCAGATTCTTCGCTGAAGGAGGTAAGACCGATCGTCCTCCTGATCCGGAGGCAGAAGAGGATCCAGAGAAGTTTACATATCAGCCAAAACCCCGAAAGCGCAAACGAGAAACCATCCAGTCGCCGAATTCCGGAGAGCAGGGTGGACAAGGAGGATCAGGAGGAAGCACAGAAGGTCCGGGGGGAGGTGTAGGTCCGGGCTCAGGTTATGGATCAGGTGGTTCCGGTGATCGGGGTACAAGTCCAACGTTGAAGCTTTCAGGAACTCGAAACCAGGTTAAAAAAAATGCCGGAGGGGACGCTACTTCACGTCTTGTGCATTTTACTCCGGAAAACTCGGGTCACATAAGACTGCGTTTCTGCGCAACCGGTATGCAATCTCCTGAATACCTGAAGGTTACTGATTCGGATAAGGGGGAGGTCTACCGAGGAGATGTCTATCTGGAAGCTGAAGCATCAACTCGCTGTTCTTTAAGGGTTTCTTTTGATAAGCCTTATGAAGGGCCTATAGAGCTGGTGGCAACACTCTCAGAGGTTGAGGAGTCTGCTGAATGAGATTCTCGGAAAGCATGCGTTTCCCTCACCCGGTCTTGGCTCCGTGGAGCGATGACCTCGAAGGGGGCCATTTTGAGGTGGCGTTTACTGTCAGCGAAGATACCGAAACCGGCGCTCTGAATCTTTATCACGAGATTGAGCTGACGCAGCCGGATATCAAGTCCCTTCTGATGGATGAAAAGGCTGAAATAGGCTTTTTCGTGCGATGTAACGATACTTACTTTTCGGATCTTCGACACATGTCGTGGCCGAAGGGCCGGAATGACTTCGCAGCCGGGAAGCTTCTGAATAACGTCTCGCTGCGCCCGTGCATCTGGCTGAAAGATGACCTTGAGAACTGGTCCCCAGAGTATGTTCATCACGAATTCGAGGTTCCGATCAACCTGCCGCGGTCAGAGATTATCGCTATCGGGGAAGAGTTCGTGATCAGTGTCGGAAAATCCAAACTTTCTCCTCTTGAAAGTATATTTGAACTGGACAGTTCCAAAGACATTGAAGAAGGAAAACTCGAGGTGATTCTGGACCGGGATCGTATAACCATTCTCACAGCTCCCGAGACTCATGAAGTTATAAGGGTGCTCCGGGAACGTACCGATGGAAGCCCGGTGGTGATGAACTCTGTCTACCTTCCAGCGGTTATGGATGTGCTTGACGGAATAAAAGAAGGAGGCGAGCAATACGAGGGCAAGCGCTGGTACCAGCCTTTTATGGCGAAATGTGATTCCAAGGGAATCGATCCGGCTAGTCATGGCTCTATGCTGGAGCGTGCCCAGACTTTGCTGGAATTCCCTACCAGCAAGCTGGCCAAAGTTATGGAGGAAACCACCTGATGCCTGCGGTTCCATTGAAGTATCTCTCAGAACAGACTCTGATCGACCTGCGTGAGAATATTCCGGATAACAGAGACCGGTACATGGCGGGAGATTTTCTGGACCTTGAAAGGGAGAACGGATGGCGAATTGAGCTGGATTCTGTAACTGTCGATCTTGATTTACTGTCGGAGCTTGATGGAGAGACAGGCGGAACAGCGGCAGAAGTCGCCAACTCTTTGGTTGTCTATCGTGCCCTTAAAGGTATGACACCGGCTCTTGCAAGGGAAGAGAGGATCTGGGCACGGCTTACACATGTTGAATGTCTGGAGTACAGCAGGAAGCGGTGGTTGGGAGGAAACACTGATGAAGCGCTGGACGCTTCTGTAGGAAAACATTTTTTCGCGAGAACTCTGACCGAAACACGAGACGATAATGCGATAGCTCGTCTATGGTGGAACGCGCGAGTTGCCGAAATGGCGGCACCCGATTCGCCCGAAGCAGCGCTTAATACAATTCTGAAGACTGCTGATATAAGGAGTAATTTCGTAGAGAGAAGCAGGATGGTTATGAGGCAGCCGGTTGCAAAAGCGGTTCTGCGAATAATGGAGGAGGAATCCTGGCTAACAGCGACGGAGCGGGCATTCAGAGACTTTATGGTAACTCTTAACCGCGAGGGTGGAGGTATCCTTTTTGAGGTATTGGCAGAAGATGAGGTGGATTCTTTTATACGGGACTGTTTGAGTAAGGCGAAGCGGGAAGCGTTGGGGGCGTAGGCCATATGTACAGTGGCAGTATTTCCCTGATACCTGCTTCTGTACATATGGCCTACATCCCCAGTTCACTCCGTTCACCATCCGTGTCAAGTTCTCAGCTCTTCGCTGGCAACTAGAAAAATTGCTTTAGCCACCATCATTCAGGTGTCCGAATAATGTCGTTGTCTGAAATGCTTAACTCTATCTGTGCGACTAGGGATTGGGATACGCCGTTCTACAAGCGACTGCCCTTGAATGACACGGGAGAGGCGGCAGGTCACCAGGCTGGATTCGTCGTCCTGAAGGCGCTCCGCCCGTATTTTCCGAATTTACCGGAGGGGCAGAATACGGCGGATGTGCGGATTCAGGTGGACCTATATCTCGGGTCAAAATTTCTGAAAAGAGTTCGTTCAAGATATCAGTATCAGACGTGGGAAGGTAAGCGTAAACCGGAGACACGAGTTACGGATCAGCTGAGTCCTTTGCTCAACCACGCAGTGGCTGGGGATTTCCTTGTGATGCGGAGGCATCTTGACCAGCCTAGGCGTTATTGCTTTCAGCTTATTCGATGCGAAGATTCCGGATATGCAGAGCTGCTATCTCTTGCTAATAATAAACGTTCGGGGGCGCTTAGCGGACAAGTCCTGAGTACGAGCGCAATTAACAACGAAGAGTCAATTCTATGGGATCAGACGCAGGAAGAGTTTGTCGTATCTTCAGATCGAAACCATCATGATATCCATGCACGCAAACCTGTCAGAAGAGCTGCATTCTCCAGAATGGTTTTAAGCGAATATGGGTACCGCTGCTGCGTCTGTGGGTCGGGGTTAAGTGTCCCCGAGGGACCGGCCGCAGCTCAGGCGGCGCACATTATTCCTGTGGCGGCAGGAGGCACTGATGATCCACGTAATGGATTGGCTTTGTGCCCGAATCATCACTGGGCTTTTGATAACGGTCTCTTTACTGTGACACCTGAGATGCAGATACAGGTCTCCGAGGCAGCGAGTGCGTTGGCGGTCAATAATGAGCTGAAAGAGCTTTCCGGGCAGTTTGTGCGACGTCCGGAAAATGAGAGGTTTATGCCGCACGAGACGGCATTGGAATGGCATGCTACCCACGTTTTTGAATAACGTTTGAAAGCTCTCTCGGCCTGGGGGGAGTTGTAGGCCAGACCTGAAAACCAGTGTTATTTTCAATAAGACGGGAAAGCTCCGGCAGTTCGTCTTTAGCGTGTTTAAGCCCGCATTCCCAGATGATCAGTACCCTCCATCCGGATTCAAGAAGCGCCTCCCTGTTTCTGGAATCCCGTTCAACATTTTTCGCGAATTTCTCCTGCCAGAACTCGGATCTGTTGGAGGGAGTTGTTGAGTATCGACAGTTCTCATGCCTGTGCCAGAAGCAGCCATGCACGAAAATGACGATCTGATACTTCGGCATGACTAAATCCGGTTTGCCTGGGAGATCTTTTCGGTGAAGGCGGAATCGGTAGCCGCAGGAATGAAGATACCGCCGGACAAGCATTTCCGGTTTAGTATCCTTTCCGCGGATCGCAGACATATTGTGTGAGCGCTGCTCCCGGTTCTTGATGTCCGCCACGTTTTTCCTCCCGGAGTCCGCGCTGCTATTCAGGCCGGCTGTTTCTCCATAACCTCATTGATGAACAGATCCAGATCCATCAGAGAGTTTTGCTGGGAAGTCGAGTATGTCGAGTGGAGACCCCTCGGCAACACCAGTCTGAGGTTCGCTCTGTCCATTTCTCGAGTCTGATGTTCGGATATTCGCGGCTGGAGGGTTAGAAGATGCTTTTCGGGGATTCGGGCTGCTTCGTTCAGAACCTGGCGCCAGCGATCCTTGCAGGAGGTTTTCACCCCCAGCATTGTCAGGCGGTCTGCGGGCCAGTTCGGGTCCTGATAATGCGCGGATCCGGGGAAGAGAAAGTCCGGCTTGGAGCGATTTTCGGTATGAACACCTCGCTGGAACTCAAGTCTGTTCTCCGTGAAGATCCATTCAAGGTGATTCTCCAGTGAATGGCCTGCACGGGATTTCCTGCGATTGTGTACTCCCAGAGAAAACGAAATGAAATCATCCACGTTCTCGGCCCAGGTATCAGCTCTGCTTCGGAGCTCATTGGAAACGATATGACGTTCAAGTTCCCGGAACATCCTTTCCTCCCGATCCAGCAATCGGATCAGGGTGTTGTCGGGTTCCTCAACCGGGGATATTTCTCCGTCCAGCGACTCAAGGGCCAAGGCGGAGAGTTGGCGGCTTCTGGGAAAGACAGGGCCGAATCTTTCCAGGATCAGATCCAGCCAGGAATCGCTGACTTTCTCCTCAATCTGAATCCCGGCCTGTTCTGCAATGTAGTAGAACAGTGCATCTGAGACATGAGAACTTTCCGCCGTCTCGATGGTTGTGAAAGTGGAGCCGGGAAGCTCATCAAGACCGAAAAGCCATAACACGTCTCCCAGTAATTGACTTGAGTCCCTGACGATAACGAGAAGCATATTCCCTTCACAGTCGAGTGC
Source organism: Halospina denitrificans (assembly GCF_004364635.1). Lineage (GTDB taxonomy): Bacteria > Pseudomonadota > Gammaproteobacteria > Pseudomonadales > Oleiphilaceae > Halospina > Halospina denitrificans. The sequence goes on along the minus strand of NZ_SOAX01000007.1, from coordinate 39,980 downwards.
TGCAATCATCACGTCGCCTTCAGCGGCGAGGTTCATCACGTCATTATCCCGGAAGTAAAGACGATGCTCGGAACGATTCGGATTATCCTCTCTGGAGTCATACCAGGTGACATGGTCATCGACCATGAGCCGGTCTTCCTCATCGTCCCCGATGTATATAAAGCGGGCGGGAAAAATTGATCGCTCTCTGCCGAGATATTGCCTCATCGCCGCCGTGCCGTTGAACTCGTGCTGTCTCGAGACAATGCGGCTGGTTTCAACGATGCTCAGGCGTTTGGCTGATACGCCACTGAAGTGCTCAGAGAGTCTTGTCATTGTCTGCAGCTGTTCCTGTCGGGCAAGTTATCTCTGGTGATCCTGCCCGACAGAAGCATTAAACCGCAAGAGGTATCCGGAGTTGCTGCGGAGCTTCAGGTTCTGATGCGCAGGGTGCGGAAATCCGCTCCTTCAGCATTTCGGCCACGGCGGTGAAAACGGGTACTGCCACAGAGTTGCCGAACTGCTTATAGGCTTGGGTATCAGAAACGGGAATTCTGAAAGTACTCTCACCCGGTGCATCGAACCCCATGAGCCTGGCGCATTCTCTCGGCGTCAGCCTCCGTGGGCGGTATTTAAGGTTGTGTTCCGAATCAAATGCCTGATCCGGATCAAAGCCACGGTCCACCAGAATTTCCGAGCCATCCTTGTGATAACGGGCAGAGAGCGTTCTGGCCGTATCATTCGGGCCGGTGAGGCTGAAGCCGAAACCATTTCCTTTGGCCTTGTGTTTGGCGGCGTAGTTGTAGAGGTACTGCCACAGCTTCGGTGTGAGGATGTACTTATCATCCACATTGTCATCGAGAAGTTCTCCGAACCGGGGAACGCGTTCCGGAAAGTGCTCCGCAATGTTTCTGAGTGAGAACCCCTCATGCAGCCCGTGATCACGCCGGAAACCGATAAGAGCGATCCGTTCACGGTGCTGGGGAAGAAAATTTGCAGCATCGATGACCTTCGGGTCGCGCCCTTTCGGCGCATCCACATCGGCCACTTCGTATCCGAGTTCATCGAGAGCCTCGCAGATAACCCGGAAGGTCTTGCCCTTGTCATGGCTTTTGAGGTTCTTGACGTTCTCAAGCAGAAATACCGGCGGCTTCTTAGCCGCAATGATTCTTGCAACATCGAAAAACAGGGTGCCCTGTGTATCGCACTCAAAGCCGTGAAGACGCCCTAAGGAGTTCTTCTTGGAGACGCCGGCAAGAGAGAAGGGCTGGCACGGGAATCCCGCCAGAAGCACCTCATGATCCGGTATCTGCGCATCAATGAACTGATACGCCTCTTCTTCATCAATGTCAGGGACGGCGCTCAGTGTGACGTCTGTGATGTCGTGGTTGAACACATGTTCCCGATGATCCGGGTCGCAATAGAAATTGGCTTTATACGTACGACGCGCACTGTGATCCCATTCAGACGTGAAAACGCACTTGCCGCCGACTGATTCGAACCCCTTTCGGATGCCTCCGATTCCTGCAAAAAGATCGATGAACCGGAACTCCGGGTCATCGTAGTGTGCAGGTCGGGAGGGGAGAATACTTTGCAGGTAGTTGAACTCATGGTGCGAAAAACGGGGCGCCGCTTTCCCCTGTAATGCACGGTTGATGGTTTCACGAGTCCAGTGCCCCGGTGAAATCGTTCCGAGCATTTCTGCTATCTGCTTCTGGTCATAAATTTCCGTCAGCCGTCGCAGAAGCCTGAGATCGTCAGTCCCTGATTCTTCGATTGTGCTGACCGGGTTTGTGTTTTCGTTCGGGGTCAGTGTTGTCATGTTGTCCCTCTGGGTTGATCGTGTGATCAGGTGTCACTCATTTTTCCCTATGAGAGCCCTAGGATCAAATTAATTTTAACTGTAAAAGTATACAGTCTTTCGGAGTGATGCAACCCCCGACTTTGTCGAGAGAGGCTTTTACTCCCTACTCAGAAAATTTCTGCTACGCTGGAAAAAAGTTCCGCATGCCGCAGAACCTGGCTAACTCCGGGTTGCTGTTGCGCGCACAGGATGCAGAGCACCTCAACAAGGACAACGCACAATGAACATGCAGCCAGAGTGCGTCAGTCGCGGTAATTCGATTCCCTTCATGAGCCGCAAGCTGGGCCAGAACGTGGGCCTCAAGCTTTCACTCGCGCACCGCACCGACCCGCAGGCACGGCTTAAGGACGACTGCGAGACCCTGGTGAACGAACAGGCCCTGCGCTGCGTGCTGGACGTACCTCACGCCGCCACGGACATCGAGGTGGTCGCCAACCTCACCAAGCGCACCATCTCCTGCTCCATGAAACTGGGAGCCCCCAAGGACAAGAAGCGCACGTCGGCCCGGGTCAACTGGCTGACACGACAGCTCACCAAGGCCGAAACCAACGACATGTTCGTGAAAGCCTTCCGCACCGGCAACGCCGAGGAAACCCAGGCGCCGCTGGAAATCCTGATGAACGACGCCAACGCCCTGGATTCCGACACCACCTCCGTGGTGCCCTCGAAGTTTGAAGTCTTCTACATGGTCGACCTGGCCGGACGCTTCGCCGGGAACAAGGTGTTCATTGATGAACTGGAAGCAGCGGTGCCACGATTCTATGAGCAGGTAGGGCAGAGGCTCCGGGCCTGGGTGGCGCCGCCGCCTAAGATTAATCGGCGGGATCCGGTTGAGGAGGATGAGCTTGATCATCCAGAAAAAGAGAGGAGTAACTCTCTGGGGGACGTTTGATTCTTTTCGAAGGAAAAGACGGTGCTACGGGGGCGATGGCCTGTGTACCCCTTCGATACACTAGGACAAAATGACCTAATTGGAAGGCAGTCGAATTATGCAGTGCGCTTTGGTTTATGATTTTGATGGAACTCTTGCAAAGGGGAATTGTGCTGAACACGGGCTGATGCCCACTTTAGGTCTAAGTGATACATCGAAGTTTTGGTCTGAAGTGCATCGAAAGAACCAAGAGCGAGATGGTGATGAGATACTTACCTATCTGGGTGAGTTGGCGTTGCGAGCCTGGGAAGTCGAAAAGCGAAGCGAATTGACTCCTGAAAGGCTCCAGGCGCACGGCAAATCCATCCCGCTTTTCCCTGGCGTTGAAAATTGGTTTGATGCAATTAACCGTTTTGCTCGGGAGCAGGGAATCGCGCTAAGCCACTACATAGTGTCGAGCGGACTGGAGGAGATGATCCGTGGTACATCGGTAGCTGAACATTTCAGAAAAATATTTGGATGTCGTTATCACTATGATGAGGATAGCGGTTTCGCCAAGTGGCCATCAGTTGGCATTGACTATACGACAAAGACCCAATACCTGTTCCGGATTAACAAGGGAATAGAAAATAGCTGGGACAATAAGAAGGTGAACGAGTATATCGAACCACAGAATCGACCGTTTCCCTTTGATCGTATGATCTATTTCGGTGATGGAGACACTGATATCCCTGCTATGAAGATGGTTAAGGCCCAAGGGGGATGTAGTATTGCTGTTTTTGACGGCGAGAAGTGGACCGAGAGCAGAACCCAAGAGAAGATTGAAAAGTTGATTTCAGAAGATAGGGCAAGCTACGTCGTGCCAGGGGATTATACCGTTGGCAGTCAGTTAGATGTTACCGTCAAGGGCATTCTTCGACTTTATGCGAGGAAATATCAATGAATAAAAAGTTCTCCCAAGATCTCTACAGTGCTATATTTTGGTGTCAATTCGATGTCTAATCATCTGCTAATAAATGGTACATTAAATACCATGCTGCATAACGGGGTTCTGGAACCTTATATTAAGTATATCAGGTTTCCGTTTTATAAGAATCTGGAAGAGGGCGCTAGAATAGATTTTGATTTTCCAATAACTGTTCTTATTGGCCAGAATGGGACTAACAAAAGTAGTGTTCTGAGAGCTGTGTTTGGTTGTCCAGAAGATTGCAATGTTGGAAATTTCTGGTTTTCGACAGCGGTTGATCCAATTCATATCCAAGACAGAAAAAGTCGGCCTCCAAGGTTCATATACGGGTATTTTCATAAGATCCAAAATAGAACAGTTGAAGTTATTAAAACAAGAATAGAAAAGAAACGCGTTGTCAAAGGTAAGTCTTACCCGAACCCAGATTATTGGGAGCCCTCTCGCCCTCTGAAGTCTGATGGAATGGAGTTGATGCCAGAGACCAATTTAAGTGATAAGGATGATCTGCTTAAAAAAGAAGGTCGATTGAAAACTCGGTGGCCTTTGATTGATAAGAATGTCGTTTTTAAGGACTTTCGCAGCGAGATCAGTGCGTTTGACAAGTATTTTTACCATGGAAACCTTACTAAGACGTTAAAATACAATACGAAGCAAGACTTTATTAGGGATCGATCTAAGCAGCTGCGCAAAGTTATAAGGGATAATCTTAAATCTCTCAAACTTTTTCGGGGGAAAAAAGAACATGTTTATCAAAATTATGTGCTTCCTGACGATCAAGTTAAGGCAATATCGGATATTTTGGGGAAGAGGTATTCTGGTGTCCGAGTAATTCAGCACAAACTTTTTAAAGTTGAGGGAGATACGGTAATACTTGAGACTGAAGATTTGAGGTATAGCGAAGCTTTTGCAGGTAGCGGTGAATTTGCTATAGCGCAAATCGTAAAAGATGTAATGTCTGCTCCAGAAAGATCCTTGATCATCTTTGATGAACCTGAGGTTTCATTACATCCTGGTGCTCAAGAGAGATTAATGCGGTTTTTGAAGGATCAGGTTAAATGGGGAAGGCATCAAGTAGTAATAGGTTAGCACTCACCATTTATAATAAATAATCTTCCACAGAACGCTATAAAAACATTGTATCAAGACCCCAGCTCGTATAAAATAAAGGTAACGGAAAAGACGCACCACGAAGAAGCGTTCTTCTATTTGGGTGTCGAGGGGACAGACAAGAAGACCGTTTACGTGGAAGACAGGCTTGCTGCGGAAATTGTCCGGCGTTCATTAGAGGATATTGGGAAGGCATTCTCGGAAAGGTTTTCTGTAGAATTTTTGCCAGGTGGTGTCAATCCATTATTGCATAGCTACATTCCGGCCTTTGCTCTTACAGAAGCCCACAACGTGGCTGTAGTTTTAGATGGAGATGCGGGGGGCTATTCGTTTGAAGAACATTTATCAGAAATTGAAAATAAGACCGATGAAGGGCTAAAGGAATCGATAGTAACAGTTTCCGGGACTGATATACGCTTTGAAGTGGATGGTAAGGATGGTAGTAGGGACGAGGACCAATTAAGGGAATGTCGTATTAAATATCTTAAATTTGTCAGGGAATGTGTCTTATACTTGCCAAAATCCACTCCGGAAGAGTTTGTTTGGGAAAATATGACCAAGGAGATTCCTGAACTAGAGTGGGATGAAGATTACAAGAAGAAATTTTGCCAACTAACTGACTATGAACTAGATAAGCGGTACGACAAACCGAGTAGCTCAGATGAGATTTTTGTTATTCAAAAGATGTGCTTGGGGAGTATTTCATCTCAAAGTCTAGGAGAGTTTCGGGATAAGTTAAGGTCCTGCTTAGATAAATTATGATTTGATGACATCTGGAGATCAACGTGGTCAAGGTGTACGACTTTTTCTCGGGCTGTGGTGGCACTAGCCTCGGATTTCGACAGGCCGGATTCGATATCGTTTGGGCCATAGATAATGATCCTGATTCAGTAGCTACTTTTGAACACAATTTTCCTGAATCTTCAGTTTCTTGTGAGGATATAAATGGATTAGATCCGAAGGCGATATCGCCTTTCATTTTCCCCAGGAATGATCCGCTTCTTTTTTGTGGGTGCGCGCCGTGTCAGCCATTTTCTAAACAAAACAACGCCAAATCTACTGGTGACCCGCGCAGGAATCTTCTGCGCAAATTTTCGGAATTTGTTAAATACTGGAAGCCTGAATTTATAGTCGTTGAAAACGTACCCGGACTCCAAAAGGTAACGGATGGAGGACCTTTCGACTCTTTCATAAAAGATTTGTTGGCTGAGAATTACTCTGTTCGATACTCGATATTGCGCGCTGCGCATTTTGGGGTTCCTCAGAGGAGGGATAGGCTGGTGCTTGTTGCTTCGCTTGAAGATGAGGCGAAATTACCGGTCGAGACCCACGGAGAGGGTGCTGGAAGCGAACTGGAGGTGGTGAGGAATTGGATATCAGATCTACCGCCATTGAGAGCCGGAGAGCAATGTCCTGAGGATCCGGATCATCACTCTGCTCAGCTGTCTGATTTGAATTTGAGACGAATCAAAGCGACTCCAACCGGTTGTGGTCGGGAAAGCTGGCCGCCTGATTTATGGTTGAATTGCCACAAAACCCATGTTGGGCATAGCGATGTTTACGGACGGATGCACTGGGACAAGACGGCATCAGGACTGACGACTAGGTGTATTAGTTTGTCCAACGGGCGCTTTGGCCATCCAGAGCAAGATAGAGCAATTTCTGTGAGAGAGGCAGCGTGCTTGCAAACGTTTCCCCGTGAGTTCTCATTTCGAGGATTGCTGAATTCTAAGGCTAGGCAAGTGGGTAATGCGGTACCTCCACATCTTGCAAAGCAAATTGGTATGGCGTTGGTCCGGCAGTAACGGGAAAGGGTAGTTAAATGGGTAGTGGTCAGCCGACGTAAGTTTGCTACATATTCCTCCGATAAGCCCCCCCAGCCCCATAAAACACCTCCGAAACCTCCCCCAACGAACAATGCTTAACAGCTTCCATCAACACCTCAAAGGTGTTCCCCCGGTTGGCGGCCACCTGTTGTAGCTGTTCCAGCCAGTGGTCCCGTTTGCTTTCGTGGATGCCCTGGAAGGCGCGGAGCTGGTCGATCTGTTGGTGTTTTTCGTCGTCGTTGGAGCGCATCAGTTCCAGTTCGCCGCCGGCTTCCTGGCCTTCCTTGGGGAGGTAGGTGTTCACGCCGATGATGGGCAGGGTGCCGTCGTGTTTCTTGTGTTCGTACACCATGGATTCGTCCTGGATCTTGCCGCGCTGGTACATGGTGTCCATGGCGCCGAGCACGCCGCCGCGTTCGTTGAGGCGCTCGAATTCCTCCAGTACGGCTTCTTCCACCTTGTCCGTGAGCTGCTCGATGATGTGCGAGCCCTGCCAGGGGTTTTCGCAGGCGTTGAGGCCGAGTTCGCGGTTGATGATGAGCTGGATGGCGACGGCGCGGCGCACGGAGTCTTCCGTGGGGGTGGTGATGGCTTCGTCGAAGGCGTTGGTGTGCAGGCTGTTGCAGTTGTCGAAGAGGGCGTAGAGCGCCTGCAGGGTGGTGCGGATGTCGTTGAACTGGATCTCCTGAGCGTGGAGGCTGCGCCCGCTGGTCTGGATGTGGTACTTGAGTTTCTGGGAGCGTTCGCTGGCGCCGTAGCGGTGTTTCATGGCGCGGGCCCAGATGCGCCGTGCCACGCGGCCGATGACGGCGTATTCCGGGTCCATGCCGTTGCTGAAGAAGAAGCTGAGGTTGGGCGCGAAATCGTCGATGTGCATGCCGCGTGAGAGGTAGTACTCGACGATGGTGAAGCCGTTGGCCAGGGTGAAGGCGAGCTGGGTGACGGGCGTGGCGCCGGCCTCGGCGATGTGGTAGCCGCTGATGGAGACGCTGTAGAAGTTGCGCACGTCCTGGTCGGTGAAGTACTGCTGCACGTCGCCCATCATGTGCAGGGCGAATTCGGTGGAGAAGATGCAGGTGTTCTGGGCCTGGTCTTCCTTGAGGATGTCGGCCTGCACGGTGCCGCGCACCTGTTTGAGGGTGTATTCGCGGATGCGTTGGTAGGTTTCGGCGTCCACCACTTCGTCCCCGCTCACGCCGAGCAGGCCGAGGCCCAGGCCGTTGTGGCCTTCGGGGAGTTCGTCCTGGTAGACGGGGCGCTCCCGGTCAGCGATCCGTTGCTGCACCTGTTCCCACTGGCCGGTGTCGCGCAGGTGTTGTTCCACCTGTTGGTCGACGGCGGCGTTCATGAAGAAGGCCAGGATGGTGGGCGCCGGGCCGTTGATGGTCATGGAGACGGAGGTGGTGGGGTCGCACAGGTCGAAGCCGGAGAAGAGCTTTTTCATGTCGTCCAGGGTGGCGATGGAGACGCCGCTGTTGCCGACCTTGCCGTAGATGTCCGGCCGTGGCGCGGGGTTTTCGCCGTAGAGGGTGACGGAGTCGAAGGCGGTGGAGAGCCGTGCCGCGGGCTGGTTCAGGGCCAGGTAGTGGAAGCGGCGGTTGGTGCGCTCGGGGGTGCCTTCGCCGGCGAACATGCGCGTGGGGTCTTCGCCTTCGCGCCGGTAGGGGAAGACGCCGGCGGTGTAGGGGTAGTGGCCGGGGAGGTTTTCCCTTCCGAGGAAGCGCACCAGTTCGCCCCAGTTGTTGGTCTGGGGTGGGGCGACCTTGGGGATGGTCAGGTCACTCAGGGTGGTTTTGTAGTTGTCGCCTTCGATGGTCTTGTCGCGCACCTGGTACTGGTAGCGTTCCTGTTCCACGCCGGCCTTGCGGTCGGGCCAGTGGCGGAGTTCGTTCAGCAGTTGCGGGTCGAGCTGGTTCAGGGCCTCGTTGTACTGGCGGCGCAGGGTGGCGAAGGCTTCGTTTTCGTGCTCGGTGCTGTTGAAGGCGGTGAGGGCTTCGGGCAGTTCCGGGTCTTTCAGTGTGTGCAGGGCGTTCCAGGCGGTCTGGGCCTGGTTGGCGGCTTCGGCCATGGTTTCGATGCGGTCGCGTTCGGCGCGGCTGTTCTCGGCGATGTCCGCGAGGTAGCGGGTGCGGTCGGCGGCGATCAGGGGGTTGCTTTCCGGCAGGGCCCAGGGGAAGCGTTCGGTGGCGTCCCACTGGAGCCAGTCGGCGAGGCGCGTGAACAGGCCGCTGACGCCGGCGTCGTTGAACTGGCTGGCGTTGGTGGCGAAGACGGGGATCTGCTCGCCGTCCACGTCGAAGCGGTTGTGGTTGCGTTTCCATTGCTTGCGGACGTCGCGCAGCGCGTCCAGGGAGCCGCCGCGTTCGAACTTGTTGATGACGATGACTTCGGCCAGGTCGAGCATGTCGATCTTTTCGAGCTGGCTGGCGGCGCCGAAGTCGCTGGTCATCACGTAGAGGGGCAGGTCGACCAGGTCGACGATCTCGGAGTCGGACTGGCCGATGCCGGCGGTCTCGACGATCACCAGGTCGAAGCCGGCCTGCTTGAGGTAGCGGATGGCGTCGTTGAGTTCGGCGCTGGTGGCGAGGTTTTGGCGCCGGGTGGCCATGGAGCGGAAGAAGGCGCGCTCGCTTTGCAGGCTGTTCATGCGGATGCGGTCGCCGAGCAGGGCGCCGCCGGTGCGCCGGCGTGTGGGGTCGATAGCGAGCACGGCCACGCGTTTGTCCGGGCAGAAGCGCAGGAAGCGGTTGAGGAGTTCGTCCGTGAGGCTGGACTTGCCGGAGCCGCCGGTGCCGGTGATGCCGATGATCGGGGTGGTGCTGTCTGGGATGGCGTCTTTGTGATTGCCGCGTTCGATTTCGGAGAGGGTCTGGGCGAGGGCGCCGGTTTCGGTCGGGATCTGGGTGCGCACTTCCATGCGGCGCTTCTGGGCGCGTTCGATGACGTCGTCGATCATGGGGACGAGGCCGGTGGCCATGGTGTCGTTGGGGTGGTAGAGGCGTTCGACGCCGTAGGCTTCGAGGTCCTGGATTTCTTCGGGGGTGATGGTGCCGCCGCCTCCGCCGAAGACGGCGACGTGGCCGATGCCTTCTTCGTTCAGTCGGTCGATGAGGTAGCGGAAGTATTCGTTGTGGCCGCCCTGGTAGGAGGAGACGGCGATGGCGTCGGCGTCTTCCTGGAGGGCGGCTTTTACGATTTCGTCGACGCTGCGGTTGTGGCCGAGGTGGATGACTTCGGTGCCTTTTTGTTGGATTAGGCGGCGCATGATGTTGATGGCGGCATCGTGGCCATCGAAGAGCGAAGTCGAGGTTATGAAACGCAGCGGTGTTGTCGACATTGTTGTTGGTCCAGCCTGAAAGTTTGGTGCCAGGCCCAGGAGCGGGGCAGTCCTTTCAGGGACCGCTGTGAACCCATCCATGGGCGCTGGCGCTTCGTCTTCCTGACGAAGAGCCTCCCTGAAAGGACTGCCCCGCTCCTGGGCTTTCGGACATCGAGTTATCCGTCACTTAAAATCGGCAATTGTTTTCAGTTTGAAGGGTGAGTTGGCCGGGATCCATGGCGTTTTGGGCCAGAAAAGTTGTCATTAAGTGACAGTTTTAAGTTGGCATGCTGCGGTTGGTGTGGGTGCCTATGGACTTCTGGCGGTGCGCATGCTTTGGTCGAGGAGCGTAAGTTGAGACCATAGCTGTATACTTGAGGTCTTCAATGGACTTTTTTACACATGGATGGCAAATGCGTAAAACAAAATGCCTTTTGTTCCTACTGGCTTTGCTGATTCTGGGGCCTGTCAGTTTCGCGCAATCACCGCTCATTGTGCGGGTCACTGATTTCCCGCCGCAGTATTATCAGGATGAGACGGGCGAATGGACTGGGTTGGATGTTGAGCTGGCGCGGGCATTGGTTGAGGAGGCGGGGCTGCCGGTTAGGTTCGTAAGGCTGCCCTGGAAGAGGGCCTTAAGGGATTTGAAAGAAGGCAAGGTTCACCTGATGACCACGCTCGCAAAAACCGCTGAACGGAGCGCTTTTGTTCACTATATCGGTTTGGAGCGCTATTCGGAGATGGGGTTGGTCGTTCAAAAGCGACATAGTGGGCTGGTCATTGAGGGGCTGGATGATTTGGTCGAGATCTGCCAGGCAACGGATAAGCGCTGGGGCATTCAGGGCGGCATTTTTTACTCGAAGGCTTTTAACCGCCGTATGAGCAGCGATAAGGAATTCGCCGAGTGCTTCTACAGGGTCTCGCACGTGGATCTGTTGTTCCCCATGACGTTAGAAGGACGGCTCATTGGATTTTTCGAAGACGCACAACCGCTCAAACATGCCGTCCGAAATGATCCCGAGTACCGTCGCGCCTTAGAGGTGCATGACTACGTACTCTATCGCCAGCCGGTTTATTTCGGCGTCTCGAAAAAACTGGATTCAGCAACCATCCAGAAGCTCGAAAACGCCTATGAGCGCCTTGAGACGGCGGGCCGGTTCCAGGAGATCATTGCGCGTGACTGGTCAGTAAAATGACAACCGTCTCCTGCTTGAAGGGGGCATGGTCCCTGAACATGGCTTTTTGGGCCAAAGAGATTGTCATTAGTGACAATTTCCTATGGTTCTGCTTTTGGGTACGGTAGCAAACGCATTGGTGCGTTGCTTTGGATATGCTTGGCTTCGGCGATGCTTTGGTGGACTGCTGATTTGAGAGGGGAGTCGTTGTAAGTGGCCCGATCTCGTGTGGCGAGGATGATCTACGGCCCGCGTATCGTCTTCATGGCGTTAAGCGGGTTGATCCTGCTGCCTCCCGCTTCCCTGGCTGAGCTTCCGGGTGCGTTCTGGGTGGTTTGGGTGCTGGCGTTCTGGGTCTGGCCGCATCTGGCGTTCTGGCGCAGTCGTGTGGTGGCCGATCCCACGAAGTCGGAATACCAGCATATCCATGCCGATGCTGCGATGGTCGGCGCCGGGGTGGCTTATGTGGGTTTTCCATTGCCGGTGCTTTTCCTGTTCCTCGCGGGCACGGGCATGACCCATGTTTCCCTGCGGGGTGTACGAGGCTTTTTTGAGGCCCTGTTTTATATGGTTCTGGGGGCCGGTGTCGGTGGGTGGTTTAACGGCTATGCCGTGCAGCTCCAGAGTGGATTGCTGACGCAGGCCCTGGCCTTTGTCGCCCTGCTGGTGGGTGTGACGATGATCAGCGCCACGGCCTATACGATGAACCGGCGCCAACGGCGCACCAAGCACCAGGTGGAGGATAAGAACCGTATCCTGGAAGCCCTGCATGACATGAGCATCCTGGCTCTGCGTACTGAGGATGTTGATGATCTTCTCGGGCAGGCATTGGACAGCATGGTCGCGCTGATGCCGCATTATTCCTTTGCAATTGCACTGAGCGAACCGGGGCGGCCGGGAACGCTTCACCATCTGCAGTACCGTGGGTTTGACGCTGCCCGGGTCAACCATCTCACCGAGGCCCTGCGCCGTATTGAGTCGGCTCGGCTGTCGCGCGATAAACCCCTGCCACTGGAACTTCCCGATGCCGATTCGGTGGTTGTCGTGACCATGGGGGCTCATCTCACCCAGCTCACTGGGCTGTTGATCATCAGTTCTTCCGAGCCGTTGACCGAGGAGGCCTGGCAGAAGCTGGAGCTTTTTGAGGATCAGATCGCCTCGTTGATTGAGAACCGGCTCCTCACGGCCCGGCTTACGCAGATGGCGGAGACTGACCCACTGACGGGCGTCTATAACCGTGCCTGCTTCCATGATGTGCTCAGTTCGGCCGGCGAGAAGAGGCGCGGTCCGGCTGGCATGGAGTACGCCCTGGTTTCGGTGGATGTTAATGGCCTCAAGGAGATTAACGACCACTACGGTCACGAGGCGGGTGACCGGGTCATCCTCAAGGCGGTGGAGCTGCTTCGGGAGGTGACCCGGACAGGCGACAGTCTGATTCGGCTGGGTGGCGATGAGTTCGTGGTGCTGTGCCTGGACTGCGACTCGAGCCAGGCGGAACGGGTGGTCGAACGGATCCGGCAAGCGGAGCGTGGGACGGTTGTTGCGGTGTCCGATGCCCATGGTCGTGAGGAGGCGATTCCGGTGCGCTTGAGTCTCGGTTATGCCGCTTCGGACCGCGACTCCGAAGAGGACATGATGCGGATGGCCGACCAACGGATGTATGCCGATAAGGAAACCTACTACGAGACCCGCCAGCGGTATCGGTAGATGGGCAGGCATATACAGGGTTGTTGGCGGGTGACTGCTGGCGTAGCACATTAAATGTTTTGTTTTGTCAGCGGCGCTTACAGTTTGATATCTCCTTGATCTTGTGTTCCCGGCCACTTGTTTCTAGATTCAAGGAACGTCGATGGTGACCGGCTTCAGTGGGTTCGAAGCTCTGCCTCACGGCACCATGGCGCCATCACAGACGCAAAATCAGCGCTTGAGGAGCAATGAAAATGGCAACAGATCTTTCAGGATTAAAGGAAATAGATGGCTTAATTGGGGCTTGTTTGGTCGACAGTGATTCCGGTCTGGTGCTTGGCAAGGAAGGCGAGGGAAATTTTGATCTGGATACGGCTGCTGCCGGGAATACCGAGGTTATTCGCGCCAAACGTAAGACCATGAAGGCGCTCAATATTGAGGGTGGCATTGAGGATATCCTGATCACCCTTAGTGATCAGTACCACCTGATCCGTCTTCTCGAGAGCAATGACGCCATTTTTCTCTACGTCGTTCTGGACAGGGAAAAGGGCAACCTTGGCATGGCCCGTATGGTGCTCAAGAAAGTGGAACAGGCACTCGACCTCTCCAGCTAGGACGTCATTTTGGCAAGGACCGGAGCCACCTCCCCATTCTTCCTGAATGGGCGGGGCGGGCCCCAATCGCAAAACTCTGAGGGGATGACTGTGAAAAACCTCGGGAGTATCGGCCTCTCACCCAAGGATGAGACCGTTCTCAAGGCTATCGTCGACTTGTTGGGCCCCAGGACCCATGAGACATGGGCCTATACAACGGCGGACAAGGCCGATGCGATTCTTGTGGATGGTGATAACGTCGACGCAGTGGCGCATTGGGAAAGCCACTACTCGGAGAGTGGTCCATGCACGATCATCTATACCAGCGGCGAAACCTCTCTGCCAGCCCGGCGGCATCTGATGAAACCATTGCGTGCAGCGGATCTGATTGCCCACCTCAACACCGTGGAAGATGCACCTGAGCCACAGACTTCTGCTACCAGAGACACCGACACTGCCCCGGCGGCAGGAGCCGCAGCACAGTCGCTGCCGCAGACTATTTTCGATACCAGCAATGGGTATCTGACGATTTCCATTGGTGATTACTCACTAACCCTGAACCGTGACCATCACACCTGTGTGACGAGCCACACGATCGGACAAATGGTTGAGGTCCTTGTACCTCGAGATGCAGAGATAATGGTTGCGCACAGCCTCGAAGAGCCCGAAGGCCTGAATCCGGACCAGGTTTGGCACAGCGACCGCAACATGCTGTGTTGGCTTGGCGTTCGGGGTTCTCACGGACAATTGTTGCGTCACCTTGAAAAAGGGGGGCGACTCAAGCTGAACCGCTGGCCCCCTCCATCGCTGATGAAAGAGAACCCGGCGTTCCTTAATCTCTCCGCATTGTTCAGTGGCCACTCAGGCACCTCGGTTCAGGAAGCCGATGAACGCCTGAATCTCTCCGAGCGGGATATTGTGGGCTTTGTGAATGCAACCGCTCTAAGTGGTCTGCTCACGCAGGTGGGAGGCGCCCCGTCCGCCAGCAGCCAGGCCGGTAAAGAACCAAAGGGGCCCGCCACCAAAGGGATTCTGTCGAAACTGCGCTCGCGGCTGAGAATCTGAACGCAAACCGGGTAAAGGTATCTTCTGTGGCACAGCTCAAGTTCATTATTACGGGGAGTCCGGGAGCGGGAAAAACAACCGCCATCACTGCGATCAGCGAAACGCCGCCCGTGCGTACCGATGAAGCAACCACCGATAGTCTTGCCTCGAGCAAAAGCGAGACGACGGTTGCCATGGACTTCGGAGAGCTCACGCTTGAGGGGGGCGAAAAGGTCTTTCTTTACGGAACTCCCGGGCAGCGCCGTTTTGAATTCATGTGGAAGATTATTGCTCAGGGCGGCCTGGGGTTGATTGTGCTCGTTGATTGCACGCGGGAGGATCCCCTGGCTGACATGGAAATGTACCTGGAAAACTTCTCGGACTTTATTGGGGAAACGAGTGTGGTTATCGGCGTGACGCGCAGCGACGCCCCGGGCGCTCCGTCGTTGGACGACTTCTATAATCGGCTCCAGGATTCAGACCGCTTGTTTCCGATCCTGGACGTTGATCCCCGCGAGGCGGATGACGTCAGTCTGTTAATCAACGCACTCATCTCGTCACTCGAATACACCACCACCTGATCAGGAAGAGATGTGCCATGAGTCATATAGAAATCGGTCAGACCGGAAAAGCCCTCTGTCGCAGGGTTTTTGATGAAATGATGTCCAAGAGCGACGCGGTCTATGGGATCCTGATTTCCACCGTGGACGGCAATGAAGTGGTCCACAGTTTCAAGTCGGAGCTGTCCAGTGAAAAGCTTTCCGCCATGCTGGGTTCGATGCTCGCACTGGGGGAGAATATTGCTGCGGAAGCTCAACAGAACAACTGTCAGTTTGTCATCGTGGAAAACGGTGACGGCTACATTCTGACGCTGCGCCTTAAGGAAAAACTGGTGCTCAGTGTTATTGCTTCCAACGAGGCCAATCTGGGCATTCTCCACAGCTTGAGTCGCAATGGTGCCGAAAAGCTGGCTTCTAAGCTCAAATAGCTCGGCATCAGTCCAGGTCGCCCTCATCCTGCAACGGTCTCATGGGTATTTTGTAACCGTTACACTTTGCCAATCCGTCTTGAAAAACATAGATGATAAACCGGGCAGGTGATGTTGTGCATGGCGAGCAAGGTGGATGGAGGGCTGTTTCCGGTTGCGCGTATCGACGGCCTGAGGGGTGAAGACTTGTATCAGTAAGCTTTTCAAGTGATCCATTTAATCGGCGTGTTTAAACACGTGCGAGGGCGTGAGTTGCTGAAGGAACTGTCGGGTGGTTTCGTCGGCGGGGAAGTAGTACTCGATCAGCAGGTCGGCCATGTTGACGTCGAGGGCGGTGCCGAAGCGGCTGAGGGTGGAGAAGATGCGCAGTTGCTGGCCAAAGACCAGCAGGTCGGCGGTGATCATGGGGGCCTCGATGGCGTCCGTCGGCGGCTGCTGCCAGTCTTTCGGGGGATCGGAGGCCAGTAGGCGTGCGAACAGGGCGCGGGATTCTTCGGTTGGGAACGCCATCACTTCGCTGTGCATTCGGCGCAGGAAGAGGCTCGCCAGTTCGTCCCAGTTCTGGATAAAGGGGCGCAGGCCTTCGGGGTCGAAGATCAATTCCATGACGTTGAGTCGGGAGCGGGTCCGGTAGGAGGCGGGCAGGAGCATGCCCATGATGATTTCCTGGGCCTGGTTCGCTCGCAGTATGTTCCAGTGGCTGTCCATGACCAGTGCGGGGTAGGGGTTGTGGTTGTCGAGCATGACGTCCAGCGCCTGGCTGACTGGCTTCAGGCGCTCGTCGTCCAGGGAAAGGCGGGAGTAGGCCGGTGGATGGCCGCCTGCGTTGAGCAGAAGGTTGCACTCGCGCTGGGGCAGCTCCAGTACCGCCGCGAGCCGCATGAGCATTTCCCGGCTGGGCTCGGTGCGGCCGGTTTCAATGAAGCTGATGTGGCGCGCGGAAACCTCCGCTTCCAGTCCCAGTTCCATCTGGGAGAGCCGGCGCATTCGGCGGTATTCGGCCAGCATGGTTCCAACGGCTGTCATTCCCTGTCTCCCATTGTGTTGGGTGGTCGCTCGCTTATGCAGCGTCCAATGGCTTAATCCGGTCCACTTCATCCTGGACGGACTGGGCTGCGGTCCATAGATCAACCGCACGCTGCGCGTTCAGCCAGAATTCCGGAGAATTGCCAAACAAACGAGCCAGCCTGAGCGCCATTTCAGGACTGACAGCACGACGCTCGCGCAACAGCTCGTTAATTGACTGGCGAGAGACCCCCAAAGCTTCAGCCAGGCCTGCAACGGTCAACTCGTAGTCCGGTATGAAATCCTCTCTCAGCATTTCGCCAGGGTGGGTCGGTTTGCGCTGCATAGCGCCAGTGTTAGTAATAGCCATAGTCGTCACCTCCCGTCAGTGGTAGTCGCATACTTCGACCTCGTACGCGTCACCATCTTCAAAACGAAAACAGATGCGCCACTGATCATTTATTGAAATTGCGTGCTGCCCCTGCCTGTTCCCGGAAAGTGAATGAAGGCGATTGCCAGGCGGCACTTTCAAGTCTTCCAGATCCTTGGCCAGATTCACGTATTCAAGTTTTCTGGCAGCTCTTGGAGCAACATCCGCGGGAAACTTTTTCGATCTCCCCTTGGAATAAAGCTCTTGAGTTCGTTTGTCCGCAAATGACTTGATCATGATCTTAAGCGTATTGTGTCACGTGACGCGTGTCAATTAAGGCCCGGAGCATTTGTATGACGAGTGAGATTACCTGATAGGTAATTGCCGGGTCGACTGGCGGGTGGGACTCTGGTCACGCCATGAGGCATTCCATTAGGAAACTGATTTTTGACCTACAGGGAGATTGACTGGGATGTATAACCGAATCGCTTTTAAAAGATCGACCCATGCGGCAAGTATGCTTGTATTGGCCGTCGTCTTTCTTGTTTCTTCCTCCAGCTACGCGGAGCCATCCGCTGAATGGGATGTGGCCCTGAACCAGGAAGGCATCAAGGTTCTGACCCGGGGCGTTCCCGGCTCCCCCTATGAAGAGTACAAGGGGATAACGACAGTTCCGGCCTCCGCAGCTACTGTCATGGCGATCTTTATGGACCCGAGCGCCACGGAGCAATGGCTGGAGGGGTGCCGGAAAGTCGAAATGATTGAGCGTTCGGGGTTTTATTCGCAAACGACTCATCAGGTATTCGACTTTCCCTGGCCCGCCACGGATCGTGACTTTGTTATCGGATTTGAGACCGAGCAAACCGGTGAGAATGCGTTCCTTCTGACGATGCATGACCGGTCCGGGGAACTTCCGGAGAAACCGGATCTCGTAAGGGGCGAAATGCCACGCGGTTATTATGAAGTGAGGCAGCTGTCTCCCGACAAGACCGAAATCGTGATGGCTCAACACGTAAATCCGAAAGGTGACCTTCCTTCCTGGATGGTGAATTCCCTCGTAACGGATACACCCTATTATTCCCTGAAGAGTCTCAGAAGCATGGTAAGCGACGAGAAGTACGCTGATGCGGCCTTTGTGCGGGATGATGAGGATGTGGTTACCAGCGTTACACATTGAATCCTGATGGGCGACTGGCCTGCCTTTAGGTATCGCGTGCTCCGCCTTCGATGGTGGGGCGTATGGCGATGTCGGTTTCGCGCCGGCTAAGGCTGATGACGTCGTTGCCGGACTCACGGGCCCCGGAAGGCGTTATTCACGACAGCACAGGGATTCGCAGGCGGATGATCAAGGCCGTGGTGAGACGGTTGCTTCATTACCTGACAGGTAATTGCCGGGTCGACCACCGAGTGGGAATCTGGTCATGCCATGAGGAATTCACCGAGTCAAAAAAGGAGCTATGCGATGAAAATGCCAAGCCTGTCTACCACGTTAAAGGGTAATGCCACCTTCTCTGTTCTCTGCGCGGCCGTGCTGGCGCTGTTCGCTGGGCCGATTGCCATTATCGTGGGCGTTTTTGCCTGGCTGGAATGGCATGGGACACGGGCCCTGGCAACGAACCAGCTCTGATGAAAACTGATCCTGATCAACCGATCAACGGGCAAAGGTCTCTACAATGGAGCGGTTGTTATTGAGTTCAATAGTGCCCTGCCTGGGTGGGCCGGGTGTGCATAGGAGAGATCAGAATGTCTGAACGCGATGTTGTGTTATGCAGTCCGGTAAGGACCGCCATTGGGACCTACGGCGGAAGCCTTAAAAGTGTGAGGGCGCCGGATCTGGGCGCTGCGGTTATTCGCGAGAGCCTCTCGCGGTCCGGGTTGAAGGGCGATCGGGTTGATTCGGTGATCATGGGCAACGTGATCCAGGCAGGTGTGAAAATGAATCCGGCCAGGCAGGCGGGTATGGGCGCGGATCTGCCGGTGAACGTTCCGGCGCTTACCGTCAACCGCGTCTGTGGTTCCGGCGCGCAGGCGATTGCCAGCGCGGCCACCGAAATCTGGGCTGGAGTCGCAAACTGCTCGGTGGTCGGCGGTATGGAAAACATGGACCAGGCGCCTTACCTGATGCCCCAGGCCCGGTGGGGTGCGCGCATGGGCGATACCAAGCTGCTCGACAGCATGCTTTTTGATGGCCTCAACGATGCGTTCAGTGGTAAGCACTCGGGCTGGCATACCGAGGATCTGGCGGAGAAGCACGGAATCTCCCGTGAGGAACAGGACCGCTGGGCCCTTCGTTCCCAGACGCGCTTCTCGGAGGCTCAGGCAGCCGGGCATTTTGATACTGAGATTGCCGCCGTGGAGGTGCCGGGTCGCAAGGGCGTGACCCGGTTTGAGCGGGACGAACACAACCGGCCGGAGACCACGGCGGAATCCCTGGCGAGCCTCAAGCCCGCGTTCCGCGAGGGAGGCACCATTACCGCGGGTAACGCTCCGGGCCTCAATTCAGCTGCTTCGGCCATGATTGCCGCCGAGCGCTCCTGGGCCGAGCGCGAAGGGCTTGAGCCCATTGCGCGGCTCGTCAGTTTCGGGATTGCTGCGGTTGAGCCGGGATTTTTCGGTGTGGGACCGGTCCCGGCCGTGAATCAGGCGCTTCAGCGGGCAGGCTGGGCGGCGTCGGACGTTGATCGCGTGGAGATCAACGAGGCCTTCGCGGCGATCGCCCTTGCCTGTGCTCAGGAGATTGGTTTTGCGGAGGAGATCGTCAATGTGGAGGGCGGCGCCATCGCCCACGGGCACCCGATCGGCGCCACCGGGGCCATACTGACCACCCGGCTGCTGCATTCGATGAAGCGGGATGGCCTGAAGCGGGGCATCGTTACGCTCTGCATCGGCGGCGGCCAGGGCATTGCGCTTGCCGTGGAGACGATCTGATTCCCAGGGGGCAATGCCTCAAAGGTCGGTATGGGTTTGCAGGCAGTTCTTCCCGTCGGTTTCGATCTGGAAGGTGCTGTGCCCAATGCCGAACTGTTCGTTCATATCGCGTGCAAGACCGTGTAGAAAGTGGTCGTCGGCACCGTTGGGCATGACCAGGTGGGCGGTCATAACCGTTTCGGTGGTGCTGACGGCCCAGACGTGCAGGTCATGGATTTCTTCGACGCCATTCTGGGACAGGATGTGTTTGTTGATCTCGGCCATGGAAATGCCCTCCGGTACGCGGTCCATGGCGAGGTTGAACGAATCCCGGAACAGACCCCAGGTACTCCACAGGATAACGATGGCAATGACCAGGCTCATGGCCGGGTCGAGCCAGAGCCAACCGGTGTAGATCATGCCCACCCCGGCCAGGACGACGCCCAATGAGACGGCGGCGTCGGCGGCCATGTGCAGGAAGGCACCCTTGATGTTGAGGTCATCGTGCTGGCCGCGGATGAACAGCGCGGCAGTGGCGGCGTTGATGACGACACCGATGGCGGCGACGACGATGATGGTGGCGCCGTGGGTGGCTTCTGGGCTCTGGAAGCGCTGGATGGCTTCCCAGGTAATACCACCGATAGCCAGGAACAGCAGCATGGCACTGGCCATGGCCGCGAGGATGGTGCCCCGGCGGTAGCCGTAGCTGTGCGTCCAGGTCGGTGGTTTGGTCGCCAGCGCGCTGGCACCCCAGGCCAGGAAAAGACCCAGGACGTCCGTGATGTTATGGCCGGCGTCAGCGAGCAGGGCGAGGGAACCCGCCATGAGGCCATAGAAGACCTCGATGATGATAAAGCCAACGTTCAGCGCGACCCCGAGAGCAAAGGCCCGGTTGTGGGAGGGCGCCGCGTGGACGTTGGAATGTGTATGCGCCATTGCCGTCTCCTGTAATCCTCTCATCAAAGCAGGGCGTACCAGAAAGCATCATCACACTTCCCGGAAAACTGCCCATGTTGCGTATTATGATGGCGTTCGTCACGCCCCTTTTTCTGATGGCCTGTTCTACAGTCACCTCAATCGATCCGAACAAGCCGCCCTTTCGTGTTGGCGTGGTCGAGTCTGTCAGCTGGTCTCCGGAGGGCTGGCCGCAGGAGCTTAAGGCGGATATTCATTACCCGAAGACGGACACCCAGCGGCCAGGCATCCTGATGGTGCATGGCGGCGGCTGGGAGTATCGCTCCCGTGCGGATATGAGCGGTACGGCTGATGAGTTGGCACGCCAGGGCTTCGTGGTGATGAATATTGACCATCGCTTTGCACCGGAATACCAGTTTCCGTCCCAGCTTCACGATGTTCAGCTGGCAATGCGGTGGTTTCGGGACCATGCCGGGGAATACGGTGTGGACCCGGAACGCATTGGGGCTTGGGGGTTCTCTTCCGGGGCGCATTTGGTGAGCATGCTGGGGGTGGTTTCGGGGCAGGACTCGCCGCTGAATGAGCCCTGGGGCGGCGCAGAACTGGAGCCGAAAGCCGTTGTCGCGGGTGGTTTGCCGGCGGATTTTGAAAGGTTTGAAGGTGGTCGGCGCTTGCGGCAGTTAGTGGGTGTGTCTTATCAGGAGAATCCAGAGGCCCATCGGAACGCTTCTCCCATCAACCACGTCCATTCGGGGGCGCCACCGTTTTTCCTGTTTCACGGCACCTGGGATACGCTGGTCCCCATTGAGCATGCGGAGGATTTCGCGCAGGCGCTGAGGGATAAGGATGTGGAGGTGCAGCTCTATCGCCAGTGGCTGCGTGGCCATCTTCTGAGCTTTCTCTTTAACGGTGCGGCAACGGACGAGGCGGTGGTGTTTCTTAACAGCAAGCTCGGGGATGGTTAGAGTATCCTCCATGACAGGGTTGTCTTAGCCCGCTTGAACTGGAGGATGCGCCATGATCATCGATGCCTGGGCACAGCACCCCACAGCCCGCCTGGTTAACCACCCTATGCTGGATTCACTGCGGCGCTGGACGCGGAACCAGTCGGACAGTGTCACCGCCTCCGATGCCGAGTTGCCGGTGTCCATGACCACGGGCGCCATGGACCGGGCGGGTGTGAGCAAGAGCCTGATTTCCGCCTGGTGCGGCCCCGGTGGTGACCTTATTTCCAATGACGAGGTGGCGTCCTTTGTGAAAGAAGCGCCGGATCGGCTGGTGGGGATCGGGTCGGTGAATATTGCCCGGCCCATGGAGGCGGTGCGCGAGATCCGACGCTGTGTGAAGGAGCTTGGCTTCAAGGGGATTCGCGTACTGCCCTGGCTCTGGGAACTGCCGCCGACCCATGCACGCTTCTACCCGGTATTTGCCGAATGCTGTGAGCTGGGCGTGCCGTTCTGTACCCAGGTGGGGCACACCGGGCCGCTGATGCCTTCGGATGTGGGCCGGCCGATTCCGCACATCGACCAGGTAGCCATCGACTTCCCCGAGCTGGTGATCGTAGGGGGGCACGTGGGCTATCCGTGGACGGAGGAGATGGTCGCGGTGGCGACGAAACACGAAAACGTGTATATCGACACCTCAGCCTACACCGTCAAACGCTATCCCCCGGAATTGGTCCGGTTCATGAACGGCCATGGGCGCAAAAAGGTGCTGTTTGGTTCCAACTGGCCGATGATTGCCCCCGAGAAGTGCCTCGAGGGACTGGATGAGCTCGGGCTGGACGATGAGGTCCGGGAGCTGTTCCTGGGCGGCAATGCGGCTCGGGTTTTCGGGCTGCAGGGCTAAGGGTTAGCGGTGACTGCGCCGCAATGCCGCCGGTGTGAACTGCCGGTAGCGGTATTGTTTGTCGAACTGGTAGGGATTCTCCTCTTCATTGGTAAGGCCGTTGAGCACGTAGCGGCCGGAGCGCAGGTCGTAGAGCGCCTCGAAGGCGTAGGCGGGCACTTTCGGTTCCGGTAACTGGAGCATGTGTGCCTCGGCCACGCGCCAGAGCTCGCCCCGCCCGTCGTAATGGTCGACCACGGCAATCTGCCAGCTGTCCTCGTCGATGTAGAAGTCCCTGCGGCTGTAGACGTGGCTCTTGTCGTCCTTGAGCGTGGCGCGCACGTGCCAGACGCGGTGGCGTTCGTAGCGGGCCAGTTCCGGGTTGATGTGGCCGGCCTGGATGATGTCGTCATAGCTGAGGTCCCGGTCCGCCAGCTGATAGGCGTTGTACGGGATGAACATTTCCTTTTTGCCCTTGAGTTCCCATTCGTAGCGGTCGGTGGCGCCATTGAACATGTCCAGGTTGTCCGCCGTGGCGTGGCCGTCCGTGCCGCCGCCCTGGGCGTCGTAGCCGGCACCGGGCAGCTTGCGCACGCGCTTGTGGCCGCTGTTGTAGAACCAGCTCTGGCGAGGCTCTTTAAGCTGGTTGATGGTCTCGTGCACCAGCAGGATGTTGCCGGACAGGCGAGACGGCGCGGTGACCTTCTGGCGGTAGTAGAAGAGGATGTTGTCGTGGTGGTCGGGATCGTAATCAACCAGGGCGGTGGGATAGGCCAGGTCTTCCGTTACCCGGGTAACGGTGAAATCCCCATCGGCTTCGGGGGTTGTTCGCGCAATATTGCGCTGCAGTGACCCGCCGCGATAGCGCGTGATGTGGTTCCAGATGGCTTCCAGTCCGTTCTCTGGCTTCGGGAAGGGGGTGGCGGACTCGTAGTTTTTGAGGCCATTGCCGTTTTCCACCAGTTTCACCCGGCCCTCATTGGCCATGGTCTGTTCCTCAATGGCCTCGGGGTAGGCGGCGGTGCGCCGGGTTCTGTAGACGGGGATGAAATAGTCGTCGTAGGTTTCGATCATGGCGACCTGTCCCGGGGAGAGGTGGTCGCGGTAGTCATCGACGTTGTCCTGGTCGATGCGGAACAGTTCCTTGTCTTCCTGGAACGGATCCTCGGGGGCAAAGTCGCTGTTCTGCGTCTGCGTGAAACCGCCCTCATAAGCCGGAATGGTGTCGCCATTGGAGGCCTGTTCCGCGCCCATTGGTGTCAGTTCCTCACCGAGCTCTGCATTCTCCTCGGCAGCAGCGGGCGTAAACGACAGGGTCAGCAGTAGTATGAGCGTTGCCTTGCAGCAGGGTCGTCTTGTAGACATCCGGTATTCCGCTTTTTGTTGTATGGCACTGGGGGAAACGTATTCAGAAGGGTCCTGGTTCCAGATTTTTGGCTATCGGGATGCTGAAGTGATTATGGATGATCTATTATAATCAGGTGTTAATAGAGACTGTTCTGCGAGGACTTTATGGAAACGAAAACGGCACGCTTGACGGTCCTGGTCGATCCGGAAAAGAAAAAGGCATTCGAGACGCTGTGTGCTTCCCAGGACCTTACGCCTTCCCAGGTGGTACGTCAGTTGATCCGGGACTATCTGGCCCAGAACGGTGTGGATTATCCCACACGGGCAGTGACTACAGATGACAGAAACTAGTGCCGATCCAGGGCGGGGCGTTTATTCAGAACCGGATATCCGCCCGCTTGAAGCCGAGCGCCTGTAATTCCTCGACGGCGCTGTCGATTGTCTTGAATTGGCTGACCTCGTCCTCTTCGTTGAGCAGAAAGTAACTGCGCCCCTCGCTTTCCTCAAAGAACAGTATCCAATGCTTCTCCCGGGATGGTGCGGGCATGATACTGACCGCATCGATTCTCTGTTCCCTGTGGAGATCAATAATGGCTTGTCGTTTCATCGTGCTGGCTCAATCCTGGATCTACCGTAGGTGAATTACCTCATCCATGATGATAGCATGTGCGTCTAATGATAATGACATTATCATTGCGTCAGATTCTTTTCGAGTGAACAGCCGAGAGAAACAGTCACGGGCCTGGCGGGCGTGACACTGAGGTTCTGTATGGCAAATGGATCATGGGTCCGGGATCTGCCCCGGGTTGGTACCGGACTGGCTTCCGCCTGGCGGGCGGGTTATGGATTATCGGAGCTGCGCCAGGACGTTATGGCCGGTCTCACGATTGGTACCGTGGCGGTTCCCTTATCCATGGCGCTTGCCATCGCCACCGGTGTTCCACCGCAGCACGGGCTCTATACCGCGATCGTGGCGGGAGCGCTCATTGCGTTGACCGGGGGCTCGCGATTCAATATCTCCGGTCCCACCGCGGCTTTTGTCGTTATCCTCTTTCCCATTGTTCAGCAGCATGGTCTCGGTGGGTTGCTGATTGCCACCATGATGGCTGGCGTTATTCTTGTGGTTCTGGGGCTGACCCGGATGGGGCGGTTGATTGAGTTTGTGCCCTATCCGGTGGTTCTTGGGTTCACGGCGGGGATTGCCGTAGTGATTGCCGTGCTCCAGATACCGGATTTCCTGGGGCTGGATACAGGGGGAATGAGTGAGCATTTCCTGGAAAATCTCGGGCGCATTGGTGGCTCGCTCTCCAGTGTGGACGCCTATGAGTTGGGGATCGGTGTCTTCACCCTGGCGGTGCTTCTACTCTGGCCCTGCCTGAAAATGCCAATACCCGCGCCGCTGGCCGGCCTTGTAGCCGGGGCGATTGGGGCCTACGCGGTCAATCACTGGCTCGCGGGTTCGGGGTCGGAAGTGGCGACCATTGCCTCACGCTTCACCTGGGAGGCAAACGGGGAAACCGGGACCGGCATTCCGCCTATCGCCCCCACCTTCATGGCGCCCTGGTCGCTGCCGGGACCGGATGGGGAACCGCTTAGCCTCAACTTTGAACTGATCCGGGCGCTCATCGGGCCGGCCTTTGCCATTGCGATGCTGGGGGCCATTGAGTCGCTGCTGTGCGCGGTCGTCTCGGATGGACTGACCAATACCCGCCATGACCCTAATGCCGAACTGATCGGGCAGGGCGTCGGCAACATCGCCGCGCCGCTGTTCGGGGGCATTACCGCCACTGCGGCCATTGCCCGTACCGCGACGGGAATCCGCAGTGGGGCACGTTCACCCATTGCGGCAGTCGTGCACGCGCTGGTGGTATTGTTGGCGGTGGTTGCCTTTGCCGGCGTCCTCGGGCTGGTTCCCATGGCGGCGCTGGCCGCATTGCTGTTCATCGTGGCCTGGAACATGAGTGAGGCGCACCACTTCTGGCACACCCTGCGCTCCGCCCCGCCCGGCGATGTGGCCATACTGCTGGTGTGCTTCACTCTCACGGTCCTCTTCGACATGGTGCTGGCGGTTGGGGTGGGCATCGGACTGGCGGCGGCGCTGTTCATTCGTCGCATGGCGCTTCTGACCGAGGCGGGCCAGGTGGATACCGAAGGGCACCCCATGGCGAAGAACTTGCCCAAGGAAGTGGCACTCTATGAGGTGAACGGGCCCATGTTCTTCGGTGCGGCGGAGAAGGCAGTAACGTCTCTGCGCCTGGTGGACCCCAGGGTCCGGACCGTGATCGTGGACATGCAGGGCGTGCCGAGCATGGATGGTACGGCCATTGTGGCGCTGAAATCGCTGATTGATGAGATGCACCATGAGCGGGTGTCATTGATTCTCTCTGGCCTGCCTTCACGAATTGTCCTGAAGCTGAGGCGTGCCGGTGTTCTCCGGGTGCGCGGGCAGCTGGGTTTCACCCGCGATCTTGGGCGTGCGCGGGATCTGGCGCTTCGGTGGAGGACATTGCCTAACGCGTGGGGTTCGCCGAGCCGAGCAATTTCATCCGAGCCTTCAAGCAATGGACGGGGGTGACGCCCTATACCTACCGTAAAGGCCGCTGAATGACTTTACGGTAACCTCGGTTCCCGTCATTCTGTACTCACCGATCCTGTAGAATCCCGTTCTGTTGGTCCGGGTATTGGCGGAGTAATGGAATACCATGCTGGAACTGGCGGTTGTTGCCTTCACTACGTTCTTCATCACCATCGGTCCGGTGGACGTGGCCTTTGTGTTTGCTGCGCTCACCGGATCTGCCCCTCCCGCCCAGCGCCGTATCATGGCAATCCGTGGCACGGGCATTGCCACCCTTATCCTCTTACCCTTTGTCTTCTTCGGCGAGAGCGCGCTGGGTTGGATGGGCATTTCGCTGGCGGCGTTGCAGACGGCGGGTGGTATCCTGCTGTTCCTGATTGGCGTGGATATGGTTTTCGCGCGCCATTCCGGGGGCGTATCGGCAACGGACGAGGAAACCCAGGAGGCCCGGGGTCGGGCGGACATCTCCGTGTTTCCGCTGGCGACGCCGTTGCTTGCAGGGCCTGGTGCCATGGGGGCGGCCATCCTGATGATGAGCCGGGCTGGCGGAGAAAGGCTGGAGCAGCTGATGGTGATTCTTGCCCTGCTTGCCGTACTGGCGCTGACGCTGGGCTGCCTGCTTGTTGCCAACCGCATCCAGAAGTTGCTCGGGGCTACTGGTGCGCATGTGCTGACGCGTGTTCTGGGGGTCCTGCTCTGCGCACTCGCCGTACAGTTTGTTTTTGATGGTATTGCGGCCAGTGACCTGGTGCCTGGGCGCGGACCGATGTTCGAGGTGTCCACCTGAAAAAGGGCATCATGATTCGTGTTGATGGAGGAACCCTCATGAGCGGGAATTCGTTGGGTAAAGGTCGTGGCCTGGGGGCGTGCCTGGTGGTGCTGTTCGTTTCCGGGTGCCAGATCCTGCCTGATTCCGGCGTGGAGATGGAGCCTGACAACCGGATGCGCTGTGGTGACCGGGAGTTGACCTACCACCAGACCGAGTCGGGGCTGAAGCTGGAGGTTGATGGCAAGGCGTACTTTCTGGAGCAGGTTGAATCGACGTCCGGTAGCCAGTACGTGGCCAGTGAGGGCTCGGAAACCGAATTCTGGATTAAAGGCGAGCGGGCCCTGGTAACGCTGGAGGGGAGTGAGCTGCCTGAGTGCGCCTATACATCCGGACCCTACCTTGCGGGCCCGGTCTGGATGGTAACGGAAGTGGGCGGGGAGTCGGTTATGACCAACTATCGCGCCTCCATGCATTTCAGGGCCGATGGGCGCCTTGGCGGGCGTGCCTCCTGCAACCATTTTACGGCCCGCTGGGAACGACTTGGCAGTAATGTCGTGATAGAGACAGCGGCGGCCACCCGAATGGCCTGCCCCACGGCGGTCATGGACCAGGAGCAGCGGTTCCTGGGTGCCCTGTCCCGTGTTGCCGGGTTCAGCGTGAACGAGCAGCGCGTTCTCACGCTTGAAAATGCCGAAGGCGAGGCGGTTATCCGTGCCGAGCCAAGGTCTGGCAGGGGGAATTCCGAATGAGTGACAGAATACAGATCAAGCGGATCTATGACCCGGTGGAGACGGGGGATGGCTATCGGGTACTGGTGGATCGGGTCTGGCCGCGAGGCGTGAGGAAGGCGGACGCGGCCCTGGACGAGTGGATGAAGGATCTGGCGCCTTCCCGGGAACTGCGGCAGTGGTTCGGTCATGACCCCGAGCGCTGGGAGGGGTTCCGGGACGCGTACAGGGCGGAACTGGCTGAGCATCCGCAGTTGCTGGAGGCGCTTCTGGATAGGCTTCGTAGTCAAACCGTAACCCTGCTGTTTTCGGCGCGGGACAGGGCGCACAATCAGGCCGTGGTCCTCGGGGAGGTGCTTGAGGCGGAACTGGCCGAGGAACAGCGCCCCAACGAGGCATCATCGCCGGTATGCTATGCCACCGATGACTGGCCTCAGGGTGGGCAGTCGATTTAATCTGGTCAATTTCATAAGGAATGGAACGGAGTGTACAAACAAGCAATGCGCACACTGGCAGCGTTACTGGCTCTGTCCGTGGTTTCGGTATC
This sequence comes from Halospina denitrificans, assembly GCF_004364635.1. Lineage (GTDB taxonomy): Bacteria > Pseudomonadota > Gammaproteobacteria > Pseudomonadales > Oleiphilaceae > Halospina > Halospina denitrificans. The sequence continues at coordinate 11,571 of NZ_SOAX01000007.1, read as the reverse complement.
GGGCTGTATGAGCCTCCAGGGGCTTGATCCCCAACCGATTCCGGAGTCGGAGACAGAACAATCCCGGCACGGCGGCGAAGACAGTGCGGCTGAAAACACCAGTGAGGCGCAACAGGCCGAGCGCGAAGGCGGGGAGAGGGAGCCGATTGAAACGGTGAGCCCCGCTCCCGAGCCCATGCCGTGGGAACAGGACCGGGACTTCAGCGGCAAGGGAGCCGTTGCCACTCTTGACGATGTGAACACTGCCCTGGCCGGGCTGTACCGGATGTCTTCCCTCGCGTTCATGGCGCCCGTGATCAAGCACGTGGAGAGCGTTATCGGGTTGCAGCTCGGCGGCAACCTGGCCGCGAGCACCCATGAGTGCCCCCAGGGTGGCAGCTTCCGGCGGGAGTGGGACAATGACAGCAGCCATGGCGGTAAGCCCAGAACGATCCGCTATGAATTCAATGAATGCCAGGGCCGTTTTCATGAAGGGCATCTGGTGCGGCTAAATGGCGCCTATTCACGCAGCTTTGAGCCGGTGGCCGAAGAGGACCACGTGCGCCTGGATATCGATGTGACCGGGTGGCTCATTGATGCGGATGGCGAGGAGACGCCGATCCGTCTGCACGGGACCCAGAAAAACGAGCGGCCCCAGGAAGGGGGGATTATCCGTGAGACCCCGAAACTCGAGCTCTACGTGGGCGACACCTATATGGCGCTGGTTTCGTTCCGCGAGGCCATGACGGTGATTGAGCCGCAGAATCCGGACGAGGAATTTCCCGCCTTCAGCTCAAGCTTTGAGACCGAGTACGCCGGTCAGCTTGTCAGCTCCCGTTTGGGTGGAACGCTTGAGGTGAGTACGCCCGTGAGGCTCATGGAGCAGCAGCCCGCGTGTGCCGCCTCCGGGGTGTACCGTTTTGCGGGCAAGACGCTTGCGGATGTCCGCTATGGTCCGGATACGGGAACCATGGACCGGCTTGTGGTGGAGATTGATCACGCCAGGCTGGAGGGCTTTGACAGCTGCGACGCCTTTATCCGGGCCCTGGGATTTGAGGGGCGCCGGATAAGGCCTTACTGAGCGGGTTAGGCACTTTGGGCGTCTTTTTCGCCCAGAATCGCGCTGATGTCTCGGGCGTTAAGCGTCTCCCGCTTTATCACGGCTTCCGCCAGGGCATCCAGCTGTTCGCGGTGGTTCCGCAGGAACTCGATGGTCTCGTTTTCCAGCTCCGTCAGGCGCGCCTGGATTTCGCTGTCGATCAGATCCGCAAGCCGCTCACCATGGTCTCTCGGCTGGCCCATTTCCCGGCCCAGGAAGACGTGCTGCTCACCCACACTCAGGCCCAGGGGGCCGACCTTTTCGCTCATGCCCCATTGGCCGATCATGCGCCGCAGCAGGCTGGTGGCTTCCTTCAGGTCGTTCTGGGCGCCGCTGCTGACCTCGCCGTAGATGAGCTTCTCCGCTGAACGGCCACCCAGCATCACCTTGATGCGATCCGTGAGATAGCTTTCCGTGTAGTTGTAGCGGTCCTCGCTCGGAGTCTGCTCGGTAATCCCCATGGCCATGCCGTGGGGAATGATGGTGACCCGTGCCAGGGGGTCCGCCTTGGGCAGGTGATAGGCCATCAGGGCGTGGCCGCACTCGTGGTAGGCCACGGCCTCCTTCTCTTCCTCACTGAGCTCGGTGTCGCGCTCTTCGCCCAGCACGATCCGGTCCCGCGCGGCTTCGAAACAGTTGTTGTCGACCCTGTCCAGGTTGCGTCTTGCCGCAGCCAGGGCAGCCTCATTGACCAGGTTCTTGAGGTCGGCGCCGGCGAAGCCTATGGTGCGCGCCGCAATCTCCTCCAGGCTCACATCCTCGGCCAGTGGCACCTTACGCACGTGCACCTCGAGGATGGCTTTGCGGGCGTCCTTGTGGGGGCGGTCCAGGGTTACCTTGCGGTCGAAACGCCCCGGCCGGAGCAGGGCGGAATCCAGTACGTCCGGCCGGTTGGTGGCCGCCAGGACGATGACGTTCTCATGTTCCTCGAAGCCGTCCATTTCCGACAGGATCTGGTTGAGGGTCTGCTCGCGTTCATCGTGCCCGCCGCCTACGCCGGCACCACGCGCACGGCCGACGGCGTCGAGCTCATCGATGAAGATCAGTGCGGAGGGCTCCTTGCGCGCCGTTTCGAACATATCGCGCACACGCGACGCGCCAACCCCCACGAACATCTCAATGAACTGGGAGGCGCTGACGCTGAAGAAGGGCACATCCGCCTCACCGGCAATGGCTCGTGCCAGCAGTGTCTTGCCGGTACCGGGAGGGCCGACCAGAAGAATCCCTTTGGGCATGGACGCGCCCAGGGCCCGGTATTTGTCGGGTGACTTGAGGAAGTCCACGATCTCAGTGACATCCTGCTTGGCGGACTCAATCCCCGCCACGTCATCCAGGGTGGTATGGGATTCCTCTTTCTGGACGCGGTGGGCCTGGGACTTGCCGAAACTGAAGGGGCCGCCGCCCTGCATCATGCGCTTCTGGGCCACGGACCAGAAGCCGAACACCAGTGCCAGCAGCAGGATCCAGGGCAGGGCGCCTACCAGCATCTGCTGCCACCAGGGCGGCTCGGCGGGTTCCGCGCGGATGGTTACATCATGGCTTTCCAGAAGCGTGAGCAGTTCCCGGTTCTCCATGGGTGGCGTAATGGTATTGAAGCGCGGGCTGTCGTTGTCGCCCCCGTAGGCTTCGGCGCCCTGTGCGGTCAAGCTGCCCTCGATCCGGTCGCCACGCAGTGTGACCCCATCAATATGGCCCGCCTCCAATGCGCTGGTGAACTCGGAATAGGGCAGTTCCACCCGTTGCGCCTGTTGCCCCTGTTCCAGCCAGAACATCATCAGCAGGATTACGGCACTCATCCACAGGAAGGCGTACCAGGGCGGAATCTCCGGCTGCTGGTTCTGTGAATCCGGCGTCTGGCCGGGTTGCTGGCGGTTGGGGTCCTGGGGCGTATTCGGTGATGTCATAAAGGTTCAGGAGTCCGTGCTCAGAAAGGCGTTGAGGTGGCCTGCTGTAGGGTTGTCCAGTCAAGGATAGGAGCTTTGGGATGGTTCGGAAACCGTGCGGGCAGGCGGTTTACCTGCCCGCACGCCTGTTTCGTCAGAAAATGTCCTCGTAGAACCGCATCGTGCCTTTCCAGGCGGCATTTGCCGCTTCCTCGTCATAGCCAACCGGCATGCTGAACTCCTCGGCATACTGGTCTGCTTTCGGGTTCATGAAGGAGTGCTGGACGCCGGGAAAACTCTTCACCATGTACTCCGCGTCGGCAGCGTGCATTTCCTGCACGAATCCGCCCACCTGCTCGGCGGGGACAAACTGGTCGGCACCCCCTGTGTAGGCCTGGATCCGCGCGGTGATATCGCCGGCTTCAGCTTCAATGGGGCTTCCCAGGCTGCCGTGATAGCTCACCACGCCATCCAGATCCAATCCCATACGGGCCATGTTGAGCACGACCGCGCCACCAAAGCAGTAGCCCTGGGCCGCAATCCGGTCCGGGTCCACGGTTTCATGCTCCTGCAGGCGTTTCATGGCCGTGCGGAAGCCGGTTTTCATGGCTTCCATGTCGCTGTTGGCTTCCTTCATGAAGGCTTCGGCTTTTTTGGGGTGGTCCGCGGACTTGCCTTCGCCATACATGTCCACGGCCATGGCGGTGTAGCCGGCCCGGGCGAGCTTTTCAGCCTGATCCCGGGTGAACTGGTCATGGCCCCACCATTCATGGACGACGAGAACACCGGGGCGTTCCTTCTCGGTGGCGTCGTCCCAGGCGATATAGCCGGTATGCGGTTCGCCGTTGACCTCGTATTCAATGGTCTGTGTCTGGACCTCGGCCTGAAGGCCGGCGCTGAGGGCCGTGATGGCGAGGGCCAGGGGGATAGAAGCAGTCGTCCTGCGCATGGGTGCTCTCCTTTTCTTCCGTTGGGTACGTGCTCTGGATTATGCCATGTTATTTTCTGCATTTAATCTCAGGGCAGAATACGCATTATGACCACAAAAAGCGCAAAACCGGTATCCGCATCCGCCATCGATAATCACGTCTACAAGGTGTTCCCCAATGACATGAACTCCCAGAACACGGTGTTCGGTGGCATGATCATGGCCAAGTGCGACCGTCTGGCTCTGGTTGTGGCTGAGCGCCATTCCGGCATGGTCTGTGTGACGGCGGCGGTGGATTCCATTCATTTCAGGGCGCCCGCAAAGGGGAACGATACCCTCCTGTTCAGCCTCTCGCTCAACCGATGCTGGACGTCCTCCATGGAGATTGGTGCCCGGGTAATGGCTGAGAACAGCTACACTGGGGAAGAGCGCCACATCCTGTCAGCCTTCTTCACGTTTGTGGCGCTGGATGAAGCGGGTAATCCGGCCTCCATCCCGTCCGTTCATCCGGAGACTCCGGAACAGCAGCGACGGTTTGAGAACGCCGAGATTCGACGCCAGGGCCGGCTTGATACGCGCAAGGAGCTCCAGTCCAGCAATGACTGATGCGCGGTGTAACCTGGATTGCGAACAAAAAACCGATGTAGCAACAGCTCCTGGGAGCGATGATGAGAACAAGTACGGGATTAGTGGCGGTTGTATTCACCCTGGCGATGCTTGCCGGCTGCGCCGGGGAACCCGAGAAGGCAACCACCGGCGAGAGTGCGGCTGAAACCCTCTCTGCGGCTCTGGAGGTGGCCCGTGGTATCGAACGGGATGCGGAACGCGACCGCGTTATGGCCGAGATTGCCGTGGAGTATGCGGAAGCCGGGTACCTGGAGGAGGCCTCTGAGACCCTTAACCGGATCGAAGGGCTGGTTGACCGGAACTATGCGCTTGCGTTCGTGGCGGCCAGGTACGCGAACGAAGGCCGGGAAAAACGCTCCGAGGCACTCTTTGGCCAGGCCCAGGGGATTACCGACAAGGTTCGCTCACCCAACCAGAAAGGCTGGATGCTCAGTGAACTGGCGGGGCGGTACCTGGAGTCGGGCCTCAAGGAGCGGGCCCTGGGCGCCCTGTCCCTGGCCCTGGAAAGCGCCGAGACTATGAAGGACCCGGGACAACAGGCGTGGCTGCTGGCGGAGATCGGCAGCAAGTATGCCCGGGCCGGTCAGGCGGACAAGGCTGCCGAGCTGCTGGAGCGGGCTGTTAAGGGCAGTGACGATGTACAGGTCGCGGGCGAGGCGGTAGAGGTTCTGATCTGGATCTCGGAGCGTCAGGCGGATCTGGGCAACCGGGACAGGGCGGCTGAGCTGCTGGCCCGGGCCGAGGACTGGAGCGAGCGCTATGAGTCCGGCACCGGACCCGGGCAGGAGGCACGCGCACTGACGGATATTGCCAGTGATTACCTTGCCCTTGGCCAGGAAAAGGAGGCTGAGCGACTGCTGTCCGAGGCGCTTGGGATGGTCGACGCGATGCAGGATCCCTTCTGGAAGAGCTGGACACGGGTTGGTGCCGCGCACGGGTTGATAAAGCTGGAACGTGATGACGAGGCCCGGGATCTTCTGGGCAGCGCTCTTGAAGCCAGCGCAGCCATTGAGGATGTCATGAAGCAGGCCAGGGTGCGCACGGACATCGCGACCGCCTATGTTGATCTTGGCGATTCCGTCCGGGGCCTCCAGGTTGTGCGGGACATTGAAAGCCGCAGCGAGCAGGCCTGGGCGCTGACGCGCATCGCGGTGCTCCACCGGGAAGCGGGCAAGGTTCTCGAGCCTGAAGGTCTTGCGCTGATCCGTTCCATCCGGGATGCAGCACCGGAGGGAGAGTCCAGCGCGGATTGAGGCTCTGCTATTTCTGGTCACACCATCTGAATAGAAATTGACCCCTCTCAATTGGCGGCTAAGGACGCCAATGTATAAAGGAAGAACCCTTGGCGGTGTTGGCAGTGGGAGGGTGTCGATTTCTGCAGACCCAGGGGATGGTCACGATGGTGAAAAATATCTTTGTCATGGCGCTGGACGAGTTCAACAGGGAAATGCTTGAACGCCTTCAGGGCGCCGATGAGATGCGTTTCCACTCGCTGCTGGATATGGAAACGGCAGTGGATACCCGTTACTACGATATACCGCTGCTTCTTGATCGAGCACGGCTTCAACTGCGTGAATTTCCCGGCTCGATTGATGCCATTGTTGGTTTCTGGGATTTCCCCACAAGTACGATGCAGCCGATCCTGCGCCGTGAGTTCGGGCTGCGCGGGCCGTCGCTGGAGAGCGTGCTGCGGTGTGAGCACAAATACTGGTTCCGGGTGAATGAGGCGCAGTTCGCGCCGGAACAGACTCCGGCGTATGCCGCGGTCGATCCCTTCGATGAGCGTTACCCGGAGCATGTGCCGCTGGACTACCCGTTCTGGATCAAGCCGGTGCGGTCGCATTCCTCCCAGCTCGGTTTCTATATTGGTGATTATGCGAGCTTTGCGGATGCGCTCGGCGAAATCCGCCAGGACATTCACTTCCTGGCGCGCCCCTTCAATGAATTGCTGGCCTACGCTGAAATCCCTGATGCGATAAAGGCGGTGGATGGCTGGCACTGTATTGCTGAGGAAATCATTTCGGCCGGGCGGCAATGCACGCTTGAGGGCTATATCCTCAACGGCGAAGTGGTGATTTACGGAACTGTGGATTCAATGCGTGAGGGCATATACGGATCATCGTTTTCCCGCTATCAATACCCTTCTGACCTTCCGGAGGGCGTTAAGGCTGACATGTGCGAGATGGCCAGTGATTTCATCAGGCAGATCGAGTTCGATAACTCCCCCTTCAATATTGAGTTCTACTACGAGCCGGCTTCCGGCCAGGTGTGGATGCTGGAGGTCAATGCACGCTGTTCCAAATCCCACAGCCTGTTGTTCGAAATGGTGGATGGCACTTCCAACAAACAGGCCATGGTGGACGTTGCGCTGGGAAGAAAGCCTGTCTTTCCGGAAGGCGGAGGAGACTTTTCGGTGGCCGCGAAGTTCATGCTTCGTGAGCACGACGATGCCTTTGTGAGGCGGGTGCCCACCGACGAGGAAATCGCGGCTATTGAGGCGGATATGCCCGGTTGTCGGATCCAGATTGTTGCGGTTGAGGGCAGGAGGCTTGCGCAGCTGCTCCACCAGGACAGCTACAGCTACGAGACAGCCCTGCTGTTCATTGGGGGTGACAGTGTTGAGGAAGTTGAAGACAAAAGCAGGCGGGTGAAAGCCCGCCTGCACTTTGAACTGGAGCGGTAGACAGGTCAGCCGTTGCCGACCTGATCCCGGATCAGCTTCTTGTTGACCTTGCCCACGCTGGTCTTGGGAATGTCATCCACAAAGTCGATGCCTTCCGGGATCGTCCATTTCTTGATCTGGCCGGATTTGACGAACTGCTGCAGGTGCTCGTGGATATCCTCGGTACTGGTATTTTCGCCGGGGTTCAGAACCACCAGCGCATGTGGGCGTTCTCCCCATTTCTCGTCCGGTATGCCAACCACGGCGGCGCCGGCCACGGCTGGGTGCTGGCTGATCATGTTCTCAAGATCCAGTGACGAGACCCATTCGCCGCCGGTCTTGATCACGTCCTTGATGCGGTCCTTGATCACCAGGGTGTTGTCCGGCTCGATGCTGGCCACGTCCCCGGTATGCAGCCAGCCGCCGGCCCAGAGTTCCTCGCTCTTCTCCGGGTTTTTCAGGTACCCGGGGGTCAGCCAGGGGGCGCGGGTGACCACCTCGCCCTGGGCCTCGCCGTCCCGGGGAAGCTGGTTGCCGTCCTCGTCGACGATCTGCACGTCCACCATGGGAACGGCGACGCCGGTCTTGATGCGCTTGGCGGTCTGCTGTTCCGAGGGCAGCTCCAGGTCTTCCGGCTTGAGGTGGGTTGCGGTGAGCAGCGGCCCGGTTTCGGACATGCCGTAGCCGGTGTACATGTGGATGCCCAGCTTGGCCGCCGCGTCGCACAGGCCCTTGGGCAGGGCACTGCCGCCGATCAGCACATGCCAGTTGCTCAGGTCCGCATCCTTGATGCCCTTGCTGGCCATCAGCATCTGCATGATGGTGGGGACGCAGTGGGAGAAGGTCACGTTATGGGTCTTGAGCAGATCCACCAGGGCTTCCGGTTCATAACGGCCCGGGTAGACCTGCTTGATGCCCATCATGGTGGCCGCGTAGGGCACGCCCCAGGCGTGGACGTGGAACATGGGCGTGATGGGCATGTAGACGCTGTTGGAACGGATCAGCGGCACCTCGTCAAAGTGCGAGAGGGTGCCCGTCATGGTCAGGGTGTGCAGCACCAGTTGCCGATGGCTGAAGAAGACGCCCTTGGGGTTGCCCGTGGTGCCGGTGGTGTAGAAGGTGGTGGCGATGCTGTTCTCGTCGAAATCCGGAAAATCGAAACAGTTGTCCGCCTTTTTCAGCAGGACTTCGTACTCGCCGTGGCTTTTCAGGGAGGTGGACTTGGGCCGCTTGTCGTCGGTCAGCTGGATGAAGCCGGTAACGGTTTCAAGCTGATCGTTGATCTGTTCCATCAGCGGCAGAAAGTCATCATGGATCAGAACCAGGTCATCCTCGGCGTGGTTCATGGTGTATAGCACCTGATCCGGCGAGAGGCGCACGTTCACGGTATGCAGTACGGCCCCGATCATGGGCACGGCAAAGAAGCATTCCAGGTAGCGTGGCGTGTCCCAGTCCAGAACCGCAACGGTGTCTCCCGGCTTGACCCCGGCGTTGGTCAGCGCATGCGCCAGGCGATGGATGCGGTCCACCAGGTCCCTGTAGGTATAACGGCTGTGGTTGGCGTAGATGATTTCCTGGTCCGGGTTGTAGCGGGGGCCGGAGAGCAGGAGCTGTTTGATCAACAGCGGGTATTGATGGGCGTTGCTGGCCGGGTCGAGCTTCTTTGTTTCTGCCATGGGTCCACTGCCTTTTGTTGTTGGTGGCTGCTCGACCAATCATATCTGAGACAGGGGTCCGGGAAACAGGTGTTCAGCTCCGGGGAGGTTTACCAGATCATTACAAGCAGCAGCGCGCCCAGGAGCAACCGGTAGATCACGTACGGCATCAGGCCGATGCGCTCCAGGAAGCGCAGGAAGAGGTGGATGCAGAGCAGGGCGCTGACGAAGGCGATCAGGGTGCCCACGATGATGGGTTGCCATTGGGCCGCTTCCCCCTGGCCAATCAGATCCAGCGTCTTGAGCATGCCGGCGGCGGCGATCAGAGGGATGGAGAGGAGGAAGGAGAAACGTGCGGCGGAGTCGCGGTTGAAGCCGAGGAAAAGCGCGGCGGTGATGGTAATGCCGGAGCGTGAGGTCCCCGGAATCAGTGCCAGTGCCTGGGCCAGGCCGATGATGAGGGCGTCCCTGAGGCGCAGGCCGGGCAGGGAGCGGTCCCGGGCACCGGCCGCGTCAGACCACCAGAGCACCAGCCCGAAGCCGATGGTGGTGGCGGCGATAACGGCGGCCGAGCGCAGGTGTTCCTCAATCAGGTCCTCAAGGAGGATACCGGCCAGGCCGGCGGGGATAGTGGCGACGATGATCGCCCAGGCCAGACCGCTGTCCGGCCCGACCTGCCGCTTGAGCGTGTCCTGGCACCACGCAACGGTCAGCTGACCCACATCGCGCCGGAAGTACCAGACAACCGCTGAGAGCGTGCCCACGTGCACGGCGACGTCAAACGCAAGTCCCTGGTCCTGCCAGCCAAGGAGCTCCGAGGGGAGGATCAGGTGCGCGGAACTGCTGATGGGCAGGAACTCGGTAAGCCCCTGGATGATGGCCAGTACGATGATGTGCCACAGTTCCATGGCTGGGGTCCCGTCTGTATTAAAAGGGCTTGCTCGGTGGAATCAGGATGTTACGGAAGGGGCCCCGGGCTGTAAAGCGCGCCGCCGGCTACTTCAGGCTCTGGTGCTGGTCGAAGCCGGAAGTCCCCCGTGGTTTGATTTTGTGAACGCACAAAAAAGGGGTCACGGCGAAACCGTGACCCCTTTTACCTGTTAGGTGTTCTAGAATACGTAAATGAATCCAACGCCTACTTCGGCTTCATAGTCGTTCCGTGTGATTGGGCTATCCTGAATATCGCTACTATAACCCTCATATACGGCCTCGCCGAAAAGCTGCCAATTCTCGTTAACGTAATGACGATAATTGTAATTGAACCCAATCGAGCGGAATCCTCCACTCAGCTCGGTCTCATTCAGTCCTGAGGCGGCTGACTGCTCTGCGTCTATGCCAAAATCCTTATTGGCCAAATCGCTATCCTGAAACACCACAGCGATAGCAATTTCATGACCGGTTCCGTCGATCTGGTCGCCGAAGCGGCGCCCCACCGCAAGAAGACCAAGATTTCCGTTGTCCTCGGTTACAACGCGACCATCCAGCCAATAGCGCCAATCGGCATCGAAAGCGCGACGCACCTGCAGCGCGACTTCAGCACCCTCATCCTGATCCCCTAGACCGTCCAAACGACCGTCATCGGAATCACTTTCCTGACGCCCCTCATCGAAGCCCACGACGGCCTCGAACAGCCACGTATCAGAACGCAGACCACGCCACCCAAGCGCCTCACCAGCAAAGAAGAAAATATCATCACCTTTACGCCATTGCACCGCACCGGCAGGATCGACCTCTACGCCGAATTCATCCGACCCTTCGTAGGCAGATTCGTATTCAACAGCCAGGCCCAGCCCGAGGGCCCACCCATCATCACCCCGCGTGAAGTCGTTGACTGAGGGTAAGGGCACCAAGGCTGTTTTTCTGTCCTGTGCTGATGCTGTCTGCAAGAAAAGTGCATGTAAGCAGACTGCCAAAAGGATGCCTGTAGACTTTTTCATTTAAGTTCCGCTGCAGTGTGTGATGGTGTACGGACTATAATACGCGCAAATGATGCAATTAGATCACATGAAAGCACTTTTCGCTTGAGGATTCGGTTCTAATGCCGAATAAGTCGCCAAAGTCGCTGGCGACAGAATCCCGGCTTGAATGACCGGGCCAAACCCGGAGAATGATTCCTTTCTTTGTGGCTTTCTCTTATCCCTATGTCGCGGTCGTACCGGTGCACGGCGGAAAAATGGAACTTTTTCAACAACTATATGGTCATCCCAGCACGACATTGCTTTATCTAGGCCTCGCGTGGCTGTGTCTCAGAGCATCAACCTTCGCGGCAGAAAAAGTAAAAAAGCACTTCTATCTTTTCTCGGTGCTGTGGTTGCTATCAGTAGCGGGCTACTGGTTGGAAGCTGATTCCACGTATGTGGTTGCAGCAGCGTTAATACCATTGGTGTTCGTTTGGTGGTTCGTCATCAATCCATTGTGGATGTTTGTGCCAGTATCAGAACCCGAAGAAGAGGCAAGGCTTCCTGATTGGTTTAAGCGGGAGAGCGCTCTGATTATAGGTGGCTGCATTATGGCCATGTTTATCTGGCAGACGGTTTGGCCCGCTTAGCGAAGGTCTTCCCATCAGGTAGTAGGCATATTCGACAGGATCTGGGGGCTTGCCATTCGGAAGGCGTGGAGACTGTAGGGGCCTCCTGAGGGTTATGATCCGCCCCACTGATTCTGGACACCGCGTTAAGCGAGTACAATCCGCTTATGAGGTGATCCGAGATGAGCAAGCAAAAGCGCAACCGCTATTC
>NZ_SOAX01000006.1:179798-250778 GCF_004364635.1 Halospina denitrificans | reverse complement strand
CTCAGCCAGCGCCCACACAAATAATCTGACCCAATTGTTAAAGAACCTCAGCCGCGTTAAGCCGCTGATTTAGGACCGCAAATTCTAAAGCAATTCAGCGATCTGTCAATCCCCAAAAGCCACCCGTTTTGCCGTTTCCGGCGGGGCGTTGCCTCAAGAGAATGCGCATTCTACACCCGCCACATTCTGCGTCAACCAGCTTTACGGGGAAACCTGGGAATTTCCTTTTACCCGGCGCCGACATCGCCCTCGTGGACCGCTTTCAGCTCACGATTATAGCGTTCCGCGTTATCCACATAATGCTGCGCTGCATAGGCTAGATACTTCTGCTGATCGTCGCTCAGAGTGCGCTTGATCGTCGCTGGCGAGCCCAGCACGAGGGAGCCATCCGGTATCTCCATACCTTCCGGAACCAGGGCATTGGCTCCGATGAGGCAGTACTTACCGATGTGAGCGCCATTGAGCACAACGGCGTTGATCCCTATCAGACTGTAATCCCCCACATCGCAGCCGTGAAGCATGGCCTGGTGACCGACTGTCACGCCACGCCCCATGGTAAGCGGAATGCCCGGATCGGTATGCAGGACCGCCCCATCCTGTACGTTGCTCTCCGGCCCCACGGTAATCCAGTCATTGTCACCACGGATCACGGCATTGAACCAGACGCTGGCACGGTCATCCAGAACCACGCTACCGATTACGGTGGCGTTGGCGGCAATGAAATGGCCGCTTCCACGTAATTCCGTCTGACGGTCCCCCAGTTGGTAGATCATTTCCAGCATTCCTCTTCATTATTGTCGTTGAGTAAAAGCTCGCCCGCCGCCATTGGTTCATCCGCGTGGCGGACGGGTAATATCAATTCCAGCATCAAAGGCGGCATTCAGGCATTCCACAAGAATAATCGCGGACAGGCCCCAGATGTCATATTCCTGCCACCGGTAACAGGGCACATGCAGGCGCCAGTCATGAAAGCTGATTTCGTCCGTACGGGCCCGGCGGTCCTCAAGGAACCAGCTTACCGGCACCTGGAAGATGCTCTCCACTTCGCCGGGTTCGGGCACATAAGGGAAACGTTCCGGAACCAGTCCGACATAGGGAGTGACCAGGATCCCGTGAAGGGACACGACCTCGCTGAGCCCGCCGATGATCTCAACACCCTCGGAACCGAGCCCCACCTCTTCCCGGGTTTCACGTAATGCCGTCGCCACGAGGTCCGAATCCTCGGGGGAGCGCATCCCCCCGGGGAAGGCAACCTGGCCACTGTGAGGGCCACCCCTGGCGGCACGACGGGTCAGGACAATCTCCGGTTCCCCGCCGCCACACGTTATGGGCACCAGAACGCCCGCCTGCGGATAATCCAGACCAAGCTGTCGGGGCTGGTATCGATGAAAGCGCGCACGAAGGTCATCAAGCACTGGGCATTTCCACTCCGGTTAACAGGAACGCGGGAAGCTGGGCTATTCTGCCCACACAAATCCGCATCATGACCACAACCAGCGGTGGCAGGCAAGCGTATCATGGCGGGAGAGTTATGGCCGTGTCTGCGTTAGACTTGAATGATCGGCCGAACGAGCATAACGAGGACCAGTAATGCATTATTGCAGCAGTTGCGGCTCATCCGTGGAGTTCCGCATCCCCGAGGGCGACGACCGTCAGCGGCACATCTGTTCCAGTTGCGGAACCATCCACTACAGCAATCCGAGAATCGTTGCGGGCACCATCCCGGTGCGGGAGGACCGCGTCCTGCTCTGCAGGCGGGCCATAGAGCCACGTTACGGGTTCTGGACGCTACCGGCGGGGTTCATGGAGAACACGGAAACCACCACCGAAGCCGCTCTGCGCGAAACCCTGGAGGAGGCCTGCGTGCACGTGGAGCTGGAAGGCCTCTATACGGTGCTGAACGTACCGCACATCGACCAGGTCCACATGTACTTCCGGGCCCGAATGATCAACGAGGAATTCGGAGCTGGGGAGGAATCACTGGAAACCGCCCTGTTCCGGGAGAGCGAGATTCCCTGGAAAGAGCTGGCGTTCCCCACCGTTTCCGAAACACTGACGCGGTACTTTCAGGACCGCGCCAACAATCAGCGCTTCGAGGTGACGGTGGACGACATACGCCAGCCGCTGAAACCCGGGGCCAACCGCTAGTAGTCCTCCATCCGATAGACCTCGTAAGCAGGCTCCTCATAGGGGTGCGCCTGCTTCAGGGCCCGGATAACACCATCGATCAACGGATCCTCACAGACCAGCTCAACCCGGTATTCAGGCACCTTCTCAATCTCGCCACGGGTCCCCAGAAAAGGCTGGCTGCCTTCAAGGGGGCGGAACTGCCCTTCCCCCTTCGTCTGCCATGCGCAGCTGTCGTAATCGCCAATGCGGCCGCCGCCGGCACCAAAGATTGCTGACTTGGTCTTTTCCAGATAATCCTCGGGTACAAAGAAACAGATTTTGAACATTTCCTCACCTCCGTCCTGCTCTGGCTTGCCCTTTTTCTCCATAAATCCCGGCATTCACGGCCCTGCAAAAGTTACGCACAGAATCTGTGGATAACTTTGTGAATAGTTTATGGGAAGAAGCCGTGAACCCGCATCAGGACAGGGCCAACCTCAGTTTGATGAGTTTTTCACCGCTTATTTTTTAAACTTTATTTTCAATGAGTTAAAGCTTTGAGCAAAGATTCATCACTTACAGTAAGAAATGGTATCAATCACGCCATTCTTTATAACGGAATGTGAATAACACAAAACTGTCAAGCATTTAATCAAGCCATTTACGGGCATTCTGGAACAATCTGAGCCAGGCTCCGTCTTCTCCCCAACTTTCAGGATGCCAGGAATTCTGAACGCTCCGGAACACCCGTTCGGGGTGTGGCATCATAATGGTGACCCGACCATCGCTGGAGCAGACGCCGGTAACGCCCCCGGCGGACCCGTTGGGATTGAACGGGTAGCGCTCGGTCGGCCTGCCATAATGGTCCACGTAGCGAAGTGCCACCTGCCCCGAATCCATCAGGGCCGCGCCATCCCCTTCATTACGGAATTCCGTCAGCCCCTCGCCGTGGGCAACGGCAATGGGCATCCGCGAACCGGCCATGGATGCGAAGAAAGGAGACTGGGATTCCGGCACGTCCACCATGACCGTGCGTGCCTCGAATTGCTCCGAGCGGTTGCGCACGAAATGGGGCCATTGCTCGGTGCCCGGAATCAGCTGGCGCAGGGTTGATAACATCTGGCAACCGTTGCAGACGCCAAGCGCCAGGGTATCGGGCCGATGGAAGAATGCCTCAAACTGGTCGCGGGCACGCCGGTTAAAGAGGATGGATTTTGCCCAGCCGCCGCCTGCGCCCAGGACATCCCCGAAGGAAAATCCGCCGCAGGCAACCAGCGCCTTATACTCATCCAGGGCGATACGGCCAGACAGGATATCGCTCATGTGCACATCAACGCTCTCAAACCCGGCCCGGTCAAAAGCCGCCGCCATCTCCGTCTGACCATTGACCCCCTGCTCTCGAAGCACCGCAACACTGGGTCTGGCACCGGTGTTGATATAGGGTGCGGCGACATCTTCAACCGGATCAAACGTAAGGCTGGCGTGCAGCCCGGGATCCTGGTCATCAGTCAGCGCCTCGAACTCTTCACTGGCACAGTCCGCGTTGTCCCTGAGCGCCTGCATTCTATAACTGGTTTCACTCCAGAGCTGCTCAAGCTCCGCCCTGCCCCGATCAATCACCACCTCATTGGCATACAGGAACTGAAGGCGTTGATTATCGGCAAGGGTTCCGATCCGGGCGATATTGCCCGCCAGGCCGGCGGATTCCATGACGTCGAGCACCGCCTGCACATTCCCGCTCGCAACCTGGATAACGGCACCGAGTTCTTCGTTGAAGAGCTCCCGAACCAGGTGCGACGAGTCCTCCAGGAGGCTGTCCAGCGTGACTGACAGGCCAGTGCGACCGGCAAAGGCCATTTCGGCCAGAGTCACAAAAAGCCCTCCATCCGAGCGATCATGGTAGGCGAGCAGGAGCCCCTGGCGGTTCAGTGACTGGATGGCATCGAAGAAAGCTTTCAACTGCTCGGGGTTTTCGACGTCCGGAGCAACGGCACCCATCTCACCATAGACCTGCGCCAGCGCGGACCCACCCAGCCGATTGCGACCATCGCCCAGGTCCACCATGATCAACTCGGTATCCCCGCAGTCACTGCGCAGTTCCGGAGTCAGGGTCCGTCTTGCGTCTTCCACCGGCGCAAAACCGCTGATGATCAGCGACAGCGGCGATGTGACGCTGCGGGACTCACCCCGCTCTTCCCAGACTGTTTTCATGGACAGGGAATCCTTGCCCACCGGGATGCTGATTCCGAGTTTCGGACACAGCTCCATGCCGACGGCATGGACGGTCTCGTAGAGATTCTCGTCCTCGCCGGGATGCCCGGCGGCAGCCATCCAGTTGGCGGACAGCCGGATCTGCCCGGTGTCCGCAATGGGCGCGGCCGCCAGATTGGTCACCGCCTCAGCCACCGCCAACCGGCCGGAGGCCCTTGCATTGATGCAGGCAACGGGCGCGCGCTCACCCATCGCCATTGCCTCACCGGCATAGCCCTTGAAGCTTGCTGTGGTCACGGCAACATCGGAAACAGGTACCTGCCAGGGCCCTACCATCTGATCCCGAGCCACCTGACCGGTGATGGAACGGTCACCAATGGTGATCAGAAACTTCTTCGAGGCCACCGAGGGCAGCCGGAGCACGCGTTCGATGGCGTTCTCGGGATCAATGCGGGTACTGTTGAACACAGGCTTGGTAAAGGTTGCGCGCTTGACGTCGCGATGCATTCGCGGTGGCTTACCGAACAGTACCTGCATGGGGAGATCGACAGCCGCATTGTCAAAGTAGGCATCATGCACTGCCAGTCTGGGCTCCTCTTCAGCATCCCCCACCACGGCGTAGGGGCAGCGTTCCCGGCGACAGATGGCGTCGAACCGATCCAGATCCTCCGCACCGACCGCCAGCACGTAACGCTCCTGGGATTCATTGCACCAGATTTCCAGCGGTGACATGCCGGGCTCCGCATTGGGAATATCCCGCAGCTCAAACCGCCCCCCGCAGCCGCCGTCCTTTACCAGTTCCGGCAGTGCATTGGAGAGCCCGCCCGCGCCCACGTCATGGATAAAGGCAATGGGGTTGGCCGTGCCCATCTGCCAGCACCGGTCAATGACTTCCTGGCAGCGACGCTGCATTTCCGGGTTATCACGCTGGACAGAGGCGAAATCAAGATCTTCGGCACTGGCACCGGAATCCATGGAGGATGCCGCGCCACCGCCAAGTCCGATCAGCATTGCCGGTCCACCCAGAACAATCAGTCGGGACCCGGGTGCAATGCCGCCTTTATCCACATGATCCCCGCGAATGTTGCCCATTCCCCCGGCAATCATGATCGGCTTGTGGTACCCCCTGACCTCACTTCCGTTGACCCCGGGCACCTGTTGTTCGAAGGTCCTGAAGTAACCCGCCAGGTTCGGCCGCCCGAACTCATTATTGAAAGCGGCGCCACCAATCGGCGCATCAAGCATGACCTCGAAAGGCGACGCGATGCGGGCTGGCTTCCCGTATTCTTTTTCCCAGGGCTGCTCAAACCCCGGAATACGCAGATTTGAGACACTGAACCCAGTCAACCCCGCCTTGGGCTTGCCGCCAAGGCCTGTCGCCCCCTCATCCCGGATCTCCCCGCCGGAGCCCGTTGCCGCGCCAGCGTGCGGTGAAATGGCGGTTGGGTGGTTATGGGTTTCCACCTTGATAAGCACATGGATGTCCTCATCCTGATAGCGATAGCGCTGAGATGACGGGTTCGGGTAGAAGCGCCCGCCGCGACTTCCCTCGAACACAGCGGCATTATCCCGGTAAGCGGACAGTACGCCCTGACCACCAACGTCGTTGGTGTTGCGGATCATATCGAACAGGGACCGGGACTGTTCCCGGCCATCAATCTCCCAGGAGGCATTGAAGATCTTGTGGCGACAGTGCTCGGAATTGGCCTGCGCGAACATCATCAGTTCAACATCCGTGGGGTCCCGCCCCAAACCGGCAAAAGCATCCGCAAGGTAATCGATTTCATCCGGTGCAAGCGCCAGCCCTAATTCACCGTTTGCCGCCTCCAGGGCGGAACGCCCCTCCTGCTGGACCGGTACGCTCTGCAGTGGCCGCGGTTCCTGCTCGTCGAACAACAGCTCCGCGCCCGCCATTTCATGAAAAACACGCTCTGTCATCCGGTCGTGGAGCAGGGCCGCCAGCGACTCCCTTTCCCTCAGCTCAAGCTTGCGCGTCGAACGCAGGTAATAGGCAATACCACGCTCGATACGACGTACCTGGCCGAGGCCGCAGTTGTGCAGTATATCGGTTGCCTTGCTCGACCAGGGTGAGATGGTTCCCGGCCTGGGCACAACCAGAAACAGGACACCACCCGCCGGCTCAACAGGAACCCGGGGCCCGTAGTTCAGCAGACGATTCA
The DNA here is from genome assembly GCF_004364635.1 of Halospina denitrificans. Lineage (GTDB taxonomy): Bacteria > Pseudomonadota > Gammaproteobacteria > Pseudomonadales > Oleiphilaceae > Halospina > Halospina denitrificans. The sequence continues at coordinate 244,278 of NZ_SOAX01000006.1, read as the reverse complement.
GTACATCGACCGAGGCCTCATCCATCTCAACAGGCACATCGACAAAGTGCATGAACTCAGCATAGAGGGATTCAATACAGGGAAAATCCTGCTGGATGCGCTGGATCAGACGGTCTCTGCGAAAAGCGGATAAAGCGGGTGCGCCGCGAAGTTCCAGCATGAGCGATTCTGCCTCACAGTTTCGGGCCGGGAAGTGGGTCGGGTTGCGGAGCGCGTATCATACTCAAATCCGGACCCGGGATACAGAGGGGCGAAACAGATTCAGGATGTGACTGGCACACCAATCCAGATGCGCTTTTTCGCGTATAATAACGGTGACGGCCAACGCGGTCAGGGAGAGGCTTGAGTCCTCCCCTATTATTGGAGTCGGGAACAGAGTGATTCGCAGTATGCTCCCAAAAAGTGCGCTACCGCTGATGATGATGCTGGTCCTGACCGCCTGTACCCAGCCGGACACGATTGACCGCATTCAACAGGAGAAGGTGCTCCACGTTGTCACCCATCCTGCATCCACGGTCTATTACGAGGAGAACGGCGACGCCGCGGGTTTTGAGTACTCCCTGGCCAAGCGCTTTGCGGACTACCTGGGTGTTGAGCTGCGCGTTGAGGTCGTTGATAACCTCCCCGAACTCTTCCGACGTCTTGACGAGAACCATACCCACTTCGCGGCTGCGGGTCTGGGACTGACCGCGGAACTGAAACGTCAGTATCGCCATGGCCCCGTCTACGCCCGAACCCGGCCCATTATTGTCTACAACGCAGACGCTCCCCGACCGCGGCGCATCGGTGACCTTGTCGGACGCTCCATTCTCGTGCGCAAAGGGGGCCCCAATGAACAGCTGCTTGAAGATATAAAAGCCGAGTTCCCGGAACTCGAGTGGCGAGCGAGGGCCGACACGGAGCCGACTGAACTTCTGAGGCGGGTTAACCAGGGGGAGCTGGACATTGCGATCATCGGAAGTAACGAGCTTTCCATGAACAAAGTCTTTTTCCCCAAAATCCGCGAGGCGTTTGCGCTGGATGCACCGCAGCCCGTGGCCTGGCTGTTTCCGGACTCCGACGACAATTCCCTGATGCGCGAGGCCCGCGATTTCTTCTACCGGATCCGCAATAACGGCGGGCTGGCGCAACTTGAAGAACGCTATTATGGGCACCTTGACCGACTGGATTATGTGGGTGCGCAAACCTTTACCAAGCATCTGGAGAATCGGCTGCCGACCTATCGCGATACCTTCATCGCAGCCGCCAACGCCTACAACACGGACTGGCGACTGCTCGCGGCAATTGGCTACCAGGAATCCCACTGGCGCCCGGGTGCGGTATCACCCACCGGCGTGCGCGGGCTGATGATGCTGACGCGCAACACGGCGGCCTATCTGGGCGTTGAAGACCGCGTGGATCCGAAATCCAGCATCTGGGGCGGTGCCAAGTACATCACCCAGCTTCAGAGGCGCGTCCCCGACTCCATCACCGAGCCGGACCGGAGCTGGTTCGCCCTCGCCTCCTATAACGTGGGTCTGGGTCATGTCCTGGACGCCCGGCGTCTCACCGAAGAGGCGGGCAAGGATCCGGACAAGTGGATGCACGTGAAGGAGTTTCTGCCCCGTCTGGCGCAACGCAAATACTACAAACATACAAGACACGGCTACGCGCGCGGTTACGAGCCTGTCATCTATACCCAGAATATCAGGCGCTATTACGATGTCCTGAAATGGATGTTCCCGAAGCAGCCGCAATCAACCGAAGTAGCCAGCACCCAGGATTCGCCACTGGCCGACGATCTCGAGCCGATCGGAGTGAACGAAGCGGAAACCGCCCAAAGCGAGGCGAAGAGCAGCGAGCCTTCCGGGTTCCACCAAGCCCCGCCCATCCTGTAGGACCCTAGGGTTCACAGCAGTCATCAAAGCTCGCCGCCAGCGCGGCCTCAATCTGACCCCGGCTGAAACCCCTCTGAGCAAGGAATCGACCCTGGCGCCCCATCTCCTTCCACGACAGGGCGCTGGCATCATCCCCGAAGCGGCGAAAGCGCTGCCGTGTCGCAGCCTGCTGCCACTCTTCCTCGGAGACAGAGGACAATGCCTCGGGCACTTCCGTCACGCCCCGCTGCTCAAGCTCCGCGCGTATCCTGACCGGCCCATATCCCGCTTCCCGCCGTTGCCGGGCATACACCTCCGCAAACCGGCCATCATCGAGCCAGCCGGCGGCTTCCAGCTGCTCCAGAACCCGCGCCAACTGGGCGTCATCCTCGGCCCGGCGATACAGCTTATGCCACAGTTCCAGGCGGCTGTGTTCACGTCGTGCCAGAAGACGCAGGGCACGGTTTTCAAGGTCGTTATCGCCAGTATCCATCAGCCTCCGCTCAATCGAGATTACCCCGTGTGCGAGCCCACAGGCTCTATGCTAGTTTAACCACTTCAACGACCAGAGTCAGTTGTACTCCGGGCTCCCCGCGAGCCCGTATTCAGCGCTTCGCAGCGCTGCATCATCCACGGCGCACAGGAATCAGGATAATGGCCGGTTTTCTCAAGGATTTTTTCAAACCCAAACGCCCGTCCACCAGCAACGAGGCCGCCACGCAGGCAGCGGCGAAGGAGCCTCCCAAAGAGCGTGTAGAGCCGGATCCGGACGCCGTCAGAAATGCCACAACCACAGGGGAGCTGGAAGAGCTCGCCATCCACGGTGTTACTGCGGGTCAGCGCCGCGAGGCGATTGATCGGATTGATGACATTGAGAGCCTCGGGCGCATTGCCAGGGCCCTTAAAGGCCGGGACAAGGGCGCCTTCCAGGCAGCGCGCCAGAAGCTTCGGCATTTCCAGGAGACAGAGGAGAAAGCAAGGCAGCGCCAGGCGGAGATCGAGCGGGTCATTGCAGACACCGAGGCGCACTCCCGGACTCAGGATACCAAGCTTTATCAGGCGCGCATGGACGCGCTGGCCAGTCGCTGGGAGGCGGTACGCACCGATGCATCCGAGGACCAGGCAGGCCGCTTTCATGCGGTCATGACGACAAGCCGGCAGCGGGCTGAATCACTGGTACGGGAAGAGGCCGAGGTTACCAGACTGCAGCACCAGCGGGACGAGCAGCAAGCCACGATAGACACCCTGGAAGCCACGCTAACCCAGCTGCGCGCCGGTTACCCGGAAGAAGGTGCCAGCCTTTCCTCCCTGGATGCCATGACCAAAACCCAGATCACGCGCTGGGAACAGGCAACAACGGACCTTGAGCCGGATGAGAAGCTCGCTGCGACTTACCATGAGCGTATCAGCGAGATCCAGCACTACCAGAACGCCCTCGCGGAATGGCAGAAACACGAGGAGGCGTTGAACCTTGCCCTGGCGAACGATGACGAGGCCGCATTACAGGAGCTGGTGACCTGGATCAACTGGCCGACCAACTTCCCTGGCCCACCCCCACTCGTACAGGCCGAACGGCGGGTGGCGACCCCCCGGGCCATGCCGGAAAGCAAAAGTAAACAGACAGACCAGGATGGTGATAACAAGGCGTCCCAGGCCAGGGAAGAAGAACTCAGGACAACCCTGGACCAGCTTGAAGCAACACTTGAGCAGCACCAGCTCAAGCCTTCGCGCCAGCATTTCCGCCATGCCCAGAAGCTCCAGGATCAATTGCCGGGGCGCCAGGCACGTCAGCACCAGGCGCGGATAACGCGACTCGGGCGGCAACTTCAGGAATTGCGTGACTGGCTCGGTTTTGCCGCCAGGCCCAAGCTGGAAACCCTGTGCGAGCAGATGGAATACCTGGCCGACCAGCCCATGGAGCCGGAGACCAAGGCGGAACACATCCGCGAACTCCAGCACAACTGGCACGACCTTGGAGGCACCCCGGACCAGGAGCTCTGGCAACGGTTCAAGGAGGCCACAGACCGAGCCTATGAACCCTGCCATGAGTATTTCGCCGAGAAGAACCGTCTCAAGAGTGCCAACCTGGCCAAGCGCGAACACATCGTGGAACAGCTCCAGGAGTTCGTGGACAACCTGGATTGGTCAAGCTGTGACTACAAGGCGGTAGACCGCATCCAGCGCACGGCGCGGCGTGAATGGAGTGACGCCAAGCCAGTTGACTTCCGTGCCAATCGCCCCCTGCAGAAACAGTTTGACCGCCTGATCAAGACCCTTAACGCAGGACTTGATCAGGAACGGGAACGAAACGAAGCCCTCAAGCAGGATATCGTGGCGCGCGCTGAAGCCTTCATTGACCACGAACCTCTCCGCGAAGCCACGGAGGGCGCGAAGGCGCTGCAGAAGGAATGGGAAGCCATCGGCATCACCCATCACAGCGAAGACCGCAAGCTCTGGAAGGCATTCCGCGCGGCCTGCGACCGGATCTTCGCCCGTCTCAGTGAAGAGCGGGAGGCCGAACAGCAATCCAGGAACGCAGCAGCGGAAGAGGCAGACCGGCTGATCCGGCAACTGGAGGCGCTGTCTCCTGAGAGCGTGGATGACGGGGAAATCCGGGGAATTCAGGAAGCGTTCAGTGCTCTGGAACTCCCCAGGGACCGGGTCAATGCCCTGCGGGACCGTTTCCACAAGGCTCTGGATCATCTTGATTCACGGCGGCAGGAGGTGATTCGCAGCCAGCGCTATGAGCAGTGGCTGGATGCGTTGAATGCGCACGAGAAAGACGAAGCCGTCCCACCCGGGAGTTTCGGGGCGCTGGCCGAGTCCCCGGAGACCATGACCCAGGAAACGGAGGTGGCGGATCAGGGGCGGGCCCTGTGCATCCGTGTTGAGATTGCGACGGGTGCGGCGACGCCGCCGGAGGACCAGGCCCAGCGCATGGCACTGCAGGTTAACCGGCTCAATGAGGGGATCAAGGGGGATCAGAGCGCGGAGTCGCAGTGGGATGAGATTGAGGGGCTTCTGGCGACCTGGTGTGAGCTTGATCCGAATGGCGGAATTGAGGCGCGGCATTATGAGCGGTTGCGTGAGGCGCTGAAGCACTGGTTCTATCAGAGCACCCATTGATGAGCGCATCCGCCAATTGTTTTGGCGGATCACGCCATTACCCCCATTCGGCAGCCTCGCTATGGTGCAATCCGTTGCATCGTGCAAAGTTAAGGGGCGGGACTGCTTTCAGGGAATCGCTGTAAATACGTCCCTGTACGCTGCCCTCCGCCATCCATGGCTCCGGAGCTTCCCTGAAAGCAGTCCCGCCCCTTAACTCCCAAACATTCGGAACCGATCATCCAAAGGCGAGATTCCCGCATGACTGAAGAAGCCTACATCTACGACGCCGTTAGGACGCCCCGAGGGCGGGGTAAGGCCGATGGCGCGCTGCACGAAGTCAAGCCGGTCACCCTGCTTGGCCAGACGCTGACCGCCCTGCAGCAACGCACCAGCCTCGATACCAGCCTGGTTGATGACATTGTCATGGGCTGTGTGACGCCCATTGGCGAACAGGGGGCGGATATTGCCAAGACCGCTGCCCTGGCTGTGGACTGGGATGAGCGTGTGGCGGGTGTCCAGCTTAATCGCTTCTGTGCTTCGGGACTGGAAGCCGTCAATCTGGCCGCCATGAAGGTGCGTTCCGGGTTTGAGGATCTGGTTGTTGCCGGGGGCGTGGAGTCCATGTCCCGCGTTCCGATGGGGTCTGATGGTGGCGCCTGGGCGACGGATCCGGAGACGAACCTGCACACTGGCTTTATGCCCCAGGGCATTGGCGCGGACCTGATTGCGACCATTGAGGGCTTTTCCCGCCATGATGTTGACAGTTTCGCAGCCGAATCCCAGCGAAAGGCCGCCGAGGCCTGGGAGAAGGGATATTTCAGCAAGTCCGTGGTGCCGGTTAAGGACAAGAACGGGCTGGTGATTCTGGACCGGGACCAGCATGTGCGGCCCGGGACCACCGCCGAGGCCCTCGGCCAGCTCAAGCCTTCGTTCCAGCAGATGGGTGAGATGGGCTTTGATGGGGTGGCGCGTGAGCGGTACCACTACGTGGAGAAGATCAACCACGTCCACACGCCGGGCAACTCCTCCGGCATTGTGGACGGCGCCACGGCCATGCTCATCGGTGGTGAGGCCATGGGCAAGAAGCTGGGGCTGAAGCCGCGGGCACGCATCGTGGCCACGGCGGTGACCAGCACCGACCCCACTATCATGCTCACCGGCCCGGCGCCGGCCTCGCGCAAGGCTTTGGACAAGGCCGGAATGACTCCGGATCAGATCGATCTTTTCGAGGTGAACGAGGCCTTCGCGGCCGTGGTCATGCGCTTCCAGCGCGAACTCAACGTCCCGGACGAGAAAGTGAACGTCAACGGCGGCGCTATCGCCATGGGCCATCCGCTGGGCGCCACGGGCTGCATGATCCTGGGCACCCTGCTCGATGAGCTTGAACGCCGGGACCAGCGCTTCGGCCTCGCCACGCTCTGCGTCGGCGGCGGCATGGGCATCGCCACCATTATTGAACGGGTTTGAAGGGCAGGAAGAACACCATGACGGCAATCCAATACGAGATCGACAACGACGGCATCCTGACCCTGACCATCGACATGCCGGGGCAGTCCGCCAACACCATGAACGCGGCCTTCCGCGAGGCGCTCACCGAGACCGTGCAGAAGGTTGAGGGCGACGCGGAGACAATCAGCGGCATCATCATCACCTCCGCCAAGGACACCTTCTTCGCCGGCGGCGACCTGAAGGAACTGGTTAGCGTAACCAACGAGAACGCCGGGGAATTCTTCAACACCATCCTGTCGCTCAAGGGGCAGATGCGGAAGCTGGAGACCCTGGGCAAGCCGGTGGTCGCGGCCATGAACGGCACGGCCCTGGGCGGCGGTTACGAGCTCTGCCTGGCCAGCCACCGGCGGATCGTACTCGATGATGCCAGCATCAAGATCGGCCTGCCGGAAGTCACCCTGGGCCTGCTGCCCGGCGGCGGTGCCTGCGTGCGCCTGCCCCGGCTTCTGGGGCTTGAGAAGGCCTTCCCCTACCTGATGGAAGGCAAGCAGATCGACCCGCAGACCGCCCTGAAGGAAGGCATGGTCGATGAGCTGGCCTCCTCGCAGGAAGAGCTCCTGCAGAAGGCCCGCGAGTGGATCAAGGCCAACCCCGAGAGCAAGCAGCCCTGGGACCAGAAAGGCTTCAAGATCCCCGGAGGTGGCCCCAACCATCCGGCCATGGCCCAACGACTGGCCATTGCCCCGGCCATGCTCAAGGACAAGACCAAGGGCTGCTACCCGGCCCCCGAGCGCATCATGGCCGCGGCCGTGGAAGGCGCCAGTGTGGACGTGGACACCGCAGACCGAATCGAGGCCCGCTACTTCACCGAGATCACCTGCAGCCAGGTGGCCAAGAACATGATCAATACCTTCTGGTTTGGCCTGAACGCCATCAAGGCAGGCGGCAGCCGCCCGGATGCGCCAGAGAAGTCGAAGGTGAAGAAGGTGGGCATCCTTGGCGCCGGCATGATGGGCGCGGGCATCGCCTACGTCAGCGCAAACCGGGGCATCGAGGTGGTGCTGAAGGACGTCTCCAACGAGAATGCCGAAAAGGGCAAGGCCTATTCGGACAAGCTCCTTGCCAAAAAGGTCTCACGGGGCAAGCTGGATGAAGCCGGCAAGCAGAAGGTGCTCGACCGCATCAAGGCCACCGGCAGCGCGGATGACCTGGCCGGCTGCGATCTGATCATCGAGGCGGTTTTCGAGGACAGCGACCTGAAAGCCAAGGTCACCCAGGAAGCGGAGCCGCACCTGGCCGACAATGGCATCTTCGCCTCCAATACCTCGACCATTCCCATCACCCAGCTCGCGAAGGCCTCCGCCAACCCGGAGAAGTTCATCGGCCTGCACTTCTTCTCCCCGGTGGACAAGATGCCGTTGGTGGAGATCATCAAGGGCGAACAGACCGACGACGAGACCCTGGCGAAGGCCTTCGATTACGTCATGCAGATCAGCAAGACGCCGATCGTGGTCAACGACAGCCGTGGTTTCTTTACCTCGCGGGTCTTCGGTACCTTCGTGAACGAAGGCGTGAGCCTGCTTGGCGAGGGTTTCCACCCGGCGTCCATCGAGAATGCCGGGGTGCTGGCAGGCATGCCCGTGGGGCCGCTGGCCATCTGTGATGAGGTGAGCCTCTCACTGATGACCCATATCCGGGACCAGTCGAAGAAGGACACGGAGGCCGCCGGCGGCACCTGGGACCCGCACCCGGCCGAGGCCGTGGTGGATGCCATGGTCAGCAAGCATGAACGCACCGGCAAGGCCGCCGGCGCCGGCTTCTACGAGTATCCCCAGAACGGAAAAAAGTACCTCTGGCCGGAGCTGGAAAACCTGTATGTGGACCAGGACAAGGCCCGCAACGCGGATCTGACCCTGCTCAAGGAGCGGCTGCTGTTCATCCAGGCCATCGAGACCGTGCGCTGCCTGGAGGAGAACGTGCTGATGGAGGTGCGCGATGCCAACATCGGCTCCATCTTCGGCATCGGCTTTGCCGCCTGGAGCGGCGGCGCCCTGCAGTACATCAACCAGTACGGCCTGCAGGCGTTCACCGAGCGCGCGGATGAGCTTGCCGCGTCCTATGGCAGCCGATTCGAGCCTCCGAAGCTGCTGCGTGAAAAAGCCCGGGCCGAGGAAGCGTTCGCCTGATCAATCCGGGATGGACAGGCCCCGACATGCGTCGGGGCCTGTCGATTTGTTCACAATTGTTCGGGGGGCTAGCCCCGGTGACTTCCCTACCCTACAATTCCCAGGAGAGAGACTGTTATCTTGTATCCGATTTCCTGAGTCAGGAGCCTATTCAACCTTGCGTATTCGTCATCTTTTTCCCCATTCCGTCCTTCCGGTACTGCTGGTTGTCATGGCCCTTTCCGCCCAGGCCAGTACTGATACCGAAAGAACCTATGATGCAGTCGAGCCGACGTCCGATCAGTCGCGTGCCAACATCCTGATCGCCCGTCAACTGCAGTTCGGTCATTTCAAAGACCAGGATATCGACGATGAACTGGCTTCCAATACCCTGGACGCCTATCTCGATCAGCTGGACAGCCAGCGCCTGTATTTCACCCGGCAGGATATCGAGGAATTCAACGAGTATCGTGATTCACTGAAACGCTCACTGACATCCGGTCGCCTTGAGCCAGCCTTCAAGATCTATAACCGTTACCAGAAGCGCACCATCGAACGACTCGAGCATGCGCTCTCGCTGATCGAAAACGGCATCGACAAGCTGGATTTCGACGGCGATGACGAGTATCGGATTGACCGCGGTGAAGCCGACTGGGCAAAGGACAAGGCTGCACTCGACCAGATCTGGCGCAACCGTATCCGCAATGCCGTGCTGAGCATGCGCCTCGACGGCCAACCGGACGAAGCCATTAAGGAAACGCTGACACAACGTTATGAGAGCCAGCTGGACAGGACCTACAAGCCACGCAGCGAGGACGCCTTCCAGTACTGGATGAATGCGTTCACCAGCCTCTGGGACCCGCACACCCAGTATCTGTCTCCGCGCAACTCCGAGAATTTCGATATCAACATGAGCCTGTCCCTGGAAGGCATTGGTGCCGTGCTGCAGTCTGAGGACGGCTACACCAAGGTGTCGCGCATTGTTCCTGGCGGTCCCGCGTCCGATGAGGGAAGTCTTGGCGCGGCGGACCGCATTGTTGGGGTCGGCCAGGAGGATGAACGCATCACCAACGTCATCGGCTGGCGTCTTGATGAAGTTGTGGACCTGATACGCGGGCCCAAGGGTTCTACCGTGCGCCTGGAAATCATCCCGGCAGGCACCGCCAACGACATGAACACCGATACCATCAGCATCGTGCGCGATGAGGTCAAGCTGGAGGAACAGTCGGCCCAGAGCGACATGCTGGAGATGAAGCGTGACGAACAACCCTGGGATGTCGGGGTCATCGATATCCCCACCTTCTACGCCGATCTCAAGGCGGCACGCGAAGGCAAGAAAAACTACAAGAGCACCACCCGCGATGTCCGGGAGCTGATTGAAGGGCTCAAGAAGGACGGCATGGATGGTCTGGTCATCGACCTCAGGGACAATGGCGGCGGCGCACTCACCGAAGCCAACCAGCTTGTCGGACTCTTTGTTGAAAGCGGACCGACAGTCCAGGTGCGGGGGCCCGACGGCTCCGTGCAGGTCTTTGAGGACGAGGAGAACGGCGTCGCCTGGGACGGCCCCATCATCGTGCTGGTGAACAACCTGAGTGCCTCTGCTTCAGAAATATTTGCCGGGGCCATGCAGGACTACGACCGCGCCCTGATCATGGGGTCACAGACCTTCGGCAAGGGCACCGTCCAGGCAGTTCGGCCGCTGAACCACGGCCATCTCAAGATCACCCAGTCCAAGTTCTATCGCATATCCGGAGCAAGCACCCAGAACCGGGGCGTGGTCCCCGACCTTGAAATCGCGGACCGGATCCATCGGGACCGTGTCGCCGAAAGCGCACTGGACGGCGCCCTGGAGTGGGACGAGATCGATCCGGTTGATCATATGACCTACTTCAATTTTGACAGCGTCCTGCAGAAGCTGAGCGACACGCATACAGAGCGGTTCAATGCCGTCAAGGAGTACCAGCTCCAGAAGAAGGAGATGGCCCTGCTGGAAGAGCGCCGGGACAGAACCCACGTCAGCCTCAATGCCGATAAACGCCAGAAAAACCTTGAGCAGTTCAGGAACAAGCAGCTGGCCCTCGTTAACGAGCGCCGTGAACTCCAGGATAAGGAGACCTTCGACTCCTGGCAGGCCTACCAGAAAGATGCGGAGTCCCGTGCAGCCAAGGGGCGGCGTAGCGACCTGGCCGAAGATGGCCCTGATTTTGTTGTACGGGAAAGCGGCCAGGTCCTGGCCGACCTGCTGAATCTGAACGCCGCCTTTGCGTCCATCTACCATGATGGGGCGGAAAGCGAAACGGTTGCAGGCGAATGGGATAAATGACAGGGAGCCACCCCGGTTATGGCAACTGATGACGAGAAGTCTGAAGCGCTGGAAACACTGCTGAAGGATTCCCTGCATACGCTGGAATCCCTGGAGAAATTCCAGCAGATCGAAGACGAGGAGCAGGAAGGACTCGAGGACGACGACTCCGAGCCCTCTTCAGAGGAGCACAGCAGCCACCAGCGCCATAAATCTTCCCGTGACGCGGATGATGCGGATGATGAGGACGAGCCCTCCCTGCTTGATCGTCTCGCGGGCTACACCGGTTCCGCCTACAAACTGGCACGGCGCACCACGGGTACGTCCCTGAAGGTCGGCAAGAAGATCATGGGCAGCCAGGACCAGTTGCGGATGATGCTGGCGGCCGGCGAATCCCTGCGGGACCTGCGCGAGGTGGCGGGGCTCACGGTCAATGATCTTGCCGAAGCCCTGAATATTCGGGACAAGAAACTGATCGAAGCCGTCGAGGACGGCACCGCCACCCTCTCCTTTGAGCTTATCCTCCGTCTCGCAGCGGTCCTGGCGCGCAATGATCCGGTTCCATTCATCCTCAAGTACACCCGAACCTACAGCCCCGAAACCTGGCGGGTACTTAATGACTGGGGCGTTGGCCGGCTGCCGCTGCACTTTGAGCGCGAACGCCAGTTCATCAACATCTATCGCGGACACGACGAAGCCAGGGACCTGTCGGATGAAGGATTCCAGCGCGTACTGGAGTTCACACGCAAGTCATTTGAAATGTCCCTGCACTTCGTCGCCGAGCAGGAAGGCTACCTCAACCAGGCGCTGGATGAACTGGAAGCTGAACAGGATGCCGCCATCCGCGAGGGGCGCCAACCAGTAACCCCCAAGCGCGAACGCCGCCACAAGAACCAGAATAAGGATCAGGACGCGGACCAGAACAACCGGGCGAGCCGGAACAGTAAGCCCAAGCGCAAATCCAGTTCCAGCAAGGGCGGCTCGAGCAAGAACAGCTCGAACAAAGGCACTTCAGACAGAGAGAGCGGCTCAGACCAGTGACGCCAGTGGATTCGTATGCCGCGCGGGGTTACGGACAACGCCCTGCTCCGTAACAATCACGTCAATCAGTGCCGCCGGCGTCACATCGAAGACCGGATTGAACGCCGCCACTCCAGCTGGAGCAATATCCCGCTCCCCAACGCGGCGTAACTCATTCCCGTCACGCTGCTCAATCACGATGCCACTGCCGTCAGGCGTCTCTCGATCCAGGGTGGAAGCAGGCGCAACAACCATCACCCCGGCCCCAAAGTGCCGAGCCAGAATCGCCAGGTTCAGCGTCCCGATCTTGTTGGCCACGTCCCCGTTCGCCACAATCCGATCAGCCCCAACGATCACCCAACGCACACGCCCACTGGCCAACAAAGTTGCCGCAGCACTGTCCACATTCAGGGAACAGCGAATCCCCTCCCGCATACACTCCCAGGCCGTCAGTCGACTCCCCTGCAACCAGGGCCGCGTCTCGTCCATATGCACCATGGACAACGCACCCCGCTCATGGAGCGTACGCACCACCCCCAGGGCCGTCCCGTGCCCCCCAGTGGCCAGCGCCCCCGTATTACAGTGAGTCAGAACCTCAACAGGCCCGTCACTCCCCTCCTGAATCACATCCGCGCCCAACTCCCCCATCCGCCGATTCGCCGCCGCGTCTTCTTCATGGATCCGAATCGCTTCCCTTTCCAACACCGCGCAGGCCTCGGAACCGGACCCAATACCCTCCAGACACCCCTGCATCCGCCTCAACGCCCAGAACAGATTCACCGCCGTCGGCCGCGACTCGGCAAGTTCATCAATGGCCCGTTCAATCGCAATCCGCCAGTCAACCTCATCCCGCGCTGCAAAAGCGGCGAGCACCACACCATAAGCCGCCGAAATCCCAATAGCCGGTGCCCCCCGAACCTGCATGGAAGCAATCGCCTCGAATACACCCACTGAATCCCGATACGAATGCCAAACCTCCTCCCCCGGCAAACGCCGCTGATCCAGAACCTCAAGACAATCCCCCCGCCATATAACGGGAACCACCTGCTCCGACATACAAACTTCCTCTAACCTTAAGCGACATCGCAATGTTGAATGAGCCCTTGGAGGAGCACTTCCCGGGAAGCTCCGGAGCCATGGATGGCGGAGGGCAGCCTACAGGGACGTACTTGTGGCGATTCCCGGGAAGTGCTCCTCCAAGGGCTCAAGCTCGTAAAAATTACCCATAGAGAAGTCGCCGCCGTGCGCTAACCCCAAGGCTTCCGTTATAATGCGCCAACCACAAACCAGAGCACCAGGAAACCACCAGCATGAGCGAAACAGCCGCCGTCGACAAACTGATTTCCGCCCGCTGGGTCCTCCCCATGACCAACGATGGCACGGTACTCGACAACCACAGCATCGCCATCACCAGCAACCGGATCACCGACATCTGCCCAACAGAAACCGCCAGGCAGAAATACCAGGCCCAGGAAACCCTGGACCTCGGCAACCAGCTCCTGATGCCCGGACTCATCAACGCCCATGGCCACGCCGCCATGACACTGCTGCGCGGCCTGGGCAACGACCTGCCCCTGATGGAATGGCTCGAGGACCACATCTGGCCCGCCGAAGGGCGCTTCGTGGACGAGGAATTCGTAAGCGACGGCACCCAGCTCGCCATCGCCGAAATGCTTCGCACCGGCACCACCTGCTTCAGCGACATGTACTTCTTCCCGGAGACCGTGGCCGAAACCGCCCAGAACCATGGTATCCGGGTCCAGGCCTGTTTTCCCGTACTGGATTTTCCCACCAACTGGGGCAGCGGCCCGGAAGACTACTTCCAGAAGGGGCTTGCCCTGCACGACCGGGTTCGCAACAGCAACCTGGTAACCATTGCCTTCGGTCCCCACGCGCCCTACACGAACTCCGACGAACCCTTGAAGCGGACCGCCACCCTGGCCGAGCAGGTCGACCTGCCCATCCAGATCCACCTTCACGAAACCGCCGGCGAGGTGCAGGACAGCATCCAGAACCATGGCCTGCGTCCGACCCGCCGGCTTGCAGAGCTGGGACTGATGTCGCCACGGACCCAGTGCGTGCACATGACCCAGGTGGACGAGCACGACCTGAACCTGCTGAAGGAAACCGGCGCCCACGTCCTGCACTGCCCGGAGGCCAACATGAAACTGGCCAGCGGTGCCTGCCCCATCCAGATGCTCATGGATGCAGGCGTCAACGTCGCCCTTGGAACCGACGGTGCCGCCAGCAATAATAACCTGGATATGTTCGGGGAGATGCAGAGCGCCGCCCTCCTCGGCAAGCTCTCCAGCATGGACGCCGGCGCGGCGAAAGCCATTGATATCCTGCGTATGGCGACCATCAACGGTGCATGCGCCATGGGTATCGACGACCGTGTCGGCAGCCTGGAACCCGGCAAGCAGGCGGACATCATTGCCGTGGACCTGGGCGATATCCTGGCGCAGCCGGTCTACGACCCGGTCCCACACCTGGTCTACAACACCAACGGGCGCCAGGTGACCCACAGCTGGGTTGCCGGCGAACCACGGCTGATCCAGGGCGAACTCCAGCGCATGGACCTGCACGGGCTGCGCGAACGCGTTCAACGATGGCAGATCGCCATCAACGAAGCCGACCAACACTGAACGGGAAGCAACCATGACCGACACCACCAGCACGCGTGGCAATGTGGATTCCAGCGAGATCGCCAAGTTCGATGCCATGGCGAGCCGCTGGTGGGATCCGGAAGGCGAATGCAAGCCCCTGCATGAGATCAACCCGCTGCGCCTGGGCTACATCGAGGAACGCACCGGCTCGCTTCAGGATCAGAAGGTGCTGGATGTGGGCTGCGGCGGCGGCATCCTGAGTGAGGCAATGGCACGCCGGGGCGCGCACGTGACGGGCATTGACCTCAGCGCCGAGGCCATCGAGGTTGCCAAGCTCCATGCGCTCGAGTCGGGGGTCGAGGTGGACTACCGGCAACAGTCCGTGGAGGAACTGGCCACGGAGCAGCCGGGCAGCTTTGACCGGATCACCTGCCTGGAAATGCTCGAACACGTCCCGGAGCCCGGCGCCACTGTTGCCGCCTGTGCTCGCCTGCTGCGTCCCGGTGGACACCTGGTGGTCTCCACCATCAACCGCAATGCCAAGTCCTGGCTCTTCGCCATCATGGGCGCGGAATACGTGCTGCAGCTCCTGCCCAAGGGCACCCATGAGTGGAAGCGCTTTATCCGCCCCTCGGAGATGGACCGCTTCTTCAGGGCCGCAGACCTGGAAACCCGGGACACCACAGGCATGACCTACAATCCCGTCACGGGCACCTACAAGCTGGGCCGGGATATTGACGTAAACTACCTGATGCACGCCGAGAAACCCGAGGAGTCTGCATCCTGATGCCCCAGGAAGCTGTTTTTTTCGATCTGGACGGAACCCTCCTGGATACGGCGCCGGACTTTATCTGGTGCCTGAACCAGCAGCGGGCGCAGTATGACCTGTCACCACTGCCGGAACCGGTTATCCGGTCGGTGGTGTCTGACGGCGCACGTGGGCTGGTGAAGCTGGGGTTTGACCTGACCCCGGAGGACGAGGATTACGGGGCGCGGCGGGGTGGGTTGCTGGATCTTTATGAGACCCACATTGCCGTTCGGACCGAGCTTTTCCCGGGGATGGAGGAGACGCTGGCGTGGCTTGAGGCCAATGGCCTGCCCTGGGGGATTGTGACCAATAAGCCGCGGTTCTATACCACCCTGCTGCTTGAGGCGCTGGGGCTGGATAAGCGCTGTGGGGTGGTGGTGTGTCCGGATGATGTATCGCGGACGAAGCCGGATCCGGAGTGCCTGTTCCTCGCGGCTGAGGCTGTGGGTGCTGAGCCGGGGCGCTGTCTTTATGCGGGGGATCATCGGCGGGATATTGAGGCCGGGTTGGCGGCTGGGATGACGACCGTTGCGGTTCGGTATGGGTATGTTGGGGAGCATGATCCGATTGAGGATTGGGGGGCGCATCACCTGATTGATCATGGGTCTGAGTTTTTGCCTCTTCTTCGGGGGTAGATGATTGCTGTTGGCATTGGGGGTGGAGGGGAGTGGGGACTGCTTTCCGGGAACCGCCAACAAATACGTCCCTGTAGGCTGCCCTCCGCCCGTCACGCTGCGCAGTCCTGCTCCGCGTGCCGGTCCTGGGTTGCCATCCGTGGCAACCCGTCAGGCCTGTCGGCCTGACCCATGGCTCCGGAGCTTCCCGGAAAGCAGCCCCCACTCCCCTCTTCAGACCTTTGAGTATGCGGTCCGCAAAGAAATTCCAGTCCATTCGTAAATAACATTTGAGAGTTAACGGAGCTTTGATGAGCGCTAGAACGATTGAGAACTACGAGCCTGCATCCAACCTGCTGGAAGGGCGTTTGATCATGGTCACGGGGGCCGGTGACGGGATTGGGAAAACGGCTGCCATGAGCTATGCGGCGCATGGGGCCACGGTGATCCTGCTTGGGAAGACGATCAAGAAGCTTGAGAAGGTGTACGACGAGATTGAATCCGCGGGGTATCCGGAGGCGGTGATTCTGCCGCTGGATCTGCAGGGGGCCACGGCGGCGGATTATGCGACGGTGGCGGAGCGGATTGAGGAGGATTTCGGGCGGCTGGATGGACTGCTGCACAACGCGGGTATCCTGGGGGATCTGACGCCGCTGGAGCATTATGATCCGGAGACCTGGAACAAGGTGATGCAGGTGAATCTTACGGCGGAGTTTCTGCTGACCCAGGCGATGATTCCACTTCTGAGAGCTTCCCAGGACAGCAGTGTGATCTTCACGTCATCAAGCGTTGGCCGCAAGGGGCGTGCGCACTGGGGGGCCTATGCGGTGTCGAAGTTTGCCACCGAGGGGCTGATGGAGACGCTGGCGGATGAGATGGACGACAAGCGTAACAATGCACGGGTGAACAGCCTGAATCCGGGGGCCACGCGCACCTATATGCGGCACATGGCCTACCCGGCGGAGGATCCGGGGCGGAATCCGAAGCCGGAGGCCATTATGGGGACCTACCTGTACCTGATGGGCCCGGATTCCAGAGGGATCACCGGCGAGAAGTTCGACGCCCAGGTCAAGCGCTGACCAGGGCCGAGGTGTCTTCCCCGCCGAAGGCGTCCAGCAGGGCTGGAACCAGGCGGGCGAATTCGAGGGTCATCAGGGTGAAGGCGGTATCAAACCGGGCCGCCCTGTCCTCGCCCCCCTCATCGTCCAGCCGGTCCTTGAGACCGTCGCCGAACTTCAGGCGGCGGATGGTGAGCTCATCGTCGAGCACCATTTCCAGGTTGTCCTCCCAGTTCAGTGCCAGGCGGGTCACGCTCATGCCGTTGTCCAGGTGGCCACGAACCTCGTCACCGCCAAGGTCCAGCCCACGGATGCGGATCACACCACCCTCCTCGCTGTCATCACGGAGCTCGCACTCATTACCGGGCTGCAGCGAGGCCGGCGGTTCCACCTCGCCCCGCAGCCACTGCGTCATGATGAAAGCCGGTGACTGCTGCACAGCCGGCGGCCGCACAGGGAGTGAGCCCAGGGTCTCGCGCAGCTCGGACAGCAGCATCTCGGCCGCATTGGAACTCGCCGAATCCACCACAATCAACGATTCCTCCGGTGCCAGGTAGGCGTAGATGAACCGCGAACGCGTAAACGCCTTCGGCAGCAACTCCAGCGTCACCTGATCCTTGATCTCATTCTTCTCCTTGCGACGCAGGGGCCGGCCCTGCTCCTCCTCCATGTGCTCGACGCGCTCATCCACCGTCTCCTTGATCACGGCCGCCGGCAGCACCTTCTCCTCGCGACGCAGACAGACCAGATGGTAATTCCCCGAAGTGAACACCAGCTGCTGATCCTCCCGCCCCAGGGGCGGCACCCAGCCAATGCGCTCACTGTCCTGGGGCGCACAGGGCTTGAAAGCGCGCGCTGCGAGCGCCTCCTCAAGAGCCTCCGCAGACCAATCGAAGGCTTTGGTGATACGATAAAGACGAGCGTTACGAAACCACATGCACACAAATCCCTGCGTGTTGATTGATGAAGGCGGGGATTATCCGGGGGAACAAAGCATCATGTCCACAGGCACCACCCTCTATTTTTACGTCACCGACCAGTGCGAACTCTGCAAACAGGCCGAACAGGTCCTGGTCGAAACCCCAATAGACACCCCCATCCCGGTGGAAGTCGTGGATATCGCGGAATCCGAAACACTGGTGGAACAATACGGAGAGCGAATCCCCGTACTGAGAATGGAACCCCAGGGCAAAGAACTGAACTGGCCCTTCACCCAGAAGGATGTCATCAACTTCCTGGGCAACCACTAGCACAAGATATGGGGCAGGGAGCGAGGTGACGCTTCCCGGGAAGCTCCGGAGCCATGGATGGCGTAGGGCAGCCTACAGGGACGTACTCGTGGCGATTCCCGGGAAGCGTCACCTCGCTCCCTGCCAAGGCACAATGTTAAACTCAACCCAATAGAACCCAAGGAAGAATAGCCAATGTTAATGGTCGTCTCACCAGCCAAAAAACTCGACTACGACAGCCCCCTACCCACGGACAAACACACCCAACCCCGCTTCCTGGAAGACGCCCGGGAACTGATCGACGAACTTAAGACCCTGGAACCCTACCAGGTCAGTAGCCTCATGGGCATCAGCGAACCCCTCGGCGAACTCAACGCCCAGCGCTACCAGGAATGGCACACCCCCTTCACCCCGGACAACGCCCGCCCCTGCGTATTGGCGTTCAAGGGCGACGTCTACGAAGGCATGGCCCCCCAGACCTTCAGCGACAAGGACCTCGACTTCGCCCAGGAACACCTCAGAATCCTCTCCGGCCTCTACGGCGTCCTCCGCCCCCTGGACCTGATGCAGCCCTACCGGCTGGAAATGGGCACCAAGTTCGAAAACAGCCGGGGCAAGGACCTCTACGCCTTCTGGAAAGAAACCATTACCAACTCCCTCAAAGAAGAGCTCCAGGCCGACGACGGCGTCCTCCTCAACCTCGCCTCCAACGAGTACTTCAAGGCGATAGACCACAAAAACCTGAACGCCCGCATCATCACCCCCCAGTTCAAGGACTGGAAGAACGGCCAGTACAAGATGATCAGCTTCTACGCCAAGAAAGCCCGAGGCATGATGGCCGCCTGGGTAATCCACAACAAACTAACCAACCCGGAAGACGTCCAGAACTTCGACACCGACGGCTACGCCTTCAACGAAGAACTCTCAAGTGGCGACAACTGGGTATTCACAAGAGGCGGGTAACTACAGAACAGGCAGCCTGCACGAAGCAGGCTTGGGCGGGGTGGTCCTTTCCGGGAAGCTCCGGAGCCATGGATGGCGGAGGGCAGCCTACAGGGACGTACTCGTGGCGATTCCCGGAAAGGACCACCCCGCCCAAGCCGTCACCAAAGGCAGAAAACAACGAAATCAGATCGGCGGCAACTCCCCATCAACCCGATCCAACTGCCAATCCTCCCGCGGCTCATTCAAACTCAACCGAAGGTCCATCACCTCCTCGTCGTCGTTATAAGTCACCTTAAACCCAAGCGCCCGAGCCAACCCATTCATCGACTCATTCCCCGGCAACACATTACCCACCATTTCCAGAGTACCCCGCGCGCGACAGTACCGGATCATTTTCTCCATCAACACGCGCCCAAGCCCCTCCCCGCGCATCTCATCCCGCACCATCACCGCAAACTCGCAGTGGATGTTGTCCGCATCCGTCCAGACACGAACCGAGCCGAGAGTCCGTTCATCCCCATCCTCAGTCGACTCAGTGGCGATAAAGACCATCTCCCGGTCATAATCGATCTGCACCATGCGCGCCACATCCTCGTGGCTGAACTGGTTGCGGTACTGGAAGAACCGGTAACGGATCGTCTCCGGTGACTGACTCTCGTGGAATTCCAGGTGCCTGGGCTCGTCCTCCGCACGAATCGGACGCAAAAGCACCTCCCGACCGGACTTGAGTACCACGGTCTCCTCGAGCTCCCGGGGATAGGGCTTGATCACGGGCGAGACCGCCTCGCCCAGGTTGATCGCCACATCGCAGGCCACGGCACCCTCCGTGCCAAACAGCAGCGGCAGGATCTCCAGACCTCGCACCTCGGGGATGTCACTGATGATCTGTGACAGTGTCACCAGCGTCTGGCAAACCCCGCGGCTATCGTCTTCCGGATGGTGGCTGTATTCACGCAGCAGACGGTACATATAACTGCGGGAGACCAATTCATAGGCGAGGTTCATATTCAGGGGAGGCAATCCAACACGCCGGTCCGTCATCACGTTGACCCGTGCCCCCGCGGAGCCGCACACGATCAGAGGCCCGAATACCGCGTCGCGTGTGATGCCGACACTGAACCCAATCCCCCCAAGATGGGCATCCGTCTGATGAAGCGCAAAACCAAGAAAACCACTGTTGGGGAAATGCTTGCGGTACTGTTCCAGCAGCAGGCGACAGGCCTTGGCAACCCCCTGCTCGTCGTTGAGGCGACGGATGGTTGCCTTGTAGCGTCCACGACCCGTGGTCTCTTCCAGAAAGGGATGGCAGCCCGCCTCGTGCAGCAGGGTCACATTCACGGGGCCACCCCACTCCCGGAACGCCTCGATGGCGTCGTCCTCGTCATCGCAGTAGGCCGTCTCCAGGGTCTCTATACCATAGGCCGAAATCAGTTGCCGCGCCTCCTGGTGAAGAAGGTGGTCACGCCGGCTACGGATCACCCTCTGAACCATCTTACGCGCCTCCTGGCGGTCCACCTCGGGCTCCGGCCAGGACTCCGGCGTCTCCGCCAACAGCCGCTGGCCACGCTGGTGCTGCACGAAATGCATAAAGGCCCGAATCGCTTTCTCCGGGGAGAAAAAGGTGGGCAGCCCTTCCTCGTAGAAGGCTTCCCGGGCATCCAGCACCGTGGCCTGCCCCAGCCAGCAGGTGAAAACATTCAACCGTTGACGCTTAACCGCCTTGAGAACGGAGTCCGCTATGTGGAGGGTATCCTCCAGCAGCGTCGGCGTGTACATCACCATCACATTGGCAACGGCCGGATCCTTGCCCAGGATTTCAAGCACATCCGCGTACAGCTGGGGCGACGCATCAAAGCCAAGATCCAGCGGATTGCGGACGCTCAGATAATCCGGCAGGCGTTTCTGCAGAGCTTCCACCGTCTTTTCCGAGAAGCTGGCAAGCTGACCGCCCTGATACTTGAGCCGGTCCACGGCAAGAACCCCGGGGCCAACTCCGTTTGACACCACCACGAGCTCCTCACGCCGTACCTTGCGCATACGCGACAGGCTCTCCAGGCCATCAAACATCTCGTCCAGCCCGTTGACCCGGAGCACACCCGCACGCTGGAGAGCCGCATCATAGATGGGATCGCTCTGGGTGAGCCCATCCGGTAACGGCTGTGGCATGTATTCGGACTCAGGGTAACGCCCGCTCTTGACCGCGATCACCGGCTTGGTGCGCGAGGCGGCACGCACCGCCGAGATAAAGCGCCGGGGGTTGGGGATGTGTTCCATGTGCAGGAGGATAGCGCGGGTTCCGGGATCCTCCGCGAGGTAATCGATCAGGTCGTCGTGGCCGATGTCCATGCCATCACCCAGGGTCAGAAGCCTTGAAAACCCCACTCCCCGGGCAAAGGCCCAATCGATGACCGCACTGCATACTGTGCCAGACTGCCCCACGAAGCCAATCTTGCCGGGAAGCACGCCCATGTGCGCATAGGTCGCGTTGAGGTTGGTGGAGGGCGACATGATCCCGATGGTATTCGGCCCCAGAACCCGGATGCCTGCCTTGCGCGCCGCGTCACGCACTGCGTACATCAACGGCTGGCCATTACGACTGTGGGAGCGGGACATTCCGCCAGTCATGACCATGGCGGTTCGCACCCCCGCCTCCCCCAGCTGGCGAACCACCTTGGGCACGGTCTCTGGGGGTGTACAGATAATGGCAAGATCCGGAACCAGCTTCATGCTCCTGACGCGCCGTACACAGGCAACGCCATGCACCTGATCGTAACCGTGACGATTGACGACAAGGAGCTTACCGCCATAGTCACCGGCCATCAGATTACGCAGCACCATACCACCAAGGCTGGTGGCACGCTCCGAGGCACCAATAACGACAATGGAGCGCGGATTGAACAGTGCGTTGAGATTCCTCGTGGACATAGTGCTCCCTGTTGACTTGCCACAATACGGCCGACGGCCCACAATCCTTCCTACAGTGTAACCATCATGCAGAGTCCAGACGATGTCCACCGCATTTTTCCATCACCCCGACTGTGAAGCCCACGACATGGGCGACGACCACCCCGAGAGCCCGAAACGCCTCCGGGCCATCGAGGATCGGCTGACCCAGACCGGGCTCATGGACAAGTTGCTGGTCACTCAGGCAGAAGAGGCCTCCCGGGATGAGATCCGTCGCGCCCACCCGGACAAGTACATCGACCAGCTCGAGCAGATGGCCCCCACCAAAGGCCGGGTCATGGCCGACCCGGACACCATGATGACCGCCTACAGCCTCAGGGCTGCGCGGCTTGCGGCAGGATCCGGTGTCCAGGCAGTGAACCAGGTTTTGGTCAACCAGGCCCGTAATGCCTTCTGTGCCATACGCCCTCCGGGCCATCACGCCGAGCGCAGCCGGACCATGGGCTTCAGTTTCTTCAACAACGTGGCCATCGCCGCGCTGCATGCCTTGAGCTTCCATCACCTGGAGCGGGTGGCGATCCTGGATTTTGACGTGCACCAGGGCAACGGCACCATTGATATATTCCACCACGACCCACGGGTGCTTATGTGCTCAAGCTTCCAGCACCCCTTCTACCCCTACAAGCATTATCACGATATGCCGGACCATGTTGTAAACGTCATGCTCAAGGCCGGCACGGACAGTAAAACCTACCGTCAGGCCATCACCGAAGGCTGGCTGGATGCACTCGATCGGTTCAAGCCCCAACTGATTCTGGTGTCGGCGGGATTCGATGCCCACCGGCTTGATCCGCTTGCGGACATCGAGCTGGAGACGGAAGATTACCGCTGGATCACCGACACCATCACTGATGTGGCGAAGGCCCACTGCCGGGGCCGGGTGGTTTCCATGCTGGAAGGCGGTTATAACCTGCAGGTTCTGGCTGACGGCGTCGAAGCCCATGTGCGGGGCCTGTTGGCGGCGGGGAACGCCTCACTCTGACCCATCGCTGGCAGAGATCGTTCTGAAGCGCGCCTCAAGGAGCCTGTCCATGGTGCCGTCCTTATGCATCGCCTTCAGGGCCTCGGCGATAAGCTCGCTCGCCTTGTCCCGAGAGGACCGCCTGGACATGTACAGCTTACCTTCGTTGGGTTCGAGTTCCAGAAGGATTTTCAGGGTGGAATCATCCGTGTGTTCGGGGTTGTAACCCGGGGGAATGGCGATTTCCGTCGCAACGACGGCTTTGAGGCGACCACGCTTGAGAAGGCGCACTCCATGCGCCACGTCGTTCACGGGCACCTTGTGAATCTTCTCATTCTTCTCAAAGGCGCGGCCGTACCAGGTTCCGTCCAGATACCCAACGTTGTCGCCGTTGAGTCCGGCCAGAGAGTTGATGGACTCATCCCCGTCACGTCCGAGCACCAGCACCCTCGCCGTTGCAATATGCCCTACTCGTTCGCCGATTCTCTCAACCCCGGGGGTGGCAAAACTTGGCACAAAGTCCGCGATCCCTTCCTCGAGCTCAAGAAGCGTGCGGCCGTGGGGGCGGACGTGATAACGAAGGGGAAGGCCCGTGCGGGAACGCAGTTCCTTGACGATCTCAACGAGCACGCCCTGAGGTTCTCCTCCCGGCACCTCCCTGGCATAGGGATCAATGGCGGCAAGACTGAACACGATGGGCTCCTCGGCATCGCCACCATCCCGTGCAGCAACAGCGGGCGCAGAGAGGGCAAGACCAATAACGACAACAAGGCTCCACACCAGGGACGCCAACCGGTCCTGTTTGACAGGGTTCCAGCGCATGAAAAAACTCCGGTCCGCTTAAAATGTGAGCTGATGCTGTATTAAAGCACAGGGACCGGAAGCCGTCAGCCCCCAGGTGGCATCGCGGTTTCCGGACAGGGCATCAGCCTCTACTTCTCAGCGCCAACGCTGAGAAAACGAGCCCAGTCTTCGGGCTCGTCCACGTCCCAGAGGGGCGCCAGGCACTGGTACCGGAGTCCTTCCTGTCTGAGCCTCCGGCAGGTCTGCTCAAAAGCCCTGGGGGTTCCCCAGTCAATACCGGCAAGCATAGCGTCGGTGGTGGTTCGCGCACCGATGAGCACATAGCCCCCGTCGTCGGCCGGACCAATAACCACATCCGCATTTTCAAGCCCCTCAAGGGCTTTCCCAATGTAATCCGCATCCACCGAGGGGCAGTCACTGCCGACGATAATGGCCCGCCCGGCAGAACCTATCCCCCACCTGAGAGCGCGGGTCATGCGGGCACCAAGATCTTCCCCCGACTGGACCTTCTGGGTGATCCCGCTCGTTTCCAGAATTCCGAGAATCCCTGCCGCCTCATCGGGGGGCACTTCCAATGACCGATCCCACCAGAAACTCACCGGATAGCCCGTAGCCATCAGTTGATCCAGTACCGCCCGCGTCAGCGCAACATGAGCATCGAGGGCGCCCTGCTCCCCCAATGCCGCAGCCAGGCGGGTCTTTACCCGTCCCTTCTCCGGCCACTTGGCAAACTGGATCAGGAGTGGTTCGTCAGTCGCTGCCAAAGCAATACCCTATACGGATTTCTTCATGGATAGTAGCGGGCCCGAAGCTGCTCCGCAGGCACACCGCGCCAGTAATCCCAGCGCAGTCGCCACATCAGCAGGATTGTTCGCCAGGCGCCATTGGCCTCCCATCGCCGGCTGTCGGTCACCACCGGTGAAGGGATACAGAAAGGGCGGGAGTGTTGCTTCAGTCGCCCACTGAATTCCACATCCTCCATCAAGGGAAGTGGCGCAAACCCACCCAGACCTTCAAACAGGGAACGGCGCACGAACTGGGCCTGATCCCCCGTGCAGATGCCAGTCAGGCGGGACCGCAGGTTCATGAAGAAGCCAATGACCCGAAAAAGCCCCCGATTGCCGGAGAGCCGCACATCAAAACGCCCCCAGTCCCGGTTGCTTCGCCAGAACCGCTCCAGCCATTCAGGGGCAGCCTCCGGGAGCAGCGTATCCGCATGCAGAAACAGAAGCAGGTTGCCCCGGGCCTGCGCCGCGCCGGCATTCATCTGAGCCGCGCGGCCCGGCATGGCGGCCACCCATTGATCATAAAGGCCGGCGGCAGCTTCCCGGGTGCCATCGGTACTGCCGCCGTCGCAAAGAACCACTTCGTGCCCGCCTCGCCTGAGTGCTTGCAACGCCTCCAGGGTCCGGCGAATACTGGCGGATTCATTAAGCACAGGCATGATGATGGAAAGCTGCATCGGGTCCATGGGCGCCGAGTCTAATCCCGCTTCACGCCCACAACAACAATTGCATTTGAAGCCCGGGCCATGGCTCGCTACCATACGCGCTTCCATGCCCCTGTAGCTCAGTCGGATAGAGCATCCGCCTCCTAAGCGGAAGGTCGCTGGTTCGAATCCAGCCGGGGGCACCATATCCTGCCCGATGACTCACCTAACGGACCAAAACCATGCCTACTTTCGATGTGGTGTCTGAAATTGACGAAGTGGAACTGCGTAATGCCGTGGACAACGCCAACCGCGAACTCGGCACACGCTTTGATTTCCGGGGCGTGACCGCCAGCGTTGAACTCAAGGACCTGACGGTGACGCTGACCAGCGAATCGGATTTCCAGGTGCGCCAGATAGAGGATCTGTTCCGCAAGGCCTGCGCCAAGCGTGGGGTCGATACGGCCGGCGTGGAAATGGAGGATGAACCCGTTCACAGCGGAAAGACCTTCTCCCTCAACATGACCTTCCGCCAGGGCATCGATCAACCCACGGCCAAGGCTATTGTCAAGCTGCTCAAGGAGAAGAAGCTGAAGGTCCAGGCGTCCATCCAGGGGGACAAGGTGCGGGTCAGTGGCAAGAAGCGCGACGACCTCCAGGAGGCGATCGCCGCGCTGCGCGAGTCCAGTATTGAACTACCGCTTCAGTTCAATAACTTCAGGGACTGACTACTTACTGACGACCATAGATCGCCATCTCCGTACCACTGATATCCAGATGATCAATGGCGATGGAACCGATGCTTGCAGCACCGCTACTGTCGCCACTGCCAACATTGATCGTTGGCATCCAGATATCGCTGACAAAGTTATCAACCTGGACCCGCAGGGTCTCGGAGGGTCCCGAGGCAGAGATCGAACCTGCCGCCCCGACCCTCAGCTGCGCGTTCACCGGTTGAAGAGCCAGGCGCACCGAGTTTGTGTCGGGGAACGCCGCCTCTTCTATCAGGCCATTGCTGCTACTATCCGTACCTTCCAGCGACCCCGGACCACCCATGCGGAGCCCTTTCAGTGACACTGCGGCCACGTCAAAATCCACATCAAGGTTTTCAATAGCGAAGAAAGCGTCCATCGCGAGGGACCCCGAACCGCCAGTATTGCCCTGCAGATCCTCGACCCTCGCCAAAACATCAAATCCGCTCACCCACATGCGCATATCGAAATTCGATATGAGCGTTGCGGACCCCGAACTACCACTCAATCCGACCGAGCCAACAGAGACCCCCAGGTCAACCGGGTTGAAGCCCATTGGACCGAAACGCAACAGAGCGTCTCCGTTTTCCTGGAGATCGATGTCGATCTTGATATCGAGGTTCTCGGTAATCTGATCGTTAAGCGGACCGAAACCACCAATCTCAATGTTATTGACCAACACCGACCCCGTGGAAGGACCCTGGGAATAGTCAATCTGGTCGATGGTGACGCGCGTGTCGAGTTCAATCGTCACGCCCGCCTGCCCAGTCACCTCGCTCAAGGCTGCATCGTCCAGAGGCGTGGTCCCGTAGGCTAGCCAGGGCGCCGCTGCGATGGCAGCCCCCAGCGTTACTTTTTTCAGGCCTTTCATATAATGACTCCTACAGCATTCCATTGTTTGTTTTTTTCTAATTATTTGTTCAGTCCCGGAGGACCTCACTGTCCGACATTAACAAAGAGAAAGCCGATTTAATGTGAAAACCTACCTTTTCGATTACCCACATTTAATATTTGTGTAACAATTCATACTCTGAACCCTTTTTCATCTTTTACAGATATGTCTCTACGGGAATACAGGGATTACACGGCGAGGGAGAGCAACTTCCTGAAGGAGACGGTGAGCATCAAGCTCTCGGAGGTGGAGGGGAGCGGGGAACGAAGATTGGGGTACGAAGAACCGCCTGCGGGATGCGGTTCAGCGCCGCGACCTGATCATTCAAGCTGGAATGGGGTAGGATCGCCCTTCCCTTCCCGGATGATTCTGGGCATATCGCCGCACAGATCCACCACCGTAGTCGGCTCCATGCCACAGAAGCCGCCCTCGATGACCAGGTCAACATGGTGCTCCAGCCGATCCCGGATCTCTTCCGGGTCGTTCATGGGCCACTCCTCACCCGGAAGGATCAGGGTGGAACTCATGATCGGCTCCCCCATCTCCGCCACCAGCGCGTCCACGATCCGGTGATCCGGCACGCGGATGCCGATCTGGCGACGTTTCGGGTGCAGCAAACGCCTGGGGACCTCACTGGTTGCATCCAGTATCCAGGTGTAAGGGCCCGGGGTATGGGATTTCAGGAGCCGGTACTGGACGTTGTCCACCTTGGCGTAGGTGCCGATCGCGGACAGATCCCGGCATACCAGGGTGAAGTTGTGCTTGTCGTCCAGGTTGCGCAGCCACTGGATCCGCTCCGCCGCCTTTTTCTCGCCCAGGCCACAGCCCAGCGCGTAGGCGGAATCCGTGGGATAGGCGATAACCCCGCCACGACGCAGGATCTCCACCGCCTGGCGCACCAGCCGCGGTTGCGGGGTTTCCGGATGGATCTGGAAATACTGGCTCATATCACCTCGCTCAGCCGGCTTTTGAACCGCCCATGCAGGGCGGGGACTGGGGGGCACCGCTTTCGCTGTTCTGCCACTCCTCGGGAGTGTAGAGGTGCAGCGTCAGCGCGTGGATGCCATTGTTCATTTCCTCGGAAAGCGCGCCGTAAACGGCCTGATGACGGGCAATGCGGCGCTTGCCCTCAAAGGCCTCGCTGGCCATGACCACACGGAAATGGGTTTCCGAGTTGGCGGGCACCGCATGCTGGTGGCTTTCGTTCTCCACCTGGAGAACGGAGGGATTGAATCCTTCGCTCAGCCGGTTTTCAATTGCCGCCTGCAGAGACATAAACCACGCTCCGGATGCTGAATTCGTTACAATACCGGATTGAGTTTAACACCCTTCACCGGTACTGTCCCTAACCCACGGGGTCCCGATGCGCCTTTATATTGCGGAAAAACCGTCACTTGCACGCGCCATTGCCAGTGCCCTGAGCAACCGGCCCGAGCGCGGCCAGGGCTACCTGAAGTGCGGAGAAAACATCGTGGTGAGCTGGTGCATCGGCCACCTGCTGGAACCGGTAGAGCCGGCCCACTACAACCCCCAATGGCAGCGCTGGCGGCTGGATACCCTGCCCATCATCCCCGACAACTGGGAACGCCAGCCCCGCGCGGATGTCCGTGACCAGCTTGGCGTGCTTGAGAAACTGATCAGGCACGCCACGGACATCGTTCATGCCGGGGATCCGGACCGCGAAGGCCAGTTGCTGGTGGATGAAGTGCTGGAATGGTGCGGTTCTCCCGCCGGCGTGCGGCGCGTCCTGATCAACGACCTCAACCCCGAGGCCGTGCGCAAGTCCCTGGAAGCCGAGACCGCCAACCGCCGCTTCCAGCCGCTCAAGGCCTCGGCGGAAGCACGCCAGCGCGCGGACTGGCTGTATGGCATCAACCTGAGTCGGGCCTACACGCTCTATCATCAACGCAAGGGCCAGGAGGGCGTATTCTCGGTGGGCCGTGTCCAGACGCCCGTGCTCGGGCTGGTCGTCCAGCGCGACCGGAGCATCCGTGACTTTGAGCCACGCCCTTACTTTCAGCTGGACGCCGTCCTCGCCCCGGGCACGGAGCCGGACCACCTTTTCCGGGCCCGCTGGCAACCCGGTGAAGACGTGGCCCACAAGCTGGATGAGAACGGCCGACTGCTTGAGAAAGGCCCCGCGGAACAGGTCCGCGACCGGATACAGGGACAGACCGGCGAGGTGGTGGATGCCAGCTTCCGTGAGCGTGCGGAGGCACCGCCGCTGCCCCTGTCGTTATCCGTGCTCCAGATCACTGCCGCGCGGCGCCACGGCATGGGTGCCGAGCAGGTCCTGAAAGCCGCGCAGTCCCTCTATGAGACCCACCAGCTCATCACCTACCCACGCTCAGACTGCCGTTACCTGCCGGAAGGGCACTGGTCCGACCGGCATGAGGTGGTCGCGGCCATTGCCGCCACCCATCCGGAGCTGGTCGAAGGCGGCGTGCCGGAGGACATCGCCCGCCGGAGCAAGGCCTGGAGCGACCACGAGGTCGGTGCCCACCACGCCATTGTGCCCACCCAGCGCCATAGCTCACTCCGGAAACTGTCGAAGGACGAAGCGGCGGTCTATGACCTGGTGGCGCGGTTCTACCTAATGCAGTTCGAATCCGACGCCCTCCACCGGGAGGGGCAGCTTGACTGTCGCATTGGCGGCGAGGCCTTCAAGGCCCGGGAAACCGGCATCATCAGCGAGGGCTGGAAGCGGCTGGAGCCCGTAAGGCGCCGCAGTGACCACAGTGAAAAGGCGCCCACCCCACTTCCACGGCTCGAGCCGGGGGCGCAGGTGAGCTGTCACGAGGCGCGCTGCCTGGAGAAAACCACGCAGCCCCCGACACCCTTCACGGACGCCACCCTGCTGTCAGCAATGACCGGCATCGCGCGCTTTGTGCAGGACGCTGACCTGCGCCGGACCCTGCGCGAGACGGACGGCCTTGGCACCGAGGCCACCCGGGCCGCCATTATCCAGACCCTGTTCAACCGTGGCTTCCTGTTACGGGAGAAGCGCGCCATTCACGCCACTGACAAGGGCTGGGCCCTGATCGAGGGCCTGCCGGAGAGCGCCACAACCCCCGACCGCACCGCCATCTGGGAATCCCAGCTGGAGCGGATCCGTCAGGGGGACAGCGACCCGGAATCCTTCCTGGAACAACTCACCACCGATATACGCACGCTTCTGGATCCGGCTATTGCGGGTGCCAGGCCGGCGCCCGCTGAACACACGGGCGTGCACTGCCCCCGATGCCGCGCCCCCATGCGCAAGCGTTCCGGCAAATTCGGTGATTTCTGGTCCTGCTCGCGCTTTCCCGAATGCCGTGGTAGCCGGGCCGTGGAAGCCGAAGACGACAGCAGTGCCGGCGACGGCATGGACCAGGCGCCCGTGCCCTGCCCTTATTGTTTCGCCCCTCTGGTGAAGCGCTCCGGCCCCAAAGGCCCTTTCTGGGGCTGCAGCCGCTACCCCGCCTGCCGCACAACGCTCTCCGACCAGGATGGCAGACCGGATACCAACAGCCTGAAAACCTGAGCATCGGCCGGTCTTAAGACACGTTACCCTTTAAAACAAAAGGATTACTGAAGTGCAAGCATTGCTGTGCCATCTTTCACGGTGAATAACTTTGGAGGCGCCAATGCGCATCGCGTTGCTGGAAGACGAGCACGAACAGGCGGAACGCATCGCCGAGCTGCTCCATGACGACGACAAGACCTGTGACTACCTCGCCACCGGACAGGCCTTCCTGAGCGCCGTGGCACACAAGAGCTACGATCTGCTGATCCTGGACTGGCAGATTCCGGATATCGACGGTATCGAGGTTCTCCGGAATGTCCGCGCGACGCTGGACTGGCCCATCCCCGTGCTGTTTGTAACCCAGCGCGCCAACGAGCAGGACATCATCACCGCCCTGGACGCCGGTGCCGATGACTACCTGGCCAAGCCCCTCCGCCCCGGGGAGTTGCTCGCCAGGGTCCGCGCGCTGCTGCGACGCGTCCATCCCGAAGTGGAAAAGGAACACCTGGAATTCGGGCCTTTCACCATCGACAAGGGCAGCCGGGTGATCTATTGCCATGACGAGCCCATTGAGCTCACGGACAAGGACTTCGACCTGACGCTTTTCCTGTTCCAGAACCAGGGCCGCCTACTCACCCGTGAGATGCTCCTTGAACGGGTCTGGGGCGTGTCCAGCGACATCAACACACGCACGGTGGACACTCACATGAGCCGTCTGCGGCGACGACTCGGCATCAAGCCGGAAAACGGTTTCCGGATCAAGACGATCTACCAGCGCGGTTACCGCCTGGAAGCTGTGGATACAGAAGCCATGAGCGCCTGAAACAGGCAGTAGTTTTTATGCGGTATAAAGCAGTACGCAGACGACTTGAACCCATGACGGCAATGCTCCTGTTGTTGATGGCATTGGCTGGCACCCAGACGGCATTGGCCCGTGGCTCAACAAGCACGGAGCTTGAAACTGCTCCGCCGGTGCCTGAGCGTAGTGGCGACTGGACCTACACGGTACGCCCCGGCGACAGCCTCACGGGCATCAGCGACCGCCTGCTCGGCGCCGGCCGAGGCCAGAAAGACCTGGTCAGCTATAACAACATCAGCACCCAGCACCCCCTGAGGCCCGGCGCAGCCCTGAAGATACCGCTGACCTGGCTGGAGCGCAGCCCCAGACCCGCCCGGGCCACCTCCGTCACGGGCACCGTTTTCCTACACCCGCACCCTGCCACCGAACCTCAGGAGTTGGGCGTTGGTGACAGGCTCAACGTGGGGGATGAGGTCCGGACCACCGACGGGCAGGCGATTGTCGAGCTCGCTGATGGCTCCATCCTGAAGATCGAACGCCACAGCCGGATCACCTTCGACCGGCTTACGCAGTATGGCCGCTCAGGCATGGTCGATATCCGCCTGAACCTGGAGCGCGGGCGCGTCAATACCGATGTGGAGCCCTTTGAGCACCGGGGCTCCCGTTTCGAGATTGAAACGCCCTCGGCGGTCGCGGCTGTGCGTGGCACCGCCTTCAGCCTGGAAAGCGGCAGCGGCGGCACCCTGCTTGAGGTCCGCGAGGGCGAGGTCTGGTTTGGTGATGGCGAGAAGCAGAAAACCGTGCACGCGGGCTACTCCGCCATTCATGGCAGCAACGTGGCGCAGTCACTGGCCCGCTTGAAGCCGCCCCGGGAATACTTGCGCACAATGACACCTTCAGCAATATTGTCGGGGCAGTAACCGCTGAGGACACGCAACCCCGGGTTCAGCTGGAACCGGGTCAACGCTATCATGTGCGGGTAAAAGGCCTGGCAACGGATGCGATAATAACCAATGACTGGAGCGAGCCTTACGAAACCTCCGTTCAATAATGACCCCATGCGGAAAGGAACTCCCTGATGCGCTCCAGTGGCCTTTTTCCATCCAGGCGCCTGGCACGCTGGCACCTGATTCTTCCCCTGACCGCCCTGCTCGTACTGCTGACGGTCACCCCGGCAACGGAGCGCCTGGATCTCTGGCTCTATGACACCCTGATTCAACAGAGTCGCCTGGCCCCGCCGGACGAGCTGGTACTTGTCGCCATCGACGAAAAAAGCCTGGACCGCCTGGGGCGCTGGCCCTGGCCCAGGCAGTACCATGCCAGCCTGATTGATCGACTCGACCAGGCCGGCGCCAGCACCGTTGCGTTCGACATCCTGTTCACGGAACCCTCGGAACGCGGCGCCCAGGACCGGCAGCTTGCTGACGCCATGAAACGCCACGGCGACGTGGTGCTGCCCCTGCACATCTACCCCAGCGACGATGAGCAGCCCTTACGCGAGTTCCTTCCCATTGCAAGTCTCACCAAAGCCGCTGGTGCCCTTGGCCATGTGCATGTGGAGTTGGATGACGATGGTATTGTGCGCGGCTTTTACCGGCGGGAGGGGCTGGGGGAAGCCGTTTGGCCCAGCCTTGCCGACGCCGTGATCCAGCAGAGTGGAATGGAGACCCAAGGCTCGGACACAGCGGCAGTCGCCGCGGATGCCCCGTTCGTCAACGTGAGGCAGAACCACGTCCGTATTCCCTTTTCGGGCCGTGCCGGGCGCATGCCCTCGGTATCCTACATCGACGTCCTCGAAGGGCGGGTTCCGCCGCAGAAACTCAGGGACAAGGTGGTATTCGTGGGCATTACCGCCGCCGGCTTCGGGGATATGCTGCCCACCCCGGTCTCCGGACGCACGGCTCCGCTCAGCGGCGTTGAGTTCCATGCGAACGCCTTTTCGGCCATTGCGCAGGACCGGGTTATTCAGCCGGTCTCCGGCTGGGCATCACTGCTGCTGGGCCTCTTCAGTGTTGCCATCATCGGGGCCTGCTTTCCCCGCTGGCGCCCGATGCGCACCCTGGCTCTGGCGGCTGGCCTGACATTGCTGCCCATCCTGGTTTCCTACGGCCTGCTGCGTCTCCAGGCCCTGTGGCTCACACCGGGGGCGCCCGCACTCACCGCCGCCCTCGCCTTTCCCCTGTGGACGGCCCAGCGGCTTGGCCTCCTCAACCGTTTCCTCAATCGCCAGCTCCATGCCCTGGGTCGTGAACGGCGCATTACCATTGGCCGCCTGGAAGACCGTGCACCGGCCCAGTTACTGGATGAGCTCCAGGAGCTGCTCCAGGCCAGCGACAGTTGGCTGACCAGCAATCATCAGCCCATCCGTGGCCAGCCGCCCTCCGGCTCGGACACCCTCCTGCCCCAGAAGCAGGCCGGAAAATGGCACCATGAAGCCAGCCGCAGCCGGATCCGCTTTTTCCGCAACGGATACTGGCATGAGCTGGGCCTGGTCTGGACCAGCGAAGCCGACGCCGCCACCGTCAGACCATTCCTTGACAGCCTGCACCTGCATACCGGCACCACGGAACCAGTCATCGAACGCTCCCGGGAACGGGTCTCACACCACATCGAGCAGGTGCACAATGCAACGCTGGCGCTGGCCGGGATGCGCCGCTTTATCGGCTCCGGGTTCGAACGCATGCCGGACGGCGTCATCGTCACGGACGCGCTGGGCGTTATCCGCTACGTCAACGCCCGGATCCCGGAATGGTTCCAGCTGCCCCGGGAAAGCCTCACCGGTATGCCGCTGCAACGGTTGATGATCAGTGGTAGTACCGAGGAAAGCCGCCAACCAGAACGGATCTGGCGTGAACGCATCCTGACGATCCTTAACGAGCGCCACGAGGACGTCATCGACTATTGGCTGCGGGATCGCGCCCTGCTCATACACCTGGCGCCCTTCGATCTCCCCGAGCAGCGTCATCCGGGGCTCATCGTCAACCTCTCCGACATCACCAATCTGCGCGAGCGCCAACGCCAGTACCGGGAAGCCATCGACTTCATTTCCCATGACGTGCGCTCACCTCTGGTGTCCCAGCTTGCCCTTCTGGACCAGTTGCGACGGGAAGACCAGCCGGTGGCGCCGGAAACGCTGGACCAGATCGCCCGCCTCGCCCGGCGAAGCTACCAGCTGGCCGAAGAATTCGTGCAACTGGCCCGGGCCGAGGAACTCACCGACAAGCGGTTCTACGATTGCGAACTCCTGACCATTGCCGAGAATGCGGTGGACGCGGTCCAGGAGCAGGCCCTCGCCAACCAGGTCCGGCTCGAGCTTGATGGCCGGGAGGACCTGTGGTTGTCAGGAAACGCGGAACTCCTCGAGCGGGCAGTCATTAACCTGCTCACCAACGCCATCCAGTACAGTCCGGGCAATACCGTGGTCTCAGTCAGCGTGGAGAATGCGGGCCAGACGGGCGCCCTGAGTGTTACGGACCAGGGTCCGGGGATTGAGCTGGAAGACCAGCCCATGGTTTTTCAGAGATTCCGGCGTCAGAAGGGAACTGAGATGGGAGGGCCTCACGGAGCAGGGCTGGGCCTGGCCTTTGTCCAGACCGTGGCAGAGCGGCACCGGGGCGTGGTGGACCTTGTCAGCACCCCGGGCCGTGGCTCCACTTTCCGGCTCTATCTGCCACTGACAGAGCCGGATTGATCAGATCTTCTTGCTGGCCAGGTCCGCCTCGCGACTCACGTTGCCATCAGTATCGCGGGTCTGAACGGT
This sequence comes from Halospina denitrificans, assembly GCF_004364635.1. Taxonomy (GTDB): domain Bacteria; phylum Pseudomonadota; class Gammaproteobacteria; order Pseudomonadales; family Oleiphilaceae; genus Halospina; species Halospina denitrificans. The sequence goes on along the minus strand of NZ_SOAX01000006.1, from coordinate 209,249 downwards.
AAAATACCAGGTTCCTTCATCAAGATCCTCGATCACGTGCTCCATGTCGGTGCAATTTACACAGGACACTTGCTCGGTGTTGGCAAGGGTATCCGGATCCTGTCCCCAGGAAACGATATAGTAATCAATTGACCCGACCTTCAGGGTATCCCCATTCTCACGCTGGGTCGGTGCATCCCACATCAGGGTTGCGGTTGTATCCAAGGTCGTTGTATCACCATCCGTTTCGGTTGTATCACCATCCGTTTCGGTTGTACCACCATCCGTTTCGGTTGTGCCGTCATCAACCGATTCGTCATCAGTGGTGGAACTATCGCCGGAACTGTCCGCGACGAGGTCGTCTTCGCTACTCGGCCGACTCGCGGTTTCCTGTGTATCATCCGTAACACTCTCGTCCTGTTGCGCGCTCTGACCGTTATCGCTTCCAGTATCTGAGGCACCATCAATCTGACAGCCAGCCAGAATAAAGAAGCCTGCAAACAGCACCCAGGTCGGGTTCTTGAACGTTTTCTTGGCGGGATATGACATGTTCTTGCACCAGTTCGTTGACATTTCACGAACTAGGCTACCCGCCAACTTTGTAAAAGTGTGTTTATTCAGGCAGTGTTTTGCTACATTTTACGCCATTTATTTGACACCCGCTTGATCCCGCGATCTCTTTCCAAACCTCCTGCAATGAGAGCTTCCGCTGGCGAAACTGTACAGGCGAACCATCGCCGGCATTGACGATGGGGTTATCCGCAACCGGATAAACAATGGTGAAACCAGCGGTAGGGCGTCTCGCAAGCGGGCTGCAGGCAGGCTATTACTCTGCTCGCAAAGAAGGGGGGGGCAATTACAGGGATTCGGGCAAATCATGCCTCACGTCCGGTGTTCCGGCGCACGGGCTTCAACCGACATTCGTATTGAACGGACGGTTATGGCCAGGGACCTGTGGTTCAGTCGACGATGATGGTTCCGCCGACGGGCTCGTCATCACCCGGTTGGGTCATAAACTGCACCTGTTCCGATTGCATCTGGAATCCATTCTAAAAAGGCTTTAATCCCACCTGCTGTGACCCGGTTAGCACTCCAGCAACAACAACCCCATGGATTTGTTAAATCCGGACATACTGTGACAAACCCATCAACGGCCACCCAACGTATGGAACCATGATGGGATTCACAACGACATAGTTCTTGATAGCGGGACAGATCACATTTCCGCAAAAATGAACTACAGTTTGTAAACAGGTGTTACAGGGCGTGTCAGACAGGACCGGGGGCGGGCATAATACGGCCAGATTCATCCAGGTCTGCAGTCTGACTGATTGAACCGGGAGGCGAGGCAGACGTGTTGCTGAAATCACTATGGCGCAAAACCAGCCGAAGCACCGCGGCAGCCGGCGAGCCGGAGCACGGGCACCCAGCTGGCCGATTCCGGCTCAGGGATCACCTCACTTACACGGGTGACTACCACCTCGAGCGGCTCAGCAAACTGTTGGAGCTGCGCTACCATCGACAGTTCCCCTGGAACAGCGACGACCATATCCGCAGCATGATCCAATTTGCCTCGCGCGTTCAGGATCAGGATATACAGCGTGAGCTGCTGCTTTTCTACCTGAACTGCTCTCCCACCGTGCAGGAATACCTGAAAACCGGCGGCATTGTTGATGGATCCCATTACATTCACAATGCGGAGAGCGGCAACGGTAACAGCAGACCGTAATACCGCAGGGCCAACCAACCTATTCCCGCATAACCAACAGGGAGCCGCTCGATGGAATACCTGCACACCATGGTCCGGATCAGTGATCTGGACGAATCCCTGCATTTCTACTGCGACCTCCTTGGCATGCAGGAGGTCAGCAGGCGCGACAGTGAACGGGGTCGTTTCACCCTGGTATTCCTGTGCGCCTCCGGCGACCGCGAAGCTGCCGAGAAGCACAACGCCCCCATGCTTGAGCTGACCTACAACTGGGACCCGGAGACCTATACCGGCGGGCGCAACTTCGGCCATCTCGCCTACCGCGTGGACAACATCTACGACACCTGCCAGTTCCTGAGCGACAGGGGCGTGACCATCAACCGCCCCCCGAGGGATGGCCGCATGGCCTTTATCCGTTCTCCGGATGGCATCTCGATTGAACTGCTCCAGAAAGGTGATGCCCTGCCCGAGCAGGAGCCCTGGGCGTCAATGGAGAATACGGGCACCTGGTAGCGTGAAAATCTACGCCAGCTTATGCAGGGTGTTATAGGCCAGCCGCTCTATACCCTCCCAGTCCCTGGCGGCGATCAGGTCCTGCGGCACCAGCCAGGTGCCGCCCACAGCCGCCACATTGGGCTGATCCAGATAGTCCTTCGCGTTCTCGCCGCCGACGCCTCCGGTGGGCACCAGCCAGGCCTCGGCAAAGGGACCCAGCAGTGACTTCACGGCGGGCACACCGCCACTGGCCGCCGCGGGAAAGAACTTGAACCCCCGATACCCTTCTTCAAACCCCATCAGGAGCTCGGACGCCGTTGCCACCCCGGGCAGCAACGGCACGGCCGCGGTAACGCCATAGTTCAACAGGTGCGGCGTCGACCCGGGCGAGACCACGAAATCAGCACCCCCATCGATGGCCGCATGGTAATCATCAATGGAACGCACCGTGCCCGCCGCCAGAGTCAGCTGGGGCAGATACTTGCGGATGCGCGCCAACGCTGGCAACGCCGCCGGGGTTCTGAGGGTAATCTCCAGGGCGGTAACGCCCCCCGCAACCAGGGCATCCGCCACGGAAAGCGCCGTAGCCTCGTCGTCAACGGTAAGAATGGGTATCACGTGGGCCCGCCGAATATGGGACTCAAGGTGGCGCTGAGGGCTGGGCTGGTAACCCGATTCCTTTTTCATCAGGGACTCCAGAAGACTGTCAGAGGCTCGGCAACAAGTCGTGCTACCGGATACTGCGCATAGTCCGGCTTCTCCTCCAGAATGTACTTCAGAAGCGCCCGCTTGTCGTCCCCCTGAACCAACAGAACCCGCTCGCCAACCTCCTGGAGCGCCGGCCAATTCAGGCTCACCCGCGCCCGTGGCGCCTCCAGCGCAACCGTCTCGACATAGCCGGGGCGCCCCTCCGGCGCCATTGCCACCAGAGAAGCGTCATCCCCCGGAAACCAGGACGCCGTGTGCCCATCCAGCCCCATTCCCAGCACCGCCACCACCGGCGGCCAATGCACCCGGGCAAGCGCCTCAGCCGGCCCCGGTGCGGACTCAAGAAGCGACACGAATACCGCCTCCGAGGCCCGATTACGAAGCAGGTGCTCCCGAATCAGAGCCTCATTCGCCTGAGGGGATCCCGGCACCACCAGCCGCTCATCCACGGGCAGCACCGCCACCCGCTCCCAGTCCAGTTCCTGCTCACTCAGCACCTCAAAAAACCGTGCCGGCGATCGTCCTCCTGAAACGGCCAGAGTTACCCCGGACTGCATCGCCAACGCCTCACGAAGCCGATCCGCCACATGCACAGCCAACCGCTGCGCCAGCGCCTCACTGTCTGTTTCCTCTACCCACCTCGGGGCAACCAATGGTTCCATGGCCATAAGATAAATCCATTGTTATTACAGAGTATCGCTACTTACTTTATCCTTTCTGGGTTCAGCTGACATGTCCGAAGGGCAAGCGGAACTCACATTCTTCATTCGTTTCAAGGCCAGACGTGATGGAACAGAAACCCGAAATCCTCGATACCCGCCTCGTCCACCGCAGCCGCCTCTTCGGCATCGAAGAAGTTCACCTGCGCTTCTCAAACGGCACCGAATGCCAGTTCGAACGCCTGCGCACCCCGCCCATCGCCGGCGTCATGTGCGTCCCGCTACTCGATGACAACACCGTCGTCCTGATCCGCGAATACGGCGCCGGCACCGAGGAGTATCACCTCACCCTGCCCAAGGGCGGCTACGAACACGGCGAGGACTGGCGCGAAGCGGCCAACCGCGAACTCCAGGAAGAGGCGGGCTACGCCTGTGGCAGGATGACCTTCCTCAAGGACATGACGCTATCGCCGGGCTACATGGGCCACCACATCCGCGCCGTGCTGGCCGAGGATCTGCACGAATCCCGGCTGCCGGGGGATGAGCCGGAACCACTCGAGGTGCTGACCTGGGAACTCTCCCGGCTGGACGAGCTTATGGAACGGGATGATATGAACGAAGCACGGGTCATCGCCGCCCTCTACATGGTCAGGGCCATGAAAGAGAGCGGCTGACGGAGGTCAGGCGTAGGCGTAGGGGCCGCCGGCTTCAAGCGCCCGACGGTACGCCGGGCGCTGCTGATAGTGCTCGACATAACGCTGAATATTTGGATAGCGTTTGCCCGCCATGCCCGAAGCGACCACCGCTTCCAGAGGAAAGCTCATCTGGAAGTCCGCCGCGGTGAGCCGCCCGGCAACAAACCACTCGTAACGGGCCAGATGATCCTCCACGAAATCCAGGTGCGACTGGATCATGGGCCCGAGAAACATCTTGTGGGTCTTGTCCACAATGCCCTTGGCCACCGGGCGCGCAAAAAAGGGCATGGGGCCGGACTTCACTTTCTGGAACACCAGCCGCATCACCAACGGCGGCATCAAAGAGCCTTCCGCGTAATGCATCCAGAAGGTCCAGTCCAGGAATCCCTCCTCTCCTTCTTCCACCACGAAGCGGCGCTCGTCGTCCTTGCGCACCAGGTAATCGACAATGGCGCCGGATTCGGCAATCACCAGGCCGTCATCCTCAATCACCGGGGATTTACCCAGGGCATGGACCCGCTTGAGACTCTCCGGTGCCAGGTTGGTTTTGGAGTCCCGCTCATGCCGGACAATCTCGTATGGCATGCCCAGTTCCTCCAGCAGCCAGAGAATCCGTTGTGAGCGGGAGTTGTTCAGATGGTGGAGTGTAATCATGGGAGCTCCCTGTCGTTTGATCCTGAATCAGCCATTCTACGAGCACCCGGCGCCGCTGGATCATGCGGCACTTCGACCATGGTCTAATTGCGGCCTTCCCGCATGCGACGCACGCTTTGGATGTCAGGGATCACTTGATCCCCGCAACCCGTGCCGATGTGCAGAGAAAGGAGACGACAACATGAACAAGAAGATGTCCATAACCGCCCTGGCCCTTGCCGTGGGCGCCGGCGCCGGAGCTGCTCAGGCGCAGAGCCTGGAAGAGCGAGTGAGCGCGCTGGAGAATACCCCGATGGCGAACACGAACTTCGCCGTCGGTGGCTTCGTAAAGGCCGACTCACACCTGACCCAGGCCACCGACGGGGACTCATCCGCAACCCAAGAGTTCCTGATTCCCTCGCTTATTCCAACCGGCGGTGACAACAGCAGCGTCAACTACAATAACAACGCGAAGCAGAGCCGGATCTTCTTCAAGACGACCTCCGATACCGAGATGGGCGATGTGGGCACCTACATCGAAATCGACTTCCGTGGCGCCGGGGGTGACGAGCGTGTCTCGAGCAGCTACGGGGTACGGCTTCGCCACGCCTTCATGACCTTCCAGGATTTCACCATTGGCCAGACCTGGTCCACCTTCTTCAACGTGGGCACGCTGCCGGAAAATCTGGACTTCGTTGGCCCGGTAGGGACCATCTTTGAGCGCCAGGCCCAGATCCGCTACAGCCCGGGTAACTGGGATTTTGCGCTGGAGAATCCGCAATCCACTTTTTACAACAGTTCCGACGCAATCACCCGCTCTGAGGCTGACGCCACCGTCGACGATCTAGGAGGTACAGCAAGTTACGATTCGAACCGTATGCCTGACCTTGTAGCCCGCTACAACGTTCCTGTGGATGCAGGCAGCCTGAGCATTGCCGCAATGGGACGTGAAATTGCGTATAAAAATGGTTTCGTCAACCCAGATGGCGACACTCGCGAAAGCGCCTATGGTTATGGCGTGTCTCTCGCCGCCAAGATGCCGGTCGGCGATAACGGCAGCGACATCCGGGCCCAGCTCAACGGTGGTAACGCCATGGGCCGGTACCTGAGCCTGAACGGATTCCGCGCGGCGCAGATTGAGGATAATGGCGACATCGAACTGATCGACCAGATGGGCGGCTTCGTTTCCTACCGCCATATCTGGAGCCCCCAGTGGCGCTCGAACCTTACACTGTCTCACTCTACCGCAGACAACCCGGACAGTGTTGCAGGGGGCGCAGCCAAGAGCTACAGCAGCACCCACGCCAACCTGATCTACTCCCCCATTTCCAACCTGGACCTGGGCGGCGAGATCATCTGGGGGGACAAGGAACTTGAGAACGGGAGCAACGGTGAGCTCCACCGGCTGCAGTTCACCGCCAAGCTCGGATTCTGAACCCACCTCTTCAGTTGGCCGCCACGCCCGTGGCGGCCTGTTTTATCCCCTCCATCGGCAGAAAAACCCCGCGAATACGTTCCTGTCGTGCCTGCTGCAGGTGCTCGACACGGGTCTCAATACGGTTGCCCAGATCGCGCTCCAGATTCTCACGGAAACCAGCCAGCCCCTCCTTCAATCGCGCTTCCATGGCATCCCGGCTCACGGCCTCCTCAACGCTCAGCAACGCCCAGTCAATGGTCAGCATGGCCGCCGTCCCCGCAACCAGCGCACAACCCAGTGCCACAGGCCCACTTGGGGCACAGATCATGGCACCCCCGGCAGCGCCGGAACCGGCACGCGTGATCACCCGCCCCGCGCCCTTCGCCGCCGCACGACGCCCGCCAACCGCCGCCGCTCCCCGGAAGGCGCCACGCCAGACCGCAAATCCCGCCAGGGTTCCACCGCCCGCGCTCAGGAAAGCCCGGTCATTGAGGCTCATCAGCGAATCCGCCTCCAGGCTGCGGTTCAGACCGTCCAGTGACACCGTATCCTCGATCCGGTGGGAGCTGCGTGATTCCGGCTTTATTGGAGCGGGCACCTCATGCTCGGACAACTGGCTCACAAGCCGGGCCATCCAACCCTCCCGGCTCCGCCGGTCATGGCGTACCAGCCCCCGGGTAAGATCACGATCCAGCCGCGCCAGGGACTGCTCCCAGCCCACCGCCTCAAAAAGCCGTTCGGACGCCTGCTCCTGCACATAGTTACGGTCGTCCAGACCGATGATGTTCAGCGCGGACATCCCCAGGCGGCTGTATTCCCCGCCCAGGCTGTAGTACCAGTCCAGGAAGGACGGAATACGGTTTTCAACGCGCAGAAAGAGCCTGTCCAGGTGCTCGCTCATACGCTCCCGAAGCACCCCCTGCCCCATGGAAGCCTGCGCCCGGAACCAGAACTCGGAATCCGCCCTGAGCCCGCCCAGCTCGGAGCGCGGGACCCGGAAATACCGATCCTCCAGGGTCAGTCTTACCTGGTCACGGGGGTCCCAGATCCGCTGTGTCTCCGCCCCCGCCAGCCACCAGAAGCCCGACAGGAGCGAGGCCAGCACCACGAGCTTAACGCCGGTTGCGAACAACCCATTAGGAGTCGAGCGCATAGACACCTCCAATGGCCTCGGGCGGCAGGCGGCTCAATACGCCGTTGCAAAGCAGCAGCAGAGCCGTCACGAACAGGGCCTGCTCCACGAACACCATCAGCCAGACAAGCACGACAATGGGCCAGCCCGCTACCGGAAACCCGCCCAGGTTCTGGGCCAGCCAGAGCTGGACGCCCTCCTTGGCAGCCAGCAGCCGGAGCCCCTCGTGAAGCACCCCACTACGTGCCGCCTCCTGGTCCACCTGGTGCCAGACGGCCTGGGCCAGCGAAGCCTCGGTAAAATCCGGCTGGGGCCGCAGGAAAGCCATCAGCACCAGCGCCACCACGAGCACCACGCCCGTCACCAGCAGACTGAGACGCCAGACAAATTCAGGCCGGTACCCGGGATTCAGGTCCGGCCGGAAACCACGATTCAGAAAAGAACGCACAACCACCAACCCCAGCACACCAGCCACCATTAACCGCCACAGATCCGGCTCCCGCAGGCGCACCAGAAGGGTCATGAGGAATGCGGACAGCACCAGGGCCTTCGCCATCTGCAGGGTCCACATGACAGGGCCGCCAGCCAGGCGTCGCTGCCAGATACTGGCTTCATGAAAATAGGCCCTCAACCAGGCCCGCCGTCGCAGCCGTTTCCGGGGAAAGAGCGCGGATACCATGAGCGCCGAGACCAGCAACCAGACGGCGGCAATCGCCGGCGTCGAGAGCACCGGCGCAAAGATCGCGTAACCCCAGAGCGCCATGACCACTGCAACAAGAACCAGCGCATGCCGCGGCACGGCACTGGCAAGACTGGATCGGTGTGACGTTGATAAGTCCATGGGTTTCATTCTGGCACATTTTCGATCAGGGCATCCCCGTGGATTCGACTACACTGCTAGAGGTGAATCCAGATTCCGTTCTTAGCGATTGAAGCCTATGCGAGTCCACCCTGTCGTCCTGTTACTGATCCTCTGCAGCCTGTTCCTGCCGACTGTGGCGACTGGCGCCTCCGATCCGGTCATGCTGGACACGGAATCAGAGCGTTACGACCTATCCCTCGCCCTCTCCTACCTTGAGGACGAGAGCGGGCAGCTGGAACTGGAGGAGGTCCGTGAACTGCGCCAGTCCGGAGACTTTCAGGGCGGCCAGTCCGAGGCCCTGAATTTCGGCTTCACCGAATCCGCCTACTGGTTCCACGTCCAGCTGGAGGCCGGAGCCCCACCGGATGAGGCGTGGGTCCTGGAATCGCTCTACCCCATCATGGACCATCTGGAACTCTACGTGGTCTACCCGGACGGCGACATCGCCCGATACTATTCCGGCGATTCCGTGCCCTTTGATCAGCGCTCCCGGGACCACCAGCACATCAATTTTGAATTCACGATCGAACCCGGCCAGACGCTGGACCTGTACATGCGGGCAGAGACCAGTGGCGCCGTCCAGATGCCCATGACCCTCTGGACCAAGGATGCCTTCTACAACAACGACCATGTGATGGGCCGCGTCTTTGGCATGTACTACGGCCTCATCCTCGCCCTGGCGGTCTACAACCTTCTTATTTTCCTGTCGATACGCGATGTGAACTACCTGCTTTACGTAGCCTACATTGCCGCCTACGGGCTCTTCCAGGCGTCGCTTAACGGCTTTGCGTTCGAGTTCCTCTGGCCCGACAGCCCCTGGTGGAACAACCGCTCCATCGCCTTCACCATGGGCCTGGGCATGGTGTTCATCATCGGATTCAGCCAGTCCTTCCTGTCACTGAAAACCAATGCCCCACGCGCCCACAAGCTGTTCAGCATCCTGATGCTGGCATTCATGGGGATCGCGGCCACCTCCCTGGTGCTGCCCTACGGCCCCGTCATCCGCGTGGGTACGCTGCTGACGGCCATCACCGCCATCGCCATCTTCGTCGTGGGCATGAAGTGCTGGCTCCAGGATTTCAAGCCTGCCCGCTACTTCATGATCTCCTGGACCCTGCTGCTGATGGGCATGCTGGTCTACACCCTCAAGACCTTCGGGCTGCTCCCGGCCAACTTCTTCACCGAATTCTCCATCCAGATCGGCTCGGCCCTGGAGATGATCTTCCTTTCCATGGCCCTGGCCGACCGCATCCGTCTGGTTACCAACGAGAACCAGCGACTCCAGCGGGTGCAGAACGAAGAGCTTGAGAAACGCGTCAGCGAACGCACGCTGGAGCTGGAAGAGGCGAACAACAAGCTCAAGGAGTTGAATGCCATCGACGGCCTCACCCAGCTCAAGAACCGCGACTTTTTCTATGAGACCCTGGATAACGAGTGGCGCAAGAACTCCCGGAAAGACAACCACATCTCCCTGCTCCTGCTGGACGTGGACCGCTTCAAGGAATTCAACGATGACTACGGCCACCTCTGCGGCGACGCCTGCCTCAAGCACCTGGCGCGTGTCTACGAGGACTCCGTCAGCCGCGCTGGCGATTACGTGGCCCGCTACGGCGGCGAGGAATTCGCCATCCTGCTCTGCCACACCACCCCGGAAGGTGCGGAAACTGTCGCCGAACGGGTACGCGAGCGGGTGGAGAACACGCCCCTTGAATGGGACGGGGAGCAAATTCCCGTTACCGTCAGCATTGGCGTCTCCAGCCATATCCCACGCCCTAAGGAGGATATGACCCTGTTGATCGGTGAGGCGGACCAGGCGCTTTACGAGGCCAAGGCCGAGGGGCGGAACCGGGTAAAGGTATACTCGGAACCGCCATCAGAGCCTGAAAAATAGCGTTACTGCTTTAACGGCAAGGCCCCAATATTCCATGGCGCCGTTCTTACGGCGCCTGTCGCGTCGGTTTCCAATGGGAACTCAGGCGCGTCACTCAGGTCCAGCCCGGCGCCCGCCGCGACGGAATCCTCGGGGGAAAGCCGGTAATCATGCTGGTCTTCGGCCACAAAGAGAACGGAGAGATTCCGGAAGTCCGGATCGGGTGACGACCCATCCGTGCTCAGGTTATTCCCGTGTTCGGTCCAGGTTCCGTAATACTCCTGAAAATCCACACCCTCGTTGTAGGCGACGAGGTTATTGAACACGCGTGCGGAATCGGTCTGGTAGAACAGGCCAATCGTGTTGTTCACGAGGGTATTGTTGTAAACGGCGCCATTGCCTTCAAGGCGAAGACCGGCAGACGTATAGGCCCCGGTAAACCCATGGATCACGTTGTTCTGGATAACGTACTGGCCCTGGTTGCTCGTCCGAAGACCGCCTGATGAATAGGGAGCCCCCGAATAATCCCCGGCGAGCCTCAGATTCTTGTAGTAATGGACGGCATCAGAGTCCGAGGGTTCGGCATCGATCGCCATAATGTCCTCATACCCTTTATTGGCCACGCGAATAACACCGCCTTCCCCGATCAACCGCACATGCCGGGACCGGACCTCAATCGCATCATCCGACTGGGCTTTGGCGGCGTAGTCCAGGGTATAGCCGGACTCAAACACCACATAAACGGGCTTGTCCTGGGTTGTCTCGAAGCCAGCAATAACCACCCGGCTGGTATCCGCCACGCCGGAGGAAGCCCGCAGCCGGAAAACCAGGGGTTCACTCAGGCTGCCCTGCTCGCCAGCGACCGCTTGAGCCAGGCTCGTATAATCGGCGTCGGCCTCCGGATTGGTGTCAACGTTGACAACACGCATCCCCGCGTATCCCTCCGGGGAAACAACCAGGCTGAATTCCTGCCGGGCAATACCGTTGTGCGCGTCCCTGACCTCGATCGTGATCCCGTATTCGCCAACCTGGAGCTCTCCCCGCTCCCACTGGAGCAGACCCGTCTCCGGATTGATCCTCATCCCGGAAGGCGACTCCACCAGCTCGAAGACCAGCTCGTCCGAATCCGGATCCTGCGCCTTCACGGCATACTCATAGAGGGCATCCTCACTGGCTTCAGCGTACGCAGGCGGCTCGGAGGTAATCTCCGGAGGCCGGTTGGTGGCACTGCCAACCGGCAGCGCACCAAGATGCCAGGCGCCCGTGCGCGGCGCGCCGGTCAGGTAGGTGTCAAACGGGTACTGCCCTGCCTGGCTCAGGTCCACGCCCTGGCCCATGGCATTCTCATCCCAGGGCAGCAACTGGTAGTCCCCGGCCTCCGGCTCCTTGAAATTGACGTTCCGCTCCCGGAACCCGGAATCAGGACTGGTGTCATCCTCGGACAGGTTTCCGGCAGTGTCGGTCCAGCCACTATCGCTGTAAGAGAATCCCCTTTTGTAATCCGCCCGGGCGTTGTTCTGGGCAATGTTATTGATGGCGGTCGCATCCCCCCATGCCAACAACCCAGTTCCATTCTCTACGAGCGTGTTGTTGTAAATGTAGGCATCCGTTCTTGACACAATCCCCGCGCCGTCGAAGCCCCGGATCAGGTTATTGCGGACTACCGCCTCACCGCCATTGCCTGTCTTGATGCCAGTGAACGCCTGGACGGAAGTGCCATTCACCCCCTCGATAACAAGCCCCTCCACAATCTGAACGGGCTGGCTTTCGTAAGGTGTGCCACGGATCGCCGTGACATAATCCATCCCATTGGCATCAATCTGAATCCGGCCTCCGTCACCCCTCAGGTGCACGTCAACGCCATGCAGATAAACACCCCTGAAACGATTGCCTCCCGCCTGGATAGCCAACCTGTAACCGTCCTGGAGAACAATGGTGATATTGTTGTCCGCGGTGGTCCCTATGCCCGACAGCTCCACGCGATGGGTATCCGGCAAACCGGAACTGGCTCGGGCATAAATCACGACGGGCCTGTCCAGGGTGGTCCCCTGCAGGGACTGCGCCGCCTCATGGAGGCTGTGGAAATGGGCGCTCGAGTCAGGGTTGGTGTCCACCACAATCATCTCGACATCGCCCATGCCCTCGGGCCGCACATCCAGCGTATAGGTCTGCCGGACCACGCCCCCATCCTGATCGGTAACCTCGACAACCACCTGGTGCACGCCCATCTGGCTTTCGCCGGGCTCCCAGCTGATCAGGCCGGTCTCAGGGTCCACACTCAGCCCTTCGGGGCCATTGAGCACCTGATAGCTGAAAGTATCATCCGTTCCGCCGGCCGCCTGGACCTGGTACTCGTAGGCCCCGCCCACTTCCGCCAGTGCCTCCGGTTCCGAGTCAATCTCGGGGCGCTCGGCATTCACCGACCACTCCAGCGCCCGCAGCAGTGCCGGGTCATCCTCCGGGTAACGCAGGGTCAGCGTATCGTTGGCCGCCACGGTGCCGCCGTTGCCCGTACCCGCAAAGGTCTGGCTCTGGCCGTCCACCAGGGTGATGTCCGACTGGCGCAGGGTCAGCGTGGCCTCGGCCGCGCTGATGCCACGACCACGGTTCACCAGGCTCGGGCGAATCTCATGCTCGACCACGCCCGGCTCAACGGTTTCCTTGCGGACGGTGTCGTAATCGCAGATGAAGAATTCCTGGTCCGCCTGCGCCCGGTCCCTGTTGGTGATTGCCACACTGGGCGTAACCAGCCCATCGAATCCGGCATCCCCGCTGGCGGTCTGCGCAAAGCGCAGGAAGTAGTTGCGGTCGCCGTGGGCCCGGCAATCGTTCCGGCCACGCAGGGTCACCCGCTGCGGTTCGGACCAGTTGTCGGCGGTAAACTCGAGGTATTCCTGGTCACCCTGAATCTCGCCGGCGGTTTCATCCGAAACCGACAGGCCCAGCACCACGGATTCCCCCGAGAAGGGCGCACTTTCGAGGCTGACATCGACTTCCGCGGTTTCCATGCCCCACTCATCGGTCACCATTTCGTTGACGGGCTCAACGACCACGCCAACATCCGCCGCGCGCTTGCTGACAACACAGCAGTTCTCCACCGTCACCTGGTGTTCGTCGTCCTCGATCAGCGCCGAAATGGTGTATTCACCCGGTTCAAGATCATCGATGTTCCACAGGTACTCACCGGCCCCGCCGTCCATTGTCTCGGGCAGGCCGGAGGCAATCACCTGGTCCTCACTGTGGAAAAGGGTGATCTCCGCCTCGCTGTCCGGGTCATGAGCCAGCCAGCGGATGGCTACCTCGCCGCCCTGGCGCACCAGGTCCTGGTCCGGTCGCTGGAATTCCATCTCGGGCGGCACATTGCCGCCGCCCTGGTTCACAAAGAACGGCTGCAGTACGCTCCACTCGCTATCGCCCTTGTCCGTTACCGTCCGCACGCGCCAGTAATACGACGAATGGTTGGACAGCTCGAACGACAGCGGCCAGGTCGGCTCCTGCCTCACCGTCTCGGCAACGCGGTCCGTCGCCTCTTCATCGCTGTAAAGCTCGAACTCATAGGAGACGCCAACGCCGTCCGGATAGGCCACCTCCTTCACCCAGAGGGTCGGCTGCAGAACCTGGATCCAGGCGTCATTGGCCGGGTTGGCGGGGGTGGGCACTTCAAGGGCCGTATCACCGGTCACCACGTCGAAGGCGCCCTCGGCGACCGGACTGTCCGTCTGGTCATCCGAGGCCCGCACCCGCCAGCGGTAGCTGGCGTTATCCGCCAACGCATCCGGCTGCCAGCTTGCCTCGCCGTTGCTGGGCGTGACCTCAGACTGCTGAAGCACACTGCCCTGCCCGTCCAGCAGCTCAAACCGGTAAACAAGGGAAGCCCCTGAGGGCGACGACGCCCCCTGGGCAACCAGAGAGGGCTGGCGCGAGTCGCTCACGTCGTCCGTGGCCGGCGCCACCAGTTCCGGGACCGTGGGTCGCGCATGGGACAGGTCCACACTGAAGTTGCCCGCCTCGCCGACGGACGACTGGCCCGCACTGGTGTTGGCAATGGCGACCCAGTAGTACTCCTGGCCGTCACTCAGGTCCGAGGACAGGGTCCAGTCAGTAACTCCCTCGCTGCCGGCGGGGATGCCCTCGGTCTCGGCGACGGGATCGGAAAAGTCGTCGTCATCGGCGTAGTAGACCTGGAAGTCATAGGTAACATCCGCGTTATCGCCATAACGGGCGTTGTCCACGGCCAGCGTCGGACGGCGGGTATCCACTGTGATGCCCTCGCGCGGCGAATGGATGCTGAAGGGGCGCGGCGAGTCCTCGGAAGCCGCCACGGTGAAGCGGCTGTAGACCCATTCGGTACCCGCCACCGGCGTATCCGCCTTCACGCGCCAGAAATAGGTGGCCCCGGGCTCCAGGGACTGCTCATCCAGGGTGACCGTGGTGGTCTCACCCTCTTCCATAATCTCGTCCAAGCGCAGGACCTGTTCCGTCATGGCCCGGTCGGAATAGACCTCGATGGTGTAGGTCACCATCTGGTCCGGGTCGTAATCCGTGGAGCGCAGCTCCAATGCCGGCGCGGCGCCAACGGTGGCATCATGGACGGGCGCAACGATCTGGACGGCCGCCGGGGCATTGGTAATGGGATCGGTGCCGCCGCCATCGCCCCCGGAACCATCATCCGAGCCATCGTCTGAGTCTCCGTCATCACCATCGGAGCCGTCGTCGCCATTCTCGCCGTCCGGATCGTCTTCCGGGTTAACGGTGATCGTGGTGGTACGGACGGCGCTCAGTGCGCCATCGCTGGCCTCAAAACCAACCTCGTAGTCCCCGGCCTGCCCAACCTCGGGCACCCAGTGGAATACGCCCTGGCCGTCCCCCCGGTCGGTGAACTCCGCACCACTGGGTAGATCCTGGGCCTCAAGGCTGACCTCGGTCCCGTTCGGGTCGCTCGCCTGGACCAGGAAGCCCACCTGGGCCGTCTCGTGGGTGGTGTAATCCGTAATGTAGGCAATCTCCGGCGGCAGGTTTTCCTCGGATTCGGTGCCGAAGACCAGTTCGTAGTCATTCGCCGGCTTGGCATCAAAGACATGCACGTAGTGGTCATAGGAGACGTTGTCATCCTTCAGGGACTTGCTTTGCCACATATTGGCCCCTTGCAGCAGGGAACCGTCGCCCCGGGTAGCACGCTTAAGGGGGCGCTTTCCCTGGTAGGGGTCCGGAACACGGACGTGCACAAACTCATCGGAATCCGCCACGGACAGCGAATGGCGCACGCCATTGGGGGTGCTTTCCCCGGCGCCCAGGCTCCCGGTGATATCATTAACCGGCGCGCAATCGATGCAATCCATGGTCTCCTGGCCGGTCGCCTCGGACTCAAAGACCCGCAGCTGCTTCCCAACACGCGCCAGATAGTCCCGCACCTGGTCCCGTCCGGGCTGGTTGACCAGCACATCCGACACCAGCGTGCGGGTATAGACGTCATCGATCAGTGACGTGAGTGCCCCGCCGTACTCCTCGGCATGGGTCATGCGGGCATCAAAATCCACGAACTCACCACTCAGGGTGGATTCCATGACCCACCGGCCCATGCGGTTCTCCTCGCCGGCAATGGTGCCAAAATCCAGCAGCAGAGTCCGCTTGGCGCTCTCCTCGTCGATGTAGCTGTCCGTAATCTCAAAGTCCACCAGCAGCCCCTGTTCGTTCTCCACGATCTCGGGCTGGGCGGATTCAATCTGGAGGTTGTGGGCCGCGCCACTGCCGGTGTTGGCCACGCGCACCCCCAGGGTGTAGGGCTCAACCGGTTCCACTTCGGTCGTCATGGGGTTGTCGCCATGAACCTCCTGGGGCAGGAAATAGTCCAGGACCAGGGTGGGCTGGGGCTTGACGCGAATGCTGTCCGGCGCCGCTTCCAGGGTCTTTGCCTTGCCGGCGTAGGTGAGATCGAGGGTGGCGCCCACGAAGAAGAGCTTGCCCTCATCCCCGTCACCGCCGGCACCGGCGGTCGGAATCATCAACCAGCGCAGCTGCCCCTCACCATCCGCGGGAATCACGCCATTGGTGACAGCACCCGCATCCCCGGTCGCCATGGATTCCACGCCACGGGAGTCATCCAGCCGAACGAAGAAATCCGCGCTGTCGCTGTTGGTATCCGAGGTGGCAACGACGGGATCGCCGTTCTCGTCTTCAAGATTCACGGTGATCTCGATATCCTCGAGCGCCACCCCATCCAGCGTATTGGCAATGCGCATGGTCGCCTCAAAGGCCTGACGCTCCATGGTCAGTTCCTGGGCGATCTCGATCTTGACCTCTGCGCATACGGATTCTTCCTCTGCATGAGCCGTCGCTGCAAGCAGGGCTAATACAACAACTAAAAAAATACCTCTTAGGGCGCGACGGTTCATGAACGACTCCTTTTTCACGCAATCCCTCTTACTGTCTAAAAATGACCTATTTGGTATCCCAAATGGTGTCCGGAAGTAATCAATAAAATAAGATTATTGATCATTTATACTCTCTAAAATTTCATCCGAAAATTTGAGACCTCTATCGATAGTCAGCATCATGAGATTACTGTTGTCATAATCATTAATTCGCGCTCTCCCGGCAGATTCTAAGAGCTGCGACGCTAAATATGACAAGACTTCCGCTTTCCTGTTGATACCGATAGGGTATCTTCTGTTTTCGACACAACTCTCTATCGTAGCTATCCTTTTCCTCCAAATTCTTGTTTGCCTACCTATTTTTTCATAAATATTCCGATAAGGAATCTCCGAATCGCGCAAACCGTTACGATAAGAAATCAGATTATCCTTTACTTCCTTTACAGCCCCAACGCATTCCAAATCTTGGAAATCGCCATCACCACCTCCGCCCCAAGAGTTCAAAGGGATAAGAAAAGCGGAAAAAATAAGAATTCTTATTACAGTCATAAGCATACCCTCACAAACCAACTATCTACGCCATTCACTTCTAGGGGATAGCCGACTGGGCCGACCAGGGGCAGAACAGACTGAAAAATCTTGGTGCAATTCTTTAAATCTTCTGTAATGCCGGATTGTTGCCTTTTCCATAAAGGCCTCAAATCTCACCCTAGCGTAAAATTCACACTCCAGTCTCGTGTCCCAGCATTGGTAGCGGAGACCAGCGTCATCTTCAAAATCTCTTTTGCATCGCCGAAGTTCAGCTATATACCATCCATAAAACATTTCCCAATCCTCAATAAATATTTTTCTCCGCTCTTTTAGGAGATAATGATCAAAATCCTGATCGGCGTGACAGCGAACATCATCTGCCGTTCCTACTAATCCCAACCATCTCCTCACCATTCGGAGAACCTGCAATGCCCTAAGTCCTAGAGGATCTGAGAATTTGTTTGGGTTCTGATACGCATAGCTATAGGGATTTATCCCACCATCAAGCCCAATTGGATCCGCCTGCAAATATCTACCTAGACTTGGGTGATAATCTCTATAATAATTATGATTTAGTCCTGTTTCTGCATCATGATACTGACCAGGAAATCTTAATGGATTAATCACCATGCCGTCAGCGATTTCGGACTCTCCGAAAGCATGAGTTTTCGCGTCCCAAACTACTGCACCATTCTTTGCAATTAGTTTTTGAGGGGTACCTAGTTGATCATTGTTGTAATAATAGATCTGGGCGCTCTTTCGCAGGAATAATGGGCGGGTCATCCAAGCCTCTTGAGGCATATAATGATACTCGCGCATCAAGTTTCCACTGACATCATATTCACCCACTAGCCCTGATTTATTATAGAAGAAATAGGTGCGAGTCCCATTAACCTCCTTCCACATGCGGCGGCCGAGCGGATTGTAACCATAGCGTGCTATAGTAGCGTCGTTACCGTCCTTAACTTGGACCAGACGCTCCCGGGCATTGTAGATGTACTCCTTGACCCCTTCCGGGCCTTCCTCACGTACGAGATTGCCATTGGCATTGTACTCGTAGTAGGTATCACCACGCTGGATGAGCTGATTAGCTTCGTTGTATTTGAGTGGCTCAAGTTCATCCTGCGGCTTGTCCGTTCTGGTGTGCTGCGTACGGTTGTCAACGCCATCGTAGTCGAAGGTTTCTTCGGACTCTCCCGGATAATCCGCCAAAGTCAGGCGATAGAGCGGGTCGTAGTCGTATTGGGTATCGCCCTCGCTGGTCTGTTTGCTACGGAGGTTATCGACGACATCATAGTCGTAAAGCATGGATAAGAGATCCATACCCGCCGAATCCACCAGACGGTTCTCGGTCATGCGCATCAAGCCGTCAAAACGGCGTTCGATGCGATTGCCGCCGGGTAGCTGAATAAGCTGTGCTCGGTGCCACTGCCAGTTTGTAAAGGTAATATCGCCTTCATTGGGGATTTCGATGCGCTGGATCTGTCCACCCGGTGTGTAATGATACCGGTAGGTGATGTTTTCAGGGTTGGTGTAGGTCTTCATCCGACCGACTGCATCGTAGCTATAAGTGATGGTTTTGCTGAAGGGGCCGTAATCCGTAGTGGCTTGAACCATCTGACCACGGGCGCTGTAGTCATAGCTGACGGAAGTGTTCTCGTCGCTGTAGCCCGCTATCTGGCCGAGGGCGGTATAGGTGAAGGTGATGGCACGAACCGGGCCGCTGTCAGCCTGGTTGTCATAGAGCTCGATGCCGATCAACTGAGCCGCATCATCGTATTCATAGATCAGCTTCTGGCCTTCCGGTGTGATCTCCTCCGTGAGGTTGCCATCCGCGTCGTAGGCATAAGTCCGCTCATGCTCCACGCCGGACTCAGGCGTGCGGATTTCAGCGGTCACCTGGTCATTACGATTGTACTCAAACCGCGTTACCCGCCCTTCTGGGTCCGTGACGCTGATCAGGTTGTCCCGGTAGTCGTACGCGAGCCGTGCCACGCCACCTTCAGCGTCCTGAATCCGGGTTACCCGTTCTAGGGCGTCGTACTCCCGGTTGGTGCTGTTCTCCAGCGCATCTGTTTCCTTCCGGATCTGACCGTGCGGATTGCGCTTGAATCGGGTCTCACGCTGACCGCCCGCCCACTGCTCTGCAATGGACTCGATTTGCCGCTCGCTGTACTGAAAACGCCGCTCGAAGGTAGGTAGATTGGCTTTCTTGAGCTGTACTCCATTCCATTCCATGTTCACAGTGTTGCCATCAGCATCCTGCATGCTCCTGGGCATACCCAGAGGAGTCTTTATCTGGCGGCTCTCGTGATCTAGCGGATTGATTACAATTCGTTCTCGATTCTCACGATCGCGTTCGATTTCCGTCCGGTGGTCATACGGATCGATGATCGCGGAGCGCGCATTACGAGAATCGTATTCGTACTGCGTTACAGCCTGATTTGGGGCGGTTTCGCGGATGCGATTGCCAGCTTCGTCGTAGCGGTATTGGGTCGTGCGTTCGAGCGGATCTTGCTCGTTCAAAAGATTACCCGCCTCATCATAACTGTAGCTGTAGCTGGCACCACTCGGCAGAGTTCTGGTCAGAACCTGGCCCTGGACGTTGTAGGTGTAGGTTGTGGTATTGCCCTCGGGGTCACGGCGCTCGATGACGTTGCCGTATTCATCCAGGATTTCCCGCACCTCGGTATCCGGACCACCGGGGCCGGAGCGGGTGATGACGCGGGTGCTGTCGTCGGGGTAGGTGTAGCGGGTCGTGCGCTGTACGGCCGTGCCCTCGGCTTCGATCATCTTCGCCGGACGGTTGTCATCGTTGTACTGGTAGCGGGTTACGGTGCCGCGGCGGTCGGTATGGGCTTTCACCTGGTGGCTGTTGGTGGCGTAGGTCCAGGTTTCCTCGGTGCCGTCGCTGTACCAGCGCCGGACGAGGCGGCCCTGGAGGTCTCTGCGTGAGGCTTGGAAGGTGCCGTCCGGCTGCCGCTCAAGGCGGTATCGTTCAGTAGCACTGTCGCCGACTTCCGTGGCGTAGACTTCTTCCACAAGCTCGTCATTCACGCGCAGGGAATAGGTTAGCGCCACCTTCTCGTCCGTGCCCGGCACACGGCGGGTGGTGTTCACGCTGTTGCGGCCATGGCGACGTTCGCGGATGGTGCCGTCCGGGTGGCGCTCGTAGACAACGGTAATGCCCTCATCGGAACTGTCCGCTCCCACGTTGTAATCAACCTGGTAGCCATCGGCGTAGGTGATGCGGTACTGGGTGTTGTCATCCAGGTCATAGCCGTAGCTGGTGGTATTGCCCCTGGGGTCGGTGAAGGCAGTGAGCTCGCCGTCGCTGTTGTAGTCGTACTGCCAGGTTTTGCCGCGCACGTCAGTTACTTCCGTGAGCTGGCCATCGGCGTCGTACTCGTAGCTGACGCGCCTTCCCGTGTAATCCTCAACGTAGGACGGATGCCTTGCCTGCTGGTCCGCATAGCCCACTGTTGCCAGGAGGCCGCCATCCGCGTTCCGGATTTCGGCGATGCGGCCCTGTCCATCGCGCTCGATCTGGGCATGGGTCTGCGAGAAGTTGCCGTAGGCAATGACTTTGCCGTCCTGGTCATAGCGGATCCAGTTGCCACCGGGGGATTCCCAGCGGTAGCCGTCCTCAAGCACCTTGATGGTGGGGCTGCCGGGGCGGACGTATTCGGGTGTTGCGTAATCACAGACCCATTCGCCGGACTCGTAGCCACAGCCCCCGCGTCGGCCCATTTTCCGGCCCATGAACTCCAGCTCGTTGCCGGGCTCGATGGGGCGTCCGCCGAAGTTGGTAGAGCCCCGGGAGAGGACGGCGGTGCCGTCCTGTTCCTGTTTGACCAGTGGCTGCCAACGCTGGTTCCAGTCCCATCGGGCCGATGAGTCCGGGTTGTAGCTGCGGCTGAAGCGTACGGTCGCATGCCGGCCCTCAACCGCCAGGTCGCGGGAATCCATCGTCAGCCCATTCAGGAAATGGATGGATCCCGTATCGGTCTGCAGCCCTGGGGCCGCCTGGGCCAGCGAGACGGCACAAAGCATGATCAGAAGAAAACTGTAACGCATGAATCTCAGTCCTTTGGTTGTCTGCACTGGCTGCTGTGTGTCTGCCTGTCCAATCATTAGTCGCCACCTCCCTGTGAGCACTGGCAACTGCCGGAGCTGCAGCTGTTGTCCTCACACGCGGAATCCTTGGGCTCGATGGGCGTTCCACCCCTGGGGGTGTAGGTGGTGCCGCCTCCGCCGCCACCGCCATAACCGCCCACAAACCCGCTACCACCGCCGATGCCGCCACTGCTGGTGCTGCTCTCGCAGGAGGAGCCGCCAACGGCGTTGAACAGCAGACGGGCCGCATTGCGGACAAAGGTCCCAACCGCGCACTCAAAGCTGTAATCACAGGCCGCCTCGTACTGGTGCTTAACACAGCCCCCGCCACTCGCGCTGCCATCCGCTTCCGGAAGGAAGTCCTTCAGTGCTGTGATGCGGTACGGAACGACCACGACCTGGCCAGGAGCGAGTACTTCGGGAATTTCCGTCAGGTATTCAAACCGTGCGTACTCATCCCCCTCGGGGAGGCTCGCGTTGACGTTCTCCGCTTCGACCTGGCCGTGATTGGAAAGCGTGAATTCCCCCTGGAATACCTCGCCCTTCTCAAGCATCGGCAGGTTGACGGACGCCGGCTCAAACACGACCACCGGAGCGGGGACATCGGTCTCGAAGGTGGACTCGAGGACGATGTCGTAACGATCCTCAATGGTGATTTCCTTGACCGAGAACTCCATCTGGATCAGTTGGTTATTCAAATAGACCTGTTCCCGGCGAGTGATGCCAGGGCGCACCTCAATCTCGCCGCTCGTGGACTCATGGTCGAAAGCGGAGGCCCGATAGGTATACCGCCCTGGAGCAAGGTCCTCGACGAGTGCTTCGCCATTGACGTCGGTCTCTACCTTGGTCTCATCCAGGGTTTCCTGATGCTGGAGCGTGATCTGGGCGTCAGCCAGCCCGGGGATGGGCTCGCCGTCTTCATCCAGGGTGGCCGTGTGTATGTCGACCGCGTGGAAGAGCACATTGCCCTCGCCGGACTGGGTGACGCTGGCGAACACCGGAATATCCAGGGCTTGCGCGTTATCTCCCTCCAGGCGGAGGCGGAACTCATGATTGCCTTCCGCCACCTCGCTCGTGGGCTCCAGGCGAAGCTGGATGTCCGTGCTCTCGTCAACCTCAAGGTTCCCCAGGTCGCTGGGTGACAGGAGGTTGAGCCAGTCCGGTGCGGGATTGCCCTGGTTGTCCTGGAGTTCCAGGCTCAGGTTTTCCGCCGATTCCAGGCCATCGTTGGTGATGGTGAAGGTCTCGCGCTGTTCCCCGTCGTGACTGATGCCGGTTTCCAGGTGGGTCGGCTGGGCCTGCAGCCTTGGCTTGGCTTCAGTGAGGTAGTAGTCGACCTTGACGGTATCCAGCGGATCTTCGCTGTTATCCGCCATAACATGGGCCCGTACAGTGCCCTGTTCCGGGGCCTGCTGGGTGCCGCTGATCACCATTCCGAGCGTGGCCCGTTCGCCGCCGGCAATGGTGAGCGGCCCGGCAAGATCGAGGTTCAGGCCGTCCGGCAGGGGCATGTCGTTACCCTCGGCATCCTGCTGTGGCGCGTGCTCCAGGCGGACATTGTTCAGGTCACTGCCCTTATCGGCCCGCACCTTGACGTCCAGCCGGTAGTCGTAGTTCCGGGGGAACTCCAGCTCCGCCCGGGTTGGCGAGACACCGGCCCCCTCGACCAGAAAACTGCCATGGTCGGGTCGGTCCGTAACCGACGGATGGAGGGCACTCACCCGGTAGCTGCCCGCCTCTCCGGAGCCCGGCGTAAAGCTGTGGCTGAAGGTGCCATCACTGCGGGTCTGCAGCTCGAATGTGCGCTCAAAGCCACGAACGTCCAGCACGAGATTGACGGGCACGCTGCTCAGCGGTTCATCGGTGTCCCGGTCCAGAGCGCGACCTTCGAGGGTCACGGTTTCCCCGGTGAACACCGTTTGCGGCTCCACGCTTTCCAGCTCGGCATAATAGCTGGTCTCGCGCAGGCTCACGTCGGAGCTGGCACGGCTTCCGCCAATGGAGACCGCGGTATCCCGGCCCAGCTGGTGGTGGAATTGATCCACTTCCAGATGGAGCCGCGCGTCTTCGGGGGAAGACATGGGCGCCAACACGTCAAAGGCCTGGGACTCGAAGGTGTCGCCGGGGGCAATACGTGCCACAGTGTCGCCGGAGGCATTGGTGACCACTGAGCCTGTCGCCTGCTTGGCGGCCTGGCTGCTGAGCACATTGCCGTCCCGGTCCTTGAGCACCAGCCGGATCTGGTCGCTTGGGTCGTTGCCGTTATTCCGGGCCGTGACGATCTCCATCTCCACGTCGCTGGTGTTCTCAAGCACCAGGCGAGCCTTGCCATCGGCACCTCGGACCATTTCCTCGGTTTCCACGTCCAGGCGGACACCGGACTGGCCGACACCTGCGGATTGCTCCTGCTGAATGCTCAGCAAGTGGCCGGGGCTGGGTTCGAGCACGATTTCAGCGTCCAGAGTGGCGTGGCTGCCGAGCTCCTCATAACCACCGATGACCACGGGCACGTCCGTATAGTCTCCGGCTTCCACGCTGAAGCGTTTGGACCAGTGCTCGCGCACCTCGCCGTCAACCTCGACGCCCACCCGCAGGCGCGCCTGGACCACTTCTTCGTCGCCGGCATTGGTGACGCGGTAATTGAGCCGGTTCATGACGCCACGCTCGATGGCCGAGTCCTGCTCGTCCAGCAACTCCATGGACAACGCGGGCAGTTCCAGGGTGTTTGCCACGCTTCGCTGGCCGTCCGTATTCACGGCCACCACCTGGTAGGTCCGGTCTTTCGGGGCACCGCTGAGTGACTCGCCGTCGGCATAGTCCGGATCGGTAAAGGCGGTTTCGGTGATCAGGTCATCGTGCAGCGGGACCGTCTCCTGGTTGCTGTCGAGATAGCCAACCTCGAAACCGGACAGGTTGGCGTTCTGGTGCTTCCAGGTGAGCACGGGGCGGCCTTCTTCCGGAATTGAGATCGCCAGTTCGCTGACCGGGAGCAGATCCGAGTCCAGGTAGTCGCTGTTGGAGGGGGCGGACTCATTGCCGGCCTTATCCACGGCGGTGACCACGTAATAGTGCTCGCTCTCCGAGGGCTCGGTATCGACCGCGATGGGCTCGGGGATGTCCGCCTGAAGCGGGGTCTCGTCCGCGAGATCCGGCGCCGGTTGGTCGGCGGCCAGGGCGAAGCGATAGAGGTTGTAGGTTACCTCGGAGTCGCTGCTGGCAACCGCCGGGTGCATCCACTGCGCGACAACTCCATTGCCCGCCAGTTCCAGGGCAAACTCTTCCGGGGCTTCCGGAGGCGTGCCCATGGCTTCGACTTCAACCACTTCGCTCTGCGCACTGCGCGATTGCTCGCCCTGATGGGAGCGGACGCTCGCCAGTGCGTACTGGTAGGTGCCGTCATCCAGGCCATCGGGCTTGCCATCAAGGTACAGGGGCTCCGCCGGGTTGCTCAGCTCCGTGACTTCACTGAGCTCGGATTCGTTCGGGCCCTGGCGGTAAACCACATAGCCGGCCGCATCCTCGACTTCGTCCCAGCTGAGTTCGACGATGCCCCCTTCCAGCGCTCGTGCTTTCAGCCCTTCCGGGATGTCGGTTGGCGGCAGATCACCCTGATAGACCTGGAAACGCGGGTCACCGTCAATGCCGGTGGCTTCGGTGCCCAGGTCATCAACCGCTGAATAGTCAAAATGCAGGTAGGCGATTCCCGGCTCTCCCTGCTCATCCAGGCCAGCGTCATGGGGAAGCTGCAGCTCGGTGGTGTAGACAGGCTCTTCGGGCGTCGATGCCTCCTCGTCCAATGCCAGGGTCAGGCCGCTGTCGTATCCGGGTATGATTGCGTCGCCGGCATCCTCCTTGAGCATCGGGACCAGGGTTGGGCTCGCGCCTGAAGCCACGGGCTCGGACAGGCGCATCTCAATCCCAATGACCTGCCCCTCGCCGTTGTCCCCGATCTCGTTGCGGATGGGGTCCACGGGGTTGGTCACGATGTCGCTGACTTCAGGCCCCTGGGCATCAATCACGATGCTTTCCCCGTCCAGCATGTTGCTGCCCCGGTTGCCGACTTCATCCCTTGCCGAGAGCACGCCATACGCCGTTCCGGATCGAGTGTCCTCCGGAATCACGAAATGCCCCTTGTAGGACTTCTCGTCGTTATAGTCCGGCTGAAGCTCCACAACGATGGGGTTGCCACCGCTTACGGTGAAGGCCAGATAAGGGGTGGTTTCAAGCGCTTCGTTGAATTCCAGGTCCAGGTTCACACGGCCGGGACCAAAGCGGTTATTCTCCGGATCGTGGCCGCCTTCGGGATCGAATTCGACGTTCTTGACGTAGGGCGCTTCGCTGTCTGAAACAGCATCGTCAGAGGGTGAGGGATCACTTTCCGTGCCCAGCTCGTTCACGGCGACGGCACGGTAGTGGTAGGTGCCATCCTCATCCGGAAGATCGGTATACCGTTCCCCCCGGACCTTTTCCTGGGTGATCCGCTGCGCCTCGGCGACGGCGGTGAAGGGCGCCGTGCTGCGATAGAGGTGGTAGCCCTGAATACGGTCATCGTCCGGAGCCGACCAGCTCAAACGGACCTCCCCCTGTGCCCGGCCGGTGGCGCTGAGACCCGCGGGCGCATCGGGAACCGTGTTATCGAGGGTTACTTCAATGGGGTCGCTGTGCACGCCGTACTCGTTCCGGGAACTGTACGCGGCCTGGGCGCGGATGCTGTTGTCACCTTCCTCCAGCGGTACCTCAGCACTGAATCGGCCATTACTCGTGGACGAGTTGGCATCCAGCACGGTGCCGTTCACCGTCAGTTGCACCTGGGTATGATCGTCAGCAGTTCCCGCGATCTCTACCGATTCGTTATTGGTAACGTGGCCGTCCGACGGGGTATCAATAACCGGCGGCTCCGGGGGTGCCAGATCAATCGTCAGCGGCCTGGTTTCCTGGGTCTCGTTGCTGTGGTTGTCAAAGACTCGCAGGTCGAGCGTATGGTCGCCGTCGTCAAGCCGGAACAGCTCCAGGTCAATACTGAAATCCGGGTTGGCGGTGAGGGACGAGCCGAGGATCTCGCTACCCAGCCTGAACTCGGCACGGGAGAGCCCGGAATCATCGCTTGCCTTCAGGTGGAGGGTGCCATCACGGGTAATGGTTCCGCCGTCCATCAGGTCCACTTGGGTGCCATCCACCTGCTGATAGACGAGACCTTCAATGGTGGGGCCTTCGGTGTCCTCTTCCGGCGTCACCTCGACACTGTCCACGCTGGGATTCTCCCCTCCGGACAGGTTCCTGGCGGTAACCGCCGCATGGTAGGTGGTGCCGTTGTCCAGACCAGCCACGCCTGATGCCAGGGTGGTTGCATCAACGTTGCGCTCGGGGTCCATGCCCTCAACCGACGTGAACGGCTGCTCAGCCACATACAGCCGGTAACCGTCGACAAGCTCAGACGGCTGGGAGGCCGGCCACTCCAGCGCTATACGACCGTCGCGGCCTTCCGCCGATACAGAGTCCGGGTTCGACAGCAGCGTAACGCCCTCATCCGACAGGGCACCGGATTCGTTGTCCGCCAGATCAAAGGCGGTCAGCGACAGCGGATGGGCGGTTGCGGGTGTAAGGCCATCCACGACGTACTGAGCGCGACCATCGCTAAGCGACACCTCATCGTTGGCAAGCTCATGGGTAACCTGCTCACCATCAATCTGTACCCGGATGCGGTAGCCCGCCAGGTCATCGTGGGGATCTTCTGAGGGAATCCAGCTCAGGCCGAGCTGGTTGCTACCGACGTTAACCTGTAGATCGGAAGGCTTTTCGGGGGAGACGACATCCACTGGGGTCAGCGGCTCGCCAGATACCTCGGTTTTCATGAGACCGCCGATATCCCGGGCGACAACAGCCACATAGGAAGGCCCGTCACGGCTCAGGCCACCCAGTTCATAGGCCTTCTCTCCAGCCGGAACCTCCGCTTCATGGGTAAGGCCTTCTACGGAATCGAAAGGCTCCGATTCCACGAAGATCCGATATTCAGCAATGTCGTTGCCGTTCTCGAACTCATCGTAATCGGGCCAGGCTAGGTCAACCGTCGTACCGTTCCCTTCCACATCGGCCTGGAATTCAACAGGGCCGGGCGCCTCACTGTTATAAAAGATATCCGCCGTTACCGGTTCGCTTACATTGCCGGCACGATCCCGCTGGCGGAAGCTGACGGTGTTATCGCCTTCCTCGAGGGGAACCTGGGTCTGCCATGTTGTCCCGTCACCCTCGGCCTGGACTGCCTCGCCATCGACCAGGATGGTGGCATGCTCTTCCCGCTGGCCGGAGAAGTTGTGGGCGTTGATGGTGGTGTGGTCCGGGTAGTCGTCGAGGACGACGGGGTTCGGTGCGGTGGTGTCCAACGCAAAATCAAACGTCTGCTGCCCATCCGGCGGGGTCGTGTTCCCCCGGTTGTCCGCAACGCTCGCTTGAACCTGGTAGGCCCCTTCCGTAAAGGGTGTAGCGGGCGTAAATTCGATGCGGTCGTTCTTGAGCTGCAGATCCCCGGTGACCGGATTGCCATCCCGAAGCACCTGGATATCCGAATCGGCCAGTGAAATGCCGCTGCCGTTATCCGTGGTCAAAAGGCCGACCGCGCCGGGAATCTCGTTGGCATGGCTCGCCTGTGTGATCCCGTCAACACGCGGTGCGATGGAATCCACGTTGATGTCCAGAACAACCGGCTCACTGGCGATTCCGGCTTCATTGACCGCCTTGAGCTCAAGGGACTGCGAGCCTTCCGCCAGATCCTGCTCAACCTGCCAGTTGTCCGTTCCGAGAACCACGCGCAAGCCATCATCAAGCCAGATGGCAACTGGGTCCTCCCCTGTCCGTTTCCCTTCAAGAACAATGTGGCGCCCGTCCAGCTTGATGGTGGCGGTGGCATCATGGGACGTCAGGACGGGTTGGGGCGGACGGGTGTCATCAATCTCAAAACTGAACTGGTAAACATCGCTGACGGTTCCCGCATCACCATCCCGGTTCTGGTCCATACCCAGGCCATCCGGCGTCTGGATATCCGGCCCTACCTCCAGCACATAGCTGCCCTCAGGCACGGGATCCGTGAGCGTGACCCGGTACACGAGCTTATTCAGGGCGTTGATGTCGGCGATGGAGACCGACCCCAGATTCGCGCCGAAAAGGGAGACATCACTGGCGGACAAGGTGGCTGGATCAATTTCGGTGGCGAAGTGCAGATCAATCGTTTCGATCGAATCCACCATCAGGGACTCAAGACTTGTCTGGACAATGCGGGTGGTTTGCGGGACGCGGTTGATGACAATAGAGCCGTCTTCGCCTGGGTTCCCCGCGGTTCCGCCTGCCGCCGACACCATGGTTTGTTCGTTGAAATCCAGGGCGGTGCCGTAGTCGATGGCGATTCGACCGCCGCCGCCGCTGCCACCATATGAGTCGGTTCCGGCAGCACCTCGCGCTTCAACCATTGCCCCTTCCGCAGCGGTGAGTGTCCCAACATCCAGCCACAACGAACCACCCGCACCGCCAGATCGGCTCGATGTTCCATTTGCTTCGATCACTCCATTCAGCTCGAGCGTTTCCACTGTCAGCTTGAATGCGCCACCACCATAGGCGCCGCCATTACCACCCTGGCCCAGGGTGGTCGGCGCCTCGGCGTCCCCGTAAGCCGCAAGGGACTGCTGGCCGCTGCTCCAGGAATCATTGCCGCCACGACCACCATGGCTGCCTCCCACATATCTGTATTGCCCATCAACATGACCTTGGCCAAGGCTGGAAACGGACAGGCGAGCATCGCTGTCTATAGAAAAATATTCTGCGGCAAGACTTAAGCGGCCACCCTCTTCTGTACTCTCGTCAAATCGGCGAGTCTTTAATATCGCACCTGAATGAAGCTCCAAACTCTTTATGGCGTAATCCTCGCCCAGGAATCTCACTCGACCGTATAGGTCCACACTCAAATCTGAAGTGCCTTCAGACAGTGAAGTAACCTCTGACCATGTGCGACTCCCCCCGGATGTATTACGAATGATCAGCCGCTTCGATGAAGCGCTACGATCATTACGGAAAACAGTGCCTGCACTACCTACGTTATTATCAGTTCCTCCCTGAACGGAAATAAATCCGGACCAGCTTCCGTGGAACGTATCGTAATAGACCGCAACACGACCACCGCCGCCGCTGCCGTCATATATTCCGTCCCCACCAGCGCCATTCGCCTCAATCCTCGCCTCTTCCGAGGCGGTCATTGTCCCTACATCCAGCCACACCGAGCCACCCGCAC
>NZ_SOAX01000006.1:0-179706 GCF_004364635.1 Halospina denitrificans | reverse complement strand
CTGCCGTCATATATTCCGTCCCCACCAGCGCCATTCGCCTCAATCCTCGCCTCTTCCGAGGCGGTCATTGTCCCTACATCCAGCCACACCGAGCCACCCGCACCGCCAGCTCGATTCCCCGTGGTCCCGTTCGCCTCGATCACACCATGCAGCTCCAGCGTGTCCGCCGTCAGCTTGAATACACCGCCTCCATAGGCGCCACTAGTACCGCCCTGGCCCATTGTGCTCGGCGCCTGGTAGTCCCCGTAAACCGCCAACGACGGGTAGCCGGTGCTCCAGGAATCCCTGCCGCCACGACCGCCATGGCTGCCTCCGGCATCTCCATTCTGGCCGTCAACCCGGCCCAGGCCATGTCCCGAAACATTGATTCGCGAGGAGGCATCCACCACAACTTTGTGTGAAACAAGCTTGAGTGCAGAAGCTTCCCCTTTCACTCCGGAAAGCGGTCTGAGTACCGCTTCGTTTTTCAAATCAAGGTGAGTAATCGACTCAATATTCAGAAGCTCCAGTGTCCCGTTGTCGACCTCAACGGTTGCAATCTGTCGAGGAGAGAGCACCTCTTCTTGCTTGCCCAACTTGAGGCGGGCACCAGAAACTTCCAGGCGGGTTAAATCATCATGCAGAGTCGAGATTCGAGCATATTGCGCCTCACGCGCAACTCCGTTATCCACCCGAAGAAGATTCTCTCCCGTGCCTTTATTTTCCCAATAAACAGTGCCTGGGCCACCAGTATTTCCGGACCCCGAACCACCTTTCGCCAACACGTCCAAGCCAGGCGGAACACTGTCTTCGCTATGATAGATCGCTATACGACCACCACCGCCGCCGCCGTCATATATTCCGTCCCCACCAGCGCCATTCGCCTCAATCCTCGCCTCTTCCGAGGCGGTCATTGTCCCTACATCCAGCCACACCGAGCCACCCGCACCGCCAGCTCGATTCCCCGTGGTCCCGTTCGCCTCGATCACACCATGCAGCTCCAGCGTGTCCGCCGTCAGCTTGAATACACCGCCTCCATAGGCGCCACTAGTACCGCCCTGGCCCATTGTGCTCGGCGCCTGGTAGTCCCCATAAACCGCCAACGACGGGTAGCCGGTGCTCCAGGAATCCCTGCCGCCACGACCGCCATGGCTGCCTCCGGCATCTCCATTCTGGCCATCAACCTGGCCCAGGCCATGTCCCGAAACATTGATTCGCGAGGAGCCATCCACCCGAACCTCACCCTCAACAGTCAGCTCTATCCTGGAACTCTCACCTCTCACCCCACTCGGCGGCCGAACAACAGCCCCATTTTCCAGCGTCAGCGAGTAAAAATCGTATTCCCCCTGAAGGAAGAGCTTCGCCCCATCCACCCGGATGCTGCGCCCCTGAAAATCCGTGTTGCCAGCGTCAATCGTCGTATCCTCAGTAATGAGAATCTCGTCCTGCTGGGCGGTAGCGGGTAATGCGATTCCGAACCACAGCAGGGCCATGGCAACCAGAGCGGTTCCCAAGTTGTGCGGGAAAAACGCGATCCTGGATCGTTTGACGGTAAGTAGCTGGCTGAAAGCGTCCATTTTTTACAACGTGTCCCTATAACAACTAATTCATTGAGGCGGTAATTCGGTGGTCGTGCACGAAGAAGCGCTCGGCGCTGTCTCGGGCGTCTGTACGCAGCCCTGGCTGCAATACCCGGAAGGCGATGTAATCGCGTTCGTTGGTGTTAAAAACGTCCCCATGGGGGTCGGATAACGCCCAGGAATCTTCTGCGTTGAACAGAAGCCAGTTGTGATAGTCCGACGCCTGCACAACGGTTGATCGGGAATTGGTGCGGAATCCCGCAAGGGGCACGGCCGGTATTTCCTGGTTCCTGGCCATGGCGACCAGGGCGTACATGAATTCAGTGCAGTCGCCCGCTTGCTGCTCCAACGCAAACACGGCGCCCCGGTCTTCCGCACTGTAGCCGGTATCATCCAGCGAATGCGCTATGCGCCTGTGGGCAGCTTCCATCCAGGAGTGTGCGGTTGTTACGCCATCCTGACGGGAAACCCGGGCTACCTGGCTTTGAACCACAGGCGCATCACGTTCAATCAAGGGCTCTGACTTGAGGAAGTCGTTTCTTGCCCAGGTTTCGCCCGGTTTTGGCTGGTTCCGTAGCGTTACCTTTGTCGATACGGAAACCTCGGTCTGACCGTAGGGAGGCAGCTGGTCGATGGTGAAGTGCAGGGTCTGATTGCCCACCTCATCAACTTCCGTTTGATGCGAATGGGAGGAGCGCACCCACTCCACCGTCTGGAATGGAGTCTTCTCGACTGGCGCGAAGGTCTGGAACGCTATGTCCTGGATCAGTTCGTTGCTCTGGTTCTCGAGATTAAAGCTGTAACGCAGGGTCACGCTGCTGGTCTTCACGGCGTCAGCAACGCTGGACTCTGGTCTGTCCCCGCCAGGGAACAGAGCCCATGCAATCACCAGCAATGTCACGACCGCCGCTGTGGCAGAGCCGATTTTTAACCAAAGGTGTCCGTACAAGGTTGTTGTCCCTGTTAAAAGTCCGTTTCAGAATCCTTTTTGATTCAGCTGTTACTGCACTGATAGCGCTCTGGCACCTCATCGCGGTTTTCAGCCATGCGCTTTTCATTGCGATAGAAGTTGCTCAGTTGCTCCTCGCCCCGGGTGCTGACGAACAGGTAGCGATACTGTCGTGCCAGGTGCTCCAGTTCCGGGTCTTCTCCCACAAGCACCACGGGATAACGTCCATCCTCGCTCTGCCGGCGGAGGGCTTCGGGCAGTTCTTTCCGGAGTTCGTCATTGTTCTCGAATCGGTTAATGCGGACTGCGCCGGAACCGGAGGATTCAAAGAAACCGGATTGTTTTCCGGTCAGTGCCAGAGAGACGCGCTGGGTGTAGAGCTCTGCAAAAAGGTCTCTTGGTTCAACGGTGTGCAGTTGATCTTTGGCCCAGCTGTGCCCCTTTAATTCACGGCCGGCGGAATCCCAGCTTGCGAGACCTCCCAGCAGGATCTGAATGTCCTCAAATCCCTGGTCCAGAGCCTGCTGGCAGAGCTGGGCGGGTTTTGTTCGATGGAACCCTTGGTCGACGACAAGAAGGGAGCGTGACTTCAAAGCCTTGGAGTGGATGAGTTCCTGCTCATGGAGGTTGAGCGAGCCCTGGATGTGCACGTTACGGAAGGCGGCCGAGGGGCGGGTATCAACAATGAGCCGCTCTTCAGGGGAAACCTCGTCTATCCGGACGAAGCAATCATTATTAATGGTCCGGGAGGTATGGGACTGGGCATTCATCTGCTCAAGCCAAGCGGCTTCCGCTTCGCAAACGTCCTCAGCAGCGCCCATGGCCGGGAGAAGGAAAAACAGGGAGACGATTGCCTGCGATAACGCTTGCGGCGCCTGAAACACACCGGAGTGACGAGCGCGTACTTCCATTTTCATCACGACTCAATTCCCTGCAGTACATCCTACGTTCACTGCTGACACCGTTGAGCCGCTACAAGCCCATTCCTTAGGTCCAGCCGAGATTAATTTATCATTACGCGACTTTAATCCTCAAACGGCTATTCCTATGGTGAGAAGGCGTTAACATTTTGGCGCCCGAATGCGGTGCTCTCCAGACGGCGTGAACTCTGGGGCCACTTGGCAACCATGGGCAGGCTGTAGGGCGGCCAGTAAGCGCTTGTTTTGCCCGCCGAGCTTCGCCTATCCTCTAGGCTCCTTCATACCGCAGGAGCATCCCATGCTGGAGCCCGTCCTTCGCCACATCGACAACGGCCTTGAGGAATCCATCGGACGCTGGTCCGAGCTGCTGCGTATTCCAAGCGTCAGCACCGACCCCGCCTACGAGCCGTCCATGCGCAAGGCCGCACAGTGGCTGCAGGATCAGCTTGCGCCGCTGGGATTCAATGTGGATATCCGCGAGACGGAGGGGCACCCGGTGGTCATCGGTCATCACCCCGGCCCTGGCGGGGATGCGACCCACGTGCTCTATTACGGCCACTACGACGTCCAGCCTCCGGACCCGCTGGAAGAGTGGGACAACGAGCCCTTCGAGCCAACACTGGTTGATGGCCCCCACGGCCGGCGGATGGTGGCCCGGGGCGCGGTGGACGACAAGGGCCAGCTGATGATGTGGTTCGAGGCCCTGCGGGCCTGGCATGCGGAACACGGCGACCTGCCCGTGGCCGTGACGGTGCTGCTGGAAGGCGAGGAGGAAGTCGGCAGCCGCAACCTGCGGCCCGTGCTGGAGCGTTACCGGGACGAGCTGGCCGCCGACGTCTGCGTGGTCAGCGACACCGCCATGTGGGACATCGATACGCCCGCGCTGACCTATACCCTGCGCGGCCTGCTCTATACCGAACTCACCTGTCGGGGCCCCGGCCACGACCTGCACTCCGGGTTCTACGGCGGCGCCGTGTGCAACCCGCTGAATGCGCTCAGCCGCGTTCTGGGCGCGCTCCAGGACGACTCGGGCCGCATCCGGATTCCGGGCTTCTATGACGATGTGGTTGAACCCTCTGAGGAGGAGCTCTCCGACTGGCGTTCACTCAATATGGACGAGGAAGGCTTCCTGGCCTCTGCCGGACTTTCCACCAGCGGAGGCGGCGAAACGGACCGCAGCCTTCTTGAGCGCACCTGGTCCCGCCCGAGCTGCGACATCAACGGCATCATCGGCGGCTTTACCGGCGCCGGCGCCAAGACCGTTATCCCGAGGGAAGCCAGCGCCAAGGTCAGCTTCCGCCTGGTGCCCGACCAGGACCCGGAACGGGTGATCGAGGCGTTCCGCCAGTTCATCGATGACAACACCCCGGCCGGCTGCACCATCGACCTCCGGATCGATTCCGCTGCACCGGCCATCCGCATTCCCACCACATCCCCCTATCTGCGGGCGGCGAAAAAGGCACTGGGAAGCGTTTAT
This sequence comes from Halospina denitrificans, assembly GCF_004364635.1. Taxonomy (GTDB): domain Bacteria; phylum Pseudomonadota; class Gammaproteobacteria; order Pseudomonadales; family Oleiphilaceae; genus Halospina; species Halospina denitrificans. The sequence goes on along the minus strand of NZ_SOAX01000006.1, from coordinate 174,801 downwards.
GACCGCGAAGCACTACTGCTGGGCTGTGGCGGCTCCATCCCCATTGCCGCCTGGGCGCGGGACATCCTGGGCATCGATACCCTGCTCATGGGCTTCAGCCTGGCGGATGATGGCATGCACAGCCCCAACGAGAAGTTCGAGGTGACCTGCTTCCATCGGGGAATCCGCGCGCATGCGGCATTGCTTGAGGAGCTTCGGCAACAGTGACATCGAGGCTGTGCACTGTTAGTGATCACCCCTCCCCAACATTGTGCACAAACCCGGGCATCACAACAGACTGGTTGCCCGGGATCGATCGTAAAGAATTGATTGCACTCGTTTCCGGCCTGCCCTCGGGTACTGGCACGCAGGTTGCTCAGCCATCTGCACCAGAACCAGACAAGAGACCATGCAATGCGCACAATGGCCGGGTGGACAATCTCTGAGTGGCAGAACGCTTATCGCAACGGCGAATCACCCGAGGAACTGCTGAGCACCCTGCTCAAGGCACAGGACCCGCAAGACCCGGCCTGGATCTCACTGGCCAGCAGGGGACAGCTGACGGAGCAGGTCGACGCACTCTCACCAGACCAGCCCCTGTACGGTGTTCCCTTTGCCGTCAAGGACAACATTGACGCGCGCGGCTTCAATACCACCACCGCCTGCGCGGAATACAGTTACCGGGCGGAGACTGACGCCGAGGTGGTCCTGGCCCTCAAAAAGGCGGGCGCCGTCCTGATCGGTAAGACCAACCTCGACCAGTTCGCGACCGGCCTCGTGGGTACACGCTCCCCCTGGGGGGCGGTGCCGAACTGTTTTGATGAACGGGTTATTTCCGGCGGGTCCAGTTCCGGCTCAGCAGTGGTGGTCGCACGGGGAACGGTTCCCTTTTCCCTGGGAACGGATACCGCCGGCTCCGGTCGGGTACCCGCGGGCCTGAATAACATCGTCGGACTCAAGCCCACGCGCGGCGCCATCAGCACAAAGGGCGTAGTCCCCGCCTGCCGCAGCCTGGACTGTGTTTCCATATTCGCTAAAACCACTGCCGAGGCCGGCCAGTTGCGCCAGATCCTGGAGGACGGCCCATGCACGGACGCCATGGCTCGAGTGCGGCCCCAGGCCGCAGCCCAGCCCGGATGCTCCCTGCGCACACCCGGCCCCATCCGACGCCTCGCCATACCCCTGCAACCACAGTGGTTCGAGGACCATCTCCAGCGGGCCGCCTGGCATCAGGCACTCGACCAGTGGGAAACGCTCGGGGTCGAGCTGGTTGCGCAGGATTTCACGACCCTCTATGCCATGGCCGCTCTGCTGTATGAAGGTCCCTGGATTGCCGAGCGTCACGCGGCGATCCAGGGGTTCATGGAGGAACACTCGGATGCGATGAACCCGGTGGTCCGCGATATCATCAACCAGGCGCGGTCATTCACCGCCACGGACGCCTTCAATGGCCTCTACCGGAAGCACGAGCTCCGTCAGGCAATCGATCAGGAATTCGGGGCCATTGACGCCCTGCTGGTTCCAACGGCGCCAATCACACCCAGCATCCAGGCGGTCGAGGCCGACCCCGTCAACCTCAATGCCCGCATGGGCCGCTACACCAACTTCGTGAACCTGGCCGACCTGAGCGCGCTGGCCGTACCCGCGAACTTCCGAGCGGATGGGCTGCCTTTCGGGGTGACACTGATCAGCGGCGCCTGGCGTGATGCCGACCTGCAGGCCCTGGGCGCACAGTGGCTCAACCACAGCCCCACGCCGCTCGGCGCCACCGATCGTCCGCGCCCCTGGGAGAAAACACCAGCCACGAGCGGTGACCGCATCCAGGTAAGCGTGGTAGGGGCTCATCTCGACGGCATGCCCCTTAATCACCAGCTCACTGACCGGGGTGCGCGCCTGATCCGCCGCACTACCACGGCGCCCCATTACCGACTCTACGCCCTCGCCGGCACCACGCCTCCCAAACCCGGCCTGAGCCGAGACCCCGGCGGTGAGGAGCTGGAGGTGGAGGTCTGGGAGATGCCTGTTGCGGCATTTGGCGACTTTGTTGGGTTGATCCCCCACCCGCTTGGCATCGGCACAATCGAGCTGAGTGACGGCAGCTGGGTCAAGGGGTTCATCTGTGAAGAGGACGGTCTTGATGGCGCCGTCGACATCACCCACTTCGGTGGGTGGCGCGGCTATATGGCGTCCTGAAACGCCCGGGGCATCAGCCGCACCGATTCAAGGCACTGGCTCACAGACTGCGCCAAACCGGTGCAAAACGGATAAACGAAGAACCCTTTATATCCCAGGAAATCGTTGTTTTATATAGCTTTTCACAACATGGCACTGTGATTGCTCCTACACAAACAGGAATCAGATGGCTGAGCAGCGTCCCTGCCCGGCCCGTTCCACACAATCTGGAAATGGACAGCTAGGGTTCCGGCCACACCGAGGTGGCGTCTGGTCCGAGAGCGGTCGACCTTCTGAAGGTTACACGGCGGGACAAAAGCCCGGGAGGAGACAGGCTGAACAGCCATCTGATTCCTCCCTAATTCCACCGTCAGGAGGCTCGACATGCTACTGAAAAAACGCACATTAATCCCCCTTCTTCTTGCCGGCGCCATGCTGCCCGGCACCGCCCTTGCCAAGGATGAATTCAGCGTCTGCTGGTCCATCTACGTCGGCTGGATGCCCTGGGACTATGGCGACGCCGAGGGCATTGTCGATAAATGGGCCGACAAGTACGACATCGAGATCGACGTTGTCCAGATCAACAACTATATCGAGTCGATCAACCAGTACACGTCCGGCCGCTTTGATGGCTGCACCATGACCAACATGGATGCACTCACCATTCCGGCCTCCGGTGGCGTCGACAGCACGGCCCTGATCGTGGGTGATTTCTCCAACGGCAACGACGGCGTCGTGATGAAGGACGAGGACGAGCTTGCCGAGATCGAGGGTAACCGGGTCAACCTGGTTGAACTGTCCGTTTCCCACTACCTGCTGGCTCGCGGCCTGGAAACAGTCGGCCTCACCGAACGCGACATCACCGTGGTCAACACTTCCGATTCTGACCTGGTCTCCGCCTTCGCCTCGTCGGACGTTGACACTGTCGTCACCTGGAACCCGCTGCTCAGCAGCGTACTGGAACAGCCCAACGCCAACCTGGTGTTCGACTCGTCCCAGATTCCCGGCGAAATCATTGACCTGATGGTCGTCAACACCGAGACCCTTGAGCAGAACCCGAAGTTCGGCAAGGCCCTCACCGGTGCCTGGTACGAGATCATGGCCACCATGAACGGCAGCGACGACCCCGCAAAAGAGGCCCGTGCACACATGGGCGACGCAGCCGGGACGGATCGTGAGGGTTACGAGTCACAGCTCGCGAACACACGCATGTTCTACGAGGCCTCGGAAGCGGTTGAGTTCACCCGCAGCGACAAGCTGCTCGATACCATGCAGCGGGTTGCCGAGTTCTCGTTCAAGCATGGCCTGCTTGGCGAAGGCGCACCCCGGCCGGATGTGATCGGTATCGAGACCCCCGCGGGCACTTACGGCAATGAGCAGAACGTGAACCTGCGCTTCACCTCCGAGTTCATGCAGCAGGCCGCGGACGGCGAGCTCTAGCGTCCTGATGCGATGCCTCGTGCTGGCTCCCCCGCGGAGCCAGCCCTGTTCTCACCCGGCAATGGTGCGAGCCCATGAAGAAGTTCATCAATCGCCACCCGAATCAGTATGGCCGATGGGTCCTGGGCATTCTGCCTTTCGTTCTGCTACTGATCCTGTATGTGGCCGCCTCCAATGCACGGCTGGCGGAAAATCCCAATGATCCCCTTCTGCCATCGCTGATGCAGATGGGCGATGCGATCCAGCGCATGGCGTTTGAACCCAGTAAGCGCACCGGCGAATACCTGATGCTCCAGGATACGCTTGCCAGCCTGCAACGAATTGGGATCGGTGTAGGCGTATCCGCGCTCATAGGGCTGATATTCGGGATTGCCAACGGCGCCATCCCCTACATCCGCGCCACGCTGTCGCCGCTAATCGTCGGGGTTTCGCTGGTGCCGCCCATGGCCATACTCCCCATCCTGTTCATCATTTTCGGGCTGGAAGAGCTGGCCAAGGTCATGCTCATCATCGTGGGCATCACGCCCTTTCTCATCCGCGACCTGCAACAGCGCACCCTGGAGATTCCGGAAGAGCAGATCATCAAGATGCAGACCCTTGGGGCGAATACCTGGCAGATCGTGACGCGACTCGCCCTGCCCCAGATCATGCCGCGCCTGCTGGCTACCACACGGCTGGCGCTGGGAACGGCATGGATCTTCCTGATCGCCGCCGAGGCCATTGCCGCCACCGAAGGGCTCGGATACCGGATCTTTCTGGTACGGCGCTACCTCTCAATGGACGTGATCCTGCCCTATGTAATGTGGATCACCCTGCTGGCACTGATGATCGACTTCCTGCTCGCGCGCATCTCCAGGTGGCGTTACCCCTGGTTCCACGCCAGCTCATGAACTGCCGGAGACTGAGCCATGGCCATGATTGAACTGAAAAACCTCTGGAAAGAGTACGGCAACGACGTGGTGCTCGAACGCCTCAATGCCAAGGTGGAAGCACGCGAGTTCGTCACCGTGGTGGGCGCCTCCGGTTGCGGCAAGACCACCTTCCTGAAGCTGATGCTCGGCATCGAGGACCCTACCCGCGGCGAGCTGCTGCTCGATGGCGAGCCCATACCCGGGGAACCCGACGAAACCCGGGGGATCGTGTTCCAGCGTTACTCGGTAATGCCCCACCTGGACGCGGTAGGCAACGTGATGCTGGCCGGCGAGCTGGAAGCCAGCCGCTGGCTCGGGCGCGTGTTCGGGAACCGACGCCGGAAACTGCGTGATGACGCCATCGCCATGCTGGAAGAAGTGGGCCTGGGCCACGCCCTGGACAAGTACCCCCACGAACTCTCCGGGGGCATGCAGCAGCGCCTGGCCATTGCCCAGGCCCTGATCAAGCGCCCGCGCATACTGCTGCTGGATGAGCCCTTTGGCGCCCTGGACCCCGGCATCCGCAAGGACATGCATGAACTCGTCCTGAGGCTCTGGAAGGAACAGAACCTGACCGTCTTCATGATCACCCACGATATTGAGGAAGGCTTCTTCCTGGGCACCCGGCTCTGGGTCCTGGACAAGGACCGGCTCGACCCCCAGGCCCCGCAGGCCTATGGCGCCCGGATCACCTTCGACCTGCCCGTGGGCCGGGAAGACCAGAAAACCTACGAATCCATCAGCTCGCGGCTCGACACGACTGCGCGGGCCATCGGCTGACACGACAACGGGAGGCAATCATGACCCAACCCCTTTATGAATACACCGTCCCCAGAGGCCATCACTGGTCCTTCCGGATGCGTCGCAACCGGGCCCTACGCCTGACTGACGTCGAAGGCGGCGGCAACCTGGGCATGCTCATCTTCAATCCCGAGCTTCTCCTGGAACGCTACAACGCCCCGGACACCATGAAAGCCCAGCAGACCTTCCGGCTCACCCAGGGCAACTGCCTGTACTCAGACATGGGCCGGTGCCTGGCCTCGATCATCCAGGACGATTTCGGCGGCCACGACTCCGCCTCCGGCACGCTGACCCGCCGCGCCTGCTTCGAACGCTTCGGCCGCTGGACCTTCCAGGAGTACATGAACGAGTGGTGCCTCAGCGGCGAGGAAAGCTTCCTGACGGAACTGGCCAAGTACGGCCTGGGCGAGCGTGACCTCCACGCCAACCTCAACCTCTTCAGCCGGGTGGAGACCGACGAGGATGGCACCATGCGCTACGTGGACAGCCACAACCGCCCCGGCGCCAGCGTCACCCTGCGCTTCGACATGGACGCCCTGGTCATCCTCACCACCAGCCCGCATCCGCTGAACCCCGCAAAGAACTACCCGAAAAAGCCAATCCAGGTGGAATTCCTCAAGACCGACCCGGTCACGGCGGACGATGAGTGCCTCAACGCCCACGCCACCAGTCGCCGCGCCCTGGAGAACACCCGGCTCTATTACCTGGACGACCCCGTACTGTTTGAAAACGCAGGAGGTGCCTGATGCTTACCGAAAGCCACCGCAAGCTGAATGACGCCCGCTACAGCCAGCGCATCGGCGCCGGCGACTACTTCATGCGCACCGTCAAGGCCGGCGAGACCGTGCGCATTGTGGACGTGGACGGCAACGAAGCCGCCGACACCCTCTTCTACAGCGCAACCGACCCGGCCGAACGCTACAGCGCCAACGACACCGTGCGCGAACAGGGCAACGTCTACCTGGGCACCGGAAGCGTGCTGCGCTCCAACCGCAACAACCCGATGCTCGAAATCATCGCCGACACCTGCGGCCGACACGACACCCTGGGCGGCGCCTGCTCCTCGGAGAGCAACACCATCCGCTACGCCCACGACCGCCGCTGCATGCACTCGTGCCGCGACAACTGGATGAACGCCATCCAGGAGAACGAGCACTTCGGGGTGACCAAGCGCGACATCGCCCACAACATCAACTTCTTCATGAATGTGCCCATTACCCCGGAAGGCGGACTCAGCTTCGCCGACGGCATCTCCGGCCCGGGCAAGTATGTGGAAATGAAGGCACTGATGGATGTGATCGTCCTCATCTCCAACTGCCCCCAACTGAACAATCCCTGCAGTGGCTTCGATCCAACACCATTGGAGATTGCCGTCTGGGACAGTTAAAGACTGGAGGTTAGGTGCAGGGCGAGGCTTGGGAGGCCTTACCGGGAAACGCTGTGAATACGTCCGTGTACGCTTGCTTCCGCCATCCATGGCTCCAGACATTCCCGGTAAGGCCTCCCAAGCCTCGCCCCTGAACATCGGGGAAGACGCAAAGAAGTCTAACTAACAGAAATCAGCAGGCCTACTCCAAATCAGGCTGCTGCCGGGGCACGGGGATTCCCGGAGGGAAACTCGGCCGCATGGAAAGCGGCCGTGTAGCTCCCAGGGATGGGTTTACAGCGGTTCCCGGAGGGAATCCCCGTGCCCCGGCAGCAGCCGTCTGGATAGCACAACCAACACAGCTCACCCAGAGGACGGCCTCAGAAGGTGAAGGAACCAAACAGGCGGGACGACCCGCGGAAGTGAGGCAAAGCCATGTTCAACAAGGTACTCATCGCCAACCGCGGCGCCATCTCCCGCCGCATCACACGCACACTGCGCGAGCTGGGCATCACCAGCGTCGCCGTTTACGCGGAAGCCGACGCCGACTCCCTGCATGTGCGCGAAGCCGACGAAGCCTGGTCCCTGGGTGACGGCTCCGCCACCGACACCTACCTGAACCAGGACAAACTCTTCCGCATCATCGAAGACGCCAACATCGACGCCGTCCATCCCGGCTACGGCTTCCTCAGTGAAAACCCCGACTTCGTCGAACGCTGCGAAGCTGCGGGTGTCGCCTTTATCGGCCCACGCCCGCACCAGATGACCGAATTCGGCCTCAAGCACACCGCCCGTGAAATCGCCGAAAAGGCCGAGGTCCCCCTGCTCCCCGGAACCGGCCTGCTGGAAGACAAGGCCAGCGCCCTCAAGGCTGCCGACGAAGTCGGCTATCCCGTCATGCTCAAGAGCTCCGCCGGTGGTGGCGGCATTGGGATGCAGATCTGCCATGACAGCGAGACGCTCGACAAGGCCTGGGACAGCGTACGTCGTCTGAGCGCCAACAACTTCGCCAATGACAGCGTCTTTCTGGAAAAGTACATCGAGAATGCCCGCCACATCGAGGTTCAGGTATTCGGTGATGGCAACGGCAAGGCCGTGGCTCTTGGCGAACGGGACTGTTCAGCCCAGCGTCGCCACCAGAAAGTGTTGGAGGAAGCCCCGGCCCCGAACCTGCCCGAGGAAGTGCGCAGCACTCTGCACGAAACCGCTCCACGCCTGGTCTCTGCAGTGAACTACCGCAATGCCGGAACTGTCGAATTCATCATGGACCAGGACACTAATCGCTTCTATTTCCTGGAGATGAATACGCGGCTGCAGGTGGAGCATGGGGTGACTGAACAGGTCTATGGCGTGGATCTGGTGGAGTGGATGGTGAAGCTGGCCGCCGGGGAGCTGGGTGACATCGAGCAGCTTGCCGCCGACCTGGCACCGACCGGCCACGCCATCCAGGCACGCCTCTACGCGGAAGACCCGAACAAGGATTTCCAGCCCTGTGCCGGGCTTCTGACCCATGTCGAATTCCCGGAGGCGGATGGCGGCCGGCGCCGTATCGACCACTGGATCGAGGCCGGGCTGGAGGTCTCCGCCCTCTACGACCCCATGCTGGCCAAGATCATCGTGCACGAAGCCGACAGGGATCAGGCTCTGGCGGCACTGGAAAGGACGCTGGCCCAGACCATCGTCGAGGGGATCGAGACCAACCGGGACTATGTATCGGCAATCCTTGCGGACGAAGTCTTTGCCCAGGGCCGCATGACAACTCGCTACCTGAATGCGTTCAGCTACCGCCCCGCGACTATCGACGTAATGGCCAGCGGCACCATGACCACGGTGCAGGATTACCCCGGTCGCATCGGCTATTGGCCGGTGGGCATTCCACCCTCCGGACCCATGGACAACCTCAGCTTCCGCCTGGCCAACCGCCTGTTGGGCAATGACGAGGCGGCCGCCGGGCTGGAACTGACCCTGAACGGTCCCACCCTGCGCTTCAACAGCGCCACCACCATCGCGCTGACCGGCGCGGATCTGAACGCCACGCTGGACGGTGCCGCCCTGCCCCTGAACCGCACCGTGACCATCTCGGAAGGCCAGACCCTGAAGCTGGGCAAGGTGACCGGTGACGGTGCGCGCGCCTACCTGGCGATCGCCGGAGGCATCCAGTGCCAGCCTCACCTGGGCTCACGCAGCACCTTTACGCTGGGTCAATTTGGCGGTCACGGCGGCCGGGCATTGCGCACCGGTGATGTGCTGCACCTCGACCCGGAGGCTGACGCACCCGAAGCGAGGACGCTACCGGAAGACATGACGCCCCGCCTCACCACCCACTGGACCCTGCGCTGCACCTACGGACCCCATGGCGCGCCGGAGTTCTTCACCGAAGCGGACATGGAGACCTTCTTCAGCGCCGACTGGCAGATCCACTACAACTCCAACCGCACCGGCATCCGCCTGGTCGGCCCCAAGCCCGAGTGGGCCCGGCGGGACGGCGGCGAAGCCGGGATGCACCCCTCCAACATCCACGACAATGCCTACGCCATCGGAACCGTGGACTTCACAGGCGACATGCCGGTGATCCTGGGACCGGACGGACCTTCGCTGGGTGGCTTCGTATGCCCCGCCACCGTCATCCAGACCGACCTCTGGAAGCTGGGCCAGCTCAAGGCCGGTGACACTGTGCGATTCGAGCCTGTCAGCCTGGAGGATGCCGACCGTCTCACCGAGGCCCGCAACCGGAGCATCGCGGCCCTCAAGGACCAGGCACCGGCAGTCACAACGCAGCGCCCGGCCACGCCTATCCTCCAGTCACTGACCGCCGAGGAAGCCGGCGTGGCTGTCACCTATCGCCCCTGCGGCGACCGCTACCTGCTGGTGGAATACGGGCCCATTGAGCTGGACCTGCGCCTGCGCTTCCGTGCCCACGCCCTGATGCTCTGGCTCCAGGAACAGGACCTGGCCGGCGTGCTGGAACTGACACCCGGCATCCGCTCGCTGCAGATCCACTTTGATCCGCTGGTCATGGACCGCCAGCGCCTGCTGCGGACCCTGAAGGAAGCGGAAGAACACCTGCAGCAGCAGAAGGAGCAGAAGGTCGCCTCGCGCATCGTCTGGCTGCCCCTGTCCTGGGACGATGAGGCCTGCCACGAGGCCATCCGCAAGTACATGCAGTCGGTGCGCAGCGACGCGCCCTGGTGCCCCAGCAACCTGGAATTCATCCGCCGCATCAACGGCCTCGACAGCATCGACGACGTCAAGGAGATCCTGTTCTCGGCCAGCTACGTGGTTATGGGCCTGGGCGACGTCTACCTGGGCGCCCCGGTGGCCACTCCTTACGACCCGCGCCAACGCCTGGTCACCACCAAGTACAACCCGGCACGCACCTGGACGGCGGAGAACTCCGTGGGCATCGGCGGCTCCTACCTCTGCGTCTACGGCATGGAAGGACCTGGGGGCTATCAGTTCGTGGGCCGTACCCTGCAGGTCTGGAACCGCTACCGGCGCACGCGGCACTTCACGGAACCTCACCTGCTGCGCTTCTTCGACCAGATCCGCTTCTATGAGGTCAGCTCGGAGGAACTGCAGCAGATCCGCCGGGACCACCCCAAGGGCGACTTCCCGCTACAGGTCGAGGAAACCACCTTCGACCTGGACGAGTACCAGGAATTTCTGGAGGAAAACGCCGAAAGCATTCGCGGATTCACCGAAGCCCGGAACCAGGCGTTCGAGGAGGAACTGGAGCGCTGGGTCGCCAGCGGCGCCATCAATTACGAATCCCAGCAGGACCTGGGCGAACACGAAGCGGATGAGCTGCCCGAGGGTATGCCGGTAGACTCACCAACTGCGGGTAGTATCTGGCAGCTTCTGGTCAGCGAAGGCGACACCGTGAAGGAGGGCCAGGTGGTAGCCATTCTGGAGTCCATGAAAATGGAGATTGAGATGACGGCGCCCGAGGCCGGGAAGGTGGTGCATATTGCCCGGGACGAGGGACAACAGATTGATGCCGGACAGGCGGTGATGGTTGTGAGCCAGTGACCCGCTGCACGGGCCCACGCAAACTCCATAGCGCGGCTGGTTGTCAGCGATAGAACACGGCCAGCCAGACCGTCACACGCTCCGGGTCCGTCCAGCTGACCCGGTGCCTTGAATGGGCGGGAATCGAGAGATGATCGCCCTTCTCCAGCTGGATTTCCGGGCCCTGTTCAAACAGCACCCTTCCCGCGCCTTCCAGAACCATAACCCACTCATGCTCATCCTGGTCGTACCAGCCTTCAGCCGGCGAGGTATGGCCTTTTGAAACAATGCGCTCGATACGCACATGGCTGGTCTCAAGAACGGACTCAAACACCTCGTTCTCCAGGGTCTCCGGCAAGGATGACAACAGATTATTCATCAGTCCTGCCCGCCCCTGGCACGGTTCCGCCCCTGCGATTTGGCACTGTAGAGCGCCTTGTCAGCGGCGCCCAGAAGCGTCTCGGCTGTGACCTCGGCCAGATCATCGAACTGATCGCTGGTCGCCACCCCGAAGCTGGCGGTCACCGGTACCGGCTGTCGGCCTCTACTGAACTCAAGCGCCGCAACGTCGGTGCACAGGCGCTCCGCCAGCGCCAGGGCGCTGGCTCCGCTGGTGTTTCTCAGAATCAGAGCGAACTCGTCGTCGCCGTAGCGACAGACCACGTCACTTTCACGACAGCTGCGAACAAACGATTCCCCGACCTGCTGTATCACCATGTCTCCGAAAGAGTGGCCATGGGTGTCGTTAATCGACTTGAAGTGATCGATGTCCACCATGATCACGGATACCGGGCTGGCCTCACGGGCCATGACCGACACCTCGCTCGACAGCCGGTCACTGAGATAACCCCGGTTCCAGAGACCGGTCAGCGCGTCGATCTGCGCCTTGCTGGTAAGCAGGTCATGGTAGCGCTTGGTGCGCAACGCCGCGCGGACCCGGGCCTTGAGTTCAATGGCGTCAAAGGGTTTGGTCACGTAATCCACGGCGCCCATGTCGAACGCTTTGACCTTGGTCGCCACATCCATGTTACCGGTGAGAAAAATCACGGGTATATCGGCGAGCGTGCGATCGGCCTTGAGTTGAGCGCAGAGCGTCATGCCGTCGGTGTCCGGCATGTCCAGGTCCAGCAGGATCAGGTCCGGGAGATGCTCAGCGGCCAGCGCCGCGCCCTCCTCGGCACCATGCGCGTGCAGCAGGCTCACCCTTTCCGATTTGAGTTGGGCTCCGACGATGTAGTGGATATCGGGCGAGCCGTCAATTACCAGAACACACTGCAGACCGGTATCACTCATGCTTCACTCCCCCTAGAGGCGCACACGCATCTGGGACGTAACATCGCGCAGTACGTGATGGGTGCGTGTGCTCTTCTGTGAATCGCTCGAACCCTCAAGTTATACCAGAGTTCGGGCTAACGACAGTGACACAAGGACTTTCCCGACAACATGCGGCCGACCTCGTACGAATGGCGTTCTACATCAAGCCTCAACAAGGTGTTCCGCCAGCTTTTCCCGGATATCGTCGGGAATGGGCAGGGCTGTTTCAGTTTCATAGTCAAAGTGGATCAGCACGGCCACGCCCCGGGCCACTTCGGTGCCACCCTGCCAGGCTTCCTGGATGACATGGAACGACGAGTTCCCGATTTTCCCGATATAGGTCCGGATATTCACCGGCATGGCCCAGTAGCTCTGGGCCTTCAGGTCTATTTCCAACCGGGCAATGATCAGGGGCCAGTGTTTGACGTCCAGGGAGGGATGGAAGATCCGGAACACCGGCATCCGTGCCTGCTCAAACCAGACCGGAAATGCCGTGTTGCTGATGTGGCCCAGCGCATCGGTATCGTTGAAGCGGGGCTCAATCTCGTGATGGAACATTCATGGGCTCCTTGTTGATATCAGCTTCAGAGTGCTGATCAGCGTAAAGGATTCACGATGGGTGTCTACTCTGGTATTCGGACATCTATTAGCGGACGGGGCAAATCAGACAGGGAACGGAAAACAGAGGGAAAAACAGGCAAGAGTGTTGCTTACTGGAGTAATTGGTCGGGGCGGCAGGATTTGAACCTGCGGCCTCTGCTCCCCCAGAGCAGCGCGCTACCAAGCTGCGCCACGCCCCGACCGAAGGATGCTGACCTTGCGATCAGCGGCGCAAATAGTAACTGATGCTTATGAGAAAAAAAAGGGGTTATCGAAAAGCCCTGCCAAGTTCCTTTAATGCAATCAGGCGCAGAACATAGGAGACCTTGATGCCAACGCCGAAAATCAGCATTCCGATATGGGCGGCAATCTGTGCGCCCATGGAAAAGTGGTCAGCGAACGGATAGCCAATTGCCACGCAACCCAGCACGGCCAGAATACACAGCACGATCCCGGTGTTGGCCGCAAGCAACAGTTTCTCCAAGGGAAGCCTCTAATCGATTTATGCCATACAATTCTGATCATATGACGAGGCTCCATCCCCATCAAGCGTTAGGCACGAATCGAGAGAGACTGCTCAGGTATTGAGGACTTCCAGCACGTCTTCCAGCTCGGTGATCATCTGGCGGATGATCTGCTTGTATTGGGTGTCTTCCTCGCGGGTCTCACTGCTGCTGAGCTTCTGCTTGGCCCCGCCGATGGTAAAGCCCTGATCATACAGCAGGCTGCGGATCTGGCGGATCAGCAGCACATCGGCACGCTGGTAGTAGCGCCGGTTACCACGGCGCTTGACCGGGTTCAGCTGGGGGAACTCCTGCTCCCAGTAGCGCAGCACGTGTGGCTTCACATAGCAGAGGTCGGCCACTTCACCAATGGTGAAGTACCGTTTACCCGGGATTGCCGGCAGTTGGTTATTGTGGCTGGGTTCCAGCATAGGTTTCTACTTTTTGTTTTAGCTTCTGCCCTGGCCGGAAGGTGACAACGCGGCGCGCACTGATCGGGATTTCCTCGCCGGTCTTGGGGTTGCGCCCGGGCCGCTGTCGCTTGTCCCGCAGATCGAAATTGCCAAAGCCACTCAGCTTGACCTGTTCATTATGGCTGAGGGCCTCGCTGATCTCATCGAAAAACGCCTCCACCATTTCCTTGGCTTCACGCTTGTTCAGGCCCAGCTCTTCGTAAAGCCTTTCCGCCATGTCCGCCTTGGTTAAAGCTGTCATTCGCTAGCTCCTCAACTGCGCTCCCAGCTCATTCTGTAACGCTTGCGTTACCGTATCAAAAAGGCCCTGGACCTCTTCGTCCCCAAGGGTCCTTTCAGGATGCTGCCAGTACAGGCTCAACGCAACGCTTTTCTGGCCCTTTTCAATATGTTGGCCCTGATAGACGTCAAAGACCCGAAGCCCCGTCAGAGCGTCACCCGCCGCCTTTCTGGCCACGGCTTCAACGGCTGCCCACCCGGTTTCCTCTCCTATAAGGATAGCCAAATCCCTGCGAACTTCAGGGAATTTTGAAAAGACTTTGAAATGAGGCACATATCCGTTGAGAACTGATTCCAAGCTTAGTTCATACAGACAGACTCTGCCATGCAGATCCAGCATTTTTTGCAATTGGGGGTGAAGCGTCCCCAGCCACCCCACAACCTTGCCGTCGGCGCTGACCCGCGCGGACTGCCCCGGGTGCAGTGCCGGATGCTGGGCCGGCTCGAACTCAAGGGTCTTGCCCAGCATGCCGGCCAGGGACTCCAGGTCGCCCTTGGCATCATAGAAGTCCACATTACGCGTCTCGTTCACCCAGTTCTCGGGTGTTGCCGGGCCAGTAATCAGGCCGGCGAGCATGGACTCCTGCGCAATTCCGTCCGCCTCACGCCGGAAACGCAGACCGGTCTCGAAAAGCCGAACGCGGTTCTGCTGGCGGTTCTCGTTATGGGAGAGGGTCTGCAGCAGGCCGGGCCAGAGACTGGTGCGCATCACCGCCATGTCGGAGGAAATGGGGTTGGCCAGCTCGATGGAGGCCGCCTCGGGGTCAATCCTCTGCTGGAGCTTCGGATCCACGAAGCTGTAGGTAATGGCCTCCTGGTAATCCAGGGCGACCAGGTGATCCTGAACCCGGGACAGGGGCCGGACGGATTCGGCGCCTGCGGAAATCGTGATCCGCCCCTCGGCTTCCGTCACCGGCAACCGGTTGTAGCCGTAGATGCGCCCGATTTCCTCGATCAGATCCACTTCCAGGGCAATATCGAACCGGAAGCTGGGCACGGCCACCTCCCAGCCATCCCTGTGCAGGCGCACGATCCGAAGCCCGAGGCGGCTCAGGATTTCCTCGATGGTGGTGCGATCGATGGTCATACCCAGCACCTCGGCCACACGTGCCTCGCGCAGGTACACCGAGGTGGAAGCAGGCAGGTGCTCGGTACTGGCAATCTCGATCACTTCGCCGGCCTCACCGCCGACGATGTCCAGCAACAGAGCCGTGGCGCGCTCGGTTGCCGCGCGCTGGAGATCCCAGTCAACGCCGCGCTCGAACCGGTGCGAGGAGTCCGTATGCAGGCCGTGGGCCCGCGCTTTCCCAGCCAGCATGACCGGGTCGAAGAAGGCGCTTTCAAGCAGTATATCCCGGGTATCCTCATTCACCCCGGATTCCTCTCCGCCCATAATGCCGGCCAGGGCCAGCGGACGCTGATGATCGGCGATCACGAGGTTGTCCGTGCCCAGCTCCAGGGTCTGGCCATCAAGCAGTTGCAGCGTCTCGCCTTCCGTAGCCATCCGTACGACAATGCCGCCACGGACCCGCGCCCGGTCAAAGGCGTGCATGGGCTGACCCATTTCCAGCATGACGTAGTTGGTGACGTCCACTACCGCATCAATACTACGGATCCCGGAGCGGCGCAGACGCTCACGCATCCACATCGGTGTCGGCGCCGAGGTGTCCACCTGGCGGATAATCCGGCCCACGTACCGGGGGCAAGCCTGGGGGGCATCCACACGGATCGAAGGAATCTCCGAATGAACCGGTGTTACCGCCTCGGGTTCAAGATCCTCGAAGGTCTGTGACGTCAGGGCGCCCAGATCCCGTGCAACACCCCGAATGGAGAGGCAGTCACTGCGGTTGGGGGTGAGGTCCACGTCCAGACTGCGGTCGTCCAGCGACAGGTATTCCCTGAGATCCGCCCCGGTTGGCGCGTCCTCCGGCAGTTCCATCAGGCCTTCGCCGTCCTCGGACAGCTCCAGCTCCGCTTCGGAACAGAGCATGCCGTTGGACTCCGCGCCACGCACCTGCGCTCGCTCAATCCGTTGACCATCGGAAAGGAATCCGCCGACCCGGGCAAACGGCGCCTTCAGGCCAGTTCTGACGTTGGGTGCGCCGCAGACGACATCCTGGGTACTGTCGCCATCGGAAACCCGGCACAGGCTGAGCTTGTCCGCACCTGGATGCTGGCCGACCCACACCACCTCACCGACAATCACGCCCTGAAAGTCCCCGGCAACCGGATCCACATCGTCAACCTCAAGCCCGGCCATGGTAATGGCCTCAACAAGCTCGTTGCTGTCCATGCGCGGATTGACCCAGGTTCTCAACCACTGTTCGCTGAACTTCATCTTGATTCTGTCCTGTTCACTGAAATCGGGCGTCGGGTACTAACGGAACTGGCGCAGGAAGCGCAGGTCGTTCTCAAAGAAAAGCCTCAGGTCCTGGACCCCGTAGCGGAGCATCGCCAGGCGCTCAACACCCAGCCCAAAGGCGAAGCCGGACCACTCTTCCGGATCCACGCCGCAATTCTCGAAAACGCGTGGATGCACCACGCCACAGCCCATCACCTCCAGCCACTTGGTGCTGCCGTCCGCTTCCCTGCCCCACTCGATGTCCACTTCCGCGGAAGGCTCCGTAAACGGGAAGTAGGATGGCCGGAAACGCACCGCCAGATCCCGTTCAAAAAAGGCGCGAAGGAAAGCCTCGATGGTGCTTTTAAGATCCGCAAAGCTGGCCCTGCGGTCCACGAGAAGCCCTTCGACCTGGTGAAACATGGGGGTATGCGTCAGATCCGAATCACAGCGGTAGACCCGGCCGGGGCAGATCATCCGGAATGGGGGCTCGCCGTTTTCCATGGTGCGGATCTGCACCGGTGAGGTGTGGGTCCGAAGTACGGTGCCCGGATCAAAATAGAAGGTATCGTGCATGGCCCGGGCCGGATGATGGGGCGGGATGTTCAGGGCCTCGAAGTTGTGATGGTCGTCCTCGATTTCCGGACCTTCCTCCACCCGGTAGCCCGCGCCACCGAAGATCTCCTCGATGCGGCGCAGTGTCCGCGTGACGGGGTGCAGCCCACCCGTTTCGCGGCCGCGCCCGGGAAGCGTGACGTCCACGGACTCGGCGGCCAACTGCTCATCCAGGGCAGCGGCTTCAAGGCGCTCACGGCGGGTGTTAATGGCTCCCTGAACCCGCTCCTTGGCCTCGTTGATGCGCTGACCGGCAGCCGGCCGTTCTTCCGGGTCGAGCTTGCCCAGGCCCTTGAGCAGCTGGGTGAGATGCCCTTTTTTGCCAAGATAGTCCACCCTGAGCTGTTCCAGGGTTTTCAGGTCGCCGGCCTCACTGATGGCATTCAATGCCTCATCGCGCAGCGCTTCCAGGTTCTCCATGCAATGGACTCCACACAAAAAAATAGGGGAAGAGCGCGCTCTTCCCCTACTGATCTTGGTCTCCGGCTCCTGGGGAGCCGGCTTTCAGCGGACGATGAAGAGCTCAGGCCGTCAAGGAGGACTTGGCCTTCTCAACAACAGCCGTAAAGGCCTGCTTCTCATTCATCGCGAGATCCGCCAGCACCTTGCGATCGATCTCGACATTGGCCTTCTTGAGTCCGGCGATCAGCCGGCTGTAGGACAGGCCATTGGCGCGGGCACCCGCGTTGATGCGGGCAATCCACAGCGCCCGGAACTGACGCTTGCGCTGCTTGCGGTCACGGTAGGCGTACTGCTTCGCCTTGATAACCGCCTGTTTGGCAACACGATAGACCCGGCTCCGGGCACCGTAATAACCTTTCGCCTGTTTCATTACTTTCTTGTGGCGGCGACGAGCCACAACACCACGTTTTACGCGAGGCATAATACTATCCTTCTATCAACCTTAACCTGAGAACTTACTGACGCAGCATCCGCCGAATACTCGGCTTATCCTGGTCCGAAACCTGAGACGTACCACGCAGCTGACGCTTACGCTTCGGACTCTTCTTGGTCAGGATGTGGCTGGTATGGGAACTCTTACGCTTAAAGCCTTGCGCTGTCTTCTTGAAGCGCTTGGCCGCCCCGCTTTTGGTTTTCATCTTTGGCATTTCAAACTACTCCGCATTCCTGGGTAAATAGGAATAACGCCACAACGGCGTTATTTTTTCTTGCGGGGAGCAACAACCATGGTCATCTGACGTCCTTCCATCTTGGGTCGCTGTTCGACCTGTGCCAGCTCTTCTATGTCCGCCTCAACGCGCTGCATGAGCTGCATCCCGATTTCCTGGTGCGCCATCTCCCGTCCGCGGAAGCGGATGGTGACCTTGCCCTTGTCCCCATGCTCAAGGAAACGTATCAGGTTGCGCAGTTTGACCTGATAATCCCCTTCTTCAGTTCCGGGCCGGAATTTAACTTCCTTGACCTGGATCTGTTTCTGCTTTTTCTTGGCCGCAGCCTTGGCTTTCTTCTCCTCGAACACCTTCTTGCCGTAGTCCATGATCTTGCAGACCACGGGCTCGGCGTCCGAAGCGAGCTGGACCAGATCCAGCTCTACCTCTGCCGCCTTCTCGAGGGCTTCCTCAAGAGAAACGATACCGACCTGTTCGCCCTCTGAATCAATCAGGCGGACTTCAGACGCTTCAATGTTGTCGTTAATCGCCGGTCGTTGGGCACGACTGCCGCGAGGGTTCGTCTTTTTGATAGTTAAGTCTCCGTTTCGACTCTGCTTTTACGTTTGGACTCGGAGTCTAAAAGCTGCAGAAAATGCTCCATTGTCATGGAGCCAAGGTCTTCACCCCGTCGTGTTCTCACGGCAACCTGGCCGTTCTCGACTTCTTTATCGCCGACAACAGCCAGATAGGGCACCTTGTCAATTGTGTGCTCGCGAATTTTAAAGCCGATCTTCTCGTTTCTCAAGTCAGCATGCGCCCTGTAACCGGATTCTTCCAACTTTGTGGCTATATTCCGGGCATAATCGGCCTGATTATCCGTGATATTGAGCACTGATACCTGCACCGGTGCCAACCAGAGCGGAAAGGCCCCCTCGTATTCCTCGATCAGGATACCGATAAAGCGCTCAAAGGAGCCCAGAATGGCCCGGTGCAGCATAACCGGCACCTGCCGGCCCTGCTCCTGGTCACGGGGAACGTATTCCGCCCCCAGACGCCCCGGCATGGAGAAGTCGACCTGGATGGTACCACACTGCCAGACCCGGCCGAGACAGTCCTTGAGCGAGAACTCGATCTTGGGGCCATAGAAGGCGCCTTCGCCTGGAAGCAGCTCCCAGTCCACGCCCTGGCGGTTGAGTGCCTCTTCCAGGGCCTTTTCGGACTTGTCCCAGCTGTCGTCGGAGCCAACGCGCTTTTCCGGGCGGGTCGAGAGCTTGTAGTGGATCTCCCTGAACCCGAAATCCCGGTAGACCTCGTGGAGCAGATCCATGAAAGCCGAGACTTCGTCCTGGATCTGTGACTCCTCACAGAAGATGTGCGCATCATCCTGGGTAAAACCACGAACCCGCATCAGCCCATGCAGCGCTCCGGAGGCTTCGTTGCGGTGGCAGGAACCGAACTCCGAGAGCCGTAGCGGCAGGTCCTTGTAGCTCTTCAGCCCCTGGTTGTATACCTGCACGTGGCAGGGACAGTTCATCGGCTTGATGGCGAAGTCGTTCTTTTCCGACTCCGTGGTGAACATGTCGTCCGCGAACTTTTCCCAGTGACCGGAGCGTTCCCAGAGCGTACGGGATACCACCTGCGGCGTCCGGATCTCCTGGTAGCCATGGCGGTTCAGCTGCTTGCGCAGATACTGCTCAATCTCCTGATAGACCGCCCACCCCTTGGGGTGCCAGAACACCATGCCCGGCGCCTCATCCTGCATGTGGAACAGGGACAGCTTCTTGCCCACCTTGCGGTGATCGCGCTTTTCCGCTTCCTCAATCCGGTGCAGGTGGGCCTTGAGGGATTTCTTATCCGGCCAGGCCGTGCCGTAGATCCGCTGGAGCTGCTCATTACTGGTATCGCCACGCCAGTAGGCGCCCGCAACCTTGGTCAGCTTGAATGCCTTGAGCTTGCCGGTGCTCGGCACATGCGGCCCGCGGCAGAGATCAATGAACTCGCCCTGCTTATAGAAGGACAACGGCTGATTGCTGGGGATGTCCTGGATGATCCGGACCTTGTATTCCTCACCCATGCGCTCAAACAGGCGGACAGCGTCATCCCTTTCCATGACGGAGCGCTCGATGGTGAAGTCTTCCTGGGCCAGCTCCTCCATGCGCTTTTCGATCTTCTCAAGATCCTCGGGCGTGAAGGCGCGATCGTAGCGGAAATCGTAATAGAAACCGTCCTCGATCACCGGGCCGATCGTTACCTGGGCTTCCGGGAAGAGTTCCTTCACGGCCTGGGCCATCAGGTGCGCCGTTGAGTGACGAATAACCTCGAGCCCTTCCTGATCCTTGCCCGTCACGATGGCCACTTCCGCGTCGCGGTCAATGGTATGGCTGAGGTCAACCAGGCTGCCATCCACCTTTCCGACCACGGCGGCCTTGGCGAGCCCCGTTCCTATGCTGCGGGCGACCTGTTCCACGGTAACCGGATGGTCGAACTCGCGCTGGCTGCCATCGGGTAACGTCACTACGGGCATGTCAATCTCCATAAATCCAGTGGTGATCCCTACGAAAGATCACGTGAGTGTTTGTTCGGAGGCGGGATTCTAACAAGTACGGGAGGAAACGGCTATCCGGCAACGGCGCCAAAATGTGGCACCGTGCCGGATTCCGTGAGTTATCCGCTTACTTCTTCTTCGCGGCGATCTTCTCGGGGCGAAGCAGGAAGCGGGCAAGCGCGGGCATCAGCCAGATTGCGCCCACCATGTTCCACAGGAACATGAAGGTAAGCAGGACGCCCATATCCGCCTGGAACTTGATCGGAGAGAATATCCAGGTGAATACGCCAAGCGCCAGGGTAATGCCCGTAAAGGCGACCGCCTTACCCGTGGTGCGCAGGGTTTCAAAGTACGCCTCCTGCAGCGGGTACCCTTCTTTCAGATAGGTTTCCAGCTTGGAGAACATATAGATGCCGTAGTCCACGCCAATGCCAACGCCCAGCGCGATAACCGGCAGGGTCGCCACCTTGATGCCGATCCCCATCTGCGCCATGAGTGCCTCCGCGATGATGGACGTGAGGCCCAATGGCAGAATCACACACAGCACCGCCCTGACGGACCGGAAGCTCAACAGGCAGAGGAAGGCCACCACGGCGTAGACAAAAACCAGCATCATGTTCTTGGCACTGGAGATGACCTCGTTGGTTGCCGCCTCGACCCCGGCATTACCGGCACCGAGCAGGAACTCGTGCTTATCCGGGTCGTTATTGCCTTCGGCAAAGTCTTCGACTTCCGCGGTCACCCGACGCAGCGTCTCCGCCTTGTGGTCGTCCAGATAAGCCATCAGTGGTGTCAGGCTACAGTCTGTGTTGATCAGACCGCTGGGCGCCTGGCGGATAGAAGCATTGATAATGGTCTGGTTACGCGAAATCTCGTACCAGTTCCAGTTACCTTCGTTCAGTGCGCGCGTCACGATCTTGGAGACATCCGCAAGTGAAATCGTGGACTGTACGCCCTCGGTGTTTTCAAGCCGCCACTGAAGACGGTCCATGGAGCGCAGCACATCATAGTTGGTGCAGCTTTCCTGGGGCGTTTCCACCATAACCACAAGCACATCGGAGGACGTACTGTAGTTCTCCACCATGAAGCTGTTATCCATATTATAGCGACTGTCCGGCCGTAGCTCGGGCGCCCCCTTATCCAGGTCTCCCACTTTCAGGTCCTGCTTGTAATAGACCGACGCTCCAACCAGGACCAGCGCTATCAGAAGAGAAACAGGCGCCACCCCGGGATGGGCGAAGTAGGACATCAGGCGCCACTTGCGGTCCGCCTTGCCATCATGGTTCTGGACATGCTTGACCCCACCCTTGGTGATGCCGATATAGGACATGACCACGGGATGCAGCACCAGGTTGGTGATAATGATCACCGCAACACCGATGCCGGCGGCCACGGCCAGGTCCCGAATCACATCTATCTCGATGAACAGCAGGGTCAGGAAGCCGAAGGCGTCGCTCACCAGTGCCACGATACCCGGAATGTAGAGGGCCCGGAACGCCAGCCTGGCGCTGGTCAGTGGATCAAAGCCCTTACTGGCCTCAATCGCCATGGCATTGACCACCTGAACCCCGTGACTGATGCCGATCGCAAAGACCAGGAAGGGAACCAGGACTGAGTACGGGTCCATGCCATAACCGAGGAGACGCAGTATGCCGAGCTGCCAGACGACCGCGACCAGCGACGCAAGGACCGGCACGATGGTCCCGGCAACACAGCGTGAGTACCAGAACAGGAAGATGGTCGTGAGCACCAGCGTGATCAGGGCGAAAAGCGCAATGGATTCAATGCCCTCGATCAGGTCACCGACCAGTTTGGCGAACCCGACAATGTGAATGTCGACGTTCCCGTTCTGGGCCTCGAACTTCTGGCGCACCTTCTGTTCCAGGGCCTGGGAAAGCTCACGATAGTCCAGGGATTCACCGGTTTCGGGATCCTTTTCCATCAGGGGGGCATAGATAATGGAGGAATTGAAGTCGTCGGCTACCAACCTGCCAACCTCTCCGGAACGCAACACGTTGTCGCGAAGCTCTTCCAGAGAATCTTTCGAACCGTCATACCCATCCGGGATGACCGTGCCACCCTGGAACCCCTCTTCCGTTACCTCCTGCCATCGCACATTCGAGGTCCAGAGGGATTTCAACCCGGAACGCTCAACCCCGTTGAGGTAGAACACCTCGTCGGTGATCTTTTCCAGGGTTTCCATGTACTCCTTTTCGAAGATGTCTCCATCCTCGTTTTCCACGGCAATGCGGACGTAATTACCCAGGTTCTGAAGATCATCCCGGTGCTCCATCATGTTCACGATGTAGGGATGCTCAAGGGGAATCAGGCGTTCAAAGCTGGCATCGGGCTGTATTTTGGCTGCGTTATAACCCAGGAACAGGGTCAGGACCAGGAATACAATCAGCAGTGGCAAACGGTTATTGAAAATAAGCCGTTCAATCATCGGTTCAGCCGACGGTGCGGGCTGCTCGCGCTTACCATCGGATGGATTGGAGTTAGACATTAAGAAGTCCTCTTACAAGACCGTTACAAGACGGGATAACTGCAAATCAATCGGGAACCGGGATGCTGGAGCTAGAGCAATAGATCCCGTCCCTGTCTGTCGGTCCGAATGGCCCCTTTCTCGCCAACCAGAACCAGGCCTTCACCAGGCACCAGCATGACGCCCACATAGGAAAGCCGGGAAGGACGGATAATGGAGGAGAAATTCTCGCCACCGTCGTCGCTGTACACTACAGATCCACTGTTACCGACCATCGCAATCTCACCGTTGTCATTGGCATGAGCGGAATTGAGCGTATTGTCCGTTCCCGAATCCACCGACTCCCATTCATCGCCACCGACAGAACGATAGATGTTCCCCCGCAGGCCGTAGGCAAGTACCTCGTCTTCATCCCCGGTCCCCACGACCCCGAAAAAGGACCCCGGGTAACCCGGCTCAAGCTGTTCCCAACTCTGCCCGTTGTCGGTAGAGCGGAATACAAAGCCAGACTCGCCGGCAATATAGAGATCGCCTCCTTCAACGCGGGTTATACCGTTGAGGTGGAAACGATTCGGGTTCTCAATGGATCCCATGCGGGTCTTCCAGGTTTCCCCACCGTCCTTGGTCCGATAGATGTTGCCGTAAGCGCCGACCGCGAAACCGTGATCCTCATTTTCAAACCAGACGTCCAGAAGCGGGTGCCAGGGCCCGAATTCCTTGAGGTCGGCCTGGAGGTCTTCCTTGTTGAAGACAAAGTCGTCCATTTCCCACTCAAGGTCCGCTACCTTGTCCTGATCATCGGTTTCCTCGATGCGCTCTTCCATCTCCGCAATCTTCTGATCGTAATAGTCAACGACCTGCGGAACGCCATCGCGCCCGTCAAACTGGTGCTCCCAGCTCTCACCCCCGTCACTGCTGTGCAGGATGACGCCACTGTGGCCCACGGCCCAGCCCTCGTCCGCAGTCGGGAAATCCACACCGGTCAGTGTTGTGGAGACCGGGACGCTTGCCTGGGTCCAGCTGTCACCGCCGTTATCGGAGTACACGATATGACCCCGTTCACCGACCGCAACGAGGCGGTCTCCGGCGCGGGTAATATCCAGCAGCAGTGAGCTGGCCGCGAGATCAGTTTCCAGGGCCGGGATTTCAAGCACATCCCCTACCGCATACGCCGGTGACGACAGGCCACCCCATAAACCAATACAAAGACTGGCCACCGCCAGTGACCGTTTTCCTGGCTTTTTGAACATTCAGACTGCCTTTTTACTGATAATGATCGGAAATCCGTAGTCCCACAGCGAAAGACCCGGAGAACCGGGTCTTTCCGTTATTGCTAGCGCCGACCGCTGCGGCGTAGCGACTGCGGCGAGAAGTAGCGTCTGTTGGGAACCCTGTCAGAGAACACCTTCGTTGACCGCTCTTCGGTGTCGAGCCCCTGCACATGATAGCGCTTGGACTGCAGGTCGTGGAACACGTCAATCGCCTTCCAGACCGTGGGCACCTCATAAAAGCTTTTGCTCATGGCCTGACTGACCCGCCAGAGTTCACCGCGCCCATCATACTGGTCGACCATCACCACCTTCCAGCTGTCCGCATCGATATAGAACACGCGCTTCGAAAAGATATGGCGCTCCCCTTCCTTGAGGTTGGCCTCGACCACATGAACACGCTGCCGCTCCCAACGCTGCAGATCCGGGTTCAGGTGCTTTTTGCCAAGGATCTTACTATATTCGAGTCCTTTCTGGGCAATTTCATAATTATTATACGGAATGTAAGCCTGCTGCATTCCACGATATTGCCAGTTGTACCGGTCCAGGGCCCCGTTGAAGAGGTCCGTTTCGTCGGCGGTACGCAGGTTGTCGGCGGCTGCAATCGGAGAGTCGTACGCCAGGTTCGGGGCTCGGCGGACGCGGCGCTGCCCGGCGTTGTAGCCCCAGGCACGGCGTGGCTCCTTGACCTGGTTGAGGGTCTCGTGAACCAGCACGGCGCCACCGGCAAGACGCGGCGGGGATTTCGTGGCCGACAGGTAATAGAACAGCGTATTGTCCAGTGTGCTCTCATCCCCTTCCGGGTTATAGAAGTTGAGAAAGATATCCTGCTCGGACATGGTCAGGCTGTAGTCACCGTCTGTCTCAACCGCCACCTCGCCGGAATGGAGCTCAACAAAGATGCCGCGCCAGCTGGTCTTGTGGTTCCAGATTGCCTGCTGGGCCTGTTCCTCATTGGAGCCGTGCAGTATCGGGAAGGGAATACCCCCGTAAGCGCCGTCGATACCGTCCCCGTCGGCAACCAGTTCGGCCTCGGTGGCATTGTCTTCAATATTCTCCAGAATCCACTCGGGCCAGGCCATGGTCCGGCGCGACGGGTAGACCTGAATCTCATAGGTATCCGGATAGGTCTCAAGCAACGCCCGGGTCCCATCGGTCAGGTACTCGTCATACTGGTCCATGTTATCCGCTGTGACAGTATGACGGATTTCGTCATCCGGGAAGGGGTTGGGGTGAAAGTCACCGGATTCCCCGTAATCCACGTTGTCGGGAACGCCATCAAGCCCACCGGTATACTCGGGGATGACCCCATCCTCGCTACCCGCGCGGGGCGCCCCGAACCGGGTGAGCTCCTCACTGCCAAGCCGGTCGGCCTGTTGGCTCGAAACCTCGGCCGACACCGGCCCGCCAGCGAGCATCAGCGTTCCTGCCAGAGATACTGCAATCGCTCCACGCAAGGTATTCACTGTTTTATGCATCCTATAGACCCTGTTGTTGTTTTCAGGTTGGAGAGAACCTTCCGAAAGGGTAGTCGATTGCGCTGCTTTGTCCACATGCCTGACCCTTCTCATTGCTCCTGAAGGCTCTTGGAAACCACCTCAAAAAGATCTTTCGAGAGCTGGGGTTCGGCCAGAAGCTCCTCCAGAACCGACTTCATGGATTCACGCAGACGCGGCGCGTAGCGTCGCCAACGAGTCAGAGGCTGGGCAAGGCCCGCGGCGATCTGGGGATTGCTGGCATCCAGGCGCTGGATCTGCTCGCCCAGAAAACGGTAACCGCTGCCATCCGGCTCATGGAAATGCACCAGGTTCCGGGCCGCAAACACACCGATGACGGTGCGGATCTTGTTGGGGTTCTTCCAATCAAAGGCGGGATGCTCCAGCAGCTCCCTGACCCGCTTCAATCCCCCCATCCAGGGGCTGCCACTCTGCACCGCAAACCACTGCTCGACCACCTGTGGATCATCCTGCCAGTCCACATAGAACTGTTCCAGCGCGCGGTCGCGCTCCTTTTCAAACGGGGAATTGACCAGGGCACTCAGGGCACCAAACCGATTGGTCATGTTGGGGGCGTCACGGAACTGCTCCACCGCCAGGTCCTTTCCGGCCTCGTCCCCAATCAGGGTCAGCAATGACAACGCACTGTTGGCCAGCGAGCGGGCAGCAACCCGCTCAGCACTGAATGCGTAGGGTTCGCTCGACTGGTTACGCATATGAACGGCCAGGAGCTCTTCCCTGAGGGCATTGGCGACGGTGGTCTGGACACGCTGGCGTGTCTCGTGGATAGCCTGGACATCGGCATCCCGGGTCAACTCGATCAGGTACGCCGTTCCCGGCAATGCCAACATGCGCGCCACCATGGCCCGGTCCAGGCTCGTGTCCGTGAGCAGGTTCCGATAGGCTTCAATCAGGCGCTCATCCACCTCTGTATCGTTGCCCTCCAGCATCGACTGGATAACATCGATGGCAAGTTTCTGCCCCGCGTCCCAACGGTTGAAACCGTCGGGATCGTGACTCACCAGGAACATGAGCTGGTCCCGGCTCCAGGCGTAATCGAGCTTCACCGGAGCGGAGAAATTCCGGAGCAGCGACGGCACCGGCCGTTCCTTCAGATCCTTGAAACGGTAACTGTGGCGGGATTCGGTCAGCTCCAGGACCTGTTCCGTATTACCAATGTCGTCCAGCGGCAGCGGTTCGCCCGTGCTGTCCAGAAGGCCCATCCGCAACGGGATATGGAATGGCGCCTTGTGCGGC
The DNA here is from genome assembly GCF_004364635.1 of Halospina denitrificans. GTDB lineage: Bacteria > Pseudomonadota > Gammaproteobacteria > Pseudomonadales > Oleiphilaceae > Halospina > Halospina denitrificans. The sequence goes on along the minus strand of NZ_SOAX01000006.1, from coordinate 147,836 downwards.
TGCCTGGGTGTGGCGGGGCATGACTGCTCAATACTCAGTGTGTAGACGCCTTTTTCCGCGTCAAAGTGGTCGGAGACATGCAGCACCGGGGTTCCCGCCTGCTCGTACCAGCGGCGGAACTGGCCCAGGTCGCGCCCACTGGCCTCCTCCATGGTCGCCACAAAGTCATCCGTGGTAACGGCCCTGCCATCGAACCGGGCGAAATAGAGGTCGGAACCCTCGCGGAACATATCAGGCCCGAGGAGGGTATGGATCATGCGCACGACCTCGGCGCCTTTTTCATACACCGTCAGGGTGTAGAAATTGCCGATCTCGATATAGGACTCCGGTCGCACCGGATGCGCCATTGGCCCGTCATCCTCGGCAAACTGCGCCGTACGCAGCATATTGACGTGGTCAATGCGCTGCACGGTGGGCGAGCCCATGTCGGCGGAGAACTGATTGTCCCGGAAGACGGTGAAACCTTCCTTGAGGCTGAGCTGGAACCAGTCCCTGCAGGTAACCCGGTTACCCGACCAGTTGTGGAAGTACTCGTGGGCCACAATGCTCTCAATGCGCTCGTAGGCGGCATCCGTGGCCGTTTCCGGACTGGCCAGGACACAGGAGGAATTGAAGATGTTGAGCCCCTTGTTCTCCATGGCCCCCATGTTGAAGTCATCCACGGCGACGATCATGAAGATGTCCAGGTCATACTCGCGGCCATAGACTTCCTCATCCCACTGCATCGCCTTCTTGAGCGACGCCAGGGCATGCTCGCACTTGTCGCTGTTGCGCGGCTCGACATACATCCGAAGATCCACAACACGGCCGGAGCCGGTGGTGAATTCATCCCGTTTTTCGACGAGATCTCCGGCCACCATCGCAAAGAGGTAACTGGGCTTGGGGAAAGGGTCTTCCCAGGTGACCTGGTGCCGCCCGCCTTCCATTTCGCCGTGATCCACGGGGTTGCCATTGGCCAGCAACACTGGATACTGCTCACTGTCCGCCTCGATGCGGGTCCGGTAGCAGGCCATGACATCGGGCCGGTCCAGGAAATAGGTGATACGCCGGAAGCCTTCGGCCTCGCACTGGGTACAGAACATGCCGGAGGATTTGTAGAGCCCCTCCAGCCGTGTGTTTTCCTGGGGCCGGATACAGGTAACCACGTCCAGGTTGAACTGGTCCGGTACGTTACTGATCCGAAGCGACTCCGAATCAACGACCGCGTCTTCAACCGGGCGCCCATCCAGGGTCAGGGTTTCGAGTTCCAGGTCTTCCCCGTGCAGCACCAGGTCGCGTTCCGCGCCATCGGCTTCCGGATTACGGCGGACCTGGAGACGGGAGTGAACCCGGGTCTGCTCTTCGAAAAGCTCAAAACGCAGATCGACATGGTCGATGAGGAACGGCGGTTTGCGGTAATCCTTCAGGTAGATACTCTGCGGCTGTGACGCTCTCATTGGGCGTTACCTTGTTGTTGTTCAGTTCTCGTGAATCCGGACCGAGCCATTGCCGCCACAGCTGCCCTTCTTCTCCGGCCGCTCGACATAACCAGCCCGTTCCTCTTCAGGAATGTTGTGTTCACGCTCATACCAGATGATCGCTTCCATGCAGATGGCTTTCTGGTCTTCACTCAGCTCGCGGCCATCCGGCCACTTGCCAAGCTGCAGGGACTCGCGCAGACGCTGGTAGATGCGCGGGTCCAGTTGGCGGATCAGTTGTTCGTAGGTCATGCCTCTCCCCTTTTGTCAGTTGCGCCTCTGCAAGCGGAATACGGAAACGATAAAGCCATAGAGCACCCCGCTCACAAGTCCGCCCAGGTGAGCCGCATTGGCCATGTTGGCGCCGATCAGAGCCTGGGTCAGCGGGGTAAAGCCGATAAGCAGCCAGACAACGGCCACGGTCATCAGCGCTGGCGGGAACTGGAAGCGGGGACGCCACTGGTTCACCAGCCAGACATAACCCAGGACGCCGTACACCACACCGGACAGACCGCCAAAAAGCGGCCCGGAAATCAGATACTGGGGAACATTCGCCCCCAGCGACGTGAGCAGGATCAGGCCAATAATATGGCGGCGGCCGTCCAGGGCCTCGATCTGGCTGCCAAGGAACCACAGCATAACGGCATTGAACACCAGGTGCATGACGCTGAAATGCAGGAGGTCCGGCGTCAGCAGGCGCCAGACCTGGCCGGAGGCGAGCGTCCCCACTAAGGCATCCACACGCTGCGTCATTGTCGCAACCGGCCATTCCAGCGGATTCACGGCTGTGAGCATCACCATGAGCGGCTCACGCGCCCCGAAGGCGGTAACCCAGGCGACGATACCGGCAACAACAATCAGGGAAAACGTGATCACCGCATCCTTGGGCCCGGCCTGCCAGTGGCGGGGAATGCTCCGGTGCACATGCTGGCGGCCACCTGTCGGCGCATCAGTACGGAAACGTGGATCATCCATATAGCGTTCCAGCGCCACGGTCACCGGCTCACGCAGGTGCTCGCCTTCAACGTACAGCTCCTGGTGTCCGTCCCCTGAAACAATCTCGTGGATCACCTGCTGGGAATCCAGCCACTGACTGAAGGGCCCCAGATCTATGGTTTGCGGTATTGAGGCAATGCGGATCATTAATCCTGCTCCGAGGGATTCACATCGACCCAGACGAACTTCTGCGAATCCAGACGGGTCTCATCATCCATCCGATAGGCCACCAGCTTGCCGTATTTCACCGCGCTGTAATCCAGGCAGGCCACATTGGGCGCGATCGGCTCGGGAGGGCCCTCAAGCCAGTAGTGACCGACGAAGACCGGGCGCTCATTCGGGCCATAGGTGATCAGCTGGTCGCGCTCCGCGGCGCTGAGCGGCCGGCCCGAAATGCTTTCCGGCAGGGGGTCGGGCTGGAAGACAATATCGCCATAGGTCTGTGCATCCGTTCCCCAGAACCGTGTCCGGAAGAACTGGCGCTGAAACCCATCACGCCCGGTCATGGTCATGCCGTCCGGCAGCTTCATTGCCGTGCCGCGCAACAACCGGTCCATGACCCGTCCGGCAAAGGACCCCGGCGCCATTGAGGCGTGCAGGAAGTCCTCATCAATGCAGCCCGACGGATGCTGCTGCTCGAATTGGCGTATGAGCCTCTCGTCCCAGCAGGCATGAACCACGCGGAAGCGGTCCGTTTCCAGGAACAGCGGAAGCTCGTAGAACCAGGCCAGGAACTCGTGCCATTCGTTATCGTAATGCTCGAACTGCTCAAGTGTGGCCTGAATCAGGCGGTTATGGCGCTCATTGTGCTCGCGTACGTGGCGCCGACCACTGCCAGGCCGCGCCAGGGTGCAGTAACCAAGCGCGTTGTACTCGTGATTGCCCATCACGATCAGTGCCGACCCTCGATCCACCATATCGCGGACCAGATGCAACGCCTCGCGAATCCGGGGGCCCCGATCGATAATATCGCCGACAAAGATTGCAGTCCGGCTCGGGTGTTCATAGACGCCCTGGCGTTTGCTGTACCCCATCTGCTCGAGCAGCCGCTCAAGCGTCAGGGCGCATCCGTGAATATCACCAATGATGTCGTAGCCCCGCACCCTGCTCATGACGCCTCCGACCTAGCTGGCTGCAATGGTGCTTGCCCATCCCAGCTTCTCACGACAGGTCGCGTAGAAATTGTGATCACTGGGGTGAATAAGGTTCAGCCGGAACGGCTTCTTGGCGATGGAGATGCTGTCGCCCGGCGCGCAGGCCAGCTCCTGTTGGCCGTCACAACTCACCTGGGGCCAGTTCTCATTGGCCTCGTCGATAACGAGCTTGATCTCGCTACCACCGTCGACAACGATGGGCCGGCTGCTGAGGGTGTGGGGGAACATGGGCACCAGCACGATGGCGTCAAGCCTGGGGTGCATAATGGGGCCACCTGCCGAGAGCGCATAGGCGGTGGAGCCGGTCGGCGTGGACACGATCAGCCCGTCGGAGCGCTGGCTGTAGACGAACTGCCCTTCAATGTAGAGATCAAACCCGATCATCCGCGTCGAGCGGCCCGGATGCAGCACAATGTCGTTGAGCGCCGTCCCATACCCCATGGGTTCGCCGTTGCGCTTGACGTGGGCGTCGAGCAGGAACCGCTTCTCCTCAACGTATTCCCCTTCCAGCACACGCGACAGGCGTTCTTCGAGATCATCCGGGGAAATATCGGTCAGGAAACCGAGGCGCCCCCGGTTCACCCCGAGGATTGGAATACTCGATTTAGACAGGTCACGGGCGGCGCCCAGAAGACTGCCGTCGCCGCCCACTACAATGGCCAGATCACAGATCTCGCCGATCAGCTTCTTGCTGGCCACCTGTAGTCCGTGGCCGGGCAGCATCGAGGCGGTATCCGCCTCCAGGATCACCTGGTAGTCATTGGCTACCAGGTAGCTTTTGAGCCGACGCAGTGTTTCGACAACCTTGACACTCCCGATGCGCCCGATCACGCCGATATGCTTGAAAGACTCCATGGACTGCCTTATGCCGGTAGCAGGGTTCACTTGGATCAACAGTCTACCGGATCAGGCCCATCTTCGGGAATCGCGATTTCAGAGCGCGGCGGCAACCCGGCTGCCCTGGTCAATGGCCCGCTTGGCATCGAGCTCGGCGGCTACATCGGCACCGCCGATCAGGGTCACCTTCTCACCAGCCGCTTCCAGCCCCGCCTGCAATTCCCTCAGAGGTTCCTGACCCGTGCAGACAATGACCGTATCCACATCCAGAACCTGATCCTCGCCGTTCACCGTCAGATGAAGGCCGTCATCATCGATCTTCCGGTAGTCAACACCGGGAACCATATGCACATCCCGCATCTTCAGTGAGCTGCGATGAATCCACCCAGTCGTCTTGCCCAGGCCCTTGCCCGGTTTGGACGTTTTGCGCTGCAGCAGGTATACCTCGCGCGGCGGTTCTGGCAGATCGGGCTCCACACCTTCGACACCACCGGGGTGCGACACACTCATATCAATGCCCCACTCCGCCATGAAGCGGTCGGTATCCAGCGACGGGGAAGCCCCTTCGTGGGTGATGTACTCGGCCACGTCAAAGCCAATACCGCCGGCGCCCATGATGGCCACACGCTTGCCCACCGGCTTCTCGCGCCGAAGCACATCCACATAGCCCAGCACACGGGGATGATCGATGCCCGGAATCTCGGGCGTGCGGGGCTCCACGCCCGTAGCCATGATGATCTCGTCATACCCTTTGCCGACCAGATCAGCCTGGGTGACGCGCACCCCGAGGTTGAGGCCTACCCCGTGCTTGTCGATCATTCGGCGATAGTAGCGCAGGGTCTCGTGGAACTCCTCCTTGCCGGGGATCTTCCTGGCCATGTTGAACTGGCCGCCAATCTCCTCAGCCGAGTCAAACAACTCAACGCAGTGGCCACGCTCGGCCGCCGCCGTGGCACAGGCCAGTCCCGCGGGCCCCGCCCCTACGACCGCGACCCACTTCGGCGTTTTCACAGGCTCGAAATTCAGTTCGGTTTCGTGGCAGGCGCGGGGATTGACCAGGCAGGAGGTCAGCTTCATCTGGAAGGTATGGTCCAGGCAGGCCTGGTTGCAGGCGATACAGGTGTTGATCTCGTCGGCGCGGTCTTCTTGGGCCTTGGCGATCAGGTCCGGGTCCGCCAGAAAGGGACGGGCCATGGAAACCATGTCGGCGTCATTGTCCGCCAGCACCTTTTCAGCCAGGTCCGGCATATTGATGCGGTTGGTGGTCACCAACGGAATACCGACCTCGCCCCTGAGACGGGCCGTTACCTTGCTGAAGGCACCCCGCGGCACCATAGTGGCGATGGTGGGTACCCGGGATTCATGCCAGCCAATGCCGGTATTGATGATGGTGGCGCCAGCCTTTTCCACTTCCCTGGCCAGATGGACGACCTCTTCCCAGGTGCTGCCTTCATCCACCAGGTCGATCATCGACAGCCGGTAGACGATGATGAAGTCCTCGCCCACGGCCGCCCGGACGCGGCGGAGGATCTCCAGCGGCAGACGGATGCGGTTCTCGAAGGACCCGCCCCAGCGGTCGGTTCGATGGTTGGTCCGGCGCGCGATGAACTGGTTGATGAAGTAGCCTTCCGAGCCCATGATCTCGACACCGTCATAGCCGGCCTCGCGAGCCAGCGCCGCACAACGGGCATAATCGTCGATCTGGCCTTTCACTTCCTCGTCAGTCAGTTCACGGGGCTGGTAGGGATTGATCGGTGCCTGGATGGCGGATGGCGCGACCAGGTCCGGGGTATAGGCATAGCGGCCGGCATGCAGGATCTGCAGGCAGATCTTTCCATCCACATCATGCACCGCCTTCGTAATCTTGCGGTGTTCGGCCACTTCCTCTTCGCAATCCAGCTTGGCGGCGCCTTTCATGACGGCCCCCTCGGGGTTGGGTCCGATACCGCCGGTGACGATCAGTCCAACGCTTTTGGCCCGCTCAGCGTAGAACGCACCCATTTTCTCGAAGCCGTTTCTGGTTTCTTCCAGACCGGTATGCATGGAGCCCATCAGGGCGCGGTTCTTCAACCAGGTAAACCCGAGATCCAGGGGTTCAAGCAGATGCGGGTATTTGCTGGTGCCGGATGCCGTTGCGCTCATAGTGTTCTCCAAATTCACGACAGTCGCTGATGATGTTTCGCTAATGGCGATAAATTAAACGCAAGTCCGAACTGCTACAATATTCCCGTTTAGCAGTTTTATATTCTGGGATTGGTGTTAATGAGACAGACCGGCTCGAACCGCCTTGGGGACATTTCCGTTCACTACGTCAGCGTCATGGCGCGAACCCTGGAGCAGCAAGGCCTCGACAGCAGCCGGTGGCTCTCCCGCTTCCGGGTCTCGCGGAACCTGCTCACCACACCCGATGCACGCATCAGCATTCCCCGTTTCATGCGCATGGGTCATGCCGCCATCCAGCTGACCGGCAATCCTGCCCTGGGACTGATCTTCGGCGGGAATACCCGCCTGACAGACCTGGGAATGCCGGGAATCGCGGGTGCCTGCGCGCCAACGCTGGGCGAATCCCTGAGTACGCTGATCGCCTTCGAGCGCCTGACCAGCTACAACAGTCGGGGCCGATCCAGTATGGAGCGGGGTACGGACGGGGCTTTGATCGCCAGCTTCTACTCCATCAGCCCCTACAACAGCTACAACTGTTTCGTGGTGGATGCCATCCTCTCCGGCTGGGTCCAGTTCCTGAGACACCTGTCCCCGGCGCCTGTCACTCCCCTGGCCGTTGATATTGAATACACCGCACCGGTAGACGCCGCAGCCTACGCCGGGTGGTTCGGCTGTCCGGTCAACTTCGAGGCCCCGGCAAATCGCATCGAACTACCGGAATCCATCACCACAATCCCGGGGAACCTTGCCCAGCCAGCGCTGTTCCGGCAAACCCGGGCGCAGTGCGAAGCCGCCCTGCAGCAATACCAGTGGGGGCGAACCACCGCACAACGGGTCAAGGAGGAGATTACCCCGCTGATGCGGGGGGTAGCCCCGGAGATGGAGGAGATTGCGCTGAGGCTGGGAACCACGGAATGGGGTCTGCGGAGGGCTCTGACCCGCGAGGGCACCCGCTATCGCGACCTTCTGGACAGCGTACGCAGCGAGCTGGCCAGTGACTATGTGCGGGAAACGCCCCTGTCGCTCACGGATATTGCGGATCTTCTGGGATTCGCCAACCCCAGCGCCTTCCAGAAGGCCTTCCGGCGCTGGTACGGCTGTTCACCAGGGGATTACCGCCGGCTCGGAGGGGCGGGTGCATGAGTTACATCTCGATGCCGTCATCCATGGCGCTGTCATCATCCAGCTCCGGACATTGCTCAAGCAGCTCTTCTTCGTAATCGCGCATCGCTGTACCTGCATCATCTGGAATCCTGTTTCAGGTACAGACTAATCCCGCCCGATGACACTTTGATGACAGGCCTCAGGCAGAGGCACTGTCCATGGCCCGTTCTTCCTCGGTGCTCTGGCGGCGATACTCGATCGGGGTCATTCCGGACCAGCGCTTGAAGGCACGGTAGAAAGTACTGGGCTCGGAAAACCCGGTCAGGTAGACAATCTCGTCGATGGACTCATCCGTCGCGGCCAGAAGCCGACAGGCAAGGCGATACCGGAACTGGGAAACCACCTGGTTGAAGGAGGTATTGGCCTCGGTCAGGCGGGTTCGCAGGGTCCTCGGTTTCATCCCGAGGCGCACTGCCACGGAATCCAGCGTCACTTCACCCGAATCCAGCTGCTCGGCAACAAGGCGCTCCACCTCACCGACAATGTCCTGTTTTTCCAGCTCGGCGACCTGTTCGCTGGCAAAGCGTTCGTGCAGTGCGAGAAGGCCGGGTTCATGGTGGGGCGATGGATCATCAAGCACATCGGAGCGGAAGTAGACGCGGGTGTCCCGCTGATCGAAAGAAACGGGGCAGCCCAGGATCCGTTCCACGCGGTCCTGTCCATGCTGGCGCTGGTGCTCGAAATGCACGGCGGTGGGTTCGAAACGGTTATCCGTCACCGAGTTGAAAAAGGCGAGAACCCCCTGAACGAAACATTCGGAGAAGTGCCCGATCTGGCGGACTTCCTCGGCTGCGGCATTCAGCACCACATAGCACTCATCATCACCCTCATAAAGGTCAAGGTCCGCGGCATCCGTGAGCAGGCGCTGATAGCTGATTGCCCGCTTCAGTCCCTCGCCGAAGGTCGGACTGGAGAGAAACAGGTACTCAAGCACCTGCCCCTTATAAGTAGGAACATGCCATCCCAGGTGCAGCCCGATATCCGGATCGCCCGTAACATCCTCCACGACCCGCCAGAAGAGCACCTGCGCGCCATGGGGCGTGCGAAGATTCTCACGCTGCAGGTAGTCCTCATTCACGCCCAGCCGGCGGAAAATAGGATCCGTATCGATGCCGGCACGTTTCATCGCCTCATGGACCAGACGAAACAGTGCCCCTGAATCCCTTTGTTCTCGCATAGGTTACTACCTGGCCGATTCCTGTTGTGACGCTCGTGGCATAAAGCCGTGTCTCCATGGATTTGACGCCGGCATAGCCGCCATGCATGCTCTCGCCATCATAACGTTCACAGCGTTCATTGTAATCCATTTGTGATACAACTCTCAGTCTAGGTCACAAGAGCAGGGTTTATGCAAAAAAGTCCAGATTACCGTTTTAATCCGCCTCCACTTCTGCCCATGTATGGCAAGGCCATAATGTCTGGCCGATCGCGGAAAAGCGGTCGCCCCTCGGCCTCGGACATCCCGGAGCTCGACGCCCGGATCACGGGCGTGCGCACGGATACGCCGGCCATTCGCGAGTACCGCAGAGTCTGCGGTTTCGCTGCCAGCAGCCACTGCCCCATTACCTGGCCGCATATCCTGGCGTTCCCGCTGCACATCCGGCTCATGACCGACCAGGCGTTCCCCTTTCCGCTTCTCGGGATGGTTCACCTGCGCAACCGCATCGATCAGCACCGGGCCATCGGACAGGGAGAGACCCTGGAGCTCGTTGCGCGGCTTGCCAACGCCACGGACACAGACCGGGGTATTGAGTTTGATATTGTCACCGAGGCCCTGTCAGGTGGTCGGAGCATCTGGACCGAAAACAGCACCATCCTCTATCGCCAGCCGGTCAGTAACGGGGAGAAGAAAGCCGGCTCAACACCCGCAGCCCCCCAGATGCTGTCAGGCCAGGCCACCATCCAGGCCTCCGGGAACATCGGCTTTCAATATGGCCGGGTTTCGGGCGATATGAACCCGATCCACCTCCACCCCTGGTCCGCCAAGGCCTTCGGCTTCCCCAGAGCCATCGCCCATGGCATGTGGAGCAAGGCCCGCTGCCTGGCGACACTGGAAGAGTCGGAAGGCCCCGTGACGGGCGCAAGCGTGGACGTCCAGTTCAAGAAGCCCTTCTTCCTGCCGGGCACGGCCATTCTTACATGGCAGCGCGGCAGAGCCGGCAGCATGCCCTTCCGGTTACTGAACAAGGATGCCTCGGCGCCGCACCTGGAGGGCTCACTCGAGCGGCTCTGAGTGCTCGGGATCCGCGAGCGGCAGCGTAAACCAGAAGGCGGTTCCGCCGCCTTCACGCCGCTCGAAGCCAATATCGCCGCCCTGGCCGTTAACGAGGCTGCGGCAGAGGGACAGGCCAATACCCATGCCCTCTTCCTTGTTGGAATAGAACGGCTGGAAGAGGCGCTCCTCCGCATCGTCCGGAAGCCCACAGCCGCGATCAAGGACCCGGATGCAGACCCGTTTCTCCAGCACCTCGGCACGGACCTCGACGGGCTCCTGCGCGCCCGCCATCCGGGAGGCTTCCAGCGCATTACGGATCAGGTTGAGCACCACCTGCTGCACCTGCACAGCATCGCCCATGGCGTGGGGAAGATGCGGTGGTATCGACAGCGTTACTGAAACCGCGTTGTTGCGCGCATCCACCTCCGCAAACTCGCGGCTCTCGGCAAGCAGCCTGGCAACGTCAATCGCATCCTTGCCGCTGGCCGGTTTCTGGACGAACTGGCGGATCCGGCGGATCACCTCGCTGGCCCTATGGGACTGCGCCGAGACCTTTTCCAGAACCTGCCTCAACGCATCCTGATCGAGGGTTTCCTTCTCCATCATACGGGAGACGAGGCTCACGTAATTGGTGATGGCGGTCAGTGGCTGGTTGATCTCATGGGCGAATCCAGCCGCCATCTCGCCCATGACCGAAAGACGGGAGGCTTGGGCCAGCTGCTCCCTCTGGACGGCGACGAGCTCACGGGTTTCCTCAAGGGCCCGCTCCTGGGCGAGTTCCTCGGTAATGTCCCGGAACACCATGACACTGCCGCTGAGCTCACCTCCTTCAAACCGGGGGGCGGCCCGGTACTCGGCCTGGAAGGTCCCGCCGTCCGCGCGCGCCATGGTAACCCCGCGCCGCAGCACGGGCGATCCATCCCGGCACAGCACCCGTTCCACGTGGGCTTCGGATTCCGGTGCGCTGAAGTTCAACTCCTGCAGAGTCCGACCCACCACGGACTCCTGGGGCGCGCCCGTGATCACGGCCGCGGCCGGGTTGGCAAAGGTAATCACACCCTCGAGATCGAGACCGTAAATACCCTCGAAGATCGCGTTGAGGATGCTTGCCTGTTCACTCTCAAGCTGGCGGTTCCGTGCCTGCATCTCACGCTCAAGCTGGATCACCCGGATCTGGGTATCCACCCGTGCGATGACTTCCTGGGCCTGGAAGGGCTTCCCGATATAATCCGCCCCGCCCATATTGAAGCCCTTGACCTTGGCTTCCGTATCACTGAGCGCGGAGAGGAAGATGATGGCGCTCAACGCGGTCGTCGAATCCCCCCTGAGCGTCCGACAGACTTCAAAGCCGTCCATGCCGGGCATCATGATATCCAGCAGGATGACCTCCGGCTGATGGCGTCGGGCCAGCTGTATGGCCTTTTCGCCGTCATTGGCGATCAACAGCTGGTAGCCTTTGTCTCTCAGGGTCTCGTAGAGCACCTTGAGGTTCTGGGGGTTGTCGTCAACGAGCAGAACACAGGCCTGCTGCTCCCTTGGCGCGGTTTCCATGCTCAGGCCTCATCCTGAACACTGAGCACCATTCGCACCAGCTGGGCCAGTGAATGCGTTCCCATCTTGTGCATCACCCGTGAGCGGTGGATCTCAACTGTCCTCTGGCTGATGCTGAGTTCTATGGCAATAACTTTGTTCGCCTGTCCTGCTATCATCCGATCCATGATTTCCCGTTCCCGGGGGGTAAGCTCGGCCAGCCGATCCAGAATCACCTGTTTCTCCTCGCGAACCTGGCGTTGCTCGGCATTCTCGGAAAGCGCGGTACGGATCTTTTCCAGCAGCTGCTCTTCGTGATAGGGCTTTTCAATGAAATCCACGGCACCCTGGCGCATGGCCTCCACAGCAAGCGGCACATCGCCATGCCCCGTTACAAAGATGATGGGAAGATCAGAGCCACGCTCAACCAGCGCCTCCTGAAGCTCCATGCCATCCATCTCGGGCATGCGGATATCGAGCACCACACAGCCCGCCATATCCGGCCGCCAATCCTCAAGAAAACGTGACGCCCGATCGTAGGCACTTACCGGCAGCCCCTCGGACTGGAGTAGCAGCGAGAGCGAATCCCGTACGGCCTCATCATCCTCAACGATGTAGACGGTCTGCTCCGTATTGCTCATGCAAGCGCTCCCCTAGCTGTGTTCAGACAACCCCACTGTCAACCATCACCCCGGGACGCACCGGGCGTGTAACCATCCTCCAGTCCAGGCGCTATGGTGGTTGGATCAACCCGTCTGTTGCGCCAATTCATTCGCCAGTCCAGATGGGCACCGGTGGCACGGCCGGTGGCGCCAACTTCTCCCAGGGCCTGGCCCTGCTGGACTTCCTCGCCCACCGAAACATGGATGTCACTCAGGTGCAGCATGGTCGAGGACACCCCGTAACCATGATCAATAATCAGGGTACCGCCGGAGAAATAGAGATCGGGGTCCGCGAAAGTCACCTTGCCGCTGGCGGGTGAAAGGACGGTCCGCCCCGCTTCAGCGGCAATATCAATCCCGTAATGGGGTTGGCGGGGCTCGCCGTTGTAGAACCGCTGGCTTCCGTAGACTCCAGTGATCCGCCCTTCCACCGGCCATATAAAGCCCTCGAGAAATGCCTCCCGCCGGGAGGTCTTCTGGCGGGCCTTCGCCACCCGGCGTGCTTCCTCCCGGATGCGCTTCATGGCCTGCTTATCGGGATTGACGGTTCGATCAGGCACACCGTCCACGCGCTGGACGTCGTAGTCCCGTTTTGCAAGCTCAATCCGGTGGGTTTCCGTCCCGCCATCGGGCCCGACCACAACCAGCTCCTGCTGCTGATCCGCATCCCGACCAAAACCCACAGCAAAACGGCCTGAATCCGTAATATTGACCGATTCCCCGTTCAGTCGAACCTCGTGCCCCGGCGCCACCTTGCCCTTGAGAAGGGCGCCCTGGGTTCGTGGCCCCTCCAGCTCAAGCGCATGGAGGGGAAGCATCCAGACAAACATGAGAAAACCGGCAACGAATCGCAGCACGCGCGTAAACTCCAGACAGGGTTGAGAAATGATGGATGACCGTTATTGTTAGCGAAGCCGGGCCACAACTGCAAGCATCGGGAGCTCTATGCACTACCGACTGGGTGACCACGAACTCCTGCTGATCGATGATTTTCTGGACGCAGAGGAGGCGCGTCAGCTGCTGGAGCGGCTGCTCCATGCACTGCCCTGGCGGCAGGATCGAATCACGATTTTCGGTCGTGAGCACCCGATACCACGAGAGCAGTGCTGGATTGCCGGTGACGGCATGACCTACCGCTACTCGGGGCAGACCCTTACTCCAACACCCTGGCCACACTGGCTCCGCCCTTACGCGGAGCGCATTTCAGAAGCGGCCGGCGAGACTTTCAACAGCGTGCTCGCCAACCTCTACCGTGATGGAAGCGACAGCATGGGATGGCACAGCGACGATGAACCGGAGCTCGGGCCGGAGCCGATTATCGCCTCACTGAGCCTGGGCGGAGAACGACGTTTCCGGTTCCGGAACCGTCGGGACAGTAAACGCACGCTGTCACTGGATCTGCCCCACAACAGCCTCCTGATCATGCCGGCGGGGCTCCAGAGCCAGTGGCAGCATCAACTCCCCAAGACCCGCAAGGCTGTCGCGCCACGGGTTAACCTGACTTTTCGTCGTCTTGTCGACGCCTGAGTTCCGCGAGACGGCGCTCAATCCGCCCGTAAACCGTATCGGCAGGGTATTGGCCCTGCTTATCCGGTGTACCCGCAGGCATCCCCAACAGCAGCTCCAGAGCCTCTTCGACGGTGGTCACCGGATAGACCTGGAAACCGTGATCCCGAACGGAATCGCGGACCCGGCTGTCCAACATCAGGTTCTGGACGTTCATGGCAGGCAGGATGACCGCTTTGTCCTTACTGTCACCACGGGCAACACAGGCATCATGAAAGCCTTCCACCTTCTCGTTCACGCCACCGACGGGCTGCACCTCCCCGAACTGGTTCACGGATCCGGTCACGGCCCTGTCCTGGCGAATGGGCAGCTCAGACAGCGACGAGATGATCGCGCAGAGCTCACCCAGCGACGCACTATCGCCGTCGATCTCCGCATAGGACTGTTCAAAGGTCAGCGTGGCGGTCAGCGGCATGGGCTGTTCCCGGGCAAAGCGCGAGGACAGCCAGGCCGAGAGAATCATGACCCCCTTGGAGTGGATCGATCCACTGAGCTTCACATCCCGCTCAATATGGATGACATCCCCATCACCGTACTGACAGGTGGCGCTGATCCGATTCGGCAATCCGAATTCATAGCCCCCCGTCGATAACACCGACAGGGCATTAATCTGCCCCACGACCTCACCACGGAGCGAGATAAGCGTGGAGCCGTCGCTGAAACCGCGCAGGAATTCATCCCGGATACGCCCACTGCGGTAATCGGCGCTGGCCAGGGCTTTGCGGATATGCTCATCCTCGATACGACCCGCTTCCAGCTCCCGGGCATGGAAATCCGACTCACGCAGGAGGTTGGCAATATCCACCGCGTGCAGCGAGAGCCGGTCCTGGTGCTCAGCCAGGCGCGCGCTGTACTCAATGACCCGGGCCACTGCCTTGCGGTTGCACGGCAGGAGTTTCTTGTCCTGGCAGAGACTGGCAATGAACTTGGCGTACAGTGCCTGACTGTCGGTGGTGCGCGGCATCTCGTTCTCGAAATCCGCGGTTACCCGGAACAGCTCCGCAAACTCTGGATCGTACTCCTGAAGCACCAGCCAGGTATCACGATCCCCGAAGAGCACAAGCTTCACATCCAGTGGCACCGCTTCCGGCTCGAGCGAGATGGTACCCGAGAGGGTCAGCTCCCTTTCCAGGGAATGGATGCTGATCTCCCGGGAACGAAGGGCCCGCTTGAGGGCGTCCCAGACAAAGGCATGCTCGAGCACTTTGGTAGCATCCATCAGCAGGTAACCGCCGTTCGCACGGTGCAGGCTGCCTGGACGGATCAGGGAAAAGTCGGTGTAGACTGTCCCCTTGTAGGTCACATTCTCGATGAAACCGAACAGGTTGTGATAAGTGGGGTTCTCCTCCACAACCACGGGTACACTGTCATCGGTGCGGCTTACCAGCAGATTGATCCGGTACCGCCGCGGCAGGCGCTGTTCAAGAGAAGCGTAGGCAAAGGCGGCCTTATCTTCACCATCCTCGAGAAAGATGTCCAGGTTCTCCGCAATATCGCTCTTCATGGCCTGGAAATGCTCGGCCACCCCGGGGTAGTCGCCATAGCGCTCAGCAAGTTCATCAATCAGGTGGGACGAAACGTGGTCCAGCGTTTCCTCGTTGAGCTTGTGCTGCTGTTCCGCGTGCTCTTCCTCCCATTCCGCAATCTGGCGAATCACGCGCCGCAGCTTTTTCTCAAGATCCCGGATCGTTTCCTCGAAGCTGCGTTTCTCCTCCTCGGAAAGGGCACTGAAAGACTCATTGGTATGCGGCTCATCCCCATTCATCGCCGTCAGTCGATAGCCGCCCGGCGTACTCATGGAAAGGTCCACATTATGCTGGCGCGCCTCTTCCGAGAGAGCATTGAGCGCCTGTTCCTGACGAACCGCATAGCGTTGCTTCAGGTCCTCAAAGCGGCTCTGGTAGGTATCACTGTCAAAGGCCTGGGGAATCACCTTCACCAGGCGGGATACAAGGCGGTCCACATCCTGTCGAAGCCGATCACCCGTGCCTCCGGGCAGGCGCAGCACCCTGGGGTTGCGCGGATCGTCATAATTGGCGACATAGCACCAGTCACTGGCTTTTTCCGTCGGTTCGGGCTTCTGTTCCAGATAGCGCAGCATCATGGTCCGCTTGCCCAGCCCCGAGCGGCCGAGGGCATAGACGTTGTAGCCGTTGTGGGGCATTGCCAGTGCAAAACGTACCGCCTCACGGGCGCGATCCTGGCCAACAATCTCGTTGAGCGGCTCCAGCGCATCCGTGCTGGCAAAGGGAAGCTCCTTGAGAACACAGGCTTTATAGAGCTGTTTTGTCGCAAGTGGTTTCAATCGAATGGCCCATTCTGGTTCGGAATCTGTAGGGGTGGCACTTTACAGGGCTGTACTGCCATGACAAGGGTAATGTCGCAAATGTGACACAGGTCACGTGAGGGCGAAAGTTGGCTTTGCGCTCTATCGCGATTACGCGAGAATCTTCTGTTACCAATTACAAGCACAACAGGATGTGAGGAGAGCAAGAGCAGACCCATGAGCACTTACAGCGAAACTGACAGCGTTTCAGCCGATGTGGGGGGCTTTCCACTTGTTTTTCGTGATCAGACGTCCGAGGGGAACAGCACGGCACGCGACATGCCACCCGCTAACGACGCCCATTCCGAAGAAGACACAGCAGGTGAGCAGCGCATTCAACCCCGTTTCGACGCCCCCTGCCTCAGTGTGCGCATTCGGGCACGACGCCTGATTGGCTGGGAAAGGACCAGCCACGAAGTGGACTGTGTCGACATCAACCGCTACGGCACTGCCCTCAAGACAGACCAGGACCTGAAAACCGGCGCCCGGATACTGCTGGATTTCCGGGGTCATTACATCACGCAGTCCAACGTCTGCGGTCACGTCGTGAGCCGCGTCAGAGAGGAGGACGGGTCCTACCGGATTGGCATCCAGTTCAACTACTGCGTGGAGCGCCAGAACTACTCCAGAGCTATTGATAATGCCCTGTCTCAGATAGAAGCCTTCTGTCGCCGCCAGATGGCCCGGTACAGGCGTTAACGGGACTTGCGCCCCTTAACGCATCCCCCCGAACAGAATCGTCAATATCATCAGAATCACTACCCATCCGATAAGCGCAAATCCGATGCCTTTCGGGAGGCCCTGGGGCAGATCACCACCATTGCCGGAGTCCGGGAAGGGCCCGATATCCAGGGGTGATGACGCCGAGTGCCCCGATGGTGTGGCCTCCCCCAGAATTGCATCCACCCGGTTTTGGGGAAAGGCCTTTTCGAGCTGCCGACGGTTGGCGTGCCATCCCAGCCGCTCATCCAGGTACTCCATGATATCCGAATGCAGGACCCCGTCTTCCGAGGTAGCCTGTCGGGAAAGAAACTCGAAGACGCGAAAGCGGAGTACCTCTGTAACCCCGGACTTGTGGGCCTTCTCCCCTTCAAGCTGGGCGCGCCAGCGCCGGATGTCATCGCGCCAGCCGGGATTCGAGAACACGGTTTCCAGTTCCGTCATCACCTGCCCGGCGTGAATTTCAGCTTCCTGGCTCGGAGGTGGTGGCATCTCCACGGTTTCCGGAGAAGCATCTTCCTCCTCGGCCCCGAAATCCTCATCCTGCGGGGCGGCCCCCGCTTCCTGCATGGCGTTCTCGTAAGCGCGCCTCAGCGCCCGGTAGGCATCGGGATCCGTGTCAGGATCCACAAACCGGAGCTGGTATTCATAGGCGCTCTCAATCGCTTCCGGATCCTGCGTCCGGTCAATGCCAAGTATTGACCAGGTATTCATTCGCTCGAGCCCCCAGGCTCTTCGTAGACCTCTGCCTTTTCCTTTTCGCCGAGCTGGTCAGCAGGAACAAGTGCGGCCACCTGATTCGGGTTATAGGGCGTATACAGGACCAGCAGTCGACCTTCGGACAAGGCCTTTTCCACACCCTGCCGACAGGCCTCCAGCGGATCCTCGGTTTCATTGCTCCCGTTTTCCCGCATGCAGTATTCGTCTACAAGCCCCTGCCGTGCTTCGTCGGAGAGGCTTTCAAGCGGAATGATCATGGGTGCATTCCTGTTTTCAGATCAGGTCCTCGCTGGCATCTTCGGACGTGGTCGATGCGTCAGCGGATTCAGCCGGGGCTTCCTCTTTCTGATCGGACTTCTGATCGGGTTTCGGCATCAGCTTCTCCCGGATCTTATGCTCAATTTCCGCAGCCGTTTCAGGATTATCCTGCAGGAACTTGCTGGCATTGGCCTTACCCTGCCCGATCTTGTTGCCATTATAGCTGTACCAGGCGCCGGACTTCTCAACAAAGCCCTCCTTGACGCCAATATCCACGATTTCCGCCAGCCTGTTGATACCGGTTCCGTACATGATCTGGAATTCCGCCTGCCGGAAAGGCGGCGCCACCTTGTTCTTGACCACCTTGACGCGCGTCTCGTTGCCGGTCACCTCGTCACCTTCCTTGACCGAGCCGGTGCGGCGGATATCCAGACGAACGGAGGAGTAGAACTTGAGGGCATTACCGCCGGTCGTGGTCTCTGGGCTGCCGAACATCACACCGATCTTCATGCGGATCTGGTTGATGAACACCAGCATGGTATTGGCGGTTTTGACACTCGCGGTCAGCTTGCGCAGCGCCTGGGACATCAGCCGTGCCTGGAGGCC
Organism: Halospina denitrificans; assembly: GCF_004364635.1. Taxonomy (GTDB): domain Bacteria; phylum Pseudomonadota; class Gammaproteobacteria; order Pseudomonadales; family Oleiphilaceae; genus Halospina; species Halospina denitrificans. The sequence continues at coordinate 129,462 of NZ_SOAX01000006.1, read as the reverse complement.
GACATGGGAGTCGCCCATTTCACCCTCGATTTCCGCCTTGGGCGTCAGGGCGGCAACGGAGTCGACAATCACCACATCCACGGCGCCAGAGCGCACCAGCATGTCGCAGATTTCAAGCGCCTGTTCGCCGGTATCCGGCTGGGACACCAGCAGTTCGTTGATGTCCACACCCAGCTTTTCGGCATAGACAGGATCCAGGGCGTGCTCGGCATCCACAAAGGCACAGGTCTTGCCCGCTTTCTGGGCCTCGGCAATCACTTCCAGGGTGAGTGTTGTCTTGCCCGAGCTCTCCGGTCCGAAGATCTCGACGACGCGCCCCAGTGGCAGGCCACCAATACCCAGGGCCACATCCAGCCCGAGTGAGCCGGTGGAGACGGCGGGCATGGCCTCGCGCGGCTGGTCACCCATCTTCATGACGGCGCCCTTGCCGAACTGCCTCTCAATCTGCGACAGCGCCGAGTTCAGTGCTTTCTTGCGATTGTCGTCCATTGTTTCCGCCTTATCTGGTTACTGTATACTTGGACAGTATTATGCACAGCCCTGATCAATCATTCAACGGGTATCCTGCAGATAACGCCGCACTCCCTGCAAGGCAAACAGCACGGACTGGCGCCGCACCGCATCACGGCCGCCGGAGAAGCGCTGGCACACCGCTTCGGGCTCCTCAATGGTATCGCCCCAGGCGAACCAGACCGTGCCAACCGGCTTATCATCACTACCACCACCAGGCCCGGCCACACCACTGATCGCAATGGCTACATCAGCGCCGGTTACCGCGATCGCTCCGGACACCATCTCCCTGACAACGGCCTCGGAGACAGCTCCATGCTTTTCAAGGGATGATGGAGTCACGGCAATGAGCTTTTCCTTGGCCGTATTACTATAGGTCACCAGACCCGCCTCGAAGTAATCGGAACTGCCCGCCGTATCGGTAAGCATCTTTGCCACCCAGCCGCCGGTGCAGGACTCAGCCGTCGCCATCCGTCTGGCCTGTTCACACAGCACCAACCCCAGCTCCGTGGCCGCTTCCTGAAGGGCCTGATCGCTCACCTCATTCATTGGTCTTTCTCCGTTTCATTCCAGCCTTCAAGTGTCTAGAATCGACGCCATGTCCGCAGCCGAACCCGAACTCAGCAATCACACGCCCATGATGCGCCAGTATCTGCAGCTCAAGGCGGAACATCCCGACGAGCTGTTCTTCTACCGCATGGGCGATTTCTACGAACTATTCTACGACGACGCCCGCAAGGCCGCCGAGCTCCTCGATATTACCCTGACCGCACGCGGCCAGTCCGCAGGGCAGCCGGTTCCCATGGCCGGGGTACCCTACCATTCCGCGGAGAACTATATTGCGCGGCTGGTGCGCGGCGGCCATTCCATCGCCATCTGCGAGCAGACCGGAGACCCCGAAGCCAGCAAGGGGCCGGTGGAACGTCGCGTAGTCCGTATCGTAACGCCGGGAACACTGAGTGACGAGGCACTCCTTGAGGAGCGCCGGGATAACCTGTTGATCGCGATCCACTGCCATCGCGGGGCCTTCGGCATTGCCAGCCTGGAGCTGTCCTCAGGCCATTTCGCGGTCCAGGAGCTGGAAGGTGAGGAGGCACTTACCGCCGAACTCCAGCGCCTGCGGCCGGCCGAGATCCTGGTCAGCGAGGACTTCCCCTACACCCAGCTTCTTGAGGGCTACACCGGCATCCGCCGGCAGGGGCCCTGGCATTTCGAAATGGACAGCGCCCATCGCCTGCTGACCCGCCAGCTCCAGGTCCAGGACCTGCGCGGCTTCGGCTGTGAGGACCTGACCCTGGCGATCCAGGCTGCGGGCTGCCTGCTCCAGTACGCGCGTGATACCCAGCGTAACCAGCTGCCACACATCCGCAGGCTCTCGCGGGAACGCCGTGAGGAAAGCGTGCTCATGGATGCGGCCAGCCGGCGAAACCTGGAAATCGACACCAACCTCAATGGCGGCCAGCAGCATACCCTGGCCTGGGTCATGGATCGCACGGCCACGGCCATGGGCGGACGCCTTCTGCGCCGCTGGCTGCACCGGCCACTGCGCGATATCGACACCGTCAGCCAGCGCCGGGACGCGGTCAGCGCCCTGCTCGACGGCCACCACCACGAGCCCATCCATGACATCCTGAAGGGCATCGGCGACATCGAGCGTATCCTGTCCCGGGTGGGCCTGCGCTCCGCCCGGCCACGGGACCTGGCTCGCCTGCGCGATGCCCTCAACCGCCTCCCGGAACTCCAGGAGGCGATGGCGTCCACTCCGTCGGAACACGTTGCCGGCCTTGCCGAGCGTATCGGCCAGTACCCGCAACTCGCCGCCGTGCTGGAAAAGGCCATCGTGGACAACCCACCGGTGGTCATCCGCGATGGCGGCGTGATCCGGGGCGGCTACGACGAAACCCTGGACGAACTGGCCAGCCTGAGCGAGAACGCCGGAGCCTACCTGGTCCAGGTTGAGGAACGCGAGCGCGAGCGCACCGGCATCTCCACGCTCAAGGTGGGTTACAACCGGGTGCATGGCTATTACATCGAGATCAGCCGGAGCCAGTCCGACCAGGCGCCCACGGGCTACATTCGCCGCCAGACCCTCAAGAACGCCGAGCGCTTCATCACGCCGGAGCTCAAGGAGTTCGAGGACAAGGCCCTGAGCGCCAAGAGCCGCGCCCTGGCCCGGGAGAAGGGTCTTTACGACGAACTGGTGGAACAGATTGCCGGCGATATCGGTCCACTCCAGGATACGGCGGCCGCCCTGTGCGAGCTGGACGTGCTGGCCAATTTTGCGGAGCGGGCCCAGACACTGCGCTTCAATCCACCGGATTTCTCGGAAAATCCGGGGCTGGAAATCCAACAGGGGCGCCACCCGGTCGTGGAATTCCTGCAGGACGACCCCTTTGTCCCCAACGACCTGCACCTGGACGAAGAGCGCCGCATGCTCATCATTACCGGCCCCAACATGGGCGGTAAGTCCACCTATATGCGCCAGGCAGCGCTGATTGCCCTGCTCGCCTATACCGGCAGCCATGTCCCGGCGGAAAGCGCCGTCCTGGGACCGGTGGACCGCATATTCACACGCATGGGCGCCTCGGATGACATCGCCAGCGGCCGCTCCACCTTCATGGTGGAAATGACCGAGACCGCCAACATCCTCCACAACGCCACCCCGGAAAGCCTGGTGTTGATGGATGAGGTCGGGCGAGGCACCAGCACCTTCGACGGCCTGTCCCTGGCCTGGGCGGCGGCGGAACGCCTCGCCCGCAGGGTCAAGAGCTACACGCTCTTCGCCACCCATTACTTCGAGCTGACCGCCCTGCCCGAGCACGTTGGCCATGCCTGCAATGTTCATCTTACCGCCACAGAGCACGACGATCGCATCGTTTTCCTGCACAGTGTCCATGAAGGGCCGGCAAACCAGAGCTACGGGCTCCAGGTGGCACAGCTGGCGGGGGTTCCCCCAGAGGTGATCGACAATGCTCGGAGCAAACTCAGGGAACTGGAATCGGCAAACGCGGCGGAACCCGCTTCTTCCAGCACCCCGGCGCCAGCCACCCTGCAGGCCGATATGTTTGCCAGCCTGGAGCCCTCGCCGGAGGAAAACGCGCTCCTGGAGCTGAACCCGGACGACATGACGCCACGCCAGGCGCTCAACCGGCTCTACGAGTTGCGCGAGCAGCTGGAAGCACGACTCAACCCCTCATCTTGAGGTCGGTCATTGCCGGCGAAGGCGGAGTGCCGTCATGCTAGGGGGTACGGCTTGCAGGCATGACCACGGCACCCTAGAATAGCCGGCTCTGATGAAAAGCAGGATTCAATCATGACCTTTGTTGTTACAGAGAACTGCATCAAGTGCAAATACACGGATTGCGTGGAAGTCTGTCCCGTGGACTGCTTCTATGAAGGGCCCAATTTCCTGGCCATTGATCCGGACGAGTGCATCGACTGCGCCCTCTGTGAGCCCGAGTGTCCCGCCGAAGCGATCTACTCCGAGGACGAAGTGCCGGACGATCAGGCCGTATTCCTGGAAATCAATGCGGATATGGCCGCCAAGTGGCCCAACATCACCGAGAAGAAGGATCCGCCGCCGGATGCCGAGGAGTGGGATGGTGTCCCCGGCAAGAAGCAGTATCTCGAAGAGGGCTGATCACCCAGCCCTCCCTGCCTTCCGGAACAGCGCCACATCCTTGCGCGGAATCGTGCACTCCCACCCGAAACGCCCGGCCAGCACCCGCATCGTCTCCTGACGGTAGAATACGACATGGGTCGGATCACGCCGGTAATGCCAGCCGGCGAACCGCTCATCGTCCGTCTGGAAACAGGTCATCACGCCCAGCCAGCCGCCGGGATTCAGGCACTGATCCAGAAGCTGGAAGGTGCCGGCCGGATCGTGCAGGTGCTCAACCACCTCGGTACAGGTAACGAAGTCGTAGGTATCCGACAGCAGGCGCTGATCCGGGGCGCAGAAGGGATCGTACCCGAGGGTCTGGAATCCGGACTCATTCAGCATGGCAATCAGCGCAGGGCCGGGTCCACAGCCGAAATCCAGCCCCCTGGCGCCGGGGTCAAGGCGCGGCATGAGCACATCCGCAAGTCTGCCCAGAAAACGGCGGTACCCGGGATCGCTAACGTCATTCCGGTGCTGGTCGTATTCAGCCTTCTCCGCGGAGGGCAGCGGACGCTGATCCGGGGCCAGAAACGTGGCCATGCAGTCCGGGCACCGGTAATAATGACGCTCCGCCACGCTCATGAAAAAATGGGGTGCTACCGATTCACAGACCGGACACGAATACGGGTGCGCTTCCTGTAACAATCAGGGTCGCTCCTTGTCCAAATAGTGCGTTCGTGCAGCGGGCAATGCAGGCGGGAATGCCCCATCGCACCTAATGCAACCGGAGACACCGATTATGCGAGACGAGGTTCAGGATTACTACGGCAAACAGCTGCAGGGCACCGAGGATCTCCAAACCAATGCCTGCTGTGACCAGGCGCCCCCGAACTGGCTGAAACCCATCCTTGCCAGCATCCACGACGAAGTCCTGGCCAAATACTATGGCTGCGGGTTGGTTGCCCCCCAGGAACTGGAAGGCATGCGGATCCTGGATCTGGGCAGCGGCAGTGGCCGGGACTGCTACGTGCTCTCAAAGCTCGTCGGTGAATCCGGTGAAGTGGTGGGCGTGGACATGACCCCGGAACAGCTTGCGGTCGCCCGCCGCCACGAAGAGTATCACCGGGAAACCTTCGGCTACAGCCGCTCCAATGTGCGCTTCCTGGAAGGCTACATTGAGCAGCTCGATGAGCTGGGGCTGGAGGACAATTACTTTGACATTGTCATCTCCAATTGCGTGATCAACCTGAGCCCGGACAAGGAAAAGGTGCTCTCGGAGGTCTTCCGTGTCCTCATGCCCGGGGGAGAGTTCTATTTCTCGGATGTCTACTCGGATCGGCGGATCCCATCCCGCCTGAAGGATGACCCGGTGCTGTACGGCGAATGCCTGTCGGGCGCCCTGTACTGGAATGACTTCCACAACCTGTCCCGCGCCGTGGGCTTCACGGACCCGAGACTGGTGGAAGACAGGCCCCTGACCATTGATAACGAGACCATTGAGGCCAAGCTGGCGCCGGCGCGTTTCTTTTCCGCCACCTACCGGCTTTTCAAGCTGGGCGACCTGGAGCCCCACTGCGAGGACTACGGGCAGGCCGTTATCTATAAGGGCACTGTAGAGGGCGAAGAAGCGCTCTTCCGCCTGGACAAGCACCACCACATCGAGGCGGGCCGGGTCTTCCCGGTCTGTGGCAACACCTGGAAGATGCTGGCGGATACGCGTTTCGCGCCCCACTTCGAGTTCATCGGCAACTTCGAGCGCCATTACGGCATCTTCGAGGGCTGCGGCACCGCACTGCCCTTTGACAGCGCCGACACCTCGGACACCGCCTCCGGTGGCTGCTGCTGATCAGCCCTTATCGGGCTGGTCGCCCATGAGCTCGCTGGTATCGACGAAGCTGTCACTACTGGCGGCTTCTTCCCCGGTATCGGCAGTGTCGAGGTCATCATCCGGCGCATCTGCGCCCAGGCCAAGGCCTTTGCGCAGATCCCGCAGCAGATCCACGGGGAAGACAATGGTGTTGGTCTTGTCACTGGAGATCTCGGTCAGGGTCTGCAGGTAACGAAGCTGCAGGGCTTCAGAACGCTTGGACAGCGTCCTGGCAGCCTCAAGCAGGCGTTTGGACGCCTCATGCTCACCCTCGGCGTGAATGATCTTGGCGCGCCGCGTGCGTTCCGCCTCCGCCTGGCGGGCAATCACCCGGATCATGGACTCATCCAGGTCCACGTGCTTGATCTCAACATTCGAGACCTTGATGCCCCAGGCATCCGTCTGGGAGTCCAGGATATCCTGGATGTCCTCATTAAGCTTGTCCCGGGACGCCAGCATGTCATCCAGTTCATGCTTACCCAGTACTGAACGCAGCGTGGTCTGCGCCAGCTGACTGGTTGCGGCGTAGAAGTTCTCCACATTGATGACCGCGTGCTGCGGGTCCATGACCCGGAAATACAGGACCGCGTTCACCTTGACGGACACGTTATCCCGGGAAATCACGTCCTGGGAGGGCACGTCCAGCACGATGGTGCGCAGATCCGTGCGTACCATCTGCTGAATGAAGGGGATGACAATGATCAGGCCGGGCCCCTTAACCTTCTGGAAGCGGCCAAGCAGGAAGATGACGCCGCGCTCATACTCCCTGAGGATACGGAACATACTGATCAGCAAGCTGATGACGATCAGTACAATGGCGATGGTGAAATATTCAAACATTGGATTGCCCCTCTGGCTTCACCCTGAGTTTAAGTCCTTTAACTTCCAGAATACGCACAATATCGTTTTCGCTGATTGGTTCGTCCGATTCCGCCTGCCAGATTTCACCCAGCACGCGCACGCGGCCTCGACCATTCTCAAATCCATGAATGGCCACCGCCGTGGTCCCCTCCATCCCCTCCTGGCCCGTGACGATGGTCGTGTTCCATGCGTACAGGGCCATACGGACCACGAACACCATGATCACCACGGTGGTCACGGCCAGCGCCGCAATCAGCGGCATGGCAATCTGGTAACCCGGAAGGTCGGTATCCATCAGCATGATTGACCCCACAATAAAGGATACGGCGCCACCGCCGCCCAGGATTCCGAAACTGGGCGAAAAGGCCTCGACCGCCATCAACCCGATACCCAGCAGGATAAGCCCAAGCCCCACATAGCTGATGGGCAGCATCTGGAGTGCATACAACCCCACCAGAAGTGAAATCCCGCCCACGACGCCGGGCACGCCCATGCCGGGGTTATAGAACTCGAGGATCAGGCCATAGATGCCCACCAGCATCAGGATATAAGCCACATTGGGATTGGTGATCACGGTCAGGAATTCCGTGCGCCAGTCCTTCTCCACCCGGGCCAGGCTGTGCTCCTTCAGAGCCAGCATGCGCATCACACCGTTGACGTCCACTTCCCGACCGTCGGCCTGTTCCAGCATATCGGCAAGGCTGTCGGCCCGGATATCGATCACGTTCTTTTCAAGGGCTTCGCTGGAGGAGAGGTTTACCGCTTCCCGCACCGCCGCTTCCGCCCAATCAGCGTTGCGCCCCCGCAGTTCCGCCAGCCCCCGGATATAGGCAACGGCATCATTGATCACCTTCTTATCCATGGCGCTCCGATTATCCGGGGAATCCGCCTCACCTTCCTGAGTATCTTCCGTACCGCCCTCAGTCTGCAGACTGAAAGGCGTATCACCGCCGTCATCACCACCACCGCCACCACCAATCTGCACAGGCGTGGCGGACCCCAGGTTGGTGGCTGGTGCCATGGCGGCAATATGGGAAGCATAAAGAAGGTAGGTTCCAGCGCTGGCAGCACGGGCACCCCTGGGTGTGACATAGGTAGCCACGGGAACGTCCGAGCTGAGAATGGCTTTGATCATATCGCGCATGGAGCTGTCGAGGCCGCCGGGCGTGTCCAGCTCAAGCACCAGCAGATCGGCACCGCCTTCTTCCGCATCGGAAAGGGTTCGGGTGAACCAGTCGCTCACCGCCGGGCCAATGGACCCCTCAAGGGTCATCACCCGGACGTCCGCGGGACCACTACTCTCTTCCGTTTCCTGGGCCTGGGCGGCGAGCAGCAGCAAGCCGCCAAGCATCAACAGGCAGAGATAAAACACCCACCGCGGAGCCATTCGCATCATCAGCGTCCTGCAACCAGTCAGACTGAAAAAGGAGTTCCTGAACCTTTAAGATGGGGGATCAGGACAGGATTGACAAGTGCTCATGCACAAGACTGCGGAATTCGGAAGCCGGCATGGGATACCCCAGAAAGTGACCCGCTCTTCATCCGGAATCTGGATAAAGGATCGAGCTTGAGCTCGTTCACCGGAGCGCCAGAGGAATGTAAATACGTTTTGAATCGGGAAAGAAAAAGCCGGAACCACCGGGGAGAAGTTAGTGGTTCCGGCGGGTAACGGGTTAGACGGTGAGGTAGCCGCCATCCACGTTCAGGCAGGTGCCGGTGGTGTAACTTGCGGCGTCGGAGACGAGGTAGAGAACCGCGCCGGCCATTTCGCTGGGTTCGGCGATCCGCTTCTGGGGGATGTGTGCCAGGGCCTGCTGCTTGATGCTGTCGTTGGTGGTCAGGGCACTGGCGAACTTGGTGTCGGTCAGGCCCGGCAGCAGCGCATTCACGCGCACGCCCTTGGTGCCCAGTTCGGTGGCGAAGGACTTGGTCATCTGGATGACGGCGGCCTTGCTGATGGAGTAGATGCCCTGGTAGTGGCCGGGGATGACGCCGTTGACGGAGGCGACGTTCACGATGGAGCCGCCGCCGTTTTTCTTCATGAGGTTCACGCCCTTGCTGGTCATGAAGAAGTAGCCGCGGATGTTGACGTCGATGGTTTTCTGGAAGGCGGTTTCGTCGGTGTCTTCGATGGGGCCGAAGTAGGGGTTGGCGGCGGCGTTGTTGACGAGGATGTCGAGTTTGCCGTAGCGACCTTCGATGTCGGCGAAGATGGCGTCGATCTGTTCCATTTCTCCGATGTGGCAGGCGATGGCTTCGGCTTTGCCGCCGTCGTCGCGGATGGCCTTGGCGACGGCTTCGCAGCCGTCGATCTTGCGGCTGGAGACGATGACCTGGGCGCCTTGTTTGGCGAGTAGTTTGGCGATTTCTTCGCCGATGCCGCGGCTGGCGCCGGTTACTAATGCTATGCGTCCGGTGAGATCGAAAAGGTCGCTCATTGTTTCAGTCCTTCTTCATGTTTGTTTGCCGGCAACTTCAGAATTGCCGGTTGTTTGGGAGTTTGCTGGTCGCAGGGATTGGGGCCCCTCAAACGGGAATCGCTGTAAATACGTCCCTGTACGCTGCCCTCCGCCATCCATGGCTCCGGAGCTTCCCGTTTGAGGGGCCCCAATCCCTGCTCATCCCGTGCTTCCTGTGAATTATTCGTTCGCCGAAATCATCGGTAGGTCACCAAGCCAGGATCCTCACCTTCCAGATGACCGTAACTGTTGAAAACCGCCAGGCTGCGACGGCTGCCGCTGAACAGGACCCGTGAAATACTGGCGTTGGCCAGGACTTCGTTGAGTTTCAGGGCGCGGCGGTCGTCCAGGTCGAGCAGGGACTGGGCGATGACGCTGATGGGGCCGCCGGAGGTGATGGCGTAGATGTCTTTGGCGTCGCCGGCGTCGTGGATGATGTCGTCCAGGCCCTTGGTGACCCGGTCGCGGAAGTCGCGCCAGGGTTCGGGGTAGTCGGCGTCGTTGTGGCCGCTGACCCAGCGGGTGATGGCTTCGGTGAAGGCTTTCTGGAAGGCCTTTCTGGGGTCGTCGGTTTTGGCCAGTTCACGGGTCATGACATCCGGGTTGGCCCAGCCGGGGCGGTAGGCTTCGAGGACGGACAGGTGGTCGAATTCGTTGAGTCCGGGGTGGATGCCGGGTTCGGGGAGTCCGTCGCCGTAGCCTTCGGTCATGGCGTCGATGGTTTCGCGGTGGCGGCGGAGTTCGCCGCCAATGATCTGGTCCGGCGTTGTGTGGCGGGCCAGCCAGCGGCCGAGGACTCGGCCCTGCTCCCACCCCTTGGGTGAGAGTCGGTCGTAGTCGGAGGCGCCGAAGCTGGCCTGGCCGTGGCGGATCAGGTGCAGGGTTGCCATGGGTCCGCTCCGCTAGAGGCTGCTCTGGTCGATCAGGCGCTTGCAGCGCTGTTCGAGGTAGTTCGCGGCCTGGCCGAAGCCGGCGAAGCGCTTGTCCGTGGTCTGGCCGTGGTAGTAGCGGTAGTAGATCTGCTGCACGATGCCGGCCAGGCGGAAGAGGCCGTAGACTTCGTAGAAGTCGAAGTTCTCGGCGTGGTAGCCAGAGCGCTCCATGTAGTAGGCCACGACCTCGTCGCGGGTCATCATGCCTGGGCGGTGCGTGGGCTGGCGGCGCAGCATCTGGAAGAACTGGTCGTCGTCGGCCTGGACCCAGTACGCGAGGCTGTTGCCCAGGTCCATGAGCGGGTCGCCCAAGGTGGCCATTTCCCAGTCCAGGATGCCGATCACTTCGAAGGGGTTGTCCGGGTTGAGGACGACGTTATCGAAGCGGAAGTCGTTGTGGATGATGCAGGTGGCCACATCCTCCGGCATTTTCTCCTGCAGCCAGGCCATCACGGATTCGAAGTCCGCCACGTCCTCGGTACGCGCCTTGCGGAAACGGTCGCTCCAGCCGTCGATCTGGCGCTTGACGTAACCTGCGCCCTTGCCGATCTGGTCGAGGCCGGCGGACTGGTAATCCACGCGGTGCAGGTCCACCAGCTTGTCGACAACGTTTTTGCAGAGCTTGTTGGTATCCGACTCACTCAGCTCGAAACCCTCGGGAAAATCCTGGCGCAGGATGATGCCTTCCAGGCGCTCCATCACGTAGAAATCATCCCCCAGCACGCTGTGGTCATCGCAGATGGCGATGATGTTGGGCACGTAGGGATACACCGGCTTCAGCGCGCTCATGATGCGCGCTTCGCGCAGCATGTCGTGGGCGGACTTGGCCTTGTGACCGAAGGGCGGACGCCGCAGCACAAAGGAGCGATCACCGTAGTCGATCTGGTAGGTCAGGTTCGAGGCGCCGCCCGGGTACTGGCGGATCACGGGCTCGCCACTGAGTTCCGGCAGCTTCTCTTTCATGAAGCCGTCGACAACCGCCGGGTCCAGCGCCTCGCCTTCCCGGATGTCCGTGGGCTGATCAATAAGGGTCATGATTCCACCTTTCAGTTCTGGGTCTGCATCTTCTTCATCCAGCGCTTGCTCTCGAGCCCGAGCAGGAAGTCAAAAGCCTTCGGGCTGGCGCGCTTGATGTACCAGAGCCGCCGTTCGGTCTTGTGCGGCAGCACCCAGAACTGGCCCTTGCGCACCGCGCGGGCGATGTCATTTGCGACGTCATCCGCTGTGACGCTGGAGCGCTGCATCAGCTTGTTCACGTTCTTCTGTATGCCGGGAATGCTCGAGCGCATGGAGCTGGTCAGGTTGGTCTGGAAGAAGGCCGGGCAGACCACGCAGACGTTCACGCCGGTGCCGATGAACTCATGGTTCATGGTTTCGGAAAGCGCGATGACTCCGGCCTTGGAAACGTTGTAGCTGTTCATCAGAGGCGCCAGCATAAGGCCGGCCATGGAGGCGATGTTGACGATGGTGCCACTACCCTGCTCCTTCAGGACCGGCGTGAACACCTTGCAGCCCCGGACCACGCCCATGACGTTGATGTCCAGGATCCACTCCCAGTCGGCAATGGTGGTGTCCTCGATGGAGCCCGCGGAGGCCACGCCCGCGTTGTTCACGACCACATCCACGCCGCCCCAGTCCTTCACCAGGCGGTCCTTCACTTTCTCGAAATCCGAGATCCGGCGGACATCGCACTCCAGGAAGAGGCCTTCACCGCCTGCCTTGTTGATTTCCGCCTCGGTCTCGACGCCCTGCTCCGGGGTGATGTCACCGATGCAGACCCGCGCCCCCTGGCGTGCGTAGTTCAATGCCAGTGCCCGGCCGAGGCCACTGGCCCCGCCGGTAATGAAAACCCGTTGGCTCATTCCTTGTTTCCCCTGTTATTTATATTTTGCCAGTTCCAGTCGCGCCACCATGGCACGGTGTACTTCATCCGGTCCATCCGCGAGACGCAGGGAGCGGGCCTGGCCATACATGGTCGCCAGCTCGTGATCCTCACTGACACCGCCGCCGCCATGCATCTGGATCGCCTGATCCACGATGTTGCACAGCATCTCCGGAATCGCGGCCTTGATCTGTGACACTTCGCTCAATGCCCCGCCGATACCCTTGGTATCCAGCAGCCAGGCCGTCTTGAGCGTCAGCAGCCGTGCCTGCTCAATGTTCATCCGGGCACGGGCAATAATATCCGGATTGCCACCCAGCTTGGCCAGCGGCTTGCCGAAGGCTTCCCGGGACAGGGACCGCTGGATCATGATCTCCAGCGCCCGCTCCGCCGCGCCGATCGCGCGCATGCAATGGTGCACCCGCCCCGGCCCGAGCCGCCCCTGGGCAATTTCAAACCCGGCACCCGGCGCCGTGATGATGGCACTCTTCGGCAGCCGAACGTTATTGAAGCTCACCTCGCCATGCCCGCTCGGCGCATCGTAGTCCCCGAAGACGGTCAGCATCCGCTCAACCTTAACCCCGGGCGTATCCTTGGGGACCACCACCATGGAATGGCGCTGGTGACGGTTCGCCTCCGGGTCGGTCAGCCCCATGAAGATCAGCACCTGGCAGTTCGGATGCCCGATACCGGTACTCCACCACTTACGCCCGTTCAACACCACCTCGTCACCCTCGACCTTAGCGGTGGCGGACATATTGGTCGCATCGGAGGACGCCACGTCCGGCTCGGTCATGCAGAAGGCGGAACGGATCTCACCCGCCAGCAGCGGCTTGAGCCAGCGCTCCTGCTGCTCCTCGGAGCCGTAGTAATACAGCACTTCCATATTGCCGGTATCGGGCGCGTTGCAGTTGAAGATCTCCGGAGCGATATAGCTGCGCCCGGTCTGCTCCGCAATAGCGGCATAGTCAGCATTGCTTAGCCCGGCACCCAGATCACTCTTGGGCAGGAACATGTTCCAAAGCCCCTGACTCTTCGCCTTGGCCTTGAGTTCTTCGATAACCGGCAGGACAACCCAGGGGTTATCGAGGCTGCGCAGTTCCCGCAGATACTCGGGTTCCACGGGTTCAATTTCGTCTTTCATGAACTGCCGGACCCGATTATAAAAATCCTGGCCCTTCTCGGAGAGTTCAAAATCCATGGCAGCCTCCCGGTTTTGCCTCTGGGTTTGGGTCGGGGAGGAGCGGGTGGCCTCTTCCGGGAACCGCTATGAATACATCCATGTACGCTGCCCTCCGCCATCCATGGCTCCGGAGCTTCCCGGAAGAGGCCACCCGCTCATCCCCTATTAGCCTGATACTTCACGAGTCTAGGAGCCTGGACTGCATTAGGCCACTGAATTATTCTTATCCCACGTTATTCGTTTCACTAATACCAATTCAGTTCACGTCCGGACTCCCCGCACAAGGTAGAAAAGGGCTGGTCGTGGTGCTGGGGGCCGGGTGTGGTGCAGCTTTCCGGGACCGTCTTTCGCCATGGATGGCGAAAGCGAGCCTACAGGGACGTATTCACGGCGTGTCCCGGAAAGCTGCACCACACCCGGCCCCCAGCACCACGACCAGCCCCCGGCACAAAAGCCAACAAACCAGAGAGGCCAGCAAAAAGTGATACCAACCAACCGCCTGGACCTGAACCTCCTGAACATATTCATCACGATCTACCGGGAAAGCAGCCTGACCAAGGCAAGCGAAATCCTGCACCTGACTCAGCCGGCAGTGAGCCACTCCCTGGCAAGGCTAAGGGAGCAATTCGATGACCCCCTCTTCCGCCGCCAGGGCAACAAGATGGTCCCCACCCCCCTGGCCCAACGCCTGGCTAACTCCATCCACCCCGGCCTGAGCGAAATCCACGCCGCGCTGAACTCGTTTCATGATTTTGCCCCGGAACAACAACCCCGAGTTTTCAACATCGCTCTGCGTGATGTCCTGGAAGCCACCTTCCTGCCCCCGCTCATGCAGGACATGGCGAATTATCCGGGTATTGAAGTGGTCAGTAAGCGGGTGCCGCGACGGGAAATGGAGCAGCAGCTTGCCTCCGGGAAGCTTGATTTCGCGGTGGATGTCCTGCTGCCGGTCAGCGATCAGACAGCGCACGAACGGCTGCATGAGGATCAGCTGGTGGTGGTGGCTTGGAAGGATCATCCGGTGGCGGGGGAACAAATCAGCATGCAGGACTATCTGGCCCAGAATCACATACTGGTCTCCTCCCGTTCGGAGGGCCAGGGGCTGGAGGATTTTGCGCTGAGTGCTCGCGGGCAGCGGCGCAAGATCGTGCTGCGGTGCCAGCACTATTTCGCGGCCTGCCGGGTGGCCTCCGAGACGGATCTGCTGGTGACCATGCCGGCCACCTACGCCGGCATCATCAGCCAGTACCTGGATGTCTGCCTGATGGCGGCGCCGGAGACCATGCCGGATGTGGACGTGCACCTGTACTGGCACCGCCAGTACGAACGGGAACCGGCGCTGATGTGGTTCCGGGAACGGTTGCGCCAGCTTCAGGCGACCAGGTAGAGGCCGCCGAACAGCAGCCCACCCGCCAACGCGGAACTCACCAGCACGACCGAAAAACCCCAGAGGAGCACAGTGGCTTCATGGATCTGGGGCATGACGCCTCGGGCGCTGCGGAAGAAGGCAAAGGTTCCGAGGATGGGCCCGCCGAATCCCATGAACAGCAGTCCGACCCCAAATCCTGCAAAGGTCCAGACGGCGATGATGCGGGAGCGTTCGAAAAGCCGTTCCGTGTCCCCCATGCTCCGCATGAAAAGGGCCGCCCCACCCCACATCAGGCCGAAGGTGAGCAGGATCAGCAGCAGTCCGATGGCAAAGATAATCACTCGATAGAACATGAATCAGTCCGGGAACACGGGGTCGGGAAATGATAGCGCATCAATTTGAATATAGAACTTGCCACAAAAACAACAGCACCTACAGTAGAAAATGTCATCTTCTCTTTCAGGATAACGCGCCATGAGCACTGCCAAACCAGCCCGCGTTGCGGTCACACCCGGGGACGGCATCGGCCCCGAAGTCATCCACCAGTCGCTTCGCGTACTGGAGCATCTGCGTAGCCAATACGGACTGCCGCTGGAATGGGATCAACTGGAATGGCCTTCCACGGACTGGCACCGCCGCCACGGCAGCATGATGCCGGAGGATGCCATGGAACAGCTGGCCGCCTACGACGCCATCCTGCTGGGGGCACTGGGCGACCCCGGGCCACGCCGGGATCCCAACCGCTACGTGCTCTCGGACAGCGTTTCTCTCTCCCCGCTTCTGGAGATGCGCAAGGGCTTTGACCAGTGGGTCTGTGAACGCCCCGCCCGCCAGCTTCGCGGAGCCCGGCAGTACCTGGCGGACCCGCGCGCGGCGGATACCGACATGCTGGTGATCCGCGAGAACAGCGAGGGCGAGTACGTTGGTCAGGGCGGGCGGCTGCGCCAGGGCCAGCCCGGCGAAATCGCCACCCAGACCGAGATCTTCACGCGTTTCGCCACCGAACGCATCATCCGGTACGCCTTTGACCGGGCGCAAAAACGGGCGGCGGAACGCCGCGCGGCGAACGAGGCCCGCACCTTCGAGGCGCTGGACGGGCAGACGTACGAGAGCCAGGTCTGCGTCATCACCAAGCGCAACGCCCTGCGGTACTGGGGTGACCTCTATACCGAGGTATTCGCCGAAGTGGCGAAGGACTACCCGGACGTGGCGACGACCCATGAGCTGATCGATGCCGCCTGCATGAAGTTCGTCCAGGCGCCCTGGCAGTTCGACGTGGTCGTGGCGAGCAATCTGCAGGGGGACATCCTCACGGACCTGGCAGCGGTCATCTCCGGCGGCCTGGGCGTGGCGCCGTCCTGCAACCTCAACCCGGACGACCCCAGCCGCCCCTCCATGTTCGAACCCACCCACGGCAGCGCCCCGGACATTGCCGGCGAGAACAAGGCCGACCCCACGGCCATGCTCTTCACCACCGCCCGCATGCTGGACTGGCTGGGTGAAACCAGGCCACCCCTGGCTGACGCCGGCAAGGCCCTGTTTGAGGCCGTTGCCGCCGACCTGGAAGAGCACGGCCACGAGACGCGCGCCACCGATGCCATTGGTGACGCCATCCTCGCGCGATTGGGAGCCTGATGCTGATGGAGGAACAAAGCCCCAAAGAAGCCCTGACCGCCCTGCACAGGAACCTGTCCTCGGTCATTCTGGGCAAGAGCGAGACAATGAAACTGCTGCTCGTGGCGCTGATCTGCCGTGGCCATGTATTGCTCGAGGATGTCCCCGGCCTGGGCAAGACCACCCTGGCACGGGCCCTTGCGACCTCGCTCAACGTGGATTTCAAGCGGCTCCAGTGCACCCCGGACCTGCTGCCCTCGGACATCACCGGCGTCAATATCTTCTCCCAGGAGGAACACGCGTTCCGCTTCATACCGGGTCCCGTCTTCACCAACATACTGGTAGCGGACGAAATCAACCGCGCCACGCCCCGGAGCCAGTCGGCCCTGCTGGAAGCCATGGCCGAAGGCCAGGTGAGCCTGGAGCGCGAAACACACGCCCTTCCTGATCCCTTCCTGGTGATCGCCACCCAGAACCCGATTGAGTTCAGCGGCACCTACCCGTTGCCGGAAGCACAGATGGATCGCTTCTTCATGCGTATTTCCCTGGGCTATCCGGAGCACGAGGACGAAGTCCGCATCATGCGAAGCCAGCGGAACGGACACCCGCTCGAGGCCATTCAACCCGTGATGTCCGCGGAACAGCTCCAGAGCTGGCAGCGTTACGCGGAGCGAATCACCCTCAGCGACACCATCATGGATTACATCGCCCGCATCGTACGCGCCACCCGGGACTTCCCCGGCATTCGCCTGGGCGCCAGCCCGCGGGGGTCGCTTGCATTGATGCGTGCCGCCCGCGCCATGGCGCTGTTAAGCGGTGAGAAGGAGGTAACCCCCGAACGGGTCCAGCAGGTGGCGCCCTCGGTGCTGCTGCACCGGCTGGTGTTCAAGGACGCCAGCCTGGCCACGCCCCAGGACCAGGCCCGGGTGCTGGAACGCCTGATGGAAGAGGTCGCCGTGCCGGACAACCCGAGCGCGGATGCCACGGCCTGAGCCCATGCCCCTGAAAGAGCGCATCAAGCAGCACCTCAGCCTGCACTGGTTCCTGTGGCTGCTCGCCCTGGCCTGTTTCCTGATTGCCTGGAACCGGGGCCTGGCGCTGCTCTACGGCATGCTGGCGCTGCTGCTGGCGGTGCTGGCGATGTCCTACCTCTATCCCCTGTGGCACCTGCGCGGCATTGGCGTGTCGCGGCCCCGGCAGGCCGAAGCCCAGGTGGGCGGCACCCTGCATCTGCGCTACACGCTGACCCACAGACACAATGCCTATCACATCGAGCTCACCGACGAGCTGCCCTTTGCCGTGGAAGAGGAGCACCCCGGCCATTTTATCTCCCATCTACCGAAACGCGCGGAGCTGGACCTGCCGGTCACCTGTCGCCAGCGGGGCGTGTTCACACTGAGCCGGCTGCGGCTTGCCTGCGCCTACCCCTTCGGGGTCTTCCGTTATCACAAAACCCTGGAAACCCGGCCGATGGAAGTCACCATCCTGCCGCGCACCGTCGCCATTGGCGCGCCGCCGATGCTGACCTCGCGGCAGCACTCCGTCGACGGCACCATCCAGACCACAGGGACCGGTGCCCAGCACGAGTTCGCCGGAGTGCGCGAATACCGCCAGGGTGACAGCCTGCGCCACATCCACTGGGCGGCCTCGGCCCGGCACCAGGAAATGGTGGTCAAGGAATACGAGGACCAGGACCGCCCCAGCCTGCTGGTGGTACTGGACCAGTCCGCCGCCGCCAACATTGGCGAGGCGCCGGAATCCACCTTCGAAACCGCGATAACACTCTGTGCCTCGGTCATCCGCCACGCCATGGAAGCGGGCATGGCCGTGCACGTCATGGGTCGCGGCCAGCATGAAACCCGCTTCAGCGTACCGTCGCACTGTCGTGACATACGGCCCTACCTGGAGCAACTGGCCCACGCCAGCGCTGACGGCAACGATGACGAAGACGCCTATCCCGGCCTGGTTCACGAGGCCCTGGCAACCTTCCCGCAGACCAACACCCTGATGACGTTCCGCAACCGTTCCCGGCGCCAGACGATCGAACCGCCCCCGGGCGTGACCCTTCTGGATATGGAACTGGTGGACGAAAGCTTCATCTATCCATTACGCCGCTTCGAGCAGAGCTGGGGCGACCGGCACGGCAACACCCTGACCTACTCCATCACTCGCAACACGGCGCTGGAGGGGCTTTTCCGATGACGATCGAATCCTTCCGCGTTCACTGGTGGCTGTCCGTGCTCTTCGCCACCGCCGTCGCCGGGGCCCTTTCGGTTCTGGTGTCAGTGCCAGCCGCAATGCTTGGGGGCGCCGCCACGCTCGCAGCCAGCGTCCTCAGCCTCTGGGCGGCCTGGCGCAAACGCGCCCGTGCGGATGCGCTCAAGTGGGCGTCCGACCCGGTGCTGATCGCCGGCATGTTCCTGTTCGTGTTCCTGCTCTTTACTGCCGGTCTGGTGCCCGCGCTGCTGGGACTGCTGTGCGCGGCGCAACTCGGCATGAACCTGGTTTTCCGGCTGCACCGCCACCTCTACTTCAGCCTCATGGTTACCTTCGCGGTGCTGATGTTCGGCGCCTCCCGGGCCACCCATGGCGGCTACCTGCTGTTCTTCGCGCTCTACTGCATCAGCGGCTGCCTCTGTCTGGGTTATGCCTACATGGACCGACAGCTTGGCCAGAACCACAGCGGCGATGCCACACCGGTATGGCGCCATCGGGACAAGGCCCAGGTGTCGCTGGTCCTGATGGTGCTTGCCCTGGGCATCTACCTGGTCATGCCCCGACTTCCGGCCGCCAACATCGGCAACCAGATGGCCAGCGCCCCCGAGTTCTACCAGGACCGCGAATGGGAACAGGAAGCGCAGAGAGACAGCGATCCCCTCCAACAGGACAGGAGCAGGAACAGCGAGAGCCGCGACCCTGGCCGGGAGGGTGGCAGCCCGGCCACTCCCAATGAGGGCAGCACCGGTTACCAGGGGTTCAGCGACCGGATGGACATCCGCGACCCGGATCCGGACAACCAACGCTTCAGTAATGCCATCGTGGCCCGGATGCGGGCCGACAGGGGCGCCTACCTGAAAGTGGAGACCTTTGACCGCTTTGACGGCGTCACCTGGTCCAGGACCAGCAACGGCCAGCGTAAGCACCTGCTTGCGGAAAACGACGGCGACCTGGGCATCACCGGGGAGGACGCCAACTTCCAGCAGCAGATCCACATAGAACAACCCATGGGCCGCTTCATTCCGGCAGCCCCCGTGCCCGCCCTGCTTCACCTGCCCGCCTCGGTGGTGGCCATCGATGCCTACGGCAACATCAAGCTGCCCTCGGGCTTGCAGGACGGCACCCGCTATGCCGTGGAGTCGGTCAGTCGGCAGCATAAAGGCCGCGAGCTGGCGGGCAACACGCCACCACCACGGGACGCCGATCTCGCCCTGCCCGAGGATCTGGATCCACGCATCCAGCAGCTGGCGGAATCCGTTACCGAGGACACGGATAGCCGCTGGCAGGCCGCCCTGGCACTGGAAGAACACCTGCGCACGGAATACGACTACAGCCTGGAATCCGTGTTCGAGTCCCAGAACCGCACGCCACTTCCCCGGTTCCTGTTCGAGGACCGCAAGGGCCACTGTGAATTCTTCGCCAGCTCACTGGCCGTGATGCTCCGCACCCTGGACATCCCCGCCCGCCTGGTCACCGGCTTCTCCGCGACGGACCGCAACCCGCTCACCGGCTATTACGAGATCCGCGCCCTTGACGGCCACGCCTGGGTGGAAGCCTGGATCGACGGTGTCGGCTGGGTCCTGCTGGAACCCACCGCCTATTACCAGCTACCGAAGCCGGAACAGGAGACCCTCACCGCCAACCAGATCCAGGAGTACGCCCAGCGCCTGCAACAAATGGAGAACGCCCTGGGCAACGACCGGGAATTCACCTGGCGGGGTCTGATGCTCGGGCTCTGGGACGTCCTCTACCGTTACAGCATCGCTCTACTGGCCCTGATCAAACTCTTCGTGATGACCGTCTGGCCGTTGCTGATTGGTGGTGCCGCACTCGTTCTGGCCGGCTACCTGCTGTGGCGTCTGAATCGAAACCGGATTCAGGACCGGATCAGTTACTGGCGTGTGAACCGCTACCAGCCCTCGGACCCGAAGCAGGCCGCCGGATTCTACCTGAAGCACCTGCAGGCCATGATGGCGCGGCGCGGTCTTGAGCGTCCGCCAGGGATGACCATTGAGCACTACACCCGGCTACTGGAGGATCAGGCAGATCTCGCCGAGCCACGGGAGATCGTCACCCTGATCAATACGCTGTTCTACAGCGAGGAGGAGGTGCCTGGAAGCGATACCACGGATCCACTTCTGGAGGCGTTCAACCGCCTTTACCATCACCACCGCTGACAACCGAGCTCAACGACGGTTCGGCACATACCCGGAGGCCTTATCCACCACGTTGAAGAGCGCCTCGCCCTTCTCCCGGTTGGCCAGGTTCTCCAGGAACTGCTCCGTCAGGGCCGCTTTCCAGCCGATGAGGTCGCCGGCCATGTGGGCGGTGAGGATGGCGTTGTCCATAGCCCAGAGGGGGTGGTCGGACGGCAGGGGTTCTTCCTCGAACACATCCAGCCCGACGCCGGCAATGTCGCCATTCTGTAAAGCGCTTACCAGGGCCTGGGTGTCCACGATGGGGCCACGGCCGATATTGATCAGGCGGGCGGTGGACTTCATGGCCTTGAAGGCCTTGGCGTCGAAGAGCTTTTCGGTGGCCGGTGTCAACGGCGCGGCAATGACCACGAAGTCGGCCAGGCCAAGCTGATCGTGCAACGCGGCGTTGTCATGCACGGCCACAAAGTCCGGGTCATCACTGCGTGAGCGGCGGGCAATGCCATGGACTTCCAGGCCGATGGCAGACGTCAGTCGGGCGATCTCCCGGCCGATGGAGCCGGCGCCCACCACCAGAACCCGTGCGCCCTTTGCCTTTTCCGTATCCCGGTGCTTCCAATGGTGCTGGAGCTGCAGCCGCATGGAGGTGGGGAAGTCCTTGGCGAACATCAGAATGGTGCAGAGCACGTATTCGGCAATGCCCCGGTCGAAAATCCCCTGGGCATTGGTAACCGTGACTTCGCTGTTGACCAGTTCGGGGAACATCAGTGCATCAACGCCGGCGCTGGTCGCATGGATCCACTGCAGCGCATCCGCCGAGGGCCAGGCCTCGCGCAGGGCCTCGGTGCGGAAGTCCGTCACCATCATGATGTGCGTGCCCGGCAGGGTCTGGCGCAGGGTTTCGGCGTCCCACGCAAAGCGGACGTCGGCGGCCCTGTCGAACAAGGGGTCAAGTCCTGGTGGACGCTCCTCGTCCGGCGCCGTGAGTACCGTGATGACGGGCTTGTTGTCCGTGCTGGCCATGAGAAACCTCCTGCGGGTGCGTTCTGACGTCAGCATAGAGCCTGGGGGCTGACTTTACCATTCCATACCGGCATGATAAGGGTTTTCACGGATTCGCGGGCGGCCGTGAGTCCCTTGCTTTCCGGGGCTTTATTGGCCATTGTGGAAGTAATTATATGTCCATCCAGACACGGGAGAGCGGTTCATGGCAACATCTCCGGGCAAGGCAGTCGCTCCGAGTGCACCCAAGCGCAAGCTGACCTACCGTAAGGCGAAGGCTCGCTGGCATCCGTCCATGCAGGCGATACCGGTACCGGGCATCCGCCGGATGGTGAACATGGCCGCGGAAATGGACGATGTGATCCACCTGTCCATTGGCCAGCCGGATCTCCCCACACCCAAGCACGTCACCGATGCCGTGGTTGACGCCCTCCATGCAGGCCAGACCGGGTACACCATGGATGCTGGCCTGCCGGAGCTGCTGGTGGCACTACGCGACTATTATGGCAACCGCTACGGACGCGAGCTGTCCACGGAGAACATCCTGGTCACCAGCGGTGCCACCGAGGCCATGTACCTCGCGCTGTCAGCAACAGCAGCGCCCGGACGCCAGTTCCTTGTAGTGGATCCTTCCTTTCTCCTTTATGCCCCGCTCATACGCATGAACGGTGGCGAGGTGAAATTCATCCCGACCCGCCCGGAAAACGGCCACCAGCTGGACCCGGACGACATCATCAAGAACATCGGCATGCGCACCTTTGCGGTGGTCCTGAACTCACCGAATAACCCCACGGGTGCGGTCTATCCCAAATCCACGATCGAGGCCATCGTGGAAGAGTGCGCTTTCCGGGGCATCCAGGTGTTCAGTGACGAGGTCTACGACCACATGATCCTGGATGACGAGGAATACGCCAGCGTGCTGAGCTGCGGTACGGACCTGGACCACCTCATGTGCATCTCCAGCTTCTCCAAGACCTACAGCATGGCGGGTCTTCGCGTGGGCTGGGTTATCTCCAGCCAGGGCGCGATCAAGAAGCTGCGACGCTACCACATGTTCACCACCTCGGTGGCCAACACGCCCGCCCAGTTTGGCGGCGTGGCAGCACTGGAAGGCGACCAGCAGAGCGTGCGGGACATGATCGACATCTACCGTGAACGGCGGGACCTGATCGTCGACCTGGTGAACCAGACGCCACACCTGACCGGCTACAAGCCGGGCGGCGGCTTCTTCATCTTCCCGGACCTTCCGGACCATGTGGACGCGGCCGATGTCTGCCTCCGCATGCTCAAGGAAACCGGTGTCTGCGCCGTTCCCGGCGATGCCTTCGGGGAACACTGCACCAACTCGATCCGGTTCTCGTTCTCCACATCAAGCGAGAAGATTGAGGAAGCCTTTGACCGCATCATCCCCTGGATGAAAAAGCAGAACTTCTGATCAACGGAACACACAGGAATCGGAATCTTGAAAGGATTACGTATCATGGTTGCGGCGCTGCTGCTGGGTATGGCCAGCGGCTGCGCCAGCTTCAGCCCCTACAGCATTGATGAAGCGACAGTCCAGGGCCACCTGGCGGAACAGATCCAGAACGTCTCCCGGGACATCCAGGCCAGCGGCCTGCCCATCACCCTTCAGCTGAACCAGGCCGATGTGGCGATTGGGCCGGATAACCGGGAAATCGTCGTGATCGACTTTGCGGGCAAGGCCATTCTGCAGGTGCCGCGCGTGCCCATCGACATCCGGTTCAGCGTGGAGGGCAAGCCCGAGTACGAGCCTGAGGAAAAAGCGATCTATGTGCGCAATGTGAAACTGCTGTCCTCGGAGATCGAGGCCGCTGGAAGCGCCTTTAACCTGTCCCCGCTGAAAGGAACCCTGTCGGATTTTGCCTCGCAGCTGTTGAACGAAAACCCGGTCTATCGACTGGATGAGGATGACGGAGCCGCCCGGCTGTTCGGCATGATGAACCTGAAGGTGGCCATCAAGCCCGGTCGCATTGCCCTGGTTCCTGCTGGTAGCGATGAGGAAGTCCAGCGCCCTGTCCGCTGAGCGGCTGATCCCGGTTCCAGTTCGGAGAATGATGAATGTCGCGTTTTTCCACAACTGAACAGCTGGCAGGTCTGGCTGGGTGGTTCGTGATTATGGTGTTTGTGGCGGTTCTGGGTGCGGTTGCCTCGATCAACGCGGGCAGCTTCTACCAGACGCTGACACAACCGGCCTGGGCACCGCCCGGAAGCTGGTTCGGCCCTGTCTGGACGACCCTCTATACCCTGATGACCCTGGCCGCCTGGCTCATCTGGCGTGATCAGGGGTTCCGGGGTGCCGCGCTACCACTGTCGATCTTCCTGATCCAGCTTGTTCCCAATGTGCTCTGGAGTTGGCTCTTCTTTGCCTGGCATCTAGGCGCACTGTCGGTCGCCAACATCCTGGTGCTGTGGGTACTGATCGTCGCCACCCTGATTGCATTCTGGCGGACAAAGCCGTTAGCCGCTGTGCTTCTGGTCCCCTACCTGCTCTGGGTCAGCCTTGCGGTGGCACTCAATATCAGCGTCTGGCAGCTCAATCCGCAGCTGCTCTGATCGCCCGGAAGCGGGCACTGCCTTTGAACGGGACACCGGGGTACAATGCGTGCCCGTTTCATGGAGTGGTTAATTGGCATACCTGGTTTTCGTCACGGTTCTCTGGGCCTTTTCATTCAGCCTGATTGGGGAGTATCTGGCCGGCGCAGTGGACAGTGACTTTGCCGTGCTGACCCGCGTCACCTGCGGCGCCCTCGTCTTCCTGCCACTGATCCGCTGGCGAGGGCTGGCGCCTGGGCTGCTGCTGGGGGTCATGGTAGTGGGCATGCTCCAGTTCGGCGTAACCTACCTGCTCCTCTACCGCTCCTTTGCCTTCCTGAATGTGCCGGAAGTACTGCTGTTCACCGTCTTTACGCCCCTCTACATCACGCTCATCGACGATGCGTTCTACCGCCGCTTTGCGCCGGTCGCGCTGCTGGCTGCGGCCATCGCAACCCTGGGCGCGGTCATCATCCGCTATGACGGGCTGAGTCCGGGATTCCTGACGGGATTCCTTCTGATGCAGGGCGCCAACGCGGCCTTTGCGGCGGGGCAGGTGGGCTACAAGCACCTGTTCCGCTTCTACCCCACCACGGTTCCGGCCTGGCGCTATTTCGGGTTCTTCTTCCTGGGCGCACTGGTGATCGCCCTGCCCGCATTCCTGGTTTTCGGTGACCGCACGATGCTCCCCGCAACCACGACGCATTGGGCGGTTCTCGGTTGGCTGGGTTTTGCCGCATCCGGAATCGGACTGTTCCTCTGGAATCGTGGCGCCTGCCTGGTGGATGCGGGCACCCTGGCGGTGATGAACAATGCACTGGTTCCCGCCGGTCTGCTGGTCAACCTGGTAATCTGGAACCAGGATGCCAACCTGGCGCGACTTGTGGCCGGTGGCGCCGTGATCGGCCTGTCACTCTGGGTGAATGCGCGGTTCTCGCGCTATGCACGCCTGCGCCTGGCCTGATCCCGCCTGGAGTATCGCGGTATTCACGGACGCCTGCATTGATTAGCCTCCTAACGGGATATCACCGATCAATGATAAAATCCGGTGGTTGCGCCGCCAGGAGGAGACCCGATTCATGCCCCACATCCAGTTCGCCCTTCTGCTGGGAATGACCGTGGCCCTGGGGCCACTGGCGCTGGATGCCTACCTGCCCGCATTTCCGAGGATCGCTGAGGACCTGGGCGCCATGAACTCGGATATCGGGCTTACCCTGAGTGCCTATGTGGCCTCGCTGGGCCTGGCCCAGCTTATCGGGGGGCCACTGTCGGACCGTTACGGGCGACAGCGGATCCTGTTCTCGGGGCTGGCCATCTTTGCGGCCTCGGCACTGATGGTCGCACAGGCGCAGACGCTGTCGGAGATGCTCACCTGGCGCGCCACCCAGGGCATTGGCGGTGCCCTGTGCGCGGTCTCGGTGCCGGCACTGGTCCGGGACCAGTTCCGTGGATCGGAGTCTGCCCGCCTGTTCGGGCTGATTGGCCTGATGATGTTCATTGCCCCGGCTGCGGCGCCTTCCATCGGCACCCTGCTGCTCACGGTCAGCGATTGGCCCGCGATCTTTGTGATGCTGGCCTGCTATGCGGCGCTGCTCGCCATTCTTCTGCACTTTGCGCTTTTCCGGCGACTGCCACCCAGGGAAACCGAAAGCACCCCGGTTCACACCCTGGTGACCAACTACCTTCTGGTTCTGAGACACCCCGTAACCATGCGTTTTATTGCGCTCCAGGCCCTGGCATTCAGCGCCATGCTGGTATTCATCACCCACGCCTCTTTCATCTACCAGGAGTGGTTCGGCCTCTCGAGCACTCTATTCTCCGCTCTCTTCGCCGCCAACATCGGCGGCATGGCCACGTTCAATCTGCTCAACCGCAAACTGCTGCTGCACTTCGAGTCCGTGAGACTGCTGCGAACATGGGTGTTTCTACAGGGCGCCGCCATCGCCGCAATCGTCGTCTGCACCTTGCTGGAGACCCCCTACTGGGCGGTTGCCGCCTGCATCATTGTGGCTACCGGCTGCATGGGCGCCCTGGTGCCCAACAACATGGCCAATGCTCTGGAGTTCTTCCCCAAACTGGGGGGTACGGCCTCAGCCCTGCTGGGGGCTTCGCAGTTTACGGTGGCAGGGGCAATCAGCGCCACATCAGCGGCCCTCGCCGGCGGAACCCTGCTGCCCATCGTGCTGACCATGGCCGCCTGCTCACTCGGCTGTGTGGTGCTCGCGGCCGGAGCGCCACGAGCGGTACGTCGGCAACACGCCGGACAGGGCCTGTAGCCGTGGATAGCGGGGTCCATCCGGACCAACAATGACAGATTGGAAAAGATGGACAAAAATGCAGGGACGCATTCGTATCCGATAACCCCAGCCGCATGACAAAAGGACCTTTGTTGCCGTGTTGATCATCCCCCTTCACAAGAAACTCTCCCGCAGGAATTTCCCACTCGTCACCCTCCTTCTCATCCTGGCAAACGTCTTTGTTTACCTCGGATTGCAGGGGGGCGACACGGAAGTTGAGATGGAGGCCGCCCGCTATTACCACGAAAGTGGCCTGGAAGAGCGCGAGTGGCAATGGCTGGACAGTTACGTGCCGCCGCAGGACCAGGCCTTTCGTGAGGATATGAAGGAGGCCGACGCGCTGGAGGAGGCGGAATATGACCCGGAGCTGGTAGCCATGGTCCGATCACGGGTGGTCGAGTCCCATCCGGACTTTCTTGATGCCGCCCAGGACGGCGCCTTCGCCGAACCCGGCACCGACGAATACAACGCCTGGCACTCCGATCGGCGCGACTACGAAGCGCTGATCGACAGGAGCTTCACCCGCCGCTACCTGATGCGTTACGACGATTTTGATCCAGTCACCGCCCTGACGCACATGTTCATGCATGGCGGCGTGGGGCACCTGGTAGGCAACATGGTGTTTCTGCTTCTGTTGGGGATCCTGGTCGAAGGGGCCCTGGGTCGGGGGCTTTTCCTGGCAAGCTACCTGGTTGCGGGATTTGGCGCCGCCTCGGCCTCACTGGCGGTTCACTGGGGATTGCCCACGGGGATGCTCGGGGCCTCGGGAGCCATTGCCGGGTTGATGGGGCTCTTCACCGTTCTCTACGGCCGGCTCAGGGTGCGTTTTTTCTACTGGGTCTGGGTCTACTTCGATTATGTCCGGGCTCCGGCCATTATCCTGCTGCCCGCCTGGCTTGGCTGGGAGCTTTTACAGTTCCTGATGGCGGACGGCACCAATGTTGCCTATGAAGCCCATATGGGCGGCATTGTGACGGGGGCACTACTGGCTTTCGGGGTTCGCCAGCTGGATTGGCAGAGAGATGATTTTCTGGAGGAGGAATCCCAGCGTGACGATGACCGGGAAACACTGGCGTCAGCACGCGCGGATATTGCGGAACTGCGCGTCCCCCAGGCCAAGCACAAGCTCAGGCCACTGCTGGAGCGTCATCCCGGAGATACCGCCGTACTCAAGGCCTGGTACGGGGCCTGCAAGCTCAAGGCGGACGATCCGGAAGTGAATGATGCCGCCCGCCGCATACTGGCCCTCAAAGGCGAAGACAGCGACGAACGCCAGCTGGTGATTGATACCTTCCGGGAACACCGCCGACGCGCCGGCATGCGCATGGATGGCAGCCAGGCCCTTCAGCTTGCCTCCCGACTCATCCACTGGGGGGCGCTCGACGAGGGTCGCCTCCTGCTGAATGGGCTCCTGCGCAAGCCCAGGGACAAGGAGGGGCTGGCCACCGCCTGTCTCAAGCTGGCAAACAAGCTGTCCGCGGACGGGCGCGGTGATGAGGCCCGGCCCTACGTCGAGCAGGTCCCGAAGCTCACCGAGGACCCGGCCCTGCTGAACGCGGCCAGGAACCTGGGCTAGGTCCGTTCAGGCACTGCTGCTGTTTCCGACCACGCTGTTGGCGACGTTTTCCGCGGTCGCTGCCAGCTGGTCAATATCATCCTTCAGCGGATGTTCCGGGAACCGTTTCTGCAGCTGGCGAAGCACTCCAAGGGCCTTGGTTTCATCCCCGCGACCGTAGAAAAGCGCCCTGGCGCCGAGATAATAATTCTCCACCACGTCCGGATGACTGGGATGGCGTTTGGCAAAACCATTGGTCAGCCGCATGACCAGCTCATGCCAGTCGTAACGGTCCGCAATGCGGGCCAGGTCCCGGACCTGTCTGGGGTCGGACGGTTCAAACCGGGGATCGATCTTCAGGCAGTGCTCGGCCACGCCCAGGGCCTTTTTGGGCTGCTCAACCCCATACAGCAGAACCGGAATGTATTCTCGGCCATGGGCGAGCAGATCCTCATTGCGCCCCTGCAGCTCAAGCAGCTTGCGGTAGCGGTCGTGTTCCTCCGGCTGTCCCCCGGTACGCAGTTCGCGATAAAGCAGCGCGATCGCCTCGTCCACATTCCCGTCCCGCACCAGCGCCTCTGCCTGCTGGAGCGTGGGGCTGCGACTGTCATTGGCGGCGGCACGGGTGCTTGCATCAACTTCCTGCTGAACCCCAAGTGCATCATGATGCTGGAAAACCAGGTACCCCATGAGGTGAAAAGAGGCGATCAGGAAGTAGCCCCCCACAAGGAAAAGACCAATATGACCAATAAATCCCGCACCCACCGCACCGGTAAGCAGGGACTCGGCAACTCCTCGGCTGATACCCAGCATAAAGAGCAGCAACGAGGCGATGAAATAGGGCAGGCCCACGGTGCGCATGATATCGACCCAGGTGGCGGGATTGAGCGCATTGATCAGGCTGCCGGTAATAGCCAGGGTGATAATGGCTGCGGGCGTCGCCAGCACTATGAACACGACCCCGGCAATCAGCAGCAACATCGATCCTGTGACGCTTGCGATCATGACAAGACCAAAGATCAGGACCATGAAAAGTCCTATCGTCTTGAACAGCACAAGGCTGCTCGTGCCCCGCTGGATCTCGGGGGGCGAATCCCAGCCGCGGGCGGTGGCATCCAGAACGTCGTAGGCAAACTTGTACAGCCCGATCCAGGCGGCCAACCCAAACAACAGACCGATGACAGGAATCAGGATTCCAATGGCATAAAGGACCGCGTAAAGACTGAGGGCCGTCAGGCAGGCTGACTTGAAGGGATAGCCGAACACCTGGGGCAGCCGCTCCCAGATGGGCGGGACGCGGTCCTCGTCCGTGGCAAGTGAACTCATTGTACCTCCGTTTAATACGCCGCCACTGCGCGACTTTTTTCCGTTTCCACCGGAATGCCTGCCCGGCGGGTTATGATGACACTGAAATGGAACATAGCAGGCTCTCCCAGCGATGAGAAGCCGACAACCCCCAACCAGGAGATACCGTTATGGACGTCTCGGCCATCCTGCTCATCCACTGCCCGGACCAACCCGGCCTGGTGGCCGCCATTTCCAACTTCATAGCGGACAACGGCGGCAACATCCTGGATCTGGACCAGCATGTGGACGATGAGCGGGGCGTGTTTTTCATGCGGGTTGAGTGGGATCTGGCCGGTTTCAGGATTCCGTTGCCACAGATTGCTGAACGCTTCGGCGACGCCATCGGTACGCCCTTTCACATGCAGTGGCAACTACACTTCTCCAATGAACGGCCTCGAATGGCCATCTTTGTCTCGCGCCTGCCTCACTGCCTCA
This sequence comes from Halospina denitrificans, assembly GCF_004364635.1. GTDB lineage: Bacteria > Pseudomonadota > Gammaproteobacteria > Pseudomonadales > Oleiphilaceae > Halospina > Halospina denitrificans. The sequence continues at coordinate 99,622 of NZ_SOAX01000006.1, read as the reverse complement.
CCGATCTCCTTGCCCGCTGGCAGTCGGGCGAGTGGCAGGTCGAGATTCCGCTGATCATCAGCAACCACGATACACTGCGGCCCGTGGCGGAGCAGTTCGGTATTGAGTTCCGGGTCTTTCCCATCGATGCCACCAACAAGGCTGAACAGGAAGAACGGGAGCTGGCGCTGCTGCATGAATTCGCGATCGACCTGGTGGTCCTCGCCCGCTATATGCAGGTGCTGTCGCCAAGGCTGATCAATGCCTTTGACGCACGGATCATCAATATCCACCACTCCTTTCTACCCGCCTTTCCCGGCTCCAGGCCCTACCATTCGGCCCACGCAAGGGGCGTTAAGATCATTGGTGCGACCAGCCATTACGTCACGGAAGAACTGGATTCCGGCCCCATCATTGCCCAGGACGTGACACCTATCACCCATCGCGACCCCGTGGACGCACTCGTCCGCAAAGGTAGGGACCTGGAGCGCACGGTGCTCGCCAGGGCCATCTGGTTCCATATACAACGAAAGGTTCTCAGCTACGACAACCGCACGGTGGTTTTCGACTGACCCGGCCGTCTGTAACCGTTTTTTCAATACGCAAAAGACTGTAAAAGCTCCGGGGCTTGCTGTTTCAACGGCAACCCAGTCCTGATATTCTTCGCGCCTCCTGATGATTCGTGCCTCCCCGCATCACACTCAACATTTCCATTGATAGACCAAGGTTCCCGATCATGTTTGACTCGAACCCCCATAAGGGTCCCGTGAGCCGCCTCACGCTGGGCGTTTTTGCACTCTTCATGTTCTGCGCGATTCCTGCCATGGGCGCGGTATCCCCCGAAAAGGCGGAACTCCTTGGCAGTGACCGATTGACCCCCGCCGGCGCGCCGCGAGCGGGAAGCGAGGACGGCGTTATTCCGGCATGGGACGGCGGGATCGAGGAGCCACCACCGCATGTAGAGGGTTACGACGGATCGGGTGATTTCCATCCGGATCCGTATGCCGGCGATGATCCGCGCTTCACCGTAACCGCGGACAATATGGATGAGTACAGTGACTATCTGACACAGGGCACTCAGGCGCTGCTGAAAACCTACCCCGAGACCTATGAGCTGAAGGTCTATCCCTCCCGGCGCAGCGCGGCCATGCCCGACTGGGTAGCTGAAAATACCCGGGAAAACGCCACGGAGGCGACCCTGGTTGCCAGCGGCGATGGCATTGAGGGTGCCTACGGCGGCATCCCCTTCCCGATTCTCCACGGAACCAACGAAGACCATGCCATGCAGGCCATCTGGAACCACAAGACCAGCTGGCGCGGCATTCACGTGAACCGGCGTTCCGGCGAAGCCGTGGTCGAGCCGGGTGGTTCCTACAGCCTGGTGATGTCGGAACAGGACGTCTTCTACAACTTCTACAACCCAGAGGGCAGCGAAGAGACGCTGGACAACACCCTGTTCTACTACCTGTCCAAGACCAAGTCTCCCGCCCGCCTTGCCGGCGGCGCTGTCCTGATCCACGAAACCCTGAACCAGGTGCAGGAACCGCGTCAGGCCTGGGGGTACAACCCGGGCCAGCGTCGTGTGCGGCGTGCGCCCAATCTGGCGTATGACTCACCGGTCGCCGCCGCCGAGAACCTGCGGACCGCCGATGAGACCGATCTGTTCAACGGAGCCCTGGACCGCTACAACTGGGAATACCGCGGACTCAAGCAGTACTTCATTCCCTATAACAACTACCGGATTGCCCAGGAAGGCGTCACCTACGATGAGATCCTGACGCCGCACCACACCAACCCGGATCTCCAACGCTGGGAGCGCCAGCGGGTGCATGTGGTTGTCGCCACCCTGAAGGAAGGGCAGCGCCACATCTTCTCGAAGCGCGTCTTCTACATCGATGCGGACAGCTGGAAAGTCGTAAGCGTGGACCAGTACGACAGCCGGGGCGAGCTCTGGCGGGTCAGCCAGGCGATGCTGAAGAATTTCTACGAGGTTCCCACCGTCTGGACCGCCATGGATATATTCCATGACCTGCAATCAAGGCGCTATCACGTCCAGGGCCTGGATACCGAGGAAGGCAAAACCCGCGTGATTACCGATAAGGTTCCGGGCGAGCGCTACTTTACGCCCAGGGCCGTACGCCGTCGCGGGCGTTGAAGTCATGCTATGCTGGTCCGTTCATGCCGAATTCAGTGACCGGACCACGCGGGACATGCTATGACAATCTGGGTCGACGCCGACGCCTGCCCCGGCGTCATCAAGGAAATCCTCTTTAGGGCCGCCGAGCGCACCGGAACCCGGGTGACGCTCGTGGCCAACCAGCCGGTTCGCACTCCCCCGTCCAGGCTGATCGACAGCCTTCAGGTCTCGTCCGGTTTCGACGTGGCGGACGATGAAATCGTGCGTCGTGTTGAGCCCGGGGATCTCGTGATAACCGCCGATATACCGCTGGCGGCGGAAGTTATGGAGAAAGGGGGGCATGCGCTCAATCCACGCGGGGAACTCTACACCAGGGACAATATCCGCGTGCGTCTGAACATGCGCGACTTCATGGATACCATGCGGTCCAGCGGCGTCCAGACCGGCGGACCACCACCATTGGGCCCCCGTGAAAAACAGGCTTTTGCCAACCATCTGGACCGGTTACTGCAACAGCGCTAGCGTCGCCCTATCGTTCAATCTGCGCCAACCAGCGCTCAAATACCTCACTAGCAACCGGCTCCAGTGCAGGAAGACACTCACGGGCCCTCTCCCTGAGCGCAGAAACATCCAGCCCCGCCGCCTCCAGCTCGGCGCAATGCCCAATCAGCCAGCGCTCAAAGCTCGAAAGCGTCACTTCCAGATGAAACTGCAACCCCAGCACATGGGGTACTGGCTGGAATGCCTGGTTATTGCACATCCCGGTTTCCGCCAATGAAGGCGCCATTGTCAGAAGCGCACACTCCTCGCCGTGCCAGTGCAGGACATCATGCCCATCCGCCAGGGGCGCAAGCACCGAATCCTGGCCCGCCTCTGTCAGCTCCAGGCTGGAAAAACCGATCTCCTTCCCCGTCATCGGCGTGACCGGCGCTCCCCAGGACCGCGCAATAACCTGGGCTCCAAGGCAGATGCCCAGAACGGCAGTCCCTGCCCCTGCCAGTTCGGAAACCAACCGGAACTCGTCCTCGAGGAAGGGGTAACGCATGGGGTCATTCACCGAGATCGGCGCTCCCAGAATGATCAGAACATCCGGCTTCTCCTGTTCGATGCGCTTGAGGTCATCCACCCCGGCTTCGCGGTAGGACACGCGGTAGCCATGTCGTAACAGCAGTGGTTCCAGCAGCCCCAAATCCTCAAAGGCGAGATGGCGAATGGCGATCGCTTTCCGGCTCATGCTCCTGATCCCCTTATCGGCGTTCACGCGAATCATCCATGCTCCTCCTGCCCCTGTAAAGTGGGAATGCCATTCCCGGGAAGCGCTCCTGAAACGACCAACACGGTTTTTTAAAATTCATTGAGAACAATCATTTTAAATATTTCTTAACTGAACGACGCTACTCACACGATGAAGACTCAAAGCAACCTCAAGGGAGAAACAACCCATGATTAAAAACCGTAAACCCCATCTCGCGACAGTCAGGATGCCCCTGGTATTGGCTCTGGCCACGGCGCCATTGGCCGCAGCGCCGGTAGCCGCAGACCCGGTCACAGAGGCCATCAAAAACGGTGAGGCCTCGCTGAGTGCCCGCTACCGCTACGAATTCGTGGACCAGGCCACCATCCCCAATGACGCCCACGCCTCCACACTGAAGACCAAACTCGGCTATCGCACGGGCAAGGTCAGTGGCTTCAGCGGCTTCCTGGAGGCTGAAAGTGTTACCGCTATCGGATCTGAGAATTTCGCGAGCCCCACGAACAACGTCACTAACCACCCGGTGGTCGCGGATCCGACTGAAACGGAGATCAACCAGGCCTACCTCCGGTATCAGGGCCTGGCGGATACGGACATCAAGTACGGTCGCCAGCTCTTTACCCTGGATAACCACCGGTTCGTCGGACACGTCGGCTGGCGCCAGAATGAGCAGACCTATGATGCAGCCACGGTGGTGAACCAATCCCTCGCGGACACAACCCTGACGGCCGGCTACATCCACAACGTCAATCGGATTTTCTCCGAAGCCGCCGGCGCGGCGGGCGATCACGGCATGCAGAGCGGTATCTTCAACGCGCGCTATGACGGGCTTTCGGCCGGCTCACTGACGGCCTACAGCTACCTGCTGGACTATGACAGCGTCGATACCAACTCCACCAGCAGTTACGGCCTTCGTTTCACAGGCGGGACCGACCTGAGCGACAACGTCAGGGGACTGTACACGCTGGAGTACGCTCAGCAGTCTGACTATGCCGACAACCCCAACAGCTTCGATGTGGATTATTATCGGGTCGAAGGTGGGGCCAGTGTTTCCGGCGTCACCCTCAAGCTGGGTCAGGAAATGCTTGGGTCGGATGACGGTAATGCCGCCTTCCAGACGCCTCTGGCCACACTCCATGCCATGAACGGCTGGACGGACAAGTTCCTTGGCACACCGGCCAACGGTCTTGTTGATACCTACGCCTCTATTGGCGGTAAGGCCGGGGACATCAAGCTCATGGCCATTCACCACCAGTTCGAGAGCGATACCGCGAACCAGGATTATGGGACCGAAACAGGCGTACTGGCCACCAAGCCGCTGAACGAGACCTACACACTGGGCTTCAAGGCCGCCAGCTACAGCGCGGACGATTTCAGCGTGGACACGGATAAGGCCTGGCTCTGGGTTCAGGCTTCATTCTGAACCTGATGCCAATCCCCTGCCCCTGGCGGCCATCACACCTCCAGGGGCAGTCGGCTATCGATCAACGGAAGGCGCGGTGCTCCATGAGCTCATCCACAACTCCGGGATCTGCGAGTGTGGACGTATCCCCGAGATTCTCAGTCTCGTTGGAGGCGATCTTACGCAGGATCCGGCGCATGATCTTACCCGAGCGGGTCTTGGGAAGACTCGGCGCCCACTGAATGACATCCGGCGCGGCAAGCGGCCCCAGGCGCTTACGCACCCACTGGACCAGTTCATCGCGCAGTTCATCACTCGGGTCCTCACCGCTCATCAGGGTAACGTAGATGTAGATACCCTCCCCCTTCACATCGTGGGGATAGCCAACCACGGCTGCCTCGGCCACCTTGTCGTGAGCAACCAGTGCACTTTCAACTTCAGCGGTACCCAGGCGGTGGCCTGACACATTCAGTACGTCGTCAACCCGGCCCGTGATCCAGTAGTCGCCATCCTCGTCACGCTTGGCACCATCACCCGTGAAGTAAACACCGTCATAGGTACTGAAGTAGGTCTTCATGAAGCGCTCATGATCACCAAAGACGCTGCGCATCTGCCCGGGCCAGCTGTCCTTGATGCCCAGGTTTCCTGACGCGGCCCCTTCCAGCTCATTGCCTTCGTTATCAAAGAGCGCGGGTTGGATGCCAAAGAATGGCTTCGTCGCCGAACCGGGCTTGAGTTCAGTTGCTCCGGGGAACGGCGCGATCATTATGCCGCCCGTCTCGGTCTGCCACCAGGTATCCAGAATGGGCGCCTGCTCGTTGCCGATAACCCGGTAGAACCATTCCCAGGCCTGGGGATTGATCGGCTCGCCCGCAGTCCCCAATAGCCGAAGGCTCTTGCGGGAAGTGCCGTCCATAACGTGGTCGCCCCCGGCCATCAGGGCCCTTATGGCCGTCGGCGCGGTATAGAGGGTGCTGACGTTGTGCTTGTCCACGATCTGGCCAACACGCGAGGCATCGGGATAATTGGGAACTCCCTCGAAAATCACGGTCGTGGCCCCATTGGCCAGGGGACCGTAGAGCGTGTAGCTGTGGCCGGTTATCCAGCCAAGGTCCGCCGTACACCAGAAAATCTCACCACGGCGGTAATCGAAGACATACTCGTGGGTCATGCTGGTGTAGACCATGTACCCCCCGGTGGTATGCAATACCCCTTTGGGCGCCCCCGTGGAACCGGAGGTGTAGAGCATGAAGAGGGGATCCTCCGCTTTCATTTCCTCCGGCTCACACCAGGGTTCCGCCTCTTCCATCAGCCGGGCGAAGTCCACGTCACGCTGGTCGTGCCAGTCGATATCGGCGCCCGTATAACGAAGCACAATCACCTTCTCAACAAAGTCGAGCGCCGGGTTTTCCACCGCCTCGTCAACGTTGTTCTTCAGCGGAATCCTGCGCCCACCCCGCATACCCTCGTCGGCCGTGATCACGAACCGGGAATGGCCATTCTCAATACGTGCACCCAGTGCCTCCGGCGAAAAGCCCCCAAACACCACCGAGTGGAGGGCACCGATCCGAACGCAGGCCAGCATCGCAACAGCCGTCTCAACAAGCATGGGCATATAGAGAGTAACCACATCGCCTTTTTTGACGCCCAGCCCTTTCAGAACATTGGCGAAACGGCAGGTCTTCTCATGCAGTTCGCGATAGCTTATGTGGCGTGAAATACCGGGGTCATCGCCCTCGAAGATAATGGCGGTGTCATCGCCGTGCTCAGCAAGATGACGGTCAAGGCAGTTAACGGAGGCGTTCAGGGTGCCGTCCTCGTACCAGCGGATATCCACCTTGCCGCGCTCGAAGCTGGTGTTTTTCACTTTGGTGTAGGGTTTGATCCAATCAATGCGCTCGCCGTGCTTGCGCCAGAATCCGTCCGGATCCTCGATGGATTCCCGGTACATCGTCTCGTAGGTTTGCCGGTCTACGAGTGCATCTTTCATGGAATCCTTGATGGGGTATCTGCTGTCTTCAGCCATGGCCGTATCTCCGTGTTAGAGCAAGAGCGCTTACCATGACTGTATGACAGCTTTGACGAGGGTACTAGTACCTGTTATACCAAAGTATAAGCTCAGGCCACCTTGCGCTTTTTCGCAGCCGCGCGAAGCCGATAGAGCTTGCGCTCCTGCAGGGCATAACGATTCAGCCCGGCAAGGTGCACCTCCCTCAGGTAATGGCGCCAGCCAATACGCCGGGCATCCACGGGGAACAGCTTCTTGTCCTCCAGCCCCATACGGTCAGCCATCTCCACCAACCGCTCGTTGTGGAAGATGTAGTTCGGACAGGAGTAGAAGCCGAATATGGTCGCCAGCTTCATGGTCGTCTGGAAATTCTTTACTGTGCGCAGTTCCGCGTCCTGACCAAGGAGCTTCAGTCCCTTTTCCACTCCATTCAGTGGCAAGTGGACGCCGCGAGTCACGGTATTGAAGATACGCCGGTTGACGGCCACAAATGGCAGCGTCGGACGCTTGTAGAACAGATGCTCGTACGCCTGATGGTTTTCCTGTGCTTCCCTCTGGACGTGTTCGATAAACTCACCCAGCTTGAGGGGATTGCTGGAGCCGCTGCAGCACTGGTAAATCCGCTGCCGCCCCGGAGATTGAAGCTGCTCGGCCAGTGACAGAATCGCGCTGTTGGCAACCAGATCCGCGGGAATAACATCGATGACGGCCCTGGTTCTGCCCGGGAAGAACAACACCTGACCGCGGGCGTACCCCATGATGATGGCATCGGCGACTTTTACCCCCTCAACCCAGCCGGGAACAGGCTCCTCGAGCGTGCTCTCAATGATCGAGGGCCTGAGGATCGTCAGCGACCCGCCACGCAGGCTGCGCGCCAGCAGCTGCTCGCCAATCCACTTGGTCAGGGTATAGGTGTCGTTCCAGCCAAGACGGTTGGCTTCGCGGATACCCAGGTTGACCAGTTCATCCCGGAGCCGCTGGCCACTGAATCGGCTTTTGGTGTCCGCGATCCGGTCCTGGAGTGTCAGGATCAGATCCTCCACACGACAGGTGCCGTCCTCGTCCCGCTCGACAGTTCCCCTGGCGGGGGTCACCAGCTCCTCATGACGGTGGCCACTGTTATAGCCGTTGACGTAACAGGTGGAGACCTGAATCAGCGGTACATCGCCAGCCGCCTGCACCAGCTCGGTGATATTGCGAAGGCTCAGGGTGTTGATGGCCAGGGCTTTGTCCAGCTCTTCCCGAAAGTCGACGCTGGCGGCCACATTGATAACCGCATCGGTCTGTTCAGCGAGTTCCGTGAAACCCGATTGGGTGAGACCGAACAGGGGTTCCGTGAACTCGCCGGTGACACACGCCACCTTCTCCTCGAGAAAGCGGTCGAAATACTCGGGGTGATCCACCTTTAAATGATCAAAAACGGAGGCGCTCGCGACCTCATTCAGGAACCGGTCGCGGGCAGAGGCAAAGTGATGGTTGCCGCGGATAAGCAGGGTGACACCACCGATACCGGGCACCGAGCGCATCAGCTTCTCGAGGACAACCTTCCCCAGAAACCCGGTCGTACCTGTGACCAGGACCCGCCTGCCATGAAGCTGGCGAAGCGCATTGGAATGTGCTCCGGACGATCCCTCGTTCTTATTCAGGTCTGTCATATCCCCTCCGCTTGAGCAGAAACTGAACTCTCACACTATCATCCCTGATCGCTGGGAGGTATTAATGTGACTGTTTTCCAATTTCCGCCAACAGGCTTCAATCGTTCTCGCGGATACTGCTGAGCAGACGGTCCAGGGATGAGCCATTGCCTTTGCTTAAAGCCATTGCTTCCTCGGGAGTGGTCCCGCCGGGCGGAGCAACATACCGGGCAAGCTGATCGAAGTGGGCGGCTGCACTGCGGCGCACAGGATTACTCGCCGCATCCCAGTTCATCGCGGCAAGCCCCGTCTGCAGTGCCTCAACACGATCCTCGTCGATCTCCTCGCCGAGGGCTTCAAGCACCCCTGTGATCAGGCGATACTGGAGCAGGGGATCATCCCGGCTGCTGGAAAGACGCTCCCGAAAATGGTTCAACCACTCATTGATTGAGGCCTCGCTGGATGGCTGCCTTCCAGCGGCCTCCCCTGTCTGGCGGCGCTGGTGGCGACGGCGTACAAGCCGTGCCCAGTAGCGCGCAAAGCCATTGGCCGGCTGCACCCCCTGGGACCAGCGGACAGTAAGCATATCAGCAAGGGTCCAGAACTGACGGCAGGACGGGTCCTCCGGGGCCATCATGGCCACCGGCCGCTGTGTGGTGATGGACTGGGCAATAGTCTCGTCCCGCCAGATTGCCCCGAGATAGTGGAGCTGCACGCCGATGTAGCGTGACACCGCCGCGGAAAAACGACGGTATATCGTCTGGGCTTCAGTGGCACCCCGGGCCATGTTGACGATTACGCTGGGGGTGCGCCGATACCCCTTCCGGTGAAGCACCTTGACCAGCGAAAAGGCATCGGTCATCGAGGTGGGATCCGGTGTTACGACAATGGTGGCAAGGTGCGCCGCGGCCACCATGTGCAGAGCCTGGCTGGTGAGGCCGGCCGCTGTGTCAATAATGACCCGGTCGTACCGCCGTTCAAGATTGGCCAGGTTCTCCAGGAAGGTCTCGCGATCCTGACTCCCCATCTCCAGGCAGCCGGGAACCCCCGAAGCGCCAGGCAACAGATCCAGGTTTTCCGTCACCGGCAGGAGCACCTCATCCAGGGTGCGCTCGCCCAGCACAACATGCTCAAGCGTCATCCCCGGATACACACCCAGCATGACGTTCACGTTGGCCAGCTCGACATCGCCGTCAAGCAGCAGGGTCCGGTAGCCCTGCTTTGCCAGCACCAGCGCCAGATTAAGCGCAACCTGGGTTTTTCCCACACCGCCCTTGCCGCCGGTCACTGCCAGAGTCAGCGGGGCATGCTCGGTTCCACCCTGCTCTGCATTATTCCCGTGGCGGCTTACTGCGCTGGAATGATTCTTGTTTTGGCCCATATGACACCGCAGCTACTGCCAACCGCACTGGCAGCATTGTACGCCGATTGATCAACGGAGGACAGAACTGCATCACGAACTGATCAGTTGTTATTTCCGGTGATTCGATTCGTTTCCTTGAGTGGAAATTCAACTTGCTCAATCAAGCCTTTCATTTTGAAGAGGTCTGAATTACGCTTCGGAATAACAGATAAAGTGAGACGGGATTCAAAGTTTAAAGGGTTGCTCCTCGCCCTGATGTGTCAAACAACTAGAATACCTGTCTGAATCCATCCGGAGGCAGAATCCGGTTGTTGCCCCGGGCAACTGATAAACAATGTACTGCCATGAGCCTCGATAATAACGATAACAGTGGCACAACGTCCGCAGGCCAGGCATCCCTGCTGGTTGTTGATGATGATCAGGATGTGCTTGCCAGCATCACGCAACTGCTCCAGCATCACGGTCATCAAGCCGACATGGCCGCTACGGGCGAACAGGCGTGCCAGAAACTGCTAACGGGTCAGTATGGACTCGTGCTTCTGGATCTGCGCCTTCCCGACATGCATGGCCAGGACGTAATCACCTTCATGCATCACAGCGGCATCGACACGGCCGTGGTGGTTATCAGTGGCGACACGTCTTTCAAGTCCATCAGCCGTGCACTGCGTCGCGGCGCCTACGATTACCTGAGAAAACCCTACGACGCCGAGGAACTCACGGCGACCGTCGCCAGCGTCCTTGAAACCCGGAACCTCGAACAGTCCCACGAAGAGGCCCGGTCCCGGCTCCACCAGTCCGAGCAGCTGCACCGCTACATAGTCAACAGCTCCCCAGACATCGTCTTCATGCTGGATGGCTGGGGGCATTTCCAGTTCCTCAACAGTAAGGTGGAAAGCCTTCTGGGATACCGGCCGTCCGACCTTCAGGGCCGCCACATCCGGCACCTGATTGAGGACCAGGATCTGGGGCGTGCGGACTGGGCATTCCGGGATCCCTCAATTTCGGCCGAGAACCCGAGAACCATTGAACTTCGCCTCAAGTCCCGTGGCAGCGCCCGCGGCAACCGCCATTTTGAGGTAACGGCCTTTCCGGTCACCAAGGAGGCGGAAAACGGCATCCATATCCGCCAGATTTACGGTACCGCCCGTGATATCACCGAACGCAAGGAAGCGGAAGCCTTCATCAACTTCCAGGCTTACCATGACCTGCTGACCCGCCTCCCCAACCGGGCCCTGTTCAAGGATCGCCTGGGCCTGAGCATCTCCCAGGCCGAACGCAACCATCAGAAACTGGCGATAATGTTCATCGACCTGGACCGTTTCAAGGTCATTAATGACACCCTGGGCCATGCCATGGGGGACCGTCTGTTACAGGCCGTCACCCAGCGCCTGGAAGGCTGCCTTCGCCAGGGAGACACCCTGTCCCGTTTTGGCGGGGATGAGTTCACCCTGCTGCTGCCCGAAATCCATAACACCGAAGATGCCCGCACCATTGCCCGCAAACTGATGGACGCACTGAAAACGCCCTTCAAGCTGGGTGAACACGAGGTGTTCGTCGGTGTAAGCATTGGCATCTCCATGTATCCGGATTCGGGGTCGGGCCTTGAGGAGCTGGTCCAGCAGGCCGACGTCGCCATGTACCACGTCAAGGGGCGCGGCAAGGACGGGTACCAGTTCTTCAGCGAATCCATGAACGTCAACACAACCTATCGATTGGGCCTGGAACGGGACCTCCGAAGGGCGCTCCAGGCCGGCGAGCTTCGCGTGTTCTATCAACCCCAGGTCAACCTGCGAACGGGACTGTGCCGCGGTTTCGAGGCACTGGTACGCTGGCAGCACCCCACACGCGGGCTGCTTCACCCGGGCGAGTTCCTGCCCCTCGCGGAGGAGACCCGCCTTATTGGAGACCTGAGCGAGTGGGTGCTGGCAACGGCCTGTCGCGAGATGAGACCCTGGCTCAGGGATGCGGACGAGGACCTGCGCCTTTCCGTCAACTTCTCTCCCATGCAGGTTGAGCACCCCAGGTTCGTGGAGCTCCTGCTCCAGAAGCTGGACTACTATGACCTGCCTCCGGAAAAGCTTGAGATTGAGATCACAGAGAACATGATCATCAACGATCTTGAACCGATCAGCCGCAAGCTGGACCAGCTTTCGAGTTATGGCGTACGGGTTGCTATTGATGACTTCGGCACCGGTTACTCGTCCCTCAATTATCTGCACCGACTGCCCATTCATACCCTTAAGGTGGACCAGAGCTTTATCCGGGACATCCGCCACGGCGAGGAAGGCGCCTGCATCGTCAATGCCATTGTCGCCATGGCGCGCGGGCTCAAGCTCGACATCATCGCCGAGGGCGTGGAAACCCAGGGACAGCTGAGCTACCTGCGCGAGCTCGGGTGTGACAGTGTTCAGGGCTATTACTTCGGTGATGCCCGCCCGGTCGACTGGCTTGAACTGCCCTCCGCCAAGGCCCCCCTGGCCCGCTATTCAGGAGTAAGCTGACGGGTCCACCCTGCCCTCCCACCCAAACCGATTGTAGAACATTACCCTAACGTATTGTCTGACAATCATAATAATTTATTGATTAATTTTGGTTTTTTTGGCCATTCCGTTAACTCGCGCACCATAAAAATGCGGCCTGTTACACAGCAGTAACGCTTGCCCTTGTTTAGCATGGAATCACATTCGGAGACGCACCCATTCCTCCGACAGACCCAAAACAAGGCTGGCAGTACCGACCATGCAGGACAAATACAAGCACATCGGCCCGGTTTACGATTTTCTGAGCAATCTATACAGCGGCAAAAGCATTCAGGACTGTAAGACCGCAATGCTGGATGCCAACAACGTCAAACCCGGAGATCGTATCCTCATTGCGGGCGTTGGCCACGGACGGGATGCACTGCGGGCGGCACAGCTCGGCGCGGATGTAACCGTCGTCGACCTGTCGGAAACCATGCTCCGCAAGTTCCGCGAGCTGCTGGAATCGGAAGCGCCCGAACTCAGTGTTCGCACCATCCATGACGACATCATGAACATCGATGAACATGAGAGTTATGACATGGTGGTCGCCAATTTCTTCCTCAATGTCTTCGATGAACCAAGGATGGTCGAGGTACTCAGGCACCTGATCAGTCTCGGCAAGCCACGCGCCCAACTGGTCGTGGGCGATTTCATCTACCCCACGGGCAACATCCTGGCGCGACTCTTCAAGAAGGCCTACTGGTACACCGCGGTTTTCATCTTCTGGCTGTTCACCAACAACGCCTTCCACCAGGTCTACAACTACCCGGAGCATCTGGAGAACCTCGGCCTGGAAATTCGCGACAAGAAGCGTTTCTCACTGCTGAACATCAACTGTTACTGGTCAATTCTCGCCGAGAAGCGTGGTTAGAACGGAATAAAAAGAAGCATGAATCGCTGCCCATCGGGGCCGGCACAGGAGGAACAGAACCATGACACACCAGACCCTGACCCTTGATGGCATCCACGACCTCCCCGAAGGCCCCATGTCCTTTGCGGAACGCGTGGATCTGCTGAAGCAGCACGGTGGGCATTCGCAATCCTTTTCCACTCTGCAGCCGGGCATGCACTATTTCGACGTGCCGGGCGTTGGCTACATCGGCTACATGAAGAAGTGGGGCATGAACTTCGTGCTTTCCGACCCGGTGTGCGCCCCAGAGCATCGTGAATTCCTGATCTCACGTTTCGAGCGCAGCGTCTCCAATGTCTCCTACATCCAGGTATCACGCCCGGTTGTGGACATTCTCTCCAATCGCTTCGGTTACTACGGCACCCAGTTCGGCTCGGAAGCCCGGGTCGATCTCAGCAAGTGGTCGCTGAAGGGCAAGAAGAAGCAGGTGATCCGGACGGCGCTCAACCGCGCGGAAGAGGCGGGCATTACCGTTCAGGAACGTTTCAGTGATGACCACACCCGCGAGATTTCCGACGCCTGGATCAAGACCCGCAAGGTCAAAAGCAAGGAAATCCGCTTCCTGATCCGGCCAATGCACATGGAATACCGGGAAAACGAGCGCCATTTCTATGCCTATCAGGATGGCAAGGCGGTTGGCTTCATCTACTTTGACCCGATTTACTACAGAAACGAGATCGTCAGCTACGTGCCCAATATTTCCCGGGCCAATGCCAATTTCCGTCAGGGTATTTTCTATGCCGTGATGGCACACGCCATGGAAGTCTTCCAGGCCGAAGGCGTGCCCTATTTGGACCTGGGTCTGATCCCGCTGAGCCTCCATGACGAGAATGAGCCCCAGGAGAGCCGCATGCTCAAGGGACTTTGCCGGAAGGTCTATCAGCACGGCAACATGTTCTATAACTTCAAGGGGCTCGAGTTCACCAAGTCTCGGTTCCGGGGCGACGTTGAAAAGACATACTGCTGTCACCGCCCCGCTTTGCCGATGCTTGAGTTTCTCGCCATGTTCAAGCTGACTCGGCTGCTCTGACGCGGCATTTCAACGCCGTGCTCAGTGCCGGCACGGTCCATCCAGGCCTCCAGGCCTGATGGCGCCGCGCCGGTCAGCAAAAACGCCTCCATCGCGCTTCGCCCGCTTACGTGCGCGGTTCCCATATCACGGAGAAGCTGCTCCACCCGACGGGCAATAGCTCCTCCGGAATCCACCCAGGCAATGTCTCCAGGCATGGCCGCCATCAGGGACTCACGAATCAGTGGGAAGTGGGTACACCCCAGGACGACGGTATCAACGCCACCGCGAATGAACGGAGCCAGGATGGGCTCGACCCGGTGCCCGGCAACTGCTCCCGTCTCCAGACTGTCCTCCGCCAGTCGAACCAACTCGGAACTGCCCACACGGATGATCTCGCAGTCCGAGGCATAATCATCAATCAATCGCTGCAGGTAGGGTCGGTCTACCGTCGCTGGCGTCGCCAACAGCCCGATTCGACGGTTGCCGCTCATGGCAGCGGCAGGCTTGATCGCCGGCACAACGCCGACCACGGGCTGGCCAATCCGAGCCCTGAGTTCCGGGAGGACCACTGTGCTCGCCGTGTTGCAGGCAACCACGACAACATCACAGGGGTATTCCGCCAGGGTATGTTCCACAAGAGCCACACAGCGTTCAACCACTTCGCCCTCGGAACGGTCGCCATAGGGAAATCGGGCATTATCAGCGAGATACACGATGCCGAGGCCGGGTAAATGACGCCACAGAGAACGGGCGATGCTCAGCCCGCCCATGCCGCTGTCAAACAGCAGGATACGCGGACGACCCTCAGGCATCCGACTCCCCCCCGGCCACCAGGCGGATCAACCGCCCGGCAATGGTCCAGTCGCCGGGCACCCGCGGCAACGCATCACGATGGAACCAATCCAGCCCGGCCAGTTCATCCTCGGCACGCTGCAGTTCCCCACCGGCAAAATCGGCCACATAACCCAGCATCAACTGATGCGGGAAAGGCCAGCTTTCCGAGCCCTGATAACGGACATTCGTTACCGCAATCCCGGTTTCCTCCGCCACTTCCCTCGCCACCGCCTGTTCTGCCGATTCCCCGGGTTCGATGAAGCCGGCAATCAGAGACCAGAGGTCCGGTGGGTGTCGGTGACTCCGCCCCAGAAGCAGCCAGTCCCCGTTTCGTATGGCAATGATGATACAGGGAGACAAGCGCGGATAATGTCGGCGCTCGCAATGGGCGCAATACAGCGCGTACTCGCCTTCATGCCACCTGGTTTGCCGGCCACAGCGGCCACAGAAACGGTGATCCCAGACCCACTGGAGTCGTTGCTTTGCCGCCCCCAGCGCCGCGCGTTCCGCCGCATCGGTTTCACCGAAAAGCGACCGCAGCGACAGGGCATCCTCGCGCTCATCGCCAACGCGGGCAGCCAGAACCCGGCGTTCACCAATCCGTCCCACCGGCAGCAGTTCCGGAGGCGGGACAATCCCGGCAAACCCCTCACGGGGCCACCAGATACCGCCATCGGGGCTGGGACAGAGGTTGAAGGCGTCATCGAACAGAAGGATACGGTCATGCTCGGCTGGCGCCTCTGGTAACGGTTCCGCTACAAATTCCGTGATTTCACTCATGCACGAACTATAATCCCACCCCGAAGACCCCACAAGGCAGGAGCCGCTTTATACTTTGCCCCGACTTCGCGAGCAAGTAGACTTGGCCTGCTGTAAGCTGCACTCAACACCAACGACTCGGGAGCTGGAATGCGTTCCTTGACGGGATTGACGAGCCTCCTATTAACTCTGCTGCGCAAATTTCTTTACCTGTGGGTCCGCAGCAAAGTGGTCGGCGCCAGCCGCGACCAGCTCGACCTGGATCCGGAAAAGCCGGTCTGCTACGTCATCCAGCACAATTCCCTTTCCAGCCGCCTGGTTCTGGAGCAGGAACTGAGGCGGGCCGGCCTGCCATCAGCAGAGCAGCGACTGAGTGTCCCGGGAGGCCCGCGTCGGTCTTTCTTTTTCCTCTATTACCGCCGCGTACGAATCAGGCGGCGGCGGCAACCGCCGACCATGACGCCTCGTCTCAGGGAGCTTGTAAACCTGAGCGTCAACGAACCCTCGCTGGATGTCCAGATCGTGCCGGTCTCGCTCTTCTGGGGACGTTCCCCGGACAAGGAGCGCTCGCTGCTTAAGATCATCCTGGCCGACAGCTGGTCGGTCACCGGGCCGCTGCAGAAGTTTTTCACCATCCTGATCCACGGCCGAAACCTCTTCGTCCAGTTCAGCCGGCCGTTCTCGCTGAAAGACGCCATTGCCGAATCCCCCAACGAAGAGCTGGCCCAGCGCAAACTCGCGCGCGTTCTGCGGGTCCACTTCCGTCGCGTCCGTCAGGCCGTCATCGGACCGGACCTGTCCCACAGGCGGACCCTGGTTAACTCCCTGGTGCGCAGCCAGCCGGTCAAAAAGGCTATCCGTGAAACCGCGGAGCACGAAAACATCCCCCGGCTCAAAGCCCGGGACCGGGCGCTGAAATATGCCCACGAGATTGCCTCCAACTTTTCCATGGCGACCATCCGCTTTCTGGAGGTGGTACTCAGCTGGCTCTGGAACCGTCTCTATGACGGGATCCGGATCAACAACATCGAAACCGCCCAGGAAGCGGCCCAGGACAATGCCGTTGTCTATGTGCCCAGTCACCGCTCGCACATTGATTACCTGCTGTTGTCCTATGTTCTCTACAAGAACGGTCTGATGCCACCGCACATCGCTGCTGGCATCAACCTGAACATGCCGATCATCGGCCCCCTGCTGAGACGCGGCGGCGCCTTTTTCATGCGCCGCAGCTTTCGGGATAACCCGCTCTATTCGGCGGTGTTCAATGAATACATGCACGTGATGTTCACCCGGGGTTTCTCGGTTGAATATTTCGTCGAGGGCGGGCGCAGCCGTACCGGCCGGACCCTGCAGCCACGGCCCGGCATGCTCTCGATGACGGTTCGCAGTTTCCTGCGCGATCCGCGCAAGCCCATTGTGTTCGTCCCCGTCTACTTCGGCTATGAAAAGGTCCTGGAAGGGGGATCCTATCTGGGCGAGCTCCAGGGCACCCGCAAGAAAAAGGAAGGGCTGCTCGGCCTGGTGCGCTCGGTACGGAACCTGAAGCGCTCCTTTGGCCAGGTCTCGGTGAACTTCGGGCAGCCCATCCAGCTCGCAGAGGTGCTCGACGAGCAGAGACCGGGCTGGCGCACCGAGAGCTATGATGAAGACTACAGGCCCGAGTGGCTCCCCTCGGTGGTCAATGATCTCGCCAGGCAGACGGTCACACGCATCAACGAGGCCGCCGCGCTCAATCCGGTGAACCTGCTGGCCACCGTCATGCTCGCCACCGAGCGGCTGGCCATGGACGAACGCCTGCTGGCCCAGCTGATGGAGGATCTGTGCAACCTTCTCCGCCAACAGCCCTACAGCGACCGGATGACCTTCCCGGAAGGAAGCGGAGCGGACTGGATTGCCTATAACGAGAAGATGGGCCTGATTGTCCGCCGTCGCCAGAGGCTGGGCGACATCATCATGCTGGAGGGGCGCCATGCGGTGCTGATGACCTACTACCGGAACAACGTGCAGCATCTTTTTGCGATTCCGGCACTGATCGCGAGCCTGTTCGAGAACAACAGTTCCCTGGAACGCGAACGCCTGATTTTCCTGGCCCGCTCCATCTATCCCTACATACGGTCGGAACTCTTCCTGCGGTGGGACCCGGCCTCCATCGACGGGATACTCAATGACTGGATTGACCGCCTGGTGGATGAAGGGCTTCTGGTGGCCGAGGGCAACCTCCTTTACCGGCCCGCGCCCGGCACCGCGGACGTGGTCCGCCTGAGCATCCTCTCTCACGGGATCATCCAGACGCTGCAGCGCTACTACCTGAGCATCGCGATCCTCAGGAAGTTCGGGTCCAACGCGATTACCGCCGAGGAGCTGGAGGAGCAGTCCACACTGCTGGCGGAACGCGTGTCCGTGCTGTTTGGCCTGAATGCGCCGGAATTTTTCGACAAGACCCTGTTCCGGAACTTCATCGCCAACCTACAGGCGAACGGCATTCTCAAGACCGATGACGAAGGCCGTCTCTCCTACCGTTCAGGACTGGAGGAAGTCGCGGAGGAGGCCCGACTTGTGCTGAGTTCGGAGCTTCGCCAGTCCATCCTGCAGGTAACCAACGTCAGCGTACCGGTACCGGAACAGTCCGAACAGTAGCCATCGAACCGGTCAGGGCAGCGCCCGCCGGCTGTAGATGTCAAACCGGCTGCTGCGTCCGACCACGGATGAGGCCGGTGATGGGCCGGGGAGTGCCTCGGCCTTGCGTGGACGCTTGACCACGACCCGGTGGCCCGCGGCGGCAAGGGCCGCCTCAAGCAGCTCACCCGCGTCGGCGTCGTCACCCACCAGATCCCGACAGATCCGCATTTCCTTGCGGACCTCGGCGGACTGGCGTCGCTCCGGGAACATGGGATCGAGATAGACCACGTCCGCCGCCTCCGGATGATCCCGCAGCCAGTTCACCGCGTTGTCACCCAGCAGCCTCATGCGCTCAAGCACCGGCGCAAGTTCCGGATCACCCGCAGCGCGTCGCATGCCATCCGCCAGCAGTTCCGCCATCACGGCGGAACGCTCCAGCATGGTCACATGGCAGCCGTGGCTGGCCAGGACCAGGGCATCCTCCCCCAGCCCGGCGGTCGCATCAATCACCGTGAGTGGTCTTGTGGCACGGGCAGCGCCCACGGCCTTGACCACCAGTTCGCCGCCGCCCTGGCGACGGCGATGGGCGTTTTTGCCGCTGGCCCAGTCAACCATAACCGGGCCAGGCGCCTTCTTCCCGGTTTTCTGGAGATAGAGGCCGTCAAAGCCGAATACCAGCAGCACCGCGGCGTTATCATGACGACGCGGCTCCGGTACAGCATAGGGCAGAAGATTCACCCCAAGCCTGTTGGCCAGGGCTTCGGCATAGGGCATCAGAACCTTATCAATGGCGGCAACCGAGAGGGGAATGTCGCCGGAAACACGGCCGGTCATTGGAACACTGCCCCTTACGCGGGTTGGTTGTCAGGGTATCTGTTAACACCGTCCAGTATAGCCGGTTCAGTAACCGACCCGCTAACGGCCCGGCGTCTTCTGCCATCCCACATCATCGCGGATGTAGGAAGGCTGCACGGCCGCCGCATCAACGGTATTCCCGCGCGCCAGCTCCGGAAGCGCGAGTCTTGCCACATCAGCCGCATCAGGCATGGCATCCGCGTCAATCGACGTCATCGCCGACATCAGCGCCTCGGGAATAGCCTCATGGTACTGCCAGCCGGTTCCGACGCCGACCCAGGAATCATGGTCAGCCACTGAAGGCAGAGAGAGGTCGCCGGGGAGCAGAAGGCAGTCATCAACGAGCACCTGCAGGGTCCGGTCGGCAGAAACGCGGTAACAGCTCCAGTAGACCTCACCCATGCGCGCGTCCAGCGCGGACGCCACGGGCACAGAGCCACTGCCGGGACTGACCGAGAGGGCCATCGCCGCCAGCGAGGAAACCGGAACAACCGGGCAATCCAGCCCCCAGGCAATGCCCTGGACAAACCCGGCAGTGATCCGAAGCCCCGTAAAGGACCCCGGCCCACGACCGTAAGCAAGACCATCCAGGTCATTGAGAGACAGGCCGGCTCGAGCCAGGAGACGATTCATCATGGGCTCGAGCAGGCGGGTATGGGAGCGCGGCTCGTCACTGTGTTCGACGATGACCTCACCATCAACAGCCAGCGCCACCGACCCCCGCTGGGCGGAGGTATCAACTGCGAGCAATCGCGCCATCAGAGGATTACTCAGCCACGCAGGGCGGCCATGATCCGGTCGCGGATCTCCTCCGTGGAGCCGACGCCCTCAACGCGCACATAGTGCGGCGCATTTTCGGGATCCTTGGCTTCAAAATCCTGATAGAACCTGACCAGCGGCTCCGTCTCCTTGTGATAGACGTTGAGGCGGTTCCGAACGGTTTCTTCCTTATCGTCCTCGCGCTGAACCAGGGGCTCCCCGGTCACGTCATCCTTCCCGGGCTCTTTGGGCGGCATGTGGGTAACGTGATAGACACGGCCGCTGGGTTCGTGGATCCGGCGACCGGACAGGCGCTCAACGATTTCCTCATCGTCCACGGCAATCTCAACCACATAGTCAATCTTGACGCCCTCGTCGCGCAGGGACTGGGCCTGGGGGATGGTGCGGGGGACGCCGTCCAGAAGGTAGCCGTTCCTGCAGTCATCCTCGGCCACCCGGTCCCTGAGCATGCCGATGATGATATCGTCGGACACCAGGCCACCGGAGGCCATCACCTCTTCCGCTTTCTTACCCAGAGGCGTGCCGGCCTTGACCTGAGCGCGCAGCATGTCACCGGTGGAAATCTGGGGAATATCAAAGGCTTCCGTGATATAGGCGGCCTGGGTTCCTTTCCCCGCTCCTGGTGCACCGAGCAGAATAATTCGCATAGCTGTTCGCTCCCCTTGGCTTGCTGGCCCCTCTGGGGCCGGTCGTTGCGGATTGGAACTGCTCATTATACGTAGCAAGCCGGGTGTGGCAAATCAGGTGTCCAGGCGTCATCCAGTGTTGCGCATACCCGCCGCAATGCCAGCCATCGTCACTTTCAGGGCCTTTTCCACGTTCTCCGGTACGCGGCCCGCGGCCTCGCGGTCCCGATGGAGCAGCTCCGCCTGCAGGTAATGAAGTGGATCGGTGTAGGTGTTGCGGACCTTCATGGAATGCGCAAAACCCGGCTGGTCCTCGAGGAGTTCGGTCTGCCCTTTGAGGCGTTTCACCGCCTCCACGCAGGCTGACAGGCGTTCACGCAGGTTTTCCCCCAATGGCCGCAGTTCGGGTTCGACCATCTTCTGCTCATAATAGTGAACAATCCGCAGATCCGCCTTGGCCAGCACCATTTCCAGCATATCGACATGGGTCCGGAAGAAGGGCCAGTGCCGGATCATCTCCTTGAGCTGGTCCTCATGACCAGCCTTCAGTGCATTACCAAGCGCTTCATCACTGCCGAGCCAGGCCGGGAGCATGAGGCGCATCTGGGTCCAGGCGAAAATCCAGGGGATGGCCCGCAGACTCTCAACACCGCCGGTGGGCTTGCGCCTTGCGGGACGACTGCCGAGGGCCAGTTTTCCCAGCTCCTGTTCGGGCGTTGCCTGGCGGAAATAGGTCACGAATTCCGGCGTATCACGGACCAGGGCCCGATAGGACTGGACGGCCTCCTGCGTAAGGTGATCCATGGTCTCGCGCCACTCCGGAGCAGGATCCGGTGCCGGCGCTACAGAAGCTTCCAGAACAGCACTGGTGTATAGAGTAAGGCTCTGGTGGGCAATCCGGGGAAGCCCGAACTTGAAGCGGATCATCTCGCCCTGCTCCGTCACCCTCAGACTGCCATTCACCGAACCCGGGGGCTGGGACAGGATAGCCTGGTTGGCGGGTCCACCGCCTCGCCCCACAGTGCCGCCCCGACCGTGGAACAGCGTCAGATGAACGCCGTAGCGCCGCGCCACGTCGGTCAGCTGCTCCTGAGCCTGGTACTGGGCCCAGGCGGCCATCATCTGGCCAGCGTCCTTGGCGGAATCGGAATAGCCGATCATCACCTCCTGCTGACCCCCGGTGTACTGGCGATACCAGTCGAGCTCAAGAAGCGACGTCAGTGCCTGCGGGGCATACTCCAGATCTTTCAGTGTTTCAAACAGCGGTACGATCCGCATGTTATGGCTCATGCCGCACTCGCGCAGCAGCAGGATGACACTCAGTACGTCCGAGGGCTGGGCCGCCATGGAAATCACATAGGATCCCAGGGCTTCCGGCGTCTGACGGGCGATGACCGAGCAGGTATCCAGCACCTCGCGGGTCTCCGGGGACGGCTCCCAGTGTCTCGGGACCAGCGGGCGCGCGCCCTCCAGTTCCTTGATCAGGAACGCCTGACGATCCGCCTCGGACCAGCTCTCGTAGTCGCCCATCCCCAGGTGCTTCAGTATTTCGGCAATGGCCTGGGTATGGCGGCTGGCCTCCTGGCGGATATCCAGGCGGATCAGTTCGAGCCCAAAGCAATAGGCCCGGCGCAGGGTGTCCCGGAGCGGGCCTTCCGCAACGCTTTCCATACCACAGGCCCGGAGGGAGTCGTAACACAGCTGCAGCGGCTCAATAAGGTCCGCGGAATTGAGCAACACCCGGTCATCGGGTGCAACATTGTGGCGCACGGCCTCTTCCGCCCAGTCCCGGGTCGCACTGAGACGATCACGCAACTCCGAAAGCAGCGCCCGATAGGGTTCCCTGTGCCCGCCAACACGCTCCTGGAGCTCAGGCGTCGCCTCCCACATGGACAGCTCCGCCCGCAGCCGCTGCAGGTCCCGGAGAAACAGATCCGCAGCCATCCAACGGCTCAACAGCAGAACTTCCCGGGTCACCTCCGACGTGACGTTGGGGTTGCCATCCCGGTCGCCGCCCATCCAGGAGGCAATGCGTATGGGGTTGGCGGACAGGGGGAGCCGCTCTCCGGTCTCCTCCCACAGGGCCCCATCCAGTTGGTTCAGGAAATCCGGCAGCGCTTCCCAGAGGCTGTTTTCGATCACAGCAAAGCCCCAGCGGGCTTCATCCACGGCAGTCGGACGTTCATGGCGGATCTCGTCCGTGTTCCAGGCCTGGGTAATCAGCTGGCGCAGCCTTGCCGTTTCGGCTTCGAGCTCTTCATCCAGAAGGTCGTCACGGTCCAGACGCTCCAGGCAGGCGGACATCTCGTCGTATTTCATGATGAGGGTGCGTCGGGCCACCTCGGTCGGATGGGCCGTCAACACGAATTCGAGGCGCATGTCGCGGATGCATTCATGCAGACGCTCCGGGCTTACACCCTGACGGGCCAGGCGCGCCAGGGTCTGGCGTACGGGTTCCACCGTGGTCTCCTCATCCCTGTGACGACGTATGCCATGGTACTGCTCCGCCAGGTTGGCAAGGTTGAGGAACTGGTTGAAAGCACGGGTCACCGGCACAAGCTGGTCATCCGTGAGGCTGCTGAGAAGCTCACCAAGGCGCTGCCCCGAGCCGCTTTCCTGCATACGGTCGGACTTGGCCGCCTGACGTACTTCCTCCACCCGTTCAAACCATTCGGGGCCGGGTTTCTCGCGGATGCAATCGCCGAGGATCTCGCCCAACAGGCGCACATTTTCTCGCAACGCGGGATGGAGCTCTGTCATGAAGGTCGGTTCCCTGTATCCGGTCAACAATAGTGGCGGGCCGTGCTACGCTATGAGCAAGCCTCAGGGTGCAGTATGCCCCATCATGACCGGAGAGACGCAAGACCATGAAAATCGCCGACCTGCCCAATCAATGGGAAACCGGAAAATCCTGCGACGAAGAACGCAAACACGAGTACGAGATGACGGTGACGCTTGAGGATGCAGCCCGGCTCAGAGCGTTGGCGGAGCTCTACCCGGACTATTCTGAGGAGGAGTTGCTGAGCGACCTGCTCAATGCCGCCCTCTCGGATCTCCCGGACCCGGGGAGCAAGCGCTGAGGGTGGCTAGGCCACCCGGGACCCGTTCTTGAGTTCCTTCATGTACTTCTTGGAGAGATCCAGGAACCGCGGGGTGAGGCCGGCATCCTCATAGATCTCGAAGCCATCCTCATCCCGCGCCACAACACGGGTTCCCTCGCGGTAGGGAAAGCAGGCTTCCAGCTCGGTCAGCGCCGCGCACATGAGGTCGCGCAGCAGGTCCTCCCGGGACTTCAGCGGATATTGACGCGCCAGGGCATCCAGGGCCTCCTGGTCCCCATCCGAGATACGGACCTTCATACGATCACTCGCCAAACGACCTCGGGCGTGCTGATCCCAGTAATTGACAAGATTCTTAAGCCGCATGACTGCCTCCGTAGATACCTGACTTCTATCCCCTACTGTAGTTGATTGGGGTCAACAGCGTGAGGGGCCCAAGGTAACGGATTGTACGTATGCGAAGGCGTCAGGCGTCTTCCGGAGTATCGGCGTCGGACCGCTGCTTGGCGTCCTGCCAGAAAAGCTCCAGCTGCTCGACCGGCTGACCGGCGAGTTCCACGCCCTCTTCCGCCAGCATGGTTTCCATGCGGCGGAAGCGTCTCTCAAACTTGCGGTTGGAGCGGCGCAGCGCCTGCTCGGCATCCACACCAAGGAAACGGCTGAGGTTGACCGCCACGAAGAGCAGGTCCCCCAGCTCGTCTTCCACGGCATCGGTATCCGTTTCATCCTTCATGGCCGAGTAGGCGGCCCGGAGTTCCCGGCTCTCCTCCGCCAGCTTTTCAAAGACCATGCCCGTATCCGGCCAGTCAAAGCCCACCTTCGCGGCCCGCTTCTGGAGCTTGGCCGCTTTCTGGAAGGCGGGCAGTCCGGGCGTGATGTCATCAAGCTGACTCGCGGGCGCGTCATCGGCACCCCCAGGTTCCTCCCCGCGCGCTTTCGCTTCCTCGGCCTTGATCCGGTCCCAGTTCACGAGCACATCGGAGTCCGTCATGCCATCGACGGACGCAGGCCGGCTCTCCAGAGTCCCGTCCGGAAAGATGTGCGGATGGCGGCGTATCAGCTTGCGGGTAACCTGATCGACCACGGCATCGAAGTCAAAGCGCCCCTCTTCCTTGCCCAGCCTCGCGTAGAACACCACCTGGAACAGCAGGTCTCCGAGCTCATCGGGAAGATGTGCCAGGTCACCGCGCTCAATGGCGTCGGCCACCTCATAGGTTTCCTCGACCGTATGCGGCACAATGCTGCGATAGTCCTGCTTCAGGTCCCAGGGACAGCCGGTTTCCGGGTCCCTGAGACGATCCATAAGCTCAAGCAGGTCCTGCACATCATACTGGCTGCTCATCGGTTACT
The DNA here is from genome assembly GCF_004364635.1 of Halospina denitrificans. Taxonomy (GTDB): domain Bacteria; phylum Pseudomonadota; class Gammaproteobacteria; order Pseudomonadales; family Oleiphilaceae; genus Halospina; species Halospina denitrificans. The sequence goes on along the minus strand of NZ_SOAX01000006.1, from coordinate 74,521 downwards.
CCCACAGTTCAACTGTCACGCCGACGATGCACATCCATCACGTTGCTCAGCTGACGGATTTTGGCCAGCAGCTGTGACAGTTGCTCAATGTTGCTGATCTCCACCGTCAGGGCAATGGTGGCGGTGTGTGAATCCACGTCCGACTGGGTCTGCAGGGACAGGACATTGGTCTTGCGGTTGGCCAGGACTGAGGTGATATCCCGCAGCAGCCCCTCCCTGTCATAGGCCTGGATCTCGATATCAACGGGATAGCGGGCCTCGGCATCCTCACCCCAGTCCACCTCAATGATCCGATTGGCCTCCTGTTCGCGCAGCTGCAGGAGGTTCATGCAGTCATCCCGGTGGATGGTGACGCCCCGCCCGACGGTGATATAACCCACGATGGGGTCGCCGGGAACCGGGGCGCAGCAGCGGGCAATGTTGGTCTTGAGGTTGCCCACACCCTGGATCCGGACGTCCGGGTCTCCCCGACTTTCCGAGCGCCCCCGCAGCCGCGGCAGTCGGAGATCCAGTTGCCGATCACGCGGTTCAAGGATTTCCTGGGCAACATTCACCACCTGGACAGGCTTGAGATCCCCCGCTCCAACAGCAGCAAACATATCATCGGCGGACTGGTAGTTCACCTTGCGCGCGAGATCGTCCAGATCCAGGTCCCGCAGGGACAGGCGCCCCAGCTCGTCCTCCAGCACCAGGCGCCCATCCGAAATGTTCTGCCCCCGGTCCTGCATCTTGAACCAGTGCGTGACCTTGGCCCGGGCGCGGGACGTCTGGATATAGCCCAGTCCCGGATTCAGCCAGTCGCGGCTCGGGGCGGCTTCGGTGGTGGTGAGGATATTCACCTGATCGCCAGTGCGCAGTTGATAGGTCAACGGCACAATACGCCCATTGACCTTGGCGCCCCGGCACTTGTGGCCAACTTCCGTATGGATCTTGTAGGCGAAATCCACGGGCGTGGCTCCGCGCGGCATATCCACCACATGCCCCTCGGGCGTGAACACATAGATGCGCTCACTGCCCACATCACTGCGCAGCTGATCCACCAGTCCCGAAACATCACCCAGCTCCTCCTGCCACTCGATGACCTGGCGCAGCCAGTTGATCTTGGCCTCGTAACCCGCCTCGGAGCGGTTTGTATCCGTCCCCTTATAGCGCCAGTGGGCACAGACGCCAAGCTCCGCATCCTCGTGCATGCTGTGGGTCCGGATCTGCACTTCCATGGTCTTGCCCTCGGGCCCGACAACAGCCGTATGCAGCGACTGGTAACCATTTTCCTTGGGGTTGGCAATATAGTCATCAAACTCGTGCGGAATATGGCGCCAGAGCCCGTGAACAACCCCGATGGCCGCATAGCAGTCCCGCACCTCCGGAACCAGGACCCGCAAGGCACGGATATCGTAGACCTCGGAGAAATCGATCCCCTTGCGCCGCATCTTCCGCCAGATGCTGTAGATGTGCTTGGCACGACCGGCCACATCCGCCTCGATGCCCGCGTTGCCCAATTCGGTCTGGAGCGTCGACGCGACACGCTTGACGTAGGCATCCCGGTCCAGGCGTTTTTCGTCGAGGAGCTTGGCGATCTTCTTATAGGCAGACTCGTGCAGGTAACGAAAGGACAGGTCCTCCAGTTCCCACTTGATATGACCAATGCCCAGCCGGTGCGCCAGGGGCGCGTAGATATCGAACACTTCCCGCGCAACGCGCAGCCGCTTTTCGGGAGGCGCGTCCTTGACCGCCCGAATGGCACAGGTGCGCTCGGCAAGCTTGATCAGCGCCACCCGCACATCGTCCACCATGGTGACCAGCATCCGGCGGACATTATCAAGCTGGCCCTGGCTCTGACCGAGTACGTTGCCCTTGAGCGGCGTATGGAGTGTGGAAATGGATGCCATCCTGAGAACGCCGTCAATCAGGCCGGACACGGCCGAACCGAAGTCCGCTTCCACCTCGGACAGCATCATCCGCTCCTCGCGCACAGCCCGGTAGAGAACTGCGGCGACGAGGGTCTCCTGGTCCAGACGCAGCTCTGTCAGGATCTGCGCCATTTCCAGTCCGGTTTCAAAGCTGCTGGCGCCCGGCGCCCAGAGCCGGTCCTCGTGAGCGGCCTTCTGGTCAATGGCGAGGCTGCGCTCACAGGCACGGATCAGCTGCCCCGGATCCTCCAGAGGCTGCTGCGAGCCGATATGGTCCACCCAGGCGGCGACATCGATGCGGCCATCGTCGGTAGCCGCGTAACTTTCACGAACCTTGACCATGATTCAGGACGACTCCCGCTCAAACAACGCCATGGATTCCACGTGGGCGGTGTGGGGGAACATATCCATAACACCGGCTCGCACGAGCCGATACCCCTTGCTCACCAGAATACCCGCATCCCGGGCCAGAGTGGCCGGGTTGCAGGAGACATAGACAATCCTTTCAGCGCCCGCCGAGGCCAGGGTCTCAACCACCTCCTGGGCGCCGGAACGTGGCGGGTCAATCAGGATGCGATCAAAGCCCTCGCGCGCCCAGGGTTCGGTGGTGAAATCCGCCTGCAGGTCCGTGGCCAGAAAACGGGCATTAGCCAGCCGGTTGTGTTCCGCATTCTCACGCGCCCGCACCACCAGTGCTTCGTCACCCTCAACGCCAACCACTTCCCTTGCATGACGGGCAATCGGCAGGGAGAAGTTGCCCAGCCCGCAGAACAGGTCGAGAACCCGGCTGTCCGGCTCGGGTGCAAGCCAGTCCATTGCCTGCTTGATCATGCGCTGGTTGATATCGGCATTGACCTGGGTGAAATCCATGGGGTGGAAGACCATTTCCAGGTCGGAGTCCGGCAAGCGGTAATGCAGCCGCTCCGGCCCTGACTCCGGCCAGAGGCGGTGGACCGTATCCGGACCCTTGGGCTGCAGGTAGATCTGGATGTCGTGCTGCTGCGCAAAGGCAACCAGGGCCTCCCTGTCCGCCTCTGACAGCGGGTCCAGGTGGCGAAGGACGAGCGCCACATCGTCATCGCCACAGGCCACCTCGATCTGGGCAATGCGGTTGTAGACGGAGAGCCCGTGAATGAGTTCCTTCAGGGCCTCGATCCGCTGCCCCACCCTGGGATCCAGGACGACACAGGCATCAATGGCGGTAATAAAGTTGTTGCGCTTTTCCCGGAAGCCCACCAGCACTTCATCACGCTTGGTCACATAGCGCACGCCCAGCCGGGCCTTGCGACGGTAACCCAGCGTCTGGCCGGTCAGCGGCTCCGCCCATTCCAGAGGCTCGATACCCCCGAAATGCGTGAACTGCTCCCTCAGCGTATCCGCCTTGAAGCGGATCTGGGCGTCCGGATCCATATGCTGGAGGCTGCAGCCACCGCAGAGCCCGGCATGGGGGCACGGCGGCTCGACCCGCTGCGGCGAAGGCGAGGCCTCCACCTCAAGAGCTCTGAGCCCGTCGTGGCGCCGGCGCACCTCGAGATAACGGGCAAGGACCCGCTCTCCGGGGAGGGCTCCGTCCACAAAGGCAGTCTTGCCCTCGTTCCGAGCCACCCCGCGGCCTTCATGGCTGAGGCTTTCTATCTCAAGACTGACAGGTTCACTGGGGATACGCGGGCCGCGCCGGCGTCGGCTCATGGGGACCTCTGCTGTTCATGCATGACGGGGGCTGGCTCTTATTCCTGGGAAAATACACCCGTTGAAAGATACCGATCGCCCCGGTCGCAGATAATGGCGACGATGGTGGCATTTTCAACCTCCCGGGAAATCCGTAATGCGCCGGCAACACAGCCACCGGAAGACACGCCACAGAAGATGCCCTCCTGGGACGCCAGGGCCCGCATGGTATCCTCGGCTTCCTGCTGGCCCATTTCCAGGGTGCGGTCCACGGCGGAGGCATCAAAAATACTCGGCAGGTAGGCTTCGGGCCAGCGCCGGATACCGGGGATGGCCGCGCCATCGGCTGGCTGAAGGCCAATGATCTGGATGTCAGGATTGCGCTCCCGGAAATACTTCGACGCTCCCATGACAGTGCCCGTTGTTCCCATGGAGCATACGAAATGGGTAATGGCCCCGTGAGTGCCTTCCCAGATCTCGGGCGCCGTGGTGCGGTAATGGGCCAGTGGATTGTCCGGGTTGGCAAACTGGTCCAACACCCGGCCACGCCCTTCACCGGCCATCTGCTGTGCCAGGTCGCGGGCGCCTTCCATGCCCTCCTCGCGGGTAACGGTCACGATCTCGGCCCCGTAGGCCCGCATTGAGGCCCGGCGCTCCTCGCTCATGTGCTCGGGCATGATGAGCACCATGTGATAGCCACGGATGGCGGCGGCCATGGCCAGAGCAATACCGGTGTTGCCACTGGTGGCCTCGATCAGCGTATCCCCCGGCTGGATTTCGCCACGCCGTTCCGCTTCCCGGATCATGCTCATGGCCGGGCGGTCCTTCACCGAGCCGGCAGGATTATTGCCCTCAAGCTTGACCAGAATGGTGTTCGTGGTATCACCGGGCAACCGCTGGAGCCGCACCAGGGGCGTATTGCCTACATAATCTTCAATGGTGGGGTATGCCATGAGTGCCGTCTCCCGTTGAATGTGACACCGGCGGAGCACAGCCGCTGGTCTGGTGTGTTAGCATCCGGAGCACATGATACGCTGATCCGGGCCCGTGCCCAACCGGCCCGATGACTTCAAATGCAGGGGGCGAACCCTTCCGATGCGCCGCTGGGGAATTCAGAAAAAGGTCTTTTTCCTCTCCCTGGTCCCCACCATGGTCCTGATGATTGTGGTGGGCGTCTACTTCACCCACAGCTGGGTCAGCAATCTCACCCACATGTTACAGGACCGGGGCCATTCGCTCAGCCGCCAGCTCGCCTCGGCGTCCGAGTATGGCGCATTCACGGGTAACCGCAACCTGCTCTTTGGCGTGGCCAGCTCAATACTGGACGAGGAGGACGTGCGTGCGGTCACCATCTATGACAGCAATGGCCGTGAGCTGGTCCACACGGGCCCCAGACGCCAGGTACCCGGGCCTGAACTGATTCAGAATGTCACCAGTTCAAGCATGCGCGAGGGTGAGGATGCCTCCCTGTTCATTGCTCCCATCTACCCCCAGGACCTGATGATCGATGGACTCCTGGATATGAACAAACCCTCATCGGACTCGGAGGAGACTCCCCTGGGCTGGGCCAGCGTGGAACTCTCCCATGCCACCACGGAAAAGGAACAGTACCAGGCCCTGCTGGTCAGCCTGCTGCTGATCGGTGGTGGGTTGCTGATCAACACACTGATCGCGGTTCATCTCAGCCGCTCGGTCACCGACCCCATTCACGAACTGACGCGTGCGATCAGCCGCCTGCGCGAGGGTAAACTCGATACGCGAGTGGACATGGACGCCAGCCCCGAACTTGAGGAACTGGCCGCGGGCCTCAATGCCGTGGCCGAGAGCCAGCAGCAGGCCCAGGACGAGATGCAGCAGAATGTGGACCAGGCCACCGAGGACCTGAGGGAAACCCTGGAAACCATTGAGGTCCAGAACATCGAACTGGACCTGGCCCGGAAACAGGCCCTGGAGGCAAGCCGGATCAAGTCCGAATTCCTGGCCAATATGAGTCACGAGATCCGCACGCCCCTGAACGGCATCATTGGTTTCACCGACCTGCTGCTCAAATCGCCGTCATCGGCCCAGCAACGGGATCATCTCAGCACCATCCGCAAGTCGTCCGAAATCCTGCTCACCATCATCAACGACATACTGGACTTCTCCAAGATCGAGGCAGGCAAGCTGGTATTGGATCGCACCCCCTTCCGTCTGCGCGACACCATTGAGGAGGTCATCGTGATGCTGGCGCCGGCGGCCCACGACAAGAACCTGGACCTGGTCCCGCTGGTCTACAACGACGTGCCGGACGCCATCATGGGGGACCCGCTGCGGATCAAACAGGTCATCACCAACCTCATCAACAACGCCATCAAGTTCACCCAGAGCGGCGAGGTGGTGCTCAGGGCCATGCTGGACGACGATGACAGCAGCGGCACCCGCATACGTATCAGCATTACGGATACCGGCGTCGGCCTCTCCCAGAACCAGCAGCAGAGTCTCTTCCACGCCTTCAACCAGGCGGATCCCTCCACGGCCCGCCAATACGGAGGGACTGGGCTTGGCCTTGTCATCTCACGACGCCTGGTTGAGGAGATGGGCGGCGAGATTGGCGTGGAAAGCGAACTCGGCAAGGGCTCCTGTTTCTGGTTTACTCTGCCCGCCGATATTGCCTCTGAAAACGACTCTCAACCCGTTCGTAAAGGCCTGGAACAGGAACGCGCGCTCTACCTGGAATACCAGGAAACCACGGGACTGGCCACCGAGAACCAGTTGCGGGAGTGGGGTATGGACGTGCAGCGGGCAGCCACGCCGACTGAGGTAATCCAGGCCGTCCAGGAGGCGCAGACCGGCAAGCTGGGCTTTGCCGTGGTCATCCTCGGACTGGCTCGCCACCTGCTGCACTCCAACCAGCACAGGGAGCTGGTTCGCACCCTGGAATACGAGTGTGATTGCCGGGTCCTTCTGCTCACACCGACCCTCAATGAGGAAAACAGCTCTCTGGTGGATCTGGTGTCAGCCCATCTGACCAAGCCCGTTCGCAGGGAGCGCCTGTTTGAGAAGCTCTATCAGCTGGTCCATGGTCAGGAGCCGGACATCACCACGCGCCAGCCCCGGGAACGTATACCGGCACTGGGCCCTGACACGGACTCTCCCCGTATTCTGGCGGTGGATGACAACGAGGCCAACCTCAAATTGATCGTGACACTGCTGCGCGACCTCAATCTATCGGTCCAGGGCGCATCAAGCGGCTATGAGGCCCTGCAGCATCTCCAGAAGAACCGCTTTGACCTGGTTTTCATGGACGTTCAGATGCCCGGGATGGACGGCACCGAGACAACAGCGCGCATACGTACCCTCGATAATGCCAACGCACGCCTGCCGGTAATCGCCCTGACGGCCCACGCCCTGTCGGAGGAACGCGAACAACTGCTGGGCTCCGGGTTTGATGGTTACATGACCAAACCAATCAGCCAATCCATGATTGCTCGCACGCTTGAGCGCCATACCGGCACGGGCATCCAGGCCGAGGATGCCCCCGAAACAGAAACAGAAGCGCCGGCAATCCGGCCCTCGGCGAGAACCCGGCAACAGTCAGTGGTGGACCCCGACGCCTGCGTACAGCTGGCCGGGGGAAAGGTGGACCTGGCAGAGGAGCTTCTGAGCATGCTCCTGGACCATGTGCATCACGACCGGGATGCGATTCGGGCCCATTACGCGAACGGGGAACAGAAGGCACTGCTGGAGCGGGTCCACAAGCTGCACGGCGCCACACGCTACGCTGGCGTTCCCGAGCTGCGGGCCCGCGCCAATAAGCTCGAATCCATGCTCAAACAGGGCGAGGATGGCATTGGTGACGCCATTGATGCCCTGATTGAGGCCATTGACCGGCTCGAGAACTGGTGTCGGCAGACCAATTGGCAGGAACAGCTTCGCACGGTCGCTAACGACGAGTCGCCCGGTCAATAAGGTTCCTCATCTCCCCGACCGATTCCTTGAGCCCGGTCATCAGGGCCCGGGCGATAATGGCATGACCGATGTTGAGCTCGTTCATACCCGGGATTGCGGCCACCTCCGCAGTATTATGGTAATGAAGACCATGGCCGCCGTTAACGACCAGCCCCAGCGACGTCGCGTAGGCCGTGCAGTCACTCAGACGCACCAGCTCCCTCTTCCGGGATTGTTCATTGGCTGCCAGCGCGTATTCGCCCGTGTGGAGCTCGATGGCCGGAGCGCCGCACGCCGCTGCCGCGTCGATCTGCTCAGGCTCCGGGTCGATAAAGAGTGACACCTCCGAGCCCAGCTCCGCCATCCGCCGGCAGGCGTCGGCAACGCGTTCCCTCTGACCGGCCACGTCGAGCCCACCCTCGGTGGTCAGCTCCTCGCGCTTTTCCGGCACAAAACAGCAGTGCTCGGGCCTGACCTGTTCCGCGAACGCCAGCATCCGGTCGGTGACCGCCATTTCGAGATTCATCCGCGTTAACAGGGTTTCGCGCAACAGGTGAACATCACGGTCCTGAATATGGCGCCGATCCTCCCGGGGATGCACGGTAATCCCGTCGGCGCCCGCCTCCTCGGCAAGCAGCGCCGCCTGGACGGGATCCGGGTAGCGTGTGCCGCGGGCCTGACGCAGGGTGGCCACATGGTCAATATTGACCCCGAGCAGTACGCCCCGGGGTCGGAACTGGGTCGTCTCCGTCATTACTGGACTCCTTTTTGAGAGAAAAGGCGACGGCTGTGCAGCGGGCGCCCCTGTAACAGGTGATCCATCAGATAGCGCATCAGTTGCTTCGCCAACCTCAGAACCCCCGGGTCGGACAGGTCATCCCCGGCCAGGGCCAGGAGTTGCCAGCCGGCAATCCCTTCCACCACGCCCCGCTCGGTCTCCAGAACGCCGCGCCCCGGGTCAAAACCGTATCGGCCCTCGCTGTATACGGCGTTGCCGGTATCCATCGCCTGGCCCCATGAGATACCAAATCCAAGTTCCGTCGCAAGATACTGCTCAAACCGACGGAGTATTGGCTCCATGGGGGCATCCGCACGGGTCAGCTCTTCCAGGGCATTGAGGTAGGCGCTGAAGAGCCCCGGAGCAGGTTCCGCCTCCGTGAGCAGGCGCTGCAGCAATTCGTTGAGGTAGAAACCACAGAAAAGCCGGTTCCCCTTGAGGTTCAGGGCGGGCGCCGTGGATTCAGAGCCGGTGAGCGTTTTCAGCGGACGGTTACCGCGCCAGGAGAGTCGAAGGGGATGAAAGGGCTGGAGTTCCGCCTGCCAGCGGTTACCCGCCCGACCAGCGCCCCGGGCCACGGCCGAAAGGCGCCCATGATTCAGGGTCAGAAAGTCCACGATCAGGCTGGTTTCCCGGTAGGGGCGACGGTGCAGCACAAATGCCGCCTCCAGCTCGCCACCCGGCATCAGCTTGCCCCGTACCCCAGGCTTCGCAGTGCCCGTTCGTCATCCGCCCATCCCTTGCGGACCTTGACCCAGAGACGCAGCATCACCTTCTGGTCAAACAGGGCCTCCATGTCCTCCCTGGCTTCCTTGCCAATCTGGCGCAGACGCGCACCCTGCTCCCCGATGACGATCTTCTTCTGGCCCTTGGTCTCAACAAGGATCAGGCCGTTGATGTGCAGCACCCGGCCTTCCTGCTCAAACGCCTCAATCTCCACGGCCATGGTATAGGGAAGTTCGGCTCCCAGTTGGCGCGTGATCTTCTCGCGGATCAGCTCCGAGGCCAGAAAACGGGAGCTGCGGTTGGTCAGCTCATCGGGCTCAAAGTGATGCGGACCCTCGGGCAGATAACCGCGGATGGTCTCCTCGAGGCGGTCCAGGTTGCGGGAACGCAGGGCCGAAACGGGGACGATTTCCGTAAAGGGGTACTGCTCACTGAGCCACTGCATGTGTGGCAGCAGCTGGTCCGGATCCGCCATCCGGTCGACCTTGTTGATGACCAGTATCACCGGGCATTCCAGGTGGGACAGCTTCTCAAGAACATGGGCATCGCCCTCATTCCAGAGATCACGCTCGACCACGAAAATCACCAGATCCACATCCCGGAGAGCCGTCGTCGCCTCCCGGTTCATATGACGGTTCAGGGCCCTGGGTTCCTCGGTGTGGATACCCGGCGTATCCACAAAAATCATCTGGTCTCTATCCAGGGTATGAATTCCCAGAACCTGGTGGCGGGTGGTCTGCGGTTTGCGCGAGGTAATACTGAGCTTCTGCCCGAGCAGGTGATTCATCAGTGTGGACTTGCCCACGTTGGGCCGGCCCAGCAGGGCGATGAATCCGCAGCGTTCCGGTTGATCAGTCATTCATTGGATCCTTCTGCCCCTATGGCTTCAAGTGCGGCGCGCGCGGATTCCTGTTCGGCGGTTCGTCGGCTTCCGCCACGACCCTCGGTAGGCTCGTCCAGAAGCGGCACGGTGCAGGTCACATAGAAGGTCTGCTGATGGGCCTCACCACGAACCGCCGTCACCTCATACTGGGGCAGCGCCTGGCGCCGGGACTGGAGATACTCCTGAAGCCGGGTCTTCGGGTCTTTCTGCGTGTCCTGCAGGCTCAGGTTGTCGAGGCGCCTGTCGTACCAGGCCAGCAGTCGTTCCCGGGCCGCTTCCAGGCCATTGTCCAGATAAATGGCCCCGACAATGGATTCAACCGCATCGGCCAGGATGGACTCGCGACGGAATCCGCCACTCTTGAGCTCCCCGGAGCCCAGACGGAGACAATCCCCCAGCTCGAACTCCAGGGCAATCTCCGCGAGCGTTACACCGCGAACCAGCCGGGCACGCAGACGGCTGAGCTGGCCCTCACGGGCCTGTGGAAACTGATGGAAAAGGTACTGGGCCATCACCATGTTCAGGATGGAATCCCCCAGGAATTCCAGGCGTTCATTGTTGCGGCCGGCATAGCTTCGGTGGGTCAGTGCCAGTCTCAGGTGATCCAGGTCGGCAAAATGATAACCAATGCGTTTCTGTAGCTGAGCAAGGCGTTCCGCTTCCGTCACTGAACCCCCATCTCGTGGTGGTGTTCAAACTTGATGACCGTATCAATGTTACCCATGAACGGCGTTCGGGCCTCGTACTCAAAATCAATCGTGAGCAGTTCATTGCCATACTTGATATCCATATCTGAAACGCTGACGCTTTCAATCCTTTCCAGTCGTAAGCGTTTCTTCAGGTACACACGGACGTCACGTTCCGAGTCAATACCGCGGCGACTATCGCGGTCATCAATGGAGTCGATGATCTGACTGAGCGTGAAGTCATCGATATAGACAGGAACAACCCTCACCACCACGGTGAGGAGAAAAAAACCGATTATGATTGCCATCATGATGGCAATCATGGAAAAGCCACCCTGGTGGCTGGGGGGACGTTGGTCATTCAACATAAGCTGCCCTGTTGCTAGTGTTATTCAATCCAACCCACCCGATGGAAACTCGGCAGGCTCGTCAGGGATTCCCAGTGCATCCATATGGCAAAGGCCTCGCCCACCACATGGTCTTCCGGAACCATTCCCCAGTAACGGCTGTCACGGCTGTTGTCCCGGTTGTCTCCCATGACAAAGTAGTGGTTATCGGGAACGACCCACTCGCCTTCCGCCCTGGGATCGCTGCGCCCGGATGAATGAAGCAGGCGATGGCGTGTTCCATCGAGCGTCTCCTCCAGCAAATCTTCATTCGGGAGCCGTGCCACGAAATCCGTCTCAACCCGGTCACCATTGATATATAGCTGCTTATCCTCGTACCGAACCCGGTCACCAGGTGTTCCCACTACCCTCTTAATATAGTTGATAGAAGGCTCAACAGGATAACGGAAGACCATGATGTCCCCGCGCTCGGGATCGTCCACACTGAGAAACTCGTAGTGGGCCACCGGCAACCGCAACCCATAGGCGAACTTGTTGACCAGGATGAAGTCCCCGACCTGCAGCGTCGGCAGCATTGAGCCGGACGGGATCTGGAAGGGCTCCACCAGGAAGGAGCGCAACAGCAGAACCACCAGCAGGATCGGGAAGAAGGAGCGACTGATCTCGGCCAGCCAGGGCTGATCCGGATCCTCGGCGTCCGCTGCCTCTTCCACCGATTTGCGTGCCCCCTCCTCCTCGTAGCGCGCCAGCCTTGCCGGCCTGAAAAAGCGTGCATCGATGAGCCAGATAATGCCGGCCGCTGCCGTCAGCGCCACCAGCAGAAGCGGAAAATTAATGTTCATGGGCCGTCCTAGTCATCATTCACCCGCAATACCGCAAGGAAGGCTTCCTGGGGCACTTCCACATTGCCGACCTGTTTCATGCGCTTCTTGCCTTCCTTCTGCTTCTGGAGCAGTTTCTTCTTCCGGCTGACGTCGCCGCCGTAACACTTGGCCGTTACATTCTTGCGCAGCGCCTTGACGGTCTGGCGGGCCACCACGTGGTTCCCGATCGCAGCCTGGATGGCAATATCAAACATCTGGCGCGGAATCAGTTCCTTCATCTTCTCTGCCAGCGCCCGCCCCTTGCTGTGGGCCTGCTCCCGATGGACCACGATGGCGAGTGAATCGACACGATCCCCGTTGATCAGTATATCGAGACGGGCCAGGTTCGCCGCCTGGAAACGCTGGAACTGGTAGTCCAGGGATGCGTAGCCACGAGTGGCGCTCTTGAGTCGATCGAAGAAATCCAGAACCACTTCGCTCATGGGCAATTCATAGACCACCTGGACCTGGGTCGCCAGGAAGTTCATGCTCGTCTGGCTGCCCCGGCGCTCCTCGCAGAGCGCAATCACATTACCCAGGAACTCCTGCGGAACCAGTATGTTCGCCTCGCAGATCGGTTCGCGGATTTCCTCGATCTCGGCCGGATCCGGCAGGCGCGACGGGTTCTCGATGTACTCGACGCTGCCGTCCACCATCACCACTTCGTAGACCACGGTCGGTGCGGTGGTGATGAGGTCGATGCCGTATTCGCGCTCCACCCGTTCCTGGATGATCTCCATGTGGAGCATACCGAGGAAGCCGCAGCGGAATCCGAAACCGAGCGCATCAGAGCTCTCCGGTTCGAAGAACAACGAGGCATCATTGAGGGTGAGCTTCTCAAGGGCATCCCGGAAGGCGTTGTAATCGTCCGAGGAGACCGGGAAGATGCCCGCGTACACCTGCGGCTTGACCTTCTGGAACCCTTCCAGCTGGGCCACGTCGGGCGTATTAGCGTGGGTTATGGTGTCACCCACGGGCGCGCCCTTGATGTCCTTGATCCCGGAGACGATGAAGCCTACCTCCCCGGCCTTGAGTTCCGGGATGGTTGTCGGCTTGGGATTGAAGTACCCGACCTTGTCCACCACGTGGCTCTTGCCCGTGGACTTGACCAGGACCTTCTCGCCCTTGCGCACACTGCCGTGCATCACCCGCACGAGCGAGACGACGCCCTGGTAGTTGTCGAACCAGGAGTCGATGATCAGTGCCTGCAGGGCCTCATCCACCTCCCCCTGAGGTGGCGGAATGCGGTGAATCAACGCCTCCAGAACGTCCTCTACGCCAGTGCCGTTCTTGGCACTGCAGGGCACGGCACCACTGGCATCGATTCCGATCACGTCCTCGATCTCGGACATAACCTTCTCCGGATCCGCCTGCGGCAGGTCGATCTTGTTGAGGATCGGAATAACCTCAAGCCCCTGATCCATGGCCGTGTAACAGTTGGCCACCGACTGGGCCTCCACACCCTGGCCGGCATCCACCACGAGCAGTGCCCCTTCACAGGCCTTGAGGGACCGTGACACCTCATAGGAGAAGTCCACGTGTCCCGGGGTATCAATGAAGTTGAGTTCGTAGACGTTGCCATCCTTCGCCCGGTACTTGAGCGTCACGCTCTGGGCCTTGATGGTGATACCGCGCTCACGCTCAAGATCCATCGAATCCAGCACCTGCTCCGCCATTTCACGATCCGTCAGCCCCTCACAGACCTGGATGAAACGGTCGGCGAGCGTGGACTTGCCATGGTCGATGTGGGCGATGATGGAAAAGTTGCGAATGTGGCTTAGATCACTCACTGAAGCTCCAACCTGATTGCCGGGAAACGTGGGGATGTGTCGGGCCCACGAGTCTGCGCGATTTTACCGGACAGCCACCGGAAAGACCATGGCACAAAAAAACCCGCCAGAGGCGGGTTTTCGCATCACCGGCAGGCACCGTCATTCATTCGGGAACACGGATCGCCACAATGCGTGGGGTGCCCTGGCGGATCAGGGTCACCGCGACCGGCTGCCCCGTCGGAATGCTGTCAACAACCTCCTGGAACTCGCTGACGGAGGTCACTCCCTGATTGCCGATCTTGCGGATCACATCGTTGCGACGGATACCCGCCTGGCGTGCCGGTCCACGACCGACTTCAGTCACCAGGACACCACCATCGAGTTCCCACTCGCGGGCAAGCTGTTCAGGCAGATCCTTGACCCGCAGCCCAAGGCGATTGCCAGTATCCGTTTCCGGCTGCTGCTGCGCGACCTGCTGATCATCCTCGGGCAGTTTGGCAACCTCGAAGGTCACCGTCTGCCGCTCCTTGTCACGCATTACGGTCAGCTCTGCTTCACTGCCGACATCCGCCTGACCCACTTTCGGTGGCAGGTCCGAAGAACGGGTTATCTCCTCGCCATTGAACTCGAGGATGACGTCACCGGACTGGAGGCCTGCCTCGGCAGCCGGCGAATCCGGTACCACATCGGCCACAAGGGCTCCGTAGGGACGTTCAAGTCCAAAGGTCTCCGCCAGATCCCGATTCACTTCCTGGATCATCACCCCCAGCCAGCCACGGGTAACACTGCCCGTCTTCTTGAGTTGCTCAAAGACGTCCATGGCCACATCCATCGGGATGGCGAAGGAGACGCCCATGAACCCGCCAGAACGGGTGTAGATCTGCGAGTTCACGCCAATCACCTCGCCGTCCATGTTGAACAGGGGACCGCCGGAATTCCCGGGGTTAATGGCCACATCGGTCTGGATAAAGGGTATATAGTTGTCCCGGGGCAGGGAACGGCCTTTCGCGCTTACGATGCCCGAGGTCACCGTGTAGTCAAAGCCAAAGGGAGAACCTATGGCGAAAACCCATTCCCCAACCTCGAGATCTGACGAGTTTCCAATCTTGGCCGCAGGAAGGTCTTCACCCTCAACCTTGAGCACCGCAATGTCGGAACGGGCATCCGATCCCACCACTTCCGCCTCCAACTCACGCCGATCATTGAGCCGGACGATGATCTCATCCGCGCCTTCAACCACATGGTTGTTGGTAAGAATGTAGCCATCAGCGGAAACGATAAAGCCCGACCCCATGGACTGTTTTTCCTGCTCGCCCCGGGGCATGGGATTGCCCCGGAAGCGATCCTCGAAGAAATCCCGGAAGAACTCGGGCAGTTGCTCCATCTGCCCGTCGCCGAAGGGCGACACCCCACGGTTTACCTTGGAAGTGGTACTGATGTTCACCACGGCATTGGCATTATCCTCGACCAGCTGGGTGAAATCGGGCAACCCGCTCCTGGACTGGGCCGGTACGGCAGTGGCGGCTGCCATGAATGCCAGCATCACCAGAAAGACTGAAAAAGCGCGAAGGGTCTTTTGCATAACGTCTCCATGAATTGGATTACGCGGCGAATGAAAGTTGTTGAAGTCAGTCAATCAGATTGTCACCGGACAATGTGTGGCTCCGGTCCGAATTTTCAAGTTAACAATTCGTCAGCTGCCCCGGATGCCATGCGCAGCAGTTGCGGCTCGAACTGGCCGCGTAGCCGGCGGTCGCGAACCAGATAACGCACCCCGACAAAGCCTGCTGCAAGACCACTTATACCCGAGACCGCCGCTAAAGCCTCCGATCCTGGCCAGAGCACACCTGCACCCAGCGCGGCAAGCATCATCAGCACCAATGGCATCAGATAAACCAGTGACGACGCCATCAGAAGCCCTCCGGGCGCCATACCAAGCACCACGACATCGCCAACATCAACCTCTATGCCTGCCGGTTCCGGAACCGGGACACCGTGAGCCGACTGACCTGCAAGCTGGCCAATGAGGCCCTGGCCACACCCCTGCCCCGCTTCACAGCGTGCACACCCCGGGGATGGATCCACTTTCACGTGAATCCGGCCGTTGCCTTTGGCGGTTACCGTCCCAGTCTGTTCAATCATGGTGGACATCAATCAAAGGTACCATCTTCAATCATCTTCTCAAGGCCACCGGAACGTATCACCAGACATTGAGCGAAATAGACAGGCAGGGCAAACTTTAGTTCAATAGCGAGGCCCGCTCTCGATTCAACGTTTCCCAGGAGCAGCATGAGCAAATTCCACAGTCACGACGTGCTTATCATCGGCAGCGGCGCCGCGGGCCTGACCGCAGCGCTCAACCTGTCCAGTGATCTGGACATTGCCGTCATCAGCAAGACGACGCTCGACAGCGGCTCCACACAGTGGGCGCAGGGTGGCATTGCGGCCGTGCTCGATGAAACCGACAGTGAAGAAGCCCATGTGGCGGATACGCTGGACGCCGGTGCGGGCCTGTGCCATGACGATGCGGTACGGCGTACCGTCCATGACGGCCAGAAAAGCATTGAGTGGCTGGTGCAGCAGGGGGTGCATTTCACCCGGTCCGATGGCGAGCACTTTCACCTGACCCGTGAGGGTGGCCACAGCCACAGACGCATCATCCACGCGGCGGACGCCACCGGCCAGGCCATATCAACAGTGCTCTGCCAGCGCGCGCGGGATGCCGCCAACATCCACATCTATGAAAACCGCATGGCGCTGGATCTGATCACCCACAAAAAACTCTTCCTTCCCGGCAACCGCTGTGTTGGCGCCTACGTTTTCAACCGCGAGTCCCAGGAGGTGGAACTGTTCCAGGCCAGGTTTGTGATACTGGCAACGGGTGGCGCCAGTAAGGCTTACCTCTATACCAGCAACCCGGACAGTGCCACCGGCGATGGTATCGCCATTGCATGGCGGGCAGGCTGCCGGGTTGCCAACATGGAATTCAACCAGTTCCACCCCACCTGCCTTTATCACCCCAGGGCCAAGTCGTTCCTGATCAGTGAGGCCGTCCGCGGCGAGGGCGGGCACCTGCTGCTTCCGGATGGAAGCCGTTTCATGGACCGTTTTGATGAACGCGGGGAACTGGCGCCCCGTGATATTGTCGCAAGGGCCATCGACCACGAGATGAAACGTCTGGGCGCGGACTGCCTCTACCTGGATATCAGTCACAAACCCGCTTCCTTCATTACCGAGCACTTCCCGACCATCGCCGAACGCTGCCTCGAATACGGTATCGACATCACGCAGGAGCCGATCCCCATCGTTCCCGCCGCCCACTATACCTGCGGTGGTATCATGGTGGATGAGCAGGCGCGCACGGACGTGAACCAGTTATACGCCGTGGGGGAGTCTTCCTTTACCGGCCTTCACGGCGCCAATCGCATGGCCAGCAACTCCCTTCTGGAGTGCCTGGTCTACGGCCGGGCAGCGGCCATCGACATCAATGAACAGATCCGCCATGTGCCGACGCCCCCACAGGCGCCCCACTGGGACGAGTCACGGGTACGCGACTCCGACGAGGACGTGGTCATCGCCCACAACTGGGATGAGCTGCGGCATTTCATGTGGGACTATGTGGGCATCGTGCGCACGACCAAGCGTCTGCAGCGGGCCAAACATCGAGTGGATATGCTCCACAGTGAGATCCGTGAATTCTACAGCAATTACCGGGTCAGCAATGACCTGCTGGAACTTCGCAACCTGGTCGCCGTGGCCGACCTCATCATCTGCTCGGCGCTGCAACGACGGGAAAGCCGGGGACTGCACTACAACCTGGATTACCCGGGCAAACTGGCGGATCCCCAGGATACCGTTCTGGTCCCAACCACTTTCATGGCCTCCGACGCCTGATGGCGCCGGGCATCCAACCCAACACAGGATGGTTACCAACTGATGGAGAACGACATCGAATACAAGCGGCTGATATGGCACAGCCGCCGGGGCATGCTGGAACTGGATGTCCTGATGCTTCCTTTCGTCAAGGAGGTCTATCCGTCCCTCCCCGAGGAAGACCAGGCGCGCTATCGGCAGCTCATTGAATGTGAGGATAACGATCTTTTTGCCTGGTTCATGCAACGCAGCCGCCCGGAAGATCCGGAACTTGCCCGCATCATCGACCTGATCCTGCAGCGTGTTCAGCCGGGTTGACCTTGAGGTTGGGGCCGCCCCGGGCATCGGAGTGATTGCAGCGGCACCCTGGACGATACCCGCCATCCTGTTCTTCGCCGGCACAACCCACTACGTATGGCTGGCCGTTCCGGCCGTTGGCTGTGTATGGGCCAGTGCCCTGGCCTTCCTGCGCCAGGGGCTGCTGCGCGGATCCCGCACGCTCTCAGGGATCGAAGTACGCGGGGACAGCCTGTGGATACTCACCAACACAGGCGCCCGCCACCCCGCCAGGGTTGCGCCGGAGTCGCGAATCGCGCACCGTTGGCTCTGGCTCCGGCTTGACGATGGCTGCAGGAACCATACCCTGCTGTTGAGTGATCGGCCCGGTTTTCGCAATACTGATCCGGCGTCACTGCGTCGCCTGACGGCCTGGCTGCGATACTGCCAGCCGGAGCGAAACGACACTCAGAGACCGGCTTTCAGATGAGGTAAAGCATGCAGAACCCGTCTCAGAGCATCACGGCCCCGGACAAGCTCCCGGATACCTTCACGGCCCCTATCGACAACCATCAGGTCTTTGAGATCCAGGGACCGGACACGGACCGGTTTCTGCAGGGTCAGGTCACCTGTGATATCCAACAGCTGACACCCGGGACAAGCCTGCCGGGCGCCGCCTGTAACCCCAAAGGGCGGGCCTACGCCCTGTTCCGCCTGCTACGGGTATCAGAAGACTGCGTCATGATGCAGTTGCCAGCAGCCATTGCCGAGGAAGTCAGCAATCAGCTCAGCAAGTACCTTGCGTTTTTCAAGGCCGAGATGAGTCCCGCCGGCGACTGGTCCCTGACCGGCCTCGTTGGCACCGACGCGGCCATGGCTCATGTATCCGCTGAGGCCCTGCCCAGCGCCTGCAACCAGGTTGTCGAGACGGCTAACGGTTACCTGGTGGCGACGCTACCCCTGGCCGATGGCACACCACGCTTCGAGCTCTGGGAAAAGGGACCCATCAGTGACGGCGGGGCGCGTCACATGCCCGGCTCTGCCTGGCGACTGACCGAAATCCAGAGCGGCCTCACTACCCTCTCCCCGGAAACCGTGGGCGCGTATATCCCGCTTAATCTCAACCTGCATGCCATTGACGGCGTGAGCTTCACCAAGGGGTGCTACACGGGTCAGGAAGTGATCGCACGGATGCACCATCTCGGGCAGCTCAAGAAAAGCCTCTTCCGCCTGGAGGCGACCTTCGTGGACAGCACCCCGGTGATTGGCGATCCATTGGTGGATGCAGATGGCGGCAAGCTTGGCAGCATCACGGACTGTATTGCCACGGAAGCAGGCGAGTGCCATATGCTGGCGGTGCTCTCGCACAAGGCACTGGAGGCAACTGTTACCCTGGCGGACCAGCCCGCCGCCCGGGTACGCATCAAGCCACTGGGCTATCGTGTGCCTGAACAGCAGGGCCCCAGTGACGAGCCATAATGGAAAATGGGCCGCTGCCGACCTACCCCTGGCGGCGATAGCGCTCGATCAGGGTCTTCTGGTCCGGCAGCCCCCATTCAACCTGGTGCAGTCCCTTTTCCGCCAGCCACTCGTTGGCACGGGAGAAATAACGCCCGCCGAAGAAGCCCCGGTACGCGGACAGCGGTGAAGGATGCGGGCCCTCAAGGACCAGGTGCCGGTTGCGGTCAATAAAACTGCCCTTCTTCTGCGCGTAGCTTCCCCACAGCAGGAAGACCACTGATTCCCGCTCATCATTGAGGTAACGGATCACGCGGTCGGTAAAGGTCTCCCAACCCTGGCCACGATGGGAACCGGCATTGCCCTGGCTCACCGTCAATACGCTGTTGAGAAGCAGAACCCCCTGCTCCGCCCAGGGCTGGAGGCAGCCGTGATCCGGTATCGGGGTGCCGAGATCCTGGTTCAGTTCCTTGAAGATGTTCACCAGTGACGGCGGCACATCCACGCCCGGACGGACACTGAAGCAGAGCCCGTGGGCCTGGCCCGGACCGTGGTAAGGATCCTGCCCCAGGATCACCACCGAGACATCCTCGAAGCCGGTGGTGTTCAGGGCATTGAAGCAGTGGGCCGCCTTGGGAAAGATGGTTTTCCCCGCCTTCTCCTCGGCGGCGAGAAATTCCCCCAGCGATTCCATGTACGGCTGGGAGAATTCCGGCTCCAACCGTTCACGCCAGCCGTTGTCGGGCTTGAGCTGTCCAAGCAGCGCTTCCGTGGCCGGATGCATGACGATTCAGCCTTTTTCCGGTCTCATGGCGGGGAACAGGATCACGTCACGGATCGAGGGCGAGTCCGTCAGCAGCATTACAAGACGGTCGATGCCGATGCCTTCGCCCGCTGTCGGCGGCAAACCGTATTCCAGAGCGGTGATGTAGTCCTCGTCATAGAACATGGCCTCGTCATCACCCGCGGATTTTTCCTCTGCCTGTTCCCGGAACCGGGCTGCCTGGTCTTCGGCGTCGTTGAGCTCGGAGAAACCGTTGGCAATTTCCCGGCCACCGACGAAGAGCTCGAAGCGCTCGGTCACCGAGGCGTCGTCATCGCAACGGCGCGCCAGGGGCGAGACTTCCGTGGGGTAGCGGGTAATGAAGGTCGGCTGGACCAATCTGTGCTCTGCCGTCTCCTCGAAGATCTCGGTCTGGATACGGCCCAGCCCCCAGGAATCCTTCACCTCAATCCGCAGAGCTTCGGCCACTTTCTTCGCGCTGTCGCGGTCCTCAAGAGCCGCGGCGTCCAGATCCGGATTATGCGCCAGGATTGCCTCCTTGACGGTCATGCGCTCAAAGGCCTTGCCGAAGTCGTAGGTAATGCTCTCGGTCACTTCCCCATCCGCATCGCGGACCGTGTTCGTGACCTGCGGGGTGCCGCAGACGTCCTCGGCCAGGCGCCGCAGCAGGGTCTCTGTGAGGTCCATCAGATCATGGTAGTCCGCGTAGGCCTGGTAGAACTCGAGCATGGTGAATTCCGGGTTGTGGCGCGTGGACAGCCCCTCGTTCCGGAAGTTACGGTTAATCTCGAAGACCTTCTCGAAACCGCCCACCACCAGCCGCTTGAGATAAAGCTCCGGGGCCACCCGCAGGTACATGTCGATGTCCAGCGCGTTGTGATGGGTGATAAAGGGTCGTGCCGTGGCACCGCCCGGAATTACCTGGAGCATGGGCGTCTCCGCCTCGATGAAATCCCGGGTGGTCAGGTAATGGCGCATGCCGTTGACCACCTTGGCGCGTGCCTGGAAGGTTCTGCGGGTCTCCTCGTTCATGATGAGATCCACGTAGCGGCGCCGGTAGCGCTGCTCCGGATCCACCAGCCCCTTGTGCTTTTCCGGGAGCGGGCGCAGGGACTTGGTCAGGAGCACGTATTCCTCCATGACCACGAAGAGATCGCCCATGCCGGACTTCGAGAGGGTGCCGCGAACACCAACGATGTCACCAAGATCCCAGTCCCGCGTCTCCTGCTGGACGGCCTTGTCCGCGTAGATCTGGATACGGCCGGTCATGTCCTGCAGGACCTTGAACGCCTTGCGATCGAGCATCATACGCCCGGCAACGGCCACCGTCTGGTTCAGCTCGGCGAGTTCTTCCTTGCTGTAATCACCGTATTTCGATTCCAGCTCGGCCGCCGTGCTGTCCCGGCGGAAGTCATTGGGAAACGGGATCTCCGCGGACTCGCGCCGTTGCTGGAGCTTGGAACGGCGCTCGGCAATCAGCCGGTTTTCGTCCTGGGATTGGGGGGCGTCGGTGTTATCCGTCATGGTGCGGTTGATTCTCCCGGTTAGAGTCCCTGCTTGAGACTGGCAACGATGAACTGGTCCAGGGACCCGTCAAGGACGGCCTGGGTATTACTGGTTTCCACGCGTGTGCGCAGATCCTTGATGCGCTGGTCGTCCAGTACATAGGAGCGGATCTGGCTGCCCCAGCCGATATCGGACTTGTTCTCTTCCTTGGCCTGTTTTTCCTCGTTGCGCTTCTGCAGCTCGAGCTCGTAGAGCTTGGCCCGCAGCTGCTTCATGGCCTGGTCCTTGTTGGAGTGCTGGGAGCGTCCGCTCTGGTTGGCCACCACAATGCCGGTGGGCTGGTGCGTCAGCCGCACGGCGGATTCGGTGGTGTTGACGTGCTGACCACCGGCGCCGGAGGCGCGGTAGACATCCACCCGCAGATCGGATGGGTCAATCTCGATCTGGATGTTGTCATCAATCTCGGGCGATACAAAAACAGACGCAAAGGACGTATGCCGGCGGCTGCCGGAATCAAAGGGCGACTTGCGCACCAGGCGGTGCACGCCGGTCTCGGTCCGCAGCCAGCCGAAGGCGTACTCGCCCTCGATCTTCACGGTGGCACTCTTGAGCCCGGCGACATCGCCGTCCTGGGCTTCCACCACTTCGGCCTTGAAGCCCTTGGCCTCGGCCCAGCGCAGGTACATGCGCAGCAGCATGTTGGCCCAGTCCTGCGCCTCGGTGCCGCCGGATCCGGACTGGATGTCCAGGTAGCAGTTGTTCTCGTCCATGTCTTCGGAGAACATGCGGCGGAACTCGAGGGTCTCAAGTTCAGCCTGCATTTTCTCAAGTTCGCTGGTGACTTCGTCGGCAGCACCCTGGTCTTCTTCCGCCTCGGCCATTTCCAGCAGTTCTTCGGCATCGCGGATGCCGCTGGTGAGCTTGTCCAGGGTGGCGATGATGCCGTTCAGCCGGGACTGTTCCTTGTTCAGGTTCTGGGCGCGTTCGGGGTCGTTCCAGACTTCGGGCTGTTCGAGTTCGCGTTCGACTTCGGTCAGTCGTTCTTTCTTGGTGTCGTAGTCAAAGATACCCCCTAAGCGCTTCAGTGCGCGCTTCCAGGTCACGAATGGTCTGAACGATGGGATTGGTTTCCATGCCTGACTACCTTCTTCTATGCGGCTGGTGATAATGAATGGGGCATTTTAACGGATCAGTGTTCTCATGAACACGCGGGAGTAGTGAATGAGCTGTCAGAGGGGATCGGGAGCCTTATCCGGGAATCGCTGTGAATACTTCCATGTACGCTGCCCTCCGCCATCCATGGCTCCGGAGCTTCCCGGATAAGGCTCCCGATCCCCTCTGACAGCTCATTCACCCAAGGCTTCGAGGTAGATCACCCTGAACTGCAACCGCTCTCTGCCCTTGTACCGATTTACGTCCAACTGATACGCCAAACGCGCCCACTCACCCCGAGTTGGCCACACGGTGGTATCCACGTTGAAAGCAATGCCGTCCACCAGACGGTCTACCCCGGGCACCTGAATCAGGACCTTGAGGTGGCGCTCACCCACAACGCGTTGCTCGACGAGACGGAAGTCGCCGCTGAAAACCGGCTCCGGGAAGCCCTGCCCCCAGGGGCCGGCGCTGGCGATCAGGCGGGCGGTGTCGAGGGTCATGTGGTCGGGTTCGAGTTCGCCGTCGGTGTGGATTTCCGGGGCGAAGAGTTCGGGTTCGGTGCGTTCCTCGATCAGGGTGTTCAGTGTCGAGCGGAAGCGGTCGAGTTGGTTGCGGGCGAGTGACATGCCTGCGGCCATGGCGTGGCCGCCGTAACGGGTCAGTAGTCCAGGCTCTCGGGTGTCGAGGGTGGCCAGGAGATCGCGGATGTGGAGGCCGGGGATGGAGCGGGCGGAGCCTTTGAGGTCGCCGTCGTCGTCGAGGGCGAAGGCGATGACGGGGCGATGGAATTTTTCTTTCAGACGCGAGGCTAGGAGGCCGATTACGCCCTGGTGCCAGGTTTCGTCGAACAGGCAGAGGGCGCCCGGGAGTTCGTCGCCGTCCAGCGACAGGGTTTCCACGGCTTTTTCCGCTTCTTCTTTCATGCCGGTTTCGATGGAGCGGCGTTCACGGTTGAGGGCGTCCAGCTCGCGGGCCAGTTCGTAGGCCCGGTGTTCCTCTTCGGCCAGCAGGCATTCGATGCCCACGGACATGTCGTCCAGCCGGCCTGCGGCATTCAGGCGTGGGCCGACGGTGAATCCGAGGTCCGAGGCCTGGATGGTTTCAGGGTCACGTCCGGCAATATCCAGGAGTGCCCGGATGCCGGGGCGCATACGCCTCGCCCGGATTCGTTTCAGGCCCTGCTCCACCAGGACGCGGTTGTTGTGATCCAGTGGTACCACATCGGCTACAGTGCCAAGGGCAACCAGATCCAGGAGTGCGCCAAGCGATGGTTCCTTTTCCCCGAACCATCCGGCATCCCGCTGCAGGCTCCGCAGGGCGCTGAGCACATAGAACACCACGGCAACGCCGGCGGTTCCGGATGAAGGGAACTCGCACCCGGGCTGGTTCGGATTTACGATAGCGCTGGCGTCGGGAAGGGCTTCGCCCGGCAGGTGGTGATCGGTCACCACCACTTCAATGCCGGCTTCGCGCGCTGCCGTGACGCCCTCGTGGGCGGAAATGCCATTGTCGACGGTTAGCAGCAGGTCCGGAAGACGGCCTTCATCCCGCAGGCTGTCGATGATCCCGGGTGTCAGTCCATAGCCGTCCGTGAAGCGGCTGGGAACGCGGTAATCCAGGTGACGGGCGCCAAGCATCCCGAGCCCCAGGATCGAGACGGCGGTGCTGGTCGCTCCGTCGGCGTCGAAATCGCCGACCACCAGGATTCGCTGGCCGGCTTCAATGGCACCCATAAGGTAACGGGCGGCACGGTCAACATCACGGAGCTGCTGGGGATGAGCCAGGGCGCCGAGCTGGTAGTTCAGCTCCGAGGCGGACGTGATACCCCGTGCGGCATAGAGGCGACGCAGGAGCGGGTGCAGATCCTCTCCGGCAAGCGCCTCCGGCGGTACCGAACGGGGAACAAGGGTCTTGCGCATCAGCTTCTGCCGTAATCAGTCTTCGGCGAATTTCCAGTTACGGGCCATGAAATCCTGGATCTCGGCAAGATCGTTGTTGAGCACCGTAAACCGCTCCTCCCGTTCCAGAAGGTCGGAGAGATGGTCTGGGAGGCTGGCCTCCACGCCCACACCGGAGCGGGATACCGCCTCGGGGAACTTGGCCGGATGGGCCGTCCCCATGGTCACCATCGGCACCGTCACATCCCGGCGGCAGCGGCGAGCCGACTCGACGCCAATGGCGGTATGCGGATCCAGCAGGTACCCGGTCTCGCCGTAGACCTCACCAATCACCTCACAGGTGCGCTGGTCATTAACTGAGAAGCTGTCGAACAGTTTCCTTGCGCCCTGCCAGCGGGTCTCCTCGAGCTGTACAGCGCCATGGGAGGCCGCTTCCAGGAAATCCACCACACCGGAGCTGTCCCGACCGTAGAGGTCAAAAAGCAGACGCTCGAAGTTGCTGGAGATGGTAATGTCCATGCTCGGCGACAGGGTGTGCTGGAGTTTGCCCGGCTCATACTGGTTCTGGCTGATGAACCGGTGCAGGATGTCGTTCTGGTTGGTGGCGACCACCAGCTGCTGAATCGGCAGCCCCATCTCCCGCGCCAGGTAGCCGGCAAAGATATCACCGAAGTTGCCCGTGGGTACCGAGAACGCCAGGCTGCGATGCGGTCCGCCCAGGGCCAGGGAGGCGTAGATGTAATACACAATCTGGGCCATGATCCGGGCCCAGTTGATTGAGTTCACCGCCACCAGCGACGTCTTGCCGCCCAGGAAGGACTGGTCGCCGAAGCTGGCCTTGACCATCTTCTGGCAGTCGTCAAAGTTACCCGTGACCGCGATGTTATGGACGTTGTCGCTGTGGACCGTGGTCATCTGGCGGCGCTGCACCTCGGAGACGCGCTCATGGGGATGCAGTATGAAGATGTCCACATGACTGGAGTGGCGACATCCCTCAATGGCAGCCGATCCGGTATCCCCGGAAGTTGCCCCGAGAATCACCACGTGCTGGTTGCGCTTCTCCAGGAAATAGTCGAGCAGGCGACCCAGAAGCTGCAGTGCAAAGTCCTTGAACGCCAGGGTCGGGCCACGGAACAGCTCCATTACCCACTCGTTGGCGTCGAGCTGCACCATGGGCGCCACGGCCCGGTGCGTGAATCCGGCATAGGTCTCCCGGACCATGGCCCTGAAATCGCTCTCCGGAATCGACCCTTCCACAAAGGGAAACATCACCCGGCACGCCAGCTCATCATAGGGCAGGCCGCGAAGCGCCATCAGCTCTTCCGGCGTATAGCGCGGCAGCGTTTCCGGTACATAGAGGCCACCGTCGGTGGCCAGCCCCGTCAGGAGGACTTCTTCAAAATCAAGCGCTGGGGCCTTGCCACGGGTACTGATGTATCTCAAGGGTCAATCCTGTCGTCAGAATTCAGAGAAAGTTTTCGGCCCGGATGCGCACAACCTGATCTTCGACCTCAGGCAGCGCCTCGATTTCGGAGATGGCCTTGTTCACCTGCTTTTCGAGCACCGTATGGGTAAGCAGGATCAACGGGATATGACCATCATGAAGCTCGGATTCCTTCTGCATGATGGATTCGATGTTGATGCCCTGGTCACTCAGGATCGCCGCAATCTTGGCCAGGACGCCGGGCTTGTCGAGCGCCTGAATACGCAGGTAATAGGCGGAGCGGAACTCATCCGCCGACAGGATCTGATGATCTGTCACAGCCTCCGACTCAAAGCCAAGGTAGGGAACCCGCTGATCGCTGCCGCTCGCAACGACCCGTGCCACATCAACCAGGTCCGCAATCACCGAGGAGGCCGTTGCCTCGTCGCCGGCGCCGGGACCGTGATACATAGTCTGTCCCACGGCGTCCCCGTCCACAAGGATGGCATTGGTCACGCCATCAACCTTGGCGATGAGATTACCCTCCGGGACCAGCGTGGGGTGGACCCGAAGCTCAATGCCATCCTCGCGCGAGCGCGCAATCCCCAGGTGCTTGACCCGATACCCGAGCGCTTCGGCATGGGAGATGTCATAGGGGGTTAACCTGCTGATGCCCTCGGTATAGGCACGATCAAACTGCAGAGGCACACCAAAGGCCGCGGAAGCCATAATGGTCAGCTTGTGGGCAGCATCCGTACCTTCGACGTCGAACGTCGGGTCCGCCTCCGCGTACCCAAGATCCTGGGCTTCCTTGAGCACTTCGTCGAAGGCCCGCCCCGCCCGCATCTCGGTGAGAATGTAGTTACCGGTGCCATTGATGATGCCCGCCAGCCAGTTGATCCGGTTTGCAGCGAGGCCTTCACGGATTGCCTTCATAACCGGGATACCACCGGCCACACCCGCCTCATAGGCCACGATGACATTCTTTTCCCTGGCTGCGTTGAAGATCTCGTTGCCGTAGACCGCGATCAATGCTTTGTTCGCAGTTACCACATGCTTGCCTTCGGCAATAGCCGCAAGCACCAGGGCGCGGGCCTCGTCATAGCCACCGATCAGCTCCACAACCACATCAATGGAGGGATCACGGATTACATCGTAAATATCGGTGGAAAACGGAGTATCGCCAAGGCCAAGATCAGGCCTGGGGCGCCGGCTTGCCACGCGGGCGACCTTAAGGTTGCAGCCAGCACGACCGGCAATCAGTCGGGCATTGCGCTGGAGCACTTCCCAGGTTCCGCCCCCGACGGTTCCCAAGCCACAGATTCCGATATTCACGTCCTTCAACTGAGCACCTCTATGATCCGGTTCGCGTTTGTTATGGGCACAACGCCTGAAGAAAAGCGCATATTATACGCTTTAGGGTCCAAAAAAAACTCGATCCAATCGCAGGCTTAGCTGTTCAGGTCCAGGATCTTCTCAAGCGCCTGAGGCGGCCTGAAACCACGCACCATCCGGCCACTCTCGAGGATCAGCGCCGGAGTCCCGGAAACACCCAGCGCCTGACCGAGTTCAAACTGTTCTTTCACCGGGTGGTCACAGTCGCGGTCCGGAATCGACTCGCCCTGTTTTGCCCGCGTGATGGCGCTTTTCGGATTATCCGAGCACCAGGCATTGATCGCCTTGCGGTACCCTTCCGTTCCAGGTCCTCCGCGAGGAAAGGCGAGATAGTTCACCTGGATTCCCATGTTGTTCATGGCCTCCATGTTCCGGTGCAGCTTGCGACAATAGCCGCAGTTGATGTCCGTGAACACGTGGAGTGTCGCCTTGACCTCCGATTCCGGCGAAAAGGTGATCATGTCCTCGGCGGAGACGGACGCGAGAGCTTCGCGGCGCTCCACTGAACGTCCCTGTTCAGTGACATTCACGAGGCCATCCTCGTCATCAAAACGCAGCATGGTCCCGAGGAAGGCATGGCTGGCGTCCCCTGTCATGTAGAGGGTTTGCTGTGCCGTGCGCACCTCATAGATATCGTCCATGTCCGTCTCCCGAACCTCCCTGACCTGCAACTGCGGGACCTGTTCGGACAGTACACTGCGAATCCGCTCCTCCGCGTTCTCGGCCATGACCGATGAGGCAAGGACAAACGCGAAAGGGATCAGCAGGATGCGGAACAGGGAACGCTTAGAACAGAAATAAGCCATCTTGGTCTCCGAAACAGTCAGCTCAGTCGGTAATGCCTACAGGGTAACGAAAAAGACGCGCCCTGTCCCCGCCTAGCCCCGCGGATGATGGGTTCTGTGAAGGTTCTGCAGCCGTTCCCGGGCCACATGGGTGTAGATCTGGGTGGTGGACAGGTCACTGTGCCCCAGCAGCATCTGGACAACGCGCAGGTCCGCGCCGTGATTGAGAAGGTGGGTCGCAAAGGCATGGCGCAGTGTATGCGGCGAAAGCGGCTTGTTAATGCCGGCCCGGGTAGCGTACTGGCGAATCCGGTACCAGAACGCCTGGCGTGTCAGGTGGCCGCCGCGCGCCCCCGGGAAAAGCGCGTCACCCCCGTGATCACCAGCCAGGATGGGTCGGGCCTGCTCAAGGTACTGCTCAAGCCATTCCAGGGCTTCCTCGCCCATTGGCACCAGTCTTTCCTTGTTTCCCTTGCCCGTCAGGCGCACCACGCCCTGGCGCCGGTTGACCTGGACGATGCGCAGCGCCACCAGCTCGGAGACCCTCAGGCCACAGGCATACAGCAGCTCCATCATGGCGCGATCACGCAGCTCCAGGGGTTCATCCGTGTCAGGACAATCCAGCAGCGCCTCAATATCGGCCTCCGTGAGCGTGTCCGGAAGACGGCGGGTCAGGCGGGGGTTATCAAGCTTGAGGGTAGGATCCTGTGAGATATGCCCTTCACGCAGAAGGTAGCGGTAGAAGCGTCTCAGGGTTGAAAGGCGGCGTGCTGCGGTGCTGGCCCTGGCGCCCTCGGAGAGCACACTGGCCAGGTAGTCCATGAGGCAGGTTCGGTCCACCCCGGCAAGTTCAGTCCCTGGATGACGCTCGTTCAGCCAGCGACTGAATTGCCGCAGATCGCTTTCGTAGGAAAGCCGGGACCGATCGCTCAGGCCCGACTCGAGCCAGAGCGACTCACTGAAATCTGCAATGAATGACTCATTGCGTGTTTCAGCCAAGCTTTTCCTTGATCCGCGCAGCCTTACCAGACAGTTCACGCAGATGGTAGAGCTTGGCCTGCCGGACATCACCGCGACGCTTGACGGAAATATTGTCAATCAGCCGCGAGTGCGTCTGGAAGGTACGCTCAACGCCAATGCCATAGGACCGCTTACGCACGGTAAACGAGGAGTTGAGGCCGCGATTGCGCTTACCAATCACCACACCCTCAAACGCCTGGAGGCGCTCACGGTTGCCCTCCGTCACGCGGACCTGGACCACCACGGTGTCACCGGGGCCGAACTCAGGCACGGATCCTTCTTTGATCTGTTCTTTTTCAATCTCTTGGATGATGCTGCTCTTGCCACTCATCGTTCGCTCCTAAACACCAGTCTTGGATGCCCCGGTCCGGACCATCATTTACCTGAAATAGTCGCTCCTGACTGCTCCTCTCGGATCTCAGCCAGCAGCTCCTGTTCTTCCTTCGACAGCACCCGTCCTTCGAGAAGGTCGGGCCGTCGTGCCAGCGTCCGTTCCAGTGATGCCTTCAGACGCCAGCGTCGTATCCGTTCGTGATCTCCCTGAAGGAGCACCTCCGGCACAGGGCGATCATGAAACCGCTCCGGTCGGGTGTAATGGGGACAGTCAAGAAGCCCATCGGCAAACGAGTCTTCCGCCGCCGACTGGCTGTGTCCCAGCACCCCCGGAATCTGGCGGACTACCGCGTCCACCAGCACCATGGATGCGAGCTCTCCACCACTCAGGACATAGTCACCGATGGAAATCTCGTCATCCACGCGGGCTTCAATAACCCGCTCATCGACCCCTTCATAGCGGCCTGATAACAGTACCAGCGCCGGCTCTTCCGCCAACGCCTCCACCAGGGACTGATCCAGCAGCCGTCCCTGCGGCGAGAGGTAAACAACCCTCGCGCTCCCCCCAACGGCATCCACGGCCGAATCCAGGGCAGCCTCCAGCGGCTCGGGCTTCATGACCATGCCCGGTCCACCCCCATAGGGGCGATCATCCACGGTGCGATGCCGATCCGCGGTGAACGCCCTCGGATTCACGGTCTCCAGCTGCAGCAGCCCTTCAGACACCGCGCGGCTGGTGACGCCATAATCCGTAATGGCCCGGAACATCTCCGGGAAGATCGTGACCGCCCCTATGCGCAAGTCGCGCTGCTCCCCTGTTCAGAAGTCCGGGTCCCAGTTCACAACCACAACGCCGGACTCAAGCTGGACCGATTCAATGCTCTGATCCGGCAGAAAGGGGATCAGTCTCTGCCGACCATCAATACTTCCGGAGTCCGGTTCAACCACCAGAACATCGTTGGATCCGGTCTCGATAAGGTGATCCACCACACCCAGATCCTGATCATCGGAGGTCAGCACCCGGAGTCCTTCGAGCTGGTACCAGTAGTACTCGCCCTCCTCCAGCGGAGGCAGATCCTCGGTGGCAACACGGATTTCGTTGCCACAAAGCTGCGCTGCCTGGTCACGATCGTCCACGCCCTCAAGCTTTGCCAGAAGCGTCTTGCCGTGCCAGCGTCCCCTGACGAGCCGGTAACGCCTTGAAGCCCCGGTTCCGGCCAGAATCCATTCCGGATACTGGAAGATATTGTCCAGTGGTTCCGTATAGGAGTAGACCTTGACCCACCCCTGAATACCGAACACCGACGTTATCTGACCCAGCACCGTCTCACTGGAAACGGACGTCACCCTCGCCTCCTTCGACGCTGACCGCCGCCGTTACTTGGAAGCTGCCTCTTTGATCAGGCTGCTCACCCGCTCGCTGGGCTGGGCGCCCTGATCAATCCAGTGCTGGGCGCGCTCGGTATCCAGGCGCAGCCGCTCTTCATTGCCACGCGCAACCGGGTTGAAAAAACCCAGACGCTCAATGTATCGGCCATCACGGGATTTACGGCTGTCCGTCACCTGTACGTGATAGAACGGACGCTTCTTGGCGCCACCTCGTGTCAAACGGATTGTTACCATTTCAACGACTGTCCTGTTGTATTAATAAAATTGCAGGGCGATTCGAAACCGCCCGTGCGAAAGGGCTGGCATTCTACTGCAAAAAGCCGGGCCTGAAAACCGTCAATCCGGATTCATCGCCGACCCATGGGCGGCATGCCACCGCCGGCGCCACCAGCAGGGCCGCCCGGTCCTCCAGGTCCACCCTGGCCGCCCATCATGCCCTGCATTCCACGCATCATGTTGGCCATGCCACCTTTGCTGCCCATCTTCTTCATCATCTTCTGCATCTGCTTGTGCTGCTTAAGCAGACGGTTGACTTCCTGCATCTGCACCCCCGAACCATTGGCAATACGGCGCTTGCGCGAACTACTGATGACATCGGGGTAGCGGCGCTCATGGGGGGTCATGGCGGAGATGATGGCTTCCATGCGGCCGAAGGACTTGTCATTCATCTGTTTCTCGGCCATTTCCTGGTATTGCCCCATACCGGGCAGCTTTTCCAGCATTGCCCCCATGCCGCCCATATTCTTCATCTGCTGGAGCTGGTCGCGGAAATCCTCAAGATCAAACTTCTTACCCTTCTTGATCTTCTTGGTCAGCCGCTGGGCCTTCTTTTGGTCAACCTTCTGCTCGGCATCCTCGATCAGCGACAGCACATCGCCCATACCCAGAATGCGCGAGGCGATGCGGTCCGAATGAAAGACTTCCAGCGCGTCCGTCTTTTCGCCCACACCCAGGAACTTGATGGGGCGCCCCGTGATATGGCGAACCGAGAGCGCCGCACCCCCGCGCGCGTCGCCATCCGCCTTCGTGAGGATGACACCACTGAGTGGCAAGGCGTCACTGAAGGCCTTGGCGGTATTGGCGGCGTCCTGGCCGCTCATGGCATCCACGACGAAGAGGGTTTCGTTGGGCGAAACGGCCTTATTCAGGCGGCCGATTTCATCCATCATGCCCTCGTCCACGTGCATGCGACCGGCCGTGTCCACGATCACCACGTCGATAAAGCGACGGCGAGCGTCGTCCACGGCATTATTGGCGATGGTGACCGGATCCTGGTCAGTGCTGCTGGGATAGAAGCTGGCGTCCACCTCGCCCGCGAGAGTCTCCAGCTGGTTGATGGCGGCCGGACGGTAAACGTCGGCGCTGACCACCATCACGGATTTCTTCTCACGCTCTTTGAGGTAGCGGGCCAGTTTGGCAACGCTGGTGGTCTTACCCGCGCCCTGCAGGCCCGCCATCATGATCACCGCCGGGGGCTTGCCGCTGAGTTCAAGAGGCTCCGCAGCGCCCATGACCGCCTCAAGTTCGCTCTGCACGATCTTGATGAAGGCCTGCCCCGGGCTCAGGCTGCGCATGACCTCCTGTCCGACGGCCTTCTGGCGCACGTTCTCAACGAAAGCCTTGACCACCGGCAGCGCGACGTCCGCCTCCAGCAACGCCATACGGACTTCCCGCAGCGTTTCACTGATGTTGTTTTCCGTCAGTTTTGCCTGACCGGAGATTTTTCTAAGGCTTCCGGAAAGCCGGTCTGTCAGATTATCAAACATGAAACGTTCGGCATTCGTTGGTTGGCTAATAGGAACGGGAGGGTCCCATCCAGTTGCATCGACGGGCTATTATAACCAGACTGAACGCCTGACACGAACCGGGGCCGGAAAATCCGTTTGACGGACGACCCCGAAGCCGACACAAGCCGGAAATTCATGACGCCCATGGGCACAACCATTATCGCCTTCACTGCCGTTATTCTCTATGGCGCCGGATTTGTCCTTCAACTCCTGCACCTCCGCACACAGCAAATGCCTGCGCAGCGCCTGGCGCTTCTGGCGGGTGCTCTCGGCGTAGCCGCTCACCTGGTGCTGGCCGCGCAGTACATGGTGCTCGACAGCGGCGTCAACCTGTCGGTTCTGGTGGCCGCTATGGCGGTGTCCGCCCTGGTTGTCATTCTGGTTATTGGCCTGTCGCTGGCCAGACCCGTGCACAACCTGCTGCTGGTCGCCTACCCGTTTGCCGCGACCACAATCCTCGCAAAACTGGCATTCTACACGGGCCCGCGCGTCATCGATGAATCCAATATCGGCGTCCTGCTGCATGTACTTCTGGCGGTGACCGCATTCAGTTTTCTTGCCCTGGCGGCGATACAGGCCGTGCTTCTTTACTTCCAGCACCACCAGCTCAAGGCCCACCGAAACAGCCTTCTGGTTCGGACGCTGCCGCCACTGGAGACCATGGAAAGCCTGCTGTTCGGGCTCATCAACACCGGCGTCGCCATCCTGACACTGGCCATTATTGTCGGGGCCGTCTTCATCGAGGACATTTTCGGGCAACAGCTTGCCCATAAAACAGTCTTCACCCTCCTGGCCTGGCTGGTCTTTGCAGCCCTGGTCGTAGGCCACCAGCTCCAGGGGTGGCGAGGGGCTGTGGCCAGCCGCTGGACCCTGGTTGGCTGCGTGCTTCTGACGCTGGGCTATTTCGGAAGCCGCCTGGTCATTGAATTCATTCTGTAACCTGACACTCAACGCCAACGGAATCCAGCTGTGAACGACGCATCCCTGACCGCCCTTGGCAGCATCCTGGTTCTGCTGATCATCCTCTCGGCCTTCTTCTCCAGCTCCGAGACCGGGATGATGGCGCTGAACCGTTACCGCCTCAAACATCTCAGCAAGGAAGGCCACCGAGGCGCCAGGCGGGCCACCCGACTCCTGGAGCGGACGGACCAGCTCATTGGCGTCATCCTCATTGGCAACAACTTCGTCAATATCTTCGCCTCGGCCATCGCCACCCTCATTGCCGTGCGCATCTGGGGCGATGCGGGTGTTGCCATCGCCACCATCGCCCTGACCATCACCATCCTCATCTTCTCCGAGGTCACCCCCAAGACGCTCGCGGCCCTGTACCCGGAACGCATTGCCTTTCCGGCGTCCCACATCCTTGGCCCGCTGCTGAAAATCTTCTACCCGGTGGTCTGGGTACTCAACCTGATCACCAACAACCTGCTTCGCCTGATGGGCGTGCGGTTGAAGAGTGGCTCCGGCGAGGACCACCTCAGCCGTGAGGAACTGCGCACCCTGGTCAATGAATCCGGCTCCATGCTCCCCGGCCGGCACCAGGATATGCTCATCAGCATTCTCGATCTGGAGAAGGTCACCGTTAACGACATTATGGTGCCGCGCAACGAGGTTATTGGCATCGACCTGGAAGACAGCGTCGGCGAGATCCTCAGGTTGATACGGGGCAGCCAACACACGCGCCTGCCCGTGTATCGAGGGGACATCAACAACACCGTGGGCATCCTGCACCTGCGCAACGTCAGTCGGCTTCTCGACGACGACGAAGTCAACAAGGCCACACTGATGCAGCTCTGCCGGGAGCCCTATTTCATCCCCGAAAGCACCCCCCTGCACACCCAGCTTTTCAATTTCCAGAAAGAGCGCCGCCGTATTGGAATCGTTGTTGACGAGTACGGTGATGTACTGGGCATAGCAACACTTGAGGACATACTCGAGGAAATTGTCGGCGAGTTCACTACAGACTTTGCCTCGAGCAGCAGCCAGGATATCCTGCCCCAGTCGGACGGGACCACCATTGTTGACGGCACCACCCCCATCCGCACCCTGAACCGGGCTCTGGAACTCCAGCTGCCCACTGACGGCCCCAAGACCCTCAACGGACTCATCACCGAATACCTGGAGACCATTCCCGAGAGCAATCTCTGCCTCAACCTCTACGGGCTGCGCCTTGAGACCCTGCAAATCAAGGACAACGTCATCCGTACCGTACGCATCCATCCCCAGTTGGCAGCAGCAGCGCCCCGACAGCAATAACGCGGACCAGCTCACAGACTCCGACACGTAATCTTTTGTTATTTTTTTGTATACTTTGTATACTTTAATTTCCGGTGGCACTGCAGTATCCAATGCCGACAGAGCCATTCCCCTGCCCCGCGGTCGAGGCGTCCCTACGGAGTCAGCCATGAGCGAACAACCCGGAATTCATTCGGTCTCCTCGACACTGGGCGCACAGGCCGACAACCGGCTACCACGGGAAATCCGGCAGGTTTGGGAGACTGTTGCGCCAGGACTTGCAGACCTGCTTGGCAGCGCCCTTGACGCCATTGACGACTCACTTTTCGAACTCGCCAATGGGGCCCGGAGCAACAATGACCAGAACCGCTATTTCGAGACCATGCGCGAGGTCCGCATCAAGCGCAAAGGAATCGAAAAGCAGTTCCAGGAAGGGCTGGCCAACCTCTTCCGCCACCCCCCGGCAAGCGACATCAGCCGGCGGCACGAGAAGCCCCCGCAACCCGTCAGCGCGCACAGTCTGTCACTGGTGGATAATGACGACCTGGAAGAGCAGGTAGCCATCAATGCGATGACCAATAAGGCGGTCGTCAGCTTCCAGGGGACACTGCTGCCACTCCAGACCCGGCTTACCTCGCTCTATCCCGGACACAACAAGGACAGCCCTGTGAACCCCCTGGCCCCAGAGCCACTCAGCAACCTCTTCCGCGAAGCCTGCAGCGACCTGGATATTCAGATCCGTGAGCGACTCATCCTGCTCAAGCACTTTGACCGTTACGTGCTGGCCAGTCTTGGGCTCGTACTGGACGAGGCAAACCGTATCCTGATCCAGGCGGGCGTCGTGCCCAATTTCCACTATGAGGCGCGCAAAAGCGAACAGGTAACGGAATCGCAGACACGTCGGAACAAGGAAAAGGAGAGCGCCGCGGATGCCGCGTCCGGCAAGGAGTTCCTTGAAAGCATCGGGGCATTGCTTTCTGGCTACCGACGCCACAGCCCGCATGCATCCGGGGACACCTCAGGGCCTGACTCATTTTACATCGTATCCAAAAAGGAATTGTACGATTTGCTATCACAGATGCCGCAACCCCAAGCCGAATCGGATCTGACCCAGGGGCGACCGGAACGCCCGGACCTAAGGGAGATGATCAGTGACCTGCTGGCCCGTCAGCCGACCACAGAGGGTCGCACGGCGGCGCTGGAGAGCATGGATGAAGACCTCATCAACCTGGTTGCCCTGCTGTTCGAATTCATCCTGGACGATCATAACCTCTCGCCCCCCGTCCAGGTACTGATCAGCCGGCTGCAGATTCCGATCCTGAAAGTGGTGGTCAAGGACCGGAGTTTCTTCAGCAAGCCCTCGCACCCAGCCCGGAAGCTGTTGAACGCACTGGCGCGCGCGGGTATTGGGTGGAGCAATCACGGGGAAAAGAATCGCGACCGCCTCTATGACGAGATCCATCGTGTGGTGCATCGTATTATTGAGGAATTCAACGGAGATGTTACCCTCTTCGAGACATTATACGACGAGTTCGAAACGTTCCTGAGCCGGGAAAACCGCAAGGCCACCCTCGTGGAGCAGCGTACCCGGGAGTCAGAGCGCGGGCGCATCAAATCCCGAAAAGCCCAGGAGACCGTGGACCAGGTCCTGAAGGAGCGACTGGAAAACCGCCAGGTTCCGGACAGTGTGCGCGAGCTTCTCGTTAATGGCTGGAGCCGGGTCATGTTCCTCGCCTACCTGCGTGACGACGCCGAGCATCGCTGGGCCCAGACCGTTCGTGTTGTGGATGATCTTCTGTGGTGCCTTCGCCCACACCCGGAGAGCCAGGATCGGGAACAGTGGGTTCGCCTGGTCCCCGCTCTGATCAAATCGGTGCGTGCTGGGCTCGAGGAAGTCTCCTATAATGCCAACCGGCTCGACAGCACGATGGCCGAGCTCAAGAAGGAACTGACCGACTCCTTCCGCCGCCAGGCGCTGGCCGAAGCGGCGGAGGACAGCCTGACCGCGGAGGAGACTCCGGAAGTAGTACCCCAGGCACCGAGCTCTACGGCTGTTGAGCGGGAGCAGGCGCTTGAGGACGCGGCCATGGCCGAGCATTATGAGACCCTCGAGGGCATTCAGGTGGGTGACTGGGTCGAATTCCGGCTGGTCAATGGGACCTGTTTCCGGTGCAAGCTTTCCGCGGTTATTGAGGAAGCGGACAGCTTTGTCTTCGTCAACCGCATGGGGCTCAAGGTCGTCGAGAAGAGCCGCAACGAACTGGCCCATGAGTTACGGCGGGAACGTCTCATGGTTCTTGAGCAGGGCGCCCTGGTTGACCGGGCGTTGGATGCTGTTGTTGGAGGCCTCACCCGCAAGGCCGGCTGAATTCGCTGTAAACGGCCCGGGATTCCATGCAGGAGTCAAAGAACACAACAGCCTACCGGATTATCCTGTCGCTCTCGCTTGCGCTGTTCGTCCATGTATTGCTGGCGATGCTGGTCCGCGCCTGGCTCCAGGTTCCACCGGAGCCGGAACGCCCTCCCCTGACCGTCAGCGTCCGGATTGCGCCCGCGGGCGAGAGCCCGAACCAGTCAGCCGCCTCCCGTGAGAATCGCCAGGGCACTCCCTCCCGGGCGCAAACGAGCGAATCCGGCGGCAGCAAGCCCGTGATTGGTCGTGACAATGGGGAACGCACCGCTCCGATCCAGGCACCGCCGGAAACGCAAACACCGGGGCGCCCGGATCTCTCCGCCGCCAATCCCGAATCCGGCAGCGAGGACTCCGTGTCGTCATTCCGGCAGCTGTTTGGCAACCGATCCCCGGAAACCGACGCCCCCGCCGAAGACGCACAGGTCACAAGACTCAGCCGTGAGGACACACGGAATCTGTCTGATTATGAAATACAACTGTGGGAAAAAATCGCCGGAGAAATCCGGTATGAGGCGGCCCTGGGGGATCTTGAAGAGCCGCGGGCCGTGACACTGGAACTGCGCCTGATGGGCAACGGCGCACTGCGCCGCGCCCGAATCAGGAAGTCGTCAGGCTCGGAGGCGCTGGACAGCCTGGGGCGCCAGGCCGCTCTGGCCGCCAGCCCCTTCCCGGAACCGCCTGAGGGCAGCGGTCGATTCCGGGTCAGGCTGATTTTCGAGCCCCCCGAAGAAAAGGCGCCCTAGAGCAGGAGGCTCAGGATTCGCTGTTCTCCTGGGGGGCGGCGTTCTTGACCACCTCCTCGAGTTCGCCGCTTTCATACATCTCGAGAATGATGTCACAGCCCCCCACAAGCTCGCCGTTCACATAAAGTTGCGGGTAGGTAGGCCAGTTGGAATAGGTCTTCAGTGCTTCACGCAGCTCATCGTTCTCCAGGATGTTCACATACGCAAAGCGCTCACCACACGCCATCAGCGCCTGCACCGTCTTGGCGGAGAAACCGCACTGGGGCGCCTGGGGCGTACCCTTCATGTACAGAAGAATCGGGTTGTCCTGAAGCTGTTGCTTGATGTTGTCATTGATATCCATGAGTCCTCCGGTCGTCGCGCGTAGCTGGTAAGGCGTTGCGCAGAATTTTACACCACCAGAACATACTTGACTATTGTACTGGGTCTTTCCGACCCCAGCCACCACCTCCCGGGGACGCGATGGACAATCGGTCCCCCGCCTCAACCAGTAACCGCGCCTTCCCGGTAAGCGGCTCGCCATTGAAGAGGTTCTCTCCGGCAGCACCGGCCTCCCCACCCGCTACCCCCCAGGGCCCGCGCCTGCGACGCTCCGTCAGAAGGGTAACTTCAGCGGGCGCCAGGAACTCATAGTCACGCACAACCCCGTCTCCACCCCGGTTCCGGCCCTGGCCTCCGGAACCGCGACGCAACCGGTAGGACCAGAGGCGCATGGGATAGTGCAACTCCAGGCTCTCAATCGGGGTATTACGCGTGTTGGTCATGTGAGTGTGAACGCCATTGAGCCCGGAGCCCGCAGCATGTCCCCCTCCGCCGCCACCAATGGTCTCGTAGTAGTGCCATTCGTTACCCGCCGCCCTGCTGCCGATGGCCAGGTTATTCATGGTGCCCTGGGAAGCCGCCGGAATCCGCTCCGGGATCACCTGGGCAAGGATGCCCAGGCACACATCCACGATGCGGGAGCTGGTCTCCACATTGCCGGCAGCGACCGCCGCCGGCCCGCGCGCATTCACAAGACTGCCTTCCGGCGCCGACAGGCTGAGCACCGAAAAGGCACCCGCACAATCCGGAATCTGGGCCGGCAACAGGCAGCGTAAGCTGTAGTAGGCAGCGGCGGCTGTCACACTCAGGGGGCAGTTGATATTACCCTCGACCTGCTCCGAAGTGCCGTCAAAGGACAGATGCCAGCGTCCGCTGTCGATCGTGAGTGTGCCCTGGATGGCGATATCCGTCGCGCCAGCCCCGTCAGAGTCCATGCTGTCCGTGAAATGCCACTGCCCGTCGGGGAACCCTTCCAAAGCCTTGGCGGCGAGCCTGGCCGCGTAATCGTTCATCGCCCCCAGCCCCTCGCTGAAAGGCGCCCGGCCCTGCTGTCCGACCATGACCGAAAGCCGTTGAACACCCAGCGTCACAGCACTGAGCTGGGCCTCAAAATCCCCGGGTAGCGTCCCCTCCGGCACACCCGGCTCGATGGCGCCAAGACGGTTCACCATCGCTGTCACACGCTCACCGGCGGCAACCAGGCGTGCGGGGGCGATCACGATGCCCTCCTCCTCAAGGCGGGTTGAAAGCGGCATGGACCCCGGGGCGCTGGCGCCTATGCTCGCATGGTGGGCCCGGTTGGCGGCGAAGCCCAACAGGGCCCCCTCCGAGAATACCGGCGCCACCAGTGTGATATCGGGAAGATGAGTGCCTCCCAGGAAAGGATCGTTGAGGATCACCACATCGCCTGGCTCCCACTCAAAACGGCTGACAATATCCGCCATGGCGTAAGCCATGCTGCCCAGATGGACCGGGATATGGGCGGCCTGGGCACAGAGTTCCCCATGGGCATCAAAAATGGCGCAGGAGAAATCCATGCGATCCTTGATGTTCGGCGACAGCGACGCACGCCTCAGCACCGCCCCCATATCATCGCAGATGGCGGTCAGGCGACTGACGAAGAGACTGAGCTCGATGGCATCCACTGGGGCGACCTCCGGGACATTGCGAGAGTGCCAGTTTAACGCTAGTATTACGTTTTTACAGAGGCAGCTATGACAGCTGCCTTTTTTATTTGAGACGAGGCCCTGCCATGGCCGAACAGCCATTGCTCAACACTTACGGTCGTCTGCCGGTTGTTTTTGAACACGGCCGGGGCATGTGGCTCTACGATACCGAAGGCCAGCGCTATCTTGATACCTTCACCGGCATCGCGGTCTGCGGCCTCGGCCACAGCCATCCCGGAGTGGCACATGCCATCAGCCAGCAGGCCGAACGCCTGACCCACTGCTCCAACCTGTTCCACTGCAAGCTCCAGCAACAGCTGGCTCAGCGGGTCTGCGACCTGACCGACATGGATGGCGTCTTCTTTGCCAACTCCGGCGCGGAAGCCAATGAAGCCGCCATCAAGCTGGCCCGTCACTACGGGCACCAACGCAACATTGCCTCCCCCGCCATCATTGTCATGGAGAACGCTTTTCACGGGCGCACCCTCGCCACCCTCACCGCCACCGGCAACCGCCGTGTCCAGGCCGGTTTCGAGCCCCTGGTCAGCGGGTTTGTAAGGGCGCCTTTCAATGACCTTGAAGCCGTGGAAGCGATTGCCCGTTCCAACAGCAACGTCGTGGCCGTACTGGTAGAGCCGATTCAGGGCGAAGGTGGCGTGGATATTCCGGACGATGATTACCTTCCGGGGCTTCGCCGCATCTGTGACCGCGAGGACTGGCTTCTCATGCTTGACGAAGTTCAGACCGGCAACGGTCGTACCGGCACCTACCTGGCCTGTCAGCAGCAGGGTGTCCAACCGGATGTCGCCACCGTCGCGAAAGGCTTTGGCAACGGCTATCCGATCGGGGCCTGCCTGGCCCGCGGCGCCGCGGCCAAGGTATTCAGCCCGGGAAGCCATGGCTCCACCTTTGGGGGGAATCCACTGGGGTGTGCCGCGGCAATTGCCGTTCTGGATGCGATCGAGCAGGATGCCCTGATGGACCGGGCGCGCATTCTCGGCGAACGTATGCTGAACCGCTTCCGGGAACACCTGATGGGGGCGGACTATATCGAGGACATCCGGGGCCAGGGCCTGATGCTGGCGATTGAGCTGACTCACCCCTGCTCCGAACTCGTCCTTCTGGCCAAGGTCCAGGGCCTGCTCCTGAATATCACGCGCGAGCGGGTGATCCGGTTGCTGCCGCCGCTGACGATGACGGATGATGAAGCAGACTATCTCGCGGATCAGGTTATTCGCATCATCAAGCTCTACGCCGCGGATGACCGCGACCGCCCCCGAAACTGATACAGCCAACCCCTGGACTGATCGACAACCCGTAAAAGATGGATCGCAGCATGAATGTCCGACACTTCCTGACCCTGCTTGATTTCAGCCCGGACGAACTGATCCGGATACTGGACCACGCGAGCGCACTGCGCCGCGCCCGCAACGATGGTCTGTCACGGGACAGCCTGCACAACCGTTCCCTGGGTATGATCTTCGAGAAGTCATCGACACGAACCCGGGTTTCGTTTGAAGCCGGCATGACACAGCTCGGCGGCGGCGCCATCTTCCTCTCCCCGCGCGATACCCAGCTCGGGCGTGGCGAGCCGGTTGAGGACAGCGCCCGGGTAATATCACGCATGGTGGACGCGGTCATGATCCGGACCTTCAGCCATGAAACCCTGGAGCGCTTTGCCACCTTCTCGGCAACACCCGTGATCAATGCGCTGACGGATGACTTCCACCCCTGCCAGCTGCTGGCCGACATGCAGACCTGGCGCGAACACCGGGGCTCGATTCAGGGCGCCAAGGTTGTCTGGGTCGGCGACGGCAACAACATGTGCAACTCCTACATCAACGCCGCGCTGCAGTTCGACTTTGAGCTGGTTGTCGCCTGTCCCGAGGGCTACGAGCCCAACCAGGGCCTGATGGCGGCCAACAGTGATCGCGTATCCGTAGTTCGGGATCCCGCCGAGGCCGTCGCCGGCGCCAACCTGGTGGTAACCGATGTGTGGGCCTCCATGGGGCAGGAAGAAGAGCAACAGGCGCGCACGCGGGCCTTTACGGAGTACCAGGTGAGCCCGGCACTGATGGAGAAAGCGCACCGGGATGCCCTGTTCATGCACTGCCTCCCCGCTCACCGCGGCGAGGAAATCTCCAAAGACATGCTCGAGCACCGCAGCTCCGTGGTCTGGGATGAAGCCGAAAACCGGCTGCATGCCCAGAAGGCACTGCTGGAAGCCCTGATTCTGGGCCTTGACCGCATTAACTGAGCCTACCGGGAGCGGGTCACCTTCTCCACGGCATCCAGCCAGCCCTGGTAGGCCTTTTCACGGACTGCCGGGGCCATTTCCGGCTCAAAACGCTGATCAACCTGCCAGCGCTCGCGGATCTGATCCAGGTTGTCATAGACCCCGGTCTGGAGCCCTGCGAGACAGGCCGCTCCGAGCGCGGTGGTTTCCGTAATCGCGGGCCGGTCCACGGCCACATTCAGGATGTCCGCAAGAAACTGCATCAGCCAATCGTTGACCACCATGCCTCCGTCCACACGGAGCTCCTTCAGCGGTGCCCCGTCATTCTGGATAGCCCGGACCAGGTCCTTGGTCTGATAGCACACGGACTGCAGACCAGCCGTCACAATATCAGCAATCCCGGTATCCCGGGTCAGCCCGAGTATGGCGCCACGCGCGTGGGGATCCCAGTAGGGCGCTCCCAACCCGGTAAAGGCCGGCACCAGATAGACCGGGTTATCAACGCCAACGGAGTGGGCCATTGCCTCGGTTTCCCCGGCATGCTTGATCAGGCCCAATCCATCCCGCAGCCACTGGACGGCCGCGCCCGCAACAAAGATACTGCCCTCCATGGCGTAGGTTGTGCGCCCGCCCAGGCGATAGGCAACCGTTGTCAGAAGCCGGTTCTCCGAGCGTATGGCTTCCTCCCCGGTATTCAGCATCAGAAAGCAGCCGGTCCCGTAGGTGCTTTTGGCCATGCCTTTCTCGAAGCAGGTCTGCCCGAAAAGCGCCGCCTGTTGGTCACCGGCAATGCCCCCCACACTAATGGGGCCACCAAAAAGATCCGCCTCGGTACGGCCAAAATCAGAGGCGCTGTCACGTACTTCGGGAAGCAGGGAGGCGGGAACGCGGAAGATCGAGAGCAGCTCG
Source organism: Halospina denitrificans (assembly GCF_004364635.1). Taxonomy (GTDB): domain Bacteria; phylum Pseudomonadota; class Gammaproteobacteria; order Pseudomonadales; family Oleiphilaceae; genus Halospina; species Halospina denitrificans. Next base: position 31,355 of record NZ_SOAX01000006.1, on the reverse strand, counting down.
TCATCCCACTGCTGGGTATGGATGTTGAAAAGCGCAGTCCGCGAGGCATTGGTGGCATCCGTCGCATGGACACGCCCATTGGTCAGCTTCCACAGCAGCCAGCTGTCAATGGTCCCGAACGCAAGTTCGCCCCGTTCAGCACGCTCGCGCACACCGTCCACATGTTCCAGTATCCAGGCGATCTTGGTTGCGGAAAAATAGGGGTCCATGATCAGGCCGGTCTTCTCGACAACCCGGGGCTCCAGGCCATCATTCCGGAGCTTCTCGCACAGGGGCGTGGTCCGCCGGTCCTGCCAGACAATGGCGGGGTAGACGGCCTCGCCCGTGGCCCGGTCCCAGATAACGGTGGTTTCACGCTGGTTGGTAATGCCGATACCAGCCACTTCCCGTGCCGAAAGGCCCTCCTGATGCAGGACCTCAAGGCACACCTGACGGGTTGACTCCCAGATTTCGGCAGGGTCATGTTCAACCCAGCCATCCCTGGGATAGAACTGCCTGAACTCCTGTTGCGCCACCCGCTGCAGGCGCCCTTCCCCGTCAAAGAGAATGGCCCTGGAACTGGTGGTGCCCTGGTCAATCGCAAGTAATCGGGTCATTGAATCGCTTCTCCAGCATTGTCCGTTGCCTGATAACGGGGCCAGACCAGGGTGAAGCAGGCACCCCCGAGTTTCTCACTGCGCCCCACGAAAGCCTGACCGCCATGCCAGTACAGTATCCGACGAACAATCGACAGGCCGAGCCCATAGCCTCCGGACTTACGGGTGCGGCTGTCGTCCAGCCGGGCAAAGGCGGTGAATACCTTATCCCAGTCCTCTTCGGGAATACCGGCACCATCGTCCTGCACATCAATTCGCATGGTCTGGTCGTCAAAATGGCATTCCACGAGGACGTTGGCGTTCGCATAACGGGTGGCGTTGCCCACCAGGTTCTGTATGGCCCGATGAATGTAGCGGGGTTCGGCCTCGGCCCAGGGCTTCTCACGGGCTTCGTCCGGTATGGTCGCGTTGATGGTCAGGTCGGGGCGGGTACTTTGCTGCTCACGAATCACCTGCTCCACGGTTTCGACGATATCCGTGCGCTGCACCGCCATAATGGGTCCGCCCTGCTCCAGCCGCGCGTAGGTCAGGATCTCGTCAATGAGCTCATCCAGCTCCTGGATGTCACTGTCGATCGCCGAGAGTTGGGAGCGGAGCATATCCGGATCATCGCAGTCCTCGATCATCTGCACCCCGAAACGGATCCGGGCCACGGGGGTACGCAGTTCATGGGACACCCCATGGATCATTTCCCGCTGCACGCCAACAAGACGTTGTATATGATCCGCCATACGGTTGAAAGCATCGCCCAGACGGCCCGCGATCGACAGGTCACCACTGCCAACACGGGCATCCAGCTCACCCCGGGCAATCCGGGATACCGCACCTTCAATGCTGCGCAGTCGGCCATGGAGTCTGGCAAGGAGGTAATACACGACCACGCCCAGTGTCAGCGCCACCAGGATTCCAGCCAACAGGATCATGGGCCAGGCCCAGAACTGGAATGGCGCGGGATGCCGGACCTCGATGAGGGTGCCATCCGTCATCCGGGCGAAGGTGCGGGCCGCGGCCCGCCGGCCTGGCTGATAATAGGCCAGGTCCTGCTCAACAACCTGACGCAGGACATTATCGCCCGGCAGAGCGTCGGTGGACTCCAGTGGACGTGCCAGAACACCAAGCCGGACGCCAAATGCCGTCAGGGCATCCGGCTCACTTTCAGAGAGACCGTGGCGGTCAGCCAACCGCAATGTCCGGGTGGCCAGTTCCGCAATCTGGCGGTAGAAATTCTCCACGCGGATCTCAAGAATACTCTCCGTATTCATCAACCGGTAAAGATAGATTCCGTCACCCCGGTTGCGAGCCAGAACCTGCCCATGGGCCAGGCGCTCTTCGGCGACATCATTAAGCGAGACGGTATCCATGGGCAGCAGCCGGAGCCGCGCCCCGGCATCACTGGCCGCAAGCTCGCGGACGGCGCCAGGATGATTGGCCAGCCAGCGCATCAGTGGCTCGGGCGTGTCCTCGAGAAAAGCCTGGTGGCGCACCGCATTGAGCCCCAGCACCAACGCGCCGCCGAAGAGCGTCACGCCCAGGGCCACCAGGGCGAGGAACGCGTAGACGCGCAGGTAATAGGGCGTCAGGGATAAGGTGTTAAACATCCTTCACGAACAGGTAACCCTTACTCCGCACCGTCTTGATGCGCCTGGGGTGAACCGGATCGTCACCGATCTTGGGCCGGATGCGCGAAACCCGAACATCAATGGATCGGTCCTGTCCGTCGTATTCAATACCGCGCAGGGACGTAAAAATCTCTTCCCGGCTGAGCACACGCCCGGCATTGCTGGCCAGCAACCAGAGCAGATCGAATTCAGCACTGGTCAGATCAATGCTGTCGTCGTCCAGCCAGGCTTCACGCATGGAGCGATCCACCACCAGGTTGTTGAATACCAGTCGAACCGGCTCTTCGCTGGATTGCGCAGCCGCCGCCGGCTCCGTTGAGGTCTCACTGATACGGCGAAGCAGTGCGCGAATGCGGGCCAGAAGCACCCTGGGACGGACCGGCTTGGACATGTAATCATCCGCGCCCATCTCCAGCCCCAGAACCTGATCCAGGTCATCGGTACGCGCCGTCAGCATCAGGATGGGGCCGTTGTAGTACGGGCGCACCCGTCGGCAGATGGCAAGGCCATCCTCGCCGGGGAGCATTAGATCGAGAACGACAAGGTCGGGCAGTTCGTTGCGGATACGGTCCACGGCATGGCTGCCGTTGGTCTCCAGCGATACCACCAGCCCGTTCTTCTCCAGAAAATCACGGGTCAGTTCCGCCAGGCGTTCGTCGTCTTCAACGATCAATACCCGGGAGGCTTCACTGCTCTGTTCCACGGCGTCCGTCTCTTTATTTGTTGTTTCCATTGTCTGTCCTGTCGCGGGGTTAAGGCGCAACGACCTGATGAATATTCAACATTGTGTAACACAAGTATACACACTGATGGCGACTTTGCATGGTCACTGCCCCTTCCCCCTCAGGTCATGGGCATACCCTGGGCCACCTCTTCCTCGGTAGCCTCGCGTGCTTCAAGGATTTCCAGGTCAAAATAGAGGGTGAAACCGGCCAGCGGATGGTTCGCGTCAATAACAACCTGGTCGTCCTCAAACCCGATGATCTTAACGATCTGCGCGTTATCGCCCGAGTTCGTCTGGAACTTCATGCCCTCGTGCAGTTCCTCGGTGCCCTGGAACATACTGCGCGGCATACGCCGGACCAGGTCCTGCTGGTGCTCTCCATAGGCCATTTCCGGGGGAATGGTTACCTCAAGACACTCGCCGGCCTCGCGGCCTTCAACCGCCTTCTCAATCCCCTGGATCATCTGGCCCGCACCGCTGACAAAGTGCAACGGTTCGCCATTGGCGGAATTGTCGACAACCTCTCCAGCCTTGTTCTTGAGTTGATAGGCAAGGGTATAGACTCTCTGTTCTGACACAATCAACCTTCCTGAATGCTGTTTTGATTCCGAATCCGCAAGGTTACGGCTGCGCCACTGCTCACGGACACGGATAGGTGTAACGCTGATGCAGGCTCTCGATGCGGCCCAGCAGCTCGTCGGAAAGCGTAATATTCGCGCTTTCAATATTTTCCCCAAGCTGATCGAGGGTGGTCGCCCCGATCAGGTTACTGGTCACGAAGGGGCGGCTGTTCACGTAGGCCAGCGCCATCTGTGCCGGCGAGAGGCCGTGTTCCCAGGCCAGGTTCACATAGGCCGCGGTCGCCTCCACCGCATGCTCGGAGGTATAGCGGGTGAAACGCGTAAACTCAGTGAGCCGGGCCCCCTCCGGATGACGCCCGCCCAGGTATTTGCCGGTCAGAGCCCCAAAGGCCAGGGGTGAATAGGCCAGCAACCCACAGTCCTCCCGCATCGAGATCTCGGCGAGCCCCGCTTCATAGGAGCGGTTCAGCAGATTGTAGGGGTTCTGGATGCTCTGGATGTGCGGCCAGCCGTGCTTTTCCGCCTGCCGGAGGTACTCCATGGCGCCCCAGGGGGTTTCGTTGGAAATTCCAACATGACGCACCTTGCCCGCCTCTACCAACTCGTTGAGCGCGCCCAGGGTCTCTTCGATGGGCACCGCATCCCCGTCGTCCTTGGGTTCATAACCGAGTTTGCCGAAGAAGTTTGCCTTCCGTTCCGGCCAATGGATCTGGTAGAGGTCGATGTAATCCGTCTGCAGACGACGAAGACTGTCGTCCACGGCCTGGTGGATCTGCTCACGAGTCAGGCGCGGGCCACCCCGCATATAGTCCATATCACTGCGGCCCGTTACCTTGGTGGCAATCACCAGGTCTTCGCGATTCCCACGGGCGTTCAGCCAGTTCCCCAGGTAGGTTTCCGTCAGACCCTGGGTTTCAGCTTTCGGCGGTACCGGATACATCTCGGCCGCGTCGATGAAGTTGATGCCGTGATCAACCGCGTAGTCCAGCTGCTCGAAGGCATCACGCTCGGTGTTCTGCTGCCCCCAGGTCATGGTACCGAGGCCGATCAGACTGACATCCAGATTGGTTCTCCCCAGCTGCCGTTTTTCCATCGTGGTCACCTCCCGTTAGCGTTCACCGCATGCTAAGGCGTCTACCGGGCCATGGCAACGCCAGCCGACGGTTTGGGGAGCCCCGCTGTCATCCAATCATCACAGAACTGTCACAAACCAGTAACCGCCGCTCCCGATACTGGAATCATCAAACGGGACCCACCGGAGGCACCATGGGACCACGTCACATCTGTCTGGTAACCGAGACCTTCGCGCCGGAGATCAACGGGGTGGCCAATACCCTCGCCAATCTCTGTCGTGAACTGCGGATGGCGGGCCACCAGCTGAGCGTCGTAAGACCCTTCCAGCGCGGTGAATCCCGGCAGGGAGATGGTAGTTTCGAGGGCGAACGTCACCATCGGGTACGGGGGCTACCCCTCCCGGGCTACCCGGAACTGCGCTTTGGATGGCCATCCCCGCGCCGGTTGCGCGCCGCCTGGAAGAAAAACCGGCCCGAGGCTGTCTATATCGCCACCCAGGGCCCGCTCGGATGGATTGCCCTCAGCCTGGCACGCCAGATGGGAATTCCGGCCCTGTCCGGGTTCCACACCAACTTTCACCAGTACAGCCGCTACTACGGCGCCGGTTTTCTGGAAAGCCTGATCCGCCGCTATCTCGTTGCCTTTCACAACCGCTGCGGTGCAACGCTGGCGCCCACAGCGAGGGTCTGCCGGGAACTTGAGCGCTGGGGCATCGGCAATGTCCACTGCTGGAGTCGCGGCGTAGACAGCCGCCACTTCCACCCGGCGCGGCGAAGCAGTGAACTCCGCTCTCAATGGCGCGTAAACGAAAGCCAGCTTGCGGTGCTCTATGTGGGGCGCCTGGCCGCCGAAAAGAATCTGGCCCAGGCCATCAGCACCTTTGAGCGGCTGAAGGCGATACACCCTGGCGCCCGCTTCATCCTCGTGGGGGATGGGCCACTCAGGGAGAAGCTCCAGCGTACACACCCGAACTACCTGTTCTGCGGTATCCAAACGGGGGATGCCCTGGCGCGGCATTATGCGTCAGCGGATATCTTCCTGTTCCCCAGCCAGTCAGAAACGTTCGGTAATGTGGTTCTTGAAGCCATGGCCAGCGGACTTGGTGTTGTGGCCTTTGATCACGCGGCCGCCCATGAGCACATCGATGACGGCATCAACGGGCGCAAGCTGGCCATGGACGACGGCGAGGAATTCAGCCTTGCCGCCATGAGCCTCGCGGATCAGCCAACACTGCTTAGCGCGGTTCGCAGCCGCGCGCGCGAGCATGCCGAATCACTGGACTGGGCGTTACTCGCCCGCTCTTTCGAACAGCACCTTTTCAATGAACCGCAGGAGGCCATCGACAATGGCACAGAGCAGAGCGTCGCGGGTTTTCAGTCGCATCGATCGGTTTGAACACCGCTGGTGCGAGCAGATCAACCACAGCGCTGGCTTCCCGCTGGTGCGCGACTACTTCCGGTTGATCAGCTGGCTGGGCAACGGCTGGTTCTGGTATGCGATTATCCTGTTACTGCCAGTCACCTACGGCTGGTGGGGCTGGAAGCTTGCCGCGCTGATGACGGCCACCGGCATCGCCTGCACACTGCTCTACAAGGTACTCAAGACGTTTCTGGTGCGTGAGCGCCCCTTTATCTCTTTCCCCGTTATCCAATGCGTCACGCCACCGCTGGACCGCTACAGCTTCCCCTCCGGGCACAGTCTGCACGCGGTCTGCTTCAATGGGCTGCTGATCAGCTACCTGCCACTGCTTGGCGCAGCCGTGCTGCCGTTCACCATCAGTGTCCTTGCCTCGCGGGTCATACTCGGCCTCCATTACCCCAGTGATGTCCTGGCGGGTGGGCTCATTGGCGCGGGCTTTGCGGTCCTGACCACGGTCATGGCGTCAGGCTTCCTGCAGGGCCTATCCTGAGGGAAAGTGTGGCACTGTTCAGAACAGGGAGAGTTGATAACCGGCGCCGCGTCCGGAAGCCACCGGAAAACGCACCCCCAACCCCAGCAAGCGAACCGGGCGGGGAACGTCGCCATAGAGGGTTTCCAGAAGCGGCAGAAAATCCCCGGTTCCTGGAAGCTGGGGCTGGCGCCAGAGAGACTCGCGCGTATGGGTTTCAAAGTCGGCAAACCGCAACTTCACGAAAAGCTTTTCCATGGCGGTTGCCCCGGTTCCATCAATACCCTTGCGCCCCATGCGCCGGTGCAGGTCCGCAACGAGCCCCTCCAGGGCGGACTGGCACTGGGCCAGGGTTTCCAGGTTGCGGTTGTAGGTGGTCTCGACACTGATGGACTTGCGCGGCCGGCTGATTGCAACTGGGCGGTCATCCTCGCCGCGTGCCATGCTGAACAATCGCGCCCCGTGGCGACCAAACCGCTCCCGCAGCGCCATCTCCGACCATTCCCTGAGCTGCTCACAGGTCTGAATGCCCAGCTCGTGCAATCGCTCCGCCGTGCGCGGACCGACGCCCACCAGCTTTTCAACCGGCAGATCCGTTACGAAATCGGCGACATCCTCGGGCGCCACCACGCACAGGCCATCCGGCTTGTTCCAGTCACTGGCCACCTTGGCCAGGAACTTATTGGGCGCGACACCGGCGGAAACGGTAATTCCCAGCTCCTGCCTAACCCGTTCGCGGATCGCCCGGGCCATCAAGGTCGCGCTGCCCTGATAGTGCTCACTTCCCGACACATCGAGATAGGCTTCATCCAGGGACAGTGGCTCTACAAGGTGGGTGAACTCGCGCAGAATGTTCATCAACTGTTTGGAAACCGCCTGATACCGTGGCATGTCAGTACTCAGAAGCTCCAGGTGCGGGCAGAGTCTGAGCGCCTCCGACACCGGCATGGCCGAGCGCACCCCGAAAGCACGGGCCTCATAACTGCAGGTCGCGACCACGCCCCGTCCGGAGGTGCCCCCGATGGCAATGGGCAACCCCGCCAGCTGCGGATTGTCACGAATCTCGACAGCGGCGTAGAAACAATCCGCGTCACAGTGGATAATCTTCCGAACCAAGGCCCTGCAGCCCTCCAGAGTTGCTGTAAACAGAAGTACCGCTGTATCTTAGGGCAGCGCATCAACAGTATCAGGACATGCAAGAACCCGGACACAGGATACCCCGATGACAGAATCCGCCGCCATGGCCGGAACCAGGGACGCCTGCTTTGAGTTTCGCGGCGCCACACAGACTCTTACGGTTCTGGAACTCCGCTATTTCGACATGGAAATGTTCGAAAAGAACCTGCGGGATAAAATCCGCCAGGCCCCCAACTTCTTCCGGGACCTGCCCCTGGTGATCGGTCTCGACCAGTACGAGGGCAACCTTGCGGATCTGGATTTCTTCCAGCTTATTGGCTGCTGCCGCACCCATTCCATACAGGTGCTGGGCGTCAGGGGTGGCGACGAGGACGTGAGACGCCTTGCCCGCAACGCCTCGCTGGCGTGGCTCCCCGCCGGGCGAGCCGGTCATCCCCTGCCGGATCCCGCCGAAGGCGACACCGCCGAAGCAGCCACGGAGGCCCATGCGGACAGCGATGCCGCGCCCGGCGCGGGCAAGGTGGTCACACAGCCGGTACGCTCCGGCCAGCAGGTCTATGCCCCGGAGGGCGATCTCATTATCATGGCGCCTGTAGGCGCTGGCGCCGAGGTGCTGGCCGCGGGTCACATCCATATCTATGGTCCGCTGCGGGGCCGCGCCCTGGCAGGCGTCCACGGTGACAGCAACGCCAGTATTTTCTGCCAATCACTGGAAGCAGAGCTTGTGTCCGTGGCAGGACACTATAAAATCTCCGAGGATCTGCAGGACAGCGGCTGGCGGGAGCCCGCCCGCGTCAGACTCAACGGAGATGCACTGGTGGTCGACCCGCTCGGCCGATAACAGGAAGCTATAACAGGCAAACAGGACGATAACCTTGGCTAGAATCATTGTCGTTACATCAGGTAAGGGAGGCGTTGGCAAAACCACGACCAGCGCGTCCATCAGTACCGGTCTGGCCCAGAAAGGCTACAAGACGGCCGTCATCGATTTCGATGTGGGCCTGCGCAACCTGGATCTGATCATGAACTGCGAACGCCGTGTGGTTTATGACTTCGTCAACGTCATCCAGGGCGAGGCCACCCTCAACCAGGCCCTGATCCGGGACAAGCGCGTGGACAACCTCTACATCCTCCCCGCCTCCCAGACCCGGGACAAGGAAGCACTGACTCACGAGGGGGTGGAAAAGGTCCTCAACGAGATGTCGGAAACCTTCGACTATCTGGTCTGCGACTCGCCCGCCGGAATTGAGCACGGCGCCCTCATGTCGCTGTACTTCGCGGACGAGGCCATCGTGGTGACCAACCCGGAGGTCTCCTCCGTACGGGATTCGGACCGGATTCTCGGCATCCTCCAGAGCAAGTCGCGGCGCGCGGAGCGTGGGGACGACCCGGTGAAGGAGCACCTGCTGCTGACCCGCTACAACCACGAGCGTGTGGAACGCGGCGAAATGCTGTCCATCGAGGACGTCAACGACATTCTCAGCATCCCGCTGCTCGGGGTCATCCCCGAATCCCAGGCCGTGCTGAACGCCTCCAACCAGGGCGCCCCCGTCATCCTGGACGAGGACACCGAGGCCGGGCAGGCGTACGAGGACGCCGTGGCCCGACTGCTCGGCGAAGAACGTGAACTGCGCTTTCTGGATCCCCAGAAGAAAGGCTTCCTCAAACGGATGTTCGGAGGCTGATGATGAGCTTTTTCGATTACTTCAAGACCAAGAAACAGACGTCCGCGTCCATCGCCAAGGAGCGGCTGCAGATCATTGTGGCGCACGAACGCAACACGCGTGATCAGCCGGACTACCTTCCGGAACTGCAGCAGGAGCTGCTTGAGGTGATACGGCGCTATGTGGCCATCCGTGACGACCAGGTCCAGGTCCAGCTGGACAAGAACGACAGCTGTTCTGTCCTTGAACTGAACGTCACGTTGCCCGAAAACGAGAGATGACCGGAACGGCTCCATCCAAACTGCCAATCGCTTATCATTCGGATGGAGCCCCTTCGTGCTAGAGTCCCGACCCGATACCGACGACCAATCCGAGAGGCCCATGCGAACCGGCTTTTTCAGTTTCCTGACCCTTGCTTTCCTGCTTTTGATGCCGACCTTCGGTAGCGCCAGCGTTCCCACCGGTGAAGAAAACTGGAATCTTGACCTCAAGGAGGACGGGATCCGGGTCTATACCCGCAATATGGACGACTCCCGGATCAATGCCTTCCGCGCAGAGATCGTGCTGGAGGCCCCACTCGAGGCCGTCCTCGCCGTGATGTCCGATCCCCGGTCCTGTATGGAATGGGTCCACCAGTGCGCGCAGGCTTACAACCTTTCCGGCGGCTCATTCAACGACCGCTACGCCTACTCCATCAACGACATGCCCTGGCCCGCCAGCGATCGCGACTATGTGTTGCATATCAAAACCATGACCGGCTCGAACCGTGATGAAATCGTCATGGAGATGGAGGCGGTACCCGATCGCAAGGAAAAGCGCGATGGCTATGTGCGCATGGAGGAAGCCTCCACGGTCTATGAATTCACACGCGAGGGCGAGAACCGCACCCGCATGATCTGGTACCAGCACGCCGAACCCGGCGGGTCGCTTCCCGTGTGGCTGGTCAACCGGCTTGCTACGGATATACCCTATGAGTCACTGAAAGAGTTGAACCGGGTCGTGCAGGAAGAGCAGTATCAGGGTTATACCATTGAATACGACCAGAACGGCCAGATCCGGAATGTGGTACCGCCGGAGTCCACGGACGAGGCAACCGCCGCCGAGAAGGCGCGTCGCAGCAAGAGTGACGACTCGGCCGATATGGAGGGCTGAACCATGACCGTAACTGCCCGTGACATCATGACGCCCAGCGTCAAGGCGGTCCCCCAGAACTGGACCATGCAGGAGCTTGCGCGTTTTCTCACCGAAAACGAAATCACGGGCAGCCCCGTGTGCGACGAGGATGACCACATCATCGGGATCGTAACCCTCAAGGATATTGCCGAGTTCCGTTGGAATCGGGCAAACCCGGAGACCGAAAAAGAACTGAGCCCCGAGGAACGGGACGAAGCCCGACGACTCAAGCAGCTCATGTTCGACGGTCTGAGCCGGATGCCCGTGGAAGTGCGGGACATCATGACACCAAGCGTGATGTCGGTTGAAGAAGATACCAGCGTACGAACCATCGCGGACATCATGATGGCGGAACACCTGCATCGCATCTTTGTCACAAAGGATGAATCCATTACTGGTATCGTTACCACCTATGACATGCTGAAACTGGTGGCCGACCCCGAGCTTACCCGCCGTTGTCTTGATGATGACGGACGGGGCGGAGCGTCAGCCGTTTAATCCACCGCTTGAACAGCGTCTGCCGGAAGGTGCTCGCATGACCCGGGAAGACCGGTCTCAGACCAAGATGTACGTCGTTGATACCAACGTCCTTATTCACGACCCCTCAGCAGTGCTGAACTTCGAGGAACACGACGTTGTCATTCCCATGACCGTCCTGGAAGAACTCGACCAGCTCAAGAACGGCAAGCAGTCCGTCGCGGCCGACTGCCGCCAGGCCATCCGGACCATTGACCGGATCCTTGAGAGTGCCGACCCCAGCGCCATTGAAACCGGCGTCCCCATCACACGGGGCGAGAAATCCGCCCCACTGGGCACCCTGGCCATCGGCATGGCACGCAGCAGTGCCTCGGAGCACCAGCTTCCAGAGCACCTGAACGACAACCGCATCATCAACCTCCTTGCCGAGCTCCAGAAGCGCCACGGCGACAAGCCCATCATCCTGGTCAGCAAGGACATCAACATGCGCCTCAAGGCGCGTGGCTTCGGGCTGGAAGCCGAGGACTACCACACGGACCAGCTGGTGGACGACGTCCGCTACCTGCCCAGCGGCTATCACGAATTCGAGGGCTCATTCTGGGACCGGATCGAGAAGGTTGAGACCGTCCAGCGCGCCGGCATCACCGAGCACCTGGTGCCCCGTTCCGAGGAAATGGAAGACTACCAGATCAATGAGTTCATCCTGGACCAGCAGGGTTTCATCGGCCGCATCACGGAGACGGAGCCGGAAAGACTGGTCATCGAGGACCTCTACCGTGACGACCTGATGCATCAACAGGTCTGGGGCCTCACACCGCGGGACATCTATCAGGCCCTGGCGCTGAACCTGCTGATGGACCCGGACGTGCACCTGGTGAATCTGACCGGCTCGGCGGGCTCCGGCAAGACCATCCTGGCCCTCGCTGCAGCCATTGAGCTTACCGTGGCCAGCAAGGACTACAAGCGGATCATTACCACGCGCAGCACCCAGGGGCTGGACGAGGACATCGGCTTTCTGCCGGGCACCGAAGCCGAGAAAATGGAACCCTGGCTGGGCGCCATTGTGGACAACCTGGAAGCCCTGCACGAGGATGACGAGAACATGCACAGCAGCGTGGACTACATCCTCAGCAAGGTGCCCATGCAGTTCAAGTCACTGAACTACATCCGGGGCCGCAGTTTCCAGCACAGCCTGATCATCATTGATGAAAGCCAGAACCTGACGCCGCACCAGCTCAAGACGATCATCACCCGCGCCGGCACCGGCAGCAAGGTGGTCTGCCTGGGTAACCTCTCTCAGATCGATACCGCCTACCTGAACTCCCTGAGCTCCGGCCTGACCTATATGACCGAGCGCTTCAAGGGCTTCAAACACGGCGGTCACATCCACCTGCAGGGCGTGCCACGTTCACCACTGGCGGAATACGCCGAGGAAAACCTCTAGCTGTTTTCGTCGTCGCTATTATCGGGGCTGGTGTCGCCGTTATTGTTGTCCTGCCCCAAGTCATTATCCCAGGGGTGGTCCGCCATGCGCTCCTCCCCCTGGAGGGGCTTGTAACGGTCACGGAACGCATCCATGGTTTTCATCGCCTCGTCCAGCTCGTCGAACCGGGCAACGTGGTACAGCGCCTCCCCTTCATTGACCATGGGCAGGTTGTTCATACCAATAACGATTCCCGATACCGAGCTGAGCACGGGCGACTCCAGGCGCCCGAACGGATCCGCCACCACCGCCAGGCGCTGGCCTTCCCGCACACGGTGCCCAATGCCCGCAACCGGGCGCATGATGCCGTCCGTCTCGGCCCGCATCCAGGTTGAGGTGGAGGCCACCTCGGCGCGCTTGCGGGGTTTGTGCCGGCCACGGCGGCGGTTCGGGAGCATTTCCAGCATCCGCATCACGCGCAGCGTGCCGCGTACCCCGGTGTTGATCGCCACCTCGTCAAACCGAAGCGCCTCGCCCGCTTCATAGGTGATCACCGGCGTATCGGCCGCATCGGCACAGGCCCTTAGACTGCCCTCGCGCAGGGTCGCATTGAGCACGATGGGGGCGGCAAAACTCTCCGCCATGTCAGCAGTGGCCGGATTACGGAGTTCCGCCCGGATCTGGGGCAGATTGAACCGGTGGTTGGCGCCGGTGTGAAGGTCAATCACATGGGTCGCCTTGTCCAGGACCTGGGTCCTGAACAGATAGGCGATGCGCCCGGCCAGGGAGCCCTTCTCGCTGCCCGGGAAACAACGGTTCAGATCGCGACGGTCCGGCATATAGCGTGACTGGTGAAGAAAGCCGAACACATTGACGATTGGCACCACCAGCAGCGTCCCACGGAGGCGCTTGAGCCCGGAGGTGCGCAGCAACCGACGGGCAATCTCCACGCCATTGATCTCGTCGCCGTGAATGGCGCCACAGACCAGCAGGGTCGGGCCCGGACGCCGGCCGTGGATCACCTCCACAGGGATGTGCAGGGGCGTCTGTGTGTAGAGTCGACCGATGGGAACCTCGACCTGAAGCCGCTCCCCGGCCGGAATCCGCTCATCACCCAGCCTGAAGGCTGCACGTTTTGCCATGGTCAGCCCCTGGCCCCTTTGGTCGCGGTCTGCCAGGGCTTGGCCCGCTTCTCGATGAACTCGATGATCATGCCCGCGACGTTCTTGTTGGTTGCCGCTTCAATGCCCTGGAGTCCCGGCGAGGAATTCACCTCCATGATCAGGGGCCCGCGACTCGAGCGCAGCAGGTCAACACCGGCGATATTCAGGCCCATGGCCTTGGCGGCTGCCACTGCGGTCTTGCGTTCCGTAGGCGTAATCCGAACCAGCGAGGCCTGCCCACCCCGGTGCAGGTTGGAGCGGAACTCGCCTTCCCCCGCCTGGCGTTTCATGGCCGCGATCACCTTATCGCCGATGACAAAGCAACGGATGTCGGCCCCCGCGGATTCCTTGATGTACTCCTGGACCAGGATATCCGCCTTCAGGCCCATGAACGCCTCGATGACACTCTCGGCAGCCTTGCGGGTCTCGGCCAGCACCACACCGATACCCTGGGTTCCTTCCAGCAGTTTGATGACCACGGGCGTGCCGCCAACCATCCGGATCAGGTCGGGCACATCGTCCGGCTTGCTCGCAAAGCCCGTAATCGGCATCCCCAAACCCTTGCGGCCCAGAAGCTGGAGCGAGCGCAGCTTGTCCCGGGAGCGGGTGATGGCCACGGATTCGTTGGCTGGAAAAACCCCCATCATCTCAAACTGACGCAACACAGCAGCGCCATAGAATGTAACCGAGGCCCCGATCCGGGGAATCACCACGTCAAATTCCGGTAACTTTTCACCACGGTAATGCATGGTGGGGCTGGCCGGCGTGATGTTCATGTAACAGTGCAGGAAATCAAGCACCTGCACATCGTGATCACGTTTCTTTGCCTCCTCGACCATCCGGCGAGTGGAATAGAGACGCTTGTTGCGCGACATGATTGCAATTCTCATGGATTACTCCTCACGCGGTTTTCCAGCCAGAAACGAGGCAGCAGGATCAACGCAGATACCTCCAGCCATGGCGGTTCGACCCAACAGCATACGGAAGCGCATGGTATCCCGATTGGTCAGAGTCATTTCAATGGGCCAGCACTCCGCCCCGATCCAGATCCGTGTTTCGATCACAAAGCGCATCTCCCGGTGGCCCCCGGAATCCGTCACGACCCGTTCGTCCAGAAGGGGGGCGTCGCAATCGATGACCCAATCCAGGCGCTTGCGGCTGGGGTGGATCCGGAACCGGACCCTGCGCCCACCCTCCCCTTCATAGGCTTCCAGATCAAAGGTGTGCAGGCAGGATGTTCGGGCTCCGGTATCCACTTTGGCACGCAGCCGTGGAATGCCCAGATCCGGGAGTGCCACCCATTCCCGCCAACCGAGCCAGTATCGCTCATCCGCCTTGTCGCTGTCTGTCATGACTTGTCCTGATTGTGCTGTACCGACACGGGAATCGGGTCCGAATGCTGGCCAGCGTAAAGTGTGGTATGTGGGAACGGAATCTCAATGCCTGCGCGGTCAAACGCCGCCTTGATGGCAAACAGCATATTCGAGCGCAACTCTCACACATCCTCCCGCCGGAGCCGGAACGACAGCTGAAGGTCCACCGACGAGGCCCCGAACTGCTGAAGAAAGACGAAGGGCTCGGGTTCTTCCATGCAATGGGAATTGTTCGCCACCAGGAGGATGAGGTTATCCAGTGTCAGCCAGTCCAGTGGATTCATTGATCGATCCGTCTATTCCGTCCCCGGCCTAGCCGAAGATGTGCTCCATGGTGCGAGCAACTCCTGAATATTTTGGACAATCACTATAATCCAAAGGAGCCCCTGCAGCGAACACATCACTACCCTTTTCAATCAACAGGACGCGCCGTGACTCAGCTGATCTGGTTCCGCAACGACCTTCGCCTTGCCGATAATCCGGCACTGACCGCCGCCATGCACCAGGGGGAGAAGGTTGAGGCCTGTTTCCTGCCCACGCCGGACCAGTGGCGGGAACACGACTGGTCCCCGGCTCGGACGGACCTGATGCTGCGCAGCCTGGACAGGTTGGCGGACGATCTGGCCAGCCTGGGTATTCCCCTGCACATCCGCACACTGGCACGCTTTTCCGACACCGATGACGCCCTGCTTGAGCTCTGCCGCGAGATCGGCGCACAGGCTGTCCACTGCAATGAGGAGTACGCGGTCAACGAGCGCAACCGCGATCACCGGCTCAAGCACTGGCTCGAACCATCCGGCATCGGGTTCCATATTTACCGGGACCAGACGGTGGTTCCCGTCCGTGCGCTCTATACAGGCGGTGGCACCCCCTACACGGTGTTCACGCCCTATTCCCGCCGCTGGTGGCAGTGGATCGACGAGAACCCGCCCAGCCTGCATCCCCGTCCCGCGCCCCAGGCTGAACCGGTTGAGCGTCCCGCCATTCCGGAGCTGAGTGAGTGGCGTACGGAGAAAGCGCACTGGGTGGCGCCGGGGGAGAGGGTCGCGCACGAGAAGCTTGAGCGCTTCCTTCATGAGCGCATGGCATCCTATGGCAACAACAGGGACTTCCCGGCCCTGAACGGCACCAGCATCATCTCGCCCTACCTCGCCCTTGGTGTGCTCTCTCCGCGCCAATGCGTAATCAAGGGGCTTGAGGCCATCCGTGAAAGCCGGCGGCCGGAGGCGGGTCGAACCTGGTTGAACGAGATCGCCTGGCGGGATTTCTACATCCAGCTGATGGTGCACTTTCCGCGGCTGTCGAAGCACCGTCCGTTCAAGACGGAGACGGACGCGTTGGTATGGAATGAGCCGGGTGAGGCTTTTGATGCCTGGTGTGAGGGGCGCACGGGGATACCGATTGTGGATGCGGCCATGCGGCAGCTGAATGAAACGGGGTGGATGCACAACCGGTTGCGGATGGTGACGGCGATGTTCCTGACCAAGAATCTGTTTATTGACTGGCGTTTGGGGGAGCGGTATTTCATGCGGTCTTTGGTGGATGGGTATTTGCCGTCGAATAATGGGGGGTGGCAGTGGAGTGCGTCGACGGGGACTGACGCGGCGCCCTACTTCCGGATTTTCAATCCGGTGACGCAGAGTGAGCGGTTTGATCCGGAGGGGGCTTTTATTCGGCGGTATGTGCCGGAGATTGGGCATCTTGAGGGCAAGGCATTGTTTAATCCGAATGGTGGGGTTCGGGGGTATCCGGGGCCTATTGTGGATTTGAAGGAGAGTCGGAAGGAGGCGATTGCTCGGTTTCAGGCGTTATCCAAGTCCTGAAGCAGCTTTTGGGTATTGGTGCAGGAGTCGGGCAGGTGCGTCTTTCCGGGAACCGCCACTAGTACGTCCCTGTAGGCTGCCCTCCGCCATCCATGGCTCCGGAGCTTCCCGGAAAGACGCACCTGCCCGACTCCCTCAAGCTACGAGTTACCGCTTCAGGAGTTGCCGCAGACTTTGCATTGGGGGTCCGGTGGGATTTTCATTTCTCGCCAGTGCATGCGCCAGGCGTCGAGGATCAGGAGGCGGCCGGTTAGGGGGGCGCCGACGTTGGCGAGGAGTTTGATGGCTTCCATGGCCTGGGTGGTGCCGATCATGCCGACGAGGGGGCCGAGGACCCCGGTTTCGGAGCAGCTGAGGGTGGCTTCGCCGACGTCGGCGTAGAGGCATTGGTAGCAGGGGGAGTTTTTGTCTCTGGGGTCGAAGACGGCGATCTGGCCTTCGGCTCGGATGGCGGCGCCGGAGACGAGGGGGACGCCGGAGGCGACGGAGGCCTGGTTGATGGCGAAGCGGGTGTTGAAGTTGTCGGTGGCGTCCAGGACGAGGTCGTATTCGCCGAGGTTGAGGCCGAGCCATTGGGGGTCGGCTCGGGCGGTTTCGGCGGTGACGTTGGCGCCGGGATTCAGGGCCCTGGCGCGGTTGGCCAGGGCTGTGGCTTTGGGGTGGTCCAGGTCGTCCATGGTGAAGGCGATCTGGCGTTGGAGGTTGGCGAGTTCCACCCTGTCGTCGTCGATGACGTGGATATGGCCAACACCGGCGCCGGCCAGGTAGAGGACGACGGGGCAGCCGAGGCCGCCGGCGCCGACGACCAGGATGCGGCTGTCGGCGAGGGCCTGCTGGCCGGCGATGTCGAATTCAGGCATCAGGATCTGGCGGCTGTAGCGCTGGAGGTCGTCGTCGGTGAGCGGGCTCACGAGGCGCCGCCTCCGGGCCAGCGTCCGCCCGTGACCCGGAAGCGGCCGGTGAGATCGCGGCGGCTGAACAGGTCGCGGAAACCGGCCTCGCCCAGGAGATCGACAACGGCCTCTGCCTGTTCATAACCGTGTTCAAGGAGCAGCCAGCCCCAGGGATTAATGTGTGCGGGGGCCTCACGGGCAATTAGGCGTATCGCATCCAGGCCATCCGCGCCGGCAACCAGGGCGGAATGGGGCTCGAAGCGCAGGTCGCCCTGCTCAAGGTGTTCATCGCCTTCGGCCACATAGGGCGGGTTGGAGACGATCAGGTCCCAGCGGCCCGGTTCAAGATCGCTGAACCAGTCGCTTTCCACAAAGGTCACCCCGGGCAGCCCCAGAGCCTCCCCGTTGCGGCGTGCCAGAGCGATGGCGGCGGGCGAGGCGTCACTGCCGGTTACGTCCCAGCCATAGCGCTCACTCCCCAGTGCCAGCGCAACCGCCCCGGTTCCGGTGCCCAGGTCCAGGACCCGTGCATCGTCGGGGAGCGGCAGCAACAGGGCCTGTTCAACCAGGGTCTCGGTATCCTGGCGGGGAATCAGGGTGTCCGGCGAGGTGGCAAGTGGCAGGGACCAGAACTCGCTTTCGCCCGTGATATAGGCAATGGGCAACCCTTCGCACCGTTTCACAACCAGCGCCCGATATGCCTCGGAATCCTCAGGACTGACCTTCTGTTCCGGCCACGTCATAAAGCGGGTGCGGGTGCAGTCCAGTTGGTGGCAAAGAAGCAGTTCCGCATCCAGTCGGGGTGTGGCGGTTCCGGAGCCTTCCAGGCTTTCGGTTGCATCCGCCAGCAGGCTTTCGATCGTGTCTCCTTCCCTCATGCCGTTTCGGCTCCCAGTGCCTCCAGCTGCTCAGCCTGATGCTCCTGAAGCAGGGGATCAATAATCATGTCCAGGTTACCTTCGACCACGTCCTCAAGCCGATAGAGGGTCAGGTTGATGCGGTGATCCGTGACTCGGCCCTGGGGAAAGTTATAGGTGCGGATGCGTTCGGAGCGATCACCACTGCCGACCAGATTGCGGCGGGTATCCGCCTCCTCGGTTGCCAGCCTCTCGCGCTCCGCCTGCTCAAGCCTGGACTGCAGGAAAGCCATGGCCCGGTCCCGGTTCTTGTGCTGGGAACGTTCCTGCTGGCATTCAACCACCATGCCTGTGGGAATATGGGTGATGCGGATGGCGGAATCAGTGGTGTTCACGTGCTGCCCGCCGGCCCCGGAGGAGCGGAAGGTATCCACACGCAGGTCGTTCTTGTCGATGCTGATCTCATCCGGCGCGTCCACCTCGGGCAGGACCGCCACGGTGCAGGCGGAGGTGTGGATGCGGCCCTGGGATTCGGTTTCCGGAACCCGCTGTACCCGATGACCGCCGGACTCAAACCGCAGGCGCCCGTAGACACCGTTGCCCTCCACCAGTGCGATCAGTTCCTTGTAGCCGCCGTGCTCGCCCTCGCTCTGGCTCAGGACACTGACCCGCCAGCCCCGGTTCTCGGCATAGCGTCCGTACATGCGGAAAAGATCCCCCGCAAACAGCGCCGCCTCGTCACCACCCGCACCCGCGCGGATCTCGAGGTAGGCATTGTTGTTCTCATTGGGGTCCTTCGGTAGCATCAGGCGTTGGAGCTCCGCATCGAGCTCCGTCAGACGGGCTTCGCTGGCGGCAACCTCGTCTTCTGCCATGGCGCGCATATCCGGATCCCCATCGCGCATCAGTGACTGCGCGTCGGACAGGTCCTCCTGAACCTTGCGGTACTGCTGGTAATGCGCCACCACCGGCTCGATTTCCGCGTATTCCTGGGAAAGCTCGCGGAACTGTTTCTGGTCCCCGATGGTGGCGGGGTCGGCAAGCAGCGCGCTGATTTCCTCGTGGCGCTCAACCAGGCGGTCGAGCCGCCGGGCTATGGAATCCTTCATGAAGTGCTCCGGGTACCACTTGTGGGCTCTTCCTGGGGCGTTTCACTGGATTGGTCGCCGACTTCGGCTGCATTGGCGTGTTCGGCGGCCTCAATACCATGGAGTTCACGCAGCCAGTCCGTGACCTCAATCCGGCCTTCCGCCGTGGCCCTGCGCACCTGCACCGTGGGCTGATGCAGAAACTTGTTGGTGAGGCTGCGCGCCATGCTGCGCAGCAGGGTTTCCGGATCGCCGCCGGATGCCAGCGAACGCAGTGCTTTGTCCAGCTCCGCATCCCGCACGTTCTCGATCTCGCCACGGAACTGCTTGAGCGTGGCCACCGCATCCAGGGCCCGCAGCTGGTACATGAAGTCGGATGCCCCTTCGCGGATGAGGTTTTCCGCTTCCTCGGCCGCGCCTTCCCGGGAACGACGGTTTTCTTCGATGACCCCATGAAGGTCATCGACGGTATAGAGGAAGACGTCGTCCAGCCGACCCACTTCCGGCTCAATATCCCGTGGCACCGCAAGATCCACCATAAACACGGGTCGGTGCTTGCGCTTGCGGATTGCTTTTTCCACCGCGCCCTTGCCGAGGATCGGGAGCTGACTGCCCGTGGAGGCGATCACGATGTCCGCCGCCGGCAACTCGTCCGGAACAACCGCCAGGCTTATCGAGCGGCCGCCGAACCGCGAGGCAACCATCTCTGCCCGGTCGAGGGAGCGGTTGGCCACTACGATGTCCCTGACCCCCGCTTCATAGAGGTGCTGGGCAACCAGCTCCACCGTCTGGCCCGCGCCGATCAGCAGCGCGGTGTTATCGCGCATGTCCGAAAAGATGTGCCGGGCCATCGAGACCGCGGCATAGGCAACTGAAACAGGGTTTTCGCCAATAGCGGTATCCGTGCGAACCCGCTTGGCCACTGAAAAAGCATATTCAAACAGGCGGGAGAGAATGGTGCCCGTGGAGCCGGCGCCGAACGCCAGCGAATAGGCTTCCTTGAGCTGCCCGAGAACCTGTGGCTCCCCCAGGACCATGGAATCCAGGCCACAGGCGACCCGCATCACATGCCGGACCGCCTCCTGGCCATGATAACTGTAGACATTATCCCGGAAGCTTTCCGTATCCAAATCCAGCCAGGCGCCCCACCATTCAATCAGGCTTTCAACGCCGACATCCTCGTGGGAGACGTAGAGTTCAGTACGGTTACAGGTGGACAGCAGCGCTATCTCGGCCACGCCGGGCAGCTGCAGGGCATTGCTCAACGCCGAGGCCTGTTCCCGGTCCGGGAAAGCCACGCGCTCGCGTGTTTCCACACTGGCCGTGCGATGATTAATACCAAGCACCAACAACGCCATAACTGCTACCCGGAGCCCTCTGCCTTCACGCTGCCTAGTGTAACGGCCAACGCCGGGCAGTGCTACTGATACTGGCGGCGCAAGGTTGGGCAAGACTTCCCAGCTGTGCCATTATTAGGCGTCAATCCAGTATCACAAGCCTGCGGGTAACCGCATCGCCAGCAACGGATTCAAAATGCGAAAACACCAATGTGCCTTACTGCCGGTTCTGGGCCTCACCTTCCTCATGGTGGGCTGTTCCGGTCTTATGACGGAGCCTTCCAAGCCGTCCGACACTGATGACAAGCCTGCAACCGAAGAGGACAAAAGCACGGAAGACAAGGTGGCCGAGGCGACCCTGGACGAGGAGGAGATCAGTTATCGGGACTTTCCGCCCGATGTCCTCTTCGCCCTGCTGAGCGCGGAACTGGCGGCGCAGCGCGGGCGCTTTGACGTCACTCTCGTCAACTACACCCAGGCGGCAGCGGACACCGGCGATGAAGGCGTTATACGCCGCGCCATGCAGATTGCCCAGGCCCTGAACGCAACCAACGCCCAGCGCCAGATCGCCGCCATCTGGCTGAAGGCCAACCCCGACGCACCCCAGGCCCTGCGCATCGCTGCCCTGCGTGCCCTGCAGAACGACGAGTTTGAGCAGGCAATCCAGTACATGGAGCGCCTCTACACCCAGGGCGAAGTCGCCCAGTTCGACACCCTGGCGACCCAGGCCCGTGCCATGAAACCGGAACAACAGCAGGAACTGCTGCGACTCTACCGGGAAGTTCATGACCGCCATCCGGATCAACCGGACGTCACCTACAGCCTGGCGCTGCTTAACGACAACGCCGGCAACACGGAAGAATCACTGTCGCTGGTCAACGGCATTCTCGAAAGCCATGACAATTTCCAGCCGGCCATCACCCTGAAAGGCAAACTGCTTTACGACCTTGAGCGCAACGAGGAAGCCATCAATTACCTGCGTCGCCAGACCCGTCGCTTCCCGGACAACCGCCGTCTGGGCACCCTCTATGCGCGGATCCTGGTCAACGCCGGACGGCTCCAGGCTGCGGAAGACGAGTTCCAGTCACTGATGGAGCGCTTCCCCGAAGCTTCGAGCCTGAAGCTGTCACGCGCGCTTGTCGCCCTGGAGAACGACAACAACCGCGTGGCCAGAACGCTGCTTCAGGAACTTGTCGCCGAGGGTCTCCACACCAATGAAGCCCATTTCTACTTGGGTCGGCTCGCGGACGATAAAAATAACGCCAACGAAGCCCTGCACCATTATCGCCAGGTCCAGGGGGGCTCCCACTTCTTCTCCGCGCTCTCGCGTGCCAGTTTCCTGGAGGCAAAGCAGGGCGAACTCGACAGTGTGCGAAACAAGCTCGAGAACCTGCGCGCACGGCTGCCGGAACAGCGCGAGCGGCTCTGGCTTCTCGAGATCAACCTGCTGCTTGACCTGGGCGAGCATGACGAGGCACTGACAGTGGCCGACAGCGCGCTGTCTGAGCATCCGGAAAACTCCGACATCCGCTATGCCCGCGCCATGCTGCATGAGCGCGCGGGACAGATCGAAGCCATGGAAGCCGACCTGCGCGGCGTCCTGGAGCAGGAACCCAACAATGCCGTGGCCCTGAATGCGCTGGGGTACACCCTGACGGTGCACACCGAACGCTACGGGGAAGCCAGGCAACTGATCATGAAGGCGCTGGAAATCCAGCCGGAAAACCCGGCCATCCTCGACAGTGCCGGCTGGGTTCACTACCACCTCGGCGAGAACCAGAAGGCGCTGGATTATCTCAAACAGGCCTATGACATCCTTCCGGATGTGGAGATTGCAGCCCATCTTGGACGGGTCCTCTGGGCCATGGACAAGAAAGACGATGCCAGGATGATCTGGCGCCGCGCGCTGGACGAAAACGAGGAACAGCAGCTCACTCCCCTGCTGGAGATCCTGGATGAACTGGGCCTGAGCGCGGAGGACTTCTGATGGCGGTACGGTACTGGTTGCTGGCCGGTATCGTGCTGCTGCTCCAGGGATGCATGACCGCTCCCCCGGCGCCACCGCCGGACGACAGCTACACGACCGAGAAGCCAGACGATTGGCCTGAAAGGCGCGAGCGCCTCAGCGACTTCAACCACTGGGAGCTCCAGGGCAAGGTCGCGGTTCGTCACGAGGAAGGAACGGATTCAGCCGTGATCCGGAGCTGGACCCAGCGCGGGGACTATTTCCGGATTGAGATGTCATCCGCATTCATGGGCATGGGCACCGTGCGACTGGAAGGCTCACCCGCCTCGCTGGTGATAACCGACCCGGACGGCAAGACCTACCAGTCCGCCGATCCCGAACAGCTCATCGAGGACACACTGGGCTGGACGCTGCCGGTACAGGCCCTTTACTACTGGATTCGAGGCCTGCCGGTCCCTGGCGATGACCACCAGCTCTTCTTCAACACCCAGGGCCAGATCGCCTACCTGCGCCAGCACGGCTGGGAACTGAACTTCGACAGCCACCAGACGCTTGAAGGATTGCCCGAGGTGCCCAGAAGCCTGACAGCCACGCGTGGCGATCTGAGACTGAGACTCGTACTGACCCGGTGGACACCGCAGCAATGAGCACCCCTGCAACGTTGACGCTGCCAGCCCCGGCCAAGCTCAACCTCTTCCTGCACATCACAGGACGGCGCAACGACGGCTACCACGAACTCCAGACACTCTTCCAGTTCCTGGATTACAGCGACTCCCTCACCTTCACAGCGCGGGATGACGGTGAAGTCTCCCTGAGCGGGATGGGTGAGTTGCCCGCGGCAGACAACCTCATCACGCGCGCCGCCCACCGACTGCAGCAGAGCGGTGCTCCTGGCGGACAGAGCCATCCCGGAGCCGATATCCGGATCGAGAAACACCTTCCTTCGGGAGGTGGGCTCGGCGGTGGAAGCTCCAACGCCGCTACCACCCTGGTGGCCCTCAACCGGCTCTGGGGCCTGAACCTGTCACGCACGCAGCTGGCCGATATTGGACTGTCACTCGGGGCCGACGTGCCCGTGTTTATCCATGGCCATGCCGCCTGGGCCGAGGGCATTGGCGAACAGCTCACGTCGGTTGAACCGGCCGAGCCCTGGTACCTGGTGCTGCACCCGGACTGCGAAATCAGCACGGGTGAGGTTTTTGGGCATTCCGACTTGACACGGAATACGCCGAAAAGGAGAATACGCACCGCTTTCGAGGGTAGCGGTAGCGGCTTCCGCAATGATTGCGAGGCGGTTGTTCGTTTGCTGTACCCGGAAGTCGATAAGGCCCTGGCGTGGCTGCAACACTACGGCGAGGCACGACTGACGGGAACAGGGGCTTGCGTTTTCTGTCCATTCGAGACACAATCCGCAGCCATTACCGCATACGAGGAAAAACCCTCAGGCATCAACGGTTTCATCGCCCGTGGCAGAAACCGATCTCCACTGTACACGCAACTGGGTGAGCTGGATTGATGCCAAGAAGACGATCAAATGGGGTGTCGCCAAGTGGTAAGGCAGCGGGTTTTGATCCCGTCATTCGCAGGTTCGAATCCTGCCACCCCAGCCATCTTTCTCCTTCCGAACCGCACCAAACACCAGACGAAAATCAGAGGGATTCCGCCGTGTCCAACCTGATGGTCTTCTCGGGGAATGCCAATCCCCGGCTGGCACAGAATGTCGCCAAAAAACTGAATATTCCCCTGGGCGATGCCACAGTCGCGAAATTCAGCGACGGTGAAACCACCGTTGAGCTGAATGAAAACGTGCGTGGCCGCGATGTATTCATACTGCAGTCCACCTGCGCGCCCACCAATGACAACCTGATGGAACTGCTGGTCATGGTCGACGCGCTGCGTCGCGCCTCGGCAGCCCGAATCACAGCGGTCGTCCCCTACTTCGGCTACGCCCGCCAGGACCGCCGCCCGCGGTCCAGCCGGGTTGCGATCACCGCGAAGCTGGTCGCGGACATGGTCACCAGCGCCGGCATTGACCGGGTACTGACGGTGGATCTCCATGCGGACCAGATCCAGGGCTTCTTCGACATTCCCGTGGACAACATCTACGGCACCCCCGTGTTGCTGGAAGACATCGAACGCCAGCACTACAGTGACTACGTCGTGGTTTCCCCTGACGTGGGCGGTGTCGTCCGGGCCCGGGCCATCGCCAAACTACTGGATGCCGACCTGGCCATTATCGACAAACGCCGCCCCAGGGCCAACGACTCCCAGGTCATGCACATCATCGGTGACGTCCGCGACAAGACCTGCATCCTGGTGGACGACATCGTCGACACCGCCGGCACCCTCTGCAAGGCCGCCAACGCACTCAAGGAGTATGGGGCCACCCGGGTCATGTCCTACATCGTGCATCCGGTCCTCTCCGGCCCGGCCGTGGAAAACATCCAGAACTCCCAACTGGATGAACTGATCGTCACAAATACGATTCCCCTGGGTGACAATGCGGCCAAGTGTGATAAAATCCGCGCCCTCGATATGTCGGGCCTGCTTGCGGAATCCATCCGCCGGGTCTGCAACGAAGAGTCCATCAGCGCCATGTTCAGCTACACCATCGACTGAGATGGTGTAGGAACAGGGCGTTCATGGTTTTAAACGCCCACAGGGGCTGAATCGAATCATCCGCAGCACAGCCTGGTCGCGGGCCCTGTGGATGCCCAGGAGGAAACATCCATGGCACAAGCATTTGAACTCGAAGCGTTTAGTCGCGACGACCAGGGGAAAGGTGCGAGCCGCCGCCTGCGTCGCGTGGAACGCAAGATCCCCGCCATCGTCTATGGCGGTGAAGGCAAGAGTCCGAAGCCGATCACGCTCTGGCACAATGACCTGAAAAAGGCCATCGAGAACGAAGCCTTCTTCACGCACATCATCTCCCTGAAGATCGATGGCAAGAAAGAAGACGTGATCATCAAGGACCTGCAGCGCCACCCCTACAAGCCGATCCTGACCCACGCGGACTTCCTGCGGGTCGAGAAAGGCCACAAGATCAACGTCAACGTCCCGATCCACTTCCTCAACGAGGAAAGCGCGCCCGCCATCAAGCTCCAGGGCGGCTCCGTCTACCGCGAAACCATGGAAGTGGAAGTCACCTGTCTTCCGGACGACCTGCCCGAGTACATTGAAGTCGACCTCTACGAGATGGAGCTGGAACAGATCCTCCACCTGTCCGACCTCAATGTGCCCAAGGGCGTGGAAATCGTCGCCCTGCAGCAGGGTGAAGACCACGACCATCCGGTTGTTGCCATCCACAAGCCCAAGGGCAAGAAAGCCGACCAGGCTGGTGGTGAAGCAGCAGGCGAGGAAGGCGAAGAAGAGGAAGGCGGCGAGGACTGATCCGCCGCCCCGGTGCCCGGAATGGAAACAGAACCGCTCAAACTCATTGTGGGACTGGGCAATCCGGGCCCGAAGTATGCCGGAACCCGGCACAACGCCGGGCTCTGGTTCCTGGAAATGCTCGCCCGGGAAACCGGGCAGCCACTGCGCGAAGAGCGCAAATTCCAGGGCTACCACTGCAAGGCCCACTGGCTGGGCACCGACCTCCACCTCCTGTTCCCAACAACCTTCATGAACCGCAGCGGCCAGTCCGTGAAAGCGGTCGCCGACTTCTTCAAGATCGCACCCGAATCCATACTCGTCGCCCACGATGAACTCGACCTGCCCCCGGGCACCGCGCGATTCAAACAGGGCGGCGGCCACGGCGGCCACAACGGCCTCCGCGACATGGTCCGCCACCTCGGAAGCTCCGACTTCCGCCGCCTCCGCGTCGGCATCGGCCACCCCGGAGACAGCAAACAGGTGGTAAACTACGTGCTTTCAACGGCCGGAAAACAGGAAACCACCGCCATAGAAGCCGCCCTGGACGAAGCCATACGCGCCCTCCCGGACGGCATCAAAGGCGACTGGTCCGCAGCCATGAACCGGCTGCACGCGTTCAAATACGAATAAAGCACCTGACTCTAAGTGAGCCATGGCTTGGTCGGGGCGGGCTTTCCGGGAAGCTCCGGAGCCATGGATGGCGGAGGGCAGCCTACACGGATGTACTTGTGGCGATTCCCGGAAAGCCCGCCCCGACCAAGCCATGGCTCACCGGCAACGAACCAACAGTCTCCAGCAGCAGAGTACAAACGATATGGGATTCAAATGCGGCATCGTAGGACTTCCGAACGTCGGCAAGTCCACCCTCTTCAACGCCCTGACCAGCGCCGGCATTGACGCAGAAAACTTCCCCTTCTGCACCATCGAACCCAACGCCGGCGTCGTCTTCGTCCCCGATCCACGGCTCTACCGCATCGCCGAGATCGTCAAACCCGAAAAAACCATCCCCACCGCGATGGAATTCGTCGACATCGCCGGCCTCGTCTCCGGCGCCTCCAAGGGCGAAGGCCTTGGCAACCAGTTCCTCGCCAACATCCGCGAGACCGAAGCCATCGCCCACGTCGTGCGCTGCTTTGACGACGACGACGTCATGCACGTCTCCAACACCATCGACCCGGCCAGCGACATCGAGGTCATCAACACCGAGCTCGCCCTCGCCGACCTCGACACCATCGAAAAGGCCGAAAAGAAGAGCGAACGCAACGCCAAGGGCGGCGACAAGACCGCCAAGGCCCAACTGGCGCTCTTCGAGAAGATCAAGCCCGTACTCAACGAAGGCGACCCGATCCGCAGCATGGATCTCTCAGAGGACGACCACGAGCTTCTGAAAGAACTCCACCTGCTCACTGCCAAGCCCACCGTCTACATCGCCAACGTCAACGAAGAGGGCTTCGAGAACAACCCGCACCTGGACGCCGTGCGCGCCATAGCGGAGAAAGAGGATGCCGGTGTGGTGGCCATCTGTAATAAGATCGAAGCCGAGATCGCCGAGCTCGAAGACGAGGAAAAAACCGAATTCCTCGCCGAGATGGGCATGGAAGAACCGGGCCTCGACCGCGTCATCCGCGCCGGCTACAACCTGCTCGACCTCCAGACCTATTTCACCGCCGGCCCCAAGGAAGTCCGCGCCTGGACCTTCCCGAAAGGCTCCACGGCCCCCAAGGCCGCCGGTGTGATCCACACGGACTTCGAGAAAGGCTTCATCCGGGCGGAAGTGGTGAGCTACGAAGACTTCATCGCCTACAACGGGGAAAGCGGCGCCAAGGAAGCAGGCAAATGGCGCCTGGAAGGCAAGGAATACATCGTCCAGGACGGTGATGTGGTGCACTTCCGTTTCAACGTCTAGCACGAAACACTGGATCGGTAGCCCCCTCTCCTGTCAGAGTTGACGCCAGTGGCGGCCTGAAGCGGGACTCCCCCAGGACCACACAGTGCGGAGCGTACATCAAGAGCGCGCTTCCAAAGTCGGAACCTGAAGCTGGAGAGCAACATGGAACTGATAACGAGCACACTGGAAAGCATCAGCGGCGTGGTCTGGGGGCCTGCCATGCTGGCCCTGCTGCTGGGAACAGGCCTTTACCTCACGCTGGGGCTGCGCGGCATGCCCATCCGCCGGATCGGCTATGGATTCCGGCAGATGTTCCTGGGGCGGCGCTCCAGGGACCAGGACAAAGGGGAGATCACCCCCTTCCAGGCTCTCTCCACGAGCCTGTCCGCAACCATCGGCACCGGTAACATCGGCGGCGTGGCCACGGCCATTGCGCTGGGTGGCCCCGGCGCCGTGTTCTGGATGTGGATGACGGCACTGGTAGGCATGGCCACCAAGTACGCGGAGGCCGTCCTGGCCGTGAAATACCGTGAGGTTGATGAAGAGGGGCGCTATGTGGGCGGGCCCATGTATTACATCAAGAATGGCCTCGGCCCCCGCTGGCACTGGCTGGGTGCCCTGTTCGCATTGTTTGCCATGGTGGCGGCTTTCGGCATCGGTAACACGGTGCAGGCCAACGCAGTGGCGGACGTGCTGGAAACCAACATGGCCGTACCCGCCTGGGTAACCGGTGTGGTACTTGCCGTCCTGGTCTTCCTGGTGATCATCGGCGGCATACGTCGCATCGCCCATCTTACCGAAAAGGTGGTTCCCCTGATGGCCGTGATCTACATCCTGGGCGCACTCGCTGTCGTCGTCTGGAACCTCCCCGAGGTTCCCGGAGCGCTGGCACAGATTGTAACCGGCGCCTTCACCGAAACAGCTGCCACGGGCGGATTTGCCGGAGCTGCTGTATGGGCAGCGATCCGGTTCGGCGTGGCGCGCGGCGTCTTCTCCAATGAAGCCGGCCTGGGCTCAGCACCCATCGCGCACGCGGCAGCACAGACCAACAGCCCGGTGCGTCAGGGGACCGTGGGCATGATGGGTACCTTCATCGATACCATCATCGTATGCACCATGACAGCCCTCGTAATCGTGCTCACCGGGGCCTGGAAAACCGGCGAGACCGGCGCGGCCCTGACGTCCATGGCGTTCGATCAGGGCATCCCGGGCGGCAACTGGGTGGTCACCTTCGGCATGATCTTCTTCGCCTTCACCACCATCGTCGCCTGGAGCTATTACGGCGAGCGCAGCGCGGAGTTCCTGTTCGGCGTGAAGGTGATCATGCCCTACCGCTACCTGTGGGTCATCCTGCTGGTTGTGGGCGCGGTCGCCAACCTGGAGCTGATCTGGCTGATCGCGGATGTGCTCAACGCCCTGATGGCCATCCCCAACCTGATCGCCCTGCTCGCCCTCTCCGGCACGGTGTTCGCCATTACCAAGGAGTACTTCGCCAACGAGGGCGCTGGCGGGAACTAAGCCCGACCGGCTCGTCTCTCAGTGATGCCCGGGGATGCCTTGACACCCCGGGCAAAAATCCAGAGAATACGCGCCTCAGTTCAGTGCTAGAGGCGCTGCAACAGTTTCTGGCAAGGTAGCTCAGTTGGTTAGAGCACGGCACTCATAATGCCGGGGTCGGCGGTTCGAATCCGCCCCTTGCTACCAAATTCAAAGGGTTACGGCCTCCTGCCTAGCCCTTTCCCCCGCTTTGACTACAGTTGCCTACGCACGCCCCCTCACTGCAAGGACCATTACGATCAACTCAACGGTTCCGGCAGCTTGTTTTCAATCCTGAGGCCAGAGATAGACGACTGGCACAGCCGACTGCCAGATGCCATAAATCTCGGCTCTCGGCGCTTTAATGTAGCCGCTGTTCAGCCCATCACAATTCCCAGAAAATGCGCCGCTCAGCTTGAACTGATAAACCTCGTATGGATCCTTCATCCCAGTGCTTGCGTTCGCGGGATCAAGTCTAAAACTACGCCCTTTGGCCACTGTACCCTGACTCAGCTGACACGCCGCTTCCGACAACGCTTTATCTGAATAAACCGTCGTGTCCTCCATGATCACCAACTTTGAGTTAAAGGAGTTGCCAATGCTTGAAGGGTCGCAACTGAAACTCAACTTCGCTTCCGCGTCCTGATCCAGAGAAAAGACGACCGGTCCGACCTCAAGTAGCGCTACGACATCGAGGTCCCCAAAGGACCGAGATGAAACCAGGAACTCCTGACCTTCACGCACCAGAAACCTCGGGTCATCGGAGCCTGTCGGATAAGCAAAGGACTCGTCAGCCGTCGCCACGCAGAAATCCTCCCATTTTGACCCTGGCGATTGAGTACGCAAAGCATCCACCCCTTCCCTTGAAGCAGGAGCGCTCTCGGCTTCAGCGGTTGCCGATGCATTCGAACCCCCCTCAATGTCGCAATCTGCTTCATCCATTATTTCCTGTAATGGACGATTTCCTCCCTGGCGATAGGCATTGGCCGCTTTTTTCCTCAACTCTTCTGAAAAACGACAAACAAGCCTCGTATTGTTCGGCATCTCTTCTTCATAGAGACACTTCCCACCCCTGAGGCCTTTTACTTCCCGTTTCTTCATCTCACCATCAAAAGGGTGTTCAAAGCTCATCGTAAACGGCTCGCACATTACCAGATGATTCGCCAGATTCCTGGTGGTTTGAGCCTGAACAAGACCAGAGCAGAAAACCATTAGCATCAAGAACGTTAGAGTCCCTTTTGTTCTCATTACACATCTCCTCTTCAACAGTGCGGGCGGATCAATTTTTTATGATTGCGTAGAGGCTATCAGGGACCACTCACCCCCGATAGCATCGCGAGAAGCAACCCAGCTTGAAGGCAATGCTGAAGCGTTTCATCAATTGAAACTGCCTGCTCCATGCTCGTGTGTTCGTTCGTCTTCACCATACCGAGGATAGCCACCAATCTAGCCCACCTGGAAAGACGCCGCCATCGGACGGTTCAAGCACTTTGACTACTTGCCTACGCTCGCGACCGAAAGTGACCTTTAGTGAACCTCCGCCCGACTGTAAGGTCCTGTTTTGATCAGCACAGATCCTTTATCACCGGTGCCCCTCATCACTCATAATGATCTGCCCCACTGAAAACGGACACTCGGTTAAGCACTGGTTTTGAGCTCGTAGTCCATGGGACTGACATAGCCCAAAGCACTGTGCCGTCGTC
>NZ_SOAX01000005.1:208713-255639 GCF_004364635.1 Halospina denitrificans | reverse complement strand
GAATAGCGGTTGCGCTTTTGCTTGCTCATCTCGGATCACCTCATAAGCGGATTGTACTCGCTTAACGCGGTGTCCAGAATCAGTGGGGCGGATCATTATAATTAGAAAAACAGTAGATGACGGGACCAAAATATAAACAGCCTTCGTTACGTGGTGGCAAGCCCCCGATGCAGCAGACACCGAGCATGACAAACCTGTAGGCCTACCAATGCTGCAACCCCTGTATTCCCACACTGGAAATCGACGTCTATATTCTTTACGGCCGCGCTGTCACAGCATTTTTTCAGGTATCTGATCACGAAGAGTTTTCGCGGAATTTTTCCGAAACCTCTCTGTCAGGTTTTGATACACACTTCTGTGATAGCCGTCACATTTTTATAGTTACCTCCATGTAACTTCTGATGATTTTCTATGCTGGCACCTTTTTTGATGCAGCTCCTCTGGTCATTCAGGCCATTTCAACAAAAAAAGGTGGAAAAATGGTGATCAACAGGGATTTGAATGGAACCAATGGATGGAGCGCTGCAACGGGTCGTCGGCCTCAAACTCTCAGACACATCGTTTGGCAAACGCTACTTCTGCTTGCATTTTTTGTGGTGCCAATGGGCGCACTGGCAGCACCTCAGCTTCTTGTCAGTGAATTGCCCAACCGCTCTGGGGCGGTACCACTGAGCAACCAGGCAATAACGGGTGAAGCCTTCATCTTCGTGGGGCCAGCCACTGACCTGAAGCGAGTCGAGTTTTACTTGGATGCCGGGCCACCAGCCTCGCCCCGGCAAACAGAAAACATCCCGGCCTTTGATTTTGCCGGAACCGCAGCGGATGGCACCGCCTACCCCTTCGATACGACAACGGAGGCGGATGGCCAGCACACGGTGACGGCCCGAATCACTTACAATTCAGGGGCCACCGAAACCCAGTCGGGGTTGATCACCATTGACAACAGCATCCCGGCCCTGTCGTTTTCCGATGTGTCTCAATCCTTTGCGTTGCCCGAAGACGCGGCCCCTGCTTCGCAGTCCGTCGACCTTTCCGCGACCAGCGGCAGTGCCTCATTCAGCGTCAGTGACAATGCGGAATGGCTCTCGGTATCACCAAGTACCGGTACCACGCCAAGCAACTTAACCCTGACCGTCGACCCCTCCAGTCTCGCGCCGGGATCCTACGAAGCAACAGTCCAGGCCACAGCAAGCGGTCATGACACGGCCTCCCTCATCGTATTGCTTGATGTGGTCCCGGCCGCGAGCAGTAGCACCTACCCACTGCGTTTGAGCACCAATAGCAGCCGCACGGGGGCCATTGATCTCCACGGTGCTGGCGTCTCCGGTGATATTTTTGTGTTCGTGGCGGAACAGCCAGAAATCGAACAGGTTCGTTTCTATATCAACGATCCCGAGAACACCGGCTCACCCTACCAGACGGAGAATAAAGTCCCCTATGATCTGGCGGGGACCGCATCAGACTTCTCAGCCAAACCGTTCGCTACCACCGCTCTCCCGGATGGTGACCACCTGGTCAGTGCCCTTGTAAAAACCAGTGATGGAACGGTATCCGAGAGCGCCGCCCTCATTAATGTGGCGAATGACGAGACCGGGGACAATACGCTGCAAAGCGATCCGAATGCGTTGTTTTTTTCGGCAACGCCGGATAATGCCGCCGGCAGCCGGAATCTGGACGTCTTCACTGGCTCAGGCAGCAGTACGGACTTTGCCATTTCCGCAAACCAGCCTTGGATTAATCTCTCGACAACAGCCGGGACCACCCCCGCCACCATCAGCGTCAGCACCGACGTAAACGGGTTGGCTTTCGGCACCTATGACGGCATGGTATCGATAACCTCCAGCGGCCTACCGTCCCTGAATGTTCCCGTAGAACTCAAATATAGCGATCAGGACAAGTGTTCGCCCTCCAGTTGCAGTGAGGTGCGGGTCGACCTGCCCTATCAACTGAGCTTTACGGAAGATGAGGGCGGACTTTCGGATCAATCCGGGCTGGGCACGGGGTTCACCTGGATCGACCAACCCTACAACGGCGACGGCTACAAGCCCGAGAACCTTGACCTGGACTTCTCGGCGGGAACGCTTACCGTCACCACCACCTCCGGGATCGCCTACCTTGGTGACAATGCCCTGGACAACGCACTGGGTGTCGGCTTCCAGGCGCCCAACCAGAAAACCCTGGTGTCGACACAGCTGATCAACCCGCCAGCAGGCTCCGGCAACTATGAACAGGCCGGTCTCTATTTCGGCAACGATCAAGACAACTACGTCAAGACCGTCATCGTTTCCAAACCTAGCGGTACCGAAATCCAATATTTATTGGAAGTTGCAGGTGAGCGCGTCGCCGAAGGCGGCAAGCCCATGGGTAACCTTTCAACGAGTGACGTGACCCTGTCCCTGCTGGTGGATCCGTACCTGCGGACCGTGTCCGCCTTGTACCGGATCGATGACGGCAGCTCGGTCAAACTCGGCGCCGTGAGTCCTCCGGAAGAGTTTTTCAGCTTCGACGCCGCAGGCATCGACCCGGAGATCGGTACTCGCAGCTTCACGGGTATCACGGCAACGCACCGCCACGCGAACGCGCCCCTGCAGTACGTCTTCGATGACTTCTCGCTCCTAGACGGCGGCGGGGTAATTGCCCCGGAAAGCAGCGTGGAGTTCCTGAAAAAGACCCATCCGGTGTCATTCCCGACCTCGATGGTCTGGGGCCCGGATGATCGGCTCTACGTCACCGAACTCTTCGGGGTGATTCATGCACTCACCTTTGACGACGAAATGAACGTTGTTAACGAGCAGGAAATAACCAGCCTGGTGGACGCGCTCGGTCCCCGCCTGACGCTCGGCATTACCGTTGGCCCCAATGCCACGGCCTCCAATGTGGATCTGTGGGTGGGCCACTCGTCGCCATCCATCGATGACGGCGAACCCAACTCCGGGATGATCAGCCACCTGTCCGGAGCCAACTTCACCTCCGTGGAACACCCCATCACCGGGATTCCGCGTGCCCAGGCCAATCACGGCACCAACTCAATCCACTTTGGGCCAGACAATCGCCTTTACATAGCCCAGGGCGGCAATACCGGCGCCGGTGCCCCCAACAGCGCCAACACCGAATTCGGGACCATGGAGGAACAACCCCTCAGTGCCGCCCTGCTAGTGGCTGATGTGTTCGCCGCCGGGTTCGACGGGACCTGCAATAACTCCAGCAACATCTTTGGTCCGCCGCCCTGCGATGTTGTGCCTTATGCGACCGGGCTACGGAACATGTATGACTTCGTGTTCCACTCCAACGGCAACCTTTACGCGCCGGACAACGGCCTGGGCGTTACGGGAACCTTCCCCCCAAGCCCTCAACCTGAGTGCTTTGGCATGGCCTCCACCACCTCCTACCTCAATGGCGGGCACAACCCCGGTTCACAGCCGGATATCCTGCTGAAGCTCGAGCAGGGCAAGTATTACGGCCATCCCAACCCCTACCGGGACGAGTGTGTGTTCAAGGACGGCAGTTTCCAGAATGTGGCCCCAATGCAGAATTATCAGCCGCCCATCTACACGATTGGCGATCACACCTCATCCAACGCCATTGTCGAGTACAACGCACCGGAAGGCTGTGTTGCGGACACGCTCAACGGCCAGCTGTTGATCACCAACTACTCCGTGGGTGACGACGTGTTCCGTATGCGCCTAGACGCCAGTGGCAATAGCGTTGTTGAAGGTGAACCGTTGATAACGGGGTTCAACGACCCGCTGCCGATGACCACCAATCCTCAAGGAGTCATCTTTGTGGGCGAGTTCGGCGGCGACGTCGTCAGCGCTCTTGACCCGGTCAGTCTTGGGTGCTGGGAAGGCCTTTCCGCTGGACCGTTCCCCATACTCGACCCGCGTGGCATCGCCCTGGGTAACAAGCTCTATGCAGTGGGCGGCAAGGACGCGAGCGGCCACCTCAACAGCTTGCTGATCTATGACACCCAGACCGACAGCTGGTCCGCCGGCAATAACCTGCCC
The DNA here is from genome assembly GCF_004364635.1 of Halospina denitrificans. Classification (GTDB taxonomy): domain Bacteria; phylum Pseudomonadota; class Gammaproteobacteria; order Pseudomonadales; family Oleiphilaceae; genus Halospina; species Halospina denitrificans. The sequence continues at coordinate 251,635 of NZ_SOAX01000005.1, read as the reverse complement.
GGCCCGGGCGTCGAGAATCCCGCCGGCGTGGCTTACAACGGCCAGGCATATGTTTTCGGTGGCTCTCAAGCGCCGTTCTCCGGTGCGGTCGCCAACTCATCCCGGTATAACCCGGCAACCGGTCAATGGAGTACCCTGGCCCCCATGCCCACCGCCCGTGGTGGAGCTTCAGCGGAGGTTGTGGGCGATCGGATTTACGTGGTTGGAGGAATGGACACCAACGGCGCCTCTGTCAACCTGGTCGAAATCTATAATCCGGCCACCAACACCTGGTCCACAGGGACCCCCATGACCACCCGACGGGACAACCCCGGTACGGCAGTGCTCGACGGAAACCTATACGTCTTTGGCGGGCGCACCCGGAACGCGGACGGAACTACCATTGATGGCACCCTGAATTCCGTGGAGATGTTCAGTGCCTCAACCGGAACATGGACGGCGCGTGCGCCGATGCCGACCGGACGACGCACCATGGTGGTCGGAACCCTGAATGACCGTGCCCAAGTGATAGGCGGCGAGGACAGCGGTGTGGGTAACGGCGTATTCCCGCAGAACGAGGAATATGACCCGACCACCGACACCTGGCGCTCCCTGACCCAGATCCCGACACCGAAACATGGCGCCGCCGGCGGCACCATCGGAGATCGTATGTACGTGTTTGGCGGTGGCGATTCCAGCGGTACCTCATTCACAAGCACTCTGGACGCCTTAAAGTTCTAGAAACAGCTCTGATGCGCGACGCCGTTGGTCGCGCCCCTTCTCTACTGGACTCATACTCAAAGGAGTGACTCTCATGGGACACCTCAGATACGCAGTAGCAATTGCAATATCCGCCGCGATACTGACCGCCTGCTCCGACAGCGGAGGCGGCGGCTCCGACCCGGAAGACCCGAACGCTCGCCCCGACAGCGATGAAACCGAATTAACGGACCAGCGTATTCAAAGCGATCCAAATGCCCTGTTTTTCACGGCAACACCGGATAACTCCGCCGGCAACCGTAACCTGGATGTCTTGACCGTTTCCGGAAGCAGTGCGGATTTCGCCCTTTCCTCCAATCAGCCGTGGATTAACCTCTCGGAAACAGCCGGGACAACGCCCGCCACCCTGACCGTCAGCACCGATGAAAGCACGCTCGCTTTCGGCACCCATGAAGGCGTAATATCGATCACCTCTGATGGCCAGCCGCCCCTGGATGTCTCTGTGGAGCTCGAATACAGTGGCCCGGACAAGTGTGCGCCCTCCGTTTGCGGTAACGCCCGGGTCAACGTGCCCTATCAACTGAGCTTTACGGAAGAGGCCGGCGGGCTGCGGGACGAGGCCGGGTTGGGCACGGGATTCACCTGGATCGACAAACCCGCCACCGGCGACGGCTACAAGCCCCAGAACCTTGATCTGGACCTCCTTGCCGGGACGCTTACCGTCACCACCACTGCAGGAATTGCCTACCTTGGCGACAATGCCCTGGATAACGCACTGGGTGTCGGTTTCCAGCCGCCCAACCAGAAGACCTTGATCTCCACACAGCTGATCAACCCGCCCGAAGGCTCAGGCAACTCTGAACAGGCCGGGCTCTGGTTCGGCAACGATCAGGACAACTACGTCAAGGCCGTGGTCATCTCCAAACCCTCGGGCACCGAGATCGAGTACGTACTGGAAGTGGCCGGCGAGCGCGTGACCGGAGGCAGCAAGGTCATGGACAACCTGTCATCAAGTAACCTGACCCTGTCCCTTCTGGTGGATCCATTCGAGCGGACCGTATCCGCATCCTACCGCATCGACGACGGCAGCACGGTCGCACTCGGCACCGTCAGCCCCCCGACAGAGTTTTTCGGTTTCGACGCGGCGGGCATAGACCCGGAGATTGGCACACGCAACTTCACCGGTATCATGGCAACCCATCGCAACGGGCCCGCTCCCCTGCAGTACGTCTTCGATGACTTCTCGCTCATTAGCGATGGCAACACAATCCCATCGGAAGGCAGCGTGGAGTTCCTGAAAAAGACCCACCCGCTCGAGTTCCCGACCTCAATGGTCTGGGGCCCGGATGATCGGCTGTACGTGACCGAGCTCTTTGGCCTGATTCATGCGCTCACCTTTGACGGGGACATGAATGTGATTGATGACCAGGAGATCACCAGCCTGGTGGACGCCGTAGGCCCGCGCCTGACGCTCGGCATTACCGTTGGCCCCAACGCCACGGCCTCCAATATGGACCTGTGGGTGGGCCACTCGTCACCCTCCATCGATGACGGCAAGCCCAACTCCGGCATGATCAGCCACCTGTCCGGAGCCAACTTCAGCACTGTGACGCACCCCATCACCGGGCTTCCGCGGGCCAAGGCCAATCACGGTACCAACTCAATCCATTTCGGGCCGGACAATCGCCTTTACATCGCCCAGGGCGGCAATACCGGCGCCGGTGGGCCCAACAGCGCCAAGACCGAGTTTGGGACCATGAAGGAGCAGCCGCTGAGTGCTGCGTTGCTTGTGGCGAATGTGTTCGCCGCCGGGTTCGACGGCACCTGCAATAACGCCAGCAACATCTTCGGTAAGCCGCCCTGCGACGTGGTCCCCTATTCGACCGGGCTACGCAACATGTATGACTTCGTTTTCCACTCGAATGGCAACATCTACGCGCCGGACAACGGCCTGGGCGTCACGGGGACCTACCCCCCGAGCCCTGAGCCTGAATGCCTTGGCATGGCCTCCACGACCTCCTACCTCAATGGTGGGCACAACCCGGGCTCTCAGCCGGATATTCTCCTGAAGCTTGAGGAAGGGAAATATTACGGCCACCCCAACCCCTACCGGGACGAGTGTGTGTTCAAGGACGGCAGCTTCCAGAATGTCGCTCCGCTGCAGAATTACGAGCCCCCGATCTATACCATCGGCAACAACACCTCGTCCAACGCCATTGTCGAGTACAGCGCACCGCAAAGCTGTATTGGAGAGACACTCAACGGCCAACTGTTGATCACCAACTACTCGCTGGGCGACGACGTTTTCCGTATGCGCCTCAACGACAGTGGCACTGGCGTTGTTGAAGGTGAACCGTTGATAACCGGCTTCAACGACCCGCTGCCGATGACCATCAACCCTGACGGGGTTATCTTTGTGGGCGAGTTTGGCGGCGACAAGGTCAGCGCCCATGAGCCGGTCAGTCTTGGATGCTGGGAAGGACTCAGTGCCGGCCCGTTCCAGGTCCTCGACCCAAGGGGCATCGCGCTGGGTAACAAGCTCTATGCGGTCGGCGGCAAGGATTCGAGCGGCCACCTGAACAGCCTGTTGATTTATAACACCAAGACCAATAGCTGGTCTGTCGGCAACGATCTGCCCGGCCCGGGCGTGGAGAACCCCGCGGGCATCGCCTATAAAGGCGAGCTCTATGTATTCGGCGGCTCTAAAGCCCCGTTCTCCGGCGCCGTTGGCAGCGCCACACGTTATAATCCCTCAACCGGTAAATGGACCACCCTCGCCCCCATGCCCACCCCCCGTGGCGGAGCATCTGCAGAAGTTGTCGGGAACCGGATCCACGTGGTTGGCGGCATGGCTAACAACGGCGCTTCGGTTGACGTGGTCGAGATCTACAATCCCGCCAATAACAGCTGGTCCACAGGCACCCCCATGACCACCCGACGGGACAACCCGGGTACCGCAGTGCTGGACGGCAACCTGTACGTCTTCGGCGGCCGCACCCGGAACGCGGACGGCACCACCATTGATGGGACCCTGAATTCCGTGGAGATGTACTCGCCTTCAAGCGGAACCTGGACGGCTAAGGCACCCATGCCAACCGGACGACGTACCATGGTGGTCGGCACCCTGAATGGACGAGCCCAGGTGATGGGTGGCGAGGACAGTGGTACCGGCAATGGTGTCTTCCCGCAGAACGAGGAATATAACCCGGCCACGGACACCTGGCGCACCCTGACACCCGTGCCCACACCGAAACACGGTGCCGCATTCGGCACCATCGCGGATCGCGTGTACGTGTTCGGGGGCGGCGACACCAGAGGTACGGTGTTCACCAACAACCTGGAGGCCTTCAAGTTCTAAACTTGTAATCGTTCCCCAGTGCCGTCTTCCGGCACTGGGGTTTCCTCCCACCCGACCCTTAACCACTCCGCACATCCCGCGTCAGCTAATTCAGTAATTCCGCAATATTTTGAATCCGTTCCACAACCAAAGGATCAAATCAGGTAAAATATCCGCGATTCAGGGTCCACAATATGATTTTATTTCTTCAACTCATTAAGATCGCCGAAAAGCCCTTAAATCTGCGGCAATAGCACCAAGGTCGCAATCCCAAAGGTCGCACCGAGAACGAAGAGCTTTTATGGATATAAGCGTTTTGCTAGCCACTTACGCTCGTGAAGACATACTCAAAAAGACGCTCAAAAGCTTTGTACGCCTACATACCGACGACCTGACATGGGAACTGGTCGTTATAGACAATGCATGTTTGGACTCCACGCAAACTATCGTAGAAAGCTACTCCCACGAGATAGATGTCACCTATCTCAGACAAGCTGCGCCAGGAAAAAACTCCGCATTACTCAAGGGTATGCAAATCGCGAAAGGCGACTTGCTCGTATTTACTGACGACGATGTCATTGCGGATGAGAATTGGCTACAGGCGCTGTTTGAAGGTTCTATACGCCATTCGGAATACGATCTTTTTGGAGGGAAAATAACGCCCCATTTTCCTGATACAAGGCAGCTTGACCCCATAATCGACCTGCAACATCCAATCTCTAAAGTTGCGTTTGTGGATCTCGATCTCGGGGACAAAGATATTCCTATGCCCGCTTCACAGGTTTGGGGCCCAAACATGGCAGTACGCCGCCGTGTATTCGAAGCTGGATTTACATTTGACCCTTCTATCGGCCCATCCCAGAATCCTAAATACACCATGGGCAGTGAGGCCTCCCTCTTAATCCCAGCAGAAGCAGCTGGTTTTAAAGCGATTTATCTTCCTGATGCCAACGTTCTTCATCAAATCAGACCCGAACAGATGTCCCTCACATGGTTAAAAGGCAGAGCTTTAAGAATGGGGAAAGGAAAAGCAGCAAATTCACCTAATCTCGAAAAAATGCCGTTTTTCCTGGGGATACCACGCTTTTTATATCGGAAGCTAGTTACGTTATACGTTCAGAAAACAATAGCGAAGGCTATTGGAAACAGAAACAAAGCCTTTGACTTAGAAATGTCCTATTGGAGTGCAAGAGGTGTTGCACACTATTTCATGCATGAACACCCCTTAGAAACCAACCAAGCCCAGGCAGAATCCCCTAAATAAAAGCTTTCTGGATCGGCTATGATTCCCTAACAGGGCCGCTATACGCATTCTCTATTACTGTCTCGTAGATTCTGATATCCGGATCGCAGATCTCATGGATCTTGTCTTGAATATATTTAGGTTGGTCTTTGAGCCGAGAATAATCTGATTCTGGGTTTTTATTCTTCCTATTCAAATGCAAATCGATCGAATACAAGGATCTAAAGTAATCCTCAAAGTAATTGATATCTGACGCAATAGTAAATTTATTAAGATTTCCAATTGCACAGTCAATAGCAGAAGTGAGGGCCTCATCGTTATTTCCGTATTCCTGCAATGACTCAGCCAATTCGACGTCACCACAAAACATTCGTAGAAAAATAGTCCCGGCTGCGCGTGCTTGTTTCGTTTCCAGCCATTCTTCCAGAGAAATATCGATTGGAAAATGATCACGCTCACTTTTAGTCCTGTTAAAATAGTAATGAGACAAGAGCCGTTCTTTAGGATCCCTTAAGACCGTAATATAGTCAAAACTTCTCTCTTTGCCCTGAAGTACACGGGTGCTAAAGGGGAAATGCCCCTCAACATATCTAATACCTTTAGTTTCCAGTGCGTAGGCTAATAAATTCTCCCGATACCCACCAATCGTAATACCGAGAAGTTCTGCCGCGCGTCGCGAGCCTATGGCGTCAAGACTGAAAGTTTTCTCTGCAGACTCTATTCTATTATTACCGAATCGGCCATGAAGCGCATCCGCCACGGAAGTTCCCCCGCACTTCGGAGGGTGGAAAAAAATAATTTTTCTCTGATTGATCCTCTCCGAAACGGGATTCTCAAAGAATGATCTTCTGACTATTTTGTGGTCTATCGCTGACAGAATGCGATTATTTGTAATCGACTTAATTTTACTTAACATGCCGGACTTACGCCTCCATACAGGGCCAACGGAGCATGCCCTCCCCTCCGTTACGCGGGCACGCCAACGTTCATCAAAGACACACCGAACAGGCTTTATTGTTAAAGACGGTGTATAACAATCCATCTATATCACTGCCTAATTGTGATTCTACTCAACAATCTGGGAAATTTGGGTTCTCGGAGAGATGAATTCGTAATATATTGCTTTGTAAAGTCCATCGAGGGGCAGCGGCATAATATTTAGGATGCGATCTTAAATTTGATAATTGTTTTTATCCGGAAAATTATGTTTTGGTCTTTTATAATGCTGTACGCTGTCGCCAGATACGTTTGGCGCGCCACTGGATCATTTTCACTGTGAAACAACGTTAAAAGAAATCGGATTTTTTCATCTTGGCTTATTCGATATCTTTCTGACTGTACCGTTTTTATAAATGGTAGTCCGCCAATGGCGAAAAATCGATTAAACTTCATCATCGCATAGAGCCAAGGTGAAAAAGTTGAGGGCTTTGAAAGGTATCCTACCCTTTTAAGGGCGGATCTATAGATAGCAATAGGCATCGCGTCCTGGGTCCGAAGCGCGTAACTCTTTTCTTTTAACAGATCAATATTATAAGAAAGATAATCGCGTGGCCTAAAAAAACAAACAGGCCACGGTGGATCAGGCAACAGGTAAGGCGATTCCAATCCAACCAAAGCACCAATGGCTCGGTGATCAGACATTATTTTTACAATATCTCTCACCCCATAAATCCTGTTTTCCAGAAGACGGTCGAGGAAGATAACCAGATTTGCATTAGTTCGGTAAAAAACGTCATTCAACGACTCTTTGGTAAAGTAGTCAAGAGAATAGAGCTCACTGTTTTCATAATTAATAAGAGACTCATGCGCGCATCCAGAAAAACTGTCTTTAGTACCAACAACGGCCACCAGGTCCCCATAAGAGAAATTAAATCGCAAATTAGCGTCCCGTTTTTTTCAGAAATGGCATAGCCCTCAAAAGCAGAGCTCGTTCATTGCTCTTGAGCATAAATAAAACCATGATTAAACCGTACGCAACGCTGAAACATAGTGCTGCGGATAAAATCTCAATATAATGCGCCTCAATATTTATAGTTCCCAGATAATAATAGCCGGAAGCGCCCAATGTTGAACCTACGATAAAAATCGGAAGCACCTCTCGCACTAGGGTGAAGTAATTAAGTGAAATCACACGGCAGCACATTAAAGGTAATAGAAACCCTCTACCCAGAATTCCCGGTACTGCCGACGCCAACGCAACGCCGATAATGCCGATTTCATTAACAAGGTAAATGGCAAGTAGAACAATGGTAATGCCTTCAAAGAAAGTGATCTTTGCGATAAGGCTGTGACGATTTATAGCATAGAGAATATTATTTACCGGCGAAAAAATAAAAATACCCATTGCGCCAAAAACTCGCGCCACGACAACCAGGTAGCTCTCATCATAACCTGTACCAATCCAGCGGCGGATGAAAAGATCCGCGAAGATAATAAGACCACTTATTGCCAGAATCCCCAAGCAAGCATTGATTCTTGTTACCAGTACCAATTTTTCCCTGATATTTGCGTAATCGTCCCTCGCATGGTACTGAGTGAAGACTGGTGTCATCATGTTTGTCGCTTGATAAAGTAACCTTTTTGAGTAATCAACCAGCCGTTGACCAACCACATACTCCGTAACGGCAGAGGCAGAAAGAAAGTATCCGATCACCATCGGGTTAGCCCGCCCAGGCAAATTTGACGTTAATTCAACGGCGAACGACCAGATGCTGAAAGAGAATAGTTCCTTGACCGTATCCTTTTTAAAGAGTCGCCTAGAAACGATTAATTTAGGGAATAATCGCCGTGCAATCATGAAATATAAGAAACTGGAAACCCTGGAAGCTATAAAGCTTATAATCGCAATCGCGATCACACCATAACCGTGAGTAACAAACCAGTAGGTGGTCGCTGTTGAGCTTATAAGGACTAATATCCTGGACATGGCTATAAGGTCGAAACGGGCCTTAGCTTCAGCAATACCTGCGAATGCGTTGAAGGGAAACTCAAGAGCTACCGAAAAACCTGTGATCAATATTAGAAGCGATATGATCTCAACATCGTCGCTGGAAACAAAATATGCAGAGAAGTTGGCCAACGTGATCGTAAATAGACAGACCAGTAACCCGAGCCCAAGAAAAATAACAAGCCCGGTATTAACGACCTCATTTACGCGCTCATAATCTTCCTTTCCAAGGTACCGGCTGATATAGCGGGAAACCGCACTTGTCACGCCCAGATCGAAGGTGTGGTAGACACCCATAAAACCCGCAACAATACTCCATATACCATACCACCGGTCTCCCAGTTCGCCGATTAAGACCGGCATCATGATAAAACTGGCAGCCATTGCTAACAGCGTATTTGAGACTCGGAACACAGAGCCTTTGATGAGTGACCGCCCCAAACTCATGGATCTTTGCGCTCCCCCCGAAAATCAATCCGGTATTGTTGGATAATGCCTTTGCTGAACAAGTAATCAGATCGGTAGTCAACGTAGCTTTTCCATGGGCCCTTTAGCTTGTACAGCAACATCTTCAGCCACGCGCCAAGCAACTTTTTATACAAAAAACGGGGCGCCCCCAAAAAGCGTGGAATTTCAGGAACTGGATATAAAAGCACGCTCCCCCGTCCCCGACGTTGCATCCGCTTAAGCCACCACTCTGCTTCCGTCTGTTCCTGACGCACCAGGTGCCAAACCACAGCATCAGGCAAGTAGACTGCTGAATACCCATAGAAAAACAAACGCTGGTTGAGCTCCGTTTCGCTCCCCATCATGTAATCTTTACCTTTGGGCCCGACATCTCCATTGAATCTCAGCCCCTGATCAAACACCTCCCTTCTGACCATCATATTAGTGCCAAGCACTTGATGGTTTTCTATTGGTCCTTCGGGTTTTTCCCAATTACCGGCGTTAACAAACTTCTCCACCATTGGGTGATCCGGAATACTCAGTTCGTCACCAATTTTGGGGAGTGTCCGGCCGCCAAAGAGCGTCACATCAGGGTGACGCTGCGCACCATCGTAGAGCTTCTGAAGCCAATCAAGACTCGCGATGATGTCATCGTCCCCAAATACGAAAAGGCCTCCCCTGGCAAGAGGTAATAGCCTGTTCATAGCATGATTCTTCCCCGGTAATGGCGCCTCAACGTAGCTGACGTTGAGCCGGCGCTTGAAGCGCTCACAAATTTGTTGAGTCTCAGACCTCACGGCGTTGTCCGCAACCAGAACTTCAAACGTACCGCCAAAGCGGCATCCGGCAATCCCTTCCAACGCTTTTTCCAAGGAAGAATCACGCGAGGCAGTAGCAATCAGAATTGATATGTCCATCAAATAGCCTCTTTCTTTCAGCCTCGCTGTGATCCGAGTTTTTCTGCAAGACGATCTTTCAGTATTTCGTAAAAACGGCCATCCAGGAAAATCCCAACCAATAGGCAGCCCTTAAGAGCAATGATGGCCGCATCACCATAAGCGCCTTTAAAAAGAGCATTATTCAAAAATTCAAGGTATTTCGAGCGCACTCGCCTTCTAATCCGGCTCTTGCTGTCGCCTGGAGTTACGGCATGATTGAGAATCGAAAGGTGAGCGTTAAGCGTCATCGTCTCCCGATACGCCGCCGAGGAACTTGTTTCGTGTTTCCTGTAGAAAAAAAGCGGTTCGGCAAGGCCTTCAAAACGGAAATGCCTGGATAACTTTATCCACAGATCCCAATCCTCTCCGGTTTTCAAGCCCGGCTCATAAAGCTCTCCCATCTCAAAAACGTACCGCTTCGCCAGTACGGTATTAAAAAGCACATATTGATTCGTGGGTAGGTTATAGGTCAGTTCGAATCTAGCATTTTCCCCAAGGTCAGGCGGAAAAGACCTGGACAGCCACTGTCTCTCACTACTGGCATCCATAAAACGCTGTATACCAGTCACCACGGCATCGCAGGCTCGTGAATCAAGGAAATTCACCTGTTTTTGTATCTTTTCCGGATGATACATGTCATCAGCGTCCAGAAAGCCGATGTAGGTCCCATTTGCCTTATTAATTCCGAAATTCCGAGCGGTGGATACGCCACTGTTGCCAATGGTATGGAATTTAAGCCTTTGATCAGACTCTTGAAGCCTCTCCAAAATCCTTACGGTACCGTCCGATGAACCATCATCAATAACCAGAAGCTCAATATGTTTGTAAGTCTGACCCAGAACCGAACAGCATGCCTCCTCGATGTTCGCCTCGGCATTGTAGGCCGGCATAATGACCGAAACCAATCCTTTGTCACTCACGACCAGAACCCCAACTGCAACCCCTTTCTGTCTACAAACGATCTAATCGATTTCCCCTTCTCAGGAATAAAAGTAGGCCGGAATACAGGCCACTTTTCCGTTGTCTCCTCGCAAGATTCCAACGCTTCAATGTACAACTCCGAGATTATTTTGTAAGAAAACTTATCCCGTGCCGCAGTGTAAGCATTTTTTGAATATTCATTCCACATGGCCTCATTGTCGACGAGGTTGAGTATCCAATTGGACAGCGCTTCAACATCACCCCAAGGCACCACCCGCCCGTTATATCCGTCACGGAGAAAATCCGAAATAACATCGCCACAGTCAAAAGCAGCCACCGGCAGACCCATAGCCAAAGCCTCTGCGGCTCCGTAACAGAAACCTTCATAAGACGAAGTCAAAATTCCGAGTTGGCATTGGCTTAATAGTTCCTCTAGCTCATTCCAGGGTAAACTCGGCTTTATATGCACCTTACCCTTGAGCTTATATTTCTGTATTCGGGCCAGATACTCGGAAATGTCTTCTCCGTCACCAACTAATAGAAATTCGACACGCCCGTTTTTATCACAAACCCGCTTGGCAACCTCGATCATGTAGGAGCAATGCTTTTGCTCTTCCTGTAACCGGCCATGATATATAACACGAAAGGGATTCGATTGATACTTCGCGCCTTTTAAAGGTGGCACATTAACAAAATGGGGGATAAGTCGAACCTTAGGCCGATAAGGCGGACGTAATAGATGCCATAAGGTTTTATATGTTTTCGTAGAGGCGCATATGAAGATGGAGATTATCGATTGATAATATATTAATACAGAGTAATAACTTTCATGATCGTTATGACAAACGCCAATTATTTTAATCCGAGTTTTTTTTCGGGTAAATGCGGCCGCGCTGTACGATATTCGGCGATAATTAGGAATGAAATACTCTACTTTTTTGTCAACCAGATATTTTGATATAACTGAGATGCTCTTACTTGGCGGTATTTCGCGGGAAACCAAGAGTGATTGACTGGCATCACGCTGCATAGTTGCTAGTAATTCCTCTTCCCGGGCACAGCGTGCCGGATGTGAAATCAGAAGCGCTTCATGACCTTTATCCTTCAAAAGAGCTAGGAGACGAACCGTATAGGCCCAGACCCCGCCCCGTGAATTGCAATCACAGTAAACTGCTACACGGCCTTTATATTTCACACTTTATAACCTTTTTACCGTCCAAAAATAACAAACAGCGGAAAATTCTATTCTTATTGATAACTTATACCTAGGTTTCCATAATAACTGCAGATCGTGTAACCAAGAAGACCAGTGAACGCCCCAATCCTCCAGCGTTCACTGATCGAGCCTTTAAAAAATTTCTTAATTACTAACACACTACTCCATCATCAAGACAAATCAGCTCTCCTTTTGCGAAAACCTAGAACCGAAATGATTTCCACCAGTCGAGCATCCTATACATGAATCGGTAAAACGGATGACGAACAATCATCAAAGAGACAAGCGGTGTCTCGTGTGTAGCCAGATGACGTTTATAATCAGTATTCTTCCCTTGGCCCGCCAAGAGATCGAACCAAGCTGGCCCTTGGCACGCAAAAGCGTCCTCAAGAGCGTAACCCAGGTGCAAAGTACCTAAAGCGATATCTTTTCCATAGTTCTCCAAAAAACCAGACTGGATATTGTAGACACAGCCGCCCAAAACTAGGTTGTACAATCCTGAAACAGGCTCACCATTCACCATCAACACACGTAACTCTGGACGGCCCCCTTCTTGGACAATATCGGCCAGAAATCGCCTTTGGAAGCGCAGGCTCCGAGAATTGAAACAAGGCGTCCCCCATCGCTTGCTGTGGAACTGATTCAGAAGTTCCAGAAATGGCGCAACAGACCAGAGCTCTTCCCGAACCGAGCCCATACTAGTTAGACGTTTACGGCGATTATAAAGCTTTAAACGTGTATTAGGACCAAGGCGGCTAAGATAACCAGAAAAATCTCCTTTTAAAGATATCTGATACGCACTATCAGTATGTATCGTGCGGAGATACATCTCTCTGGTCCGCGCCCAGAAAAGAAGTAGTTCATAACTTTCCTGACCCGCCACAAGGTCTCGAAACACTGCCTCCGTCCACTCAACCTCAAACAGCGAGTCTAATAAGCCAACATTAGCGTCAGATGGTAGCGCAAGATACTCCGCTCTCGGGGTACTTAGACAGCGATCTCCGGTTCCAATAAATTGTAATGATTTAATCGGAAGATATCTCCACTGGTAACGATGCAAGTAGAAAATACTTTCACAGGAACGTTCACCTACAACTCGTTGTCCTTCAATATCACTCCCCCACTCTTTCCACCAATTCTCCCGCCATGCACGTGTTGAAAATGGTGAATTATTTAGGTGGAGTACGATGCTTTCACCCGGATAGTTCAAATATTACTCCCTGAACACGATAATTACGTCCAACCAGAGGATATTCTATTTTTTAAATTGCCCTGTATTCCGATTAAGAAAATTCTGAATAACCAAGGTTTGAATGCCAACATCGAGCAAGAATATAGAAACAAACGAAACTCAGTGATTAACCTCAGTCTCGCTGTCCACCTTTTTCTCAATTTCGTCGAGTTTAATAAATGCTGAAAACACTGATCGGTAATGTTATTTGTGGACATAAGTTAAGAGCTATTACTCCAGGGGACAATGCGGACCGCACTCCACATCACCGCCTCCTGCTGTAACCATCGGCGCCGTTCGGAAAAAAGCCAAGCTGGGATTTATCTTTAACCCTTACGGGAGCATCCGTTTCCAACTTGCTATTTTCACTAAGCGCATCTTCAGTTCGAATACTCTCTACAGTTCTATATAAAGCGATGGTGAAACCTACTGCAAACCACCAATAGATTTCATATGTATCCATTCCAAATAGTCCTAGAAACAATCGCGCTAGGACAAAACCTACGATTGCTTTGGAGAGTTGATGAAGGAACTCACATTGAGAGTCCCCTTCTGATACCAAAGGAAGAAGCTTTCGTTGTAAAGCAGCGTTCGTTTTTAATATTCTATATATCAAAAAGAAAAAAGCGAATAGTCCAAAAATCGACATATTCGTTAAAAGCTCAAGGTAGAGATTGTGAGTATCCTGAAAGCGACCGAACATACTCATTCTAACTTCCGGGAATGCGCCAACACCAACACCCCACGGATAATTCACAAACACTTGGAGTGCATCCTTAATGATCGTTATCCTTGCTTCTGCCGAACTACCTTCAGCTTCTTCCAAGGTAAATATAGATATAAATCGTCCAATGTATTCCTGAGGTATAAGTGGCAGCGATACTAGAATTCCGATAGTTCCCAGTAAAATATATTTTACCTTCCCCGATCCTGGTTTTTCCCACCAGAAATAAAAAATAAGGAGCCCTGTAGCAACATAACCAGTTCTTGACCCAGTAAAAATAATTACTACGGCGCTAAATATCAACAGAGCTGCTAAAGCAGCCTTTTGCAGTTTATTCGCTATTGGGAATAAATAATAGATAAAAGGAATACACCCAACCGCTAAACCACTGAAGGAATTCGGATGTCGATACATTAACGTCGAACCATGCAGCCTCGGAACTCCCTGGCTTTCCCATACGAGACCACCATTCACCAGCCCGATAAATCCCTCACTGGTAATTTTTAGCATCGCTAACAGAAAGGCTCCTATCGTCATTTTTAAGGCCCATGAATTACGCACGAAAGCCGATAGAAAAACCGCAAGCATTGAAAACTTTACAAAATTTTCATAAAACGTTTTCCAAGATGCATCAAAATCGTAGGTAATAAATGTATAAAAAAACACAACTAGAAAAAATACTAGCACTGGTGCTTTCAGCGGTGAGCTGGGTCGTGGATCTCTTATTAACGCTAGGATTCCAGTTGCGCTAAGGAACGCACCCAGTAAAAACTCGAACCTTATAGCGCCTAGCAATTCCCATCTATTTCCGATCTGCATATACCAGACAATAATATAGACGCATACAAGGTAAACGAATAGCCGAGAATGGCTCGAATTCAGACTTTTATTCACAAGAATATCTCGCATCTTAACTTCATTAAAGAAACTTTAGATAACCGGGCCTGAACGCTGTTTGCCGGTTTCGATCCGGAGATTGATCTATTTCAACGATATATCCGCAGTTTATTTTTCATCTTTTGTCCGATTAATGCCTTTTTGGCAGAAACCGGTCACATTTCCCTATAGGGGAGATAACTTATAGCATAAGCATGTTACTAAGCGCAGCCAACAGGTAACGCCGACTGGCGTTTTGGTCCGGCAGCGAGATCCCATCTTTGAATTGGCGCAACCGACCTGAGCTTGACAGTGCGGAACGTGTGGCCATCCTTCCTTCACCCGAACACTGGATTTGATCTTATTTGCCCTGGCGAGATCGCTGCTTTCAGGCAGTTTTCGAGGGGGGAGATTACCGATCTGGCTGAAGCCTTGAAGGCCTTCCAGAATGGTAGCTCTGATGCTATTGTCGCAAATGCAAGGGGTTTTCAGAGGTTCACTATCTCTTGGGGATACAAGCTAATGAATAGGACGGAATCACGCCATCTCAGCCCGACCCATGACCGGAGTTTCCCGACTATAAGGGGCTGAAATGGCGTGACCAATGCATAAAACAAGCGTTGATCTTCAGACTCAATTAACCACTATTCTACTGTTAAGTTCCTCACGGTCTCTGGACAATCGTTACAGACACTAACACCTTCGTCATTTGCATTTCCCATCTGATCGACGACGTAGAAGTAATACTTATTGATATTTTCTGAAATTATATCCGGAACTTCGACTTCAATTTCGCTCTTTCCCCAAGTTATCGGCAAGACTGCATGATGGTCTTTCCGAGCCTCATCCCAAACCTCTTTTCTGGATACAACTACCCGTTCTCTTGACGATGAGAAATAAATCTCATCTAATTCAATTCCTATATCTGGATAATCCTCGGCAGAACTTGCATCAAATCCAATAATGTCGATATTAAGTCCTTTTTCAGATTCAGCCTTTTTAAAGTCGTTAACGTCGTGCGTCAATTTGCCATTAACCCAAGTCTGAACCGATCCAGCGTCACTGTCCACGTAAATCTCCATTAAGTTCCACTGGCCGACCTCGCCTTCCCAACCATTCCAGTCAGGATCCCCACTACCATACGTTAGGTGCATTTGTGTCCAAGAGATTCTTGTGTGCTCACCATCCGAATCATCCCATATTCTTATAAATTTATTAGAACCGCCTGAACTTGCTGGACTTTCGGATGGTTTGAACCACCATGAAACATATAAAGAACGGTTGGTTTTATCGTCCATGATACTTGGCCACCCATTATACGATTTACTTTTGGCGGAGTATATTTTGTTATCCTTATGGTCCAATGGCCCATCATGTTCCGCCCGCGTCAACGGATCAGCCCACGGGCTTCCCAGTTCATTCCAAAATCCGTCATATTTCAGGCTAGCACTGAAGTTGTTCCCCTCAGTCGCCATGCGGTTATCCACGGCGTCTAGAACAGACACCTCTAGATCATGTGTCCCGAATCCGTCGCCTTTGAGTGTTACCCTGCTCTCGTCATTCTCTACGCGCTCAATGCTCGGATTGCCATACGCTGAAAAGCTCAGAGGCAAAAGCACGGATAAAATCAGCCAGCTAGACCGCCGGGCCTTCGGTTTCATAGTCATCATAGTTTCGGACCTTCTAAGTGATCTTGAATGCCTTACCGACGATACATTTGCATCCTACCGTTTGACACTATTTTTCGTTTCACTTCGTTATCATGGCGTATCGTTTCGTGTAAGACCGGATCAACCAAGATAGGTTAAATCGGAGTATAATCCCTTAAGTTGTAGTCAACCGGCAAAGGCTGGAGGCTTTGAACAGTAAAAGCCCGATGCAGAAACCAACTAATAACTCTTGCCACCCATGTGTAAAGCACCCTTCATACCAACGTACGTGAAACCGAATAACGCCTTCTCGAATACCGCCAGGTTCGCACTTGCTGAATATCGCCTAATTGCCCACAAGTCATCTAATGGGCGGAGGCCTGGGTAAGCTGCGACTGCAAAATCGTAGCCCGCATCTCTGATAGCTGCCTTGGTAGCCCTGTCAAAGTCGCCAGGCTTCCCGTTCGGGTAACAGAATCCCCTTACCGCCTGGCCCGTTTCAGCACTGATGCGCTCTTTAGAGCTTTCCAACTCGTATGCCACATCCTGCATGGGCAGGCTTGTAAGGGTTGGGTGCGAAACCGTATGGCTGCCAAGGTCAACCCCTTCCGCTGAAGCCACACGGATGTCATCCCAGCTCATCCCCGCATAACGCTCTGGCGGTGTAACGGGTAAGCCTACGTTCAGCGCATCGGCGACCTGCTCAATAAGCTGATGTTTCTCGTCATTGCCAACCAGTAAGCATTGATCCGCAAGACACTCCCACGCCCTATACCGCGCCGTTGCCGTGTCCAGCGTCGTCTCATAGCCGGGAAGTTCAAGTTTCGGTTCACGGGTGCACTCAAAGCAATAACGGAGCTTATCGGGCCATAGCCAGAGATTGCCGTCGGCAAATCCAGTCGTAACAAAGAGCGTTGCAGGGATCCCTTCCTCCCGCAGCACGGGCATGGCCAGGTCGTAGAAGTCCCGGTAGCCATCGTCAAAGGTAACTGCAACTGCGTGAGGAATGGTTTCACCACGATTATGGGCATCTATCAGTTCCGGCAAGGGCACCGGGTTGAAATGCTGCCGGATCAAACGCATGTGCTGTCGAAGGCTCGCCTGGTCAATTGCTCCCGGATGGGCGTACTCAGTAATCCGGTGGTACATGAATATCCGAGGATGATCGCGGGCCAGGTACCGTACAACGTGGTGAGCACCGACGGTCCGCGAAAGCCGATAGATAAGGTGATTCAGCGTCATACGCATCCCCCGGGAAAGCTTACCTGAGACGCCGTATAAGGAGTTTTATCAACGACTTCCATGCAGGCCAGTACCATGGTTCTTTACGAAGCCCCCTCAGAACGTCCATCAAGGGTTCAAAGAACACGCCTTCCGCTCGCGCAACATACATTCCACGGTTAACGTACATATCACTCCAGGCACGGTTAATCACTGGTTTAGTCAGCGCTCCAGGATGCTGGTCAATGAATTGCGACAGAATACGGAAAGCGTTTTCATAGCGACCCCGATAATTCGATGACATCTGCCCGGGCCAGACCCTGTAGTAATAGGTTTGCTCCGGTATATGCCGGAATTCCCACTTTACGGAGTATCGCAACCAGAGATCCCAGTCGATCCCCATTGGGAGCGCTTCATCAAACATTCCATCCTGTTCAATGCAGGAGCGGCGAATTACGGCTGTGCCAAACGGGACGAAATTGCGAATGGCGAGTTCGTGCGTTACCCATCCGCTATGGCGTGTATACGGCTGCTTTTTATCCAGGGCAATGCTGTTCTCATCCAGGTAGGACACATCGGTGTAGACGACACCCACTCTGGGATTCTCGAATTCCGGGATCTGCAATTCGAGCTTGTTAGAGCGCCAGAGGTCATCAGCGTCGCAGAACGCTACAAACTCGCCTTTTGATTCATGGATCCCCCTGTTTTTCGCGCGCGGCTGCCCCCGGTTTTCCGTTTTGATGTAGTGAACGCGAGGGTCCGAGATTGAATCCTGAAGCACAGCCTGGGTGTCATCAGTCGAACCATCATCAACGATGATAACCTCCAGGTTCTGCCAGGTCTGGGCCAGGACCGACGCAACCGCATCAGGCACATAATCGGCCGTGTTGTATGTCGCGACAACAACGCTCACGAGCGGTTGGTCCATTGTCATACCTTGCAAATCGAAAACCGGAACTTACCGCTCGGTTCCTGCGGGATTGAAGGCACCGTCTCTATCTGAAGCCTGACCGTTTCCGGAAACACCCCCCTCATCTCATTAATGAGCTGATCGTCAGTGTCGGGCGTATAATCTCTGGCCTTGACCCGGTTGATGCGAATGAAGTGCAGGTCTTCCTGAACCAGTTGCATCTGTTCCAGGCCAGGCACCTTGGTTAGTGTCCGCTCCACCAGCGAAATCCCCGCCACCTGGCTACCATCGGGCGTTTTCAGGAAATCGGCGACGCGCCCTTCCAGGCGTTCCATCAATGGCCAGCTCCGGCCACAGGAACAGCTTCGCTCTGAGGGCACACCTACATCCTCAACGCGGTACCGAATCAGCGGCATGGCATAATTATTCAGATCCGTTACGACGATTTTCCCGGGTTGACCGGGACTTACCGGTTGGTCATGCGCATCGAGGAATTCAACATACACATGAGGCATGTTCAGGTGCAGCCCGTTGTGGGACTCACATTCGCAGGCGATCAAACCAACTTCTTCACAGCCATAACGATTGGTTACGCTGCATCCGAACGCCTGCTCGATCACCTGCCGCTCAGGCTCCAGCAGCATCATGGACGTGGCTACAATCCCCTTTGGCCGAAGGTCGGTAATTGACGAGTCCAGCACATATCGTGCGAACTGGAAGATGGAATGGGCGTGGCCGAATATCACTTTGGGCTTCTCCTGCCGCCAAAGTGCGACAAACTCCGCCATGCTGTCAGGACTGAGATCCATCGTGTCCAGGTAAACAGTCCGGTCAAGCAATACCTGTCGGATCTTTTGCTTGGGGGTCTTTGCTACAGGCGGGTTTCCCCAGACAGCCGCCTTTTTAACACCAAGATCCCATCCAGCCCAACGATCAACCAGAAACTGCGCCGCATTGCGGCGCTCCTGGCAGGCCTTATCGAAGTAGAGATCCAGTGACACGCCTGTCGAGCCACCGGTCTTGGCACGCACACAGTCCTCTTTCCGGAAACCGTCAGCAATAAAAGCGTCCGTATTGTTTCGGATGTCCTTCTTCGTAGTAACCGGAAGACTCTGAAAATCGCCTGGCGTTCGGATCGTCTCCACGTCAACGCACTGCTCCCTGAACAGCTTCCGGTACCAAGGACTGTTCGTCTGGGCATGCCGCAAGAGTTCACTTAGACGTGCCCACTGATCCTCTGCAACAATCTCTGCAGACTGCCATTGCTGTGCTTCAAGACGTTTAAGCTCAGCAAGCCTTATACTTCTGTCCTTGAGTTCCCATAAAGGATAAAAAAAGTGCTTTGAGAGGCTCTCAAGCATTGGTGTCCCTACCCCCTTCAATTATTTGCGTGTATAGCGCCTCATGCTCGTCCAGCATCCGATCAATTGTGTAACAATCCTTAACCCGTGCCAGACCCTGTTGGCCCATCTCTCTTCTTTTTTCAGGGCAACGGGCCAACTCAGCAAGATAACGGGCCAGTGTCTCCGTGTCCCCAACCGGGTAAAGATAGCCATTTACGCCATGCTCCACGATCTCTGCATTGCCCCCAGCGTCGGTGCACACGACCGGTTTGCCACCGCGCATGTATTCAATTATCGAATTGGAGAAACCTTCAGATTCAGAACATAAAACGGCAACATCGAATTCTTTTATCCGCTCAGGAACATCTTCCCTGGCACCCCAGAATACTACCTGCTTTTCAACCCCGAGCGCCTGGGCGGTCGCTTGCAGCTCGTTCGAATCGCCCCCACCAACAATATGGAGTTCGAACCGTATATCAGCGGAAACCAAAGAAGCCGACGCCAGAAGCAGGTCCCTTATGCGCTTGATAGGGCGCAGGTTAGCGACTAGTCCTACCGTAAACACCGTAGGAACATCATCCTCGGGGACACCCCCAAGCTCACGGTTTATGCCTGCCTCAGCCTGCGGATACCCATTATAAATAACCACCGTTTTACGATCCGGGAATCTCTCTACTCTCCGGGTTACCTCGGCCACAGCTTTGCTATTGCAGACAACAGAATCCGCGAAGGCACCGGTCCACGGTAGTAGTAACCGATGCAGTCTATTATACCAGAATCCCATATCGCGCCTTGATATAAGAGAAGGGATTCCCGCTGCCCAAAATATTGGGGGCCCTATCACCGAAGCATCGTTGAAGAATATGTGGGCCAATTGAAAATTTTCGCGGCGCAATTGGAATGAATACCGATAAAGTTTAAGGAGACTCCCTAAACTCCCAATACTTCCAATTCCAAGAACATCAACTGGCACAGGGAAATCACCACTTCGTATGTATTGCGACTCCCGGAAAACGGCTAATCTAACCTTCCAACCTCGATCAACCAGCCCATGCGCTAATTTAAAAACCTGCCCTTCAGTTCCCGCATAAGGATCTCGATATTGATCTATAACTATTACAATCGCCTTCATTTTAGCCTACGGCAGGTCCTTGCTGATTTCAGTTAACCCAAGCCCGAAAATGATCTTTGTATCGAAAATGCTGCCATCCGGAAAGGATCCACTGCTGACGCTCCAGCTGTTCTTCACTTCCTTGAACTCAGCCTTGTTCCCGACCAAGTGCTCCAAAACATGAGGGAATTTACGGACAGCGTTCAAATCCGAAATAATATCCGAACTAGTCAATCAGAAAAAGGGAGAATAAAGTCGGTCTGGTACATTTCGCCTCTCTAATGCTATTGTCGCAACCCCGAACTATTTCAGAGGTTCAATAGGATGAAATTTTTGATCATTTACAAGGAAGACTACCCTTGGGACGTGCGCGTCGAGAAAATCGCCCTAAGCTTAGCTGAGCAAGGTCATCAGGTGACGATTCTAGCGCGAAACCTTGAGCAACGACCGGTAACTGACCGTCAAGGTGAAGTCCGAATAACCCGCTTGCCAACGCTCAAAGGTCTCCCACGGCCCCTCAGAAAACTTCTAAATCTACCCCTCTGGTTTAACCCAGTATGGATCTGGAAGATACTCACGGCCACCCCAAAACACGAATCCGCAGTGTTGATCATTCGTGACATCCCAATAGCCAAGATAATCCAGCCAATTAAAAAACTACGGAACGTTAAAACAATACTGGACATGGCAGAGTGTTATCCATTGATGTACCAATCAATTCAAAATTTTTCATCACGGAAACATTCACGAATGAGTCTGAAGAATCCTCGCCTTACTGCCCGCTATGAACAGAGCATCATTGGGCAGTTCGATCATATATGGACTATGATTGAAGAATCCCGAAAGAGAACATTAGAAATGGGGGTTCCTGAAGATCGGGTAAGTATAGTCAGTAACACTCCCCCGATTGAGAAAATCCCAGACGCCCGAGAGCCACATTCGGGAAGACAAATTCGAATCGTATATGTAGGGTTTCTTAGTACGTTAAGGGGATTGGATACTCTCCTGAATGGAGTTTCCGTATTTCTAAAGGATAATCCACGTGAGCATATAAAAGTGGATATCATTGGAAAAGGGAAGCAAAAAGAATTCCTTTCAAATCTCGTCAATGATCTGTCTCTTCACGATGTAGTAACGATTCATGGTTGGCTCGAGCAGTCAGACGTAGACAAACTTCTAATGTATGCGAATGTAGGCGCGCTAACCTACAGATTCTGTGATCACTGGAATCATACGATACCAAACAAGATATTCGATTATATGGCTTCCTCTCTGCCAGTACTCGCCACAAACATCATTCCAATATCGCGGATTATAATAAATACTGAATGCGGCGTACTTTGCGAAGATCAGAATCCAGCTGATGTGGCGCTAAAATTACTCCAATTGACTGACCCAGAGGAGCGCCAACGGCTGGGAAGCAACGGACGAAAAGCAGTCATTGACAAATACAACTGGGAGAATGACAAGCTCCAGATCTTCGAGGACATAAAACGAATTACTGAATTAGACTAAATAATCAACAGATAATAGTAAAATGTAAATCACAGATACTACTAACTCAACTAAGGCAATCTATAAAATATTAGAGTTGGCTAGCGTGTCAGTATTGATTAACACACCTCAATCTTCTTTTTGAGCGCAACAAGCCTCGCATAAATATTAGGATGACGTTTAAGCGTGTCTTTAATGCGAGGTAAAATTCTAAGATGATAGTGAATCTTCGAGCTGAAGGGCATGCGCCCACTCATCCCCTCTTTCATTACGGTGATACAGGGGTGACAGACACCACATGGCATACCTGACTTCCTTGGAGTATGGCAAAACCAGGTCAACTCCATGATGCCCATGAAACCATTTTCCTCGCACCACTCTTTCATATCAGTCTTTGAATAATTAATTAACGGAAATTCAAAATATGAAAAAATAACTGAAAAAGGGTACTCTTTATTAATATGGTATTTTAAAATTAGAGGATTATTTAAAACTGAAACCTCAATACGCCTTAAATCAAAGTACTTACAGTATTCAGCAATCCATTTATATTGCTCGCCTATATACCTTATGCGGATTAAATCTTGGTATGCCTCCCGTATTCGGGCATCTTCCGGAAAAGAGCATTTTTTTACCATTCTAGTTTCATGTAACCGCCCCCCCAATCTATGATCTGCATTAAACTGTTCACGCAAGTCCTTCATGGCTTTAATTTCGCGTTTGGTGGAAGGTCTACCCGGATCAAGAATATAGTGGGGCTTAACATCTCTCCCTTCGAAGAGGTGCTGGAGGATTCGGAATGTTGAGTCCCAGCCACCAGTCCATAACACATCCACGAATTCCCCTGAGGGAACGTGTTCTCCTCCACTATTTCCAATCGTTGTTTCTACCGATTTCAAATCGCTCAATTACCCGTCACTCTTCTCAGGAAAGTACGTACTATCGACTGGACCAGAAAAAACAATGGATATTTATGGATATTATTTATGAAATATTTATACTTTCTGGGTCGAATAGCTGCAAGATTTCTTCGATATTCATCCCAATAGTCTGACTCCGGCACCTCAGTCATAAGATCTATCCCTTCTTTGCTTTGCTGAAGAAGCTCCAGTATCCGTTCCTTTTGCTCGCTGCAGGCGTTTACCGGTTTAAATTGCTCATCAGATACGATAGGCAAAAACTCAACTTCAGGAACGCAACCCTCCTTTAGATTAATGGCTGCAATCGCGCCCAGCTTCGTTTCAGGATGCCACAAATCAAAAAGAAAATCGCCAAGACTATATAATATAAGGCCCTGTTTATAGTGTTCCATCGGTTGAAGGACATGAGGATGATGGCCGACCACCACATCGACCCCTTCATCAACTAAACGTCTACCAAGCTTGATCTGATTGGGGCCAGGCCGTGACAGGTACTCTAATCCCCAATGGATTGATACAATAAAAAAACCGTCGTGCTGTTCTCGAAGAAGGCGAACCTCTTGCACAAGTTCGTCTTCGCATGACCTATAACTGTAGGGTATATCATTCGGCGACCACTCTTCCGGTCGCATCGAAACAGCGATAAAGACGTTTTTTCTACCGTCTTTTAGATGAATAAACGGTTTCGTCTTTCCTGTTTCTGGCTCGTCTACTCCGATAGAATCGATACCGTATTCTCTAAGATTTTTTAAGGTATCAATGAAGGCCTCTTTCCCGTGCTGCATTGCATGATTATTGGCAACACCCAATAGGTTAAAACCGGACTTTTTTAACACCTTCAATGACGACGGATCTCCCCGCATTTCATACGATGGCAGATACCATTTCTTCCGATTTATATTTGAAGCAACAGTTTCTAGGTTCCCCATAGTAATATCTGATGAGGAAAGCCACTCCCTGACATCGCTAAACAATGAATCACCATTTTTTGAAAGGCTATAGCGCATTCCGTGCCCAACGCAAACAGGATGGTCACCAAGAGAGATATCACCAACAACCGAAATTCGTAATGAGTTAATTTTGTTCATTTATATTATTTAAATTTTGGATAAAATAACCACTTTTGGTATTCAAACTTTTTGAAGTCGGCGCCATATCAACACTCAAGATTATTTTGCAATTATATTTTTTATATAATGAATCGCATATGTATTCTTTAAGATGTTTGGCTCCAGTAGAAGGGCAGGGATAAACGCTCAATAAAAATTTTGCATGGCTCCTTTGTTCAATCCTGAATCGAAATATTTCATTATGCTCTTTCTGATAATCGTCAATTAAATTGGCAAACTCAGACGAATGGAATTTTTCTGATTCTGAGAGATAGGCAAAGCGATTTATAGACCGCCCTTCCAATTGATCAATATACTTAAAACTGCCAAGGAGCGCACAACTCCCAACACGGAGCGTGAGGGCGTCTCCGAGCTCATACCGCACAATGCTTTGCGACTTCCGCGACACATCCGAAATCAGGCATTGCCCGTCCCCTGCTTCAACGACCAGCCACGGGTTCACCAAGTGCCGGTGCCCTTCCCTGCATTCAAATGCGATTATATCGAACTCAGTCGCACCATACTCCTCAACCACGGGCGCTTTTAATACCTGCTCTAGATAGCGTTTCTGGCTCGGGAGTACAGTTTCGGCGGTGCAAATAACGCATCTGACGGGCGGCGGTTCCCAACCCTTCTGTTCGATTAACCTTGCCGCTTCCAGAATCAGTGAAGCGTAACCGTAAATATAGTCGGATTGACTCTTAACCAGTGATTCGACTTCAGTTTCAGCAAGAGTGCCCGTCGGATAATAGACGCGACGATTCAGTAAAAAGTCCCGCAGCCTTGCCTTAAATCCCTTGTCCGGCCGCCCCCAGATCCGGGCTTCGGCTTCCCCGAGTCGGATGCCATGGTGCCGAAAACAATAGTCCCGAACGCCGAGCATCTGTCCAAGCTCGGTCCGGTTAAGCGTTATATGGGTTGGAGCTCCGGTGGTTCCGGCGGTATGCCTGGCAAAACGTGACCCGACCTGCTTGGCGCTACCTTGCTGCTCCGAGCCCCCAGCTGCTTCCCGAAAGACCTCCTTCGACATGCGAGGGGCCCGATTTATTTCGGCCAGCTTTGAGATTGTGCCACCACAGGCGTCGTGCAACGGATCTTCAGCTAAGTACCGCTCCAGGCTCCTTCCGCGCTCATCCGGCGACATATGCCAGAGTTCCCCCACTTGACGGCGCCAATAATTTACTCGAATGCCCAGTGCTCGGTAAAAAAGGCGAGTCAGGTAGAAACGCAGCAACCCATAGAGCTGACTCATTCTAATATGCTGAATTCACTATACAGTTGTCGGTATTTTTCAGCCATGGCAGGCGCTGAGTAGTCCTGCTCTATCTGTTGGCAGGCCCATGATACCTGTTGCGCTGGCACCACATTCGAGAAGAAGGATTCCAACTCACGCGCGATAGCATCGGGGGTGACATCCGAAAGAATACTGCCACCCTGCCCCAGTCCCAGTACACCCGGCATTTCGCCAACTTCTGAAACCATAACCGGCACGCCCACAGCCATCCCTTCCAGAAGGGTAATCGGTAGCCCTTCGGTCAGCGAAGGCATCAGGAGCAGATCAGACCGGGCCAGCAATGCTGGGACCTGAGAAGAGTACCCCGGCAAGAGCACTGCGCTTTCAAGTCCGTGACGCTCAACCAAAGCTTCAAGATTCGGACGGAGGCGCCCCTCCCCGACGATAATCAAACCGGCCTCGCTACCTCGTCTTCTAAAGGTCGCAAATGCCTCGATGAGGGACTCGAAATTCTTTTCTGGTGACAGTCGGCCAACCCCCAGAAGCAGAGGCGTGTGGCAGCGGCTAAATGCCTCTATAGCGGGGCAAAGCGAATCTGCAGTGCGCACGCGCAGTTGCTCGATATCGATCCCATTAGGTATAACCCTGAGCTTGCTTAATTTCTTAATGCCGGCGGGCAGTTCTTTTCTCATAGCTTTACCGACAAGGACAACCGATTGAGTATTGAAAATCGCTATTCGGTCCAGAAGTTCGTAAAGCCACATTTTCGAAAAACGCGGCGCATGCACATAGCCATGGAGTGTGCTAACCAAAGACAGCTGGCGCACAGTTCTTGGGAAAAGGCCCATCAGAATATTAAATTTATAGCCGTGGGAGTGAAGCACCTGATACCCTTTCTCGCGTGCCCATTTCTGAATTTTCCGCGCCTCGCGTAGATTGAGCCCGGGCTTCATCCGCCATGGCGTGATCGGCAACCTGAGTCGATGGGCTTCCGCCTCAATCGGCTTCTCGTCAATCTCCAGGTCACCGGCGCTAAGTATCATCGGATCGAGGCCCTGCTTAACCTGTTCCCTGACCAGTGCAAGCAACATGTTTTCCGCACCGTACAGGCCCCCGCTATCGATCAAGTGCAGTACTTTCAAAATGTCCTATTTAGCGCATAATTTACAAAGTGGATATATCGTTTAGACCGAACGAGGAAAGACTTTTTGTAGAATCTTATTCATCAATTGTGATACTAATCCAAAATACATTGTAAAAGTATCTCTGATGCTGATTTTTCCCTTCGACACCACAAGCAAGTATTCAGTTACCGTTGGATCGTTACAGGATGGGTAGTTATAGATAATTGCCTCACGGCGTTTTTTAGAAGGCTTTTTGCCTCTCTTCTTTCTAACCCTAAGATTCACTCTAAAATTAGAGTCTTTCAGGTTTTTTTCGTAGTCACCATCGGCCAGTCTGTTTATATCCGACGAATCGTAAACATATCTGCATATATTTTCAGCGAGTTCTTCATCATACCTCTCTTCTAGATCACTTTTCAGTTCAGACCTAGTTTTTATTAGGTGGTCCCAGTCCGGAAAAACGCCGTTCATGAAATGGTATATATGACCCTCATACTCAATCCAGGTATGGTGACCAACAGGAGAAGACCAGATCGGACCGAATATGGTGAATAGTTTTCCGCCAGGTCTAAGAACCCGGAACATCTCATCCATGCCTTTTTTAAGGTCATCAACATGCTCAAAACAGTTGACGGAGAAAATTCTATCAAAGCTATTATCTGGGTGTTTTATATCGGTAACACTCATATTTTCTGCTGTAAATGTGAAATTACCATTAAAGGTTGTTTTGCCCTCAAATCTCTTCGGATTGACATCAATTGAGGTCCATGACCTAGGTTCATAGTCTGTAATAACTTCAGGTGATATACAGCCGCCAACTTCTAGAACATCTTGGTGCCTCAGTCCCACCAGAGACTTAGCAAAATCCATATACTTTTTTTCATCAGTCATCGTTTTTCCTTAAGCTAGAGCTAATCCTTGTTGGATGTCCTGTCTAAAAGTCAGCCTTTTCTGTGACGCTACATTACCTTATCTCACCGCGTCGATCCGCCATCGTAGCTTTAAGGCAATCGGTGTGTAACAGAGTCAAATAGCAGGATATGCCGCACGCGCTCGGAACCGTTTCACCCTTGAGTTCGCGACTGTAGCCAATCGTAGCAAGACCGTAAAAGCCCGCCTGAGCCACGAAGGCCTAGCTGTATATTCCCCCAGAATCTGCCAACACCGCTGACATAAATGCACGCACGTCGAGCGGGAGAAAGGAATCATGAAGGCAAGACCTTGCGTAACCTGCTCGCACACTAGCGTGCGCAGCGCCTTTGCTGAGCGATGCAGGCCACCACTATCGATTAGATGGGGGTCTTCACTTCACTACGCGATTCCAGACACAAGCAGTATTCATGCTACATTCTCCCCAGGCGCTCGCGCGCCTCTCGCAATTACTACTGATACACGATTGACAAAAAGTTCCCGTAATACTGGAATTTTTGAGAGTGAATCCAGTCCTTTGATTCCGCGGTAGCGTCTGTATGAAAAAACCAACCCTAGAGTCCTGCAGAAGTTCTCAAACTTAGATAAGGACATCCTGTTCAGTCCAGATTCCACGTCCTCAAACCTTTCTGCCCCATCATCTCTATAACGCTCTCTAACACTCATAATCGCCTTTTCGGAGAAAAGGATATTGAGCCAAGGCAATTTGCAGAAGAAATGCATGTGGCTCCCGTATGGCGAATACCAAGGGGGCCCAAAAGTAATGAGAATTTTTCCATCGTCTTTAGTGATGGATAGCATCTGTTCCAGGACCCTCTGAGGATTGGTGTAATGCTCCATGGCGTTTTGCGAGATAACGAGATCAAACTTGTGATCCGGTCCGATATCATGAATATCACAATACTCAACTGGGAGAAGATTTTCTGGATCAACACGTGCCTTTTTTTCCGCTGCTTCTCGAAGATAGGTTTCATTGATGTCTACACCGAGGACTTTTTTCGCTCCAATCCGCGCCAGCTCAAGCGATTGCCAGCCAAGTCCACACCCAAAGTCGACAACATCCGCGCCGCTCACCAACTCCTCAAAATGTGGAAATTCATGACGCAGGAGTTTGAGTCGCGATTCATCTGAGCGCGCCTCGTTTGAGGTCTCTCCTTCCAGCTCTCTTTTTACCTGACTCTCAGGCAGACAGAACAAACTGATGATCTTTTCTTGCAGCATTCGATTCAGCCTTTCCTTGGATTCCATGTAACTCGCTTCTCCCCTCTCTGAAACGCCGTAGCGGCCTTATAGCAGGCAAAGTTGAGAAGCGCGAAATAATACGGTGTTGCGAACAGGCTCGAGAGTTCCTGTCCCTTTTCTTCCCTGCTGCGCCCCGCGCAAGCCAGACCGTAGAAGCCAATTTGGGCCAAGAAGGCGAGTCCGTACCAAACGCCGTCATTGGAAAGGACCGTAGAAACGAACGCCAGCACGACCAATGGGACGAAGGCGTAGTAACGTAACACTTTGTGGGACAGGAGCTGGAAGGCGTATAGGCCGTGCTTAAGGGGGTTCAGGAGCTGGCGCATGTCGTACAGGGCCCAGATGGCGCGCAGGGAGACGCGCACGCGCATGGCGAATTCGCTTTCCGAGTCCTTCAGGGCCTGTTCCTTGAGGATGGCCTCGGGTTCGTAGATGGCCCGGTAGCCTTTCTCCACCACCTTCAGGGGCTGGACAAAGTCCGGGAGCTGGTCCGGGCTCAGGGGTTCATACAGATCCCGGCGCATGGCGTCGATGCCGCCGTCGACGCCAACGATGGATCCCACGGCAGTTTCCCTTTCGCGCAGCCAGTTCTCGTATTTCATGTAGCTGCTGCAGCCGTCGCCCATCAGGGAGCCGTCCTCATGCGTGTAGACCATCTTGCCGGTCACGTAGCCCACTTCCGGGTCCGCGAAATTACGCACGAGCTTTGCCACGGCGTCAGGTGCCCATTGGGAGTTGGCGTCTGAGAAGATGATGATCTCGCCGTTGGCCTCGGGGGCCATGAGGTTGAGGCCGGCGGTCTTGCCCTGGCGGGGGGTCTGGCGGAACAGGCGAATGGTGATGTCGGACTTGCGGGCGTAACCCTTTACGATCCTGTCGGTCTTGTCCTCGGATTCGTCGGAGACCACGAGGATCTCCAGCTTGTCCCTGGGGTATTCCTGCGCAATCTTGTTGTCCAGGGTCTCTGCAATGTCGTTTTCTTCGTTGTAGGCAGCGATCAGGATGGAGGCGCTGGGCTGGTGGTTGTCATCGTACGCCACGGGGTGCCTGTTCAGCGCGAGCAGGCCCATGAGGGCGGGGTAACCAATGTAGATGTAGACAACCAGGACAGCGGAGAGCCAGAAGAGCGTTTCGAGCATCAGGTGGCGGTACTCAGGCTGAAGGTTTCAAGTTGGGTGGCTTTCTGATGCAGGACGTCGGCAACGGTGCTGAACTCGAAGTGGTTAATGAGCTTTTCCAGGCGCGCTTCGCACTTGTCCAGGTTGTTGTAGTGGCGGAATTTCGAGAACCACTTGACCTCGATCCGGGGTTGGCCTGAATCAATCTCCCAGGGATGCAGGTAGAAGATGAAGGGCTGGCCCTGGCGGTTGGCCTGGCCCAGACCCCACTGGCTGAAGGGGTATGGGTAGAGCCGGAAGTAGCCGCCGCCGGCAATGGGCAGTGTAAAGCCGGCCAGTTTCAGGGTGGTCAGCGGGAACTCAATCAGTTCGTAACCCTTGTCCGTGGTTAGGCGGTGGGGCCAGCGCGGGCTGCCCGGCATGCCGTAACGGTCGTGATGGACGGGGAATATGGAAGAATCCCAGGTAAAGCCGGCCTCGGCCAGGATGTCCAGGGCCCAGCGTGACTCGTTGGTGATGGAATAGCTGGCAGCGCGGTAGCCGTCCACGGGCTTCTGCACCTGGTCTTCAAGCAGCGCCTTGGACTTGATGGTCTCCTCGCGGAAAACCTCCGGCGTCTGGTTGTAGACAAGTTGGTGGCTGTAGCCGTGGCTGGCGATCTCGTGGCCGGCCTCGGCGATGCGGCGCACCAGTGCCGGGGATTTCTCCGCCACCCAGCCGAGTACGAAGAAGGTGCCCTTCACGCCCGCCTTGTCGAAGATCTCGAGCAGCCGGTCGGTGTTGGCCTCGCAGCGGTATTCCATGCTCGACCAGTCGTCCGGGCTGATGGCCTCGGACAGCGCGGCCACGTGGAAGTAGTCTTCCACGTCGATGGTGAGGGCGTTCTTGATGGCGGTTTCCTTCATGCGTTATCTCAGGTTGTAGCGGACGCCGATCTGGGCCCAGTTCTCGTGATATTCATTGCCCGGTCCGCCAACAACGTCTCGGATTTCATGGCCAATCCCGGCGTTGAAGCTCAGGTCCCGCGTGCGCTGGTAATCCACTCCGAGCTCGGCGCGGGCCGTGCCGACCGGGTCAACGCCGGTGCCAAAATCTTCCCGGACGTACCCTGTGCTGGCCCGGCCCGAGAAGTTGTCGGAGATGCGATGGTTCACGCCTAAGCCCATGCTGAATCGTTCCTCTGTGATGCCGGCGCGATCAAATTCCTGTTGGATCCCGGAGAAGGAAGCATCGCTAGAGGTGCGGGCCGTCCATTGCTGGCTTATGCCAGCGGTCACTGCGGTCACGATTACAGCCGAAGTCTCGGTAAGGTTCAGATCCAACCCCGGAATGCGCACGTCCAGGTCCGTGGAGACGTCGGTGATGGAACGGCGGACTTCGCCGAAGGCACTGGTGCCGGCGTCCCATTGGTGGCTGTACCGCAACCGCCCGGTGAGGCCGTTGGTCTCGTTAATCACCACGCCCCGCTCGGACTCCAGCCAGGAGTAACCCAGCTCACCACTCCACTGCCCGTTCGGACGCTGCCAGCTGAAAAAGGCATTGGCGTTGTCCCGGGTCAGTTCCTCGTCGGTCTGACGGAACTCAATGTCACTGCGGCTCACCGCAAGCCCACCGTTGAGGGTGGAGGTGAAGAGATGCTGCCAGCGGCCAGTGGTGGTCAGCCGGTCACTGTCATCATCGGTGGACTCCTGGAAGCGGGTCATCTGGTATTCCACATCCAGGGACAGGTTGTCCCTTCGGCCCGGGTGGATGGTGAATGTCGGCCCCGTGGAGAAGACGTTGCGCCGTTCCCGGTTGGCCGGCGAATCCGCGGCCTGGGTCGTGGTACGCACGTCTCGCAGGGTGTCCCGCGCGCTCCAGCGGAAGTTGCGGTTGGGCTCGCAGACGCCGTTGGCATCCACGGTGCCGCTGAACTCGTCGTCGTTGGTGTCGTTCCGGTAGGTTACAAAGGCGACGTCACCGTTCAACGAACCTTCGCAGGTACCGGGCCTCGTGATTTTACTGATTCCAATCCCTACCCGGTCTTCAAACTCTTCTTCGGTATTCTCCTCGCGCTTGTTGATGTTGTCCGAATAGCGGCTGTTCGCGAAAACATCAACAGTAGCCGGATCTGCCCACGCTACCGCCATTGGCCACAGTAACAACGCTGCACCGGGAAGAACTTTCAATGGGTTCATCCTTGAACCCGGACCAGAGGCCCGTTCAGGCATTCAGAATGGCTCCGACAAATTTGTTGGGATCAAGGCCGCCCACGGCGTTCTCGATCTGTTCATTGGTACAGCGGCCATGCGGGACAACCAGCATGGAGTAGTCACAGAGTTCCGTGAGAATGCGGGCATCCGGCGAATCCGCAATGCTCGCGGTATCCAGGATGATAAACCGGTCCGGATACCGTTCCCGGACGGCATGGACGAACTCTTCCATGCGCCAGGAGGTAAAGAATTCCGACGGCGACTCCCGGCGGCTGCCCGCGGGAATCAGCCGCAGCCGGGGGATGCCCGTGGGGTAAATGATGCGCCCGATGTCATAATCCGGATCCTCGATGAAATCCGTGAGGCCGGCGTCCGGCATGATGTCCAGCAGCGAGTGCAGCCCCGGGTTGCGCAGGTTGCAGTCAATCAGCAACGCCGTCTTGGACTGGTCGAATGCAAAGGCGGCGGCCAGGTTGATGGACATGAAGGTGGAGCCCGCCCCCTGGGTTGCGCTGGTGACCACCAGTGAGAAGTTCTCGGTATTGCTCACTTCCAGCAGTTGGGTCCTCAGCTGGCGGAAGCGGTTTACCAGGTTGCGGTCCGGCGATTCCGGGTAGATGATGCGCCGCTCATTCAGGTCGTCCCGGTTCAGACGCCGGGGCTCCTGCATGTTCGCAATCTGCTTGCTGGCCTGGATCCGCTGGGTAATGTCGGTGCGTTCGGCACGCCGCTGGCTGACCAGGTCGTGACCGCCACCATCGGTGCCCCCACCCTCGGCCTGTCCGCCCCGGGTACGCCTCGCATGAGGGCCGCCATCGCTCTTGGGGGTGGCATCCGGCGGCACCCGGTCAAAGGCGGCATCCCGACGCTGCGAGACACTATCCTGATGCTCCGTCACTTCGCGGTCGCTGCCGTCCTGACCCTGTTTCGAATCTGTCATCCCAGTACTCCCGTAGCCTGCAGGGATACAACACTCACGTACCCCGCGACGATCAATAGCACGATTACGACCATGAACACGTAGCCCCGCCGTTCACGCCGGCGTTCGAAGGGGGTTCTGACCAGTGGAATACTGCCAAGCAGCGGAATCTGCAGGGCATCCTGAATCTGCTTGGTCGAGCGCACACGAGGATCAATCTGCAACAGTGCGGCAAGCAGCCCGATGGGCGCCATCAGCCCCAAAAGCCAGCCGACGGAGGCGAATGTTCTGAATTGGAGCCCGGCCGGACTGACCGGATAACGGGCCTGCTCATTAATCTCATAGGACAGTCCCTGGCCCTCAACATCCAACGACATTGAAACCCTCGCCCTTTCTCGCCGTTTCAGGAGGTCATTGTAGATTTCCCGATTCACCTGCAGATCCCGGGTCAGTTCGGAACGTTCCGCCCTGTTGCCCTGGATCACCTCCATGCGATCTTCCTGTTGCGCAAGACGGCGTTGCAGTGCATTGATACGGGTGCGCAGGGATTCCTGGCGGGTGCGGGCGCGGGACAGATCCGTCTTGATCTCCTGATACACGGGGTTGAACATGAGCCCGCTGTCGTCACTGGGCTCCATGTCACCCGCCTGCATCTGCTGGCGACGCTGTTTCAGTTCCTCGATCTGGCGCTCAAGACTCGCCACGTCCGGATAGGAGTCCTCGTACCGCAGCTTAAGCTCATCAAGACGCTCTTCCATGCGATTGATGCGCCCGGTAAGGCCACCGTCGGAACTACCACCCCCGGAAGCCACCGTGGCGGGTAACGTCTCGATCTGCTCCTCAAGCGAGCGCTCCTGGGCCTGGACCTCTTCCAGTTCCAGCTCGGCGGAGTCTATATCCCGCCGAAGCTGCGCCATCCGCTGGTTGGCTTCCGACTCTGTGCCCTCGGTATGTTCCGAGAGAAACACCATGCGCTGCTGCTCAGTCTGGCGGATCTGCTGTTCGTAGGATTTCACCTGCTTATCGATGAACTCGTAAGCGTTGCGACTTTCACTGCGCTTGCGGCGGTTGCTCTCCTCAATGAAGAGCTGACCCAGCCGCTGGGCGATGAGGAAGCTCTCCCGCGGGTTCTGGCCCTGATATCGGATGGCGAAATAATTGTCGCCCTGCGAGTTGACGCTGATATTGCTGCGTAATTTTCCATAAAGCGCTTCCATGCGCTCCGTGGAATAGTTGTCCGCATCCGGGTAGATTCGCTCAGACTCGATCAACTTCTCCAGGACCCGACGGGAATAGAGCAGCTCTCTTGCCGAAGACGTTTGGTTGCTGATTGTCGTAATTTCCGCAGAGCCCTCCATCAGGGGCCCTATGATGTTGTTGTCGTCCACGAAGATGACCACCTCGGAGCGGTACTGATAGGGATAGATGAACCCTACTGCCAGCACCGCGAAACTCACGAGCGCAAAGAGGCCAACGGCCGCCCAGCGGTATCGGCGCAGTTCACGCAGCAATTCAACGGGTAAACGTTCGAGTGGCAATGCCATCGTTTTGGATCCTCCAGCCGGGCCGGCTTAACTAGAAGCGGCGTTCCGGAACGGTGATAATGTCGCCCGGAACCAGCCGGTAATTGGTTTCGATATTGCCGCTATTCAGGATGGCGTCCAGATTCACGGGAATGGCAACCACGTCGTCCTCCAGTTCCCGATAAAGGGTGGCCGAATCGAGGTTGGCGAACTCGGTGGCGCCGCCGGCGCCCAGAATCACATCCATGACGGTCATGCCTTCCCTGTAGGGCTGGGAGGCTGGCTGGCGTACGGCGCCGGTTACCCGGACACGATGAGTGAACTCATGGCTGCTCATCTGGCTGACGATGACGCTCACATGGGGCTGCCGGATGTACTCGTCGAGCCCTGTTTCAATGTCACTCGCGAGAGTCTCGGGCGCCTTGCCACTTGCCTGTACGTCACCTACGAGCGGGACCGAGATGCGTCCATCCGGGCGCACGGGGACCTGGACGCTCAGGTCCTCGTTGCGCCAGACAACCACACGCAGGACGTCCGAAGGGCCGATTCGATACTCGGTAACCGGTTCGCTCTGGCGTTCCAATGCTTTATCAATCCGGGCCTGGCGGGCAAAGTCTGTTCCGGCACACCCCGAAAGGATGAGGAGGAGGGTGAGTAGAGATATAATCTTGTACGACGCTTTCACGCTGAATCTCCTTATCTGCAAGCTACGTCCGACGCTGCTGCGCTGATTATGCCACGAATTCAAGCCCGCATTCGGTGAATCCAATGGCAAAACCGGAATTCTCCGGGTCCTTGATTAAACCACTATGCATCATTGAGCGCCTTTCTTAAACAGCACCACTTCCACTGTCTGCACAATGGTCAGTATATCCAGAAGCAGGCTCTGGTTCTTGATGTAGTACAGGTCATACCGCAGCTTCTCCCGCGTATCCTCTTCGCTGTCCGCATACGCGAAACACAGCTGGGCCCAGCCAGTGAGCCCCGGTTTGACCCGGTGGCGCTCACTGTAGAACGGGATGGCCTCGTTCAGCTGTTCGACGAAGACCGGTCGCTCTGGTCTGGGGCCCACGAAGGCCATTTCGCCCTTGAGCACGTTGAAGATCTGCGGCAGTTCGTCGATGCGCAGCTTGCGGATGACGCGGCCCACCCGGGTAATTCGAACGTCATTCTGCTGGGCCCAGACCGCACCGCCCTTCTCGGCGTCCGTGCCCATGGAGCGAAACTTATGCACATGAAAGACGCGACCGTTCAACCCGACCCGCTCCTGGCTGTAGAGGATGGGTGCCCGCCAGCCGTCCTCCAGCTTGATGGCAACAGCTGTGACCAGCATGAAGGGCCAGGTCACGCCCAGCAAAACCAGGCTGGCCGTGAGGTCGATGAGGCGCTTGGTGAACCGTGATACCGCGGACAGCGAGAACCCTTCCGAGAACACCAGCCAACCGGGGGTAATCATCTCCAGGGCCACCTTGCGGGTCTCGCGCTCATAGAAACTCGCTGCCTCGATAATGCGCACGCCCTTCATGCGGCATTCCAGCAGCTCCTCCATGGGGAGACCGCCATGGCGCCGGTCGTCCACCGCCAGCACAATCTCGTCCACCCGCAATCGGTCGACGAGCATCTGAAGGGTCTCGTTGGGCCTGAAACGGCAGATCTTATCTTCCGTTACCTCAAATTCGCTCTCGTTGGAGGGAATGAACCCGACCAGGTTGAAGCCCTTTCGGTTCATCGGTGTCTTCAGCTCTTCTTCCATCTGCTGGGCCCGTAGACCTGCACCAATCATCAGCACCCGCCGCTTGAAGGTATTCGCGCCTACGATCCGGAAAAAGACACTGCGGACTATACCGAGCAGCAGGAACCCGAAAACCGACGCCGAAGACACCACCCCTTCCCCACCCAGATACCAGAAATGCTGGGGAACCAGGAAAGCCGCCATGTACGCAATAGGCAGGCTGATGATCAGACACAGGATCGTCCGGAGCATCATGCCGGTCAGCCCCTCTTCGAGCTTGGCCTGATGCACGGCCAGCGCGAGCATGACCACCAGATTGATCAGCCCAAATGCCATCGCCGACGGCAGCACCAGCGTCCAGAACTCCTGCAGCAGCGGGACGTAGCCGAAGTAACGGAAGAAAACGGCGATATAGAACGCCGCCGCAAGCGTCAGCAGATCAAGCAGACCCAGAACGAGAAAGGGTACGTGAAGGTAGTGTCTGAATAGTCTGACGTGCGCCACAGCATCTCCTTTATTGCGCCGTCATGGGATGCGGATCGGTAACCGGCACGCCCTTGTCCCGGAATGCGAGTCGCATAATGACAGTACGATTGTACCCCAAAGAGGCTTGATTTCAATTTATACGTGGGCGTTTTGCCGTCGCACGGCGCGCCACTCGTCAATTTCCGGCGCTTGAGGCACAATACGCGGCAGTTTTCAGAGAGGGATCAGAGAGAATGACCGACCTTAAGGATAGCCGTATCGCGCTCATCGGCCTTGGTTACGTTGGGCTGCCACTGGCGGTGGAGTTCGGCAAGCAGTACCCCACCATTGGATTTGATATTGATTCAAAACGGATCAAAGAGTTGCAATCCGGATTTGATGACACGCGCGAAGTAGAACCGGAGCTCATGGCCCAGGCGACCCGGCTTGAGTTCACGGACAGCCTCGAGGCCATCGGCGAGTGCAATGTCTTCGTGGTGACCGTACCCACGCCCATCGACAGCTTCAAGACCCCGGATTTCCGGCCCTTGCGCGGCGCCTCGGAAGCCGTTGCGAAGGTGCTCAAGCCTGGCGATACGGTTATCTACGAATCAACGGTTTACCCCGGCGCCACGGAGGAAGTCTGCGTGCCCATCCTGGAAGCCGGTTCCGGCCTCACCTTCAACCGTGACTTCTACGCCGGCTATAGCCCGGAGCGCATCAACCCGGGAGACAAGGAACACCGCGTCACCAGCATCCTCAAGGTGACCGCCGGCTCCACGCCCGAAGTGGCGGACTTTGTTGATTCACTTTACAGGTCCGTGATAACGGCGGGAACGCACCGGGCGAGCTCCATCAAGGTGGCCGAGGCCGCCAAGGTGATCGAGAACACCCAGCGGGACGTGAATATTGCCCTCGTGAACGAGCTCTCGCTCATCTTCGAGCGACTGGGCATCGACACCGAGGAAGTACTGAATGCGGCCGGCACCAAGTGGAACTTCCTGCCCTTCCGCCCCGGGCTGGTTGGCGGACACTGCATCGGCGTCGACCCCTATTACCTGACCCACAAGGCCCAGGCGGTGGGCTACCACCCTGAGATGATCCTCTCGGGCCGCCGCATCAACGATGGCATGGGTGGCGAGGTGGCCGAGCGGGTCATCAAGCTCATGACCCGCAACCGCATCCAGGTGGTGGACTCCTATGTGCTGATTATGGGTCTGACGTTCAAGGAAAACTGCCCGGATATCCGTAATACGCGGGTCGTTGACCTGGTGAAGGAATTCTCCGACTACCATGCCAGTGTCCATGTCTGGGATCCCTGGGCGGATCCGGAGGAAGTGCGCGAGGAATACGGCATTGAGCTTGTGCAGGACCCGCAACCAGGCCAGTACGACGCCATGATCCTTGCCGTGGGACACCGCGACTTCATCGAACTGGGTGTGGAGCGGATTCGCGCTCTGGGTAAAACCGATGGCAGCATCCTGTTTGACGTGAAATACGCCCTGCCCAAGGACGCCGTCGACGCCCGGCTGTAAGGGCTGCCTTCCCTCGTCAGAACTTTTTACACGTTTTGACATTCCCGGAAAACGGATTTTCCGTCGCTTCCTGATTTGTGACCCACATCACATCTTCGCCTCCGATAGGCACCTATTCCGGGTGGACATACTGCGGCCCGCGACACCAGCACCAGCATCGCCAACCCGGAAGGTCACTACGCTATGAGCCAGTGCATTAGCGGGTGCTTAACCGGGCGAGGCATCTAGGCATTTGTGGCCAGCAACTGTCGAGGATCCTTACACATGCATTTCTATAGCGCTGGATGGTGGAATTTAACACGCTGACATATAACCAATTTAAAGATTTGGTATGACTAATGCATCCATCGGTATACCGCTGGTGCTTGCCAGTCGTTAAGCAGCCAGCGTTCACAATCAAGGAGAGATCGTTATGAAGACTTCAGTTAAAAAAACGCTTTTATCCACACTTATCATGCCGGTTGCACTGGGCGCCCAATTTGCCAGCGCAGACATGATTACCGAATGGGGTTATGACGTCGAGAGCGTATTCAGCAACGCTGTAGAAACGCCTGGAGAAACCCCCACTCTTAACCAGCCTGACGATCGCACACTGGAATGGGGCCTTAGCGATGATAAGTCGTCTGTCTCGATTACAGATGTAGATTCTCCGGACGGTCTTATTACCAATGGGGATTCCGTGATGGGTGGAACATTCACCCATAACAACTTCACTCAGCCTGTTAGCGGTGCTGCTCTGGAAAGTTTCGACCTGGGTTCCACGCTGACACTGAATCAGGTTTCGCCTTCCGGTGATGCCGTGAAAACCAGAAGTCGTACCTTCAAGACCTCATTCGAGGAAACGCTGAATGCTGGGTCGTGTTTTGCGGCGTCATCAACACCCAAGTGCGATGACATTTTTACCATTGGCAACATCGACATGCTGAACTTTGAGCAAGTTAATGGCGTCTATAAGTTCGTTTCCGATGAGTTTGAAATTGATGACTACAGCTACACGGTGTTCACTGAGTTGGACGGCCTGGGCCCCCTGGATAATGACGCCTGTGGGTTAGCGGGTGCTGCAAACGGATGTGTTGGTCTCTTTACTCCAGAGAGCGCTTCCAGCGACTTCCAGACCCGGTTCAGCATTACGGCTGAAAAAGTGTCAGTACCAGAGCCAGGCACCCTGGCCCTGTTCGGCCTGGGTCTCGCCGGGCTTGGACTGGGAAGCCGGAGAAAAGCAGCAAAGGCATAACGTTTAAACAGTTATAACTGTTTAGATGAGAGTGCTGAAAAAACAAGCCCCCGCCAAGTAGCGGGGGCTTTTTCGTTCTGATCAGAATCACTCAGGCGTGAGGTCAGGCAACGCCCTTTTCCTTTACCTTATCGTCAGTA
Organism: Halospina denitrificans; assembly: GCF_004364635.1. Classification (GTDB taxonomy): domain Bacteria; phylum Pseudomonadota; class Gammaproteobacteria; order Pseudomonadales; family Oleiphilaceae; genus Halospina; species Halospina denitrificans. The sequence continues at coordinate 211,911 of NZ_SOAX01000005.1, read as the reverse complement.
TCCGGTTTCGCGGGCAAGAATCGTCCAGCATCAGTAATCAGCGACCAGACATCTGGACGACGCTTCCTTATGCCTTCAATCAGTGACGCTGCTTCGGTGAAGGCAGGACGGCGGCGGCCGTGGTACTCCATAATGGGGCCCACATGATCAAATTCCACACCAAATCGCTTTAACAGCCGCAGCTGTGCTGGCTCCATGATCGCCATCCAGTGGGTTATGCCATGTCTCACCGACATCTGGAGAATAGCTGCCAAAAGCCCAAGGCTCATATAGGGCATGGCGCGTTTGCCATTTTCCGCATCGCTATAGCAGACGAAATCGCTTGTGCCAGAGGGTGATTCGTCCTCATTGAGACGCCTCCGAAACTCCCGACTGACCGCCATCCGGGATATTTCCGCGATCTGCTCGCGGCGTGCGCCTGCAAAAGCGGCCCGTGCACGCTGGTCCATCCGAGGGATACAGGGGGCTTCCATGGGAAATTCGGCCTGGTCCGGGGTATCGCCCGCCATGACAAGACGAACGGTGGCGGCGCAGTCTCTTGTCATTCGGTGCCGGATCAGAGCGTGCGCGGATCGCGGGTCGTATTCATCGTGTTCGCGGTTATCTACGAAGCAATCAGGGTCTTCGAATGGCCGATCGATGCAATAAACCTGATATCGAACTTCAAAGGCCTTTTTAATCGCCTCCGGAGACATCGCCAGCTCGACATTGAATACCGAGTTGAAAATGGTACTGACGTCGTCGTGAGTTGGTTGGTTCTTTGTGTTTTCTGGTTCCTGGTGAAGTGCAAGCCCTGTGTTCATTTTTCGGTCCTCATTCGTCCCGTTCAGGGAGCTGTTATGGTGATAGTCCCAGTAGGAAAAAAGCGCCGTCCGGACTCCATCTAACGGCGTACTACAGGTGTATCGAGGTTACAGCTCATCAGACCTCGGAACGCTTGATCCTGGGCACGTAACGTCCGGGCGCCAGGATCAAATTGGGGTCGACTGCAGCTTTCAATTGGCTGGCAAGTCTTGAGAAGACAGAGTCACCGGTATTCAGGATGCCCATTGCGTCGATGTTGAGACGATAGGGCAGGAAACCTTCTTTTTGCCCGGCGTCTAAAAGTGCCCGATAACAGTCGTTGGCCCGTGCTGTCGCATTCGCGTCCCTGCGATCAAAAAGCAGGGGAACAGTAGAATCGAAGCAGCGATCATTTATTGTCGTCAGTGTAATGAGTGGGTTGACGCCGTACTGTGGGCAAATGCGTTCAATCATATCGGTATAGCGGCGAACGTCTTTCCCCCGTATCGGAACCAGCGGCGCAAACCATATGAGCCCACAGCCATCGCGTGCGGGGTTTTTTGGTTGCCCGGGTTCTGGCAAAGTCCCTGAGCGCCAATAGGCCAGCGATAACGCGACATCATTGGGGGTACCATGCATGACTTCCAGTGCCCCCGAGAGCGTATCCGCCATGCCCTTCACCCGTGTCGCCAGCCTGTCGGGCAGCGCACGGGCAATGTTCCGCGCCAGGTCCACCTTTCGCCGATTGATAAAAATGAGGCGATCAGTCACTGGCCCGAGAAGCCGCCGCAGCGTGCGCCGGGCCGCCCGGGCTACCTCCTTTGACGCGTAAATGGCACCAACACCGCTCCACGCAGCAACGCCATGGCTTTTGGCGAGACTTTCAACTTCGTGAGCCGGCAGAACCCCGTCAATGGCCTTGTCTTGAGGGAAAGGTGTCATCATTGACAGCATGCGTTGACTGTTGAGCAGATTAATCGCCACGACCGAACCGCTCAGCGCTCGCAACACCTCTCGGACCGTGGGCACAAGCGCTTCCAGTTTGGCGTCGTCTTTTGTGGAAAAGAAGAATGCAGTCACGGTGTCAGGAGCTGGCGCCAGGGCGATGGTCATATTCACAACCACGCCAAAATTTCCCTGGCTGAAAAGCCCGTCGAGATAAGGGCCAAGGCCCCACTTGAAAAGCCCATCCACTTCCTCACCGCCTAGCTCGCTGAGCGGCGTCCGGTAAAGGGTGCCGTCGGGCAGGATCGCTTCTAACTTTGTCATTGCCGCAAAATGATCAGTAATCGGCGTGATGCCGTAACCCCGCTCAAGCGCATTACCAAGAATGCTGCAGGTGGGGCCCGCGCCGGTCACAGGAACAAGGTAATCGCCCTCATGGCTATCCAGGAAATCCCTCAGGGCACCCTGGGTTACACCCGGCTCGACAGTGACAACACCCAGTTCCGGATCAAAATCGGAGATACGGTCCAGCCGGCTAAGATCAAGAATGACGCAGCCGTCCTCCACCGGGTTAGCACTTCCGTAACCCCAGTTATTGCCCGTGCTCACGGGATAGACCCCGACGTGCCACCGCTGAGCGACCTGAAGCACCGCAGCGACCTGCTCCTGATTCTCAGGGCGGAGCACAGCCGGAACAGAGCGCATGGCTCCCATTGTGGACGCACCAAAATCTGCGGCGCCGGATGCCACTACTCCTGATTCACCCAGGATAGCCACCCATTCGGCAATTGCAGATTCGGTAACGGTGCTGTTCACTGGTGCTCCCTTGGTTGGTCGCTGGCCTTTACAAATCACAAATTATAAATTATAAATTCTTGATTTCTTTTCGCTAACAGAGGTTTGTTAGTGAGGCTCTGAGTATAATTCAGATAGACTTAGCCATACTATGTTATGGCATTACGGCTTTGAAACGGGCGTTTGATAAATAACTTAAACGTAGACAGGCAGTTGAAGCGAAGACATAGAATTAGTGCGATGACTTTTTATTAAAACATATTAAGTAGCGTGGGAATCCCCCGAAAAATGGCACCCCTTGGGTGCCATTTTTATAACTCTCAGCAGCTTTTAACAGCCTTCAAACAGATTCATGAACTCATGAACCGGGATCTTCTCCAGCGTCTTCTGCTCCCTGCACAGCTCGAAAATGGTCTCCGCCCTGCCCTGGGTAAACCGTGTGGCCAGGTTGTTGTCACGCCCGCTTGATATTGTCCGCTTAGGGGGTGCCGGGGACGCGGGCGCCGTTGGGGACCTGGGTGCCTTCGAGTATAGGGCCGAGGTGTTTTGTGCATTCGGGGAAGCGCAGGGCGAGGAGACCGCAGCCGAGGGTGTCCATGAGGCAGTTGCGGGCGGTGTCCCAGGCTTCTTTGTTCTTGATTTTGGGTTTGAGGACGTAGTCGGCGATTTTCTGGA
>NZ_SOAX01000005.1:0-208617 GCF_004364635.1 Halospina denitrificans | reverse complement strand
GACCGCAGCCGAGGGTGTCCATGAGGCAGTTGCGGGCGGTGTCCCAGGCTTCTTTGTTCTTGATTTTGGGTTTGAGGACGTAGTCGGCGATTTTCTGGATGATGTCGTCGTAATCGGGGCGGATGTTGGTTTCTACGTTGGCGCTCATTGTGGTTCCTTCGGGTTTCGTTCCAGATTGATGATGAAGTGCAGGAATCAGGCGGGCGGTACTGCTTCCCGGGAATCGCTATAAATGCATCCCTGGACGCTGCGCCTCCGCCGTCGGATTATATGATGCACATCCGTACAGTGGTTTGATGCTCTCCCGTCCCAGGCCTTGGGGCGGGCATCTGCTGTACACAGTCCCATGTCCAGTTATTTTCCACTTGCCGATTCCAGGGTCCGGATGCGCTCCTGGTGTTTTGAGTGTTTTTAAGCTCTATGGTATCCGGTCAATGCATTCAAAGGCCTTCAAATATGTCCATGAACTCAGGGACCTGCGTCATCCTTCCAGAGATCTAGGATCCGCTCTGCCATAGGGTACCGTGAAGGACTGCAAGGGATGGCTTGATATATGCAGGACTCACCCCGAGGACAAAATCAAACATACAGGAGGTAGTTATGAAAATTCGGGCGGCCGTTATCGCATTGTTTCTATTACCAGCTATCGCAAATGCGGCATTGGTAAGCTGGGAATTCGACAATACGCTCATCGGCTCCACGTCACCTGGTGACCTCGACTTCTATGACCATGTCGATGGCCTATTACTTTGGGAAACTGATGGGAGCAACTTTGACCTTCTGGGCGCATCCTTTACCGGCGACGAATTCGCTTTCACCATGCATCAAGGGTCTGGGGCTGTGAACCTGAATTACGGAAAGGGTTCTCCCGGGTCTTTGTACATGTGGAGTGGACAGGCAGACGCGAACGGTGAAATCACCAATTGGCGGGGGAATGCAGTAAACATCCCCGCAAGCTTCGGGCTTAACCTTGAAAGTGATAACATTTCAGAGCCTGGTGATCCGATAAAGGATCAGATCTGGACAAACATTGATAACGATGGCTTTTTCGGTTTCGACGTTGAGGGCGTCAGGGCTTCCTTGGGATTTTGGTCTGTGCCCGAAATAACGGTCTTATCAAAAGATCCAGAATCCGCAAAAGTTCCAGAACCCGCCACATTAGGCCTCCTGGCTATCGGCTTGGCCCTGATCGGACTCCGCCGTCGGATTATATGACGCATATCCGTGCAGTGATTTGATGGTACGGCATCCTCTAACGAAAACGGCACCCCTGAAGGTGCCGTTTTTCGCTATCCTATAGCCTCAAATTCATTCAACAGCCTTCAAACAGATTCATGAACTCATGAACCGGGGTCTTCTCCAGCGTCTTCTGCTCCCTGCACAGCTCGAAAATGGTCTCCGCCCTGCCCTGGGTAAACCGTGTGGCCAGGTTGTTGCGGAATTTCTTCTCCAGAAGCGGGATACCGTCCTTGCGCCGGCGGCGGTGCCCGATGGGGTATTCAACCGCGACGTTCTCCGTGCTGCTGCCATCCTTGAAGAACACCTGGATGGCATTGGCGATTGAACGCTTGTCTTCCTCGAGATATTCCCGCGTATAGCGCTCGTCTTCCTGGACCTCCATCTTGCCGCGAATCTCGTCGATGACCGGGTTGTTGGCGTGGAAGTCGTCCTCGTAATGGTCGGCGGTCAGGTTGCCGAAGATCAGCGGCACGGCCGTCATGTACTGCAGGCAGTGGTCGCGGTCGGCGGCGTTGGCCAGGGTGCCTTCCTTGGAGATGATGCGGATGGCGGATTCGTGGGTGGTGATCACGATCCGGTCGATCTCGTCCAGGCGGTCCTTGACCTGCGGGTGCAGGGTCACGGCGGCCTCTGCGGCGGTCTGGGCGTGGAATTCCGCCGGGAAGGAGATCTTGAACAGCACGTTCTCCATCACGTAGCTGCCGAAATCCTGCGGTAGGGTGAACTGGCGCTGGTTCTCGGGCTTGACCTGCTGGTCGCGGTTGGTCTTGCTGAACAGCACGTCATAGAAGCCCCACTGGGGTGCGCTGAGCGCGCCCGGTATGCCCATTTCCCCGCGCAGGGCGATGTCGGCCAACCTTACACCCCTTGAGGTGGCGTCACCGGCGGCCCAGGACTTGCGTGAGCCGGCGTTGGGGGCGTGGCGGTAGGTGCGCAGGGACTGGCCGTCGACCCAGGCGTGGGAGAGCGCGGTCATGATCTCTTCGCGGTTGGCGCCCATGAGCTTGGCGGTGACGGCGGTGGACGCGACTTTTACCAGCACGACGTGGTCGAGGCCGACGCGGTTGAAGGAGTTCTCCAGCGCGAGCACGCCCTGAATCTCGTGGGCCATGATCATGCCTTCGAGGACGTCGCGCATGGTCAGCGGGTCCTTGCCTTCGGCGACGCGCTTCTGGGACAGGTGGTCGGCCACGGCGAGGATGCCGCCGAGGTTATCCGACGGGTGGCCCCACTCGGCGGCCAGCCAGGTGTCGTTGTAGTCCAGCCAGCGGATGATGCAGCCGATGTCCCAGGCGGCTTTTACGGGGTCGAGGCGGAAGGGGGTGCCGGGGACGCGGGCGCCGTTGGGGACCTGGGTGCCTTCTACGATGGGGCCGAGGTGTTTGGTGCATTCGGGGAAGCGCAGGGCCAGGAGGCCGCAGCCGAGGGTGTCCATGAGGCAGTTGCGGGCGGTGTCCCAGGCTTCTTTGTTCTTGATTTTGGGTTTGAGGACGTAGTCGGCGATTTTCTGGATGATGTCGTCGTAATCGGGGCGGATGTTGGTTTCTACGTTGGCGCTCATTGTGGTTCCTTCGGGTTTCGTTCCAGATTGATGATGAAGTGCAGGAATCAGGCGGGCGGTACGGCTTCCCGGGAATCGCTATGAATCCATCCCTGGACGCTGCGCCTCCGCCATCCATGGCTCCGGAGCTTCCCGGGAAGCCGTACCGCCCGCCTGATCCCCCAGATATTGTGCTGGCCGCCGCCAGCCTCGAAACCTGGGGTGGTTGTCGTTATCGTTCGTCGATCGGCAACCACTCCTGGTGTTCCGGGCCGGTGTACTCGGCGCTGGGGCGGATGATTCGGTTGTTGGCTCTCTGTTCCTTCACGTGGGCGGTCCAGCCGGAGAGGCGGGACATGAGGAAGATGGGGGTGAAGAGTTTTGTTGGGATGTTCATGTAGTAGTAGGCCGAGGCGTGGAAGAAGTCGGCGTTGGGGAAGAGTTTCTTTTCGCGCCACATGACTTCTTCGCAGCGTTCGGAGATGTCGAACAGGCTGGTGTCGCCGTAGTCTTCGGCCAGGGCGCGGGACCATTTCTTGATGATGGCGTTGCGGGGGTCGGCTTCTTTGTAGACGGCGTGGCCGAAGCCCATGATTTTCTCTTTGCGCTCCATCATGCCCAGCAGTTGCTGTTCGGCGTCGTCGGAGTCCTGGAAGCCTTCGATCATGTCCATGGCGGCTTCGTTGGCGCCGCCGTGGAGGGGGCCCCTGAGGCTGCCGATGGCGCCGGTGACGCAGGAGTGGATGTCGGAGAGCGTGGAGGCGCAGACGCGGGCGGTGAAGGTGGAGGCGTTGAATTCGTGCTCGGCATAGAGGATAAGCGAGACGTTCATCACTTCCGCGTGCAGTTTGCTCGGTTTGCGGTCGTGGAGCATGTGCAGGAAGTGGGCGCCGATGGTGTCGTCGTCCTGGTTGGTGTCGATGCGCACACCGTCGTGGCTGTAGCGGTACCAGTAGCAGATGACGGCAGGCAGGGCCGCGAGCATGCGGTCGATGTGCTCGTCCTGTTCGTCGAAGCTCTCCTCGGTTTCCAGGTTGCCGAGCATGGAGCAGCCGGTGCGCATGACGTCCATGGGGTGCGCGGAGGCCGGGATGCGCTCGAGGACTTCCTTGAGGGTGTCAGGAAGCTGGCGCTTTTGTGAAAGGCGTTTCTTGTAAGCGTCGAGTTCACGGTGGTTGGGCAGGTGGCCGCGCAGCAGCAGGTAGGCGACTTCCTCGAACTGGGCGTTGTTGGCCAGGTCGGTGATGTCGTAGCCACGGTACGTAAGGCCGGTGCCGGTCTTGCCCACGGTACACAGCGCGGTTTCGCCGGCGACCTGGCCGCGGAGGCCGGCGCCTCCGGATGGTTTCTCGCTCATGGTGTTACCCTCTTACCTGTCAGTACTGGTTACTTTTTCTGGGCGAAAAGCTCGTCGAGCTTCGCCTCGAAGTCGTGGTAGTCCAGGAATTCGTAGAGTTCCTGGCGGGTCTGCATGTCGTCGACCACGGCTTTCTGGTCGCCGTCGTCCAGCAGGTGCTGGTAGACGTTGAGCGCGGCCTTGTTCATGGCCCGGAAGGCGCTCAATGGGTACAGGATCATGCCCACGCCGGTCTCGGCCAGTTCCTCGCGGTTGAACAGCGGCGTCTGGCCGAACTCAGTGATGTTGGCGAGCACGGGTACGTCCAGCGCGGCTACAAAGGCGCGGTAGTCGTCCAGGTCCGCCACAGCCTCGGCGAAAATACCGTCGGCGCCGGCTTCGACACAGGCCTTGGCGCGGGCGATGGCGGCTTCCCTGCCCTCCTGGGCGAAGGAATCCGTGCGCGCGATGATGAAGAAATCCGGGTCATGGCGGGCGTCGGCAGCGGCTTTGACGCGGTCGACCATTTCCTCGCTGCTGACGATTTCCTTGTTTGGACGGTGGCCGCAGCGCTTCTGGGCCACCTGGTCCTCGATGTGCACGGCTGCAACACCGGCGCGTTCCATTTCGCGGATGGTGCGGGCAATATTCAGGGCGCCGCCCCACCCGGTATCAATATCCACAAGCAGCGGCAGGTCCGTAGCCGAGGTGATGCGCCGTGCATCCTCGACCACGTCGTTCATGGTGGTCATCCCCAGGTCCGGAAGGCCGAAAGAGGCGTTGGCCACGCCCCCGCCCGAGAGGTAGATGGCCTTGTGGCCGGTCTTCTCGGCCATCATGCCGCAATAGGCGTTGATGGCCCCGACGATCTGCAGGGGCTGTTGGGCCAGTGCGTCACGGAAGCGCCTTCCGGGTGAAGCTGTGTTGTTCATGAACCCACCTTAGGTTGTCATCGATTAATGGTGTCGAATACTCGGCATTCGCCAAACAGCTGTCAACAATTCACTCGTTGCCGACCACCCGGGGTTCCATCTCCAGGATTACGCCGAAACGCTTTCTCACATCTTCGCGAATCCGTTCCGCCAGCTCAAGCAGTTCATCACCGGTGCCGTTGCCATGATGGATCAGTACCAGGGCCTGGCGGGAGTGCACCCCCACATGGGATCCTCGGTACCCTTTCCAGCCGCACTGGTCGATGAGCCAGCCGGCAGCGAGTTTGTAGTTGTCGTTCTCGGGATAGGCCACCAGCTCCGGCCAGGTTTTTCGCAGGTCGGCAACCGTCTCTGGAGAGACTACCGGGTTCTTGAAGAAACTGCCCGCATTGGGCAGAAACGAGGGATCCGGAAGCTTGCGGCGGCGGATGTCACTGACGGTTTTCGCCACTGCCAGCGGTGTCAGTTCCGAATCCGGATCCTTGAGGTGACCGTACTCCTCGGCCAGCTCGCCGTAACTGAGCTGGAAGGACCTGTGCCGGGAGAGCGTCAGGCGTACGCGTGTAATCACGAAGCGCTCCGGGTCCTGCTTGAAACAGCTGTCCCGGTAACCTAAACCACAGTCGTCGCAGGTGAAGGTACGGAAGCGCGACTCCCGGCGGTCCCAGGCCTCCAGGTTGTGTAGAACCTGGCTGAGCTCCGCCCCATAGGCCCCGATATTCTGTATGGGAGCGGCGCCAACGGTTCCGGGGATGAGGGCAAGATTCTCGATACCCCGATACCCGGCCTTGCAGGCGTAGAGGACAGTTTCGTGCCAATTCTCTCCGGCCCCCAGCGTCAGCCGGGCGGTGTCGGAATCCAGCATCGCCCAGTGGCGTTCGCGTATTGCCATGGCGAGCACCAGACCCCGGAAACCGGAGCGCAGCACGATGTTGCTGCCACCACCGATGACCAGCACCGGCAAGCCCTGCTCCTCAGCCCAGCTGAACAGCTCCGGTATGGCTTCATCCTGCCGGACGCGCGCGAACCAGGTGGCCTGGCCGGGCAGTCGCAGGGTATTGCGCGCCTGCAGGTCGACCCGTTCCTCGATGACGGCGCGGTTCATTCAACCAGCCGGGTGCGCAGGTCGCGGATCAGGCCCTCGCTGGCATCGTTGATCAGATCCAGGACCCGGGAGAAACCCGAGGCGCCGCCGTAATAGGGATCCGGAACCTCATCCACGTCCGCATGCCGGGCATAGCTCAGGAAAAGCTCAACGCGGGCGCGCGAACCTTCGGGCGCCATTGCCTGGAGGTCCGCGAGGTTGGCGCGGTCCATGGCCAGAATCCGGTCAAAGGCCTCAAAGTCCGCCGGTGTAACCTGGCGGGCACGCTGGACCCCGAGATCGACTCCCTGCCCCGCCGCCACCTCGGTGGCTCGGGGATCGGGCGGATGGCCGACATGCCAGCCGCCGGTGCCGGCGGAGTCAACGCGGACCTGGTCGACAAGGTCCGATGCGGCAAGCTGTTTCTCGAAAATACCCTGGGCCGTCGGCGAGCGGCAGATGTTGCCCAGGCAGACAAAGAGGATGGAGGTGGTTTCTGCCATTTTCAGTTCACTCCGGAAAAGGGTCTTTCATTGGCCGGCAACGGCCTTGCGCACACGTTCAAGGTCCTCGGGGGTATCCACCCCAGCCGGCGGTGTATCACGGGCGACGGCAACCTGGATCCGGGCCCCGTGCCAGAGCGCCCTGAGCTGCTCCAGCGATTCTGTCTGCTCCGGGGGCGCCGGGTGCCATTCAACAAACTGGCGAAGCAGGCTGACCCGGTAGGCATAAATGCCGATGTGCCGATAGTAGTCCGTGGTGTCCGGCAATTCATCCCGGGCCTGGTCGTTGTCAAATACGCCCCGGGCCCAGGGAATGGGCGCGCGGGAAAAATACAGCGCCCTGCCCGCCTCGTCCATCACCACCTTCACCACATTCGGGTTGAACAGGTCTTCGGCACTGGTGATGCGCTCGCAGAGCGTGGCGATGGCGGCATCCGGGTTCTCTTCCAACGCGGCTGCCACCTGATTGATCAGCGTCGGCGGAATCAGGGGCTCGTCGCCCTGGACGTTCACCACGATGGCGTCGTCGTTCAGGGCGAGGCGGCGCACCACCTCTTCCAGCCGGTCCGTTCCCGAGGCGTGGTTCGCATCGGTCATCACGGCCTCGGCCCCGAAGTCCGAGCAGCGTGCCAGAACCTCCTCGGAGTCCGTTGCCACCACCACCCGCTCGGCGTCGCTTTCAGCCGCCCGGTTCCACACGTGGCGGATCATGGGGTGGCCGCCAATATCAGCAAGCGGCTTGCCGGGCAGCCGGCTGGAGCTGTAGCGCGCCGGTATGATGACGGTAAATGCCATGATGCCTCCCTGTGGCTCAGCGAACGGGTGTCAGTCGTTCATCGGTGGTCAGGGTGCGGGCCTCCTCGGACAGCATCACGGGAATCCCCTCCCGGATCGGAAAGGCCATGGCGTCGTTGCGGCAAATCAGCTCCATGGACTCAGGGTCGTACACCAGCTTGCCGTGACAAACGGGACAGGCCAACAACGCGATCTGACGTTTATCCATTCGATGCATTCTCCATCAGGGCTGCAAGTCGTTGTTCGAGAAGCGTTTCAAATCCTTCATCGGGCTGGGCGATCACATCAAGGATCCAGACTTCGGCCCCCGCGATGTCCATACATTTTACGGCATCCTTGGCGGTCATCACGACAGGGCCGTGGATGACACTCAGATCTTCCGTCTCAAAGCGGTGATGATCGCCGTAGGCGTGAGGAATCACCCGGGCACCCAGTTCGTTCAGGGTATCGAAAAACCGGTTCGGATGCGCGATCCCGGCGACGGCGTTAACCACCCGTCCGTTGAGCCACTCCAGGGGGCGCATTTCATCATCCACGAGCCGGCGCAGGCCTTTCGGCACCAGGCGTATCGCGTGCCATTGGCGTTCATTCAGTGGCGGCTGGTTGAATGCCGGATGGCTCGGCGTACCGGTACTCAGGCAGAAATCCACGGTGCGTACCCGGTCCAGGCTCTCCCGCAGTGGCCCTACCGGCAGCAATTCGCCGTTGCCGGGGCCGTTGGTGCCGTCAAAGATGCAGAACTCAAGGTCACGCCCCAGTGCGTAGTGCTGCAGGCCATCGTCGCAGATCAGTATGTCCCCGAGGTCCTGTTGCTCCGCGTATTGGGCCGCCCTGGCGCGCTTCGGGTCCACCAGCACACAGAGGCCGGTCTGTTGGGCCAGCATGACTGGTTCATCACCACAATCCACGGGATCGGAGTCCGCCACTACGAGGAATGGGTAATGGTCCGGCTGGGCGCCATAGCCACGACTGAGGATGACCGGACGCCAACCCTGGCGGCGCAGGTAGGCAGCCAGCCAGGCGGTGAAGGGGGACTTGCCGGTTCCGCCCACTGTCAGGTTGCCGATCACCAGTACGGGGAGTCCGGAACGGTACACGCGCCTGTGCCCATTCCGGTAAGCGTTGCGTCGGCGTGCCGAGAGCCAGCCAAAGAGCCGCGCCAGTGGCGCCAGCCAGCGCAGGGGCTTGGTGCTTGTGTACCAGAGGCGTGTAATACGCTGGCTCATGGGCGTGGTGTTCCTGTCAGGTTGGTGCCTGTTCTTCCGAGAGCTGCATCTGGTGCAATGCGGCGTAGGCTCCGCCCGCCTTGAGCAGTTCCTGGTGCGTGCCGATTTCCGCCAGACGCCCACCGTCCAGGACCGCGATCCGGTCGGCGGATTCAATGGTCGACAGCCGGTGGGCAATCACCAGGGTCGTCCGCCCACGCATCACCACTTCCAGGGCTTCCTGGATATAGCGCTCAGATTCCGTATCCAGTGCCGAGGTGGCCTCGTCCAGGATCAGAATGGGGGCGTCCTTGAGCAGGGCCCGCGCAATGGCCAGGCGCTGGCGCTGGCCGCCGGAGAGCAGCACGCCGTTATCACCGACGACGGTGTCAAAGCCCTCCGGAAGCCGGTCAATGAACTCCAGCGCGTGGGCCTTGGCGGCGGCCTCGCGGATGGCTTCGCGGGTCGCGCCCCGGGTCTCGCCGTAGGCGATGTTGTTGGCGACGGTATCGTTGAACAGCACCACGTTCTGGGTGACCAGCGCGATCTGGCGACGCAGGGCCTCAAGACTGAAATCCTGGACAGAGACGCCATCAATCAGGATGTCGCCATCGGTAAGCTCGTAGAACCGTGGGAGCAGGCTCGCCAGGGTCGATTTACCGCTGCCCGAACGGCCCACCAGTGCCAGGGTTTCCCCGGCGCTGATGTCCAGGTTGATGCCGTTGAGCACGTAGTCGTACTGGTCCTGGTAGTGGAAATACAGATCCCGGACCTGAACCTCACCGGAGACGCGGCCCGGGTCATAGCTGCCGGTATCCTGCTCGGGCGGATAGTCCAGGCTTTCGAAAATGCTGTGGGAGGCGGCAATGCCCTTCTGGATCTTGGCGTTGACCGAGGTCAGCTGGCGCACCGGCTTCGCCATGGTGGAGGCGGCGGTGATGAAGGCCACGAACTGGCCGGTGGTCATCTGGTCCCGGAATTCCGGCGACAGCGAGACCCAGATCAGCAGCCCGATGGAGAAGGCAACGATCAGGTGCACAACGGGCGTGCTGACCGCCTGGGTCATGGCCATCTTAAGGCTTTGGCGCAGGTTGTCACGGCTGACCTTGCGGAAACGGCCGGACTCGTGATCCCCACCGCCAAAGGTGCGCACCACCCGATAACCGGTGATCGCCTCGGACGAAACATGGGTCACATCCCCCATGGAATACTGGATCTTGCGGCTGATGCGCCGGAACCGCTTGCTGACATAACTGATGATCCAGCCAATGAGCGGCCCGACCGCCAGGAACAGCAATGTGAGCTTCCAGTTGATGTAGAACATGTACCCGAGGAGGCCCAGAACGGTCAGACCCTCGCGCAGAACAATGGTTATCGCATCCGTGGCGGCGTCCGTGACCTGTTCGATATTGAACGTGATCTTTGACACCAGGTGGCCCGAGGATGTCTGGTCGTAGAACCGGCAGGGCAGCTGCATCAGGTGGTCGAACGTCTGGATGCGCATGGTGTTGACGATGTTCCGCCCCACATAGCTCATGAAGTACTTGCTGAAGAAGAACCCAAGACCCCGGATCCCGAAGACGCCGACAATCAACAGGGGCAGGAAGAGGCGGTTTTCCTCGGTGGGGTTTTCCAGCGCTTCAATAACGAATTCCATGGACGCCGCCATGCCGGTGGAGGCGCCGGCATAGACGGCGTTCCCCAGGGTCGCGATCAGGAACGGCACCCATAAGGGAATCGCGTAGGCCAGCAGGCGTCGGTACACCTGCCAGTTGGTCATGTCACCGGCAGCGGCGTCATTCGTTGTCATTGCTGGGCGTTCGCTGGGTACTGATGCTCAGGGCCGAGAAGCCGAGGGTGCCTGCAACGTCCATGGCCCGGACCACCAGTTCATGGCTGGTCTTGGCATCCGCGGTAATCACGAAGGGAATGCTGGTGTCGTCCCCGGCCACCTGGCGGATTCGTTCCAGCAGCGCGTCACGATCGCTGCTGTCCAGGCGCTGGTCATTCACCGAGTATTGCCCTTCCGCGTTGATCTCCACCTCCACGTGATCGGCCGGTTGCTCTGCCTCCTTGCCATCAGCTTCCGGCAGGTCTATCTCGAGTTCCGTCTTCTGCGTGAAGGTGGTGGAGACCATGAAGAAGATCAGCAGCAGGAAGACCACGTCGATCAGGGGCGTCAGGTTGACCGACACCTCCTGGTTGGTCTGGCGCCGGAATTTCACGACTCTGAATCCTCGTTGACCACGATGTCACGATCGCCATGAACCACTTCGACCAGCTTCATGGCTTCCTGCTCCATGTTGACGACCATCTCGTCGACACGGCGAATGAAGAAACGGTGGAAGATCAGCGCCGGTATGGCGACAGTCAGGCCGGACGCCGTGGTGATCAACGCCTCCGATATGCCGCCTGCCAGTACGCCGGGATCGCCCACACCGGCAAGCTGGATCTGGGCGAAGACCTTGATCATGCCGATAACGGTGCCGAGCAGGCCCAGCAGCGGCGTAATCACGGCAATGGTGCCCAGCGGGTTGAGGAAGCGCTCCAGCTCGTGGACGACCTGGGAGGCCTCGTGCTCGATGCTTTCCTTCATGATGTCGCGGCCATGCTTGGCGTTGGTCAGGCCCGCGACCATGATGCGCCCGAGGGGCGAGGATTCCTGTACAAGCCGCAGCTTGCGGGAGTTGAGTTCCTTTTTCTTGATCCAGCGCCACAGCTCATTGGTGGTCGCCGGGGGCGCCACACGATTCACGCGCAGCGCGTAAAAGCGCTCGATGATGATGGCCAGCGCCAACACGGAACAGATCAGCAGCGGAATCATGATGAATCCGCCGGGCCTAAGAAGCTCTAGCACGCAGTCTCTCCCTGCCATTGAACAAGCGCCGATACTTTAGCACAGCCTGGGTGCGAACGGGCAACGATCAGGGCGCCGGATGCCAGGGGCTGGTTGATCGTGCCTTTGTAAGCCTGGGCGCATCATCACCCAGCGAGACGACGACCTCGCCGGTTTCCGCGCTCACCAGTGGCGCCACACCCGCCTGGCGGTAACGCTCGGCCGCCGGCGGCGATGGGGACCAATCCGCCGGACTGAGTATGGCCCACCTGGGGTCCAGGGCCTCGATCAACCCGCGCTGGGAGGAACGCCCTGCTCCGCCCCTGGGGGCCAGCAGCAGCTCAACGGCATCCGGCTTATCCAGGGAGGCCAGCAACCTGCGTTCACCGCTGCGTCGGATCGGCCCGAAGAGTACGGCCCTGAAGCCCTGAAGCCGGACAATCAGATTGCACGCCTGCTCCGTCCGGGTCAGCGCGTCGCCCCGGGGATCCCGCCAGGCATTCAGGACCACGCCATCCAGCTCGAGCTGCTCACTCTGTCCACAGGCATGAGCCTGAATCAGGTCCCGCACCACCGGTCCCTGGCTGAAATTCCAGTGCACCTCCGGCCGGACACCAGGGTGACTCAGGATTACCGCCTCCAGCCGCTCCACCCCCAGAGAGGACAGCCAGGGGAAGATCCGGTCCCGCGTCCGCTCGCGATAGCCAGCAACCGGAGCGCGGGCATCAAACAGCACCGCCCTGTCGTCGAGCCGAACTAATGCCACGGGGCCGCCGACCCCATCCGGGAAACGCAGCTCGATACCCGGATCCGGCGCCGTATCCTCAAGGACCGGCACCGTCAGGACCACCAGGGCCGCCCCGGCGATCGTGCCTCGGTAGCGCCACCCCACCGGACCAAGGGCAACCAGTATCCCAATGGCCAGGAGAATCGCGGCACCGACGCTGATCCCCGAAAAGGACCATTCCAGCTCCGCCAGTGAGGTAAGCAAACCCCAAAGGAGACGGAAGATCAGATCCAGCCCGGGCTCCACCCAGTCCGCCGTGGAGGGAGCCATCAGAACCAGGGGCGCCGCCAGCAACAGCAGGGGCATGACCACGAGGCTGAGCATTGGGATCGCAATGAGGTTCGCCGGCAACGCCAGCAGCGAAGGCTGGAGCCCAAAGCCGAGCATCACCGGCATCAGCCCGGCAACCACGGCAAACTGGGCAATCAACAGGGAGCGGGCCGGGCCCGTACCCGCCTGCCGCGAGCCAAACGCGAGAATCAGACAGGCCACGGCTCCGAAGGAAAACCAGAAGCCCATTCCAAGCAGGGCCCTGGGCTCGAGCGCAATGACAAAAACTGCCGCCAGCAGCCAACCATCCCAGAGCCGCCACTGCCGACCGCCACTGACCAGCACCCCGGTGACGGCAACCATGACCAGTGCCCTCTGGGTGGGTACCGTGAATCCGGCGAGCAGCGCGTAACCCAGCGCGCCCACAAGGACCAGGCCAAGGGGCAGCCAGCGCCCGAGACGGGGGTAACCCGGGGAAGTCCGCGCTGCCGGAGCAGCCAGCACGCGGCCAACGAGCATCGCCACCAACCCAAGATGAAGGCCGGAAATGGCGACAAGATGCTGGGTACCGGTAGCTTCAAGCACGTCCCAATGGGACTCCCCCAGTCGGGCACGGCTGCCGAGCAACAGCGCCTCGGCCAACTCAGGGTGTCGCATCCGCGACAGGTGCCGCTCAAGCCGGTGAATGAGCTCAATGCGCCACTGGTGGTACTGGCAGGCCAGGCCGCAGTGGTCCGCCAGTGGCTGCCGATCCACCAGCTCCGCCGTGGCCTGGATGCGCTGCTGATAGAGCCAGCGCTCGTAACCACCGCCGCCTGTATTCAGTGGCGCGATCGGTGGTTCCAGACGAAGCGTAAGGCGCATGGCGCCGGCGATCTCATGACGCGAGAGGTTGCCATCCGTGGTGACCCGGACGGCCCCGGTGCGAAACCAACCCCGTTGCTGGATATCGGGACCCGCCGGACAGAACAGAAAACTGAGGCGCCCCCCGGAATCCGCCGTGGCGGGGGCGCAGACATACCCCTCAAGGATCTGCTGGCCGCCCTCGAAAGCCGCTTCGGGCAGGTCGGTTAGCGGAGGGGCGGTCAAATCCAGTATTATTGCGCAGCCGGCGAGTGCGAGCATCCATGCGCGCATTGCTGTATCTCCCATTCATCCCTGGTGATCCGCTCCGGGCGGACTGACGACGTGCTATGGACAAGCGGTTCATCAAACGCTTTATCCCGAACCCGGAAAAACTCCGCAGAACCCGTTCGTTGCGGTTCCTGGGCGCGTTGATTCACGAACCCAACCTCTGGCACATCAACCGGCACTCCGTCGCAAGGGCCGTCCTGCTTGGGGTGTTCTGGTGCATGATTCCCATGCCGTTCCAGTCCGTGCCCGCCGCACTCACCGCCATCTGGTTCAACGCCAACCTGCCGCTGACCCTGGTCACCCTCTGGATCAGCAACCCGATCACCATGCCGCCGCTGATCTATCTTGCCTACGCCATCGGCACCCTGGTACTGGGGCGTCCCGAAGAGGCAGAAACCTTCCAGCTCAGCTGGGAGTGGATCAGCGAGCGCCTGATCGAGGTGGGCGTGCCACTTTACATCGGCTCCCTGATACTGGGGGTGACTCTTTCCGTGTCCAGTTACCTGCTTATCCAGTATCTCTGGCGCCGCCAGGTTCGCCACAAGTGGCACAAGCGCGTTCGCGAGCGCGAGCTCAGGTGTCAGCCACCGGAGTGAGCCCGCCATGCTCCAGGCGGCAGACGCGCCCCATGGTGCCCGCCAGTTCGGGATCATGGGTGACGACCACAAAGGCGGAGGCCACCTGTTCATTGAGTTCGCGGATCAGCGCCTGGATCTGCTCGCCCGTGTCGTCATCCAGGTTGCCCGTGGGTTCATCCATGAGCACGCAGCGCGGTTCGTTGACCAGGGCCCGGGCAATGGCCACCCGCTGGCGTTCGCCACCGGACAGGGCGGAGGGCTTGTGCGTCAGGCGCTCACCCAGCCCGACGCGTTCAAGCAGGTGGCGCGCCCTGTCCCGGGACTCCCGCAGTGAGCGCTGCCCCAGGGCCGCCGGCAGGGCCACATTGTCCAGCGCCGTGAATTCCGGCAGCAGGTGGTGGAACTGGTAGACGAAGCCCAGGGCACTGTTGCGGAAACGGCACCGGTGGCGCTCCTTCATGCCGTGGATATCCTCACCGCCGATCAGTACCTCGCCGTCACTGGGGCGGTCCAGCCCCCCCAGCATATTGAGCAGCGTGGTCTTGCCCGATCCGGAGGTGCCAATAATCGCCATCGTCTCGCCCTGGGCAACGCTCAGGTCCACCCCGGAGAAAACGGTCAGGCTCGAGCGCCCTTCCCGGTAGGTCTTGGTGAGGTTCCAGCACTGGATGATGGGTGTTTCACTCATAACGCAACGCCTCCGCGGGCTGTACCCGTGATGCCCGCCATGCGGGGTAGATGGTGGCCAGAAGACTCATGACGAGGCCGGCGCCGCCGACAATCATCACGTCGTTCCATTGGAGTTCCGACGGCAGGTAGCTGATGAAATACACGTCCGCGCTCAGGAACTGCATGCTCAGAACCGACTCAACCCACTCGATGACGCCGCTGACGTTCATCGCCAGCGCAATCCCCAGGAGGGTGCCGATGATGGTACCCCCAACACCGATCACCGCCCCCTGGACCATGAACACGCCCATGATGCCCCGGGGCGTCATGCCCATGGTGCGCAGTATGGCGATGTCCGCTTTCTTGTCGGTCACCACCATTACCAGCGCAGAGACAATGTTGAAGGCCGCCACCGCCACGATGAACATCAGCAGGAGACCAATCATGGTTTTTTCCATGCGGATGGCCTCGAAGAGATTGCCGTGGGTGTGGGTCCAGTTGGTAGTGCGGTAACGGTTCCCTGGCAGCTCCTGGGCGATGCGATCCGCGACCATGGGCGCCTTGAACAGGTCATTGACCTTGATTCGGATCCCCTGGGCCTTGTCGCCCAGACGCAGCAGCTTGGCGGCATCCTGGTAGTGGACCAGGGTGTAGCTGCTGTCCAGCTCCGCGCCAACGCTGAAGGTGCCCGCCACGGTGAAGCGTTTCAGGCGCGGCAACACCCCGGCGGGCGACACCGAGGCCTCCGGCAGCACCAGGGTTACCCGGTCGCCCTGGCCTACCCCGAGCCGTCGAGCCAGCGAGGTCCCGATGATGATCTGGAAGCTGCCCGATTCCAGATTGGCAAGACTGCCGGTGACCATATGGTTCTGGATGATGGAAACATCCACTTCCTTCTGCGGATGGATGCCATTGATCATCACGCCCTGGACCTGGCCACGCCCCGTCACCATACCCTTGGCCTGGGTATAGGGGGCAACGCCCACCACATCGGGATCCTGGGCGGCGATATCGGCAACCGATCGCCAGTCATCAAGCCCTTCCCGGGACTCAACCACCGCGTGGGGCACCATGCCCAGAATCCGTTGCTTGAGCTCACGGTCAAAGCCGTTCATCACCGAGAGCACGGTAATCAGCACCATCACCCCCAGGATCAGACCCAGCATGGACACCAGCGAGATGAAGGAGATGAAGTGATTGCGGCGTTTAGCGGCCGTGTAGCGCAGGCCGATGAAGACGGAAAGCGGTCTGAACATGAATGGTCTATCCGGTTATTGGGCCGGGCATCATCGCCCGCCCTGCAAGTTATGAAATCGCTGTTACACTTTGATTGACTGGACTCAGGAGGAAGTCGTGCGGATTATGGCCTTTCAGCAAAAGCCCTTGCAAGACAACCGGGAAAACGACGAGTGACTCGACGCACGCCAACCTTGCGCTATAGTGACAGACAGGAACAGTTCATGCCGGATCTTTGGAAGTGACAACCATGCCGCAATTATCGCCAAACCTTTTATCAACGCGCCTGACCGGATTCATCGCCGGCGCCCTGCTGACGGCCGTGTTCAGCACCGCCACGGTGGCCCAGAACACGGGAAGCGCCGAAAGCATGGAGCGCCAGCAGGCACAGCCGCTCTCCCTGAAAATCCACAAGGACTACAACCTGCGCACGCCGCGCCGCGGCGAAGCCATGGATTCCGTGGAGCGGCGCTTCGGTGCTCCGGAATCGGTCCGTGGTCCCGTGGGGGAACCGCCCATCACGCGCTGGGAGTATCAGCGGTTTGAAGTCGTCTTTGAGAGTGACCGGGTTATCCATACCGTCATTGAACCTGACACGGACGGCTGAACCCGCTATCCTCGCGCTTTTCACCCTTGCTGCCTCCGGAGTGATGCGCATTGGCACCACAATTCCGACTTGCCGCCGAGTGGGCACGCCAGGGCGCCGTCCTTATGGCCTGGCCCCATTCCGACTCGGACTGGGCTTCCAGGATGGAAGAGGCAGAGCCCGTTTTTCGGGGCATCGCATTGGCTGTTCTGGCGGATGAAGACGTCATAATCTGCTGCAGGAATCCTTCTCAGGGTTCTGAAATAAAACGATTCCTGACACTTGAATCCGCCAGCCGGGGTGGCACGGGCACTGTTCATATCGTAGCGGTGCCCACCAACGACACCTGGGCAAGGGATTTCGGCCCCCTCACCCTCACCGATGGAACCCACCACCGGCTCGTGGATGCCCGCTTCAATGCCTGGGGCGCCAAGTTCGACAGCGCCCTGGACGATCAGGTCAACGGGCACCTGCACAGCGGCGGGCTCTTCGGAAAACTACCCCTCAATCCCATGAACCTGATAGTTGAAGGCGGTGCCCTGGAAACCGATGGCTGCGGCACCCTCCTGGCCACCCGGCACTGCCTGCTCAACCCGAACCGCAACGGCGATGTGAGCACCGAGTGGATGGAGACACAGTTGCGGGCCCACCTCGGTCTGGACCGTTTCCTCTGGCTGGATCATGGGGCGCTTGAAGGCGACGATACCGATGGCCATATCGATACCCTGGCCCGCTTCTGCAGCGACGACCATATTGTCTACCAGGGCTGTGACCAACCGGCGGACAGCCATTACTCCGAACTGCAGGCCATGGCCCGGGAACTGGCCGGGCTGGAACGTCGCGACGGCACGCCCTACCGGCTCACGGAACTGCCCTGGCCCGACCCGCTTTACACGCCGGACGGGCGCCGGTTACCGGCCACCTATGCGAATTTCCTGATCACCAACCACGCGGTGCTCGTACCTGTCTACGGGGTTCCCCAGGATGACGAGGCGTGCGAGACGCTCGACGCCTGTTACCCCGGCCGTCGGGTAACGCCGATCCAGTGCCGCCCATTGCTGGCACAGGGGGGTAGCCTTCACTGTCTTACCATGCAGTTGCCACCGGGAGTTGGTCTTCATGAATAGCAGAAACGCGATTCCCTGCGCCGCAATACAGCAGCAGTGCGGTGCCGACCGCGAGGCGAACCTGGCCGCCACGGCGGAACTCATCGAGCAGGCCGCCGGTCGTGGCGCGCGGCTCGTTGTGCTCCAGGAGCTCCATGGGACCCCCTATTTCTGCCAGACCGAGGATGTGGCTGTTTTTGACCTGGCAGAGCCGGTTCCGGGCCCGACCACCAGCCTTCTGGGGGAATTGGCCGCCCAGCACGATATCGTGATTGTGGGCTCCGTTTTCGAACGGCGTCTCAGCGGCGTCTACCACAACACCGCGGTTGTGCTGGATTCCGATGGCAGCCTTGCCGGCCGTTACCGCAAGATGCACATTCCCGATGACCCTGGCTTCTACGAGAAATTCTACTTTACGCCGGGCGACGGCTCCCCGGAGTCGTTCCGACCGATCGAGACCAGCGTCGGCCACCTGGGCGTTCTGGTGTGCTGGGATCAGTGGTACCCGGAGGCGGCCCGCCTGATGGCACTGGCCGGCGCCGAGGTTCTGATCTACCCCACGGCCATCGGCTGGGACCCGAACGATGACGCCGGTGAGCAGGCACGCCAGCTTGATGCCTGGGTCACCGTCCAGCGCAGCCATGCCATTGCCAACAACCTGCCGGTGATCGCCGCCAATCGCCACGGTCACGAGGATGCCCCCTCCGGCGACGGTCCGGGGATCGATTTCTGGGGCCACAGCTTCATCTGCGGCCCACAGGGGGAATTCCTCGCCCGGGCAGATGGCCAGGGGGACCAGGTGCTGCTGGCAACCATCGACCCTGCTCGCACCGAGAGCGTCCGGCGTATCTGGCCCTACCTGCGCGACCGGCGCGTTGATGCCTACAGTGAACTGACCAGAAGGGTGCGAGACTGATGTCCATGTCGGAACAGATTCAGCAGGCGGTATCCGTGCTCAACGGCATACTGCTGGGCAAGAACAACCAGGTGCGCCTCGCCATGTGCAGCGTCCTGGCCCGGGGCCACCTCCTGATCGAGGATATTCCCGGCATGGGCAAGACCACCCTCTCCCATGCGCTGGCGGCCACCCTGGGCCTGAGTTACAACCGTATCCAGTTCACCAGTGACCTGCTGCCGGCGGACCTTCTGGGCTTCTCGCTCTACGACAAGGAAGCCGGCGCCCTGATCTTCCACCGGGGCCCTATCTTTGCGCAGGTCATCCTCGCTGACGAGATTAACCGCGCTTCCCCGCGAACCCAGAGCGCGCTACTCGAGGCCATGGAGGAACACCAGGTCTCGATTGAGGGGGAGACGCGCCCCCTGCCCGAACCCTTCTTTGTGATCGCCACCCAGAACCCACTGGACCAGGGCGGCACCTTTCCGCTGCCGGAAAGCCAGCTGGACCGCTTCCTGATGCGCCTGCAGCTGGGCTACCCGGACCGGCGCGCGGAACGGGAGCTGCTCATGGGCCGGGACCGGCGCGAGCTGACAGCGGCGCTGGAGCCCATACTGGACCCCGACACGCTCGGCCAGCTGCAGACGGCGGTGAATGAGGTCGCCACCTCCGATGCCCTGCTCGACTACATCCAGCGCATCCTCGCCTACAGCCGCGAGATTCCCGGTGTGCTCTACGGGCTGTCGCCCCGTGCCGGGCTCGGGCTCCTGCGCGCCTCCAGGGCCTGGGCTC
This sequence comes from Halospina denitrificans, assembly GCF_004364635.1. GTDB lineage: Bacteria > Pseudomonadota > Gammaproteobacteria > Pseudomonadales > Oleiphilaceae > Halospina > Halospina denitrificans. Next base: position 189,094 of record NZ_SOAX01000005.1, on the reverse strand, counting down.
TGATGGAGGGACGGGACCATGTGCTGCCGGAAGACCTGCAGGCGATCCTGCCGAGTGTCGTCGAACACCGGCTGGTGGACAGCCACCACAACCGCCAGGAGCTTCTCTCGCAGCGGATTCTGCGGGAAGTCCCCGTTATCGAGTAGCGCCGCCGGGGGCGTGGCGTTACCATAGTGCGCAGTTTCCATTTCCCACGTTTCAACAGAGGGGCACCATGAGCCAGACCAACCATCACGGCCTGATCATCCTCGGTTCCGGTCCTGCCGGATATACCGCCGCCGTCTACGCCGCACGCGCCAACCTCCAACCGACGCTTATCACCGGCATCGAAGTGGGCGGTCAGCTGACCACCACCACCGATGTGGAGAACTGGCCCGGCGACATCGAGGGACTCCAGGGGCCGGACCTGATGGAACGCATGAAGGACCACGCCCAGCGATTCAATACGGAGCTGGTCTACGACCACATCAATGGCGCCGACCTGAGCCAGCGCCCCTATACCCTCACTGGAGATTCCGGCACCTACACCTGCGACGCCCTGATCATCTGCACGGGCGCCAGCGCCATGTACCTGGGCCTGGAGTCCGAAGAGAAGTTCATGGGCCAGGGCGTGAGCGCCTGCGCCACCTGTGACGGCTTCTTCTACCGGGGCCAGGATGTGGCCGTGATCGGTGGCGGCAATACCGCCGTCGAAGAAGCGCTTTACCTGTCGAACATCGCCAACAGCGTGACCCTGGTCCACCGCCGCGACCAACTGCGCGCCGAGAAGATCCTGCAGGACAAGCTCTTCGCCAAAGACAACATCGAGATCATCTGGGATCACACCCTGGATGAGGTCCTCGGTGACGGCACCGGTGTGACCGGCGCGCGCCTGCGCAGCAAGAACACCGACGAGACCCGGGACCTGACCGTTGCCGGGGTATTCATCGCCATCGGCCACAAACCCAATACCGACCTCTTCGAGGGGCAGCTGGATATGAACAACGGCTACATCATCATCCGCAGCGGCCTGGAGGGCATGGCCACGGAAACCAGCGTGCCGGGCGTGTTCGCCGCCGGGGACGTGGCCGACCACGTTTACCGGCAGGCGGTCACCTCGGCCGGTTTCGGGTGCATGGCGGCGCTTGACGCCGAAAAGTACCTGGACGGTCTTGCCTGACGCTGCCCCATGACCGCACTCCCCTGGCTGGACACCACCTCCCACTGGTTTCCGGATCCGGAAACCGCGCTGGATGATCCGGACGGCCTGCTCGCCATTGGCGGCGACCTGCATCCGGATCGCATCCTTCGGGCCTACAGCGAGGGGATCTTCCCCTGGTTCTCCGACGACCAGCCCATCCTCTGGTGGTCCCCCAACCCACGCTGTGTCCTCTTTCCATCCCGGGTGCATATTTCCCGCAGCCTGCGCCGCAAGCTCAACCAGAAGCGGCTGCGGATATCCGTGGACTGCGCCTTCCGGGAAGTGATCCATGCCTGTGGCGCCCTGCGCGCCGAAGGTACCTGGATCACCCAGGACATGGAGAAGGCCTACTGCCACCTCCATGAGCTTGGACATGCCCACTCCTTCGAGGCCTGGACGCCGGAAGGGCAGCTCGTGGGCGGCCTATATGGGGTCGCCATCGGCAAGACGTTCTTTGGCGAGTCCATGTTCAGCCTGGAACGGGACGCCTCCAAGGTGGTGTTCGTGCACGTGGCCCGCCAGCTTGAACGCTGGGGCTACCGCCTGATGGACTGTCAGGTGGAAAACACCCATCTTCTGAGCATGGGCGCCGAACGCATTCCACGCAGCGACTTTTTGTCTATAATCAGGGAAAGTGTTCGATGCCAGCCTGGTCACGAGTGGCGCATGGACTGGCACTGGGGCGCGGAGGCGGACCCATGAGCAGTCTCAAGACCCTGATTTTCTTTGCCACGCCAGAGCACCCCTGCAGCTATCTGGAGGGCCGCCAGGCCACGACCATGTTCGTCGATCCCCGCGCACGCGTGGACAAATCCCTCTACTCCCAGCTTACCGAACTCGGTTTCCGCCGCAGCGGCTCCCATTACTACCGCCCACATTGCCGCGGCTGCAATGCCTGCATCCCGGTTCGCATCCCCGTGGAGCGCTTCCAGCCGGATCGCTCCCAGCGGCGCATCCGCAAGGCAAACCAGGATCTGGACCTGACCACCACCCCGGTGCGTTTCGACGAGGAGATCTACAACCTCTACGAGCGCTACATCAATGAGCGCCACCACGACGGAGATATGTACCCGGCAAGCAGGGAACAGTTCACGTCCTTCCTGATCGAGGGCTCCATTGATGGCTTTTTCCTCGAGATGCGCAGGGAGGGTCATCTGATCGGCGTCGCGGTGGTGGACGTGCTGGATAATGGCCTGTCGGCGATCTATACCATTTTTGAGCCGGGCGAGGAAAAACGCAGCCTCGGCACCTACGCCATCCTCTGGCAGGTGGAGGAAGCCTGTCGCCGCGGCCTGCCCCACCTGTATCTGGGCTACTGGATCCGCCAGTGCCGGAAGATGAACTACAAGACCCGTTTCCGTCCTCTCCAACAGCTTGTAAACGGACGCTGGGTCGACCTGGTTTCCTGAAACCGGTCACATTCCTGTCAATCTTTTTTGCCCGATCCGGGAACCCTTTCCCGTGGACTGTCGTGTTCAGGATAACGACGAATTGTTTGCCTTCTCCACGAATCGGGGTTTCGACATGCTGTATTCCTCAATGGAAGATATCGAACTCACGCGCACGCCCATGCATCTCCAGGATATCCTGGATAACGAACGCTTCCGCCCGGTCTACCAGCCCATCCATCGACTCAGCGATGAACAGCTTGTTGGCTTTGAGGCCCTGACCCGCTTCACCACATCTGCTGCCGGGAAGCCGGGGTACTGGTTCAACCAGGCGGCGCTGGCCGGTCTCACGGAAACCCTGGAACACGCGGTACTCGAGCGCGCACTCAGGGATACCCAGAAGCTAACCGGTAACCGGTACATGTCCCTGAATATATCGCCATCAACGATTCTTGACGGGACTGTGACGGAAATACTCTCGAACTACCCGCTTGAAAAGCTGGTGCTCGAGATCACCGAGCATGAGGCCATCCAGAACTACAGGCCGCTGCTGCAAATACTGGCCCCCCTGCGCGAGGCCGGATTGCGCATCGCCATCGATGACGCGGGCTCGGGGTATGCAAGCTTCCGCCATGTGCTGGAATTCCAGCCCGAGATCATCAAGCTCGATCAGTCCCTGGCCCGTGACATTGACGCCAACGCCAACAGCCAGGCACTGATCAGGGCCATGACCGGTTTCGCCGTTGAAACAGGCTGTCAGTTACTGGCGGAAGGCGTCGAAACCCGGGGCGAGGCGCAGATGCTGAGGCATCTTGGCATCGATGCGGTTCAGGGCTATTACTTTGGCGCACCCGAGCCTCTTGGGCGCCATGCTGAAGGCTGGCGGCAGGAGGTGCGCGTTACAGGCGATAGCGAAGGCTGAGCTGGAATCGGCGACTGCCGTAGTCGAAACGCTCGAGTGAGCTGTCATTCCGGGTGTAGATGGCTTCACCCTTTAACCGCACCGCTGCCCCCAACGCCCAATCGGCGGTGAATCCCAGCTCGTACCGGTGATCCCACCGATGCCCCGAGGCCGTGGAGCCGAGCCTGAAATCATCCGGGTAATTGCTGTAGCGGTAACCAATCTCCCCGCCCAGCGAAAGCTGGCTGAACCCCTGGTACGCCAGCTCCGAGAACAGACCGTGACGCCGCGGGGAGTGGCTGATGAAGATCCTGTCCGTCTCGAGATCCTTGCGCTCATTGAGTTCCGCACGGTAGCGCAGACTGCCTTCCCAGTTGTTACGCCGCTGCTTATAGGAGGCGGTGGCGCGGTAGCGCTCGCCCTCACGCGAGCTGAATCCCGTATAGGGCGTAATGTGGGTGCCTTCCAGGTTCAGGGTGCAGCGGTCGGAAGCCGTGGTCAGGCAGTTGTTGAGGCGGTAGTCCATTTCCAGCGTACTCTGCCACTGCCTGGATTCCCCGCCGAAACGCAGATACGCCTGCTTCAGGCCAATCCGGGTCTGTCGTTCCCCGCTCTGATTGACCCACGCAAGCCCCAGGCGGCCGAAATCCGCGCTGTAGTCGGACTCTGAATGGTAATGGCGACGGTAGGCTGCGGCGGAAACCTCAAGCGCAGAAAGCTCTCCCCTGAGGGCAAGGAGTGCGTCGCTGAAGCTGTCGGAAAGCTGGGACGGGCCGGTATCGGGAAGTCGGGAGATATTGTCCTCGTGCCCCGCCGAGAGGGACACAACCCCTTGCAGGGGGGGCGCCGGCTTCTCCGGGGCCTTCTTCTCTTCCCGAGTGTCGAGCCGTGAGTGGGCCAACCGCCTGAGTGCGTCCCTCTCCGCCTCCTCGGCAACCTGCCGGAAATAGGCCCTGGCCTTGGACTCCCGGCTGTCCGCCCTGGCCACAAGCCCGAGGTTGTAAAGCGCCAGATCCCGCTGGGAAGTGTCCAGGAGCCGTCCAAAATGGGCTTCAGCACGCTGGTACTCGCCCAGCTTGTAATACACAACGCCCAGGTTGTAATGAAGGGCCGTTGTATCCACCCCTCCTTCCCAAGCCGCTTCGAGCAGTGCACGGGAACGCTTCAGTTCGCCCGCCTGGAACGCCTCAACGCCGGCCCGGAACCGCTCCTGCGGACTCAACCGATCAGCCTCTGACGCGACAACCGATGCCGAGGCCAGCAGCCCCAGCATAAGGAAAAATCCAAGCAGGCGTGACAAAGCTTCCCCTGATCATTGCGTGTTCAAGCGTTCAGTACGATAGACTGAGTGTAGCACGCACAGGGAAAGCGGGATCGAGCTGTAAGGGTTCCGTAACGCGGGTACTCAGCGATCCAGGGTCTCCTCAAGCTGATCCGTTGTTTCGTCAGTTGTATCCTCGAGTTCGTCCGCCGAGTCCTCAACGCCGTCCTCAAGGTCATCGGTGGTATCGCCCAGGAGGTCCTCGCTGTCATCAATGGCGTCATCAATCGGAACCGAGATATCCCCTTCCTCATCGATGAACCCTTCTTCGACGTCACCCACCTCTTCGGCCAGTTCATCGTCACTACCGGTAATCACGTCCTCGGAGAAATCCTCCTGCAGGCCCTCGGTTTCATCCCTGACCCCTGCTTCCAGCTCATCCAGGTTATCGGCTTCATCCAAACCCGCTTCGGAATCCATACCAACCGGCGCAGTCAGCTCGATCTCCCGCATCATCTCGCCGGAGAGCTCATCCTCATCAGTCACCATCTGCATGGTGACGTCATCCATTTCCTCGTCGGACTGTGCCAGTGCCGGTAAACCAATCATCATAAGGCCGATGGCCAGCGGCAGCCTGATGCATGTGCTCCGAATTCGCTCCCGATACCTCATAAGGCCGGCTCCTGACTCTCGTTGGCAAGTTCAGGCAATGGCGCCACAAAGGTTCGCCGTTTGGAGCCCTTGCCCAGATGCGCGACAATTTCGCCACCCTCGGGATACGCAATCCGCAGTGGCAGTGCAATGACGTTCTTGCCCGGTTCCATATCCACCTGCCAGGTCAGCTTCCGGTGTCCCGGGAACCGTGTGACTTCCACGTGGGGCGGCAGTTCGATGGTCAGGCTGACATCGTCGAGGCGGGCCTTGGTGTCGAACGCCAGCTTGACGGTCTCTTCCCGATTCCAGACCGGCTCCGCCTCCACGGTTTCCACCCTTTCAGGCGACGGCACCGACTTCTCGCTCCCCTGCATCCCGGTGCCAACGAAGATCCCGGCTACAAGGGCGGCGGCCACGGCTCCGCCAATGATGGAGCGCTGTTTCCAGGCACCGTTTGTCGCGCCGGCCCCGGCCCTGTTCCTGCCTGTCGCTGCCGCCAGCACGCGGGACTCAAAATCCGCGGATGGATCCGGTATGTCCGATTCCTCCTGCACGGCCTGCTGAACGCGCTCTTCCCAGCGCAGGCGGCGCGCACAGTCCGGGCAGTCGCGTACATGGGCCTCAACGGCCTCGCGCTCCTGCTCGTCCAGTGCCTCGCCAGCAGCGTAGGCAATCAGTTGGTCTCGGATATTCATACACGTCATAGTCGTCAACCCCTCAGTCCTTGAGACGTAAGTCATCAAGAAAAGGTTCCAGCTCTTCGCCAAGTTCCGCCCTTAATTTTCGACGGCAGCGATGCAGCCTGGATTTTATCGTGCCCACGGCCGTATCCAGAACCTGGGCAATGTCCTCCTGGCGCCAGCCATCCACGTCATGCAGCAGGAGCAGTGTACGCTCATCCGGTGCCAGTCCGTTCAGAGCGGATGCCACCGCCTGCCTGAGCCGGTCGCCGCTCATGGCGGACTCCGGGTTATCGTGGGAGCGGAGCAGGGAATCGAAAAAGTCCTGGGCGTATTCCTCGGAGACCACGTCGGAGGCCACACGCTCGGCGTGCCAGGCCCGCTTGCGGGTCTGGTCGATGAACTGGCGGTACAGCACCTGCTTGAGCCAGGGGCCCCGGTGGTCGACGGCAAGCACCTCGTCCGCCTTGGGATAAAGCCGGGTAAGCACTTCCTGGACCAGGTCCTCGGCGTCTTCCTGCCTGCCGGTCAACCGATAGGCAAAACGGTACAGGGTGGTCAGGTGGGGTTTTACAGCCTCCTCGAACTGCATCTCCCGTGACGGTTTCCTGAACGGAATAATGGCCACTACAACAACCCTGAAAGCTTGGTCACTCGCACGACAACCCTTATTCGCGGGGGACGGAAAATACCTGATTAAGGATAGCCTATTACCGCGTGGCCATGAAAATACTGCTCCGGCGATTTATTTTGTGATGTACATCGCACATTGTAACGCTCGACTCACTTCCGGAAACCTTCCGTAACTTTTTTTGGAACCCTTTTTTCCCTCCTCCCGTTTCAGTCCCCGACTCACGAACCAGCAGCATCGCTGCCCGTTCAACGCGACAAGACAACAAAAGGTAGTTGAGTTATGCGTACTTACAACAAAACGCTTATCGGCGTTGCCCTGACGACCCTGGGGCTTGCCGGTTGCCTGGAGAGCGGCGGCCCGGCAGGCAACGCCAATACCCAACCGGACATCGAGACCTCGGGACCTACCGCCATTGAAGAGGGCCCGCATCCGGTGTTCAAACCCCTGGATTCGCAGTTCCCCCTGCCCAGTGACGCGCTGCTCTTCCTCAGTGAAGAGGAGGACGGGACGATGCTCAACGGGAATTTCGTGGACCCGGAATCACCGGACTACAACCCGGTAACCGCGGGCATCGGGTACCTGGACGGCAACTCCGTACTGGAACCCTTTGATATCCGCATCAGCGACAGTATTGATCCGGAGACCCTGGACGCCCGGGATTTCATTGAACGCGATGACGAAGTGATTCCCAATCCGGAACAGAGCGTATTCCTGATTCCCTTGACCCAGCCCAGCGGTGACAGCCGCTTCCCGCTCGAAGACGAGGTGGCCGGCATTTCCCGCATGGACCGGTATGAGCGCGCCCAGCGTCTTCTGGACAGCGACGACGAGGCGGACCGTACCGAAGCCAACGAGCTCCTTCAGGGGCTGGTAGCCGAGAATCAACGTATCCGGGTGGAAGTCATCAGCCTGGATGGCGGCACGGACAACACCATCCGGATTCTGCCCCTGGAGCCACTGCGGCCCAACACCAAGTATGCAGTGGCTATTACCAATGACATCAACACCCAATCCGGCAAGGCCCTGGTCGGTGCGCCTAGCTACCAGACGGTCGCTGACCCCGAGCGTACCCTCTCCAACCCGGCCCTCCAGCCTTTCCGGGATGCCACGGTGCCTGCGCGCCGGATCGCCGCACGCTATTTTGACCTCAAGCGCAGTGCGATTAGCGATGACGCGTCAATTCCTGATTTCGAGGACGTGACTTTCTCAACCACCTTCACCACTACGGGTGTGGATGACGTTCTTCTTGCCAACGCGGCGCCCCAGACCCACTTTGAGGAACGCGTGCGTACCAGTGAGCGCAAGCAAGCGCTGGAGAAGCTCCTGGATGGCACCTACAACCTCAGCGGCGTGCCCCTGGACGACGGTGCAAGCGACCGCGACAAGGCCATCAACCAGAAGCTGTTCGAGCTGCTCTCGCAGGAAAGCGATAGCGCCGATCCACTCCTGTTCCACGAGGAGGACGTGCCGCTTTTCGATCCGGCACTGGCACAGCTCCTGATCGAGGCGCGGGATAACCGCCAGAAGGTGACCTACCAGGATATTGCCCTTGATACGGACGGCTCCCTGGCCCCGGATACAGCCCTGATCGCCCAGGCTGCGGCCGTGCGGGCGGTTGATCTGGTACGCGCCACGGCCATTTCGGACAAGGCCACCAGCCTGGCCGAGGCCGCTGAGCAGCAACTGGATACTCCCAAACCCCGGGATGTGCGGTTCTTCAGCCAGAAGCTTGGACGCGAGATCAATCCCTCCCTTGGTCAGAGTGGGGAGGTTCTCCTTGGTGTCGAGGCTGATGTAGACATCCGGGTGTACGAGGGCGAAATTACGCTGCCCTATTACGGTGGCATACCGGCGGATGAATCCGACGGCAGCACCATCCAGAACAGCAACTGGACGGCCGCCGACTTTGGTTCGGATGTGGACCTTCCCCTGGCACCGACGGACCGCGTGACCAGCGAATTCCCCTTTGTCCGCAAGACCGGTGAAACCAAGGTGCCCCTGGTCGTCACGGCCCCAGACACCAGCGCCGCCTTTGAAACGGCAGCAGGGACCGACAACACCACGGAATTCCCGGTCATCATCTATCAACACGCCGCCACGACCGACCGCTCCGCGATCCTGCCCATGGCCACGGCCACCGGCCTGCTGTGTGCCCAGGATGCCTCTGAATGCTTTGTCACCGTCGGCATCGACATGCCTCTGCACGGGATCTTCGATGAAGGCGTGGCCAGTGCGCGGGATGAGGAGAATGGCGTCCCGGGCATGATCAACATCAACGAACAGGAAGGCGCTTCCGGGGACGCTATTGAGCGGCATTTCGGTTTCGCGGCCAAGGCCACCGGCGAGCCGGCGGTGCCCGCGGGGCAGCTGGAAAACCCGGAGTCGGGCACCACCTACCTGAACTTTGCCAACTTCCCGAACACTGCGGGCAACATGCACCAGGTGACCATGGACCTGCTGAATGTGAGCAGCTCCATTCCCGCGATCAAGCAGGCGATCACGGACTGTGTCAATGAGGGGCGTTGTGCCGGGCAGCAGGAAAGTGACGATTTCAATATCGATCCGGAGCGCATTTACTTCCTGACGCACTCGATCTCAGGTTCCGGCGCCGTCGGTTTCCCCCATATCAACAACGAAGCGCTGGCTGCCGGCAACGATAATCTCTCCGGCATTGACGGCTCAGCCTTCCTGAATACCGGGGGCCACTTCACGCGGCTGCTGGAGAATTCACCCTCCCAGGGTCCGACTCTGCTCCAGGGCCTAGACGAGCAATCCGATGGCCTGCTCGCCCAGGGTAATACCGAGCTGAACATCTACTTCAACGTCTTCCAGAGCCTGATCGACTCCGTGGACCCGTCTGCCTACGCCGGCTTCTACGAAGGCGATGATGTGTTGCTGACCGAGATCGTCGGTACCCCGGGCAATGAGGACCTCATGCGGGACCAGACCGTGCCGAACGCAGCCGATGCGAACGTGCATGACATTGGCGAAGACTTTGATCTCGGCCCACTCGAGCTCGTAACCGAGGACACCGGATTCCAGGTCGACAGCGAGCCAGCACCACTGGCCGGCACGGAGCCGCTTGCCAATGCCATAGGCGCTGAATCAACACCGCTGGCCGGCAGCGTTCCCGTCATTACCCGCTTCCTCGAAGGCGCCCACGGCAACCCGGTTTCCGCCGGTCAGGAGGAGGCCGAAGCAGGCAGCTCCACGCCGGTCTTCAACGAAATGGCCCTGCAGACGATGGAGCTGTTCAGCAACGGCACCGTCAACACCAACAGCTGCGTGGTGAAGGACACCGGTGATGACTGCTCAGAACCTTCGAGTGACGGTTCCGGTGGCGATGGCGGCACTGACGGCGGTGACGACGGCGGTCTGATCGACTTCCTCTAGCTCCCCTTGAGCAACCTGATTCGAGTCGGTGTGGCCACAAAAAGGGCCACGCCCCGACCCAACTGTATCCGGAGTAAGCCCAATGACAGTCAACAACAAGACAACCAGAGCTACCACAACCCTGGCCCTCGCCCTGGCAGGCGCCGTTTCCACGCCCACGCAGGCGACAACGGAGTTCAACCTTGTGGGCATTGAATTCAGTTCGGACAACCAGCTGCGGGCCGGCGTCGGTATGCGGGCCAGCGAGCAGGAAAAGGATTTCATTGCCCAGGGCAACCTGGGCCCGGAGTTCGCTTTCAGCAACACCGGCTCATCCACCAATAACGGCGATGACGGTAACCTGAATTTCGAGCAGGGGGACTTCTTCTCCCAGTCGCTGAGCGCGCGCACGGAGCTTTCGGCGGAATACAATACAAACAGTCCGACCTTTACGACGTTCGGTGGCGAGTTCAAGTACCGCTATTCCCACGACTTCAAGCTGCGCGAAGACGACTTCGCCACGGACCCCGTCGGGCAGAAGCGCCACCTCACCGACGAGGGATACGACAACGCCTCCTCCGGCCAGATACTCGATGCCTACGTCTACAGCGACATGTGGCTCGGCAACGTGCCGGTGAGCGTCCGCTACGGGAAGCAGGTGGTGAACTGGGGGGAAAGCACCTTCATCCTCGGTGGCATCAACCAGACCAACCCCATTGACGTCGCCGCGTTCCGCAAGCCTGGCGCCGAGGTCAAGGATGTGCTGCTGCCGGCGGAAATGCTGTTTGTCTCAGCGGGTGTTACCAATAACCTGACCGTGGAGGGCTACTTCCAGACCAAATGGGAGCCCTTTGAGATCGAGGACTGCGGAACCTTCTTCTCCACAGTGGATGTGGTTTCCGACGGATGTGGCCCGCTGCTGTTGGCCGGTCAGGCGCCGGACTCGCAGGCCCTGGAGGATGGACTTTTCGCAGCCCGGGAAGCCGACCAGGAGCCGGATGATACCGGCCAGTTCGGCCTCTCGGCTCGGTACTTCCTGCCGGACTCGGGGATTGAGCTGGGTGCGTACTATCTGCGGCACCACAGCCGTCTGCCGCTGCTCAACGTTCGTGCCAACAATCCGGAAGCCGGCAACACCACGGCCAATGTTGACTACGACCCCAACAAGGACAGCACCCGTTTCCCGAACTACTTCGTGGAGTACCCGGAAGACCTGGAAATCATGGGGCTGAGCCTGAACACCACCATTCCCACGGGGACCTCCGTGGGCGCCGAATACAGCTTCCAGCCAGACAAACCCGTCCAACGGAACAGCACGGACGTGATCTTTGCGGGTCTGCAACGACGCGGCCCCAACGGCGAGATCCTGAGCAAGACGGAACAGGCCCGCCGGGAAGCCAATCCCGATAAGAACTTTGCGGGTGAAGTCATTCAGGGTTACGACCGTTTCGACATCTCCCAGCTCCAGAGCACCTTCATTCACTTCTTCGACCGGGTCATGGGCACGGACCGCTTCATTGTTGTGGGCGAGGTCGGCGGCACCTACGTGCACGGCCTGCCGGACAGCAGCGAGGAGCGTTTCGGGCGCAGCGCCACCTTTGGGGCCGGCCCACTGCCCGTTGACGGCGAAAACTTCACCGGTGACTTCTGCCGGGAAGGTCCTGACGGCGATCCGGGCGCCAATATCAATCCATCCAACTGCCGCAGTGACGGCTACGTGACGGACTTTTCCTGGGGCTATCGGGCGCTTTTCGCCTGGGACTATTCGAGTTTCTACATGGGCTGGAACTTTATGCCTTCGATATTCGTTTCCCATGACGTGAGCGGCTTCGCCCCCGGCCCCGCCGGCAACTTCACGGAAGGCAGCAAACAGGTCGGTCTGACTGCCGCCGCCAGTTACCAGAACCGCTGGAATGTGGAACTCAGCTACACCGAGTTCTTCGACGGCGAACCCTACAACGAGATGAAGGACCGGGATTTCCTGTCCGCCAACATTTCCTACTCATTCTGAAACCAACGCCAATAAATACTTGAGGAGAAACTCATGAAAACTCGCAAGAACCTCATATCAACCGCCATCCTGATGGCGTCACTGTGTTCGGGAAGCGCCCTGGCCGCCGTATCGGAAGAGGAAGCGGCGCGTCTGGGTGACGATCTCACGCCCATGGGCGCGGAGAAGGCCGGCAACGGGGATGAAATCCCTGCCTGGGACGGCGGCCTGACCACCGCACCCGACAATTACGAAGGGGATCACCGCTATGTCGACCCATTCCCCCAGGATGAGGAAAAGTTCCGCATTGACCAGAGCAATGTGGATGAATACGAAGACAAGCTGACGCCCGGTCAGGTCAGGATGATCAAGTCCTATGACGACTACTTCATCCCGGTCTACAAGACCCGCCGGACCGCCGCGGTGCCCGAGTCCATCATGGATCAGACGCAGGAGAACGCCACTACGGTTGAGCTGGTTGAAAGCGGCAACGGCCTGAAGAACTACGACAAGGCCACGCCCTTTCCGATTCCCCAGAACGCCCTGGAGATCATCTTCAACCACACCACCCGTTATCGTGGTGGTGCACTGAAACGCAACGTGGTCCAGGTCACGCCCCAGACGGATGGGGCCTTCACCGAGGTCCAGTTTGAAGAGGAAATCGTGCGCCCCTGGGAGCTGTCGGATTACGATGCGGGCGCGGACGAGCACGACAATATCCTGTTCTACTTCAAGCAGACCATCAAGGCGCCATCACGGCTTTCAGGCAACACCCTGCTGGTGCACGAGACCATTAACCAGGTCGAGGAGCCGCGCAGGGCCTGGCTCTACAATTCCGGCCAGCGCCGTGTCCGCCGCGCCCCCCAGGTCGCCTATGACGGACCGGGCACAGCCGCCGACGGACAGCGGACCTCGGACAACCTGGACCTGTACAACGGCGCACCGGATAAGTACGACTGGGAAATCGTCGGTAAAAAGGAGAAATACATCCCGTACAACTCCTATGAGATGGCTTCCGAGGACCTGTCGTACGACGACATCATCAAGGCCGGTCACGTGAACCAGGAGCACGCGCGTTATGAGCTGCACCGTGTCTGGCACATCCGCGCAACGCTCAAGGACGGTGAACGCCACATCTACGAGACCCGTGATTTCTACATCGACGAGGACAGCTGGCAGATCGCCGTCGTGGATCATTACGACGGTCGTGGTGAGCTCTGGCGCGTGGCTGAGTCGCACATGCTGCAGGCGTACGACGTGGATATCCCCTTCTACGCGTTTGAGACGCTGTACGACACGAGATCCGGCCGCTACCTGGTGATGGGCATGACCAACGAGGAATCGAAGCCCTACACCTTCGGCATCAATCGCCGGTCGCGTGAATTCACTCCCTCCGCACTGCGTCGCTGAAACACCGCGACCATGGCATGGCCAGTCCGCTCTGGCCATGCCATCTCCCCTTATCCAGCCTCAAGGCTTTGCCTATTAACGTCGATTAAGGCAAAATTGCGCCACTTTGCCTTCATGGGCATTTTATAAGCATTGAACATCACTGTAAGATTCATCCGAACGAATACCGAAGGTACGGAGAGAGAGCTGAATGGCAAAATCAGATGCCGTTGAAATGGAAGGCGTTATTGTCGACACCCTTCCCAACACCATGTTCCGCGTCGAGCTGGAAAACGGACACACCGTGACGGCCCATATTTCCGGGAAAATGCGCAAGAACTACATCCGGATTCTCACGGGCGACAAGGTGAAGGTGGAACTGACCCCCTACGACCTCAGCAAGGGCCGCATCACCTACCGGTACCGTTAAACAAAAAAATGCCCCGGCGCCAGAATGACACCGGGGCAATGGCTACCGCTTCCCTGTTACGCCAGGCCTATTCAACAGGTTCCGGCTGCTCGGTCTCGAACTCGAACGCCAGGTCATCGTTGCTGACCTTCACGTGGACTTCACCGCCACCCTGGGACAGGCGCCCGAAGAGGATCTCCTCGGCCAGCCCCTTCTTGATCTTCTCCTGAATCAGGCGACCCATCGGACGTGCGCCCATGTTCTCGTCGTAGCCGTGCTCGGCCAGCCAGAGCTTGGCCTCGTCATCCACGTGCAGTACAACCTGCTTCTCATCCAGCTGCGCCTGCAGCTCGGTGAGGAACTTGTCCACCACATGGGTAATGACTTCGGCATTGAGCGCGGAGAACTGGATGATGCCGTCCAGACGGTTCCGGAACTCCGGCGTGAAGGTCTTGTTGATGATCTCCATGCCATCGGTGCTGTGGTCCTGGTTGGCGAAGCCGATCGAGCGGCGCGTCAACTGCTCGGCGCCCGCGTTCGTGGTCATCACCAGGATCACGTGCCGGAAATCCGCCTTGCGTCCGTTGTTGTCCGTCAGGGTCCCGTGGTCCATGACCTGCAGCAGCAGGTTGAACACGTCCGGGTGCGCCTTCTCGATCTCGTCGAGCAGCAGCACGCAGTGCGGCGTCTTGTTCACGTTCTCTGTAAGCAGTCCACCCTGGTCATAGCCCACGTAGCCCGGAGGCGCTCCAATCAGGCGTGACACGGTGTGCCGTTCCATGTACTCGGACATGTCGAAGCGCACCAGCTCAATGCCAAGCTGCTTGGCCAGCTGGCGGGTCACCTCGGTTTTGCCCACACCGGTGGGGCCCGAGAACAGGAAGGCGCCTTCCGGCTTCTCCGGAGACTTGAGCCCGGCCCGGGCCAGCTTGATGGCCGTGGACAGGGACTCGATCGCCTGGTCCTGCCCGAAAACCACCATCTTCAGGTCCCGCTCGATGTTGCGCAGCAGGTCCTTGTCGGACGTGGACACATGCTTTGGTGGTATGCGCGCAATCGCCGAGACAATCTCCTCGATGGCGTTCTCGTTGATCACCTTGCGACGCTTGGACACCGGCAGAAGCTGCTGACGCGCGCCCGCCTCGTCGATTACGTCGATGGCCTTGTCCGGGAGATGGCGGTCGGTGATGTAGCGTCCCGCCAGTTCCGCGGCGCTGCGCAGCGCCTTGTCGGTGTACTTGAGGTCGTGGTGCTTCTCGAAGTGCGTCTTGAGCCCCTTGAGGATCAGGTAGGTGTCCTCGATGCTCGGTTCGTTGACGTCGATCTTCTGGAAGCGCCGTGCCAGGGCGCTGTCCTTCTCGAAGATGCCACGGAATTCCTGGAAGGTGGTCGATCCGATACAGCGCATCTTGCCCGAGGCCAGCATGGGCTTGAGCAGGTTGGACGCATCCATGACCCCGCCGGAAGCCGAGCCGGCGCCGATGATGGTGTGGATCTCGTCAATGAACAGGATCGCGTGTTCGCGCTTTTTCAGCTCCGCGAGCAGCGCCTTGAGACGTTTCTCGAAATCGCCCCGGTACTTGGTGCCGGCCAGCAGCGCGCCGAGGTCCAGGGAGAACACCTCCCCGTCCTTGATCACATCCGGCACATCGCCATCGACGATCTTCTTGGCCAGGCCCTCGGCAATAGCAGTCTTGCCCACGCCGGCCTCACCCACCAGCAGCGGGTTGTTCTTGCGGCGGCGCACCAGGATCTGAACGACGCGCTCCACTTCCTTCTCGCGCCCGATCAGCGGGTCAATATGGCCCTGGGAAGCCTGTTCGTTCAGGTTCTGGGCATAGGCCTCAAGCGGGTTGGAGGACGTGCCCTCTTCAACCGCCTCTTCCTGCTGCTGCATGGATTCCTGTTCGCCGCCGTCCTTTTCTTCAGGACCGGAGACCTTGGAGATGCCATGGGAAATGAAATTCACCACGTCGATGCGGGCAACGTTCTGCTTCTTGAGCACGAAGACGGCCTGGCTTTCCTGCTCACTGAAGATCGCGACCAGCACATTGGCGCCGGTGACTTCCTTCTTGCCGGAAGACTGCACATGGAAAACCGCGCGCTGGAGCACCCGCTGGAAGCCCAGGGTCGGCTGGGTTTCACGCTCGCTGTCGTTGGATGGAATCAATGGCGTCGTGGAGTCCACGAAGTCATTGAGTTCTTCGCGCAACCGCGACATATCGGCACCGCATGCCTTCAGAACCCTGACCGCGGACTCATTATCGAGCAGCGCCAGAAGCAGGTGTTCCACCGTCATGAACTCATGACGCTTGTCGCGTGCGTTGCGAAATGCCTCGTTCAAAGTCAGTTCGAGGTCTTTACTGAGCATGGGCCACCCCGATTCAGTCAGCTCGTTCAATCTCACACAGCAGCGGATGATCATGCTCGGAAGCGTATTGATTCACCTGGGCTGCTTTCGTTTCCGCTATATCCCGAGTATAGACGCCACAGACAGCTTTGCCCTGAGTGTGTACCGCAAGCATGATCTGCGTTGCCTTCTCCTCCGTCATGGCGAAGAACGTCATCAGGACATCCACTACAAAATCCATTGGCGTGTAGTCGTCGTTCATCAGTACCACCTTGTACAGCGAAGGGCGCTTAACTTCCGGCTTTTCGGGAGCTACCGCCGTCCCATCGTCCTGACCGGGTTCCTCTTCGCCCTCCTGATTCCATATTAGTAGAGGGGATTCCACTTTTACGAACCTATCTTCTCTAATCATGTGTTGCTGCACCGGAATTACAAGCCATGCTCTGGAATTTGTTGTCATCCGCATTTTATCACGTTCCCCGCGGCACACGCCCTCCCCTTGAGAATTAACCAATCCTCATATTCAGTGCGCGCCCCTTGACTCTGAATGAAATTTCGTCAACAGTTCCCGGTATAGGTTTTACAAAGCGTTACATTCCGTGACGAAACGTGCCAGATACGCAGTCGGCATTTAGCAATACCGGGCCCTACGAGACCTGAAACAAGGAGGAGGCAATGCACCAGGGCAAGGTTAAATGGTTCAACAATGCCAAGGGGTATGGGTTCATCATCGAGGAAGGCGAGAGTGAGGATCTGTTTGTTCACTTCTCCTCGATCCAGATGGAAGGCTACAAGACCCTGAAAGCCGGCCAGCGTGTCGAATTCGAAAAAGAGCCCAGTGCCAAGGGCATTCACGCGGTTAATATTATTCCGCTTGAAACGCCCCCCAAGAAGTCGGCACAGGACACTGAAGACGACGCAAAAGGTCAGAACCAGGACCAGAATCAGGATAGCCGGGAAACCGGTACGGCCGAACGCAAGCGGGATCACGTCACCGTCTGAGGAATGGCTGTTTCCAGCGGCTACTCCGCGTTCTCTCTGTCGTGCAAGGCGACCGACGGACCGGAGTGAGCCAGGGCTCACGCAACATCTACGCACCAGAGCCCGCCTCGGTAATTCCGAAGCGGGCTGCGCCCCCCTACCGCAACTCAATCCATATTATCGATGACCGCATCACCGAATTCGGAGCACTTGAGCAGTGTGGCGTCGGGCATGAGACGCTCAAAGTCGTAGGTGACCGTCTTCGCGGCAATGGCCCCTTCCATGCCCCGAACCACAAGATCCGCAGCTTCCGTCCACCCAATGTGGCGCAGCATCATCTCTGCCGACAGGATAATGGACCCCGGATTGACCTTGTCCTGGCCAGCATACTTGGGCGCCGTGCCGTGAGTTGCCTCGAACATGGCCACGGAACCGCCGATATTGGCGCCCGGCGCAATACCGATACCACCAACCTCGGCCGCAAGGGCATCGGAAATGTAGTCACCATTGAGGTTCAGTGTGGCAATGACGCTGTAGTCATGGGGACGCATCAGGATCTGCTGCAGGAAGGCATCGGCGATGACATCCTTGATAACGATCTCGCGCCCCGTGTTGGGGTTTGTCATCACGTGCCAGGGCCCGCCGTCCAGGGGCTCGGCGCCGAACCGCTCGTGGGCGATTTCATACCCCCAGTCCCGGAAGGCCCCTTCGGTATACTTCATGATGTTGCCCTTGTGGACCAGGGTTACCGAAGGCCGGTCGTTTTCGATCGCGTAGTGGATCGCCTTGCGGACCAGCCGCTGGGTACCTTCCTTGGAAACCGGCTTGACGCCAATACCGCACTCCTGGGGAAAGCGGATGTTGGTTACGCCCATTTCGTTCTGAAGGAACTGGATCAGCTTCTTCGCCTCGGCGGAGTCCGCCTGCCATTCGATGCCGGCGTAGATATCCTCGGAGTTCTCGCGGAAGATCACCATGTCGGTCAGCTCCGGGTGGCTGACCGGGCTGGGCACCCCTTCAAACCAACGCACCGGACGGATGCAGGCATACAGGTCCAGGTCCTGGCGCAGGGCGACGTTCAACGAGCGGAAGCCCTCTCCCACCGGCGTCGTCAGAGGCCCCTTGACGCTGACCGAGTATTCCCTGAGCGCTTCCAGGGTTTCATCGGGCAGCCAGTTGTCCGGCCCATACACTTTGGTAGCCTTTTCACCGCAGAACACTTCCATCCAGACAATGGAACGTTTGGAGCTGTAGGCTTTCTGCACCGCCGCATTGACGACTTTCATCATAACGGGCGTAATATCCGCGCCGATCCCGTCGCCCTCGATGTAGGGGATGACCGGGTGATTGGTCACATTCAGGGACAGGTCGGCGTTGACCGTGATCTTATCGCCGTCTTTCGGCACGCTGATTTTCTCGTATCCCATGCTTTTCTCCGTATTGAGTCACAGCCGCTCGATTCGCCGCCCATGATAGCGTTTCAGAGGGATTTTTTGTAGTTTTACTACCGTATCACCAAGGCAGATCCTGGATCTCGTAAATTTACTACACGGCATAGAGGTAACTGACAGATGATCTGGAAACCCCATGCGACGGTGGCCGTTGTGGTGCCGGATGGCGATGCTTTTCTTGTGGTTAAGGAGGAAAGCGAGGGGGCCATCGTGCTCAACCAGCCAGCGGGCCACATCGAGGAGCGCGAGTCGGTATTTGAGGCGGCTTGTCGCGAGGCGTTGGAGGAGACGGGTTACCGGGTGGAGCTGACGGGGTTTCTGGGGCTTTATATTTTTCGGTCACCGCACAACGGCGTGACCTACCATCGGTATGCGTTTATCGGGAAGGCTCTCGAGAAGGTCACGAATGAACTGGACGACGGCATTATTGAATCGCAATGGCTTACGGAATCTCAGCTGATTGAGAATAAGGGGATGCTTCGCAGTCCCTTGGTGCTGCAGTGTGTTCAGGATTATAAGGCAGGGAGGGAGTTTCCTCTGGATATTATTCGGGAGTTTTGAGGTTGGGTGCAGTGGTTGTGAGCGGGGAGCCCTTTCCGGGAACCGCCACGAGTACATCCC
Organism: Halospina denitrificans; assembly: GCF_004364635.1. GTDB lineage: Bacteria > Pseudomonadota > Gammaproteobacteria > Pseudomonadales > Oleiphilaceae > Halospina > Halospina denitrificans. Next base: position 169,833 of record NZ_SOAX01000005.1, on the reverse strand, counting down.
TGTAGGCTGCCCTCCGCCATCCATGGCTCCGGAGCTTCCCGGAAAGGGCTCCCCGCTCACAACCACCTGAATTTCGCGCAGACCGCCAATTCATCACCGCCAGTTTTGTGGAAGCCCACGAAAATTTGGGCGTTTCAGGTGGCACCCTATACAATATGGGCTTTCGAAGTCCGTCCAGGTGCATAGCAACTCTATTTTATGACTACCTCCGCTCATCAATCCGATAACAGCGCACCCCGGGTCATTGTTGGCCTTTCCGGCGGCGTTGATTCTTCCGTGGCGGCTCTGCTTTTGAAGGAGCAGGGGTACCGCGTGGAAGGTCTGTTCATGAAGAACTGGGACGAGGCGGATGGGACGGAGCATTGTACGATCATGGAGGATCTGGCGGATGCGCAGGCGGTGGCCGGTAAGATCGGAATCCCGCTGTATACGGTCAGTTTTTCCGGGGAGTACTGGGATCGGGTGTTTGAGCATTTCCTGGCGGAGTACAGCGCCGGAAGGACGCCGAATCCGGATATTCTGTGCAACAAAGAGATCAAGTTCCGGGCCTTTCTCGACCACGCCGTGGAGATGGGAGCGGATTTTATTGCCACCGGGCATTACGCGCGGCGATGTGTAAGGGGCGAAAACAGTGCCCAGCTTCTGCGTGGAGTGGATCCGAACAAGGACCAGAGCTATTTCCTGCACGCGGTGTCCGGCGAGCGGATTGCACGTACGCTGTTTCCCCTGGGGGAGCTGCACAAGACCGAGGTCCGGCGGATTGCTGAGGACGCCGGGCTGGTGACCCATGACAAGAAGGACAGTACGGGGATCTGTTTCATCGGTGAGCGGCGGTTCAGTGATTTTCTCCAGACCTATCTGCCGGCGCAGCCGGGGCCGATTGAGACGCCGGACGGGGATGTGATTGGCCAGCACCAGGGATTGATGTATCACACCATCGGGCAGCGCCAGGGTCTTGGTATTGGCGGGCTGAACGGTTACGGCTCGGATCCCTGGTTTGTGGCGGAGAAGGATCTGGAGCGCAACGTGCTCATTGCCGTCCAGGGCAAGCAGCACCCCCTGCTCTTCGGTCGCGGCCTTTATACCTGGTCGATTGACTGGGTCGATGAGGTGCCCGCTCTGCCCCTGCGCTGCGTGGCCAAGACCCGCTATCGCCAGCCGGACCAGAGCTGTCTGCTGGAAGCCACCGAGGAAGGATACCGCGTCACCTTTGACGAGCCACAACGTGCCGTGACACCGGGCCAGTCGGTGGTGTTCTACCAGGGTGACGTCTGCCTCGGCGGCGGAGTCATCGAACGGACCTTTCGTGATCTGCCCGCCGACCATCACTCATCCAACGTGGCGAGCGCCTGAGGGGCCGACTGTTTGAACCAGAACCTTGATGACCAGACGCTCGCGCTGGCTGGCCTTTTCCAGGCCGTGAGTCTCGTGCATCAGACCGCAACGCGCGGCCAGTGCCTCCAGGATCCTCTGGAAACCACGATCAAATCCCTGTTTGAGACCAACCCTGAGAGAACCCTGGATGTATACGGGGACCTTTACGGGTTGAGGGAAGGCCTGAAGGTGCTTTCGCGCTGCTTCGGCAACCAGGCGGGCCAGGCCGAAGCCCAGATGCTGCGCTATGCGCTCAACCTGGTTCAGCTTGAGACCAGACTCCACAAGCAGCCGGAGATGCTGGACACCATCGGCGAACGGATTGAGCAGGCCCGGCGCAGTGTTGACCATTTCGGGTACACCCACCCGAACGTGATCAGGAACCTGGCCGGCATCTACCAGGATACCATCAGCACCTTCCGGATCAAAATCAACGTGAACGGTCACCGCCAATTCCTTGAAATTGAAGATAATGCGGCACGAATTCGCGCCTGCCTTCTGGCGGGCATCCGCTCGGCCATGCTGTGGCGGCAGGTCGGCGGGCGGCGCTGGCAGCTGATCTTCCGACGGGGCAAGGTGGTCGACAACGCCAACGCAATGCTCCGCAGCCTGGAATAACCTGCCCCTGCGTGATCCGCGCCGGCTCATGTATAATCACCGCTTTCAGAATTCTCAGAGAGGCTTTCCATGAAACTCAATGCCCTGACGGCCGTGTCGCCGGTGGACGGTCGCTATGGCGACAAGGTATCCCAACTGCGCGGTATCTTCAGCGAATACGGACTCATCCGCTCACGCGTGACCGTCGAGGTCCGCTGGCTCCAACACCTGGCCGCCGAGCCGGGGATCCCGGAAGTTGCGCCCTTCTCCGACGCCGCAACCGCCTTCCTGGACAGCATGGTCACGGACTTCAGCCTGGAAAACGCCGAGACCATCAAGGCCACCGAGCGAACCACCAACCACGACGTCAAGGCCGTGGAATACTTCATCAAGGAGCGCTTTGAGCAGGTGCGCGACGAACTGCCCGAACTAGCCGCGGTCTCCGAGTTCGTCCACTTCGCCTGCACCTCCGAGGACATCAACAACCTCTCCCACGCGCTGATGCTCCGCGAAGGCCTGGACCAGGCCCTGCTACCGGCCATGGACGAAATGGTCGCCAAGCTGGAAGACGCCTCCGAAGAACACGCCGACCAACCCATGCTCTCGCGCACCCACGGCCAAACGGCATCGCCGACCACCGTGGGCAAGGAACTGGCCAACACCACCTACCGGCTGCGCCGCCAGCTCAAACAAATCCGCGCCATCGACCCCATGGGAAAGATGAACGGCGCCGTGGGCAACTACAACGCCCACCTCTGCGCCTATCCGGAGCTGGACTGGGAAGCCCTCAGCCAGTCCTTCATACACAGCCTCGGCCTGGAATGGAACCCCTACACCACCCAGATCGAGCCCCACGACTACATCGCCGAACTCTTCAACGCCATCGGCCGGTTCAACACCATCCTCACCGACCTGGACCGCGACCTCTGGGGCTACATCTCCCTGGGCTACTTCAAGCAGGCAACGGTCGCCGGCGAAATCGGCTCCTCGACCATGCCCCACAAGGTCAACCCCATCGACTTCGAGAACTCCGAAGGCAACCTCGGCATCGCCAACGCCGTCATGGACCACCTGGCCACCAAACTGCCCATCTCCCGCTGGCAGCGCGACCTCACCGACTCCACGGTGCTGCGCAACCTCGGCGTCGGCTTCGCCCACAGCCTCATCGCCTACCGCTCCACCCTCAAGGGCCTGTCCAAGCTGGAAGTAAACCCCCAACGGCTCGACGAAGACCTCCAGCAGAGCTGGGAAGTCCTGGCCGAACCCATCCAGACCATCATGCGCCGCTACCAGGTGGAAAAGCCGTATGAGAAGCTGAAAGAACTGACCCGCGGCAAGGAAATGACCCCAGACCTTATCCACCAATTCATTGATACACTGGATGTCCCGGATGAGGCGAAGAAAGAACTAAGGTCGCTAACCCCCTCAAACTACACGGGTAATGCCGCAGCACAGGCCAAAGCAATACGCACCCGTAACTGAGGCTATAGGACGGCAAACACAAAGCTCGAAGAGCGAGGGCGGGTGGTGCTTTCCGGGAAGCTCCGGAGCCATGGATGGCGGAGGGCAGCCTACAGGGATGTACTCGTGGCGATTCCCGGAAAGCACCACCCGCCCTCGCTCCCCCCGAAACCCAGGAGCCACACACAATGTCAGTACTCGGACCCCACTCCATAGAAGAATTCCTAAAAACCTACTGGCAAAAGAAACCCCTGGTAATCCGCAACGCCTTCCCGGACCTGGAACCCCCAGTCGACGTCGATGAACTGGCCGGCCTGGCCTGCGAACCCAACATCGAATCCCGCCTGGTCTTCGAAGAAGAAAACGGCAACCCCTGGCAACTCCACAACGGCCCCTTCGACGAAGAAAAACTCCAGAGCCTCCCCAACAGCCACTGGACCCTCCTGGTCCAGGGCCTCGACTACTGGATCCCCGAAGCCGCCGATCTATTGGACGCCTTCCGCTTCATCCCCAACTGGCGCCTCGACGACATCATGGCCAGCTTCGCCCCCCAGGGCGGCAGCGTCGGCCCCCACTACGACCAGTACGACGTCTTCCTCCTCCAGACCCACGGCCACCGCCGCTGGAAGATCGGCCACGTGCACGACAACAGCTCCCCCCGCGTCCAGGGCACCCCACTGCACATACTGGCCGACTTCGAAACCGTCGAGGAATACGTCCTCGAACCCGGCGACATGCTCTACCTGCCCCCCGGCGTCAGCCACTGGGGCATCGCCGAGGACGACTGCATGACCCTGTCCATCGGCTTCCGGACCCCGAGCCACGCCGAGGTGGTCACCGGTGTGGCTGAATACATCTCGGATGACCCGCAACTGGGCAAGCACCTGGAAGATCCGAAACCGCATCAGCCGGACAACCCCGGACGAATTGATGACCACATGATCAGCGAGTTACAGCGGATTGTTAAAGACAATATCAACAACCCCGAAGCCATCGCCTCCTGGTTCGGCCAGGCCATGACCGAACCCAAACACGACGGCGTCATCCAGCCCCCGGAAGAACCCATGACCAGTGCCGCCCTCAGCGCTGCGCTAAACAGCGGCCAGGACCTGCTCTGGAACGAAGGCAGCCGATTTTCGTTCTATGATGGTAGTGACGAGGACGGTGACGTACGACTGCTGTTTGCCGACGGCCAACGCTTCCGGCTGCGCGGTGACGCCACAGGCATCGCCGAGCTGATCTGCGCCGGGCGCCATCTACCTGCCTCGGATCTGGCACCCTGGCTTGAGGAGGGGGCATTGCTTGAGCTGTTGGTAACCCTCTGCAACCAGGGCAGCCTCTATATCGGTGACAGCACTGAGGAAGAGGAATGAACACAGAACGCTACGGCTGGGACCAGCTCCCCGACGCCATTACGCAGCTGCGTCAGACGGTATTCACACAGGAACAGCAGGTACCGCCGGAACTGGAATGGGATGAAACCGACCGCATCGCGACCCATTACCTGGTTCGGGATGATTCGGGCACGCCCCTTGCCACGGCTCGGCTCTACCCGGAGGAGGACGGCGCCGGCGGTATCGGGCGCATGGCCGTCAGCCGGGAGCAGCGCACCCTGGGCGTCGGCACGGTGCTGTTGCGCGAGATGATGCACGATGCCTTCAGTGAATACGACTACCTCGTTCTCAGCGCCCAGGAAGGGGCCGTGGACTTCTATCGGCGACTGGGGTTCTATGTGGTATCAGATACCTACATGGACGCCGGCATCCCCCATCGCGCCATGCGCTGCACAGCGCCAGGGCTGCTGCTCGACCAGGAGCCCGAGACACGCTGTCCCTTCCTGCTCGCCTCGGACACCACCAGCTGGCAGATCAAGGGCGAGACGGATCAGCTGCAACTGGTGCGGGCCCTGGCCGACCAGGCCACCCGGCGTTTCTGGCTCTACGACACCACGCTCAGCCACGGTCTCTACGACGACCACTTCCTAACCGAAGCCCTGTCACGGCTTGCCCGCCGCAGCCGCCACAGCGACATCCGCTTCCTGATCCACGACGACTACCCGCTGGTGAAGAGACGCCACCGCCTGGTCCAGCTTATGCGCCGCCTTCCCAGCCGCATCTCGCTGGGGCTGGTGAACACCACCTACCCGCACGGCGACCGCCCCTGCGTCATTGCTGACGACAGCGGCGTGCTGATCCGTCATGATTTCGACCACATTGAGGGCTTTGCGAACTTCTCGGCGCCACGGCGGGTAAGGCCCTTCGGGGAGGATTTCGCGCGGGCCTGGGACTACAGCCGCGAATCCATCGAACTCCGTCAGCTCCCGTTCTAGCGCTCCGAAGCCTGGCCCGGCTCTGGCCCCTGGGGAATGAAATCCCGGGCAAAGGGCTCGAACTCTTCGTTAAGTTCCTCGGCCACATCCGAGATGCACCGCCGCAACCACTGGTGATCCGGGTTGTGCTGAAGCAGGGGGCTCCACGCCATCTTCAGCTCAATGGGCGGGATCGTGAAAGGTGGCGGCTTGGCCACCAGCCCCGGGTTGTCCTTCTGCAACCAGGCGGCCCGGCATGGCAGCGTGGCCATCACGTCGTGCTGTTCCGCAAGCAGCATCGCCACCTGATAGTGCCGTGTAAATACCGAGATCCGGCGCTTGCGCCCCAGCTTGCCCAGCGCCTCATCCACCCAGCCGAGACGCTGCACATCCCTGGGATTCACACCCACGCCCACTCCGACACCGGTTTTGCTGACCCAGATGTGGTTGGCCTGCAGGTAGGTATCCAGGGTGAAGGGTTCCTGGAGTATTGGGTTGCCAGTGCTCATCAGGCAGGCGAAATGGTCCTTCCATAGAATGCGCTGGTGAAATGACTGGGGGATGGTGTCAAAACGATTGATGGCCATATCCACCCTGCCCTGTTCCACATCCAGGAAGCTCACGTCCGAGGGCGTCAATACGTCCAGCGTCACGTGGGGCGCCTGCTGGCGGATCAGCCGCAGGACGCGGGGCATCAGTGTCGATTCCGCGTAGTCGCTGGCCATGATGCGGAAAACGCGCTGGCTGGCCCCCGCGTCAAAGGAGCGGGTCGGCTGCACCGTCTTCTCCACCTGCGCCAGGATCTCGCGGACGTTCGGCTGGAGCTGGGTCGCCAGTTCGGTAGCGCTCATGCCCTCGCTTGTGCGCACCAGCAAGGGGTCGTCAAACAGTTCTCTCAGGCGCCGGAGGCCATTACTCATCGCCGGCTGTGTCAGGCCCAGGTAGCTGGCCGCGCGGGTAACGCTCTTCTCGCGCAGAAGCACGTCCAGGTACACCAGAAGATTCAGATCAACACGGGACAGATCCATGCCGGGCAAACCTCGTGAAACAGCATCAATGGCGCATTATGGCGATTGTTGACGGCACGATCCAGACAACGCCGGATACTACCCATCATTCATGCAGTTAAGGCCACTTTGATCTATAATTGAAGCGGTTCTACGCGGAGGGCGTAGTAAGCCCATGAATGACCTGTAAAGGAAAGGCAGGGACCATTGAAATCGGATCTTTCAAGACGACTCTCGTTCAGACTTACCCGCAACGTCGTGCTCTCCGCGCTGACGCTCGGCTTACTGCTGAACCTGGCGGTTGTGACCGCAGACTATTTCAACGCCCGCAGCACCATGGATTCCGAAGTCTCGGCGCTGATCGAGATCAGCCACAGCCCCGCTTCCCAGATTGCCTACAACATTGATACACGTCTGGCCGAGGAACTGCTCGATGGCCTCCTCCGTCACCCCGCCATTATCAAGGCGCGGATCGAGGACTCCCGGGGGCGCATCCTGGCATCCCGGGAACGGGAACTACGGGATGGTCCCTATCGCTGGCTGAGCGACTACCTTTTCGAACCCGAGAAGCGTTACCAGAAGGAGCTCCATGTCTCGCAGCTGGAGGACATGGATCTCGGGAACCTGATGATCACGGTGGACACCTACCCCTTTGGCAGCAATTTCCTGCAGCGTGCGGGCTACACCCTGTTGAGCGGATTCATCATGAGCCTGGCCCTGGCGGTCCTGCTGCTGTTCATCTTCTACACCATGATCACCAAGCCACTGCTGCGCATTGTCAACGGGCTCAGGGACGTGGACTCGGACAAGGCCGAGAAGGCACGCCTGCCGACACCACGCCGGCATGAAGAGGACGAGATCGGCCTTCTGGTGCGCATCACCAACGACCACCTGGACACCATCGACAACAGCCTCCAGAAGCTCCGCCACGCGGAAGGGCGACTCAAGGAATACAACGACAAGCTCGCCCAGATCGTGGAAGCACGGACCTCGGAGATCCGCGACAAGAACGAGGCCCTGCAGCGCTCCAACCGCGCTCTGATCGACGCGCGCGAGGAAGCCCTTGAGATGGCCCGGGCGCGCGCGGACTTCCTCGCAAGCATGAGCCACGAGATCCGCACACCGCTCAACGGCATGCTGGGCATGTTGCGCCTCACACTCGAGGGAGAACTCTCCAACACCCAGCGCGAACGAACCGAGGTCGCGCTCAGTGCCGGTGAAAACCTGGTCTCTCTGGTCAACGACATCCTGGACATCTCCAAGGTGGAGGCCGGGAAACTCACGCTTGAGAACATCAGCCTTGATCTGGGGGCTCTCGCCGAAGAATGCGCAACCCTCTTTGCCCAGCAGGGAGTCCAGGGAGGCCGCGTAGACATCGTCACCCGCATTGCCCCCGAATTGCCCCGTTATTACCGGGGTGATCCGACCCGCCTGCGCCAGATCATCAACAACCTGATGGGCAATGCCATCAAGTTCACCTCCGAAGGCCAGGTGGAACTGATTCTTGAAGCAACAGAGGAAGGCGTCTGCCTGCAGGTGCAGGACAGCGGCATCGGCATGTCCCGGGACGCCCAGAAAACCATCTTCTCGGCGTTCTCCCAGGGGCACTCGGACACCACGCGCCGCTTTGGCGGAACCGGTCTGGGCCTGACCCTCTGTCGACAACTTGTGGACCGCATGGGGGGCACGATCCGTGTGGCATCCGAGGAGAACCGGGGAACACTGATCACCGTTGACCTGCCCCTGGAAACCGATCCCGAGGCGGAGGGATACAGCGGCGAGGAGGACTTTGCGGATATGCAGGTGCTGCTTCTGGCCTCGCCCGCCAACCGGCATGTCGAGCCGCTGGAGCGTTACCTGGAGTACTGGGGGGCCGTTGTCACGCGCCGGGAAAAAGTGATCTCCGAGCCGGGCGACCTGAACGCCCGTGCCTTTGATCTGATCATCACCGATGTGCGGGAACCCGGCTGGTTATCGCTCGTGAAACGCCTTGAGCGCCATCCTCCCCTCGTGCACCTGGGTCGTAACCTTGAAGACCCCCCCATCTCGGAAGTTATCCAGTTGCCACTGGCCCGGCGCCAACTCGTGAATACACTCCGGATCAACACCGGCCTGAGAGGCCTGAGCTCGGAAGCGGTGGACCTGCCCAGTCAATCCACGACGCGCCTGAAAGTACTGCTGGTGGAGGATAACCGCGTCAACCAGCTTGTCGCCAGCGGCATGGTGCGCAAACTGGGCCACAGCGTGGAGCTGGCTGAGAATGGACAGGAGGCGCTGAGAACCCTTGAACAGGGCCACTATGACCTTGTTCTGATGGACTGCCAGATGCCGGTCATGGATGGCTTTGAAGCGACCCGGCGAATACGCGGCACACCCGCAATTGCCTCCATTCCCGTGATCGCGGTAACCGCGAATGCGATGCAGGGCGACCGTGAAGGCTGCCTTGAGGCGGGCATGGACGATTACCTCACCAAGCCCTACAGCCTGGACGCCATGAGGACGGTGCTGGAGCGCTGGGTGCCCGGAGACGGAACCTGATCAGCGTTCCTCAAGCTCCAGCGCCGCGGAATTGATGCAGTAACGCAGGCCCGTGGGCTCTGGTCCGTCCGGAAAGACATGTCCCAGGTGAGCATCACAGGCGCTGCACAGAACCTCGGTACGGACCATGCCAAGGCTGCTGTCCGAGTGTTCCTCAACAGCCTCACCGGAGGCCGGCTGCCAGAAGCTGGGCCAGCCCGACCCGGAGTCAAACTTGTGGCCGGCGTCAAAAAGCGCCTGACCACAGCAGATGCAGCGGTAGACACCGTCCTTCTTGCAGTCATTGTATTCGCCGGTAAAGGGCCGTTCCGTTCCGCCCTGCCGCGCAACCCGATAACTCTCGGGTGAAAGCTGTTGCTGCCACTCGGTTTCCGAACGCTCGACTTTTGTCATTACGCAGCCCTCCGCTACAATGTTGTTTGCGCTAACTCAGGGGTTTATATCAGCATGCAGCAATTTGAGAAGTCCGCCAAGCTCGAGAATGTCTGCTACGACATTCGCGGTCCCGTCCAGCAGGAAGCCCATCGCCTTGAAGAGGAAGGCCACCGCGTCCTTAAGCTGAACATCGGCAACCCCGGTGCCTTTGGCCTGGATATCCCCGAGGAGATCCAGCAGGACGTGATCCACAACCTTCCGGAAGCCCAGGGCTACTGTGATTCCAAGGGGCTGTTCTCGGGCCGCAAGGCGGTCATGCAGTACAGCCAGGCCCTCGGCATTCCCGACGTGGATATTGACGACGTCTTCCTTGGCAATGGTGTCAGTGAGCTGATCGTCATGTCCATGCAGGCACTTCTCAATACCGGGGATGAAGTGCTTATCCCGGCGCCGGACTACCCGCTCTGGACCGCGGCCGTCACCCTTTCCAGCGGCCGCCCTGTCCATTACGTCTGTGATGAACAGCAGGATTGGTTCCCGGATATCGACGACATCCGCAGCAAGATAACGTCACGCACCCGCGCGATTGTGCTGATCAACCCGAACAACCCCACGGGCGCGGTCTATTCGGCGGACCTGCTCGAGCAGGTCATCGAGCTGGCCCGGGAGCACGACCTGGTCGTCCTGGCGGACGAGATCTACGACAAGATCCTTTACGACGGCGCTCACCACGTACCGGCGGCATCGCTGGCCGACGACATCCTGTTCTTCACCTACGGCGGCCTTTCCAAGAACTACCGGGCGGCGGGTTACCGCGCCGGATGGATGATCATCAGCGGCGCCAAGCACCGGGCCAACGGACTGATCGAGGGCATCAACATGCTGGCCTCGATGCGGCTTTGCGCCAATGTGCCGGCGCAGATGGCCATACAGACCTCGCTGGGTGGCTACCAGTCGATCAACGACCTGGTGGTTTCCGGCGGGCGGCTCTGTGAACAGCGGGACCTGGCGTGGAAGATGCTGAACGACATCCCCGGCGTCAGCTGCGTCAAGCCCAAGGGGGCGCTTTATCTCTTCCCGAAACTGGATCCGGAGCGCTACCCGATCAAGGACGATGAGAAGATGATCTTTGACCTCCTGGCGCAGGAGCGCATCCTGCTGGTCCAGGGCTCGGCCTTCAACATGCCGGATCGCCAGCATTTCCGGGTTGTCTTCCTGCCACGCGTGGAAGTTCTGGAGGATGCCATCGGCCGGCTTGGCCGCTTCCTGCAGCGCTACCACCAGGGTTGACCGGGGGCTATCCATGGCCGATATCCACATCGAGGATTTCTACCAGGACGTGGCACGGATCCTGATCCACCTCTACAACCGCTTTCCCCGCAAGGGAGCGGTGTTTGTGGAGGATATCGCGGGTGAAGATGATCCGGATGAATTCGGCCTTCACAGTAGCCGCCACATGGCCTGTTTCGGGACCATGCTCTGGCTTTCCGATGAAGGCCTTCTGCGTTATGAATCCGTGATCAGCCAGGATGCCATTGACCAGGCGGTGCTGACCGGCATCGGTTTCAACCGTCTGTCCACCCTGCGCACGGACCTCCCGGTCACCCCCGAGCCGGAGACCTCGGGCATACTGGCAAGGGAACCCGCCATTGCCATTAACCACATCCGTCGGACCATGCGGGAAGGCACCTCGACCGAACTCAGTGAGACTGTGCACCGTCTGCTTTTCGAGCCCGCGCCCGGCGGCTGAAACTTCGTTAATGTAAGCCCTCGACTGTTGAAAGCCCCGGGGCGAACCCTTATTAAGACCAGAGAATTCCGCTCACGAGGATGATGCGAATGCGCATACTGCTGTTTTTGGCAACCAACCTTGCCGTCATCATACTGGCCAGCGTCACACTCCGACTGCTTGGTTTTGATAGTTACTTTGAGGAACAGGGGCTGAACTTTACGGCCCTGCTGATCTTCGCTGCGGTCATTGGTTTCGGTGGCGCCTTTGTTTCGCTGTTCATCTCCAAATGGATGGCCAAGCGCAGTACAGGTGCGAAGGTCATCGAACAGCCCTCCAACCCGGCGGAGCAGTGGCTGGTCGAAACCGTGCAGCAGCTTGCCCGGGAGGCCGGCGTCGACACGCCGGAAATCGCCATTTTCCCGGCCCAACAGTCCAACGCCTTTGCCACTGGCTGGAACCGGAATGCCGCCCTGGTGGCGGTGAGCCAGGGGATGCTGCAACGCTTCGACAAGGAAGAGATCCGCGCCGTCCTGGCCCACGAGATAGGCCATGTGGCCAACGGGGACATGATAACCCTGACCCTGATCCAGGGTGTGGTGAACACCTTCGTGATCTTCCTGGCGCGGGTGGTCGGCTCCTTTGTGGACAGGGCGGTTTTCAAGAACGACAGTGGTCACGGACTTGGCTTTTTCCTGGTGACCATTGTCGCCGAGATCGTGCTTGGCATTCTGGCCAGCACCATCGTTTTCTGGTTTTCCCGGTATCGCGAGTTCCACGCGGACGCAGCAGGTGCCCGGCTGGCCAGTAATGACGGCATGATCTCGGCACTGCAGCGCCTCAAGAACGAGGCCGGCATGCCGGATGAAATGCCCGACAGCATGCAGGCCTTCGGCATTACCAGCGGTGTGCGCTCGGGAATCAAACGGCTCTTTGCCAGCCATCCGCCGCTCGACGAGCGCATTGAAGCGCTCAGGAGCCGAGCTTACCAGTAACGGCCGCAAACCCGGCAGCGGTCAGCAAACTCGCTGCTGCCGGGTCTTTCACCCCCTCCGGGAGCAGGTAGCCAAATTCGCGGCGCACCGGATACGTCTTTCTCAGCCGATCAAACGCCACCTCTCTGTCCGACGCATCCCCGGACAGGGTCCTTTTGAGCTCGACCGAATCGAGAGCCGGGTTGTAGGCGGCCAGCAGTGCCTGGGTGAGCGCCGGAAACGGCCTGACATGGTCCACCCCATCCACCTTCAGCCCCTGGGCAGGGGGCAACAGCGGCTCCATGGAGCGCTTGGATTGAACCCCTAGGTGCCGGCACAGGGCGTCATGAATCATGGCCGTACCCCGCAGCTTGCCCTCCAGGCTGTAGCCCGCAATGTGGGGCGTAGCAACAGAGACCCGTTGGGCCAGGTCCGCATTGATACCGGGTTCATTTTCCCACACGTCGAGCGCTGTCCATGGCCCGCCATCCGGAGCCTTGAGGCGTCCATGCAGAGCCTGGTTGTCGACCACCGCACCTCGCCCCGCACTGATCAGGATCTGATCCGACCGCAGTGCCTCGATCCGGTTCGTATCCAGAAGATAATGGGTCGACCAGGGTCCCTGGCTGACCAGTGGGGCATGAAGACAGATCGCATCACAGGCCAGCACCTCATCAAGGGAACTGAAACCCGAGTCACCGGCCGCCTCCCTTGGGGGGTCATTGGCCAATACCGTCAGTCCAATGTCGGAGAGGCGCTGCTGGAGCCCTCCCCCGACATTGCCGCAGCCGACAATGCCCACGGATAGCTGCTCGAACGACCGGTTTCTGTCGGTGGTCGCCAGGGCAAGGCAGGAAAGGACATAATCGCCCACCGCCAGGGCGTTGCAGCCGGGCGCCGAGGCCCAGTGGATACCGGCGCTCCGGAGGTACTCCGTATCCAGGTGATCCGTGCCAATGGTCGCCGTGCCCACAAACCGGACGGGTGAATCCTTCAGGAGGGCTTCATCGACCCGGGTTACAGACCGCACCAGCAGCACATCAATCCCGCGCAGATCCGAAGCCTGGATGGCGCGGCCCGGCAGGGTGCGAATGCTGCCAAGCGGCTCGAAAAAGTGCTCGAGCCCGGGTATGTTCTCATCCGCCAGAATCCGGAGGCCGTTCATTACTCCGAGCCGGTTTCCTGTTCCGTTTCAGTGGATTCCGAGCGCGCCGTCCTGGCGTCGGAAATCTGAGTCATGAGGTCATCAGGCGGGCGTACAAAGCTGAGTTTCTGGTCGAGGTAGGTTTCCAGTTCGGGGAGCACGAAACTGTCATCCTCACCGGCCAGGGTTACCGAGGTGCCGTAGGCCCCCGCCCTGCCCGTGCGGCCAATGCGATGCACATAATCCTCGGGGTTGTCCGGCAGGTTGTAGTTGAACACGTGGGAGACGTTTTCCACGTGTATCCCCCGCGCAGCGACATCCGTTGCCACCAGGACGCGGACCCGTCCGGACTTGAAGTTGTTCAGGGTCTTGAGCCGCTGGTTCTGGGCAATTTCACCCGAGAGCAGCGCGGAACTCACACCCCGCTGGCGCAGCCCCTCATCCAGCCGGCGCGTCTGGTCGCGCCGGTTAGCGAACACGATGGCGCGCGACACGTCGTGGCGGTTCAGGTAGTTGACCAGCACCTTGAACTTGTCGTTGTCACCGACGGTGTAGAAATGCTGCTCAACCCGCTCTGCCGCCTTGGTCTCGGGTTCGATCTCGATGAACTCGGCGTTCTCGCTCCACATGGACGCAAGATTGAGCACGTCCTGATTGAAGGTCGCGCTGAACAGCACCGTCTGGCGCCGCTCCCGCGGCGTACAGTGACGGATGATCTTCTTCACGTCCGGGATGAAGCCCATGTCGAGCATGCGGTCGGCTTCGTCCAGGATCAGGAGATCAAGCTGGTCCAGGAACACATCCTTGCTGCCCAGGAAATCCAGGAGGCGCCCGGGAGTGGCCACCAGTATATCGATGGCTTCGTGGCGGATCTGCTGGCGCTGGCGGTCGTAATTCATGCCGCCTACCGTGGTCACCACGTTGTGGTTGCTGAAACGGGTCAGTGCCTCCGCATCGCGGGCAATCTGGAGTGCCAGCTCCCGGGTGGGCGCCAGGGCCAGCACCCTGGGTTCGCTGGCGTAGCGCTGCTCATGGGGGATTGGGTTTTCCAGCATCCGCTGGATGGCGGTAATAAGGAACGCGGCCGTCTTACCGGTGCCGGTCTGGGCCTGCCCGATCAGGTCATGCCCTTTGAGCGTCTTCGGGAGCGCTTCACCCTGGATACCGGTGCAGTGCTCAAAGCCAAGCTCGTCAATGCCACGCTGGAGTTGTTCATCCAGGTTGAAATCCCGAAAACGGGGCTGCGTGTCCGTCATTCTCTGCTCCTCGACTACCCAATTTGCAGCCCTCAGAGCAATTGCTCGGGACTGAAAGCATATTCCGCGAATGCGCCCCGGCGCCCGTACCAGTCGAGCAGCGCCTGGCGGAAGCGTTCGGCGCGCGCGGGCAATCCGTTTTCAAGATACCGCCGTGCATGCCGATGCACCTCCGCCGCGAAGCGTTCGCGCTGGCCCGAGTCCTCGCCGTCCAGGTTATCCAGACTGAGATGGAAGCGTCGCCCCGCGGCAACGGTCAGTATCCACTCGAGAGCCTGGGGCCGCGACTCCACCTTTTCAAACTGGGTCTGTTGTTCGGCGGAGCGCCCATCCGGCTGGTACCAGTAACCGTAATCATACTGTTTACGGCGCTCAGCACCCGCGATGCACCAATGGCTGATCTCGTGCAGGGCGCTGGCGTAGAATCCGTGCGCAAATATTATCCGATTCCAGCGGCAGTGCCTATCCGCAGGCCGATACTCCGGGTCAGCATCCCCGGCGACAAGCACGGTGTTTTGGGTCGGCTGAAACAGCCCGTTGAACAGGTAGATCGGATCACGGTAATCGTCCGGCTCGCGCGGCTCTGGTATCGTATGCATGGCGCGTAGTCTACGGCATGTGCCGCATCGTTCAACCAATCCGTTATAATAGCGTGCGTAACATCGCGCCGTCTCGATACTCAGTATTCAGGCAATCCCAATCACCAATTCAGGTCCGGCTTTTTGATGACGTTTCCGCTGGCACACAACCGGATTTTCGGACTCCTGGCCCTCCTCCTTCTGCTGGCGAGCCCCGCTTCCGCCCAGGACCCCTTCTCTGGATCAGGTAATGGCGATTTTCCGCCGGTCGAGCAGGCATTCCCGTTCACGGCCTATGTGGATGACGGCGACCTTATCCTGGACTGGGAAGTCACTCCCGAGTTCTACCTTTACCGGGACCGGATTGAGATCAGCGCAACCCCCGAGGGCATTGTTGATACGTCGCCCGCCTTTTCCATTGAGAGCAAGGAGAAGGATGACCCCTATTTCGGGAAGGTGCAGGTTTTCTACGAAGACGTCCAGGCACGGCTCACCGCCAACGGGGAGAGCAACGAGCCGGTCACGGTAACCGTCGAGTGGCAGGGCTGCGCGGAGGCGGGTCTGTGCTATACCCCACAGACCGAAACCATCCAGTTCACACCCGCCAGTGGTGAGGTCCTGTACCCGGCCCCAGAGGATACAGCCTCTGACAGTAACGGGAACCGCGCGCCTGCCACCACGACCCAGGACAAAGGTGCAGCACAGGAGTTGGGGTCACGGGACCATCTCCAGCGGCTGCTTCAGAGTGACTCCCTGCTCCTGGGTGCCCTGATCTTCTACGTGCTGGGGCTGGGGCTGACCTTCACCCCCTGCGTGCTGCCGATGATTCCCATCATCACCGCGGTGGTCGCGGGTCAGCGTCAGCTGTCCACGCTCCAGGCTTTCTACCTGTCCGTTGCCTACGTCCTGGGCATGGCGGTGATGTACACCATGGCGGGGGTTCTGGTTGGCCTACTTGGCGCCAGTTTCAACCTCCAGGTGTACCTGCAGTCGCCCTGGGTACTCGGGATCTTCGCGGGCCTCTTCGTGCTGTTCGCGCTGGTGATGTTCGGGCTCATTGAAATGCGGATTCCCAAATCCCTCGAACAGCGCCTGACCGCTCAGAGTCGCAAGCTCTCCGGGGGGAATGTCGCCAGTGTCGCGGGCATCGGCGCGCTCTCCGCGCTGATTGTCTCGCCCTGCGTGACGGCCCCGCTGGCTGCGGCACTCGTTTATATCAGCGCCACCCAGGATGCGCTCATGGGTGGTCACGCTCTCTTCTGGCTCTCGATGGGAATGGGGACGCCGCTGATTCTCATCGGTACCGGCGGGCGCCGGTTCATGCCCCAACCCGGCCCCTGGATGAACCGGATCAAGGCCGGTTTCGGCATCATGATGCTCGCGGTTGCGATCTGGTTGCTGGAACGGGTTATTCCCGCCCCCCTCACGCTTGGACTCTGGGCGGTGCTGCTTGCCGTCACCGGGGTTCAGCTGGGTGCCTTTGAGCCCGTGGAAGCGGGATGGCCACGAACCCGTAAGGGAGCCGGACTCGTCCTGGTGCTTGCCGCCGCCATGCTTCTGGCTGGCGCCCTGGGCGGAGCCACCGATCCCCTGAGGCCTCTCGCCCCGTTCCAGGCGGGAGCGCAACAGAGCGCCAACGCTGGCGGGGATCATACGTTCAAGCGCATCGACAACAGCGAAGCGGTACCGGAAAGGCTCGCCCAGGCGCGTCGCGATGAGGTGCCCGTCATTCTGGATTTCTACGCGGACTGGTGCATCAGCTGCAAGGTGATGGAGCGCAACGTTTTTTCCGCCCCCGAAGTCCAGAGGGCCATGTCGGATTACAGGCTGCTCCAGGTGGACGTAACGGAGAACACTCCCAGTGACCAGGCACTTCTCGACCGCTATGGACTCTTCGGCCCGCCCACGGTGCTTTTCTTTGATGCCTCCGGCGAGGAACTTTCCGATGCTCGTATCCTGGGGGAAATGGACCGTGAAGAGTTCCTGCAACACCTCGACCGGGTCAGTGAGCGCATCGGCAACGGATGAGACACCTGATACCGGATTCCCCGCTTTACCGGGGAGCTGCCTGCGTTCTCGCCGGGGAGCTGCTGCTCGCGTTCATGGGGGCGCTGATCAAGTCGCTGTCACCCGAGCTGAGCAGTGCCATGCTCGTTTTTGGCCGCAACGCGCTGGGGCTCGCCCTTATCCTGCCCGTCATGCTGATCCGTGAAGGTCCCGACTGCCTTCGGACAAAGCACCTGCGTTTCCATGTGGTGCGTGGTGTGGTCGGTGTTTCGGCGATGTACTGTTATTTCTTCAGCCTGAGTGGACTGGCGCTGACCGACGCGGTACTGCTCAAGCTTACGTCCCCGTTTTTCATCCCTGTCATTGCCATGCTCTGGCTCGGGGAGCGCACCTCCCTCTACACCCTGATGACCATCGCGTTCGGTTTCTGCGGTGTCGTGGTGCTGCTGCAGCCCGGTCATGCGGGCTATGAGGATGTCCTTTTCGTTACTGCCGGCGTCTCGGGGGCGCTGCTGGGCGGCACGGCCAAGGTAACCATAAGGCGCATGGGCGTGGCTGAACCCAGTGCCCGGATCGTGGTCTACTTCGGTATCGTGGCCACGACGGTATCGGCCCCGGCAGCCCTGCTCAACTGGCAATGGCCCACCACGCTCCAGTGGCTGGCCCTGGCAGCCGTCGCCGCCTGCGCCACCGTCGCCCAGCTGCTGATCACCACGGCATACCGGATTGCTCCCGCCGGGCGCATTGGCCAATTCACCTATTCTTCGGTAGTCTTTGCAGCCCTGCTGGGATGGTTGATCTGGTCGGATCCGTTCACCCTGCGCCAGGCCCTGGGATGCCTGTTCATTGTGGGGGCGGGTCTGCTGAATATGCGCCGATAGGACTGCGGCTGCCCTGACTAGCTGGTCCGCTCGATCCAGTAGACAAACTGCGATTCGCCAATCTCCTGATCGAGCAGGGTGTGGCCGAGAAACTTGCAGAAACGGGCGATGTCACGCTCAGTGGAAGGATCGGTTGCGATAACCCGGAGCACGCCGTTGACGGGAACATCCGCAATGCGGTTGTGGAGCAGCATAACGGGTTCCGGGCAGACCAGGCCTGTTGCGTCCAGGGTTGCGTCATATCCGGTGGTCAATGGGTAATCCTCCCTAGGGCATTAACGCTGGATTTCTGCCAAAATAGGACCAAAATATACCATAAAAGCCCGATTTCGCGGAATTGGGCACAAGAATGAAAGGTCGTAGAGGTCGTTATGATTCGCGTGATTATCGAACGCCAGATCGCTCAGGAAATGGAGCGCACCTATGAAGAGCATGCCCGCCAGGCCCTGAAGAATGCCATAGAAATTCCCGGTTTTGTTTCCGGAGAATCCCTCAAGGACGAGCGTGACCCCAATCATCGAGTCATTCTCTCCAGCTGGCGTTCGGCCGCGGACTGGTATCGGTGGCAAAGCTCCCCGGAACGCCGGGAAATGATGGGACGCATACGCCCCATGCTGGAGACCGACGAACGCATCGTGGTCCTGGATTACGCCCTGCCTACCGGGAATCTGTGACGCGCGATTCAATAAAGCAGGTGATTTCCTCCCGGTCATGGTAGAGATGGCGCGCCCTGATGCGGCCGGGGTTGCCTGCGCTGGAGAGCTTTTCCTGGAGTTGGTCCCGGTAAAGCTCCCAGCTCTCCCAGCGCTTCTTCATGGGCAGCTTGAGGTTGAAGATGGCGTAGCGGAACGCGTCAGCCTCGATCCAGTCCCCGATCAGGTCAACAACGCGCCCGGGGCGATCCACGATATCGCAGACCAGCCAGTCGACCCGCTTCCGTGGATGCCAGCTGAACGCATCCTCCCGCCAATGGGTGACCTGCCCTGTCTCCATCAGCCCCTCATCCATGGGTCCGTTGTCCACGGCATCCACATGCATCCCGCGACGCACCAGTTGCCAGGTCCAGCCACCGGGGGCGGCACCCAGGTCCACGGCACTCTGTCCGGCCGCCAGCAGAGTCTCCCATCGGTCCCCGGGGATAAACACCTGCCAGGCTTCCTCGAGCTTGAGCGTTGAGCGACTGGGCGCCTGCCGCGGCATGCGAAGCCTTGGAATCCCGGCAACATGGGGCGAGCCATTGCCGGGTAAGCCGGCCGCGATAATGGCTTTTCCGAAATCCGGCAGCAGAATTTCCAGCGTGGGCAGCTCTTCAGAAGGACTTTGCCCATCCCCCGAAAGCCAGCCCTTGGCGCGCAGGGCGCGTGCCAGGGGCGCAGTCCACTTGCGGGCAAAGCGCGCCAGATCCGGGGCGGCGCCCTCGGTCGGGGTATGGATTTCAAGGCGTCGGAATACAGTCTTTTCCGAAAGCGTGTCCAGAGTGTCGAGTACCGCGCCAACACGGTCGGCCTCCGGGAGCGGGTCCACAACGGCAACTTCCCCGAGCCAGTCACGTACAAAGACAAGATCGCGCCAGTTCAACCGCGGGAAAAGGTGGGCATCCAGGTCCTGGCCGGGAGCCTCAAACCGGACCCAGCCCGCCGCGGCGGAAGGAGCAAAATACCCGTAGACCCCCGCTTCGGCCGCCCGTGTAACCAGCTCCTGGCCGGCATCTGTCTCAAAACCGGGTCGGCAGAGCAGCCAGACTCCCTGGGATACTGTCAAAACCCTCCCTCCAAACACTGTTGTCCAAAATCAGCCGCCGCGCTGGCCGCCTCTGCAAGAAGTGAATCCTGGTCCAGACCACTGCGACGGGTCGGCAGGAAGTCATGGTCGCCATTCGCCACCCAGTGAACTCGAACCGGCGCCCTGCCCCAGTCAATATCCGCCAGCTCCTGGCGCTTTCCGAAAGGATCACGTTCGCCCTGGGCAATCCATAGCGGCCTCTCAAGACGGGGAAAATGATCAATCCTCCACCGGTCGAGCTTCCCGGGCGGGTGAAACGGATAACCGAACACCATGGCGCCCGCGACAGCCTCGGGGCACTCCTCTGCCAGGATATGGGTGGCCATCCGCCCGCCCATGGATTTACCGCCAATGAAAAGCCGCTCGCCCGGCTCGCAGGCATCCAGCACCTGATCGATACAGTCGCGCCAGGCCCGCAGGAGGGTCTTCATACCATCCGGCGGACGCTTGCGGCCATCCTGGCGGCGTTTCATCATGTAGGGAAACTCAAAGCGCCCCACTCGGAATCCCGCCGCGACCAGCGCCGACGTTATCCGGTTCATTGCACCACTGTCCATGGGAGCGCCGGCCCCGTGAGCAAGGAGCACCAAGGGCCCCTCGTGGCCATCATAGAGCATATCCATCAATTATTAGGTTAGCCTTTTTTGATATTTATCATTGAGCCATAATAAGCCAGCATCTAAGCTTCGACTGATTTTTCAAAGGACCCGGAAGAACTCAAAATGCATACAGAAACCCCTGCGGAAACCTACAACTACAAGGTTGTACGACAGTTTGCCATAGCGGCCGTAGTCTGGGGGATTGTTGGCATGGGACTAGGGGTATTCATTGCCGCCCAGATGTTTCTGCCACAACTCAATTTTGACCTCCCCTGGACCAGCTTTGGGCGGCTGAGACCGCTGCACACCAACGCGGTGATCTTCGCGTTTGCCGGCAGTGCGCTTTTTGCCACCTCCTATTACGTGGTCCAGCGGACCTCGCAGGCACGCCTGGTCTCGGACGAAGCTGCCGCTTTCACTTTCTGGGGATGGCAGGCCGTGATTGTGCTTGTCGCTATTACCCTGCCGCTGGGTTATACGACAACCAAGGAATATGCGGAACCGGAATGGCCCATCAATATCCTCATCGCCGTCGTATGGCTGACCTATGCCTACGTGTTCTTCGGAACCATTGCACGGCGGCGGGTTAAGCATATCTATGTGGCGAACTGGTTCTACGGTGCCTTCATCGTGACCATCGCCATTCTTCACGTGGTCAATAACCTCTCGATCCCGGTCAGTTTCTGGAAGTCCTATTCCATCTACCCCGGCACCATCGATGCCATGGTCCAATGGTGGTATGGGCACAATGCCGTCGGCTTCTTCCTGACCGCCGGATTCCTTGGCATGATGTATTACTTTGTGCCGAAACAGGCCAATCGCCCGATCTATTCCTACCGGCTGTCGATCGTGCATTTCTGGGCGCTGATCGCGACCTATGTCTGGGCTGGCGGACACCATCTCCATTACAGCCCCCTCCCGGAGTGGGCGCAGACCACCTCCATGATCATGTCGCTGATCCTGCTTGCACCCAGCTGGGGCGGCATGATCAATGGCATCATGACCCTGTCCGGCGCCTGGTACAAACTGCGCACGGACCCGATACTACGCTTCCTGATCGTGGCAGTGTCATTCTATGGCATGTCGACGTTCGAGGGGCCGCTGCTGTCCATCCGTACCGTCAACGCCCTCTCCCACAGCACCGACTGGACAGTCGGTCACGTGCACTCCGGCGCTCTCGGCTGGGTGGCAATGATCAGTTTCGGGGCCCTGTATCATCTGTTCCCGCGCCTGTACGGGCTGAAGGAGATGTTCAGTATTCCGGCCATCAATCTCCATTTCTGGCTGGCGACGCTCGGCGTAGTGCTTTACACGGTCTCGATGTGGATCAACGGACTGCTCCAGGGCCTGATGTGGCGGGCCGTCAACGACGATGGCACCCTGACCTACAGCTTTGTTGAATCCGTTGAAGCGAGTTATCCGGGTTACGTGGTCCGATTCATCGGCGGCGGGCTCTTCCTTGCAGGGGTTCTCGTCATGGCCTGGAACGTCCGGCGCACCATCCGCCAGAGCGAAACCGGAGCCCTGGACAATTCCACTGACGCAGTGCAGGGGGCAAGCGCATGAAACACGAAATTGTTGAGAGAAACCTTGGCCTGATGGTCGGTCTGATCATTGTGGTTGTCAGTCTCGGTGGCCTTGCGGAAATTGTTCCCCTGTTCTTTGATTCAGAGGTAACGGAGCCCATTGAAGGCCTTGAGCCGCTGTCGGCCAAGGAACTCGAGGGACGTGATATCTATATCCGGGAAGGCTGCCACGTCTGTCATACCCAGAAGGTGCGACCTTTCCGGGCAGAGACCGAGCGTTACGGTCATTATACCGTTGCGGGCGAATTCGCGTATGACCACCCCTTCATGTGGGGCTCAAAGCGCACCGGACCTGACCTTGCCCGAGTCGGTGACCGTTACTCGGACGCCTGGCAACGGCTGCATCTGTACGACCCGCGCTCGGTTGTGCCGGAATCCAACATGCCGGCCTACCCCTGGCTTTTCGAGCAGAAGGTCGACCCATCGTATACCGCGGATAAGATGAGAGCCCTGCGCACACTCGGTGTCCCGTATACGGATGAACAGATCGAGAATGCAGCGGAGAACGTGCGCGGCACCTTCGAAGTGGAAGCCTTGATCGCCTATCTGCAACAGCTGGGTACAGCCCTGCCGGAGAAGAGGTGAGCGATGGACTGGGGAACCATTCTCAGCCAGTTTCGCGGGATTCATACCCTCATCATGATCGCGATCTTCGTGGGCATCTGCATCTGGGCCTTCAGCCCGAAACGGAGATCCGAAAACGACAAAGCGGCGCACCTCGTCTTTGAGGACGAGGAGATCGACGCACGCACTCGTGAACAGCAACGGGGAAGCAAAGACGATGAGTAGTTTCTGGAGTATCTGGATCAGCGCTCTGACGCTGATCGTGGTTTTCGGGTGCTGGTGGCTCCTGTGGACGGTCCGACGGAACCAGTCCTCGGACAAGGTCGAGAACAAGAGCATGGGCCACGAGGTGGACGGCATCGATGAACTGGACAACCCCCTGCCGAAATGGTGGGTTTGGATGTTTGTTCTGCTGATCCTCTTCTCGCTGGTGTATCTCGTTCTGTATCCCGGCCTGGGCAACTATCAGGGCCTCCTTGGCTGGAGTCAGGTCAAGCAGTACGAACAGGAGGTGGCCGCCGCCGAGGAGGAATACGGGCCGCTCTTCGCGCAGTATGCGGAGACGGAAGTCCCCAAACTGGCCCGCAACGATGAAGCCATGAAGGCAGGCCAGCGCCTGTTTTCCAACAATTGCGCGACCTGCCACGGCTCGGCGGGGCGCGGCGGCTTCGGTTTCCCCAGGCTGACGGATGACGTATGGAACTGGGGCGGCGATCCGGAAACCATCAAGGAGACGATCACCAATGGCCGCCAGGCGAACATGCCGGCCAGGGGCGTCAATCCCAACCTGAGTAATGAGCAGTTGGGCGACATCGTCGAACACGTGCTGGCGCTTAATGACCGCAGTGAGGATTCCGACGCGGCGGAGCGCGGCGAAGAGCTGTACCAGAACGCCTGCGCAAGCTGTCACGGCCCCGAGGGCAAGGGTAACCAGGGGATGGGAGCGCCCAACCTCACCAACGATACGTGGCTTTACGGTGGCGACCGGGAGACGCTGATGGAAACCCTGCAGCTCGGGCGTGCTGGGCACATGCCGGCACAGACCCAGCTCTCGGAAGACCAGATCCATCTTCTGGCCGCCTATGTCTATCGCCTTTCCGGGCAACACAGAAAGGCGGAACAGTAACCAGCAAATAAAGAAGGCTGAATGAAATCAATTCCCGTGCGTCAGGTGGAGCCCGATAAGGGCTCCGACAAAATCTACGTCCGCAGTGCCACGGGATTTTACCAGAAGATAAGGACCGTCTCGCTCTGGGCACTGATGGGGCTTTACTTCGCGGTCTGCTGGATTCAGGTTGATGGTCGACCGCTGATCCATTTTGATCTGCCCGACCGGCAGTTCCACCTGTTCGGGGCCACCTTCTGGCCCCAGGATTTCTTTATCCTAACGCTCCTGCTGATCATCTGTGCGTTTGGGCTTTTCTTCATCACCACCCTTTTCGGCCGGATATGGTGTGGCTACACCTGTCCACAGACCGCATGGACTTTCATCTTCATGTGGCTGGAGGAGAAGGTGGAAGGCAGCCGCAATCAACGCATGAAACTTGACCGCAAAGGGAGCCTGCGGGAATGGCTGCCGCGAAAGGTTGCAAAACACGCGCTATGGCTGGGCGTCGCGTTCTGGACCGGCGTGACCTTCGTGGGGTATTTCTATCCCATCCGGGAGCTGGTGCCCGACATTTTCACGCTCAATCTCACCACCGCCTGGGCGGGATTCTGGATCGGCTTTTTCACCCTGGCCACCTATCTCAATGCAGGCTGGCTGCGCGAGAAAGTCTGCCTCTATATGTGCCCTTATGCCCGCTTCCAGAGCGTTATGTTCTCTCCGGACACCCGCACGGTCACCTATGATTTTAACCGGGGCGAACCCAGAGGCCCCCGAAAGAAGGATGCGGATCGCGCCGAGCATGGACTGGGAGACTGCATCGACTGTGGCATCTGTGTGCAGGTGTGCCCAACGGGGATCGATATCCGTAACGGGTTGCAGTACGAATGCATCAATTGCGGCCTCTGCGTGGATGCCTGCAACGAGGTGATGGACAAGATGGGCTACGATCGCGGGCTCATCCGATATGCAACGGAAACCGAAATAGAGAGCGGTAAGAAGCACTGGTTCCAGCCGCGCACACTGGGCTACGGCATTGCCATGGGCTTAATGATTGCAGCCGCGGGCTGGATGCTGACCAGCCGGGCCCCTGTTGAGCTTGAGATCACCCGCGATCGCGGAGGTCTCTATCAGACCGGAAGTGGAGGAACCATTGAGAATTCCTATACGCTCAAGATCACCAATCGGGAGTCCGAAGCCAATACCTATCGGGTAACGCCGCTGGGCCCAGACGGTATTGAACTGCTTGAGCCCATTGAGACCCGGATCGATAGCCTGGATTCCCGGACCCTGCCGGCGGTTGTGCAGATTCCGCGTGACCAGATCGATGAGGTGAGTACTCCGGTCAAGCTCCGCGTTGACGCGGTCAACAGCGAGTCCAGCGCAACCTCGGAAACAACCTTTATCGGGCCGGGACGTTAGTTTTCCCGGCTGGAGGCAGACAATGAAAGACGACGACAAGCAACGCCCCTGGTATCGGGAGCCCTGGCCCTGGGTCCTGATTGCCATCCCGGCGGCAGCCGTAATCTGGAGTATTTTCCTGATCATCGTGTCCTTCAATTACCAGGTTTCCATGGTTGAGGATGATTACTATGACGAGGGGATGGGGATTAACCGGGAACTGAGCCGGGATGTGGAGGCCGCCAGTCTTGGGCTGACCGCGGAAGTGGATGCCAGTGCGGGTAAACATCTGGACATTACCCTGAACTCTGAACAGCAGCGTAACTGGGATAAGCTCAAGATTGAACTTCTCCACCCCACCCTTGGCGACCGCGACCAGAGTGTCACCGCACAGCGAACCGGTGCCGGCCAGTACCGGGCACGGATCGATGAGCTCAGTGAGGGACGCTGGTACCTGGATATCCGCAACGCCGACAACGAATGGCGTCTCAAAGGCGAGCTGGAGCTTCCCAGGGAAGAGCCACTGGTTCTGAAGCCCATCCGCGAGGCCCGTGCCAATGACCGACCCGGGTAAAGCCTGCTTTCACTGCGGTGAACCCCTCCCGGATGAGAGCCCCATAAGCGCAACGGTGGCAGGTGCCAAACGGTACTTCTGCTGCTATGGCTGCCGCGCGGTGAGCGACATCATCCGCAACGAGGGGCTGGAACAGTTCTACCAGCAGCGCGAGGCACCGGCGGTTACGCCGGAACCATTGGATGAGCGGGTGCGCGAGGAATGTCTGAACTACGACTCCGAACTGCTCCAGTCGGAAGTGGTTCAGCAACGGGAGGACGGTCTCAGCGAAACCTGGCTCATGGTCGAAGGCCTCACCTGCGCGGCCTGCATCTGGCTCATTGAGCGCCACCTTGAAAAGGTTCCGGGGCTCGAGAGCATCAGCATCAATCACAGCACACAGAGAGCCCACCTTGTCTGGGATCCGGACACAACCAGCCTGGGTCAGCTCCTGCTGGGCATCCGCGAACTTGGCTTTTCAGCCGCTCCCTTTCGCCCCGGTGAATGGGAAAACCGGATCAAGGCGGAACAGAAACGGGCCATGATCCGCATCGGCATTGCCGGCATTGCAAGCTTCCAGACAATGATGCTGGCCTACCCTCTGCAGTTTGGCCTTACGGCGGGAACGGATACCGCCATGATCCAGCTCTTTCGCTGGGCCAGCCTGCTCATCGCGACGCCGGTGGTCCTGTACAGCGCCTTGCCTTTCTTTTCCGGCGCCCTGCGGGATCTGAAGCAGCGCCATCCAGGCATGGACGTTCCCGTCTCCATCGCCATTGCGGGGGGTTACCTCGCGAGTACCTGGGTAACCCTGTTCGGCGGTGAACACGTCTACTTTGAGTCCATCTGCATGTTCACCTTCTTCCTTGGCCTGGGGCGGTTCCTGGAGGCCCGTGCCCGCTATCGGGCCGGCCTGGCCAGCGTGTCACTGATCAACGCCATGCCGGGAACCGCGTTGCGCATCGAGGCCGATGGAGACCACGTGGTGCCCTCCCGGAGCCTGTCGCCCGGAGATGTGATCCGGGTAAGGCCGGGCGATACCCTGGCCGCTGACGGCACCGTTGTAAACGGCCAATCCGCCATTGATGAGTCCATGCTCACCGGCGAGTACCTGCCCGTGTCCCGTCACCCCGGTGACGCCGTCTCGGCTGGTACCCTGAACACGGAGAGCCCACTGGAGGTGCGCGTGGACAAGGCCGGTAATGAGACCCGCCTTTCCGCCATCACGCGCCTCCTTGATCGTGCCCAGGAGGAGAAGCCAGCCACCGCCGTCGCAGCGGACCGTGTGGCCACCTGGTTCGTGACTGGCGTCCTTATTGCCGCCGCCCTCACCTTCATCGCCTGGAGCCTGATCGAACCGGAACGTGCATTCGCCATTGCCCTGGCCGTTCTGGTGGCAACCTGCCCCTGCGCCCTGTCTCTGGCAACGCCAACGGCGCTGACCGTGGCCACCTCCGCGCTGCGCGAAAAAGGCTTCCTGCCAACCCGTGGCACGACGCTGGAAGCGCTCTCAACAGTCGACACCCTGGTTTTTGACAAGACTGGCACCCTCACCCAGGGACGGCTCAATATCACCGGAGTCCAGCTTCTGGGTGACCTTGACGAAACCCAGTGCCAACAGCTGGCCGCCGGCCTTGAGACAGGTTCTGAGCACCCGATTGCGCGGGCGTTTTCAGGAATCGCCGCCAAGCCCTTTTCCCAACTGACCAACACGCCCGGGGAGGGGCTCACCGGCACCCTTGAGGGTAAACGCTACGCCGTTGGCTCAGAGCCCTTTGTGCAGCGCACCCTGGGCCTGGATAGGGCCGTCGCGGAAAGCGATGATGGACAACTGGGTATCTACCTGGCCCGTGATGATGGTTGGCTGGCGCGGATCACGCTGAACGACCAGCCGCGCGCAGACGCCCGGGAGACTCTCGCCGATCTTCGCCGTATGGGGTACCGGGTGATCATGCTCAGCGGGGATCAGTCTGCGCAGGTTACAGAAACGGCTCATGCACTGGGCCTGGATGAATGGCAGGGCCGATGTTCACCGGAGGGCAAGCTCGCCTTCATTCGGAGCCTCGAGGAACAGGGCCATAAAGTAATGATGGTGGGTGATGGCCTCAACGACCTGCCGGTCCTCGCAGGTGCCCGACTATCCGTGGCAGTAGCCGGTGCCAGCGACATCGCGCGGCTGAGAGCCGACGCGATCCTGCTCGGCGAATCACTGCACCCCCTGCGCACCGCGCTGACAATGGCGCCCGCCACGCGACGTGTCATACGACAGAACCTGGGCCTGTCACTCCTTTACAATATCACCATCCTGCCGCTGGCCATGGCTGGACTGATCGTTCCCTGGCTGGCCGCCGCCGGTATGTCCGCCAGTTCGGTTATGGTGGTGATGAATGCCCTTCGCCTTGGACGGATGAAACACCATGGAAATCCTCTACATCCTGATACCACTCACGCTGATCCTGCTTGGCATCGCCGTGCGCGTGCTGATCTGGGCGGTACGCAATGACCAGTTTGACGACCTGGAAGGCCCGGCCCACAGCATTCTTTTTGACGATGACGAGGACCGTATTCCCCCCGAAGCCCGCCAGAAGAAGAAAAGCGATGACACAGAGGATGAGGACGAACACCAATGACTGAATCCCTGCTCGCCACCCTTGCCTCCGCCTTTGCCATAGGCCTGGTGGGAAGCACCCACTGCCTGGGCATGTGTGGCGGCATCGCCAGCTCCATGAGCCTGGCGCTGCCCGTCGGCCCCGGTTACCGCCGCCGCCAGGTCTCTCTCCTCGCCGGTTACAACCTCGGCCGCATCACCAGCTACGCCCTGATCGGACTGCTCGCCGGACTCCCCGGCGCCGCCCTCACCGACGCCACGCCCGCGGCCGGTATGATCCTGAGAACCATCGCCGGCATCATCCTGATCCTGTTGGGCCTGGCCATCGGCCAATGGTGGCAGGGCGTCATGCGCCTGGAAAACATCAGCGCCCCCCTGTGGCAACGCATCGCCCCCCTGACCCAACGCTTCATGCCCGTGGACCGCCTCTCCCGCGCCCTCCCCATGGGCCTGCTCTGGGGCTGGCTCCCCTGCGGCCTCGTCTACAGCACCCTCGCCTGGGCCCTGACCCAGGGCAACGCCGGCCACTCAGCCCTGATCATGTTCTTCTTCGGCCTCGGCACCCTCCCCGCCATGCTCGCCACTGGCCTCCTGGCCCGCCGCATCACCGAACTCCGCCAATCCCGCAGCTTCCGCTCCATTATGGGCATCGCCCTCATCCTTTTCGGCATCTGGACCATCCCGATGGTGCAGCAGCTTTTCCACGGCCACTGACCACGCGTTTGAGTTTGGTCAAGAGCCCCTGACTGCAAAACGGATATAATCCAGTAACGGCGGGAGCGGGTGGGAGTATTGTCAGGGAAGCTCTGAGGCCATGGATGGCCGAAGCGCAGCGTACATGGACGTATTCAAAGCGTTTCCCTGACAATACTCCCACCCGCTCCCGCCGTTACTGGATGGCGAAATGAATCGGTGCGGAGAAAGCCAATGGGGACCGAACGCAACAACCTGCTCTGGAACGAATCCCTGATCCAGCGCTACGACCTGGCGGGCCCACGCTACACCTCCTACCCAACGGCCCTGTCCTTCACCGAAGACTTCACCGTCAGCGACCTGGAAACCGCCGCCACCGAAAGCCGCCAATCCGACCGCCCCCTGTCGCTCTACATCCACATCCCCTTCTGCGCGCACCTCTGCTACTACTGCGCCTGCAACAAGATCGTCACCAAGAAGCGGGAAAAAGCCGCCCCCTACCTCGAACGCCTCTACCGGGAAATCGAGATGAAAGCCCAGCTTTTCGGGGGAACAGAACGCCAGTCACTACAGCTCCACTGGGGCGGCGGCACCCCAACCTTCATCAGCCACGATGAAATGCGCGAACTCATGGGCGTGCTCCACCAGAACTTCAACCTGGCGACGGACGACAGCGGCGACCACTCCATCGAAATCGACCCCCGCGAATGCGGCCCCGACACCCTCGCCGTACTGCGGGAAATCGGCTTCAACCGCATCAGCCTGGGCGTCCAGGACTTCAACCCGAAAGTCCAGAAGGCGGTCAACCGGATCCAGCCCTACGAAATGGTTGCCAACCGCCTGGAAGAAGCCAGAAAACTCGGGTTCCGCTCCATCAACATGGACCTCATCTACGGCCTGCCCCACCAGACCCGCGAATCCTTCCGCGAAACCCTGGACCAGGTCATCGCGCTGCTCCCGGACCGGCTCTCCGTCTTCAACTACGCCCACCTGCCGGACCGCTTCATGCCCCAGCAGCGGATCCGCCAGGAAGACCTCCCGTCACCGGCGGAAAAACTCGATATCCTCCAGGACGCCATCAACCGCCTGCTGGAAGCCGGCTACGTCTACATCGGCATGGACCACTTCGCACGCCCCGACGACAGCCTCGCCATTGCCCAGCGCAACGGCGAACTGCACCGCAACTTCCAGGGCTACACCACCCACGGCCACTGCGACCTCATCGGCATGGGCGTCTCCTCCATCGGCCAGACCGAAAAAGCCTACTTCCAGAACCACCACGACCAGGCCGCCTGGGAACTCGAAGTCGACTTCAACCGGCATCCGCTCAAGAAAGGCTACACCATGACCCCGGAGGACGAACTCCGCCGCTGGGTCATCATGGCCCTCATCTGCCATTTCACCGTGGATAAGAACCTCTTCCGGGAAACCTGGGGCGAATCCTTCGACACCCACTTCGCCGACTGCCGCGAAAGCCTGAACACCATGGAAGCCGACGGCCTCCTCCAGGACACCCCCGACCGCCTCGACGTCCGCCCCCCGGGCCGAATCCTGATCCGGGCCATCTGCCAACTCTTCGACGCCCACCAACAGGCGCAGTCGCAGCGATTTTCAAAGATTATCTAGCGACAGGGAAAGACGCAGATCAGGGCGGAGCAGGGAGGCCTTTCCGGGAAGCTCTGAGGCCATGGATGGCCGAAGCGCAGCGTACAGGGACGTATTTATAGCGGTTCCCGGAAAGGCCTCCCTGCTCCGCCCGTCGGCACTACGCTAGCAATCTAGGGATAATTCAAAGGTTAACGATCTCAACCCGCCCATACCCAGGATCCGGCGACACCACCTCCGGCTCCCCAGAGGAAACCTCACCCCCGAAATCGAACAACTTAGGATCCGCCAGATGCGACGGCGCCACATTCTGGATCGACCGGAACATATTCTCGATGCGCCCCGGAAACCGATGATCCCAGTCATTCAGCAGATCCTTCACCATCTGCCGCTGCAGATTCTCCTGTGACCCACAGAGATTACAGGGAATGATCGGAAACTCCCGCAGCTCCGAATAGGCCTCAATATCCTTCTCCCGGCAATACGCCAACGGCCGGATCACCGTATTACGCCCATCATCACTGAACAGCTTCGGCGGCATCGCCTTCAATGTCCCCCCATGGAACATATTGAGCATCAGGGTTTCCAGAATATCGTCCCGATGATGCCCCAGGGCAATCTTGGTGACGCCCTGCTCTTCCGCAAAGTTATACAGAATGCCGCGACGCAGCCGCGAGCAGAGCCCACAGGTGGTCTTACCCTCCGGCACCTTCTCCTTGACGATGCTGTAGGTATCCTTCTCCAGCACATGGAACTCAACACCCTGCTCGGCCATGTAGTCCGGCAGCACATGTTCCGGAAAGCCTGGCTGCTTCTGATCCAGGTTCACCGCAATCAGCTCGAAGCTGACCGGCGCGCGATGCTGCAGGATCTGGAGCATATCCAGCATGGTGTAGGAATCCTTACCCCCACTGAGACAGACCATGACCCGGTCGCCGTCCTCAATCATGCTGAAGTCGGCGATGGCCCGCCCTGTTTCGCGCTGCAGCCGCTTCTGGAGCCTGTTCCGCTGGTCCTTCGGCGACCTGGTTGCCTTTTCCTGCATGAGCCCATCAACGTGCCGTGAATTCGCGCGAATTATACCGGAATCCGGACCGACTCAACCAGTCGCCAGCACTGCGCCGGGTTTGCATAATTGCGTCCGCCAACTCATAGTAATGGGCATGGAAGCCCCCACAAGACCTGGACCAGTGAAGCCGGCACAGCAGTCACTGAACGAGCTGCTGTCACGCCTTGCCGAGGCGGTTGAGGCCATACTACGCACCCATCCCGACGGGCTGAGCGAGCTGGCACTGCTGCGCGCACTCCAACGCCCCCCATGGAGCGTACTGGGCGAGATTGATTTCAACACACCCGCAGCGCTGTATCCCGTCCACTTCCTCCTGTTCCATACGCTGTACCAGTGGCGCAAGGAACTGGTTACGGAAGGCCGGGAAACACTTGAGATCAATGCCCTGTCCATCCGGTTACGACCGCTGACGGGCGGGGACAGCCGACAGCCGGATCAGGCCGATCCGCTCCAGGCATTCTACCTGGACCTCTCGAACCATGACCTGGGCGAGGCGACCATCAACCGGATGCTGGATGACTTCTGGAACGGGATCCAGCGCCCGCTGGAGAGCGAACTGAACGCCGCCTGCAGCCTGCTGGACATTGAATGCCCGCCGCCAGACCTTGGCACCGCCCAGAAACAGTTCCGGCGGTTGGCCATGACCCATCATCCGGACCGTGGCGGCTCCAAGGAAAGGCTCCAGGACCTCAATCACGCCATTGCAACCATCAAGCACCATTTTCGAGGTTCATCATGAAAGCAAGCAGTATACGCACCTCCTTCCTGGCCGCGGCCATTGCCCTACTCGTCCCGGCTTCAGCCCTGGGCGATGTGTCGATACTGGCCTACCATCACGTATCCGATGACACCCCGCCCTCGACCAGCACCACACCGGACCTGTTCCGGGACCAGCTTGAGGTCATTGAAGGGCTGGATATGGAGGTGGTCCGGCTCAGTGAGAAGACAACCCGGGCAGCGCTTGACGGGCACGAGGATAAGCGTCTGCGCGTGGCACTGACTTTCGACGACGCCTACGAGAGCGTCTATACGAAGGCATGGCCGATACTCAAGGAACGAGGAATACCCTTTACCATCTTCGTCATGACCGATGCGATCGACGACGGCATCAACGGTTACATGAACTGGGATCAACTCAGGGAGCTGGCAGACCATGAGTTGGTCACCATCGGGAACCACACGTCGGATCATGCCTCGCTGCTGAGACGTGAAGGCGAATCCGTAAAACGGCAGACCGAGCGTGTCGCCGCAGCCCTGGATGATGCCGCGGAACGGCTTGAGGAAGAGCTTGGCATTGAGCCCCAACTCTTTGCGCACCCCTACGGCGAGTTTTCAGAAAAGGTTGACCAGTTGCTTGCAGAGCGTGGGTGGTATGGCTTCGCCCAGCATTCGGGGGTACTGGGGCCCGCCTCAAACCCCTACGCGATTCCACGCTTCCCGGTCGCCAACGCCTTCGGGGGTATTGATACACTCAAGGACAAGCTGCGCGCCCGGAACTTCCCGGTGCCCTATAAGAAACTCCCTTCCCCGGTTATCGGAAAAACCAATCCTCCAGCTCTGGAAATGCCCTTACCCGAGGACTGGCGTGCTTCCAGCCTGAACTGTTTTGCTTCCGGCCAGGGTCGGATGGATGTTCAGGCACTGGAGCCTAACGGGGGAACTGTTGCCCGGGTGCAGCCCGAGGCAGCGCTCGAGGGTCGTCGTTCCCGATACAACTGCACTTATCCCGCAACCGAGGGCCGTTTTTACTGGCTTTCCCAGCCCTGGTTCAACCGGGATGCACCTGAGGGCTGACTTCAGGGGATGGTTACCTGGAGGCTGCCGGTGGGGCTGTGATCCACGATTGTCGTGCCGTCAGCCCCATCGGTAATGGTGGTGGTTCCCTTGAGGTCCCGCTCCCGGGTAAAGATCACCAGCCAACGCTCACCGGCCTCTTCACGGAGGGGCACAAAGGCTTCCAGGAACCCGTAGCGGCTCCAGGTTTCTGGGGAAAAGTCGAAAGCAATATCGGTAACCAGCCGCACCGGTTCAAAATTCGCATCCAGGAAGACCAGGTTTGGAAGGAAGGCGCCGTCACGGACGAAGGACTGTACCCGCAGAAGACCCTCCGTATCGGTCCGGGGAAGGCGGATCAGCGCAAAGCGGCTTTTCCCGGTGCTGAACCGGTGGATCGCGCTATCCGCTTTCAAACGGATTCCAACGCCCTGATCCGCCGTCAGCGGAAATGTCTCGATTCGCGGCAATTCTGAACAGCAGTTGCCGGCGAACCTTTCCAGGCGTCCGGCCGCACCCTCAAGTCCAAGGATCCGTTTTGCTTCCGCGCTGGGATTGTAGTCAGGCGCGTCGGCGTCGTCCTTTCGGGTAACCCGGGCGTTGGAGGCCGTCTTCTCTTCCTTTTCCGGCCTGCTTACCCGGGCAATCTTTTCCTCGGATAGGGAATAAGGAGTGTTATGGACCCGGCCTTCGGCATCACGCCAGGTGTAATAGAGTTCCTCGTCTTCCTGGGCGACCTCGTCGGCGGCTGGAAAATTCTCGAGGTTATAGACCGGATGGGACGGCGGCTTCTCCTTTCCCTCGTTCCCGGCCGTATCCTGGGTTTCAGGGGATTTCTCTTCACGCTCCGGTTTCTTCTCCGGCAAGGGGCTGTAACGAACCTGGCCGCGTTCATCGACCCAGGTTCGCATCCCCGCTTCATCAGGTGAAGTCCCCCTGGCACAGCCAGCTAGAATCACCAATACGGCCAGGATGACCCCTATGCGACTAGCAAACATCAACGCTCCGGGAACAGCAAGCAGCGCCTGGATCAGAACCGGCTACGAACAGAGATACCCAATAACTGCGCATGTGTCTCGGCATAAACGTCAAGCCCGGCATAGGGATTGTCCACAATATTGGTAATATTGTCACAGTTGATGCTGCAGCTGGAGTCCGCTGGAATCTTTTTGCTGGATTTCAGCCAGCTGGCATGCATGTCGATATGAGTGTTTTGAGACCATTCATAACCAAGACCAACACCATACAGGTTGGCATCCCAGAGCGGTCCAGAGAGGTTCTCTCCACCCTTTCTGATCGCATTGTTCCGATGCTGGACACCCGCCCGCAGATCAAGCCGGCTGGAAACATGGAACTCAGCTCCATAACCCAAACTCCAGACGTCCTTCTTATTCCGCTCCAGGCGGAGCGAGGTGGGCGTTACCTGTTCGGGGGCAAGGATGCGCGCGGCATTGAGGAATTCCAGCTCACGATCAAACTTTATATCAATGAATTCCTGGGAGTTCATATCCACATAGTCCACATCCGTGTTAATCGTGAGCCAGGGCAGAACCCGCGCACTTATCCCGGTTGAGAAATGCTGGGGATGGGTTTCCTGGAGGCTGATATTCGCCTGTTCCTTTGGGATACCAGAGGGCAGGCTCAGGATCGCCGAACCGATCGCCCCCAGAACAGAACTGTTCACACTCTGCCAGAACCCGCTCCAGTCCTCGGTGTAATCGATCCCCAACTCACCACTGAGACTCATATCGTCCCCCGAACTGTACTGGGCGCCCCAGGTGAACCAGTCCGTCGGCTCCCAGAGAACCCCGAAACGGTAGCTCGGCGAAAGGGTCTCCTCCACTTCAAGCTCAAGGACACCAATGTCCTGCCATGGACCGATCTTGCCCCCGCACAGGGCCAGCCAGGGCGCCAGGGGCTCATTCTTTTCCTCGTCACACCCGAACGCATCCTGGAGCGTGGCGCCGACACCAACCAGCATGTTTGGAGTACGCAAATCCTGAGTGGCGCCAAACGCGTGGTGGGAGAAATTGATACCGGCACCGATGGACCAGTTGTCGTTCACCTGATAGGCAACGGTCGGCGCAAAGTATGTGAACCGTTGCAGGGCAACGTCTTTGATCTGATACCGGCCCGGGTCGTCATCGTCCTTTGAAAAACCAGCATACACCTCCATCCAGGCGCCATTACCAAAGGTGAGTTTCGAGCCGGGCGGCTGGACACTGAAACCTGCGTGGGTCGGTGCCCCGTCAAAGGGCGCTTCTTTCGGTAACTTGACCAAGCCTACACCGGGTACGAACAGCGCTCCCCGGGTCGCGCGACTCTTTGAGTTTGCTGCGGGGTCATGCTCAGCACATTCCATTCCAAAGATATCGCAACCTTCATCCGGCACACTGAATTCGGCTTCAAAGACCGTACGCGCAGCGACAAGTCCAAACTCCCACTGGCGGCCCTCCAGTCTTGAGAGGCCCGCCGGGTTGCGGCGCAGCGCCATTATGCCGGGCGGATCCGCAGTGACCGCATTGCCCAGTGCTGAGGCCTTGGGGTGGACCAGCAGTTGGAACTCAGCCTGGCCGAAGGCGCCCATCGACACAAAAGCCAGCACGATCGCGCCCAGTAACCGTTTGCCCGCGCCTGTTGCTCGCATCAATCGCTACTCCTTGTCGCCTGTTCCCATCCCCTCATCACGATTCAGAAAGGCCTGAAATGTTGATGGGCATGGAAAAGCCGACCGAGAAATCCGGTGCGCCCCGTGTAAGGCCAAAACCGACACTGGTATTGACGATGGTGGTATCGCTGACCCGCGTACCCAGCGACATGTTGATCAACCCCGACATCTGATCACTGGCCGCCGCTTCCGTGCCGTCATTGAAGCGCAGAACGGTCTCATCGCTATAGGTGAGCTGTACCGACATGCTCAGAGAGATGTCATAGGACAGCGAGTAGGAAAAGCCCCCGGAACTGGAGAGTGTGAAACCGGGATCCACCTCCTCGAGCAGGCGGGCGCCGCGAACCTGATTGAGGTCCTTGACGGTATGGTTGTAGCGCAGGCTGCCGGAACCAAACAGTACCACCGGGTCCAGGACTTTAGAGACGCTCGCACCACCAGCGATTGAATAATAACCACTGCCCGTCGAGAGCTGCCGGTTCACGTCAATCTCAAACGGGCTGACCCCGGTTTTCGTACTCAGCGTGGAGAACAGCGTTGTCGACATAGTGCCGGGGACATGCGGATTCGGTTGCCACCGCGTGGTAACCGAGATATCACCTACCCCGTTGGCGTTGAGCTCCTCCTGGGTGTCGAACTTGCTCACCAGGGGGATGCGGGTCCCGATGGTCAGGTTATCCTTGAAGCCGAAATCGTAGCTGAACGAGTTGGTGAAATTATGGGTTGCGCTGGGTGTTACATCCAGATTCCGCACCTGACCATTAACCACTTCAAGGTCCAGACGCTGATCCCCGGAATACGAATAGTTAAAGGAGTAGTTGAGAGAGTGCCGTCCCGCTTCCAGAAGCGAATAGTTCTGCTCTGCCGCCTGGAAGACTTCCTCAAGCTGCTCTTCAGAGCCCTCATCATCTTCCTGTTTGGAGAGCGCTTCACGCGCTTCATCAACGCTTGCACCGTTTTCCTGTGCATGGACTGACGTAGCCATTGCAAAAACCATCGCGATGATTAGGATCAGGGCACAGCCCAGTGGCTGATTCAGACCCGCTTCCTTGTGTTTTTTATGACGCATAACCCCACCAATTGCTTTGCGTTCCGGAAACATACCGTTAACGACCCCTGAAATAGAGCCGTTTCCGGGTATTTTCCACACTTCCGTCCGGATTATTTTTCAGGCGTTCAAGTTCGTTCTGAATATCGCGCTCAAGTGATTCATGAAAGGCTGGAAATTCCTGCCTTGCCTGCAGCGTGAGCGTCTGGTCCTCAATGAAGCGCATATCCTCTTCCTTGAGGGCCAGGTTGTTCAGGGGTGCTTCCTCACCGGGGAAAACGATGAAAAGAACATTGTCACTCCACTTCTGCTTGAAATCATGCAGGGTGAACGACAGGTTGCCCGCAGACGGATCCGCAACAAAAACGCGACCCTCGCGGATATCCCGGACAACCACGAAGTGTTCAAACCCCGCATGCTGGATTGGAACAATCGCAGGGTGGTCCAGTTCCGCCAGATCCGACATCTCCGCCCGGAACCCGCCGGACGGGAAGCCGAGCTCGCTCACCAGCCGCTTCATATCCAGCATGGAAAACGCGCGCCGCTCCACTATCCGTTCACTTTCACCAAACTGAAGCAGCCCCTCCATCACCTGCTTTTCACCCAGATTCTGACCCAGGTAGTGCTGGAGGATGGTAGTCAGGGAAGCGGCCCCGCAACTGTAGTCAAACTGTTGGCGAACAACGTTGCGAAACTTCTGTGCACGGAGGGGCTCCACGGTGTAACGGTGAAGAAGCGAATCCGGGCTTTCATTGTAGTGTTGTTCATAGATGAAGTTACCGCGTGGATACGGTTCTACCTCGGCGACTTCCTGGAGCATCGTGAAACTCAGCAATGATCCGGCCAGAACAAAAAGCATGACGCGCTTCCCTTTCGATAACCGACAACGGGCGGTGTGGGACAAAAGATACCTAAATTGCCGTAACCTTAAAGATAACTGGTCCGCAATTCTCGAGCTGATAAGCCCTTGCAATTCGGGGTCTTGGATTACGCTACCTATTTTGTGAAACAGGTTGGGCCCCTGTTTCCGCCCACAAAAAGAAAGGGCCCCCGTGGGAGGAGGCCCTTTTCAGATCAGCGTGTTCCTGCACTACGGATCAGTCGCGGCTGATCTCGGCCTCGGAACGGAGCTGTTCAAGGTAATAGTAGTAGGCGCTCTGGCCATGCCTCTGGCCGAGTTGCGACTGGATGTTTTCGGCCATCATTGCCGCGGTGTTGTCCTCGGAACCGGTAATGCCAGTCAGCCTGATGAGCGCCATGCCGTCGGGAAGTTCAACAACCTCCGTGCTGAAACCGTCTTCCGGAGGGCGTGGCATCCCGAACGCGGCATCACGGATGATGGCAGGCGCCCCCAGGTCGCCCTGCCGGCCGACATCCTGATAGGTTTCCCACTCAACGCCGAAGGTGCCAGCAATGGACTCGGAATCGGCACCTTCGCTCAGGCGCTGCTCGATCATTTCACGTGCCTTCCGCTCAGTCACGAGCTCACGAATCTGCTCACGCACGGTGTCCAGTTCCTTCTGTTTCTCGGGGTGATATTCACGCACCCTGGCAACAACCGCCCGGTCCTGACTGACTTCAACCAGTTCCGTGTTGAACCCGCCTTCCCGGACGTCCTCGCTGAACAGCTGCTCTTTCAGCTGGGGGTGATCAAAGGGAGCCCGATTGCCGTCACGCGTCACCCCATCACGGGTCTGGATTTCCGCATCGATGAGCTCGCTTGGCGCCTTAAGGTCATACTCGGAATAGGCAATATCGGCCAACTCCTCGCTCAGCTCAACAAACCGGTTGCCGGCCTGCTCCTGGGCAATCTCCTGGCGCAACTCGGATTCCATGTCGCTGAAGGAAGGCGGATCCTGTTTCTCAGTGTCGAGAAGCTTGATGAAATGGGTACCAAAGGAGGTTTCAACAGGGCCGGCAATCCCTCCCTTTTCCTCAATCGAGAACAGCGCCTCCGAGAACGGTTCCGCAAACGCATTCCTGCCGGAGAGCCCCAGCTCGCCCCCATCCTCGGCGCTTGCCGTATCGTCGGAATATTGCCGGGCCAGCTCGCCAAAGTCGGCCCCTTCATCAAGGGCATTACTGACCGTCTCAACCCGGTCAGCATCATCCGCAATCAGAATATGAGCCGGATTTCGCTTCTCTGTCTGGCCCATTTCATCAATCCGCTCCCGGTAACGCGCTCTCACCGTTTCCTCGTCGATGGAATCCGGATCGACCAACTGAGCCTGGTCGAGGGTAATCCAGGCCACGTCAACGGACTCTTCCTGGCTGAACATCGCCTTATTGTCCGCATAGAAGGACTCAATCTCGGATTCACTGACCGTCACGTCATCCATAACTGCCGACAGCGGCACTTCGAGAACATCAAAGTCCCTGGTCTGGGTAAGGAGCCGCGCGATTCGCTTACTCTCAGTTTCCGTCGAGAAGGCGCTGCCCTGGATGACCGCCTGGAGAACCCGGGTCAGGTGATCGCGCTCAATCATTTCCCGGAAACCCTCAACCGTCATGCCCTGATTACGAACCGCCCGGGTGAAGCGCTCCTGACTGAAGGCCCCGTCGACCCGGAACTGTTCGGCCTGAGTGATCATCCGGTCGATGTCCTGAGCGGTCAGCTCCAGACCACGCTCGCGGATATCCTGCTCGATCAGCTTTTCGCGAATCAGCCGATCCAGCACCTCCTCATTGAGCTGGTCCGTATCAATCCTGGAGGAGTCAGGGGTGTCCATCTCCTGCAGGCGCTGCTGGCGAGCGATACGGACGCTGCGCTCAAACTCGCGCTCCGTGATTTCTTCGCCATTGACGGTGGCTACACTGGCCTCACCACTACCTCCGACAATCGAATCCAGCCCCCAGACTGAGAGCGACAGGATCAGAAGCACAATAATGGTTTTCGCAATCGTGCCCTGGGCATTTTCACGGATGTTCTGGAGCATGCCTTCCCTACCTTAACCGGCGCCGTGATGCACGACGCTCCTTGGGTTGAACGTAAAAGGGCGCATCCCTTAACGGCATGCGCCCGATAATGTGCTGGCGGAGCGGACGGGACTCGAACCCGCGACCCCCGGCGTGACAGGCCGGTATTCTAACCAGCTGAACTACCGCTCCGTCGGGAAACGCAGAACGTGCCAGCTGTTACTGGACAGCGTCCTTGAGGGCCTTACCGGCCTTGAAGCTGGGCACCTTGGAAGCGGCGATCTTGATTTCCTGGCCAGTCTGCGGATTCCGACCGGTGCGCGCGGCGCGCTCCTTCACGGAAAAAGTTCCAAAGCCAATGAGGGTTACCTGGTCGCCTTGCTTCAGCGAGTCGGTAATGGAGCCAACCATGGCGTCAAGCGCGCGGCCTGCTGCAGCCTTGGAGATATCGGCAGAATCTGCGATAGCGTCGATCAGTTCGGACTTGTTCACACTAAACCCCTTTTCTTTCCGGTTCCATGTTTTACGTTGTGGTTTTTCTTCGGCGCCACTGACTATGGCACACGCCATCGGAGAATTCCATGGCCGCAGGCCGATGAAGCGCTGATCTGGTTCACAACCCTTCACGCTTACCCTGCGAGCCCTGACAGGGTCGCCCATGGCTCCGCTGTGAGGCGAAATACGTTATACCAACGGCCTCAAAGCGGTGTCAATGATGGCCGGTTCAGTGGGTGTTCACACGCTCACTGTTTTCCGCGTCGTCATCCCGTCCGCCGGCAGGACGCTCGGCCTCCTCGACCGGCAGCGGTTCCGGCTGGTGGGTCAGCGCTATATCGAGTACCTGATCGATCCATTCCACCGGCCGGATATCGAGCGACTCCTTGATGTTATCTGGTATCTCCTTGAGATCACGCACGTTTTCCGCGGGGATAATGACTGTCTTGATGCCGCCACGGTGCGCAGCCAGCAGCTTTTCCTTGAGGCCGCCGATCATCAATACCCGGCCCCGCAGGGTAATCTCACCGGTCATGGCAACGTCCGCACGAACGGGAATACGCGTCAGCGCGGAAATAAGCGCAGTACACATACCGATGCCCGCGCTTGGGCCATCTTTCGGCGTCGCACCTTCCGGAACGTGGATATGAAGGTCGTTCTTCTCGTGGAAGCTTGCCGCAAGCCCCAGGCCCGCGGCACGGCTGCGAACGACCGTGAGCGCCGCCTGAATGGATTCCTGCATCACATCGCCCAGGGAGCCGGTCTTGACCACCTTGCCCTTGCCGGGGCTCACAGCGCACTCCAGGGTCAGCAGTTCGCCACCCACCTGGGTCCAGGCGAGCCCGGTGACCTGCCCAATCTGGTTCTCCTCCTCAGCAAGTCCGTACTTGTGGCGACGCACGCCGGCGTAGTGCTCCAGATCCTCCGGGCCGACTACCAGCGACTTGCGCTCACCCGCCTCAACGTGTTCACGCACCACCTTGCGGCAGATCTTGGCGATCTCCCGCTCAAGATTACGCACCCCGGCCTCACGGGTGTAGTAACGGATGATGGCCTGGAAGGTCTCATCCGGGATCTGCAGTTCTTCCGCCTTCAGGCCATTGGCCTTGAGCTGCTTGGTCAGCAGGTACTTGCGGGCAATGTTGACCTTCTCATCCTCGGTATAGCCCGGAATGCGGATGATCTCCATCCGGTCCAGCAGCGCCGAGGGAATGTTCATGGAGTTGGAGGTGCACACGAACATGACGTCGGACAGGTCGTATTCCAGCTCCAGGTAGTGATCGTTAAAGGTATGATTCTGTTCGGGATCCAGGACTTCCAGAAGCGCTGAGGAGGGATCCCCGCGATGGTCCATACCCATCTTGTCCACCTCGTCCAGGAGGAACAGCGGGTTCTTGACGCCCACCTTGGACAGCTTCTGAATGATCTTGCCCGGCAGCGCGCCGATATAGGTGCGCCGGTGTCCCCGTATCTCGGCTTCATCCCGGACACCGCCCAATGCCATACGGGTGTATTTGCGATTGGTTGCGCGCGCGATGGATTGGCCCAGTGAGGTCTTGCCCACACCGGGAGGCCCCACAAGGCAGAGCACCGGGCCCTTGATCTTGCGCACCCGGCTCTGCACGGCCAGGTACTCGAGGATCCGTTCCTTGACCTCGTCAAGGCCGTAGTGGTCCTCATCCAGGATATCTCTGGCACGGTCAATATCATGGCGTACCCGGCTGCGCTTCTTCCAGGGCACCGCCAGGAGCCAGTCTATGAAGCCACGCACGACCGTTGCCTCTGCGGACATGGGGGACATCATCTTGAGCTTGTTCAGCTCCGCCTCGGCCTTCTCACGGGCTTCCTTGGGCATGCCGGAGGATTCAATGCGCTGCTCCAGGTCCTCGAAGTCCTGGCCACTGCCATCGCCAAGCTGCCCCATTTCCTTCTGAATGGCCTTCATCTGCTCATTCAGGTAGTACTCGCGCTGACTGCGCTCCATCTGTTTCTTGACCCGACCGCGGATGCGCTTTTCCACCTCGATCAAATCAATCTCACTGTCGAGCTTACCGAGAAGCGTCTCAATCCGCTGGCGCAGATCCACCTGTTCCAGCAGTTCCTGCTTTTCCGGGACCTTGAGCTCGAGATGGGAGGCCATGGTGTCGGCAAGGCGGTCCAGCTCCTCAATGCCGGTCAGGCTGTTGCTGACTTCGGAGGGGACCTTCTTGGAGAGTTTGGCAAACTTCTCAAACTCTTCCATCAGGGTGCGCACCAGCACCTCTTCCTCACGCTCATCGACACCGGTCTCAGCAAGCTCCTGGGCCTGGGCCCCCAGGAAATGCTCGCCTTCCGTCAGGGAATCAACCGATGCACGGGCACTCCCCTCAACGAGCACCTTGACGGTACCGTCCGGGAGCCGAAGCATCTGCAGAACCGTGGCGATCGTCCCAATACGGTAAAGGTCGCCGTCGCCGGGATCATCCGTCTCGGCGTCCTTCTGCGCCACAAGCAGAATCTGTTTGTTGTCTTCCATGGCCGCTTCAAGCGCGTTGATGGACTTCTCGCGA
The DNA here is from genome assembly GCF_004364635.1 of Halospina denitrificans. Lineage (GTDB taxonomy): Bacteria > Pseudomonadota > Gammaproteobacteria > Pseudomonadales > Oleiphilaceae > Halospina > Halospina denitrificans. Next base: position 126,590 of record NZ_SOAX01000005.1, on the reverse strand, counting down.
CCCACAAAAAGCGGGACAACCATGTGCGGGAAAACCACCACGTCGCGCAGCGGCAGCATGGGGAGTTCATAAAGGGTCTGGCCCTGGGGCTGATCTGTCATGCTGATTCCTCTGGGCTGGGATACTGACGCCAGCATCCGTAACTTGACTGGACCGGTGCGCTGCAAAGCGGGCACCGGCATCTGTTCTAAAGATGGGGGTTCCGGGAGCTGTATTCAACCCATACAAAAAAGGGGCCTGTCTTCAGCCCCTTTTTCGATCGCAATGATACAACCGCAAAGCCCCCGATGGGGCCTGCAAACCCGGAATCAGTCTTCCGGGACCGCCCTGGCTGTCTCCTGGTTGCCATAGATCTTGATGGGGGCAGAGTCTCCGTTGACCACGCTCTCATCAATAACAACCTTGCAGACGTCCGGCTCCGAGGGAATCTCATACATGGTGTCGAGCAGGATACTCTCCATGATCGAGCGCAGCCCACGAGCACCGCTCTTGCGCTCCATTGCCTTGCGAGCCACAGCGCGAAGCGCGTCATCGCGGAAATCCAGCTCCACATCCTCAATATCGAACAGCTGCTGATACTGCTTTGTCAGCGCATTCTTCGGCTGCGTCAGAATCTCGATCAGCGCATCCTCGTCCAACTCCGAGAGTGTCGCCACAACCGGCAGACGACCCACGAACTCCGGGATCAGCCCATACTTCACCAGATCCTCGGTCTCGACAGACTTCAGGATCTCCGAGGTACTCTTGTCATCCGTCTGACTGACCACCTTGGCCGCAAAACCGATACTGGTTTTCTCGGAGCGGTCACGGATCACCTTATCCAGCCCGGCGAATGCACCACCGCAGATGAAGAGCATCCCGGCGGTATCCACCTGCAGGAACTCCTGCTGGGGATGCTTTCGCCCTCCCTGAGGTGGAACCGACGCGACAGTGCCCTCAATAAGCTTCAGAAGTGCCTGCTGGACGCCCTCGCCGGAGACGTCCCGGGTGATCGAGGGATTATCAGACTTGCGCGAGACCTTGTCGATCTCGTCGATATAGACGATGCCACGCTGGGCCTTGTCCACATCGTAATCGCATTTCTGCAGCAGTTTCTGGATGATGTTCTCAACGTCCTCACCGACGTAGCCCGCCTCTGTCAGCGTTGTGGCGTCGGCAATCGTGAAGGGAACATTGAGCATGCGCGCAAGCGTTTCCGCCAGCAGCGTCTTGCCGCTGCCGGTGGGCCCGATCAGGAGTATATTACTCTTGCCGAGTTCGACTTCCGGGCGGGACTCACCAAAGCGCAGGCGCTTGTAGTGGTTATACACCGCTACGGACAGTACGACCTTGGCCCGATCCTGGCCAATCACGTACTCATCCAGGGTTTCCTTGATCTCGTGAGGCGAAGGCAGACGATCGCTCGGCTCTTCCTGCGTCGTTTCCTGGATTTCTTCCCGGATAATGTCGTTGCATAGATCAACGCATTCGTCGCAGATAAACACGGAAGGCCCCGCGATCAGTTTCCGGACCTCGTGCTGGCTTTTGCCGCAGAACGAACAATACAGCAGCTTGCCGTTATCGTCGCCCCTGCCGCTACCTTTCTCTGCCATTGATTTACCTCTGTTTTCTTTCTGAAAACCGCTTTTCCCCGCCCCACTCGGGGCAGGAGGCGGCAAAAACGGGAATTGCTACCAGTATTATGTATTACCCGCGCGTTTATCAAGTACCGAGTCGACCAGCCCGTACTCAGCGGCCTCATAGGCATCCATGAAATTATCCCTATCCGTGTCCTGGGCAATCCGCTCGTAGGACTGGCCGGTATGGTGCGCCAGAATCTGGTTGAGCTTTTCCTTGGTCTTCAGGATCTCACGGGTATGAATCTCAATGTCGGATGCCTGGCCCTGGAAGCCACCCAGCGGCTGATGGATCATCACCCGCGAATTCGGCAGGCAGTAACGCTTGCCGGGAGCACCGGCACCCAGAAGCAGCGCGCCCATACTGGCTGCCTGACCAACACAGAGCGTGGAAACATCGGGCTTGATGAATTCCATGGTGTCGTAGATGGCCATGCCCGCTGTTACTGCACCGCCGGGGGAGTTGATATAGAAGTGAATATCCTTGTCCGGGTTCTCGGACTCAAGGAACAGCAGCTGCGCCACGATCAGATTGGCCGTATGGTCTTCGACCGGGCCAACCAGAAAGATCACCCGTTCCTTGAGCAGGCGGGAGAATATGTCGAAAGACCGTTCCCCCCGGGCCGTCTGCTCAATCACCATCGGGATCAGGCCGCTGTTGGTGATGTCACTGCCGCCTTCGGACATTGAGTTACTCATGATCGTGGTCGTCTCCCGGTTTGTAACCGTTTTGCTGCGTCACCACAGCAGTATTTCACATTGATTGACTCGGGAGAGTGTAGCCGATTCTCCCGAATCTGCAGTGGCCCTGTTGACGTTAACCCGCTGCCTGGTTGGGCGGCTGCACCGCATCCTCGTACTTGTATTTCTTCTCCTTGACCTTGGCCTGGTCAAGTACATGATCAACAACCTGATCCTCAAGGACGGCAGACTCAATCTGCTGTTTCTGGTCCGGGTTGTTGTTGTAATGCTCGACGACTTCGTCCGGATCCTGATAGGTGGAAGCAATATCACGGATACGCTCGTCGACCTTCTCCGGATCGGGTTCAAGGTCATTATCCTTGACCAGCTGCTGGAAGATCAGCCCTGTCTTGATCCGGCGCACGGCCTGGTCCTGGAAGAGCTCCGAAGGCAGCTGTGACGCATCCATCTGGCCGCCGAACTGCTGTACGGCTTCCTGCTTCATCCGGTCGATTTCCTGATCGACCATGGACTGCGGAACTTCAACCTCGGTAACTTCAAGCAGCCCGTCGATTACCTGCTGCTTGACGCGGTTGTTGATCCCGTTCTTGAGCTCGCGCTCCATGTTCTTGCGGACTTCTTCCCGGAACTCTTCCTCGGTCTCCGCCTGGACACCGAACTGCTCGAAGAACTCTTTCTCAAGCGCCGGTAGCTGAGGCTCTTCCACTTTCTTGATGGTGACCTCAAACTGCGCCTGCTTGCCCGCGAGCTCTTCGTTCTGGTAGTCCTCGGGGAATGTCACATCAAGCGTGTGCTCCTCCCCTGTCTTGGCGCCGACGAGCTGATCTTCCATGTCCTTGATCAGCTGGCCCTCACCAAGCGTAATCTGCTGATCTTCCGCGCTGCCTCCTTCAAAGGCTTCACCATCCATTGTGCCCTTGAAGTCGATGGTCATGACATCCTTCTTCTTGGCCTTGCGCTTCACTTCCTTGTACGTTGCCTGTTGGCGGCGCAGATTATCGATCATCTTCTTGATGTCTTTGTCCTGCACCTCGGACACGGGCTTCTCAACGCTGATCTTGCTCAGGTCCCCCACTTCGAGGTCAGGCATAACTTCAAACACGGCAACAAACTCGAAATCCTTGCCTTCTTCCACGGTCTTGGGCTCGAAGCGTGGCTGACCAGCCGGCTGTACGTCTTCCTGCTGGATCGCCTCCATGTAGGAGTTGCGCATCACTTCACCCAGCACCTCCTGGCGAACGCCCTGCCCGAAGCGCTTGCGCACAACCTTCAGCGGGACCTTGCCCGGACGGAAACCGTTCAGCCGAACGGACTTGGCCGCCTCCTGGAGGCGCTTATCAACTTCCTGTTCAACCTGTTCGGCGGGCACGCCAATGGTCATCCGACGCTCGATATTGGACGTCGATTCAAGAGAGACTTGCATGGATTATCCTCAGTTATTGCCGTTCTGATTCAATGTAAAGCCGGGGATCATAGAAACGAAAAGCCTTCTTGGCAAGACCGCAAGAGGCAGGTCGACGATTCTATCACGTTAAGACGACACGGGGGGAGCGGTTGCATCAGCGGGAAATCTGGTGCGAAAGGAGAGACTCGAACTCTCACGGGTTGCCCCACTGGAACCTAAATCCAGCGCGTCTACCAGTTCCGCCACTTTCGCACGTCATTGGAAGGGTCATTATCCGGAACGCTGGAATCTGGAAAATGGGGTGGACGAAGGGGATCGAACCCTCGACCGCAGGAGTCACAATCCTGAGCTCTACCAACTGAGCTACGTCCACCACTAAAAACTTCACCATTGCCGTCGTCAAGGTTGGCGCGCCCGGTAGGACTTGAACCTACGACCTACGGCTTAGAAGGCCGGTGCTCTATCCAGCTGAGCTACGGGCGCATTCTGTATAATGTCTGGTCGGGGTAGAGAGATTCGAACTCCCGACATCCTGCTCCCAAAGCAGGCGCGCTACCAGACTGCGCTATACCCCGTTAAAACTCACCTGCGCCGGCTCTCAGCGAAGTTGGAGCGAATCATACCGGCCGCTTTTAACAGCGTCAATACTCTGTTTCCGAGACTCGCCCCACAACCGGAATAATTGGCGGCGGCGGGTAAAACTGCGACAATTATGCCTTTTACAGAATCGCATTCACAGGCCCGATACATGACAGCGCAGATTATCGACGGCAAGAGCATTGCCCTGGACATTCGCAGGGAAGTTGCGGAGCAGGTTCGCCAACGAACAGCCAGCGGTAAACGTCCTCCGGGGCTCGCCGTGGTGCTCGTGGGCTCCGATCCCGCTTCCAGCGTCTATGTGCGCAAAAAACGCGAAGCCTGTGAGGAAGCCGGCTTCCACGCCGAGGACCATGACCTGGATCCGAACACGACCCAGGAAACGCTGAATGCCCTCATTGAGCAGTTGAACGAGGATCCGGCCATTGATGGCATCCTGGTCCAGCTTCCCCTGCCGGACCATCTCGACGCGGATGAGATGCTGCTACGCATTCGCCCTGACAAGGATGTGGACGGCTTCCACCCCTACAACGTGGGGCGCCTGTGTCAACGCAAGCCTGAGCTGCGCCCCTGCACCCCGGCAGGCATCATCCATTTGCTGGACGCCATTGGCACACCCTACAAGGGTCAGCACGCGGTGATCGTGGGTGCTTCGAATATTGTGGGGCGCCCGATGACCATGGAACTCCTTTTAAAGGGCACCACGGTGACCGTGACCCATCGCTTTACCGGCGACCTGCCCCGCTTTGTGGCCGACGCGGATCTGCTGATTGCCGCCGCAGGCAAGCCGGGGCTGATTGACGGCGAATGGGTGAAACCCGGATCAACAGTGATTGACGTAGGCATTAACCGGACCGAATCCGGCAAGCTGATCGGAGACGTGGGCTTCGACGCAGCCTCACGGCGTGCGGGCTGGATTACGCCGGTGCCTGGGGGTGTGGGGCCGATGACGATTGCAATGCTGCTCCGTAATACCCTGGAGGCTGCTAACAACCACGACGGCTGAGTTCGTGCATGTTGCGAAGGAGGGATCGGGGACCGCTTTCCGGGATTGTCTGGAGCCATGGATGGCGGAAGCAAGCGTACAGGGACGTATTCACAGCGTATCCCTGAAAGCGGTCCCCGATCCCTCCTTCGCAACCTCTGGCATCCTGCCAATAAAAAACCCCGCCGAAGCGGGGTTTTCTGTTTACTGGCCGTATTTAGCCTTGGCCTTACGGCGGTAGGCATGGAGCAGCGGCTCCGTGTAACCACTGGGCTGCTCGCGACCCTTGAAGATCAGGTCGCAGGCTGCCTGGAAGGCCACGTTACCTTCGAAATCATCCGCCATGGGGATGTAACTCGGGTCGCCCTCGTTCTGACGGTCCACAACCTTCGCCATGCGCTTGAGCGTCTCCATCACCTGCTCTTCCGTGCAGATGCCGTGGTACAGCCAGTTGCACAGCAGCTGGGAGGCGATCCGCAGGGTGGCGCGGTCCTCCATCAGCCCCACATCGTTGATGTCCGGCACCTTGGAACAACCCACGCCCTGCTCGATCCAGCGCACGACGTAGCCGAGGATGCCCTGGGCGTTGTTATCTAGCTCCTGCTTGATCTCGTCCTGGCTGAGGGACTTGGGATCCTTCATCAGCGGGATCGTCAGGATGTTGTCCAGGCTGGCGCGCTCGCGCTTGGCCAGTTCGTCCTGGACCGCCATCACGTTGACCTGGTGATAGTGGATGGCGTGCAGCGTTGCCGCCGTGGGTGATGGGACCCAGGCGCAGTTAGCGCCGGCCTTGGGATGACTGATCTTCGCTTCCATCATGGCCGCCAGCTTGTCCGGCATGGGCCACATGCCCTTGCCGATCTGGGCGCGGCCCTTGAGGCCGGTTTCCAGGCCGATGTCCACGTTCCAATCCTCGTAGCTGGTCATCCAGGGCGCCTGCTTCATCTCGCCCTTACGGATCACGGGGCCGGCTTCCATGCTGGTGTGGATCTCGTCGCCGGTGCGGTCCAGGAAGCCGGTGTTGATGAAGATGATCCGGTCCTTCGCCTCGCGGATGCATTCCTTGAGGTTGACGGTGGTCCGGCGCTCCTCGTCCATAACACCAACCTTCAGGGTGTTGCGGGCGATGCCCAGGGCGTCCTCGACGCGGCCGAAGAGCTCGTTGGTGAACGCCACTTCTTCCGGGCCGTGCATCTTGGGCTTCACGATGTAGACGCTGCCGGTGCGGCTATTGGCGACCTTGCTATTGCCCTTGAGGTCGTGGATGGCGATCAGGGAAGTGACCATGCCGTCCATGATGCCCTCGGGCACTTCGTTGCCGTCGCTGTCCAGGATGGCGTCATTGGTCATCAGGTGGCCCACGTTGCGCACCAGCATCAGGCTGCGGCCCTGGAGGCTCAGCGGCTTGCCATCGGCACCGGTGTAATCGCGGTCGGCGTTCATCTTACGGGTAACGGTCTTGCCGCCCTTCTCGAAGCTCTCCTCGAGGCTGCCCTTCATCAGGCCCAGCCAGTTGCGGTAGACGCCGGTCTTATCGTCGGCATCAACCGCCGCAACCGAGTCCTCGCAGTCCATGATCGTGGTCAGGGCGGATTCCGTGGCCACGTCCTTGACGTGCGCCGGGTCGTCCTGGCCGATCGGATGGCTGGCGTCGACCTGGATTTCCAGGTGCATGCCGTTGCGCACCAGCAGTACGGATTCGGGCTCGGACTCGCTGCCCTTGTAGCCGACGAACTGGGCCGGATCCTTCAGACCGGTTTCGGAACCGTCCTTGAGCTTCACGACCAGCTTGCCGCCATCGACGCGGTACAGGATGGAGTCGCTGTGGCTGCCCTGGGCCAGCGGTGCGGATTCATCGAGAACGCCACGGGCGTAGGCAATGACCTTTTCGCCGCGAACCGGGTTGTAACCGGGGCCTTTGTCCGCGCCGCCCTCTTCCGGGATGATGTCGGAGCCGTAGACAGCGTCGTAGAGGCTGCCCCAGCGGGCGTTGGCGGCGTTCAGCGCGAAACGTGCGTTGGAGATTGGCACGACCAGCTGGGGGCCGGCGACCCGCGCGATCTCGTCGTCGACGTTGGCGGTGGTGGCGGTGAAATCCTCGCCTTCCGGCTTGAGGTAGCCGATGTCCTTGAGGAAGCCTTTGTAGCTCTCCAGATCGATGGGCTGGCCCTTGTTTTCGCGGTGCCAGTTGTCGATCTTGGCCTGCAGGTCTTCCCGGAACTTGAGGAGGTCGCGGTTGCGCGGCGCCATGTCGGCGACGATGCGGCCGAATTCGTTCCAGAAGTGGTCCTGGTCGACGCCGGTGCCGGGGATGGCTTCGTTGTTGATGAAGTCGTAAAGGAGTCGGGCGACCTGCAGGCCCCCTGCGTTCACGCGTTCCGTCATGTTGTTTGCCTCGGATTGCTTTTGGTAAATCTCGGGTTTGGTGCTTTGGCGGGTGGGGGAGCCCGTTCCGGGAATCGCTGTGAATACGTCCGTGTACGCTGCCCTCCGCCATCCATGGCTCCGGAGCTTCCCGGAACGGGCTCCCCCACCCGCCTTCTAAATTCGTGCGCGTATTCTACGGCAAACTAGCTCTGAATTTACAGGCCGAGTGGTTTACTCGCGTCGCCAGGTGGTTCCTTCCCGGCTGTCTTCTAGAACGATACCCTGCTCCAGGAGTTCATCCCGAATGCGATCAGCTTCACCGAAGTCCTTGTTTTTCTTGGCCTGACGCCGCTCTTCGATAAGCCCTTCAATGCGGTCCGCATTCAGGTCGCCGGTGTCGGCCTGGAGGAAGGAAGCCGGTTCACGTTCGAGAACGCCCAGCACACCGCCAAGACGTTTGAGAACACCTGCCATGGCGCTGGACTGTTCGGTTTCGCCCGCTTTCTTGCACCGGTTAAGTTCTGCCGTGACCGCGTGCAGTACCGCTGTGGCTTCGACAGTGTTGAAGTCGTCGTCCATGGCAGCCATGAAGCGCTGGTCGTGCTCGGTTTCTGCCGGGTCCTTTGCGGGCTCCACACCATCCAGGGCCTGGTAGAACTTCATCAGTGCGGACCTCGCATCCGCGAGGCTGTCCGGGGTGTAGTCGATCTGGCTGCGGTAGTGGCTGGAGATCAGGAAATAGCGCACCACTTCCGGGTCGTGTTCCTGGAGGATGTCGCGGATGGTGAAGAAGTTGCCCAGGGACTTGGACATCTTTTCGTGGTTCACCCGCACCGCACCGGCGTGCATCCAGTAGTTCACGAACGGCTGCTCATGGGCGCACTCGGACTGGGCGATCTCGTTCTCGTGGTGCGGGAACATCAGGTCCGGGCCGCCGCCATGGATGTCGAAGGTGCGCCCGAGTCGGGAGCGGGACATAGCGGAGCACTCGATGTGCCAGCCGGGCCGGCCCTCGCCCCAGGGCGACGGCCAGCTGACCTCGCCGGGCTTTGCGGATTTCCAGAGCACGAAATCCGCCGGACTGGCCTTGGCTTCCTGAACCTCAACCCGGGCACCGGCAACCAGATCCTCCAGCTTCTTCCGGCTCAGCTTGCCGTAGTCATCAAAGGTCGAGACGGCAAAGTAAACATCCCCATTGTCCGCCGGATACGCATGCCCCTTATCCACCAGGGTCCGGATCATGTCGATCATCTCGTCCATGTACTCGGTAGCGCGCGGCTCTTCGTTCGGCCGCAACACCCCGAGCGCCCCCTCATCCACGTGCATGGCTTCGATCATGCGGTCAGTGAGCACATGAAAATCCTCACCGTTCTCCCGCGCACGATCCAGTATCTTGTCGTCCACATCGGTGATGTTACGCACATAATGAACGTCGTAGCCCCGATGCCGGAAATAGCGCGTGATCACATCAAACGCCACCAGTACCCGTGCGTGGCCCAGATGACAGTAATCATACACCGTCATGCCGCACACATAGATCCCAACCTTCCCTGGTTCAATCGGCTGGAAAGTTTCCTTTTTGCGACTGAGCGTACTGTATAGCTGGATCACACTATCTCCATTTCCTGACATGATTAACCAACCCCGTAGCCGGAGGATCAGCGGCCGGGGAGGACTTTCCGGGAAGCTCCGGAGCCATGGATGGCGGAGGGCAGCGTACAGGGACGTATTCACAGCGATTCCCGGAAAGTCCTCCCCGGTCGCTGATCCCGCACGACACTACCAGACTACTGACCACTGACCTTGGCCCAGGAATCCCGCAACGTCACGGTCCGATTCAGAACAATCCGATCCCCATCACTCACCTCGGGATCAAAGAAGAAATACCCCTCCCGCTCAAACTGGTAAGCAATATCCCGCCGAGGTTCCGCCAGATTCTCCTCGCCCTTGCACCCATAAAGGGTCACCAGATTCTCCGGATTCAGATCCTCAATATAATCCCGTTCCTTATCCGCTCCAGGATTCTCTACCCCAAACAGGCGGTCATAGAGCCGCAACTCCAGATCCACCGCCGTCTCCGCCGACACCCAGTGAATCACCCCCTTGGGCTTGTACCCCTCCGGATTGACCCCAAGCGTAGCCGGATCGTATTCCGCATGAATCTCCGTAACATTGCCTTCATCATCCTGCACAAAATCCGTACAGGTAATCACATACCCTCCCCGCAGCCGCACCGCATTACCCGGGGAAAGCCGCTTCCACTTACGCGGCGGCACTTCAGCGAAGTCGTTCTGGTCAATATAGAGCTCCCGGGTCCAGGTCACCTCCCGGGTACCCATGGATTCATCCTGGGGATGCACCGGCACGGTCAGGCTTTCCCGCTGTCCTTCCGGGTAGTTAGTCAGCACCAGCTTCACCGGGTGCAGCACACACATGGCCCGGGGTGCATGCTTGTTCAGATCATCCCGAATGGCGTGCTCCAGCATACCCAGGTCCACGGTTCCACCGGTCTTGTTGATGCCCACCATATCGCAGAACTGGCGAATGGACGCCGGCGTAAAGCCACGCCGGCGCATCCCGGAGAGCGTCGGCATGCGCGGGTCATTCCAGGCGTCCACGTAGCCCTCGTTCACCAGGCGCATCAGCTTGCGCTTGCTGGTGATGGTGTAGTTCACGTTCAACCGGGCGAACTCAATCTGCCGAGGCCGGCACGGCGGCGTCACGTTCTCGAGGACCCAATCATACAACGGACGGTGATCCTCGAACTCCAGGGTACAGAGCGAGTGGGTCACCCCCTCTTCCGCGTCGGACAACGGATGGGTGAAATCGTACATCGGATAGATGCACCACTTGTCGCCGGTCTGGTGGTGGTGCAGGAAACGGATCCGGTACAGGATGGGATCACGCAGGTTCATGTTCGGTGAGGCCATATCGATCTTCGCCCGCAGCGCGTGTTCACCCTCGGCGAACTCCCCGGCCCGCATGCGACGGAACAGGTCGAGATTCTCCTCGACCGAGCGATCCCGATACGGGCTGTTCTTCCCGGCTTCCTTGAGCGTCCCCCGGTAGGAAGCGGCCGTTTCCGGATCCAGACTGCAAACGTAAGCGTGACCGTTGCGAATCAGCTCTTCAGCGTACTCATAGAGCCGGTCAAAATAATCCGATGCAAACCGGACCGGGCCTTTCCATTCATAGCCCAGCCACTCAACATCCCGCTTGATGGAATCGATGTATTCCTGGCTTTCCTTCTCCGGGTTGGTGTCGTCAAAGCGAAGTGTGCAGTCACCCCCAAAGGCTTCGGCCATCCCGAAATTCACGAAGATGGACTTGGCGTGGCCGATGTGCAGGTAACCGTTGGGCTCCGGCGGAAACCGGGTCACAATGTGGTCGTGACGGCCCTGCTCCAGGTCGTCCTGGATGATGGTTTTGATGAAGTTACCGGACTGATTTGCTTCTGCGCTCATAGAATTCCTGACACCGCCGGAGTGGAATGTGAAAATCGGCCATTATACGCACTGCTTGCAAGGATCTCATGCACCCGGATGATGGATGCCTTACAATACGCCCCGTTTGAATGCGAAAGGATATAGTTTCATGGTCGTTCTGGAAACCAGTAAGGGCCGCATTGTGCTGGAAACCGACCCGGATAATGCCCCGATTACCACCGAGAATTTCAAGAGTTACGTGCGCGACGGTTTCTACGATGGACTGATCTTCCATCGGGTCATCAGCAACTTCATGATCCAGACCGGCGGATTCGGGCCGGATATGGAGCCGCACAGGCCCGGCGCCCCGATCCAGAACGAGGCGGACAACGGCCTCAGCAACAAGCGCGGAACCATTGCCATGGCACGCACCATGAACCCGCATACAGCCTCGTCCCAGTTCTTCATCAATGTGAACGATAACGGCTTCCTGGACCACACCGCCAAAACCCAGGACGGCTGGGGTTACTGCGTCTTCGGGCAGGTTGTTGAAGGCATGGACGTTGTGGACAGCATCCGCGAAGTCCCTACCACCGCCCGCGCGGGGCACCGCGACGTTCCGGTGGATGAGATCCTTATCCACGAGGCACGCCTTGTTGATGGCGAAGGTGAATCATGACCACCCGGTTCATCGCGGACCTGCACCTGGAGGAATCCCGACGGGATGTCACCGACGCCTTCCTTGGCTTCCTGGACGGATACGCCCGGAACATTGATGCGCTCTACATACTGGGCGATTTCTTCGAGAACTGGATCGGGGACGACGAGCGAACTCCCTTGCAGGAGGAAGTGGCCGGGGCCCTGAAGCAGGTCCATGCCACAGGTACGCGCCTCTATCTGATGCACGGCAACCGGGATTTTCTCATCGGACAGGATTTCTGCGACCGGATCGGGGCAACCCTGCTGGACGACCCGACCTGTATTGACCTCTACGGCGAGCCCACACTGCTGATGCACGGTGACAGCCTCTGCACGGCGGACACCGAATACATGGAGTTTCGGGCCAAAATGCGTAATCCGGAGTGGCAGCAGGCCTTCCTGAAGCGGTCCTTGGCGGAGCGCCAGATGGTTGCTCGCCAGCTGCGGGAGATCAGTCAGGCCAAGAATCAGGGCAAGGAACAGGCCATCATGGATGTCACGCCGGAGGAAGTGGTCTCGGCCATGGAATCACAGGGCGTTCAGCGACTCATCCATGGCCATACCCACAGGCCTGCAGTCCATCAACTGACGGCCAATGGCCGGCCCGCCACCCGCTATGTGACCGGAGACTGGCACGAGAAGGCCTGGTACATCGAAGCTGCACCTGGCCATGCCCCCGAACTGCTCTCAGTGTCATTCACCGAGTTGGGCGCCCAACCCTGAACCTGAACTCAGTGATCGGGGACGGCCTCACGGGAAGCTCTGGAGCCATGGATGGCGGAAGAGCAGCGTACAGGGACGTATTTACAGCGTTTCCCGTGTGGCCGTCCCCGATCACTGACCCCCTACCCCAACAGGCTAGGTAACAAAACCAGGCACACCGCTGTGAAACCGGAACACCTCATCCGGCCCCTCAATCTGCTCACGCTCAACCCCCAGCAATTCCGATACGCGTTCCTCGACGCGATGACCCGCAGCCTTCTCCGCCAGCCTCAGGTAATCCTCGTAGTGTCGGGCCTCAGACTTCAGCAGCGAGTTATAGAACTCGGCAAGCTCCTCGTCGAGATGGGGCGCAATGGCGGCAAACCGCTCGCAGGAACGCGCCTCGATAATGGCCCCGATGATGAGCGTGTCCACCAGCCGGCCAGGCTCCTCCTTGCGGGCATGGGCGTGCAGTGCCTGGGCGTAACGGGCCGGCGACAGGTAGCCGTAGTCGATGCCACGCTTCTGGAGAATCGACAGAACCTGCTCGAAATGCCGCAACTCCTCCCGCGCCAGGCGCGACATGCGATGCAGCAGATCCGGATCGTCCATATAGCGATACATCAGGCCCAACGCCGTTGAGGCGGCCTTCTTTTCACAATGCGCGTGATCGATCAGGAGTAGATCCTGATTCCGGAGGGCTGCCTCGACCCAGGCCGAGGGCGTGGGGCAAGGCAGGAATTCATGGATATGGGAAAGGTCGATCTGGGGCATCCCCGTGCTCCCTCAAAAAGCGCGAGAATACCCCCGGCTCAGGCGCCAGTGCAACCTAGCCGTTGACCTTCTCAAACTCATCGCTGATCTCTTTTTCCGGCTCGCCGGTCGCCAGCGACACACCCGCAATGGCGATAATGGCAAACAGGAAGCCTGGGACGATCTCGTACATATCGAACAGACCGCCCTCCAGCATATTCCAGACCACGACGGTAACGCCGCCCACGATTATCCCGGCAAGAGCACCTCCGCGGTTCATGCGGGGCCAGTACAGTGACATGAGAATCACTGGTCCGAACGCGGCGCCGAAGCCGGCCCAGGCATAGGACACAAGATCCAGGACCATGCTGTCGTCATCCAACGCAATCACACAGGCAAGCACGGCAATAACGATCACCCCTGCGCGGCCAATACGCACCAGCTCAACGGAATCCGCGTCCGGGCGGAAAAAGCCCTTATAGAAGTCCTCCGCCAGGGCCGAAGACGAGACCAGAAGCTGGGAGTCAGCCGTACTCATGACAGCCGCAAGGATTGCCGCCAGCAGAACGCCAGCAATAACCGGATGGAAAAGGGCATCCACCAGCATCATGAAGGCCCGCTCGCCGTCTTCGAGCCCCTCGCCCTCAAAAAAGGCAATGGAAGCGAAGCCAACGAAGAGCGCGCCCAGCAGGGTCAGCGCGGACCAGGACACGGCAACACGACGCGCGTAGGGCACCCGATCCTGGCTGCTGATCGCCATGAAGCGCGCCAGAACGTGAGGCTGGCCGAAATAACCCAGCCCCCACGCCAGCAGCGAGACAATGGCGATGAAGCCAAGCGCTTCACCCTCAGCGTTGGTGAAGAAGCCCAGCATGCCCGAACCTTCATCCAGCATTGACGCCTTCATGCCACTCCAGCCACCAACTTCACCACTATTGATGGCGAGCACTGGCACGAGCATCAACGCAAGCAGCATCATCAGCCCCTGGATAACATCCGTCCAGGATACGGCCAGAAAGCCGCCAAACAGTGTGTAGGAGACGATGGCAATAGTGCCGACAACAACCGCCCACTCGTACGGCATGGAAAAGACGGTCTCGAACAGCTTGCCGCCAGCTACAAGCCCGGAACTGGTATAGAACAGGAAGAAAAGCAGTATGAAGAACGCTGCGATGACACGGAGGATCCGCGTTTCGTCCCGGAATCGATTCTCCAGGAAAGACGGGATCGTCAGCGAATCCTTGGCCGCGGCGCTGTAATTCCGCAGACGCCGTGCAACCAGCAGCCAGTTGGCCCAGGTGCCGATCAGAAGACCAACGGCAATCCAGGTTGCCTGCAGACCCGCCGCATAGGCAAAACCCGGGAGGCCCATCAGCAGCCAACCGCTCATATCGGACGCACCGGCGCTCAGAGCCGAGGGGATCGGCCCCAGGTTACGCCCACCCAGAATATAGTCCGACAGATTCTGGGTGCGCAGATAGGCCACCAGGCCAAGGCCCAGCATGACCAGCAGATAGATAATAAAAGTGACGATAACGACACCTGTGTTTTCAACCATGGTTCGGCTCCATCGGGTTTCCCCGTTTGTTGTTGTTCAGCCTATTTCCTCGACACCCAGTGACAGGAGCGTGGCATTGCCTCCCGCCGCCGTAGTGTTATTGCTCCTGACGCGCTCCGTCGCGAAGCGCGGCAGGTAGTTCGGCCCACCAGCCTTGGGGCCGGTCCCGGACAGTCCGCGACCGCCGAAGGGCTGGACGCCCACAACGGCGCCGACCTGATTACGGTTGATATAGGTGTTGCCGACCTTGACGCGGCGTTCAATGTACGCCGCCGTGGACTCGCTTCGGCTGTGAATGCCCAGGGTCAGCCCATAGCCGGCGCCATTGATTTCATCAATCACTTTATCCAGATCCTGAGCGTCATACCGCACAACGTGCAGGATCGGCCCGAAATACTCCTGGTCCAGCGACTCGATGCTGGTGATCTCATAGGCGACCGGGGGCACAAAGAAGCCCCTCTCACAGCTATCCGCCAGCGGCGCCTCTCCCACAATGCGGTGAGACGCCCTGAGTTCCTCCACATGCCCCATCAGGACGCGGTAGGAGTCGCGGTCAATCACCGGCCCGACGTCCGTCTCAAGCTTTTCCGGATCACCCAGCCTGAGGTCCCGCATCGCTCCGGCGAGGGTTTCCTCAATGGCATCCGCAACATCGTCCTGGACATAGAGCACCCTCAGCGCGGAACAGCGCTGACCGGCACTGCCAAAGGCGGACATGATCACATCCTTGACCACCTGTTCCGGCAGCGCGCTGCTGTCGACGATCATCGCGTTCTGGCCCCCGGTTTCCGCGATCAACGGAATGATGGGACCTTTCCTCGCGGCCAAGGTCTGGCTGATGATGTGGGCAACGGTTGTGGAACCGGTGAAAGTAACCCCGGCGAGCCTCGGGTCCGAAAGCACCTGCTTGCCGATGCCCGCCCCCTCTCCTGGTATCAGCTGGATGACACCGGGCGGGAAACCGGCCTCCAGCATCAGCTCCGTCGCCCGATAGGCAATGAGTGATGCCTGCTCGGCGGGCTTGGCAAGCACCGTATTGCCGGCAGCCAATGCCGCCATGATCTGGCCGGTAAAAATCGCCAGCGGGAAGTTCCAGGGGCTGATGCACAGGAACACACCCCGCCCTTCCAGGTAATACTCGTTGGATTCCCCTGTTGGCCCCGGCATCTCCATGGGCTCGGCAAACTGGCGACGTGCCTGCATGGCGTAATAGCGACAGAAATCCACCGCTTCGCGCACCTCTGCGATACCATCAAGCAGCGATTTACCAGCTTCCCGGCTGCACAGGGCGATCAGTTCGTGCTCGTTCGCTTCCATGCGGTCGGCGTAGGCTTCCAGACAACGGGCCCGTTGTTCAGCCGGTGTCTGATTCCAGCCCTCGAATGACTCATGAGCCGTCTTCAACGCCTTTTCAACCAGATCCGGCCGGCTCCAGCTCATGATGCCCGCTTTGCGGGACTGGTCATGGGGGCAGGTCACGGTCGTACGGGCATCGGACTTGCACCGCTCACCATTAACGATGGGCGTGGCCTGCCATTCATGGGATGACCACTTGCGGAGACCTTCCATGAATGGATTGAGTTCGGAGAGAACCGCCAGGTTATGCCCCCGGGAGTTGCGCCGCTCCTCCCCGTAGATACCGGACGGGCGCGGAATGCGCAGATCCGGGAACTGCTCGTGTGAGCGCAGCGCATCGGCGGGATGACCTACAAGGTCCTCGATGGGCGTCTCCGCATCCACGAGTCGATGGACGAAGGAGGAGTTGGCGCCATTTTCCAGCAGCCGTCGAACCAGGTAAGGGAGCAGGTCCTTGTGAGCACCAACCGGTGCATAGATGCGGACCGGAATCTTGGGGACTTCCTGCATGACAACCGCATAGAGCGCGTCACCCATGCCATGAAGGCGCTGGAATTCGTAGTCGGCGCCGTTTTCCTCGGCCATGTTCAGGATGGAGGCGACCGTGTGCGCATTGTGGCTGGCGAACTGCGGGAAGATATGGCCCTGGGCGTACTCACTGAGCAGGAAACGCGCGCAGGCCAGAAAACAGACATCCGTCCCTTCCTTGCGCGTATAGACCGGGTAGCTTTCCACGCCCAGCACCTGCGCGTGCTTGACTTCGGTATCCCAATACGCGCCCTTGACCAGACGAACCGGGATGCGATCGCCCTGCTTGCGCGCCAGGGCCGCAATCCAGCACAGCACCGGCAACGCCGGCTTCGAGTAGGCCTGTACCGCCAGGCCGAATTCCCCCCAGCCCCGACAGGCATCCGATTCATAGACCGTCCGGAACACCTCCAGGGACAGTTCCAGGCGGTCCATCTCCTCGGCATCCACCGTCAAGGGAACGCCCTTTTCGCGGGCAAAACGGACCAGTCTGAGAAGCCGCGTGGTAAGTTCCTTGTGCACCCGGTCCTGCTGTGCACGCTCATACCGTGGGTGCAGCGCTGACAGCTTGATGGACACCGATGGCATGGACTGCTCGCCGCGGGGATAGCTGTCGCTGCCCACAGACTCGATGGCGCTCCAGTAATCATTGAAATAACGCGACGAATCGGAGTCATTCAGCGCCGCCTCACCCAGCATATCAAACGAATAGGTATAACCTTGGTTCCGGTACTGGCGCCCTTCGTGAAGCGCTTCATCAATATCCCGGCCAAGCACGAACTGACGACCCATGATGGCCATGGCCTGATACATGGCCTTTCGGATCACAGGCTCGCCGCAGCGATTCACCAGTTTGTGCCAGATCGACTTGGGATGGCCGTCAAGCCCCGGGTCCATGCGTACAACACGGCCGGTAAGGAGCATGCCCCAGGTTGAGGCGTTAACCATCACCGATTCGCTGCGACCAAGGTGCTTGTTCCAGTCCGCATCCCCCATCTTGTCCCGGATGAGGGCATCGGCGGTATGCGCGTCGGGGATGCGGATGAGCGCCTCGGCCAGACACATGAGCAGGATGCCCTCCTCGGTGTCCAGGCTGTACTCCTGGAGCAGCGCGTCCACCATGTGAACGGAGTCGTCCTGCTCGCGCACCTTGCGGATCAATCCAGTGGCCCGGTCCGCGATGGCCTGGCGTTCGCGATCACTGGGCTCCGAGATGGCGAGAAGGGACTCGAGATAGGCCGATTCATCTGTGTAGTGGTTCTCGACGATTCCCTGCCAGAGGTAATCCAGATCGTCGCGGGGGAACGACGGGTCGAGCACCCGACTGGCTTCATACATAAAGAAGGACCTCCACTCAATGACGGGCGTCACGGATTGAGATTTACTTACCCGATCAGGTCATTAAAGCAGAGGATTAACAGAAGTGCACGGGAATCAAACGTTATGTTACCAACGGTCAATCAATGAAGCCGTTTCCCGGTATAGGGCCTGCTCAACCACCTCCAGTGGCTGGGCGGCATCAATCCGGCGGTAGGCCTCCGGAAGGGTCTGTGCCCGCTCCCGGTAGACAGCGCGTACACGCTCAAAAAATCGTTCCCGCTCGGTCTCGAAGCGATCCTTACCGCCGGCGCGGTCAGATATCCGCTCCATGCCTTTTGCCACCGGCGCATCCAGCCAGAAGATTCGATCCGGCCTCAGATCCCCCTGAACCAATTGCTCCAGGGTTGCTACTAGCTCCGCGTCAAGGTTGCGTCCGCCGCCCTGGTAGGCGTAGGTGGCATCAGTGAAGCGGTCACACAGCACCCATTGCCCACCGTCGAGGCTGGGGCGGATCAGGCGGGCCAGGTGCTGGGCCCGGGCCGCGAACATCAGGAGCAATTCAGTGGTCGGGTCCACTGCCTCCTCGCGGGAAGCAAGAAGCAGGGCTCTGATTTCCTCCGCCAATGGGGTTCCACCGGGCTCTCGGGTAACCCGGTGGTCAATGCCACGATTCGTCAGATACTCCGACACAAGACGGATCGCGGTGGATTTGCCAACGCCCTCGGTGCCCTCAAAGGTGATAAAGAGTCCCCGACCACCGTCATTCATCCGTACCGTCCTCGCTTGCATCCGGAGCAGGGGCTGGGAAGGAGCGATAGTCCTCGCCACGATTAAGCTGAAAACGCCGGACCGCCTTGTTATGTTCTTCCAGGGTCCGCGAAAAATAATGGGACCCGTCACCACGGGCTACGAAATACAGGGCCTCCCCCTCCGCAGGATTAACCGCGGCCTGAATCGCGGCTTCACCCGGCATGCCGATGGGCGTCGGCGGTAGGCCATCAATCCTGTAGGTATTGTGCGAAGTGTTTTCACGCAGGTCGGAGCTGCCAATCCGCCCGTCATAGCTCTCGCCCATCCCATAGATGACGGTGGGATCCGTCTGCAGCCGCATTCCGCGCTCAAGCCGGCGCACGAAGACGCCGGCGACCCGGGGCTTCTCTTTCGACAATGGCGTCTCGAGCTCAATGATCGAGGCAAGAATGAGCGCCTCATAGGCCGAGTCGAAGGGGAGATCATCGGCCCGCGATGCCCAGGCGCGCGACAGCACGGACGTCATCCGCTCATGGGCCTGTCGCAGAACATCAAGGTCGGTGTCGCCCTTTTGATACTCATAGCTTGCCGGGAAGAACCAACCCTCGGGATGCATATCCTCTTTACCCAGTTTCTCCATGACCGCCCTGGGTGGCACCTCGTCCAGGACCTGGCCCAGATGCTCCTGCTCCTTCAGCCGTTCGCGGATACGGGAAAACGTCCACCCCTCCGGCAGGCGCACCGACCAGGTATGCGTCTCACCACGGACAATTCGGCGGACCAGGTCAAGCGCCGACATGCCGGGCTCGAGCTGGTAATAGCCGGACTGGATGCCGGTCAATTCCGGTTCAAGCCGCCCCCTGATTCGCATCCATAAAGCATCCTCAACGAAACCCCGCCGCTCGAGCTCCCTTGCCAGGCCAATAAAAGACGTACCGCGCTGAAGTTCGATGAACGCTGGTTCCGACAGAACTATCGGTTCTTCGAGAGCGGAGAGCTTCTCATAAAGGAAAACGCCGGCGGCCGTGACGCCAAGGATTAGCGCCACGAATGCAACCGCAACCAGGTATCTGAAACGCATCAGGCAAGCCCCAACCAATTGATAACACTCTCTTGTAGCCGCGCGGCGTCATCGGTGACCGGAAGTGGATGATCATCCAGCACTGTGGCGTTGACCAGGCCCATGACACTGTTGCCAAGCATAAGCCCATTCTTCTGGATTATAGCGCGCGTGAGATCCCCCTCCACCAACCGCAGGCCCAATTCAGGAAGGGGCACGCCCAGCCAGCGGCGCAGTGTTCCGTGCACAGCAACACGCTCAGCCGGTGGTGTCACCAGCGTGTCCCCCATCAGAACAAAGATATTGCTCCGGGTTCCCTCCAAAGGATAGCCATTGGAATCGTTCATGAGTCCTTCGAAGTCATCGCTGGCAAGCTCCATACTGGCGAGCACCTGATCCAGCCTGTCCAGCGTTTTCAGGCCCTGGCGTTCAACCCGGGGCTGAACGCACTGCCGGCAACCGCGAACCCGAATCGGTTCGCCCGGAAGGGGGGATTGTGGCAGAGGCGCTGTCGCCGTAATAACCCGGGCGCGGGGCGCCGGCGGCATACGGTACCCTCTACCGCCGGACCCTGCCGTAACCGTCAGCTTCAGGAACCGGCCCGCTCCCGGCGCATCAAGCAGGCCCCGCTGACTAGCAGCGGCCCGCCATTGCGCGAAGCCGTCACTATGGAAGGGAATTCCCAACGCATGGCAGCCATGGAGCAGACGCTCACGATGGTATTGTTCCAGCAACAGACCTTCCGGCTCCAGGCGCATGGTTTCAAAAACACCCTGACCATAGGCAAGCCCCCGATCGTCTGGCGGGACAGAATCACCGTTATCAGCCCAGACCCACTCAATACCCCGGGTCATTACGGCTCCGGGCGTCGCAGGATCAGGGTCCCGTTGGTTCCCCCGAAACCAAACGAATTCGAGAGCGCCACGTTGACAACCGAGTGCCTGGCTTTGTGCGGTACAAAATCCAGGTCACAGCCGTCATCGGGGTCATCAAGGTTGATCGTCGGAGGCAGCAGGCCATCCCGAATGGCCAGCGCACAGTAGATGGCCTCGACCGCGCCCGCGGCGCCGAGAAGGTGACCGGTCATTGACTTGGTACTGCTGACCGACAGGTTCCGGGCGTGGCTACCGAAGACACTCTTGACCGCGGCCACTTCCGCCACATCCCCCACCGTCGTGCTGGTGCCGTGGGCGTTGACGTAGTCCACCTGCTCCGGCTCCATCCCGGCATCACGCAGGGCATTACTCATGGCCTTGGCCGCGCCACGCCCGTCCTCCGGCGGGGAGGTTATATGATGGGCATCGTCACTCATCCCGAAACCCGCCACTTCCGCGAGGATTGTGGCACCCCGGGCCCGTGCATGCTCAAGCTCCTCAAGCACAACGGCGCCGGCACCGTCACTCAGCACAAAGCCATCCCGCCCCCGATCCCAGGGACGGCTGGCCTTTTCCGGCTCCTCATTGCGGGTTGAAAGGGCACGCGCCGAGGCGAACGCAGCCAGGCCTGTCGGCGTTGTCGCCATCTCGGCGCCGCCGGCGATCATCACATCCGCATCGCCATAGGCGATGGTGCGTGCCGCATACCCAATGTTATGGGTCCCGGTGGTACAGGCCGTGGTAATCGCGATATTGGGGCCGCAGAAGCCATACTGGATGGCGAGATTTCCGGCGACCATATTGATCACGGATCCGGGAACAAAAAACGGAGACACGCGACGAGGCCCGTGATCCCTAAGGGCATGGAAGTTCTTCTCGATATACTCCAGACCGCCGATGCCCGAGCCAATGGCGCAACCCACACGGTCGGGATCCGGTCCATCCCCGATCATGAGGCCACTCGTTTCAATGGCCTCGTAAGCGGCAATAAGTCCGTACTGGATAAAGGCATCCATCTTGCGGATGTCTTTGGGAGGGAGGTAATCACTGACCTCCAGGTTGCGTATCGCACCGCCAATCCGGGTTGAGTATCCCTCAGTATTGAACCGCTCGATCGGCCCGATACCGCTTTCTCCGGCGGCAATCGCCTTCCAGTTATCGGCGACCGTATTGCCAAGTGGCGACACGGCCCCGCATCCCGTCAAAACCACACGCCTTGCGGCCATAGAGGAACCTCTTCAACACAGTGCCCAGGGCGGGCTATCCATTAAAAAAGCCGCCCTGTTCCGGGGCGGCTTTTGGCCTGGTGTCTGAACAGGGCGCGTTTCAGGTGTGCGACTCAATATAGTCGACCGCGTCCTTCACCGTTGTGAGCTTTTCGGCCTCTTCGTCGGGAATCTCAGTTTCGAATTCCTCTTCCAACGCCATGACCAGCTCAACCGTATCCAGGGAATCGGCCCCAAGGTCTTCCACAAAGGAAGAGGTGCTCTGGACTTCGGATTCCTTCACACCAAGCTGCTCACAAACGATCTTCTTAACGCGCTCTTCAATTGTACTCATAATGTCCTCTTTTTTTCTTCACCAAGCTGTGCTGGCGTGCCAGTTTAGTTGAATCCCCCCCGGCAGACAAGCGAACCAGAGCGGGGGTATTCCGATGTTTATACCGCGCCTACAACACGCACTATAAACCGTTTAATTCATATACATGCCGCCATTGACATTAATGGTTTCACCATTGATGTAACCTGCTGCGCCGGAAGCCAGAAAGACCGCCAGTTCAGCAACTTCCGAAGCCTCTCCCAGCCGCCCGGCGGGGATCGCGGACAGCATGGCTTCACGCTGCTTGTCGTCAAGGGCCCGGGTCATATCCGTCTCGATGAACCCGGGAGCGATCGCATTGACGGTTATGCCGCGACTGGCCACTTCCCGGGCAAGTGAGCGTGTCAGACCTTCAACACCGGCCTTGCTCGCCGCATAGTTCACCTGTCCGGGGTTTCCCATGGAGGCAACCACGGAACTGATATTGATGATACGCCCCCAACGCGCCTTCATCATACCTTTCAATACGGCCTGACTCGTACGATAGGCCGCTGACAGATTCGTGCTGATCACATCCTCCCAGTCATCCGTCTTCATCCGCATGACCAGGCCATCACGGGTAATGCCCGCGTTGTTTACCAGCACGGAAGGCGCCCCATAGGCCTGGGTGACCTGGCTGATTCCCGCAGAGACACTCTCCGGGTCGCCAACGTTCATTACAATACCGTCACCATTCCAGCCTTCCTTGCCCAGTTCGTGGGAAATACCGGAGGCCCCCGATTCCGATGTGGCCGTGCCGATCACCGTGGCTCCAGCACGGCCAAAACCTTCCAGTATGGCCTTACCGATGCCACGGCTGGCACCCGTAACCAGTACCACCTGCCCCTGAAGCATCCTCATCTCCTGTTGTTGTTCGTGACCCTGCCGTTTAACGGCAGCCCTCCAGAGCTGATTCCATCTGAGCCGGTGTCTCGGTAGGGAAACAGCCAAGATTCCGATCGATACGGCGCGCCAATCCCGACAGAACCTTACCGGGGCCCGACTCTGCCATCGCCGTTACTCCCTGCTCCGCCATATAGCGTACGGAGTCAGTCCAGCGCACCGGGGAGATAAGCTGCCAATACAGGTTCTCCCGGATCATATTCGCATCGGTAACGGCCGCAGCAGACACATTCTGCACGACCGGGATTGCCGCGTCACTAACACTGCAACCCGCAAGCGCCCCGGCCATGCGATCCGCGGCTGGCTGCATCAGGGCACAGTGCGAGGGAACGCTGACATCCAGCGGCATCACCCGCTTGGCACCGGCCTCGCGGCAGGCATCAGCCACCTTATCAACCGCGGCACGTCCGCCGGCGATAACAACCTGTCCAGGGGCATTGAAGTTCACGGCCTCAACCACTCCGTCAGCAACATGATCCTGGCAGATTGCAATAATCCGCTCATCATCAAGCCCGAGAATCGCCGCCATGCGCCCGTCCCCGGAGGGCACCGCACCCAGCATTGCCTCGCCGCGCACACGCACGAGCTCGACGGCATCCGCAAAACCAATTGAACCCGCGGCCACAAGCGCACTGTATTCACCCAGGCTGTGCCCGGCGAGAAACCCTGGCTCCGGGCCTCCAAGCTCATTCCAGACCCGCCACAGCGCTACACTACTGGCGAGAAGCGCGGGCTGGGTTATGTCCGTGCGGTTAAGACTTTCCTGGGGTCCTTCCTGGCAGACCTTCCAGAGGTTATAACCAAGAACCTCTGAGGCCTCATCAAAGGTTTTACCCACAATTGACCACTGTTCCGCTGCCTCGGAAAGCATTCCAACGGACTGTGATCCCTGCCCCGGAAATACAACAGCTATTGGCATTGATGCACCCTGTCTGGTTAAAAGTCGATCTGTTCCAGTGACTCACTGAGTCGCTTCGGTATGCCCTGCTCCACTTCACTGCAGGCCTGATGGATGGCGGCATTCAGCCCCGTTGTATCCGCGTTACCGTGACTCTTGATGACCACGCCCCGCAGGCCAATAAAACTGGCCCCGTTGTGCAGGGCGGGATCCATACGGCGCCCGAGCCGCTTGAGTAACGGCGCGGCAAGAAGCCCGATAAGCCGTCCATACCAACCGCGTGTGAAGGATAGCCGGATCAGGTCGCGGAGCAACTCCGCAACACCCTCGCCGGTTTTCAGGGCAATGTTACCAACGAATCCATCGCACACGACCACATCCGCCACACCACGGAAAAGGTCATCTCCTTCAATATAGCCGATATAGTGAACAGTACTCTGTGAAGCGAGCATGTGCGATGCAAGACGCACCTGCTCATTGCCCTTCACGTCTTCTGCGCCCACATTCAGGAGGGCAACCCGGGGGTTCTCGATACCCTCAATGGCACGCGCCATCAGTGAACCCATCACCGCATACTGGAACAGGTTCTCCGCGCCAGCATCGACATTGGCACCAAGGTCGAGAACATAGGTCGGTGTGGTGAAGGAGGGGACCCGCTTGATGATCGCGGGCCTGTCTATACCGGGGTAGGTGCGCAGGATACTGCGCCCCATGGCCATGAGAGCCCCCGTGTTGCCAGCACTGACACAGCCATCCGCGCGGCCCTCCGCAACCATGCGAAGCGCCGCAGCCATTGACGAGGACTGTTTATGGCGCAGTGCGTGAGACGGCCTCTCATCCATGGTAACCACCTGAGACGCATCGATTACTTCGATGCGTTCATGGTCACGCATTAAAAAGGCCTCGAGAATTGCTTTGCTCCCCAGCAGCACAATCCTCAAGGCCCTGTTTTCGGATACTGCGGATTCCGCGGCCCTGACCACCGGCTCACAGCCCCGGTCGCCGCTCATGGCGTCAACCGCGATGATGATGTCAGGGCCCGGCAATGGAACCTCAGTCTTCCGGGGTTTCAATCACCTTCTTACCCCGGTAGAAACCATCCGGAGAGATATGGTGACGGCGATGAACTTCACCGGTTGTCGGATCCATGGAAAGCGCCGGCTTGCGCAGGCTATCGTGGGACCGACGCATGCCCCGACGGGAACGGGTTTTGCGATTCTTCTGAACAGCCATACTGGTTACTCCTGGAGTCTTGTCTGCTATCTGATTCTATTGATCCGGCTCCTGGCCCCTGGACCCCGAGCTCCCGAGTCCGGCCAGTGCCTCCTGAAAAGGATTTTCCCTTTTCTTGCGCGCCTGCTCAAAATCCGCATCCGCGCTCTTGTTTATCCGCTCGAGTGTTGCCGTGGCGGCGCACTGCTCCGACTCGTGGAGCGGGAATTCCGGAAGACTCATGATGAGTTCATCCTCGATGAGTCCGCGGACATCAATCTCCCGTTCCTGCGCTACCACCGGCTCAAGCTCCGCCGGCAACTGCTCGGCCAATGCCTCGGAGTCAACCACGCCCACCTGGAATTCCGACGCAACCGGCAGGGCCATCGACTCAAGGCAGCGTTGACACTCAACGTTGAGCGTCGCGGACAGCCGGCCTTCGATAACCCGCCGCTTGTCCTCATCAAACGAGAACACCAGACTGACGTCCACATCACCGCTGTCATCGACAAGCAGGGGAAGCAAACGCTTGAAACCGGCAACCGGTAACTGCCCGGTGCGTTCCGACCCCTGTTCGAACGGTTTTACCGAATCAACAAACAGGGGGAGCTCAGAATTCGACATAAGGCCGCGATTCTATTGCCGCACGGGCTTGATGTCAAAGCCCATTACCTGAGCCTCGGACCGGATTCAAGCAGGGTGTTGAACACCCCTTCTCCAACAGAGGTGCCCAGCTGGCGCATCAGGCGCTTGAGCGGCGACGGCTCGTAGCTGTAATCCACGATGTTCTCCTCGCCCACAACCTCTCTGGCAACCTGGCCTGCGGAGCCGAAGTCATCAATCAAACCGAGTTCGCGGGCCTGATCACCGGTCCAGATAAGGCCCGAGAACAGCTCGGCCTTATCCTCCTTGAGACGATCCCCGCGCCCTTCCCGAACCCGCTGGATAAACTGATCATGGGTCTCTGCGAGAACGTCCTCCCAGAAATCCACCTGTTGTTCGTCCTCCGGCAGGAATGGATCGAGGAATGCCTTGTTTTCTCCAGCCGTGTATAGACGCCGCTCGATACCGAGCTTTTCCATGGCACCGGTGAACCCGAATCCACCACCCCTGACGCCAATGGAGCCGACAAGGCTCGATGGGTTCGCGAAGATGCGATCGGCGGCAGCGGCAATGTAATAGGCTCCAGAAGCACCAATATCCGAAACCACTGCGTAGAGCTTCTTGTCGGGGTACTCGTCGCGCAACCGGTTGATGGATTGATACACATAATCGGCCTGCACCGGGCTGCCTCCCGGGCTGTTAATGCGCAGGATCACCGCCCTGGAGTCCTCGTTCCCGAAGGCCCGTTCCATTGCGGTAACCAGGTTATCGGCGCTCGCATCCTGGTCACTCGCTATTACCCCCTGCACGTCCACCAACGCTGTGTGTGCGCCGCCGGCATCCGGGGCTGGCACATCGCCGCTGAAAGGAGACTGAAAGAGAAACAGCAATGAGATCAGATACAGAAAACCAATGGATTTGAAGAAAATCCCCCAGCGACGGCTGCGACGCTGCTCGGCCTGCATGGAGAGCATGGTTTTCTCGATCAGGCGCCATTCCTTGGAGCTCTCATCCGGTGCGCCTCCCTGATCCCGCGCGGAACCACCCGCCCCGCCATCGCTCCCACGTGAAGCGGGTGCGCCCCACTCTGCGTCATCAGAATCCCACTCGGACATACGTACTCCTTAATTTGATACTTGGTGCCTGGTGTTACGAAAAAAGCACTCTTTCGAGCGCGTGACGGTCGGAGACAATTTCAACGGGCCCATGCGCCCCCAGCTGATCCTGTGAATGCACGCCCCAGGTCACGCCAATGGCAGGCATCCCCAGACGCCGCGCCATTTCCATGTCATAGATGGTATCACCCACCATAACTGCCCGGCTTGCGTTCACCCCGGTAACATCAAGGATCTGGCGGAGCATCAGCGGGTCAGGCTTGGAGGCCGTTTCATTGGCGCAGCGTGTCAACTCAAAGTAGGGACCCAGCCTGCTCGAAACAAGCCCCCGGTCCAGGCCCGGGCGACTCTTGCCGGTGGCAACGGCCATTCGCCGCTTCTCGCCCCTGAGGCGATCCAGCAAACTGTCAATACCGGAGAAAAGGTCTTCCGGTGTGGTATCGCGACTGAAGAAATACTGGGCGTAGGCCTCCCGCAGCTCCGTAATTTCCCGCTGGGAAATCCCCGGATACAGGTGTTCGAGCGCCTCCTGCATACCGAGTCCCACAATGTGGCGCAGCTCTTCACGGCTGCGCCGGGGATAGCCAAGGTCTCCGGCCGCCTGCTCGAGGCTTGCCGCAATGTGGTCGACTGAGTCCACGAGGGTTCCGTCCCAGTCGAATATAACAACATCAAAACTCATCCGCTCTCCCGCTGTCGAAGCTGCTCGAGACGTTTACGGAAACGTTCCTCGAGCGGGGCTTCAAAAGTCATTTTCTGTCCGTCCTCGCCGGGGGAGGCAAGGGTCAGCCTGTGCGCGTGAAGCATCAGGCGATCGCCGCCGATTTTTCGCCAGGCGGCCAGCGCTGCATCGTCCATATACTTGCTGTCCCCGGCCACCGGATGACCCTTGAGGGCAGCATGAACCCGGATCTGGTGCGTCCGCCCGGTAATGGGCATGGCTTCCAGTAGAGTATAACCCGCAAATCGCTCCAGGACCCGAAACCGGGTCTCCGCGCTTCGCCCCTCCCGGGAATCAGGCCGAACCATGCGCTCACCCGATGGAGTCTCCGTGCGCCGAAGAGGCTGATCCACGCGGTCGAGATCATCCGGCCAGTCGCCCATCACGAGCACCTGATAGGCCTTACGCGTGGTCTTCTCGCGGAACTGATCCTGAAGGGCCTTGAGCGCTGAGCGCCGCCGCGCGACCAGGATCACGCCGGAGGTATCCCGGTCCAGACGGTGAACCAGCTCCAGGTACCGGTCGTCGCGAGCCGCACGCAGTGTCTCGATCAACCCGAAGTCGATACCACTGCCCCCATGAACCGCGATGCCACAGGGTTTATTCACAACCAGGAAGTCCCGGTCCTCGTAGAGGATCGCGTCAGTCATACGACGCTGAACGCGTGCTCCGGGCTGGGCTTTCTCGGGTCCCGCCTCCGGTACATGCAACGGCGGCACCCGGATCTGGTCGGCCGCGACGATGCGGTAGTCCGGCCGCGCCCGCTTGCGATTGACCCGCACCCGACCCTTCCGGATAACCCGATAGATGACACTCTTTGGAATACCACGGAATCGCCCGAGCAGAAAGTTATCAAGACGCTGCCCGGCCCACTCCGGCGCCACTTCCAGCCACTGCACGCGGGGCCTGTTGTCTGCAGCGGCTGTATTGTCCTCGGGACGGAACTGGCCCGGCATGCACTGTTTCCTCGTTACCACTGGATTGCAGATCGTTGATGGGGCTATGGAATACTGCTATATTGCCAGCTGTTTTCCCGTTCTGCATGCGACGCGTGTGCAAGCAAGCCATCGAGCCCGGGATTATAGTGCTTACGGGTCCGGTTTGAAATGGCTTCCCGGTGACATAAGGTGTCCAGGGGTCCGGAAAACAGGCAAGACCAACAGCTTTGAACAAGACCGTCACCATGCCGGCCGACAAGTTGACGCCCATTGTAGAGGGTGGCTGGCAGCTGACCAGGTGAACACAGGTGTCCGGCCCGATATTGATTCCGATTCGGGCTGGATGATGTAAACCCGTACGGAAGCATCCGGCAGGTACATCGCAACGGTTTACGGAATCATGCAGGTCCGGGCTGTCCTGATCATGAATATGACATAAGACCTCGCGACCCACATGAACAGACAAATGAGAATGAACTGGATGCCAGAACGGAGCGGTATCCGGCACAACGCGTTCCAGTGCGCCTCGTAATGGACTGGAACACGCCACTTCAGAGCACCTTTGCGAAGGTGTCGGCCAGTGCCGGGCCGAGGCATTTCCGTGGGTACCCCAACACTCTCGCCCTTGCGTGCCCGCCGAGCTTCCGTCGAAGAACGATGGAAGTCTCTAATTCATGAAAAGAATGCTCATCAATGCAACTCACGAAGAAGAGTTGCGCGTTGCTCTGGTTGATGGCCAGCGGCTCATCGATCTGGATATCGAATCCAGCACCCGGGAACAGAAAAAGTCCAACATCTACAAGGGTCGTATCACCCGCGTCGAGCCCAGTCTCGAAGCGGCCTTTGTCGATTATGGCTCCGAACGCCATGGCTTCCTGCCCCTGAAGGAAATGGCCCGCGAATACTTCAGCAAGTCCCCTTCCGAGATCGAAGGCAAGATCAACATTCGCGACGTGGTCAAAGAAGGTCAGGAAATCATTGTCCAGGTCGACAAGGAGGAGCGCGGCAACAAGGGCGCTGCCCTGACCACCTTCATCACACTGGCAGGCCGCTACCTGGTCCTGATGCCCAACAACCCCCGCGCGGGCGGCATTTCGCGTCGCATTCAGGGGGATGAGCGAACCCAGCTCAAGGACGCCATGTCCGGGCTCAAGGTGCCCAAGGGCATGGGCGTAATCGTGCGCACCGCCGGCATTGGCCGTGAAAGCGAGGAGCTGCAGTGGGACCTCGACTACCTCCTCCAGTTCTGGGAAAAAATCACCGAGGCCGCTGGTGCGCGCAAGGCCCCTTTCCTGATCTACCAGGAGAGCAATGTCATTATCCGCGCAGTCCGGGATTACCTGCGCCAGGAAATCAGCGAGGTCATGATTGACTCGCCAGCCGTCTACGAGGATGTGCTGAACTTTGTCCGCGCGGTTATGCCGTCGTTCGAGAACCGGATCAAGCTGTACACGGACGAAATCCCCCTGCTCAGCCGGTACCAGATCGAGGCGCAGATCGAAACCGCCTTCCAGCGCGAGGTCTCACTGCCCTCCGGTGGCTCACTGGTCATCGACCCGACCGAAGCACTGGTTTCCATCGACATCAACTCCTCTCGGGCCACCCGTGGCGGTGATATTGAGGAAACGGCTCTGCAGACCAATCTCGAAGCTGCGGACGAGATCGCTCGCCAGCTGCGTCTGCGGGATATTGGCGGCCTGATCGTGATCGACTTCATCGACATGTCACCGAACCGCCATCAGCGCGAAGTTGAACAACGCATGCGGGAGGCCCTGGAGCTTGACCGCGCCCGGGTTCAACTCGGCCGCATCTCCCGCTTTGGTCTGCTGGAAATGTCACGGCAGCGCCTTCGGCCCTCCCTTGGAGAAACACGCAGCGAGGTCTGCCCCCGCTGTAACGGCCAGGGCTCGATCCGCAGCATCGAGTCGCTGTCGCTGAGCATCATGCGTTTGATGTATGAAGAAGCCTCCAAGGACATGACCGGGGAGGTCCGTGCACTCGTCCCCGTTACCGTGGCGGCCTTCCTGCTCAATGAGAAGCGTGACGAGATCAACGCGATCGAAGAACGCGAGAAAGTCCGGGTCATGGTAATCCCCTCCCAGAACCTGGAAACCCCGCACTTTGAGGTCCAGCGTCTGAGATCCGATGACAGCGATGCCCGTGAAGGTGAGCAGAGCTTCCGGATTGCCGCGCGCAGTGAAGAGAGTGAGACGGAAGTTTCCTGGGAAATGATGCAGCGGGAAAATGTCCGCGAGGAAGCGGCGGTCAAGGCGATCAGCCCTGCCGCTCGCACCCCGGCCCCCACGCCTTCCCGACAGACGGAAACCGCCGAACCCCTGGGCTTCTGGCAACGCGCCGCGCGCAAACTTCAGACCATGTTCGCGCCGCCGGCCACGGAAGATGAAGCTGGACAGAAGAATGACGCGGACACCAGCCGGCGCCCTTCTTCTGATGCCAATAAGGGAGCAGGCAGCCGGGACAGCGGCAAAGAGCAAACCGGACGCCAGAAGCAGGATTCCGGTCGCGGCCAGCAGGATCGCTCCCAGGGGGGCGGCCAGAACCGAAATCGTCGTGGCGGTCAGAACCAACGCGACGACGAGCGCAAGCGTAATCAGGGTGACACCCGCAAACAGGGCGGGAACAAGCAGTCAGGCGACAAGCCCAGCGGCGACAAGGGCAAGGGCGGCGGCTCCGAGTCGAAAAACCGCTCCGGTGACGAAAACCGGAATAGGCCGGGTAATAAGCCTAAGGAAGACGCCAGAAGCAAGGAAGACAACAAGAGCAAAGAAAACAATCAAGGCAAGGCAGACAACAAATCCGGTGACAAGCAGAACAAGCCGGATAACAAGCCCAAGGACAGCAAACCAAAGGACCCGGATAAGAATAAATCCGACGGCCAGTCTGGAGAGGACAGCCGCGAGGACGGGCGCCAGCGGAATCAGAAACGCCGGTCCGGCGGGGGCAACCGCAACCGATCCGGGTCAGGCAACCGCCAGAATCAGGAAAGTTCGGGCGATTACAAGCCGGACGAGCGCTTCGAGCGCCCGCGCCGCCCCCGTAATAAGGATGGCACACCCGCCGACGATACCCAGACGGGTCCCGGATCCGCTGCAAACGGAATGAACGAGCGCACGGAATCTGCACCGGAAAAACAGGACGGGGAGGCGTCTGCCGCCCAGGCTCAACCTGAGACCAAAGCGGAAAAATCGGCGGAAGCACCGGCTGGTCCGGAAAACTCCCAGACCAGTGCGCCGGAGTCCACACCGAAAACAGAGGCAGCGAAACCCGCGGACAAGGCAGCCGAGAAGAAGCCAGGCCCCAAGGAAGGCAAGAAGCCGGAATCTGCTCAGCAGGAGCCCACTAAGCAGGAGTCCGCCAAGCACGAGTCCGCCAAGCAGGAGCCCGCCAAGCAGGAGTCCGCCAAGCAGGAGTCCGCTAAGCAGGAGTCCGCTAAGCAGGACTCCAGCGAGCAGGATTCCAGTAAGCCCAGCGCCGGAGCTGGCGATGAAAAAGCTGTGGAGAAAACCGCGGAACCAGAGCATAAACCGGCTGCAGACGAGATCCACCTGCCGCCACTGAATGGGCGGGCCTATAACGACCCGAGGGAGATCCGCAGGCGTCGCGAGGCGTTCAAGAAACAGCAATCCGGGACAGCCCAAACGGACACCGAGAACTGAAGGCGGCGGCATGCTCACAGAAGACGAGGTTGAAGCGCTTGAGTCGATCCTTTTCGACCCAGAATACGGGGATCATGCGCTGGATGTGTTCGGGCTGCACGGGGCTGTAACAGCCGCCGTGGTCAGCCCGGAGGCGCTGGATATGCACCGGGTCTTTGCCGTGGCAACAGGCCAGGCGCCGGAGGCAGTTTCATCGATCCCTGAGATTTTCTCCCGGCTGGTAACCCGCATGGCGCAGGAGTTGCGCCAATTGCTGGAACAGGGCCATTCAGCGGAACTGCCCGAACCCGACGACGAAGAGTCAGAAGAGGAAGCCGTAGAGAACTGGTGCGCCGGCTTCACGGATATCTTCCTTCTTGAGGAGGACCAATGGCTGGCGTCGGATGAGGAGCAGATCGGTCAGCTCGTGACTCCCATACTGACGCTCTCCAATCTGTTTGACGACGAGGCGTTCCAGCAGGCAAGACAGGATCCGAAGCGTTATGCGGATTATTCAGAGGCCATACCGGATATCCTGACCGATCTCTACCTGCATTTTCACTCCCCCTAACCCGTTCTCAGGCCAGCGCCTCAAGTCTCTGCCGGGTATTGTCACTGAGGTGGTGCCATACGGGATCAACCTCTGGCGGTAATTGAGGCAGTTGCCCCAATTCGCACCAGGGACGACCGGGTCCATGGAAGTCACTGCCCCCGGAGGCAGTGCAACCCAACTCCCGGCACAATCTGGCCAGATAGTTCGTATCCTGGGGCGACTGGCCGGAACTCAGGACCTCGATACAGCTGCCACCAACCCCGGTGAAATCGCCAATTAACTTCCTGAGTTTGTTATTGGTGAGCCGGTACTTACGCGGATGCGCCAGCACTGCCTTACCACCAGCGTCGACAATCCATTGAACCACGTCACTGAGGTCGGGCCAGCAGGCCTTGATATCCCCCACCCTGCCGTTACCCAGATAACGGCGAAACGCCGCGTCAGGCTTCGCAACAACACCTCGCTCCACCAGCGCCTGGGCAAAATGCGGCCGCCCTGGAACACCGGCCGCCAGTGCCTGAGCTTCCGCCAATACCGAAGGCAGCCCCTTCTGACGGAGACGTTCATCAATCGTCCGTGCCCGCTCATGGCGAACCGTTTCCTGGCCCTCAACGGCCGCAACCAGATCTGAATCCTCACTGTTAAAATCCAACCCCACCACATGGATGGTCTGCCCCCGCCAAAGGCAGGAAAGCTCAATACCGGTGACCAGCACCATGCCTCTCGCATCCGCGGCGGCCCTCGCCTCGCCGACGCCCGAGACGGTGTCATGATCGGTCAGCGCAAGAACCCGAACACCCTGCTCGTGGCCTCGTGCAACCACGCCCGCCGGCGAGAGCGTTCCGTCGGAGGCAGTACTGTGGCAGTGAAGATCGACTGTGGGCGATCCGGGGAGGTTCTCGGCGATCATGGGAGTGCCTGTTTCGG
This sequence comes from Halospina denitrificans, assembly GCF_004364635.1. GTDB lineage: Bacteria > Pseudomonadota > Gammaproteobacteria > Pseudomonadales > Oleiphilaceae > Halospina > Halospina denitrificans. The sequence goes on along the minus strand of NZ_SOAX01000005.1, from coordinate 92,788 downwards.
AAGTCAGCCGGGCACTTTATCATTCCCCTGATGCCGGAACGAATCAAATCCAGACCAACACGGAGACAACTCATGTATTACGCGATCATATCGGAAGATGTTCCCAACAGCCTGGAACTTCGAAAAGGGGCAAGGGCAGACCACATCGCACGACTTGAAACGCTGCGGGATGAAGGCCGATTGCTGCTTGCCGGTCCGTTCCCGGCAGCGGATACAACCGAGCCCGGGGACGCCGGATTTTCCGGCAGCCTGGTGATTGCTGAGTTCGAGTCACTGGAAGATGCACAGTCCTGGGCCAATGCGGACCCTTATGTGGCAGCAGGTGTTTACAACTCGGTAATGGTTAAGCCCTACAAGCCGGTCCTGCCCTGAAGGGGTGGTATGGGCAAGATTACATAACTGTGTCAGAATTCGGCGCTCTATAAACAAGGAACTGAGAACCGTGGATCACGCAATGCATCGTATCAGCTTACTGGCGTTACTCCTGCTTCTGGCTGTCGGAAGCGTCCAGGCAGAGACCATGTACGTCAAGGATGTGCTCTACGTGCCCGTCAGAGCGGGCGAAGGCAACCAGTACCGGATTGTCCAACAGGGACTGCGCAGTGGTACGCCTCTCGAGGTGATTGAACAGAATGAGGAAACGGGTTATTCCTTCATCCGTTTCGGGGATGGACAGGAAGGCTACATCCAGACCCAGTACCTGACCGGCGAGCCAATCGCCGAGGACCGTCTGTCGCGCGCTAAATCCAACCTCGAGGAAGCCCGGAACTCGCTGAGCACTGCGCGCTCTGAACTTGAGGAAACGCGAACTGCCCTGGAACAGACGCGCGAAGAAAAACAGCAGCTCGAATCCAGGCTTTCAAGCGTTACTGAAGAGCTTGAGCGTATCAAATCCGTCTCTGAAAACGCCATCAACCTTGAGAAACGAAACACCGAGCTGAGAGAGGCAAGGCAGGAACTGCAGAAAGAAGTGGAGGTCCTGGCCACGGAAAACCAACGCCTGAAAGACAGCCGGGAATCCAGCTACCTCCTGACCGGGGGTGGACTGGTGATTGCCGGCATTTTCATCGCGGTTGTTTTCCCGCTGCTTAAGCCCAGCCGCAAATCAGAGAACTGGGCCTGAAGAAGAGGCCAGCACTTGACCTCTTCAACCCCGGGGCCGGGACGCCAGTGACTCCCCGGCGCAGCTGGTTGCTGCGCTGGGCACTGGCGTCGGTGTCATCACCACCACCTCTCATTGAGCTTCCGGAAGCGCCTTTTCCGAGACAATAATCCCGTTATTGTCGGCGTAGACATAATCGCCGGGACGGAAGGTTACCCCGCCAAAATGAAGAACCACGTTCAGGTCGCCAAGACCCCGCTTCTCGCTCTTGCGAGGATGGGTTGCCAGCGCCTGCACGCCCAGGTCGGTCTGCCCGACGATATCCACGTCGCGGATGCAGCCGTAGACAATAATTCCCTGCCAGCCATTGGCCGAAGCCTTCTCTGCCAGCATATCGCCAAGCAGTGCTATGCGGCGCGAGCCACCCCCATCAACGACCAGGACGCAGCCATTGCCCGGCTTACCGACCTGCTCCTTGACCACGGAGTTGTCCTCGTAACATTTCACAGTCACGATCTCACCGCCAAACGCACTCTTACCACCCAGGTTACGGAACATGGGTTCAACCACGTCCACCTCGGGATGTGCATCACACAGATCGGGGGTTACGATTTCAGACACAGCTTTCTCCTTCATCACTTATGAAAAAAAGGCAACCAGACAAGGCGCTCACAGTGCCCTGGAGAAGGGCTCGGGCTGTGAAATCCGGCATACCTCGTCCAGCCAGGCCCGCATATCGTTCTGGATCGCGGGCGCCAGGGTACAGCCTTCCTCGCCGGACCGGGCCGTTTCATACCGGGAGGCAACCAACGTCTGGCGTACCTGCCCACCAAGAAGTCCGGCGAAGGTGCGGGCCTCTTCATCGCTGGCAAGCGACACCGACAGCGTCGGACAACGGATAACCCTGAGGCTGTCGTAAATCGGGTGCGGCCTGCGCCGGCGATAACGCCGCTGGCTGCGGTGGATATCGCGCAGGAGGAAACTGGGCTCATCTTCCGGTCCCCAGCCACGACGTGGGCCGGACACACGCTCATGACGCCCGAGATTCAGCCGCTCAAAAAAGGACATCACGCGGGTTGTCCAGTGGGACCCGGGACTGCCGGGATCGATAAAGACTGCCGCGGGAATCAGCTGCAGAAGCTGGTGATTATGGATCATGACGTGGGCGAGCAGACGCGCACCTAGCCCCTGGCCAACCCAGGCGGGCTCATGGCCACTCTGCTCGGCAACGAATCGGTGAACGGGGGGCAGGTCCTCCTCGGCCAACAGCGCCTCATGCCCCTTTGCCCAATCCCTGTTTCCCGGGGAGAGGCCATGGCCCCGCATTTCCGGGAGCCAGACATCATAGCCATAGCTTGCCAGAAGCCCCGCAAAGCCCTCACCCATAGGCGTGAGCCACAGCCTGCGGTTATGGAACTCGGAATGGAGCAGGACGACTGGAAACCGCTCGCCCTGCCAGGCGGGGTCGCGGACACGGGTGACAGCAAGACGGACCGTGGGGTCAGTACTGACGCCCGGCTTCATATGATAGACATCCTCGTAAAGCTCTCCAGCCATTTCCGTGGCCGACAGCGCTACTGGAAACAGGCGGCTACTGCTCTGCATCCTCTGGGGTTCCTTGCTCCGTTGTTATGATCCACTGGTCACCGGCTGTTATTTCTGATCCTCGGCCAGGAAGAACCAGGTGTCGAGCACCGAATCCGGGTTCAGTGAGACACTGTCAATGCCCTGATCCATGAGCCACTTCGCCAGGTCGGGATGGTCCGAGGGGCCCTGGCCACAGATACCAACGTATTTGTCCGCTTCACGGCAGGCCTTGATGGCACTGGAGAGCAGCATCTTCACGGCCTCGTTACGCTCGTCGAAGAGGTGCGCGACGATGCCGGAGTCCCGATCGAGACCCAGTGTCAGCTGCGTCAGGTCGTTGGAGCCGATGGAGAAACCATCGAAACACTCGAGGAACTCTTCGGCCTGCAGCGCATTGGCCGGCAGTTCGCACATCATGATGACGCGCAGTCCCGCCTTGCCGCGTTCAAGCCCGTTGCTGGCCAGCAGGTCAACCACCTGTCGACCCTCGCCGGGCGTGCGCACGAAAGGCACCATGATTTCCACGTTGGTCAGCCCCATCTCATCCCGCACGCGGGTCAGCGCCCGGCATTCCAGCTCAAAACAGTCCCGGAAGGCGTCGGAGATATACCGGGATGCGCCCCGGAAACCAAGCATCGGGTTCTCTTCATCCGGTTCGTACAGCGTGCCCCCGATGAGGTTGGCGTATTCGTTGGACTTGAAGTCCGACAGGCGTACGATCACCTTCTTCGGATAGAACGCGGCGGCCAGCGTGGATATGCCCTCCACGAGTTTGTCGATGTAGAACTCAACCGGCGAACTGTAGCCCGCAATGCGTTTCTCAACCGTCTGGCGGATATCCCTGGGAAGCGAATCAAAATTGAGCAGAGCCTTGGGGTGAACACCGATCATACGATTGATGATGAACTCCAGCCGGGCCAGACCCACCCCTTCGTTGGGAAGCCCCTGAAAATCGAAGGCACGGTCCGGATTGCCCACGTTCATCATGATCTTGAACGGCAGTGCCGGCATGGACTCAACGGAATTCTCCCGAAGCTCAAAGTCCAGGCGTCCCTCATAGACCAGGCCAGTATCGCCCTCGGCGCAGGAAACCGTCACCTCCTGGCCTTCCTTGATAATCTCTGACGCATTGCCGCAACCGACCACCGCCGGGATACCAAGCTCCCGGGCAATAATGGCGGCATGGCAAGTGCGGCCGCCCCGGTCTGTAATGATCGCGGACGCGCGCTTCATCACCGGTTCCCAGTCAGGATCCGTCATGTCAGTGACCAGGACATCCCCTTTCTGGACCCGATCCATTTCGTGGATGCTGGTGACAATGCGTGCCGGGCCGCTACCGATCCGATGGCCGATGCTGCGTCCCTCGACAATGACCTGTCCGGTCTCCTTGAGAAGATACCGCTCCATGGTGTGGATGCCCTTGCTGCTGCGGACCGTCTCCGGGCGCGCCTGGACGATGTAGATCTTGCCGCTGTCACCATCACGCGCCCACTCAATATCCATGGGGCGCTGGTAATGCTTTTCGATGATCAGCGCCTGACGCGTCAGTTCAGTGACGTCCTCGTCATTGAGGCAGAATCGGTTGCGGTCTTCCGCGTCCACCTTGACGGTCTCAACCGACTTACCCGTATCGCCATCGCCGGCATAGATCATCTTGATCGCTTTACTGCCCAGATTACGCCGCAGAATAGCCGGCCGCCCCGCCTCGAACGTGGGCTTGTGCACGTAGAATTCATCGGGATTAACCGCGCCCTGCACGACCGTTTCACCCAGGCCGTAGGACGCCGTGATAAAGACCACATCCTGGAATCCGGACTCGGTATCCAGCGTAAACATCACGCCGCTGCTGCCGGTTTCACTGCGCACCATCTGCTGTATACCGGCGGAAAGTGCCACTTTCTTGTGGTCAAAGCCGTGATGTATCCGGTAGGAAATGGCCCGGTCATTGAACAGGGACGCAAAAACCTCCCTCACGGCCTGCTTGACGTTATCAATACCCACAATGTTCAGGAAGGTTTCCTGTTGCCCGGCAAAGGAAGCATCCGGAAGATCCTCGGCCGTGGCGGAGGAACGTACCGCCACGGCAAACGCGGGATCGCCCTGCTGGAGCTGTTCAAAGCGTTCGTCAATGGCCGCACCCAGCTTCGGCGGGAACGGCGTATCCATGATCCACTGGCGGATGTTCGCGCCAACCCTGGCAAGCTCGTTGACGTCATTGATATCGAGGTCGTTGAGCTCCTCGTCGATACGCTGGCGCAGACCATCCTTTTCCAGGAACTCCCAATAGGCGGCCGCGGTTGTCGCAAAGCCGCCCGGAACAGACACACCGGCATTGGCCAGATTGCTGATCATCTCTCCCAGGGAAGCGTTCTTGCCGCCAACCCGGTCAACATCGTCCATCCCCAGCTCTTCGAATCCGATGATGTAATCGTCCAAAGCCAGTCTCCCTAAATTATTGCCAGTCATCTCAAGCGGGTTGCCGCTTTTCCGGAAACCCCGACATCATACTTGAACCACCCGGGTTTTCACCAGAAAACCGGCAGACTCAAGGCTTCACAACCGCGACTACCGCCACTAGGATACCCAAAACCGTTGCAGAAGGGCCGAGACTCATGAAGCGCACCGCCTTTTTCATTTCCGATGGTACGGGCATCACCGCCGAAGCGCTTGGCAACAGCCTCCTTGCCCAGTTTGAAAACATCCAGTTCGAGAAAGTGACGCTGCCCTATATCGACTCCGTGGACAAAGCCCATGAGGCGGTACAGCAGATCAACAAGGCCGGATCGCTTGACGGGTCAAAACCGCTGACCTTCGACACCATTGTTGACAGCACGATCCGGGCGGAACTGTCACGGGCAGACGCCTTTATGGTTGATATTTTCGGTACCTTCCTGTCCCCACTGGAAGCCGAGCTGCATTCGAACTCCTCCTACACGGTCGGCAAGTCCCACTCGATCACCAATGACGGCAGCTACGAACAACGCATCAAGGCCGTTAACTATGCACTGGAGAACGACGATGGGGCACGGACGCGCTACTACGATGAGGCGGATGTCATCCTTGTAGGGCCGTCCCGCAGTGGCAAGACGCCCACCTGCCTCTACCTGGCACTGCAGTACGGAATCAAGGGCGCCAACTACCCTCTTACCGAGGACGACATGGGTGAGCAGCGGATCCCGACCGTACTCAAGCCCTACCGCGCGAAACTGTTCGGCCTCACGATCGACCCCAACCGCCTCTCCGCGATCCGTAATGAGCGCAGGCCCGATTCCACCTACGCCTCACTGCGCCAGTGCATGCTTGAGGTTAACGAGGCCGAGGCCATGTATCGTCGTGAACGCATCCCTTCGCTCAATACCACGGACTACTCGGTTGAGGAGATCTCCACCCGGATCCTCGTCCAGACCGGCATCGAGCGCAGGGCCCGTTGACTCAGATCTCCTCGATGCTCATTCCCAGTTCCTGGAGGCGCTCGCGGTTCCCGTAGCTCGTGACAACCGCTGTGCTCGCATGCTTCGGATCCAGCCAACGACGCGCCACCGCACGCATATCCGCCAGTGTCACTGAAAGTACCCGCTCGCGGAAACGCTGTTGCTGTTCACTGGTGCGCCCGAACAGACGGCTATGATAGGCGTGACGCGCCTCCCCGGCCGGGGAGCGGGGGCGGTCAAGCTGGGAAATCACGCCAAGTATCGCTTCCTCGACGCTCTCGGGGCTGTGGTCATGCTCCTGAACCCAGGCCAGCGATGCGTCAAAGTCCGCCAATGTCTCCTCCAGGCGGGGGTCGCGATAGGAGAAAAACCGGAAAACACCATTACTGCTGTCCTGGCCGGCACCGCTGCCATAGGCACCACCATGCTCACGGATATGGCGATGCAGGAATTCATTGCGCAGCAGCACCCCGAGAACCGTCAGTGCGGGGGCATCCTCGTGCTCTACCGGCACTGTCGGGAATGCCCGTGCGCAGAAGTTGACCTGGGTGGAGGTGAGCCAGGCCTGATTGACCTGTTCATGCACGGGTTCAAGCGCGAAGTCGCCGGCTCCGTCCTGCTCAACGTGACCCCAACGGGTGCGCAACGCTTCGCGGGACTGCTCCAGGCCGGACTGCTCCCCGACCAGCAGGAACCGTGGTGTCTGGGAGAGAATCCGTTCATGCAGGTCCGACAGCTTCTGGCAGAGATTGCTCGCCTGTTTGTCGTCGGCAAGGGCGTCATCCAGCGCGACCAGATGGCGGATACCGGCGAGCCCCCCCAGCTCATAGGACAGTTTCGCTCCGGGGCTCGCCCCCTGAGCCGCGGCCCCCATGGCCAGCATATGCCCATTGCCGGTAATCGCCTGTTCACGGCGCGCCCGCATCTGTGCCACCAGTTCACGGACGCGTTCCGGATCATCGAAAGACGGACGTGAATAGACATCGCTCAGCAGGGCCAGAAGATCCGCGCTGTTATTCGCCAGCGCTTTGCCACTGAGGGTGAAATACCCCTTTACCTGCTGCACGTCATCCACATTCCCCTTGATCGTTGCAGAGGCACTTATGCCGCCACTGCATGCGGAAATACGGTCCTGCATGCGCAGGTAATCAAGATCACCGGCACCCAGCTCGGTCAGAATACTGGTGTAAAGGGGAAGCAGCTGGCGTTGTTCAGGCTCCAGTGCCGGCAGTGGCACAACCACCTGCTGGTAGATCAGGCCGTTGGTGCCGGTCCTGTAGAGGGTTGCGGGAAGCTCCCCATCATCCTCCCCCTCGGGCATATTGAGGGACGCAGGCACGTCCTCGATCCCTACCCGCGGCAACTGCGAGTGATCGTCTTCCTGATCCTGACGGCCCTGCAGGGCAAGCGCCTGGTCAATAATGTCGCGGGTCTGCTGTTCATCAAGCGCCCGGCGTTTTTCCTCCAGCGCCTGCTTCACTGCTGCCTCCCGGCGCTCATGGAGCTGACTGTCAGGGGCCAGTGTCAGTGTTACCCGGTGGGGATTGTCCAGCAGCAGGCGCTTGACCAGCCCGGGGACGTAGCCCGGATCCTGGATCCGTTCACGCAGGCGCTCGAGTACGGGCTCCAGGTCCAGCAGGTCCACCGGATCACCGCCATGCACCATGGGCGAAAGGGAATGCATGATCAGCTGCAGACCATAGGGCGCCCCGTCTCCGGAAATCTCCCTCTGGTGGAGCTCCAGCTGGTGCACTATGGCGAGCAGGCGGTCCTCGGCAACGCCGTCCTCCATCACCCCTTCCAGGGTTTTGACAATAAGCTCCTCGATCGCCACGGCCTCCGAGGGTTCCGCGCCCTCGATACCACAGACAAAGGTCATCTCGCGATTGGAATCCTCGAGCCCACACAGCGGCGACGGGGCATGTCCGAGTTCGGTGGTTTCCAGCGCATGCATCAGCGGCGACGCGCTGTTGTCCAGAAGCACCGAGGTCAGCAGCTCGGCCTCCAGGTTCTTTTCCAGATCGAAGCTGTGGCCCAGCAGCCAGCCAACGACAACATGGGTCTTGCCCTCGGTCTTTTCGTCCGGATCACTGCCGTAATGTTCCTGCACCCGGAGGGGGGCGTAGTAACGCTTTTCATCGCGCACGGGCAGATCAATATCCGCCGCCGAAAAACGGCCCAATGCCAGCTCCTCAAACCGCTGCTGGTGCTCGTGGGCGGGGATGTTGCCGAAGGTGGCAAAAATGGCATTGCTCGGATGATAGTGCTGGCGGTAGAAGTCACACAGCTGCTCGTAGCTCAGATCCACGATATGATCCGGATCACCGCCACTGTTGTAATGATAGGTGGTTGTGGGAAACAGGTGTTTGGACAGGGTCTGCCAGAGCTGTGAGACCGGCGAGCTCATGGCTCCCTTCATCTCGTTGTAGACGACCCCCTTGTGGGTCAGCGGCGTGGCGGGATCGTCGGGTACCTCGAATTCCAGCCGATGGCCTTCCTGGGCAAAATCCAGGCGATCCAGGTTGGAAAAAAATACGGAATCCAGGTAGACGGACAGCAGGTTATCAAAATCCTTCCGGTTCCTGCTCGCAAAGGGGTACGCCGTCCAGTCGCTGCTGGTCAGGGCATTCATGAAGGTGTTCAGTGAACGCTGGATCATCATGAAAAACGGGTCGCGCAGCGGATAGTTCTCGCTCCCGCACAGCGCGGTGTGCTCCAGGATATGGGCAACCCCCGTGGAATCCATCGGGAAGGTGCGCAACGCAACGAGAAACACGTTCTCATCGTTGGCAGAGGCCAGGTGCAGATGGCGCGCGCCGGTGGCACGATGCCGGTACTCCTCAACATCCAGATGCAGAGTGCTGATGGGATGGACCCGGATACGCTCAAATGCGGGATGTACCTCTTTCGACCCAGTCTCGGTCATGTATGATTCCTGTCCGTTCAGTGAGTGTTGCGCCATTCTATCGATTGCATGGCGGGAATCCTACCGATCGTGGCGACTCCCGCAGCCGGCGCCAATAGTAGCGGCTTCTGGCATGTGCGCCCAACTGAATTATAGTAATACACACACCAGCAACCGAAAGAGTTGACCGTGACCGAACAGGCCAAAACTCCAGCAACAGGCTCCCGACCCCGCCTTGAGGCATACTGGGTGGAGCGCAAACGGTACCTTGAGGAGATCAGGGGGATCCCCGAGCTTCGTCGCCGTTACGCCAATGCGCTGGGCATTTACCTGCTGCGGCGGTTCCTGTGGTCCTTTGGCTTTTTTCCGGTATTCATCGCATTCTGGATTCCGCTGGTCTTTTCACGCTTCAACCCGGTGGCCATGGTGGACAAAGCCCTCCCCCACCTGGAGGCTTTCGTCAACGCCACAGCCCAGGTCCAGGCGACCACGATGGAGACCCTGTTTCTCTCATGGCTCTCCATCGGGTTCCTCTTCGCGGTTTTCGACCTGGTTCTCACGCCCTTCAAGTCCCCTTATGAGTATGAGGCGGATGTCCACATGCGTGCGTGGGAAGAGCTGCAGCAATCCTCAGGCCAGGAGAAAGCCTGAAAAGTGCGTCACTTCACGCAGCAGCAGCGCGATCTGGGGTAGTATTGTCGGTGACATTTTGAGGTCGGGGCTGAAAGCAGCCCGTCTCACGGAATCCTTACGGAGTGGTCACTGATGATCGATCCCAAACCGCTGCTTTTCGCCAACTTTCTGGCCGTGATGCTGCTTGTTACCGCTGGATTTGCGACTATCCAGCGATCTCCTGAGCTGGTTGGCACCAAAAAGCCCGATCCGGGTGCCGTTCCCACCGAGCAAGCGCCGATCGTGGAACGCTCGGCCCAGAAGGAGCCGGAGCCCACTTCCCCGGAACCGGCCAGCGCCGAACCGGCTGACCCCCTGTTCGACCCCAGTCCGGTCATTGTCCAGACACAACCCCCCGAGCCTGAACCCAGGGTCGCGAACCTTACGCTGCGTTCCAACGTCTATGGAGACAGGGTACTGATCAATGGCGAGCAACGTGGATCGACCGCCATGGACGTGGAACTTGAGCCGGGCACCTATGAGATTGAGGTACGCAAGCAGGGTCACTCGACCTGGCGCAGACAGGTCGCGGTGGACGCAGGCGATGACCACACCCTGATGGCACGCCTCGAGCGCTACACCACGGTGGAGTACCGCAACGGGACCTGGAAGCATGGTGTCAAGACCGGTGAGGGCACGTACCGCGACGAGGAAGGGCTGCGCTATGAGGGCGACTTCGAGGACGGCGAATTCCACGGCGAAGGTACCGCGCACTTTCCCGATGGTCGGGTCTATGAGGGTGAATGGAAGGACAGCAAGATGCATGGGGAGGGGGAACTCCAGCTCACCAACGGAGACGTCTATGAAGGCTATTTCCGTAACAATCAGTTCAGTGGGCGGGGAACGCTGACCGCCTCCAACGGCGATACCTTCACAGGCAACTGGGAGGACGGTGAACTCAACGGGCACGGAACCATGACCACGGCGGAAGGCATGATGTATGTGGGCGATTTCCGCGATGGCGAGCTTCACGGCAAGGGCACCCTGACCTATCCTGATGGGGGCACCTACAAGGGCGAATTCGCCAATAACCTCTACCATGGCCACGGGGAGCGCACTTACGCCAGCGGCCGGCGGTACGAAGGCGAGTTCGTGGAAGGTCGATTCCATGGCCAGGGTGAAATCCGCCATCCGAGTGGTGCCAGCATTGAAAGCACCTTCCGCGAGGGCGACCCCTACGGGGAGGTAACACTGACCACTCCCGAGGGGGAGATCTTCACGGCGCGCACTTCCGAGCCGGGCGTGTGCTACCGCAGGAACAGCTACCGTGCCACTCAATGCCCAGCCATGGAGGGATGGTGAAATGTCGGCAAACCCGGCGTCAACGCAGTTATTAAGAGGTTCTCAGATGGCCATCAAGAACGCACTTCTGGTGGATGATTCCAAGGTTGCCCGCTTTGCGCTGAGCAAACTGCTGGAAAATCGGGATATGGACGTCAGCATGGCTGGGTCCGCCGAAGAAGCCCTGGATTTTCTCAATGGCAGCCAAAGGCCGGATGTGATTTTCATGGACCATCTGATGCCCGGAATGAACGGTGTCGAAGCGACCAAGGCCATCAAGCGCAATCCGGCGACCGCCTCCATCCCGGTCGTGATGTGCACCTCCAAAAAGTCCGATGACTTTATGCAGGAGGCACGTGGCTATGGCGTGTACAACATCCTCACCAAGCCTCCCCAGAGCGATGGGCTGGACAGCATTCTCAGCGGGCTGAGCAAGGACCTGGAGGAAGGCACCCTCCCCGAGCCACCCGCAAACGAGGACGACACCCTGGCAGAGGACGACGAGGACAGCCTGGAAACGGATGCGGCCGTGCATCTCAATACTGAAATCGGCGGTAGTGAGCAATCGGGAACCACCGTCCCCCTGACCTCGGATCTGATCGAGCAGATTTCACGCTCTGCCGTGAAAACCCATATCAACAATCGACTCCATGAGCTGCTGTCCAGCCTGTTCGATGAACAGCACGACCACCTCAAGCGTCTGCTGGATGATACGGAACGCAAGCGCGAGAAACAGATCGAACAGCAGACCACCGAGTTCCGGGAGTTGGTCGAGGGGAAGCTTGACAACCTCAAGAACGAAGTGGCGGCCGAGGTGACTCTCAACCTGGGCAACGAACTCTCCGAACTCCGCAAGCAGCTCCAGCAACAGGCGGCGGGCGGCTTCAGTGACGATGACCTGAAAGCACTCAAGGATCATATTACGGCGGCCCAGACCATCGACACCGAGTTCTGGCAGACGCTGCAATCCGAGGCGGTCCAACAGGCCCACGACATTGCACGGGATACGTCCGAGGAAGTGGCGCAGCGCACGCTCGATCTCTATCTCAAGGAACAACGGGCAGCAAGCGCCAAAATGTACACCGTCGCGCTGGCCATCAGCCTGGGTGTCTTCAGTCTGGGCATTGCCTGGCTCGGCGGCCTCTTCGGTTAACCACCCCGCTCGCGATGCCGGGCGGCAAGCAGTTCCGCCCGCGTATCGATGTCCTGTGCGGCGGCTTCGCACTCCAAGCCTTTGGCTCCCAAGGCGTTGAGGATCCCGCCGGCGCCTCGATCACCCTCCAGCTGGAAAACCCGTGGCCACAGCCCGCGCGGCAGATAAGCCGGTGCCATGCAACGGTTACCGGCACAGGTTCCCACGGCCTCGTCAGGTACCTTTCCTGCCTGTGATACAAGTGCCTGCAGGTGGCTGGCGGGTATCAGGGGCTGATCCACCAGCATGACGAGCGCTCCGGACCAGAAGCCCTTCATGGACAGAGTGCGCAGACCCGCCTGCAGGGAACGGGACTGCCCCTCGTGCCAATCAGGCACGGGGCACCAGTACGTTGGCCTTTGACCCGTCCGAGAGCGCACCAGCGATTCACCCGCACCAACCGCCGCAACGAGGCAACCCGAAGCCTGCCTGCCACGGTAAAGCGCGTCGTCCAGCAATGTTCCTTCCTTCCAGGGCGCCAGCGCCTTGACGCGGCCAAGCCGGCGGCCCTGCCCCGCCGCCAGGATCAGTATCGGAACCACCGGGTCACCCCCTCTGAAGCATTGAATCTGTTACCATATCGCCATTTCCAGCCCCGGGCGACCGTCGACACCATGAACCGTCTTTTCGTTGATAACCTTACCGTCATAGATTTTGCCTTCCTGGACCCCGAGCGCGGGCTTGTCGGGGAAAGCTGGATTGTGGATATCGAGCTCGCCGGCGAGCTCAACGAGGCCGGCATGGTGTTCGATTTTGGTCACGTGAAACGCACCATCAAGGACGAGATTGACGCCCTCGTGGATCACCGCCTGCTGGTCCCCCGTGATCACCGGGGACTATCGTGGACAGAAACCGGCAATCTCGACTGGGTCACCAACGGCGGATGGCGTATCAGCCATGCGGGCCCCGAGGAATCGGTTATTGCCGTTCCCGGCAGCCATCTTCAACGCGAGCGCATCGAGACACTGCTGGTCACTCTGCTGCGCCAGAAACTGCCGGCCAACGTGCACGATATTGTCGTGCGCCTCAGGCCAGAGGTCATTGAAGGTGCCCTTTACCATTACACCCATGGGCTCAGGAAACATGAGGGCAATTGCCAGCGAATTGCCCACGGCCACCGTTCAAGACTGGAAATATACCGCAATGGTGCGCGGGCGCCCGACCTGGAAACCTACTGGGCAGAACGCTGGGAGGACATTTACATCGCAACCCGCGATGATGAGGTTGGCACTTTCGTTGAGGCGGGGGTTGAGTACACCCATTACCGATACACCGCCAACCAGGGCCAGTTCGAGCTGATCCTGCCGAGCCACCGCGTCGAAACCATGGATCAGGACACCACCGTGGAGTGGATTGCCTGCTACCTGCGGGATGAAACACAAAAACTGGAGCCAGACTCCAGAATCATCGTGAAAGCCTTCGAGGGCGTCAACAAAGGCGCATACGCCGGAGACTGACGATATTTCACCCAGGTTGTCGATTAGACATAAAAAAACCGGCCAATGCAGCCGGTTTTTTTAGCTTATGGCGTCCCGTAGGGGACTCGAACCCCTGTTACCGCCGTGAAAGGGCGGTGTCCTAGGCCTCTAGACGAACGGGACTGAAAAAGTGGTGGAGCCAGGGAGGCTCGAACTCCCGACCTCGGCGCTGCCAGCGCCGCGCTCTCCCAGCTGAGCTATGGCCCCACTGCCGTTAACGGGAGCGTATATTAGAGGCGGAACCGGGGCGCGTCAACCCCGGTTTTGCAGGATTATTCCTCTCCCGCCATCAGCGAAGCATATTCCTTCTCCACCTTCTTGGTCTGCTTCTTGGAGAAGCCGCCCAGCACATGGAGTGCGTGCCGCAACCTTGCCCTCGATACGTCCGGCCCCAACAGCGCCATGGAATCCACCACGGACCAGGAATTGGGCGTCCCGGCAATGGCAACAAAGATCGGGAACATGAAGTCGCCAATCTTGATGCCCATGGCGCCGGCCAACTCCTTGAGATCACTAAATACCGTGTCGCGGCTCCAATGACGCTCCGCCTCCAGCCGCCAGAGCCCGAACTGCAGAATCCGCTTAACATCCTCTTCCGCAAGCTTCTTGTGCTCGAAATCCGACGGATTCAGGTCAAGCAGGCCCGAGAACATGAAGGACGCCATGGGGGCGATGTCGGAAAAAGCCTCAATGCGGCTCTTGATGTGAGGAACCAACGGGGCCAGCATTTCCCGGTTCAACCACCAGTCACTGACCCGGTCCATGAACGCCTCGTCGCTGAGCGTTTCCCGGATCCAGAGGCCATTGAGCCAACGCAGCTTGGCGCGGTCAAAGACCGGTCCGCCCAATGATACCCGAGTGATATCAAAGGCCTCCTCCATCTCCGGCAGGGTGAACATCTCGCGTTCGTCCGGCATGGACCACCCCATGCGCCCAAGGAAGTTGATGACCGCCTCCGGCATAAAGCCCAGCCGCTCGTACAGATCGATACTGGTCGGGTTCTTGCGTTTGCTGAGCTTAGTGCCATCCTCATTACGCAATAGCGGCATGTGGCACAGCACCGGCATCTCCCAGCCGAAATACCGGTAAAGAAGCTGGTGCTTGGGGGCGGAATTGATCCACTCCTCCCCGCGGATCACGTGCGTGATGCCCATGCGATGATCATCCACCACATTGGCCAGGTGATAGGTGGGCATACCATCCGATTTCAGAAGGATCTGAGCATCCACCTGGGCCCAGTCAATGGTCACGGTTCCACGCAGCATGTCCTCAATCTCACAGACACCTTCATCCGGCACCTTCATCCGGATGACATAGGGCTCACCCGCGCCCAGCCGCCGCTTCACCTCCGCCTCAGGGAGCTCCAGGTCTCCCTTGATACCGGGGTTGAGGCCCCGGTTTTTGCGATCCTCCCGGATCGCATCCAGCTCTTCCGGTGTGCGGAAACAGTAGAACGCATGGCCGGACGCTACGAGCTGCTCCGCGTATTCGCTGTACTCGGACTGGCGCTCGGATTGACGGTAGGGCCCATAGGCACCGCCCACGTCCGGTCCCTCGTCCCATTCCAGACCCAGCCATTTCAACGCATCCAGAATGGCCTGCTCCGACTCGGGCGTACTGCGCAGCTGGTCGGTATCCTCAATGCGCAGTATGAACTGGCCACCGTGCTGGCGCGCAAAACACTGGTTGAAGAGGGCAATATAGGCGGTTCCGACATGGGGATCACCGGTAGGCGACGGTGCAATGCGGGTTCTGACTGTCATTCGGTGTTCCTGTTGCTGACGTTAAAGCGGGTCATTATAACGGCTCGTCTCCTGCAGGTCCCGTCGAAAGCCCTTCCGTGGCATCCCCTATAGTCCTTTCACGCCATTTTGCGTAGAATGCCATCGAGAACCCTAATGTTACGTTATAACAATCAAAGTGAGCCCCATGATCCGTTCCCTTGGCGCCCTGATCCTGCTGATGATGCTGAGCTTCCCGGCCCAGGCTGGTCAGCCAACAATTGTCACCAGCATCCATCCGCTTGCACTGGTGGTTAAGGAACTGGTGGGCGATGATGCCCGCGTATCAGCCCTGATTCCGGCCAACGTCAGTCCCCATCACTACAGCATGAAACCCTCGGAAAGGCGACGGTTGCAGAATGCACACCGTTTCATCTGGCTGGGGCCCGCCAAGGAGCCATTCCTGGAGGGCACCCTGGATGATCCGGACCTGGAACGCAGAAGCCTGGCGCTGGACCGGGGTGACGCCACCGCTGCTCACAACCATGATACCGCGCAGGAAGATCCCCACATCTGGCTCAACCCCGATGAGGTCCGCGCCATGCTGCCGCCCATCGTCGACTCCCTGGCGCAACTCGAGGGACTGCGTCGACCACAGCTGGAAGAGAACCGGCAACAGTTCCTCGAGCGCCTCGCGGCAGCCGAGGACAGGATCCGCAAGCGTTTGGACAAGCTTCCAGCCATGGATGTTTTCACCTATCACGGCGCCTTCCATCACTTCGCGGAACACTTCGACATCCGGATTGCAGGCACCCTCACCGCCAATCCCGAGCAGAACCCTGGTGCGCGTCACCTCGCCGAGCTGCAGGACAAGCTCAATAACGCCCGGTCGCCCTGTATCATGACGGAACCACAGTTCAGCAGGAACTGGTGGGAAGGCCTGAACATTGATCAGCCCATGAGTGTCAGTCACTGGGACCCTATGGGCACGGAGGTTGAGATTCGACAGGGCGGATATACCCGCTTCCTGGATCAGCTGGCCGATGCCCTGGTCAACTGCGGGCCCTGACCTCAGCCCGCAAACCTGTATAATACGGGCCATGCAACCGCCCGAACCCGACCGCCGTTTCAGCATCGCCCCGATGATGGACCACACCACGCGCGATTACCGCTATTTCGCGCGTGGACTGTCGCGTCACGCCCTGCTCTACACCGAGATGGTAACAACGGGCGCCCTCATCCACGGCGATGCCGCGCGATTCCTGGCCTACAGTGACCGTGAACACCCGCTGGCCCTGCAGCTGGGCGGCTCAGACCCGCAGGCGCTTGCCCAGTGCGCAGCAATGGCGGAGGCCTGGGGCTACGATGAAGTCAATCTCAACGTCGGCTGCCCCAGCGACCGGGTCCAGAACAACCAGATCGGGGCCTGCCTCATGGCGAACCCTGAACTTGTCGCAGCAGGCGTCGAAGCCATGCAGCGCCATTGCCGGATCCCGGTCACCGTTAAGCATCGCATCGGCATCAACGGTAACGACAGCTGGGAAGAACTGGTGCACTTTGTCGCGCGTGTGGCGGAAGCCGGCTGCCGAACCTTCATCGTCCACGCTCGCATCGCGATACTCGAAGGCCTCAGCCCCAAGGAAAACCGGGAGGTTCCGCCTCTGCGTTATGACTGGGTACATGCCCTGAAGCGCCAGTTCCCGGATCTGGAAATCATCATCAATGGCGGCTTTGACACCATCGGCGCCTGCCGGGAACAGCTGGAACACGTGGACGGGGTTATGGTCGGCCGCGCTGCCTACCACAGCCCCTGGCTCCTGGCCGACGTCGACCCGCTCATCTACGGCACGCCCGCGCCGGTACAAAGCCGCGATGCGGCCCTGGACGCTTTCCTGCCCTATGTACAACAGCGTCTTGCCGCGGGTGTTCCTCTCAAAACGATGACCCGCCACATCATGAACCTTTTCCACGGCTGTCATGGGGGTAGACGCTTCCGCCGTTACCTGAGCGAGAACGCCCATAAGCCGGATGCCGGAATTGAGGTCCTGCAGGACGCTATGGGGCAGGTTTCGGATAACGGGGCACTGTTGTGATCCCCCCGGCAGCGCGCTACGGTTCTTTGCGGTATGCTAGAGCGACAATCAGGATATAACCGAACCTCACAGGGATAACCATGACCTCCAAACTGGAACAGCTCCGCGCCATGACCACGGTTGTCGCCGACACCGGCGACCTCGACGCCATCCGCCAGTGGCAGCCACGGGATGCCACCACCAACCCGTCGCTGCTGCTCAAGGCCGTTACCTCACCGGCCTACCAGCACCTGGTGAATGAGGCCGTGCAATGGTCGGAGCGCCAGGGCGGCACCACGGCCGAGAAGCTGGCCAATGCCACGGACTATCTGGCGGTACTTGCCGGGGAGCAGATCCTCGGCATCATCCCCGGCATGGTCTCCACGGAAGTGGACGCGAGACTCTCCTTCGACGCCGAGGCCACCAAGGATAAGGCCCGCAAACTCAGTGAGCTTTACCGCCAGCGCGGCGTCGATACAAGCCGGGTCATGATCAAGATCGCAGCCACCTGGGAAGGCATCCAGGCGGCCAGGGAACTGGAGGCCGAGGGCATTGCGTGCAACCTGACCCTGCTGTTTTCCTTCACCCAGGCCCAGGCTTGTGCCGAGGCCGGCGTTACCCTGATTTCACCCTTCGTGGGTCGCATTCTGGACTGGCACCTTGCGAGCACCGGTAAGGATTCGATCCCGGCGGAAGAAGACCCAGGCGTAAACTCGGTAAGGCACATCTACGAGTACTACAAGGCTCATGGCTACAACACTGTGATCATGGGCGCCAGCTTCCGAAACCAGGGTGAGATCGAGATGCTTGCCGGCTGCGACCGTCTCACGATCAGCCCGGCATTGCTGGAAGCCCTGGATAACGACCAGAATGGGCTGGAGCGGTGCCTTTCACCGGACAACGTGCCGCAGTCCCAACCCTATCCGCCGCTGGACGAAAAGCGCTTCCGCTGGCACCTGAACCAGGACGCCATGGCCACGGAAAAGCTGGCCGACGGCATCCGGCGTTTCGCAGCGGATCAGGAAACACTGGAATCACACCTGTCCGGGGCGCTTCAGGCGGCCTGACAGCGTCCACCAAGGTAAGGAGGTCCCATGCTGCTGGTTCTGCATCCGGATACAACCAGGGACAGCGAGGCTTACCGGGAAACCATGAACTTCCTGGACAACCTCGACAACGTCGAGGTCCGGATTCACGACGTTCAGGGCAGCCGGCAGACCCTGACCGAAATCTACCTGATCGGCGACACCAAGGCCCTGGATCAGGACGCCATCGGTGCCCTGCCCGCCGTTGAACGGGTTATCCGGATTTCAGACGACTTCCGCATCCTGGGTCGCCACAAGGCGGCGGAACGACAGACTGGTTTCGACTACAACGGCGTCCATTTCGATCAGGACAACCTCAACGTCTTCGCGGGGCTCTGCGCCGTCGACAACCGCCAGCACGTCGAGGAAACCCTGCGGGCACTGAGCGACAATGGCCAGTACTGCACGCGCATGGGCGCCTACAAGCCACGCACCAACCCCTATTCCTTCCAGGGTCATGGTGCGGAATGCCTGCCCTGGGTTTTTGAGCTGGCCGGCAAGTACGGCATCCGGGTTGTAGCCATGGAAGTGACCCATGAGAACCATGTTCGTGAGATTGAGGACGCGCTGGCACAAAGTGGGCATCCCACCGGGGTCATGCTTCAGGTCGGGACCCGCAACACCCAGAATTTTGAGCTGCTCAAGGCCCTGGGGCGCCAGACCCAGTATCCCGTGCTGCTCAAGCGCGGCTTCGGCATCACGCTCAATGAATCGCTGAATGCCGCCGAGTACCTCGCGACGGAAGGCAATACCCGGGTCATTTTCTGCCTGCGGGGCATGAAAACGGAAGCGGGAAACCCCCACCGGAACCTCGTGGATTTCGCCCATATTCCCGTGGTCAAACGCCTCACCCGGATGCCGGTCTGCATCGACCCTTCCCATTCGGTGGGCATCCGCGACAAGGCGCCGGACGGCATCTCGGATATCATCCATGCCACAGCGCAGGGTGTGATCGCCGGAGCCAACATGGTCCTTGCCGACTTCCACCCGAACCCTGAAAAAGCGCTGGTGGACGGCCCACAGGCGCTGATGCCCAAGGACCTGCCCCGATTCCTTGAAGATATCGATCTCTGCCACCATACCTATCAGAGACGGCGGGAGATCTACGCACGGGACGATTGAGGAGTCAGCTACCAGTAATGCAACTATATGGCCACCGCGGCGCCAAGGGTGAAGCACCAGAGAACACGCTGGCCGGATTCAGGCATGCCTACCGTCACGGCATCCGCCGATTTGAGATGGACATTCTATTGTCGTCCGATGGCGTTCCAATGGTAATCCATGACCTGTCCCTGGAGCGCACTACCGGAAACAGCCGGGCCGTATCCAAGGCCTCCGCCTCGGAAATGGGAGGCATGGATGCACGACAGAACACCACCGGCTGGCACCACACGACTGGCGTTCCCACCCTCGATCAAGTGGTTGCCGCCTGCCCGGATTTTGAACATCTGCAACTGGAAGTTAAAAACGACGACCGCAGACGCCTTAACAGACTCTGCAACCGGCTTGTTGAGTGGATACAGAAGGAAAACCTGTATCAGCGAATCACGCTGACTTCCAGTAACGGCTGGTTCCTGAGAGCAGCCCGTCGGCTGGACCGTCGCATCAGTCTGGGGTATGTCGCTGAACGCCGGTATCCCCCGCCGCTACGTCAGGCGCGGCGCCTCGACTGCAGCTATCTGTGCTGTAACAGTCACCTCTGCCAGCCAGCCCTCATCAACAGGGCGCATCAGTACGGACTCCACGTCTCTGCATGGACCGTCAACCGCATTCATGACATGCTGGTGCTGGAAAAAGCGGGCGTGGATTCCATCATTACGGATTACCCCACAAGCGCCCTCATCTACTTTGAAAACCGGCGCAGGGTTGGCGATTTTTGCCGACCGGAATGGAATCAGTCAGAGGCCGACCGAGACACGGGGTCGTCGATCGGCCGGGAGGCCTAGAAAAGCCGGTTAAGGCCATTCAGGGCAGCGACACGATAGGCCTCCGCCATGGTGGGGTAATTGAAGGTGGTGTTGATAAAGTAATCCAGTGTGTTGGCATCACCAGGCTGATTCATGATGGCCTGGCCGATATGCACGATCTCCGCGGCCTGGTCGCCAAAACAGTGAATGCCAAGAAGCTGCTTCGTTTCGCGATGGAACAGCAGCTTGAGCATGCCTACAGGATCCCCGGAAATCTGCGCGCGGGCCAGATCCTTGAAAAACGCCTGCCCCACCTCATACGGCACCTTGGCTTCCGTAAGCTCCCGTTCTGTCGGCCCCACTGAGCTGATTTCAGGAATGGTGTAGATCCCGGTCGGAACATCGTCCACATACCGGAAATACTTGTCAGACAGTATATCCGACGAAGCCGAGCGCCCCTGGTCATAGGCCGCGCTGGCGAGCCCCGGCCACCCGATTACATCACCAACGGCGTAGATATTCGGAACCTGGGTCCGGTAATGATCATCAACGCTGAGCTGGCCACGGTAATTCACTTCGAGACCCACGTTATCCAGGCCCAACGAGCCTGTATTACCGCTGCGCCCGTTACACCACATGAAGGCGTCAGACCGGACCTTCTTGCCGGACTCGAGGTTCAGAACAACCCCATGGTTGTCGCCCTCAACTGACGCATACTTTTCATTATGCCGAACCAGTACCCCATGGTTACGGAGGTGGTAACTCAACGCGTCCGAGATCTCATCATCCAGGAATGACAGCAACCGGTTACCCGGATTGATCAGGTCAACCTTGACACCCAGACCACAGAAAATCGATGCATACTCACACCCGATCACCCCAGCGCCATAGATCGTCAGGGTTCGCGGTGTATGGGAGAGCGTCAGAATGGAGTCGCTGTTATAGATTCGATCATGGGAAAAATCGACGTCCGGCGGCAGATACGGGGAAGAGCCGGTAGCAATAATGAAACTGTCCGCCGTGAGAAGCTGGTCCCCCATCTCCTCGGAGTAGACTTCAAGCTGATTCTGGTCCTGGAAGCGGGCCTTCCCGTGAAAGCGCTCGACCCGGTTACGCGCGTAGAACCCGGTGCGAAGTTTGACCTGTTTGTCACGCACCCGCTCAGCATTCTGAAGGACCCGCGGAAAGGAAAACCAGCGCGGCTCTCCAATATCCCGGAACATCGAATTGGTGTTGAAGTTGATGATCTGTTTGACGGAATACCGCAACGCCTTGGAAGGTATCGTTGCCCAATGGGTGCAGTTCCCACCGACGGTCTGCTTGTCATCCACAATGGCAACACGGCTGCCATGCTTGGCCGCGTTCATTGCGGCGCCCTCACCGGCGGGACCGGCACCAATCACAACAACATCAAAATGCTGATCCGACATCAGATCACAAACTCCTATAACCAGTGTAAGTCCCCGGGAATCCGGGTTTCGTCCAGCTTGCGGTCGCCAGGCCCGGGGTCAGGTGTTATCCCGGCTGACGCCGCCCGCCTTGTAGGCCAGATGAGCAGCCGTGCCGGAACGGTCAGGTAATTCACCGTCTTCGGCGTCATCGTCGCAGGTTCCGGATTCACGACCACAGACTGAGCATCCGCCCCCACCGCCGCCGATCTGGCTTCCGACACCGCCACAGGAACCACTGATCGGCTTACGGCCGAAAATTACCCCAATGGACATGCCCGCGATCAACAGAAGCACCAGACCAAGGGCCAACAAAAACGTATTCAACATAGCAACCTCCTCACGGCCGCCGGGATTCTTCAACATCCAGTGTGACGCCGATCAACCTCTGTCCGCAACCAAAAACACCCGGCCGGAGCCGGGTGTCTCTGAGTAACGGTCAGCCGCCAAAGTCATCAAGCATGATGTTTTCATCCTCGACGCCAAGGTCCTTGAGCATCTTGATGCTGACCGCATTCATGATTGGCGGCCCACACATATAGTACTCGACGTCCTCGGGAGCCTCATGGTCCTTGAGATAGCGATCATAGAGCACATTGTGGATAAAGCCGGTATCCCCTTCCCATTCGTCCTCGGGCAGCGGGTCCGACAGGGCGACGTGCCACTCAAAGTTATCGTAGTCTTCCTGCAGCTGGTTGAAGTCCTCAACATAGAACATTTCCCGCCTGCTGCGCGCACCATACCAGAAGCTGATCTTACGCTTGGAATTAAGGCGCTTGAGCTGGTCAAAAATGTGCGCCCGCATGGGAGCCATACCCGCACCACCACCGATAAAGATCATTTCCGCATCGGTATCCTTGGCGAAGAACTCGCCGAATGGCCCCATGACCGTCATCTTGTCGCCCGGCTTCAGGCTGAACATATAGGACGACATCTGACCTGGCGGATGGTTCGTACCGGGCGGTGGCGTGGCAATCCGGATATTGAAGCGCAGTTCGCCCTTCTCACCCGGATAGTTGGCCATGGAGTAGGCCCGCACGATATCTTCCTTCACTACGGATTTGAGGTCCCAAAGCCCGTGCTTGTCCCAATCCTCGTGATACTCTTCGTCTACATCGAAGTCCTTGAAGTAAACTTCATGGGGCGGGGCCTCAAACTGCACATAACCGCCGGCCCGGAAGTCCACCTCTTCGCCCTCGGGAAGATCCAGAATGGTTTCCTTGATGAAGGTGGCAACGTTGTGATTGGAGCGCACGGTGCACTCCCACTTCTGCACACCGAAGAATTCCTCCGGAACCTCGACCTTCATATCCTGCTTGACCGGCACCTGGCAGGACAGCCGCCAGCCATCCCGTTGCTCACGGGGTGTAAAGTGGTTCTTTTCGGTGGCCAATACGGCCCCACCACCTTCATGAACCTTGCACACGCACTGGCCGCAACTGCCACCGCCGCCACAGGCTGACGACAGGAAAATCCCCTGTTCGGCCAGTTTCCCCAGCAGCTTGCCGCCTGCCTGGGTCTCAAAGCTGTGCTCGGGGTCTCCATTGACCTCGATGTTGATATCACCGGAGCTGACCAGTCTGGCTCTCGCCCCGAGGATCACTGCGACCAGCGACAGGACGATAACGGTGAACATCACCACGCCCAGTATGATTTCTGTAGCCATGATTACGCCTTCTGGTTAGATCCTGATTCCGTCGTCTTTACAGGGAGATACCGGAAAAGGACATAAAGCCCAGCGACATCAGCCCCACGGTGATAAAGGTGATGCCCAGCCCACGCAAACCTGCCGGTACGTCACTGTATTTAAGTTTCTCGCGGATGCCGGCCAGGGCAATGATCGCCAGTGCCCAACCAATGCCGGCTCCGAACCCATACGCCACACTCTCGGAAAAGTTGTAATTCCGTTCCACCATGAAGAGCGATGCACCCAGGATCGCGCAATTCACCGTGATCAGTGGCAGGAAAACACCAAGAGCGTTATAGAGCGCCGGTACATAGCGGTCGAGGAACATCTCAAGAATCTGAACCAGCGCCGCGATGACACCGATGTAAGTCAGCAGGCCCAGGAAATTCAGGTTAACGTTCGGAAGCCCCGCCCAGCTGAGCGCGCCATCCTGCAGCACATAGCTGTAGATCAGGTTATTGACGGGAACCGAGATCGACAGCACCACGATAACCGCAATGCCGAGGCCAACGGCCGCCTCAACCTTCTTGGAAATGGCAATGAACGTACACATCCCCAGAAAGAAGGCCAACGCCAGGTTCTCAACAAAAACGGCCTGCAGTATCAGGCTGATATAATGTTCCATTAGAAGGCCTCCCTAACTCTGTGAGGCTGCATCTCGTATTCCTCTTCCTCAACCTGCTCCGGATCCCAGGTCCGCACGGCCCAGATGAACAGGCCAATCAGGAAGAAGGCACTCGGCGGCAGCAGCATCAGGCCATTAGGCACATACCACTCAGGCATGACCGCGTAACCGAGCAGCGTGCCGGCACCCAATGCCTCCCGGGCTATCGCTACCACTACCAGGATCAGGCTGTAACCGAGCCCATTACCAAGCCCATCCACGAAACTGAGCCAGGGGCCATTCTGCATGGCAAAGCCTTCAGCGCGACCGAGGATGATGCAGTTGGTGATGATCAACCCCACAAACACAGAGAGCTGCTTACTGATCTGGTACGCAAAGGCCTGAAGGAACTGATCGACGACGATAACCAGTGAGGCAATGATCGTCATCTGCACAATGATGCGGATGCTGCTGGGTATCTGACTACGTATAAGTGAGACCGCGACGTTGGACGCACAGGTCACCGCGATAACCGCTGCGCACATAACCAGGCTCACTTTCAGGCTGCTGGTGACGGCCAGCGCCGAGCAGATCCCCAGAACCTGTAGCGCAATAGGATTGTTATAGAGTATGGGACCGAAAAGGACATCTTTGGTCTTGAGTTCCGCCATGGTTCAGATCTCCCCCTGCCGAACTTTCTTGAGAAACGGGCCGTAACCCCGATCACCCAACCAGAAATTAACCGTGCTACCAACACCGCGCGAGGTCAGCGTCGCCCCGGACAATGCATCCACCTTGTACTCCTTGTTGTCCGTATTCTCGCCAACGCCACCCTTGACGAGGGCAAACTTCGGATCCGTCCATTCACCGTCTTCATAGATCTTTTTGCCCTTCCACTTGGCGGTCCACTCGGGGTTCTCAATCTCGCCGCCCAGTCCGGGCGTTTCGGCATGTTCGTAAAAGCGGATCCCTTCAACCGTGTTGGCATCCCCTTGAAGCGCGAGAAAGCCATACATTGTTGACCAGAGGCCATATCCATGGATCGGGAGGACGATTTTGGTGACTTCCTCCCCGTCACGGAGAACGTAGACTTTCCGGTACTTCGCCAGCCGATTGATCCCGGCCGGGTCCTCTTCCAGGCTCCGGGACAGCTCCATATCCCTGGACGCCGCCCGCTGGTCATAGGCTTCCGCCGATTTGGCATTAACAGCCTCAGGAGTGACTATCTCGCCCGTCCCCATCTCAACGAGGAGCACTTCAAACTGCTCAAAGGCTTCTGACACTTTCTCATTGGATGCGCCTGAGGACAACACACCAGCTGCCGCAATCATGTTCGAGCGGGTACTCAGTGCCTTGTTCTTCTCCTGCAATGGCCGCAGCATCACAGCAGATCCGGATACCACGACCGAGAAGACGATACTGAGCGAGACCGCTACGATCAGCGTTTTGCGGATTGTATCGTTAGACTGCGACACGAGCTTGCCTCCGCTTAATGTTGGCCTGTATGACGAGATGGTCAATGAAGGGGGCGAAGAGGTTCGCGAACAGAATCGCGAGCATCACGCCTTCCGGAAAGGCCGGGTTCACGACCCGGATCAGAACTGTCATGACCCCGATGAAGATACCGAAAATCCAGCGTCCGATATTGGTCATGGACGCCGAGACCGGATCCGTGGCCATGAACATCATGGCGAAGGCAAAACCTCCCAGCACAAAATGCCAGTGTGGCGGTATCCCGAACATCGGATTCGATTCAGACCCCACGGCATTGAAGAGCAGTGAGGTCGCAATCATCCCGATCAGCACACCGGCGACGATGCGATAGCTCGCAATCTTCATGATCAGCAGCACTGCGCCGCCAATCAGGATCATCGCGGTCGATGTTTCTCCCATGGAACCCTGCATGAATCCCCAGAACGCATCAAACCAGGTCAGGTGATCCTTGAGCGCCTCCATGCCGCCAGACGCCGCCACACTCAGTGATGTCGCGCCACTGAAGCCATCGACAGCCGTCCATACCTGGGCGCCCGACAACTGCGCCGGATAGGCGAAATACAGAAAGGCGCGCCCCGTCAGGGCCGGGTTCAGGAAGTTCTTGCCGGTACCGCCAAAGATCTCTTTTGCGATCACGACACCAAAACTGATGCCCAGCGCCACCTGCCAGAGTGGCGTGGTGGGGGGAAGGATCAGCGCAAACAGGATTGAGGTGACGAAAAAGCCCTCGTTCACCTCGTGCTTACGCGTCATCGCGAAAAGCACTTCCCAGAAGCCGCCAACCACAAAGGTGACGAAATAGATCGGTACGAAGTAGGCCGCACCGAAAATAATATTGTCCCAGATACTGCTCGGGTCATTGCCGGCGAGCGCGGAGATGAATGCTGCCCGGAGCCCCTCGTCCATCGCGAGGCCCTGCTCGGCCAGATAGGTATTGGCCTGGTAGCCAATGTTCCACATACCGAAGAACATGGCGGGGAACACACAGAACCAGACTGTGATCATGATCCGCTTGAGGTCGATACCATCACGCACATGCGCGTTGCTGCGGGTCACTGTCGGTGGTGTGTAAAAGATGGTGTCCGCTGCCTCGTACAGCGGATACCAGCGCTCGAAACGGCCACCCTTCTCAAAGTGCGGCTCAATCCGGTCAAAAAACTGTCTTAGCGCCATGAATCAGCCCTCGATCTCGATACGCGTCAGATTCTGCCTGAGAATCGGCCCATATTCGTATTTACCCGGACACACAAAGGTGCACAGAGCCAGATCCTCTTCATCCAGCTCCAGTGCTCCCAGAAGCTGTGCCTGCTCTGTATCCTGGACAATCAGCGTCCGCAGAAGCTGTGTGGGCAGGATGTCGAGTGGCATCACCTCCTCGTAGGTACCGATCGGTACCATGGCGCGCTCCGACCCGTTGGTCGTGGTTGTAAAGTTGAATCTCTTGCCCGGCATCAGCTTGGACAGATAGATGTTGAGCCGGGAGAAACGGTTGGTCCCCGGGGACAACCACCCCATGAAGTATCGGCGATAGCCTTCCTCGAGCAGCGTCACCTGACTCACGCTGCGGGCCAGATAGGACACTGGCCCCCGAGCGGCTCGCCCGCCCAGCACGGAGCCGTTGACGACACGGACATCCATATCACCCTGCTCGATTTCGCCCTCAAGAAGCTCATCCAGGCTGGCCCCGATCTGGGTACGCACCAGGCGTGGCTTGCGGGCGCAGGGGCCGGTGATGGCAACGATCTGTTCCTTCGGAAGCTCACCCGTGGTGAAAAAGCGCCCTATATCCATCACCTTCTGATAGGCGACGGTCCAGACGGTCTTATCGCCCCCCACGGGGTCCAGATAGTGGATATGCGTTCCCACATTACCGGCGGGGTGCGGCCCGTCAAAGGCATGCTTTTCAAAGCGGCTGTCGTTCGGGACAGGCACCTGTGTATCGGGACGGCCCGTGACGAACACCTTGCCTTCGGTCAGACGCCCTAGGACACGCAGGCCATTCTCAAACGCTTCCGGATCGTCATTGATAATAAGCTGGGGATCCGGTGCCACAGGGTTGGTGTCCATAACCGACACAAAAATCGAGTGTGGCGGTTCGCTGTCAATTGCGGGCACTTTGCTGTAAGGGCGTGTTCTCAATACCGGCCAGAGCCCGCTGTTAACAAGATTATCAACTACTTGCTGGTATTCGAGACTGTCCAGTGATGACACACTGTATTTCTCGAAGGTCTCCGCCTCGTCACCCTCAGTTTCAATAACCAGGGACTGGAAAACCCGCCGCTCACCGCGGTTGATCTCACGGACGACGCCGGACGCCGGCGCTGTATAGCGTACGCCTGGATTCTTCTTGTCGGTAAACAACAGCGAGCCACGCTTGACGCGATCACCTTCGCGAACTTCGAGGGTCGGCTTCATGCCGACATAGTCAAAACCGGTCAGGCCAACGTGCCTGACTGGCCGACCTTCCTCGATAGTGGACTCGGGCTTGCCATTCATCGGAAGATCGAGGCCTTTCTTGATCTTGATCATTCGCTTTGCCCAATCAGAACAGGATGGAGTGAAAAATCGGCCCAATTATAATGATGTAATGCCGTATTATCCACACATAAAAAGGGCCGGACCCCATGCGAGCCGGTTACGGCTGCATCGGTATCCGGCCCTGAGAAACGCATGATACGCGCATCAGTGGTCAGCAGCCGTACCCCTTTCGGGGAATATCGGAAAAGACATGCCGGCCATCTCGCTGACAACCCTGATGACCTGGGCGCTGTAGCCCGCCTCGTTGTCATACCACACATAGAGCACGGCACGATGGCCATTGGCGATGGTGGCCTGGCCGTCGACCACACCCGCGTGACGCGAGCCGACGAAGTCTGAAGACACCACTTCCGGTGAACTCACGTAATCAATCTGCTTCTGCAGATCGGAGTGCAGGGCCACTTCCCGGAGGAACTCATTCAGCTCATCCCGGTTTGCAGCCTTCTCGAGATTCAGGTTGAGGATGGCCATGGAGACGTTTGGCGTGGGCACGCGTATCGCGTTGCCGGTCAGCTTGCCCTCAAGCTCCGGAAGCGCCTTGGCAACCGCCTTGGCCGCACCGGTTTCGGTAAGGACCATATTGAGTGGGGCACTGCGACCACGACGCTCACCCTTATGATAGTTATCAATCAGGTTCTGGTCGTTGGTGTAGGCATGAACGGTCTCCATGTGCCCGTCCAGAATACCGAAGCGATCGTTCACGGCTTTCAGCACCGGGGTGATCGCATTGGTCGTGCAGGAGGCCGCCGAGAGGATCTTGTCGTCCTTCTCGATCAGATGGTTGTTGATGCCCGGCACGATATTCTTCACATTGCCCTTGCCTGGCGCGGTCAGCATGACCCGACTGACCCCCTTGGATTCAAGGTGCAGCCCCAGCTCCTTGTCGTCACGCCATATGCCGGTGTTGTCGATCACTATGGCGTTGTCGATGCCATAGCGGGTGTAGTCGACCTTATCCGGGCCATCGGAATAGATCACCTGGATGTAATTGCCGTTGGCGATGATCGCCTCGTTTTCCTCATCCACGGTGATAGTGCCGCGGAAGGAGCCGTGCACCGAATCCCGCCGCAGCAGGCTTGCGCGCTTCTCAAGATCATTGGGCGCCCCGCCCTTGCGGACAACAATGGCGCGCAGGCGCAGGTTGTTGCCGCCGCCGGCCTTCTCGACCAGGATCCGGGCCAGGTAACGCCCGATACGGCCAAAACCGTAGAGCACGATGTCCTTGGTTTCCCTTTCCTGGGCCGCTTTCTTTTCGTCCTCGAAACAATCGACCACGGGCGCAACCGCTTCACGCAGAAACTCCTCAACGCTCTGCTCGTTGCGCACCTCCGCATACTGACTGGCAAGTTTGCCGACATCAATATGGGCCTGCCCGAGATTCAGGCGGTCCAGCGTCTCCAGTATCGGATAGGTATCGTGAACATTGAGCTCTTCCGCCTCGATCTGGCGCACAAATCGATGGGCCTTGATGATGTTGATGACGGACTGATTGATCAGTGCCCGGCCGTAAATGGAAGTGACCACATTGTTCTTGCGGTACAGACGGCCAATGATCGGAATCATTGCTTCGGCCACCGCCTCACGTTCTGTCCACTCGGAGAAATAGCGGTTGAGTTGATCCTGGCTCACGATCAGGGTCCTCTGAAGCAGGTTGTCTACATGTGCAGGCGCCTTTACGCCCCTGCGGGGGTGCGTATTATCCAGCTTAAGGGCCAGTGGCGCAATCCGGCTTTACGCCGGGGTGGCAGCCCCCGGGTCAGGCCCTTAGAATGGCGTCTTTCCCCCAAAGGCAGTCCGATTCGATGAGCGCAGCAGCACAGTCACCCCACCGCAAGGTTCTGGCTACCGATCCGCCAACCAGGGCCGGCGACCACAGGCACTGGGGCGAACTCCGGGGCAGCAGCCGGTCCCTGGCAATTGTCGACGCCGCCGAACGATTCAACGGGCTTACGCTGATCATTACCAGCAGCACAGACGAGGCGCTGGCGATCGAGCAGGAGCTTCACTTCTACCAGTCCGACCGCGCGGGTCGCGAACTGCTGTCGCTGCCTGACTGGGAAACACTGCCCTATGACATGTTCTCGCCCCACGAGGACATCATCTCGCAGCGCATCCAGACCCTTCACCGCCTGCCTAGGGTGGAGCACGGAATACTCGTTCTTCCCGCCAGAACATTGATGCACCGGTTGCCTCCGCTGACGTTTACCGAGGGGAACACCCTGTTGCTCGGCGTGGGCGACCATCTGTCCATCGAGCCCTGGCGTGAACGGCTGGAGGCGGCCGGTTACCGTCATGCCGAAAATGTGCACGAACACGGTGAGTACGCGGTTCGTGGGGCAATTCTCGATATCTACCCCATGGGCGCGGATTACCCCTATCGGATCGAGCTCTTTGACGACGAGGTGGAAACACTCCGGACCTTTGATCCGGAAACCCAGCGCTCCATCCAGCAGGTGGAGCGCATCGAACTTCTGCCGGCCCACGAGTTCCCCTGGCACAAGCAGGCGCGCATGGCGTTCCGCAACCAGTGGAACGAGGCATTTCCCGATGCCCCCAGGGAAGCGCCGGTCTACCAGGACGTGGTCGCGGGAATACGGCCACCGGGTATTGAGTATTTTCTGCCGCTGTTCTTCGAACAGACAGCCACGCTCTTCGATTACCTGCCCAGAGAATGCCTGATCCTGACAGACCCGGCGCTGGAGGACGCCCTGAACCATTTCCAGGGCGAAGTGGACGAGCGTTACGAAGAGCGCCGTTATGATCGTTTCCGCCCGATACTCCCGCCGGGAGAGCTGTTTCTGCGAACCGACGAATGCTTTGGTCAGCTCAAGCGCCACCCACGTGTAACCTGGCACTCAGACCCGGTTCCGGATAAGGCGGGTGCCATCAATATGGGCTGCCCCAGCCCCCCGGACCTGTCCCTCGACGCCCGGAACCAGGACCCCGCCTGGCGATTGAAGCAATTCCAGCAGGAACACGGCCCCGCCCTGCTCTTCGCGGCGGATTCCGCCGGCCGCCGGGAAGCGCTCCAGGATCACCTGTCCGACCAGGGCATTGAAACCGCCAGCGTCGCGGACTGGGCGGATTTCCTGAACCGGGAACTCAACACGGCCATCACAACCGGCCCCCTGGAGCACGGAGCCTGGATTCCCGCAGCGAACCTCTGCGTGATCGCGGAGGCGGAGCTCTATGGCCAGCGCGTCATGCAGCGCCGGCGTCGCAAGCGCAGCTCGGAATCCGAGAACGAGGCCACCATGCGGGACCTCTCGGAGCTCAGGGTGGGGGCCCCTGTTGTGCACATCGACCATGGGGTTGGTCGCTACCAGGGGCTGCAGACCATTGATGTCGGGGGCCAACCGACAGAATTCCTTACGCTTGAATACGCCGATGGCGCCAACCTGTACGTCCCCGTCTCCGACCTGCATCTGATCTCACGCTACAGTGGAACGGATGACGCAACAGCGCCCCTGCACAAGCTGGGCTCGGAGCGCTGGACCCAGGCGAAACAGAAAGCACTGGAAAAAGTGCGCGATACGGCCGCTGAGCTGCTTGATGTGTACGCACGACGCGAGGCCAGCAAGGGGTTCGCTTTCGCGGACCCCGACGAGTCCTATCACAGTTTCTGCGCCGAATTCCCCTTCGAGGAGACACCGGACCAGCAGGCGGCCATCGAGGCCGTAGAACGGGATATGGTGAGCGAACGCCCCATGGACCGGCTGATATGCGGCGATGTTGGCTTCGGCAAGACGGAAGTCGCCATGCGCGCGGCCTTCCTGGCCACCCATTCCGGCAAACAGGTGGTTGTGCTGGTGCCCACGACACTTCTGGCCCAGCAGCACTACGACTCCTTCCGCGACCGGTTTGCCGAGACCGGCGTGCGCGTGGAAATGCTCAGCCGATTCCGCAGCAGCAATGAACAGAAGGCAACCCTGGAACGCGCCAGCAAGGGTCAGGCCGATATCATTATTGGCACCCACAAGCTTCTGCAGAGCAACCTGGATTTCCCGAACCTGGGCCTGACCATCATCGACGAAGAGCACCGCTTCGGTGTCTCCCAAAAAGAAAAACTGAAACAGCTGAGGGCTCAGGTGGATGTGCTGACGCTGACCGCAACGCCGATCCCGCGCACCCTCAACATGGCCATGGGCAGCCTCCGTGACCTGTCCATCATTGCAACGCCCCCGGCGCGGCGGCTCTCCGTGAAAACCTTTGTCAGACGCCGCGAAACCGCCCTGATCAAGGAAGCCGTACTGCGGGAGATACTGCGGGGCGGGCAGGTCTATTACCTGCACAACGACGTGGAATCCATCGAGCGGCTCGCCGAAGAGCTCCGGGAACTGGTCCCGGAGGCCCGTGTTGCGGTCGCCCACGGGCAGATGCGCGAGCGCGAGCTTGAGCAGATCATGTCGGACTTCTACCACAAGCGTTTCAATGTGCTGGTGTGCACCACCATCATTGAAACCGGTATCGATATTCCCAGCGCCAATACCATCGTCATTGAGCGGGCTGACCGTTTCGGGCTCGCACAGCTGCATCAACTGCGGGGGCGCGTCGGGCGCTCACACCATCAGGCCTACGCCTACCTGCTGACCCCGGAAGGCAAGAAAGTCACGAAGGATGCCGAGAAACGCCTGGATGCCATCGCCGCGGCCCAGGACCTGGGAGCCGGCTTCATGCTGGCCACCCACGACCTCGAGATCCGCGGCGCTGGCGAGTTGCTGGGCGATGACCAGAGCGGCCAGATCCAGGGGATTGGCCTCTCACTCTATATGGAACTGCTGGATGAGGCGGTTAAGGCCATCCGTGAGGGCCGAACCCCCAATGCGGAACTCCCCATGCACCATGGCACCGAAATCAACCTGCGTATCCCCGCGCTTATCCCGGATGATTACCTTCCCGATATCCATAACCGCCTGGTCCTCTATAAGCGCCTTGCCAGTGTCCACTCAAAAGAGGCGCTCAAAGAACTCCAGGTGGAGATCATCGACCGTTTCGGCCTCCTCCCCGAGCCCCTGAAGAACCTGATCCGTCAGACCGAATTACGTATCCGCGCGGAACAGCTCGGCATTGCCAAGGTGGACGCGGGAGGCGACTCGGCGCGCCTTGAGTTCAGCGCAAATACACAGGTGGATCCACTGGTTCTCGTGGATCTGGTGCAGAAACAGCCAGACCAGTACGCGCTCGAGAGCGGCAATCGGATGAAGTTCAAGCTGAAGGGCGAAAGCGCCGATGATAGACTCTCCAGTCTGGACCGTTTCCTGACGCTGCTTGAAGAGCGCTCATCGACGACGGAATCACCGCAATAAGGAGCACCGGACCTTGTATTTGGGCATGATGCGAACACTGCTTTTGATAGCGCTTCTGGCTGCCGGGGCCACCCAGGCACAGGCAAGCGATCTGTACCGTGTCGAGCTTCTGCTGTTTGAGCGGATCCACGGCGAGCCTGAGCTTGTCTCGGCGGATGAACCACCCGAGCGTCCGGACCACGGACTGCCCCTGTGGGTCAACACCGGCTGGACGCCCGATCTTGGCGCCGAGGCGGCGCTGGACAACGAATCACGGGCCATACTCAAGACACCCGATATAGTGGCACTTCCGCAGGATGCGTTAAGGCTTGGCGCCATTGCCCGCACACTGAGGAATGACAGCGATTACCGCTTGCTGGCACTGACAGGCTGGCACAATGAACTTCCGCCGGGCTACCGCTCAGTCCCGCTTGTGATCGATCTCACTGCCGGCGAGGATGGCGATCACAGGATCCGTGGTAGCCTGGATCTGGAGCGTCGCCGCTACCTGCACGTCGACGCCAACCTGGCGCGGATGAAAGCCGTGGAGCCACGATTCCGGGTTGCACCCATCCCGCTTCCGCAGATCACCTATCCCGGCGTGGGAATCATGCAACAGCCGCGGTTCCCAAAGGACTTCCTGTATCCGGAAACGAAGAAACAATGGGTAACAGAAACCTGGCTCAAAGAGCTTCGTCGGATGCGCAGTGAAGAGATCCATTACCTGGATGCGCCGACATTCGGTCTGATCGTGTATTTGCACCCCATCAGAAGCGATGAATCCGACTAGCCCAGGCAGGTCTCGAGCAGGGCATGCACACGGCCAATACCGGCTTCAAGATTGGCGTGGATCTCATCGAGCGTGATCTCGTTTTCGGTTTTGCCGGCAGCCCAGTTCACCACAAGGCATAGCGACACATAATCAACGCCCAGCTCCCTTGCAAGGACCGCTTCCGGCATGCCGGTCATCCCCACCAGATCACAACCGTCGCGTTCCAGCCGATGGATCTCGGCCGCAGTCTCCAGCCTCGGGCCCTGGGTGCAGGCGTACACGCCGCCATCCGTCAGCCCAATCGCCGCCTCGCTGGCCCCTTCCAGGAGGCGGCGGCGCAGCGAGGCACTGTAGGGCCAGGTGAAATCGATATGGGTCGTCGCTTCGAGATTCCCTTCGAAGAAAGTCTGGGGCCGCCCCCAGGTGTAATCCACCAGCTGGTCGGGCAGCACGAGCGAGGCCGGTGACATGGCGTCGTTGATTGAGCCCACGGCATTCACCGCAATGATGCGTGAGACACCGGCGTCCCGCATCGCTCTGAGATTGGCTCGATAATTGATTTCATGGGGCGGAATCCGATGGGGGTTGCCGTGGCGGGCCATGAAAACCACTGGCTTTCCGGCGTAACGGCCATGCTGGAGAGGGCCGGACGGCGCCCCCCAGGGTGTGTCCACCTCCTCCGCTGCCCCAATCTCCAGGCCATCCAGCGCCGTCAGACCTGTGCCGCCGATGATTCCCCAGATCCCGGATTCCTGATTCATTCCTCCCCCTGGGCACCCTGGTTGGTGCCTGATTCTGTCCCCGCCGGAACCAGACCCGCATGCGCGGGTTCCTGGCTGGTGTTCTGTTGCAGATGAAGGGTACGCGTGGGGAACGCCACCTCCGCCCCATGATCCGCGATAATGCCGCTGATCCGCAGAAGAATGTCCTCTTTCACGCGATGGTACTCAACCCACTGCAGCGTTTTGGTAAAGGTATAGATCATGATGTCGAGTGACGAAGCATTGAAGGTAATGAAGTTGACAAT
Source organism: Halospina denitrificans (assembly GCF_004364635.1). GTDB lineage: Bacteria > Pseudomonadota > Gammaproteobacteria > Pseudomonadales > Oleiphilaceae > Halospina > Halospina denitrificans. Next base: position 57,500 of record NZ_SOAX01000005.1, on the reverse strand, counting down.
CAGTGTCCGATCCTGATCAATATCCTCGTGGGATTCCAGCATGGCACGGATCGCTTGAACGATGCTTTCCACAACGGCAACATCCCCGTAACGCACACCCACGACCTCATAGATGCGCCGGTTCTGCATCCGTGACGGGTTCTCAACGCCGATGGTTGTGAAGATCGCATTGGGGACATAAAGCGGGCGCGACTCGAAGGTGCGGATACGCGTGATACGCCAGCCGATGTGCTCCACCACCCCCTCGATGCTGGCATCCGGGGACTTGATCCACTCCCCCACCTTGAACGGCTTGTCCATGTAGACAACCGCGCCCCCGAAGAAGTTCGCCAACATGTCCTTGGCCGCGAACCCCACTGCGATACCGCCAACACCCCCAAACGCCAGAACACCGGAAATGCTGTACCCGAGGTTCTGGATGAGCACGAGCGCGGCAGTGATGATAATGACCGCCCTGGCCAGCTTGCCCATTGCCGATACCGTGGTGTAGTCCATGGGCTCGCGGACCCGGTCCGAGGTCAGAAGCTCCTCGGCCTGCCCCACGAAACGCAGGAGGCACCAGACCAGAAGCACGATAAACCCGAATCTCAGGATCGGATCGTTCAACCCAAGGTGGTCGACCTCATAGAACCGCTGTCCCACCTCAGTCGCCCAGTAGATCCCGTGCAGCCACACATACCAGTACACCGGACGCCTCGCCGCATGCAGAAAGACATCGTCCCAGAGGTTGTCATTGGCGGAGAGCCTGCGTTCGATGGCCACCAGAATGCGGGCGAGCACGAGGGCAACCAGGGCAGTCAGCCCGAGGATAACCAGGACCCAGAAGATCCCCCGGAACTCGGCGGCAATGCCCAGCGAATTGAGGAACCGGTCCAGGTACGCCAGGGTCATGCAGAGTTCTCGTCAAGCATTTGGAGGATGGCGGCGCGACTGTCACGGTAGCGCGCGGTGCTGCGGAAAGCGCCCCTGGGGCCCGGAAGCGGCTTACCACGAAGTGAGGCAAGACCAGCCGGGGCCTTTCCGGACTGGGCGCTGACATGCTCAATCAGTGTGTCCGCCATCTCGGGATTGTTACAGACCAACAGAAGGTCGCACCCGGCACGAAGTGCCGCATCCACGCGTTCACGGGGTTCGCCGGCGACGGACGCCCCCTCCATGGTCAGGTCGTCGCTGACCACCACGCCCCGAAAGCCCAGCTCCCGGGCCAGAATATCCCGCAACCAGAAGGGCGAGAAACCGGCAGGGGCGCTGTCGACACTGGAATAGACCACATGAGCGGGCATGATCGCATCAACCCGGTCAGCAAGCTCGCGGAACGGCACGGCATCAGTAGCCAGGATCGTCTCCAGCGCACGCTGGTCCTCGGGCACTTCAACGTGGGAATCCGCCTCAACAGCGCCATGACCGGGGAAGTGTTTGCCCACGGCGGCCATGCCCGCCTCGTGCATGCCATCAATCCAGGCACCCGCCAGAGCCGTTACAGCACCTGGGTCACTGTGAAAGCTGCGATCACCGATCACGCTGGAGGCGCCGTAATCCAGATCAAGTACCGGCGCGAAACTGAAATCCACGTCCATATCCCGGAGTTCGGCGGCCATGAGCCAGCCCGCACCACGGGCCATGGCCAGTGCCTTTTCGACATCCCGGTCATACAGGCGCCCAATGGCGCGCATGGGTGGGAGGCGGGTCAGCCCCGACTGGAAACGCTGTACGCGCCCGCCCTCCTGATCCACAGCAATCAGCAACCCGGGCCGAACGCCGCGGATGGACTGGACCAGCGTCCGCAGCTGCGCCGGAGACTGGAAATTACGGCTGAAGAGAATGACACCGCCAACAACCTCATGGCTAAGCCGCTCGCGCTCAGCCTCGGTGAGGCGGGTACCCTCAACATCAATCATCAATGGACCGGTCACTGTTCCTCCCTCTCCGGTAACCAGCAGCGGCTCCGGACGGATCAGAGCCTCTCGAGAATGTTGACGGGCGTGCCCGGCGTCACCCATTCCCAGAGCTGGAGAATGTCATCATTACCCATCCGGATACAGCCGTGGGACGCCGGCACGCCCAGGGGCTCCGTGTCCGGTGTACCGTGGATGTAGATGAAACGTCTCATACTATCAACGTTACCCAGGCGGTTATACCCGGGAACCTCGCCACAGAGCCATAAAATTCTTGTAAGAATCCAGTCGCGATCCGGATAGCGTTCGGAGAGTTGGGGGGACCAGGTTTCACCCGTGGGCCGGCGCCCCCGGAAAACAGCGCCTCTCGGCTGCCCGCCGCCAATGCAGGCACGCACCCGATGGCGCCCCCGGGGTGTGCCGCCGGAGCCGTCACGCTCGCTGGGTCCAGCCAGCGCCGTGGACACGCGATAGCACAGCCATTCGCGCCCATCGCGGAAAACGGTCATGACCTGGTCTGACAGGTTGATCTGCAACGCAAGGGAGCTGTTCGGAGCCATCAGGCACTCTCGTTGCGGGTGTCGGACCCCCCTACTACGGGCGGCGCCCTCATGCCGGCCGCGAGGAATGGCACCAGCTGGTCCACGATCTCTTCAACGTTGGTCTCGACACCCAGTTTGTTCCAGAGAATTTCGGTCAGCGCGTCACTGCTCGACAGGGTGAACGCTGTCGAGCCCAGCATGAACTGGATGCGCCAGTAGCGATCCACAGCGGACAACTCCGGGGTGGCATCCTTCAGAAGCCGCATGAACCGGCCGAAGGTATGGCTGTACTCCTGCTCCAGAAAGCGCCGCAGGTGCCCCTGGGACTGGGTGTAAGCCAGCCCCTGGAGGCGCATGTAGATGGCGATACTGCGGTCGTGCTGACGCGGCATTTCAACCACGGTCTCGGTCAATGCCTGAAGCACTCCGTCCAGGGACGGGGGCTCGGGTGCGGCTTCACGCTCCAGCCGGTCAAAGCCGGCTTCCAGATGCTGGCAGAAAGGCGTCAGAAAACGCGCAAAAACCGCCTGGATGAGCGACTTCTTGGAACCGAAGTGGTAATTCACCGCCGCCAGGTTCACGCCGGCCTCCCCCGTGATCATGCGTAACGACGTTTCCGAGAACCCTCTTTCAGAAAAAAGTTCCTCGGCCGCGTCCAGAATCCGGTCCACTGTTTCCGACTGCGCCATGAGTCCCCGCTCAAACAACCAACCAAACAATTGTTTGAAACATACGTTTGAGGCACTGAGGTGTCAAGAAATTCGCGGCTCAGGCGGGTTGCCATCCGGTAAGGATATATATCAGGATCGGTTCCCGAGCGCGCTGAGTCAAGCGGTTCCAACTTCCTGGCTACCGATGTTACATGCAAGGACTCCCCTTTCGGAAAACGTCCTGCAGCAGGAGGTATTTGTGACTCAGAACAATCTTTAACGCACAACCCTGACGGATCACTGTAGCGTCTTATTGCAGGCTGGCGTATTCTGATTCACCCTTAGTAGAATCCGACACAAACGATTACAGAGGTCTGACCGGAATGATGAAACCAAAAATTCTGGTACGCGATTACATGCGATCCCTTTCCCTTTACTTTTCTCCTTCCAGCTCGGTTGAAAATGTTGCCGCGACGCTGGTCAAGCACCGGGAACTGGGTGCACCGGTACTGGACGAGCACAAACGCCTGATTGGCTTCGTAACCGAGCAGGACTGCATGAAGGAAATGCTCAACGACAGCTATTACGCCCAGGAGCATCAGCTCGTGAGCGATATCATGTCCCGCAGAACCGTCTCCGTCGGCCCCGAGGAGGACATCACCCATCTTGCCGAGGAAATGGCGGGGCCCAAGCCCAAGATCTATCCGGTATGCGAGGATGGCCGTGTCATAGGGATAATCACGCGCGGGGATGTGCTCAGGGCGCTGACGCAAATCCGCAACCAGGGCCATGGCCACACCTGAGGAATCGACTTGTTCACCGGTATTATCCAGGCGAAAGCCAGTGTCGAACGGATTGAGCACGCAACGGGCCTGAACCGGATCGCGTTACGCTTCCCGGGAGGCTTGCTTGACGGCATCCAGAGAGGCGCATCGGTCTCCGTCAACGGGGCCTGCCTCACTGTTACGGACCAGGACAACAGCCTGGCCTGGTTCGATGTCATGATGGAAACACTGCGCGTCACCACCCTTGGCAACCTGACGGAAGGTGCGGAGGTCAATGTCGAACGCGCCGCCCGCATCGGCGACGAGATCGGCGGGCACCTGCTCTCCGGTCATGTTCACTGCGTGGCCACACTGACCTCACTGGAGACGCCGGACAACAATCGCCACCTGTGCTTTTCAGTGCCGCCGGAATGGCGGGAGTATCTGGTTTCCAAGGGCTACATCGCGGTAGACGGCGCGAGCCTGACGGTCGCTGAACTGACCGACTCCGGCTTCTGTGTCTACCTGATTCCGGAGACCCTACGGGCGACGCGCTTTGGCTCCCTGGCCCCGGGCGATGTGGTCAATATTGAAATTGACCACCAGACCCAGACCATTGTCGACACGCTCAAGCGCATGAACCTGGCGCCGCCGGCGGATCAGCGCTGATAACCCGGCCGCAGGAAGGGCATCTTCGCAACCGTCATCGGGCGGCGCTTGCCGCGCACATCCGCCTCAAGTTCCGTCCCCGGTTCAGCCAGCTCACGATCCACGTAAGCCATTGCCACGGGCGCCTCGACGCTGGGCGCAAAGTTGCCACTGGTTACGGTGCCGACGGGCGTTTCACCACCAACCCTGTAAAGCAGAGCGCCTTCACGTACCGGTGCCTTGCCCTGCCCCGTCAATCCAACCCGCTTTCGCGCTGCTGATTTCTGTGCAATCTGCTCAAGAATCCGCTCGGCACCCGGGAAACCGCCAGGCCGCTCGCCGTCCGCGCGCCGAGCTTTACCAATCGCCCAGATCAGGTTGGCTTCCACCGGTGTTGTTTCCGTGTCGATGTCATGGCCATACAGGCAAAGCCCTGCTTCAAGACGAAGCGAATCACGGGCACCAAGGCCAACCGCCTCAACGTCCTCCGCCTGGAGCAGGCGCCGGACCAGATCCTCGGCAATGGAGGCCGGGACCGAGATCTCATAGCCGTCTTCGCCGGTATAACCACTGCGGGAAATGATGGCGGGCTCGCCCATCAGGCTGAGTTGCCAGTTGTCCATGAAGGTCATCTCGGCGACTTTCGGCTGCAGCTCTGCCAGCACCGATTCCGCTTTGGGACCCTGCAACGCGATCAGGGCACGATCGGTCATTTCCGTCAGTGTCACGGAATCACCAAGTCCGGCCCGAAGGTGGGCAATATCGGCATCACGGCAGGCCGCGTTGACTACCAGATAAAAACCATCCTCGTGGCGGCTGATCATAAGGTCGTCCAGAATACCGCCGGATTCGCTGGTCAGCAGTGCATAGCGCTGCCGCCCAACAGGCAGCCCGACGATATCCGCGGGCACCAGCTTCTCCAGGGCTTCATCCACGTTGTTCCCGGTCAGCCAGACCTGCCCCATGTGGGACACGTCGAAAAGACCCGCCGCCTTGCGCGTATGCAGGTGTTCCTGCTTGATCCCGGCCGGGTACTGAACCGGCATACTGTAACCCGCGAACGGAACCATCCGCGCACCCAGTTCCTGGTGCAATGGTGTCAGTGGTGTCGTCAGCATTGCGTCATCGCCTGCCATGCCCTGTACTCCTGTCTTTATTACCGAAGGTGCCCGTCTGAATGCATTTCCGGGCACTGTTTCCTGCTATCTTGCCGTATTTCCGATCGGAAACAAAATTTCCGTTATGCCGTTACCCAGAGTACTTCCGCATCACTCTCGCTGACAGAGACCAGAACATGCCCCATGGTGCAGTCGTAGTAGGCCGTATCCCCGGCGTTCAGCCGCACCGGCTCATAGAATTCCGTATAGAAGAGAATGCTCCCGGAAAGCACATAGAGAAACTCCTCGCCGTCATGCCGGATCCATTCCGGAAAATCCTCGAAATGACGAGCCCTTACCCGGGTCGTGAAGGGGACCATTTTCTTGTTACTCAGATCCGTCGCCAGCAGTTCATGCTCGTAGGTTGCCGTGGGGTGAGGGCGACCTTCGCCGCGACGGGTTATATCACGCCGGCCACTGGGCTGCGCCCCGGAAGAGGGCTCTGAAAAAAGCTGGGGCAGATCGATTCCCAGCCCATGAACCAGCTTGTGCACGACGGAAAAGGTGGGCGAAATCTGCTCGTTCTCGATCTTGGACAGGGTAGAACGCGCGAGTCCGGTCAGCTTGCTGGCCTCCTCCAGGGTCAGGCTCTGGCCGAGGCGCAGCGCCTTGACGCGCTCTCCGAGCTTGAGAGGCTGCAGTGTTGCTTCGGTTTCTCCCTGATGAACCTGCAGTGATTCGTGAATCGTATCACCGGCATAATGGCGGTCTTGCGGCATCGTCGTGTGTTTCCTATCGGAAATTTACGTTGTTTCTGAGAAAATCCATTGTTAATCTAACACAGAGTCAACCACAACCATACGAGGACGGACCAATGACAGCGACGCCAGAGGAACTGTTATACACCCCCAGCCATGAATGGATCCGCGACAACGGTGATGGCACCGTCACCATGGGTATCACCGACCATGCGCAGGACCAGCTGGGCGACGTCGTGTTTGTTGAGCTTCCCGAGGAAGAGCAGACCATTGCCAAGGGCGAGGAACTGGCGGTCGTCGAGTCCGTCAAGTCAGCATCCGACATCTACGCGCCGGTCAGCGGGGTCGTTGAGAGCACTAACGAAGCGCTGGAAGACGCACCGGAAACCGTTAACGAGCACTGCTACGGCGATGGCTGGATGGTGAAGATCAAGCTCGAGAATCCGGACGAGCTTTCCGAGCTGCTGTCCGCCGATCGGTACCAGCAGATGGTCGCCGACGAAGCCTGAATTCTAGGAGGTATCCCATGAATGCGAAGTCCCCCCTGGCGGGCACCACGCTTTCACAGCTGAACAAACGACCGTTCAGTGATCGCCATATTGGCCCCGGTGCCAGTGACCAGTCCGAAATGCTGCGTACACTGGATCTTTCCTCCGTGCATGAGCTGGTTGACCAGATCATTCCCGAAAACATTCGCATGCCGAATGACCTCAACATGGACCAGGGGCGTACCGAAGACCGGGCCCTGGCGGAGCTGCAGGAAATCGCGCGGGAGAATACCGTCAATCGCAGCTTTATCGGCCAGGGGTACTATCCGACTCGCATTCCAGCGGTTATCAAGCGCAACGTGCTGCAGAATCCGGCCTGGTATACCGCCTATACGCCCTATCAACCAGAGATTTCCCAGGGTCGCCTGGAGTCGCTGGTGAATTTCCAGCAGGTCGTCATGGATCTGAGCGGTCTGGATCTGGCGAACGCATCCCTGCTCGATGAAGCAACCGCCGCCGCCGAGGCCATGGCCCTGTGCAAACGCGGTAACCGTCGCAACAAGAGCAACGTTTTCTTTGCCGCCGAGGACCTCCACCCGCAGACTCTGGACGTCCTGAAGACCCGCGCCGCCTACATGGATATTGACCTGGTGATTGCGCCCGCGGACGAGATCGGCAACCACCAGCCCTTCGGGGCCGCGTTCCAGTACCCGGGAACCGACGGCAACATTCCGGATCTCGAGGCGCTGATCAAGACCGCATCGGACCAGGGCGCCATGGTCTCGGTCGCATCCGACCTCCTCGCCCTGATGCTCCTGCGTTCTCCGGGCGAACTCGGTGCGGACATCGTTTTCGGATCCGCCCAGCGCTTTGGCGTTCCGATGGCGTACGGCGGTCCCCACGCGGCCTTCTTTGCCACCCGGGACAACCTCAAACGCATGGTTCCGGGTCGAATCATCGGCGTGTCCAAGGACAACCGCGACCAACCGGCATTCCGGATGGCGATGCAGACGCGGGAGCAGCACATCCGCCGGGAGAAGGCCACCTCCAACATCTGCACCGCCCAGGCTCTGCTGGCCAACCTGGCAGCCTTCTTCGCGGTCTATCACGGTCCCGAAGGGCTGCGTAAGCAGGCGGAACGGGTGCACAGACTCACTGCGATCCTCGCCGAAGGCCTCAGGGCCGGTGGCCTCAAGCCACAGGAGCGGTATTTTGACACCCTGAGCTTCGAAGCCGACGACAGTGTCCATGACCGTGCCCATAAGGCAGGCTGCAACCTGCGGCGCCTGGCGGATGGCCGCGTCGGCATCAGCCTGGATGAAACCACCGGCGGCGAAGACGTTGCCCTGCTGTTCGATATCGTTCTCGGCAGCGGCCATGGCCAGTCCGTAACGGAACTCGATGCCCTGATCACCAGCGGCGCCAGCACGGGAATTACCCAGGACATGCGCCGCCAGGACGCCGTCCTGACCCATCCGGTATTCAATCGCTACCACAGCGAGACCGAGCTGCTGCGCTATATCCGCAGGCTCGAAAACCGGGATTTCTCCCTGGTGCACGGTATGATCCCACTGGGCTCCTGCACCATGAAACTCAACGCCGCCGCGCAGATGGAACCCATCACCTGGCCGGAATTCGCGGAGATCCACCCCTACGCACCGGCGGACCAGACCCGCGGCTACCAGAAAATGCTGCAGCAGCTTGATGAGCAACTGCAGGAAATCACCGGTTACGATGCCTTCTCCCTGCAGCCCAACTCAGGCGCCCAGGGCGAATACGCGGGACTCCTCGCAATCCGTCGCTACCAGCAGGCCCAGGGCGAAGGCCACCGCAATGTGTGCCTGATCCCCGCCTCTGCGCACGGAACCAACCCGGCCTCCGCAGCCATGATGGGCATGAAGGTGGTCATCGTTGACTGCGACAGCGAAGGCAACGTGGACCTGGATGACCTCCGCGCCAAGGCGGAAAAGGCCGGGGACAACCTGTCCTCCTGCATGATCACCTATCCCTCGACCCACGGGGTCTACGAGGAAGGCGCTGCAGACCTCTGCCAGATCATTCACGATCACGGCGGACAGGTCTACATGGACGGCGCCAACCTCAACGCCCAGGTGGGCCTGGTGCAGCCGACGCTGGTCGGTTCGGATGTGTCCCACCTGAACCTGCACAAGACCTTCGCCATCCCCCACGGTGGTGGCGGTCCGGGCATGGGGCCCATCGGGGTACGCAGCCACCTGGCGCCCTACCTGCCAGGGCACGGGGACACCGGTGATGCCGAGGGCGCGGTTGCCGCCACGCCCTACGGCTCGGCCGGCATCCTGCCGATCACCTGGATGTACAATCGCCTGCTCGGCCGGGACGGCCTCAAGCACAGCACCGAGGTCGCCATCCTCAGCGCGAACTACATTGCCAACGCCCTTCAGGAGGACTACAGCGTCCTTTACCGGGGCCGGCATGGTCGCGTCGCCCACGAGTGCATCCTGGACCTGCGACCGCTCAAGGACTGGTCAGGTATTACCGAGGAGGATGTTGCCAAGCGCCTGATGGATTATGGTTTCCATGCGCCCACCATGTCCTTCCCGGTCCCGGGCACGCTCATGATCGAGCCGACGGAATCCGAATCCCTCGAGGAGCTGGACCGTTTCATCCACGCCATGAAGGGAATCCGTCGGGAAATCGACCAGGTTGCAGCCGGCGAATGGCCCGCCGACAACAATCCGCTGGTGAATGCCCCGCACACCCAGACGGACCTGGTGGATGATGAGTGGAATCGCCCGTACAGCCGGGAACTGGCCGTATTCCCCTCCGAGGCGGTACGTGCCAGCAAGTTCTGGCCCGCCGTGAATCGGGTGGACAACGTCTACGGCGACCGCAACCTGATCTGCAGCTGCCCCAGCCCCGAAGCCTACCGGGACTAGAGCCGTTACTCGGATTAGGGTGATTATTCTAATTTTTCACCCTAATCTGGGCTCAGATCCTGGCGTTACAGAGCGATAGCGCTAAGGCAGAGAAACCAGCACAGAGGCAGGTGAATCCTATGAGTGAACTGACACGCAAGCTTCAGGAACAGTCCACACAGCAGTGGCAGAAGGCCAACGAGGAGCTTCAGCGTATCCTGAAGGAGCTCGGTGCTGACAACTCACAGGAACAGTCCATCACCGGCATGATCCGCGATATCCGGGAGAAGAATCCCTCCTTCCGCGACCTCATGCTGAGCGTGGACGCGGCAACCTACGATGCGCGGAAAAAGTTCTCATGGAATGCGCACATGACCTCGGCCTATGTCCTTAACAGGGTCGAAGCATCCTACACCAACGATCTCAAGCCGATGATCGAGGACTACCGCCAGCAGGCGTACGACCGCCTCCAGGCACTGATCGCACAACTTCGCAGCGCCCGCGCACGCTTTGTCGCGGCAGCGAAGGACACTGAAAACGAGGACAGCCAGAACGGCTGACACCTCCAGGGCCTCGTCTCCTTAAGCCCTACCCCTCCTCCCCCGTCACCGTACGGGGGTTTTTTATGCCCGAGGGCACGCCACACCGGTCCCCTTCAGCCCGCAGTACCCACCGGGATTCTTGTGCAGGTACTGCTGATGCCAGTCCTCCGCGTAATAGAACACCACCCCCTGGCGCAGCTCCGTAGCCACCGGCCCCAGCCCAACCTTCGACAACTCAGCCTCATAAGCCTCCCGCGATGCCTCCGCCAGAGCCAAAGCCGCCTCATCCGGCACATAAATCGCCGACCGATACTGCGTCCCCACATCATTCCCCTGACGCATCTGCTGCGTCGGATCATGCGACTCCCAGAACACCCTCAGAAGCTCCTCCAATGAACACTGCTCCGGATCATAGATAACCCGAACCGCCTCCGTGTGCCCAGTCCTAGCCGTACAAACCTCCTCGTAAGTCGGATTCGGCGTATACCCCCCGGCATACCCCACAGCCGTCGTGTAGACCCCATCCATATCCCAGAACTGCTGCTCAGCACCCCAGAAACACCCCATACCCACTATCAGATCCTGGCAGTGCTCCGGGAACGGAGGCTTGATTGGCCTCCCATGGACCGCATGGCGATTAGTAACCTCCAACGGCTCGTCCCGCCCCGGAAGCGCCTCATCTGGCCCGACCATCCGAGTCTTTTCAGTATTGAACAAACCAAACATAACGACTCTCCAAAGTTGGATAACCCCGGAATCACGAGAAGGAGGACGGGTAAGGCTTTCCAGGAAGCTCTGGAGCCATGGATGGCGGAAGCGCAGCGTACAGGGACGTATTCAAAGCGGTTCCTGGAAAGCCTTACCCGTCCTCCTTCCGCACCAAACTGTCAGTCTAAATCAGTTCCCAATATACGCCCTATCCTAGCGATAGGCCCAAGCCACTGCCCAGAAAACAAAAAACCCCCACCGGAAAACCGATGAGGGCTTCAAATCCAACCTATAAAGGTCAGCAAATACCAGAACCCGTCCTTAGAACTGGTTCATGGTATTGTCTTTACCGCCCGCCTTCAGAGCAGCTTCGCCGGCAAAGTATTCCTTGTGGTCATCACCGATGTTGGAACCGGCCATGTCCTGGTGCTTAACGCACGCCAGCTGCTTGCGGATCTCCTGACGCTGAACATCGCGAACGTACGCCAGCATGCCTTCCTCACCGAAGTAACCCTTGGCGAGCTCATCAGTGGACAGAGCAGCCGTGTGATACGTCGGCAGCGTGATCAGGTGATGGAAGATGCCCGCTTCACGCGCACCATCTTTCTGGAAGTTCTGGGTCCAGCGATCCGCTTCCGCAGCAAGCTCGGTATCGTCGTACTTGCTGTTCATCAGGTCCGAACGATCGTACTGGGACACATCCTTGCCTTCTTCCTTCCACGCATCGAACACCTGCTGACGGAAGTTCAGGGTCCAGTTGAAGGACGGGCTGTTGTTGTAGACCAGCTTCGCATCCGGCACTTCCTGCTTGATGCGGTTGACCATGCCCGCGATCTGGCCGACGTGCGGCTTCTCGGTCTCGATCCACAGCAGGTCCGCGCCGTTCTTCAGGCTGGTGATGCAGTCCAGAACCACGCGGTCTTCGCCGGTGCCTTCCTGGAACTGGTACAGGCCGTTCGGCAGACGCTTCGGACGGTGCAGCTCACCCTTCTTCTTGATGACCATGTCACCTTCCTGAACATCCTCGGCGGACTTGACCGGCTCGGTATCGAGGTAGGAGGTGTAGATGGACGCCAGATCGCCGGGCTCCTGGGAAACCGGAATCTTGTGGGTCAGGCCAGCGCCCAGGGAGTCAGTACGGGCAACGATGACACCATCATCAACACCCAGTTCCAGGAACGCGTACCGAACCGCGTTGATCTTCGCGATGAAGTCTTCGTGCGGGCAGGTAACCTTACCAGCCTGGTGACCGCACTGCTTGGCGTCAGAAACCTGGTTCTCGATCTGGATGGCACAGGCGCCTGCCTCGATCATCTTCTTGGACAGCAGGTAAGTCGCTTCCTCGTTACCGAAGCCGGCATCAATGTCGGCGATGATCGGAACAACGTGGGTCTCGAAGTTGTCGATCTTGTTGATGATTTCCTCTTCCTTGGCCTTGTCGCCCGCTTCGCGAGCCTCGTCCAGGTCATGGAACAGGTGGTTGAGTTCGCGCGCGTCCGCCTGCTTGAGGAAGGTGTAGAGCTCCTCGATCAGAGACGGTACGGCTGTCTTCTCGTGCATGGACTGGTCGGGCAGCGGACCGAACTCGGAACGCATGGCCGCGACCATCCAGCCGGAGAGGTAGAGGTAGCTGCGCTTGGTAGTGCCGTGATGACGCTTGACGCCCATCATCTTCTGCTGGCCGATGAAACCGTGCCAGCAACCCAGTGACTGGGTGTACTTGGACGGGTCCTTGTCGTACGCCGCCATGTCTTCACGCATGATCTTGGCGGTGTACTTGGCAATGTCCAGACCGGTGTGGAAGCGGTTCTGGGCGCGCATGCGCGCGACGTATTCCGGCGTGATGTGATTCCAGGTCTTGCCCTGGCTGTCACGCAGCGCGGAGATCTCTTCAATGTCCTTTCTGTACTGAGACATGATTCACCTATGCGTTGGGGGTGTTACGTGTGATGTCGAGGCGTATTCTAAAGGGATCGCATCCATAATTAAAATCAATGCTATAAATTTCCATCATTTCTTTCGTGAATGTTTGTCCTTTTGCGCCCTGTAGACCCGGAAGTCTCCATCGTCCGCAAGCACCGAAACGCGCCCGAATGCCCTTTCAAGCAAACGTGCGTACGGCAGGAAGGCATTGGCGACAAGCCGGATTTCCCCCTTTGGAATGAGGTGCCTGGTGGCATACTCGATCAACGCCTCGGTCACCCTTGAATCCTTTGCCACCCCCTGATGGAAAGGCGGGTTGGTAATCAGGGTTCCATAGTCCGCCCCCACCCGGGACAGGCTGTCCGAGGCGACAACACTCACCCGCTCATTGTCACGCAAGGCCCGGCGGGCACAGGTCAGCGCCTGCCACTGAACATCACTGAGCGTCAGTTCCAGCTCCGGCCAATTCCGGCTGAGCCAGGCTCCGATGACACCATTACCACAGGCAAAATCCAGTACCGGCCCCTGCGGGCACTCTGTAACCGTTTCCAGCAGCAGTCGTGTCCCTGCGTCCAATCGACCTTCGCTGAACAGCCCCGGCAGGCTGAACAGCGACAGGGTCTGGCCACCAACCATAAGCGGCACCGGGCTCAGCCAATCCTCAACCCGGAACTCCGGCGCTACAAGATCCGCATCAACACGGGTTCTCCAGAGCTGACAGTGCCGGGCGCTATCCGCCTTATAGGCGTCCGGGAATCGCGCCAGGAATCGTTTGGCACCGCCGGCGATACCCTCTTTCCGGGCGCCCACCAGCCAGATCTCGCCCCCGGGCCTGACCCGGCTCAACGCCCACTCGCAGCGCATGTCGAGTTCGCTCCGGGCCTTGGGTATAAAAATGACCACATGATCGAAGTCCGCCGGAAGCGCCGGATCATCATAGCCGAAATACCATTGCTGATCGTGCCCGCCGTGGTGCTCCCACTGGCCGAAATGGGTCGTCAGACTGTAAATGGCGTTTTCGTTGGCGGCCGGCACCTGATCCGGTGCCCCCAACATACAAATCGACCCGGAAAGCCCTTCACGGTTCCGTTCAAACACGTCCAGTACGGGGATTCCGCTCATGCCTTCTCCCGGCGCTTATTGGTCATTATTCACAGGTGCTCCCGAATAGGTGAATCGCAGGCTCTGATAGTACTGGCGCACGATGGAAGGTGAATCCGGCACGCGATAGCGTTCAACCGCACGCACCGCTCTCAGGGCACTTTCATCCAACGCCTCATGCCCACTGGGCAGATGCACCCTGGAGGTACGCAGGTAACCGCGGCTGTCCACGGAAAACCGAATCTCGCCCTTATGACGGGCATCCGTATTATCCGGCTGATCCCAGGCCGCCAGAATCTGGCGTTTCATGCGCGCCAGGTACTCATTCGCCATCCGGATACGGCGCTCTTCAATCTCACTCACGGGTGACTCGCCACGGATGGCGTCCATCTCCTCGTCTTCCAGGGCCTGGATGCCACCATTACCACCGAGGGCATCTTCGGGGATCGACGGTGCCCCGGAATCATCCTGCGGCGAAACCTCCTCGCCCAGTGACATGCTGGCACTGTCCGCATCCGGTCGATCAGGAACGCCGGCGTCCGGGGTTTCCACGCGGTCCATTCGAGACGCGGATTCAGGCGCCTCATCGGCGGCCTCAGCGTCCTCCTTTGCCCTGTTCTCCGAGGCGGTACCACCGGAAGGAGCCGCGTCATCGTCATCCCCGGATTCCCCCGCTGGATCTTCGCTCGGCTGCTCCGATTTCCCCGATTCCGCCAGGGGTGCCTCCTGTTCCGGCGCCTCGGTATCCGTGCCGTCCAGGTCGACGGTTTCATCGGTATCCCGTGGCAGGTGCATTTCCTCCTCGGGTTCCGGTTCAGGTTCCGGTTCGGGCTCTTCCTGCTCTGGTTTCTCTTCCTGCTCAGGCGGCTCGTCCTCAGGAGTCTCCTTTTGCTCTTCGGGTTCGGGCACGGGCTGTTCAGGCGCAGTCCGCTGTTTAACGGTTACATCAAACTGCATCCCGGGGAGCACCTCCGGCTCACGGAAAAGCTCTCTCAGGGTCGGCCAGAATAAAATCAACAACAGCAGGTGGAAAAGTGCACTCAGAAGCAGGATTTTCAGCCAGACCCCGGTTGGCATGGAAGCGCGGTTCCCCATGGCCTGATCCAGGCTCAACGCGCGGGAAGCAGGTTTCCGGAGCGCCGGCGGCGGCCCAGACGCTGACGCAGCATATTAACCGGGAAAAGGCTCACGTCCACGGCAAAGTCGCGAGCCATGGTCAGCGGGGACATGTCACGGTAGAGGTTGGCGTAGGTGCCCCCCATGGCCATGAGGGAACGGGACAGATGCAGGTAATCGCTCTGCAGCACCAGTCTCAGCTGATAGGCGTTCGACGCCAGGTGAGCCGCCGTCTGGAGGCGCAGCTGGAGTCCCTCATAGCCTTCCCGGTACAGGCGCCGCAGCGGCTCCTCGGTAAGCGGCGTCACCCCCTTCTTGGCAAGGGTATCGTCCAGGGCCTCAATGATTTCATCACGCCTTAGCCGGTTCCCCTCGGGGTCGGTACTCATGGTGATAAGGCAATCCGCAAGCCGCCCTGTATCGCCCATCAGCACTGCCATCAGATAATCCCGGATCATGACCCATTTGCCGCGCATGTCCACGACATTCCCCCAGTCGATCAGGTAAAGGGAGCCGTCCGGGCTGGCCATGATATTGCCCGGATGCAGGTCACCATGGAATTCCTGATGCACAATCAGATGCTCAAGCACCGTAAACAGGAAGTTCTCGGCAATACGGCGCTGCAGACGACGCCGGCCCCGGCCGGTCTGTCCCGCCAGGACGCGGTTGATGGACATGGCGTCATCCAGGAATTCCATCTCCAGAATGCGGCCGGTAACCTCGTAAACCTCGGGCACGTACCAGTTTTTCGAGCCCCTTGCCCGCTCCGCGAAGCGGTTCTGGACCACCGCCTCCTCCTCAAAGTCCAGCTCCCGCTCAAAGCCCCTGGAAAATTCCTTGATCTGCTCGGACATGGCCTCGAGGAACGGCAACAGCTTGGAGTGCGGCGCCCAGTACTGGCTGGATACCAGCATCAGCTCAATGGCCAGCGAGCCCATCTGGAATTCGCGCTCCAGGTTGTGCCGCGCAACCTTGACGATGATCGGCACCAGAACCTCAACGCCGTCCTGCTCGACGGGCTTCTTGGCAACATAGACGGAACCGATGGAGCCGGACTTCAGCGGCTTATCCACCTTGAAGTCAAAATACAGTTCCTCGGGCGGGCAGCCCTTGGATTCGATGAAGGCCTGGCGAACCTCATCGCCGGTCATGGGCTCAACGTCTTCCTGGAAGACTGCCAGCTCCTTCGCAATCTCGTCCGGCAGGAAGTCCGCATTGGCCGCCGCCACCTGCGCCATCTTGATGAACAGCGGGCCGAACTCGCGCACCATCTTCGCCACGATCTGCGCCTGGCCATGGAAATCCTGGGGATCGGTCTGCAGGAAGGGCTTGATGTAGCGGATGGCCCGGATCTGGCGGCGCAGTATCACCAGATCACTGCGCAGCACCTGCACCTTGCCGAGCATATCTCCCATGGCGACCTGGTTCTGGCGGCGGAGCTCCTTGACCCGGTTGGCAAGATCCACCAGCAGCGGTTCATAGGTCCTCAGAACGACCCGCGTGATATCAAGGTTGAGCTCCACCAGGCCCTTGAGTTCCGGCGCACTGATCAGCTCGTGAAAGAAACTCCAGAACTCGTCGACAATGGCATCCGGAATCTCCACCGGACTGCGCAGCATCACCTGCTTCACCATGAAGCGGATCAGGTTTTCCGTGGATTCCTCATTGGGAATCAGCCGGTAGCGCCTCAGATAGACCGTAAGCGAGCGGCTGTGCTCGGAGAGCGGGTGTTCATAGAGCGCTTCAAAGAGGCGATCCAGTTCCCGCGAGAGTTCCTCGCGTGTAACATCCTCGTCGCGCATAATCAGGCGCGCCACGGGCGTGAAAGCACGCGGCAGCCGCACCGTGCTCATAGCAAAATCGCCCGCGCCACGCAGAGCGGAGCCGGTCCGCTCCCGCAGCACGGGCAGATTAATCTCAATCACTTTTCTGGAGTCTTCGACCATGGCTACGATGATAACCGGTGAAGCCCCGGAGAGCGAACCGATTACCGTCCTCTACCAGGACGCCCACCTGGTCGCCGTTCACAAACCCTCCGGCATGCTCGTACACCGCACCAGCATCGACCGCCATGAAACCCGCATCGCCCTGCCCCTGGTCCGCGACCAGATCGGCCAGCACCTCTACCCCGTACACCGCCTGGACAAACCCACCTCCGGCATCCTGCTCTTTGCACTGGACAGCGATACCGCCCGACTGACCGCCGATGCCTTCCAGAACCACCAGGTACGCAAGGACTACATGGCCCTGGTACGCGGCTGGCCCCCGCTCGGCGGCATCATCGACAAACCCCTGGCCCCACGGGACCCGGACAGCCGCAAACGGAAAAAGCGCCCCAAGACGCCCCAGTCCGCCAAAACCCTCTATCACCGGGTTGCGCAGACAACGGTGCCGGTCTCCGTCGACGGCCGGTACCTGCACACCCGCTACAGTCTGGTCCGCCTGCGCCCCATCACCGGGCGCCGGCACCAACTTCGCCGCCACCTCAAGACCCGCAACCACCCGATCATTGGGGATGTGAATTACGGAAAAGGGATTCACAACCGGTATTTCCGCGAGCACTATGGGCTTGAACGGCTCCTGCTCTGCGCGATCCGGCTGAGCATGACCCACCCCATCACCGGCGACCCCCTTGTCATCGAGACAGAAGTGGACGACGATTTCAGGGGAATCGCGGAGCAGATCGGGCTTCAGGGTAGTGACCAATAAGCCAGCGCAGTGGTGGGTCTTTCAGGGAATCGCTGTGAATACATCCCTGTACGCTGCCCTCCGCCATCCATGGCTCCGGAGCTTCCCTGAAAGACCCACCACTGCCCTGACTTATCGGCCACCAAGCCTCAGAGTTATCCGAGGCATCAACAACAATAAATGGGACCTACATCATGAAAGTACTCGTAACCGGCGCGAACGGCCACATAGGCTGCCACGTAGTCAAACAGCTGCAGGACGAAGGCCACGAGGTTCGGGCTTTCGTTCGCCCCAATTCCGATCGACGTGGGCTGGAAGGGCTGTCGCCGGAGTTGGCGGAGGGTGATATCCGGGATGCGGAGGCCGTCAGCAAGGCCGCAGCCGGTGTCGACGCCATCATCCATATGGCCGCCGTCTACAAGACCATGGGCGCCGACGCCGACGAGATTTTCGAACCCGCCGTCCAGGGCGCCAGGGCCGTCTTCAGTGCCGCCCGGGAACACGGCATCAAGCGCGTCGTCTACACCAGCTCGGTCGCCTCCGTGGGCTTCTCCTACGACCCGCAGACCAAACTGACCAGCCACGACTGGAACAACGACCCCCACAACCCCTATTACCTTGCTAAGACCCGCAGCGAACAGACCGCCCAGTCACTGGCAAAGGAATACGGTGTGGAGCTGGTCGTGATCTGTCCGGCCATCGTCATGGGACCGCTGGATTACCGCATCACGCCCTCCAACCAGCTGGTCAAGGACTGGCTCAACGGCGCGGGCCAGACCTACCGGGGCGGACTGAACCTGGTCGATGTGCGGGACGTCGCCCAGGCCCATGTCGCCGCACTGACCCGGGGCCAGCCCGGCGGACGGTACCTGATCGGCGGCGAAAACATCGAGGTTCGCGAAATCGGCCGCCTGCTGAAGGAGATGACGGGAACCAGGCCCATCCACCTGGGCACCGGCCGCGGCCTGACCCTGTGGTTCGCCAAGTGGGTGGAACGCTTCTGCCGGCTTTTCGGCATCAAGCCCCCCTTCACCTACGACCTGGTCTACGAGGTGGTGGAGCGCTACGCCTACATCGACATGGACGAAGCCAACCAGGCCCTTGGCCTGTCACCACGGCCAGCGAGTGAGACGCTCCAGGATACCATTGCATGGTTGCTGCAACAGGAGCAGCTCAAGCCGTCGCTGACCAAGCGTCTGGGCCCGGATTTTCAGCCGGGAAGCAGTTCCGAGAAGGCGCGCTCATAAAGGGGCAGAACCTGGCTTGCGCGATACGCATCAGGCCTGAACGTGGCGCAGGCAGGGCGAGGGTTGTTGAGCAACTCCCGGATAAGGGCGGTCGCCTTCGCTGCCTCCCTGTCGACGTCCACCTCGCTGCTTTCATAGCGAAGCGCCGCGGGCACGTATTCCGGGTAGGCCAGGCGGTCGGGCACCACCGGCACCGCGCCGGCGGCCATACCCTCCAGTATGGCCAGGCCCTGAAAGTCGTGCAGGGCCGTGGAAAGCACCAGATCCGCCTCGCCCAGCAATGACCGGTAGTCGTCCTCCGAGGCGAGGAACCCGAAATGCACCAGTTCCCCATTGAACTCGGCGCGGATGGCCTCGAAGGCCTCGGGCGCGGAGCGGAACTGCTGCCCCACCACGCTGATGCGGAATGCCTGGCCGTTACGCTTCAGTGCCCGCAGTATGGCCAGCAGCCTATCCGGCCCCTTGTCATACTCCCATCGATGGTTCCAGAGCAGGTGCGGCACCGGGGACCAGTCCCTGTCCCGACCAAAGAAGACCCCGTCATCAATCGGTACCGGTACCACTTCGCTTTTCGCCTCCAGGCGCCGTGTCAGATCCCTGGGTTTATGGTCCGGGAGCTGGCGCATCAGCTTTTCCACGCCCTCAATCAGGCTGCGGCGGTTCCAGTCGCTGTTGAACAGGACCCGATCCGCGGAGAGCGCGGTGTAAAGGTTGACGATGCCGGGCTCGTTACTGCCCTGCCCCTTGCGCCGGTCGGGGTAGGCAAACTGGTTTTCATGGAAATAGGCAATGGCCGGGGCCCGCGCCAGAGCGGGATGGATACCGCGCAGCGTGGCCAGGTCGACCATGCTGGTGGCGATGACCAGGTCCCAGGACTGCTCAAGCAGGGGCTCGTTGAGCCAGCTCAGCGGGTTGCCCCGGATGCGCCAGCGGAAATGGCGCGGCGGCAGGGTCAGGCTGTGCCACTCATAGCCCGGCAGGCTGCGCTCCAGAAGCTCCCGCCACTGCCGGTGGCTGGCCGCCTCGTAGGCGGACAGGCAGAGCACCCTGGGCTTTGGATTACCACCGGCCACGGGAGTCCAGCCTCACGTCCGGCTCCTTACCGGCCACCAGATCACGAAGGATGGCCGCCGAGCCACAGGCATGGGTCCAGCCCAGTGTGCCATGGCCGGTATTGAGCCAGAGATTGGGCCATGCGGTCGCGCCGATGCAAGGCACGCTTGATGGCGTTGCCGGCCGCAGACCAGCCCAGAACTGCGCCCTCGCCCAGTCCCCTCCGCCCGGGAAGCAGGCTGCGGCGCGATCGAGGATCTGGCGGCAGCGGGCGTGATCAAGATCCTGCCGGTAACCGCCAATCTCCGCCATCCCGGCGATCCGCAGGCTCTCGCCCAGGCGGGAATAGACCAGCTTGTACTCATCGTCGATCAGGCTGACACTGTAGGCCCTTTCCGGGTCCTTTACGGGCACCGTCAGGGAATAGCCCCGAGCGGGATAGACGGGCAACCTGATTCCCAGGGGACGAAGCAACGGCGCCGAAAAGCTGCCCATGGCCACCACATAGGCATCCCCTTCAATGCGGCCGAAAGCGCCGTCCCGGTTCACCCGCACCCCGGCTATGCGACCATTCTCGCTCTCAACGCCCATGATCCGGGTGTTATAGCAGAAGCGGACGCCGGCCTGCTCGCCCATGGCGGCCAGGCGCTGGGTGAACAGGCGAGCATCGCCGGACTCATCCCCGGGCGTATAGGTCGCTCCCTGGATCCTGTGCCCGATGCCCTCCAGGGCGGGCTCGATGCGGGTCGCTTCATGGGCATCAATGATGCGCCGCTCACAGCCCAGTTCCGTCATGCGCCGCGCCGGCTCCCTCGCCC
The DNA here is from genome assembly GCF_004364635.1 of Halospina denitrificans. Lineage (GTDB taxonomy): Bacteria > Pseudomonadota > Gammaproteobacteria > Pseudomonadales > Oleiphilaceae > Halospina > Halospina denitrificans. The sequence goes on along the minus strand of NZ_SOAX01000005.1, from coordinate 36,565 downwards.
TGTCGAACACATGGCCGTTTGTGTAGAAGTGGAGTATGCCCTCTTCCCTGTGATGGTATTCAATCCCCGTTCTTTCCCGGAGTGATTGCAGGCAGGCGCGACTGTAGAGCCCCAGCGCCACCACCTGGCGCAGGTTACGCTGGTACCGGGAGGCACCGCATTCGCGCAGGAACTGGAGCCCCCATCGCCACTGGTACCAATCCATGCGGGGTTGAAAGCGCAGGGGCGATTCCGGGGCAAAGAGCCAGCGCAGGAGCTGGCGCGGGGCGCCGGGGCCGGCCCAGGGTTCGGCGTGGGAGACGGAAATCTGCCCGCCGTTGGCGAAGCTGGTCTCCTGGGCGGCACCGCCTCGCCGCTCAAGGACCGTCACATCATGCCCCGCCTCGCGCAGGTACCAGGCGGTGGCGGTACCGATTACGCCGGCACCGAGAACCACTATATGCATGGGTTGGCTATTCCAGATTCATGGTGCGCGGCAGTGTAACCCCCAGTCCGGACTTCCACCAGAGCAGGACAACGCCGATCCCATGGATATTCAGAAGGATGATCAGGTTCCAGTCGAACGCGTACTTGATGCTGTCCCAGTGCACCTCAGGAAGAACGGACTGCAGGATCAGGGACACCATGGCCACGCCCAGTGTGAAACCGCTGAGCATGAGCAGCCGCCGCCCGCCCCGGATCAGCAATGGGTAGGACGAACGCCAGAGTACTGCGCCCAGCAGGATCTGGACGATGCCGGTCAACCCCACATTCCCCACGGTGCCAACGCGTCTTGCCAACTCAAACGCATCGCCGGCATGGCCCAGACTCATAACGTAAGGCAGAAGGCAGCCCCCGGCCGCCAGTCCGATCCACCCGACCCCTTTACCACGCGGGTAACCGAGCGCCTTCAGCCATTGATGGTTGATCGCCCAGAAAAGCACCTGGAGCGTGATCGCCGGCAGCATGAGCCCTTTAAAGATGAAGTAGCCCGCGCCATCGCGGCCCGTGGCGCTGATGGAAGTGCAGGCGTCCCAGTAGGGGACGCACCAGTCGACGTACCCCTGGGAGGCGGACACCAGGTAGGTGATGTGAAAGGTCAAGAGCGGCAGCAGTACAGTGACCAGGCCCAGCCCCGCCAGGGGAATGACCCGGTCCTGGACATTTCTCCTTTGCGCTGTCTGTATCATCAGCCACTCATCCCGTCAGTCTGTTCTCTCCAGGTCCCGGCAGAGCTGCAGCCATTGCTCAACCCCTGCGCTGCGGTATTTCTGCCGGTGCATGATGAAATAGAAGGACCGTTCCAGGTCCCTGTGCGGCACGGGAAGGGGAATCAGCGATCCCCGGTCGAAGGCGTCCTGGAGGGCCACCTCTGACAGACATCCCACGCCCATGCCCGCGGTCACGGCGCGCTTGATCGCTTCCGTGTGCTGGAGTTCAAGCAGCACGTTAAGGTCCGGGAGCAACCCGTGCATGGCCCGGTCAAAAGTCTGGCGGGTTCCCGATCCGCCTTCTCGCAGGATCCAGGTGGCATCCAGAAGATCCTCATCGGTCAGTTCCTTCCTGCCCGCCAAGGGGTGATCCGGGGCGCAGAACACCACCAGGCGGTCCCCTCGCCAGGGGATCACATCCAGTTCCGGGGAATGTATCTCCCCTTCAATCAACCCCACATCCAGTTCAAAATCAGCAACCTTACGCCCGATGGTCCGGGTATTGGCCACTTCCAGGGATACGTTCGCGCCCTCGTTTTCGTTCATGAATCGTGCCATAATCGGTACCGCTATGTAGTTGCCGATGGTCAGAGTGGCGCCAACCTTGACGTGACCGACTTCCGCGTGACGGGCCAGAGCATGCTCAAGTTCATGGGCTTCATCCAGCAGGGCAGCCACTTTAGGCCGGATCAGGCGTCCCAATTCGTTCAACTGGAGCCGCTTGCCCATGCGATCGAAAAGCTGAACGCTGAACTGGCTCTCCAGATCACGCAATGCGCCGCTGGCTGCAGACTGGGACATGGCCAGTTCGTCCGCGGCCCGGGTGATGTTCTCGTTACGGGCCGTGGCCAGGAATACCTCCAGCTGACGCAGCGTATACTTCATAATCGCTTTATCCGATAAAAATTATTCTAATCATTTATTGAACCAATACGGTAACCACTGGGTCGGTTTCAGGCAAACCCCCGGTCAACGAGGTTAGATGTTATGGCGAAGTACAATGTTGAACGCGTCCTGAGCGTCCACCACTGGACGGACGAGCTGTTCAGTTTCACGACAACCAGGGACCCGTCGTTCCGTTTCAAGAACGGCCAGTTCACCATGATTGGCCTGCACCAGGAAGACGGCAAGCCGCTGATGCGCGCCTACAGCATGGCCAGTGCCAACCACGAGGAAACCCTCGAGTTCTTCAGCATCAAGGTTCAGGACGGCCCCCTGACATCCCGGCTCCAGCACCTGGAAGTCGGTGACGAGGTCCTGGTGGGCCAGAAGCCGACGGGCACCCTGATTGCCGACAACCTTCTGCCGGGACGCAACCTGTACCTGATTGGTACCGGAACGGGCCTCGCACCCTTTCTGAGCATCATCAAGGACCCGGAAGTCTACGAAAAATTCCAGAACGTGATCCTGGTGCACGGCGTGCGCTACGTGGATGAACTCGCCTACCGCGAGGGCATCACCCGCGAGCTGCCACAGCACGAATACCTGGGTGACATGATCCGCGACCAACTCACCTACTACCCGACGGTGACCCGCGAGGACTTTGAAAACCAGGGCCGGGTGACTGAGCTGATCGAGAGCGGTGAACTCACCCGGAATCTCGGCATGCCGGATCTCAGTCTGGAAGAGGACCGTTTCATGGTCTGTGGCAGCCCGGGCCTGCTCAAGGACATGGTCAGCATTCTGGAAAACCGGGACTTCAAAGAAGCGAAGCAGGGGCATCAGGGTCATTACGTGATCGAGAGAGCTTTCGTCGAGCAGTAATATCAACGCTGTCGGCCAACCGTTACACTGGATGGACCGTATAGGGAAAGAGCGGTTCCATTTGCACGGACAGGCGGGAGGCCGATATGCGCCCTGACGAATTCCTGAGAAAGTACGGCATAGACGAAAGTGGCGGCGAGAAGGGTGAACGGGACCATTCCCTGCGGGAGAATGCCTGGGAGCGCGCCGTCCGGCTGCATCAGCCGAATGCTGGGACCCCCCACGACTGGGAGGATTGGGAGCATGCCAGCGAGCGCTTCGGGGTTGATGTTGAGACCACCGAGGATCCGAAGGACCCAACCCGCTCCCACCCGGAACTGATCTCGGAAGAGGATGACCAGCCACGGGTCAGTGACTGGATCATGACCCGATTGCGGCGGATGCGGCGCCGCATCACCGGCCACTGACCCCTGACAGACGCGGTATCACGCCACTGGTTGCCAGGAAAAGGCACTGCCCATATACTGTATATATAAACAGTTATTGGGTGTGCCATGACGATCCATACCACCAACCGGATTGAGAACGACCCCCGCATCTGGCGAGCCAGCCAGCACAAGACAGCGGATGCCCAGGCCGTGGCAACGGGTTTTCCGGAACTGGATCACCTGCTTGCCGCCAGCGGGTGGCCACAGGGCACCCTGATCGAGTGTCATTGCCCGGCATCCGGTATTGGCGAAATCCGGCTTTTCCGTAGGGTCATGGAGGTGTGCTCCGGGCAGGGGCAGAGTGTTTTCTGGGTGGATCCGCCGCATACGCCCTATGCACCGGGCCTGGGTCAACTCGACATGGGCCTGGAGCATGTCTTCCTGATCCGGACCAATGACGAGGAAGACCGGGTATGGACCCTTGAGCAGCTCCTGAAATGTCCAGCCGCCGGACTGGTGATGGGCTGGAGTCCGTCCTGCAACCCGGCTCACCTGCGGCGCCTCCAGCTTGCCGCGGAAGGCGGCGACACTATGGGCGTTGTGGTTATCACGTCCGGGTCCGTTCACTCAGCCTCACCGGCGCCAGTACGCCTTGCCCTTACACCGACGCTGCCCCAGGGCCTGCGTATTGATATCCAGCGCCAGCGCGGCGGCCAGGCCGGCCGGTTGAGCCTGGCGTTGCCGCCACTACTCCCAGACCATGGGCCCGGCAGCGAAGGCCATTGACCATGCTCTGGCTGTATATCCATTTTCCGCTGATGCTGGCCGATCACTACCGCACCCGCACCGCAGGCGCACCTGTGGCCCTGACCCGGGGCACACCGCCCGTGGTGACCCAGGCCTGCAGTGACGCCCACCGTGCCGGCGTCCAGCCCGGCCAGTCCCTGGCCACGGCCCAGGGGCTGTGTCCGGAACTGAATCTCTTCCCGTTCAGGGAGCGCGCCCAGACCCGGGTTCTGGAACAGCTGGCCACCGCCATGTACCGGTTCCTGTCGCCCCTGACCCTCTGGGAACCGGACGGACTGCTCACCCAGGCCGATCAGCTGGGGCAGCTGTATGAGAGCCTGGAGGCACTGACAGGCTGTATTACCCGGGAACTCCGGGGCATGGGATTCCACTGCCGTCCCGCCACCGGCACGACTCCTCGCATGGCCCGGCTCCTGGCCCGTCATTCCGGTTTCTGCAGCGAAGACGGCCCAGCTCTTATGAAAGCAACCCGGGCATTGCCGGTAACCGCCACTGACTGGCCCGCTTCCGTCAAACAGCGGCTGAACCAGATGGGGCTGCACACCCTCGGCGACCTGCTTAATTGCTGCTCGAATGAGCTTGCCAGCCGACTGGGGCCGGAGCTTCAGGAGGATCTGCAGCGCATCCTGGGAAAGCGGGCGGAGCCCCTGGATGAATTCCACCCGCCTGATCGCTTCCATCAGTACGCGGAACTACCCCAGGAAACACGCAGCGTGGACCGATTGCGCTTCCCCCTGGAGCACCTGTTCAGGGCCCTGGAGCACTTCCTGCGGGAACACCAGTACGCCTGTGGCCGGATCAGGGTGACACTGCATCATCCCGACCGACCGGCCACTCCCCTGGAGCTCCGGACCGCCCGCCAGGAATACCAGGCGGAAGCTTTCCTGGAGCTGGCACTGCTGCATCTCAATGCCATGAAGCTGGAGGACGATGTTCAGGCACTGAGCATTGATGTCTCCCACCTGGTCAGCCGGGACCGCGAGGCCACGGACCTTTTCGGAAACAACCGGACCCGGAACGAAGCATTGGCGGCACTCCTGCACCGGCTCCGGGCCCGCCTGGGGGCGGACTCCATCCACCAGCCCGGCTCCCGTGCGGATCCGCGCCCGGAAAAGGCGCTGCGCTGGCGTCAACCGGGAGCCTCCCCGGACTCAACCGAAACCGGCCCCATCCGGCCCGTATGGCTGCAGCAGCCGCCCATACCACTCAGGGAACCACCCCACCGCTGGCTGAATGGCCCTGAGCGCATCCAGGGCGGATGGTGGGATGGCGATTATGTGCGTCGTGATTACTACATTGCCGTCCTTGCCAGCGGCCGTTGTGCCTGGCTGTACCGCAATCACCAGCGCCAGTGGTTCATTCACGGGTGGTTCGGCTGACGATGGAATACGCGGAGCTGCACTGCATCAGCAACCTCACCTTCCTGCGGGGCGCCTCACACCCCAGTGAACTGGTGGAGGAAGCCCAGCGACTGGGCTACCGCGCCCTGGCGCTGACGGACGAATGCTCTCTTGCCGGCATGGCCCGGGCCCATATCCGCGCCCGGGAACTGGAACTGACGCTGATTACCGGCAGCGAATTCCACCTTCAGGACCTTCCCGGCACCCTGGTCCTTCTGGCGCCCTCACGAGCCGCCCACGCAGCCCTCAGCCACCTGATCACCCGCGGGCGACGGCGCTGCGCCAAGGGTCGTTACCAGCTCTGGAAGGACGACCTGGCGCTCTGTCACCAGCACTGCATTGCCCTCTGGCGCCCTGGCTTCAGCAATGAAGACAGCCTGCATGGCGAAGCCCTGAAGGCCGGTTTCGGCACCCTGCGCCTGATGGCGGAACGCCCCCTCGAGCAGGCAGACCACCATCGCAACCAGTGGCTGACACAACTGGCCCGGGAACTGGACTGCCCGGTGGTTGCCACCGGCAACGTCCACATGCACCAACGTAGCCGCAAACCCCTCCAGGACCTGGTCACCGCCATTCGCACGGGCACTCCCCTGACCCGGAGCACCCGGGGACTCCAGGCCAATGCCGAGCGTTACCTGCGCCCGCGCCCACAACTGGAACGACTCTTCCCCGCTCACTGGCTTGAGGAAACCCTCCGGGTGGCGCGCCAGTGCCATTTCTCACTGGACGAACTGCGCTATGAATACCCCGGGGAACTGGTCCCCGTGGACCACACCCCCACAACATGGCTGCGGAAGCTGGTCGAGGACGGCCAGGCCTGGCGGTTTCCCGATGGCACACCAGAGGCCATCCGGGCCCAGCTCGAACATGAACTGGCCCTGATCGAGTCCCTGGGCTATGAGCCCTTTTTCCTGACCATCAACGACATTGTCCGGTTTGCACGGCAAAGCGGCATCCTCTGCCAGGGCCGTGGCTCGGCCGCCAACTCCGTGGTCTGCTATTGCCTTGGCATTACCGAGGTGGACCCGCGCCGCATCAACCTGCTGCTGGAACGCTTCATCTCGAAGGAACGGGGCGAGCCCCCGGATATCGACGTGGATTTTGAACACGAACGGCGCGAGGAAGTCATCCAGTACATCTATCGCAAGTACGGACGGGACAGGGCGGCCCTGGCGGCCACAGTGATCTGCTACCGCCCCCGCAGCGCCCTGCGTGATGCCGGCAAGGCCCTGGGGTTGGACCCGCTGCACGTGGAACAGCTTGTCCAGGGCATCGACTGGCGTGACAGGGAGGATGACTGGCAACAGCAACTGGAACGCAAGGGGCTGCTCAGCAACCGGGGGCCGGCCCGCCACCTGATTTCCCTGGCCCGGGAACTGCTCGGCTTCCCCCGCCACCTGTCCCAGCACGTGGGCGGCTTCGTGATCGCCTCCCGGGACGTTGCCGATCTGGTGCCGGTGGAAAACGCCGCCATGGCCGACAGGACCGTCATCCAGTGGGACAAGGACGACCTGGAGGCCCTGGGGCTGCTGAAAGTGGATGTGCTGTCACTGGGCATGCTCACAGCCACCCGCAAGGCCCTCGAGTTGATGGGCGAACGCCATGGTGGACACTGGACCCTGGCCGACATCCCCACCGAAGACCCGGCTGTTTACCGGATGCTCCAGCAGGGCCGGAGCATGGGCGTATTCCAGGTGGAGTCCCGGGCCCAGATGAGTATGCTGCCGCGCCTCAGGCCCGAGTGCTATTACGACCTGGTGGTCCAGGTGGCCATCGTCCGTCCCGGCCCGATACAGGGCAACATGGTCCATCCCTATCTGCAGAGACGGCAGAATCCGGACGCCGTGGCCTATGCCGATGACCGCATCAGGGCAGTGCTGGAATCCACCCTGGGCGTGCCCATCTTCCAGGAACAGGTCATCCGGCTTGCCATGGTGGCGGCTGGCTTCAGTGCCGGCGAGGCCGACCAGCTGCGCCGGGCCATGGCCGCATGGAAGCGTCATGGTGACCTGTCAGGATTCCGCGAAAAGCTTGTCAATGGCATGAACAGTAACGGCTACAGCACTGAATTTGCGGAACAACTCTACCGACAGATGTGCGGCTTTGGCGGTTACGGATTCCCGGAATCCCATGCCGCCAGCTTTGCCCTGCTGGTCTATGTCAGTGCCTGGCTGAAGTGCCACGAGCCGGCCGCCTTCCTGTGCGCGCTGCTCAACAGCCAGCCCATGGGCTTCTACTCAGCCTCACAGCTGGTCCAGAACGCCCGCCGTGAAGGCGTGGAAGTGCACCCCGTTGACGTCAACCACAGCGGGGTGAAACACCGGCTTGAATACGATACCCGTGATGAGACGCCCGCCGTCCGTCTCGGGCTGAGCCTGGTACGAGCGCTCACTGGTGAGGCTGCCGAGCGGGTGGTCGCCCGGCGCCCATCAACCGGCTACCAGACAACCGAGGAACTGCGGTACCGCACCGACCTGAACCGGGCAGACCTGGAAGCCCTGGCCGGCGGTGGCGCTCTACGCTCGCTCGCCGAGAACCGCCACCAGGCCCGCTGGGACCTTCTGGAACCCACCATGGAGCTGGCACTCCCCGACGTCAGCCCTTCCAGGCCCCCCGAAACCGCCTCGGTCATGCCCGCTCCCCGGGAAGCCGATACGCTGCTCGAAGACTATGCCAGCCTCGGCCTGTCCCTGGAGCGCCACCCGCTGGCATTGATCCGAGGCCGTGGCCAGCTGCGCCACTGTGTCACCGCCGACAGCGTCCACCAGGCCGAACCCAACCGTCCGGTCGCCGTGGCCGGACTGGTCACCGGCCGCCAACGCCCCGGCTCCGCCGCCGGCGTCACCTTTGTCACCCTCGAAGATGAGACCGGCAACCTCAACGTCGTCGTCTGGCAGGCCACCGCCCGACGCCAGCGCCGCCCCCTGCTCAATGCCAGGCTGCTGCATGTCAAAGGCACCGTGGAACAGCAGGACGGCGTCACCCACATCATTGCCGGACGTCTGAGCGACCTCAGCCATCTCATTGACAACCTCAATGTCAAAAGCAGAGACTTCCACTAGAATTGGCCGCTCACCCGAACGGGAGACCCCCATGGCTGCCGACCAGGACGGCTACGATCCAGGCAAGGACCTGACCCTCATTCTTGAGCACTACCAGCCTGCCTCAATTCTCTACACTGAAGGCTTGGCTGAAGACGCCGTCCTCAACTGGCAGGGTTGCCCGAACGCGGACGCCCGACTACGCCTGCCCCCGGAACAGCCCACAGGCGCCTTCCCCCTGCCCCGACTCTACGACCTGGCCCTGGTCACCGACACCCTGGAAAACCTGAGCCACGATCAGGGCGAACTGATCCTCGGCCAACTCCGCAACATGGGCGCCACCCGAATCGCGGTCCTGGCCGGCGATACAAGCCCCTGGGGCTTCAAGGACTTCATTGGCATGGGCTTCACCCGTCTTTACCATTACTCGGAACCGGTATCCGCAACCCTGTTCGCGTACGATCTGGATACCTACAACTATGTGCGGGAGTGGAACAATCCGGACAACTGGGCCAATCCCGAAATGTGGGATAAAGCTCGGTGGTAAGAAGAACCCGGTAGTCAGATAAGGGTGCAGGCGCTGGGGTGGGGAGCGCTTTCCGGGAAGCTCTTTCGCCAGGGATGGCGAAAGCGCAGCGTCCAGGGATGGATTCATAGCGATTCCCGGAAAGCGCTCCCCACCCCAGCGCCTGCATCCCTCTCGTACTCTCAGCATTAAGGAGGAACCATGGCAGAAATCTGCGTCCGCGCCATCGTCAAAGGCCGGGTCCAGGGCGTGAGCTTCCGTGACAACACACGGCGCCAGGCCCAGCACCTGCAAATCACCGGCCACGCCCGAAACCTCCCCGACGGCACCGTGGAAGTCCTCGCATGCGGCGAGGAAAGCGCCGTCAACACACTCGTGGACTGGCTCCACAAAGGGCCACCCGCCGCCAGCGTCAGTCAGGTCACCGTCCACCAGGAAGACCAACAGCCTCCCGCCAGTTTCAGGATCGCGTAGCCCATCACAGAAATCCCACCGGGTCAGCCCACTGTGACTTTACAAGTCAAAAAAACCTGTATACATTGACAGTGTACTGTACAGACAAACAGTGGCTGACCTATGAAACTGACGAAACGCCAGGAACAGATACTCGAACTCATCAGGGAGCACGTGCACAGCACCGGCTACCCGCCGACACGCGCCGAAATCGCCAGCGAACTGGGCTTCCGGTCCGCCAATGCCGCCGAGGAACACCTGAGGGCCCTCGCCCGCAAGGGCGCGATCGAGATGGTCAAGGGCGCCAGCCGTGGCATTCGCCTTCCGGAAGTGGAGGAAAGCCCAGGAATTCCGATCGTTGGCCAAGTTGCCGCCGGTAACCCGATCCTTGCCGAGGAGAATATCGAGGACCACTGCACGCTGGCTCCGGAGTTCTTCTCACCGTCCGCCGATTACTTCCTGAGGGTGCGAGGCACCAGTATGGAGGATGTGGGCATTCTTGATGGCGACCTGCTCGCCGTCCACCGGACCCGGGATATCCACAACGGACAGATCGTGGTGGCACGGCTCGAGGACGAAGTCACGGTCAAGCGCTTCCGTAAACAGGGGCATGACGTGTGGCTGATTGCCGAGAATCCCGAATTCGAACCCATTCACATCGATCTTCGTGAAGCCGATCTCGATATTGAAGGCCTGGGCGTCGGTGTCATACGTCGCGGCGATCTGCACTGATCCAGTGGTCTCAAACGCTTATTAAAGGAGCAGGATCATGGAACAACTAAGCCTTACTCCCTACGCCGAATCCGGGAAAAGCGAGCAGACATTGCCCGCACCATCGACAGACCAGCCGGCAACGGCGTCTGAGACGTCGGAGCAGGCCAATGTGACGGAGATTATTCTGCCAGCGGAACAGGTGGAAAACTTCCAGTTGCTGCTGCCGATGCTGACGCAGCTCAACCGCGAGGAACGCTGGCTGGCCTGGATTGATCCACCGGCTGGCCTGGTGCAGAAATGGCAGCAGCATCATGGCATTATCCAGCACCAGCTCCTGATCCTGAGATCATCGCCCCAGCACAGTGCCGAGGTCCTGGCCGAAAAAGCGCTCTCGGCGGGGACCTGCCATGCCGTGGTGCTCTGGACCACCGGGCTGAGCCGCCAGAACACCCGGCGCCTGGAAGAGGCGTCCGTCAGGGGGCACAGTCATGGCGTAATACTGCGTCAGCGCCAGTCCCGTTCCTAGTGGACGGTCTGATTATAGGCAGGGGGCATGGTATCGGCGTCTTCCTCTTCGAGATCGACCTCGCCAATATCACCATTGGCGGTCCCTGCCGCTTCAATACCCGCCGTAATCATTGCCTTGGCCACAGCAAGATCGTTGTCCTGCAGCATGTCCTTGGCTTCCTGGGAAAAGCGAATCCTTACCAGGGGCGTATTTTCATCGTCTGACCGGCGCAATGCGAATTCGCCGGTGGGGAGCTGTACAATTTCCAGAAAGGAAGTCGGCATAAAACGCGCCTTTTACCATTGATCATGACGTTCCGTGAACGCCTCGAAATAAGCTCTGAATTCACCAATCAGTGACTTGATGGCCGCAACCGATCGATCCGGTCCTGCTTCGCTGGCAACGGCAATAAGCCCTTCGGCTCGGGGATTTGAATCAGGTCTTCCAGGCTTTTGCTGAAGGGAGAGCAGGGCCTCCAGATGACACCACCAGCTGTCTGGTTGCTGCGCGATCCCTTCCAGGATACGAACCTCACCGGGCTGGTCGCCAACCCGCTCCTGTAGCGCAGCCAGGGTATCGCCCTGAAAGTCATCAATCTGACTGGTATCGGCGATCAACTTGAGCAGCACCGGACGGGCCTCGCCCAGGAGCGCCACCGCGCCCTGCACCAGCCCCTCATTGGCGGTTGCCGTATTCTGGCGCCAGCTTTCCTCAGCCAGTCCAAGAACCTGCCCTGCCATGGTCAGCTTTTCCCGCAGCAATGAACACCAGCCGGCGTCGAGCATTGTAAGTGCTCCCTGATTGAGCCAGAGCATGTATTCCTATTCTACCATGATTTGGCGGAACTGACTCCCCTGGCTCAACCAGTGCCGCCCTCAAAGCCGATGTGAAACGTACTCTGCGCAAGATCCAGAAGTTCCCTGAGTGCCACCGAGAACATGGGGTATTCCGGATGCGGATGACTGCGCAACTCACCCAGAAGCGCGTGCCAGCGCTCGATCAGTCCGGCATGCTCCTCCATCCACGCACTCAGTGATGCCTCCAGCCCCTGACCCTGCTTTCGGGAACGCAGAATCCCAATGGTCAGAGCGCGCTGCTGCCAGGTCAGATCCTCGCGGAAGCTTTCGCGCGCCAGTGCCTCCCAGTGACTCTTGGGGGTGAGTGCGGAAACGGCCCGTGCGAACCAGTCCAGTGCCAGAGCATCCCCGACGGCAAAGTACAGGTTGGCTACCTCCTGCAGCGGCAGCCCGGTTTCCTCCTGCGCCTCGATAATGCCAAGCGCCGAGAGCAGATAGGGGGTGCCCGCAACAACACCGGCGACATCATCGGGAACGCCCTTGCGGGAGAATTCATTGAACGCCTTGTTCCACTCAGTCACGGCCTTGTCACCGATGTAGGACGACAGGTCGGCTGTCATGGCATCAACACTGCCCTGGAAGCGCCCGATATGCGCCTGGATGTTCATCTCACTGCGGCGATTACGCAGCAACCAGCGCGTTGCCCGGCGCACAAGGCGCATCAGCTCGCTCTGGATGCGAATCTGAAGGCCACTCTCCACCACGTAGTCGAGAGATTCCACCTTCTGCCACCACTCATCCAGACGGAAAACGGTCTTGGCAATCACGTAGGCCTGGGCAATCGACGGTACTGAGGCTCCGGTTGACTGCTGCAGGCGCTCTACAAAGGTCATGCCCATGTGGTTGACCAGATCATTGGCAACCCGGGTGGCAATCAGTTCGCGGCGCAACTGGTGGTTCTGGAGTTCGTCACCAAAGCGCTCGACCAGCAACGGGGGGAACACGTGGTAAATCAGATCCCGAATGCCCGGCTCGTCAGGTACAAAGCTCCCGGCAAGCGTCTGCTTCAGGTCTCCCTTTACGACAGCAATGAGTACCGACAACTCAGGGCGCGTCAACCCCTGGCCCGCAAGCTGACGTTCCGTAAGGGCCTCGTCGTCGGGCAGAAACTCAAGGGAGCGGTCCAGAAGACCCCGGTTCTCATAGCGGATCATCAGGCGGCGGTACTCCTCTAGCCGCACCGCACCTTCCGTGTTTGCAATGGAGATCGCCTGGGTCTGGCGGTAGTTACTCTGGAGCACCAGCCGGGACACATCCTCGGTCATCTCACCGAGCATCTCATTGCGCTGCTTGAAGGTCAGATCGCCCTGAGCGACCAGCCGATTCAGCAGGATCTTGATGTTCACTTCGCGGTCCGAGCAGTCAACACCACCGGAGTTATCAATAAAGTCGGTATTACAATGCCCGCCGTTCAAGGCAAACTCGATCCGACCCAGCTGGGACATCCCCAGGTTACCGCCTTCGCCCACAACACGGCATCCCAGTTCACGACCGTCCACGCGAAGGCCGTCATTGGCCTTGTCCCCGACGTCACTATGCGTCTCGTGACGGCTCTTCACAAAGGTCCCGATGCCACCAATCCACAACAGGTCGCTGCGCATCTTCAACAGGTGAACGATAAGCATGTTGGGGGGCATATGATCGGACTTCGTCCCCAGAAGCTTTTTCATCCGGGAACTGATGGGTATGGATTTCGAGGCCCGGCTGAAGATGCCGCCGCCTTCGGAAATCAGACTTGTATCGTAATCCTCCCAGGAGGAGCCCGCCTTGAGGAAAAGCCGTTCACGCTCCCGGTAGCTCGCGGCCGCATCGGGATTGGGGTCAATGAAGATGTGCATATGGTTGAACGCCGCCACCAGGCGAATATGCTCCGATAACAGCATCCCATTCCCAAACACGTCACCGGCCATGTCGCCGATTCCCACCACGGTAAAGTCATCCTCGGCGGTGTTCAGTCCCAGTTCCCGGAAATGTCGCTCAACGGAGACCCAGCCCCCCTTGGCGGTGATGCCCATCTTCTTGTGGTCATACCCGTAACTGCCTCCGGAGGCGAATGCGTCCTCCAGCCAGAAGCCATACTCCCGGGAAATGCCATTGGCAATATCGGAAAAAGTGGCTGTGCCCTTATCCGCCGCCACCACCAGGTAATAGTCGTCGTCGTCATGACGGATCATATCGGGGGCCGGAATCACCTTCCCATCAATGAAATTGTCGGTAAGGTCGAGAAGTGCCCGGATAAAGGTGCTGTATGCTGCCTTACCCGCCTCCTGGATGGCATCGCGACCACCCTGGCTCGGTAGTTGTTTGGCGACAAATCCGCCCTTGGCCCCCACCGGCACAATCACCGCGTTCTTCACCTGCTGTGCCTTGACCAGACCCAGGATCTCCGTGCGGTAATCCTCAAAGCGGTCCGACCAACGCAGGCCACCCCGGGCTACCTTGCCGCCACGCAGGTGCACCCCTTCAACTTCCGGGGAGTAGACAAAAATCTCATAGGCTGGCCTTGGCCGGGGCAGATCGGGAAGACGCGACGGGTCCAGCTTGAAACTGACGCAGGACCTGAAAGCGCCGTCGGCACCCGGCTGATAAAAGTTGGTCCGCGTGCTCGCCTGCATCAGTTCCAGGAACAGGCGCAGCACCCTGTCCTCACTCAGGTTCGGGACGTTATCCAGAGCCGAGTTGAACTCCACCTCGAGTTTCTGTTGGGCTGCCTCACACTGGTGTCTGCTCTGGAACCGCTCGGGGTTGAAGCGAACTTCGAAGAACTGCAGCAGCAGTTCGGCCAGTTCCGTGTGGTTGATCAGGGTGCCTGCAATGAAGTTCTGGCTGTTGCTGATCCGGATCTGCTGCATATACCGCGCGTAGGAACGCAACAGCGCAATCCGGCGCCAGTCCATGTAGCAGGCCAACGCAAGCCGGTTAAAGGTATCGTTCTCCGCCTCGCCGTACCAGACCCGGGTGAATAAGGGTTCGAAAATGGCTCGGATCCGGTGGACATCAATGGCAGCCCCGGAGCGGGACTGCAGGGCAAAATCATGGATCCAGTTACGGTCCCCATCCCGATCCAGGATCTCAAAGGGATGCTCACCGATCACCCGGAACCCAATATTCTCAAACACCGGAATAACGTCGGAGAGGGGCAGCTGTTCACTGGGATGGAACAGCTTGAAGTGGAGGGTATCCGACTTTTCCTCCGGCTCGCGGTAGAAACTCATTGCCATTTCACCGCTTTCGCGGATCTGGTTGAGGTAGTCCACGTCAATCGCAGCGCGCCTTGCCGTGAACATGTCCCGGTAGCCAGCTGGGAAGGCGTTTTCATAAGTCGCTGCCAACCGGGTACCGACCTCTTCGCCGTGATGTTCAACCAGCGCCTCCAGCAGCGTGTCCTGCCAGGAGCGCGCCAGCTCCACCAGCTTGTCCTGAAGTTCCTGTACCGGAAGTGTCCGGTTCTCCTGAGGCCGGACCCGCACCGTGAACTGGGTCCGTGCAAGCACGGACTCCGAGAAATAGGTGGTGAAATCGATGCCCTCGGCATCCAGAGCCGCAGTAATCTCATTCTGCATGCGCACCCGCAGCTGGGTGGCGTAGAGCTCGCGCGGAACAAATACAATACAGGTGACGAACTGGCCGTAGACATCTTCCCTCATGAAGAGCCGTATCTTGCGCCGCTCCTGGATGTAGAGAATCGCCTTTGCGACCTCCAGGAGTTCATCGCCCCCAATCTGGAAAAGCTGGTCGCGCGGATACACCGTCAGAATCTGATCCAGCTCTTTACCGGCGTAGTCCTCACGGGGATATCCCGACTGGGCGAGTACATATTCGACCTTACGGCGCAGGAGTGGAATCTCATCGGGCCGCTCGTGATAGACCCGTGAGGTGTACAGGCCCAGAAAACGGCGTTCGCCAACCACACGCCCCTTTTTGTCAAACTTCTTGATGGCGATGTAGTCCGGGTAGGCGGGCCGGTGAATCCGCGAGCGCTGGGCCGACTTACCGAAAATGAACAGGCTTTCCCGGCTGGTCATGGCCTCACGGGTCTGTTTCGGCATATCCTTCATCCGCACCCGCTCCGGACGTTCATTGTAGGAACGCAGGATTCCCAGCTCAGAACCTTCACGCTGGCAGATCTCGGTGTAGCGGGCTTCCTTCACAAAGTCATATTCGTCATAGCCCAGGAAGGTGAACCGGTCATCCACGAGCCACCTCAGAAACGCCCGGGCCTCCTCAACATCCGTTCCATCCAGGCCCGCGGGAGGGGCATCAAGCTCGTCGAGAATGGCGATTGCCTTTTCCCGCATCTGGGGGAAGTCGGAAACGGCGGTGCGAACCTCCTGGAGGACTTCCTCAATCTCCATCTGCAGGTGGGCCAACCCCTTTTCCCCAGAGTGGCGATCCACCTCCATCACAATCAACGCCTCTTCCCCGGGCTCCAGGGGTTTCTTGACCGCCTCCTTCAGGTTCAGGAGATTCCCACCATCATCACGCTCCGGGTTCAGGATCGTATAGTGAATGGTATGAATATTGAGTTCCTCGGCATTCACTTCCATGCGCATGGAGTCAATCAGGAAGGGTATGTTTGGATGGAGGACGAACAGTACCGTGTGGCTTGATTCCCAGCCGTCCTCTTCCAGATCCGGATTGAAGACCCAGATGCGGGCGCCGTCGCCCGGGCCTTTCTGGATGAATTCCCAGGCCGAGAGCACGGCGCCATAGGTATCGAGGAAGCGTTGCGATACCAGTTCATCAAACGGCATGTGTTCCAGGTATCGGCGGGCGAAATCACTGACGCGCTGCGCCTGATCCCTATCCATGCGTTCAAGGATTGCCTCGTCCATGCGCTCCTGGAATTCCTGCATACTGGTAACGGTGACTGCATTCATGGTTGCCATCCTGTAACCCTGCGCAAGCCCGGAACGGGCTCCCGCCAGCGCCTCGCGCCAATTCGACTAGTGCTAAGCTCAGCATAGTCAAGATACTTCATACTGCAGTGTTACGAAGCTGCGGGAAACACTTATCCATACGCATTACAATCCGGTCATAGTCCTCGGATTCGGGGCCAAAACGCAACCTATCCGACTTGAGCACTGGGCCAAGCTGAGCGAGGATGGCCACATGATCACCGATACCACGCAATGGGAAACACCGCAGTTAAAAGACCGGAAGACGATGTTTGGGGTGCGTCGGGTACTCGGGTGGATAGGTTTCTGCGCGGCGCTGGTCACGCCCTCCCTGCTGCAGGCCGACGAGTTGAGGGCCTCAGTGGACCGTGACCGGCTCTATGCCAATGAAGCCTTCAAGCTTGAGCTCCAGGCCGAGACCCAGCTTGATTTCAACCTGTGGTCGATCTTCAACCCCCGTGAAATGGAGATTCCACATCCGGACACATCCCCCCTTGAACAGTCATTCCATATCCTGGATCGCAACCAGCATATGTCCATCAAGACCACCAATGGCGAGAACAAGGGGACCGTGACCTGGACGTTCTTCCTGGCACCGCTGGAGTCCGGAACCCTGACCATCCCCCCACTGACATTCCAGGACCTGGAGAGCAACCCCCTCGAAATCGAGGTAATCCCGGGGGTGGCGCCGCCCGATGACCACGCCCCTAGAGCCCACCTTGAAGTGGAGCTCAGCGATGAAGAGGTTTATGTCCAGCAGCAGGTTCTTCTCACCCAGCGGGTCTTTTACGATCCGCCACTGATAGGCGGCGAACTTTCGGCGCCGGAGATTCCCGACGCCCTGGTGAAGCCCATCGACAAACAACGCGAATTCAGGGCAGAACGCAACGGTCGTGAGTGGCAGGTCGTTGAACGCCGCTTTGCATTGGTTCCCCAGTCCCCCGGAACCCTTGTCGTCCCGGAGCAGACCTTCCAGGCGCGCAAGCGTAACGATGAGGGTAATGTAGAGTTCGTACATACTTCGGCACCGCCCAGCGAGCTTCGCATCAAACCTCCCCCCGCTTCGTTCAGTGGTGATGTCTGGCTGCCGGCCAGAGACCTGGCACTCACGGACGAATGGTCCGATGCCCCCGAATCCCTGCGTGCCGGTGACAGCGTCACGAGGACCATTCATGTGCGGGCGTTGGGCGTCGCGCCAGAGGCGCTGCCCCGGATAGATATCGATTATCCGGACAGCCTGCGCGAATACCCGGAACCCTGGGAATCCGAATCCAGACTGACCGACGACAGCATCGAGGCCCGTATCCGGAAACAGTCCGCTCTTGTGCCTATTCAACCGGGCAGTGCCAGAATTCCGGCAGTACGGATTCCATGGTGGGACGTTGAAAGCGATGAGGAACGCGTTGCCATTATCGAGGCAAGCGAGGTAACGGTGGAACCCGCCGCCGGCTCGGGTGTATCCGACTCTGAGGCGGACTCGGGTCAGGATCCTCCACTGACCGATCTCAGCCTATCACGCCCGCCGGGTGCGGCACTCCCCCCCTTGTGGTTCTGGCTTGCCGTGGTTCTGGCCAGCGGTTGGTTGCTGACAGGGCTTGCCTGGTGGCGCAACCGGAGACCCATGCATCGGGATCAGGTGAATGGTCTTTCCACGGACGAAAAAGCCAACCGGGAACGGTTCCAGGTACTGTGTGAACGGGCCCAGAATGGAGAGGCAGACACCCTTACACTGCTTCCACAATGGGCCAGCGCCCACTTTGGAAAACCGGCGCTCAAAACTGTTGGAGACGTAACCGCCTATATCAACGACCCGAGACTCACCCGGGAGATTCAGGCCCTTGAGCGTCACCTCTTCGCAAACCCGAACGAACGGGCACCATGGCACGGTGATGACCTCGTCAGCGCTCTGCGCCGGGTAGCAGGAAAGCCCCTTTCCGGCGCTTAATCGTCCGACAGCACGCCGGACGGGACGGGCTCACCCAGCTCTGAGTAAGCAGCCGCAACTCCCTGGCGGATGCTGTCCGCCTGGGGATGGTCGGGAGCCACTTCCAGGATCCGTTCCCAGTGCTCCACGGCCTGGCGGAAATCTCCCGCCCGGAATGCCTTTATTCCCATTATGCTGAGGGCATTGATCTCATCCGGGTTGCGCTTCCGCGCCTGCTCAATAGCCGCCTCGACCCCGCTGGTCACCTGCCCCTGATTGGCAACGAAAAGGGCCTGTGCCCGCAACCCCCAGGCTGAGGCCGGCTCTCCCTCACCCGTCTCCTCCAGGGCCCTGGCCAATCCTTTATAGGCCTCGGCCGCCGCCTCGTGGCGTTCAAGCTGCATATAGCTGCGCGCGAGCATGGACCAGCCCTGCGGGTTGTTGGGGTCATTATCGAGACGCTGGCGCAGCCCCTCAACCATCCCCTCGATATCCTGCTGAGTAACCTCGCCACTGCGCATCTCCTGCATGCTTCGGAATTCAGCAAGCGCCTGCCGCGATCCGAATTCCCCGTACAGGTAGAACGCGCCCAACGGAATCAGGAGGCAGAGCAACACGGTCATTACAGCCAGAAGGCGCCTCCCCTCCCTGCGGGGCTCCGGATCGCGGGCTTCCTCCGGCCCCACGTCCTGGAGCATGCTCAGCTCGAGCTCGTCCCGCAGGGTCTCAAACGCGGACTCATCGAGCATTCCCTCGTCCCGCTCCTGTTCCAGCTCCTTGAGCCGGGAGCGGTAGGTATTCAGATTCTGCATCCTCCGATTGGCAACGGGCGTGCGATGTCGGTGGAAAACAACAGGCTGGAGAACAAACACCAGTGCCAGCACAACCAGAAGTGCCAGCGATAACCAGAAGGTCGTGGGCATGGATTACTCACTCAAATTGAATCAGTTCAGTCGTCGCGTAGCCACTGCTCGGCACGCTGACGTTCCTCATCGGATAACACGGGAGACTCATCCTTTGTGCGACGCCGGGTACGAAGCGTGATCATGACCACCACTCCAATACCAACCGCGATAGCAACAAAGGGGCCCAGCCAGAGAATCCAGGTCCGTGGCTCGAACTCAGGGCGGTAACGAACGAAATCGCCGAAACGCGCCACCATGGCTTCCAGGATCTCCTCATCGGTGTACCCTTCCCGCAAAAGCTGCCGGACCCGCTCCCGCATATCACTGGAGATCGGCGCTCCCGATTCCGCAATGGTTTCGTTCTGGCACTTGGGGCAGCGCAGCTCATCCGCCAGATCGCTGAAACGCTGCTGCAGCTCGGGATCGTCCATGCGCTCTTCACGGGCCTGCCCGTTGAGCGGGAAAACGGTGATGAGCACCACCAACAGGATGAGCAATCGGCGCCATTCAGGAGTCATCGCGGTACTCCTCATAGAGCGGTTTGAAGTCGGACTCCCAGACTTCCTGATCGACTACCCCGACGTGACGGTGTCGGACAACACCCTCGGTGTCGATCAGGTAGGTCTCCGGAGCCCCGTAAACCCCCAGATCAAACCCGAGGCTGCCTTCCGGGTCATAGATCACGGTTGAGTAGGGATTACCGCGTTGCTCAAGCCATTCCAGGGCAGCCGGGCGTTCATCCTTGTAATTCAAACCCACAATGGGCACACCCTGCTCGGCGAGCTTGTTGAGCTGGGCATGCTCCACGCGGCAGGCCGCACACCAGGTTCCCCAGACATTAAGAAGCTGGACTTTGCCGCTGAACACCTCGGAGCCCACCTGCTGTTCCGGTGTTTGCAACAAGGGTAACTGGAAATCCGGCACGGACTCGCCGACCAGTGCGGAATCCAGCTTGCTGGGATCCTGCCCGAGACCAAAATAGAGAACCATCCCCAGAGTGATGGCCAGTGCCAGCGGTAGAAAGAGCCACAGACGATTCATGCTGTCGCCTCCCCTGCCGAACTCGCCGTGCCCGCCGAACGCGACTTCTCATCGGCGGTGACAGTCCGCCGCTGACGCACGCGGTAGCGTTTATCACTGACCGCGAAGGCACCGCCAGCCGCCATCATCAGTGCACCGAGCCAGAGCCAGCGCACCAGTGGCTTGTATTGGATGCGCACACTCCATGCAACCTCGCCTTCGACGGACTCCCCGAGTGCCACGAAGAGATCGCGGAAGAACCCGGCGCTTATACCCGCGTTGGTCATTACATTCATACGCACCGGATAATGGCGCTTTTCGGGGAAGACCGTGGCAACAAGCTCACCGTCCCGATAGACATCAAACCGTGCCCGTTCGGCCGTGAAATTCGCCCCTTCGCGCTCACCCAGATCCGCGAAGTGCCACTCAAAGCCTGCAACCTCCACACGATCGCCCGGTGACATACGGCGGTCCTGCTCAACACCATGCATCGACACCATGGTTGCCCCGGCCATAGTTATTGCCAGTCCCACGTGCCCCAGAACCATCCCGTAATAGCTGCGCGAGAAACGTTTCACCCCGTACAGACGTCCGTGACGGCTGGCGCTGCTCTGCCACATATCATAGAGAGTCGCGAAGGCAACCCAGCATGAGACTGCAATGCCAATAACGGTCAGGATGTGGGTGCCCCCGACAGTGAGCGGAGGCACCACCAGCGCCACCAGCACACTCAGTGCAGCAGGCACTGTCAGCTTACGGATGACCAGGTCAGCAGGGGTGCGCTTCCAGCGGGTAACAACCCCCACACCCAGAACCAGCCCCAGTCCAAGCGCCAGGGGCACAAAGGTGATATTGAAGTAGGGCTCGCCCACCGAAATCGTGCCCTTATCCATGTAATCAAGAATCAGGGGGAAGATGGTACCCAACAGGACCACCAGTGTGGCCACGACCAGAAAGACATTGTTCAGCAGCAGCAGTGCTTCCCGGGACAGCAGGGTAAAGCCCGTACGACCGCGAACCGCGGGCGCGCGGATGGCGTAGAGAGTCAGTGAGCCGAGAACGGTGATCGCGAGCATCACCAGTATGAAAAAGCCCCGTTCCGGGTCCGTGGCAAAGGCATGCACGGAGGTAAGCACGCCGGAGCGGACCAGGAAGGTACCGAGGATACTCAACGAGAAGGTGAGGATGGCCAGCAATACCGTCCAGCTCTTGAATACACCGCGTTTTTCAGTCACTGCCAGAGAGTGGATCAGTGCCGTGCCGACAAGCCAGGGCATAAACGAGGCGTTCTCCACCGGGTCCCAGAACCACCAGCCGCCCCAGCCGAGCTCGTAGTAGGCCCACCAGCTCCCCAGAGCGATGCCCAGGGTCAGGAAAGCCCAGGCCACCGTGGTCCAGGGCCGGGACCAGCGCGCCCAGACGGCATCCAGACGCCCCCCGATCAGTGAGGCAATGGCAAATGCGAAAACCACCGAAAAGCCCACATAGCCCATGTACAGCATCGGAGGATGGACGATCAGCCCGAAATCCTGCAGCAACGGATTCAGGTCGGCCCCGTCCTGGGGCACATTCGGAAGAGTGCGGTCGAAGGGGTTCGAAGTAACCAGCGTGAACAGCATGAAACCGACGCCAACCAACCCCATGATGGACAGAACGCGTGCCCGCATTTCATCGGGTAGATTCCGGCTGAAAGTCGCTACCGCCAGGGTCCAGCCCCCGAGAATGAGCACCCAGAGCAGCATGGACCCCTCATGGCCGCCCCAGACGGCGCTGAACTTATAGTACCAGGGCAGCATGCTGTTGCTGTTGTTCGCGACATAGGCGACCGAGAAGTCATCGGTCATGAAGGCGTAGGTCAGACAGCCAAAACTGAGCGCAAGCAGCACAAAAACGCCTGCCGCCAGTGGTCGGTCAAAACCCATCAGTCCGGGATGGCGGATCGTTGATCCCACCATGGGGATAACGGTCAACGCAATTGCCAGCAGCAGAGCCAGTATCAGCGCAAAATTTCCAAGTTCCGGGATCATCGTGTTGCCTGTTGGTTAGACGGTGACTGGACGGAATGGTGCTCAGGCACCATCACCCTGTTGCTCTGGCGATTCCCCTTCACCTTTCGGGTAATAGCCGCCCCCGCTTCCTTCCTTGAGACGGCCGGCATCCTTGAGCGCCTGCTCCACCTCGGGCGGCATGTATTCCTCGTCGTGTTTGGCAAGGACCTGGTCCGCGACAAGCACCCCATTCTGGTTGAGTTTACCCAAAGCGACCACACCCTGCCCTTCACGGAACAGATCCGGAAGAATGCCGTCGTACTGTACCCGTACGCGCCCGTCATTATCCGTGATCCGGAAGTGCACCCGCAGCGAGTCTGAATCGCGTTCTACACTGTCCTGCTCAACCAGTCCGCCCGCTCGAATCCGTTGGTCAACAGGCGCTTTCCCCGCTGCAATCTCGGCAGGACTGTAGAACAGGTTCATGTTCTCCTGCAGGGCCACCAACACCAGGGCCACGGCCACCGAGAATCCGGCGAGCAGTACAACAATAATCGTCAGTCGACGCTTACGAACCGGATTCATTCTGTGGTTTCCTCTCACTTGCCTTACGGGATTCAATTCGGACCAACCGCTGCTGATCCAGCACTATCCGCCGATACTGCAGTCGCGTACCCAGAACCAGTGCGGCTATGACAACAAGAAATACCAGATACGAGGACCACACATAGGCACCGTATCCATTCATCGCGATCAGCGACTGTAACGAATCGAACTGCATTAACGCATCACCCATTCATTGTGACAGGAGCCAGTCCCGGACCCAGCGGGCCCGGCGCTCCCTGTAGAGTATTTCATTACGCATCCGCATCAGGATGAGCCAACCGGCAAGCAGGTGAAAGCCGATGGCACAGATCAAAAGAGGTACCCACATCGAGGCGGGCATGGCGGGCGCCTCCGTCATCTTGATCGACGCCGGTTGGTGCAGGGTATTCCACCATTCAACCGAGAACTTGATGATCGGGATATTCACCACACCGACCAGGGTCAGTATGGCACTGGCCCTAGCCCGGTTTTCCGGATCCTCAAGGGCACGGCGCAACGCCATAACCCCAAGGTAGAGAAAGAACAGCAGGAGCATGGACGTCAGGCGCGCATCCCAGACCCACCAGGTGCCCCAGGTGGGTTTACCCCAGACGGCACCGGTGAACAGTGCCACGAACGTCAGGGCGGCACCAACCGGCGCTGTTGCGGCAATAAAGGTATCCGCCATCTTCATGCGCCAGATCAGTCCAACCGCGCCAGCAACGGCCATGGCCACATAGAGGGACTGCCCCAGATAGGCGGAGGGCACGTGAATGAAGATGATCCGGTAACTGTCACCCTGCTGATAGTCCGCGGGCGCAAACAGGAGCCCCCAGACAATGCCCACCCCGAGCAGTATCAGGGCACCGAACCCAAGCCAGGGGATCAGTCGACCCGCAATGCCGAAAAACCATTTGGGAGAGCCCAGTTTGTGAAACCACTGCCACATGTTATGCAGGTCCTGTTGGTTCAGCCATTTGCCACGCTCATACGTAGCCCCGCGGCAATCGCTAATGGAGCCAATACTATGGCAAGAGCCAGCATTGCGCCCAGTATTGCAAGATGGCCGGTAATGGAGGCCCCCTGTCCAAACGCGGTTACGGCGCCGGTCCCGAAAATCAGCACCGGGACATAGAAGGGGGTCATCAGCAACGCCAGAAGCATGCCACTGTTGCGCACACTGACTGTCAGCGCCGCGCCAATGGCCCCGATCAGCAGCAGCACAGGGGAGCCCATCAGCAGTGTCAGCGTCAGAACGCCAATGCGCTCGGCAGGAAGATGAAGCATCAACCCAAGCAGCGGCACAAGCAGCAGCAACGGAACAACCGACGCGACCCAGACCGCCGACACTCTCACCAGCGCCATCATTGCCAGCGGCTGCGGCGACAGCACCCATTGTTCCAGATAACCGTCCGCATAGTCATTGCGGAAAAGCATGTTCAGCGACAAGAGGATGGCCAATAGGGCCGCCACCCAGATGATACCCGCTCCCGCATCACGGAGAAACTCAGTCTCTGGGCTGATGCCAAGCGGGAAAAGCGACACAATCAGCACGAAGAAAACCAGTGGATTGATGACATCCTGTTTCTCCCGAAAGGCGATCAGCAGCTCCCGGCGGAACGTTGTCACACCGGCCCTTATCAGCCCGTCGCCCGACTCTCTCAGTGTGACCGGGGTCCGTGATTCAGGTTGCAAAGCCAAGGCTCCCCCCGAGCTCCAGGACGCGGCATTCATCAAGCTGTAACCGGTGATGCGTGCTCAGTACCACGGCACCGCCCTGGGCAGCCCGGCTGCTGATAAGACTTTCAAGCACCTTTACGGCTCCCTGATCGATAGCGGTGAACGCCTCGTCCAGAAGCCAAACAGGCTCGGTGGAAAGATAGAGCCGCGCCAGGGCCACACGACGTTGCTGCCCGGCAGACAGGTGCGCCGACGGTATATCCTCATAGCCTTCAAGTCCGACATCCGCCAGGGCTTCCCACAGTAATTCCTCCCGATGGGGGCGCCGCATATCAACCCAGCAGCGCAGATTCTCCAGGGGCGTCAGGGAGGCCGTAATGCCAGCCCTGTGGCCGAGGAACAGCATGTTCGCCTGGTACCAATCACGCTGTTGGTGCAGGGGGTACCCGTACCAGCTCAAACCGCCTTCAAAAGAGAGGTTGAGCCCCGCCAGAACCCGCAGCAGTGTTGTCTTGCCAGCACCGTTGGGTCCGGCTATGCGGACGATATCGCCCGAACCGACGCTGAGGTCAAGGCCGCTGAACAGCACGCGGTCGTCCCGCTCACAATACAGCTGCCTGGCTTCCAGTAAGGTGGTGCTCATTCTTTCCCCGGCTGGGAGTGGATTCCGGTTTGGCCTCGATCCGGCGGGCGACTATTATATAGAAAACAGGCAGGATTTGCTGTTCATTCGTGTTTTTTCATCGGGGGCCCAGAAGCCGTTCAACGAAGAATTCCAGGTGGCCCCTGGGCGTCGAGGGCAGCGGCCACTGATTGACCTTTCTGGCCAGCTCGCGGAACGCATTGGAGGCCCTGGAGCCCGGATACAGCTCGAGGACGGCTTTCTGCCGTTTTACCGCCTTCCTGACGGCATCATCAAGCGGGATACTGCCCACATAGTGTAGCGCAACATCCAGAAACCGCTCAGTCACCCGGTACAGCTTGTCATATAGTGCTTTGCCCTCGTGTTCACTCGTGACCATGTTGGCAAGAACCCGGAACCGATGAGTGTCATAGTCACGATTCATGAGCTTGATCAGCGCGTAGGCATCGGTGATGGAAGTAGGTTCATCATTGACCACCAGCAACAACTCCTGGGACGCGCGCAGAAACGTCACCACGGATTCGGATATGCCCGCGGCGGTGTCCACAATCAGTACGTCCACTTCGTCGCCAAGTTCACTGAAGCCGGAAATGAGTCCGGCGTACTCCATCTGGGAGAGGTTGGTCATGCGCTGAACGCCGGAGGCGGCGGGAACAATCCTGATCCCTGCAGGCCCATCCACGAGGATATCCCGCAGGGAGCACTCCCCCGCGAGGACATCGGAGATATTGAGGCCGGCGTTGATCCCGAGAAGCACATCAATATTGGCAAGCCCGAGGTCCGCGTCCATAAGCACGACCCGGCGCCCCATCTGGGACAGTGCGATGCCGAGATTGACCGACACATTACTCCTGCCAGCACCGCCCTTGCCGCCGGTGACCGCAATCACCTGTACCGGGATATTCATTCGGAAACGGCTCTCCCTTCCTGTTATGTGAACTGCAGGGACTGAGGGCTCAGGACCTGATAAGCAGTTTGGAGGCCGGAATTAACAGGTGGGGCTCACTCGCGCACATAGCGCCGCAGTTGCTCGCTGACGGTTGCCAGCTCTTCTTCAATCGCGGCAACCTGCTGCCCACTCTGTGAAAGATTATCCTCCCTCCCGGCCTGCTCGGCGGCAAAGCAGCACTCCGCGAGAATGGGCGCGCCTATATTGATACAGCTGCCCTTGAAGCTATGGGCCACCTTGCGAAAGCTGTCGGCGTCCTCCGCCCGGGCCGCTTCAGAAAGCTGCCGGAGACGCTCATCCGCATCCTGGAGGAAAGTATTGATCAGGATATTGAATTCATCCTCCATGACATCACGCAGTTCCGTAAGGGCCTCATGATCCAGGTGCTGTTGATCACTCATGGCTGTTTCCCTCCTCGGACACCCCGGAGCGCGATTCACCGCGCCCGGCATGCCACACAAATTCCGCCTCAATACAGTTGCCCTTTCCGCATAAGCGTACGTTATTGCAGAGTTGCCGTACAAGCGCGAGGCCACGCCCCGAAAGCCCGTTATGGGCAAGGGATTGGGAGAGTGCTTCCCCGGAGAAGCCGTCGCCGCTGTCCTCCACCCTGATCAGGAGTCGACCACCCCGGCGTTGCGGATCCGGCCTGTGCTCGAGCCGGATGGAAACAGCACCATGCCTGATCTCACCAAGGAGGCGCTCACGCTCACTGTAATAGCGGGAAAACCCTGCCGGGGAATCCTTGAGCGATGACGGCAACCGCAGAACGCCGTGCTCAAGAGCATTGTTAAACAGCTCAGTAATGATGGTGTAGAGTTCGCCGCTGAACAGCCTCAGCCCGGGAACATCCATACAGATGTGGAGCAGCAGTGGAACGGGATTGAACCGAGCCAGGGTTTCATTGCGCAGTTCATAGGTCATCTCCCAGTCCAGCGGCCCCGCGCCGGTATCCGGCAATACTTCCGGCTCCACCGCCTCAAGCAGTGATTCCTCAGCCATTGCCACATCGAGGATGGTGATATCGTCCTCACTGCCAACCCCCTCCGCGAAGGAACGCACGGCTCCGCGCAGGCGTTCAAACACATCGGAAGGCGTGCCGCCCCCGGCGAGCACCTCAAGGATGCGGTCCTCACCAAACATCTCACCTTCGCGGTTCACGCTCTCCATCACCCCATCTGAGCACAGCAGAAGGTGTTCTCCCACCTCCATGGCGTGGCGCTCACAGGCCGCCGAGAAGCGGTCCGCGGGCAGGATGCCCAACGGCAGGTGGCGGGAACGCAGTTCATCCCTGCTGCCATCATGACGCAACAGGTAGCCGCTCGGCAGTCCGCCATTCCACACCTCGGCGTGTCCGGATTTCAGGTTAAGGTCCACCATGGCGGCGCAACAGAACACGCCCGTGGGCAGAATGGCCTGCATCTTACGGTTCATTTCCCGCAATATATCGCTGATGGCGAAGCCCTTGGCGGTCATGCCGTAGAAGATTTCCGCCAGGGGAACCGCGCCGATCGCTGCCGGCAGTCCATGCCCCGTGAAGTCACCCACGAACAGGTGAACCCCACCGGAGGGCTTGGGTGACGCAAAAAGAACGTCCCCATTGAAGATGGACATGGGAGATGCTTCATAACGGATATTTTCGGCCCCCAGACAGCCGCGGTGAGCAATATTGTCAAAAACCCGGCGTGCCATCTCCTGCTCATGCAGCATCTGCTCGTTGCGCTGATGCGTGCGATCCCGCTCGTTCTGCAGACTCTGGTGGAGTTCGCGCATGCGTCGGAAGGCATTGATCTTGGCGCGGAGAATAACCCGGTTGTAGGGCTTGGAGAGGAAGTCATCACCACCGACCTCCAGGCAGGAGGCCAGGGATTCCGGGTCGCTCAGGGAGGTGAGAAAGATGATGGGAACAAGCTGCTCACCGGCTGCGGCCTTAATCTCGCGCGCCGCCTCCAGACCATCCATTCTCGGCATCATGGCATCCAGAAGCACCATCTGGGGGGCTTCCCGGTGGAATGCCTCAACCGCTTCCATGCCATCAGTGGCCATGACGACCTCATGCCCCTGGCGGGTCAGGATGGCATGGAGGATCATCCGGTCGCTATGGTTATCCTCGGCAATCAGGATCCGGAGAGGACCATTGCCGAACGCAGCATCAGTCGTCAATCTGGAAGAGCTGTTCGAAATTGGAGATGGTCAGTATGCGGCGAACATCACCGTTGCAGTTCACGATCCGGACATCTGACTTCTCACCGCCGGCATAGTCCCGCAACAGCAGCAGCATTCCCAGTGCCGAGCTGTCCAGATAGGTTGTTTCACTCATATCGATAACGTAACGCGTTATGCTGGAATCCGCGCCTTCATAGGAATGACGGAACGCCTGATGGGAACTGAAATCAAAACGGCCCTGAATATGGATTGTCAGTGTGCTGCCATCATCTGATTGTTCTGTGGTAATCGACATTATTCCCCCTGTCGTGACCGCGTCGGCGCTTCCAAATCTGAGGATAGACTACGAGACCTGTTTGTCACGCCACTCGGACTCCGTGTAATTGTCGTCGCATGGTCCGGGCAAAACGTTGATTGGCCGTCTCATCAACTGCCTTCCGCCCCCTACGCCCGCCTTCCCCACCGCGCGCGGCAGTTCCAGATGCAGGACGCCATGCCTCCCCACCTTTCCCTGGCCTGGCGCCAACTTGTCGCGAGCGTGTGCCATTCCGTTCCCCGTGATGATCCACCTGTTGCTGCTGTTGCGCAATAGGCTGGGGTCATGAATCAGTTGCTTCCCCGCGGAGCCCATACTTGCGAACCTTCTCCACCAGCGTCGTCCGCCGGATGCGCAGCTTTTCAGCAGCACGGGCAACCACCCCATCGGACTCATTCAGCGCCTGTTCGATCAGGGTCTTCTCAAGACTGGAAAGATAGTCCCTGAGATCAAGGCCGTTCATCGGCAGCAGGGCCGGAGCATCCAGGCCTGCCATACCCCCGATGCCAGACGGCAGGCCCGAGTCTTCCACCTCACGGGTTTCATCAATGTCGTCCACATAGCGGAACTTCCTGGGCAACTCGTGGACACCGATGACCCCGTAGGGATGCAGGATCGCAAGACGCTCAACCAGATTGGCAAGCTCACGGACATTGCCCGGCCAGTCGTGCCGGCAGAGACTCATGATGGCCGCCGAATTGAGTCGGATCGAGCCCCGTTTCTCCACTTCCATCCGGGAGATCAGTTCATTGATCAACAGGGGAATATCCTCGACCCGCTCACGCAGTGACGGCATCTCGATCGGGAAGACATTCAGCCGGTAATACAGGTCCTCACGGAATTCGCCGTTCTCAATCATGTCTTCCAGGCTTTTATGCGTCGCCGCGATGATCCGAACGTCAGCATGAAGCGTCCTGTTGCCGCCGACACGCTCGTAGGTCTGCTCCTTGAGGACACGCAGGATCCGGAGCTGCATGCTGAGCGACATATCCCCGATCTCATCGAGAAAGAGCGTGCCCCCCTCGGCCAGCTCAAACCGCCCTGCCCGTGAGCTGATGGCACCGCTGAAGGCACCCTTTTCATGACCGAAAAGCTCGCTTTCCAGCACCTCCCCTGGGATAGCGCCACAGTTGACCGGCACGAAAGGCTTGTCCCGGCGTGGTGAGTAATAATGCAGGTTGCGGGCAACTACTTCCTTGCCGGTACCGGGTTCACCGGTAATGAGAACGCTCACCTCCTTGTCCGCCACCTGCGACATCAGTTGGCGCACATGGTGGACACGGCGGCTGGTTCCCACCAGGCTCCTGAAAAGCTGCACCTCCCGTTGCTGACCACGCTGCAGGGAGTCCGCGTACTGATCCCGGTAGACCTGCGCCCGGTAGAGTGAGTCCACGAATTTCGTGTAGTTGGGCGGCCACTCAATGCGCGCGATGATGCGCGACTCGGCATCCTCACTAAGCCCTTCCAGGGGCGTGTCGCCGAGCTGGAAGAAGGGCACGCCCTTCTGCTGTTCCACCAGTTCATTCAGGTGATCCACGGCTTGTTCGCTGTCTCCGTCAACGATGACAAGGCCAATTTCCTCATTGTTCTGAAGCGGCTCCACCCAGTAACCCGGATCCGCGACAATCACCGTTTCCCCAATGAATTCAAGGATGGTCTGGAGGTCATGACGACGTTGCTCGTCGTCAACAATGACGAAAACGGAGGTTGTCTCAGTCATCGGACAATTCGCCTCGGCCGGGGCATGGTTCGTTTTACGATGTATTTTTCATCTGATTGTCAGGCATTTAAGACTCTAATGCCACCCACCGAAGTCGATTTTATGACGCTTCAAATCACTCCGCCCACAACATCGATCATCGATTATTCAGGTAGGCATTGGCAGCCTTCTGTGTTCTGCTGGTCTCTCTGAGCGCTGTTCCACGATATAACCGTAGTTGTCTTTGAAAATCGGGCGCCACCCCTTTATTGTCAATGCAGTGGAGCACGATAAACCCAACCATTACCGGACTGCATCAGTCGAGAATCATGTCAGAAGAACAGAACGATCACTACATTGCCATCGCGCGGGCATGCCTCAGGGCGATCAATAACGCAGCCACGGATTCCCAGGACCGGGCCGAACAGATCCACAGCGTCTACCAGGCCATCGACCACGCGTTCCAGAGCCATATGAAGGACTACCAGGAACAGATCCGTGACCTGGAACGGATTCTGGAGCGGATCGCCGAAGGCGAACTTTCCTCGAGCCAGATGATACACCTTGCCCGGGCTGCGCTTGCCTACGACGAGCCACGCGAGCAGGATGACCCTCTGCACTGAGAGCCACACCGGAGAGCTCAACACAATGACCAAGATTACGGGACTGATCCAGAGCCTGATCATAACCGCCGCTCTGGTAACAACGGCCACGGCCGACGACATACGCAATGAAGTCGTGCCCACCACGGGGCCCAATGACGAGGCCAGCTATCGCTACCTTGAACTCAGTAACGGCATGGGCGCCCTCCTGGTTTCCGACCCAAGGGCCGACAAGGCCGCTGCCGCTCTTGATGTGCACGTGGGCGCGGGCGCCGACCCCGACAGCCGGGCGGGCCTGGCTCACTTTACGGAACACATGCTCTTCCTGGGCACCGAAACCTATCCGGACCCGGGCGAGTACCACCAGTTCATCAACAGTCATGGGGGGGGGCACAACGCCTACACCAGTGGCCTTGATACGAACTACTTTTTCAACGTCGAGCCGGAATTCCTGGAGCCGGCACTGGATCGTTTCTCGGAGCAGTTCCGGGTTCCAACCTTCGCCGAGGAGCTGATCGATCGCGAGCGCAACGCGGTTCATTCCGAATATTCGGCGCACCTTCGCAGCGACAATCGACGCTTCTGGTCGGCACTGCGCCGCACCTTCCCGCAGGAGCACCCGCTGTCGCGTTTCACTGTGGGCAACCTGGAAACACTATCCAACGAGAACAACGAACTGCGCGACGAAACCGTACAGTTCTATGAAGAACATTACTCCGCGAACCTGATGGAGCTGGTCGTACTCGGGCCGCAATCCCTGGACGAGCTTCAGGAAATGGTGGTGGGCCGCTTCAGCCCGGTAGCAAACCGCGGCCATGACGCGCCGCAATATACCACCCCGTTTCTCGAGTCAGACAAGCAACCAAGGCTGTTGCGGGTCAAGGCATTGCGCGACAAACGCAATCTGCAGCTGACATTCCCCATTCCGTCCACGGAGGCGGACTACCGCAACAAGCCCATGGGATATCTGGCGCACCTTATCGGTCACGAGGGCCCGGGCAGCCTGCATGCCGTCCTCAAGGAGGCCGGGCTTATCGATACACTCTCCGCGGGCCAGAGCCTGGACACCGGTGACCAGGCCCTGATGAACATCAGCATGTCGGTAACACCCAAGGGGCGGGAACGCTGGAAGGATATCGTCAGCCTGAGCTTCCGTTACCTGTCGATGATCGAGGAAAAGGGCATCAAACAATCCTATTTCGAGGAACAGCAGCAGCTGAACGACCTGAATCTCCGGTTCCGTGAGCGGAATAAACCCATCCATGAAGTCAGCACCCTGGCGAGCCGCCTCCACCGGGTCGATCCGGCGGATGTGGTGGTGGCGCCCTGGCTCTACGAAACCTTTGAACCCGCCGTGTACAGGGAACTTCTGGAGCACCTGAGCGCGGACCGTGTGCTTGTATCACTGCTCGCGCCGTTCGAGGATACCGAAGGCTGGGACAGGACCCAGTACTACGATACGCCTTACCGAATCACTGACATTGACCAGAACTCCATCAATGGCGACGGGGCTGTTACCGAACTGGCAGAAAAACTCGCCCTGCCCGAGAAAAACCCATTCGTGCCAGAGGATCTCTCACTCGTTTCCGGCAAGAACATGGAGGCACCAAGCCGCCTTGGGGATGGCCCGTTAACACTCTGGTACGCCCGGGACACCCAGTTCGGCGCTCCTCGCGCCAACGTCTACCTGAACCTGCGCTCACCGGCCGCCAACGGCTCACCGCGCAACGTCGTTCTCACGCAACTACTGACAGAACTCGTCAAGGACGAGCTCAATGCCCTGGCCTACCCGGCCCGGCTCGCGGATCTCGATTACAGCATCTACAACCATCTGCGCGGCATCACCGTAAAAGTGAGCGGGTATAGCGACAAGCTCCCGCAACTGCTGCACGAAATCCTGATACGCCTGCGCCAACCCACCCTCGAGAGGGATGCCTTCCAGACACGCCTGCGGGATCTTCAGGATGAACTGGGTAACGCCGCGCAGCGACGCCCCCACGAGATTGCAAGCAGCCGACTCCAGGAAAACCTGATGGCGGATGTGCACTCCCATCGGGAGCGATTGGAGGCGGCACGCAACCTCGAACTGGAGGACCTCAAGAGCCACGTCGAGAGCTTCTATGAGAGCCTCGACCCGGTTATGCTGGTTCAGGGAAACATGACACGAGCCGCGGCGCTGAACCTGCGGACGCGGACCACCAGCCTGATCATGGCGGATACGGATGAGACCCAGGTTCCGAGAAGCCGCCTCAAGCGCCTGGATTCAGGCTCCCAGGCCATCAGGACCGCCGTTCAGCATTCCGATCAGGGTTACCTGCGTTATATTCAAGGGTCGGACAAGACAACCGAAACAATGGCAGCCTATCGGATTATGGCACAGGTTCTCTCATCACCCTTCTACGAAGCCGTCCGCACCAACCAGCAGATGGGCTATATCGTTCAGGCCATGGCTTACCCGATTCTCGATGTGCCGGCGCTGGCCTTCATCGTGCAGTCTCCGGACAACACCCACGAGGAGATTGACGCAGCCGTTCAATCCTTCCTGGAGAGCCAGAAGGAGCGGCTGGCCACGATGTCCAGCGACCGGTTCCAGCGTCAGAAGGAGGCGGTAATCAGCCGGATCGCGGAAGACCCGACACAGCTGAGTGAAGTGGCGGATCGGTATTGGCAGGAAATTGATCGGAAGAACCTGGATTTTGATACCCGAGAAAAACTCATCAGCGCGATCAGGGAGCTGGATCAGGAGCGTCTCCAGGAAATCTACCGGCAGCAGGTACTGGACAGCTCAAGGCAGCTCCTGATCAATGCCAACAGCAAAGTGCCGCAATCGGCGGAGAAGATGCAGCCCCTGAACTTCGATGGCGAATTCCCCTCCCCCTGATACCAAGGCGGGGAATCACATGTAAGGAACCAGTGATTCCCCGTAGAATTTCAGATCCTGCAGCAACAGCTCCTGTTTCCGGGTGAGCTCGCCCGATGCGAAGAGCGACTCCAGCTTCCTGAAAAAATCAGGCAGGCTCTGCCACCCTTTTGGCGGCTCCAGGAGCCGCTGCTTTCGGAATGCAACCCACTGCTCCTGTTCTTCCGCATTCAACGTCTCCGGATAGTTACGTGCCCGGTACCGAAAGAACAACTCAGGCAGCCGGGGATCCTCAAAAGGCAGCTCCAGCTCTCCCAACAGTTCCACAGGCGTACTCAGTGCCTGGTCCAGAAGCTCGCGATCAGCAGGCCTGATGAAGCCGCCGGTATAGAGGGATTCGTCGGGATCCTGATCCTGAGGGGCATCCGACGGCTCATAGACTGACTGCAGCCGCGCTGACAACCCCTTAATTTCCCGCAGCGTCCGCAGATTCTTCTGGAGCCTGTCCCGGTCAAGGTCAAAATCCTGCAATCGTTGTTCCGACAGGCTTTTCAGCATGGTCGCAGGCGCCAATACAGGGCAGGTATTGGCCCTCACCTCCTTCAGGGCGGGGCGCTCTTCCCCTTCCTCCATGTCCTCACCACGCCGGAATAAACGGTCCCGTATCTGCTCCGGCGACGCTTCCGCCAGGAAGCTCGGGTCCTGCCGAAGGTCAAAAACGATCACGGAGTTACGGTTCCGGGGGTGAACCGCTACCGGTGCAACCAATGCACAGCAGCCCAGCCTGGGAGGGTACATCGCCGATACGTGGAGAACGGGCTTCATGGTGGCCGAATCAAGCATGGAAAAAACGGCGTCCTTGCTCCGGTTACTCAGGACGTACTCGTAGAGCCGTGGCTGCTTTTCCCTTATGAGTTTTGCCAAAGCGATGGTTGCGCGAACATCCGCCATGGCATCGTGGGCATCACCATGCTCGATGTTGTTGGCGGCAGTAAGGTCCTCGAGACGGAATGATGGCGTGCCGTCCTCCTTGCGTGGCCACTCAATGCCTTCGGGGCGAACGGCATAGGCCAGCCTGACCATGTCGATGATATCCCAACGGGAATTGCCGTTTTTCCATTCCCGCGCATAAGGGTCGCGAAGGTTGCGATACAGCGTCTGGCGGGTCACCTCATCATCAAAACGCAGACTGTTATAACCCACGCCACAGGTGCCGGGAACCAGGAATTCCTCATTGATCCTCTGGATGAACTCCGCCTCGGGCAGACCTTCCTTAAGGCAGTCCTGGGGCGTAATGCCGGTTACCAGGGTGGCTTGAGGATCGGGCACATAATCATCGGAGGGGCGGCAGTAGAGCGTGAGCGGGTCGCCGATGATATTGAGATCGGCATCCGTGCGTATCCCCGCAAACTGCGCGGGCCGATCCCGGACGGGATCGGCCCCAAAAGTCTCGTAATCGTGCCAGAAAAAGGAATTCAAGCGATTGCCTCCCGGGTGGAGTCACCAAGTCGGCGTAAGCATAACACTGGGAGGGCGCATGGCTGAACGCCCCGCTTCAGAACAGGCCCTGTCCGCGATCGATATATTCGGTTCGCTCCCGTGGCACGACGGTGTCATTCTGCAGCGACTGCAGATCCAGGCGCATGGCCGTGGGGATGTTGATAAAGACACCCGAGTCCGTGGAGACGGTGCCGGTGGCGTCACCGGGGGATTCCCAGTCCAGGCCCTGATTCTGGAATGAAATAAAGAAATCATTGGTGAAAGCGGCGTTGCCGTCAGCATCCCGTTCGCCGACTTCCAGGGTCTGGATGGCACTCAGGGGCGCGCAGTCTGTCTGGGTCGAGCAGTCCGCAGAGTCCGCCAGGCCAAAATGCGTGGCACGCTGGTTGTTGGCGGTTCCATCTGACTGCAGCAGCTCTCCGTCCTGAACAGTGCCGTCGTTGGTATCTTCCAATTCAATACCAAGCCTCCCTGTAAGCGACTGGATTGAACCGGAAAGTGTTCCCCGGGATTCGGTAAAGCCCATGCGGAAACCCACAACATTACCGTCATTTTCCGCAAGCTCCAGATAGGGGTCCAGGCCTACAAAGGGCACGATCTCGTTTGCGTCGTAGGTATTGCCGTCGAACTGCTCACCCTGCTGGCGTGCAATATGGCCGAGGGAAAGATGATCAACCGCGACATCACTGCCCGTGCCATCCTCGCCCAGCGCCATCTCCTCCATATTCATCTGGAGTTCTGAGCGGGTACCAACGGTATAACGCGTGAAGTCCGCCTCGGCCGTCTGGTTGACGTCCAGTCCCAGCATAGCCTGCCCGGTTACGGACCCCATTTCTTCCTCACTCATGGGTTCCATATCTGCGAGCACCGCTCCTGAGACCATCATCAGCCCCCCGAGGAGCATGGCACCAATCACGCTATCCCTGTTGTGCATCGATTGCCTCTCAGCAATGAAAAGTGAAGGAACTGCTCTCATCCACCTACATTACTCATAGGCGGCGCTATGTACTGTGATGAGGTTCCACTGGGGAATTGCGATAATGTAATAAACCTAAAACCTGGGAGGTATGTCACAACGTGGCAGGCATAAAAAAGCCCCGCCCGGGGTTACCGGGCGGGGCTTTGGGTGTAGGCGCCTGACGATGACCTACTCTCGCATGGGAGACCCCACACTACCATCGGCGCTGAGTGGTTTCACTTCT
>NZ_SOAX01000004.1 GCF_004364635.1 Halospina denitrificans | reverse complement strand
CATGATGACTCCCCCTGTTTCAGATTGAAGATCACAGACACCTTCAATGTGCCACATCGATGCTGTGGGAGCAGGGGGAGTCCATATCATTCGTTAAATGCCAGTGATAGCGAGATCCAGTGCCCCAACAATCTGGTCCCTGAAATGTGAAAGGGAACCGACGGGATTTTTGAGATGTTTTTCTGGCACCGAGGAAATTTGAGGAGTCATTAATAGCAATTGTTGATCGTCGAAGGATATTTCAGGCGTGAGCCCCCGCATCGACTGGCTCCCTAAAGCTGAATGCTTGCTCAATGGAATAACGATACGAGTTGCCAGGTCGGTCAGGAGGCTACTTTGGATATCGACGAGGTAGGGATAGTGAGCTCTGCTGGCTTTGCTTGGGTTGGGGTACACATCGAACTGCGCCATCAAAACTCCCTGAATTCGTCACCGAAGCATCCATGCTGCTCGACAAACTCGTTGTAGCTTCTGATCGCAGCGCGATTTTCCTCGACCCATTGAGCGGCTTCGCGTTTGGCAAGCTCTTCTTTCAGGGCCCGCTCCAAGGTGGCTGAAAGGCTAATGTTCAGATCCCGCGTTTTGCGGAGCAGGTCACTGTTAACTGATAAGTTTGCTGCTTTTTTGGGTGCGTCTGTGTTGTAAAGTTCGGCCATCATAGCCTCCAATAGGCTGTTGCATGCATAGCTTCAGTTTATGCGCATGATAATGCGCATTCAAGAGCATTTAACCAGTGGCCGTTGTCGGACGCACCTACGCTGCGCTCCGGCAAGCCGCAAAGCCAAGCTTTAAATCAGTAGTGATATCGAACCTGGGCGATAAGTAAGGCGTCATCTGGCAAGCCAGTCAGCCCGAGCAGCGGTTTTCTTCAAGGCTCCACTTTGCCCCTCAGGGCTTTGGTTTTTCCTTTCCGAGTTTTACTGTCGACGCGGCGTCGCTTTGCTGACCGTGTCGGTCTTGTGGGTCGACGGGCTTTTTGCTGCTTTACGGCTTCCTGAATCAGCGCTTTCAGGCGTTGCAGCGCGTCCTCTTTATTCATCTCAAGGGTGCGGAAGGACTGTGCCTTGATGATCACGACGCCCTCTTTACTGATGCGCTGGTCGGATAACGCCATCAACCGTTCCTTGTAAAAGGGCGGTAAGCTGGAGTTGGGGATGTCAAAGCGAAGGTGCACCGCCGAGGCGACTTTGTTGACGTTCTGGCCGCCAGCACCCTGGGCGCGAATCTGGGTGATTTCGATCTCCCAGTCAGCAAGTTCGACGGTATTGGATATCTTCAGCATGTCCCTACGATACCGCTTGGGGGAAACACTCTCCAATATGACTTCTTGAGCCGATTCTTAACTGTTCCGGAAACTGGTACCCTTCGGTTCTATTCACGATAAGAGTCCTGGATGACCTATTCGATTGCAGTGATTGGTAGCGGCATGGCGGGGCTGGCGGCGGCCTATCGGGCGCGCTGCACCGGCCACGATGTTACCGTGTTCGAAGCCCGCAACAGCCATGGTATGGACGCCCATTCCCTCAAGGTGGATGGCGGCCTGGTGGATGTGCCCCTGCGTGTGATGAGTTCCGACGCCTGGCCCAGCGTGCTCGAACTCGCCAAGGAAGTGGGTGTGGGCACTTTCGAGGTGCGCACCCACGCCTCATGCAGCTGGACCAATCGTTACACCTGGTTCCGCAGCGGGGAAGTGCCGGTTCTGGGCTGGCCCTTTATCGGCTCCTGGCGCTACCTGGACCCCCGCGCACTGCGTATGGGTCTGGGCGTCTGGCAACTGGGTCGCCTGACTCGCAAGCTCGAACGTGCGAACAGCGACGCCACTCTGGGTGAAATCCTGGAGCAACATGATTTCGACCCGTTGTTCTGGCGCGGGCTGGTGCTGCCCATCCTCACCACCATCTGCACCTGTGAGGAAAAACACCTGTTGAACTGGCCGGCGACGCAGCTGCTTTCGCTGCTCCATGGCATCCTCCACGGTACTGAACTCTGCCGCCTCAAGGGCGGCACCCCGGCGCTGGTCCAGGGTCTGGCCAAAGACCTGCCTGTACATGCCGGCAGCCCCGTGGCGCAGGTCGAGGAAGGCGACGAAGGGGTGAAGGTCTATAACGAGCGGGGCGACGGCGGTGTGTTCGACCGGGTGATCATCGCCACCCAGGCCAATCATCTGAGCTTTCTGGATGACACGCAGTTTGGCAATGAGCGGGAAACGCTGGAAAATATCGGGTTCGACTCGGGCAAGCTCTGGGTCCATCAGGACTCACGTTTCATGCCCGCGAAGAAAGAGGACTGGACCGCGCTGAATTTCCAGATGGACGACGCGCTGGAAAAGCCCATGTTCACCGTCTGGGTTAACCGGGTCGAGCCTACGCTCAAAGGCAGCGCGCCGGTGTTCCAGACCTGGAACCCGCTGTTCGAACCGGACCCGGACACTGTGCTCGCCTGTGTGCCGCTGGAGCGCGCGGTGGTTCACCCCGGCACC
Organism: Halospina denitrificans; assembly: GCF_004364635.1. GTDB lineage: Bacteria > Pseudomonadota > Gammaproteobacteria > Pseudomonadales > Oleiphilaceae > Halospina > Halospina denitrificans. Next base: position 280,669 of record NZ_SOAX01000004.1, on the reverse strand, counting down.
GCCCGGGTGCACGAAGCCTTATCCCAATGGCACCGTCAGCCCGGCCGCAAGGTCTTTTTCTGTGGCTCCTGGGCCTACGAGGGCGTGCCGCTGCTGGAATCCGCCGTGCGCTCGGCCAACGCCGTGGTGGATGCCATCAATCAGCCGTCGTCTGGCACTGCCGCCAGCAACTCTGGATAACCGGTTGAATTGACATTGAGCCCGCAAGACGTTGAAACCCTGTTGGAAACCATTCCTGATGTGCGCGACGGTCTGACTCGCACTGAGCGGATCATCCTGTATGTATTGCAGGAAACCCAGCGTGAGCTGAATGGTCGCAACGTGCCAACCGTCATGCTCTATGGCCGGGTTCAGGAATACGTCAATCTCAGCGAAGCGGAGCTTAACCTTTACCTGGATCGGCTGGGTGTGAGCGGAGATTGAGAGGATCTAACCGGAAAAAACCGCAAAGTGCCTCATAGACCTCTGGCTGTTCCGCCTGAAGATGACCAGGCTGCTGAAAGAAGGTTTCCGTCAGTACGGCGAAAAACTCCGCCGGCTCGGTGGCGCCGTAAGGGTCGAGCCAGGGTTTCTGGTGATGACGGAGTGAGTGGCGCAGCTGTTCGTAGGCACGGGTCATGGTGTCCTGCCAATGCCGTGCCTGTTCGCCGCTGAGTGGTGGAGCGCCATCGGCGGTGCCGTCCAGGTAATCCAGCTGGTGGGCAAATTCGTGAAGGATCACGTTATGGTGCCCGTGTGGATGGACGGCGCCTTCCTCGCAATCGGTCCATGCCAGCACGACCTGGCCGTGGTTTGACGCTTCGCCGGCGCGGACCTGGTTGCTTACGCTGACCACGACCCCATCGCTTTCAACACCCCTGGCATAATACCTGTCCGGATAAACCAGGATGCTGCCTATCTCGTCGAAATCGGAGAAGTTGCGGGCAACGATCAACAGGCAGGCATGCCCCGCAATGGTGAGGCGGACGGTGTCGTCCACTTCAAATCCGTCGCACCCGTAGAAGGATTTTTCCGCCAGGAATAGCTGTACGTGCTGTTCAAGTTGGTGCCTGAGCTGAGCGGGCAACTTGCGATATAAAGGCACCTGGGTTTTGAGTGTTTTCCGCCAGTGCTCCGGGAATGGTTGCTGGAGTTGCCTGTTCCGCCGCCAGGCGCGATAGAAAAACAGGTAGAAAATGAAGACGCCAATAATAGCCAGCGCACAGAGGGTGTAGATCAGCATTGTGGCAATTCAGCGCCTCCCGTTTTCTGCCAGTAAGGATAGTCTTACCGGGCGTGTTCAGGATATCGTACAGGCAAGAGGGCAACAATCGGCGCCACAGTGGTTAAGAGCCTGTAGGTCAACGGCTGAAATCTGAATTCGTCAAAAAAGCCTGATTCCGTGCGCTTTTCGGGGATTAATGGAGAACTTGGATGGCCGATAGCGATAGAGAAGCAACACCTGCTCAGTCAGCGCCAGAGGACCGGCACGAACTCCATCAGGAACTTCCGATTGATTTCCCGGACCCGTTTTTCCGCGGCCTGCACCGGATTATTCGGTTTGCGATTCGGGTACTTGCGGTACTGATGGTCGCCGTTATTCTCTGGGGTGTCGGTGATGTTATTTACATCATTTACGACAGGCTGATCACGCCACCTTTCCTGCTTCTGAACATTAACGATATTTTCTACACGTTCGGCGCTTTTATGGCAGTGCTGATTGCCGTGGAAATTTTCATTAATATACGACTCTATCTTGGTACCAATGTCTTTCCCGTGCAGTTGGTTGTCGCCACCGCGCTTATGGCCATTGCCCGGAAGGTCATCGTGCTGGATTTCGAAACACTGACTCCCATGTACCTGATCGGTATTGCGGCGACCACACTGGCGCTTGGCATTACCTATTGGCTGTTGAGGCAGGGCAATCAATATCATGAGTGGGATGATTGATGGCACTCGCTGGACTTCCACCGGACGTCTTTGTCGCGCTGGCTTTTGACGCCCATACTCCGCAGAGCACTGTCACTGTCCACGACGCATTCAAGGCGGATACCGTAAATTGCTGACCGCTGCCCGTAATCTCTGGCGCAAACACCGCTTCCTCTTTCTGGCGTTTATTACGGCGCTTGTGGTGACGCTGTTCTTTGCCGCGCGCCTGCTGATGTTCACCCTGTACTGGGTTGATCCCGCCCACGATAACCAGCCGTTGGAAGGCTGGATGACCCCGCGCTATGTGGCCCATTCCTACGATCTGCCACCTACGGTGGTCCGTGATGTACTGGAGTTGGAAGCTGTCGATGGTGAGCCTCGCACGCTGGCGGAGCTTGTCAAGAGCTCCGATCTGACCCTCGAGGAGATACAACGCCGCGTCGATGAGGCTGCGCGTACTCATAAGGGTGGCCGTCAATGACGGACACGGTCTTCATCCTCGTTGCCAACTACGGCAGTCTGGCCCTGTTCGTCATCACTTTCCTGAGCTGTCTGGCTGTGCCGGTGCCGGCATCTCTGATGATGCTCACCGGGGGTGCCTTTGCTGCGTCAGGGGATCTGGTGCTGATCACTGCAAGCCTGTCAGCCTATGGCGGGGCCCTGAGCGGCGACCAGACCGGGTTCCTGGTCGGGCGGTCCTGTGCGCGGGCCCTGGAGCGATGGGCGGAGGCCCGGAGGAGTCGGGCCCGTCTGTTGAGTAGGGCGCGGGCGTCAATTGACGAGTGGGGCGGAGTGGGAGTCTTTCTCAGCCGGTGGCTGATCAGTCCGTTTGGGCCCTACGTCAACTTCGCGAGTGGCGCGGGGCGCATGCGTTGGGCCCGCTTCAGCGCATGGAGTGCGGCTGGAGAGGTGGTATGGGTCGGTATGTATGTCGGCCTCGGGTACATGTTCGCCGACAGCCTCACGGCCGTGGCCGAGTTCGCCGCCGATTTGAGTGGGTTGATTGCCGGTGGTGTTGTCGCAGTAGGCCTTGGGTTGTGGTTGCGGGTGATGCAAAGGCGCCACGGCCGCGCGGGAAGGAAATCCCCGCAGAGGGTATCCAGGGACTAGTTTTTTTACCTACGGTCATATTACCGGAGGTGCATTTTCTGAGCTTATTCGCGTGACGAGGAAGGCAATACCTGCAAGATGTGTACGTATCGGGTAACGGGGTAGCTGCGCAGGGCAGCTACCCGCTTCGCTGGATGGCTTTAGCGCCCACGGAGCCGTTCAAGAGCACGCGTGATCCATGCCCTGGCGTCTTCAAGGGGCTGGTTTTCCTCGATGAATCCGCGAATGGCTTCCATCTGCTGCTCCATCAGCCCGGGCCTGTCCAGATCACCGGGTTTCTCACCGGGGCCCAGAGGTAGGATGTGCTCGAAGTAGGTGCCGCCCAGGATGCGCCTGAGAATGCCCTCGCCGATGAACGATTCGTCGTTGTTCAGGGTGCGTGTAGCCCTGAGCAGTCGGCGCAGGTCGTACTGGCCCGGATAGATGTCGGGGACCTGTTTCCTGATATCGAGCAGGCTGTAGACGCCGATGCGTGCCGTGCGGACCGAACTCTCAAGGGTGAAGACCACATCATTGTGGGTTTCAACGAACTGCCCCATGCACGCCAGATTGGTGCTGCCCTCGGGAACCACCCAGGGGCGGTCGCCCTTGGCGCGCGGCATGAACTGGGACGTGATGTAGGGCATCAGTGCCATGCGCGTTTTGGTTGCGGCAATGATCTCATCCACCTGGTCGATGAGCCCGAGGTGATGGCACATTTCGGTCAGTATTTCCTTACCGGTGCATTCCGCCATGGTTTTCTGGACGTAATCGCCCGGCGTGTCCATCCACAGGGCGTAGGCCCAGAGCACGATTACATCATCGGGCTGGTCCAGAAAGTGCGGCTGGCGGTTGCAGGTGAAGCTCATCAGCCAGGCCGAGTCCGTAAAGGTGATGACGCCGCCTGTTGCCGTGAAACCCGAGTAAGGGTCGTTAACGGTCAGCTCCTTGAGCTTGTCCATCAGAGGAGAGGGCTTACAGGTGAGCGTTATTGACTCCCACATTGAGCCGGGTATGTCGCCGCAGAATTTCTCCGGCCGGCCGAAAACCTCGGATTTCCCGGCCAGGTTCTTCCAGAGTTGCCAGCCAGAGCCCGGTCCCGGCTCGTTCTGATCACGCAGTTCCGGCACTGTGTCGTCATCGCCGTACGCGGTGTCCTCGGTCATTGAGCCGGTGGTGACAAAGACGAGATCGTTCCGGTCCACGCTCAGGGTTGCTCCGCCCTCATCGCTGTGGCACTTGATGCTGGTGACAGTCCGGGTGTTGTCGCTGGTTTCCATCTCCAGGTCGGTCACGATGGTGTCGTACCGGATATTGACGCCCTGGTCCTTCAGCCATTCCGTGAGCGGACGCACGAAGCTGTCGTACTGGTTGTACTTGGGGAAGACCAGGGAGGTCATGTCGTTGAGCCCGTCCAGCAGGTGCAGGAAGCGGTGCATGTAGAGCTTCATCTCCAGCACCGAGTGCCAGTTCTGGAAGGCGAACATGGTGCGCCAGAAGGTGTAGAAGTTGCTGCGCAGGAAGCCATCGCTGAACCACTGCTCGACGGTGACATCATCCAGTTCCTCTTTCGGGGTCAGGAGGAGCTTGATGACTTCCATCTGTTGGAGCGCGGTCAGCGTCATGGTCGAGAAGTCCTTGATCTGGCCCTGTTTCTCCAGAAGCCGCGCCTTCGACCAGTTCTTGTCCGCATCGTTGAGGATGCGGTACTCGTCCAGGACCGTGAACGGCTCGGGCAGGTCCAGTGCCGGGATTTCCGAGAAGACATCCCAGAAGTTCTGGTAGGTCATTTCCATTTCCCGGCCGCCGCGGACAATGTAGCCGTCTTCCGGGTTGCCGGCGCCGTCTAGGGACCCGCCTTCGATTGGCTGTTCTTCGATGAAGGTGATGTTTTCGGCCGGCATATGACCGTCACGAATCAGGAAGAACGCAGCGGACAGGCCAGCAATGCCGCCACCGATGATCCAGGCGCGACGCTCCTTAATGCCCTCGGTGGGTAATGGGCGGTTGTTGGTATAGGCGCCGTGCAGGTCGGGAGGGGGCAGTGGCGTGTCGACACCATTATGCAGGTGGTCTGCCGAGGCATCGGGGGTGACGTGGATATTCTGCGCCCGGAGCGCGTCAATGTGTGCCTGAAGGCGTTTTGAGGTACTGGTTCCGTTCACTCGGAGATTCCTTTACTTGGTGGATTCTGGGCGCCATTCTGGGGGTAAATCCTGTGTTTACCGATGATACATATCAACAGCCATGGAATCGCCGCATTTTGTTCGGGAGACTGATCGACGCAGATCGCCGACAGTCCCTATACTGGATCACCATCCCTCAAGGATTTCTTTATGCGTGTCTTCGCCAACCCAGTCGGTTCCGGATCACTCTGGTTCGACAATCTCGCGACCGCCGACGGAACGCCCGTCGCGTACGACCCCCAGGCCCGGGCCTTCCTGCCCATGCCGCCATTCTGCGCCAACCGGGATGTGATTGGCTGTAACTGGATTGCCCCCGAGGAGGGTGCGTTCTGCCGGTCCTGTGCGATGACGGCGCTGGCCCCGGACCCCTCAATTCCCAATGCGATGCCCAACTGGGCTCAGACCGAGGCGGCCAAACGCTGGGCGCTTGATAATCTGGGCCGTTGGCACTGGTTCCGGCCGGAGGACCCGGGTGCGCCTCCCACTTTTCACATGCTCGCGGAAGGCCCGACGCCGGTGCCCATGGGCCATGTCGAGGGCATCGTGACCATCAGTGTGGCCGAGGCGGATCCGGTGCTGCGTACAACCCGCCGTGAGGCTCTGCATGAGCCCTATCGGACCATGATCGGCCATATGCGCCACGAGATCGCCCATATGCTGTGGTGGCGGCTGAGCCTCCGGGATGATTTCCTTGAGGCCTTCCGCGCCATGTTTGGCGATGAGCGCATTGATTATCGGGCATCACTTCAATACTACTTTGAGAACGGGCCGCCGGCGGAATGGAAGCAGTACTACCTGACCACTTATGCCTCCGCGCACCCGCATGAGGACTGGGCCGAGACTGCGGCGCACCTGCTGCATCTTACTGATATTACAGACAGCTTTGTCGCGACGGGCCTGTCCTCGCCAGAGATACCCTACCCGGGCTGGGATCCGTATTCGGAACCGGACGCGAATCGCCTGATCAAGGTTGCGGCCTCTCTCACCGTGGGGGTCAATCACGTCAACCGGTCCATGGGGCTGCCGGATCTCTATCCGTTTGTACTCTCGGACCATGCACGGCATAAACTGGCGTTCGTGCATGATTGGTTGAGGCGGGGTGCCCAGGGGCGTTAACGGAGTTTTTATTGACCGGCCCCTGGTGAGGCGATGGCAAGACATGAATCCCGGCTACTGTGCTGTTCCAGGATGGTGAACTCATCAAGAACAAGCCCGGCGGCACGAATCTGGGACTTGAAGTCCTCTTCGTAGGTTACCCGCCCGAAATCGATACTGGTGGCCCGGCGCAGCATGGGCTTGAGGGCCTCCATCCAGCGCGAGCGCCTGCTCTGGATCGTTTGCGTGAAGTAGATCCGCCCGCCCGGCTTCAGCAGTGAGCTGCAGTGCCTGAGTGCCCGCTCGGGCTCGGGCAGCAACATGAAGCTTGCCGAGAAGTAAACGGCATCGTAGGGGCCGCCCTGGTGATCATAGACGGATTCCTGCCGGACCTCTGATCGCTCACTCAGGGAGGAGGCCTGGAGCTGTTGCCGTGCGCGTTCGACGTAGTCGGCATCAATATCAATGCCGGTGATCTGCAGCTGCTTCCGCTGAGCCAGCTCGGCATTGGCCAGCAGGGCCCCGGCTGTGCCGATGCCCACGTCCAGCAGCACGGCATTCTCCGGCAAACGCTCGAGCACTGCGGCGTACCAGCGGGCTGTGAGCTTGAGGATCAGTGTGTCGTAGATCAGGCTTCGAATCATGGCGCCAAACCTATCACATACGGGTAGCGAGGGGTACTGGCAACCCAGGGAGGCATGATGGAGGAAGTGGGGGTGTCATCGAGGGTGGTTTTTTCCACTCGGGGCGTGACCAAGGTCTATGCGATGGGTGAGATGGAGATCCATGCTCTCAGGGGGGTGGACCTGGACCTCTATGCCGGGGAGCTCAGTGTGATGCTGGGTGCTTCAGGCTCCGGAAAGTCCACGCTTCTCAACATTCTTGGTGGCCTGGATAGCGCTACGGATGGGCGGGTGATGTATGGCGACCAAAACCTTGTACGAGCCTCTGACAGAGTACTGACGGCATTCCGCCGCGATCATGTGGGATTTGTGTTTCAGTTCTACAACCTGATCTCGAGTCTTACCGCGCGCGAGAATGTATCCATTGTCACCGAGATAAGCCGCAATCCCATGACACCGGAAGAAGCCCTGGCGATGGTGGGGCTGGAAGAGCGCATGGACCATTTCCCGTCCCAGCTTTCCGGCGGTGAACAGCAGCGCGTCGCCATCGCCAGGGCCATTGCCAAGCGGCCTGACGTCCTGCTCTGCGATGAACCCACCGGGGCCCTGGACTCGAAAACCGGGGTGCGCGTCCTGGAGGCGCTCGAGCATGTGAACCGGGAACTGGGTACCACCACGGTGGTTATTACGCACAATGCGGTGATCGGTGAAATGGCGGAACGTGTAATCCAGCTCAGCGATGGTCAGGTGGCCAGTGTTCATGTGAACCAACGGCGCGCGGCGCCGGGCGAGCTTCACTGGTGAGGACCCTGAGGCGAAAGCTCATTCGCGATCTGGCCATGCTGCGCGGGCAGGTTACCGCGATAGCCATTGTCATCGCGGCAGGTGTGATGACCCTGGTCATGCTGGTCACATCCCTGGACGCGATACGGCTGTCCAAGGATCGCTTCTACGAGGAGTTCAACTTCGCCCATGTCTTCGTGGATCTCAAGCGGGCCCCGGAGCGCGTTGCCGAGCGGGTGCGGGAGATTGAGGGGGTCAGCCTGCTACAGACACAGGTCCAGTCACCGGTCCGCCTGGAAGTGCCGGGATTCGATGACCCGGTACGGGGCCAGGTGCTTTCCATTCCGGATGGGCGCCAGCCTGACCTGAACCAGCTCCACCTGAGGGAGGGTTCGCTTCCCGAATCCGGGCGCAATGACCAGGTCCTGCTGAGTGAACCCTTTGCCGAGGCTCATGGCCTTCAGGTAGGCGACAACCTGACCGCCATCATCAATGGACGCCTGAAAACCCTCAGTGTCAGTGGTGTGGCGCTCTCTCCCGAATTCATCTACCAGCTGGGCCCCGGCGACCTTCTCCCGGATTACGAGCGATTCGGCGTACTCTGGATGAACCGGCGCGCCCTGGCCGCCTCCCTCGATATGGATGGGGCCTTCAACCGCCTGGCCCTGAGCCTGCAATCGGGCGTGCCCGTTGAGCCCATGATTGAGGCAGTGGACGGGATACTCGCGCCCTATGGCGGGTTGGGGGCCTATGATCGGGAGGATCAGCTGTCCCACCGTTTTCTTTCCCAGGAACTGGACCAGCTCCGGATGTCCGCCACGATTTTGCCCACGATCTTTCTGGGTGTCGCCGCTTTCCTTCTGAATGTGCTGATGGCCCGCATCATCAATACGCAGCGCCAGCAGGTTGCCGTGCTCAAGGCGTTTGGCTATGGCAATGGGGCTATTGGTTGGTATTACGGGCTTCTTACCGGCCTGATCGTGCTCATTGGCTGCGTTTTCGGGGTGGTGCTTGGCGGGTGGGCCGCCAGCGGCCTGGCCGGGGTTTACATGGAGTATTTCCGTTTCCCGGCCATGAGCTTCCGGCTGCAGCCCCGGGTAATCCTGTTGGGTGTGGCCATCGCGGGGGCAGCGGCGGGACTGGGAACCTTCCGTGCCGTGAGCCGGGCCGCGCGGCTTCCGCCCGCCCAGGCCATGCGCCCTCCCGCACCGGAGACCTATCACCAGACGGCGCTGGAGCGTTCCGTGCTCTGGCGCTGGCTCAGCCAGCCCAGCCGCATCATCATCCGCAACCTCAGCCGGCACAGGCTGAAGGCCGCCTTTTCCGTGCTGGGCATCAGTCTTTCCGGGGCGCTGATCCTGGTGGGCAGCTTCCAGTTCAATGCCGTGGATCACCTGATTGATACCCAGTACCGGCTGGTCCAGAAGGCGGACACCAATATCTATTTTTCCGAGCCGGTTGCGCCGGGCGTCAAGGCGAGCCTCCTCAATCAGCCGGGTGTCACGGCCGTCGAGACCTTCCGGGATGTGGCGACCCGGCTGACGCATGGCCACCGTGAATACCGCACGGCCATTCAGGGCATGGATGCGAGTCGCAGGCTGCGTGGGCTGATCGACACGGCTTATCGGGACATCACCCTGCCCGGGGAGGGACTGCTGCTGACGGCCTATCTGGCCGAGCATCTGGGCGTGGAGCCGGGGGACACCGTTGACGTGGAGGTTATGGAGGGGCAACGCCGGACACTGTCGGTGCCGGTCGCGGGAACCGTCAACGAACCCATTGGCATGGGCGCTTACATGGAGCGTCGTGCACTGAACCGGCTGTTGCGCGAGGGGCCCGCCGTGACCGGGGCCTGGCTGCTCACGGACCAGAGCCGGGAACAGGCGTTGTTCGACCGTCTGTGGGATATGCCCCTTGTTACCAGCGTGGGAATGATCAGGGAATCACGGACCAGCATCAGGCGTTATATTGAGGATACGATGCTGTTCATGATGGGTTTTATGCTGTTGCTGGCGGGCTCCATCGCCTTTGCGGTGCTCTATAACAATGCGCGCATCGCCTTTGCCGAACGGGCCCGGGAACTAGCGACGCTGCGGGTCCTGGGATTCACCCGGACGGAGGTGGCGTGGATCCTCATTGGCGAGATTGGCCTTCTGACCCTGCTGTCGATTCCCGTCGGTTGGGGGCTGGGGACCGCCTTGGCGTGGCTTTTGAACCAGAGCATCAGTATGGATCTTTTCCGGGTACCCTTTGTGATTACCCATCAGACCTATGCCTTTGCCGCGGCGGGCGTGGTGCTTGCTGCGACCCTGTCGCTGCTGTTTGTCGCGCGACGCCTTTACCGTCTGAATATGATTGACGCACTGAAAACGGCTGAGTAGATAAAACCATGAACCGAAAGCAGATCATGATCGGCATTGCGGGGCTCGTACTGTTGGGCCTTCTGATTCTGGCGCTGAAGCCCTCGCCCATCCCGGTCAGCGCCACCGAGGTGCGCCGGGGACCGTTCACTGAGTATGTGGAGGACGAGGGTGAAACGCATCTGCCGGAACCGCATCATGTATCCGCGCCCATCAGTGGTTTTCTCCGCCGCGTCGATCTGGATCCGGGGGACAGGGTTGAGGCCGGCGACACCCTGTTTGAGCTTGAATCCCTCCCTACACCCGCGCTGGATGCACGGGCCCGGGAGCAGGCCAGGGAGAGGGTGTCGGCTGCCCAGGCTCGCCTGCAGGCAGCCGAGGCGGAACTCGAGGCGCGCGAGTCGCAGCATGAGCTGGCGCAGAAGGAATACGAGCGGGCCCAGCGCCTGCATGAACGTGGCGCCATCTCTGCCGAGGAGCGGGATCGGCGGCGCAGTCAGCGTGATTCGGCCCGTGCGGCGGAACGCTCCGCCCGCCATGCGGTTGAGGTGGCTCGGTTTGAGCTGGAGGCCGCGCGCGCGGTTGTCGAGATTGCGGACGGGGAGCGTGCCCCCCTGGAACAGCCGAGCCTGTCCGTAAGGGCACCCATAACCGGTACCGTTACCCGCGTGTACCGGTGCTGCGAGGGGCCGGTACAGGCTGGCGAGGAGATCCTGCAGATTGGGGATCTCAGCACCCTTGAGGTTCGTGTGGATCTGTTGTCCATGGACGCAGTGCGGGTGGAGGAGGGTATGCGCGTGGTCCTGGATCGCTGGGGCCGGGATGATGAGCTGGAGGGGCGAGTGCATCGCGTGGAGCCCGCGGGTTATACCCGGGTCTCCGCCCTGGGCGTGGATGAACAGCGTGTGCCCGTCAGGGTCGAGATCACATCCCCCAGGGAGCAGTGGCCGGAGCTGGGGGATGCCTTCCGGGTTGAGGCACGCTTCATCCTCTGGGAGGGCGAGGACGTGGTGCAGGTGCCATCCAGTGCCCTGTTCCGGCGTGACGACAGCTGGGCTATTTTCGTTGTAGAGGATGGGCAGGCCGTGCTGAAAACCGTGAAAACGGGGCGCCGGAGTGGTCTCTGGACCCAGGTGACAGATGGGCTTTCCGGGGATGAGGTGGTCATTACCCACCCCGGCGATCGTATTGAGAGTGGTGTGGGTGTTGAGGTGGACCTACGGGGTTACCAGTAGTGTACGTTCAGCAGCCCCGGGGGTAGACTCGCCTTTGACCCATGGCAGGTCTAATCTACAGGGTGCGTTTGTTCCATAAGGTGTTACAGCGACGATGATGATCAATGCGGGAGTCAGGCGAGTGCTGCTTGCCTGCGTGTTCCTGGTGGCTTTCAGTCCGGCCTGGGGGGAGGGGATCCGGGTAGCGGTTCCGCCATTGGCCAACCTGCTGGAAAAGGATCACTCCGGCGTCTATCAGCGCTTGGTTGCGCAGGCATTGGAACCGTTGGATGCGGAGATTGAGCAGGTGTTCTACCCGTACCGGCGCTCCCTCAAGGCGTTTGAGGAGCGGCGGGTTGATTGTATTTTCTCCCTTACCACCGTTCTGGAGAGGCGCTACGGAGAGGATGAGCTTGTTCAGAGCTACCCGCTCGGAAAGTTTGTATTCTATGTTTTCACGCCCGCCGGACAACCTTCCATAACCTCCCTGGATGAGCTGGATGACCGCGTTGTTGGCGGTATTATGGGGCATGAGGTCTACCTCAAACCGGTGTTGGGGGAGAATCATGGGCTGGAGCAGGTAAGGACCGAGGAGCAGGCCGTGCGGATGCTGGAGCTGGGCCGCATTGATGCCTTTATTGCTGCAATGCCGGATATCCGCCCCTTCCTCGATCGGTTGAATTACTCCCCCGAGCACCCGCTGATGCACAGTTTTGACCGACTCAACTGCCACAACACGGCACGGAACCGGGCTTTTATCCAGGCTCTCTCCGGGGAACTGCGAAAGCTCAAGGAACAGGGGGTCTACGAGAAAGAAGCCCGCGACCTGTATCTGCCGTTCTGATTGCCGAAGGCCGCTTACCCGCTGCCAGGGAGGTCCAAAAGGAATCGTTCACCGTCCAGGGCCTGCCTGAGCCGATCCGCCAGGATATCCACCATGCCCTCGTGCTCGCCCGCCAGCCGGCTGATCGCGGTCTTAAGGCCCGGATTGCGCTGCTCCGCCTCTGCGCAGATGCCCGCCACATCGCCATCCTGGCCCGCATGGCGACCCGGCGAAAGGAACAGCATGGAAAGGATGACCTCTCCCTGGTTGAAGCCGGGCTGATCCAGAAGGTTCTCCAGAAGCGGCTCGTTGAACCGGTATTCATCCCCTTCGCGCCGCTCCATGGAGGCGGCCGTGACGCTGTGGGCCTCGCCCTCCAGCAATGCGGCCAGCTGGCCTGCCAGGACGTTGCGCACGGCGGTTACCTCGGGAATCGGACTGCCATGGTCCACCAGGGCCACGGCGGGTCGGGCCCTGGGGGGCATCTGCTCCAGGGCGCCATCCCTGAGCATCCGTGCCAGCCTGAGGTCAATTGGCCCCTGAAGGTCGACCAGCGGGGCGGCAACGCGCACGGTCACATCCGGATAGCTCTCCCGGAGTGTGGCCATGCGCTCGGGCAGGTAACCGGTCAGCGCGCGACTCGGCCCGAAAAAGAACGGCAGCACCACGATTTCCCGACTGCCCTGTTCCGCATGCCTTGTCGCGGCCGGGCCCAGGGTGGTGGCCGGTGTTCCCTCCAGCTCCTCCGCCGGGACCTTGTTGGAGTGCAGCAGCGAGGCGGCTTCCACGGGGATGCCGGTACGTTCGCTGAGCGCGGCGGCGATCCGCCTCAGGTTGAGGGTCGAGGCTGGTCTTAACGAGCCGTTGTCCACAAGGAATACTGAACGCATGGTCTCTCCAGGGGCAGTGCGTTAGTGCATTAACCACAGGGTATACGAAGCACCGGCCGAATGTGATTGTTCGCCGGCTCCATTCATTGATGATGCAGGATCAACTGGGTCACCACGATGGCCGCGAGAATCAGTGAGACGCCTTTCCAGAATGCCTCGGGGTTGCGCTCGATGAGCGGCGGTCGCTCGGCGTTGATGAATTCGGGGCGCGGGTGGCGCAGGTCATGGAGGAACTCGGAGACTTCCGCGTAGCGGTGCTCGGGGTGGGGATGAAGGGCCTTGCGCAGGGTGCCATCGATCCAGGCGGGGCAGCCCCGATTGTAGTGGCTTACGGGATGATACCGGAGCCGGTTGAGACCCGCTCGGGTCCGCACTTGCGCCGCCTCGGGGCCATAGGGCAGCCGGCCCGTGAGCATCTGGTAGGTGATCACGGCCAGCGAGAACACATCGGATCGGGCGGACCCCCCTTCCCCCATGAAGTACTCGGGCGCGGAGTACTGTTCCGTCCCCAGAATAGGCTCGCCGTTGCGGGCCGCGCCCTCGCTGATTCCGGCAACGCGGACCGCGCCGAAGTCGATCAGCTTGGCGGTTCCCGAGCTGTCGATCATTACGTTCTCCGGGCGGACGTCCTGGTGGATCATGTCCTGCCGGTGAAAGGCGCGCAGCCCCTTGCCGATCTGTTCAACGAGTGTCCGGACCTGGCCGAACTCGGCACAGGGGTTGTCGCGCATCCATTGGGTAAGGGTCTGCCCCTCGATGTATTCGGTGACCACGTACAGGTAGTTCTGGGCGTGGGAGCGATCGCTCGGTCTCAGCACAAAGGGGCTGTTCACGCGCCGCGCGATCCATTCCTCGGCCAGGAACTGTTCCAGGGCCACCGGGTCCTCGCGCAGGTCGCTTGCCGGTACCTTGAGAGACACGGGCCTGCCCGTTTCGCTGTCCATGGCCAGGTAGACGTGACTGCGGCTGCTGACGTGGAGCTCGCGGATGATCTCGTAGCCGTCGATCAGGCTGCGCGCACCCAGTGCGGGCGGAAAGGGGAGCTCGGTGGCGCGCTGCTGGTATTCGCGGAGCGCGGGCGGGGGAACCGCGTCGACGCGCAGGATCTGGGCCGTGAGATTGTCCGTGCTGCCCTGGTTGTAGGCGTCGCTGACGAGCCGTCTTGCGGCGGCGTCCAGGTCATCGCTGTGGGCCCTTATCACGGCGGTTACCGTTTCGGGGGTCAGGGCCTCGTAGACGCCGTCGGTTGCCAGGACGAAGGTGTCGCCAGCCTCGACGGTGAATGACTGATAATCGATCTCCAACCGATTCTCCACACCGAGGGCGCGTCCGAGGTAACTCTTCCCGGCCGAGACCCAATGGCGGTGATCCCGGGTGAGCTGCTCCAGGGTGCGCCCCTGCACCCGATAGGCCCGGGAATCCCCGATATGGAAGAGGTGCGCCGTGGTCGACTTGATCACCAAGCCGGTAAAGGTGCAGACGTAACCGCGATCCTTGTCATACCGGGCCCAGCTGTTATTGGTGTGCCAGTGCAGCCAGGCATTGGTGGCATCGATGACCCGCTGGCCGGACTTCTTCACCGACCAGGCGGCGGAGGTGCAGTAGTAATCCTGGAGGAAACTCTTGATCGCGGTTTCGCTGGCGATGTGGCCCACGTCGCTGGTGCTGATCCCGTCGGCGAGCGCCATGGCGACTCCCTTTGAATCGAGTTCCGCGTCGTCAGGGATCCGGGCGCCATGGGCATCCTGGTTGGCGGGCTTGGAACCGGCGTCAGAATACTGTCCCACTGAAACGCGCAAATGCGCTGTCATTGCGACCCTCGCTGTTTGGCCGGTGGCTTTAACGAGAAAGCTGGTGCCCGGGTATCATCCCGGCACCAGCCTTCAGTGGTGGGGCCCCGCAGAGGCGGACCCTTTCTGAGTGCAATCAGGCGAAGGTCTTCTTCGGCTGGGTGCGCACATGGGTTGTGTAGAGCACCAGTCCGACCAGGGTCAGGCCACCGGCGAGGTTGCCCAGGACCGTCGGGATCTCATTCCACATGATGTACTGGTAGAGGGTGAATTCACCGCCCATCATAAGCCCGATCGGGAACAGGAACATGTTCACGACGGAGTGCTCGAAGCCGAGATAGAAGAAGACGATGATCGGCATCCACATGGCCATGATCTTGCCCGAAACATGGGTGGAAATGGTCGCACCGACGACGCCCATGGAGACCATCCAGTTACAGAACATGCCGCGCAGGAAAAGAACGATCCAGCCGGCCAGACCCGCCTCCTGGTAACCTACCGTGCGGCTTTCGCCGACCTGCATCATCTTCTGGCCCACTTCGTTGATGGCCTCGGAGCCGCCCATGGAGAAGTTGAGATAGCCGAAAACCGCGATGAACAGCGCACCGCCAAGGTTTCCGAGACCTACCAGGCCCCAGCATTTGAGCATTCTGGGCATGGTCACGCCGGGGCGTTTGTCCAGCAACGCCATAGGTACGAGCGTGAATACGCCCGTGAGCAGGTCGTAGCCCATGAGATAGAGCATACAGAAGCCGACCGGAAACAACAGTGAGCCGATCAGGAACGAACCGGTCTGAACGGCGATCGTGACGGCGAAGATAACCGCCAGCGCCAGGGTTGCCCCCGCCATAAAGGCACGGATGAGCGTGTCCCGTGTACCCATATAGATTTTGGCTTCGCCGGCATCCACCAGTTTGGTGACGAATTCGTTGGGTTGAAGATAAGACATAGGCTGCCTTCCTGTTCAGTTGGGTTGATTCGCGTCCGGAGGACGTAGGCATATCGAATGCACCACCCCCTGTAGCATTCGTTGTGCCAACTGTGTTCCAACCTGGGTGTCGTGGGCGCGAAGGCCCGTATTCCGGGGTTTGGCATTTATGCATGAGCTGTTTCTTTGAGGGGATTCAATCCGCGGGTAGGGGGAATGGAGCAGCAGGCCATGCCCCAATCAGGAGCAACGCTTCGCAGGATACGCACCAATCCTGCACACGGGTGATAATACCCTTGTCATCATTATTGCCGTATTGTTATGGAGACAATCAGGAATCCAACATCCGAGCAGCAACAAAAAGGAGTCGGTCATGACAGAGCCTGTTATTGCGCAGAAGGCGCCATTCGCGGTTCAGGTTGAAGCCGGAAAGAAACTGATGTGGTGCGCCTGTGGACGCAGCGAAAGCCAGCCCTTCTGTGACGGATCCCATAAGGGGACTGGCATCACGCCGGTAGCCTACACCCCGGAGGAGGCTGGAACGCTGTACTTCTGCGGGTGCAAGCAAACCGGCACGCCCCCGCTGTGCGACGGCAGCCACAAGAACCTGGGGTGAGAGCGGGTAACAGAACCAGCCCATGCCTGACGCTGCCCCGATACTCCTGATCAACACCCCGGTGACGCTGTCACTGGCGATCGTGGTGTTGTGGCTGGGGCTTCGTATCAATCAATGGGTCGCCATACTCGGTCGCCTCAACATCCCGGCCGGCGTTACCGGTGGCCTGCCCGCCAGCGCCCTGGTCGCTGCCATTGAGATTACCAGCGGCTGGGACATCCGGTTTGACCTTGAACTCAGGGACCTGCTGCTGATTGTATTCTTCAGCACTGTCGGCCTCTCTGCCCGTCTGCGCCAGATGCTTGAGGGTGGTAAGGCGCTTGCGCTGATGCTCGGACTCGCCGTGCTGCTTTTGCTCTTCCAGAATCTTGCGGGCACCCTTGTTGCGCTGATCAGCGGCGAGAGCCCGCTTTATGGATTGATCGGGGGGAGCGTCTCGCTGGCCGGAGGGCATGGCACTGCGCTGACCTGGGGGCAGCTTTTCGAGGAGCATTTCGGGCTGGCCAACGCCCAGTCGATGGGCATGACCTTCGCCACGGTCGGGCTGATCAGTGGTGGCCTGATTGGCGGGCCGGTAGGCGCCTGGCTTGTGGGTCACTATCGTCTGGCGCCGGGCGGGGAAGATGGCCGGCTCCCCAATGCGGCGGCCAGAACGAAGGAAATCACCTACCTGATTGAACTCAACAGCCTTCTCCGGGCGGTTCTGTTGGTTGCGCTCTGTTTTGCCCTCGGCTCCGTCATCTATGATTGGCTTTCGGGGCTCGAAGTCCGGCTTCCCGCCTTTCTCACCGCCATGTTCCTTGGCATTGTACTGACCAACAGCCTGGAGCTGTTCCGGGTGGAAATAGACCATCGGCCCATCCAGCTGATGGGCGACCTGAGCCTGCAGCTGTTCCTGGGGATGAGCCTGATCAGCCTGCCGTTGCTGGCCCTGCAGGGAGCTGTGGGATTGATCAGCCTGGTGATGCTGTTACAGGCGGTGGTTATTACCACTTTCACCATCTGGGTCGTGTTCCCGCTGCTGGGGCGGGACTATGATGCCGCCTGCATCAGCAGTGGTTTTATCGGCATGGGACTGGGGGCGACACCTGTGGGCATTGCCAACGTGAACGCGTTGACCAGCCGCTACGGACCCAGCCCCAAGGCCTATCTCGTGATTCCGCTTCTGGGTGCGTTTTTCATCGACATCGCCAACGCCACCCTGGTCCAGCTGCTGCTGGGGTCGGGGTGGTTTGGGTGAACCCGCAAGGGGTCTAATGCTAAAGTAGCATTCACCGCGCCATAGTTAAGGCTCATACTGGGAACCCCTGAGCTTTCTGATACGCCATTAATCTCTTCAACAAAGCCGGACCCGAGGACGACATGACAACCGACGCACCCAGAATTGTTTATACCGAAACCGACGAAGCCCCCGCTCTCGCCACTTACTCTTTTCTCCCCATTGTTCGCGCTTTTGTCTCCCCGGCAGGAATCAATGTGGAGCCCAGTGATATCTCCCTGGCGTCGCGGATACTGGCCCAGTTTCCGGATTACCTGCGTGAGGATCAGCAGGTTTCAGACCAGTTGAAGATGCTTGGAGAGCTCACGAATCACCCTGATGCCAACATCATCAAGACGCCCAACATCAGCGCGTCCATCCCCCAGCTGCGTGAAGCCGTGGGCGAGCTCCAGGAGAAAGGGTTCGCCATTCCGGACTATCCCGAGGCGCCAAAAACGGATGAGGAAGAGGCCATCCAGGACCGTTATGCCAGGGTGCTGGGCAGTAACGTGAACCCGGTGCTGCGCCAGGGGAACTCGGATCGGCGGGCCTCGAAGGCCGTGAAGGAGTATGCCAAGAAGCACCCCCACTCCATGGGCAAGTGGAGCCAGGCATCGCGCACCCACGTGGCGCACATGCGCAGTGGCGACTTCTACCACAGCGAGCAGTCCACCATTGTGGACAAGGCCCAGACGGTGCGCATTGAACTCGTCGGCGACAGTGGCAAGACCACGCCCCTCAAGGAAGTTGCCGTTGAGGAAGGGGAAGTGATTGATGGCATGTTCATGAACGTGAAGGCGTTGCGCCAGTTCCTGGAAGAGGAAATCGAGGGCGCGCGTCGTGCCGGGCTGCTGTTCTCGCTGCACGTGAAAGCGACGATGATGAAGGTGTCTCACCCGATCGTGTTTGGCCATGCGGTGACGGTCTACTTCAAGGACGTCTTTGAGAAGCACAAGGAGCTGTTCGAACAGATGGGCGTCAACCCGAACAGCGGTATGAGCAACCTCTATGACAAGATCAAGGACCTGTCCTTCTCGGAACGCTCCGAAATTGAGGAAGACATCCGCGACTGCTTCATCAACCGCCCGGAAATGGCCATGGTGGATTCGGATCGCGGCATCTCGAACCTGCACACGCCCAGCGACGTGATCGTGGACGCCTCCATGCCGGCCATGATCCGCGCAGGCGGCAAGATGTGGGGCACGGATGGCAAGATGAAGGACACCAAGGCGGTGATCCCGGAGAGCACCTACGCCACCATCTACCAGGAAGTCATCAACTTCTGTAAGCACCATGACGCCTTTGACCCGAGCACCATCGGAACCGTGCCCAACGTGGGCCTGATGGCGCAGCAGGCCGAGGAATACGGCTCTCACGACAAGACCTTTGAGGTGCCTGAGGACGGCCGTATGCGGGTCGTCGGCGAAGATGGCAGCGTGATCTTTGAGCATAAGGTGGACCATGGTGATATCTGGCGCATGTGCCAGACCAAGGACCTGCCCATCCGCGACTGGGTCCGTCTGGCCGTGGAACGTGCCCGGCTCAGCGGCATGCCGGCCATCTTCTGGCTGGATCCGGAACGCCCTCACGACGCATCGATGATCCGTAAGGTGAAGCACTACCTGAAAGAGCATGATACCGAAGGTCTGGATATTGAGATCATGTCCCCGGATCGCGCCATCCGCTACACCATGGAGCGCATGATCCGCGGCCGCGATACCATCTCCGTCACCGGTAACGTGCTGCGGGACTACCTCACGGACCTTTTCCCCATCATCGAACTGGGCACCAGCGCCAAGATGCTCTCCATCGTTCCGTTGCTGGCCGGTGGCGGCCTCTTCGAGACCGGTGCGGGCGGCTCCGCGCCCAAGCACGTCCAGCAGTTCCTCGAGGAAGATCACCTGCGGTGGGACTCGCTGGGTGAATTCCTGGCGATGATGGTGTCGCTTGAGCACATGGGGAATAAGCAGGGCAACGAAAGAGCCGGGATCATGTCCAGGAGCCTGGATGCGGCTACCGCCCGTTTCCTGGAAGAGGACAAGTCGCCCTCGCGCAAATCCGGCGAGCTTGATAACCGGGGCAGTCACTTCTACCTGGCGCTCTACTGGGCCGATGCCCTGGCAGCGCAGGATGAGGATAAGGAGCTCAAGGAGAAGTTCGGGAAGCTGGCCAAGGAGCTCGCGGATAACGAGGAGACCATCCTGAAGGAGCTGATCGAGATCCAGGGGCAGGCCGTGGATATCGGTGGCTACTACTATCCGGACGCGGACAAGATCCAGAGCCAGATGCGGCCCAGCAAGACGCTGAACGGCATCATCGACTCGTTCCGCTGATCGTGACTCGCGTACAAGGAGAGACCCGGGCGAATGGAGCTATCCCTTTTCCAGGTAGTAAAGCTTGACCTGGTAGCAACCCTGGGTCTGTCCAAGGATGCGTTGCATGTCTTTGTAGGGCTGGCCGTGTTCTTCGGTGCGGCCCTGCTGTTCAGGCGCCCTCTTGATGCGTTTCTACCCCTGGCCATGGTGTTCGTTGCCGCCGCGCTGGGCGAGATGCTTGATATGCGCGATGATCTCTTGCAGCTGGGCCACTGGCGTTGGCAGATCAGTCTGGGGGATATGGCGACCACGGTGTTCTGGCCCCTGGTGGTCTGGGGGCTCGCCCGGTTTCGGATGCTGCGGGTTTATCAGGATCCGGGGTAGCGTCGCCATGGCAGCCAGCGCGGTGCCTGGCATAGAGCCCTGGCGCTCGGGCGGTGAACAGTTCAATTGCCATCAGAGGCTTGTTCCAGTATCTCGACCCGGTCGCGTCCGTTCTCCTTGGCCCGGTACAGGGCCTGATCCGCCCGCTTGATGACCTCGTCGGGGTCCGGGTCGCCGTCGACTACGCCGACGCCCAGGCTGATTGTAATCGGTAGGGTAGTGGCGCCGGCATAGAACGCCTTCTCATTGACTTTTCTGCGGATTTTTTCGGCCACGATAAGCGCCTCCTCACTGCCTGTGGCACGCAGCAGAATCAGGAATTCCTCGCCGCCCCAGCGGGCGATGGCATCCTCGATGCGCACCGATGCCCGCATCCGCTCCGCCAGGTCCCTGAGCACCTCGTCACCCACGTCGTGCCCATAGGTGTCGTTCACATGTTTGAAAAGGTCCAGATCCGCCATGACCAGTGCGTAGGTGTTGTGATGGCGGCTGGAGCGGGCGTGTTCCACCTGGAGCTGGCCTTCCATTGCCCGGCGATTGAGCAGGCCGGTAAGAGGATCGGTCATGGCATTGTGATGCAGTTTCTGCCGGTCATTGAAGGCCCGCACGCGAGAGATGAAGAGCACTTCAGCGATTATGCAGCCGATGACGGCCATCATCAGCGGGTGGATCACCAAACCCATGGCCGTGACAGAATCGGTGCCGCTGCTTGCAAGCAGGATCAGCAGTCCCGCGAAGGGAATGCCGTAGATCACCGCAAGATCCCGGATACCGGCGGTGGCCACAATGGCCACGGCGGCGGTGGTCATGATCAGGCCTCGAACCATCAGGTCAGTGACCTCGGTGCCCGCCAGATGATGCAGTACCAACAGGCCGGTCGTCATCAACATGATGGTCAGGCCCAGAGTTATCGCCATGATTCGGGGCCACGGCCCGTCAGGGCGCCGGTAATGGAGCCAGAGAGTAATCAGCGCGAGCATTAATGGTGGCAGGCGCATCAACAGGTCGTACCCCCAGAATCCCTGGGGGACCGGATCGATCCACCAGTCGGAAACATGGAACAGGGGAACCATGATCAGCGTGACCCAGGCTGCCAGCACTGCGTACTGGCGGGCCAGACGGCGCTGGTAGTCCCTGAATGCGGGGCGCCATTCCGCGGGAACCCGGGGATAATGCCAAAGTGACGTCACGTGAACTATCCTGTTGAATTCAATTCTGAGCATAGCAGTTTGTTCGATTTTTATTCGGAGAATCCAAAGCGATGTTGTGTTTTTCCTATGGCTCGAATATGTCCCAGAGACGTCTGCAGGCCCGCGTCCCCTCGGCCCGTTTTGTGGCGGTGGCGGAACTGCCGGAGCATCGGATGGTGTTCCATAAACGCAGCCGTGCTGATGGTTCGGCCAAGTGTGATGCCGAATACACGGGGCAATCCGGCGATCGCGTCATAGGCATCGTATGGGATATTGCAGCCTCCGAGAAGGGCGACCTGGACCGTGTGGAGGGGCTGGGGTACGGCTATGCCGAGAAGATGGTCGAGGTTATCACGGGGCAGGGTGAGCGCCTGAATACGCAGATCTATGTGGCAACCGACATCGACCCGACACTGACGCCCTATCGCTGGTACTGGGAACATGTGCGCATTGGTGCCCGGGAAAACCGTTTCCCCGCTGAGTATACTGCCTGGATCGAGAGTGTGAGTGTGGCGGAGGATCCGGAAGCGGAGCGGCATCAACAAGAGTTGTCCATCTACACAAGGTCGGAGCTGTTTCCGGAGTAACCTGAATGAGTCCGAATGATCAGCAAACCAGAGGTTCCCACTGGCTGGACCGCGTTGAACGTGCCGGGAACGCGCTGCCACACCCGGTCACGCTCTTTGCGATGGCATTGGCCGTGGTCATGGTGCTCTCTCAGCTCGCCGTCTGGGCGGGATGGTCGGTACGCAAGCCCGCCGGTGCTTCCGGTGAGGGAGAACTGGTAACGGCAGAGGGACTGCTTGAGAGTGAGGGCCTCTGGTGGCTGTTCTCCAGCATGGTGGAAAACTTCGTGACCTTTCCGCCCCTGGGGCTGGTTCTGGTGGCCATGCTGGGAATTGGCGTGGCGGAGCGGTCGGGGTTGCTGCCCGCGTTGCTTGAACGCCTCCTGCGCGTGACCCCGGATCGACTGCTGGCGCCCGCGGTGGTGCTTCTCGGGATTCTGTCGTCAATCACTCTGGATGCGGGCTATGTGGTCCTGCCGCCACTGGCAGCGGTACTCTTCCATGCCGCCGGTCGTTCGACGCTGGCGGGGTTGGCGGCTGCGTTTGCCGGGGTATCGGCCGGTTTCAGCGCCAACCTGATGATTACCGCGCTGGACCCGCTGCTGGCCGGGTTGACCGAAGCTGGCGCGCGGATCCTTGAGCCGGATTACGCTGTGGCAGTGACCGCGAACTGGTGGCTGATGATTGCCTCCACCCTGGTACTGACCGGCGTAGGCTGGTGGGTCACCACCCGTATTGTTGAGCCGCGCCAGGAAGCGGGTGCGGACAGCGCCGGAGAGGGGGAGGCTGGGTATGACGCGGGCCCAATGCCGGAAAGGGGCCTCAAGGCAGCGGGCGCCGCCTTTGCAGTTACGTTCGGAGCCGTCCTCCTGATGATCCTTGTCCCCGGTGGGCCCTTGCATGGACAGGGTGAAAATTTCGCCCGTTGGGTTGAGGCCATGGTGCCGCTGCTGTTGGTGTTGTTTCTTGTGCCGGGGCTTGCCTATGGGTGCTTTGCCGGCACCATTACCAGTGACGAGGACCTGGCGACAATGCTTGCCAACACCATCGCGGCCCTGGCGCCCTACATCGTGCTTGCGTTTGTAGCAGCCCAGTTCATCGAGGCTTTCAGTTACAGCCAGCTCGGGCTTCTGCTGGCCATTACCGGC
Organism: Halospina denitrificans; assembly: GCF_004364635.1. Taxonomy (GTDB): domain Bacteria; phylum Pseudomonadota; class Gammaproteobacteria; order Pseudomonadales; family Oleiphilaceae; genus Halospina; species Halospina denitrificans. Next base: position 257,503 of record NZ_SOAX01000004.1, on the reverse strand, counting down.
GGCAAGGCGCTGGCGTCCCTGGCGATTCCGGCGCCGGCACTGGCACTGGGTTTCCTTCTGGTGGCCATGGTGGCGAACCTGTTCATTGGTTCGGCCTCGGCCAAGTACGCCTTCCTGGCGCCGGTGTTTGTCCCCATGCTCATGCAGGCAGGGCTCAGCCCGGAGCTGACGCAGGCGGCCTATCGCATCGGGGACTCGGTGACCAATATCATTACGCCACTCAACCCGTACTGGGTGATCGTTCTGGCGTTTGTCCAGCGTTGGCGCCCGGGCGCGGGAATTGGCACTCTGGTGGCCTTGATGCTGCCCTACGCAATCGCGTTCGCGGTGGTGTGGCCGCTGTTACTGGCTGTCTGGATTGCCCTCGGTATTCCCCCGGGGCCGGCCTGAAGGAGCAAGAGGAAGCATGAACAGTATCTTCATAACCGGGGCCGGCGCAGGGATTGGGCGCGCCACGGCCCATTACTTTGTCGCTAAGGGTTGGTTTGTCGGCGCGGCGGATCTGGATGAGGCGGCGCTCCATTCTCTGCAGGAGGAACTCGGCGAGGCGCAGTGCAGTATTCACGTTACGGACGTGGTCGATGCGGCCTCGGTGCGACAGTCGCTGGCGGGCTTTGCCGCGCGGACTGACGGCCGGCTCGATGTGCTGCATAACAACGCCGGCCTTCTGCGGGTGGGGCGTTTCGAGGAGATTCACCTCGAGGATCACCGGCAGGTGGTGGACGTGAACCTCACCGGCCTGATCAATGTCCTGCACACTGCCTTCCCTTATTTGCGTGACACCCCTGGCGCCCGGGTGGTGAACATGAGTTCCGCCTCGGCCATTTACGGCACGCCGGATTTCGCCTCCTACTCCGCTACCAAGCACGGGGTACGGGCGATGACGGAGGCGCTGGATATTGAATGGGAGGGCTATGACATCCGTGTCTGCGACCTGATGCCGCCTTTCGTGAAGACCGGCATGGTGGCATCGAACGAGGCCGGCTCGGGCATGTTCAACGCCATGGGTGTTCATCTCACGGCTGAGGATGTGGCCAGGGAAGTGTGGAAGCTGACCCGCAGCTCCGAGCTGCACCGCCCCATTACGCGCAGGATGCGCAGTCTGTGGACGGTTTCAGGAACGCTTCCCGCCGCCGCGATCCGCGGCATTATAAAGAGGCTCTGGGGGCGCTAGGCGGAACCCGCTTCCGGAAACGGCTCGGGGTACCAGCGGAAACAGAGGGCGATGGCCAGGGAGGCGGCTGCAAAGACGCCGAAGGCTATGATGTAGCCAGTCTGGGCGATTGCAATGCCCGCCAGGGCCGATCCCACGGCCTGCCCGACGGCAATGGCGAGGAAGGGAAGAACCCCGCCCAGCGAGGGGTGGTCCGGCAGCATTGCAATGGCGCTGACCAGGTAGGTGCCGGCAAGAGTCATGTAGGCCAGGCCAAAGATCGCGGCCGAGCCGATAGCCAGGGGCAGGTTGTCGGGCGCCGCGAGTGGCATGACCGTCGCCACGGCCACGCCGGCCAGGGCCAGGCCCTGTGTTGGCCCCGCGCCGTAGCGCTGACACATGTCTCCGGCCAGGGCCGCACCGAGCCCCGCCAGACCCACTGCCAGCCAGAGCCAGCCCGTCAGGTTCGGTGCCAGGCCCCCAAGTTCAACCACCAGGTCCGGGGTGAAGACCCAGTAAGCCGAGCTCACAATGCCCATGCCAAAGGCGAAGATGTTCATGCCGATCAGTCGACGCCGCTGCAAGGGCGTGATGGGGGGTGCCTGTGTCGGTGGGTCGTCGGTTGGGACGGACCCGCTCCTGGGGATGAACCACCAGGCAGCCAGGGCCAGAAGCGCAGCGAGGATGGCAAAGGAGGCATAAGCGCCCCGCCACGCATTGGCAAGAAGCAGAACGGCGGGGACCGAGACGACAACCCCCACGCTCGTGCCCGCGTTCATCACCGCATTGACCCGACTGTGCAATCCGGGGCGAATCGCCTTGTGGATACCCTCCGATAGCGCGGGCATGCTCAGGCCCGTGCAGATACCGCAGAGGAAGACGCCAGTGCCAAGCGTCAGCGCGCTCCCGGCCTTGCCGATCAATGTGAGTCCGATGGCTCCGAATGCACAGGCAAGCATGGCCCCGTCACGCGCGCCCAGACGCCTGGCAAGAGGCGCTGCGACCAGGCTCGCAACGATGAAACCGATGAAGGCCATGGAGCCTACCGACCCCATGACATCCGCACCCAGACCAAGCTCTTCACGGATTGGTGGCACAAAAAGCCCATAGGCGAAGCGGGCCAGACCATAACTCATGGCAATGATGGCGGCGCCGAGCGTCGCAAACGCAGTCGCTGAGACAGGCTTCATGGGGTCCTCTTCCGGCTTGATGGGTTTGGGGTAAAGAGAGCGGCTATTCTGCCAGTTTTCGACGATCGGTTCACATTCCGTATCACGGCGCTGGCCCAGGATCCCAACTGATGACCGACGTCAATAGGCAGACCCGCAGGGTTATTTATGGTTGAACTTTGGTTGTGATGTCAGAGGAGGAGTTCTGGTTATGTCTGAGGGACAGGATTCAAGAATAGCGTTGGTAACCGGCGGGTATGGCGGCCTCGGGACCGCGATCTGCAAGGCGTTCGCGCGTGATGGTTATAAGGTGGTGTCCTCCTATCGTTCACCCGAACGTAAGGCGCACGCCGTGGAATGGCAGCAGGAAATGGCTGCTGACGGGCTGGAAGTTGGTCTGGTCTGCATGGATGTCTCCGACCCGGAAAGCTGTCGAAGCGGCGCCAACGAGTTGCTTGAGGAGTACGGGCGTCTTGATGTTCTGGTCAATAACGCGGGTATCACGCGGGACGCGGTCATGAAGAAGATGAGCGTTGAGCAGTGGCATGACGTCATCCATACCAATCTGGACAGTGTCTTCAACGTCACGCACCCTTTTCTCAATAGGATGCTTGAGCAGGGGTTCGGGCGTATCGTAAACATATCCTCGGTTAACGGGCAGAAAGGGCAGTTCGGGCAGGTGAACTACTCAGCGGCCAAGGCTGGTATTCATGGTTTTACCAAGGCTCTTGCCCAGGAAGTTGCGCGCAAGGGCATTACCGTCAACACGGTTTCACCCGGTTATGCGGCGACAGATATGGTAATGTCAGTGTCTGAGGAAGTGCGGGAGAAGATTGTGGCCCAGATCCCGGTTGGCCGCCTTGCGGAGCCGGAGGAAGTGGCAAGGGTGGTCCGGTTCCTGGCGGATGATGAATCGGCCTTCATAACGGGCGCGGATTATTCGATCAATGGCGGTATGCACATGCACTGAACCCTTACGTCAGTGGTGTAAGGATGATAAACGAGAAGGAGCAGAATGATGTTTGAGAACCTCAAGAAAACAGCGGAACCCGTTTCCAGGTTCAACAAGCTGACCATGAGCACGGTATCCAAGGTGGGTGAGATGCAGATGGAAGCCCTCCGGGATTTCATGAGCATGGCGGGCCAGCAGGCGAAAGCGGCAACACAGATCCGCGACTACGAGGACTTCCAGAAGTACCTCAGTGACCAGGCAGAGATGTTCAACAATATTGTGGAAAAGGCCAGCGAGAACATGAACGAGCTCTCGCGCATGGCGGATGAATTCCGGGAGGAAGCCAGCGAGGTGTTTCACGAGGAAGACGAGGGACAGAAAACCTCTCAGGGGAAGAAAACCTCTCAGGGGCAGAAAGCTTCTCAGGGAAGCAGCGCCAGCGCTTCCAAGTCGTCTTCCACCAGCTCGAAGAGCCAGGCAGGCAAGACGAAAACGCCCGAGAAATCCTCCCAATAATAACGATCGCATGAGCATTATGGCACTGGAGAGCCCCCTTCAGTGCCGCGCTCCCGAGGTTTTTCAATGTTTGAACTGCTGAAACGCGTCAAGAACGAGTTTAGCGAGCACGTGCCGGCGCTCGGTAAGCTGATGCTGGATACCACCAGGCGAAACCTGGACCCCCGCAATCTATCCAATACCGATACCTCCTTCATGCTGGACGTCAGTTCCACCATGACGGATACCCTCCGCGAGGCGGCCGTCAATCCGTCCAAGGCGTTTGGGGATGGCATGGAGCTGGCCCAGGGGTATGCGAAGCTCTCGCAGAATGTCGCGGCCCGGTTGATCGGCCGCCATCCGGATCCGGTGGTCGAGCCCGATAAAAGCGATCATCGCTTCGACGATGAGGCCTGGGAGCGCAACCCGCTCTATTACGCCATTCGCGAAATCTACATGCTCAATTCCCGCTATCTTCAGGAAATGGTGGATGACCTGGAAGGCCTGAGCGAGCAGAACCATCGCCAGCTCAGTTTCCTGACCCGACAGTTCATCAATGCCATGGCGCCGACCAACTTCTTCCTGACCAACCCGGAGGCCGTGCGCCGCTGCCGCGAAACCTGGGGGCTCAGTGTCATCCGTGGTCTGGAGAACTTCCTTCAGGATGTGCGCCGTTCGCGGCAGATGCTTAATGTGTCCATGACCGATACCGGAGCCTTCCGGGTGGGACAGAACGTGGCGGTCACCCCCGGCAAGGTGGTGTACCAGAACGATCTCTTCCAGCTGATCCAGTACCAGCCGACCACGGAAACGGTGCATCAGCGTCCTCTGCTGATCGTCCCACCCTTCATCAACAAGTACTACATCATGGATCTTACCGAGGAAGACTCCATGATGCGCTGGCTCGTTGCCCAGGGGCACACTGTCTTCATGATGTCCTGGGTTAATCCGGATGCCTCCTACGCCGAGACCACTTTCAGCGACTATGTCACCCAGGGTGTACTGGAAGCCATGGACGCGGTGGAGGCGGCCACCGGCGAGCGGGAAATGAACACCATCGGTTACTGCGTTGGAGGCACACTGCTGGCGACCACGCTGGCCCATCTCAAGAAGAAGGGCGAGGATGACCGCATCCTTTCCGCTACCTTCCTGGCCACGCTGCTGGATTTCAAGGATCCGGGCGAGATCGGCATCTACATCAACGAGAATATTGTCCAGGCCATGGAGTCGTACATCGACCAGCTGGGCTACTATGATGGCCGCCTGGTTGCCTTCAGCTTCTCGACACTGAAGGAAAACAACCTGATCTGGTCCTTCTTCGTGAACAACTATCTCAAGGGCCAGGATCCGCTGCCGTTTGACCTCCTGTACTGGAACTCGGATTCCACCAACCTGCCGGCGGCCATGTACAAGTTCTACCTGCGCGAGATGTACGTGAATAACCGCCTCAAGGAGCCCAATGCGCTGGAGGTCGCGGGAACCCCCATTGATCTGACCAGCATTGATACGCCCTCCATGTTCGTTTCCACGATCAAGGACCACATAGCGGTCTGGAAGAGCACCTACGCAAGCTATCTCCTTCCCAAGGGGCGCAAGCAGTTTGTCCTGGGTGAGTCGGGGCATGTGGCCGGGATCATCAACCCGCCGCACGCCAACAAGTATGGGTACTACCTGAACGACACGGAAACCGAGGATCCTGATGCCTGGTTTGAAGGAACAGAGCGGCATCCCGGATCCTGGTGGCCCCACTGGCAGGCGTGGGTCAGTGAGTTCCAGGGCGAGGAAGTTGCACAGAGGATTCCCGGTGACGGGAAGCTTGATGTTATCGAGGACGCACCGGGTAGCTACGTGAAGCGTCGTATTGTATAGAGCGAGGGAAGTGGTAATGGCAACAGCAAGAACGCATCAGAGTTTCGAGAGCCTGGAGCGGAGCGTCGATGCCGTGATCGCCAAGGTTGGCAAGGATATTCGCCTGGGCCTACCCCTTGGCCTCGGTAAGCCCGTTAATCTGGTCAACGCGCTTTACCAGCGCGCCCGGAAGGACCCGGAATTGAAACTGCACATTTTTACGGCACTTTCCCTGGAAAAACCGCTGGGCGGGCAGTCCCTGGAGCGTCGATTCATGGGGCCATTCGTTGAACGCGTATTCAAGGGGGTCCCGGATCTCGATTACGTGGTTGACCTGCGCCAGGGGCAGCTCCCGGATAACGTCCAGGTCTCCGAGTTCTTCTTCAAGGCGGGCAGCTGGCTTGGCCATAAGGATCAGCAGCAGAACTATATCTGCACCAACTATACCCACGCGGTGCGGGACCTCATGGCCCAGGGGGTCAATGTGGTCGGCCAGATGGTCGCGCCCCATCCCGCTGGCGAGGAGCGGGTGAGCCTCAGTTGTAATCCCGACCTGACCATTGATCTCATTCCGGAAATGCGAGCCCGCGAGGCCGCCGGGGAACCTGTCGCGATCATGGCCGAGGTCAACGACCAACTGCCCTGGATGGGTCACCATGCAGACCGCTCCATGGATGAGTTTGATGTGATACTCAAGGGCGACGACTGGAATCACCCCCTGTTCAGCGCGCCCAAGATGCCGGTGGTGCCCGAGGACCACATGATCGGCTTTTACGCCAGTTCACTGATCCGCGATGCGGGTACCCTTCAGGTGGGCATCGGCTCCCTGGGTGATGCGGTGGTCTACAGCACGCTGACGCGTCACCACGACAATGATCGCTATGTTGAGCTTGCCGAAAAGGTGGGCCTTGAGAAGAACTTCCCGATCGTGAACGAAGTGGGCGGGACGGACCCGCTTCCCGATGGCCTCTATGGCTGCAGTGAGATGATGGTGGATGGCTTCCTGTACCTGCTCAAGGACGGGGTGCTGACACGCGAAGTCTTTGAGGACGAGACCCTGCAGCGCCTGGTTGATGACGGACGCATTGCCAAGCGGGTGTCGCTGCAGACCCTGGATACCCTGGTGGAGGAAGGGCTCATCCGGTCCACGTTGCGGGCCAGGGATCTGACCTGGCTCCAGCGCTTCGGCATCCTTCGCGCGGACTGTGAGTTCAAGGGTGGGCAGTTGCTGGTGGACGAAGAAGGCATCACCCCGGACCTCAGCGATGAGAGCAGTCGTAAGGCCATTGAGATCCATGCACTCGGGAAACAGCTCAGTGGCGGAGTGGTAATGCACGGTGGTTTCTACATCGGGCCGGAAAAATTCTATCAGGGCTTGCGCGAACTGTCAGAGGAAGAGCGCAACAGTATTTCCATGACCAGCGTGTGTTTCATCAACCAGCTCTATGATCACCAGTACGGCGCCCAGTCCCTGAAACAGGCCCAGCGTCGCCATGCCCGGTTCATCAATTCGGCGATGATGGTGACGCTCAACGGAGCCGCCGTCTCGGATGGGCTGGAAAACGGGCAGGTGCTCAGTGGGGTTGGCGGCCAGTACAATTTCGTTGCCATGGCCCATGAGCTGCCCGAGGGCCATTCAATCCTCACGCTGCGCGCGGTCCGCAACTCCGGGGAAAAGCCCGCGTCCAACATCATGTTCAACTACGGCCACTGCACCATTCCCCGGCACCTGCGGGACTTCGTGGTTACCGAGTACGGTATTGCCTACCTGCGTGGTAAATCCGACCAGGAAGTCTTCCAGGAACTGATCAAGATCGCCGATTCCCGCTTCCAGCCCGAGCTGGTGAGCCAGGCGAAGAAAGCCGGCAAGATTCCTCAGGACTGGGAAGTGCCAGCAGAGTTCCGGAACAACACTCCGGAGCGAATCGAGGCTGTCATCGGGGCGTTCCAACAGTCCCACGACCTGTTCCCGCGATTCCCGTTTGGTTGTGACTTCACCGATGACGAGCTCAAGCTGGGCAAGGCCCTGAAAGCGCTCAAGGCAAAGGGAGGCAGCACCAAAGGAAAGATCGGGCTTTTGCTGCAGGCGCTCAGGGCGCCCCAGCCGGATGCGGAGCAGCTCCGCCTGCTGGAGCGCATGGGGCTGTCGGAACCCGATAACTTCCACAGCCGCCTGGAGAAGCGGCTGCTGATGGTGGGCCTGTCAGCTACTAAATAACCGCCGGTGTTGCCCGCAAAGGAGGGATGCTGACGCATTCCCTCCGGTGTTCACTTCCTCCCCAAAATCGCCATCCCCGCCTATCGCAATACGCAATCCGTTAACTATTAAATCCTGTAAATTCAAAAGACTATTAGAGCTCCTCTCTGAGGCCTTTCTGTTGTGTTGATAAAAATCATTGTTCAATATCATGAATAACCCTAACTTCTGTATGGTTATTCGTTCCCGTGCCCCGGAGGTAGTCGCGACTTGTTGGCCTTCACCAGTCCGCCCGCACATTCCCGTCACAGTGATAGGTTGCTTCGGCTACCGCTGATTGGTCATGCCCGCTGTATTGGGGCCTCAGTCAGTCGGATGGAGCATCTGTTGGGCTCGTTGGTGCGGGACCCCCGGATCCGTGAACTTGCAGACGAGCCCTCGGGCGGTGACGGGTGCCTTGCTACTCTTGTGTCGGGGCCAGCACGGGTGGGGTATGTGACGTGTGGCCAGCCCGTCATGGCCGAGTTCTGGAATGAGGATTTTTTCGGGTGCGTCATTCCCTTGCGTGGTCGGGCCCGTCTGGAGCAGTACCCTGCTGCCGTCCAGGGGCGGAACGGGCCTTTCTTTCTGCTTCCGAAGAGTGACCAGACATGGCAGTTTTCGGCGGACTGCGAACTGTTGGTGTTGCGGTTCAGTGTTGAGTCTGAGGGTGTACGGCGTCGTATCCAGGACGTGCTTCAGTCAGAGGATGGCAAGGGTCTGGCCGACTGTGCTCAGGTTCTGATGGAATCCATCCCTTACCGGCTCCACCACGGACTGGGTTACACCGCCAAGCTTCGCCTGCTTGAACGCATTCGCGGGGAGTTCCTGCAGCTTTTCGGGATTGACCCTGAGGAACGGGCAGCGCCTTCGGGACCCGAGGTTATGGACCCGAGAGTCCTGCGCGCCATGGACTACCTGCTGCAGCTTCCCGCCAGCGAATACCACCTTGATGCCGTCTGTGACGTGGCTCACATGAGCGCCAGGGGCCTCTACTACGCGTTCGAGCGCAACCTTGACTGCACGCCCTATGCCTATTTCCGCGCCTGCCACCTGATCCGGGTCAGGCTGGCCCTCCTCAGGGACACGGAGCGCCGCCATTCGATTGCCTGGCATGCCTCGACTTATGGATTCCAGCACATGAGCCGGTTCGCCGCGCACTACCGGAACTACTTCGGGGAATTGCCGAGCGAGACCTGCCAGCGTCTGGAGCGAGACTTTACTTGCCATTGCTGACGCCTGATACTTGAGCGCCTTTTTCCGATAACCGGACCTGTGGACAGAAAGGAACCTCGTTATGGCGGTATGGCAGATCTGGCTGTTGCTGGCGATTGTGCTTGCGACCCTGGAGCTGACGGGTGCCCATTTCATCATGCTGGCTATGGCGGCCAGTGCGCTGGTGGTGGCGTTGGTGACTCTGCTCGGCGTGCCCAGCCTGACGGCCCAGGTGCTGATTTTCATGGGGGCGGCACTGGTGCTGACTCCCGGATTTGTCATCTGGTTTCGACGCCATTTCCAGGGCCGTCAGAGCCGCACCGGCCTCGTGGGTGAAAGCGGCTATGGCGAGCGGACGGTAGAGGTGGAAAAACACGGCCACCGTATTGGCGTGGCCCTGGAGGGGAACTGGTTCCCCGCGCGCCTGAAAAACGGGGACTCTCCCGAACCCGGTGAACGGGTACGGGTGATCGGTTTCAAAGGCATTACCGCCATTGTTGCAACGGAAGCAGAAGGAGACCAATCATGATGGAAGCAAGCCTGATCATCAGCGTGGTGCTGGCAGCGCTGGTTATCTATGTCCTGGCCAAGGGCATCCGCATCGTCCAGCAGTCCGAGGCCATGGTGATCGAACGCCTTGGCAGCTACAGCCGCACCCTGGAGCCGGGCATCAACATCATCATTCCCTTCGTCGACAAGCCGCGTTCCATCAAGGTGCGTCGCTACAAGCACGGCGCCAAGGAACCGGTGATCATGGAGGAGGAGCGTATTGACCGGCGCGAGACGGTGCTGGATTTCCCCGCCCAGTCCATGATTACCAAGGACAATGTGACGGTGAGCATCAACGGGGCTATCTATTACCAGGTGATCGATCCCGCCAACGCGGTCTACAAGGTGGAGAACTTCATCCAGGCCATCGAGGTGCTTGCCAAGACCACCCTGCGCGCGCTGATCGGCCAGAAAGACCTGGACGAGATCTTCTCCAACCGGGACGAGATCAACGCCCACCTTGAGCAGACCATGGACGAGGCCGGCAACAAGTGGGGCATCAAGGCCACCCGTGTTGAGATCCAGGATGTGGATATGCCCTCGGAGATCGAGGATGCCATGCGCATGCAGATGACGGCCGAACGCAATCGTCGTGCGTCCGTCACCGAAGCTAACGGCAAGCGCGAAGCGGAGATCCAGGTCGCGGAAGGTGAGAAGCAGGCCGCCATCCTGCGCGCGGAAGGCGACAAAGAGTCGGCCGTGCTCCGGGCCGAGGGGGAGCAGGAAGCCATCACGCGGGTAGTGAGCGTGGCCTCCGAGCGCGAGGACTTCAGCACCCAGCAGGTAGTGAATTACCTGCTGGCCCTTGAGTACCTCAAGACCCTGCCGGATGTGGCCAAAGAGGGTGACCGTGTCTTCCTGCCACTGGAGTCTACCCAGATTACCGGCGCATTGGGCGGTATTGGTGAACTGCTCAAGGGCGGGCGCGCCTGAGCCAACTCCGTCGGGCTGTTGGAATGTCTGGATCATGACTGACGCTTTCTGATAGAAATGCGTTGTCGGGCATTCCAACAACAAGACGACGGAGCCAGCCATGAATCAATCTCCCCGGGTCGCGGTCATCGGTGCCGGACCCAGCGGCCTCACTGCCGCCAAGAACTGCCTGGAGGCGGGGCTGCCGGTCTCCGTTTTCGAGCAGAATGACAAGGTTGGCGGCAACTGGGTGTTCAACAGCCGCACCGGGCACGCCAGTGTCTATGAAAATACCCACATCATCAGCTCCAAGGCATGGTCCGAGTACGAAGATTTTCCGATGCCGGACGATTACCCGGAATATCCCAACCATCGCCAGCTTCAGGCGTATTTCGAATCCTATGCCCGTTATTTCGGCGTCATGGAAACCATCCAATTCGAGACCCGGGTTGATAGGGTCACCCGCAACGAGGACGGCACCTGGCACCTGCGCTATACCCAGAGCGATGGCACTGAGGTTGAGGATGATTTCACCCACCTGATGGTGGCCAATGGCCACCACTGGAACCCCAAGAACCCCGAGTACCCCGGCCATTTCAACGGCACCTGGATGCATTCCCACGACTTCCGGGGCGTGGATGACAGTTGGCGGGGCAAACGAGTATTGATTATCGGCGCGGGCAATTCAGCGTGCGACGTGGCGGTGGAGGCCGCTCGGGTAGCGGATCACGTGGGGCTGAGCATGCGCAGTGGCCAGTGGTTTCTGCCCAAGTTCATGTTCGGTAAGCCGACGGACGAGCTGGGGGCGAATATGCCCCCCTGGATGCCCTCGAAGCTCCGCCAGATCCTGTTCACGGTCCTGTTGAAGCTGCTCCAGGGTGATTATTACCGCAATTACGGCCTGCCGAGACCGAAACGCCTGGTGCTGAGTCATCATCCCACGGTCAATTCCGATCTTCTGGATTTCATCCGGCACGGGCGCATCAAGCCGCGACCGGCGATCCGGGAACTCAGTGGTGACAGGGTGGTTTTCAAGGACGGCCGGGAGGAGGCTTATGACACCATCGTGGCCTGCACCGGCTTCTGGATCAGTTTTCCCTTCTTCGACAAGTCGTTGGTCGACTTCGAGCATGAGGAGCAAGTGCCCCTGTACCGTAAGATGATGCACGCGGACTTCAGCAACCTCTACTTCATCGGCCTGTTCCAGCCGCTGGGCTGCATCTGGCCCATGGCCGACTACCAGGCCAAGCTGGCGTGCCAGGAGATCCTGGGGAACTACCATCGACCCGGTGATATGCGCGCGGCGATTCGCGAGGAGCTGGCCCATCCCCACATGGATTTTGAAACGGGCACCCGCCACTCAACGGAAGTCGACTACCAGAGCTTTCGCCGGGACCTGAAAAAGGAACTTGCCAAGGCCGGCATCGACATTGGCAAGGCCCCTGCGGGTAAACCCGGTCGCTACAAGCATTTCATGGGGCCAGCGCGTAGCCAAAGGGCACACAGCGCCTGATGGAGTGACTCAACTCTCTGTTTGTGACGCATTTCCGGTGACTTGTCTGGAATGTGTTGAGAATATGCCAATCAGGCCAATGCAACGGATTGAGCTATTGATTAGGGTCTCTACCTTTTGCAAGAAGAATTCGACCGATAAAAACCAAGGAGCTATTAATGGTCAATGTTGATGACAGGAAAACAACGCTGCACAGCCTCTTCTACTGGGCACAGCGCTCCCCCGATATGGTCTACATGACGCAGCCCTATCCGGATGGCTCCACCACGGAGATCACCTGGAAGCAGGCGGCAGACCAGGTGCTGCGCATGGCGGCGCACCTGAAGTCCCTGGAACTGCCGGAGAAGAGCTGTATCGGCCTGCTGGGCAAGAACAGTGACCACTGGATCATGGCGGATCTGGCCATCTGGGCCGCCGGTCATGTTTCCGTGCCGCTTTATCCTACCCTTAATGGTGAGACTGCGGCCTATGTGCTTGAGCACAGCGAAGCCAAGATGATGTTCATCGGCAAGCTCGACGGTACCGCCGACGGCTGGAATGACATCAAGAACTATATTCCCGAGGATCTGCCGCTGATCTCGCTGCCCATGTCCCCGCGCAAGGACGTGCCGCAGTGGAAGGACATCACCGCGAAAACCGAACCGTTGAAGGAGCCCCACCTGCCGCATCCGAGTGAGCTGGCAACGCTGGTCTACACCTCCGGAAGTACCGGCAGGCCCAAGGGCGTCATGCATTCCTTCGAGACCATGATCTCCGTGGCCGAGGGGCTCAAGCAGATCTTCCCGGTGGACCAGAATGATCGCATGCTGTCGTACCTGCCACTGGCTCACGTGGCCGAGCGCGCGGCGGTGCAGACCTCGTCGCTGTACTTCGGTTTCCAGCTGTTCTTCGCCAATTCACTGGATACCTTCCAGGAAGACCTGCAGCGGGCGCGTCCGACGATCTTCTTCTCCGTGCCGCGTCTCTGGATGAAGTTCTACCTGGCCATCTGCGACAAGCTGCCGCCGAAGAAGCAGAAGATCCTGTTCCGGATTCCGATACTCAACTCGCTGATCAAGCGCAAGATCCTCAAGCAGCTGGGTCTCAACCATGTGCGCGCTGCCATCACCGGCGCAGCGCCGCTGGCCCCGGAAATCATCCACTGGTACCGCAACATTGGCCTTGAGCTGCTGGAAGTCTACGGCATGTCCGAGAACTTTGGTTACTCTCACGCCAACCGGCCGGGTGAAGCCAAGGTGGGCACCGTGGGTGTGGCCAACCCGGGTGTGGAGCACCGCATTGCTGAGGGCGACGAGCTGCAGGTGAAGAGTCCCGGCCAGATGATCGGTTTCTTCAAGAACGAGGAGAAGACGAAGGAAGAGGTCACCGAGGACGGCTTCCTGAAGACCGGCGATATGGCGGAGGTTGACTCCGAAGGGTATGTCCGGATCACCGGCCGTGTTAAGGATCTCTTCAAGACGGCCAAGGGCAAGTACGTGGTGCCGGTGCCAATCGAGAGCAAGTTCACCCATCCGAAGGTGGAAGTGGTCTGCGTGGCCGGTGCCAACCAGCCGCAGCCCTGTGCCCTTGTAACACTGTCCGAGGAAGCCCAGGCGGAAGTGGATCGCGGTGGCGACAAGACCGAGATCGAGAACGGTATCGCCGAGGAGCTGGATGTGGTCAACGCCAAGGTCGAGGATCACGAGAAGCTGGCCTTCGCGGTGGTGGTCAAGGAGCCGTGGACCATGGAAAACGGCATGCTGACGCCGACCATGAAGATCAAGCGGAACGTGATCGAGGACCACTACAAGGACAAGCTGCCGAAGTGGTATGACCAGAAGAAGAAGGTGATCTGGGAAGAATAATCCTCCCCGGGTAAAGACAACCCCGCATCGGCTTGCCTGATGCGGGGTTTTTTATTGGCTGGGTGGCAGCTCAGTTGCCGCCGTGGATCATTTTCTCAATGCGTCGGATTGCGTTGAGGCTCTCCAGCCGCTCGTCGTTGTCCATGGCATCCAGGTAGATCTGCTGGTTTTTCGAGCCCCGGTCGCTGCCATTCTCGGCGGCCAGGGTGGACCAGGCATAGGCCTGTTTGAGGTTGCGCTCCACGCCACGCCCTTCCCCGTAGAGATACCCCAGGCTGGCCTGGCTTCCGGCGTGGCCTTGGAGGGCGGCTTCCTTGTACCACTCGAAGGCCCTGCCGTAGTCCTGTTCAACGCCGTCCCCCTGGTAATAGAGGTAACCCAGCATGGTCTGGGCCCCGGGATGGCCCCGTTCCGCGCTCCGTTCATACCAGTAGGCGGCCCGGGCGGCATCCTTTTCGAGACCGTTACGGCCTTGGTAAAGGTCATCACCGAGGTGTTTCTGGCGGTCCGGCGAACTGCGTGCCACCCGGACTTCGCGCCGGAGCAGCTCACCGTGTGTGTCCAGGTACTCAACGGCGGGCTGATAGCCCGCGTCGGCTGCCTTCTCAAGCTGGGATTCGGCCGCTTCGAATTCCCGTTCCTCTCTCAGTATCCGCCCGAGTCGGTACTGGGCTTCCGGGAGACCATCCTCGTTGGCCACCAATTCCAGTGTGTCCCGGGCAGCCCTGTCGGAGTCCAGACCGATCCCGGTTTCCTGGTACAGCTTGTAGAGTTGGAGCTTCGCCTGGGCGCTTCCGGCACTGGCCAGACGGCCGTAGATCTCGGCGGCCTCCTTGGGGTTGCCGGCCTCCCGAGCCTGGTTGGCTTCCTTTAGGGTAGGCGCGGCGCAGGCGGTCAGAAGCAGGGTGGCAATTATGAGGCTGGTTTTTCGCACAGTCAGAACCTGTTCGGGGGTCAGATAGAGTCGACCTCAGACATGGTTGCGAAGCCCGAGATCATCCGGATACGGAGTAAGATAGTTCTGATGCGCGAGATAGGCAACGGGCTCGCGCCGCTGTGCCATGCGCAATAGCGTCATGGGAACGATCAGCGGTACTTCGCCGCGCACATAGGCATCGATCTGTTCGCTGAGCATTTTGCGGTCCTGGGGGCCAAGCGCATCGTGTAGGAAGCCCATGAGGTGCTGCATGGCGTTGGCGTGGTCACCCCGGCTGATGCGTTTCTGCATGGCGGCCATGAAGGCCGTGATGTAGTCCCTGGCAATGGATTCCAGGGGTGCGGACTTGAGGTCTGACAGCAGCGGCCCCAGCTCACGGTAGGTTTTCTGGCAGTGCGCAAGCAGCTGGAACTTGTGCCGCGTGTGGAAGTCGAGCAACGACGTCCGTGTCAGGCCGTTCTCGATCATGCTGCACCAGTCATCGTAGGCATAGACGCGCTCGACGAAGTTTTCCCGCAGGTGGCTGTCGTTGAGGCGACCTTCCTCTTCCACCGGTAACTCCGGGTAGGCCTCGATCAGCGCGTCCGCGAACAGCCCGCGACCGTCCCGGGCAATGACATTGCCTTCCTCGTTGTGGATACGGATGCGTTCCATGCCGCAGCTCGGAGACTTGGCTTTAAGGATGTAGCCACGCAGGTCCCCGAGGTGGGGCAGGGTCTGGTGAATCCAGTCCTGCATGGCATCGGTGTGGTCCGCATCCCCCTTGGTGGTGATCAGCCGCAGACCATCCTGGTGCCGGCGCAGGTGAATGGCGGGGCGGGGTACGCCCAGTCCTGCCTCCAGCTCCGGGCAGAGGGAGCGGAATTCAAAGTACCGGGACAATACCTGGGAGCAGTATCGGGCATGCTTATGGCCACCGTCATGGCGCACTTCCTCACCCAGCAAACAGGAGCTGATGCCGACCGGGATTCTGCGGATCTGGGGTTCGTTCGTCATGGGTGCCTCTGCCTTGTCGCCTGTAATTATTATTACGCTTCAATCAACGCAGGCGATCATCGAAAGTCCTGTCTGCATCATAGCAGTGAATGGGGTTCAGCAGCCGGAGCCCCTAACCCGCGGGTCGGGCGGCTCAGCGCTCGGGGCAGCGAATGATCGGGCAGGCGGTGGTTGCTCGGCGCGTTTCCCTCAAGGCGGGCCTTTCCGGGAGTTCTGCCTCGTCCCCCAGGGTCTTGCGGGCGCAGTCATGGACCCGGCGCGCAGCAATCGCGCATCCCTGCTCAGAAAGAAGCACCGTCAGGTTGTTCCAGGCCGGGGCCATCTGCGGATGGGTCCTGGTGAGTTGCTGGAAATGGGTCAGCGCCGGCCCGGGCCTGTCCATGGCGTAGGCAACATTGCCCAGTCCGAAGCGGGGCGCGGGTTCATCCGGCCACTCGGTCAGCGCGGTTTTATAGGCCCTGCGGGCTGCTTCAAGCTGACCGGTGGCCTCCAGGTCGCTGGCTGCGGAAAGCCAGGGCAGTGGTTGTGCCGTGGCGGGGAGCTGGTCCGGAGGGACCATCACCCTTGCCCAGTAGTCCGCACGTTTCCAGCTGTTCATGAACGGGCGCATGGGCTCGGCGTGGGCCCGGCGGGTGTCGGTGTGAAGGATCACCTCAGAGGCCTCGCGGTCATAGCCGATGACCACAGCGAAATGCCACTGCGGCCACCACTCCAGCGCCAGATTCTGCATGACAAGGACCGGATTCCCGGCTGCAATCTCCTGCATCAGGGCGTCCAGGCTGCCTTCCAGCGGATAGACGAGCAGCCCTCTCTCCCGGGCGGCGGAGACCATTTCGACCTGCAGGGTGCCACCGCGCTCAGGCAGATAGACCCGGTCCACCAGTTCATCCGGCGTGGCCGGGATGTCCCTTGCATTGAGCATGGTGGAAAGAGCGGCCGGGCCGCACTGGTAGGCGTCCTGGGCGTGGAAGGGAATATCCTCCAGGGTCCTGTGCTCCGGGCGGGCGCCGCTGCCTTCGCGCTTCTCAGGCCACTCATGGTTGGCGGCGCAGCCACCCAGAATCAGGGCGGCTGCGACAAGGGCTAGTTGATGCAGCGGACGAAGGAGAAGATGTTGGTGGCGCACAGCATGTCCGTGACGATAAAGACGAAGACAAAGAAGGCAATAACCCCGACCACGCTCTCACCGGTCGGCGCTTCAGCCAGTTGTTGGTTGAAGTCCGCCAGCTCCTGGGGGGTCAGGCTGTTGATGCGCTGTTCCACCTGCTCCTGGGATACGCCCATGCGCTCAAGCGTCTGCTGGACCTCCTGCTTCTGCAGCATGGATTTCAGTTCGTCCCGGTCATGATCCAGCTTCTGTTCCGCCACTACGCTGTCGGTGCTGACCATATCGGCCTGGGCCATCAGGGGCGCACAGGCGAGAAACAGCATGGCCAGAATCTGGATGAACGCGATCTGGCGAATTGGAAGTCTTGTGTGTCGCATAATAATGGAACTCCTCTTTGCCATTTACGCGAGTGTAATGGCTTGGCCGACCGCTCGTCACTGACTGGGGATGGCTTTATAATTGCCATTTTTTCAGGGTTGCCCAATGTCCAGTCGAGCCGTCCGGATTGCCCAGCTGATGTGCCATGCCACCGCCGAGACCCTGTCGCCGCTGGCTGATGGCGTTCTGCTGCGTCTGCGCGTGGGCTCGGGGCGGGCCACCTATCACCGTTACGATCCCGCCACCGGCGAGCACCGGATCAACTATGGGGTCCGCATGGTAGCGGACAAGGCATCCCCGGAGTCCTGCGGTGCCTGGCTGTCCGCGCGCGAGATCCGTGGGCGGGGCTACTACGGAGGCGTGCTGTCGGAAAGCAACCTGCTTGCCCATACCTGCTGTCACGAGTTCGCCCATCTGCTGCAGACCCGCCAGGGCCAGCGGCGTCGGGGCTCGGTCCACAACCAGGCGTTCTACCGGTTATTGGATGAACTGCATTGGGATGGCCACGCCGATGCCCTCAGAAGCACCCTGAACCAGTATTCAGAGGCGATGGCGCAGCCCCTTGCCACCACGGCGGTTACGGTGGCTGAGAGGACCGCACATGGCTCCGGTTTTGAGCGCGGTGACAGCGTCCGTTTTGGGCGAGAGCTTCAGGGACGCGTTCTGCGGGTCAACCGCAGGACCTGCACCATCGAGGGGACAGGCCATTGCCGTGGTCGACGGTACCGGGTATCACCCCAGCTACTTCAGCGAACTCAGGACTGAATGATCAGATGACACAGACGCTATCCCTGGACAATCTCCATGTTGGCGAGGTCGGGCCTGTCTCCCTGCAGGTCGGCCCCGGCGAGATCCTCTGTATCTCCGGCCCATCGGGTTCCGGCAAGTCGCGCCTGTTGCGGGCCGTGGCGGATCTGGAACCCCATGAGGGCCGGGTACTGCTGGGAGATACCCCGGCTTCTGACCTTTCTGCAAGTGACTGGCGCCGCCGGGTCATGCTGATCCCCTCGGAGAGCCGCTGGTGGCACGACCACGTCCGTGACCACTGCGGCCCCGAGCAGACGGAGGACCTGAAGGCTCTGGGATTCGAGCCTTCCGTGCTGGACTGGCCCGTCAGCCGCCTTTCCTCGGGCGAGAAACAGCGCCTGGCCCTTTACCGTGCCCTGACCCTGGCCCCGGAAGCGCTGCTGCTGGACGAACCCACCGCCAACCTGGACGGCACCAACCGGGACCAGGTTGAGCGATGGCTGCTGGAGCGCATCCGCGAATCCGGGCGCCCCACACTCTGGGTCGCCCATGACCCCGAGCAGATCCAGCGCGTCGCCAGCGCCCACTACCGAATCCACGGCCACCAACTGGAGCGGGTCTGATGGAACTGATTGAACTCGAATACTGGCAGCTCGCCCTGGCTTCCATCCTGGTACTGGCGCTGGCAGCCTGCTCCTGGCTGATCCAACTGAACTTCGGCAAGCCCCTGATCATCGCCGCCATCCGCACCACGGTCCAGCTCTCCATCATCGGCCTGGTCCTGGAAGCCCTGTTCAGCACCGGCGCCCTCGGCTGGGTCGCCCTCATGGGCATCGCCATGGTCTTCCTCGCAGGCCGCGAAGTCATGATGCGCCAGCGCCGCCGACTCAAGGGCGGCTGGGCTTTCGGCATCGGCACCTCCGCCATGTTCGTCTCCGCCTTCACCGTCGCCCTGATGACCCTGCTCCTCGTCATCCGCCCCGACCCCTGGTTCACCCCCCAATACGCCATCCCGCTCCTGGGCATGCTCCTCGGCAACACCATGAACGGCATCGCCCTCAGCCTCGACCGCCTCACCGACACCGTCTGGCGCCAGCGCGAAGACATCGAAGGCCGCCTCATGCTCGGCCAGGGCTGGCAGGACGCCATCAGCGACATCCGCCGCGAAGCCATGCGCTCCGGCATGATCCCCACCATCAACATGATGGCCGCCGCCGGCATCGTCAGCCTCCCGGGAATGATGACCGGCCAGATCCTCGCCGGAAGCCCTCCGGCACTGGCGGTGAAATACCAGATCCTCCTCATGTTCACGATCGCAGCCGGCACCGGCTTCGGAACCATGCTGGCAGTAACGGTTGGGAGTTATCGCCTCTTCGACCAGCGACAAAGGTTGAGGACAGACAGGATTACTGCACCCAAACAGTAGGCTAGGGGTGCATAAAGGGGTGAGGGGATGCTGTCGGGGAAGCTCCGGAGCCATGGATGGCGGAGGCGCAGCGTACAGGGACGTATTTACAGCGTTTCCCCGACAGCATCCCCTCACCGCTTTATGCACCTATTCCCCCAAAACAAAAAAGCCGGACTGACAAACGCCAGCCCGGCTTTTTTCAAGGGTCATTCAGTTCCTGAAGTTCAGTCCTTCTGGAACCGGAAGATACCCCAAGTCAGGTAACCATTGTTACCACCATTCACCCAGTTCTGCAGACCCGTCTTCATCCGATCAATGTAGGCCTGGGAAACCAGATCCCTCTCGACCAGCTCCTGCTCACGACGCTGAGTCTCCTCCAGAACCCGACCGTAGTGACGCGGCAGCTGCGGCGAATGATCCTCGAAACCGATCTCCGACATCCCATTGCGCTTACACGCATCCCGGTAGAACGCCGGTGAGCCCAGCGTATCCAGATGCAGGCGATCCAGGATCGGCTTGAGAACACCTTCCGGGCAGTCGTCCGCCATCATCGGATCCGTGAAGATGAAAAGCCCACCCGGCTTGAGCACCCGGGCCACTTCCTCAATGATCTTCTCGCGGTTGCCGCTGTGCAGGAACGAATCCTGGGAGAAGACAATGTCGAACGAATCGTGCTCGAACGGCAGCTCCTCGAAGTTGCCATCGTAGACGTCGATCTTGTCCTCCAGTCCGAGATCACGGTTGAACTGGCGATTACGCTCGTTCTCCACCTCGGACAGGTTCAGGCCCGTGACCTTGAGCCCCAGTGTCTGGTGCATGTAACGGTCCGTGCCACCGTAACCGGACCCAAGATCCAGAAACGTCTGGCCGGCCTTGTCGCCGCCAATCAGATCACCGATGTGCGCCACAATCCGGCGGCTTGCGTCCAGGATTGGTTCATCATCGGACTCGTAAAGGCCGACGTGAAGGTCTTCACCACCCCAAACGTGGTAGTAGAAGTTATCGGCGTCCGAACTGTTGTAGTAGTCGCGCGCCGTGTTGACCACTTCGCTGTCATACTTCTCGGTCATGAATCAGACCTCCTGTAGCTGGCTTACTCGTTGTCTTCGTGATACTGCTTTTCCGCCAAGTGGATGAAGAAGTCCGGTTCGCTTTCCCGGTAGGTTTCCTTGAAGTCACCGAAGGTCTCGATCTTCTGGAAGCCAACTTCTGTCATCAGACGGCGCACATAGTCCTTGCGCAGCGGGAACATGTTCAGGTGGTACACGGAGTCGTCCGGGAAGCCGTAACGGAACCGTGCCAGGCCCTGGTCCACGTGCTCGGGATAGACGGAAATGTTGTCGCCGCAATAGTAATAGGTGTGCTTGCTGGAATAGCCGTGATCCAGGATGGCGTCGTAGTTACGCTGGTCCAGGATCAGGACGCCGTCGTGCTTGAGCGCCGAGTAGAACTCGGCGAGGGTCTTGCGCCGATCACGCTCGTTGAACAGGTGCGTGAAGGAGTTGCCAAGGCAGATGACGGCGTCGTAGCGACCATTGATGTCGCGGTTCAGCCAGCGCCAGTCAGCGTGGGCGGTGCGCAGTACATGGCCTCGTTTGCGACCGTTCTCGAAGGCCTTGGCGAGCATCTCGGGGCTGCCGTCGGCGCTGACAACATCAAAGCCGGCTTCAATAAGGCGGACAGAGTGAAAACCCGTGCCACAGGCGGCATCGAGTACCGTTTTGCAGCCACGTTCCTTGAGCAGCTGTATGAAGAAATCGCCTTCGCTGGCGCTGCGGCTGTCCCAGTCGATGAGGTCGTCCCACTTGTCGACAAAGCCTTCGTTGTATTCTTCAAGATAATGGTCGGTATCGCGGACTTCTTCCGGCTTATCGCCGAATGCTTGATCCTGCTTTTGAGCGCTCATTCGCACCTTCTCCTCGGTTCAAATCCACCTGACGCCTCTGCCACGTATAAATACGCCCATCGTCACGGGCCGACGGCGTCAGACGATTGATGTCGACAGCTTGCCGCTGCGTTCTTGATTCTTTCTGCTGGCTAGTGAAAGTGACCATCACGTGCCTGGCGAACGCCGGGCGAGAACGTGCGGGCAGCTTTCCTGCTCAGTGGCTTCTCGGTGAAGCCTGACCTATCGCCCTGGTGAGCCAGCGCAAACCAGAGCCGGGAATTACAAGCAGCGGGGGCGGTTGCCTCTCGGCACCCCCGTGTTTTTGCGGGTATCCCGTATACCGTACCGACTCTGCCGGATATTTCAAGTCCCAGGGGAGCTATATCCATGTGAAATTCCTGTGAAAGCACCCACGACATTTGCGTGATTTAGCGTCTTGATCAGCGATTTACGGGACTTTTCCAGAGCCGGTTGTATGGAGCTAATAAACCGGTGGTGTGATGGCGGAACGGGCTTGATTCCGGGCCCCGCGGGTTCCATAGTCGACAGTAGACCATTCCGCAGGCTGCAGGAGGCACCATGAGGCCGTCTTTTTCCCGGGGCGACGCCCTGATTATCGTCGACGTTCAGAATGATTTCTGTCCTGGTGGCGCGCTTGGCGTGAAGGATGGTGATGCGGTGGTTCCCGTCCTCAATGAGGCCATCGAGGCTGCTGTTGAGGCGGGGATCCCGATTGTGGCCTCGCGGGACTGGCATCCGGAGAAACACTGCAGCTTCGAGGAGCAGGGCGGCCCCTGGCCTCACCATTGTGAGCAGGAGACCACCGGCGCCGATTTTCACCCGGACCTGGCATTGCCAGCGGATTACCATCTGGTCTCCAAGGGTGAGTTCGAGGATCAGGACCAGTACTCGGCGCTGGATGGGACCGGCCTGGCAGACTGGCTGCGCCATCAGGGTGTGAAACGGCTCTGGATTGGCGGGTTGGCCCAGGATGTCTGCGTCAGGGCCACGGTGCTGGACGCCTGCAAGGCCGGCTTTAAGGTTATTCTCATGCGTGATGCGACCCGTGCCGTGGACCCTGATGGCGGCCGGCGGGCCCTGGATGAGATGAAGGCTGCTGGCGCCGAACTGGTGTAAACCCGGAACAAGGAGTGCTGAATGCTGTTCACTGACCTCTATGAACTGAGTATGGCCCGCGTCTATCACGCCGAGGACATGAGCCGGGAGGCAGTGTTCGAGCTCTTCTTCCGTAAGCTTCCCGAGAGCCGGAATTACGTGTTGGCCTGTGGTCAGAACCAGGCCCTGCAGGCGCTGCTGGACTTCCGGATCACGCCCGAAGAGATAGACTGGCTGGCCGGGCTCAACCGATTCCCGGACGATTTCCTGAATTTTCTTCAGGATCTGCGCTTCACCGGCGATGTGGAAATGATTCCGGACGGCAGTGTTGTCTTCCCTCTGGAGCCCGTCATGCGCATACGGGCGCCGTTGATCCAGGCCCAGCTTGTGGAAACCCTGCTGTTGAACACGGTTCACGCACAGAGTGTGCTCGCCAGTAAGGCTGCCAGAGTGGTGGAGGCAGCGGATGGGCGCCCCGTCATGGACTTCGGCGCTCGTAAGGCCCAGGGCCGGGAAGGTGCCATGAACCTGGCGAGAACCAGCTGGATTGCCGGTGCTTCAGGTACATCCAATCTGGAAGCGGGTCAGGCACTGGGCATTCCCGTGCTCGGAACCATGGCGCACAGTTTTATCCAGGCCTACAACGATGAAGCCCGGGCCTTTCGTGATTTCAGTCACTACTGGCCGGAGACAACCCTGCTCGTGGATACCTGGGACAGCCTCCGGGGTGTGGACCGGGTGATCGAACTGCTCCGGGAAGGGGGTGACAACCCGCCGCCGGCCCGTGCGATACGGCTGGATTCCGGCGATCTCCTGGACCTTTCCAGGAAAGCGCGCCGGAAACTCGACGATGCCGGGCTGGTGGATGTGAAGATCGTGGCCTCCTCAAGTCTGGATGAATACGCCATCCGCAAGCTCCTCGTGAACGGCGCTCCCATCGACGGCTTCGGTGTGGGGACGGAGTGGGCTGCCGTGTCCGACGCATCGAGCATCGACTTTGCCTATAAGCTGGCGGAATATGATGGCGAGCCGCGCATCAAGGCCTCCAGTAACAAGAGTACCTGGCCCGGGGCCAAGCAGGTCTGGCGCAACTGGCGGGGTGGTGTAATGAGTGGCGATACCATCACTGCGGCTGATGAAGCCGCGCCGGAAGGCGCCGAGCCACTCCTGAAAACCGCCATCCGCAATGGAAACGCCATGGAGGGAGCCATCCCCGACCTGCAGTCGGTCCGTGACCATGCGCTGGCCTCCATCCAGAGCCTGCCTGACGCCATGCGCCAACTCCATCCTGCAGGGTTGCCTTACCGGGTTGCCATCAGTGATAGACTCGAGCACGACAAACAGAAACTGATGCAGCAGTACCGGGGGAACCTGGAGAATGAGTGACGAACTGGACCTGGCCGCCTGGCGCCAGAAGCTCCTCGACCTGAAGGAGGAACTCCTGGCGCTGGAGCGTGAAAAGGATGATGCCTCCGATACCGTGGAGCTGGACCAGCAGCGCATGGGCCGGCTTTCCCGCATGGACGCGCTCCAGGGTCAGCAGATGGCCCAGGCCTCGGAACGCCGCCGCAAGGAAATGCTCACCCGCATCGAGGGTGCCCTGCGCCGCATTGAAAACGGCGACTATGGCGCCTGTTTTGTCTGCGGCGAAGACATCGACACCGCCCGCCTCAACATCGACCCGACCGCGACGCGCTGTATTGATTGTGTGAACGCCTGAACCGTGATGGCGTTCATCAAAAAGATGCTTCCTGCAACTGGCGTTTCGAATTAAGTGCTATTAATCTTCGTTAAGAGGTAAGGGATGGAAGTGCCTCCGGTGTTTTCCCTCCGGAACCTCTGCTTCAAACCGGATGTTGAACCAGGGAGTATGAACGATGAACAGAGCCTACTCAGGACTCGCGAGCACAATTCGAAATCTTCTCATTGCTGGCAGCAGCGCACTGCTGTTGGCGGGCTGTCTGGGTGGCAGCAGTGGTGGAGGCGGGGGTGATGATGACACGATTACCCGAACCACTTTCGACGGAAACGAAAACCAAGCCACGGTCAGCTCCAATGATGATGCGGCGGAAGTAGCCTATGCATCAACAGAAGGGACCTATCAGGCCATCAATTCCGAAACGACCGATGTTCCCACTGCGGCCATTATTGAGAGTGCTGAAGTGGAGGACGCGTTGACGGCGGACCTGCTGCGTATCATTGAGGAAAATGACCAGCTGAGTATGACGCCCACGGCTGCGACGCTTGTCGCGGAAGGAAGCTGTGGAGGTGAAATTCTCTATGAAGGCGATGATGAGTCGGGCACTACGGAAAACGGAACCCTTAACTTTTCCTATACCTATGACAATTACTGCGTTTCGACAAATGGCGGCCAGATAGTAACGGATGGGACTGGTGACTATTCAGCCACTTATGTAAACAGTGAGCTGACAGAATACTCCATGACCTGGAACCTGACCTATACCGTGGATGATGGTCAAACGGTCACCTCGACTCTTCTCGGTACGACGACCTGTAAAGGCTTGAACACGGCTACTCCAACGTGCTCCTACTCAGAGGATTTTGAAGGGCCGGACGGGGAAACCTATCGCGTTGAGAACGTGTCAATTAACGAGGACTCCAACGGTAACTACGATGTATCCGCACGTGTTTATGATGGTGACCTGGGTTACGTGGACTTTGATGCCTCGGGTATCGACCGGCAAAACTGCGCAAATGGCAACTTTACTGGCGGCACCATCACGATCACGGATAGTTCCGGGGCTGTCGTAGTGGAGGTCTCCTTCCCGAATTGCACCGAATGCGTTGTGACATTTGGGGGGAACGCCGAGAGATACAATCAGCCGGACCGCACCTGACCCTGCCCAAAGCCGGTCCGGCTCTTCCGGACCGGCTGTCCATGAGGTTCCATGCCTTACCGTAAAAATGCCGAGTTGACGCTATTTCTGTCGGTAGTTCTCTTTATCTGTGCCTTTCCTGCGAGCACTCTGGCTGCCGACGTTTCCGTCGCCACGGAATGGCTGCACACGGAATACCGCGAAACCAGCACCACCGGGCAGACTCTCAACCGTGAAGACGGGGGATTGCCCGGCCTTGCGCTACAGTCCCGATGGCGACTGCGCCCAGCGCTCAGTGCTGGCCTGACCGCCAGTTATCACCAGGGTGAGGTGGACTATTCCGGGAGAACCCAAACCGGCCGGGCCCTTGAAACACGCACCCGGACGCGTTTCCAGGAAGCGGGGGCATGGTTGGGATACCGGCTCCCCCCAGAAGTGGTGAATCTGACCCTGAGGGGCGGGATCCTGTTTCGGCAGTGGGACCGGAATATTGAGGCCACGGGCAGTACCATTGCCCTGGAATCCCGTTATCGGTGGTGGACGCCCGAAATATCCGTGCAACTCAATCACAGCCTTGGTCGGGGGCAGAGTTTCAGGATAAGAGCCGGGGTATTCCGGACGACGGCGGTTGAGACCCGCATTGACCTTACGGCGCTTGGCGCCGGCAAGACCACACTGGAACCCGAGGGAGACTATGGGCAACGCTATCTGGTGGCCTGGTCCATGCCCGCAACGGAAACCCTGGAATTGTCCGTTTACGCCTATTTTGAGCGGGCTGCGTTTGCGTCCAGTGATCCTGTCCGGCTTAGCACTGGTTCAACCATTTTCAGCGTCAGCGAGCCGGATAGCACGCGTTGGCGGCGGGGGATCGGAATCGGTTTTAGTTTTTAGGTGTAGCAACTTGCAACACCTTTGGGCTGCGGCGTACTCTTTAGACATGACGCATCCATTCCGGAGGTACCCATGTCCACACCGGTTCGCCTTGATGACCAACTCGTAAAGCAGGCCGCCGCTGAAGCCGGGCTCCAGCACCGCACCACGCCCCGGCAGATCGAGTTCTGGGCCAGTATCGGCCAGGCTGTTGCCGGCCAGTTGTCGGCCGAGGATCTTGTCGCGTTGACCCAGGGGCTGAAGGAGGTGCATCTGGAAAGACCCTCTGTTGAGATGCCCGCGACCGATGACATCTGGGCGGACGTGGAGGCAGCCCGGGAAACCGGCAGCCTTTCCGAGAGCATCCGCCAGGATCGTGTGGTGTACCAGGCCTCGATGGAGCATCCCGGCTACCTGGAGGCGATTGAGCCGGACGGCACGCGTACCCTCGGCATTTTCCGCAACGGCCGGTTCAGGAAGTCGGATGACCGCGACGCCGCCTGAACTCTGGCTATTGGTAGGGGGCAACGGGGCCGGGAAGACCACCTTCCACCAACAGTTTCTGGCGCCACGGGGCATACCGCTGGTGAATGCCGACAATGTTGCGCGCCTGCTCTGGCCGGGCAGCCCCGAGAAGCACAGCTACGAGGCGTCACTGCTGGCCGAGAAGGAGCGGGCGCGCCTGCTGGACGAACAGCAGAGCTTCTGCTTTGAGACCGTCTACTCCCACCCCTCCAAGGTCGACTTCGCCGCCCGGGCCAAGGCCTGCGGCTTTGTCATCCGTATCTTCTACTTCCATCTGACAGACCCGGAACTCAACATCGCCCGCGTCGCCAGCCGCGTCACCGCCGGCGGGCACAAGGTGCCCGTGCGCAAGATCCGCTCGCGCATTCCCCGGACCCGGAAACTGGTTCGGGATAGCGTCGGCCTGGCTGATGAACTCCACCTGGTGGACAACTCCAGTGCCGGGAAACCCTACCAACGCGTGGCGCTGTGGCGGGACGGTCATTGGCAATGGACGCTGGACCCGTTGCCGGAGTGGGCCAGGGAGATCGTGCTGACTTAGGGGCGGAATCATGGCGTCTGGCCGTACCCCCCAACTCCTGATAATCTGATTCTAATCCCGCCTATGCCGGGTTTCCCTGATAACTGGCGACAACAAGGACGACATCATGTACAGGATTCTTACTCTTACGGTTGGTCTCTGCGTTTCCGTGATGGCCCAGGCGGACGCCTATGGCGTGTTTGAGATGCCGGGGCAGACGCGCACCGAGGTCTATTACCAGGATGACGACCATATCCGGATCAACGCGGGGCAGGACGGTTATATGCTGGTGTCCGGTGGCAAGGTCTATTCGGTTATGAACCAGGGCGGCAGGAAGGTGGCCGTGAACATGGACGAGATGGGCAGGGCCATGGCGCAGTTTTCCCAGGGAAACAACAGATCCGGCGATAGCTCTGCGGAGAATGTGGAAATCCGCAAGACCGGAAAGACCGAGACAGTCTCCGGGTACGAGGGGCATGTCCATGAGGTGAGCATTAACGGCCGGACGCTTGAGGTGGTGCTTTCCGACCACCCCAGGGTTGTCGCGGCTACCCAGGGATTCCTCAAGGCTATGGTCCGCGTCGGCCAGATGCTGGATCCGGAGGATTCCGGCAGTACCCGGAAGATGCTGAAGGATCTGGATGAAACCGGATACGGGGGTATTCTCCGCCAGAAGGAAGGTCTTACCCTGATTGAGGCGAAGGAGGTGGATAAGCCGGACAGCTTCTACCAGCTTCCGTCCGACGTGGATATGATGTCCATGCCCAACCGGTAAGGGGTGCCATACCAGCTGAAATTTCCCGGTCCTGGATAAGGAGTTTATGGATCAACTGCTTGCCGATATGAGCCAGAGCAGCTTCAACCTGATGCTGCTCGGGGTGTTGCTGTCAGTCAGCATCCTCGCGGACGCCGTGGCCAGGCGCACACGCCTGCCGCGTATATCGCTGCTGGTCCTGGTGGGTGTGGCCTATGCGGTGATCCAGCAGGGCATTCTTGGGGAACCCCATGAACGGCCCCTGGGCGATCTGAGTGAGCCTCTGATCAATGTGGCGCTGGTGATGGTGGCATTTCTTCTGGGGGGCGAACTGACCCTGAAGCGCCTCCGGAATACGGGGCCCCTTATCCTGATCCTGTCGGTTTCCGTGATCCTGGTGGGTGCTCTGGCGGTTGGTCTGGGTCTGACGCTTCTTGGCTATTCCCTGGCGGTGGCCGTTTCCCTGGCGGCGATCTCGGTGGCGACGGATCCGGCCGCCGTCAGTGAGGCCATCCGGTTTGAAGGGGACAGCAGCCTCAGGTCACGGGTAATTCTGGGTATCGTGGCGATTGACGATGCCTGGGGTATTATCGTGTTTGGTTTTGCCATGGCGGGGCTGGGGTGGGCCACTTCCGGAAACGGCGCTGAGGCACTGGCGCATGCGGGCTGGGAGCTCGGTGGCGCCCTGGTCCTGGGCGCTGTTCTCGGGTTGCCCGCTGCCTGGCTGACGGGGCGCATCCAGCCGGGCGAGCCCACGCTGGTGGAGGCCCTGGCACTGATTCTGCTCGTCGCCGGGCTGTCCACCTACCTCCAGGTGTCATCATTGCTGGCGGCCATGACGACCGGCTTCCTGATCGTGAATCTTTCCCGCCACCACACCCGTTCCTTCACGGAGATCGAGCACATCGAGTGGCCGTTTCTGATCTTCTTTTTCGTGCTTTCGGGAGCGAGTGTCGATCTTGGCTATATGGGCATGGCGGCCTGGCTGACCCTGGCCTATATTCTTCTGCGTCTTGGCGGACGTTATCTGGGGGGGTACCTGGGGGTGCGTGCGCTCAAGCATAGCCGTAAGGGGATCCCGTCGGATCTTGGTCTGGCCCTGACACCCCAGGCAGGTGTTGCCATGGGTATGGCGCTGCTGGCAGCGGAACGCTTTCCGGATCAGGGAAGCCTGATCGTCGCCACGGTCGTGACGTCCACCATCGTATTCGAGGTGTTCGGGCCCATTCTGGTGACCCGGGTGGTGCGGGAGCGCTGAGCACGGCTCCCGCACAGGTCGGTATCAGCGCAGCAGTGCCAGAACGGCGTGGGCGGCATCTTCCGAGGAAGCCGGGTTCTGGCCAGTGATCAACTTGCCATCGCGAACCACATGCGATTCCCAGTCCTCGCCACAGGTGTAGTGTGCGCCGCTGGCCTCGAGCATGTCCTCCACCAGGAAGGGGACCACCTTATCCAGCTGCACCGCCTCTTCCTCGCCATTGGTGAAGCCGGTGACCTCCCTGCCCTGAACCAGAGGATTGCCGTCGGTGCCGCGCACATGCCGTAATGCACCCGGCGCGTGGCAGACGGCGCCAATGACCTTATCCTGTCGGACGGCCTCCTCAATAAGCGTAATACTGTCAGGGTCTTCGGCCAGATCCCAGAGTGGGCCGTGGCCGCCGGGGTAGAAAATGGCGTCGTAGTCATTGGCCTGGACGTTGGCGAGCTTTTCGGTGTCCGCAAGGGCTGCCTTGCTCTCCGCGTCCTTCTCGAATCGTTCAGTGCTGTCAGAAGCGGCGTCCGGCGCCGCACTGTTGGGATCCACCGGCGGTTGCCCTCCCTTGGGCGAGGCCAGAGTGATCTGTGCGCCGGCATCCTTGAAGATGTAATAGGGTGTGGTGAACTCTTCCAGCCAGAAACCGGTCTTGTGGCCGGTGTTGCCCATCTCGCTGTGTGAAGTCAGTACCATCAGGATTTTCATGTGTCGTCCCCGAGTCAGGAAATTGAAGGGTTATGTTGGAAGTACCATGGGGGCAGCCACTTCATCACGCTTGTCTTTGCCGAAGAGAGCTTCCACCAGTGCCAGCGAGAATTCCAGGGCGCTGCCGGGGCCCTGGCTCGTGATGCAGTTGCCATCAATCACCACGCGCTCATTGACCCGGCTCTGATTTGCCAGCCTGGACTGGAAACCCGGGTGGGCGGTGGCCGCGCGACCCTCGAGCAGCCCGTTGGGTTCCAGGGCCACGGCGGGCGCGGCGCAGATGGCGGCGTACCACCTGCCAGCGTCGCGCTGGGCTCGGAGCTGTTCCTGCAGGGGTTCGCTGGCTCCGAGGTTTTCGGCTCCCGGCATACCACCGGGCAGGGCGATCACGTCATAGGTGACGCCCGAGCATTCGCTGATCAACGCATCGGCGGTGATGCGGGTCTGGCGTGCGGCGGTAATGGTGCGCTCCTCGTGCACACTGGCCACGGTGACGTCCACGCCGGCGCGGCGCAGCACATCGATGATCGTGACCGATTCAATATCCTCGCTGCCGTTGGCAATGGGGACCAGTGCCGTGGTTGCCATGATAACCTCCTTGCCGGTGCAGGCTTATTCGCGTCTGAGATAGCGGCCCAGTTCGACCTTGAGCGGCTCCAGTACGGCATCCGACCGTACCGGGCCTTCGGGCAGGTTGCCCCAGATCACGTCCGGCCAACAGGGGTCGCCTTCCCAGCGCCCTATCACATGAATATGGAGTTGCGGAACGCGATTTCCAATGGCGGCGACATTGGTATGTTCGCACTGGTGGTGGGTTTTAATAAAACACGCGAGCCGGTTGAGGAGGTCGTCGAGATCCTGCCTGGGAGAGCCTCGCAGTTCATGGAGTTCCCGGACGTTGGCCTCGGGGACAACGATGTACCAGGGGATCTGGCTGTTGCGGTGCAGCAGGACCTGGGAGGAGGCGAACCGTCCCATGACATGGCAGTCCGCCTTCAGCTGTGGGTGAACTTCAAAACCCATATTCAGTTTTCAATAAAGGTTGGGCCGAAACCAAAGTTCCACAGCAGGCCCGTGGTTGCCAGGGTGGAGACCAGCAGGACCAGTGCCAGGGTGAGAATGGCGCCGCAATAGACCATGGACTGCTCCTTGCTCATGCCCATGACGACGGGCACCCCTTTCCACATCAGCAAGGCGCCGTAACTGGCGGCGGCCAGCAGGACCATGGCGTTGATCCAGGGATCCGGATAGAGCAGGGTAAGGCCGGCCACGTACATGGGCGTCAGCGAGTAGGCCACCAGCGCAACCGCGTTATTGCCGTTCTGCTCGTGCTCCGAGCCAAAGGTGTTGGCCATCCAGTCGATGCCGTAACTGAGGGCGAAGCTGCCCGCCAGTATGGCCAGGTAGGTCAGTATGACCAGCTGCATGGCACTGTCCGGCGTGAGCTTGATGATGCGGTCGCCAATGGACCAGCCCATTTCCACCGTGCCGTAATAGGCGCATACCGGCCCGATGGCCGCCAGGATGAGGATGTAGAGGCCGTACACCGCAATAGGGGTGGGCTTTTCTTGCTTGATGGAGGCCCATTCGGCGTCCGGGCGGAACAGCATTCCAATGGCGTGGCTCAGGATCATCGTTCAGCTCTCGTCGTTGTTGTTGGCAAATTGGTGAGTGGATTCGGCTCAGTGTAATACAAAAACCAGCGTGGACGGGAGCCTGTGATTGCACACTTGGGACTGGTGGATCTGGTAGGCTGAGCGCTTCCATCTCAGGGGGAGGTCCATGCTTTCAGACATCACGCTATTGCAGATCCTGATTGCGAACCTGGTGGTACTGGCGGGCGCCTGTCTTCAGGGAGTGGCGGGTTATGGTATCGGGACCCTGTCCGCGCCGCTGCTTTTCCTGGTCAACCCGGTACTGGTTCCGGGGCCTCTGGTTATGAACGCGACCCTGCTGAACCTGCTGATGCTGGTGCGCCATCGGATGGGCGTGAGTGTCAGGGAGGTGCGCCTTGCCGTCGCAGGCGGGGTCCTGGGAACCATCCTTGCAGCCGGAACGCTGATGGTCATTTCACCCCGTGGGTTTGAGCTGGTCTTCGGGGTGCTGATCCTGCTGGCGGTTACGCTGAGTGTCGGTGGCTGGAAGCCCCGGCTCAACGGCCGCAACAGCGTGGTTGCCGGTGCCGCCTCCACCTTCATGGGGACCATTACTGCCGTTGGCGGCCCGCCCATTGCTCTCATCTACCAGAACGAGAAGGGCCCACTGGTCAGGGCGAATATGTCCGCCTTCTTCATGTTCGCAAGCGTATTGAGTATTGCGGCGCTGGTTGCCTCCGGATACCTGGGGGTGAAGGAGCTGTTGCTGTTCCTGGCCACAGCCCCCGGCGTCATTGTGGGTTTTGTGATGTCGCGCTGGTTTGTGGGGCGCCTGCCTTCGAGCCGGCTGCGGCCGATCATCCTGGGTATTGCTGCCGTCGCGGGTGCCGCGGCGCTGGTTCGCGGCATGCTCTCCATGTTTTCCGCCTAGCTCCTCCGATCCCGAACACGCCGCCGCCCCCCTGGTGTTTCGCCCGTCCATCTCTGGAAGCTGCGCGTAAATGCGCTCTGCTCGGAAAAACCCAGCAAAAGGGCAATCTCATTCAGGTTCAGACCCGGGTCCGCCAGGTACTGGCGGGCCAGCTGTTCCCGGGCATGGTCCAGCCATTGCTGCCAGCTCATGCCGTGTCGCGCCAGGCGGCGTTGCAGGGTACGCGGGGCCATGTGCAGGCGCCGGGCCATGCGTTCCAGCGTGGGATCCCCCTCCGCCAGCAGCCGCAGCAGGTTACGGTGGAGCTGTTCTTCCAGGAGCTGGTCCCGGGAGAGGGTCTGGAGCAGGGCATCGGCCTGGCGGTTGAGCAGCTGGCGCAGGGTGGGGTCCCGGCGGGGCATGGGCATCTGCAGGGAGTGCAGGGGAAAACGTACCCGCACGAAGTCATCTCCGAAGACAACCGGGCAGTCAAAAAAGGCCTCGTAGGCGGAGGCCTGTTCAGGGGAAACCACGTCGTGGAAGGCGATGCCGGAGGGCGGTGGCGGGTCGTCCAGCTGGCGCCTCAGGAAGGTCACCAGCGCGGCAATTGCGACCCCGTCAGCTTTCTGGCCCAGGGGTTCCGGAGTCTGGGGCCAGCGGATCTCGGCATCGGTGCCATCGGTATCGATCTGGGCCAGCTGTTCACCATAGAAGAGCCGTTCATAGCGCTGGTAGGCGAGCATGGCATCGCCCAGTGTTTCGCAGGCCAGGACCAGGTAGCCGAGTACGCCAACGTGGCGGGGCTGGACGCAGGCCCCGACGTCCAGCTCGGGGGCGACTCCCGTGGCTATGGTATCCAGGGTATCTTCCAGCAATTCCCGCCAGACGGCCACGGGCACGCTGTCGTCCGGGGCATAGCGGGCCAGCCGCGATCGGGTTCCGGGGGCGTCCAGCTGGTTCTGGTCGAGCCAGTCGGTGAGCAGGCCTGTCCAGGCGCCGTTGATGCGCATTGTGTTCCGATGCTCATAGGTTGACGTGAATCATCAATAACGTGGCGTGGATTGTCAATCATCAAGCCTGCGTTGGTGGAAGAATGATTCCTATAAAGGAAGACACGCCGACGGCCCATCAACAGGAGAGGTCTGCTATGGCATTACTGGATATGATGCACGCGGTTCTGGCCGACAGTGGCCTGCTGGCCCTGTGGGCACTGGCCAGTGAGTGGCTGGCGCTGGATGCAAGGCAGCTGATTTTCGTGGTGGCGACGCCGGTTTTTCTCCTGGTTGCGCTCTGGGAATACCAGAAGCTGAAGCATGACCCGGAGCGTATGGACGGGCGCGAGGGCGTGAAGAACTTCATGCTCGGCGCGGGTTATCAAATCACGGAGTTGCTGTTTGCCGGCCTGATTGCCTTCCCGGTGTATTCGGTGCTGTATCACTACCGGTTGTTCGACTTCGAATTGAACCTGCTGACGGGTGTTCTGACCTTTCTGGGCGTGGAGTTCTGCTTCTACTGGCAGCACCGGGCGGGGCACCGCATCCGCTGGTTCTGGGCGGCGCATGTGGTGCACCATTCCTCGCCACGGCTGAATTTCACCACCGCCATGCGCCAGAACGCCACCAACATCTTCAACGGCACCTGGATCTTCTACCTGCCCCTGGCGTTCATCGGCTTCAATCCGGTCTGGATCGGCATCGTCTATGCGCTGTCCCTGGTCTACCAGTTCTTTATCCACACCGAGCTGGTGGGCAAGCTCCATCCCTGGATCGAGTTCATCTTCAATACGCCCAGCCATCATCGTGTGCACCACGGCCGCAATCCCGGCTACATCGACCGCAACTACGGCGGCGTGCTGATCATCTGGGACCGGCTTTTCGGCAGCTTCGAGGACGAGAAGGCCAAGGACCCGCCCGTCTACGGCATCACCACACCGGTACCGGCTAATGACCTGATTACGCTCTGGACCCATGAGTATGTGGATATGTTCCGGGACATGACAATCCAGGGGCCGGTGAAGGAGCGCCTGAAGCACCTGTGGAAGCCGCCCGAGTGGCAGCGATTACCGGACGGGGCTGGATCGGGGATGACGACGGGCCCGGCGGACCGGGCCCGGTAGGCGCTTAGTGGTGAGTGGCGTACTCGGCGTTGGCCTGTTGATACGCCGCTTCCGCTTCCTCCGCCAGTTCCTGGAGTCGTGCAATGTGGTGGCTGTTGTTCTGCTGCCAGGGGTGGAAGCTGTACTTGAAGAACTCCAGCCATGACGGGAGCTGGCGGCGCAGCAGGCCCGGGCGGCCGAACAGGGTGTTGAGCACGGTCAGGTGGCCGCGCCAGCCCTCCTTGCGGCAGGCTTCGCTGGCCTCGGTCATCTGCAGGTAGAAGCGGGTGACGTTGGTCCAGAAGATGGTCGTGGCCCGCAGCATGCCCAGAGTTCTGTGGGCGTAGGCACGCGGGCCGCGCCCGACGCACTTTTCGTAAACATCAAAACACACGGCCTTGTGCTCCACCTCTTCCATGGCATGCCATTCCCACATGCGCAGGTAGTCCTCCTGGGAGCCCTCCATCGCTTCGGGGTGATCCAGCAGGAAATCGCCCATGAGCGCGGTGAAGTGTTCCAGGGCAATGGTCTCCACCAGCAGGTCCTCGCGGCTGCCGTGTTCCTTGAACCAGTCCAGCATCTTCGTGACATGGCGGTCCAGGCGCCCGGCTGGAAGACCGGCTTCGTCCATGAGTTTGTTGTACTCGATGTGCTCGCGGCTGTGCAGGGCCTCCTGTCCGATGAAGGCGGTGGCGGCCTTTTTCAGGTCCGGGTCCGGAATCTCGTCGCGGAAGGCGCGCACGGCGTCGATGAACAGTCGCTCGCCCGCCGGAAAGAAGAGCGAGAGGGTGTTCATGAACTGGGTCATGTGGGGACCGAGCTTGTGCCAGTCCTCGATGCGCTCCCTGGGCGGCAGGAAGTGCAGGTCGCGGCGTTCCGGGATGACCATGCCCTCGTCGCCCGGGCCGGTATTGGCCTGGCCGGTCTCCGTGGGGTGGTCTGTTGTGGTTGTCATAAGTCCCCCTTCCCTTTTGATGGGTGCTGATTCCAATGTACGCCTTGCTACGACACCAACAAGACTCAAGTGACGGGGTGGGTTGTCAGGACGGCAAACAGGAAAAAGGGCCCGGCGAACCGGGCCAGAAGAGGAGCTTAATGATGGGTCTGATGATGCTCGCCGTAACTGGACATGGCCTGTTGATAGGCTTCCTCGGCCTCTTCCGCCAGTTCGTTGAGATGGGCGATGTGGTGGCTGTTGTTCTGCTGCCAGGGGTGGAAGCTGTACTTGAAGAACGCCAGCGAGTGCGGGATCTGCTTGCGCAGTACGCCTGGCTTTCCGAAAAGGATGTTGAGCACGGTCAGGTGGCCGCGCCAGCCCTCCTTTCGGCAGGCTTCGCTCGAGTTGACCATCTGCATGTAGAACGCCAGTACCAGCGGCCAGAAGATGGCGGTGGCCGCGGTCATGCCGAACGCCCGCTTCAGGTAGGCGGTGGGGCCGCGCCCGACGCATTTTTCCCATACGTCATAGCAGACCGCCTTGTGCTCCACTTCCTCCATGGCGTGCCATTGCCACATGCGCTGGTAGTCCTCCTGGGAGCCATCCAGGACTTCCGGATGGTCCAGCAGGAATCCGCCCATCAGGGCCGTGAAGTGCTCCAGGGCGATGGTGGCTGACAACGGCATGCTCTTGGGGGTGCGTTCCTTGAGGAAGTCCAGCAGGGACCAGACGAAGGCATCCAGCTTGTCCGCCGGCAGGCCGGCCTCTTCCATGAGGCTGTTGTATTCGATGTGTTCCCGGCTGTGCATGGCCTCCTGGCCGATGAAGGCGGTGGCGGCCTTCTTCAGGTCCGGGTCGGGGATCTGGTCCCGGTACTCGCGCACGGCGTCAATAAAGAGCCGTTCGCCGGCCGGGAAGAACAGCGACAGGGCGTTCATGAACTGGGTCATGTGCGGGCCCGCCTGATGCCAGTCGTGAATACGTTCCTTCGGTGGCAGGAAGTGCAGGTCCCGGCGTTCCGGCATGACCATGCCGTCATCGCCCGGTCCAGGGATATTCTGTTCGGTGTCATGATGCTTGGCTGCGGTTGCGGTTGCGGCTGTCATGGCGCGCCCTCTCCGGTTAGTGTTTGAGCTTTTGGTATCTTTACAATTCCAAAAGTGACATTAGTCAATGTAACAGTAATCGATGGGGCGGCAAGGACCGAATTGACGCTGCCAGACGTCATTTTGGCCAAGTCTGGGATGGGATCGTGTTGGGGGTTTATTCCCGGGAAGAGGCGGGCTGGTTCAGATGGTCAAGCACATAGGCAAGGCGGTCGCCGAGGTGGCGGTCGGCGGCTTTCTGCATGGCGCGGGCAACTTCCGGAAGCACGGCCATTTCCACCAGCGGGCGCAGGCGCCAGATGAGCTGGGCCAGCTCCTCGGACTCCTCGGGCGGGGGCATCTCGGGGCTGGAGCGGTCGAAGATGTGGGTCTCCACGAGCTTGACCATGGCCTCGGCCGCTTCCTCAACGTTCTGGCGAAGGTAGGCGACCACTTCCAGCATATCCTCCAGCGGAATCCCGGTTTTCACCAACTCGGCGCCGGCATGCAGCATGCGAGGGCTGGGGATACGGTAGCGCCGCCCCTCCGGGATGATGATCTCCAGTTCAATGGCGCGGTTAAGGGCCTTTCCCAGAAAGATGTTGCCGAACTTCTGGACCAGCTCGCGCTTAGTGAGGTACTCGGGGAGCTCGTCGGACCAGGGGCTGACAACGGCTTTTTCCAGCCCGAGGATGTGCTCGATGCCATTGCCCTGTTCCCAGCTTTCCACCAGCTCGGCGATGTTGTTGAGCGTGTAGCCGCGCTCCAGCAGCCGGCCTATGATGCGCAGCCGTGAAAGGTGGGTCTCGCTGTAGATGCCCTTACGGCCACGGCGCTCCGGCGGCGGGATCAGGCCGCGCTCCTGGTAGACGCGGATGTTGCGTACCGTCATGCCGCTTTCCCGTGCGAGCTGGTCGATCGAGAATTCGCCGGGTTGCTGTGTGCTGCTTTTCGCCATTGGCTCTCTCGTGAGCGTACATACATGGATTCGGCATTCTAGCTTGCCATGGCGTTAAAGAATACCGGACTGGTTCGCACTAGCGCCGCCGTTGTCCGGCGATAGAGCGTGTTGCAAAAATCAAGGGCTGCTGGTGGCGATTTGACCAGGGTGCGTCGATCCTCTAGGATTTGCCCCTCTTTCGTCCCTGGGTGGCCGGCATCTGTTCGGATAGTCGGCTGAAACGGGAACCCGGTGAAAATCCGGGACTGCCCCCGCAACGGTAAGTGTCGAGCGTGAATCTTCCCCGCCACTGTGGTGCTACTCCATGGGAAGGCGATTCACCGGAACCAGTACGGTTCCCGCACGAGTCCGGAGACCGGCCCAGGGGATCAGCATCGTTGGTGTGCGGGTGGCACGGCGGTGAGGACTCCAGGCTTCAGTATCCATGCGTCCTGAAACTCCCGAACATAATGGTCCTCTGCGTCAGGGACTGTCGACCGGCGCTTGCGCCACGGCGGCCTCACTGGCGGCGGCCCGTGCCCTGTTGCTGGGACGCGAGGACCGGGGCGTGAGCATCCGGTTGCCCCGGGGTCAGGAACCGACCATGGTCCTGGAAGACCTCTGTGTTGCCGGCGGCGCTGCCACGGCGGGCATCATCAAGGATGCCGGCGATGACCCGGATGCCACCCATGGTGCACGGCTCTGGGTGCGGATTGAGCTGACCGGGGACAGCGGGGTGGCCTTCCGTGCCGGCGAGGGCGTGGGCACCGTGACCCGCGAGGGACTGCCGGTGCCCGCCGGTGAGCCCGCCATCAACCCGGTTCCCCGCCAGATGATCCGCGAGCACCTGGAGACCGTCGCGCGCGAGGCGGACTATATCGGCGGCTTCCGCGTGACCGTGGGCATTGATGACGGAGACGCTATTGCCCGGCGCACCATGAACCCGAAGCTGGGTATCCTTGGCGGCCTTTCAGTGCTGGGTACCACGGGCATCGTCCGGCCCTTCTCCTGCTCCGCCTTTATCGCCTCCATCCACCAGTCCGTGGACGTGGCCCGTGCCAACAGCCTGACGCACATTGCCGGCTGTACCGGCGGCACCAGCGAGCAGTTCGCCCGCACCCACTACGGTCTGGAAGAAGGCGCGATTGTGGAAATGGGCGACATGTTCGGGGCTCTGCTCAAGTATCTGAAGCGCCATCCGCTACCCCGGGTCACGCTGGTCAGCGGCTTCGGCAAGCTGACCAAGTACGCCGCCGGCCACCCGGATACCCACAGTGCGCGCTGCGCCATCGACCTTGATTTCATCGCCCGGGAAGCGGCCGCCGTGGGGGCCAATGATGACCTCTGCGAGCGTATCCGGGCATCGAACACGAGCATTGAGGCCCTGGGCTACTGCCAGGCACAGCAGGTGCCGCTGGGAGACCGCATGGCGGCGTTGGGGCTGGAGCGGACCCGGGCTTACCTGCCAGATGCAGCGCATCTCAGTGTCTGCGCGGTCAGCCGCAAGGGCGAACTCATCGGGCATGCGGAGGCGGTGGCATGACAGCGGCGGCGATCCGGTTATCCGGCCTCCACAAAACCTACAAAGGCAATCAGACCGCGCTGGCCGGCGTGGATCTGGAGGTCCCCCAGGGCGCCTTCCATGGGCTGCTCGGCCCCAACGGCGCCGGCAAGAGCACCCTGATCGGCCTGATGACGGGGCTCGTGCGGATCGAGACCGGTTCCGTGGCCCTGTTCGGCCACGACCTGGCGCGCGACCCGGTGGCCGCCAAGCGCCACGTCGGCCTGGTGCCCCAGGAAGTGAACTTCAACAGCTTCGAGCCCATTATCGAGACCATGGTTGGTCAGGCCATGTATTACGGCGTTCCCCGGAAACGGGCCGGTGAGCGTGCCCATCAGGCACTGGCGCGAGTTGGCCTGGAAGAACGCGCCAAGCGCAAACCCTGGGGCCTGTCCGGCGGCATGAAGCGGCGCCTGATGCTCGCCCGCGCGCTGGTTCACGAACCCAGGCTCCTGATCCTGGACGAACCCACCGCCGGCCTGGACGTGGCCGCGCGGCGGGATACCTGGGAGCTGCTGCAGGAACTCAATGCCAACGGCACCACCATCCTCATGAGCAGCCACTACCTGGAGGAAATGCGGGACCTGTGCGAGACCGTGGCCGTGCTGAACGAGGGACGCCTGATTGCCAACGACACGCCCTCCGAGCTTTTCGGCGATGACAGTGCCAGCGGGACCGGCTCGAAGAGCCTGGAATCGCGTTTTCTCGCGATGGTTTCCAAGGATTCCGAGGCCAAGGAGGTGTCAGAATGAACGCCGAAATCTACTGGAACGCCTACCAGGGGCTGGTCATCCGCCAGGTGCGTCGCTTCATGCGCTCCTGGGTCCAGAGCCTGCTGCCATCGGTGGTGACGGCCTCGCTGTTCATGCTGATCTTTGGTCATTTCGTAGGCCGCGATATCGGCCGGGTTGAAGGCACCAACTATGCGGATTTCATCATGCCCGGGCTGGTCCTGTTCGCCGTGGTCACCAACGCCTACAACAACACCACCCTGGCGTTCTATGGCGCCCGGCTTCAGCTTCACATCGAGGAGATGCTGGTGGCGCCCATGCCGGCCTGGCTGATCGTCGCCGGTTTTGCCACTGCCGGCGTGCTGCGTGGGCTGATGGCGGGGGCCCTGGTTATGGCCTTGGCGCTGCCGCTGACCAGCCTGGAAATCCACCACCTGGGGTCCGGCCTCGTGGTGGCTTTCCTGAGTGCGCTGCTGTTTTCCTTTGCGGGGCTGATCAATGGCGTGTTTGCGCGCAGCTTTGATGATACTTCGATTATCGCCACCTTCCTGCTGACGCCCCTGATCTATCTCGGCGGTGTCTTCTATCCCATTGACCGTCTTCCCGCGCCCTGGGACACGCTGTCCCTGGGCAATCCCATGGTCTACATCGTGGATGGTTTCCGGTACAGCCTGATGGATGCGGGGAGTGTTGGCGGTGGTTGGACGTTGCTGGTACTGCCGGTCGTGACGGTGGTTGTTGGTGTTTTTGCTTGGTGGCTGATTGCCAGGGGAGTACGGATCAAGCCATGACTCAGGAATGTTGGCTTCGTGCCTGAGCAAATCGGGTAGTGCTTTCCGGGAACCGCCACGAGTACGTCCGTGTAGGCTGCCCTCCGCCATCCATGGCTCCGGAGCTTCCCGGAAAGCACTACCCGATTCGCTCACTTTCAAGTTGGGGGTATCGCGACCTCAAAAGGGTTTTTCTTTTTGAAAAGTGAAGTGGTGGTAGCAGCGGTAACTCGTGGTTAGACGGACAGGGTTGGGGGCCGCTTTCCGGGAAGCTCCGGAGCCATGGATGGCGGAGGGCAGCGTACAGGGACGTATTTACAGCGATTCCCGGAAAGCGGCCCCCAACCCTGTCCTCCCCCAAAACCCAACAGCTACCGACAGAGTTTCAACAAACCAAGATGTTTGAGGACCAGAACATGGATGAGCTCCATGAGTATGAAAAGGATGGCGCGGCGATCTACCGGGCGTCATTCGCGACGATCCGCGAGGAAGCGGATCTTTCAAGGGTGCCTGCCGACCTGGAAAAGGCGGCGGTTCGTCTGATTCATGCCTGCGGCATGGTGGATCTTGTGGAGGATATGGATTTCTCCGCAGATGTTGCCAGTGCCGCCAAGGCTGCTCTCCAGGCGGGTAAACCGATTCTGTGTGACAGCGAAATGGTCGCCCACGGTGTCACCCGCAAACGGTTGCCGGCGGACAACCAGGTGATCTGTACCCTTCGCGACGAACGGGTGCCGGAGCACGCCGCCGCCATTGGCAACACCCGGAGTGCCGCTGCACTGGATCTTTGGGAAGAACATCTGGAAGGCAGCGTGGTAGCCATCGGTAATGCGCCGACGGTGCTGTTCCATCTTCTCAACAGATTGGCGCAGGGCGGACCGCGTCCTGCCGCCGTGCTTGGATTTCCGGTGGGGTTCATCGGGGCGGCGGAGAGTAAGGAAGCGCTTGCCGCCACCCGGGACCTCCCCTTCATGACGGTACACGGGCGCCGTGGCGGTAGTGCCATGGCCGCGGCCGCCGTCAACGCGCTTGCCAGTGAAACGGAATAACAGCCATGTTCAATAATGCATCAGTTCAACCAGCAACAACCGGAAAGGGGCATCTCTACGGCATCAGTACGGGGCCGGGGGATCCGGAGCTGCTGACGCTCAAGGCCGTGCGCCTGCTCGAAAACTGCCCCGTGGTGGCCTATTTCTGCAAACGCAGCGGGCGCGGGCGTGCGCGTACTTCCTGCGAGGCGCATATTTCGCCCCAGCACGAGGAGCTGCCCATGGTGTATCCGGTCACCAACGAGATTCCCCATGACAGCAGGGAATACCGCCAGCAGATCGAGGATTTCTTTGAGGAATCGGCACAGGCCGTGGCCCGGCACCTGGACGCCGGCCGGTCCGTGGCCGTGCTCAATGAAGGGGATGCGTTTTTCTACGGCTCCTTCATGCACATCTTCCTTCGCCTTAAGGACCGTTACGAGAGCACCGTGGTACCGGGTGTTGGCGCGATGATGGCCGGTGGCGCACTGCTGCCGCATCCGCTGATGATGCGCGATGACCAGCTTCGCGTGATTCCCGGGACCATGGGGGAGAAGGCGCTGCGGGCCAGCATCGATCCGGAACGGGCCACTGTGATCATGAAGGTGGGGACCAACCTGCCGCTGCTGCGTGGCATTGCATCGGATATGGGCATCCTGGAACGGGCCTGGTACGTGGAGAAGGCAAGCATGCCGGAGGAGCAGGTGATGCCGCTGGCCGAGGCGCCGGAGGGCAAGGCACCTTACTTCTCGATGATCCTGATTCCGGGGCCGGGAGTGCGTGTATGAAGCGGTTGGATGTGATCGGTGTGGGGCCGGCCGGACCGGGGTGGATCAGTCCGGAGACGCAGTCGGTTATCGGCATGGCGACGGATCTGGTGGGCTATGGGCCCTACCTGGATCGCCTGGCTTCCGAGCGGCACCGGTGCCATGCCTCGGACAACCGCGAGGAGCTGGAGCGCGCGGCCCAGGCCCTGGATCTGGCGGCGGAGGGGCGGCATGTGGCCGTCGTTTCCGGGGGCGATCCGGGGATCTTTGCCATGGCGGCGGCGCTGTGCGAGGTGCTGGATCGGCATGCGAAGCCTGGGTGGGCGGATGTTGAGTTTGGTATTTACCCGGGAATTTCCGCGCTTCAGGCTGCGGCGGCCCGTGTGGGGGCGCCGCTGGGGCATGATTTCTGTGTGATGTCGCTGTCGGACAACCTCAAGCCGTGGGAGGTGATTGCCCGGCGTCTTCAGTTGGCGGCGCAGGCGGATTTTGCCATGGCCTTTTATAACCCGCGTTCGTCCAGTCGTCCCTGGCAGATGGGGGAGGCATTGAGCATTCTGAGGGCGGAGCAGCCGGGGGAGACGCCGGTGGTGTTTGCGGCGGCGGTGGGGCGTGCTGATGAGTGGGTTCGGATGACGACGCTGGCGGAGGCGGATGCTTCTGAGGTGGATATGCGGACGTTGGTGATTGTGGGGAACTCTCGGAGTCGGTTCTTTGCGCATGCTGGTCGGGACTGGGTTTACAGTCCTAGAGACTACGAGTAGACGCCAGGGGCGGGGGTAGGCTGAATGGGAACCGCCACAAGTACGTCCCTGTAGGCTGCCCTCCGCCATCCATGGCTCCGGAGCTTCCCATTCAGCCTACCCCCGCCCCTGGCTTATCCGGCTTACTTGCAGGCCTCTGTCCAGCCAGGTTGTTACGGCTTCGAGTGAATCGAAGCTGTGGGTGGCTGGGGGCAGTGTTGGGCGGTCCACGATGACGACGGGAATGCCGGCCTCGCGGGCGGCGTCCAGTTTGGGGCGGGCGGCCTGGCCGCCGGAGTTTTTGGTGACCAGGGCGGCGACGTTGTGGGTGGTGATGATGTTGCGTTCGTCGTCGAGGTCGTAGGGGCCGCGGTCTTCGATGAGGGTCCAGTTGCGGAAGTCGGGGGCCGGGTCCGGTGGGTCGACGCAGCGGACCAGGAGGTGGCGGTCGGTGATGGGTTCGAAGGCGGCGAGGCTGGTGCGGCCGGTGGTGAGCCAGAGGGTGGCGCCGGGGTCGGTGATGGCTTCGGCCTGTCGGGCGGCTTCGTGAAGATCCGGGACGCGGATCCAGTGGTCGTCGTCGGTTTCTTCCCAGGGCGGGCGTTCGAGGCGGCCGAGGGGGATGCCGAGTTCCTGGCAGGCGATGGCGGCGTTGTTGGACATTTCGGCGGCGAAGGGGTGGGTGGCGTCCACCACGGCGGCGGTGTTGTTGCGGATCAGCCACTGTTTGAGGCCCTCGATGCCACCGAAGCCGCCACGGCGCGTCGGCAGTGAAGGCGGCAGTGGGCGGCGGGTGCGGCCGGCGAGTGAGTAGATGGGTTGCAGCTCGGGATGGTCGAGGAGCTGGTCGGCCAGGGTCATGGCGTCGCGGGTGCCGCCGAGAATCAGTATTTGCATGGGGCGGAGTATAAATGAGTGACAACAGTACGTCTGTATCCGATGGGGGGCGTGTCGCCTGGCTCAGCCTGGTCGGGCTTTCGGAGGCTGGCTGGCAGGAGCTGGGCGAGGCAGCCCGTGATGCGGTCCTGAGCGCCGAGCTGGTGATCGGCGGTGAGCGCCATCTGTCGCATCTGCCGGCGGTGGCGGGGCAGCAGCGCGAGGTGTGGCCGTCGCCGATCAGTGAGGGCATCGAGTGGATTAAGCGCCGGCAGGGGCACCCTGTCTGCGTGCTCGCCAGTGGTGACCCCTTCTGGTACGGGATTGGTGCCACGCTCAGCCGCT
The DNA here is from genome assembly GCF_004364635.1 of Halospina denitrificans. Classification (GTDB taxonomy): domain Bacteria; phylum Pseudomonadota; class Gammaproteobacteria; order Pseudomonadales; family Oleiphilaceae; genus Halospina; species Halospina denitrificans. The sequence continues at coordinate 213,190 of NZ_SOAX01000004.1, read as the reverse complement.
ACCTTCCGCCGGAGGCCATGGTGGTTCATCCCGGGCCCTCGGCGTTCTCGCTGGCAGCGGCGCGGCTGGGGTGGCCGCTGCAGGACCTGCACTGTCATTCCCTGGTGGCGCGCGACCCGGACCGGCTGCGCGCGCGCCTGGTGCCAGGGCGTCGGCTGCTGGTTCTGAGCAACGACGGCGGCAGCCCGGAAACGGTGGCGAACATCCTGTGCGAGAGTGGTTACGGGGAGAGCCGCCTCCATGTACTGGAAGCATTGGGTGGCGCGGATGAACGCGTCTGGGAAATCCGCGCGAGAGAGGGGCTGGATCAACCAGTGTTCAACCTCAATACCCTGGCGATTGAATGCATTGCCGACGAACGGGAGACACCCGTGGCCCTGGCGCCGGGCCGGCCCGGATCGGATTACTGCCATGATGGCCAGATTTCGGCCCCCGAAATCCGGGCCGTGGTCATGGCGCATTTGGCGCCACGCGGCGGTGAGCATCTGTGGGACCTGGGGACAGGGTCCGGTGCGGTGGCCGTGGAGTGGTTGCGCAGCGACGGTGCGAACCGGGCGACCGCCGTGGATAAGCGTTCGGACCGGCTGGCCAATGTGCGGGAGAACGCCCGTCGTCATGGCGTTGGCCATCTCGAGACCCTGGAATCCGATATTACCGAGGCAATTCCCCAACTGGCGGACCCGGACGCTGTCTTTATCGGCGGTGGTGCCAGTGGTCACGGCGTCATTGATCGTTGCTGGCAGGCATTGCCCGAAGGCGGACGCTGCGTGGCGACGGCGGTGACCACGGAAGGGGAAACGGCGCTACTGGTGGCGCAATCCTGCCATGGCGGACAGCTTATCCGGCTTTCCGTTGATCGCACCGAGGCCCTGGGTCGGTTCAACGGCTGGCGGTCCGACCGTCCCATAACGATCTGGCATGCCACCAAGGGCGCTCATCGAAAGGAGGTACAATCATGACGGTGCATTTCATTGGGGCAGGGCCGGGCGCGCCGGACCTGATCACCCTGCGGGCCAGGGACCGGATCGCGGCCTCGCCGGTTTGCCTCTACGCGGGCTCCATCATCCCCGACGAGGTTCTGTCGCATGCCCCACCCGAGGCACGGCTGGTGAATACGGCCTCCATGGCCCTGGATGACATCATCGGCGAAATCCAGGCAGCTCATGAGCAGGGGCTGGACGTGGCGCGCCTGCATTCGGGGGATCTGGCTATTTACTCGGCGGTCGCGGAACAGCTTCGACGCCTCCGGGTACTGGGCATTCCCTTTGAACTTACTCCCGGGGTTCCGGCCTTCTCAGCCGCGGCTGCCGTGCTGGGCCAGGAACTGACTCTGCCGGGCGTGGCCCAGAGTCTGGTGCTAACGCGGACCCAGGGGCGAGCTTCGGCCATGCCCGAAGGGGAGACCCTGGAGGCCTGGGCGGCTACAGGAACGACCCTGGCCATCCATCTGTCCCTGCACACGCTGGATTCCGTGGTACAGCGCCTGGTGCCCTATTATGGGAGCCAGTGCCCGGCGGCCGTGGTCTTTCGTGCAAGCCGGCCGGATGAACAGGTGCTTCGGGCGCCGCTGGTCGATCTGGAGGCGGCGGTTGAAAGTATCCCGGAAAAGCGCTCGGCGTTAATCCTGGTGGGACCAGCGCTGGGGGAGACCGGTTTCTGCAACAGTGCACTCTATGATCCGGCCCATCATCGGTTGTTCCGAGAGGGCTGATCAGCGGGTGGACCGCGCCAGGGCACGCAGCGTATCGGGCACTTCCTGAGGTTCCAACCCCCGGACGACGCGGTTGGTCTCATCCTCAGGGAGGGGCCTGTCGTTCAGGATGACATCATAGAGCCCCTCGTGGGCTACGACGGTAATGGGGCTATTCCGGGGTCGGGCGCAGCCCTTGGCGCAACCGGAAATATGAACAATCGAGTCGCCATCGAAGATTTCCGGTACGGCCTGAGCCCAGTCCAATGCATGGTCCCGGGTTCCTGTCGTGCCCGATTGGCACTCCGGTTGGCCGGGGCAGGTCACAATGGAATTTCGCGAATCCATTGGATCCGTAATCAGTCCGATGTCGCGCAGTCGTGGGCCAAGTTGCTCGGGGTTCCCGGGTATGAGGACCTGGCGCCATGGGGTGGTACGGATCTCCCCATTACCGTATTCCCCGCTGATTTCCGCCAGGGCTTGTGCCAGCGCCGCATCAAGACGTCCCAGGGGAACACCGGCGACGACTCCCCGCCCCAGCGGGCCCGGTTTCATGGGTGTCGGATGCTCTGGCAAATCTGGCGCTGACTGCAGGCAGGCCCCGATCGCGTCTAGAAAGGGCGCTGTGCCGTGAACATCAAGCAATCCACTCATTCTGCGCATGGGGGTCACAAGTCGCTCGTTGAGCGCCAGAAACCCGTGGGCAAGCCCTGCCAGCGCATCAATGAGCCGTTCCGGCCGACAAAGGCCCAGAGGTCGTGAGCCGTGAGCCGTTCCCGCCAGGGCCAACCGATAGCCCACGCCGTAAGGCGTGGTGACGGCGTCTGCCCGGATATCGCCGTCCACCTCCGCAAGATGGCCCTGTCCGCCGCCATTGAGGACAAAGCGGAACTTGGGCGGGAGTTTCCGGAAGGCCGGGTCGGATTGCAGGCGTGCATCCAGTCGCTCCGCCACGGAGCGGGTATCGGCTACGGCCATCGGGTCCAGATCGTACCCCGGGCTGCTCTGGATATTCCGGCAGGCTTCCGCTTCGGGGTCCGCCAGGGCAAGACCGGCTGCCACCAGCTCCCGGGTCAGATGGCGTTCGGAGGTTTCGGTCAGGCCCCGGATCTGGATATTGCCCCGGCTGGTGAGTTCGAGCAGTCCCTGCCCGTCCTGCAGGGACAGCGTCGCGAGTCTTGCGAGTTGGTTTGCGGACAGACGAGCGGCTGGTAGCCGTACCCGGGATATCAGACCGTCTCCACTCTCCATGGGTGCGCCTGCTCCGGGGCAGGCGCCACGACGGAAGGCATCACTGCTGATCATGCAGGGTTCCTGGCAACGATTGAAGCACCATGGTAATACCCGGGTGCGGGACTGTGAAGCGGCCGGGATATCACTGGCGGGGTCTACGCAACCTAGACCGAGAGGTTCCGGATCCTGTCAGACCAAGGGATCCAGGTTCCTAAGTGTCAGTTTTTTTTACGAAAGCACAGTTCCATAAAAGCATATACCTTCTATTTTCAACACCTTGTATTTTTGGCCTGAAAATTGCTTTTATTCCCCTTGCGTCCTGAAAGAAAACGGGCAACCTGGATTCCAAGGGATGGTGTGATGGCCAAGCCATTTACCACTATTGAAGCCGCCAGCCAGTGGCTGGTGACAAGGAGAAGGTTATTATGAGAATCAAATTTCTGTTAACAGCTACGCTGATGGTGCTCGGTGCGAGCGGCAACGCGTTTGCTTATACCATTTCCGGGGGCACCGATGTTGGTGGTCTTGATAGTTTTGAGGCAGAATCGACTACCTTGCCGAATTCCGGGAGTGCAACTGAGACCGCGTGGGCCTCCTCGAGTACAGGAACCACATTGACGTTTGCAGGTAAAACCGAAGGGGCTGGCTTTTCCATCACTAACGAAGACCCGAACGTGGTAGCGTTCGAGCTTTTCAACGCCCCCTCCTATTTCCTGGTGTATGACGGGAACGCTAGTAGCGAATCGAAGCATGTACTGTTTAAAAACGAGTCCAGCATGGATTGGGGCGTGTTCAACCTCTTATCCTACTTTGACTCGAGCAAGCTGGAGGAAATGGAACTCAGCCACTTGACCGAGTTCAATGGCAGCTCGGTCAAGGTACCGGAACCGGGAACTCTGGGTCTGCTCAGCCTCGGCGTTCTTGGCTTGATCACAGGACGCCGGAAATACAATCAAAGCGCGTAACTGTCAGCTTTCTGTCTATCATAAAAGCTCCCTGTCCGGGGAGCTTTTTTCGTGGTGCGCCAGGCATGGAACAGCGTCGCCCACGTGCGGAAGCTCTTCCACAGCCCTGTTACAACCATACCCTCTGCTAATCCCTGGTTTACAGTTTCTGAGCGGGCTGTGGGACCTGTCGAATCCGTCCATGTTCATCGATCGCCACGTTGACGAAGAGCGCCTCCGTTACCTTGCGCGCGTGATGTTCCGTCTGGTCGCGGGTCCAGACCTCCACACGGATTTTCATGGAGCTGCTGCCGATATCCTCGAGGTGTGTGTAAAAGGCGACTTCTGCCCCGATGCGCACGGGGGAAAGGAATTCCATACCCTCGATGGCAACCGTGGCGGTGCGGCCGCGCGCGATCCGGCCGGCTGCTGTGGCGCCTGCCAGGTCCATCTGGTTGACCAGCCAGCCTGCGTAGATATCGCCGTTATTGTTGGCGTTGGAGGCCATGGTGACAAGCTGCAGGGTGAGTTCACCGCGAGGTTGGGGTTTGTCGTGGTGTGGTTTCATCGGAAGCCTCCGGGCTTCGGTTATTTCTTTTGGGCCAGTATAGTCAGATTGCAGAGGTTTGCGATGCTGATCGGACCGTAATCCTTTGGCTGGACACCAGGGGTTTCGGGCTATAATGGTTTTGGGTACCTTGAACGCGGGTTCAGTTCCCGGATCATGCGCAATAAACGATTTCAATACCGGGCCTTCGGGCTAAGGGGTAAGCATCATGGAAATGGCGAAAGAGACCTATTCCCGTCACATCTCGCAGAAGTTCAATGAGGAACTGAGCGAGCTCAAGAACCAGCTTCTGGAGATGGGCGGCCTGGTCGAGAAGCAGATTGGTGAAGCCGTGGAGGCATTGATCCATGCCAACGGTGACCAGGCCCAGCAGGTCCGTGACCGGGACCGGGACGTTGATGAGATGGAGATACGGATCGACGAGGAAGCGATCCAGGTGATTGCGCTGCGTCAGCCGGCGGCGAGCGATCTGCGTCTGGTTATGTCCGTCGTGAAGATGGTCGCGGACCTTGAGCGCATTGGCGATGAAGCGAAGAAGATTGCGCGTCTGGCAATCGAGATGGCGGACGATATGGAGGACCACAGCGGCCGCCGTTATGTGGAGGTCCGCAACATCTCACAGCACGTGCGCGCGATGGTTCGTGATGCGCTGGATGCCTTTGCCCGCTTTGATGCGGACGCCGCACTTACCGTCATGAAGGAAGACGAGTCGGTGGACGAGGAGTACAAGAGCGCGGCCCGGGCCCTGGTCACCCACATGATGGAGGATCCCCGCAGCATCGGCAGTTGCCTGAATCAGATGTGGACTCTGAGGGCACTGGAGCGGGTGGGCGACCACGCGGACAATCTTGCCGAGCATGTCATCTACATGGTCCGTGGCATGGATGTTCGGCACCGGCCGCTCGCGGAAACCGAAAAGCAGTTGGATGCGGGGAGCGACTGACCCCCGCAACACGGTGATGGCTCAGCTTGACGGATAGGGTGGCCAGCCAAGTGCCTTGCCGCCGATCAGGTGAAGGTGGATGTGGTACACGGACTGGCCGCCGTGGTCATTGCAGTTCATCACCGTCCGGTAGCCGTCCTCCGCAATACCTTCCTCTTTCGCAATCCGGGCCGCTACCGTGTAGAGGTGGCCCACGGTCTGTTCGTCCGCCGCGGTCAGATCATTGACAGTTGCAATGTTCTTCAGGGGTATGACGAGGATGTGAACCGGGGCCTGGGGGTTGATGTCCCGGAAGGCCAGGCATTGATCGTCCTCGTAGACAATATCGGCGGGAATTTCGCGCTTGATGATGCGGTCAAAGATGGTTTCGGACATGGAAGTTCCTCGTTGATCTCAGGCCAGTCGGTTTAACAGTGATTCCACAGGCGCGGGCAGGGTTTCGTCAATGCCCATGGCGTAACGCGCCACCTGATCCCGTGCAAAAGGCAGGTTGCCCGCCAGTCCCAGCCCCAGATTGCGCATCAGGTGCAGCGGTGGCTGGTTGTTGCTGAAGAAGCGGTAGAACAGGTCCATGGCGTCCATCATCAACTGATTCCTGGGCCGCCGCGCGCTTTCGTACTGCGCCAGAAGCTCCGGGTTGCCAGGGTCGGCCCCGGGAGCGCCGCCTCCAAGCAAGCTGCCAAGACAGGCAGCGTCCTGGAATCCCAGGTTCACGCCCTGGCCCGCCAACGGGTTGATGGTGTGGGCGGCATCGCCAATGAGTACGACACGATCCCGGTAATACTGGTGGGCGTGTTCCCGGGCAATCGGGAAGCGCCCGCGCGCGGGCGCCGCGTCGATGTCCGGCAGCTCCAGGGGAAAGGCCCGGCGTATGGCCGCCATCAGGCCCTGCTCGTCCAGTGCCATGAGTTCATCCAGGTTCTCCGGCTGGTCGTACCAGACCAGCGACCCCCAGCTGCTGCCCGCGGCATCGGGCAGGGGCAGGTAGGCGCGAGGGCCATCGGGGGTGAACATCTGCCAGGTTATGCTCTGCTGCGGTGGTTCATGGCGCACATTGATGACCATGGCCTGCTGGCGGTACTGGTTCCGCGTTGTGCCAATGCCGGCCAGTTTACGGGTTACCGAGGTTGCGCCGTCGGCGCCCACCACCAGGCTGGCGACAATCGTATCGCCGCTGTCCAGTGTCAGGGTTACTGATTCACTGCCCTGCTGGAGGTGTTTCAGTGACGAAGGGCAGAACAGTTGAACCCTGTCATGCGTGGCCAGGTGCTGCCAGAGTGCATAACGGGTAATGCCGTTCTCCACGATATGGCCCAGGTGGGAGCGCTCCAGTCGTTGTGCCTCAAAGGTGGTGCGGGCGCCGTGGGCCAGCCGGCGGCCGCCGGGCAGTACCCGCAGCGGGCCTGAAGGCGCTTCCCAAACGGACAGGCTCCGGAAGGGGGCCATGCGGTACTTCGCCATGCTCTCCCAGACACCGATTCTGTTAAGCCAGGCTTCGCTGCCGGCGCTCAGGGCGGAAACCCGCAGTTCGGGTTCACTGTCTGGATCAGGTTCAGCCGGAGCGGCTGGTTCGATGACAGCGACACGCCAGCCCGCTTTGGCGCAGGCCAGCGCCAGGGAGGCGCCGACCATGCCGGCGCCCACAATGGCAATGTCGAATGGATGGTCACTCATGGGCGTTTCCGTGCTGAACAGGCGTCAGCGCCAGTCTACGCCAGAGTGGTTTGCGATGACAGGGGCGCTCAGCCCGCCTTTTGGGCGCGGCCAGCCTTGCGCGAGAGCCAGGCGGGTTTGCGTGTTCCCGGCCGTATGAAGCCCTGGCTGATTTCCACGGGATGCACCAACCGCAGGTAGTCGGCCACGGCGATCTGCATGGCTTCCGTGTGGCTGCCAGCGGCAAAGGTGATCTCGGGCTGCTGGGTCAGGGTTTCACTGCAATAGACCGGCATATTGAACAGGTTGCCAAAGGGGGGCATGGCGCCCACCTCGCAGTCCGGGAAACTGTCCTTGAAGTCTTCCTCGTCGGCCAGCTCCACAAAGTCCGTATCCAGTACGTCGATCATCCGGTCCCAGCGGATCCGGAAACTGGCGGGCATCACCAGCATCGCCATACGACCATCCAGTTCAATAATCACGGTCTTCGCCACCTGGTCGCCGGGGACCTGGCAGTGATGGGCGAGTGACTGGGCGGTAAAACCGGGGGGATGGATGATGCAGCGGTAGGCCACATCATGGTCGTCAAGAAACTCTTTCAGAGTGCGTACTGGCATGGCTGACACCTCCAGGCCGAACATGCGGTTTGCGGGCTCCTGTTTGTCAGACTAGTCCAGCATGCCCGGAGGTGTCAGAAAAAATGGTTAACTTTTGTACATGTTAGCCATCGTTCTGATAATGGTGGATATCCCGCTGCGGGAAGGGGATGGTGATGCCGTTTTCATCAAACGCGACCTTGATTTTCTCCAGCATGTCCCAGTAAACCGGCCAGAGATTGTCGGCATGGGCCCAGATCCGGATCTTGAGATCCACTGAGCTGTCGCCCAGGTCGCCGACCACGATCATGGGGGCCGGGTCCTGGTAGACGCGGTCGTCCTTCGCCAGGGTGGCCTGGGTCACCTCTCTGGCTTTCTGGATATCATCGCTGTAGCTGATACCGATGCTCAGATCCACGCGACGGTCGCTGTAGGCGCTGTAGTTGGTCAGGCTGTCATTGGACAGTGAGCCGTTGGGAATGACGACCAGACGGTTATCGAAGGTATCCACCAGGGTATAGAGGATCTGGATTTCCTTGACGGTTCCCAGGTAACCCTGGGCCTCGATAATGTGCCCCACCTTGAACGGCTTGAAGATCAGGATCAGCACGCCACCCGCAAAGTTGCCGAGGCTACCCTGTAACGCCAGGCCAACGGCCAGGCCGGCGGCACCAAGGACGGCAATGAAGGAGGTGGTCGCGATTCCTACCATGGAAGCCACGGAAATCAGCAGGACGACCTTGAGCAGGATGGAGGTCAGGCCTGTGACAAAGCGCCCGAGTGTCGGGTCCTTGGCTGTGAGCTTCTTGTCGAGGGTGTTCACGAAGCGGTTGATCAGCCAGAGGCCGACCACTAGGGTAATAATGGCCAGAAGCAGCTGCGGCAGGTAGCTCATGAGCATGCCACTCGCCATGGTGACGAGGTCCGTGATCTGGTCGCTCTCCGGGATCAGGTCTTGCATTCGTTGTTCCTTTTTGTCGTTAGGTGGTCGCGGGGGATACGTCCGTCTGACGGGACCAGTTCAGTAGTTCCTCATAGGAGCCCCTGGCCGCAATGGCGCCCTGCTTGCGACTCAGCTGGTAGTCATACATGGGATCATAGTAGTCATTGAGAAGAGTCCTGATCCACTCACGATGCCCGTCCAGATCCCCACTGCTTTCCTGGGCATCAAGAGCCTCGGTCATGACGCCTTCCAGCTGCTGGTGTCGGAGTCCGCCCAGCCGCTTGCGGATCCGCGACAGCGATCCCAGGAGGAACTCGCGGAAAACCGCAAAGCCTGCCTCGGCACCATCCCGGTCCATATAGGCCCGGCTCATCTCGATGACGTAATCCTCGAGGATGAATTCGACACGCGTTTCAATGGGCTGCTCCAGGATCATCAGCGGTGCCGATGCCATCCGCTGCTGCAGGGCTGTTGGCAGTACCCGCCTGCCGATCAGGTGGCTTTCATCCTCCACATAGATAGGCGTCCCGGATGGTTGGCCCGCTTTCATCAGCGCCACGGAAAGTGCGTTCTCGAAATCCACCTGACTGGGCTGCGGCTTGAGCATGCGACCGAAACTGGAGCCGCGATGTGCAGCCAGGCCTTCCAGATCGACGGGATTGGGCAGTTCATGGAGCAGCCGGGTCTTGCCGGTGCCCGTGCGCCCGCTGACAACAATGAGTGGCAGATCCGGACACCGGGCTTCCAGGTCATCCAGCAGGAAGCGTCGAATGGCCTTGTAGCCACCGGTCACCCTGGGAACGGTGGCGCCCGCCTCGTGCAGCCACTGCTGGGCGATCCTTGAACGCAGCCCGCCCCGGGAACAATAGAGTCGTGCTCCGGGATGGCGTTTCACGAAACTCAGCCATCCCTCAACCCGCTCCGCTTTGGTCTCGCCACTGACCAGCTGATGCCCCAGCTCAATCGCCGCCTCCTGGCCGGATTCGCTGTAGCACAGGCCGACCTTGTGGCGCTCGCGGTCATTCATCAGGGGGATGTTGCTGGCACAGGGCGCAGCGCCCTCGCAGAATTCCCCCGGCGCGCGGACGTCCAGAAGGGGCGCGTCCTCGAGAAGAAGCGCTTTGATGGCATCGGTTTCAGGAAGTTCTTCGCTCACGTGACACTCTTGGCTTTTACGGCAAGCGCCCAGTTTAACGCATCATTATCCGCTTTACGCTACCCGTGGCCCGGGCTAGGATAGCGCCACCATGAAACAACACGAACTCGATACCCGACTGCAGCAGACCCTGAGCCGGGGCAGGACCACCTGGACCCGCCCCCGTGGCTGCCCGGATATCGAACTCTGCCTGTTCGACCCCGACTGCCTGCAACACCCCCTGAATTACGACGAAGCCCAGGCCGTGGTCGACGAACCCGCCTACTGGTCCTTCTGCTGGGCCAGCGGCCAGGTCATGGCTGCATGGCTGCTGGAAAACCCCGAATGGGTCCGCGACCGCCGAGTACTGGATTTCGGCGCCGGCTCCGGCGTCGTCGCCATCGCCGCCGCCATGGCCGGCGCCCGCGAAGTCCTCGCCTCCGACCTCGACCCAACAGCCCTGCTCGCAACCGTCACCAACGCCGCCCGAAACGGCGTTGAAGTAAAACCGGTCAGCGACTGGCGCGAAGGCGAACCCCCGGATGTCCTGCTCGCGGCGGACGTCCTCTACGACCCCGAAAACCGCCCCATGCTCACCGATTTCCAGACCCGAGCCCCATCGGTTCTGATGGCGGACTCCCGCCTGTCAAATCTCGGCAACGACGACTACCACCTGCTCACAACGCGGGAAGCCAGAACCTGGCCGGATCTTCAGGAGTTCGAAGAGTTCAACCGAGTCCGCCTCTATCACGCGGCTGGCTACTGAATCTGGGGTAGGGCGATCTGGGGCGGGGACGTCTTCCCGGGAAGCTCTGGAGCCATGGATGGCGGAAGCGCAGCGTACATGGACGTATTTACAGCGATTCCCGGGAAGACGTCCCCGCCCCAGATCGTCCTACCTTGCACCAAAAACAAAACACCCAGACATAAAAAAAGGAATGGCCGAAGCCATTCCTTCCAACAGGCGAAAATGCTTTCCGATGAAAGCGGTGGCTCCCTGCCAAAACTACCCCATCCCGGCGTGATTCCCTTGAACCCATCCCTGGTGCCGGCGTCCGAGCCAGCTCCGTAGTTAGGCTTCCCTTAAGCCTTACTTCCTTTTATTCCCTGCTTCCCCTCAATTCCTTTGAGGAAACCGTCCGTGTAGCGTCCTTTCCCTGTCGTCCGCTGACAGGAGAAACAATAACAGCAAACCACCCGCTGTGTGGGGGTCAATAGAAGAGTTTATCCGAAATATTCTGACCCGGATTATTAAAACACAACAAAAACAGAGACATGGAAATTAAGTGGTGAATTTGTTGCGCCTTTCTGACGTCACAAAACGGCTATTTCCTACATCAGTGTAAGAGAATGCTTACACGCATCATGACGAATGGCTTACGCACCCTCACGGATAATGCGCTCGATGGGAACACTGCAGGTAAAGGTGCTGCCTTGCCCGGGTGTGCTGTCGATGGACAGATGGCCATCGTGGTTGTAGAGGATGTGCTTGACGATGGCCAACCCCAGACCCGTGCCGCCCGTCTCCTTGCTTCGGCTCGGATCGGCGCGATAGAAGCGTTCCGTAAGGCGCGGAATGTGTTCCGGATCAATGCCCGACCCGTTATCCGTGACGCTGAAACGGATGGCGTCGTCATCAACACCATAACGGATCTGTACCGTGCCGCCGGCAGGCGTGTACTTCACGGCATTGAATACCAGGTTGGAGAAAGCACTGCGCAACTGGTTCTCGTCTCCCTGGATGGCGTGCGAATCATCAATGCTCAGGGTGATCCGGTGCTGTTGGTCACCGCTGAGCGCGATGGCGTCCTGTTGAATCTGCCTGAGTAAGGGCTCCGGGTAGCAGACGGCATCGCCCGTGCGGCGCTCGCTGGTCTCAAGCCTTGATAGCAGCAAGAGGTCCGTAATGAGCGCTTCCATGCGATTGGCCTGGTGCTGCATGGTCGCCAGGGGGCGCTGCCAGCCGGGAGGAATGCTCTCCGTCTGCTCCGAAAGCGTCTCCAGGTAGCCGCTGATGACGGTCAGCGGGGTGCGCATCTCATGGGAGACGTTGCTGACAAAGTCCCGCCGCATTTTCTCCAGCTGGTGGATCCGGGTGACGTCCTTGATGGTGATCAGCCGATCGTCCTCCCCGAACAGGTTGATCTGGATCTGGAGTCTGAGCTGGGGGCGGGCTGGCGAGGCAATCTCCAGGGGTTCGGAATAGTCCTTGGCGTCAAAGTAGCCCCGGAATTCCGGGTCCCGGATCAGGTTATAGATGTACTCGCCACGGTCCTTGCCGGTGCGAAATCCGCAGAGGTATTCGGCGGCGTGATTCCACCATTCCATGGCACCTTCGGCATCCGTCATGACCACGCCGTCGCGCAGCGAATTGGTGGACTCGCGGATGCGGTTGACCATGGTCTGAAGCCGGTCACGGGCGCTGAAGTGGCGTTTCTGGAGTCGATAGATATCGTCAAAGACTTCCCCCCAGAGCCCCGTGCTTTCCGGGGGGTCGACGCCCGCGCCACTGCTGGTCAGCCAGTGGTGGAGTCGAGCGAGCTGCACCAGTGTCGAGCCCAGGTAGAAGGCTATGGCAATGAGGAGGGCGACCAGCGTATAGCCCACCAGCCAGCCAATCCCGGTTGCGGCCGCGAGCAGTAGCAGCAGTCGTCTCAGGTGACGGGTCAGGGCGTGGCGCATGGTACTCCGGTCTCAGGTTTTGCGCGTGGAGAAGCGGTAGCCTGCCCCCCTGACCGTTTGCACAAGGGGCCCATGGACGTCGCCGAGTGCTTTACGTAACCGCCGGATATGGACGTCCACGGTGCGTTCCTCCACGTAAACACCGCCACCCCAGACCTGATCCAGAAGCTGTTCCCGGGTATAGACCCGCTCCGGGTGCGTCATGAAGAACTGGAGCAGGCGGTATTCGGTCGGGCCTATATTGACGTTTTTGCCATCGACTGTCACCCAGTGGCCCACCGGGTCCAGGTGAATGCCACCAATCTCGACCGGCGTGTCGGTTCCGGCGGGGGTCGTGCGCCGGAGAACGGCCTTCAGGCGTGCCACCATCTCCCGTGGTGAAAACGGCTTGGTGATGTAGTCGTCGGCGCCCGCCTCCAGGCCCTGAATCCGGTTATCTTCTTCAGTCTTGGCGGTGAGCATGATGATGGGGATCTCGTTGGTGCCATCGTCACGTTTGAGCCGACGTGCCAGATCGATACCCGAGGTGCCGGGCAGCATCCAGTCCAGGATGATCAGGTCGGGGCGCTGGTCAACAATCAGCCCGTGTGCGGTTTTCGCATCGGCGGCCTCCACATAGTGGTAGCCGGCCATTTCCAGCGCGATGGCGATCATTTCCCGGATGGAGGCTTCGTCATCCACGATCAGGACGGTTTTTTCACTCATGACTGTGATCTGTCTCTGTCTGTTTTATGACGGCTCCATTACAGCCTCTTATTGTGACAGCTTTATGACAGCGCAAGATCCAGTGCCAGTCCAATGAATACCGCCAGACCCGCGTAATTGTTGTTCAGGAAGGCGTGGAAGCACGCATCGCGGTCACGCTCACGGATCAGATACTGCTGGTAGACAAAAAAGCCGGCCATGGCCGTAACCCCCAGGTAGTAGAGCGTGCCGAGTTCCGCCTGGTCCCCTGCCAAAGCGAGAACGAGGATCGTCGTGCCCTGGAGCATGCCCACGGCCGCACGGTCATTGTCACCAAAGAGCACTGCCGTGGACTTGATGCCGATTTTCAGGTCGTCGTCGCGGTCCACCATGGCGTAGAGGGTGTCGTAGGCCACGGTCCAGACGAGGTTGGCGATGTAGAGCAGCCAGGCGAGCTGCGCGACACTGCCGGTTTCCGCGGCCCACGCCATGGGGATTGCCCAGGAGAACGCAGCGCCCAGCACGATCTGGGGCAGGTTGGTGTAGCGCTTCATGAAGGGGTAGGTGAAGGCCAAGGCCACGCCGCCAAAGGACAGCCAGAGCGTCAGGGCATTGGTGAATAGCACCACCATCAGGAAGGCAATAAGGCACAGGCCCGCGAACAGGATAAGGGCTTCATGGGGCGCGATTCGCCCCGTGGCCAGGGGGCGTTCCCGCGTTCTCTTTACGTGACCATCCAGTTCCCGGTCCGCAAAGTCGTTAATGACACAGCCCGCTGCCCGCATGATGAACACGCCGGCCGTGAAGACGATGAGATTCGTCCAGGAGGGAACTCCGTCGGCGGCCAGCCAGAGCGCCCAGAGCGTTGGCCAGAGCAGCAGCAGTGTGCCGATGGGGCGGTTGATCCGCATCAGCTGTATAAAGTCGGGAAGGCGGTCACGAAAACGGGCTTTCAAGGGTGGCACGGTCATCCTCATGGTGCTGGTCCGTTGCGGTTCTCCGATTATAGAGGCCGGATGCGGTCACTATGAATGGGGTGAGACCGCATGGGAAGCGTTCGGGTATCCTGCCACAATTGCGGCAGGAAGCATTCCGTCACCAGGAGCGTACAGGGCCCTCGACGGAAACGCGACCGCCTCGCCAGCATTGCCCTCTGGCGATTGGGGGCTGTGATGGTGCCGCACTGGAAGTCCCTGCGTTGCCAGGGCCGGGCTCCGAAGAGCGCAGTGCCAAGCGGGCGGTTTCCAAGCTGCTTGAGGGCCAGCGCAGGTCCCCTGAGGGATTGGACGGGGATCACGGTGCGGGCTCTCACCCAGGGGCAGCCATCGCCGCAGAGATGAACTTCCCGGATCCATGCGAGCTGCCTGGGGGGCATGCCCAGGGCGAGTGCCTCGGACGCCTGCGGGCGCGTGATACCTTCCGCCAGAACCTCAACATTAAACCGCTCCCGGCTGAACCCCCGCAGCAGACGGGTCAGCGAGCCAGGGTGGCGCACCACTCGGCGTTCCGGGTGGCTGATCCGGTAACAGGGCAGAGGTCGGAAGCCGGAGAACATGGGATCACAGTCCCTTGACGGCGTAGATGCCCGGGGCGTTGCGCCAGTATCCCTTATAGTCCATGCCGTACCCGAAGAGATAGCGGTCCTCGGTTTCAAGGCCCGTGAAATCCGCACGGAACCCGGGGTGGCTCTTGCGGTCATGGTGCTTATGGATCAGCGCCAGGGTCAGAACACGCTCGGCACCTTCCGCCTTACAGGCCTCAACCAGCGCCGCGAGCGTGGTGCCCTCGTCCAGTATGTCGTCGACTACGACCACGGTCCGGCCGGTAAGATCGGACTGTGGCCGCACCACCCACTCGAGGGCGCCGCCCGTGGTTGTCTCCCGATACCGGGAGACATGGGCATAGTCCAGCTGCAGGGGGAATGTCAGCCGTGGAAGCAACTGGCCCGCAATGACCAGCCCGCCGTTCATGATGCACAGAATGACAGGGTTGGCTGTCGCCACCGCGGCGCCAAGATCGCTGGCAATCCGGTCCAGTGCCGCGTCAACGTCGGCCCGGCTATAGAGGCAGTCAGCCTGCTCCAGGGTCCGGTTCATTTCGGAAACAGTGTTGGCCATGGGCTGGTCCTGTCTTGAGTCAGGGTGGTTCTTGAAAAAAGGGGGCAGAGTATAACGTCAGAGGTGGGCGCTTGTCCCATGCCGAGATGACGTCCCTGGGGTGATCGTCAGCTGTGAAGTTACCGTAGGATTTGGTTAGAATGCGCTCGATACGTTTGAAGCAGTAAGGAGAAATGCCTTGAAAAAGTGGCAATGCGTCGTCTGTGGCTTTATCTATGATGAGGCCGAAGGCTGGCCTGAAGACGGTATAGAACCGGGCACCCGCTGGGAGGACGTGCCCGAGGACTGGACCTGCCCGGATTGTGGTGTAGGCAAGGAAGACTTTGAAATGGTGGAAATCGACTGAGGGAAGCCCATGACGGACACCCCTGCCAATGCCATTGTGATCGTTGGTACGGGACTCTCCGGCTACACACTGGCCCGGGAGTTTCGCAAGCTGGACACGGATACGCCCCTGGTACTGATCACTGCGGATGACGGCCGCAGTTATTCCAAGCCCATGCTCTCCAATGGCCTGGCCAAGGGGAAGTCGGCGGATGAGCTGGCGCAGGCTGACGTCGCGGCGATGGAAGAGAACCTCAACGCACGCATCCTGACCCATACACGGGTGGAGGCCCTGGACACCGCCGCCGGCCAGGTGCAGACCGATCAGGGCGCCGTACCCTATGATCGTCTGGTTCTGGCCTGGGGTGCTGATCCCATTCGCATCCCGTTTGGTGGTGATGGGATGGACGCGCTTTACCAGGTGAATGACCTGACTGACTATGGCCGGTATCGGCAGAGGCTGGGCAGCGCCAGGCGCGTGGCCGTGGTCGGCGCGGGCCTGATTGGTTGCGAGTTCGCCAATGACCTCATCAACGGCGGGTTTGAGGTGGATGTTGTCGCGCCGACCGACACCGTGCTCCCGGGACTGCTCCCGGAGGAAGCCTCGGAGGCCGTTCGCCGGGGGCTCGAAGAAGCCGGCGTGCGTTTTCACCTTAACCGGGCGGTCACGACCGTGGAGCATGCCGGTGAGGGCGTGCGGCTTGGCCTTGATGATGGTGATGTTCTGGAAGCTGACCTGGGCGTCGCTGCGGTTGGGCTGCAGCCACGGACCGGACTTGCCAGCGAGGCGGGGCTGGAAACGAACCGCGGCATCTGTGTTAATCAGACGCTGGAAACCAGTCACCCCGGTATTTACGCTCTGGGGGACTGTGCCGAGGTCTGTGGCCATGTTCTGCCCTATGTGATGCCTCTGATGGCGGCGGCACGGGCTCTGGCCAGGACCCTGTCGGGAACGCCCACGCCGGTGCATTACGGCAGTATGCCTGTGACGGTAAAAACCCCGGCCTGTCCCGTGGCGGTATGCCCGCCCCCCGCCAATTCGGATGGCAACTGGGACGTATCCCGTGACGGCAACAGCGTGAGGGCGCTTTTCCGCGGCCCGGATTCGCAGCTGCTGGGATTTGCCGTTACCGGCGACTATGCATCCGAGAAGCAATCGCTCTCGAAAGAGGTTCCGGCGATCCTCCCGGCGTGAGCAGAGAGATGGGCTGCGAGGCCGGCTTGAGAAATGGAAATAGGTAGGGTAGAAAGTATCCCCCGAGATTCTGACTGGAGCCGGCATGGATGATGTAACGCGAAAACTCGTAGCGCTTCTGGATGTTGCGCCGCTGGGCGATGATCATTTCGCTGCGGAGAGTGATGACCTGGGTTTTCCGAACGTATTCGGGGGGCAGGTCCTGGGCCAGGCTCTGATGTCCGCCAGCCGCACCGTGGAATCCCGGCTTGCCCACTCCATGCATGCCTATTTCCTGCGTCCGGGTAATGCACGCCGGGGCATTGACTACGAAGTCCAGCGCGTACGTGACGGCGGCACCTTTACCGTACGCCGCGTGATTGCGCGTCAGGACGAGCGCGAGATTCTCACCGCCATGGTTTCCTTCCAGATCGAGGAGTCCGGCTTTGAACACCAGCTGGACTTTCCCGGCGCGCCGGACCCGGAGACCCTGAATTCGGAGCAGACACTGCGCGAGAACATTGCCCCGCTGATCCCGGAAGAGCGTCGCGAGCAGATGATGAAGGAACGGGCCATTGAGATCCGTCCGGTCAATCCCGTTGATCCGCTCAAGCCTGAAGTGCGGCCACCCCATCGCCAGAGCTGGTTCCGTGCCAGGGGGGAATTGCCGGACGATCCTGTCCTGCATCGGGCCATGCTGGCCTACGCTTCGGATTTCGGCCTGCTTACCACCTCTATGCAGCCCCATGGTCTCGGCTTTTCAACCCCCGGCATGCAGGTCGCCAGCCTGGATCATGCGATCTGGTTCCATCGTTCCCTGCGGATGGATGACTGGCTTCTCTATGACATGGACAGCCCCAGCGGCGCCTCCGGGCGCGGCATGAACCGTGGCACGGTTTTCAGTCGCGATGGCAAGCTGGTGGCCTCCGTGGCTCAGGAAGCCTTGATCCGTCAACGCGGGCGTGCCTGATGTCGCGACGCTCAGGCGTGTAGGTTATTGCTGCCGGGGAGCTGGATTCCGTGGTTCAGCCATGGGACCAGATCCTCAAGCGTCATGGGATGCGACAGGAGGTAACCCTGAATAGCGTCGCAATTGAGGCTCCTGAGCCAGTCCAGGGTGGCCTCGTCCTCCACACCCTCCGCAATGACCTGATACCCGAGGTTGTGTGCCATGTCGATCGTCGCTTTCACGATCAGCTGGTCGTCACCATGGTGGGTAATGTCAGTGATCAGTGCCTTGTCGATCTTGATTTCCCGAGCCGGTAGTCTCTTGATATACGACAGTGACGAGTAGCCGGAGCCGAAGTCATCGATCGCGATGGGGATCCCGGCGTCCTCCAGTTCCCGGAGTGCCTCCATGGCACTTGTGGGATCCGTCATCATCGCTGTCTCCGTCAGCTCAAGGGTCAGGCCGGGATGGTTCCCCTGCGTCATTTTCCGGACAAACGATGGAAAGTCCGGCTCCCTGAGGTTATTTGCTGAGATGTTGACGGCAATGTTCAGAGGGAAGCCATCAGCGACCAGGCGTGACTGGCAGGCGAGCGCCTCCCGGATTACCCAGCGCGTCAACGGCTGGATCAGTCCGGTTTCCTCGGCCAGGTTGATCAGGGTCTCCGGATCGGGCGGGTCGCTACGACCGGGCCAGCGGATCAGCGCTTCCAGGCCAGTAACCTGATGTTCGGACAGGCTGTATTTGGGTTGGAAGACCAGCCCCATCTCACCCGAGTCCAGTGCCGTACGCAGTTCGGAAGCAAGGGTCAGTCGCTCCTTGCTGTAAGGGTCGCGGTGCGATTGGTAGAAGGCCAGGTGGCGGCGCTGGGCTTCCTCCGATTCCTGGGCGATAAAGGCCCTGCGGATGAGGCTGCTGGCGTCCTCGCCGTGTTCCGGAAACATGGCCACACCGCCCAGGGGGCTCAGCGGGAGCTGCATTCCCAGGAATTCGAAGGGCTCACGCAGGGTTTCAATAAACTGGTAGACGGCTTCCGGCTCTTCGCGGACGCGGGTTGCGTCCAGAAGCAGGGCGAAGCTGGCGCTTTCAAGTGAGGCCACTACATGCTGGCCGCGTTCGCTCTGCTCGACAGGGCGAATTCCAGGCAGGCTGTGCGCATGCTTTTCGATGCAGTGGGCAAAATGCTCCATCAGGCTTTCCGAATTCGCATGGCCCAGGGTTTTCTGAATGGCGTGATGGTTGCTCAGCTGGATAACCAGGACGGCGTATTGCGCGATGGCGCGATTGTGGACGGCGTCATTAACGAGCATCTCAAAGGAAGTGCGGTTGGGCAGGCCGGTGACCGGATGGTGCAATGCCTGGTCGATGAGGCGCAGCTCGGCCTCCCGTCGGTCCGCGTGTTCCCGCAGGCGGGCATCCTGGGCGAGAACGCGTTCGTGCCGTTCGCGGTAAAGGCGCTCCGCCAGGGCCATGGTCAGGAGCATGGCCTCGAGGGCGGAACCAATCTCGATGCCGTACTCGGTCACAAAGTGGTTGGGCATTAATCCCAGTTTGTTGAGGGCGGCCAGTGTGCTGCCGATGCTGAGCGCGGCCCAGGCGAGGGTGTAGAACTTGGCGGCGCGGTTGCCGCGTGCCCATTCAATGGGGCCAATGCTGAGCAGAAGCAGGAAGGCCGGTACCGCGAGCACAACCGAGAATCGCGTGGAGAGACTGTAATCCAACACGAAGGCGCCCAGCAGCGCCAGGAAGCCGATGAAGATGGCTCCCTTTGCGAGCATGTCCAGCGAGGGGTTATTGCGGTCCAGTCTGAGAAAGGCCCTGACAAAGAGTGCCGAGAACAGGATGGCCGCCGGAATGGTGGCGAGCATCATCTGATTGTGCAGCCACGGCAGTCCTGGCCAGAGAACCGCGAAGGCGGTGCCCCTGAGAGTGGCCATCAGTAACAGGTAGCTGGTGATTGCCAGGGTGTAGTAGAGATAGGTTTTTTCCCTCAAAGCAAGGAAAATAAACAGGTTGAACAGAATGACGACCACCAGGATGCCGTAGTACAGGGCATGCGCCTGATCCTGAAGCGAGAGATGGGTGAACAGCGCGTTGGGCTCCCAGACCTGTAGCGGCAACTGGACTGCTCCGTTGGTTTCCACCCGGATCAGGACCTCGTAGTCATTGCCTGCTTCAAGGGATGTGGGGAAGAGGAACTGGGCGTGTTGTATGGGGCGTTCCGCGAAGGGCTTGCGGTCTCCGGTGTGAAACGATGTTTCAAGCTCGCCATTGCGGAACAGCAGGAAACGTATGTCGTCAAGCTGGGGGTAACCGATACGCGTAATCCGCTCGACGCGGCCTGATTCCGGTGCTTGCAGGGAAAAACGGAACCAGTAGGCCCGGCTGTCATAGCCCATGTTGGGGCTTGAGGAAGCGCGTTGCCAGTTGCCCGATTCCAGCAGGCTGCGCGGGGTCGGAGTCGCTTCTGCGGGCACTGCCTTGTAGCGGATTTCCGGAACACGGGGAGAGCTGTCTGCCAGGGCGGGACCGGGCAGACATGTAGCCAATATCAGTGCCAGAGTGACGAGGGCTCTGGTGGCGACTACAATCCGCACAAAATCACCTGTATTCCACATTTATTATGATAAACCTTAGACGAGCGCCGGTGCTTTAGCGAGCCTGTGTTGCGCCTTCATCCTGCTTGACTCCGGGAGTGATGCGGTTGCGGCCATGCTCCTTGGAAAGGTAGAGGTTCTTGTCCACCTGCTTGAGCAGATCCTCGAGGCCTGTCGCCTGGGTTATGGAACTGACGCCCGCACTGAGCGTCAGTGGAATCCGCTGCCCCTCATAAATGATGGGTTTCTGCTCCGTTGCCTGGCGGATCCGTTCCGTCAGTGATAATGCGTCCAGTCGTGAGGTGTCCGGAAGCAGGATCAGGAACTCCTCGCCACCCCATCGTGCCGGGAGATCACTTTCACGGCATGCCGATTTCAGCAACGCCGAGAACGATTCCAGGACGTGGTCGCCCGCATCATGGCCGTAGTGATCGTTGATGATCTTGAAATAATCGAGATCCATAAGCACGATCGAAAACAGGTGTCCTGCCCGGTGGTAACGGGACCATTCCCGGTTCAGCTCTGCGAGCATGGCACGGCGGTTGGGAAGCCCCGTCATCTCATCCGTTTTGGCCGCGTACTCGTGTCTTCGTGCCGCGTTGAACAGTTCCTTTCGGGCCTTTCGGCGCTGATGATCCAGGATTCCGGAAAAGGCGCTAACAAAGAGCACACTGGCAACAAAACGAAGCTGGAAGTCCGGGTGATACTGGGTGGTGACCCAGGGGAGTTCCGGAAAGCGGAACACGAGAATGCTGTAAAGGATGCCGCCGCCAACCAGGAAGGCGCCCGCACGCAGGCCGGTGATGAAAAACGTCATGGGCAGTATCACGTAGAACCAGAGGGGGCCAGTATTGCTTTGACCCCCGGTACTGACGAGGAATCCGTACAGCAGCAGTACGATGACAACCAGCCCGTTGCGGTGGGAAATGGCCTTGCGGCTCAGCTGAAAGGCGCCCTCATTGGCCGCAAGCAGGCCCGCAAACAGAAAGAGCACCTGGCCATAGCCCATATCGCCGCTCTGGACCGCCCAGAGGCCGATCACGATCAGCACGAGCACACCGGTTGATTCCAGCCAGGTTACGAACCGGCTCACGCGCCGGCTTTCCTGTTCAACAGAATCAGGCAGTATGCCGTCTGTTGCAGTATGTTCTCCGGGCTTCTGCATGGGGATTGTCGCGCACTCGATTAAAGGTGGTCGTTGCTCAGAGAGATGCGGGTATTGTAACCAGAAACTGGACGAGGTGGGTGACGAGCAGGTTCCGTTGTCAGGATTTCATTTTTGTTACAGAGTCGATTATAGTGCCGCGAGCCATTCGATGAAGCTTGAGGCTGTGTTATGAGCTCCGTTGCCGACCTTTCCTCTGATGCCCCAGCGGCTCGACTGTTTCGTATAGGTGTCGCAGGGCTTTTCCTGCTGCTGATCTGGGCCTTTATGCATTACGGCGGCCTATCTGTCCCGGGTGCGCCCCTGTTGTTGGTGGCCGCGCTTTTCGGCGGCTATATGGCAATGAATATCGGGGCCAACGATGTCGCCAATAATGTCGGGCCCTCGGTTGGCTCCGGCGCCCTGACGATGACCGGTGCCGTTATCATTGCCGCGATTTTCGAAGCGGCGGGTGCATTGATTGCCGGCGGGGAGGTGATCAGCACCATCAAGGGCGGGATCATCAATCCGGAGATGGTGGCGGATCCCCGCAATTTCATCTGGCTGATGACCGCGGCGGTGCTGGCCGGGGCTCTCTGGCTCAATCTCGCGACCGTGGTCGGGGCGCCCGTGTCCACGACGCATTCGATTGTCGGCGGTGTTCTGGGGGCGGGGCTGGCCGCCGGAGGACTGGCCATTGCCAACTGGGATGTGATGGCACGGATTGTGGCCTCCTGGGTCATTTCCCCGGCACTCGGTGGGCTTATCGCCGCTGCGTTTCTGTTCGTGCTCAAGATCCTGGTGCTCTATAAACAGGACCGCGTGATGGCGGCAAGACGGGTTGTGCCCTGGATGATTGCCGTTATGGCCTGGGCCTTCGCGACCTACCTGGTGATCAAGGCGCTGCCGGAGCTCTGGGATGCAAGCTTCCTCCAGGCCAGTGCCGTCGGTCTGGTGGTCGCTGCCCTGGTGTTTGCGGTGGTGCGCGGCCGTATTGTCCAGCAGGCCGCGACCATGGCGAACTCCACCGAGGGGGTTAACGGGCTTTTCACTATTCCGCTGATCTTTGCCGCTGCCCTGCTGAGCTTTGCGCATGGGGCGAACGACGTGGCCAACGCCATCGGTCCGGTGGCCGCCATCAATGAGGCCGTACAATCGGGGACGGTTGCTGGCGAGGCACCCATCCCCTTATGGGTTATGGCGATCGGCGCCCTGGGGCTTGCCGTTGGGCTGGCGCTGTTCGGTCCTCGTCTTATCCGTACCGTGGGCACTGAGATTACCGAACTCGACAAGACGCGCGCCTTCTGCGTTGCCCTGGCTGCGGCCATTACCGTGATCATTGCCTCCCAGCTTGGCCTCCCGGTGAGTTCCACTCATATCGCGCTGGGCGCCGTGTTCGGGGTTGGTTTCCTGCGCGAATTCCTGAAGCATAATTACGCCAGCCGCCTGCACAGCATTCTGGAGCATCACAAGGGGAATGACCGGGAGCAACTGCAGGCTTTCCTGGATGATTTCCAGCAGGCTTCCGTGGAGGAAATGGAGGCCATGATCCGTCAGGCGAAAAAGAATCAGACCGAGGTCAAGCTGAAGAAAAAGGAACGTAAGCGGCTGAAAAAGATCTATCAGGAAGAGATGGTCAAGCGTCGCATTCTTCTGAAGATTGTGGCGGCCTGGGTGATTACCGTGCCGGCGTCGGGACTGATGGCGGGCATGCTTTATTTCACCCTTCGGGGCATGCTTGTGTAGCGTGGCGGCTGCTATACTGGCCTTGGTGTATACAGGAATCCATCGGCGTACAGGCGCAGGAGACGGGGATGAGCACGGCCACCGAAAGTCGTCAGCAGAAGGTGATTGATGAACTCAAGGGATTCATCCGAAAAGTCCTGAGTGAACCCACGACGGCGGCTCGCTGCATGGAAATAGCACGCGAATACCGCCACAAGCAGGGCGCCCGGGAGGCCATGGCTCGGGAAATCAGTGCGCAAACCATCGTGCGCATCCCCGAAGAGCACAGTGACGCCGATGAGATATTCCTGGACCTGATCGAGGATGTTCTTGAGGACGAGGAAGCCCTTTACTGAGTATCAGGCGCTGAGGGTCTCCAGTACCCCTGCCACCGAGGCTTCCAGTGCCCGTTTCTCCCCCGCGATTGAATCCTCACTGCCAATGGCGGCCTGCTCCGCAAGGATATCTGACAGGATCTCCCGGGTGGTCAGCGGGTTGGCAAGGACAACGCGGAATACGACGCACGGATAGTGGTTGTAATGCGCGGGTTCCAGTTGGGTCCGGGAGACGAAAGACTTGCCGCGCTCGCGCTGGGTTTTCTGAATGAACCGGGTGATGCGGTTGAGGCTGGCGTTGATGCGTTCCGCATCCTCGACGCTGGCATGGGTCAGTGCTTCACGCACCCGGGCCGGGCAGTAGCGGTAGGTCAGGATGTTGAGTTCCGGCGCCGTAATCAGCTCAAAGTCCGCATGCCTGCGGATCATCTCGGCAAAGGTCTCGGCTTTTTCAATGCCCTGGTCGATCAGTATTTCATAGCCTTCCCGCCCGATTATCCGCAACCCGGAATGGATCAGCATGGCCATGCCCGGCCTCGAGCCTTCCAGGGTTGTGCTGCCCAGGTCCTTGGAACCCTTGCGGATCACGTACTGGGCATGAAGCTCAATGGAACTGACCACTGATGGATTGCGGAACAGCACCATGCCGGCGCCCTGGGGCGTATAGAGCTGTTTGTGGGCGTCGATGGTGACGGAATCCGCCTGATCAATGCCTTTGAGTCGATGCTGATGGGTCCTCGAGAACAGCGTCGGACCGCCCCAGGCGGCGTCCACGTGGAAATGGGCACCGAATTCACGGGCAATATCCGCCAGGGTCTCCAGTGGATCCACGTGGCCCGTCTCAGTGGTGCCGGCAATGCCCACGATCGACAGCACCCGGATCTTCTGTTGCTGGAGTTCAAGGCAGCGATCGCGCAGGGCATCCGGATCAATCCGGTTGTCCGCGTCCGTGGCCACCGGGATCAGGAAGTCCCGGCCCAGTCCGAGGATATCCGCGGCCTTGCGCAGGGAGTAGTGGCCCCGCTCGGATACCAGTATGGCCGCCCCCTCGTAACCGTAGAAGCGCAACGCCCGGAACAGCCCCTCCTGATGCACGCCCCGGAAGCCGCCTTCGGCGGGAAAAGCCTGGTTGCGGGCGACCCAGAGGGCGGTCAGGTTGGCCACGGTGCCGCCTGAGCACATGGTGCCCAGGGCCTGGTGGGGATCGTGCATCCACTGGCGGTACCAGGCATCCTCGAAGCGGTAGATCAGGTGATGCAGCATGCCCAGGACCTGGCGCTCCAGTGGCGTGAAGGCCTTGGAGGTTTCCGTTTTCACCAGGTTCTGGTTCAGCGCGATCATGATCTTGGACAGCGGCAGCATGAAATAGGGCAGCGCCGATGTCATGTGCCCGATGAAACTGGGGGAGGCGGTATGGACGGATTGGGCCACCAGTTTGTCCAGCAGGAATTGCACCTGCTCCGAGACAAAGATGGGCTTTTCGGGGACCTGGGGGTTGGAGAAGTCCTTCTCCATTTCCCCCATTTCGCGCTCCAGGGCGACGATGTGATCCTGCAGAAAGCCGGTCAGGTTGCCCGAGATGTACTGGTCAACCTGGCTCAGGGTGGAATCGGGCGCCTCGGGTACCGTGAAGATCCGGTACATGGCATCCAGATTGGCTTTTGCGGTTTTGCTGTGGCCGCCCATAGACTGCTATTACTCCGGAATGGATGGCTCTGAAACGGCTCCGCCAATGCTGAAGAAATCTTCATGCGGGGTGTCCGGATTTCAGAGGTGATTCTGGCAACCATTGCTCGCCATTATGTCCCTTCCAACCTGTCTGATTCTCCCTCAAGCAGTCCAGTATAAGGCCTGAGGCCACCATAGACCAGTCTTCGGCGCCGCTCCCTCACGGGCTGTCCGCTAATAGGCTGATAATTCTGAATCAGAGGTAATTCAAAGGTTATTGCCGCAGTATGTAAAAGAATGTAAAACTCCGGCGTACACTTCAATGCACAAGGAAACGCAAATGATGAAGCGCGAATGGATTATTGGTCTTATGCTCGTTGCAACGCTGGGCCTGGCCGGCTGCGGTGATGACTCCTCTATGGAGGAGACCGGCGAGGATGCTGCGGACAGCGCCGAAGAAACCACCGAGGACATGACCGGCACCCAGGAAAATACCATGGAACAGGCGGGCGAAACCGCTGAGGAAGCAGGCGACAGTGTCGAAGAAAGCACCGAGTAGGAGCGGTGCACTGCTTTTTATTCAGTCGATTTCGACCTGTGTGTCGAGAATCGGGGCATCAATGCGCGCCAGGATCGCCTTCTCCACTTCCTGAAGGCGATGCTGGAGCAACTGGGGATCCGGGCCGGTGGTGACCACGCTCCAGGTGGCCAGTCCCGGATCGTCCTGATCGGCGATCTCGGCCACGGCCAGATCCGGTTCCTTCCCCCAGACCCGTCGCATGGCTGCAAAGACACGCTTCTTGTCCCGTACGGTTTCACAGCCATAGACCTGGAAGCGCAGGGTCATGGCGGCCACATGGGGGTGCTCCATCAGTCCTCCATGCTGGGGGTCGCGCGCTCGATGATGGCGGCACAGTCGACGTCATCCGGCAGGTTGCCAAACTGGAAGTGGTCCCGCTGCTGCAGGCGCCCCGCGCAGAAACCCTGGGCCACGGCCTGGTTGTCGCCGCGCAACAGCAGGGAGGCCTGGATGGCGAGCGCCATGCGGTCGGTGAGGTTGCGGGCCCGGTATTCCAGATTGTCCGTATTCCGGAATTCGTCCTCAAGCGCGCTGGCAAAGGCGTCGAAGTGGCCGTTCATGCCCTGCGCCAGGTTCACTTCCCGGAAGAAGCTGTCGAGTACGCCCGGCTCCTTTTTCATTGCCCGGAGTACGTCCAGGCACTGCACGTTGCCGCTGCCTTCCCAGATGGCGTTGACCGGGGACTCGCGCAGCAGCCTTGGCATGATGCAGTCTTCCATCACACCACTGCCACCGATGCACTCCATGGCCTCGTACGCGTGCTGGGGCGTGCGTTTGCAGATCCAGTACTTGCCCACGGCGGTCACCAGCCGCGCAAGATGACGTTCGTTCTCCTCGTCCTGGTGGTCGAGCGCCCTTGCCATGCGCATGGTCAGCGCCACGGCGCCTTCGCTCTCCAGGGTCAGGTCGGCCAGGACGTTCTGCATCAGGGGCTGCTCGCTGAGGCGGCCACCGAAGGCGCTCCGATGGGCACAGTGGTGCAGTGCCTGGGCCGCAGCCTGGCGCATGCCGGCGGAGGAGCCGATCATGCAGTCAAAACGGGTCATGGCGACCATCTCGATGATGGTGGCAACGCCGCGCCCCTCATCGCCGACCATCCAGGCGAGGGCGCCGCGTAATTCGGTTTCGCTGGAGGCATTGGCCACATTACCCATCTTGCTTTTCAGGCGCGTGAGCTGCATCGGGTTCTTGGTCCCGTCCGGGCGCCAGCGTGGCAGCAGGAAGCAGCTCAGTCCGCCGGAGGATTGCGCCAGTACCAGAAAGGCGTCGCACATTGGCGCGGAAACGAACCACTTGTGCCCGACCAGCTCATAGGCCTTGCCGGGTCCTTCTTCTGCTACCGGGTAGGCGCGGGTGGTGTTGGCGCGGACGTCCGAACCGCCCTGTTTTTCGGTCATGGCCATGCCGATGGTGACCGCCTGTTTCTCCGTGTCCGGCACATTGCGCGGATCATAGTGGCGGTTGAGGATCTTGGGAAGCCAGTATTCGGCCAGGTCCGGCTGCTTGCGCAGGGCGGGCACGCAGGCAAAGGTCATGGTCACCGGGCAGCAGTGGGCCGCCTCGACCTGTGAGTGCATGTAGTAACGCGCCGCCCTTGCAACATGGGCGCCGGCCCTGGGGTCGGTCCAGGGGGCGCTCTGCAGTCCGCCTTCCAGGGCCATGGTCATGACTTCGTGGTAGGCCGGATGGAACCGTACCTCATCAATGCGATGCCCGTAGCGGTCGTGGGTAAGCAGCTCGGGTTTGTTCTCGTTGGCCCGGAAGCCCAGGTCGATCACATCCGCACGCCCGGTGATCGCGCCGTACACGTCCAGTTCGTTCGTGGCCCATTCGGCGCCCTCGCGCTTGACCGCCTCGCGCAGAGCCTGGTCCTCGCGGAAGAGGTTGTAGTTCTCCAGCGCGGGGGGCTGATTGAATACGTCGTGGGTCTCCGCCAGAAAGGTGCTGTCCTGGCCGGTTTCAAAGGGTGCGTTCATTGCGCTTTACTCCCCAGTGCGTACGGCCTGCATACAGAACCGTACAATGTCGTTGATCAGCCGGTCCGCCGAGTCACTGTCCAGTCCGCCGGCGGCGGGCGACAGCGGGCCAACCAGGGCTTCGGCAATGGCGCCCACAATGGCGGCACTGCCAAGCTGTGGATTCTGGTCCGGGCGGTAGTGTCCTTGCTCGATGCCCAGCGTCAGGTTCTGTTGGAACAGTTCGGCATAGGCCTGGCGGTAGCGAAGGCGCTCTTCATCCACCAGTGGGTCCACGGGCTCTGCAATCAGGGCCCAGGCCATGGTCGGGCTGCGGATGGCACGGCGCGCGAAAACACCAAGCGATTCCGCCAGTGCCTCGTCGGCGGGAGCGGCGGTGTCCAGTGCTTCGCCAACCTTGTGTACTTCCTGTTCCGTAGCTCGTCGGAATACTTCGGCAAACAGGTCACTTTTGGAGTCAAAATGCCGGTAGACGGAGCCAATGGCGACACCCGCGTTTTCGGCGACCCGTGCCACCGATGCCAGACCGAAGCCGCCCTCGGCCACCAGGGCGTGGGTGGTATCGAGGATGCGCTGGCGAGTTGCTTCCTTCCGCGCCCTCATGCGGGGGGTTTCGCGATAGGCCATACTGGCTGCTCACTCCGGTTTTGCGGTGAACCAATGCGTCAATAAAAGTGAATCACCATTCATTTCTTTAGTCAAGCGAAACCCACAAAAAAGCCGGGCAGGGCCCGGCTGAAAACGGTCAATCAAGGGATAGAGGCTCCACTATGTCAGTGTAACCTGACCATCAGTCTAGATGCTTCCGTGTATCCTGCCCGGTGCTACTACAAAAAATCACACTTGCGACGCTGTTTGGGTTTTATGCCCATTGCCTCGCCGCTGGCGCAGGATCTGGCATAATGGGGCCTGTGAAACAGAAACCCATATGGCCCGGCATGGTGTAGCCCTATGAGCAATGCGTTGAAAAAAGGCTGGATACCGCTGGCTGGCGTTACCGGGCTTGCTCTTGTTGGGGTGCTGTGGTTCACGGTAACCGCGCCGGGGCCGGAGGAACCGTCCGGGCAGGCAGGCGGCTACGGCATGAATGAGGCGCCCGGGGTGATTGACACCCTCCCCAGGGAGGAGAGTGGGGATGACGGGGAGCTGGAAGAGCCTCCCGCTTTACCGCCCTCCCTGGAGGGAACACAGGAACCCGATGGGTGGCGGGCAGGCCCCGACGGGGCATGGCAGGTAACGCCGGCGCTGCGCCACCTGTTCGACTATTATCTGACAGCCCTGGGGGAAGCGCCCCTTGATGAGCTGGTGCGTCACATCCGCGGCGCCCTGTCTGAATTGCCCAGGGAAGCGCGGCAACAAGCGGAGGCGGTGCTTCGCGATTATCTCAAGTACCGGCTGGAAGTAGGCGATCTGGAAAAGCCCGCGGGCGGTGCGGGTGACAAACCGACCCCGGATCAGATGGCTGCGCGGCTCGCCTCGGTCCGGGATCTGCGGCGCGAAACCATGGGCGATCGTGTCACCGAAACCTTCTTTGCCCGTGAGGAGGCACTGAACGATTATGCGCTTGCACGGGCGCACATCCAGGCGGATGAATCGCTTTCCAGCGAAGAGCGCGAACAACATCTTGCCGAGGCTGAATCCGTCCTTCCGGAATCCATGCGCCAGAGTCGTCAGTCGAGCCGTCAGTATCGCGAGTACCGGGAAAGCGTTGCCGAGCTTGAGGCAGGCAACGCGGACCCCGAGACGATTGATGCACTCAGGGCCCAGCAGTTCGGGGAGGAAGGCGCCGAGCAGCTTGCGGAACTCGACCAACAGCGCGAGGACTGGAGCCGGCGGGTTTCCCGGTACCGGGATAACCTGGCCGCGCTGCGGCGACAGGACATCAGCGAGCAGGACTTTCAGGCGGAGCGCGAGGTGCTGCGCGAGCGCTATTTTGACGGCGAGGGCGAACGCACCCGGATCCGGGCCCTGGATCGTATGCAGCAGACAGAGGAGGGTATGAATTGAACCTGGAGGCGCGTCATTTTCCGGCAACCCGGTTGCGGCGCAATCGGCGTGATGATTTCTCACGGCGGCTGGTCCGGGAAACCGGCCTCAGCGCCAACGACCTGATCTACCCGGTTTTCGTGCTTCCCGGGGAAGGCGAACGTGAAGCGGTTGAATCCATGCCTGGTATTGAACGGCTGAGCATCGACCTTATGGTTGAGCACGCCCGCGAGGCCTGGGAACTCGGGATTCCGGCAGTGGCCCTGTTCCCGGTCACGCCCCCGGAGGTGAAGAGCGAGGATGCCGCCGAGGCCTGGAACCCGGAGGGGCTGGCCCAGAGGGCCGTGCGGGCCCTTAAATCGGCAGTTCCCGAACTTGGTGTGATCACGGATGTCGCCCTGGACCCCTTCACCAGTCATGGCCAGGACGGCATCATCGATGAGTCCGGGTACGTACTCAACGATGTGACCATCGAGGCGCTGGTCAGGCAGGCGCTGTCCCACGCTGAAGCGGGCGCCGATGTGGTGGCCCCCTCCGACATGATGGACGGTCGCATCGGTGCGGTGCGTGGCGCCCTTGAAGATGAGGGTTATGTGAACACCCGGATTCTGGCCTATTCTGCCAAATACGCATCCAGCTATTATGGGCCCTTCCGCGATGCGGTTGGCTCTGCCGGCAATCTTGGCAAGGGCGACAAGAAAACCTACCAGATGGATCCGGGCAATATTGAGGAGGCCCTGCAGGAGGTGGCGCTCGACCTTTCCGAGGGGGCTGACATGATCATGGTCAAGCCGGGTATGCCGTACCTGGACGTCGTGCACCATGTGAAGCGCGAGTTCCAGGTCCCGGTGTTTGCCTATCAGGTCAGCGGTGAGTACGCCATGCACATGGCGGCCGCCGAAAACGGGTGGCTGGACGGGGACGCCGTGATGATGGAGAGCCTGCTTGCCATGCGCCGGGCCGGAGCCAATGCCATACTGACCTATTTCGCGTTGAGGGCCGCCCGTTTGCTGGCCAGAGGGAGCAACGAATGACGACAGCCGTGCCCGATCCGGGCGAGACACTCCAGGTTCCGGACCTGAAGGCCTTTGAGAACTTTTTCAATCGCGAGATCAGTCACCTGCAGTTCAACTACCGGGTAATGATGCAGGCCTGTGATGAAAGCCATCCGTTGCTTGAGCGGCTCATGTTCTGCTGCATTTTCAGCAGCAACATGGATGAGTTCTTCGAGATCCGTGCCGCCGGGCTCAGGCAGCAGCTCAAGTACGGCCGTGAGGTCCTGGGGCCTGATGGTAAGGGGCCGCAGCAGGTACTGAATGAAATCAGTGACGTGGCCCATCGCTATGTGGAGGAGCAATACCGGATACTCAATGACGTCATTATCCCCCGCCTCAGGGAAGAGAATATCCAGTTCCTCCGGCGGCGGGAGTGGACCCGGGTTCAGGCCAACTGGGTGGCGCGCTATTTCCGTGAGGAAGTGATGCCCGTGGTGAACCCCATCGGTCTGGATCCATCCCATCCACTGCCGCGTCTTGTGAACAAGAGCCTCAACTTCATCGTGGAGCTGGACGGCAAGGATGCGTTCGGACGCGAGACCGGCATGGCCATCGTGCCGGCGCCCCGGTCACTGCCGCGCCTGGTGCGGCTGCCGGACGAGGTCTGCGAGAGCGGCGACAACCTGGTTTTCCTCTCTTCCATGATTCACGCTCATGCGGATGAGCTTTTCCCGGGCATGACCATCAAGGGCTGCTACCAGTTCCGCCTGACCCGTAATGCCGACCTTGAGCTCGAGGATGACCTTGAGGATCTTGCTTCGGCGCTGCGTGGTGAGCTGCTGAGCCGACGCTTCGGTGATGCGGTTCGCCTGGAGGTGGCGGATAACTGCCCCCGGCATCTCGTGGACTTCCTGCTGCGCCAGTTCGGTCTTACGGAGCGCGAGCTCTACTGGGCGAACGGCCCCGTGAATCTGGCTCGCCTCAGCGCTGTCAGCAGCCTGGTTGACCGACCCGACCTGGAATATCCGGCCATGACGCCGGGTCTCCCAAAGAGCCTGAAAGGCCGGGAAAGCACCATGGATGCCATTCGTCAGCAGGACATCCTGCTGCTGCACCCCTATCAGAGCTTCTCGCCGGTTGTGGACCTGCTGCGACAGGCGGCCCGGGACCCGCAGGTACTGGCCATTCGGCAGACGCTGTACCGGACCGGGGCGGAATCGGAAATGGTTGAGGCCCTCGCCGATGCCGCCCGGCGTGGCAAGGAGGTAACGGCGGTTATCGAGCTTCGGGCGCGTTTTGACGAGGCGGAGAACCTCGAACTCGCCAGCCGGCTCCAGGAAGCTGGCGCTATCGTTGTATACGGGGTGGTGGGCTATAAGACCCACGCCAAGATGATCATGATCGTGCGCCGGGAAAATGGCCGGCTGAAACGCTACGTCCACCTGGGAACCGGTAATTATCACGCCGGTAACGCCAGGCTCTATACGGACTACAGTTTCATGACCTGTGATGATGCGCTGGGCGACGATGTGAACAAGATTTTCCAGCAGCTCACGGGCATGGGTAAGACCCTCAAGATACAGAAACTGCTCCACGCCCCGTTCACGCTGCACCAGCGCCTGCTCGAGATGATTGACCGTGAAGCCCAGAACGCGCTCGAAGGCAAACGGGCGCGCATCATCGCGAAAGTGAACGCAATCACCGATCCCGAAGTGATCCGTGCCCTGTACAGGGCCTCCTGTGCCGGCGTCCGCATCGACCTGATCGTGCGCGGTATCTGCTGCCTGCGGCCCCAGGTTCCCGGGCTTTCGGAGCGGATCCGAGTGGTCTCCATCATCGGGCGTTTCCTGGAGCACAGCCGGGTTTACTGGTTTGCCAATGGTGGCGAGTCCGAGGTCTACTGTTCCAGTGCGGACTGGATGGAGCGCAATCTCATCAACCGGGTTGAAACCTGCTTCCCCATTGAAGACAGGCGTCTGGCGCGCCGGTTGCGCCGGGATATGGAGGTCTATCTGCGGGATAACGCCCAGAGCTGGGAGCTGCAGCCCAACGGCGACTACCAGGCCCAGCACCCGGCCCCCGGCGAGAAGCGGGTGGCGTCCCAACAGGCCCTGATGCAGCGTTTGGCGGGAACGGGATGAAGCCATCAATGCGTTTTCTACCGCTGGCCGCCCTGATTCTGCTGATTGGTGTCGCACTCGGCGCCCCCTATGGATTCGGGGTCCTGGCGGAATCCCAGTTCAAACGCCTGGTGACGGACCTGGAAGCCCGTGAGCAGGATGAGTGGCGCCTGCGGCCGGTGAGCTATGAGCGCGGTTACCTGAGCGCGACCGCCAGGACACAGCTGTTGCCGCCGCAAGGGGACGATGGTGAGCCGGCCCTGGCGAAGCCAGTCAACCTTGTTACCCGTTTTGAGCATGGAGTAACCGGCATCAGGGCCGTGACCCGGCTCGAGAATGACGATTCGGGCGTGCTCAACACGCTTTTCCCGGAACAGAAACCGAAGCTGCGACTCGAGGCGGGATTGGGCGGCCATCTGGATGGGCGTCTGCTGATTCCATCGTTCTCCTGGTCGCCGGATATCGATATCCAGGCATTGGCCGGGACACGCGGAACGGTGGAGCAGTTCGTGATGTCGGCGGATTACTGGCACGGCAGCGGCAGTCACGAGTTGGCCATGGACTGGCCCGGTTTCGAGATGGACGTGGGCGACGGGGTGCTCAGGGTGGAGAATGTAAGCCTGGACCACCAGATGGCGCCACTGCTTGAGAGTCTGTGGCAGGGCCAGAGCCGATTCCGCGTTGAGCGGATGACTCTGGACCCGGTCCTCGCTGACCCGGTGATTGCACGCAGCATGCGCATTGATATCGACGCCTCGGAAGAGGACGGCTATTTTGACGCTGCACTGCAGATCGGGATCGACTCCTTTGAAACCGGACGGGAAGACTTCGGACGCCAGGTGTTTGAGTGGACAGCCGATGGGTTGCATGCGCGGAGCCTGGACTCGGCACTCGGCGCTTTCGTGGCACTCCAGCGCACAAGCCGCTCGGAGGAGGGTCGCGCCTCCAGGCGGGCAACGCAGGAGATGAAGCTCCACGAATCCCTTTCCAGCAGTCTTCAGCGCCTGTCTGCCCATGGTGGCGAGATGGCCGTCCCGGAACTGTTGTTGCGGTTGCCCGAAGGGGTTATCGAGGGCGAGATGGTGTTGCGTTATCCCCAGCGCCCTGCGCCGGAGCGGGACCAGCCCGTGAGCCTCCTGCGCCATGCCGAGGGGCAGGGGGTACTCATCGTTGACCGCAACATGGTCTGGGTGCTGCCCAACACCGCAAGGAAGGTCCTTGAGCGCCTTGAGCAGCGTGATATTGTTGACGGCAGTGATGGCCGCTACCACCTGGATGTTCGGCTGGACAATATGGAGCTGCGCCTGAACGATCAGGTTCTTGAGTTGCCCCGCCTACTCTGAGTCAGTGGCATCGATGACCCCTGCTCGGCCGATGCCGCGGGGATCCGACGCCCCCGTTATCCGGCCGGTGTCCGTGGCCTGGCGGATCAGCTGCATATTGCCGTAGGTCCTGCCCACGTCCTTGAGTTCGTGACCCAGATCGCGGAGCCGCTCTTTTTCAGTCGTCGTAAAGGTATCCGGCTCATGCTGGATCTGATCCGGCTGGTACTGATGATGAAAGCGGTGATTGGCAACCACGCTTGCGGGGGCGTGGCCATCCAGGAGATCCAGTAATGCCAGGAAATTCATGGTAATGATCCGGCTGCCACCGGGTGTGCCCACAGCGGTTATGGCGCCGTCGGTTTCCAGAATCACAGGACTCATGCTGGACAGCGGTCGTTTCCCCGCCTCCACCCTGTTCGCCTCACCGCCGATCAGGCCATACGCATTGGGATATCCGGGCCGGATGCTGAAGTCATCCATTTCGTTGTTGAGGACAATGCCGGTGCGCTCTGAGGTTACCCCTGAGCCGAAGGGGTAGTTGATGCTCAGGGTTGCGGATACGGCGTTGCCCTGAGCATCTATTACGGACAGGTGGGAGGTGTGGCGCCCATCGGTTCCCGGGTCGGTTAGTTGGCCGCTGGGTGTGGCGCTGTCCGGGGTGATGTCTGATGCGAGGCTTTCCAGGTAGTCCGGGGACAGCAGTTTCTGTGTCGGTATGTCCGTGAATGCCGGATCGCCCAGATACTGGGCCCGATCCCGGTAGGCCCGGCGCATCATCTCGGTCAGCCAGTGGGTGCGCTCCACGGAATCCGCCGTCGCGGGCAGCGGGCGAGCCTGCAGCATGCCAAAGAGTTGGCCGAGCGCGACACCGCCGGATGAAGGCGCGGGGGCCGTCAGGATGCGTGCGTCCCGGAAATCGATGATCCGGGGCTTGCGCTTGATGGTTTCGTACTCCGCAAGGTCCTCGCCGGTCCAGATGCCGCCAGCGGCCCGCACGTCGCGGGTCAGCTTCTGTGCCAGTTCACCCTGGTAGAAGCCGTCGCGCCCTTTCCGGGCAAGAGTCCTGAGGGTGTCGGCCAGCGCCGGCTGATGGATCAGGGTTCCCGCTTCAGGCACATTACCTTCGCCATCCAGAAAGAGACGCCGGGTTGTGGGATCCTCACGGAGGACCTCCAGACGGAATTCAGCCAGCGAGCGGTATCGCTCATCCACCGGGAACCCGGTGCGCGCCAGCTTGATGGCCGGGGCAAGGTTGCGGTGCAGGGGCAGGTTGCCGTAGTCGCCGGTTATACGGTCCAGGGCAGCGGGTTGGCCCGGAATACCGGCGGCAAGGGCGCCGTTGAGTGAGGGCTCACCCTCCAGTACCTCGCCGTCCTCGTCCAGGTAGAGGTCGGGGTGGGCCTTTCCCGGCGCGGTTTCCCGGGCATCAATTACCACGGGGTCGCCGTCGGCTGGTCGCAGGACCCAGAAGCCGCCGCCACCGATCCCCGAGCTGTAGGGCTCCACCACGCCGAGGGTGGCAGCCGTGGCCACGGCGGCATCAAAGGCGTTGCCGCCGGACTCGAGCACCCGGATTCCGGCCTCCGTGGCCATCGGGTGGGCCGATGCCACCCCGGCCTGCTGCGTCGCTTCCCGCTCCGTGTTGCCACAGCCCGCGAGCGCCAGGCAGAGGGCTGCCAGCGCGATCCGTTGTCTTCCCGTCATGGTGTCGCGCTCAATCCGTTGCCTGTTGGAAATGATACCGCAGGCTTTCCGCAACCACGGGATCCACGAAGTCCTCAACCTGGCCGCCCAGCCCGGCGATTTCACGGATCAGTGTCGAGGAAATATAGGAGAGGTGGTTGGCCGGGGTCAGGAAGATGCTCTCCACGCCAGGGGCGAGATGCCGGTTCATATCGGCGAGCTGGAACTCGTATTCGAAGTCGGAGGCGGCGCGCAGGCCGCGCAGGATAATATTCCCCTTCTGCTCGCGGACAAAATCGGCGAGAAGGTTGCTGAACCCCATAACGCGGACATTATCGAGATCCGAGAGGACGCTTTCGCACAGTCGCACACGTTCTTCCAGTGGCAGCAGGGGGCGTTTCTTGGGACTTGCTGCCACGGAGACCACGACCTCATCAAAGAGGCTTGCGGCCCGGTTAATGAGATCGGTATGACCGTTGGTGATCGGGTCGAAGGTGCCCGGATAGATTGCCGTATTCATGGATGCTTATCTCCCACGCCGTCATGCTTTGCCCTTGAGGCGGTCAGCCAGTCGCTGACTGTTACGCGCTGCCAGAGCATACACCGTCAGCTGCGGATTCGCACCCAGGCTGGTCGGAAAAATCGAGGCGTCGTGGACGGAAAGGTTGCTCAGCTGGTGGTGTTCGCCGTAACTGTTCACGACGCTGTGGCGGGGATCTTCGCCCATGGCGCAGCCCCCCATCTGATGGGCCGTGAACAGACGTGCCCGATGTATGGCGAGCGGGAGTTCCTTGATCGCCTCCCGCGCCTCCTTCCAGCTGTTCCAGTAGCCGGAGTCCATATGAACGGCCCTGACGGCACTGGCGCCGGCCGCGAACTGGCATTCCGCCATGCGCAGCCAGGATTCGCGCATGCCTTCCCAGAGGCTGTCACTCATCGGGTAGTGGAGCTGAGGGCTGCCGTCGTCACGAAGGGTGACGGTGCCGCCCTGGCTGTCCTCGTTGAAGCCGTCGCGGAGCAGGGCGATCACCGACTGGATGCGTGGAAAGTCATTGGCCTGGGCTGCCATGGCCTCGCCATGGTCCGGCAGGACGGCAGCGGCCATCACCGGATGCAGCGGTGGAACCTCCAGCTTGAAACCCGGTTTGCCGGCGACGCCATCCCGCCAGAGAAATTCATCGGAATAGATGGACTGGGGCGCCCCGTAATAGGCCTCAACGGTCTCTGGCATGCGGGCAACGGCTGCGTTGACCGGGTGGAGAAAGGTGCGCCGGCCCAGGCGTTCATGGGGATCCGGTACCTTTGAGCGCAGCAGCAGACCGGGCGACCCGATGGCACTGGCCGCCACCACAAAATGATCCGCCTCGATGCGGACCTTGCGGCCGGTGGGTGCCACCCCATCTTCTCCCAGCGCTGTTGCTTCCAGGTATTCCACGCGATCCTGGTTATGGTGCAGTTTTTCGGCCCGCAGGCTGTGGACCAGGGTGGCGCCGCGCCTGAGCGACGCCGGCACGCTGGTCACCAGCGTGCCTTGCTTGGCATTCGTCGGGCAGCCCATGCCGCAGTAGCCCAGATCCCAGCAGCCCTTCACGTTGCGGGGAATGGTTTTCCAGTCCCAGCCCAGTTCCTGGCAGCCATCGCGCAGAACCCCGTTATTGCGGTTGGGCTCGGTGGTCCAGGGTTGGATGTTGAGCTCATTCTCACGGTTGCCGAACCAGGGCGATAGGGTTTCCGGCTCGCAGTCCTGGATGCCGTGCTGGTTTTTCCAGTGATTGAGGGTGGCCTCCGGGGTGCGGAAGCTTGAGGTCCAGTTCACCGTTGTGGACCCGCCCACACACCGCCCCTGCAGGATGGCGATACCACCATCCGCTGTCGCGCGTGTCATCCCTTCCTGATAGAGCCGGCTGTAGCTTTTCTGTTCGTTCATGGTGAAGTCGGGGTCATGATACAGCCGCCCCTCTTCCACCAGGATCACCCGGAATCCGGCCTCTGACAAAAGCTGAGCCGTGGTTCCGCCACCCGCGCCCGTTCCGATAATCGCCACGTCTGCCTGGAAATGGGTGTCGGCTTCCAGCCGGGCCGCGTCTTCCACGGCCCAGCCGTCTTCAATGCCCTTTCCGTAAAGGTTGAACTCTGCCATCTGTGTATTCTCAGCTTGCGCGGTTGAGTTGGGGAAGCTCGTCGTAGGTGTAGGCGGGTGGCCCGGGGTAACCCATCTGCTGATAGTGGTCCGGGCGTCCATACCAGGCTGCGTTGGTCACCTGAACCAGCCCAAGGTAGGCCTTGTTGAAGATGTTGAAACTGCTGTTGCGCCAGCGCTGAAGAAAGGCTTCAGCCTGGGCTTCCGAGACATTCGGCCAGTAGGAGGTCACGCGAGCCATGGTCAGGCGCGTTGGCGTGAATTCAAGCAGGTCGAACAGTTGCCGGAATTCAGCCTGGTTGGGCGGGCCCATGAAGTGCAGGGCCTGGTCCATATCCTCCATGGTCCGTGCGATGGTGGCCTCGCGCTCGTCCGCATCGCTCGGGATCTGGGGGCCGATAATCGCGGGAATCAGCGCGGCCAGGACAACCCGGTCCTCTTCGGTGAGAAAGTGCCACCCATGGTCGGGGGCCGAGGCGGTGGCTGGACCCCTGGGGTCATGCAGGGGGCGCGCGGAACAGCCGGAGAGGCTGGCGATGGCGACGGCACCACCCAGCGCGGTGCCTCCGTTGAAGCCGAGTCGCAGGAAGGCGCGCCGATCCATGTCGGCGTTGCCTTCCCCGTTTTCTGTGTTTTCCCGGGGCATTATTGTTGTCCTTGTCGGGTCACCCGTTGGTTATCGGATGAAGATCCTGTAGATCAGCTTGTGTAACAGGGTCCCGTGTGGGGCGTGAATCACCTTGCCACTGTTGAACCGCTGTTTTCTCATGATGCCGCGAGCATTGCTGAAGGTCACGAATCCCTCACTGCCATGGTAGCTGCCCATGCCGGAATCACCCACGCCGCCAAACGGCAGGTCGTCCTGGCCGACATGCACCAGGGTGTCGTTGATGCAGACGCCGCCGGAGCGGGTGTGTTCGCGCACGTACTTCTGTTCGGCGCGGTCGTAGCCGAAATAGTACAGTGCCAGGGGATGGGGCCGGTCATTGATGTAATCCAGCGCCTCGTCCATGCGGTCGTAGGTGACAATCGGCAGCAGTGGCCCGAATACCTCTTCCTGGAGCACCCGCATGTCTTCGGTGGCGTTCAGGATCAACTGCGGCGGCAGCTTGCGGGTGCCCTCGCCGAAGTACTCGTTCCCCGGGTTCACCTCGATTACCTCTGCGCCTTTATCCCTGGCGTCATTCAGTATGCCCTGCAGGCGTTCATGCTGGCGTTCGTTGATGATGCTGGTGTAGTCCGGGTTGTCCTTCACAGTCGGGTACATGGTCGAAAAGGCCGCGCGGAACTCGTCCACAAAGCTCTTGACCCGGTCCCGGGGGCACAGGATGTAATCCGGCGCCACACAGGTCTGCCCCGCGTTGATGGCCTTGCCGAAGGCAATGCGTTCGGCGGCGTCCTTCATGGGGACTTCATGGGAGACGATGGCCGGGGACTTGCCGCCCAGCTCCAGGGTGACCGGCGTCAGGTTTTCGGCAGCCGCCTTCATGACCAGTCGGCCCACCGGCGTTGAGCCGGTAAACAGGAGATGGTCGAACGGCTTGGCGGAGAATGCCTGGGCCACGTCGGCCTCGCCATTGATGACCGTCACCAGGTCAGACGGGAAGGTCTCGTGCAGGAGGCGTTCAAGCAGCGCGGAGGTGGCCGGTGTGAATTCCGACAGCTTCAGCATCACGCGATTGCCGGCCGCCAGGGCAGCGGTCAGCGGGCCCGCGGCCAGAAAGAGCGGGTAGTTCCACGGAACCATAATGCCCACCACACCCAGGGGCTCGTAGTGAACCTCGTTGCGTGCGGGCTGGAACAGCACGTGGACCTTGCGCTTTTCCGGTTTCATCCAGCGCGCCAGGTTGTGCTGGGTGTAGTTGATGTTCTGGATTGAGGGCATGAACTCGGCAAGGAGCGTCTCGTCCCGGGAACGACCGCCGAAGTCCTCGTTGATCGCATCGCAGAACGCGTCCTGGTTGGCCAGCAGCATGCGCTTGAGCCGCTTCAGATGCTCGCGGCGCTCGGCCAGGCTTGGCGTGGGGTGCGCGCGTGCCGCCTGACGCTGGGCGCTGAATGCCCGGTTAATCTGCTGGACCTGTTTCTTGGTATCCGTCAGCTGAACTACGTTCGCGACCATGTCAGGTTCTCCTGTATCGTTCCTCGGGCCATAGGCTACCCTTTAAATTCATTATTAGAGTATCTACTCTAATAGTCAATCCCCTGCTGTCAGAGGCCCCATGAAAACCCGTGACCGGATTCTCCAGACCAGTCTTCAACTGTTCAACGAACAGGGTGAGCGCAATGTCACCACCAACCATATTGCGGCGGAGCTGGGCATCTCCCCCGGGAATCTGTACTACCACTTCCGCAACAAGACCGACATCATCTACTCGCTGTTTATCCAGTACCGGGCCCTGGTTGACCGGTACCTCCGGGTGCCGCGCGATCGCACACTGACGATCGAGGACCAGATGTTCTACCTGGAATCGGTCTTTGATGGGCTCTGGTATTACCGGTTCTTTCACCGCGATCTCGAATACCTGCTGACCACGGACGAGCGCTTGCGCATGGACTATCGCGAATTCACCTTCCAGTGCCTGACGGAAGTACGGGCGGTGTTGCAGGGACTTGAGGATGCGGGCATTCTTCACCCGCATTCCGATCAGGAACAGGAAGCCATGGCCCTGAACGTGTGGCTGGTGGTGACGAACTGGATGGCGTTCCTGAAAACCGCCCGTGCGGACGGCGGAAACGATGCCACCAGCCAGCAGGAACTCAAGCAGGGGATCTACCAGGTGCTGACCCTTCAGTTGCCCTACCTGACCGATTCGTATTATGACCAGATGGCGGCGATCAGAGAGCGTTACCGGCCGCAGCTGTCCCGGGTCCAGCCCGAGGCTGAAGGTTCCTGATCAGTCCGGGTCGGGCCCATCCAGCCATTGGCTGAGGTGGGCCCTGGCTTCATCGATGCCGTCGCCCTTGAGGGCGGAGAACGGCTGGACCCGGGTGACGCAGGGGACGTCCCGCAGCGCATTCTGGACGTCCCGGACCTGCTGGCGCGCCGGGTTCTTCTTGAGCTTGTCGGCCTTGGTCAGCAGCAGAAGCATTGGAAGGTCATGATGCTGGCACCATTCGATGAGCATCTCGTCGAACTCTGACAGCGGATGGCGGATATCCATGATCAGGGTCATGCCGCGCAGGGATTGGCGGTGCTCAAGGTAGGCGCCGAGGTGCTTTTCCCAGTCCTGCTGCATTTCCCGCGAAACCCGGGCATAACCATAGCCGGGAAGGTCCACCAGGCGGGCACCCGGGCGGCTCAGGGTGAAGAAATTGATCAGGCGGGTGCGGCCGGGCGTCTTGCTGGTGCGCGCCAGCTTGCTGTTGCGTGTTATGGCGTTGAGAGCGCTGGACTTTCCGGAATTGGAGCGCCCGGCAAAGGCCACTTCGCAACCTTCGTCCTCGGGGCACTGGTCCAGGTGTGCGGCGCTGGTGAGAAAGCGCGCGCTGTTGAAGGCGATGGTGGGGTGGGGAGATTGGTCGGTCACGAAAGGGTCCGTTGCTTTGCTGATTTCAGTCAGTGGCGAAACATGTATAATACCACACCAGTTTCCGGGGCCGGCGGCGATTGGGCGGGGTGTCCGTCCGCGCCGTTGGCCAGACCAGAATGAAAGCGTAATCCGAGTGGTGCAAGAATGAAAAAACTGCTGACAGGTCTAGTAGTGTTGATGGGGCTGACCGGCACGGTCCAGGCAGCCGACCCCCAGGCGGGTGAGGAGCTGGCTGGCGGCTGTGTCGCCTGTCATGGCGAGGCTGGCGCCGAGCCTACCCAGGGAGAATACCCCAAGCTCTCCGGGATCGGTGAGAACTACCTCTATCGCCAGCTCAAGGCGATCCAGAGCGGCGATCGGGAGATTCCCATGATGGCCGGGCAACTGGATGGCATGAGCGATCAGGATCTGAAGGACATTGCGGCGTATTTTGGCCAGCAGGATATGCCCCGTGGCGAAGCGGATCCGGAGCTGGTCGATCAGGGTGAGTCGCTCTACCGCGGTGGCGATATGTCCAAGGGCGTCGCAGCCTGTACCGCGTGCCACGGGCCCCAGGGCAAGGGCAACGAGCCGGCGGGCTATCCGCGCATCAGTGGTCAGTCTTCCGGGTATGTGGCACAGACCCTGAAGGATTATAAATCCGGTGCTCGCGTCCACAATGAGCAGAGCCAGATCATGGGCGGCATCGCGTCCAGGTTGAGCGACTCGGAAATCGAGGCGGTTGCCGAGTACATTGAGGGCCTCTACTGAGGCTTCTCAATCGGTACTTGCTGCGGCCCTCAAAGTTCGCTTCAATAGGGTGGTCAATTCATTAGTGCCCTATTCGGAGAAGAACATGCCACGAAGGATTCTGTGTACCCTTTTAGCTCTGTCGTTTGTCGCTCCCCTGGCGATGGCGCAGGACTGGGAAGAGGGAACGCATTACAATCAACTGTCCAACCCGGTTGAAACCCGTTCCGGGGACCAGTACGAGGTTGCCGAAGTCTTCTGGTATGGCTGCCCCTCCTGCTACCAGATGCAGCCGGTCATTAAGGAATGGAAGAAGGACCTGGCGGACGACGTGAATCTGCGCCATGTGCCGGCATCCATGCGTAGTGACTGGGAAACCCATGCTCAGGCGTTCTATGTCGCGCGTGAACTTGGGGTTGTCGATGAAATGCACGGGCCGTTGTTTGACGCCCTGGCCGGTGAAAAGCGCAGTCTCAACTCAAAAGAGGCCTTGGCCGGCTTTTTCGAGGAAGTTGGCGCAGCCGATGCCGAAGCGGTCACGGAAGCCTGGGACAGTTTCGCGGTGGATACGGCCATGCGCCGCGGCAAGGCCTTCCAGCAGGGCGCGCGGGTAACGGGAACGCCAACCCTGGTTGTTGAGGGGCGCTATGTGATTACCGTCAGAAAGGCCGGTAATTATGAGAACATGCTGGCCATTGCTGATCACCTGGTGGAACAGGAACGCTCCGGCGATTAATCCGTGTACCCAAGACTGCGAGATCAGGTAAAACGGCTCCGCGGGCTTCACCCGGTTCGCGGCGCCACCTCTGGTTCTGAGTTCGCACCGACACTCCAGCGGGCCGGACGTATCCGGCTGCTGACCTTCAATATCCAGGTGGGGATTGCCACCGAAGCCTATCATCATTACCTGACCCGGAGCTGGCAGCACCTGTTGCCGCATCGCCAACGTCAGGACAACCTGGATCGCATCGCGGAACTGCTGCGCAACTACGACGTGGTTGCGCTTCAGGAGTGTGATGGCG
Source organism: Halospina denitrificans (assembly GCF_004364635.1). Taxonomy (GTDB): domain Bacteria; phylum Pseudomonadota; class Gammaproteobacteria; order Pseudomonadales; family Oleiphilaceae; genus Halospina; species Halospina denitrificans. The sequence goes on along the minus strand of NZ_SOAX01000004.1, from coordinate 169,997 downwards.
GTTCCATGCGCAGCGGTTTTGTGAATCAGGTGCAGTATCTGGCCGAGCACGGTGGTTTTCCCTACTGGCGCCAGCAGCTGAACCGCAATCTCGGGCGCATTGCCCAGCACAGCAACGGGATACTCAGCCGCTACCGGCCCCTGGCCGTGGAAGATCATCGTCTTCCGGGGCTGATTCCGGGCCGGGGCGCGATAGTGGCCTATTATGGCAATCCCGAGGACCCGCTGGTCCTGGTCCTGATGCACCTGTCATTGAGCAAGGGGGCCCAGAACCGCCAGCTTGCCTATATCCGGGACCTGATCGCGCCCTATGAGCACGTGGTGCTCATGGGCGATATGAATGCTCACGCGGATCAGCTCCTGGGGCAGTCTCCCCTGAAAGAGGCGGATCTGGCTCCATTGGCCAATTCGGCATTCAGCTTCCCGAGCTGGCGACCGGAAAAGGCCCTGGATCACATTCTGGTGAGTCCTTCTCTGGATGTGCACGACGCCAAGGTGGTCAGTTACCCAGTGTCGGATCATCTGCCCATCAGTATGGAAATCGAATTGCCGCGGCCGGTCGGGGGCAAGGGGGAGGGATAGCCGCCGGAGGCTCTGTTGGTTCCAGATAGCCTCCGGCAGCCTGAAGCCTTACTTGAGCTTCGTTTCCTTGTAGTTCACGTGCTTGCGAACCACCGGATCGTACTTCTTCATCTCGATCTTGTCCGGCGTGTTGCGCTTGTTCTTGGTCGTGGTGTAGAAGTGACCCGTGCCGGCGCTGGACGCCAGTTTGATTTTCTCGCGCATGATGCTCTCCTCAGACCTTTTCGCCGCGGGCACGGAGGTCTTTCAGGACCGTTTCGATACCCTTTTTATCGATGATACGCATCCCCTTGGTGGAAATACGCAGTTTTACGAAACGCTTTTCGCTCTCAACCCAGAAACGGTGGGTCTGCAGGTTGGGCAGAAACCGCCGCTTGCTGTGGTTCATGGCGTGTGAAACGTTGTTACCGGTGGCTGTGCGCTTACCGGTCACCTGACAAACTCTGGACATTTTGGCCTCCAACAGAGCGTTGGTAATTGTGCTGAAAACGAATCCTGCGCTCAGGTCGTGCCCTGTTGCCCTGATCGGCTGCTAAAGCCTGCGCCTGACGCTCCCGGAAAAGGCCGGTTTTATACCAGAATCACGCCAAAAACGCAAAGCAAAAGTTCAGATCCGGCCCGTCTCTGCGAGCGAGGTTACTTCGCCGTGGCCCACAATCATGTGGTCGAGGACCCGTACGTCAACCAGTCCCAGCGCGGATTTCAGGCGCTCCGTGAGGTTGATGTCCGCGTCGCTGGGCTCGGCGACACCGGACGGGTGGTTGTGGGCCAGGATCACGGCGGCGGCGTTGTGGTCCAGGGCGCGACGGACCACTTCACGAGGGTAGACGGCGGCCCCGTCGATGGTGCCGGAGAACAGTTCCTCGTAACGGATGATGCGGTGGCGGGTGTCGAGGAACAGGCAGGCGAAGACTTCGTGGGGCCGGGTGATGAGCTTGGTCTTGAGGTAGCGGCGGGTGGCGTCCGGGGAGGTGAGGGCTTCACCGCTTTGCAGCGGGGAGTCCAGTACCCGCAGTGACATTTCGAGCGCGGCCTGGAGCTGGGCGAACTTGGCGGTGCCCAGGCCCTGGGTGCGGCAGAACTGGGTGGCGGAGGCGCCGGCGAGGGCGCGCAGGCTGCCGAACTGTTCGATCAGTTCCCGGGCCAGGGTCATGACGGGTTTGCCGGCGCTGCCGGTGCGCAGGAATATGGCCAGGAGTTCGGCGTCGCTGAGGGTGGTGGCGCCGTGGTTCAGGAGTTTTTCGCGGGGGCGTTCCTCTACAGGGAGGTCCTTGATTGACATTTCTTGAGTCCTTTCGGTTTTCGTCTTCCGTGCATCGGCAGGCGGGGCGGGCTTCACGGGAATCGCTATGAATCCATCCCTGGACGCTGCGCCTCCGCCATCCATGGCTCCGGAGCTTCCCGTGAAGCCCGCCCCGCCTGCCTCTATCCAGCTTCGAGTAGCTGCCGTCAGCTGGATTGCTAAGGGGAGATAGTCTAGCGATATCAACAGGCCATGCCAATTCACGGAGGTTCTCTGGTATCTTGTGGTTCAGATCGGCCAAACAGCTAAGCAGGGGATAACGTGGGCAGACGGATTCTTCTTGGGGTCACCGGCGGCATTGCCGCCTACAAGAGTGCGGATCTGGTGCGCAGGCTCAAGCAGCAGGGGCATGAGGTTCGGGTGGTGATGACGGAGGGGGCGAAGGCGTTTGTTCAGCCGTTGACCTTTCAGGCGGTGAGTGGCCATCCGGTTCGCCAGAGTCTGCTGGATCCCGAGGCGGAGGCCGGGATGGGCCATATTGAGCTGGCGAAGTGGGCGGAGCTGGTGCTGGTGGCGCCCGCGTCCGCCGACATTATGGCCCGTCTTGCTCACGGCCTTGCCGATGATCTGCTGACCACGCTCTGCCTGGCCACCGAGGCGCCCATTGCCCTGGCGCCGGCGATGAACCAGGCCATGTGGGCGAATGCCCGCACGCAGAAGAATCTCCAGGCGCTTGAATCCGATCCGCAGTTCCGTATCTGGGGCCCCGCCGAGGGGGATCAGGCCTGTGGGGATGTGGGGCCCGGGCGCATGCTGGAGCCGGACCAACTGGTGCAGCAGGTTGCCGCCATGGACGACCAGCCCCTGAAAGGCATCCGCCTCGTGCTCACCGCCGGCCCCACCCGCGAGTCCCTGGACCCGGTGCGCTACATCACCAACCACAGCTCCGGGCGCATGGGCTTCGCCATCGCCGAATCCGCCGCCCGCCAGGGCGCCGACGTCACCCTGGTCGCCGGCCCCGTCTCCCTGCCCACGCCCAACGGCGTCCAGCGCGTGGATGTGGAAACCGCCGAAGACATGCAAAAGGCCGTGGACGAGGCCCTGACCAACGGCACCGACTGGTTCGTCGCCACCGCCGCCGTCGCCGACTACCGCCCGGTCACCCGCTCCGAATCCAAGATCAAGAAAAACAAAGACAGCGCCCCGGTAATCGAACTGCAACAGAACCCCGATATCCTCGCCTCCGTCGCGGCCCGAAAGCAGAACCGACCCTTCACCGTCGGCTTCGCCGCCGAAACCAACAACGTCAGCGATTATGCGAAGGACAAGCTCAAACGCAAAAACCTCGATATGATCGTCGCCAATGATGTCTCGGCCCCGGATATCGGTTTCAACAGTGACCGCAACGCAGTGGAGGTGTTCTGGGAAGGCGGTAGCCAAAAGTATGATGCCCGCTCCAAGACAGAACTGGCGACCGATCTCCTGACCCTGATCCATAAAAGGTCGCGAGCATAAACAATGCGGGGGGAATCAGTCGGGTGGGGAGCGCTTTCCGGGAAGCTCCGGAGCCATGGATGGCGGAGGGCAGCGTCCATGGATGGATTCACAGCGATTCCCGGAAAGCGCTCCCCACCCGACTGATTTCCTGCACAAAACCCACAGCAACCCACAGAAACCAGAGACCAAATAATGTCCAAACAACGTTTCCAGCTCAAAATCCTGGATGAGCGCCTGGGCGACACCATCCCCATGCCGAGCTACGCCACCGAAGGCTCCGCCGGCCTCGACCTCCGTGCCTGCGTCGAACAACCCTTAACGCTGGCCCCCGGCGAAACCGACCTCATCCCCACCGGCATGGCCCTCCACATCGACGACCCCTCACTGGCCGCCATGATCCTCCCGCGCTCCGGCCTCGGCCACAAACACGGTATCGTCCTGGGCAACCTCGTGGGCCTTATCGACTCCGACTACCAGGGCCAGATCATGGTCTCCTGCTGGAATCGGGGTAATACAACCTTCACCATCGAACCCGGCGAACGCATCGCCCAGCTGGTGATCGTGCCCGTCGTCCAGGCGGAATTCGAACTGGTGAATGAATTTGATGCCTCTCTGCGCGGTGAAGGCGGTTTTGGCTCAACAGGCGGCCGCTAGGATGCAATAATAGCCGAGGTTTCTATACTGGCTTCAAAGCCTCCCCAATTAAGGATGAGTCCATGAAATTCGGGAAAAAGAAAAAAACGGATGCCCCCGGGAACGACTCGCGAGCGCGCCCGTTTTCGCTGATGCGGATCCCGCTGCTGCAATCGGCCCTGGTCCTGGCCGGTGTCGCCGTGCTGACGTGGCTGCTGACCACCTTCGTCATGGCGCCCACCGAACAGCGGGTGCTTGAGGCCAATACCCGCGACCGCGTCGATGGTCTGAAAAGCCGGTTTGACCAGCACCTGAGCTACCTCCACGATATTGTTGCCGGCTATGCAGCCCAACAGACTACGTTTGAGGCCGCCCGGGGGGGTGGGAAACAGGAAGTCGCTCGGGTGCTTCAGGATACACTTCCGTCCGCGCGGGCGGTTTTCCTGTTTGCACCGGATGAGGTCACCCAGCCCGAGGGACGCGACTACGAACTCAGCTTTGCCAGTATTGATCTTGCCCGTCAGGCCGAACGCTCGGGCGAGAACCAGATGGATGCCTACCAGCGTGACGGCGAGTGGTTGGTGCAGATTGCCGCCCCGGTCAAGACCGGGGAGGACGGCAGAAAAGGTGGCAGCCTGCTCGTGATTTTCGAGGCCAGCGTAATGGATCCCGTTATCGCGGCCGCCACCGAAGCCATCGACGGGCGTGTGGAATTGCGCCAGCGCGTGGATAACCGGGACGTGACCATCGTTTCCAGTGGCCAGGCCGGCGGGGAGGGTGTTGCCCGCGACCTCGCTGTTGACCGCTGGTCCGTGCGCTATGCCTCCACCGCCCAACCGCCGGAACTTTTCCCGCTGATGACTGTGTGGGGGATGGCCCTGGGCATTGCGCTTGTCGTTATCGCAGGGCTCTGGGCTGTATTCATGACGCTGCAGAAGCAGCTCCGTAACGACGTTTCCGGTCTCAGTCAGTGGGCCCAGAAAGCCTTTGGTGGCGAGCGTGTCAAGCTGCCGGCGCTGAGGTTGCCGGCCACGATTGCGCTGGCCGAGACCCTGAGTCGGCTTGCCAGGGAAGCGCCGGTCAGAACCGGTCGTGGCGCGGCAGCCACGAAGAAACCAGCGGCGAAGAAACGCCAGGCCGCTCCAGAGGAGGAGGCGGCCCCGGCAGAGCCCGATAGTGAGGAGGGGGGTGACAACGACCCCCTCTTCGATGATGATGCGCTCGACATTGAAATGATGAACGGGGACGAGGACGTCCTCGGGCTGGAAGGCGGCAGTGACGCCGGGGAGATGACATTGGAAGAAACCGCACCCTTGATGACAGAAGTTCCCGATTCGATTTTCCGTGCCTATGACATCCGTGGCGTGGTGGGCGACACCCTGACGCCGGATATCGTCCGCGTTATCGGCCAGGCGATTGGCAGTGAAGGCATTCAGCGGGGCCAGCAGCAGATCTGCGTGGGTTACGATGGCCGCCACTCGAGCCCCGAACTGGCCGAGGCGCTCTCGCAGGGCCTGATGCAGGCCGGAATGGACGTCGTCCGCGTCGGACGTGTTCCCACGCCGGTTCTGTATTTTGCAGCCCACTACCTGGAGAACGGCTCCGGGGTGATGATCACCGGAAGTCATAACCCGCCTGAGTACAACGGCCTCAAGATGGTGCTCGGGGGTGAGACCCTGGCTGGCGACGCCATCCAGAAACTGCTGGAGCGCATCCGCAACCAGCAGCTGGAAGAGGGCAGCGGCCAGCAGACGGAACAGGACGTGCGCAAGGCCTATATCGACCGGATCGTGGGCGATATCGCCGTTGCCACGCCCCTGCGCGTTGTGGTGGACGCGGGCAATGGCGTCGCCGGGGAGCTTGGGCCCCAACTGATCCAGGAGCTTGGGTGTGAGGTCACACCCCTGTTCTGCGATGTGGATGGCGATTTCCCCAATCATCATCCGGACCCGGGCAAGCCGGAGAACCTGGAAACCCTGATCCAGACGGTCAGGGATCAGGGCGCGGACCTGGGGATCGCCTTTGACGGTGATGGTGACCGCCTGGGCGTTGTCACCAACAGCGGCAAGATCATCTGGCCGGATCGGCTGCTGATGCTGTTTGCCCGCGATGTGGTCTCGCGCAACCCCGGCGCGGACATCATCTACGACGTGAAGTGTTCCCGCCGCCTTGCGACCGTCATCAACGAGTACGGCGGCCGCCCCATCATGTGGAAGACCGGCCATTCCTGGATCAAGGCCAAGATGAAGTCCGAGGGCGCGCTGCTGGCCGGGGAGATGAGCGGCCACATCTTCTTCCAGGAGCGCTGGTACGGCTTTGATGATGGCATCTACGCCGCAGCAAGGCTGCTGGAGATCCTGGGCACTGAGGACCGTGAGGCGGATGCGGTCTTCGCGGAGTTCCCGGAGGATGAAAGCACCCCCGAGATCAACCTGCCGGTACCGGACGATGCCAAGTTTGCCCTCATTGAGCGGCTGGCCAATGACGGGGATTTTGGTGATGCCACCATTACCGATATCGATGGCATTCGCGTGGACTACCCGGATGGCTGGGGGCTCTGTCGCGCCTCAAATACCACGCCCAATCTGGTGTTGCGCTTTGAGGCGGAATCCATAGAGGGGCTGGAACGGATCAAGGCCATTTTCCGGGACCAGCTCCAGAAGGCCGAACCGTCGTTGACGATCAGTTTCTAGGAGATTGCATACCCCATGACCATGGATCGCGACACTGCCATGCAGGTAGCCTCGGTACTGAGCCGGGGCCTGCCCTATATCCAGCGCTTCACCGGCAAGACCATCGTGGTGAAGTACGGCGGCAACGCCATGGAAAACGAGGAACTCAAGAACAGCTTCGCCCGGGATATGGTCCTGATGAAGCTGGTGGGCATCAATCCGATCGTCGTCCATGGCGGAGGTCCCCAGATCGGCGAGCTGCTGGAGCGCCTGGATATTCACTCAAAGTTTGTGAATGGCATGCGCGTGACCGACAGCGAAACCATGGATGTGGTGGAGATGGTGCTCGGCGGGCGTGTGAACAAGGAAATCGTGTCGTTGATGAACCAGCATGGGGGTAGGGCCATCGGCCTGACCGGCAAGGACGCGGGCCTGATCCGTGCACGCAAGCTTGAGGTGCGGGATCCCGCCCCGGAAGTGACCAGTTCCGAGATCGTGGACATCGGGCATGTCGGCGAAGTGGCTTCCGTTAATACCGACGTCATCAACATGCTGACCCAGGGTGATGTGATCCCGGTGATCGCGCCCATTGGCGTCGGTGATGACGGTATGGCCTATAACATCAATGCGGACTCCGTCGCGGGGCGGGTCGCCGAGGCCCTGCAGGCGGAGAAGCTTATTCTGCTGACGAATGTGGCCGGACTTCAGGACAACGAGGGCCAGGTGCTGACCGGACTTTCCGCACAGCGCGTGGATGAACTGATTGCCGATGGCACCATTCACGGCGGTATGCTGCCCAAGATCCGCTGCGCCCTGGATGCGGTCAAGGGCGGCGTGGCCTCTGCGCACATCATCGACGGGCGGGTTGCCCATGCCACACTTCTTGAAATCTTCACCGACGAAGGGGTGGGTACGCTCATTACTCGTTCGTGAGGCGGGGCTCGTCAATCGGCGCGAAGTAGGGCGCGTACTTCTGGATCCACTCCTGGGCGGCCTCGTCCAGCGTCAGGTATCGTCCCTCCTGGATGACCTGGTCCAGGCGGTATTGCTGGATGTGGCAGGCCTGCTCAATCAGTCGCATGCGGTAGGCGTCTGCCGGACTCAGGAAGGATACGCCTACCTCATAGTGGTCCCCGGCGGGCTCACACCAGGCTACCTGGCCAACAACGGTGGCAGGAGGGTCGCAGCAGCTGATGGTGATGCGGACGCGCGTTTCCCGGGTCCAGGGTTCAGCGGCGGAGAATGCCACGCCGCCCAGGCTCAGGTTGCGCAGTCCCTCGCGGTAGCGCCCACCGTTCAGCGGCTCCACATCGATTGGCATATCCACAGGGTGGCGGATAAAGGTTCTGGACTGCTGCTGGTTTGGGGTCATGATGCCTCCTGCCTCGGGGCAATGGCGGATAACAGCCCTTCTGATTCCTACTATAGTGAATATACATGATTTTTCCTGCACTTTGGCGTCGCGATGACTGCTACGCTGAGACAGGGTCGACATTCGACTGAATTATAAAAACACAGGGGCGTGAGGTAAGCTACTTTCGCTCCCAGCAAGGGTTCCAGGCGCTGAATCATGAAAAAACTTCTGATCTCTGTTCTTGCGGCGCTGCTTCTGGCCGCCGTCACTCATTACGCCACCTTATGGTATGGCGCCCATTCGACTCTGAGCGAGATGAAACAATTCGCCGGTCCCTGGGGCGACCTTCACTGGGACCGTATCCGTCCCGGGTTTGACGGCAGCGTCTCCGTTGAAGGGGTGCGCTGGCACTGGTTTGATGTTTCCGAGCCCGTGACCCTGAAGTCGGTGTCATTCAGTGCGCCCGGGTTTCTGCCCCTCCACCGGTGGCTGTTGAGTGGTGAGGAGCCCAGCACCTGGGAACTCCAGTTCAATGAGGTGGAACTGGTGCTTCAGCCGGATCTGTTCCGTCCCTGGGCTCGCGTCCATCGTGCGCTTTCCCTGCAGCAGCACCCCCTGCATCTGGAACGCTGCGGGAACCAGCCGGCACTGACCCCCGCGGATCTGTTGCGCATGGGGATTGATCGGATTGGTGCTGACGCAGCCCTCCGTTATCGAGGGCCTACCGGTGGCGAGGGACACGGCTACTCCCTGAGTCTGGATGCCGGTCTCCTTGGAAGCCTCTCCGGTCAGTGGCAGGGAGAGCGCCTTGCTCTGCCATGGTCTGAAACCTCCGCCACCTATCAGCCCGGCATCCATAAGGGGGAAGTCGTAATGCGCGATGCGGGTTTCATGCGTCGCCTGTCCTCGTTCTGTGCCGCTGCTGAAGATGAACCCGTGGACGAATGGGTTCTGGGGGCGGCCCGTGACTGGTCGATGTCCATGAAAGAGCAGGGCATGAGTCCATCAACGGAGACCACCAACCTTTTCCAGAGCTGGTTGCGGGAAGGCGGTGAGCTTGCCCTGGAGTGGAATCCGGCGGAGGATTTCCAGGCGCCGGGAAAGCGATTGACCCTGGCGCAATGGCAGGAGAAGGCTGGGCTCTCCATTGTGTACAATGACCGGCAGTGGGAGAGTGTCGGATTTGCCGTGGATCCGGACAAGCCGGACAGCGATGCGGCGGAGGAACCATTGGTGCCCGTGGAAGAACCGGATAACGATCCCAAATTCAGGGCGTCGAACACGGAAAGGGCGGCTGCCTGGATTGACCGGCGGGTGCGGCTTGATCTTGCCAATGGGCGACGCGTGGAAGGCCAGCTTGTGGCTCTGGAAGGCGGAGCCCTCCATATCCGGCGGACCCTGGAAGGGGGTGAGGTGGTCGCGCCCTTCCACGCGGAGGATATTGAGACCTTCTCGGTCTGGCGGCGTCCGGATGATCCCGGGCGCCCCATTACGGGTGATGAGGAGGGGCCCGGCCTGGAAGAATTCCTCAGGCCAGGGCTGGGTGAAATCAGGCCCGTCCCGACCCCTGTCGAAGAAGGCGGCGAGGAGCAGTGACGATGCAGCGGCCGATCCCGGAAATCCGTGACATGCTGGCAACCCTGATCGCCACGCCATCAATCAGCAGCGTCAGCCCCCAGTGGGATCAGAGCAATGAGGTGGTGGTCAGCCAGCTGGCTCAATGGCTTTCCGCGCTGGACTTCCGGGTGGAGACCATGGCGGTTCCCGGAGCGCCGGGTAAGTACAACCTGATTGCCACACGCGGCGAGGGGCCGGGCGGGCTGGTCCTGTCCGGTCATACGGATACCGTGCCTTTCGATGAGCACCGCTGGCAGACGGACCCCTTCACGCTGAGTGAGCGGGGTGACCGCTGGTATGGGCTGGGCACCTGCGACATGAAGGGCTTCTTCCCCCTGGCGCTTGAAGCCGCCTGGCGGGCCAGGGATGCGGCGTTCAGTGAACCTCTGGTGATCCTGGCAACCGCCGACGAGGAAAGCGCCATGGGAGGTGCCCGGGAACTGGTCCGGGCCGGCAGGCCGCGGGGCCGCTACGCGGTTATTGGTGAACCCACCGAAATCCGGCCTGTCAGGCTGCACAAGGGCATCATGATGGAGCGTCTGCGGCTGGAGGGGCGGTCTGGCCACTCCTCGGACCCGTCACTGGGGCGCAATGCCCTGGAAGGCATGAATGCGGTCCTGACGGAGATACTGGCGCTGCGCGGGGAACTCCAGAAGCAGTACCAGCATCCGGGCTTCCGGGTGGACGTGCCAACCCTGAATCCGGGGCATATCCACGGTGGTGACAATCCCAACCGGATCTGTGCCGACTGCGAGCTGCATTTTGATCTCAGGCCGCTTCCCGGCATGGACATCAGCGAGCTGCGGCGCCTGATCCTGGAGCGGGTGGCGCCCATCGCCCGTGCCAGGGAGCTCGAATGCATCTTCGAGCCACTCTTTGATGGCGTGCCGCCCTTCGAGCAGGCCGAGAGCTCGAAACTGGTCTCGCTGTGCGAGCAGATGACGGGGCACAGGGCCGAGGGCGTTGCCTTTGCCACCGAGGCCCCTTTCCTGCAGTCGCTCGGGATGGAGACGCTGGTCCTCGGGCCCGGCTCCATCGACCAGGCCCACCAGCCCGACGAGTTCCTGGCCCTGTCGCAGATCGAGCCCATGGTCGGTATCCTGTCCGGTCTCATACAACGTTGTTGCGTCGAACCAGGGGAGGAAAGAGCGGGTGACTGACCACAACTGGCTGCACTGGTTTCGCCATTCATCGCCTTACATCAACGCACACCGCGACAGGGTGGTGGTGATCACCCTCAGTGGTGATGCCCTGGCGCACAGCAATCTCACGCCCATCATCCACGATATTGCGCTGCTGGCCAGTCTGGGGGTGCGCCTGGTGATTGCGTTTGGTGCCCGCCCCCAGATCCGTGAACGGCTTGAGAGCGCAGGCCTCGAGTCCGGGTATCAGACGGGGCTGAGGATCACCAGTGAAGCCCAGTTGCCCCTGGTTCTTGAAGCTGTGGGGCGGCTGCGGGCCATGCTGGAGAGTCGGCTCTCCATGGGGCTGATCAACTCGCCCATGCATGGGGCCCAGATCCGGGTCGCCAGCGGTAATTGGGTGACGGCGCGGCCTATTGGCGTTATCGACGGTGTGGATCTTGAATACACCGGACGGGTGCGTCGCGTCGATGCCGCCAGCGTCCAGCAGCAGCTCGCGCTCGGGCAGGTCGTCCTGCTGCCGCCGGTCGGTTACTCCGCAACCGGGGATGCGTTCAACCTTTCCCACGAGGATGTGGCCGGGGAGGCCGCGTCCGCGCTGGATGCCGACAAGCTCATCCTGTTCACGGAAAACAACGGGGTGCCCGGCAGCACGGGGCAGCTTGTGCGTGAGCTGAGCGTGACCCAGGCGCGGGAGCTGCTGACCTCGAAAGTGCCCGAGGGGGATGATGCGGCGGCTCTGCGGGCGGCTGTGACGGCCTGTGACCGGGGAGTGCGTCGCGCCCACATCATCGGGTATACCACCGATGGTGCCCTGTTGGAGGAGCTGTTCACCCGGGATGGTCTGGGAACCCTGGTAACCGATGAGAACTATGAGCACCTTCGTACCGCCACGGCAGAGGACATCAGCGCTATCCAGGAGCTTATACAGCCTCTCGAAGAGCGTGGCGTACTGGTCAGCCGTCCACGGGAATTGATCGAGACCGAGATTGACCGTTTCCTGGTGGATGAGCGCGACGGCGGTATTGTGGGCTGTGCCGCGCTCTATCCCTATCCCTCAACCGGGATGATGGAGCTGGCGTGCTTTGCGGTCAGCGATCACTACCGTGGCTCCGGTCGTGGGGACAAACTCCTGGCGATGGCGGAGCGCCACGCCCGGGCTGAAGGTCTGGGGGAGCTCTTTGTGCTGACCACCCAGACGGCGCACTGGTTCATTGAACGTGGTTTCGAGGCGGCGGAGCTTGACCGCCTGCCGCCGGAAAAAGACCGGGAAGCCACGCGCAGCCGTAACTCCCGGATTTTCGTGAAGCGATTGTAATGTTTCGGAAACCCGCAATGGCGGGGTCATACCCTGGCGCGTAATCTGCGCTCGTTGTCGAATGAACAGGGAATCCCGCATGGAATGTGGACGTCCGGGCGCTGTACGGCCTAACGCCGACAGACGCCACAGCCAGAGACGCAGTGCCCGTATCGCGGCGCGGGCTGAAACACCGGAAGGTCTTTCCTGGCCGTGCCAGGTTGTTGCTTTTTCAGCGACCGGAGTATCAATCCGATACCCGGCATCCCGTGCGGCCGCAATCCGGGCCTGGCTGGAAGCCGGAAAGAGCCGGATTAATCTCCACCTTCGTCCCAATCGCAGTTCGGACTGGCATTGCATCCCCGGCCATGCTGTACGTGCCGGCACCGAGAGCCTCGCTGTTGAATTCTCTTCCGCCTCCCTGCAGGCGTTTGAAACCCTCCTCCAGCAGTCCGGACTGGTTGATGAATCCTCCCGGAAACGCCACCCGGAGGCGGATTCGAAGGTTATCCTCTCCCAGGTGCGTGCGACCTGGCTGGGTGGTATCAAGGCGCTGGTTGCGGAATGGCTCGACGCGCTGCCAGCCAGCCTGGTGCCAGTCTCCAATGGGTTGAGTGAGTCCCTGGAGACTGAGCTTCGAGGCACCTTTGATGGCCTCTGCAGCCCGGTTGCATCGGATCACGGCGGTTCAGACTGGCTCATTCTGGGTGTGCTCGCGGAGCGGGCCAGGCAGCGCCACGAAGCCGGCGTCGGCCTGCTTCATGCCCGGCTCAGTGACCTGGGTCTGGAGTCGGCGGCGATGGAGCCGGGCCCACTGGGCCCCGAGGTGCTCTGCCGGGTGCTGGGTCAGGCTGTTCGGGCCCGTGGTTTCAACCGGCAGGAAAGCCGGGAACTCTACGCGCGCTTTGAGGCCGATGTGCTGCATGAGCTCGGGGACCTCTACGCCAGCCTCCACTCGGTACTGGCGCGCAACAACGCCATTGTTTCGGACGCTGGCCATCAGGGGATGCTGCTCCACCTGCCGGCGACTCCCAGGCGAACCGTGAACAACCGGCGCCAGGAGGCGGAGATTGCCGTGCGCCAGGTGGCCATGCCGCCCCTTCCGTCACTGACTGAGCCCGAGGATCTGCGTCCCGAGCCCCTGGGTGGGCACACGAGGGCGGAGGCCATCCGCTCCCTGCATACCAGGCTGGAAAACGATGAGGCAGTTTCCGGGGCCGCACGCTTTCCCGAATCACTGGTTCCGGACCTTGTCGCCGCGCTGTGCCGGAGTCCGCGACTGACCCAGCGGGGACGAGGCTTGATCGAGGGGCTTGAGCCGGTCATTGCCCGGGTTCTGGCCAGGGAACCGGGTGGTCTCGAGGAAAGGGATCACCCACTGCGGCGCCTGATCAACCGCATCGGCCACCTTGATACCGCGGACCAGGAGTCGCAACTCCCCTGGTCGTCGGAACTGTACCAGCCGCTGAGGGGGCTCGACCCCGACCGCTCACCGAACCGGGCACTTACCCAGGCGGCGGAAGCATTCCGGGAGGAACTGGAGGAGCGCGAAAAAAACTATCAGCGGCAGGTGCGCACGGCGATCAAGGCCGTGGAAGGCAGTGAGCGCGTCAATGAAGCCGCCCGGGTAACCGACGAGGCGCTGGATGACCGGCTTTTCGGGGAACCCCTTCCCAGGCCGGTCCTGCGATTCGTGGAGGATGAGTGGCGCAACCTGATGATGCTGCATTACCTCCGCAGTGAATCCCAGGAAGGGCTCTGGAGTGAGGCACTGGAGCTCCTGGATGCCATCCTGGACGCGAGCGACCCGGCGTCGGAAACCCGCGCCGAGGAATTGATCGCTCGCCTGAGGGCGTTTCGTGAGCGCACGCCGGAACAACCCAGTGACGAGAGCCTGGAGAGCCTGGCGGACCATATCAGGCACCCCCATCGCAGCCGGTATGTGAAGCTGAGCGCCGGATTCCGGGGCAAGCCGGTCAAGGAGCACCACGACGGAACCGACCGCTCCCTGGCTTACTGGGAGAAGAGCCTCGAGTCGATGCCGGTGGGGACCTGGTTCCTGGAAAGGATGACGGATGGTACGACCAGGCCGATCCGGATGGCCTGGGCAGGCCAGCATCGCCGGCGCTTTCTCCTGGTCGGCCCGTCGGGTCGCAAGATTGCGGATCTAGGCCTGAATGCGCTTTCCCGGCGACTGGCGGATGGCGAACTGCTGCCTATTTCGCGGCATGACCAGGCGTTGGTTGATGAGGGACTGGACCGCTTGCTGGAGACGCTCTACCGGCAGTTGGTGGAGCGCGTGATCACGGATCCGGAGACAGGTCTGTGCAACGATGGGGAATTCCGGCGTCGACTGACCCGGATGCTGGTGGCGGCACCGCCGTCCCGGGAACAGACCCTGATCGTCATGTCATGGCGCGAGCAGGCGGTGGACCCGGCAACCCTGGTCCAGCTTCTGGGCGAGCAATTGCCGCCCCATACCCTGATCGGAAGACTCTCCGGAAACCGCTTGGGCCTGCTGTTTCATGGGCAGGCCATGGAGGCCTGGCTGGTACGGATGCTGCGCCGGGTTCACCGCGTAATCGGCGGCGATGAGGGTATTCTGCGGGCCGGGGTTGCTGTCGGGGATCCCGCCGTTGTCACCGCTGAACGCTGGCTGGCACTGGCGGATGAGGCCTGTGGGAAAGCACCCTTTGAATGGCCACCCGCCTTTCGTTACGGGTCTGTCCCCGCCGAGCGGATGCGTCACGTGGTGCGTCTTGCCGATCGGCTCGCGGGTAATGAGGCGCTGCGGCGCAATGAGCTACTGCTTCGGGCTTCGCGTATTATCCCGCTTCACGGGACCACCCGCATGCCGGCCCAGCATGAGCTGAGCATGACGGCGCCGGATGAACACGGGGAGCTGATGGATGCCTCCGAGCTCGTGCCCCTGGCGGAGCGCTATGGCGGCGGGGCACGTCTTGATGAGTGGTTGATGCAGGCGGTTCTGGAGTGCCTCAAGCGGCCGTTGCAGACTTTCCCCGAGGCGGAGTCCGGCGTCTGTATCCCTGTTCTGGGGTATACCCTGACCGAGCCCGGTCTGACGCGATTCATTCAGGCGGTTTTCAGGTATCACCAGTGCCCCGTGGACAAACTCTGGTTCTGTGTCTCGGAAGCCGACGCCATGGCCCACCCCAATGCCGTGGCCCTGTTCATGCGGGAGGTACGTGAGCTTGGCGGGCGCATCTGTCTGGACATGCGTGAGACGGATCCCGAGATGGCTCGTCTGGTCCGCCGGCTGCCAACGGACCTGATCCGCCTGAAGGAGGGTTCTGGCTCTCAGTGGTCCGGTTTTGCGCGGGATTCAATGCTCTCCGCCGTTGTTACAGTGGCACACCAGATGGGCGCCGAAGTGGTTGTGAGCGGCGTCTCCCAGCCGGCCCGTCTCGACGCCCTGCGGGTACTCGGCGTGGATTATGCCCAGGGGGCAGCCGTAGGTCGGCCGCGGCTTTTGCGATACTGATCCTTGTCAGTGGGCAGAGACCTGTGCACTATGTGCGGTCCCGCGATTGCGGGCTTTGACCCATACCGAGACCCGTGCAGGCATGTCCAGTCAGTATCCGATTATTGCCGTTACCGGCTCATCGGGAGCCGGCACCACGACCACCGGGCGCGCATTCAGTAAACTCTTCGCGAGTGAAGGGCTGCGTGCCGCCACCGTCAGTGGCGACAGCTTCCACCGCTATACCCGTGAGCAGATGTCGCGGGTGGCGGCTCGTGGGCGTTATGGTGATTTCAACCATTTCGCCCTGGATGCCAACCATATCGAAAAACTTGAAGCCCTTTTCCAGGATTTCGGTGCAACCGGTACGGGTCAGTATCGTGAGTATGTGCACGATGAGGACCGCGAGCTGATCGCCGCCGGTTACGAGCCGGGCAGCTTCACGCCCTGGCAGAGTCTGCCGCCTGATTGCGATCTGCTGTTCTACGAGGGGCTGCATGGTGGTATCGCCACGGATCGGTACAACGTGGCGGATCACGTGGATCTTCTGATTGGGGTAGTGCCGATCGTCAACCTGGAGTGGATCCAGAAGATTCACCGGGATACCAATTACCGGGGCTATCGTGAGGGCGAGGTGGTCGAGACCATTATCAACCGCATGGACGACTACGTTCAGGATATTGTCCCGCAGTTCTCCAACACCCACATCAACTTCCAGCGGGTACCCACCGTCGACACCTCAAACCCTTTTGTGGTGCGCGAAGTGCCCACGGATGACGAGAGCATGATCGTCATCCACTTCCGGCATTATATGGAGGTGGATTTCCAGAGGCTGCTGCAGATGATTTCCGGCAGTTTCATGTCCCGGCAGGACACCCTTGTGATTCCCGGGCCCAAGCTGCCCCTGGCGATTGATCTCATCCTTCGCCCCAGGCTTCTGGAGCTGATGGAACACAAGCGCTACGCCTGGTAGCGCCGGTTCCGGCGTTACGCCAATGTTTTCCAGAAGTTGCGCACGATACGGGCGCTTCGCAGGGGCGCTTCGAGCATCGGCAGGTGTCCGATGCCCCGCAACACCCTGACCCGGGCATTGGGGAGCAGCGCCCCATAATGATGGGCGCAGGAGACATCGACCACTCGATCCTGTTCGCCCCAGACGATCTGGGTCGGGGCACTCACCCGGTCCAGAAGCCCGGGAACGGGCTCCTCGGGCTGCATCATGTCGGCAAAGATCCGGCGGTTGACCGGTGCCCGCTGCTGCATCTCCGAACCCATTGCCAGTGGCATCAGGCGACTGATCAGCCCCTGGTGCCGGTGGATGGCGATGCGGAACAGCGCCCGTGTTTCTGCCGTTGACGCCGCGATCAATGGGTTTTCACCCTGCAGGAGCTGGGTTTCCATCGGACTGAAACGTGCGCTGCCCATGCCCGCGGCGTTCATCAGTACCAGGCTGCGAACCCGGTCGGGATGGTTGGCGCCCAGGGTTGCCAGGGTGGCGCCCCCCATGGATGACCCGATCCAGTGTGCCGCTGGCAGGGCCAGGCGGCGGGCCCATTCGTCCAGACGCCCGGCCTGTTTCCCGTAGGTGTAGCGGGCCCCGTCGATGTAGTCGCTCTGGCCGAATCCCGGAAGGTCCGGCACATAAAGGGTGATGCCGCGCTTATAAAGGGCCGGCAGCATGCTGAGCCAGTTTTCCTTGCTGGCACCAAAACCATGGACCAGCACCACCGGGGTTCCGTGACCGGAGCCGATTCGCCAGTAGTGCATGCAGTGACCGTCAATCTCGATGCGCTCGGCCCTGATGCCCGGAAGCCAACCGCTCATGGACTGCAACCGTTGCCAGGCATTGCGCCCCGGCTGCCAGCTGCCGGCCAGGGTGGGTAGATCCGCCGTTGCCTTCAGGTACTGCTCGCTGACCTCTTCGAGGGACGCCAGGATGGCCTCATAGGTTGCTGTTTCCATTACTTGCATGGGTTCCGCCCTGTTTTCTGCGGTTCAGTTTCAATGCGGTCGTGACCAGTGTCTGATAGCCCGTGGGCAGCACGCGCTGCATCCAGTCGGCGGCGCGCGCATCGGGCCCGATCAGGACGCGCCGACGGTTCTGGCGCACGCCCTTGAGTATAGCGGCTGCGGCCTGATCCGCCGTGGTCCGGAAAAGCTTCTCGAAACTGGCCTGCATCTGGTCGTTGCTTTCGCCGCCCATCAGGTCCTGGACGCTGTTGTCCATACGCGCGGAACGGGCGATGTTGGTCCTGATGCCGCCGGGGTGAACGCAGGTGGCGGAGACGTTCGCGCCTTCCAGGTCCAGCTCCTGGCGCAGGGATTCCGTAAAGCCACGGACCGCGAACTTGGTCATGTTGTAGGCGCTCATCCCCGGCTGCGAGAAGAGCCCGAAGATGCTGGAGATATTGACGATGTGGCCGCCGTCCTTCGCCTGTTTCAGATGCGGGAGAAAGGCCTTGGTGCCATAGAGGACGCCACGCAGGTTGATGTCCAGGATCCAGTCATAATCGTCGTAGCTGGACCCCTCCACGGAGCCGGCGTGAGCCACGCCGGCATTGTTGATGACCAGGTTGACCCGCCCATGATCCTTGACGACGCTGTCCGCCCACTTGTGGACGGCCTGCTTGTTGGAGACATCAACGTTGGCCGTCGTAACGGTAATGCCATCCGCTTCACACTGCCTGGCGGTTTCTGCCAGCCCTTCCGCGTTCACATCACTCAGGGCCAGATGGCAGCCTTCGCGGGAGAGCGCCAGGGCCAGCGCCCGTCCGATGCCTGATCCTGCGCCGGTAATGGCCGCGACTTTTCCCGAAAATGACTTCATGCAAAGGCTTCCTCTTTTCTATTGGACGCATTGGATGGGGTAGGGGGCGCTGCCTGTTCCTCACGCCACCCCCATTTGTAGGCCGCCGGATCGAACCGACAGGTCTGCTGTGCAAACCGGAAGGTAAAGTCCGGCCACAAGGCCACATTCTTACCCGTTTCCGGATGCAGATACCAGCTGGTGCAGCCTCCATCCGTCCAGATGGAGCCGTCGAGCCGGCTCTGTAGCTTCTCGTTGTACTGGGCCTGCTTGCGGGGTTTGACGTCCACCCAGTCGAGATCCCGCTTCTCCATGGTCTTGAGCGCATCCAGCGCGTACTGGATCTGGGACTCGATCATGTACACCATCGAGTTATGACCAAGCCCGGTATTCGGCCCCATGATCATGAACAGGTTGGGGAAGCCGTGGATGGTGGCGCCCTTGTAGGCCTCGGGCCCTTCACGCCAGACCTCCTGCAGGTCCTGCCCGCCACGGCCCTTGATGAGCCCGTTGGGGACCGGGTCGGTCGCCTTGAAGCCGGTACCGTAGATGATTGTGTCCAGCTCGTGCTCCTGGCCGTCCGCAGTGCGTATCCCCGTTTCCGTGATCTCCTGAATGTCATCGGTGACCAGGTCCACGTTGGGCTTGTCCAGGGCGGGGTAGTAGTTGTTGGACATCAGTACCCGCTTACAGCCGAATTCATAGTCCGGCATGACCTGGCGGCGCAGCACCGGATCACTGATCTGGCTGTGGATGTGGCGCCGGGCAATGACCTTGACGAATCGCAGCAGCTTCGGGTTGATCAGCATGGGCAGTACGCGGGCTTCCAGCATCCAGTACAGTGTCTTGCGCTGCAGTGTCTGGGCCGTCGGCACGCGCCGGAAAAGCGCCCGCTCCCAGGATCGGATGGGCCGGTCCGGCTTCGGCATGATCCAGGGCGCCGAGCGCTGGAAGACCTTCAGGTTGCTGGCCTCTTTCTGCACTTCCGGAACGAACTGGATGGCCGAGGCCCCGGTGCCGATCACACCCACTCGCTTACCGCGCAGGTCATAATCGTGATCCCAGTCCTGGGAATGGAATGCCTTGCCCTGAAAACGGTCGCGACCGGGCACGTTCGGGTAGGTGGGGGTGGAGAGAGCCCCGATTCCGGATACCAGCATATTGGCCGTATAGCGGTTGCCGTGTTCGTCCTGGAGACGCCAGAGAGCGGCATCCTCATCCCATTCAGCCGTGTTGAGAGCGGTGCCGAGGTGGATGTGCGGGCGGATCCGGTACTTGTCGGCGCAGTGCTCCAGATAGGCGCGGATCTCGTCACGCGGCGCGAACATCCGCGTCCATTCCGGGTTGGGTTCGAACGAGAATGAGTACACATGGGACTGCACGTCACAGGCACAACCCGGGTAGTGATTCACGCGCCAGGTGCCGCCGACCCCGTCTTCCTTTTCAAAGATGCGGAAGTCATGTCGGCCTTCCCCCTTGAGCCGGATGGCCATGCCAAGGCCCGAGAATCCAGAACCAATGATGGCAACCCGGGTATGGGTGGCAGCGATTGCGCCTTTCTGTTGGGCCATAGCGGCGTCTCCTGCGTTATCTGTGTATACAACTGTATACAAATGTAGACGAGTGTATACTTGGCTGTAAAGAGGTTGATAGCCAAAATTTACATTAAACGATGTAACTGTAACGCTGGGTATTGACACAATGGCCCCGTGAACGGCGTGCGCCGTCTCCCGGGCGAATCAGGCTTGAGGGGAAGCTGTGGCGGGAGGTCAGGGAAGGTTGCGCGAGTAGAAGATCTCGAGCATTTCCTTCTGGAGGCGTTGATGGATGTCGTCGGCCTCCTGGGGATCAAGGTCACTGGCATTCACGCCGAACACATAGTTGTCCAGGTTGAACTCGCGCAGGATCATCTTGGTGTGGAAGAGGTTATCCTGGTACACGTTGACGTCCATCATCTGGTAGGCCGCGCGGGTGTCTTCGGTCAGGTAGTCCTGGATGGAGCTCATGTCGTGATCGGTGTAATGCTTCTTGCCGTCCACGTCGCGGGTAAAGCCGCGGATCCGGTAGTCGACCGTGACAATGTCTGAATCGAAACTGTGGATCAGGTAATTGAGCGCTTTCAGCGGCGAAATGAGTCCGCAGGTGGACACGTCAATGTCCGCCCGGAAGGTGCTGATGCCTTCGTAGGGATGGCTTTCCGGGTAGGTGTGGACGGTTACATGGCTCTTGTCCAGGTGTCCCACCAGGGTTTCGGGCAGGGGGCCCGGGGAGGCCTCGCTGCTGTGGCCTTCCGGCACTACCTCGTGCTCGGCAATCAGCATGGTCACACTGGCGCCGTGGGGGTCGTAGTCCTGGTGGGCGATATTGAGGATGTTGGCACCGATGATCTTGACCACGTCCGTGAGGATCTGGGTCAGGCGTTCGGCGTTGTACATCTCGTCGATGTAGTCAATATAGGCTTCACGCTGCTCTTCGGTCCGTGCATAACAGATATCGTAGATATTGAAGCACAGGGACTTGGTCAGGTTGTTGAAACCGTGAAGCTCCAGCTTGTTCTCCATCGGCGCGCCTCTTTCGCTCACACTTGGTTAAAGCGGAGTATTATGCCTTTGCCGTGAGGTGCTGAACACCATGATTGTTCTCAGGGATTTCCGAGTCTTCTGGTTTTGTTTGCCGGTTGGTTCCGTGCAGGCTTGAAAGTCGGTGGTATGGCTTTCCGGGAAACGCTATGAATCCATCCCTGGACGCTGCGCTTTCGCCATCCATGGCGAAAGAGCTTCCCTCCAAGCCATACCACCGACTTTCAAGCCCTGAACCTTTCCCGGTAGAGAATCTTGGAGTTTTGAAAATACCCTTACCCATTATGAATGGTGTATTCATGCGTGATTTCAACACCCGCTTTTTCCAGCATGATTGATGCGGAGCAGTAGTGCTCGGCTGAGAGGCGGATTGCGCGCTCGACCTGCTTCTCTTTCAGATTGTTGCCGGTCACGTGGAAATGGATATGAATGCGCGTGAACACCGACGGCACCGTATCCGCCCGCTCCGCCTCGATTTCAGCGCGGCAATCGGTAACGTCCTGGCGCGACTTGTGAAGGATGCTCATGACATCAAAGGATGTGCAGCCGCCAAGACCCACCAGCATCATCTCCATCGGGCGTGCGCCCTGGTTCTGGCCACCGTGATCCGGCGGTCCATCCATCTGGATGTCATGTCCCGAGCCGGTTGTTGCGCGAAAGCTGGCATCGCCAGTCCAGTTGATGGTGGTTTTCATTTGAGCGGCGCTCTCCTCGATATTGAATAAGGTGTGGTCGGGGAGGGGGCGGAGGGAAGCTCTTTCGCCATGGATGGCGAAAGCGCAGCGTACAGGGACGTATTCATAGCGTTTCCCGGAGCCCCCTCCCCGACCACACCGACGGGCACGAACCACGAAGGCTACCACAGAGAAAATCCAGTGTAAGCGCACTGACGACGAAGCGCTTTTCCTGTTCTATACTGTTGTCCATGCGAGGGAGCAGCCCCAGGGGCATGAATGGATACAACCAACAAAGGCAGGATTCAATCTATGAGCAGTGTTGCCAAACCCGTCGATAACAAGACCAAGCATCTGGACTACTTTCTGTCCCAGTGCCACCGCCGGCGGTACCCAGCCAAGAGCACCATCATCTACGCGGGCGACAAGAGTGATTCCCTCTTCTACATCGTCAAGGGTTCCGTCACCGTCATCATCGAGGATGAAGATGGCCGCGAAATGATCATGGCCTACCTCAACGCCGGCGACTTCTTCGGTGAAATGGGTCTGTTCGACAATATGGATTCCCGCAGCGCCTGGGTAAAAGCCAAGACCGAATGCGAAGTGGCCGAGATCAGTTACACCAAGTTCCGGGAAATCTCTACGGAAGACCCCAAGGTGCTGTACTTCATCGGCGAGCAGATGGCCTCGCGCCTGCGCCAGACCACGCGCAAGGTAGGCGACCTGGCTTTTCTGGACGTGACCGGCCGTGTGGCACGCACGCTGCTGGACCTGTGCGAGGAACCGGATGCCATGACCCATCCCGATGGCATGCAGATCAAGATCACGCGCCAGGAAATCGGGCGTATCGTGGGCTGTTCCCGCGAGATGGTGGGCCGGGTTCTGAAAACCCTGGAAGATCAGGGGCTGGTTCAGGTCAGTGGCAAGACAATGGTCGTCTACGGCACCCGTTAACGGAGTTCCAATGAAAATCTATGAAATGAAACGGGCGCCCAACCCGAGGCGCGTCCGGATGTTCATGGCCGAAAAGGGCATCCTCGATAAGGTGGAGTTTGTTCAGCTTGACCTCAGCCAGGGAGAAAACCTGACGCCCGAATTTGCGGAAAAGAACCCCATGAAGAAGGTCCCTGTCCTGGAGCTGGACGAGGGTACCTGCATCTCGGAAACCATGGCCATCTGTCGCTACTTTGAAGAGGTGTATCCCGAGCATCCGCTGCTGGGCCGGGATGCACTGGAAAAGGCGAAGGTGGAGCAGTGGCTGCGGTGGCTGGAGTTCTTCTTCTTCATGCCGACGGGCATGTGCTTTCAGCACACCAGCGGTGTCTTCAAGGATCGCATGAACCCGATTCCCGAATGGGGCGAGGAGTGTCGTAAGGGGGTGGAGAAATTCTTCCACTTCCTCGACAAGCACCTGGAAGGACGCCAGTACATCGTTGGGGACACCTTCACGGCGGCGGACATCAACGCGCTGTGCACCATTGATTTCAACAAGGTGAACAAGATCGGCATCCAGCCTGACCAGACGAACCTGCAGGCCTGGTACGATCGCGTCTCGCAGCGGGAATCCGCGAAGGTCTGACTCTGGGCCGCCCGGGTCAGTGGCTGGATTCCCGGCGAAGCGTTGCCTCAAGCTGCTTCGTTTCGGTGATATCAAGCAGAGTGATCACGACACCGTCGATGACGTTGTCCAGCCGGCGATAGGGCATGATGCGCACGGAAAACCAGCGCTCGTCGTCGGTGGGAACCTGCTTTTCCGACACCGCCAGGGTCCGCAGGGTCTCCGTGGCATCCTCGTGCAGTTCCGGGTAGTCGAGGCTGGATGTCAGGTCGGTCAGGGGGCGCCCGATATCGTTCTCACGCAGGTTGATGATGCCTGAGGCCCGTTCTGTATAGCGACGGACGTTCAGGTCCTGGTCCAGGAACAGGATGGCGATTTCCACGCTGTTGAGGACATTCTGCAGATCGCTCTGGGCCAGTGCGAGGTCATCGAGCTTGGCCTGGAGCTCGCTGTTGATGGTCTGCAGTTCCTCGTTCATTGACTGCATTTCTTCCGTGGACGTCGTCAACTCCTCGTTGCTGGATTGCAGCTCCTCGTTGGTCGACTGGAATTCCTCCTTGGTCGACTGAAGCTCTTCCCGTGTGGCCCGCGCGTCCTCGCGTAGTGTCTCAATCTCGTCGCGGTACTGCTGTATTTCGGCCGCATGTTGAGCATTCTGGTTGGCCGGTGCCGTCGCTTCCCGCTGCCCGTCCTGCGTCAGGGCAATGTCCCGGAAGACCACCATGGTCATGTCTTTCAGTGCCTTGGGGTTGCGGAAGGTCTGGACCGTGACGTCCACAAGCTGGATGCCGCCCGCCGCCGCCACTTCCAGGTTATGCAGCTGCACCGGTTCAACCTGTGTTGCTGCCTGCTTCAGTGCCTGGGACAGTGGCGCGCGCAGTCCATCGCGGACCATGGCGTGAAAGTTCATGTTTGCCTTGCCCGCTGCCGGCTCAAGGTATTTTCCCGTACGCCCGCTGATGTAGAGGATGTCGGCCTCACTGTTGAGAACGACCGCCGCAGGCGCGTAGACCTGGAGCAGTACCTGGTCGGCGGCGGTCTGCAGGTTATCGCTTGTAGGGCTCGGGGGGTTGGAAGAGGCCATGGAAGGCTCCTTGTTCATTACGGACAATGGTGGGAATGATCGTAACAGCAGCTCCGGGTTCTCGGTGGAGACATTGTCGCGGCGCCGGTACGCCCGCGCTCTGGTTTCCAGGAGTGTGAACAGGGATCTGCAGCGTCCGACGGTTTCCGAAGCGCCCAGCAGCAGTATCCCGCCCGGGTTCAGGCTGTAATGGAACAGGGGCAGAAGTCGCCGCTGGAGTGCCGAGTCAAAGTAGATCAGCAGGTTGCGACAGGCAATCAGGTCGAGCTTGGTGAAGGGGGGATCCATCACGACGTCATGCTGTGCAAACATCACCATGTCCCGGATGACGGGTTTGATCTGATAGTGCGTGTTGTGGGCGGTAAAGAATTGAGCCAGTCGTTCGGGCGACACGCGCTCACTGATGGATAACGGATACTCGCCACGGCGGGCCTTGGCGATGGCTTCGGGGCTGATATCCGAAGCAAAGATCTGAATCGTGAATTCATGCCCATCGGGCCGGCGCTGCAGCGCTTCGCTGAACAGCATGGCCAGCGAGTAGGCTTCCTCCCCGGTGGAACAGCCCACCACCCAGGCGCGGAGCTTGCGGTTCTCCCCAGCATTCTCCAGCAACTCGGGCAGGAGGGTGTCGCCCAGGTAGTCCCAGACGGAAAAATCCCGGAAAAACCCCGTAACGCCGATCAGCAGTTCCTGGAACAACAGGTCGGCTTCGTGGCCGTTGTGTCGCAGGAAGGCCGCATAGTCACTGATGGACTGGAGTTCATGGATTGCCGTGCGACGCTCGATGCGGCGGAAGAGCGTGCTGTCCTTGTACAGGGAGAAGTCGTGCCCGGTCCGCTGGTGCAGCAGTTCGATGATGGAATCGAGCGGTGGCTGCGTTTCCTCGCTTTCGACGGCCTGCTCCGACACCTGCGCCACATAGGCCCGTATGCGTTCCGGTATCCTGTCGGGAGGGGCGATGATGTCGGCGTACCCCGAGTCAATTGCGCTGCGGGGCATGGAATCAAACTGGGCCGAATCCGGGTCCTCAGCAATTGTCAGGCCGCCAACTGCCTTGATGGCCTGAAGGCCCAGAGTCCCATCCGAGCCCATGCCGGAAAGGACGACGGCAATGGCGTTTTCGCCACAGGCACTGGCAAGGGAGGAGAACAGAACGTTGACGGGCAGGCGGAGCCCCCGCGGTTCCCGAGGTGGTTCCAGGTGCAGGACATTGTGGCCGATGCTGAGCTCGGTATTGGGAGGGATGACGTAGACACAGTTCGGCTCGATCCTCATATCCTGTCTGACCTCGGATACGGGCAGGCTGCTGACGCGTTGGAGCAGCTCGGATAAAAGGGCCTTCTTGGTGGGATCAAGGTGCTGTATGACGATATACGCCATGCCGGTGTCCGCTGGAGTATGGCTCAGGAACTGCTCCAGAGCCTCCAGGCCACCGGCTGAGGAGCCAATGCCAACGATGCGTGTCTGCGAATGGGTGACCATAAGGCGGGGCCTAATCCATTGGGCTCGTGCCTGGGGTCAGGCGTGTTCGGAAAGGGTGATCAGGAGGGCGTTGCCATCCGGAGCAATGCTGGAGTTGAGCACCAGCGAACGTGAAGCAGTGCCATTGTCGCTTGACTGCACCTCGTAGGGTGCGCCCTTATCCCCGTGGGTCAGTGTGTCCATAAGGCCACTGACGGCCGATTCTGTGCGGGCTCCCAGTACACCCTCCAGGGTGCTGCCCTCCAGTGTTCCGGCGTCCACTCCGAGTAGCTGTGTTGCGGCGGGGTTGGCCTCGCAGATATGTCCATCCAGCGTCACGACAAGGTAACCGACAGGGGCAGCCTCAAAAAGGACCCTGTAATGGGTCAGCAGGTCGGTGGATTCGCGCTCGTTGGCATCAATCTGGGCTTGCTGCAGATCCAGCTCAACCTGGTGCGTCTGCAGTTCATGCAGCAGTTTGAGCCCATCGGAGGCAGTATCCGGGTTGCTGGCGAGCCGATAGAGCAGCGCGAGGGTGTCCGGTTTCAGCGTCCAACCGTTCGTCGGCGGCGCCTTACCGCTTCTCAGCCGGGTTTCCGCGTCCATCCGCAGTTGATCGCCGTGTTTGGGCTCAATCGAGGAATTAGCCAAGTAATCTCCTCTTACATGGGTGGTTCGTCCTTCAATGGTAACCCAGGGAGGTTCTGCGGCATAGTGGATTAAAAGTCCCTCGCCTCGGGATGCCGGGTCCTCAGTGCACCCGGGGTTCCCTCAGCGTCATGATGAAGCCGGGCGGGTCGAAACTGTCCGCCCGGGCAGTGGGCCAGTAGCGCTGGAACAACTGATGCTCCGGGCAGCCGTCGATAAGGGAACCGGGCTCGATGAAGTGATAGAGCTCCCGGTAGGTGCGGATGTCGTTGGCGCTGATCCGGCGCATGATGTGCTCCGGGCCGAATTCCTGGGGGTGGTGGAGCCCGGCCGTGGTCAGCATGTTGCCCAGGGCGGCAATGGTGTTGCGGTGGAAGTTGTAGACCCGCTCGCTCTTGTCGGCCACATCCAGGTTGTCGCCGCGCCGTTTGTTCTGGGTGGCTACGCCGCTGGGGCACCGGTCGGTGTGGCAGTTGAGTGCCTGGATGCAGCCGAGCGAGAACATGAATCCGCGGGCCGCGTTGCACCAGTCCGCGCCCAGGGCCAGGGCCCGGGCCATATGGAAGGCGGAGGTGATCTTGCCGGCTGCGCCGATGGCGACCTTGCCCCGGAGGTTGGTCCCGACCAGGGTGTTGTGAACCAGCAGAAGGCCCTCGCTCAGGGGCTCGCCAATCCGGTTGATGTATTCCAGGGGAGCGGCACCGGTCCCTCCCTCACCGCCGTCCACCACAATGAAGTCCGGGTGTTCACCGGTTTCCAGCATGGCCTTGACCAGTCCAAACCATTCCCAGGGATGGCCGATGGCGAGCTTGAAACCTATGGGCTTGCCGTCTGAGAGTTCCCGCAGCTGGCTGATGAAGTCCATAAGCTCCAGCGGTGTGGTGAAGGCGCTGTGGGATGACGGGGAAACCACATCCTCACCCTCCGGCACCCCCCGGGCCCTGGCGATCTCCGGCGTGACCTTGGCGGCGGGCAGGATGCCGCCGTGGCCGGGCTTGGCCCCCTGGGAGAGCTTGATCTCGATCATCCTGACCTGCTCCAGGCGGGCATTGCGTCTGAATTCCTCCGGGTTGAAGCTGCCGTCCGGGTTGCGGCAGCCGAAGTAGCCGGAGCCGATTTCCCAGACCAGATCCCCACCGGGCTCCTGGTGGTAACGGGAAATGCCGCCCTCGCCGGTGTCGTGGTAGAAACCGCCTTTGTGGGCGCCGGTATTGAGGGCCAGTATGGCGTTGGCGCTGAGTGACCCGAAACTCATGGCGGAGATATTGAGAACACTGACGCTGTAGGGCCGTTTGCAGTCGGGTCCGACCAGTTCGCGGAAATCATAGCTGTCGAGGTGCACGGGCCTCATTGAGTGGTTGAGCCATTCGTACCCCGGGTTGTACATCGCCTGCAGCGAGCCAAAGGGCCGTTTGTCGAGCACGTTCTTGGAGCGGCGGTAGACAATGCTGCGCTGCTCCCGGGAGAAGGGCATGGCTTCGGTGTCCGACTCAATGAAGTATTGGCGGATTTCCGGTCCTATGGACTCCAGGAAGTAGCGGAAATGGGCAAGTATCGGGTAGTTGCGGCTGATTGTATGCCGGCGCTGCAGGATATCCCGTGTTCCCAGTATCGCGAGAGCAGCCAGGATTCCAGGCACCAGGGCCCACCCCGGATGCAGGGTAATCAATGGCAGGGTGGCGATGGATCCGATGATGCTGGCGGCATAGGGCAGGTAACGCAATGGCATGGACGGTGACCGGGACATCGACGTCTCCTTGATGAATGAACAGGATCAGCTTAGGGAATTTGCCGGTTAAAGGGCAATTCCGGGGCATGCTGGATTACATCTGAGGAGGTACGATCGTGGCGCCCTGAAGGAACATTTCCCGCAATTGGGCTTCCGGGACTGGACGGCCAAACCAGAACCCCTGGCCGACGTCGACGCCCTGCTTGCAGAGGTGCTGGTACTGGGCTTCATTCTCGATGCCTTCGGCCACTGTGAGCAGTCCGAAGCTGGCCGCCATCTGGCGGATGATCGGGATCATGGCGTTCCCTTTGCCGGGAGTATTGATCTGGTCGACGAAGCTGCGGTCGATCTTCAGGATCTGGATGGGCATGTGCTGAAGGCGGCTCAGGGACGAGTAGCCGGTGCCGAAGTCGTCGATGGCAATCTGGAAGCCGTGCTCACTGAGTTTATGCATCAGGGACTCGATAGCGCTCGGGTCGGAGGCCACGATGCTTTCGGTCAGTTCCAGCGTGATCCACCGGGGATCAATATAGGGTCGGACCAATTCGAAGAAACGTTCGACATCCCCTTCGGACTGCAGTTGCTTGAGGCTGAGGTTGACCGACATCGTCAGCGGATAGCCCGCGTCGTGCCAGTCGCGCAATTGCCTGGCTGCGGCTTCCAGGATCCAGTCGCCCATGGGCCGGATCAGGCAGGTTTCTTCAGCCAGGGGGATAAAGTTTCCGGGTGACAGCATGCTGCCGTCTTCCTGCGGCCAGCGAACCAGCGCTTCCGTACCGATCACATCCAGGGTCTGCATATTGAAAAGCGGCTGGAAGTGCAGCGCGAGTTCCTCGTGATCAATCGCATGGCGCAGGCGGTTTTCCAGTGACAGGCGCTGCTGGCGTTGCTCCGAGATTGCCGGCGAGTAGAGGTGGCTGATGCCGCCGGTTTTCTTGGCTTCGTACATGGCGATATCCGCCGCCTGAATGATGACGGATGCGTTCTCGCCATGGTCCGGGCACAGGCTGATACCGATGCTGGCGCTCAGGTGCTGTTCGTGATCATCCACCACAAAGGGTGAGTTGAGGCTGTCGATGATGCGGCAAGCCAGACTGCTGGCAAGTTCCTTGAAGCTGTCCGGGTCACGGGGTTTAAGGGGCGCGCTCGTGCGCGGGGCATCGAATATCACCACCAGGAACTCATCACCACCCTGGCGAACGACCAGGTCGGAATCACGGACCGCGCCCTGCAGCCGCCGACTCACCTGAATCAGCACCTCATCTCCGGCGTCGTGGCCGAGGGCGTCGTTGATGATCTTGAAGCCGTCCAGGTCAATGAAAAGAATCGCGGCGGAGGGCGCGCCTCTGGTTTCCTGGTTTTCCAGCAGGTCATCCAGGAAGCTTGTCAGGTAATGCCGATTCGGCAGTCCCGTCAGTGCGTCGGAGAAGGCGAGGCCGCGGATCTCCGCGGACTGGATATCCCGTTCGCGCTGGAAACGGTGCGTGTTAAGAGCGTAGGCCAGGTTGGTGCTGAGGCGCTGAAGAAGCTGACACTCTTCCTGATCAAAGTGGTTGGGGTAGTGGGAACAGATGGCGAGGTATCCCGGCGTCCCAATGTCCACCTGAAGAGGGAGAACAACGCCGGAAGACAGTGTCCGCTCGTCCGCGTTCCCGAATGCTTCCGGGATAAGGCCTTCGTCCTGCAGGTGTTGAACCGGTTGAGGCTTTCCCGTCTCCAGGGCTTCCTTAACGAGGGCCCTGTGGCCATTGGTTGACGCCCATTCAGCGGCCAGAATGTTGGTGTACTCCGCTGATTTGCCCGCTTTGGCAGGGATGTCAGGGAGGGGCGGGAAGCTGATCCAGGCCAGGTCATAGTCTTCCGCCTGAACGATCCGGTGGCAGATCGAGTCAAGTAAGGCGCTTTCGCTTTCAGAACGGACCAGAATCTGGTCGCAGGCGTTGAGAATCTGCAGGGCACCCACTACATCAGAAAGCTCGCGACGGGCCTTTTCCTGGGTGCGGGACAATTGGCGCATGTGCACCAGGTTGTCGATCCGGGCCAGTAGTTCCATTCGGCTGGTGGGGATCCGAAGGATGTCATTGATAGCTGTACCGAGTTCCGCGTGGGAGCGCAGATTGGGGTCACGTCTGCCATCCGAGACCAGGAGTACCGGCAGGATCATGGGGGCATCCTGGGTGCAGAGCTGATGAATCAACGCACTATGACGTTGCAGGGACGCCCGGTCGACAACGATCAGCTCCGGTTCTTCCCAGGCTGCTCCGTCCAGCGCATGCTGCAGCGAGTACTGGTCTCCCACCACGGAATTAATCAAGCGTACGTTGGCAGCACTCTCAATACCCACCGCAATCGTGGGTGTCGTGCGCAGGGCCGAGGATCCCGACATCAGGTAAGACTTCCACGGTCTTCCAGCATTTCCGGCATGCCCGTCAGGATGCCTCTCAAGCTGGTCAGTGGTTCTCCGACCTTGATGCCATCGGCACTGATTCTGAACTCGCGCAGGGTTTTCTCGAAATCGCTGGTACGCTTTTTGAGCACACCGATGGTCTTTCTTATCTCGCCCGACAGCTCCAGATAGCGAAGGAGGATGATGGTATCCGCGAGGTAGCTTACCCCGTTTTCCGTGACCCGCATTTCCGCGCCGGTAATTGAATAGGTTTCGTTGATCAGGAGCACGGTCACTCCCATGTTGACCAGATAACGGCACAGCGCATGCACCCGCTCCTGCAGATCCGCTCCGCGGACGGACTGGCGGTAGCCGGAGAGGCTGTCCAGCAACACCAGGCGTGCGCCTTTCTCCTCCACATCATGGCGAACCATATTGGCCAGCTGGTCGGGGTTGTAATGCAGTGGTTCAATGGCTTCGAATTTCAGGTTGCCTGTTTCCACCATCTGTTGGGCTGGCAGGGAGATTTCTGCACAGCGCCGGAAAAACGTGGAGGCGCTTTCGTCGAAGCTGTACATGACGGAGTATTCGCCGCGGCTGGCGGCCTCCTTCATGTACTGAGCGGCCAGCGTGGTCTTTCCGACCCCGGTGGGGCCGCTCACCAGGGTAACCGTGCCGCGCTCAATGCCCCCGTGGGTCAGTTCGTCCAGTTCCGGGACACCTGAGCTGATGGACTCCAGCGCAAAGCTTCGGCCGTGTTCACCGGGTGACAGTCGCGGGAACAGGGTCAGTCCAGTATCGTGAACACTGTAGAAATGACAGCCTTCAATAAACCCGGAACCGCGCAGTTTCTTGATCTGGCAAAGTCGGCCGTGCTCGGTCAGTTGCAACTCGATGATGCCATCACTCAGGAAGTTCAGGACCGCATCTTCCGTGCTTTTTTCCTGTTCGGCGGTAAACAGGACCGTGGCACCGTCGGCGGTCAGTTTACGCAGCATGGACATGATCTGCTTGCGGTACTGGAACGCGTCAGAGGACAGGAGGCGCATATGGCTGATGGAGTCGATGAAGATCCGGGCGGGGTTCAGTTCCCGGACACGATCAACAATCTGGTCGTGGATGGCCGTTCCCTCCACATCCCAGCTTTCGAGAAGGCTGTAGATGGCGCCATCGTCTTCCGCCCCTCCCGGCGACAGATCCAGTATATCCACATTGTCCAATGAGAGGCCGAGCTTGTCGGCATTCTCCCGTAACTGGGACGCTGTTTCTCCCAGGGTTACGAAAAGACTTTCCCCATCTGTCTCTTCAAGCAGAAAGTGTGTGCCCAGGATGGTTTTCCCGACACCGGCGCCACCGCTGACCAGAAAACTGCGGTTCCGGGGCAGCCCGCCGTCCAGGATTTCGTCCAGGCCCGAGATGCCGGATGAGAGTTTGGTGCTCATAGTTCCATCCAGTTATTGATATTTATCAATTAGCGTAGCACAGGGAAAATAGTCCACCAATTGAGGTGGGAAATACCTTATTTAGGGTTGTTCGTGATTCAGGCGGGGAAAAACAGGTCCGCCAGCTTCTGGCCGGGACTCTGGGAACGCATGAAGGACTCGCCCACCAGAAAGGCATGAATGCCGCGTTTGCGCATGGCGGAAACATCATCGCGGGTATGGATGCCGCTCTCGGTGATGGTCAGTCGATCATCCGGGACGCGTTCGTGGAGATTGAAGGTGGTCTCCAGCGAGACCTCGAAGCTGTGCAGGTCGCGGTTGTTGATGCCGATCAGCGGGCTCTTCACGCGCAGGGCCTCGTCCATTTCCTCGCTGTTGTGGACCTCCACCAGCACATCCATCCCCAGTTCCTGGGCAAGGCCGGCGAGCTCCTGCATCTGGATGGTGGACAGGCAGGCGGCGATCAGAAGGATGCAGTCCGCGCCGGCGATGCGGCTTTCGTGGATCTGGTAGTCATCCACCATGAAGTCCTTGCGCAGGACCGGCAGCGAACAGGCGGCGCGGGCCGCCATCAGGTCGGCTTCCTGGCCCTGGAAGAAGTCCCTGTCGGTGAGCACGGACAGGCAGGCGGCGCCGTGGCGTTCGTAATCCTCGGCAATCGTGGCCGGATCGTAGGGATCCCGGATCACGCCCTTGCTCGGAGAGGCCTTCTTGATCTCGGCGATCACGGCCGGGCCCCCGGCATCGATGTGCCGTTGCAGGGCGGCTGCAAAGCCACGGGTGTCCGGCTGGTGGCGGGCTTCCGCCTTGCACTCATCCGGTGGCAGCCGCAGGCGGCGCTCGGCCACTTCCTCGTGCTTGCGTTCGACGATGCGCTTGAGGATGGTGGGTGTATCGCTCATGCCTGTTGCTCCATGGTCTGGCTCAGCGTTGCCAGCCGGTCCATGCGTTCAAGGGCCGCGCCGCTGGCCATGGCATCGAGTGCCTTGCTGGCGCCGGCTTCGAGGGTATCGGCAAGGTCGGCCGCGTAGAGGGCGGCACCGGCGTTGAGGGCGATCATGTCCCGGGCCAGTGCGGCGCGGCCTTCGGGATTGGGGCCGAGCGCCGCACGGATCAGCTCCAGGGACTCGGTGGCGTCCGCCACCTGGAGGTCCGTGATCGCCTGGGACTTGATGCCCATGTCCTCCGGGCGAATCCGGTATTCCGTAACCTCGCCATTGCGCAGTTCGGCCACGCGGGTATGGCTGGCCAGGCTGATCTCGTCCAGGCCGTCATCGGAATGGACCACCAGGATGTGCTCGCTGCCAAGCCGGCGCAGGACCTCGGCCATGGGCGCACAGAGATCACCGTTGAAGACGCCGATGAGCTGGTGCTTCACGCCCGCGGGGTTGGTCATCGGGCCGAGGATATTGAAGATGGTGCGCATCCCCAGTTCCTTGCGCGGTCCGACGGCGTGTTTCATGGCCTTGTGATGGTTGGGGGCGAACATGAAGCCCACGCCCGTCTCATTCACACAGCGCGTGATCTGTTCCGGGGTCATTTCAAGGCGCAGGCCGGCCTGGTCGAGCAGGTCCGAGCTGCCGCTGCGCGAGGACACCGAGCGGTTGCCATGCTTGGCCACGTGACCGCCGGCCCCGGCGATCACAAAAGTAGCGGCGGTGGAGACGTTGAACAGGTTGGCGCCGTCACCGCCTGTGCCAACGATGTCCACCACTGGCGATGCGTTGATGTTAACGCCGGTGACCAGCTCCCGCATCACCTCCACCGCCCCGGTGATTTCGTCGATGGTTTCACCCTTCATGCGCAGTCCCACCAGGAAACCGCCAATCTGGGCATCCGTGGCCTCGCCCTGCATGATGATGCGCATCACCGCTTTCATCTCGTCCGTGGTCAGGTCCTGCCGTTCGGCCACCTTGGCGATTGCTGTCTTGATGTCCATGGCGCTTATCCCTGGTTCTTCATCTTCAGAAAGTTATCCAGCAGCTCGTGGCCGTGCCGGGTCATGATGGATTCTGGGTGGAACTGCACGCCCTCGATCGCGAGCGACCGGTGCCGCAGCCCCATGACTTCCTCCATGCTGCCGTCGGCATTCTCGGTCCACGCTGTTATCTCGAGGGTGTCCTCGGGCCAATGATCCTTGTCCACCACCAGGGAGTGGTAGCGGGTGGCCTCGAACGGGTTCTCCAGCCCGGCGAAGACACCCTGGCCGAGATGATGGATCATGGAGGTCTTGCCGTGCATGACCTGACCGGCGCGGATAACCCGGCCGCCGAAAACCTGCCCGATGCACTGGTGCCCGAGGCAGACGCCGAGGATCGGCATCTTCCCCGCAAAATGGCGGACCACGTCCAGCGAGATGCCGGCCTGGTCCGGGGAGCAGGGGCCGGGGGAGATCACGATGCGTTCCGGGTTCATTTCCTCGATGTCGCTGAGCGTGATGGTGTCATTGCGGTGGACTTCCACCTCGGCCCCAAGCTCACCCAGATACTGGACCACGTTGTAGGTGAAGGAGTCGTAGTTGTCGATCATTAAAAGCATGGGAATACTCCTCGCCGGTCAGTGGTCGAAATCCGTCAGGGCCATGTCGGCCGCCCGGAAGATGGCGCGGCCCTTGTTCTGGGTTTCCTTCCACTCCAGCCGGGGTACTGAATCTGCCACCACGCCGGCACCAGCCTGGATGTGCAGGGTGTTGTCCTGGATGATGGCGGTGCGGATGGCGATGGCCGTATCCATGTTGCCGCTCCAGGACAGGTAGCCCACGGCGCCGCCGTAGATCCCACGCTTGACCGGTTCCAGTTCGTCCAGGATCTCCATCGCCCGGATCTTGGGCGCGCCACTGAGCGTCCCCGCGGGCAGGGTGGCGCGCAGCACGTCCATGCAGGAGAGCCCTTCCTTCAGGCGGCCGGTGACGTTGGAGACGATGTGCATGACGTGGGAATAACGCTCCACCGTCATCTTATCGGTCAGTTCCACCGAGCCCGTTTCGGTGACCCGGCCGATGTCGTTGCGCCCCAGGTCGATCAGCATCAGGTGCTCGGCGCGCTCCTTGGGATCGGCCAGGAGTTCTTCTTCCAGTGCCTTGTCTTCCTCCTCGGTGGCGCCGCGCTTGCGGGTGCCGGCCATGGGGCGGACCGTTACTTCCTCGTCCTCAACCCGCGCCAGTATTTCCGGCGAGGAGCCCACGATGTGGAAGTCCTTGAGGTTGAGGAAATACATATAGGGCGACGGATTGAGGCAGCGCAGTGCCCGGTAGAGGTTCAGCGGCGGCGCCTCGAAGGCCACGGACATGCGCCGGGACAGCACCGTCTGCATCACATCCCCGGCGAGGACGTACTCGCGGATCTGCTCGACGGCGGCCTCGAAGTTCTCCTGGGTGAAGTCCGAGTGGAAATCCCGTTCGTCGATCCGGCTGTTGCCGGTGTTCGGGGAGACCGGTCCGTTTACCTGCGTCTGGCGCAGGGTGCGCTCCAGTTCGTCGAGCCGCTCCACGGCCGCTTCGTAGGCTCCCTCGTCCGCCGGGTTTACCTGCACGATCAAGTGGAGCTTGCCGCGGAGGTTGTCGAAAACCACCACTTCGTCCGAGACCATCAGCAGGATGTCCGGCGTCCCCAGTTCGTCCGGCGGTGCGGTGTCGTGAAGGCGCGGCTCCACGAAGCGCACGGTGTCGTAACCGAAATAGCCAACGAGTCCGCCGTTGAAGCGGGGCATGTCCGGAAGCTCCGGCGAATGGAAGCGGGCCTGGAAGGCCTCGATGTACGCCAGCGGGTCCTCGGCGGTGATGGACTCGATCACGCCGTCCTCGCTTTCATGCGTTACGTCGTGGCCCGTGACGCGCAGCCGCTCCCGCGCGGGGAGTCCGATGATTGAATAACGGCCCCACTTCTCACCGCCCTGGACGGATTCGAGCAGATAGGAATAGGGCGCATCGGCCAGCTTGAGGTAGGTGCTCAATGGCGTGTCGAGGTCGGCAAAGACTTCCCGGTGAACGGGAATACGGTTATAGCCTTCACCGGCATAGGCGGAAAACTGTTCGGGTGTCATGGTCCTGTCCTGAAAAAAGCATGGGCGTTGTGGAGTCGTGGCTCGGCCACGTCGCGTTCAATGGTGTTCAGTTCACCATCGCCAGCGCGGATTCGCCCAGCGTGCGGGGTGCACGTGTTGGTTTGCTTTCTTCAGTCCGGCTGTCACGTCCGGTCTCCCGATGGTTGGAAACTTGGCTCAGGATAGCGAAGCGGTTGTTTTGAAGCAACCGTTCCCCTCAAGGACTCTGATCCATCTCGACCGGGAAACGCGGCCTTGATCAGAAGTCGTCCATAGCGACTGCATCATGGAGAACCTCCCATTTCAATGCCTTGAGCGTGAAGGGGGTGTCGCAACGAATCCGGATCGCGCGGATATCCGCCTTCAGGTCGGAAAAGGTGCGGTGCTCGCCTTCGCTTGTCGGTTTTGGGTTGTAGCCGAACTCCAGCCAGATGGGATCAACCGCGCCGTGCACTCTGGATGAGGCCTTCATCGGGATATCACGACCATCATCAAGGATGATTACCAGTTCCGGTTTCAGTACGGTTCCATCACTTTTGTCTCTTGGGTAGAAGGAGGATTCTTCGAAAAGACCCTCATCGGTGAATCGATAATTCTCGGCGGAGACGCCAAGTTGCAGCATGTGGATCATGACTTCGGGAAAGGTCTGAAGCGGCGGCTCAAACTGAATGGTCCGCCATTCTGTGCCGATCTCCCACGGTCCCTCCACACGCGGATCGGGATGCTCCGGATTTTCGTCGCAGCCGCTCAGCAGGGTCAGAAAAAGGACAGTCGTCAGTAGATAGCGCAGTGCAGTATTCATCGTCGTTCATCCGTGATCAGGGTATTCCTTTTGGGTCGTTGGGTAGGATACCAAAGGCGCGCTGGAAGCAGGACTCAACTCGTGCGTTTTCCGCAGGAATCTGCAGATCCTGGTTGTTGCCGTCCCCGTTTATCGGCATTGGCGTAAGATGCCGTAGAATGGCGCGGATTTGAACAGGGAGGTCCAGGTCAATGAATGACTCCATCCGGACTCTGCGTCTGCGCACCGTATCAATGCTCTGTATGATGGTGCTGTTGCTGAGTGGCTGTGCCGGCGCGCTTGTTTTACACAACTCGGAAAACCAGCTTCAGGCAGGTGAGTTTGTGCTGGGGGGCAGAGGCTACCTTTCAGAGCCTCGATCTGAACCCTTGGTTTATTTCAGGTACACGAAGGCGGAGGTTGAAGCCGAATGGGGAGAACCGGATGCGATATTCCACGAAGCGGGAAAAGAGCAATGGCTCTATAAACGCGGGCTTGCGTGGTATACGCTGATGCCGGTCTTTGCGGTGCCAATCCCCCTGGGCGTTCCCGTTGGTAGCATGAATGCAACGCTGGCCTTCTCGGGGAACAGGGTGGTGTCTGCCACCGAGCGGGTCGGAGACATGAGCGGCGGACTCTGTGGCTTTTTCCCTATGGCCCATCCCGCGCGCACGGAGTTTGGGTGTATCGGATTCTAGGACGCTATGCAGCTTGATCTAACGACACTCACTTTGCTTTTTCTTGCCGCCTTCGGCGCCTGGTACTGGTGGCGGGCGCAGGAAACCAAGGAGCGTGCCCTCAGGGCCGCCCGCCAGGCCTGTGAGAAGGCCGATGTGGACCTGCTGGACCAGAGCGTGTATCTCAGTGGCCTGGGCGTTGGCCGCGACGACAGGGGGCGGCTGCGGTTCCGCCGGACCTTTACCTTCGATTTCACCGCCACCGGCGAGGGCCGCTATCGGGGCCGGATTGAGCTGCTGGGCCAGGTACCGCAGGCTGTCGAGTTTGAGCCTCACCGGTTCTAGGGGTCACGTGGATTTCGCCTTTTTCGCGGAAACAAACATGGTGATCGTCGCCTGGACCACAGCGGTGCCCGACTTGTCCCTGACGGTTACCACCACCGGAACATCGCCCTCGGCACTGTCCAGCGCATCGTGTGTCGCTTCGCCCACCAGGTCGGTGTTTGCCTTGGCCAGATAGTCGATGGTCATGCTTTTCGGGATCCAGCGTTTGCTTGCAGGCAACCCGGCTTCCATGAGTGTTCCCGCCGCGATTTCACAGAGGTTACCCATGGCCAGGGCATGGACGGTGCCGATGTGGTTTTCCACCGCACGACGCTTCTTCATGTGCCAGACACTGCGTGTTGGTTCCAGGGTCTCGACCCGCGGGCGGATGGTTTGAAAATAGGGCGCCCTGAAGCACAGCGCTCTTGAGAACATGGCTCGACCGCCAGGCATCGCGGCAAATCGCTCGTACATACGCAGGGTTGGTGATTTAGCAGGCATGGTCTATCCTCTTATTAGAATAACGTTCTAGAATAGGATTCTATTTCTATGGCGAGTAGTCAAGCCCGGGGTGACAGACGCCGCGATGAGATTCTGCAGGCGGCACTGGCCTGCTTCATGGAAAACGGTGTGGAGAACACCACCGTCGACATGATCCGTGAGCGCTCGGGGGCCAGCACCGGTAGTCTCTATCACCATTTCGGCAATAAGGATCAACTCGCCGCCACGCTGTTCATACAGGGACTCAGGAATTACTCACAGCGACTGACCGAGGCGCTGGCGGCCGATCCGGATGCTGAGACCGGCATCCGTCTGATGGTCACGACCTACCTGGATTGGGTGGAGGACAATCCTGACTGGGCGCGCTTTATCTTCTCAACGCGTGCCCAGGTGATCCGGGGCGAGGCCGCCGAGACCCTCAAGGAAGACAATCGCCGCCAGTTCCGGATGGTCCGTGACTGGTTGCGGCCCCGGATTGATGCTGGCGAGATACGGGACGTGCCGGTGGAGCTTTTCCATGCACTCGTTAACGGTCCTTCCCAGGATTACGTGCGCAGTTGGCTTGCTGGCCGGGTGAAAACTGCGCCGTCCGAATATCGCGAAACGCTTGCGGATGCCGCCTGGCACAGTCTTGCTCCCTGCCCCCTACACAGTCGTTGATGTTGTAGCCCGTTTCGATGCCGGCCCCGGCGATCTGACGCTGTCCGCGAAGAATCTGTTGAACGAGGATTACTATCCGGCGGTGAGCCAGGCGTATAACCTGTCCACATCAAGGGTTAAAGGCCAGGGCCGCACGGTTGGCCTCGGCTACGCGGTTAACTGGTAGTGTCTGGACTCACTCGGCGCTATCCTGATCAGCTTACAGGCTGAGAAGATCGGGGCGATTCCATGGAAGACGCGATTAGCGCCGAGGGACTGGTCAAGCATTTCGGTGCCACAAAGGCGCTTAATGGCGTGGACCTGAACGTCCGCCGTGGCACCGTGCTGGGCTTGCTCGGCCCCAACGGCGCGGGCAAGACCACGGTGGTGCGTATCCTGGCAACGCTGATTGGCCCGGATGCGGGTACGGCAAGTGTTGAAGGCTTCGATGTCCAGCGTGACCCCCACGCGGTGCGCCAGCACCTGGGCCTGACCGGTCAGTATGCCTCCGTGGATGAGAAGCTGACCGGGCGGGAAAACCTGGTCCTGATCGGTCGCCTTCTGGCGCTGCCCCGACGCACCGCCCGAAACCGTGCGGATGAGCTGCTCGCCGATTTTGACCTGCGCGATGCGGCCCATCGGCCCGTCCAGACCTATTCCGGCGGCATGCGCCGTCGGCTTGATCTGGCCGCCAGCCTGGTCGGCCACCCCAGTGTTCTCTTTCTCGACGAACCCACCACGGGCCTGGATCCGCGCGCCCGCATGGATCTGTGGAACCTGGTGCGTCGCCTGGTGGCGCAGGGAACCACGGTGCTGCTCACGACCCAGTATCTGGACGAGGCGGATGCGCTGGCGGACGAGCTGGTGGTGATTGACCAGGGGCAGGTCATTGCCCGGGGTACGTCTGAAGAGCTCAAGTCCCGCATCGGCGCCCAGACCCTGGAGCTGCACGCGAACAGCGAGGCCGATCTACCGGCCCTGGTGGAGCTGGGTGGAGACGTGGCGGGCCGGGCGCCGGAGGTGGATGGCCTGCGTGTCATGGTGCCGCTGACGGATTCGGCCCTTTTGACCACGGTTGTGCGGGGACTGGATGAGGCGGGCATCAGCGTCCGGGAGCTGATGCTGCGCCGGCCCAGTCTCGATGATGTGTTCCTGTCACTGACAGGGCGGCGCGTGGAACCGGAATCCGACGTAACGACGGAGCCCGAGTCATGATGCCAGAAGAACGAACGCCAACCGGCCTGCGGGCTCGCTTGATGGATGGTGCACGCCAGACTTTCACCCTGGCATGGCGGACCCTGCTTCAGCTGCGGCGCAATCCCTGGGAAATGGCGGACTTCAGCATCCAGCCCATCCTGTTCCTGGTGCTCTTCCTGTTCGTTTTCGGGGGCGCCATTGCCGGCTCAACGGCGGATTATCTGGAATTCATACTGCCCGGTGTGATCGTGATGAACCTGGTCTTCGTCACCGTCTATGTGGGGCACGGCCTGAACACGGATCTGACCCGGGGCGTGTTCGACCGCTTCCGGGCCCTGCCGATCGCGCGCTGGTCGCCGCTTGCCGGGCGGATTCTGGCGGATATGGTCAAACAGGCCTGGTGCATCGTGCTGCTGCTGGTCATCGGTGCGCTTCTGGGGTTCCGGCCCAGTGAATCCCTGGTCTGGTTGCCGGTGCTGATTGCGCTGCTATTGGTGTTTGCCCTGGCCATGTCCTGGGTGATGGTGCTGGTGGGGGTTCTTGCCAAGGATCCGGAGCACGTCCAGCTCTTCGGCTTCACGGCGCTGTTTCCGGTGACTTTCATCAGCAGCGTGTTCGTGCCGGTCGAGACCATGCCGCCATTGTTGCAGGTGGTGGTCCCTCTCAATCCGGTGTCCCTGCTGGCGGAGGCGTCGCGGGGGCTGCTCAGTGGCGGGCCTGTACTCGAGCCCGCCCTGGGAGCCCTGGCCTGGGCCGGCGTGATCACGCTGGTTTTCGCGCCCCTGTCGGTCTGGGCGCTGAACCGGCGCCTGGCGCAAAGCTAGATCGATTGCGACTGGGCGATGCGCTTGCGCATCTCGTCGATGACCTGGCGGTAGTCGTCCTGCTTGAAGATGGCTGAGCCGGCCACAAAGGTATCCGCGCCGGCGGCGGCGATCTCGCCGATGTTGTCCGCCTTCACGCCACCGTCCACTTCCAGGCGGATGTTGCGGCCGCTGGCATCGATCTTCCGCCGCGCTTCGCGCAGCTTGTCCAGGGTGCCGGGGATGAAGGACTGACCGCCGAAGCCGGGGTTCACGGACATCAACAGGATCATGTCGAGCTTGTCCTGAACGTAGTCCATGTAGTGCAGTGGCGTGGCCGGGTTGAATACGAGGCCGGCCTTGAGCCCTGCATCCCTGATCAGCTGAAGGGAACGGTCGATGTGATCCGACGCTTCCGGATGGAAGGTGATGTAATCGGCTCCGGCATCAATGAACATCCGGATCAGGTCGTCCACCGGCTTGACCATCAGGTGGACGTCGATGGGCGCGGTGACGCCATGCTTTCTCAGTGCTTCACAGACCATGGGGCCGATGGTCAGATTGGGCACGTAATGGTTGTCCATCACATCGAAGTGCACCATGTCCGCGCCGGCGGCGAGGACGTTGTCCACTTCCTCGCCGAGTCGGGCGAAATCGGCGGAGAGGATTGAAGGAGCAATAAGGGCGTCGTTCATAGAAGTTCCGAACCTGATTGTTAACTGGACTGGAAGGCGGATAGTGTAACTGTCGCACCCGTTTCAAACCAGCAGGGGCCCAGCGTTGCGTCCTGTTTCTGATCATAGCCGAGCTGGGGCATACTAGGGCTGGCAAAAACCATAACAACTGGATTTCAAGGACGCGTCATGAAAACCGATACCCTGACGATTCATGGTGGATTCCAACCCGACCCCACCACGAAAGCCGTAGCTACGCCGATTTACCAGACCACTTCCTATGCGTTTGATAACACCCAGCACGGTGCTGACCTGTTCGACCTGAAGGTCGCGGGCAATATCTATACCCGCATGATGAATCCCACGAACGCCGTTCTCGAGGAGCGAGTCAGGTTGCTGGAAGGCGGTGTCGGAGCGCTGGCCATGGCCTCCGGCATGGCGGCCATCACCGCTTCCATCCAGGCCATTGCCGAGGTTGGGGACAATATTGTGACCACGACCCAGCTCTATGGCGGGACCTACAATCTGTTCGCCCATACTTTCCCAAGACAGGGCATTGAGGTCCGGTTTGTCAGTGCTGACGACCCGGATGCGTTTGAGGCTCGCATTGATGATCGTACCAAGCTGATCTTCTGCGAGACCGTG
Organism: Halospina denitrificans; assembly: GCF_004364635.1. Taxonomy (GTDB): domain Bacteria; phylum Pseudomonadota; class Gammaproteobacteria; order Pseudomonadales; family Oleiphilaceae; genus Halospina; species Halospina denitrificans. The sequence goes on along the minus strand of NZ_SOAX01000004.1, from coordinate 127,831 downwards.
GGCAACCCGGCCGGCAATGTTGTTGACGTTGAAAAGCTGGCCACGATTGGTCACCGGAACGGCGTGCCCCTGTTCGTCGATAACACGGTTCCCACGCCCTGCCTGTGGCGCCCTTTTGAGCATGGCGCCGATGTGGTTATCCATTCACTGACGAAATTCATGGGTGGGCATGGAACCACACTGGGTGGTGCGATTGTGGATTCCGGGCGCTTCCCGTGGGCCGACTACCCCGAGCGTTTTGCCATGCTGAATGAACCGGATCCCTCCTACCATGGCGTGGTCTATACCGAAGCCATGGGCGAGGCCGCCTTCATCGGGCGCTGCCGGGTGGTGCCGCTGCGCAACATGGGCGCAGCCCTGTCACCGATGAATGCGTTCCAGCTGATGCAGGGCATTGAGACCCTGCACCTGCGCATGGAACGCCACTGCGAGAATGCCCTCAGAGTAGCCCAGTACCTGGAGCAGCATCCGGCGGTGAACTGGGTCAACTACGCGGGCCTGGCATCCAGCCGGTACCATGAGCTCGCGAAGAAATACATGGATGGCCGAGCCTCGGGCATTCTGTCCTTTGGCATCAAGGGAGGCGACGAAGCGGGCGCCCGATTCATCGATGCCCTGCAGATGATCGTGCGCCTGGTGAATATTGGTGATGCCAAGACGCTGGCATGCCATCCCGCCAGCACTACCCACCGTCAGCTCAATGACGAGGAACTGGCCAGCGCCGGCGTTCCACGGGATCTGGTGCGCCTCGCCATTGGTATTGAGCACGTGGATGACATCCTGGCGGACGTTGAGCAGGCACTGGACGCCTCACAGTCCTGACCCGGGGCAGCCCGGATGTCGCGCATCCGGGCTTACTTCTTCAGGCCGCTGAAACGCTCATCCACAAAACGGCTGTGACAGCTCACGCAGGAATTCGTCATCCGGTCGAAGATCTGTTTCTGTTTCCCTGTGTCCTTACCCCCGCCGGCTTCAGCGAGCTTTGCAGCCTGCTTGTGGAACTTCTGGTCGAGTTTCAGGAACGCCTTGGGCACAGCAGCCTTGAGCGCCTTGCGGTCCTCATCGGTTAATTCCTGAGCGAGAATGAAACTGTCGTGAATGGCCTGGCCTTTTTCCTGCACGACCTTGTGATTGCCGCGGATGATGGCGCTGTAGACTTCCTTCATTGCCGCCTCGATTCCGACCATTTCCTTCTGGAGGAGTCCCCGGAGTTTGGGGTTCAGCTCCGAGGTCACGTCTTCCGCCTGTGCGGGCAGAACGGCGAGGGTCATTGTTATCAGGCATGCGCCGAGAAGGCTGTTTCGGATGGATCTCATGGGGTGTGTCTCCCTGATGTTGGTGGTTGTTTGCTGGTTTGAAAAGAAGGATTAATAAAAAATACTAATAAAATGAATCTTTATGGGCAAGCCAGCAGTGCCTTGCTCGGGAAGTCAGTCCCTCCCTGTTTTAAGCGTGGCTTTCACCTGCAGGCCGCCAAGCGGGGAATCATGGAAGCTCAGCCGCCCGTTGTACTGCTCGACAATGTCGGCGGCGATGGCCAGTCCCAGGCCCGAACCCGGATGTTCCCCATCCACCCGCCAGCCCCGTTTCGCCAGCGAGGCGCGTTGTTCCTCAGGGCAGCCGGCGCCGTCATCGTCAACGGTAAGCGAAGTCTTCTCCCCAGACTGTTCCACGGTAACCCGGACGCGGTGATGACACCACTTGCAGGCGTTGTCGACGAGGACTCCGACCAGCTCGAGAAAATCCTCCCGATCCAGGGGCAGTCTCAATTCCGGCGTAATCTGGATATCAAATTCGATGGTTTTGTGGGCATAGACTTTGGTGAATACCTCGACAAGTTCAGAAATCGCGGTCTCCGGTGCCAGGGTTGCGCCTGGCATGCCGCCACCGGCAAGGCGTGCACGACGCAGCTCCCGTTCAACAATGTTGCGCATGGCCGCGACCTGGCGATGGAGTTCGTCGGACGAGTGAGGCTCGTTTTCATTGAGGCCATCGAGGATGGTCAGGGGGGTTTTGAGGGCGTGGGCCAGATTGCCAAGGGCGTTGCGGGAGCGTATCAAACGGCTGGAGAGCAGGCGGATCAGCTGATTGATTTCCAGGATCAGGGGGCGGATTTCACGCGGGACCTGGTCGGCGTTGAGTTCCTCGATATCGCCGCGCTCCAGGCGCTGAAGCTCCTGGCGGAGTGCGTTCACCGGTGCCAGACCACGACGGATAAGGGCGGTCTGTGACAGCACAATAAGCCCGAGAAGCAGAACGCCAAGGCCGGCAATACTGCCCTGCAGCAGTCGTACCGTTGCCGTTAGCGGGCCAATATCCTCAGCGACGCCGACCACGGCGGACTGGCCCGACTGACTGAAGCCTTCAATCAGCATCATGAGCGGTTGTCCCTCGGGCCCCAGTGTGCGGAAGGTACGGCGTTCGCCGGGTTCGAGATCCGGAAGATCCAGTTGATGGTCCCAGAGGGAACGGGAACGCTCGGGCGCGCTGCCCTCTGTTTCAATCTGGAAATAGTGGCCGGAATAGGGCTGTTGATACACCTGGGTGAGTTGTTTGCCCTGGTGCGGCGGGGCATTCGGGCTCAGTTCCACGCCGGCGACCAGGGTTTCAAGGTCGTGTTCCAGGCGGGTCAGCACGAAGTCGTCCACCAGCTGGCGCGCGCCATAGCTCACGAGGACCACGGTCAGCAGTGTCGCTATCGCCACCGGAATGGCAATACCAATAGCAAGTCGGGATTGCAGACTGGTTCGCACCCTGAACTCCCTCAGCCGTCCTGTGCCCGGAAAACGCCGGGGTGAAAGACATAGCCCTGGCCGCGCCGGGTTTCGATGGCGTCGTGCCCGATCCTGCGGCGCAGCCGGTTGATGTAGACCTCGATGACGTTGCTGTCTTTGTCCTGGTCGTATTCATACACGTGCTCGGTGAGGCGGCTCTTCGACAGCAGCGAATCCGGGTGGAGCATCAGGTAGCGCAATAACCGGAACTCGGTTCCGGTGAGCTCCACCGGGGCTCCCGAGGGCAAAAGGGCTTCCTGGCGCTCCTCATCCAATGTCAGACCGCCGGCGGTAAGCGCGCCGCCGGGCTGGTTGCCGGCACGGTGGATCAGGGCATTGAGCCGGGCGATGAGTTCCTCGGTATGGAAGGGCTTCCCCAGATAGTCATCGGCCCCGGCCTTGAAGCCATCGACCTTTTCATGCCATGCATCCCGGGCGGTGAGGATCAGAACGGGGAGGGCGTTTCCCGCCTTGCGCCAGTTCCGGAGTACTTCCAGCCCGGAGCGGCCGGGGAGACCAAGATCCAGTACCGCCACATCGTAGGCTTCCTGTTCGCCCAGATACTGGGCTTCAATACCATCGCCGGTGACATCCGTGGCGAAGCCCGCGTCACTCAGGGCTTTCCTGAGTTGCTCGGCGAGAGCTGCCTCATCCTCAATCAGTAACAGTCTCATGCGCCGGTCACCTAATCGTCTTCGCCCATGAATTCGCCGGTAACAGCGTCAAAACGCAGTTCACGTACCTCCCCCGAGGGGGCAAGGATTTCCAGTTCGTAGACGTGTTCATCTTCTTCGCGCTCCAGCTCCACTTCCAGCACCCGGCCGTCGGGATATTTTTGGCGGAAGGTTGTGAGGATCTCCTCAAGACCAACGATATCCTCATTCTCGCGCAGTTCCCGAACCTCGTCATGATCTGCCCCGGCAATCGGTATAACGGCTACCAGGAGCAGAGCGGCGGCCATCAGCGGCCGCCATGGAGGTGTGACTGTCATCAATGATCTCGCTTGTAGCCGGTAAACATCGATCGAACCAGGTTCTGGCGTTCGCGGATGCTTTCCACGATCACGGCGATCACGTGAAGAATCACCAGCGCCAGCGTCAGGTTAGCAAACAACTCATGGACTTCTTCGGCCGTTTCCACCAAGGCGCTTTCCTCGTGTTCTTCCTCTTCTTCGTGGGCTTCTTCGCCCTCTTCAGACTCGTTATGCGTTTCGGCGGGGGCAACCCCTGACTGCATTTCCGGTGTGGCAATCAGCCAGCCGGCGAGAGGCCCTTCGCCTTCCTCTCCTGCGAGGACTACCATGCCGGCGCCGGAGGTGATGAGCAGGGACAGGATGATCGCCAGGATCATGGCACCCCCTGCCGGGTTGTGCCCCCTGTAGTATTCGGCACGTCCCCGGATATTGTCACGCATGTAGGCCAGTATGGCGCGGGGAGAGAACACGAAACTGCTGAAGCGGGCGTGCTCGCTTCCGATGAAGCCCCAGATGATGCGCAATACCAGAAGCCCCACAATGAGGTAGCCGGCCCAGGCATGCAGCCACTCGGGCTCTCCTTCGGTCAGATAGGCTGTAAAGAAGGCAATGACCAGAAGCCAGTGAAAGATGCGTACGAATGGGTCCCAGACCCGCACCTGATTGTCCTGATTCATGGTTGGTTCTCCGCTGTTCATGTGTTTATGACTTCAGCCTAGGCGGAGAACCTTAATTCAGTCTTAAAAGGCATCCGCGTCCGTACTGGTAAGGCCAAGATCGCTGAGGATGGCGTAGAACGCCGGCAGTGCGACAAGGATCAGCACGGTTGAGATCAACAGTCCGAATACGACGGAGATCACCAGGGGAATGACGGCCATGGCCTGTGTGCTCGTTTCGGTCAGCAGCGGCAACAGGCCCGCGATGGTGGTGCTGGAGGTGATGAAAATGGCCCGGAAGCGGTCGCGGCTGGCCTGGCTGGCGGCACTCAGGGCATCCAGGCCGTTCTGCCGGTGAATGCGTATGAACTGCACCAGCAGGATGGCGTTGTTCACCACGATCCCCGCCAGCGACGCCGCGCCGATCAGCGATGGCATGGACAGGTCGTAGCCCATCAGGATATGGCCCCAGATGGCGCCCATGAAGGCGACCGGGATCGCGAGCATCACGATCACGGGCTCGACGTAACTGCGGAACTGGAACGACAGGATCAGGAATATGCCCACAAGTCCGATTATCAGGCCCCGCGCGATGGACTGGCCGGTCTCCTGGGAGCGTGCGGTCTGGCCTTCCACGCTGATGTTGAGGCCGGGGTAGCGCTCCTTCAGGTCCGCAAAGGCTGTCCCTTTCAGGTCACCGACAATGGCGGCGGCGTTTCCTGTCTGGGCATCGACGTCAGCGGTGACGGTCGCGGTGCGCAGCCCGTCGATCCGTGTGATCTGCCCCCAGTCCCGTGAGGTCTCAACTCGGACCACTTCGGTCAGCGGCACGGCGCGGTCATTGGCGCTGAATACAATACTGTCGGCGAGGAAGTCGAGGGTGTTGCGTTCCGTGGCTGTCTGGCGCAGCAGCACCTCGATGTACTGATCCCCCACCTGGACAGAGTCCACGATGTCACCGAGCAGGCCAGTCCGGACCTGGTTCGCCACGTCACGGGCGTCGATGCCCAGGGCCAGAGCGCCTTCCCTGAGTGACAGCAGCCGCTGGGGCTTGCCGGGGCGGAGGTCGTCCATGATGTTGAATGTGCCGGCATAATCGCCAATGGCTGCGGACAGGTCCGTGGCGGCCTGTTTCAGGGTGGGCAGATCCTCGTGCTGGAGGCGGACCTCGATGGGAATACCCGCGGGCCCGAAACCGGGCTCCTGGATGTTGAGGCTGACGAGACCATTGATGTCGCCAATGCCCTCGTACCAGCGGCGCCTGATCGTATCCAGGTTCGTGGTCCGCGCCTCTGCCGTCAACAGGTCAACCATGACGGTTGCAATATGGGGCCCGGTTTCTCCCGCGCTGGCATGGTGATTGAAGCGGGTCTGGATGTTCTGAACCAGGGGCTGCTCCCCGGGCTGCTGGGGTGTCAGATCCTTGTTGATGGTCTGCATGGCCGCGCTGACCTGGTCCGTAACCGCCTGGGTACGCTCCAGTGGGGTGCCCTGGGGCATGAGAATCCGCGCTTCCAGCACGTCGCCTTCGATATCCGGCATCCCTTCCATCTTGATTACCCCGAAAGCGATGACGCCAACCGAGCCGAACAGGAAGAGGAGCGTTACCGCAAGCGCTGAATAGCGGAACTGGATGGCACGATCCGCAATACGCCCGCTCTGTTCCCGCAGCGCCTCGAAGCGCCGGGTGAATGCAGCTCTCAGCCGTGAATCGGATTGATCCTGCAGCGTCCCGAGGCTGCCTTTCAGGTGATGGGGCAGGATCCAGAACGCCTCGATCAGGCTGGCTGCGAGGGCGGCAAGAAGGGCGACCGGAAGCACTTCAAGCACCGCCCCCATTTCCCCGGCGAGGAATGCCAGAGGCAGGAATACGGAAGCGGTGGTCAGGAAGGAGGACATGACACCGGGAAAGACCTCGCGGGCCCCGTGGGCGGCGGCTTCCAGCGGCGAGCGGTCCTGTGTGGCACTGGCCGCAATATTGTCGGTAATCACCACGGCGTCATCCATGACGATGCCAATGGCCATGAGAAGGGCGACCAGGGTGATCATGTTCAGCGTAAGCCCGGTCGCCAGCATGACCGCAAAGGCCCCGGCAAAGGCGGCGGGCAGCCCGAACAGGGCCCAGAGCGCGAGGCGCGGGCGGAAGAAGAGGCTCAGGACCAGTCCCACGAGGACCAGCCCGAAAATCCCGTTCTCCACCAGCATCCGCAGCCGGTCCCGGACGATGGAGGTCATATCCTGGGTCAGTTCAAGGCTGACGGTATCGCCCTTTGACGCCACTTCGCTGCGCCGGAAATCCTCGAGCGCGTCCATCACGCGCAGCGAATCCGCGCCCAGGCTCTTGTGGGCTTCCAGGATGATGGCCCGCTCACCGTTGAACGTGACCCGTTCCTCGTCGCGTTCATGGGTGATGCTGACGTCAGCGATGTCGCCCAGCCGGATCTCGGCACCGCTGTCGCCGCTGATGATACGCAGGTTTTTCAGGTCTTCAGCGCGCCGGCGCTGATCCACAAAACGCAGCTGAACATCCTGCCGGTCCGTCTCAAGGGTGCCCAACGGCATGTCCAGGTTCTGGCGCTGCAGGGCCGCGGCGATATCCGTGGTGGCCAGGCCATACTGGCGCAGCTGGTCGCGGGAGACCTCCACCTGCCACTGGCGCTGTGACAGGCCCTGGGTCACCACGTCCGCGACGCCGTCGAGGCGCAGCAGCTCATCCTCGAGATCGTCCGCGTATTCTTCCAGATCGTTGAAGGACATGGGGCCGGAAACGGCGAGGGCGGCCACCAGGTCGGTCCGGTAGCGCTCTTCGATGATCGGGTCCTCGGCCCGCTCGGGCAGGTTCTGGAGGGCCTCGATTTCGGTGCGGATGTCATCCAGGAAGCGTCCCATGTCGCCACCACGTTCCATGCTGGCCACGGCCCGGGCCATGTTGTCCCGGGCGGTGCAGGTGAGTTCCTCCAGGTTCTCCACACGCTGCAGGGCCTCGTTGAAACGCCGGCAGATGGCCTCTTCCACGTCCGCTGCTGTTGCACCCCGGTATTCCATGGTGATGCTGACTTCCGGCGGGCGGTAATCGGGAAAGGTCTCGCGCTTGAGATTGGGCGCGGCGAACAGCCCGATGGCCAGAATCAGGATCAGCAGCAGGTTGCCCGCCGTGGGGTGCGCGGCGAACCAGCGGATCATGGGGCGGCACTCCGCGCCTGGTTCCGGATGGTTTCCAGGGCTTCCTCGTCACGGCCTGGGCTGAGCCGGGTTCCCTCGATGGCGGGAACCAGGTCATCCAGCACCAGCCGCTCTCCGGGGCTCAGCCCCTCCCGGATGACGGAAAGATCATCCTGGCTCCACGCCACCGAGACCCTGCGCCGTTCAAGGCGGTCGCCGTCATCGGCCAGATAGACGCGGTCCCCGTGGATGGTTGCTGCGGGAACCACAATCACATCATCCGGTGTCGGCAGCGAGAGGGTGCCCCGCACGTACATATCCCGCACCAGCGGTGGCTGCTCGGGCGGGTTGGCGTTGCGGTAGGGCTCCTCCACGCTCAGCACCACCTGGACGGTGCGCGTGCCCGGGTCGAGACCGCTGGCAACGCGCGTGACACTGGCATCCCAGGTGGTGTCCGGATCTCCGGCCAGTGAAAGCTGCGCGTCGATCCTGCTGAGATCAATACGGCGGTGCAGATCCGCTATGGGTTCTTTCAGTTCAGCGGCGGGCATGTCCGGTAACTGGCGCATAAGCCGGCGCAGCTGGGCGACCGGGAGCTGGATGACGGCTTCAGCGGTTGCAATGCCATCGGCCGTGAACAGGGTCTGCCCCGGGCGCACCTCTTCGTCCTGTTCCACGTCGGCCTTATGGATGCGCAGGTCAAAGGGGGCGCTGAAATGGGTATCCTCAAGATCCTGTCTGGCCTGTCCCAGGGCGGACTCCGCGCGGGCAATACGCGCTTCCAGGTTGTCCCGCTGGCTGGGGATCAGTGCCAGTTCATTCTCCAGGGACTGCACGGCCTGGCGCTGCTGGAGGGTGGCACGTTCCTGTTCGTCCAACCGGGTGCGGGAGACCGCGTCCCTTTCGGCAAGATTGCGAACCCGTTCGAGTTCTCTCTCAGCCAGAGCAAGGCGCTCTTTTTCCAGCTCCAGAAGCAGGCGGGTATTGGCGGCTTTCTGTTCAAGCTGGCGCTTGTCGCTGCGTGCCGAGGCAAGGTCCGCTTCGGCGCTGGCAACCGCCAGTTCGTACCGGGTGGGATCGATCCGCAGCAGTTCCGTGCCTTCATTAATCAGATTGCCGCTTTCGAGGTTGGGGTGGCGTTCGGTAATGCGGCCGCCAACCCGTGCAACCGCCTGCCAGCGTCGGGCCGCGCGGACATTGCCGTAGCCCCGGGCTTCCATGCGAAAGGGCATGGGCGTGATGGGCATAACCCGCACACTGCGGGATTCAGCGACTGAATCGGACTCTTCGGGCCCAGGCCTGAGGTTGGCCATCACCACCACGAAGGCGATGCCGGCCACCAGCGCCAGGCCGATAATGAGTGCGTTCTTCCGGGGCGAGAGCATGGCCAAGTGGTGATCCCTGAACCGTTCATGGTTAATTAAGCGAAGCCTAATACTATAAACCCAGTCAAGGATTTCTCACATTGACATCCGTCAGTGACTGGTCCCCTCCTCGTACTGGGTCTTGTTCCAGACGTTGTACTTGCCGGAAGGCTTCTTCATGGGAATGCGCTTGAGCTCTTCCAGGGTGTCGGCGTCATAGACGATCACCGCCCCGTCGTCGTCCCAGATGCTGAGCAGGAGCTTCTCGCCGTAACGGTCAAACTCCACATGGGCCGAGGTCTTGCCGGGCTCGGGCTGGAGGGTCTTCTCGATCTCCAGGGTCTGCTTGTCGATCACGTGGACCTTGTCACTGTTGGGACCGAAGAAGACATCCACCCAGGCGTAGCGGGAATTCTCATGGCTGCGCATGAAGAAGCCGGGGCCGTCGGTCTCCAGCGTCTTGAGAACCTCCCAGTTCTCCATGTCGATAATGGAGACGGCACCGGTGCGGAAGTGTGGCGTGGCCATCACGCGCCGGCCCTCGTATTCCCAGGTGATGCCGGAGCCCAGGTGGGGCATGCCGGGCAGTGGCAGGGTGGCGATGGTCTTGCCCGTATCCAGGTCGATGACATGGCCGTTCTCACCATTACGCGCGGCACCGATCAGGTGCTGGTAATCCTGGTCGAAGAAGAAATCATCAAGATGGGTCTCCGTCTTCATCCGGCGGACTTCGGCTTCGCCGTCGACCACCCGGATTTCCCAGGCTTCGGGAATGTCCTTGAGCGCGGCGATGAAGCTATCCCTGGGTGGCGCCGTGTAGACAGCACTGACGCGGGAGCTTTCCATCGCCTTTGGTACGGCATCCTGGTATTCGAGGCTGTGCCAGCTGGTCTTTGCGGACTGGTTTTCATCCGGACGTGCCGCGGGAATCACCTCCATAAGGCTGAGGTCCTCGGCATCGAACAGCACCATGGTGTGGGGCAGGTAGTTGGCGGCCAGCACATGCTCGCCATCGGCGGAGACCGCAATGTTGCGCATGTTGATGCCGGCCCGGATCTCGGCGACCACCTTGAGGTTGTACAGGTCGTACTTGGTGATCCAGCCGTCCCTTGAACCGAAGTAGACAAAGCGTCCATCCGGGCTGTACTTGGGTCCGCCATGGAGGGCGAAGCGGGTCGGGAAGCGGGTGATGGGCTCCATGCGGTCGCCGTCGAGCAGAGTGACGTGGTGGTCGCCCTTTTCAACCACGAGGAAGAGGTTCATCAGGTCCGCCACGTAGATGGGGAACGGATCGAGCGTGTCCACCGGGTTGGGAACACGGTGTGACGCCGTGATGGCCTCCTGGCTCCATTCCAGGTCGTCCTCAGGCTTGGTGTAGATGAAATCCACCAGGCGGGTGATCTCATCGTCCGAAAGCGCCTTTTCATAACCGCTCATCTGGGTGGCGGCGCGGCCGTTTCGAATGACGTTCTCCGCGTCCTCCCTGGAAAGCCTCGAGAGGTTCTCCGGCAGCAGGGCGGGGCCGGTGACGCCGAGCCGGTCGGAGCCGTGGCAGCTGGCGCAGTGCTGTTGATAGAGGGATTCGGTGGCGCCGGGTTCGCTGTTACTGGCCTGCAGCGCCGTCGCCATACCCAGCAGGACGAGGAATGCAGTGTTGGCAAAAGTGGGCTTCAATATCATGCTCCCTGGTATGCCCGGATCATTGGCGGGCGAATCGGTTTACTCTGGGAGGGCATCAGGCGCTTGGCAAGAGCCACGACTTCCCCGACGATGATCAGCGTCGGTGGCTGGAACTGATCGCGTTCCGCGGTGTCCGGCAGCTCGGCGAGGGAGGTGACGGCCATGCGCTGCTGGTCCGTTGTTCCGCGTTCGATCAGGGCAACAGGGCAGCTTCCCGGTACACCGTGATGCATCAGGTTATGCGTAATCGCACCGGCATTGCTCAACCCCATGTAAAAGACCCGGGTCTGGTTGGGGGTGGCCAGGGCGCTCCAGTCCAGGTCCAGGCTCTGGTCCGCCTTGCGGTGGCCGGTTACGAAGATCACGCTCTGCGCGTGATCGCGGTGGGTGAGGGGGATGCCGCAATGTGACGCGCAGCCGGACGCCGAGGTGATCCCCGGTACCACCTGGAAGTCAATGCCGTGTTCCATGAGGTATTCGGCTTCCTCGCCGCCGCGCCCGAGGATGTAGGGGTCGCCGCCCTTGAGTCGGACTACCCGCTGATGCTGTCGGGCCCGCTGGACCAGTAGTGCGTTGGTATCCTGCTGGGGCACACAATGGTTGCCGCTGAACTTGCCCACGTGGAGGCATTCCGCTGACGGGTTGACCAGTTCCATGACCTGCGGGGAAACAAGCCTGTCGTGCAGGACCACATCGGCCTGCTGGATCAGCATCAGGGCGCGCAGGGTCAGAAGGCCCGGGTCGCCCGGCCCTGCGCCGACGATGGCGACGTCGCCGGCCCGGAAGGGCGGCTCCGCCAGCTGGAATTCCACCAGGCGTTTTTTCTGGTTGGCGTTGTCCATACGGCGCTCCCTCAAAGGTTATGGACCGGAATCTCCACCGCGGGCGTGGCCACCCGGCGGTCACTCTCGGGCACCCCGATTTCCTGGTTGGTCAGGTAACAGCCCGGGTCTTCCTCCCAGAAATCCCCGGAGACGTTATAGGCCCGCACACGGGTGTTGCCGTTGCACACGGACAGGTAATGGCAGTCCGCGCAGCGTCCCTTCACGGGCCTCGGGCGCTGGCGGAAACCGGCCATCAGCGGATCGCTCTCGTCGCTCCAGATCTCGGAGAAGGGCCTCTGACGGACGTTGCCCAGGGTGTAGTTCCACCAGAAGGTATCCGGGTGGACGTTGCCCAGATTATCGATGTTCGAGATGTTCACGCCCGAGGAGTTACCCCCCCAGTTCACGAGCCGCTGCCAGAGGGTGTCCACCTGATCCGGGTAGTGCTCCCTGGCCCATTCGATCAGGAAGGGGCCGTCGGCATCGTTGTTGCCGGTGACGTATTCGCGTTCGATGCCCTGCTGCAGTTCGCGGTGGCAGTGGTCGAACATCATGGTCATGGCCTGGCGGGTCATGTCGTACCAGGTGTCGCGCTTGCGGTTGCGCCCGCCCCGACCGGAATAGTTCAGGTGCGAGAGGTAGAACTTGTCGATGTCGTGGTCATCCAGAAGCTGCAGTATGTCCGGCAGTTCGTGGAAGTTGTCCTGGGTCAGGGTGAAGCGCAGCCCCACCTTGATTCCGGCCTGGCGGCACAGCGCGACCGCCTTCATGGATTCGGCAAACGCCCCTTGCTTCTGGCGGAACCAGTCGTGGGTGGCCTCGAGTCCGTCGATGCTGATGCCGACATAGTCGTAGCCCACCTCGGCAATCTGCTGGATATTGTCTTCGGTGATCAGGGTGCCGTTGGTGGACAGGCCCACGTAGAAACCCATTTGCTTGGCGCGGTGGGAAATCTCGAAGATGTCCCGCCGCATCAGGGGTTCGCCGCCGGAAAGAATCAGCACCGGCACGCCGTAACTCTTGAGGTCGTCCATGACGGTGTAGACCTCGTCGGTCTCCAGCTCGCCCTCGAAATCAATGTCCGCGGACACCGAATAGCAGTGCTTGCAGGTGAGGTTGCAGCGGCGGATGAGGTTCCAGATAACCACGGGCCCGGGTGGCTGCGCGGGCGGCGCAACCGGGGTGGGGTGCATGAGGCTCTTGATGTAACGGGTCATTCTGAACATGGCGCCCCCTTATCGTTTGCGCTGAAGGCGCAATCCGGTCTTTTTCAGGATTGCGGAGCTGTACAGGATCTGGTGCCCGCGGCAGGCATCGCCCAGCAGCTCGTGAATGCGTTCGGCCTTGCTTTCCACCTCGTCACGGCTTGTGCCGTGCACCATGGCGAAGAGGTTGTAGGGCCAGAGCGGCAGATGCCGTGGCCGGCGGTAGCAGTGGCTGACAAAGGGCAGTTCCCCCGTTGCCCGGCCCAGCTCACGGACCCGCTCATCGTCAACGTCCCAGACCGTCATGCCGTTGAAGTGGTAGCCCAGCCGGTAGTGGTTGGGCACGGCAGCGACGCGGCGCAGTACACCATTGGCCTGGAGGCGCTGGAATCGCGCCAGGGCTTCGTCGCCGCTGATGCCGATCTGTTCGCCCACGGCGGCCCAGGGGTCGGATACCAGGGGCAGCCCCTGCTGGGTGGCGACGATCAGTTCCCGGTCCAGGTTGCCCAGGGTCATTGATTCAGACGTAGAAGCGGAGGTTGACATGGAACTCCTCCTCCTTGGGCATGTTGTAGACCGGGTGACCGGTCAGGGATTCAATGTCCTGGATGACCCGCGGAATGGCCTCTTCCTCTTCGGTGGCCAGCACGAACCACATGTTCAGGTCATGTTCCCGGCGGTAGTTGTGGGCCACTTCCGGGAAGCTGTTGACCTGTTCGGTCACGGTTTCAAACTCATCTTCCGGAACGGCCATCGCCGCCAGGGTCAGCCCGCCGCCCATTTCCCCGGCATGGAACATGGGGCCGAAACGGGTCAGAAGGCCGGAGTCCAGCATGGCCTGAAGATGGGTCAGCAGGGTGTCTTCCCCGATGCCGAGTTCCTCGGCCACGGCCGCATAGGGATGCGGGACCAGGGGAAGGCCGTCCTGCAGGCGGTTGAGAATGGCCCGCTCGGTATCGCTCAGCGCGGGCGGCTTTTCAGGTGTTTCCATCACCGACATAACGGCCTCCACACTGTCGGTAGGCCTTGCGGCTGAACAGGACGGCGTGCTCCGTTTCCTCAAGACCATGGCGCTCACGCAGCTGTCGGAGCTGCTCCAGGACCTGCTCCCGATCCGTGCCGTGGATCATGCAGAACAGGTTGTAGGGCCAGTCCGGAAGCTGTCGGGGACGCTGGTAGCAGAGCGTCACGAAGGGTTCTTCCGCAAAGGCATTGCCAATAGTGGCAACCTCCTCATCGGGGAGGTTCCAGACCACCATGGCATTGGCGCGATAGCCCAGGGTGCGATGGCGCACCACGAGTCCCATGCGCTTGATCAGGCCGTCGGCCTGCCACTCGGACGTGGCATCCAGCACCTGCTCCTCGGTGAGTCCACACTCTTCCGCAAGCGCCTGGTACGGCCTTGGGCAGAGGGGCAGGCCGGTCTCCAGCCGGCGGCGCAGCATCAGCAGCTTCTGCGCATGGCTCAGGGTCGTATCAATGGCCCGGGGCATATGACTCATGAGACTGCCTCCCAGTCGATGTTGAAGGCGAGGTCGATGTGATAGGCCTCGATCATCGGCAGCCTGAGTACTGGCAGCGCCAGTGTCTCCTCCAGCTCATCCAGTCGCGTCGCCAGTGTTCTTTCATCCGGCGCGGTCATGACAAACCAGAGGTTGAATGTATGTTCCCGGGCATAGTTGTGATTGATGCCCGGGAAGTGATTGATCCGGTCGGCGACCTGATCAATCTCGTGCTGCGGTGCAGCCACAGCCGCGAGCAGGCTGGCGCCCGCGCGGCTGTGTTCAAAGACGGGTCCAACCCGGCTGATGATCTGATGCGCCTGGAGCGCCTCCAGTCGATTGATGACCTCCTGTTCGGAGAGGCCCAGTTCCTCGCCCATTCTCAGGAAGGGGCGGGAAGTTACGGGCATCCGCCTCTGGTAGAGGTCGATCAGCCGCCTGTCGGTCGCATCCAGTTGCATCAGCTCACCCGGCTCAGTACACGTCGTGCTGTGTGTTGTAGACGTTGAACTTGCCTGTTGGGGTCACCAGACGCTCATCCTTGATGACCTTCTTCAGTTCGCGTGTCTTGTCATCCACAACCACCAGCGCGGATTCCTGCTCCTTGCCGTTCCATACCGAGAACCAGACCTCGTCACCGGCCTTGTTGTACTCGGGCTGGACGACCCGCTTGGGTCCTTCGCCCAGGTCGGCCCACTCGGCGATCGGGAGCCGCTCGTAACCCTCATCAAGGTTGTTGATGTCGAAGACGATCACGCTCTGCTTGATCTCGTCGTTCGGGTTGAGCGGGTTGTCGACCCAGAGGTTATCCGACTCCGGATGGGTCTTGATGAACAGCGAGCTGCCGCCCTGACCCTCAAGCTTACGGACCACTTTCCAGGCGTTTTCCGGGTGGTTTTCCGGATCGGTACCAATCAGCTGGACGCTGTCGTCACCCAGGTGGGAGGTGGCCCAGACGGGTCCGTGTTCCGGATCCACGAAGTTGGCGCCACGGCCGGGGTGGGGAATGCTGCCCACGTCGATCAGTTCCTCAAGCTCGCGGTCCCTGGAGTCGACCACGGCAATCTTGTCGGACTCATTGGCGGCGGTCAGGAAGTAGCGCTTGGTGCGGTCCCAGCCACCGTCATGCAGGAAGGGCGCGGAGTCGATGGTGGTCACGGACAGGTTGTCCAGGTCCTCGTAGTTGACCAGCTTGATCTTGCCGGTTTCCTTGACGTTGACGATGAACTCCGGGTGCTCGTGGGAGGCAACAATGGCCGCCACGCGCGGTTCCGGATGGTACTCCTGCTCGTTGACCGTCATGCCGCGGGTGGAGACGATCTTCTTCGGCTCCAGTGTTTCGCCATCCATGATGGTGTACTGCGGCGGCCAGTAGCTGCCGGCAATCGCCAGGTCGTCTTCGTAACCCTTGAACTTGGAGGTTTCAACGGAACGCGCCTCCAGCCCGATGGTGATCTCCGCCACGTTGGTGGGCTCTTCCATCCAGAGGTCGATCATGTTGACGCGCGCGTCACGGCCGATCACGAACAGGTAGCGGCCGGATGCCGACATGCGTGAGATGTGCACCGCATAGCCGGTATCAATCACCTTGACGATTTCCTTGGTGTCGCCGCTGATCAGAGCTACCTGGCCTGCATCACGCAGCGTTACGCTCATGAGGTTTTCCAGGTTGAGGTCATTCTGGGGTTCAGTGGGACGGTCCTCGGGAGGGACATCCACCGACCAGGTTTCGCGCATCTTCTCCATGCCGAATTCCGGCGGCTCCGGCGGTTCGTGCTGGATGTATTTGGCCATCATCTCGACCTGCTCATCGCTCAGCTCACCGGATTCACCCCAGGCTGGCATGCCGGCGGGTGAGCCGCTGTTGATGAAGGCCTTCAGGTAGGCCATGCCGCGCTCCTGGGTAATATCCGGAGTGAGCGGCTTACCGGTTGCCCCTTTGCGCAGCACACCGTGACAGCCCGCGCAGCGGTCGAAGAAGATCTGTTTCGCCTCGTTCCAGTTCTCCTTGGACATGGGCGGTGCGCCTTCGCTGGTCATAAGGTCCTTGGTGGACCCTGGATCCACTGCGCTTGGCGCGCCCTTGTAGGAGGAGCCCCCGTCCTCGGGGTGTTTCGGTTCGGCGTGTACGCTCATCGTCGCCGTAGCGGCAATGGCAACCGCCAAAGCCATGGGTTTGAAGAAATGGTGGGTTGCATTCATCAGCGCGTTCTCCTTTGGTGGCACCTTTTATACATGGTCAATATTTCTTTTTATTAATCCACCATCATTGATGAAAGTCATCAGTTGGGACTTTAGAGGCGAGTTACCACCTAAGAGATACCCCTTTAATCTGAGGGCGCCAGGGAAACTGTTAACTAAAATCAATGATTAGTTCCGGCGCGATAGTCACGATTGCCGGATGGGCGTTGGTAGGGTGGAGCTATGATCCGTTGGAAAAGAAGGCTTGCGATCATCGCGATGATCGGGGTTGGGTCGCTGCACGGGCATGCGGAGCAGCCATCCGAGTCCGGGTTGCGGGAGCTTGTGCTGCAGGATTGTGGCTCCTGTCATGGTATGACCCTGAAAGGGGGCCTGGGGCCCGCGTTGCGTCCTTCGGATCTGGAGAACCGGTCGGTCGAGGCGGTGGCAGCGATTATCCGTAGCGGTGTCCCGGAAACGGCCATGCCGCCCTGGAAGGATCTGCTGAGTGACGGGGAGATCCGCTGGATCAGCGAGGCCCTTAAATCTGGCTCGCTGGTAAACAATGACGATTCAAGGTGATTTGATGCGATCAGACTACAGGCTATTGCGACTGGCCGGGCCGTTGCTGCTGTTGATGCTGCTTGCCGGCTGCCAGTCACTGACGGGGCCAGGCGATGAGACAGCTGAGTTGCGGGGGACGGGGGATCTGGGACTGGTCATCGAACGCGCCTCCGGGTCGGTTCTCGTGGTTGATACCACCGAGAAGACGGTCCTTGGACGCGTCGAGGGGCTTGGTGACCTGTCCCATGCCTCGGTGGTGTATTCCCGGGACGGCCGCTACGGCTATGTCTTCGGGCGTGACGGCGGGCTGACGAAGGTTGACCTGTTAACGCGTTCCATTGATCAGCGGATAGAACAGTCCGGCAACAGCATCGGGGGAGCCATATCCCAGGATGGCCGCTACGTGGCGGTCTCCAATTACGAGCCGGGTGGGGTCAAGGTCTTTGACAGCGAAACCCTGGAGCAGGTGGCGAACGTGCCGGCCGAGTATGAGGATGAGGGGGGCGAGACCCGGCAATCCAAGACCGTGGGCCTGGTGGATGCGCCCGGCAACCGGTTCGTTTTCAGTCTCTTTGATGCCGGGGAAATCTGGGTGCTGGATATGGATACTCCCGAGCCGGAAGTCACCCGCTATGAAGCGGGCAAAAAGCCCTATGATGGGCTGATTACGGGCCAGGGTCGCTATTACATCGCCGGTCTTTTCGGCGAGGATGGCCTGTCGCTGCTGGATTTGTGGAACCCGGAGGAGGGTGCCCAGCATATCCTTTCCGATTATGGCAAAGGCGAGGAACGGCTGCCGGTCTACAAGATGCCGCACCTGGAGGGCTGGGCTATTGCCGGGGATCGCGCATTCGTGCCGGCTGTCGGTGCCCATGAGGTGTTGCAGGTGGATATGGAGAGCTGGGATCTCAGCGAACGGATTCCGGTCCAGGGCCAGCCCGTCTTTGTCATGGCCAGCCCGGACCATCGCCAGATCTGGGTCAGCTTTGCGCACCCACGGAATGATGTGGTCCAGGTGATCGATTCCCAGACCTCCGAAATCATCCGCACCCTCGAGCCTGGCGAGGCGGTGCTTCACATGGAGTTCAGCCCCAGGGGCGAGACGGTCTGGATATCGGCCAGGGACAGCAATCGGGTCACGGTCTATGACACCCGGACACTGGAGAAGATAACCACCCTGGAGGCCGAAAAACCCAGTGGTATCTTCTTTACCAGCCGGGCCCACAGGCTGGGGCTGTGACTCAGCGATGAAACAGCAGCGCGGAGGCGGTCACCGCATAGGCCAGTGACCAGGCCCCCGCTGCAGCCCAGAGCAGCGTCGGTGCATCCCAGGGGGATGGCCCTGCCGCAAGGCGCGGCAAAGCTGCCAGTGCTACCGCTCCAAGGGTGATGAGAAGGAGGCCAACAGGCGGTGGCTGCCGGCGGGTTGCATGGTAGTGGAGCCGCAGCATGACCCCAATGGTCAGCGTGCCCAGTGCGCCCACCGTGATCAGGTGCAGGAGCGCGGACGGGCCCTGGTTGAGCATAAGAGCTATACCGAAACCGCCGGCACCGATACCCAGCCAGAGCGTGCCCACTGCCAGCCCCAGCAGATCCGGGCGCTCCGGGCAGAGCCACAGCCGCCACCGCAGGGTTCTGACCAGGATCAGTACGCCAGCCGCCAGGAGCAGGGGGCCGCTCAGCCAGGAAGGGAGCGGCAAGAGGACTGCCAGTGCCGCTGCGCCAAGCATGAGGATCAGCGCAGCCTCGATCCTGGGTTGGACCCGTGCTTCCTGCGTAATACCGCGTTTTTCCAGTGTTCCCGCGACTGCGGGCGCGATCAGGCGACCGCTCATGAAGGTCATCAGAAGCAGCAGCAGAACCACCCCTGTGTGCAGCAGTACCGTTGCCCCCGGAAGTGGCGTGATGCCCAGCAGGAGCCACAGCAGGGGAAGGCCACAAAGCGCCAGCATGAGTGGCACCAGCATGCGGTTACGCCATTTCTTGGCGGCGTTGAACCGGGGCACCACCCGCCAGGCCAGCAGCAGAGCAAAGGTTGGGCTGAGCAGTTGGCTCAGCCAGAACCCGGGTGCCAGCGCGTACCCGAGACGCGCAGCCAGCCAGAGCCCGAACAGTGGAAACAACCAGCGCGCGGGCTGGGGGCCAAGTGTGTACCCGGCGATCACGGCCAGGGCAAAGCCAAAGATCATTTCATGGCCGTGGTGACTGCCGGCGAGACCGGGCGTCCAGCTCCATCCCGCCAGTATGGTGGCCATGGACAGTGGCAGTGCTATGGCGGCGTAGAGACAGGCGGCCGGAAAGAGCAGGCGGTGGCTCTTCAGGCGGTTTGAGCGACTACTCGGCATGGGGGATCCGGATCGGTTTAAAGATTCATGTAATGTAAATCTTTAACGATGGGCTCGCAATCCGGTTTCCCACCCCTGCGCTGCCCGGTAAGATGGACCAGACGGTCACAGAAGGAAAGGGGGAATCGTGGCAACAGCACTCAAGCATCTGTTCGACAACAACGCTCAATGGGTTCGCGACACGCTCGCCGAAGACCCGGATTTCTTCGAACGACTCTCCCAGCAGCAGGCGCCTGATTACCTCTGGATCGGCTGTGCGGACAGCCGGGTGCCCGCCAACCAGGTGGTGGGGCTTATGCCCGGCGAGCTGTTCGTACACCGGAACGTGGCCAACGTGGTGGTGCACACGGACCTGAACCTGCTGTCGGTGCTGCAGTTCGCCGTGGAGGTGCTGAAGGTCAAGCATGTGATCGTATGCGGTCACTACGGTTGTGGCGGGGTCAAGGCCGCCTATGAGGATGCCCACCTGGGGCTTATCGACAACTGGCTGCGCCACATCCAGAACGTCGCCGCTGACCACCAGGAGCTGCTGGCCGCCCAGCCCGACGGGACGGCGGCCACGAACAAGCTCTGTGAGCTGAACGTGGTGGCGCAGGTTGCCAACGTCTGCCGGACCACGGTGGTGGCGGATGCCTGGCGGGGCGGCCAGGAACTGTCCGTGCACGGGTTCATCTATGGGCTGGAGGACGGTCGCCTGCGGGACCTGGGGCTGGGCGTACGCAGTACCGGGGAGCTTGAGACGCAGTGTCAGCAGGCGGTGGAGCGCCTGAGCCGTGGCGCGCCTACCCCACAGGGGGATTGAGTCCCGAGCCCTTGGGGTTGCCGGATCAGCTCAGCGCCGAACGCCGCAGGTGCTGCAGTGGTCCTTCCCGGGGAGCTGGAACTTGAGGCAGCAGCCGCGGCGCTGGGGCGCGAGCCTGGGTCCGGCCTCCGAGGCCTCCTCGAACCAACGCAGGTAACGGGCGGTGGGGCCCGGCATCAGGGCCATCCATTCGTCCGCCTGGGGGCGCCACTCTTCCGCCGGCAGCTCCAGCCGGATGGCTGCAAAGGGCCGGATCGCTGCCAGGGACATGCTGCTCCAGAAACCGCTCTTCGTAACTGGCCATTGCCCACGGAAAAAACCTTCGGGTTCGGCAAGCCATCCGTGCAACGCCTGCTGTGCCTCCGAAAGGTCTGAATAGTCCAACCAATCCCGGTTCGCTGTAGCCTGCCACTTCTGCTTTTCCTGGGACCACCGGACATCTTCCTGCCTGGGCAGGGCAAGGCGTTGGTCGGTCAGCCAGAGGACCATTGCCGGAGCAAGAACGTCCAGTGCTACACGCTTCCAGAGCTGGGTTGCCGTGGTGCGGCGGTCTGGCGCTCCCAGCGCCGTTTCCAGTTGCGCGAATACGGTTTCGGCAAGTACGGGATCCGCCATGATCGCGGCAAGGGTTGGCTCGGTCGAAACCTCGGTTGGCACGGGCACGGAATTGCGAAGGGAAGTGACGGGATCCGCCTCGATCCTGTCCAGGAGCTGGTGGTAGCGGTTGCTCAGCGCTGACAACGCCATGGGGTTTGTCTCCGGTGCCGGGGGTGGTTCTCGCAGGCTGCGATTCTACCGGAGGTGGCGCCGGATGTGGTGATCAAGGGCTCGTCAGTGCTGCCTTTTTCTCCAGAATCGCTTTCAGCTCAGGGACGCAGGAGCCGCAATTGGTGCCGCATTTCAGGGTGTTTCCCAGTGCGGACACGCTGTTCGCGCCGTCGTTGATCGCTGTCTCAATGCTGTACTCACCCACCTGGAAACAGGAGCAGACAATCGCGCCGGTATCCGGCACGTCGGCGGCGCGGCCGGCCAGTACCTGGCGCCGGGTCTCTTCGTTCAGGGTGGGCGCCGTGAAGAGGCTGTCCAGCCAGTCCAGGCCGGGAAAATCATTGGTTGGTTCGATCAGCAGCACGGCGGCAATGCCGTCCCGGTCGTACCAGGCGGCGCGATAGCGACCGGCACCGGGGTCGTGCATTTCAGCGTCGGGTGTGCGTCCAAGCCAGTCGGCGGCGCGGCAGGACCAGTCGGTAACCTGGTCACCCGCCAGGTGCCAGCAGGTACTGTTGCTCATCGGGACGCGCACATGGAAAAGCGCCTCCCCGGAGCACTGGAAGGAATCGGTGTGGGTAAGGAGTCGTCCCTGCCAATGGCATTGGAAGGGGGTCAGACGGCCGTCGCTTAGCTTGCTGCCGGGCTGACCGGATACCGGATCGGTAGCCGCCGGAAAGAGACGAGAGGCAACAGAGGACGTGGTTATCCGGTCGCTCCAGTGGATGGGGACAAAGACCTCACCCTGGCGCTGGGCGTCCGTGGCGATAAGGCGTCCCGTGTAATGGCCCGTGTTGTTTTGAAGCGTCGCCAGTTCTCCGTCTTTCATTTCGAGATGCCGCAGGTCCTCCGGGTTCGCCTCGATAAAGGGCTCGCTGTAATGCTGGAGCAGGCGCGGCGCCCGACCAGTTCGGGTCATGGTGTGCCACTGGTCACGGATGCGGCCGCTGTTGATCTGCAGGGGCGCCCTTCCTTCCGGATCCGTGACTGTTTGCACGGGGGTAACAGGTACCATGCGGGCCCGTCCGTCCGCTGTTGCAAATCTGCCGTCGGTGAACAGACGCCTGCGCCCATGGAGGTGTTCCGGTGTGACGGGCCATTGAACCGGCTCCATGGTGTTGTAGTCGTGGTCGGACAGGCGGGCCAGGCCACCGATATCGAACTGCAGCCGGTCCTGGCGATGCCGGGCTGAGAGCCTGGCATGCTCGCGAAAGATTTCAGCGGGCCCCGGGTAATTGAAGCCGTTCTCAAAGCCCATACGCCGGGCGACCTGGCTGATGATCCACCAGTCCGGCCGGGACTCGCCGGCGGCCTCCAACAGGGCCCGTTGCCGTGAAATACAGCGCTCGGAGTTGGTGACGGTCCCGTCTTTTTCGCTCCAACCGCAGGCGGGCAGCACGATATCGGCAAGCGCCAGGGTATCGGTGTCATCCACGCAGTCGGAGACGATGACCAGTGGGCAGATTTCCAGTGCCCGGCGGACCCGGTCGGCGTCGGGGAGGGACACTGCCGGGTTGGTTGCCATGATCCACAGGGCCTGGATCTCGCCGCGCTCCACGGCCTCAAAAAGCTCTACCGCCTTGTATCCGGGCTCCGTGGCCATGGCCGGGGCCTGCCAGAATCCTTCCACCTCGGCCAGGGCACCGGGCGTGTCGTAATCCAGATGGGCCGCGAGCTGGTTGGCCAGCCCACCCACCTCGCGCCCACCCATGGCGTTGGGCTGACCGGTGATGGAGAAGGGTGTGGCTCCGGGTTTGCCAACACGCCCGGTCGCCAGGTGGCAGTTGATCAGCGCGCTGCCGTTGTCAGTACCGCTGGTGGACTGGTTCAGACCCTGGGACCAGAAACTGACGGTTTTCGGGGTAGCCTCGAACCAGCTGTAGAAGCAGCGCACATCGGCTTCGTCCAGGTCGCACTGGGCGGCAACCGAGGCCGTATCAGGGGCGCTTGCGCGGGCACTGTCCAGCGCCGCCTCAAGGCCAGAGCAATGCTCCGCCAGCCATGCCTTATCAAGCATCTGCCTGTCGGCCAGCCAGACCAGGAGTCCGTTCCAGAGCGTGGCATCCGTGCCGGGCCTGAGTGCCAGGTGCAGATCCGCCATGTCGCAGGAGGCGGTGCGGCGGGGGTCAATGACAACCGCACGTCGTCCCGGCTGGGTGGCGAAGGCCTGCTTGATGCGCTGGTAGAGGACCGGGTGGTTCCAGGCCGGATTGGCGCCGGCGAACACCATGAGTTCTGCCTCTTCCAGGTCGTCGTAACAGCCGGGGACGGCGTCCTCTCCGAAGGCGCGCTTGTAGGCGGCAACGGCGGAGGACATGCAGAGCCGGGAGTTGGTGTCCACATGGGGGGTGCCAAGAAAGCCCTTGCCGAACTTGTTGGCGACATAATAGTCCTCGGTGAGCAGCTGGCCCGAAAGGTAGAGACCTATGGCGTTGGGGCCCTGGTGGTCGCGAATGGCCGCGAGCCCGTCCGCCACGGCTGACAGGGCCTCCTCCCAGCTGGTTTCCTGTCCCCTGACTCTGGGCCGCAGGAGCCGGCCTGCCGTACCCAGGGTCTCATGGAGTGCCGCGCCCTTTACGCAGAGACGACCCGCGTTCGCCGGGTGAGCCGCGTCGCCCTGAACCGGATTGAGGGTGTCTCCCGAGGGGGTTGCCCGGACGCCACAGCCAACGCCGCAATAAGGGCAGGTGGTCTGGATTTCGCTCATGTCCCTTGCTCCTGACAAAAAAAGCCCGGTATCCGGCCTTCGAACGATGTCGAGGCCGGATACCGGGCTTCGGTACCCAATGGGTTGGTCAATGATCCCTGGTTTATTAAGCATATCCTGTGCCGGACCCTTCTGTGTGCCCTGTGGGTGGAGATAGCAGGCCTCGGAGCGTGCTATCTGTCCCCGTCATGGGGCAGCGTGGTCACCAATGGTGCATAAAAGCCCGTTGTCTGCTGCCTGAGGCCGGCCCATGCCAGTTGCTGTAACGGTGGCGCGCCTTTTGCTTTGATCCCGCGGAACGGTAAGCAAGGTGGAAGCATGCCAGGCGATCAAAGTGGTGTACGCGTCATGCTGGTGGATAACGAGCCCGAGCGGGCGCGGATGGTGCACGATGCGCTGGAGGCCGAGGGCTACCAGGTGATCTGCCAGCGCGACAGCACTCGTGGGCTGGTGGCAGCGGTCGCCCAGGAGGAACCGGATGTTGTCATCATCGATATGGAATCCCCGGACCGGGATACCCTCGAGAACATGGCAATGCTCAATGAGCATGCGCCCCGGCCGGTCGTGTTCTTTGCCAGCGGCGACAGTGACAGCAATACCATACAGCAGGCCGTGAGCGCCGGCGTCAGTGCCTATATCGTCGATGGGCTTGAGCAGCATCGGGTAAAACCCATCGTGGAAGTGGCCATTGCGCGTTTTGAGTCCTTCCAGTCCCTGCGGGATCAACTTGCTGAGACCCGCACGGCCCTGGAGGACCGCAAAGAGGTTGAGCGCGCCAAGGGATTGATCATGGAGCACCATAACTGCGGGGAGGAGGAGGCATTCCGGAGCCTGCGCAAGCTTGCCATGGATCGCAACCAGAAGCTGGGCCGGGTGGCCCGGGATGTGATTGGTGTCCTCGGCAGCGAGGACGATTCGTCAGGCCGCGGGGAGGCTTTGGATGAGTAATACAGAAGCGACACAGCCGGATGCGGTTCGTCTGGGGTTTATTCCCCTGCTTGATGCCGCCCCGCTGATCATGGCGCTTGAAGAGGGCTTTTTTGAGGCGGAGGGCCTGGACGTCAGCCTCCACCGCCAGCCTTCCTGGGCCAGCCTGCGGGACCGGGTCAGTGTGGGTCTGCTTGAAGGGGCGCAGATGCTGGGGCCCATGGCGCTGGCGTCCAATATTGGTCTGGGGGCGCCGGTGTGTCGCGTCGTCAGTCCCATGGTGCTCAGTCGCAATGGCAATGCGATTACCGTGCGTCGCACGCTTTACGATCAGTTGATGGCGACGGGCTATGATCTCTCGCAACCCAGGGAGTCCGCCCGGGCTCTGGCATCGGTGGTGACCGACAGCTCTGAACCCATCCGTGTGGCTGCCGTCTATGCCTGGTCGAGCCATTACCTGCAGCTGCGGGACTGGCTGGCGAGCGCCGGCCTCAAGCCCGGTGGCCGCATCCAGTTGGTCACGGTGCCGCCACCGGAAATGCTGACGGCGTTGGCGTCCGGCAGCGTGGATATTGCCTGTGTCGGGGAGCCCTGGAATTCGCTGGCTGAGTATCACGGCGTGGGCCATATACTCGTCTCCGGCAGCCAGATCTGGCAGAACGCCCCGGAGAAGGTGCTGGGACTGCGGGAAGACTGGGTCCGCTCGAACCCGGATCAGGTGCACCGGTTGCTCAAGGCCGTCATCCGCAGCTGTCGGTGGCTGGATGACCCGGCCAACCGGGAGCGCATCTTCGAGGTGCTATCGGCACCCGAATACCTGGGTGAGGCGATACAGCCACTTGGCGAGTCCGGCCAGGCAGTGTTCCACCCCCGCATCCACCAGCATTTCTTTCGCCAGAACGCCAATTTCCCCTGGCTCTCCCAGGCGGAGTGGCTCCTGTTCCGGATGGAGGCGTGGGGGCAGCGGGAAGAGGCTTCGACGCCTCCGGATCTTGAAAATATCTTCCGGCCGGATCTCTACCGTGGGGCTGCGGCCGCCCTGGGGCTGGACTCTCCCATCATGAACTACAAGCCCGAGGGGCAACACCATCACCCCTTCAAGGTTGCCGGTCATCGCGGGCCGATCGAGGTTGCTTCGGACCGGTTGATCAACGCCGAATCACTGGCGTAAGTCTCGAATCGCGGATGGTCCGATTGGGTGCACGAGATGCCGGGGGTGCACTGATTTAGAGAGGATTGCGAGGCTCTATTGAAGGGATTTTCAGAAGCGTCTGGAGTATATGTCTTGAAAAACAGCGGGGTATGAAATTGGCACGCACCATGCTTTAACCCTTTTGCACGCCACAGACGGGGTGCGCCATCAGTAGCAGGGAGTTGTTGATGGCATCGATGTGCAGAGGGACCTGCACACCAGATTTGCAGACAGTACTGGGATTGATTTGTTGTTGCGGCAATGGCGCCCGCTTCCCTCTGGGAGGCGGGCGCTTTTTTTTGGATATTCACTAGAGAGGAACACCGTATGAGAACGCCCACCCATTCAGGAAACGGACTCTTCGCAGCCATTGTCATGGCCACCGCATTCATCAGTCCCGCCCTCGCTGACGACGGCGTGGAAATCGGGGCGCCGGAGAAGCAGGATCTGAAATTCGGCTTTATCAAACTCACAGACATGGCGCCCCTTGCCATCGCCAAGGAGAAGCACTTCTTCTTTGAGGAGGGCCTGTTCGTGGACCTGGAGGCCCAGTCCAACTGGCGGGTCCTTCTGGATCGCGTCATCGGCGGTGCGCTGGACGGGGCGCACATGCTCGCGGGCCAGCCCATCGGCGCGACTGTCGGTGTTGGCGGCAGCCAGGCGGATGTGATTACCGCCTTCAGCATGGACCTCAATGGCAATGCCATCACCGTCTCCAATGATGTCTGGGAGCAGATGCGCCCCCATGTGCCCAACCGCGAGGATGGCAAGCCGGAGCACCCGATCAGTGCCGAGGCCCTGCAGCCGGTGGTGGAGTCCTACAAGGATGAGGGCGAGTCCTTCGACATGGGCATGGTCTACCCGGTCTCCACCCACAATTACGAGATCCGCTACTGGCTTGCCGCCGGCGGGCTGCATCCCGGCTTCTATGAACCCCGGGAAGGCGACAACAGTGGCCGCAGCCAGTCCGATGTGCGGCTTTCCGTGACGCCGCCGCCCCAGATGCCCTCCACCATGGAAGCCGGCACCATCCAGGGCTACTGCGTGGGCGAGCCCTGGAACCAGCAGGCGGTGTCCATGGAGATTGGCGTGCCGGTGGTGACCAACCACGACATCTGGCCGCATAACCCGGAAAAGGTGTTCGGCGTCACCCAGCAATGGGCGGATAAGTACCCGAACACTCACCTGCGGGTGGTCCGGGCGCTGATCCGGGCCGCGCACTGGCTGGACGAGAACGATAACGCCAACCGGGAAGAGGCTGCGTCGATCCTGTCCGAGTCCCGCTATGTTGGCGCGGACGAGGAGGTTATCGCCAACTCCATGACCGGTACCTTCGAGTACGAAAAGGGCGATGTGCGCCAGGAGCCCGACTTCAACGTCTTTTTCCGCCACAACGCCAACTATCCCTATTACAGCGATGCGGTCTGGTTCATGACCCAGATGCGGCGCTGGGGCCAGATCCCGGAGCGCAAATCCGACGACTGGTACATGGACATGGCGAAGGACGTCTACAAGCCGGAGATCTATGAAAAGGCGGCGAAGTCGCTGATCGCCGACGGCACCCTGAGCGCCGATGATTTCCCGGATTTTGAGGAGATGGATGGCTTCAAGCCGGTTCAGGACGACTTCATCGATGGCACGCCCTATGACGGGCGCAAGCCGAATGACTACATCGACAGCTTTGAAATCGGGCTCAGTGGCGACGAAACGTCCTGATCGCCCCAAAGGAGGATCGACCCATGACTCAGGCAACGATAGTGGCATCGGCCACAGACTTTGTAAGACAGAAAGCGGCACTGTTCTCGCCTGGTGATGTGCTGCGGGCACTGGGGATGCCAATCGTCGGCATCCTTGCCTTCCTGTTTCTCTGGCACATCGCTGCACAGAATGTTGCCACCTCCCTGGGGACGCTTCCCGGTCCGGCAGATGTTGCGCACCAGGCGGGCAACCTGTGGGCGGATTATCAGGAACAGCAACAGCGCGCGGCCGAATTCATCGCCATGCAGGAGGAGCGTAACGCTCAAATCCTTGCGAACAATCCTGATGCCGAGGTGAGGATCCGCTCTTTCTCGGGGAGTGTCACCTTCATTGATCAGATACTTACCAGTCTAGGGACGGTGATGGCCGGTTTTCTTCTGGCCAGCCTGATCGCGGTGCCACTGGGCATCCTGGTGGGGCTCAACCGCCACCTGCACCAGGCCGTGAACCCGGTGATCCAGGTATTCAAGCCGGTTTCACCCCTGGCCTGGCTGCCGATCGTGACCCTGGTGGTCTCGGCCACCTATACCGTGGACGACCCGATGTTCTCCAAGGCGTTCATTACCTCGATGGTCACGGTGTCCCTGTGCAGCCTCTGGCCAACCCTGGTGAACACCATCATGGGCGTCAATTCCGTCAGCCAGGACCTGCGCAACGTCAGCCAGGTGCTGCGTCTGCCGTTCCTGACCCATGTGTGGAAGGTGGTGCTGCCGTCTTCCATTCCAATGATCTTTACCGGCATGCGGATGTCGCTGGGCATTGCCTGGATGGTGCTGATCGCGGCGGAAATGCTGGCGCAGAGTCCCGGGCTGGGCAAGTTCGTCTGGGACGAGTTCCAGAACGGCAGCAGTGAATCCCTGGGCCGGATTATGGTCGCGGTTATTGTCATCGGCATGATCGGGCTGCTTCTGGATCGGGGCATGCTGTTCCTGCAGCGCCTGCTGTCCTGGGACAAGTCGACCGCCACTCACTGAACACGAGCCAATGCGCGGATGTTGTATCCGCGAAAAGGAGGCCTTTATGAGCAGTAATAAACCCCATCTGGAACTCTCGTCCGTATCCATGCAATTCCCGGTGAAGGGCGGTGTTTTCAGTGCGCTGGAAGACGTCAACCTGAAGGTCACCAAGGGTGAGTTCGTCTCACTGATCGGCCACTCGGGCTGTGGTAAGTCAACGGTGCTCAACATCATTGCCGGGCTTCTGCAGGCCAGTCGCGGCGGCTGTCTCCTGGACGGCCGGGAAGTGACCGAGCCCGGGCCGGAGCGGGCCGTGGTTTTCCAGAACCATTCGCTCATGCCCTGGCTTACCGCCTTCGACAACGTTGAGCTGGCGGTGCGGCAGGTCTTCCGCAAGTCCATGACCAAACAGGAACGCCGTGAGTGGATTGCCCACAACCTTGAGCTGGTGCACATGGGCCATGCGATGGACAAGCGTCCGGACGAGCTCTCCGGGGGCATGCGCCAGCGCGTGGGCATCGCCCGCGCCCTGGCCATGCAGCCCAAGGTTTTGCTGATGGACGAACCCTTCGGGGCGCTGGACGCGCTGACCCGGGCCCATCTCCAGGACTCGCTCATGGAGATCCAGCGTGAGCTCAACAGTACCGTGGTCATGATCACCCATGACGTTGATGAGGCCGTCCTGCTGTCCGACCGCATTGTGATGATGAGCAATGGGCCCTCGGCGACCATTGGCGAGGTGTTGCCCGTGCCCCTGGAGCGTCCGCGCGACCGGGTGGCGCTGGCGGAGTGTCCGGATTACAACCATTGCCGCCAGTCGGTTCTGCGTTTCCTGTACGAGAAGCAGCAGAAGATTACCCCCATGCCGCGACAGGGGGAGGGCCAGGAGGCGGCTTCCGGTGTGGATAAGCGGCAGAAGGTATTGGCGTAGACCCTGCTACCAGTCCGTTTTGGTGCAATCAGCCCCCGTCATGCACCACCAGGAGGCCACACAGGGGTGTTCCTGGTGCGCGGTAACGGGGGTATGTAGCTGAAAACAGGGAATTGTTTGCTTGTGGCATGGAGCCTGCATTTAAACGGGTGTGCCGGGAAGGCACCGACATCGCAGAAATAGATTGGGCACTGGCGCCTGTTTCACTCTCCCCGAGGGAAGTGTGCAGGCGCTTTTTTTATGGCTGAACCCCAGAGGGAGACCGCAATGGAACGGGATCTGGTGATCATTGGACACGGCATGGCAAGCCAGCGGCTGCTGGAATCCCTGGTGGCGGGACGCCACCCGTGGCGGATTACGGTCATTGGCGCCGAGCCCGAACGTGCCTACAACCGGATACTGTTGTCCCCGCTGCTCGCGGGGGAGGTTACTCCGGAGCAGCTATCGTTCGCCGGTCCTGACTGGTATCAGCGCCATGGCATTCGGCTGCATACCGGTGACGGCGCCCGGACTATTGATCGGGAACAGTGCTGCGTTGTCACGGAGCAGGGGGCCCGCTTCGACTACGACCGGCTGGTGATCGCCACCGGATCGCGACCGTCGTCCCTGGGTCTTGAGGGCGAAAACCTTCAGGGCGTCATGGGCTTTCGCAGCCTTGCCGATGTGCACTGGCTGACCGAGCAGGCTGCCGAGGGACGTCGTGCCGTGGTAATCGGTGGTGGCTTTCTGGGCCTGGAAGCCGCCGAGGGGCTGCGCAAACAGGGCATGGCCGTGACCCTGGTGCACCGTGGTGCCTATCCGCTGACACGCCAGCTTGATGCAACAGCCGGGGGCCTCCTGGTCGAGACCCTTCGCGAACGGGGCTTGAAGCTGGCCCTGAACAGCCAACCCGCCCGCCTCGTGGGTTCCTCCCGTGTGGAGGCGCTGGAACTGGCCGATGGCACTGAGCTGCCCGCGGAGCTGGTCGTAATCGCCGCCGGCATTACGCCCAATCGCGAGATTGCGGCGGATGCCGGATTGGATTGCGGGCAGGGCATCCGGGTGGACGAATGCCTTACCACCAGTGATCCCCGGGTTCATGCCCTTGGCGAGTGCTGCGAATTCGCGGGCCAAACCTATGGCCTCGTTGAGCCCGTCAATCGCCAGGCCGATGTCCTGGCCCAGCACCTGAGCGGACTGACCGCAGGGTACCGCGATGAACCGGTGGCGACGCGGCTCAAGATCAGCGGGATCGATGTCTTTTCCTGCGGCGAAACGGACAACCCGGGCGATGGCACCGAGTCCATCGTCTACCACGACCGCCGGGCCGGCGAGTACCGCCACCTGTTGCTGCGCGACAACCGCCTGGTTGGCGCCATTCTCTATGGCGACGCCTCCGCCGGTCCCTGGCTCTTTGAACATCTCCAGCAGGGGACGGACCTGAGCGACTGGCGTCCCCGGCTGGCCTTTGGCGAAGCACACTGCGAGGCGGCCTGAAGCCGCTCGCTGGTATAGAAAGAGGAAGCAGTCATGAGTCAACAGAACCTGATCGTTATCGGCAATGGCATGGTCGGTCATCATTTCCTGGAACAGCTTGCCGAGAGTGGGCAGGCGGCCAACTTCTCGGTGACCGTGCTGGGCGAGGAACGCAACATCGCCTATGACCGGGTCCACCTGTCCGAGTATTTCCAGGGCAAGACGGCCGACGACCTGGCCTTCTCCACCCTGGAACAGTACGCCGAGTGGGGCTTTGACCTGCGCCTTAACACCCGGGCGACGTCCATCGACCGGCAGGCGCGGACCCTGACCCTGGATACGGGAGAAACCCTCGCTTACGACAAACTGGTCCTGGCGACCGGCTCCTACCCCTTCGTGCCGCCGATCCCGGGCAATGACCGGGAAGACTGCCTGGTTTACCGGACCATCGACGACCTGGATGCCATCCGCGAAGCCGCGTCACGCTCCAATACGGGCGTGGTGGTCGGCGGCGGCCTGCTCGGGCTGGAAGCGGCCAATGCGCTGCGTGAACTGGACCTGGACACGGCCGTGGTGGAGTTCGCCCCGCGCCTGATGCCCGTCCAGGTGGACGAGCCGGGTGGCAACCTGCTGCGCGAGAAGATCGAGGACCTGGGTGTGCAGGTGCTCACCGGCCGCGCCACCCAGCGCATCGAGGATGGCAACGGCGCCCGCCATCAGATGGTCTTCCAGGATGACAAGCTGCTGGAGACGGACATGATCGTGTTCTCCGCCGGCATCCGTCCCCGGGACGAACTGGCCCGTGAAGCGGACCTGGCGATGGGCGAGCGTGGCGGCGTTGTCATCAACGACCACTGTGAGACCAGCGATCCGAACATTCTTGCCATCGGCGAGGTAGCCCTGTGGAACGAGAGCATCTTCGGACTGGTCGGCCCCGGCTACCAGATGGCCAAGGCCGCGCTGGACACCCTCACCGGCGGTGACCGCCTCTTCCAGGGCGCCGACATGAGCACCAAGCTCAAGCTTCTGGGTGTGGACGTGGGCGCCATCGGCGATGCGCACGGCGACCAGAACCCGGGCGCGCGCTTCTTCCGCTACACGGATGAAATCCGGGGCGAGTACCGCAAGCTGGTGGTCTCCGGCGACGGCAAACAGCTTCTGGGCGCAATGCTGGTGGGCGACAACAGCTATTACGACACCCTGTTGCAGTACGCCAGCAATGGCCTGGAGCTGCCGGACAGCCCGGAGTCACTGATCCTGCCGGCCAGCGAAGGCGGCGCGCCGGCGCTGGGCGTGGATGCGCTGCCGGAGACCGCCGGCATCTGCTCCTGCCATAACGTCTCAAAGGGCGACATCGTCCAGTGCGTCCAGGAAGGCGCTTCCCTGGGCGAGGTCAAGACAATGACCAAGGCCACCACCGGCTGTGGCGGCTGCGCCGGCCAGGTCAAAGAGATTGTCGACCACGAGATGGCCGCACTCGGCATTGAAGTGGACAACAGCGTCTGCGAGCACTTCGCCTACACCCGCCAGGAGCTTGAGCACATCATCCGCGTGGAAGGCATTCATGACTTCCATGCCCTGCTGAAGAACCACGGCAAGGGTCTGGGCTGCGATATCTGCAAGCCGGCGGTGGCCTCGATCCTGGCCTCCACCTGGAACGACTATGTGCTCAACCCGGAGCACGTGGGCCTTCAGGACACCAACGACACCTTCCTTGCGAACATGCAGAAGGACGGGACCTTCTCAGTGGTGCCGCGCGTGGCCGGTGGCGAGATTACCCCGGACAAGCTGATCACGCTGGGCGAGGTGGCCAAGGAATTCCAGCTCTATACCAAGATCACCGGCGGCCAGCGCGTCGACCTGTTCGGCGCCAAGCTCAACGACCTTCCGGCCATCTGGGAGCGCCTGGTGGATGCCGGCTTCGAGACGGGCCACGCCTACGGCAAGGCGCTGAGGACGGTGAAGAGCTGTGTCGGCAGCACCTGGTGTCGTTACGGCGTTCAGGACAGCGTCCAGCTCGCCATTGATCTCGAGCACCGCTACAAGGGCATACGCGCGCCGCACAAGATCAAGTTCGGGGTCAGTGGTTGCACCCGCGAGTGCGCCGAGGCCCAGAGCAAGGACTTCGGCGTGATCGCCACCGAGAACGGCTGGAACCTTTATGTGGCAGGCAATGGAGGCATGCGCCCGCGCCATGCGGACCTGCTCGCCCAGGATCTGGACACCGACACACTGATCCGCACCATCGACCGCTTCATGATGCTCTATATCCGCACCGCGGACCGGCTGCAGCGCACGGCGCGCTGGCTGGAGAACCTCGAGGGCGGCCTGGATTACGTCTACGACGTGGTCGTCAACGACTCACTGGGCATTGCCGAGGACCTGGACAACCAGATGGCGCGGCTCGTCGAGAACTACCAGTGCGAGTGGAAGACCACCCTTGAGGACCCCGAGAAGCTCAAGCGCTTCCGCCAGATGATCAACGAGGACGGCGACGACCCCTATGTCGTGACCGTCGAGGAACGCGGCCAGCCGCGTCCCGCCACTGATGCCGAGAAGCTGGAACGTATTCCGGCGGTGACTGTTTAAGGAGGTTTGTCATGACTCAATCCGATAACAACTGGACCACAATCGGACGGCTTTCCGACCTGGTCGTTGGCTCCGGCGTGGGCGCCCGTTACCGCGACCGGCAGGTGGCGGTTTTCCTGATCCCGGAACTGGACGACCGGGTCTTGGTGGTCGACAACTACTGTCCGATCTCGGGCGTGAATATCATTGCCCGGGGCATTGTGGGTGACATTCAGGGCGAGCCGGTGGTGGCCACGCCGCTGTACAAGAAGCACTTCTCATTGCTTGATGGCCGTTGCATCGAGGATGACAGTCACCAGCTGGCAACCTACGCCGTCCGCGTGGACGGTGACGAGGTGCAGGTCGCTGAGTCGGCGGAGGGAACCGGCGCGGCCGCCTGAGGCTCAAAAAACAGGGCCTGGTCTCAATTTGCTGGAGGCAGTGATGTAACATGGCGCTCTCCTGTGCGTCATTGCCAGGGTACGACCAAAGAAACCAGCTGAGGGACCAAGAGCGTGACATGAGCATCCATTTGCCCAGTTTCCTGCTGATCCTTGTGGCGGTGGCCGTGGCCAGCGTCGTCTTTGCGCCCCGGGCCCGCTCCCTGGACGGCTTCTTCCGGGGGACCAGCGATACGGGCGCGGCGCCCGGTGTCTGGACGCTGACCCTGTCCCAGGTCACCACCTGGATTTTCGCGCGCTCCCTGCTCAACGCGGGCATACTGGGGTATTTCTTCGGCCTGCCCGGCGCGCTGGCGTATACGGCCTACTATGGCTCCTTCCTCACCGGTTGGTTGATCGTGGATCGCCTGCGGTTCCACCACGGCGTCGACAACGTCCAGGGATTCCTGTCCGAGCGCTTCGGCGTGGCGGGTGCGGCCTCCTACAATGTGCTGCTCGCGCTGCGGCTGTTGACTGAAGTGTTTGCCAACCTGCTGGTGGTCGGTATGGTCTTCAGCACCTGGGGCGACGGCGCCGGAGACCTGGCCATCGTTGCGGTAGCCGGTATCACGCTGGTCTATTCCATGACCGGAGGCCTGCGGGCCTCGCTGCATACCGACGTCTGGCAGGCCGCGTTTCTGGTGGTGGTGATCGTTCTTCTGCTTGGGCTGGTGCTGAGCAGTGATGGCTTCTCGATCAGTGGCCTGGTGGCGGGCACCAACCAGGATACTGGCCCTGGCTGGATCCTGCTGGTAGTCGCGCTCCTGCAGGTGCTGAGCTATCCGCTGCATGATCCGGTCATGATGGATCGGGGTTTTCTGGCGGATCGCGACACCACGCGCCAGAGCTTCCTGCGTGCCTTCGCTATCTCGGCCCTGCTGATTCTGGCCTTTGGGGTTATTGGCGTTCACACCGGCCGTTTCGCGGGTGACGACGGCGACTTCCTGACCACCCTTGATCGCCTGCTGGGTGGCCCCGCCATGTTCCTTGTGGGACTGGCCCTGGTCCTCTCGGCTGTCTCCACCATGGATTCGACCTTTTCCAGCGTTTCCAAGTTGATGGTGGTTGATTCGGGGCTGATGCGGCGCACACTTGCGAACGGGCGTCGTGCCATGGCGGGCTTCGCGGTGGGTGGCCTGCTCCTGGTGTTTTTCGGCACTGACGACCTGTATGCTGCGGTCGCGGTCAGCGGTACGGCCTCGCTGTTCCTGACCCCAGTGATCGTATTCTGCATTTTTCTGGGGCGGCGCGTGGCGGGCTGGAGCCTGCTCGTCAATGGCGTGGCGGCGATTGGAGGTGCCGTGCTCTATTTCCTGGAAGACAGCGGTTACATCACGATGCTGGCCGCACTGACCGGGCTGGAACACACCTACTCGCACCTGCTGGTGGTGACCCTGGGTATTCTGGTGGTCGGGTTCAGCGTATTTATCCTGGGCCTGCAGCCCGAGCGTGACGCCCGTATTGGAGATTTGGAGGGATGATGCAGGAACCGGGACGTAGTTGCCCAGTCGCCTACCGGACATCACCAGAGGCGCTTGCCACCCTGGAGCCGCGCGCTGCTGAAACCCTCTATGTGATCGGCGGTCTCTATGGTAACCGGCAGGCGCTGGATGATGTGGAAGCGCTTGCGGCGCGGGAAGAGGCCAAAGGACTGCCCAGGCCAACCCTGGTCTTCAATGGCGACTTCAACTGGTTCAATGCGGAACCAGCCGCGATGGCAGAGATCAATGATCGGGTGCTCGCGTACACGGCCCTCCAGGGCAATGTGGAAACCGAGCTGGCCGACCCGGAGCCGGGCGCCGGCTGTGGCTGTGCCTATCCGGAATGGGTGGATAACGCCATGGTTGGACGTTCGAACAGGATCATCGAGCATCTCAAGGGCATGATCGAATCCCGTCCGGATCTCCGGGACAAACTGGGAGCACTGCCGCGCCAGTTGCGTTTCCAGGTGGGTGAGTGTCGAGTGGGTGTCATCCACGGCGACCCTGAATCCCTCGCGGGGTGGGGGCTGGCCGTCGAAGCCATGCCTGCGCCGGGGCAGGGCGATGCGACCATTGAAAGCTGGTTCCAGCGCGCGGCCGTGGACGCTTTCGCCTGCACCCATACCTGCCTGCCTTTCATGCAACGGTTCGATGGCCCGGGTGGCGATGCCATGGTCCTGAACAACGGCGCGGCCGGCATGCCCAATTTTGAGGGTGAACGAAGCGGTCTGGTCACCCGCATCAGCCGGCACCCTTCGCCGGTTATGCCGGTTTATGGAACCGTCTGCCAGGGCGTCCATATGGATACCCTCGCAATTGAAGCGGTGACCCCCGAATGGCTCGACTGGTTCGAGAGTCTCTGGCCTCCGGGGTCTCCCGCCTTTGAATCCTACCACCAGCGCCTTCTGAACGGACCGTCCCACAGCATGGATCGGGCCTGCCGCGTATCCCGATAACAGGGTGGATTCCGGTGGTATGGTATGGAGCGATATCCATACTCATCCACCCATTGTTTATTGTCGTCATCGGTTGAACGCATGTACTCCTGATATTAATATTCAATCTATAGATCTAATAAAAGATTGTTGGCGGGTATTTTATGGATGCAAAACGTCATTGGGACGGTGTTTACCTGAGCCGGGATACCGATGAAGTCAGTTGGTATCAGAGTCATGCTGAACGCTCCCTCGAGCTGATTCAAAGAACCGGTGTTGGCTCGAGGGCGTCGATCATTGATGTAGGCGGCGGTGCATCAACTCTGGTAGACGATTTGCTCTCCGAAGGTCAGCGTCAGATCACAGTCCTCGATCTTGCCGGTACGGCGCTGCAGGCAGCCAGAGCACGACTCGGTGATCGGGCGTCGGAGGTGCAGTGGTGGGAGGCGGATATCCTCGAAGCCGAACTTCCCGAAAACGGGTATGACCTCTGGCACGACCGGGCTGTTTTCCACTTTCTGACTTCGGCGGACGACCGTCGCGCCTATGCCGATGTTGTGCGTCATGCCCTGAAACCGGGGGGGTTCCTGATCGTGGCAACCTTTGCGGAAGATGGGCCGGCCGAGTGTAGTGGGCTTCCGGTTATGCGCTACCGACCGGAAGAGCTCCAGGCTGAATTCGGCGCGGGTTTTGAGCTTGTGGATCAGGAGAAGGAGCAGCACCAGACGCCGTCAGGGGTGACTCAGAGTTTCGTTTACTGCCTGTTCCGCAGGATAGAGTCTTCCTGACCATCACAGGTTCCAGTCGGGCTGTATCAGCATCCCGTCCAGCCCGAGGAACCACGCTTTCAATTGGATTATTGATTGATACAATTAATCTGACTGCATTATCTGGAAACGATGGATCTATGAACCGAACCGAACAGAAGCGCTCGATTTACCAGCATTTCGCAGCGGTTGCCAAGGCACTTGGCCATGAGTATCGGTGGGAACTGCTGGAGCTGATTGCCCAGGGTGAGCGCAGCGTGGAGTCGCTGAGCCAGGGGACGGAGCTGGCGGTGGCCACGGTGTCACAGCACCTCCAGCAGATGCGCCGGGCCGGCCTGGTGCGCTCGCGCAAGGAAGGGCGCTTCATGTACTACGGTCTTGCCGATGACCGTGTGATTTCGCTGATGGCGGGATTGCGGGAAGTTGCTGAGCGCAACATCGCCGAAGTACGCCAGCTTGTGGACAGTTTCCACGGCGATGGCTCGGAGCTTGATGCCGTGGATGCGGACGAGCTTATGGCGCAGATTGAGAGCGGCGGCGTGACCCTGCTTGATGTCCGGCCCGAGCAGGAATACTCCGCCGGGCATCTCCCCGGGGCCCTCAACATCCCGGTGGAAGAACTGCAGGAGCGTCTGCGTGAACTGCCTGAGGGGCAGACCATCGTGGCCTATTGTCGGGGTCCCTTCTGTGCCCTTTCCGAGGATGCGGTTCAACTGCTGCGGGAGCAGGGCATCGCAGCGGTTCGCTTTGACAGCGGCTACCCGGAATGGAAGGCCTCGGGGCTGCCCGTTCAGTAGCTTCTGAACGGCCTCTCAGAAAACCAGCACCTTGTCCGCCTCCATGGTCGCTTCCGCCAGGGCATCCATGGTGCTGCGTTCAGCGCCCTTCACGACCTCGTCTTCGGTAATGCCGCGCGCGTCCATGCAGGTCCCGCACAGCCAGATCCGCCCCTTGGTAGTCACACGCTTGACCATGCGCTCGATGTTGTAGAAGCCATCGGGTGTTTTCTGGCCCGCCTTGGCCCCGGCCACGGCATCCCCCAGAAGGAAGACAGTCACGTCAGCATCCTGTTTCATGAGGGCATGAGCGAGACGCAGTCCGTTGTAGAGCCTTTCGGTCCCGTAGGGTGGGTCATTGATGATGATTAAAGTAGACATGGTGATTTCCTTGTAAATATGCTATAAAAATATAGAATCATTGAGGGAATAGGGTGTCATGGCCCGACGCACAGTTACCCCATCAATGCGAGAAGCGAAGGGGATGGCTCGGGCTGCGGAAGCGAGGATGCGGAGGTCCTCCAGCGCATACGGTAATCCTTCTCGCCAGAGCAAACTGCTCAGACCCATTATTCGATACTGAAATCAGAAAGGTAAGGGGATCCCCTTACCAGGACGAGGTATCTGACGAAAATCAAGAATCATCCTGGCCCGTTTGCGTAGACTCACCCCAAATTCGCAAGCAGGAGTCAGATAATGCGTCTGAACACCAGTCGTTGCTGCATCGCAGTCGCTCTTTCCGTATCCGCCCTCGCGGCCACCACCCAGGCCCTGGCCTATGAGCCCGGCGATACAATTGTTCGTGGCGGTCTGGCCAGTGTCGTGCCTGGCGGCAGCTACTCAGGGGTTGCGGGTGGCGCCTTTGACCTGCGGGCTGACCGGGATATCCAGGCCGCTGTCAGCCTGAGTTACATGGTCACGGACAACATGAGTCTGGACCTGCTCGCCAGCACTCCCTTCGAGCACGATATCGAGGCCAGCCAGCTTGGCGGTTCCTCCATTGGTTCCACGAAGCACCTGCCGCCAACGGCCACCGTGTCCTGGTTTCCGCTTTCCGGCATGGATCTCGGGTTCAAGCCGTATGTGGGCGCTGGACTCAACTACACCATGTTCTGGGATGAGGAGCTGAATGCTACTGGCCAGACGGCAACAGGTGCGAACGACCTGAGCCTGGATAATTCGTTTGGAATCGCAGCCCAGGCCGGTGTTGATGTGCCCCTGGATGACCAGTGGTCCGTCGGCGCCTCCGCCTACTATGTGGATATTGAGACCGACGCGGAGCTGAACGGCGCCGATATTGGCACGGTCAAGATTGACCCCATGGTCTACCGTGCCCACGTGGTCTATCAGTTCTGATCGCGATAGTATCGCGGGTGCCGGTCCCTAGCCGGTCACCCGCCGCCAGAGTGCCCTGCCGATCACCCGGGTCTTGTCCCGGGTGGTCATCCTTGAAAGGTTGGTCTTCACCACCCCCTGTGTGAAACGCGTCTTGCGGCTGTAATCCACGCGCAGGTCCACCAGTACCGGTCGGTTGTCAGCGGCTTTTCCGAAGGCATCGGCGAGCCCCGTTTCCAGGGTTTCATTGTTCGGTATGCTCACGTACTCCACCCCGAGCGCCTGACTGAGCGCGGCGTAGTCCAGCTCCGTCAGCACGGTGCAGGTCTTGCGGTTGTAGGGGATCTTCTGGGCCTGGGCGATCTGGGACAGCTCGCCATCATTGAACACCACCATCACGATGCCCAACCCACAGCGCGCGGCGGTGATCAGCTCCATCCCCGTCATCAGCAGAGCCCCGTCACCCACGATTCCAACCACATCGACTTCCGGCCTGGCCTGCTTGGCCCCAATGGCGGCCGGAACACAGTAGCCCATGGCATTGAAATCGCTGGGCGAGAAGAAACGCCGGGGGCCGTGGATGGGCATCAGCTCCGCCGCCAGGAAGGTATGGTTGCCGTCGTCGGCAATCACAATGGCGTCGTCCGCGAGTCGCTCACGGAGTTTTGAGAAAAAGAGTTCGGGATTCACCCGGTCCCCGCTGTCGTGCTGGCGCCACTGGTCGTAGTACGCCTGCTTATCGGTGGCAATGGTACCGCGTATGCCCGATTGTGCCGGTTCCGGACGCAGCTTCTGCACAGCCTTGAGCAGCGCGGGCACTGTGTTGCGGGCATCCCCCTCCAGGGTATGGCTGGCCGGGTAATTGGCGCTGAATACGTTCGGATTGATGTCCAGGTGGATCAGTGTCTCCGGCGGGTGGATGGCGTAGCTGCCGGTGGGGATCTCGGAGAACCGGGTGCCGATGGCAAGCAGGCAGTCAATATCCTTGAAGGCATTGGTCGCCGCCGGCACCGAGTAATCCCCCATGCCCATGCCGGTGTGCAGGGGATGGTTGTGGGGGAAGGCGCTCAGCCCCTGGAGGGTCGTGGCCACGGGCGCATCGAGGTGGTCGGCCAGGGCCTTGAGGCTGTCCGTGGCATCAACCGCGCCCCAGCCCACGAAAATCCCGGGCTTGCGGGCCTCTATCAGCGCTTCCGCCGCCGCCCGGATTGATGCTTCCGGGGGTGTCGGGGGCAGGTCCGGCGCCTTGAAGTCGGGCATGTCATCCACATCCCCGATGAAGTTGCTGATGTTGTAGGGGATCTCGACGAACACCGGCCCGGGCTCGCCGGTAACAGCCGTGGTGTAAGCCTCGTAAAGGGTCGGGATGACATCGCTGTGCCGGGTAACCCGCCAGGTCTTCTTGGTGATTGGCGCCAGCAGGGCATGCTGGTCCATCTCATGGAGCTGGTAGCGGGTCCCGCTTTCCGAATGGATTCCTCCGGAGATGATCAGCATGGGAATCCCGTCGATCCCCGCCTCCCCGATGCCACTGGCGGCATGGGTAACGCCCGCCGCTGGCACGATCAGCAAAGTGCCCACACCGGCGCCGGTCCGGCTGACCGCATCGGCCATGAAGGCCGCGCTCATCTCATGGGTGACCAGGGTGGGCAGTATGGACTCGGACTGGTTCAGTTCGTCGTAGATCTCGGTGTTGTGGACCCCGGGAATACCAAAGGTCCACTGGATGCCGAGTTGTTCAAGGGCGTGACGAACCAGGGAAGCACCGGTTTTTTTCATGGTTATTGGTTCTCCCTTAAGGGTTGCTGTGTATGGCGGCCGCCGCCTGTCGTGCGTTGAGGATGCAGTTGGACAGGAAGGTCCCTTCCAGCGAACGCACCCCACTGATGCCACCACCCCCGAAACCGGCCGCCTCACCCGCGGCATAGAGTCCGGGGACAGGGGTATTGTTATCCGCCATGATCCGGGAATTCAAATCCGTCATCATCCCGCCCATGCTCTTGCGGCTGATGAGGCGTTCATGAATCGCAATGAGCGGTCCGGCGTCCGGGTTGATGAGTGGCTGGGGGCGGCAGGTGCGCAGACGGTCGGCGGGCCAGCGACGCAACTGCTGAAGCTTCCGGATCTGGTCGTCGTTATGGAATTTCCTGCCCCGGCGGAGCAGGGCGTCATAGGCATCGATGGTGCTTTCCAGGGTGGTGGGATCAATGCGCTCTTCATCCGTTACCTGGTTCATGCGCTCGGCAAGCTCCCAGGGCGTATCAGCTGACAACACATCCGGGCAGGACTCCAGCAGCCAGTCCGTCAGCGAGGGATCACCACCACGAAGCGCATTCCAGACAACCCGCAGCAGCCGACCATCCCGGAAATCCGGATTGGTATCGGTGCCGGACGCCGCAAGCTCACGGATGGCCATGCGACGATTGAGCACCTGCCAGGAGTACTGGTGGGGAAGGTTGCCAACCCGGCAACACAGGTCATGGGTATCAAAACCGGTCACCAGCGGCATGAGCCCGATACGCCGCCCGTATGCGTCCAGCCACAACGCCGAGCGGGGCGGTATCAGGCTGAGCCCCTGCCCTTCAAACGCCGGATCCGGCTGACGAACCCCGGCTGCGTAGTTCCACATCCACTCCAGATGCGTAACCCGCCCCCCATGCCCACTGACCACATCATGCAGCGCCCCATCCGCATCCGGATGACTCCCCGCCAACAGATTCCCCGGCGCCGGCCCATAACACGCCGCCCAGTTCGCCCGAACCCGATCCAGGTTCCCGTTAATCCCCCCACTGCAGACCACCGTATGAGGCGCCTGCACGCGAAAGGCACTCTTCCCGTAATGACCACTGCAACCGGTAATGGCACCACCTGCCTGCTCCAGCTCGGTAACCCGGTGCTCAAACAGGGACGTCAGCAGATGTTGGTTTTTATGCTGGAAGAGAGCCTTCGCCAGGGTCTGCACAAGGCCACGACCACAACCCCA
Source organism: Halospina denitrificans (assembly GCF_004364635.1). GTDB lineage: Bacteria > Pseudomonadota > Gammaproteobacteria > Pseudomonadales > Oleiphilaceae > Halospina > Halospina denitrificans. Next base: position 85,820 of record NZ_SOAX01000004.1, on the reverse strand, counting down.
GACAATGTGGTAACGAGGCAGACTGTTCCCATCCCCGAAATTCCCCCGCTCCACCCACTGGACCGAAGGAAAGAAACGAATCCCATGCCCCTTCAGCCAGTCGTAAATCATGGACCGGCAGTTCTCGGCATAGAATTCCGCCCAATGGCGCGGCCACTCATCGTTATCCTCGAAGCAGGCGGCCGAATGCCAGTCCGCCAGCAACAGCTCAGGGCTATCGCGGATCCCGTTGCGCTTCTGCTCCGGCGTTCCGCTCAGCAGCATCCCACCGAAGGCCTCGTTAGCCTGCCCCCCGCAACGCTCAGCGGGAGCACCATCAACAAGAGCAACGCGGTGGCCACGCTCAATAAGCTCCAGAGCCGTAACAATGCCCGCAAGCCCGGCGCCAATAACACACACATCCGCCTGATGAACCGCCATCCGACCCCCTTATTCTTGTTGGAGGGGAGCACAAACTTTGAGTGAGCAGAGGTGGCGATGGGGAGGGGTTTCCGGGAAGCTCTGAGGCCATGGATGGCCGAAGCGCAGCGTACATGGATGTATTTATAGCGATTCCTGGAAACCCCTCCCCATCGCCACCTCTGCTCATTGCACCAAGCATATAGCCATCACCGGAGCGCCTCCCTGATATCGATCAAGTGCATCGAATGCCAGCAGGGGGTGGCGAAGAACCACAATATGACTTTTAATCAGAGGATTAATGGAATAACCGATAACGAGGAACCGCACATGAACCTGACAACCTGGATCGGCCTGGCCGTCATCATTGCCGTAGTCGCCTACGCCATTACCATCTACAACCGCCTGGTCACCCTCAAGAACCGCTTCAAGAACGCCTTCGCCCAGATCGACGTCCAACTCAAGCGCCGCCACGACCTGATCCCCAACCTCGTGGAAACCGCCCAGGGCTACATGACCCACGAACGCGAAACCCTCGCCCGCGTCACCGAAGCCCGCAGCGGCGCCGAAAGCGCCCAGGACGACGCCCGGCGCGATCCCGGCGATGGCCAGAAGATGAAAAACCTCGGCAGCGCCGAAAACATGCTCACCAAGGCCCTCGGCGGCTTCAACGCCGTAATGGAAGACTACCCGGATCTCAAGGCCAACGAGACCATGCAGCAGCTGATGGAAGAGCTCAACTCCACCGAGAACCGGGTCGCCTTCGCCCGCCAGTCCTTCAACGACTCGGTCATGACCTACAACACCTACCGCGAGCAGTTCCCGAACAACTTCATGGCCGGTTTTTTCTCATTCAAGCCAGCGGAACTGCTCGAGTTTGATACCGAAGAGATCCAGGAAGCGCCCAGCGTATCCTTCAGCTGAGCGGGTGAGCCACTATGGAATTCTTTGAAAGCCAGGATCGCGCGCGGCGGAATTCACTGGTGCTGTTCGGGCTCTTCACTCTGGCGGTTATCGCCATCGTGGTGGCCGTAACCGCCGTGGTTTACGGGCTTTACCTCGGCTTCTTCGAAGGCGACCCCCTCCCCCTGGGGCAGTGGCTTCTGGCACCCGAGGGCCTCATGACCATGGGCGCGGTGGTCCTGGTGATTCTGGGCGGAAGCCTGCACCGTTTTATAGACCTTGCCGGAGGTGGGGAGCGGGTCGCGCGCATGGTTGGAGCCCGGGAGGTCGCTGCCAATACCGACGATGCCGGCGAGAAACAGCTGCGCAACCTGACCGAGGAAATGGCCATTGCCAGCGGCGTCACCGTTCCGCGCCTCTACGTCATGGATCAGGAGGACGCCATCAATGCGTTCGTGGCCGGCTACCAGCCCAATGAAGCGGTGCTGGTGGTGACGCGCGGCGCACTGGAGCAGCTGAATCGGGAAGAGCTCCAGGGCGTGATCGGGCACGAGTACAGCCACATTCTCAACGGCGACATGCGCGTCAACGTGCGGTTGATTGCCATGCTCTCCGGAATACTTCTGATCGGCCAGGTGGGCCAGTATCTGCTGCGGTCCATGATGTTTCGACGGCACCGTCACACCAGCCGCCGCGGGAATGGCCTGCCGGTCCTCGCCGCCGGGTTGGCGCTGGTGGTGGTCGGCTATGTGGGCCTGTTTTTCGGGCGCATCATCAAGGCGGCCGTGTCGCGGCAACGGGAGTTCCTGGCGGATGCGGCGGCGGTCCAGTTCACGCGTAATCCCGAAGGCATTGGCGGGGCGCTCTACCGGATCGGCCTGGATGCAGGTGGCTCCCACCTCACGGCCACCAGCCATGCCGAAGACATGAACCATATGTGTTTCGGTGAGAGCGTATCACTGTCCTTGGGCGGGGTCCTCGCCTCCCACCCCCCGATCAAGGCACGCCTGGACGCCATTGATGAGACCCTGATGGCGCGCATGTCTGCACGCCATCGCAAGGCGACGAGCGAAGGGCAGCAGGGAGGCGCCGCCCAGGGAGAGGCAGGGGAGGCGGTGCCCGGCGCGGCGATGGGATTCGCCTCCGGAGGTGGTATTAAGGCCCCGGCGCCTTCCGCCACGGCGGGCACAGTGACATCGGTGAACACGAGTTACGCCAGGGAACTGCTGGCTTCGCTGCCGAGCGGCCTGAACCAGCAACTGCACGAACCCGAAGGCGCCGTGCATCTGTGTTTTGCCCTGGCGCTCGATGGTACCGACCATGAAACCATCGCAAAGCGTGTCGCTGAACTCGAGCCGGTGGGTGCCGTGGCCATTGATGAGATGCTGGTGCGGTCACTGGGCCAGAACCTGAGTGACCTGGGGCCTGCCTATCGCTTACCGCTTGTGGAACTGGCCCTTCCGGCGCTGCGGGAACTGGAACCCGAGGCCCGCAGGCAGCTTTTTCGGGACATGGAGGTATTGATTCGCGAAGAGCGCGGAGCTCGGCTCCATGACATCGCCATCCTTGGATTCCTGAAGCGCCATCTCAATGAAAAGGCAGGGCGCAATCGACGGGTGACCCATCGTCGTTATGCACCCGTTATGGCGGATGTCCGGAACCTGCTCTGGATCATGGCATCCACGGGAGCTTCAGGAGATACCGAGGCGCTGTACCGCGAGGCCATGGCGGGGTTCGAGTCGGACCCGAAGCCGCCTGAGGATCGCGGCCCGGGCGTACGCGACCTGCTGGCATCACTGAAGCGACTGGGAGGGCTGCCGCCCATGCTCAAGCCCGCGCTCATTGATGCCTGCGCGCACTGCGTACTGCATGACAATGACGTCAGCCCCCGGGAATACGAGTTGCTGCGCATTATCGCCGATCAGCTCGATTGCCCCATGCCACCGCTGCCGGTAACGAATACCAGCGCGAGCGCTGCGTGAAGGACTGGTCAGGCGTTTAACGGCTTGTGCGCAATATCCGGTTCCTTGCCCTTCAGCATCTGGTTCCAGTAGAAGGGCGGGAGCATGCTCTTCTTCACGAACCAGTAGAAGCGTGATTCCTTGAAGGGGCTCAGCGGCAGCGTCGGCGTTACCACCCCGTCGTAGATGAACTCCGCGAGCATCACCTTGCCGTAGGCCGTGACCAGCGGGCAGGACGTGTAGCCGTCGTAGCTGCCTTCCAGCGGCTGGCTGTTCATATGGGCGAGCAGGTTCTTTACTGTTACCGGTGCCTGCTTGCGCACGGCTGCCGCCGTCTTGGAGGTGGGCAACGAGCTGGCGTCGCCCAGTGAGAACACGTTCTTGTACTGGTTGTGCTGGGTCGTGTTCCTGTCCACGTCCACCCAGCCGTCCGCGTTTGCCAGCGGGCTCTGGCTGATGAACTCCGGGGCGCTCTGGTGGGGTGTGACGTGCAGCAGGTCGAATGGCTGCTCCACGGTCTGTTTGTCCCCGTTCGCGTCGGTGGTCTGGAAGGTGGCCACCTTGCGCTCCCCGTCCACGGCGACCAGGTCATGACCCAGGTTGATGCCAATCCCATAACGGCCTGCGACCTTTTCCAGGTGCGGCACGAAATCCGGAACACTGAACAATGCGCCGGCGCCGCTGTAGAACTGGAAGTTGCTCTCGCTCAGCAGGTCATGCTTGCGGGCGTAGTCGGCGGCCAGATAGGCGATCTTCTGGGGTGCGCCGGCGCACTTCAGAGGGGGCGGCGGCTGGGTGAAGATGGCGTTGCCGCCCCGGAACTGTTTCAGGCACTCCCAGGTGTAGGGGGCCGTTTCAGGGCTGTAGTTACTGCATACGCCATTGCGTCCGAGGGTTTCCTCAAGGCCTTCCACTTTGCCCCAGTTGAGCTGGATGCCGGGGGCAACCACCAGTGTCTGGTAGCTGACTTTGCGGCCGTCGTTGAGGGTCAGGCTGTTGTCGTCCGGCTCGAAGGTGGCCACGCCGTCCTTGATCCAGGTGCTGCCCTCGGGGAGGGTGCTTTTCTGGGGGCGGGCGGTTTTGGCCATTTCGTAGGTGCCGCCGCCGACGAGGGTGAAGGCGGGCTGGTAATAGTGGGTGTCCGAGGGTTCGATCACGGCTACGTCCAGCTCGGGTTTCTGGCGCAGCAGTGAGGCGGCGACGGTGGTGCCCGCGCTGCCGCCGCCGACGATGACCACCTGGTGGTTCAGTTGTTTGGAGTCAGCGCTCATAGCGACCTCGATTCCGTTTTGAAGGGGGATTCAGATTGAGGGTAACGGTATCAGTCTTTTTTGATACTTTAAATTGATAAGGGATGCATTCGTTAGACTTTTTTGAAATATGCAAATTGGGTAAATGAATGGTGCTTGACGGATTCAGTTGTGGGGTGGGTGGTCTGCTAATACATTCTGGGCGTCGGCGGAGGCGGGTAAGGCTATTCGGGACACGCGGGTGAATACGTCCGTGTACGCTTGCTTCGGCCATCCTTGGCCTCAGACAGTCCCGAATAGCCTTACCCGCCTTCGCCGACGCCCAGAATGCATCAGCAGACGCTTAGTCTTTCGTTGGAGGTGGTCATGGAACTCGTCTGCCCGGCTGGCAGTCTCCCCGCACTCAAGGCCGCCGTGGATCAGGGGGCCGATGCGGTTTATATCGGGTTCCGGGATCACACCAATGCCCGCCAGTTTGCCGGCCTGAACTTCACCGAGAAGCGTATGCGCGAGGGGATGGAGTATGCCCGCAGGCGGGGTACGCGGGTGTTCTGTGCGTTGAATACTTACCCGCAGCCGGCTGGGTGGAAGCACTGGACGGCGACCCTGGATAAGGCGGTGGATCTGGGGGTTGATGCGTTGATCCTGGCGGATATGGGGTTGCTGGCTTATGCGGCGGAGAAGTATCCGCAGGTTCCACGCCACTTGTCCGTTCAGGGATCAGCAACCAGCTATGAGGCGCTGCGGTTCTATGAGCGGGAGTTCGGGATAAAGCGGGCGGTGTTGCCACGGGTTCTGTCGATGGATCAGGTGCGGCAGGTGGCATCAGCCTCGCCGGTGGAGTTGGAGGTGTTTGCCTTTGGCAGTCTGTGCATCATGGCGGAGGGGCGGTGTTATCTGTCGTCCTATCTGACCGATGAGTCCCCCAATACCTGTGGTGCCTGTTCGCCGGCCAAGGCGGTTCGTTGGGAGGAGAGCGGGGATCGGCTGGATGCGCGGCTTAACGGGGTGCTGATTGATCGTTTCGAGGCGGGGGAGCAGGCGGGCTATCCGACGCTGTGCAAGGGGCGCTTCGATGTGGGAGGGGAGGTCTATCACGCCATCGAGGAGCCTACGAGTCTGAACACCATGGATCTGCTGCCGGAGCTCCATGAGCTGGGGGTTTCTGCCGTGAAGATTGAAGGGCGCCAGCGCAGTCCTGCCTATACGGGGCAGGTGGCGGCGACCTGGCGGGCGGCGATTGACCGGGTGCGGGAGGCGCCTGAGCGCTTTAAACCTTCGCCGGAGTGGCAACGGACACTGGATCATCTGTCCGAGGGCGGGCAGACCACACTGGGTGCATGGCATCGGAGCTGGAAATGATGAAACTCTCGCTGGGGCCCATTCTCTGGTACTGGCCCCGCCAGGATGTGCTGAATTTTTACGCGGAGGCGGCGGAGTGGCCGGTGGATACGATCTATCTGGGTGAGGTGGTCTGTTCCCGGCGCCGTGACATGAAGGTGGCGGACTGGGTGGATCTGGCCCGGGACCTGAAGGATTGCGGCAAGGAGGTGGTGCTGTCCTCCCAGACGCTGATTGAATCCGAGGCTGACCTGCGCACCCTGCGCCGTATCCGGGACAACGGTGAGTTCCTGGTGGAGGCGAATGACCAGAGTGCCCTGAACATGGTTACCGAGGCCGGGCTGCCCTTTGTGACCGGGCCTTCCGTGAACATCTATAACCCCGCAACACTCCGGATCCTGTTGAAGAAAGGCTTGAGGCGCTGGTGCCTGCCGGTGGAGCTGAGCCGGGATACGTTGGCGGACATGCTGGCACATCTGAACGACGAGGGTCTTTATGCGCCGGTGGAAGTATTTGCCTGGGGCTTCCTGCCGCTGGCCTGGTCCTCGCGGTGCTTTACGGCCCGCTATTACGACAAGCCCAAGGACCGCTGTGAGTTTGTCTGCCAGCAGCATCCGGACGGCCTGCCCCTTAAATCCCGGGAGAGCCAGGACGTGTTCCGCCTCAACGGCATCGCCACCCTCTCCGGCGCCTGCTATGACCTCATGCGCGAGATACCCGATATGCAGAACCTGGGTGTGGATACGGTCCGCCTGAGCCCGGAGTACGAGGGGATGGCCGATGTGGTCCAGCGCTTTGACGAGGCGCGCAATGGGCGTTTTCCGGAGCGTCACCCCCTTCACCTTGCCGAAGCGCCGCCCTGTGATGGGTACTGGTATGGGCGGCCGGGTATGGAATGGAGCCATAACGGATGAAGTCGCTGATTGAACGGATCGCCCGTGATGCCATTCCGCTGCTGGACCAGCAAATCCCCTGGGTGCTGAAACAGGGACTGGTGGAGATCCCGCTGAATCACCTTTTTGCCGAAGCCCTCCGGGAAGGTGAGTTTGAGGAGCTTGAGGGGCGTGCGCTGCGCCTGGAGCTGGATGACGGCAGCGCCGGGGTGACTCTGGGGTTCTGGGGTGGCCGGTTGCGCCTTGCCGATGCGCCCGGTGAGGCCGTGATCCGGGGTACGCCGGAGGCGTTTCGCCAGCTGGCCGAGCGCCGTGAGGATCCGGACCGGCTTTTCTTCCAGCGTCAGTTGGTGATTGAGGGGGATACTGAGTTGGGGCTGGCGGTCAAGAACCTGCTGGATGCCCTGGAATGGCGGATTCCGCTGCCGCCGCTTATGCTTCCGGGTGCCGGCGGTTGATCAGGTCCCAGGCCTTGTGGATCTCTTCCAGGCGCGTCCGTGCCAGCTGTGGATCCATGTCCGTGTGCTCCACCCGGTCCGGGTGGTAGAGGCTGCGTTTCTTGCGATACGCCTGGCGCAGCGCCTCCAGTGAGTCCGATTGCTTGCCGCCCACCACCTGACAGGCGCGCGCCAGCCCTGTCAGTGGCTCACTGTCTCCCTCGTTGGGGGAGGTGATCCAGATCTTGCTGCGGTAACTGTGCATTATGCGGTTGCCATCGGCTGCCGGCAGGCCCAGGGCAAGAATGGCGTTCTGGCAACGGGCGGAGCGGGCCGGTGAATGGGGGCCATCCAGGTAGCAGAGATGGGCGAGTGCAATGCTCAGGCGTTGGGCTGTTCCCGGCCAGCGGCGGGTCAATATCCGCAGCCAGAGCGGAACCACGGGTTCCTGGTCGCGCTTGCCGACACTGAACCGGCGTATCAGGCGGCGCCGCTGGCGCGGGCTGCAGCCGAAATTACGCATCAGCGATTCGCAGTAACGGATATCCAGCTCGGTGACCCGGCCCTCCGCCTTGGCCACGTAGCCCATCAGCTCGAAAAGCACAGGAAGGGACCAGCGGGGCAGACCGGTGCGCTCCAGCAGACGTGCGCCGTGGTGCCCGCAGGACGCCAGTTCCCGCAGCAGCTCAGGCAGCTCATCATTGGTTTTTGTCGTGGTTTCGTCCCGGGCGTTGCGTTTGGTCATGACGGTCCATACTGTCTTACATGGGCATCGGCGGCCGCAAGTCGTTCATGGGTTCCCACATCAAACCAGGCGCCGCTGTGGCGGATCCCCCGGACCCGGCCATCATCGGCGGCCCGTTTCAACAGGGGGCCAAGCCGCTCCTCGTCGGACGATGCCTGGTGGATCAGCTCTGGGCTGAGCCGGCTGATCCCGGCAAAAGTATAGCGTGTACCTTCGCCCCCGCCGAGGACCTGGCCCGCATCTGTCATCATAAAATCGCCATCCTGATGGTGATCGGGGTTGGCGACCAGTACGAGCGTCGCCAGGGTGTCCGCATCCGGCTGATCGTTTTTCAGCAGCCGGGCCGGATCAAAATCCGTCCAGACATCGCCATTGATCACCAGGAAGTCCCCCTCATCCTCCAGCATGGGTAACGCCCGGCGTATGCCGCCCAGGGTTTCCAGCGGCGTGCCTTCCCGGGAATAGCGGATCCGCACGCCGTGCTGCTGGCCGTCCCCCAGTGTTTCCTCGATCTGTTGGCCCAGCCAGGCCGTGTTGATAATGACCTCGGTTATCCCGGCTCGTGCCAGTCGCTCCAGGTGCCATTTGATAAGTGGCTTGCCGCCCACCTGGATCAGGGGTTTGGGCGTTTCAAGGGTAAGCGGGCGCAGACGTTTGCCGCGGCCAGCCGCCAGGATCATTGCTTTCATGCAGTGGCTTCCAGTTCTTTCATCATGGCCGGAATCACGCGTTCCTCGAGCCAGCCGGCAAAGTGCGTCAGGGCTGGCTGGCGGTAGGCGGCGGTCACCATGTAGTCGAGCACCCTCGGGATGTCCGCCAGATAACCCGGCTTTCCATCACGGACGTCCAGCCGCGCAAAGATGCCGGCCGCCTTCAGGTGGCGCTGGAGCCCCATCAGCTCAAACCACTGCGTGAAGGTGGCGCTGTCCGCATGGTGAAGGCCGGCACGGGCGGATTCCTCGCGGAACTGCTCCAGCCACCGTTCAATGGCCTCATCCGGCCAGCGGATGTAGCAGTCCTTGAGCAGGGAGACGGGGTCATAGGTGATGGGGCCATTTACCGCGTCCTGGAAGTCAATAATGCCCGGGCTGTTGGATTCGGTGATCAGCAGGTTCCGGGAATGGTAATCCCGGTGCACCGTAACACGGGGCTGTGCCAGGGCGGACTCGATGAGCGTCCGGAATGTGGTCTGAAGCATCGCCTGTTCCTGGTTGGACAGGGTCAGGGCCAGCTTTTTTTCCAGCAGCCAGTCCGGGAACAGCTGCATTTCACGCTCAAGCAGCTCGGCGTCGTAATCGGGCTGGGCGTATTCGGGCGGGCTGCTGCGGGGCTGGATGTGGATCAACGCCTCCAGGGCATCCCCGTACAGGATGTCCGCCGTGGGCTCGTCGCTCAGGCGGTGCAGGTAGAGATCATCCCCAAGATCCTCCAGCAGCAGAAAGCCCTGAGCCAGGTCCGTCTCCAGCACCGCGGGCACATGGAGCCCGTAGCGGTGCCAGTGGCGGGCCAGGGCCAGGAAGGCGTCCGAACCTTCCTTTTCCGGGGGCGCGTCCATGGCTATGTGGGTCTCGTTGCCCAGCGTCACCCGGAAATAGCGCCGGAAACTGGCATCGCCGGCAACCGGGGTTACTGCGTCGGGCGTGGCCTGGAGCGATGTTTCCAGCCAGTCAAGAAGGGCCCGGTAGCGTTGGTCCATGGTGTTATCCTGTGGCCATCAACAAACCACCTATTCTGCACGAGCATGCTTGCCCCTGACCAGCAGGCATTGGCCTGGCTGGCGCGTTAACAACCGCCGCGACCACGTGTAGACTGTGCCCCTGTCCCAGACCCGCCGGTGGCGGCCCCCGGAGATACGCTGCGTGTGGAACCCGATCATCAGAAAACAACCGGTTCAGTGGTGCAGACCCCTGTTGCTCATGCTTCTGGGGCTTCCCGTACCCGCGTTCTGTGATACAGCGCCAACCGCCGCCGAGCTTGACTGGCAGCCCTGGGCGGACCTGCCCCCGTCGCTCCAGCAGGAGGTACCCAGATACTGTGGCGGCACCTATCGTCCGGTGGAGCTGGCCGGGAGCGGTGAACCGGCTGGTGAGGAACAGGCGCAGGCGGATGAGCCCATCAACATCACCAGCCGGTCCGCGCGTTATCGGCTGGATGACTTCATGGAGCTGCGGGGCGACGTCCGCGTTCAACAGGGGGCGCTGCGGGCCCGCAGTGACGCGGCGGATTACAATCAGGTTTCCGGCGAGCTCGACCTCAAAGGCGACGTCGTCAGCCGGGGCGAAGGCTTCCTCCTCACGGGTGATAACGCCAGGGCCAGTGGCCAGGGGGATGAGCTGGAACTCAACACGGCCACTTTTCTCCTTCACGAGGCCCACATGCGAGGCCAGGCGACCCGCATCCGCCGCACCGGCACTGAGTCCATGCGCATCAGCGAGGGCGTGCTGACCACCTGTCAGCCGGATCGCAACGACTGGTCGATTGCCGCGAGCCAGGTGGACCTGGACCAGGACAGCGGATTCGGCACAGCCCGGCACGTGCGGGTGCGGGTCAAGGATGTGCCCGTGATGTACATCCCCTGGATCAGCTTTCCACTGGATGATCGGCGCAAGACCGGCTTTCTATACCCCTCATTCGGGACCTCGAATACCGGGTCCGGTTTCTATGTGGCCACTCCCTATTACCTGAATCTGGCTCCCCACTACGACCTGACCTACACCCCGCAGTTCATCCATGGGCGCGGCTATTTTTCCGAGATGGAAGCCCGCTACCTGGGCCCGCTCGGGCAATCGGACCTTCAGGTTGGATTCATTGACAGCGATAATGCCTACGCGGATGAGGCACCGGGCAACAGTTCCAAGCGATGGGGCCTGGATTTCACAAACCGATCGGATTTTGGCAACAACTGGCTGGGCACGATTGATTACGCCGCCGTCAGCGACGATGACTACTCCCAGGATCTGAACCGGACCCTGAATATCCAGCAGAGTACGCACCTGCAACGCGAGGGGCAGCTTCGCTACCGGGGGCAGGGGCTCAACTTCTCGGCCGCGCTCAGGGGCTTCCAGACTATTGATCCGGCCATTCCCCAGGCCAGGCGCCCTTACAACCAGCTGCCCCGCCTGCGCCTGGATGCGGGCGATCAGTGGGGCAACTGGTACGCCACCAGCGAAACCGAATATAATTACTTCTGGCGGGAGAATGAGAACCTGGGTGGGCTCAATGCCGCTGTTGGCCACCGGTTGCGAACCCAGCCCGAAGTGGGCTGGGAACTGAGCGGGCTCCCGGGGTTCCTTCGCACGTCCGTGATGCTGGACCACACCGAGTATGATCTTGAGGACGTCCAGAAGGATGAGCCTTTCAGTCGTTCCGTTCCCTTCGTGGACGCGGATGCTGGTCTCTTTTTCGATCGCTTTTTTACGCTGGGGGATCGCTTCTACAACCAGACCCTTGAGCCCCGGCTTTACTATGTGTATTCCCCGGAGCGTGACCAGACGGGAATTCCCACCTTTGACACCGCGCTGACGTCGTTCAATTTCAGCCAGCTGTTCGCCCGGGACCGATTCACCGGCGGTGACCGGGTCGGCGACAACAACCGCTTGACGGCGGCGCTCACCACAAGGTTCTATGACATGGACCGGGGTATCGAGCGTGCCCGCTTCAGCATCGGCCGGATCCAGAGGTTTGAAGACGAGAACGTGGCATTGCCGAATGGGCAGGGGCGCTCGAGTGCGTCCTCATCGCCTCTGGCGGGGGAGTTCCTGTTGCAGCCTCTGGACAACCTGACCCTGCGTTCCTCGGGCCAGTGGGATGAGGAAGAAGGGGAAACCCTCCGGGGCACCAGCCAGATCCGGTTTCACAGCAGTGACTTCCGGTATCTGGCCAACGCCGGGCATACCTACGATGCCTCGACGGGCCTTGAGCAGTCCGACCTCAGTAGCGTCGTGCCACTGGGGGAGCAGACGAGCCTGATTGGCCGCTGGATCTATGACATGGATAATGACGAGACAGCGGGAACGCTGGCGGGGATCGAGTACACAAGCTGTTGCTGGAATATGCAGCTGGTTGCCCAGAGATATCGGACACGCGATGAGGGCCTTGATACCCGTATTCTTTTCCAGATCCAGCTTCGCGGCCTGGGCGGCGGCGGTAGTGCGGCGGATACGATCCGCAGGGAAATTCCCGGGTTTGAGCAGCGCCAGCCGCCGCACTCGGCGCCTCCCATGGAAGAACTGAAACGCCCGGCCGATAACGGCTGGCCCTGAAGTCATGCACACAGAGGTAATAATGACAGGACTCAATGGCACCAGGCCCCTTCGATACCTTCTCGGGGCATTGATGCTGCTCCTTCTGGCTCCGATGGCCATTGCGGAAAGACAGTCTCTCGACCGGGTTGTCGCGGTGGTTGATGAAGGCGTGGTGCTGCAGTCGGAGCTGCAGTCCCGGGTGCAGCAGATCGAGTCGCGTCTGAGAGCACAGGGGACCCGTCTTCCCCCGGATGAGGTCCTGCGCAAACGGGTCCTGGATCAGCTGATCCTGGAGCGTATCCAGATCCAGCGGGCCCGCCAGATGGGGATGCGCATCGGCGATAACGAACTCAACAGGGCCATGCAGGACGTCGCCTCAAACAACGGGTTCTCCTCCCTCGATGCCTTCGAGCAGGCGCTGGCGAGTGAGGGCCTTAGTTTTCAGCAGGCGCGCGAACAGATTCGCCGGGAAATGCTGATCAGCCGCATCCAGCAACAGCTGGTTGGCCGGCGTATCCGCATTACGGAGCGTGAAGTGGAGAACTTTCTGGAGTCGTCCCAGGCCCGTGAGAATTCGGGTATCGAGTACCTGCTCGGGCATATCCTGATCTCCGTCAACAACTTCAGTGACGAGGAAGAAGTGGACGCCGCCCGCAGCAGGGCGCGGGACATCCGTCAGCGCCTGGATAATGGCGCGGATTTCCGGGAAGTCGCGGTAGCACAGTCCGATGGACGCAATGCCCTCGAGGGCGGTGAGCTTGGCTGGCGCACCGAGCAGGAACTGCCGTCACTCGCGGCGGGCGAGATCCCCGAGCTTGAGGTTGGCGAGGCATCGGATGTCCTGCGCAGTGGCAGTGGTTTCCATATTGTTACGCCCCTGGATCGTCGTGGTGATGAAGGCTCCGGTAATGAGGTCGAGCAGCATCGGGTGCGTCATATCCTGATCAGTACCGAGAATCGCTCCAGTGAGGAGGCGCAATCACTGGCGCAGGACCTGGCGGAGCAGCTGGACAAGGGCGCCTCCTTCACCGCCCTGGCTCGCGAGTACTCCGATGACCCCGGCACCGCCTCCGAGGGCGGTGACCTTGGTTGGATCAATCCGGGAGAGATGGTGCCCGCCTTTGAGGAAACCATGAATGCCACCGAAGTCGGGCGGCAGAGTGATCCCTTCCGCTCACGCTTTGGCTGGCACATCCTCGAGGTTGAAGAGGAGCGCACCGCGGAGATTGGAGACCAGGTGCAGCGCCGTCAGGCCCGTCAGGCCCTGCAGCAGCGTCGGTTTGAGCTGGAGCTGCAGAACTGGTTGAACCAGATCCGTGAAGAAGCGTATGTGGAAGTGAAGACAGTGGTCAGTGGTATGGAGCCTGTGCTGTGACGGAAACTGTTCGCATTATGCTGACTGCCGGTGAGCCGGCAGGGATTGGCCCGGATATCTGCCTTGAGTGGGCGTTATCGGACCGGGACCACGATGTTGTTGTTGTGGCCGATGCCGAGATGCTGCGTAAGCGGGCGGAACTTCTTGAGCTGGATATCACCATCGAGGAGTGGGTCCCGGACCAGCCGATTTCACGGGCTGGTGGCACGCTCTCGGTCTGGTCGGTGGCCCGGGTTGAGAAGTGTCGGCCGGGGGTGCTTAACAGCGCCAACGCCACCTATGTGCTCAAGACCCTGGAAGCCGCGGTGGAGGCCTGCCAGCTCAATATTGCCCAGGCGATGGTCACCGCACCCGTGCACAAGGGCATCATCAATCAGGCGGGCATTGTCTTCAGTGGCCATACGGAGTTCCTGCAGGAGAAATGCGGCGCCGGGGGCGTTGTCATGATGCTGGCCACCGAAGGGCTGCGGGTGGCGCTGGCGACCACCCATATTCCCCTGCGTGACGTGCCCGACGCCATTACCGGCGACAGCCTCAGCAAGGTGATCCGGATCCTGGATAAGGATCTCAAGCATCATTTCGGTATCAGGCAGCCACGCATCATGGTTGCGGGCCTCAATCCCCATGCGGGAGAAGGCGGGCATCTGGGACGCGAAGAGATCGACGTCATCGAACCCGTGATCGAGTCCATGAGCAAGGAAGGCGTGGATCTTGTCGGCCCCCTGCCGGCGGATACCCTCTTCACCCCCTACAACCTGGAGGAGGCGGATGCCGTGCTGGCCATGTACCACGATCAGGGTCTGCCGGTGCTCAAGCACAAGGGCTTTGGCCGCGCCGTGAACATCAGCCTTGGACTCCCCATCATCCGCACCTCCGTTGACCATGGCACGGCCCTGGACCTGGCGGGCACCGGCCAGGCGGACGGGGGCAGCCTGCGGGAAGCGCTGGCTACCGCCGCCTTCATGGTCCGCCAGCGTGACGGCAAGCGCCGGGAGCGTGCATGAGCCGGCCCTCGGCGGGAGGCCACCAGGCCCGCAAGCGCTTCGGCCAGAACTTTCTCCACGATGCCGGGGTTATTGACCGCATCGTGGGGGCTATTAACCCCATGCCCGAGGACAACCTGGTGGAGATCGGCCCCGGCATGGGCGCGCTCAGCGAACCCCTCCTCGAAGCCTGCCCCGCCCTGCAGATGATCGAGCTGGACCGGGACCTGATTCCCGGTCTGAGAACCCAGTTCTTCCGGTATCCGGAACTGACCGTCCATGAGGGCGATGCCCTGCGTTTCGACTATGCGAGCATCGCCGGGCGTGGTCCGCTGCGGGTGGTGGGAAACCTGCCCTACAACATTGCCACGCCCCTGATCTTCCACCTGCTCGGCTTCCGCGATGTGGTGCGGGACATGCACTTCATGCTCCAGAAAGAAGTGGTGGAGCGCATGGCCGCGGTGCCGGGCGACAGCAACTGGGGCCGGCTGGCGATCATGACCCAGTACCACTGCCGGGTGCGGCCGTTGTTCACGGTGGGGCCGGGGGCCTTCAAGCCCGCGCCCAAGGTGGATTCCGCCATCGTGCGGCTGGTGCCCCATGATGAGCTGCCCCATCCGGCGGCGGATACGGAAAAGCTGGCCAAGGTGGTGCGCACCGCCTTCAGCGCGCGCCGCAAGACCCTGCGCAAGGCACTGGCGCCGCTGTTCAACGACGAGGACTGGGAGCGGCTGGGCGTGAACCCAGGGCTGCGCCCCCAGAACCTCACCCTGGCTGACTATGTCATGCTCGCGAACGATCTTCACGAACAGGAATAGAATGGGAGTAGTGAATGAGTGACTACGCCATTGGTGACATCCACGGCTGCTATGACAGCCTCCGGGCCCTGATGGACCGCATCCGTTTCCGTCCGGATTGTGATCGCCTCTGGTTCGTGGGCGATATCATCAATCGCGGCCCCCAGTCCCTGGAATCCCTCCGCCTCGTCCGCTCCCTCCGTGATAACGCCCTGGTTACCCTGGGTAACCATGACATGCACTTTCTGGCCATGGTGCTGGGCGGCCACTCACCCCGGCGCAAGGATACCCTGGACGAGCTGTTCCAGGCGCCGGATCGGCATCAGCTGGTTGACTGGCTGCTGCAGCAGAGCTTTGCGGTCTACGACGGTGAGCGTGATGTGCTGATGGTGCATGCGGGCGTTCCCCATATCTGGAGTGTGCCGCAAACCCTGGATCGAAGCCGGGAGCTGGAGTCGGTGCTGCAGAGCAACAGCGCACCCGCATTCTTCCGGGAAATGTATGGCAATGAGCCAGAGCGGTGGTCCGAGGGGCTGGAAGGCATTGATCGCTGGCGGGTGATCACCAACTATTTCACCCGGATGCGTTTCCTGGCCAGTGACGGCACCCTGGAGCTGGCCAGCAAGGAAGGGGCGAATGAAGGCCCTGTAGGGTTCGTGCCCTGGTTCCAGTATCCGCGGCCCGACAATACCGAACTGATTTTTGGCCACTGGGCCTCGCTGGAGGGCTGGACCAACACGCCCGGCGTTTACGGGCTGGATACGGGCTGTGTCTACGGCGGCAGCCTGACCGCAATGAATCTGGATACGAAGGAGCTGACCCGTGTTGAACCCTGCGACTGACACTGGTTTTCCGGTTGGTTTCTGGCTTGGCGTAGCGGCCCTGTTTGGTGGGCTGGCCGTGGCGGCGGGTGCCTTTGGCGCTCATGCGCTGGAGGGCAAGCTTTCCAGCCATTATCTGACGGTTTACCAAACGGCGGTGCAGTACCAGATGTATCATGCACTGGCGTTGCTGGCCGTGGCCCTGCTGGGGGCGGTTCTTCCGGATGCCGACTGGTTGCGGCCGGGGGCCTGGGCCTTTCTGATCGGGATTGTTCTGTTCAGTGGCAGTCTCTATGCGTTGGTGTTTTCAGGCGTTCGGATGCTGGGGATGATTACGCCAATAGGTGGGCTTGCGTTTCTGGTGGGGTGGGGGTGTCTTGTGCTTGCCGGGATTCGGGTGGGGCAGGGCTCTTGAAGCAGGGCTTGTGAACCCCCATTCTTTATAGAGAAGACGCCTGATGGTTTCCGGGAGGTTGTTGGGCGGGAAGGGTTTTCAGGGAACCGCCACGAGTACGTCCATGTAGGCTGCTCTTCCGCCATCCATGGCTCCAGAGCTTCCCTGAAAACCCTCCCCGCCCAACAACCATTCCGCCATCCGGGTGGATCGGACTGGGTGACTATGCAGATTTTATTGAACGGCGAGAATACGGAAGTCAGTGACGCTCTCAGTGTCCAGGGGCTTATCGAGCAGCTGGAGCTGACCGGGCGTCGTATTGCCGTGGAAGTGAACGAGGATATTGTGCCGCGCAGTGAGCATGCTGAGCATCAGCTTGCGGCCGGTGACCGTATTGAAATTGTCCATGCCATTGGTGGCGGCTGAGCCACCGTCTGAAAGAGACCGCAGATGAGCGAAAACGAGACCCCCGAAGACCGTCCCCTGGTTATTGACGGCACCACCTACGAATCCCGCCTGTTGGTGGGGACCGGGAAGTACCGGAGCTGGGAGGAGGCGAAGGACGCCATTGAGACCAGTGGTGCCCAGATGGTGACCATGGCGGTGCGCCGGACCAACCTGGGGCAGAATCCGGATGAGCCGAGTCTGCTGGAGATTGTGCCGCCGGAGAAGTACACGCTGCTGCCGAATACGGCGGGGTGTTTTACCGCCAAGGATGCGGTGCGGACCTGTAAGCTGGCGCGGGAGCTGCTTGATGGGCATAACCTGGTGAAGCTGGAGGTTCTGGGGGACGAGAAGACGCTGTACCCGGATGTGACCGAGACGCTGAGCGCGGCGGAGACGCTGATCAATGACGGCTTCCGGGTGATGGTCTATACCAACGACGATCCGCTCATTGCCCGTCGCCTGGAAGAGATGGGCTGCATTGCCGTCATGCCACTGGGCGCACCCATCGGCTCCGGCCTGGGCATTCAGAACCGCTACAACATCCGCACCATCGTGGAGAACGCCAGTGTGCCTGTACTGGTGGACGCTGGCGTGGGCACGGCCTCGGATGCCAGCGTCGCCATGGAGCTTGGCTGCGACGGCGTGCTCATGAACACCGCCATCGCGGAAGCAAAAGACCCCGTCCGCATGGCCCGCGCCATGAGAAAGGCCATCGAGGCCGGGCGCGACGCCTACATTGCCGGCCGCATGCCCAGGAAAGCCTACGCCAGCGCCTCATCGCCGCTGGATGGGACTTTTTTCTGACCTTCTGGTGACCAGTTCCGGGGTTTTTGGTAGTCTTTTAAGAGCACTCTAAAAACCCTGGAGATCATGCGATGAGTGAGCTGGCCCCTATTCTCTCCGATACATCAACAAGCATTTCCGAGCTGAAGAAAAACCCCATGGGAGTCATGGAGCAGGCAAATGGAGCTCCGGTTGCCGTACTCAACCGAAACCGGCCTGTGTTCTACTGCCTCTCCGCAGAGACCTATGAGGCGCTGCTTGACCATATCGAGGATCTGGAGCTTGCAGCGATTGTGAAGGAGCGCCAGTCAGAGGAAGAGGTCGTGGTGAGCCTTGATGAGCTATGAGCTTCGATTCCGGCAGAAAGCGTTGAAGGAGTGGAACAAGCTCAGTAAACCGGTACGGGAACAGTTCAGGAAGAAGCTCCGGGAAAGGCTGGAAGAGCCCAGAGTGGAGGCTGATCGTCTCAGGCAGGTGCCTGATTGCTACAAGATCAAGCTCAGGAGTGCCGGCTACCGTCTGGTCTATGAAGTACGCGCGTCCGAAATAGTCGTCTCAGTCGTCGCGATTGGACGCAGGGATAAGAGTCGGGTCTATAAGGACGTCATTCAGCGGCTCTCAAGCGAGTGATACTCGAAGTATCTTTCGAGTTTTCAGCGGCGGTGTCCCAATTCAGCCGGCAATTCAACAAGGAGAATCGAATACATGCCTTCATCATCCCTGGCGCAACCCCTCCAACTGCCCTGTGGCGCAACCCTGCCCAACCGCATCGCCAAGGCCGCCATGACCGAAGGACTGGCGGATGAGTACCTGCATGCCACGGAATGCCATGAACGACTCTATGGGACCTGGTCCGACGGCGGGGCGGGACTCCTGATTACCGGCAACGTCATGGTGGATCGCCATGTTCTCGAGCGCCCTGGCAATGTGGCCATCGATCCGGCACCCGCCGAGGGTGACCCGGAAGGCATGGACCAACTCTGCGCCTGGGCCGCGGCGGGCACCCGCAACGGCAACCACCTCTGGATGCAGATTTCCCATGCGGGCCGGCAGTCACCACGGTACGTCACCAACAAGCCGGTCGGCCCCTCGGCGGTGCAACTGGAGCTGATGGGCAACTACGCCAGACCACGCGCCCTGGAAGAGCCGGAAATCCTGGACATCATCCAGCGCTTCGCCAACGTGGCGCGTATCGCGAGAGACGCCGGCTTCACGGGCGTACAGGTTCATTCCGCCCACGGCTACCTCCTTTCATCCTTTCTCTCGCCGGTGACCAACCAGCGCAACGACCGCTGGGGCGGCTCCCTGGAGAACCGTGCCCGGCTGCTGCTGGAGACTGTCCGCGCCGTTCGTGCCACCGTGGGGCCGGACTTCCCCGTGGCGGTGAAGCTCAACTCCGACGATTTCCGCAAGGGCGGGTTCAGCCACGAGGAATGCCTGAAGGTGGTGAGATGGCTGAACGACGAGAACATCGACCTGCTGGAAATCTCCGGCGGCACCTACGAGCAGCCCCGGCTGCTCGGCCACAGCGGGGATGCGAGCACCGCCAAAGATGATCGGCCCGCAGTGCGCGAAAGCACCAAAGCGCGTGAAGCCTACTTCCTGGATTACGCCGAGGCGATCCGTAAGGTGTGCGATTTTCCATTGATGGTAACGGGCGGCTTCCGTACACGCACGGTGATGGAAGAGGCGCTGGCGGGCGGCAATACGGACGTGATCGGGCTCGGACGCCCCCTGTGCACCAACCCGGAAACGCCCAGGGCCCTCATGGACGGCACCATCGAGAAAACGGTCAGCTACGAGCGGGACCTGCGGCTGGCCAGGCGCGGCCTGTTTTCACCGGCAAGTCCACTTATGCCGCTGAAGGTCATCAATGTGATCGGTGGCCAGGCCTGGTACTACCAGCAGATTTTCCATCTGGCCGATGGCGAGGCACCGAACCTGAACCTGGGCCTCATGCGCGCCTTTGGCGCCTACTTCGCGGACGAGATATCGACGGCCATGCGGGTCAGGAAGGCGGAACGGAGTAGAGAATCCGGTCGTCGCTGACCTCGGCGCGGGTACGGGTTTCAAAGAGCAGGTCACTGGCGTGGCGAAGGCGCCGGCTCAACTCCCGCGCCAGGTTCATCTGGATGAGCGCGAACTGCTCCAGGTCCCGCTCATAGAGGCCCATCAGGGTCTTTGACGAGAAACAGAGCACGGAGCAGTCGGTCTCGGCCACCGCCGAGGCCGAGCGCGGGAAGTAATCGATCAGGGCCATTTCCCCCAGGCAGTCCCCCGTCTCGAGGCGCCTCAGCAGGTAGTCCTGTCCCTCCCAGCGCTTGAGGATGGCCACGCGGCCGGATTGCAGCACATAGAACTCATCCGCCGGGGCACCCTGCTGGCACAGGTAGCTTCCCTGGCTGAATGCCACCCGTGAGCCCGTATCCAGCAGAAAGGCGAGCGTATCCCGCTTCATGCCACCGAAAATGGGCACGTTCTGGAGGAGTTCAATCTGGTCCGGCTCGGTCATCGCTTGCTCTTGCCAACGGCTGGTTATGCCATGCACGTTAAAGAGCGTAGCAAGGCCAGCGAGCCTGTATGCCGTTGCGCACACAACAATACAAAACAATACAGAGTGAAAATAAACCGCGACCTTCCGGGGATCACGATTTGGAGAAAAGGGGAGTCATGGAACAGCCGATTGTTGGTTTCCACAAAGACGAGGAAGACCACTGGGTGGCCCGCCTGGCCTGCGGCCATAACCAGCACGTGCGCCACGACCCGCCCTGGATCAACCGGCCCTGGGTGATTACGCCCGAGGGGCGGGAGTCGCGGTTGGGGGTGAAGCTGAACTGTAAGAAGTGTGATGAGGGGGCTGGGCGGGATTGGTGACGTATTGCTTTTGGTGACATTGAGCCAAGTGTGCTCGCCTGGATCTGAAGGAGACGGTTATGAAGAAGCTTCTGAAGGGGATAGGGTTTGCGCTGGCGTTTCTTGTGGTAACTGCTGGTGGGTTAACCGTGTACCATTTTGCAACCACATCAACCTTTCAGCTCATTGCCGTGTATATGAATGACGGTACTCCACCGGTTTTTCGTTGGAGCGCAGAGCAGGCACTCTACGTTTTTCACCCCGATGAACAGGATGTTGAACAGCTTAATCGGGAGGCGGGGGCGCAATACGTTGTGGGTGTGTTGGATCCAGAGGAAGCACGTCCGGTGCTCAAGCATCTAATGGACAATGGGCTGGATATTAACAGTTTCAGTGAGGTTGATGGCTCGCGGTTCACAGCGTTGCACGCGGCGGCGTTGTCCAATAATCCCCGGGGAGTTCGACTTTTGCTCGAGTTTGGTGCTGATCCAACCTTGAAGGATGGCCAGGGACGCACACCACTTGAGTTGGTGCGGTTTGCTGATAATCGGGAGAACTCGTTGGAGGATTTCAGTGACGTCATGAAGGTTCTGGAGAAGGCGCAAAGTTGATAGGCCTTCTTTGAGCCAATGGCCCGGATTCCCGGGGCGTGTGGCATCGCTTCCTCTTCAGAGTTTGCTGCGAGTTATTCGCTTTCCAAGGCGCTCTTCCAAATTGGCCGCTGCTTAAAATCTTCGGGAAACCCCATTTGAGCGGTGTCAACTTCATACTCTTCAATCAGCGCTCGCAAGCGCTGTTTCCAATGATTTCCTGGACTGACGATGTCCATCAGGTACGCGGTCATAACAAGCGTGTTATAGAGCTTCCGGTCTGCTCGCGGGTTAAAATTAACTGATAAGCCGGGTGGTTTGGTGCGCGGCAACTCCATGGTGACTGTCATGCTGCGGTTCCATACGCGGCTATGGTGGGCACAGAGGTTCTAGCAGTCTTAACTCCCGGTCGAAAATATAGAGGTTCAGGGCATCTTCGAAGCGTGTGCCAGGCTGGAAGCGGTGACTTGCATGGTCGGCTTCAAACGGAAGCCAATAGGCGGTCAGGCGGTAATAGTTCATATGTTGCAGGTAATGGCAAGCACGATCCGGGTTGGGAATGATCATGCCACGACGCCGGAGAATCTCTATTTGTTCGTCGTAGGTCTTGGGGGGCTTATCAAATCGCATCCATGCGCCCTATAAAAAAGTAACCCGCCGGTTTGAGGGTGCTCCGAAGAGCATAGCCTTGGCGGGTTTTGTTGCTTCGTATATTAGTTGATAGCCCATGGACTATCAATAGGCTTGGTCCCAACTGCTACTGGGTTTCCGTAGGAGCAGGTTTTGGACGAATACTAAACGGTCTCAGTCTAGTTGCCGTTTTCCCATCCCGGAGCGTGCCGTTCATACGCCTGAAAACACGGCGATGAAACCAGTAAATCCGCCGTGCTCTCGTTGGACGCAATCGGGATGTTCCACAGGGTCGCCAGGCGCAGCAGGGCGCGGATGGCGTTGGTCATGGGGTTGTCTCTGTAGTGGTTCCGGTCAGCAGTTCTTTCAGCGGATCGTAGATTCCGGGCGAACTGATCAGTATATCCTGTCCCCAGAGATCCTCCGGGTAGCCTTCGGGCACGGGTGAGAAATGCCCGCAGCGCGCACCGGCTTCGAGGGCGATCAGGCGGGCGGCGGCGAAGTCCCAGGGGCTGACGCTTTCGTAGTAGCCATCCAGCCGGCCGCAG
This sequence comes from Halospina denitrificans, assembly GCF_004364635.1. Taxonomy (GTDB): domain Bacteria; phylum Pseudomonadota; class Gammaproteobacteria; order Pseudomonadales; family Oleiphilaceae; genus Halospina; species Halospina denitrificans. The sequence continues at coordinate 63,426 of NZ_SOAX01000004.1, read as the reverse complement.
GCGACCCAGCAGATGTCCACGGCCGCGGAGCCGATGCGGCGGATGTCGCGGCAGTTGGTAAGGACGCGTTCCAGGCGCCGGATGAGCGTGGGGATCTCGTCCTTGCCGTAGGGGAAGCCGGTGGCGATCAGGCTCTGGCGCAGGTTGGTGGCCTCCGAGACCTGGATCTCCGTGCCGTTCACGAATGCGCCCTGACCGCGGCTGGCCTGGAAGGTCTCGCGCTGGAAGGGGCAGTATACGACGCCGGTCTGTACCCGGCCGTGCTCCGCGTAGGCAATGGAGACCGCCACCTGGTTGTGGCCGTAGGCGTAGTTCACGGTGCCGTCGATGGGGTCCACGATCCACAGTGGCGTTTCCAGCTCCTCTGCCTGGCTCAGGTCGGGCATGGATTCTTCCGAGAGGATGCGGTGCTCCGGATAGGCCGCGCGGATGCGTTCGCTGATGAACTCGTCCGCCTTGATGTCGGCCTGGGTGACCAGCTCGATGGCGTCCTTGTAGCTGTGTTCCAGATCGCCCTGGCGGCGCTCCCGGATGATCAGTTCCCCTGCCTGTTGGGCGGTTTCCACGGCGAACTCGGTGATGGCTTGCAGCTGATCGGTCATTGCGTTCCATGGTGTTGGTTGAGCGAGAGGCGATTATACTGCGTGTTTCAGTGTAATTTGTCATGATAACGCCGTCATAGACGTTTGGGGTCCTCAATGCACCTGATTTTCGGTGTTGCCATCGCCGCGCTCCTCTTCCTGCTGCTGCGCCAGTGGGGCCGGATGGATGCGGCGGAAAAGCGCAAGGGCGCCTTCTGGGGCGTGGTCCTTCTTCTTGGGGTGGTCTGTACCCTGCTGGTGGTGACCGGCCGGCTGCATATCCTCGGCGCCATCTTTGCGGCCCTGGTGCCGTTTTTCTACCGGGGCTGGCGGGCTTTTCAGCTCTGGATGCTGTGGCGGCGTGTTCGCGATGCGGGGCCCGGTGCCGGTGGTGGTAGTCAGGAGTCCGGAGGTGGTCAGCAGCGGCAGTCGCAGCGGCCGTCCAGTGGACGCATGACCCTCGAGGAGGCCCGGGATATTCTCAACGTGGCCGCGGATGCCGGGCGCGAGGAGATCGTGAAGGCGCACCGGCGGCTGATCCAGAAGGTGCATCCGGATCGCGGCGGCAGTGATGCGCTGGCCGCCAAGGTGAACGAGGCGAAGGAAGTGCTTCTGGATGCCCTGTGACAGCGGTGTTTAACGGCGTGGTTTCAGTACCTCGACGTTGATCTCCCAGACGCGGTTGGCGTCACCGCTGGTGGCGTAGACGCGGCTGCCCTCGCGCTGCTGCATCGAACTCTTTTCCTGGCCCAGCTCAACCCATTCACCGGGATTGGCCCGCCGGATGGTCACCACGCCCGCCGTCTCATAATCCTTCATGCCCTCAACAGGCTCGTTACGGATGGCAACGATCTGCAGTTCCACCTGGTTCCTGCTGATGACGGAGGGTTTCACCAGGAAGCCGCTGCTCAGGTCCACTTCCTCGAGGAGGGCTGCCGGATTATCGTTGCCCTGGGCTGCTACCGGGACTCGGGTCACCCTGCCGGAGGAAATCCGGGCCATCTGGCCGTCCTGCACGGTAATGGAGCGCATGGTGTTGCCCTTGGTGCTGTAGACCCGGCTGGTCGTTCCCCGGCTCTCTGAGCCGGTGGCCAGGTCCCTGTGGCGCACCTTCATCCGCACCTGGTAGGGCGGTTCGTCCAGCGTCTTCAGTAATTCCTTGATCTCCGCAAGCTGCTCCGCCTCGGCCCGAACCGTCAGGCTCTGGCCATCCGGGGAGAAGCTCACGCCTTCCTGCCCATAGAGGTTCTGGAGCTGTGGCAGCACTGAGGTGGCCTTGCGGTGCTGGAGTTCGAAGACGTGGGTTTCGGGGGCGGCGCTGATGGCCAGGGGCGCAAGGGCCAGCGCGAGGAGGATCAGGCATTGCTGGATTCGTTTCATGGACACTGCCTCTGATGCTGCTTTTGCCAGAAGTATCGCATCGGCATGGCGCGGTTGAAAGAGGGGCACGGAGTGCGGTTCCCTGAACCTGCGGAAGAGGGCGCGCGTATACTCTCCAACCAGATCCGATAAAACAGGGAGCGTACCATGGCTGAAAATATTATTGGCCTGGACGAACAGCAGGCCCAAAAGCTGGCGGACGGGCTCAACGAGCTGCTCGCCAACTACCAGGTGTTCTACATGAACGTCCGTGGTCTCACTCATGAGTGACTACATCACCGAGCAGGAGAAGGTGGTGTGGATGTACCGCAGCTTCCTGGGCGAGTAATCAGCTGACAGTGCCTGCGGCGATGTCCCGGAATGTCTGCACCAGGTAGTCCGGTTCCTGGGCGCCGGAAATCAGGTACTGCTGATTGATGATGAAGGCGGGAACGGCGGAGATGCCGCCCTGCTGGTAGCGGGCCTCCTCCTTCAGGACGCGTTCAGCGTATTCGCCCTCGTCCAGGATCCGGCGTGCCTCGGTGGTGTCCAGGCCGATGGACTCCACGCAGCGCAGGAGCACCTCATCATCGGAAACATCCGCGGCATGGCCGAAGTAGGCGTCAAAGAAGGCCTTCTCCATGTCCGTCTGCCGGCCCTGTTCCCCGGCCCACATCACCAGGCGGTGGGCGTTGAAAGTGTTGCGGGTGCAGCGTTCCTGCATGCGCTCAAAATTCAGTCCCAAACCGCTCGCGATGGTCATCATCTCGTTCTGGGCCTGCTCCATCTCTTCGGGGCTGCGCCCGTACTTGCGGCTCAGCGCATCGAGTATGGGTTCACCGTCGGCGTCCTTGTCGGGGTTGAGCTCAAAGGGGTGCCACTCAATGGTGAAATCCAGTTCGCCATCCAGTTGCGCCATGGCCTGTTCCATGCGCGCGTACCCGATGGCGCACCAGGGGCAGGCGATGTCGGAGACGATGTCGATCTGCAGGGTTGTCATGGAACGGTCTCGCTTTGTGCTGGTTGTCATCTGTGGTCTGATTCTGGCGGTCCGGGGCCCTGAGTACAAACCCCAGTCAGTTCCACGCTTCCCACGCCTTGCCCCGATGCGCTAATTTACGTCTTTGGGAAAACGTTAAGGACGCGTGATGCTGGAATCCCTCCAGGCCGGGCTGTCGGCATGGCTTTTCCCCGGGCTGGCCGCTCTGCTTGCGGTCGCGGGAACTCTCGCTGGTTACCGGCTTGCCCTCGCAATAACCCGTCACTTCATGGAGTCCGCGGCGGTCACGCGCCTGTTTCTGGATGCTGCGTCCGTTGCGCTGGGTGTCTTTCTCGGTCTCCTGGCACTGAATGCCGTTCTGGAGGCAGTTCCCCAGGATCTGCCCCTGTTACCGGCCATGCGCCATGCTTCCTCGTTGTTGCTGATCCTTTCCGTAACCTGGGCGGCGGTCCGCTGTACCTCGGCCCTTGGGGATGCAATCGTACACCTGAATCCGGTTGAGGAAGGGGCGTGGCGGCGGGCGCGCAAGGTGGAAACCCAGACGCGTTTCCTGGTCCGAGGGTTGAATGTTCTGGTGGTCATCGTGGGTCTCGGGGTAGCGCTGATGACCTTCGAACCCGTCCAGCAACTGGGTGCGAGTCTGCTTGCCTCCGCCGGTATTGGCGGCATTATCCTGGGTTTTGCCGCCCGGCCAGTGCTTGAGAACCTGCTGGCGGGGATGCAGATTGCGCTCACGGAACCCTTCCGTATTGATGATGTGCTGTATGTGGAAGGCGAGTGGTGTTGGGTGGAAGAGGTGACGGCGACCTATGTGGTCGTGCGGGTGTGGGACCTGCGGCGCATCGTGATGCCTCTGCAGTGGTTCATCGAAAACCCTTTTGAGAACTGGACCCGCCACACGGCGGATCTGATGGGGGCTGTTGCTCTCTGGGTCGATTACGCCATGCCGATTGACCCCCTGCGCGAGGAATTTGCGCGACTCCTGGAGGAGTCCCGCGAATGGGACCGGAAAACACAGACCGTGCAGGTGCTTGAAGCTGGAGAGAGCGCGATGCAGGTCCGCTTCCTGATGAGTGCGGCGGACTCGAGTAAGCTCTGGGACCTGCGGTGTGCCGTGCGTGAGGGGCTGGTGCACTTTATGCAGCGCGAGTATCCGGCCTGTCTGCCACGTATGCGGGCAGAACTGTTGGCGTCGAGCGAGCAGAGTGGTTAGAGGCCGTTGTCTGGTCCGGTCTCGTTCCAGGCGATTCCCTGGTGGTCGTCCAGGTTCAGGATGTAATCGCGTTGTTCGGCATTCTCAACGGTTCCCGGGCGAGCCTGTCGAACCGCAGCCATGGCGGTATCCGGTGAGTCCCCGAATTCTACCCGGAGCCGTGCCGCGAGGGTCCCGCTGCGCCCCAGGCCAGCCCGGCAATGGATGAAAACGCGCTGGCCCTTCCTGAGTTGCTGTCGGACCACGGGGCCCGCCTCGCTCCAGGCGAGTTCAAAGGCACTGCTCGGGGCGCTGAAATCCCGGATGGGGGCATGGAACCACTGCAGGCCCTCCGCCCGTATGGCCTCACCCAGACTGGGAACGCCCAGGCGCTTGAATTCCGACTCCTGCAGGAGCGTGACGACCGTCAGGGCACCCCATTGGCGAATCGTTGCCAGGTCCTGCCCCAGGTGGCGCTGACTCCTGAAAAGGCTGAATCCAGGCTGCCATCGCCCCGGGCAGTAGCTGATGCCGACCAGGCCCTCGGTGTTCGGGAGCCTGAGGACGTCAATGGGCAGGGGTTCAAGTTCTGAAAGGGACATGGGATTGTTATAGCACGTTCAGGCTCGATCCCCACGCATCGCTTCCTGGATCAGCCAGAGCCGGTCCTGGCCCCAGGCGGTAACGTCGCCGAAGCGGAAGCCGGGTACACCCCAGAGGCCCAGCCTGTAGAGTTCCTGGCGATTCGTCTCAACTTCCTCCCGCCAGCTCTCGTCGTCCAGGCACTTGCGCGCTTTTTCCCAGTCCAGGCCGGTGTCCTCAACGATCCGTCGCAGGCCGCGGTCGGTCTCGGAGCGGATGCCCCGGGCATTCACCGCTCGGGCAAAGGTGTGCATCCAGTTCGTGGCCAGTCCCTGTTCGCGGGCGTAGGGGAAGATGGCGTAGCAGCGCTCCACACCGGCGCCGAGCGGGTCGGCGACAAAGCCATAGGGAATACCGAGCTTTTCAGCCTCGCGCTTGGTGTCCTTGAAAATGTACCACTTCTTTGCGGGCGGGACGGCCTGGCCGCGCATCACCATCGGGAGTACGGGGCGGATGTGCAGTGGGCACTCGAAATAGTCCGCCAGCTGCCTGGCCCGTTCCAGCCCCAGGTAGGAGTAGGGGCTGCGCATGGAGAAGAAGATTTCCAGGGGCGTGGTGATGGGCTCCGCCGGTTTGGGTTTGCGGCAAAGGTCCGCCCAGGTGCGCACGAAGCGGGCGGCCTCATTGGGGTGCTTCCCATAGCCCTTCTGGATCAGGCGCCGCTCCAGGTGATCAAGCCGGTCCAGCCCCCAGTACCATTCGCCTTCGTAATGCAGCATGGCGCCCAGGTAGTGGCCGGCTTCGTGCAGGCGCTCTTCGTTCTGGGCGATGCGCTGCTGTGCGGCTTCGGGTTCCGGGGGCGTGGAATCATTAGCGGGGATCTCGCCATGCCACAGGCTTCGGAGTATCTCCAGGGCCTGGTCCGCGAAGTCTGCCTGATCCTCGGCCAATGCCATCCGGCAGGCCGCATCGTGGACGGCGGCTTCCGGAAGGGCGGGATCGTTCTCCGGAAAATCCAGCCGGTACAGCCGGGCCAGGTCGCGGGCATCGGCAATGGCCCAGGACTGCCAGAGCGCCTGTTCCGGGAACATGTCGTCCTGCAGTGTGGTGACGGTGTGGTAGCGGAATGTCAGGCCAAAACGTTCCCCCAGTGAGGGCAGGACCTGGAGCAGGAGATAGCCGTGGGGGTCGCGTGGATTCAGGTAGACATCCACCTGGCGTTCAGTGGCGTTCGAACGCGCCTTGCGGGCTTTCAGCCCCCGGCGCACCCGGCGTGTCAGGGGGCTGGAAATGGCTCTGGCCACATAGGGCGTGATCGCAGCGCGCATTCAGGATGCGGTTTCCAGCGTGGGCACGTGCTCATGCAGGAACCAGCGTTCGGTCACAACCCGTTTGGTGAACCAGTGGGTTTTCATCAACGGCGCGGCGACGCGCATCTTGGCCCACTCGGGAATGGCCAGTCCGCCCTGTTTTTCCACCTCTTTCTGGCCGAAGCGTTCCCGCAGCCGGTCCGCGTAGGGTTGTAGTGCTGCCGCGCTGTAGTCGCTGGTGGACTCGATCACTTCGGCGGCCATGATGGCGGATTCGATGGCGGGGCGGATGCCTTCGCCACTCTGGGTATAGGCCAGGCCTGCGGCATCGCCGATCAACAGAATGCCATCGTCGATCAGCGGGCGCTCCGCGTGATCGTAGAGCAGATAGGCATGGCCTTTGAACTTGCTGGGCAGCTCCTCCGGAATCCTGCCTTCCGCCTGCATCCCCTGAACGAAGTCCTGCAGGTGGTTCTTGAGGTTGTCCGGGTCCTCGCGACCCAGGCCGATGTTCAGGTAGTTGCCCTTGCGGAAGACCCAGGCGTAGCCCTGGAGATCGCGGCAGAACCAGAGCTCGGGAGTATCCCCGCGCACCTGGCAGCGTTCGCTCTGCTCCGGCGTCATCTCGAATTCCACTTCCTTGGCAGTCACTGCTGTCTCGTGGCTCCCGGGCCCCTCACCGATAAACGAGGCAACCGGGCAGAAGTGGCCGCCCGCGCCGATCACAAGCGGTGCCTGGTACTCACCGTTGAGGCACCATTCCCCCTCTTCCGTGCGCTCCAGGCTCTTGAACTTGACGCCTTCAGCGCGTTCACTGCCGCTGCGTTCGAGCAGGTAATGGTCGAATTCGCAGCGTCGGATGCCGTAGCTGACCGGTTCGCTGCCGTGGTCATTCTCCACCGCGTCCTGGCCCATCATCCCGATGCGGAAACGGTGAATGGGCTGCATGACGTTGTTGCGGGCGTAATCCTGGGGGTCGATATCCAGTACATCGAGTACGGCGGGCGTGACCCAGCCGGCACAGGTCTTGTCCCGGGGAAAGGTCTGCTTGTCCACCACCAGGGTCCGGTAGCCCTTCTGGGTCAGGGTCCGGGCCATGGTGGAGCCGGCGGGCCCGCCGCCGACGATCAGCGCGTCGTAGTGCTGCACCATCAGTAGCTGCCCTCCGCTGGCACATTGGAGCTGGTGTACAGGTGCTTGCGGTTGCGTGGAACCTGGTTGTTCTCCGGGTGCGCCAGTACCATCTGGAACAGTTGCAGTGAGCTGGCCCGGAAGCCGGCGATGGAACCGGCCAGATACAGGCGCCAGGCGCGCACGAAGTTCTCTCCGTACATGGCACGGACGGTGGCGACGTTCTCCTCGTAGCGGCTCAGCCAGTCCTCGAGTGTCTCCGCGTAGTGCAGGCGCAGGTTTTCCACGTCCAGCACGGAGAAGGGGCCGGCTTCGGCCACACTGGCGAATTCCGTGATGCTGGGCGGGTAGGCGCCCGGGAAGATGCGCTTCTCGATCCAGGCATTGGTGCGCATCGGGTAGTTGCGCCCGATGGAGTGCACCAGTGCCAGGCCTTCCGGTTTCATGTGGCGGCGAATGACTGCAGCCAGCTCCGGGTAGTGGTCGGTGCCAACGTGCTCGAGCATGCCTATGGAGACAAACTTGTCATAGGTGCCGGAGATGTTGCGGTAGTCATCCAGCACGTACTCGACACGGTCCTCGATGCCCTCTTCCCGTGCTTTTTCACGGGCGAACTCCACCTGTTCACGTGAAATGTTGAAGGCCTTGACGTTCACGTCATAGTGCCTGGCCATGTAGCGGGCCAGGCCGCCCCAGCCGCAACCGGCTTCGACCACGGTCTCTCCCGGCTGCAGCTGAAGCTTGCGACAGACCAGTTCCAGCTTGGCGAGCTGGGCCTGCTCCAGACTGATGCCGGGCTCTTCGTAGTAGGCGCAGGTGTACTGCATCTGCGCCTTGTCCAGCCAGAGCTTATAGAAGTCGTTGCCCATGTCGTAATGGTGGTGGATGTTGTCCTTGGCGGCCTTCAGGCTGGTGGAGCGCGGAGCCTGGTTGCGCCAGATAAAGCGCAGGAAGAGCGGGAGCTGCTCGTAGGAGCGGTCAAGCGCGATATACAGGTCCGTGAGCACGTCGGGGAGATGGCCGTCCATGGTCAGTCGCCCTTCGCTGTAGAGGTCTCCGAAGGCGAGGTTCGGGTTGGTTATCAGCTCATAGAGCGCCGAACGGTCCGCCACATGCAGGGTGTACTTGGCCTGTACGTCCCCCCGGGGTTCAACGCGCTCCGCACCCCATAGATCCAGCGCCATTGGCGGGTGACCAGACAGGGCCAGGAACTTTTCGGCCATCCATCGTTCCGGTGGAAGTGGCGTGGTATTCGGTTGCAGAAATGACTCTTTCAGACTGTACGGCGTGAAGCGCTCAGGCGCCACGGTGCGCGCCGTTTCCCGTGTTTTTGTACTTTGTTCCATGTCGGCCTCCCAGCATCATGACATTAATCCAATTGTTTCAAGTATAAGTAGGCACATAAACAATGGGCAACACTGGAATCCGTGATATGGGCGATATTTCCTGATTGCAACCCGGGTCATTGTCTGTAATCATTAATAATCAATATATATGGATATGCGCATATAATGACACCTGAGCAGTTCTTTCGCGCGCTTTCGGATACAACCCGTCTTAACAGCCTTCTGTTGCTTGAGCAGGAAAGGCGGCTCTGCGTCTGTGAACTGGTGCAGGCGCTGGGTCTGTCCCAGCCGCGTATTTCCCGGCACCTGGGGCAGCTGAGGGATCAGGGTATTGTCCAGGACGAACGCCGGGGGCAGTGGGTGCACTACCGGCTGAGCGAAGACTTGCCGGACTGGGCCCGGGATACGCTGAGAGCCGTTCTGGCTTCGCGGGATCTGGAGGGGCTCACTGAACGGCTTGCGGCGATGCCCGAGCGTCCCTCCCTGGCCACAAATCAGTCGTTTCAACGCAACGAGGGTGTCTGATGAACATACTTTTTCTCTGTACGGGCAACTCCTGCCGGTCGCAGATGGCCGAGGGGTTCCTGCGTCATCTGGGGGGTGATCGGGTAGCGGTGGACTCGGCGGGACTTGAGGCTCACGGCCAGAACCCTCGTGCCATAAAGGTGATGGACGAGGTGGGTGTGGACATTTACCAGCAGCAATCCACCGTGCTGACCAACGTCCAACTCCAGTGGGCGGACCTGGTGGTGACGGTCTGCGGGGATGCCGACGAGTCGTGCCCCATACTGCCGCCGGGTACGCGTAAGCTTCACTGGGGCCTGCCTGACCCGGCGCGCGCCAGGGGCGATGAGGAAACTGTCATGAGTGAGTTCCGCAGGGTGCGTGATGATATTGAACAGCGTGTGCAGACACTCCTGCAGGAAGTTGATGGAGGTGAGGTGTGACACAGAAGACCGATGATCCGGATATCAGAGAGGGTATGGGGCTTTTCGAGCGCTACCTGTCGGTCTGGGTGGCGCTGGCGATCGTGATTGGTATTGCCATGGGGCAATGGTTGCCGGTGGTGCCGGATGTGCTGTCGCGCTTCGAATACGCGCAGGTCTCGATTCCGGTGGCGGTGCTGATCTGGGCCATGATCTTTCCCATGATGGTACAGATCGACTTCGCCGCTATTGCCGGTGTGCGGCGCCAGCCCAGGGGATTGGTCATCACCACCACGGTCAACTGGCTGATCAAGCCGTTCACCATGTTCGTGATTGCGTGGTTTTTCCTGCTGGTGGTCTTTGAGCCCCTCATCGAGGCCGGCCTGGCGCGTCAGTACCTGGCCGGCGCGATTCTGCTGGGGGCTGCGCCCTGTACTGCCATGGTCTTTGTCTGGAGTTACCTGACCCGGGGCGATGCTGCCTACACGCTGGTGCAGGTGTCGCTCAACGACATCATCATGCTGTTCGCGTTCGCGCCCATTGTGATGTTCCTGCTCGGGCTGTCGGACATGATTGTTCCCTGGCAGACGATCGCACTATCGGTGATTCTCTATATCGTGATTCCGCTGGCGGCGGGTTATGCCACACGTCGGTGGGTCATTGCCAGATACGGTAACGCCTACTTCGACAATGTCTTCATGAAGCGTCTCGCGCCGGTCACGCCCATCGGGCTGATTCTGACCCTGGTGTTGCTGTTTGCCTTCCAGGGTGAGGTCATCCTGCAGAATCCGCTGCACATTGTGCTGATCGCTGTGCCGCTGATCCTCCAGACCTTCCTGATCTTCGCCGTTGCCTACGGCTGGGCCATGGCCTGGCGGGTGCCGCACAGTGTGGCGGCGCCGGGCGCCATGATCGGGGCGAGCAATTTCTTTGAGCTTGCGGTGGCCGCAGCTATCGCCCTGTTCGGAATCCAGTCCGGTGCGGCCCTGGCGACGGTGGTCGGCGTGCTGGTGGAAGTGCCGCTGATGCTGGGGCTGGTGAAGATCGCGAACCACACGCGGCAATACTTTCCAGGGGAGACAAATGCCTGATCGAACACTTCACAACGTTGATCGGAACTACCTCGATCATCCCACGCTGGACAAACTCGGTGCCAGCGGCAGTTCCCATCCGCCAAGGGTGTTGCTGCTCTATGGTTCGCTGCGCGAGCGCTCCTACAGCCGTTTGCTGGCCGAGGAGGCGCAGCGGCTGCTGCACGAGTTTGGTGCCGAGACCCGTATGTTCAATCCCTCGGGGCTGCCGCTCCCGGACGATGCCGAGGCTGATCATCCGAAGGTGCAGGAGTTGCGCGAACTCTCCCAGTGGTCCGAAGCGCACGTCTGGGTCAGCCCGGAACGTCACGGCAACATGACGGGGATCATGAAGACGCAGATTGACTGGTTGCCGCTGGCGGTTGCCGGCATTCGGCCGACCCAGGGGCGGACACTGGCTGTAATGCAGGTCTCCGGAGGGTCCCAGTCCTTCAACGCCGTGAACAACCTGCGTATTCTCGGGCGCTGGATGCGCATGATCACCATCCCGAACCAGTCCTCTGTGCCCAAGGCTTACCAGGAGTTTGACGAGGCGGGGCGTATGCTGCCATCGCCGCTGTATGACCGGGTGGTGGACGTGATGGAAGAGCTGGTGAAGTTTACGCTGCTGCTGCGGGATCGTTCCGGGTACCTGGTGGATCGCTACAGCGAGCGTAAGGCGGATGGCAGACCTGTCGTCACCGAACCGGGCATTGTCGAAGCGACAACGGAGTAGCTTCGAGGCGTTTCAACGAACCTCAAACTCACTCCGTGCCAGCGGTTCGCCTTGCTCCGTGGTGACCTCGACCCGCCAAGCGCCGCGCATGTTCTGATCGATGTATTTGCTGGACGAGGCGGCGATGCGTTCGCCCTGGGGGCGCATCGTGACCCGTGCCATGCGCTGGTCGTTCAGGTACCAGTCGTGGTGGATGGTCTGTCCCTTCAGGCCGTCCATTTCAGTGAACAGGTAAACCCGGATCAATCCCCCGGCATTCATGGGAATGAGTGCCGAGGCCGTGCCCACGGGTTCCCGGTTAACAACATCGCGGGTCAATCGGGCCCGCACCAGCGCTTCCGAGAGGATCTGTACCCGCGAGAGTGTGGCGCCAACAATCGAAGGCTGTGACTGCACTCCTTTGGAAGCTGGCTTGCTGTCGTCACCGGTGTGGCCGGGGCTCTCTTCAAGGGCCACCACCGTTGGCGGGGCCGCCTCGGCCGCTTTTTCGGGCTCTGGCCGATCGACAGGTACGATTACCGGCACGGGGGTGAACAGCGGCGCTGGTGTGGGAGAAGGCCTCATCAGGTACCAGCCGCCGACAGTACCGGCCAGGAGCAGCACCAGAGCCAGCATTGCACCGATTATGCGGTCCCAGCGGTACTCGATGATCTCTTCAGCTTGATGATCGTGATGGGTGTCGTCGATGTAAACCCTCATGGAGAGGGTTGATCCGTGTTCCTGCATGATTTGCCGTTATCCCTGGCGAGTTGGAAGAGCGCTCTGCGGTGGGATTGTATCTTGGTTTCACGATAATCCATATGGTTTAGACTGGCCCGGTATTCTTCGCAGAGGTCGCGTCTGCCATGACGTTCCTGATCGAGTGGTTCCAGGCCAACGACACCGTACTCTGGTGGCTTGGTGGCGTTTCCGTGGTGACCTTTGTGGGAACCCTGATTGCGGTTCCCATCGTGGTAATCCGGATTCCGTCCGACTATTTCTCGCATCCTGAACGGCAAACCACGCTTGTGTATCGTTTCGGCACGGCGGTGGGAACCCTGCTTCTGGTTCTCAAGAACCTGCTCGGCATTGTTCTGCTGCTTGCCGGTATTGCCATGCTGGTGCTGCCAGGCCAGGGATTGATCACCATGTTCGTGTCCCTGACGCTGCTGAACTTTCCAGGCAAGTACCGACTTGAGCGATGGGTGATTTCGCGGGGGGCGGTGTTTCGATCGATTAACTGGATTCGGCAGCGGCGCGGTTACAGACCACTGGATGCGCGAAGGCCGAAAGGAGGCTGAGCGGTGTCGGCCGCTCAGTCCTGCTCTCGTGCGATGGCCCGAAACCCGATATCGCTACGGTAATAGGCGTTGTCCCAATGGATCGCCTTAACGGCCCTGTAGGCGCTGGCCTGGGCTTCCGCAACCGTGTTACCCAGTGCCGTGGCGCAGAGCACGCGGCCGCCGCTGGTGACGATCTCGCCCTCCTGTTCGCTGGTTCCGGCGTGGAAGATCTTGCAGGCGTCCGAGTCCAGGCCTTCGAGCCCCTGGATGACGTCGCCCTTGCGGTACTTGTCCGGATAGCCGCCGGCCGCCATGACTACGCCGAGCGCGGCGCGGTCGTCCCACTGTGAGTCCTGCTGATCAAGTTGCCCCTCGGTGGCGGCCAGGCAGAGCTGCACCAGGTCCGACTGGAGACGCATCAGGATGGGCTGGGTTTCCGGGTCACCCAGACGGCAGTTGTATTCGATGACTTTGGGGCTGCCGTTGGGGGTGATCATCAATCCTGCGTAGAGGAAGCCGGTGTAGGGGTGGCCCTCGTCGGCCATGCCTTCGACGGTGGGCTCAATGACCTCCCGCATGATGCGCTCGTGCACCTCAGGGGTGACCACCGGCGCCGGGGAGTAGGCGCCCATGCCGCCGGTATTGCTGCCGGTGTCGCCGTCGCCGGCGCGCTTGTGGTCCTGGCTGCTGGCCAGCGGCAGGATGTTGCTGCCATCCACCATGGCAATAAAGCTGGCTTCCTCGCCCTGGAGGCATTCCTCGATGACCACGCTGTGGCCCGCGTTCCCGAAGAGGTTGCCATAGAGCATGTTGCGGACCGCGTCCTCGGCTTTCGCCAGCGTCTCGGCCACAACTACACCCTTGCCGGCGGCCAGGCCATCGGCCTTGACCACGATGGGAGCGCCTTTTTCACGCACGTACTCAAGAGCAGCTTCCGTCTCCGTGAAGCTCCGGTAGTCGGCGGTAGGGATGCTGTGGCGTGCCAGGAAATCCTTGGCAAAGGTCTTGGAGCCCTCAAGCTGGGCAGCGGCCTGGTCCGGGCCAAAGACGGGCAGGTCCTTTTCCCGGAACCGGTTGGTAATCCCGGCCACCAGGGGCGCTTCCGGCCCAACAATCGTCAGGTCAATGCGCTTGTCCGCTGCGAAGCGCACCAGTCCATCAATATCCTCGGCGCCCAGATCCAGATTCTCGACGCCGGGTTCCCGTGCCGTGCCGGCATTGCCAGGAGCCACGTAGACGGTGTCCACATCCTTTGACTGAGCCGCCTTCCAGGCCAGTGCGTGCTCGCGGCCACCGCCGCCGATGATCAGAATCTGCATGTCACACCTCAATGGCGGAAGTGGCGCATACCAGTGAAGACCATGGCGATGCCATGCTCATTGGCCGCGTCGATGACTTCCTGGTCCCGCATGGAACCACCTGGCTGGATAACAGCTTTGATGCCCGCCTCGGCGGCCTGGTCGATGCCGTCGCGGAAGGGGAAGAAGGCGTCGGAGGCCATCACGGAGCCCTTCACTTCCAGGTCCTCGTCCGCCGCCTTGATGCCGGCGATGCGGGCGCTGTAGATCCGGCTCATCTGGCCCGCGCCAATGCCGATGGTGCGGCCATGGCGGGCATAGACGATGGCGTTGGATTTCACGTACTTGGCCACTTCCCAGGCAAAGAGCAGGTCTTCCAGTTCGTCCTGGGAAGGGGAGCGTTCGGTGACCATCTGCAGACTGTTGGCGTCGACCATGCCGAGGTCCCGGTCCTGTACCAGCAGGCCGCCGGTGACTCGTTTGAAATCGGAACCCGGAGTCCGCCCACTGTCAAAGGCACCACAGGCAAGCAGCCGTACATTCTTCTTGCCGGAAACGGCCTCGGCGGCTTCCGGGGTGATTTCCGGGGCGATGATGACTTCCACGAACTGGCGCTCAACAATGGCGGAAGCCGTCTCGGCATCCAGCGGGCGGTTGAAGGCGATGATGCCGCCGAACGCGGAGGTGGGATCCGTGGCGAAGGCCAGGTCGTAGGCCTGTTTCAGGTCGGCGCCGATGGCCACGCCACATGGGTTGGCGTGCTTGACGATGACGCAGGCCGGGTCCGCGAAGGGCTTGACGCATTCGAGTGCCGCATCGGTATCCGCCACATTGTTGTAGGACAGTTCCTTGCCCTGGAGCTGCCGGGCGGTGGAAACAGAGGCTTCGGCGGCCCCTCGTTCGCGGTAGAAAGCGGCCTGCTGGTGAGGGTTTTCCCCGTAGCGCATGTCCTGGAGCTTCTCGAACTGGCCGTTGAAGGTGCGCGGGAAGCGGGCGGGTTCGTGGCGGTTCTCAACGCGGCTGCCCAGGTAGTTGGCAATGGCGGCGTCATAGGCGGCGGTATGCTCGAAGGCCCGGGTGGCCAGGTCGAAGCGGGTGTCCTGGCGCAGGCCGCCGTCGTTTTTGGCCATTTCATCGAGCACGCGCTGGTAATCGTCGGCATTCACGACCACGGTCACGTCATTGTGGTTCTTGGCGGCGGCCCTGAGCATGCCGGGCCCACCAATGTCGATGTTTTCGATGGCGGTGGCGAGGTCACATTCCGGGTCGGCAACGGTTTCCTCGAAGGGGTAGAGGTTGACCACCACCATGTCGATGGGCGCGATACCCTGCTCGGCCATCACGTCATCGTCGGTGCCGCGGCGCCCGAGGATGCCGCCGTGGATCAGCGGGTGCAGGGTCTTCACCCGGCCGGCCATGATTTCCGGGAAGCCTGTATGGTCGGAGACTTCGGTGACCTTGATGTCGTTGCTGTTGAGAAGACGGAAGGTGCCGCCGGTGGAGAGGATCTCCACGCCCTGCTTCTCGAGGGCCTGGGCGAATTCAACGATGCCGGTCTTGTCCGACACGCTGATGAGCGCGCGGCGGATGGGGGTCTGTGAGTCCTGTTGTGCCATGATGTTCCTGTCGTGGTTCCGGGTGAAAACGTAGTTGGTCGCAGTGCCTTATAGGAGGCCGTACTGTTTGAGCTTCTTGCGCAGTGTTCCCCGGTTGAGGCCAAGCATGGCGGAGGCACGGGTCTGGTTGTCACTGGTGTATTCCATGACCTTCTCCAGCAGGGGGGCTTCCACCTCGGACAGCACCAGCTGGTAGACATCCGTGACCGGTGCGCCGTCGAGCTGGGAGAAGTAGTTCTCCAGGGCGTGCTCAACGCTGTCGCGCAACGTAACCGTCTGGCCGTTACCTGTTGCCGTCGTCAGGGGCTCATCCGTTTGCCGGGCCTGCTGGTCCTCGGCCATGAATTCAGTGTTCATGCGACACGTACCTCTTCTGTCTGAATGCCTTGAAAGTAGTCTTTGAGAAAGCCCAGCTGGGTTGCGGCCTCCTCGACCCGGTTGAACTGTTTCCGGAACAGACGGGTTGGATCCTGTTCCTCTAGATACCAGCCCACGTGCTTGCGCGCAATGCGTACGCCCATGTAGTGCCCGTAGAACGCGTGAAGGGCCTGAACATGGCCCAGGAGAATGTCACGCACTTCGTCGAGCGTTGGGTCGGGAAGCTCGTCCCCGGTCGCCAGATAGTGGTTGATCTGCCTGAAAAGCCAGGGGCGGCCCTGGGCGGCGCGCCCGATCAGCAGGCCGTCGGCGCCTGTTTCAGCAAGCACCTGGCGCGCCTTTCGCGGCGAGTTCACATCGCCGTTGGCAAGGACCGGTATATCAACCGCGTCCTTGACCCGGGCTATGGTGTCGTATTCCGCCTCGCCCTTGTAGGCATCCGCCCGCGTGCGCCCGTGGACGGACAGCGCCTGGATGCCAGCGTCCTCGGCCATGCGTGCAATTGCGACGGCATTGCGGTTCTCCCGGTCCCAGCCCGTGCGCATCTTGAGGGTGACGGGCACGTCCACGGCGGCGGTAACGGCGTTCAGTATCTCGCGCACCAGGGCTTCATCGCGCATCAGCGCGGAACCGGCGGCCTTGTTGCAGACCTTCTTGGCCGGGCAGCCCATGTTGATGTCGATGATCCGGGCGCCATGGGCCTCATTGAGGCGGGCGGCTTCCGCCAGCATGGGCGCGTCTCCGCCGGCAATCTGCACCGCAATGGGTTCGGGCTCGCCGGTGTGGTCCATGCGCAGGCGGGATTTGCGGGTATTCCAGAGACTGGCGTCGGAGGTCACCATTTCGGAGACGGCCAGTCCGGCCCCCATTGCCCGGCATAGCAGCCGGAAAGGTCGATCCGTAACGCCCGCCATGGGGGCCAGAACCAGATTGTTGGGTAGCGTATGGGGGCCAATGGCGACCACAGCATTCTCCTGGCGATCCATATCCTGCAGAAACCGCTGGCGTAACACGCCGATTCGGCTGGACTGGTCAAAGTTCAACCAGCTAGGGGGAAACAATGATACTCCGGGCTCGGATGGCGTTAAAGGGGGCGCCAAGGGGAAAAATTGATTATTTTTCGCTCAGATCGGTTGACTTATCAGCCCGGTCTGTTCCATCTGTTACTGCGAGGGAAGGAAATCGATGCGGTAGTTGATGGCATCCTTGCCCGGGTCGCGCAGGGCAAGCCGGATGCGGCGACCCTGGTTGGCGGGCAGGGATTGCGCTGCAAGTGCCGAATCGCCGAGGTAATCCTCCGGCTGGAAGACACGCTGGGCGACGATATCATTGTTGAGGTTGGAGAAGCTCAGGGCAATGGCCGGGTAGGGCTGATCGAACCCGGCCTGGTTGAGTATGGTGACCTCGAGCAGCAGGGCGTTGTCCTGATCCGGATGGCTGCGCACCACCAGCTCACGGCTCTTGATTTTGTCCGCCGCGCGCAGTGGGGGAAGCTCGCAGCCGGCCAGGTTGCAGGCACTGGCAACCCAGGGGCGCAATGGCTCGTACAGGGCCAGGCGCTCAAAGTGTTGCCAGCCCAGCTGATAAACCAGAAGGCCCGCGGCGATCAGTGCGGTCAGCCCCCAGAACCAGCGTCGTCTCTCCGGGCTTCGGTCAACCCGAGGCGGGGCAACGGGACTGGAGTTCAGGTTGGCCCAGACGGGCTCCTTTGACGCTGTGTTTTCCGGGGTTGGTTCGGGGCTGGGCTCGCTTTCCGTCGTCGATGGTTCAGGTTGTTGCCGTACCATGCGATCGGGTTTGGGCTGCTGCGACAGGGAAGCACGTTCATTCTCGAGCGGACTCGGATCGGGCATTTCGTGCTCCTCCTCCTGCAGGAGGGATTCTGCCCAGCTGTCGTCATCATCCTCTTTGAGTACTTCCTCGTCCTCGGCGGGTGCATCATAGAAATCCGGGGTTTCACCCCGCTCCATGTCGAGGAGGGCCTCGCTGAAATCGTCCTCATCCGACTGGGGCTTACGGCCCGCATACCGGCCTTCGGCGGCATCCTCCTCCGGGTTGTCGTCAAAGACCAGGTCCTCATCGTTTTCCGGCGTTTCAGTTTCCGGAGCCTCAGGCTCCTGGGGGGCGGGTTTCTGTGTCTCGGATTGCTGAGGCGCGGGTTCCTGAGGCTCGGGTTCCTGGGTCTCGGGTTCTTCCGGCTGGGCATGCTCTATGGCATTGAATACGCGCAGGCAGTGGCCACAGCGGACTTTGCCGCTGGCCGCGGCAAGCTGCTTCTTCGTGACCCGGAATCGTGTCTCGCAGTGAGGGCAGCGTGTGAGGGTATCTGGTGTGCTGCTCATGTTGCCGCCTTCTCCACCCTAATCCGTGTAGCGTGTGCCGGTGATGCAGACCCAGCCTTCCTGCTCCGTTGGCGACTCCATGCTGAACCAGCGGGCATAGCGGTCACTGATCGAATTGGCCTGGGTCGAAAGAATGCCCGAAAGAACAATTCTGCCGCCGGGGCGGACCTGCGCGGCCAGTGTCGGTGCCAGAGAGAGTAAGGGCTGGGCCAGTATATTGGCAAGCATCAGACTGCAGTCCTGTGACGGCTGCTCCTCCGGCAGGTACAGGTCGAGGGCCTCGTCGCTGATCCCATTGCGCTGAGCGTTGTCACGGCTGGCATCCAGCGCCTGCGGGTCATTGTCCACTCCGACCATATGGCGGGCGCCGAGTTTAAGTGCCGCCAGCCCCAGGATTCCGGAGCCACAGCCGTAATCAATGAGGTCCAGTCCCCTGACGTCGGCCTGGTCAAGCCACTCCAGGCACAGTCGCGTGGTCGGGTGGGTGCCGGAACCGAATGCCAGGCCGGGGTCCAGGACCAGGTTTACCGCTTCGGGGTCGGGCGGTTCCTGCCAGCTCGGACAGATCCAGAGGCGGTCGCCGAAGCGTTCGGGCCGGAAATCGTCCATCCAGGCACGTTCCCACTCCCGATCCTCCAGCAGTTCCGTCTCAATAGACTCAAGATGCGTCTGGGTGGCGGCGTGCCAGGCCTCGCTTACCTGGCTGCGCACGCTTTCCAGGTCCGCTTCACCCTGGAAGAGGCCGGTGACGCGGGTGCTGTCCCAGAGCGGCGTGGTGCCGCGTTCGGGTTCGTACAGCGGCGTATCCTCGCTGTCTTCCATGCTGACCGCCTCGGCGCCGGCTTCAAGGAGAAGCTCCTCAAGCAGCTCGGCGTGCTCACGGTCGGATTGGATGTGAAGCTGTACCCAGGGCATCGCCTCAGTCCCGTCGAATCAGGTGTTCAAGATAGTGGATGGTGATATCCGCCTTCCTGAACGCCTCATCCCGTATCAGGCGCTGGTGCAGCGCCGAATTGGTCTTGATGCCGATCACGATCAGCTCATCCAGCGCGTTGTGCATGCGGGCCAGGCAGGTATCGCGGCTCTCACCGAAGGTGATCAGCTTGCCCACCAGTGAATCATAGTAGGGCGGGATGCTGTAGCCGGAGTACAGGTGCGAGTCCACGCGTATCCCGAGTCCACCCGGCGGGTGGAAACGTTCGACCCGGCCGGGGCTGGGCGCGAACGTCTTGGGATCCTCGGCGTTGATCCGGCATTCCAGGGAATGACCCCGGATCTCGATATCGTCCTGGGTGTAGCGCAGCTGCTCGCCGGAGGCGATGCGGATCTGTTCCGCCACAATGTCGACACCCGTGACCATCTCCGATACCGGGTGCTCCACCTGGACCCGGGTGTTCATCTCGATGAAGAAGAACTCGCCGTCCTGGTACAGGAACTCAAAGGTTCCGGCGCCCACATAGCCGATCTCCCGACAGGCTGCGAGGCAGGCCTGGAGCGTGCGTTCCCGGGATTCCGGGTTGATGTTGGGTGCCGGCGCCTCTTCCATCACTTTCTGGTGCCGGCGCTGCAGCGAGCAGTCCCGGTCCCCCAGGTGGATGACGTTGCCGTGGGCATCCGCCAGGACCTGAACCTCCACATGCCGGGGCCGGTCGAGGTATTTTTCCAGGTAGACGGTTTCGTCCCCGAAAGCTCCCTGCGCCTCGCGTTGGGTGACGTGCACCCCCTTGAGCAGGGCGTGTTCGGAGTGCACCACCTGCATGCCACGGCCACCGCCACCGGAGGCGGCCTTGATGAGCACGGGGTAGCCGATCTCCCGGGCCACGGCCTTGGTGCGCTCCTCGTCCTCGGTGAGAGGGCCGTTGGAGCCGGGCACCGTGGGCACGCCAGCGCGGATCATGGAGCGGATCGCGGAGACCTTGTTGCCCATCAGGCGGATGGTCTCCGCCGAGGGACCGATATACCGGAACCCGCTTTTCTCCACCTGTTCGGCGAAGTCGGCGTTTTCCGCGAGGAAACCGTACCCCGGGTGAATGGCATCGGCGTCGGTAACCTCGGCCGCGCTGATGATGGCCGGGATGTTGAGGTAGCTGTCCGTGGCGGTGTTGGGCCCTATACAGACGGACTCGTCGGCCAGGCGTACGTGCATCAGGTCGCGGTCGACCGCGGAGTGCACGGCCACGGTGCGGATGTCGAGTTCCTTGCAGGCTCGCAGTATGCGCAGGGCGATTTCGCCCCGGTTCGCAATCAGTACTTTATTGATCATGGTGCGGCGCTTCGCTGTCAGGTGATGACGAACATGGGCTGGTCGTATTCAACCGGTTCGCCGTCTGTGACCAGTATCTGGGAGACCGTTCCGCTGATATCGGCCTCGATCTGGTTCATCATTTTCATGGCTTCGATAATGCACAACGGATCGCCCGCCCGCACTTTCTGGCCGGTTTCCACGAAAGAGGCCGAAGTGGGAGCAGGCGCCCGATAGAAGGTGCCTACCATCGGGGAGCGAACCAGGTGCCCGTCCGGCTCGTCCGGTTCCGTCTTTTCTCCGCTGTCACTGGATTCCCCGCCACTGCTCTCCGCCTGCGGGCGCTGCTGGGGCTGTGGCATCGGGGCGGGAGCTGGAGCCAGGGGGGCAGCTTCGGCCCTGCGGCGGCTGATTCTGACTGAATCGTCGCCTTCCTTGATTTCCAGCTCTTCGACGTCTGATTCCTCGATGAGTTCGATTAATTTCTTGACCTTGCGAATGTCCATAAATGGGCTCTCAATCACGCCAGTTTGTGAAGCGCGGCCGCGAGGGCCAGCTCATACCCCTGGGCACCCAGTCCGCTGATCACGCCCTCGGCAATATCCGAGAAATACGAGTGCTGGCGGAAGGGTTCACGGGCATGCACGTTCGACAGGTGGATTTCAATAAACGGAATGGCGGCGGCCAGCAGAGCGTCCCTCAGGGCGATGCTGGTATGGGTGAAGGCGGCCGGATTGAAAATCAGGAAATCAATACCTTCGTCGCGCGCCTCGTGAATCCGTTCAATCAGTTCGTATTCCGCGTTGCTCTGAAGACTGAGCAGATGATGGCCCGCCTGGGTTGCCTGTTCATGCAACCGCTGGTTGATATCCGCCAGGGTTGCGTTGCCGTAGGTGCCGGGTTCGCGGCTCCCGAGTCGGTTCAGGTTGGGTCCGTGGAGGACGAGTAACGTGGCCATAGTCCGTTCAGGATTCTTTGTTTTTGTGACGATTTCGGTTTTTTCGAGTATAGATCAGAGCACGTTCACGAAAGTGTGAACGCATGTTAGCTGAAGATCAAGAGCCGGCTCCGGAAAATTTCATTGGGCTGTCATGACCTGGTTGCGCCCGCCTTCCTTGGCGCTGCAGAGACTATTGTCGGCCCTCTCGCAGAGTTCCTTGGCCGATTCGCCCTGCCACTCTGCCAGGCCGCAGGAGAAGGTAACCGTGAAATCGGTGCCCGCGGCGGGCTGGCGCAGTTCGCTGAATTTTTCGCGGATTTCGTCCATCACCGTCCTGGCCCCTTCCAGCCCCGTATCCGGAAGTATGATGGCGAATTCTTCGCCCCCATAACGGCCCACGTGGTCGCTCTTGCGCAGCCGCTGCTTGAGGTGCAGGGATAGGCTGCGCAGGACCCGGTCGCCAATGGAGTGGCCGTAGGTGTCATTGATCTTCTTGAAGCAATCCAGATCGAGCATCGCGTAGGACAGAGCGCTCCCATTCTGTTTCGCCCTGCTGATCTCGGTATCCAGCAGGTGCAGGGTATGGGTGTGATTGTAGAGACCGGTCAGGTTGTCACGGACCATTAATGCCAGCAGTGAGCGCGCGCGGCGTCCCCGGTTGTGGAGGGTTGCCACCAGGTGCTTGGGGTCGATCGGCTTGGTCAGGAAGTCATCACCGCCCAGGCTCATGGCATGCAGTTGCTTTGAGGTATCGTCTTCCGCCGAGAGATAGATGATGGGCGCGCCGTGGAAATGATCCTGCTGGCGGATGACCTTGGCGATCTCGGTGCCGTTGCAGCTTGGCATGTACATGTCCAGGATTATGATTTCCGGAGAGAAATCCTCCAGAGCCTCCACCACCTCCATGGGATCGGTGAGAACCCGTGAATGCATGCCGGCCTTCTTGAGCACGTTCTCCATGAATTTGGCCTGGGCCCGGGAATCATCAATGACAAGGACCCTGTAGGGCTCAATGGGATTGGCGTAGGAATAGGTTTCAATCTTCTCGATCAGCTGCCCCGGGTCCAGTCCCCGGAAGAAGAATTCTTCACCGCCGGAACGCACTGCCCTGAGGCGGGTTGCGATGGAGCCATCCGTCTCGCTCATGTAGAGGATGGGAACGGGGGTCTCGTGGTTCTTCTGGATGCGTTCCACGGTCTCGATGCCGGTAACGCCCTCAGCATCGCCCCCGAAATCCACGTCGATAACGATGGTCTCCGGCTTATGCCGCGCGCACTCGTTCTCAAGATCCCCGGGGCTGGCGAAAGCGGTGGTGCGGAACCCGAAGAATTCCATCAGCCTGACAATGCGCTGGGCGTATTCGGTATCATTGAAAGCCAGGTAGATCGGGGGTCTCAGGAAGGTCGCGGGCGGAGTCTCCTCGTTCTCGTCCGACTGGCGAAGGGTGCAGTGGCGGAGCTGATCCATCGCTGCCTGAACCGCATCCCGGATATGCGTATCAATGGGCGCCTGTTCGCCCCAGGTGTCGAGCGCAGCCGACAGGGCGCGGGCAGCCGTTTCATGATCCTGCATCTCAAAGCGCCGCGCGTATTTGAGGAGCTTTTCGTTAGCGGCCAGCAGATCCTCGCGAAGGCCGTGAGCCGGCTCCCCCTGATCCAGGTATTTCTGCCAGGTTTCAAGGATCAGCCGGGCCTGGGTCGTGACCCGATGGGCGAAATGCTGGCGGAGTTTTTCCTGCTGACTCCTGTCGGTCATGAACGTTGACCTTTTAGTGATGTTGTTCTGCGTCACATTCTGGCTATTCACTATAGCTGTTTGAAAAAGATTTGTGTCAATCTGGTGCACCCTTTCAGGGCGGGGAGATAACCTTATGAATCAGGGTCACGGTGCCCCCGGTTACAGCCTTCGTTGGCTGCTGATGGTGTTTGTAACGGCACTGATGGTCTCTGTTCTGGTGGCCGGCACCTACCTGAGCGCAAGCCGCTTTACCCAATACCTGGCATACCAGCTTCAGGTACAGACCCGCGATGCGGCTGTAGCCCTGGGTGTTTCGCTGTCCACCGTCGAGACGGACGGCGAAGCCCGGCGCATCATTGATGCGATGTTCGACAGTGGCGCCTACCGCTCCATTAAGTTGCAGGGCCCGAACGGGCAAACCCGCCACAAGCGGGGCCGGGAATCCGCGGACCAGGGCGTTCCCCAATGGTTCAGGTCCTGGGCGGCGTTGCCGGCGCCTCAGGGACGTGCTGCTGTTGTGGCTGGTTGGGAGCCCAGTGGGGAGGTGATTGTCAGAGGGGATCCCGGGCCGGCGCTCACCAATCTGTGGCAGAGTTTTCTGACGGATCTTGTCTGGGTGGGGGTGATACTGCTCCTATCGCTCTGGGTACTATGGCGCGGCACCAGACGACTCCTGAAACCCCTGGGCCGCCTGGAGGGACAGGCGTTGTCCCTTGAGGCAGGGGATTTCAGCGTTCGCACACCCGAGCCGGAGGTGCGGGAGCTGGCACCGGTCGTGCGCGCCATGAACCGGATGGCGGAACAGCTGAGCCAGACCTTCAGACGCCAGGTACGGGTTATAGATGAGCTGCAACGGCAGGTAAGCCAGGACCCGGTCACTGGTCTCAATAACCGCCAGACCTTTGAGCAGCAGCTCAACACCCTGTTGTATTCCAGGGAGGATTCAGCTGGAGGGGTGCTTGCCATTTTCCGGCTGCAGGACTTTTCCGCATTCAATCGGAATAAAGGGCGTCCTGCCGGAAATCGGTTGCTGAGCGACTGTGGCGACATTATCCGATACTTCGAAGTCCGACATCCGGGAGTGATCAGTGGCCGGGGCCAGGGTGCCGAGATAGCCCTGTTTCTGCCTCACGCCGGAATCGCCGATGGGGACCAGTGGTTGCTTGAGCTCGTCCATGAAATGTCGGAACGTTACAGCGCCCATGCGGCCCCTGGTGTGGGCGTGGTCCAGGTTGGCGCCACGGTCGCGGATCCGGCGCTTCAGCCTGGCGAGATCCTGGCCCGTGCGGATAGCGGTTTACAGCAGGCGGAGAGCGGCGATCAACCCGTTGTTGTGTGGGGGCATGCTCTCCCAGTGTCTCCTTCGGATACCACGGACTGGCGTACCACACTGGATGCGGCTCTGGCGGGCGATGGGCTGACGCTGGTCTGGCAGCCCTGTTACTCCCCGCTGGGGCACCCGGTAATGGAGCAGGTGCTCGCGCGCCTCGCCATCAAGGGTCAATGGATGAGTGCGGCCCAGTTCATTCCCTTTCTTGAGCGTTACCTGTTGACCTCAGCGCTGGATCGACGGGTGCTTGAGCTAACACTTGAAAAACTGGAACAGCATCCGGAGCAGGTGTTTTCGGTGGCGCTGGGGCAGGCCTCCCTGGCGGATGAGGCGTTCCTTCACTGGCTCGGGCTCAGGCTTGAAAGAGCCGGGAACCTGACCACCCGTCTCTGGCTGGCATTCCCCGAGCGCGTTGTCCAGGCCCTCCCGGATGCGGTTGCCACCCTTGAGGATTATGCGGAGCAGACCGGGGTGCGATTGATGGTGGATCAGTTCGGTACCGGCGGCATCAGCTTTGACTACCTGGCACGGATACGGATTCAGGGGGTGCGGATCGGGCAGCAATACGTGCGGGATATTCACCAGCGCGAGGATGCGCGGTTCTTCCTGGAATCCATGGTGCCGGTGATTCAGCAACAGGGCATGCAGGTATTCGTCAGCGGCGTGGAAGTGGCCGATGAATGGGAGGTCATCCAGTCAATGGCCGTGGATGCGGTGATGGGCTTTCACCTGTGCCGGCCCCAGGATCAGCCTTCCGTGGAACGGGAGCGCGGGTAGCGGGCGCCCGCGCTCTTTCCGACAGGGCGTTACTTCGCCGCCTTGACGGATTCCTCCACAGCCTTGCGGGCCGCTTCGGCATTGTCCCAGTTGCGCACCTTGACCCACTTGCCGGCCTCGAGTGTCTTGTAGTTCTCGAAGAAGTGCTTGATCTGCTCCTTGAGCAGCTCCGGGATGTCCTCGACGTCCTTTACATCCTTGTAGGCGGTGGTGAGCTTGTCGTGGGGAACACAGACCAGCTTCGCGTCTTCGCCCGCCTCGTCTTCCATGTTCAGTACGCCCACCGGACGGCACCGGATGATGGAGCCGGGCTGTACCGGGTAGGGGGCGACGACAAGGGCGTCGAGCGGGTCGCCGTCGTCGGCCAGGGTGTTCGGGATGAAGCCATAGTTGGCCGGGTAGAACATGGGCGTTGCCATGAAGCGATCCACAAGCACGGCGTCCATGTCCTTATCGATCTCGTACTTGACCGGTGAGGAGTTGGCCGGAATCTCGATGGCAACAAAAATGTCTTCCGGCGGGTTCTTGCCGGGGGGGATCTGGTCAAAATTCATGACTCTGTCCTTTACCTTGTGGATGGATGGAAAGCTCGTTAATCAGGTGGCGCATTATACGCGCAAGGGGGATGAGATAAAAATTGACCGGATTGACTGGGTCGACGTGTAAACCAAGCGCTTGCTTGGTATATATGGCTGCGGCACACTTGGATCTGGTCGCTTTAAGGGAAAAGGACAGGGTGAATGAGTGAAGACAGAGGGTACTTCAACGAGACCCATGAACAGGCACGGGCCTCCGCGATGCGCTTCGTGGAACGCGAGATCCTGCCGCATATTGATGATTGGGAGGAGGCTGGCGAGTTTCCCCGCGAGCTCTACAGCAAGGCAGCCGACGCCGGGCTGCTGGGTGTGGGGTACCCGGAGGCCCTGGGCGGCAGCGGCGAAGGCGACCTTTTCCTGAAGGTGGCGGTGAGCGAAGCGTTGATGCGCAGCACCTCCGGCGGTCTCGTGGCGGGGCTCGGCTCCCACGACATTGCGCTGCCGCCCATTGTGAAGTGGGGCCCGAAGGCCATGCGTGAACGCGTGGTTCCCGAGGTGCTGTCCGGGCAGGCGGTGGCGGCTCTGGCCATCACCGAACCCGGAGGCGGATCGGATGTGGCCAACCTGAAAACCCGGGCCGTGAAGGAAGGAGATGAGTATCGCATCTCCGGGAGCAAGACCTTCATCACCAGCGGGCACAGGGCGGACTACTACACCGTGGCGGTGCGGACCGGCGAACCCGGCCACGGCGGCATCAGCATGCTCCTGGTTGAGCGGGACAGGCCCGGCTTTACGCGCGGGCGTATGTTGAAGAAGACCGGCTGGTGGGCAAGCGACACCGCCGAATTGTTCTTTGATGACGTCCGGGTGCCGGCGGAGAACCTCATCGGCCAGGAAAACGGCGGTTTCATGGTCATCATGACCAACTTCCTCCAGGAGCGGCTGATGCTCTGTATCATGGGCGCCATGACGGCACGCCTGGCACTTGAGAAAGCCATGGCCTACAGCCGCGAGCGGGAGGCGTTCGGTCGTTCAATCAGCGGTTTCCAGGTGACTCGCCACAAGCTTGTTGATATGGCCACCCAGGTTGAGCTGGCCACCCAGTACACCTACCACTGCGCGGCGCTGATGGACGCGGGCAAGGCGCCGGTCAAGGAAGTGGCCATGGCCAAGAACTACACGGCCTCGGTGGCCGAATCCGTCACCCGCGAGGCGGTACAGATTCACGGCGGGATGGGCTACATGCGTGAGGCCGGCGTTGAGCGCCTTGCCCGTGATGCCCGTATTCTTGCGATTGGCGGGGGCACCACGGAGGTTATGAAGGAGTTGATTGCCAAGCAGCTGAAGCTCTAAGGCAGCGGTTACCGGTTAACCGTCCGAACTCCCTGGCTGGTGGCTACAAACAGCTTGTCCGCCGGGCGGCGGGCAAAAAGGCCGTTGGTGACCACACCGGTAATCTGGTTGATAGCCTCTTCCGCCTTGATCGGGCGACTGAGATCGAGGTGATGGACATCCAGGATGATGTTGCCATTGTCCGTGACGAAACCGGAACGGTATTCCGGGTCCCCGCCCAGGCGCACCAGTTCACGCCCCACATAGCTGCGTGCCATGGGAATGACTTCCACCGGCAGCGGGAATGCACCCAGGATGTCCACTTCCTTGGTCTCGTCCACGATGCACAGGAAGGTCTCCGATGCAGCCGCCAGGATTTTCTCCCGGGTCAGCGCGCCGCCGCCGCCCTTGATGAGCTCCAGCCGCTTGTTCGCCTCGTCGGCCCCGTCAATATAGAACCGGGGCGGCTCCACGGCGTTGAGCTCATAGACCGGGATGCCGTGCTGCTTGAGCCGTTCGGCCGTGGCTTCCGAGCTGGCGACGGCTCCCTCGAACTGGTCCTTTTCCTTGGCCAGCGCTTCGATGAAGAAGTTGACCGTGCTGCCGGTACCGATGCCCAGAATGCTGCGCGATGTCAGATCGGGCAGGATATGGTCCAGCGCGGCCCTGGCGGCTTCCTGCTTGTGGCTGTCCTGGCTCATTGGGGGCTCCTTCTCCGTTGTGCGGTCTGGAACCCCGAGTATACGGACTCTGGCGCCTGATTAGGAGGGGGTCTTGAGGGCGTCCCAGTCAAGATCCTCGAAGGCCAGTACCTGTCCGCCATGATCGCTGGCAAAGGCTTCCGCATCCTCCCGTTTGGAGAATGGCGCCGGTGAGTGGCCCATGGCGCCTTCCTGGTCATGGTTTATTACATAAATGGCGTCCCTGGCGTCCATCCAGTCCTCATTCCCCGGGTCCTGCCATCCCGTCCGGCTCAGGTCATGGACGTAAAGCGCGCTGATCCGGGGTTTGGATTCCGGCTGCCAGGCCCAGGAGAAGAGGTCATTGGTGGAGCAGAACCCCTTTGTTTCATCACTGTCGAGGCAGGCCTGGCCCTTGGGGCCGGGGAAGTTGCTGATGGTCATGCCGCAGAGCGCGCACTCGCGGTCGTCGCCCAGCACGATCGGCTTGCAGCTGGCGGCGCTGTCGTCCCCCGGCCCACACCCGGCCAGGGAAAGGATGGGCAGGGCACCAATAAAGGCAATGATCTCGCGTCGGGTTGTCATTCCGGTTCCTCTCTATCAGGTGCGCCGCCGCCGGAAGACGGCAGCGGCGGCTGCCAGTGGCACGATCACCCAGAGCCCGAGAAGGGCCACCAGGCCGATGATTGAATGGTTCTCGCTGGTGGCGATGGCGAGCATGCCGCTGGCCTCGGCCACCTGTTCAAAGCCGGTCAGGTTGATCAGCCGGAAGATGTCCGTTGGGTTGATCATCAACAGGACCTGGAAGACATTCTCATTCACCTTGCCTTCGGTACCCACCAGTATGCCCAGCAGCGTAAGGTCGTAGACCAGCACGAAGAAAAACCAGACAAACAGGGCCATGCCGGCCGCCCGGGCTTTTTCCCGCGCAAAGGCGCTGATCAGGTAAGACAGTGCCAGAAAGCTCCAGCCCAGCAGTATGGCGCTCCCGATGAAGAGGCCAAAGGGGCCGGCCAGGGCAGCAAGGGTCGCCTCGGAATCGAAAACAACAATCACCACCCCCGCAATGCCAAAGCCCAGCAGGGTGGACAGGCCCATGATGGCGGCGTGTCCCATGAACTTGCCCGCGAGCAGCCCGGTCCGGCTCAGGGGATAGGTCATCAGCAGCAGAAGGGTGCCGTTCTCATCCTCGCCAACGATGCTGTCGTAGGCCAGCATCAGGGCGATCAGGGGAATCAGGAACACGGCCAGGCTGGCGAGGCTGGCAATGGTGGTGGAGACCCGTGTAAAGCCCACCTCGCCGGACACGGCGGCGCCGAACCAGGCCAGGGCGATGGCCAGTAGGGCGAAGACCAGGGTTATGGCGAGGACCCACCGGTTACGCAGGCCATCCCGGAACTCCTTGCCTGCAACCACCAGGGATTCATGCATGCTGGGCTTCCTCACTGTTCAGCTGGGTGTCGAAATGGGCATAGAGACTCTCCAGGGTCGGCGGTTCGACCGTCACATCCTCAAGTCCCGGCAGGCTGAGCAGTTTATTGAGCACAGGGAGTTTATCCTCCGTCCGGACCCTGATCGCCAGACTGTTGTCGGTTTCGGTGATGACGTCCTGAATGGCTGGATGAAGATCAGCACCGGGACGCTGGGCCCAGTCGCTCTGCCGGATGCGAATGGTCAGAGGCAGCTCTGCGTGGCTGCGCAGTGCCTCTATGGTGCCTTCGGCCAGAAGACGCCCACGCCCGAGTATGGCCACGCGGTCCACGTGTTTTTCAATGCCGGGAAGAACATGGGAGCTTACAATGACGGCGGTTCCCCTGGCACGCAATTCATCAATGGTGCTGTAGACATCCCGTGTGGCCATAGGATCGAGTCCGGCGGTGGGTTCATCCAGCAGCAGAAGCCGGGGCTCGCCAAGCAGTGCCTGGGCCAGCCCCAGGCGCTGGCGCATGCCCTTGGAATAGGTGCGCACGCGGCGTCTGGCGGCATGATCCAGGCCGACCCGGGTCAACAGCCGATCCACCTCTCCGGGAGAGACCCGTTTCAGCCGGGCGAAATAGGCGAGGACCTCGCGGCCGCTCAGGTTGTCGTAGAAGCTGACATTTTCCGGGAGGTACCCGAGCTGGAACCGCAGCCGCCCGGAATCCGGTCCCCTGGGATCCTCCCCAAAGACCCGGACCTGTCCCGAGCTGGGGCTGAGAATGCCCAGGATCAGCTTCATGGCAGTGGATTTTCCGGCCCCGTTATGACCAAGCAGGCCCAGGATTTCACCCTGGGGCAGGGCAAGGTCCAGTTGGTTCAGTGCCTTCACGTTGCCAAAATGGCAACTCAGCTGCTCAAGATCCACGGCGTTGGTCATGATTGCTCTTCCAGCGTTTTCGGCGGTCGCATGAGTGGATGGCTGTCCTTGACGCCCCTGGGCTTGAGTATGGGAAACGCGGACTGGACCCAGCGCATCAGTTCCACGGCGGGGCTGTTCATGAGCACGCGTGACGTCGGGTAGGTCCACAGGATCCGGTCCACGGCGTCATTGGGCTCATAGGGCGCGTCGCCGATTCCGTCGCCGTTGATGTCCCAGCCCATGTAGTCACTCCAGTAATTGCCGCGCCCGTCCTTCGACCACTCCTGGGCGCGAGTGGAGACATACTTGACCTGTGTGCGGTTGCTTATCAGCGAATTCTCGTGGATCTCGTTGTCTTCGGAACCGGCCGTCATGTGGATGCCGATGGCAGTGCGAGCCAACTGGTTATTGTGAATGCGGTTCTGTTGCGAGTTGTAGATGAAGAGTGCCTTGCCCTCCCCGCCTTCGATATCGGTCTCACTACCCGGGGTGGTCGATGCCTGGATATTGAGGGCAACATTGCCGCGAAGCGTGGATTGGGTGACGTAATTGAGCAGGAATCCGTAGCCCTGATCATTCTCCGCCCGGTTTTCAATGACCTTCAGCTGCTTGGACTGCATCAGCGCGTAACCGGTCCGATTGCCCCAGCTTTGGTTCCTGCGGATTGTATTGTTGTTGGAGTACATGTAATGGATGCCGTAACGCTGGTCGCAGAGCCGGTTGGAGGCCAGTGTGTTGTTGTGGCTGACGTTGATGTAGATCCCGTCCCGTGCTTCGCAAACGGTATTGTCCCGAATCATCGCGCCGGTAACGTTGTGAAGGTGGATACCATTACCCCGATCCTGGGAGCGTATCGAGTCGTCGCCGGTGACCCGGTTCCGTTCCACCAGCGCATCAGCTGCCCCGTCAATCCAGATACCGAAGCCCCGGGCTTTGATCCGGTTACCTTGAACATGGGCGTTTTCCGCGGCATTGGCTATAAAAACGGCCGCATCATGGTTGGTCAGGTTCTTGCCGCCATTGCGGATAAGCAGCCCCCTCACGGATACGTCGGGGGCCTTAATCGTCAGTGGGGTGCCTTCACGGTCACCATCAATAATGGTGCCGGGGCTGCCCTTCAGTGTGAGGGGTTTATCAATCCGGAAGTTGCCGGTATACAAGCCTGGATCAAGTTCCAGCACATCGCCTTCATTCGCATTTTCGAGCGCGTCGGCCAGCTCACCTGGCTGTACGCCCGCAATGGCCCAGATGGGTGCCAGGCCGACATGCAGCAGCAGTACCAGTAAACCGGTTTTTGGGGTCAAATTCACCACCGTTAATCAGAGGAAGCCGGGCACCCAGGTGCCCGGCCGTGCCAATGCGGTTCAGGCGTCCGCGGGTTCAACCAGCATGCGACCCGACATCTCCATGTGCAGTGCGTGGCAGAACCAGTTGCAGTAATACCAGTACACGCCCGGCGATCCGGCGGTAAAGGTGATGGATGACGTCTGCTGGGGGCTGATTTCCATGGCAGCGCCGTGGCCGATCATACAGAAGCCGTGTGTTACGTCCGCTACGGAATCGAGGTTGGTAATCACGACCGTGACTTCATCCCCGGATTTAACCTTGAACTCGGTGATGCCGAAATTCGGTGCCACGGACGTCATGTAGACCCGGACCTTGTTACCATCACGGATTACCTTGTCGTCGGATTCCAGGGTGATTCCATCCTCTTTCGCCATCTTGGCGGTTTCGGCAAAGAAGGGGTCATCACGTTCCCACACCTGTTTGGTGTTGATCATATCCCGGGTGACGATCACGGTATCGTGTGGTTCGGCGAAGGTGGGCGTATCGTGGACCAGCTTCATTTCCTCGCCGGAGATGTCGATCATCTGGTCGTTTTCCGGGTGCAGCGGACCCACGGGCAGGAATCGATCCTTCGAGAACTTGTTCAGTGAGAACAGCCATTTGCCGTCGGCATCCTTGGATTCCGCAAGCGTCGCGTGGTTGTGGCCCGGCTGGTAGTGGACGTCGAGTTTCTGCACGATGTAGTCAACATCCTCGCCATTGTAGTGGCGGACTGCCTTCTCCATGTTCCACTTGACGATCTGGCTGTCGATGAAGAGCGTGGTATAGGCGTTTCCGCGGCCGTCATAGGTTGTATGAAGCGGCCCCAGCCCCAGTTCGGGTTCACCCGCGATCACGTCGCGCGGATCATCGAGCTTGTCCGCGAACAGATCATCAAGCTTGCTGATATCCACCATGCTTGCCGTCGGGGAGAGCTTGCCGGCGCAAATGAAGTATTTGCCGTCGGTCGAGGTGTTGCAGCCGTGCGGGTTCTTGGGGATCGGCACATAGCGGGTGACGTCAGAGCCCTTACGGCCATCGACAACCGGTACATCGGAGTCCCCGATGGTGGTGTAATCCCCGTTTTCAACGGCTTTCTCAATGCGCTCGATGTTGAAGACCACAACCCAGTCGCGCTCCGCCCGTTGCATTCCGGCCAGCGAGGTGGCTTTTTCCGAGTTGTAGCAGGTGGCTGCGGCGTATTTGCCGGTGTAGTCGGCATCCATGTTATCGAGGTTGCCGTCAACCATCACCTGCCATGCGACCTCCATTTTCTCGCCGTCAACGGCGGTCCAGAGCGTCCAGTACTTGTCCGTGTTCTCCATATCCCGGCCGTCGTTGGGCTGGGGAATAGGGAATTCACCATTGGCGAAGACATAGCCCGTCTTCGGCGCTTTCTGCAGCCGCAGCCCGTGCACTGCCTGGATGTTGGGAATAGTGACCATGGCGTCCGTCTTGAAGATATCGAGACGGATACGTGCGACCCTGGAGTGGGCCTTGTCGTTGATGTAGAGGTAGCGTCCGTCGTGGCTGCCGTCCGTAAAGCTCAGGTGGGGGTGGTGGGCATCGCCATTGGTGTACTTGTTACTGTCGCCCATGATCCGCTTGGATTCGTTGGTCATCCCCCAGCCGGTGGCGCTGCAGTAGTTGAACACGGGGATACGCATGATTTCGCGCATCGAGGGTACCCCGAAGACCCGGACCTCACCCGAATGGCCGCCGCTCCAGAAGCCGTAATAGTCATCCAGCTCCCCGAGGGGGACATGGGTGCTCTGGGCGCCTTCAGCGGCTTTGGCATCACCGGAGCCGCCCATCATCAGCGCCGTGCCGGTACCACCGGTCACTCCGAGTGCGCCAACGGTTGCGGTTGCCCCCAGGAATGAACGTCTCCCTGGGTTCGCGACTTCCTCGGTGTTGCTGTTCTCGTTCTGGTCGTTATTGCGCCTTGTCATGACGACGTCTCCCTTGCCTCTCTCTGGTTTTTCGGAATACCTAGCCGGTTACATCAACAGCGGGTATTTTTCTTGGGTTCTTTTTGCTGTCATCTGCATCCGTGCGCGCCATTTTCTCGCGCTTCTTGCGCTTCTGGATCATGGGCGGACACTTCTGGTCGTCCCAGTAGGTGACCTGGCAGTCCAGGCAGTAATGGCATTCGTTGGGATTGATGCGCCCATCCGGATGGATGGCGCCGATCTCGCATTCGTTGGCGCAGATCTGGCAGGGCGATCCGCATTCCTTGTGCCGCTTGAGCCAGTCGAAGAGCCGGATGCGGGCCGGAATGGCCAGACCCGCGCCCAGGGGGCAGACATAGCGGCAGTAGAACTTGTGGTTGAAAATGCCGATGACCAGCAGCAGCGCGGCGTACAGGACAAAGCCCCACTCGCGCTGCCAGTGCAGGGTTACGGCTGTCTTGAAGGGTTCCACCTCGGAGTACTGTTCCGCGGCGCCGAGAGACTGCAGCGAAATACCGAACAGCACCAGCAGGATCAGGTACTTCAGAGCCCAGAGCCGCTCGTGTACGGCAAAGGGAACATCGAACTGCGGAATCTTAAGCTTGCGGGCGGCGAGGTTGATGAGTTCCTGCATGGCGCCGAAGGGGCATAGCCAGCCACAGAAGACGCCGCGGCCCCAGAACAGCAGCGTGGCGGCCACGAAGCTCCACATGATGAACATCATCGGATCCATCAGGAAGGTGGTCCAGCTGAAGTCGGTGAACACGGCATTCGTAAAGGTGAAGATGTTGACCACCGAGAGCTGTGCCAGGGCATACCAGCCGATGAACACCACGGTATAGATCAGGAAACCGATGCGCAGCGGACGCAGCAGGCGTGGGCGCTTGGTGAGCCAGTCCTGGAACAGCAGTATGAAGACGAGGACACCGAGACCGGCCCCCAGGATTGCGATCTGGACAGTGCGGTCCTCCCAGACGGAGACCCAGAGAGGCTGGTCACTTTCATCGCTGAGTTTCTTGCGATCCGGGATATCGAACCACGCCTTGACGGGTTCGTAATCCAGGGAGAAATTCACAAAGGAGGAATCCAGGGCTCCGTACTGGCGGCGCACACGCAGTTGCACCTCCCAGGGTTCGGACGGGTCGAAGCGGTTTTCCTCGCGGATGATGAAGATGTCTTTTTCCGAGATTTCGGGGATGTCATCGAGGACAAAGTCTGGCGCCCGAACAAGGTCCCTGTCCCGGAACTGGATTGAAGCGTCCTTCTGGTTGATCTGGAACCGGTCAAAAATGCCGCCGCGGACGAAGCCGGTTCCCTTGAACGAGTAACGCCCGTCCGCCATCAGCATGATGGCATGCTCGCCTTCATCCAGGCGTTCCATCAGGTCATTGTAGTGTTCCTCGCCCAGCAGGTTACGTCCGGTGGTCGGGGTGTTCAGGTAGGAGGCATAGAGATTGATGAAGGTTTCATCCCGGGCGTCTTCGGGCGGGTTGTCCACGTCTTCGGCTTCGGTGCCTTCAAAGGCGTCGTCCACCTCTCCGCGCGTCAGCGTCATCCTGCTGATTGCGCCCTGTTCGCGCAGTGCTTCCCAGTCGGCTTGCTCGTAAGTGTCCGGCTTGACCGTAGCCGGCTCGCGCAGGTCCACTTCGTCGGCTTCAGCGAGCCCGTGGGCAACGGCTGCCTGGCGCGCTGACCGCATAATGGTGTCGCCCATGACGACAACGGTGACCGTTGCGCCGGATACCGCGTCCACGTAGTCGTACCCTTCGCGCTTACGCGAAGAGAGCCCGACACGCATGCGGTCGTGAATGGACTTGCCGACGTACTGATCGAGAAAGTCGACAATTTTCTTTTCCGGAATGCCGGTAAGAACAATGGGCTCTTCGTGTTCAAGGATTTCCCCGCCAACCAGTTCGCCATCGCGGTTCAGGCCCAGCCGCATGTTGACGGGTTTGCCTGAATAGGCGGGAATTGGCGCGTAGTCCACGGTTTCAAAGACCAGTCCGGTCAGCTCGCCATCCCGGTACACGCCGGTAGCAGGGGGATCCCCCGACATGGCCTTAACCTCATCCGCGTCGGGAAAGAACCTGGAAGCTGCCTCCTCGCTGCTTTCCGCGGCACATTGGAGGGAGAAGAAAAGCAAAACCAGGCCCGGAAGCAGATACTGAGAAAGGCGCTGGTACATCATAAAAAATACACTCCGGAGAGGAACGTTTTCTCTGTTGGTGTCAGATTGACACCGAGCAATCCCGGAATCATTGATTTAAACCAAGAATTGATTCCTTTTATTTGAACTAATATAGCTGAGCGGGAATCACTGACAAATGACGGAGTTTTTGGAATGAGTGGCGATGGTGCAGGCGTCGAGAGGATCTTTGCTCAACCCGGGATTCTCGGGGCAAGAAAGCTTGTTGCGGAATATGACTTCCGGCTTGAGGGGATTCCAACGCATATCCGGATCTGGATTTACGCTGGGATTAATGCCGACTGGGTGGAGGCGGATCAGAACTACTATTTGCAGGCGCCGGGGATGAAGGAGCCGGCGGTTCCGGAAAGCCCCCGCTATGCGAGCACCGAGGAAGCGTTGCGCGAGGTGGTTGCCAGCTTCACCGAAGGCTATGAGAAAGCACGGGAAGCGGGGCACACGCCAGGCAGTGACTGGCTGATGCCGGGCTATTAGTCGTCGCGGTTGCCGGTGACGCCCTGTTCCTTCAGGCGCGCCTGGATCCACTGGTCAACGATTTCGACCGTATCCATGCTGATCTCGTGGGCCAGCGGCAGTTCATGCCAGTCCACCTGTAATCCGAGGCCGCGCAACGTATCGCGGTTTTCCCGGGCCTCCTCGACAGGGATCAGCTCATCCTCTTCGCCGTGGATCATCAGGATAGGGGTTTGCGCGTTCGCCGTATGGATGCGCTCCGAGAGGGTTTCCGGATCAAGGAGTTCGCCGGACAGCACAATGATTCCCGCCAGTTGGCGAGGGTATTGGAGGCCGGTGTGCAGCGCCATGGCGCCGCCCTGGGAGAAGCCGCCAATGAGGGTCCTGCTGGTCGGCATCGCCTGTTGCTCGGTATCGAGCAGCTCCGTAAGGCGGTTGTGGCTTTCGTTCAGGCTTTCGGCGTCCGGTTCGTCGGACTCGGAGGCAGCCATGTCGTACCAGGCACGACCGGGGCGATTTCCGTTTGCCCTGAGCCGGCGCATGGGGGCATTGGGAGCCAGATAACGGAGCCCGAGTTCCCGTGAACCGGTCAGGTTCTTGAGGATCGGTATCAGGTCCTCGGAGTCAGCGCCCTGTCCATGAAGCCAGACGGTTGTCGCTTCGACACTTCGCCTGGTGTGGAATTCCAGTCTGTCGTTCGATGGGCTCACCATGCCTCCTGATTCATTCTGAATGCGTTTAAAGGCTACCCGGCAACGCCGCCGATGTTAAGTGGCGAGGCATAAAAAAGCCGGCCCCGCAGGACCGGCAGCTCTCGAGAGAGGCGAGAGACAAGCGTCAGAACTCGGTTGTGATATTTGCCCAGAGAATGCGGCCCGGTTCATTGATTGGGTTGCTGCTGGCTCCGAGATCCGCGGATCCCCTTTGGATGTGCTCCGCGTAACGCCGGTCAAAGAGGTTATCAATGCCAACGCTCAGTCGGCTCTGTTCAAGAATCCGCATGCCGGCATGCAGCGAGAATGTTGCGAATCCGGGCGTTTCCCGGGTATCAAGGCTGTAGATGGTGCCGTTGCCCTCATCGATCCGGTCCTGACGGGCAACGCCGCGCCAGAGCATACCGGCTGAGTAGCCAGCGCTCTCGTAATCCAGGCCCAGGGTGCCTTCCAGTGGTGGTGTCTGCGCCAGCGGCTCGTTGTCGGTGTCATTGGTGCTGCGCGTATACGCAAGCGTTGAATTGAAGGTCAGCGATGGCGTCAGGGAGACAGCAACATCGGCTTCAGCACCCCGCGTGGTTGCGTCCACGTTACGGGCACTATCGCCACCGTCCGTGATCAGGATGTAGTCATCATATTGCCCGTAGAATACGGCAATGGTGCCTTTAACCCGCTTGTGGCCCAGCGAGATGCCGGTATCCACCTGGGTAAGGGTCTCGTTGCCGATGTCGAAGTCCCTGTCGCGCTCCCAGAAATCCGGCGCGCGTTCCGAGCGCCCCAGCCCTGCATAGAGATTGAGGGGGAGATCCTGCAGCGCCACTTCGTAGCGGCCGAAGCTGCTCCACTGGGTGCGGTCGTCGGTTTCGCCCTCGTCGGCACCCCCAAAGTCAGCGGCCAGTGCTTCGGCTTCATGGTAATCACCACGTACCCCCAGGGCCAGCCATGAATTGCGGCCAACCTGCCGCTCCATGTCTGCAAAAAGACCCACATCCGAAAACTCGGCCGTTTCCGGGGTCGCGGTGCCTCGAAAATTGGCGCCAGCCAGGGGCGTGCCCATTTCCATGATAGGACCGCTGTCGGCATGCTCATTGGTGGAGAAGTCCAGGCCGGCATGGATGTCAGTTCTGGGAAACAGGTCCATGTTGGCGCTTAAACGACCGCCCAGAGTGGTGCGTTCCACAATGCGGGCCATTGCGCTCATCCCCGGGTTTCTTAATCGGAAATTGTCCATGACGTGGTCAACGTCGTTGTAATAGAAGTTCGCCTCAATCCTCGAGAGCCAGTTAGTAAGGTTGTCCTGGGAGCCGGACAGTCGATAGCTGGTTCGATCAAACTCGGTGCCGTCCATTCTGCGGTCGTCGTAGGCGGCTTCGGCGTTGCTGCGGTCGTAGCTGAACTCAAGCTCGGTATCCTCTCCGGGCGTCCAGCCTGCAATGGCGCTCGTGCTCCAGCGCTCATGCTCGGAATGGACGGATTCACCGCCGCCGTCCTCATAATCGTCCTGTGAGGAGAGCGTTCCGATAAAGCGGGCGTAGCCATCCTCATCGCCGGTGGTGACGTCAGTGGCCATGTCATTCCGTGCGTGGCTGCCGGCTGTGAAACTTGCGAACCCATTGGTTGTGGGTTCTGAAAAGTCCGGTGTGTCACGCTCAAACCGAACGCTTCCC
This sequence comes from Halospina denitrificans, assembly GCF_004364635.1. Taxonomy (GTDB): domain Bacteria; phylum Pseudomonadota; class Gammaproteobacteria; order Pseudomonadales; family Oleiphilaceae; genus Halospina; species Halospina denitrificans. The sequence goes on along the minus strand of NZ_SOAX01000004.1, from coordinate 25,068 downwards.
GCCGTGGCAGGACCGTAACGGACACTCTGGGGACCCTTGGTGATGTTCACCCGGTCATAGGACTGCGGGAATATGTAGGCCGTTGGGGGGTCCATGCGGCTTGGGCATCCGCCAAAGATGGCGCCACCATTTGTCGAGATATTGAGTCTGGAGCCGCCCAGACCCCTCAGGACCGGTTCGCCACTGGTTCCCCCCTTGCGGCTGACATTGAAGCCGGTGACCGACTCCAGGTAGGCGCCTCCATCCTGGGCGGGGAGTGAGGTATGTGGTTTACGGGGGTCGGTGGTGACCTCATGGGGTGTGTCCATGGCGGAGGTTGTGACCACCAGAGGATCAAGGGTCATATTCTGGGCGCCCGCGGCCGTCGCGCCCAGGAGCAGGCTGGCAGTCACCAGGGGTGTGGTGCGCCCTCCCGAAGGCTTGTGTATCATCGGATGCTCCATAGTAGTTGAAACGGTTGTGCGTCAGCGGCAGCAAAAGGCGAGCCAGGTCTGCGATCTGTTTCCGAATGCCTCAGGTGGCTGGAATTGAACGATTTTGTGGAGGCGCCTGGTCCTGTCCCCTGGGTGCAGCTCGGGTGGGCTGTGTGAAATGCCCTGCTGGCTGTGGGATTTCACGCAGTCGTTGATATTCCTTAAGTCTCCAGCCCCGGGAGCTGTGTAGGATGTGGTGGACGGATTGGACAACGGCCTTTGTGCTCGGGCTCGTCAGCAGCACCCACTGTGTGGGCATGTGCGGCGGTATCGTCGGCGCACTGACCTACAGCCTGACTCCGGGGATCCGCCAGAACCGCGCGCAGTTTGTGCTGTTCAGCCTGCACTATCATCTGGGGCGGATCAGCAGTTATGTGCTGGCCGGCGCACTGGTGGCCGGTGGCGCGGCTGTGTTCCAGGACCTGGCTGGTGCTGGCAGTGCGCTGGTCATGCGCGCGGTAGGCGCGGTGTTTCTGGTAATGCTGGGGCTCTACATTGGCGGCTGGTTCCCACGCTTCGCCTGGGTTGAGTCCATGGGGCACCCATTGTGGCGGCGGCTGGAGCCGATAGGGCGCCGCCTTCTGCCGGTTCGTTCATTGCCCCAGGCATTCGGCTTCGGGCTTGTCTGGGGCTGGTTGCCCTGCGGCCTGGTGTACTCGGCGCTGGTGTACAGCCTGAGCACGGGGTCGGTGTGGCAGGGCATGGGCGTTATGTTGTTTTTCGGGCTGGGAACCATTCCCACGCTGCTTCTGGTGGGCTTCATGGCCGAGCGGGTGAGCCGTGTCATGAGCCGGCCGCTGTTCCGCCAGGTTGCCGGGATACTGATTATAGGGCTGGCTGTGGTGCCTATGGCGCTTGCTCCGGGGCAGTAACTGGACAGGTCGGGAACGGTTTTAACGGGTTATATCAGGATGGTTGCGATGTTCAGTAGTGATTCCTTTCCGCTTCTCGGGGGTAATTCACCCGAGCTGCAGAGCGTGCTGCGGTCTGCAGCACTGGTGGCGGCCACGGATGCAACGGCACTGATAACCGGGGAGAGTGGTACTGGCAAGGAGCTGCTCGCCCGCGGTGTCCATCAATCGAGTCGCCGCCACGCAGGCCCCTGGGTGCCGGTGAACTGCGCCGCGCTGCCCTCGGAACTGGTCGAGGCGGAGCTTTTCGGCTACTGGAAGGGCGCTTTTACGGGCGCTGAGAGGGACGCAACGGGCTTCGTCCACCAGGCAGAGGGCGGTACGCTGTTTCTGGACGAAATTGCGGAACTCTCCCTGGCGGGGCAGGGCAAGCTCCTGCGTTTTCTGGAGCAGGGCGAGTGCCAGCGCCTTGGATCCGGCCGGCCTGAAAAACTGGATGTGCGAATCCTGGCGGCCACCCACCAGGATCTTTCAGCCCTGGCCGCTCAGGGGCGCTTCCGGTCGGATCTCTATTACCGGCTCAACGTGATACCACTCGAATTGCCGCCTCTCAGGGAACGGACCGGTGATATCCGGTTGCTGCTGGGGCATTTTCTGGATGAACTGACCGCTCAGCATGACGTGGAGAAGCCGGTCTTTGCGGATGCGGCGCTGAAACGGTTTGTTCGATACACGTGGCCCGGTAACGTGCGTGAGCTGAAAAACCTGGTAGAACGCTGTGTGGTGCTGATGCCTGGAAGAACCATTCATCCGGCTGATATTCCGGGTGCGTGGCTGGCCGATACCTGTGCGGCGGAAGACCAGCTGGGGGTGCATTTGCCGCCCGAGGGGGTTAGTCTTGAACATGTGGAGATCAACCTGATTCAGCAGGCCCTGGCCCGCTCCGGGGGGAACCGTAGCAGGGCTGCGCAGCTCCTCGGGATGACAAGGGATACTTTCCTGTATCGCCTCAGGAAATACCGGCTGAATGACGGGTGAGTGCTCGCGAATTATTTGGAAAATGGCAGGGCGTTGTTGCGGTACATCAATGTACTTGAATGGCGGACCCTATAGAATGTACAAAACAGATAGTGCATTTGATTAATTACAAATAAAGGAGCTGTTATGAAGGCAACCGTCAAACCGATTGCAACCCTTGGCGCCATCGTCCTTATGGGGGCCGCCACCACGGCGCTGGCCCAGGATGAGCGGTCCGGCGAGGAAGTCTACTCCAATAACTGCACGGCCTGTCACGACTCAGGTGCAGCGGGTGCCCCCAAGATCGGTGATGCCGAGAGCTGGGGTGATCGTCTGGATAAGGGCAAGGAAACCCTGTACGAAAATTCCATCAGTGGCATCCGCGCCATGCCGCCTAAGGGGACATGCGCTGACTGCTCCGAGCAGGAAGTGAAAAACGCTGTCGATTATATGCTCAGCGAAACCCTGTAAAGCGAGGTCCCGCCATTTTCGTGCCTCTGGCCGCAAATGGCGGGATTTAACATGGACGTCCCACCTGCCTGATCCTTACACTGAGAGGCTTTCCGCGGTCCATCGAAAAGAGCCTCCGTCATGCCTGAGCGATACATCAAGAAAATTCTCGACGCACGCGTCTATGACGTGGCGATTGAATCGCCCGTCAGCCAGGCCCGTAATCTGACGCGGCGCTTCGGGAACAATGTTTTCTTCAAGCGGGAAGATCTGCAGCCCGTGTTTTCGTTCAAGCTGCGTGGCGCCTACAACAAGATTTCCCAGCTGACGGATGAGCAGAAGGCCAAGGGCGTCATCGCGGCCTCTGCCGGAAACCATGCCCAGGGTGTGGCGTTGGCGGCTACCCGGCTGGGGATTCATGCCACCATCGTCATGCCCCGCACCACACCCGAGATCAAGGTGAATTCCGTCCGCGACAGTGGCGCGGAAGTGGTGCTCATCGGCGATGCCTTCGACGAGGCGGCGGCCTATGCCCAGGAGCAGATCGAGACCTTCGGCTACACCTATATCCACCCCTATGACGATCCGGACACCATCGCGGGGCAGGGAACCGTGGCCATGGAGTTGCTCTGGCAGTTCACTAAGCCGATCCATGCGGTATTCATCCCCGTGGGCGGCGGTGGTCTGATTGCCGGGATGGCGGCCTATATCAAGTATCTGCGCCCGGAAACCCGGGTCATCGGCGTCGAGCCCGAGGATTCCGCCTGCCTGTCCGAGGCACTCAAGGCAGGGGAGCGGGTCGTCCTGCCCCAGGTCGGGATCTTCGCGGATGGCGTGGCGGTGAAGCAGATCGGCCAGCACACCTGGGATATCTGTAAGGATCACGTTGACGAGGTGGTCACCGTGACCACCGACGAGATCTGCGCGGCGATCAAGGATGTTTTCGAGGACACCCGTTCCATTCAGGAGCCGGCCGGCGCGCTTTCCGTTGCCGGGATGAAGAAGTATGTCCAGCGCGAAGGCGTTGAGGATGTGAACCTGATCAGCGTGCTCAGCGGTGCGAACATGAACTTTGACCGGCTGCGCTACATTTCCGAGCGCACCGAGGTGGGGGAACAGCGCGAGGCGATTCTGGCCGTGACCATCCCGGAGCGCCCCGGCAGTTTCCGGCAGTTCATCCAGGCGTTGCACAAGCGCAGCATCACCGAATTCAATTACCGCTATTCCTCGCCGGAGGAGGCGCATATCTTCGTCGGGGTCCAGATCCAGTCCGGCGGTCTTGGCCGCAATGAGCTGGTCACGGAACTGGAGGACCTGGAGTACCCTGTTCTGGACCTGACGGACAATGACCTGGCCAAGCAGCATATCCGCCACATGGTCGGGGGGCATGCGCCTTCGGTGACCAATGAAAAGGTTTTCCAGTTCACCTTTCCTGAGCGCCCGGGCGCGCTGATCGGGTTCCTGATGTCACTGGGCAGCCGCTGGAATATCTCCATGTTTCATTATCGTAACCATGGTGCGGCCTACAGCCGAGTACTTATGGGAGCCGAGGTTGAGGATGCGGAGATGCCTGATTTCCGCGCGATGCTGGACGATATTGGGTTTGAGTACGAAGAAATCAGTGATGATCCGGCCTATCGGCTTTTTCTGGGAAAGTAACCGGGGCCTGTTCCCCGGCAATAATGCGTTACAAAACGCTAATATTTCAAAACCTCTTTAAATTGTAAAAACTTCTATTGCTGTTAGACTTTCTCCTAACGTCCGAAGAGTAGCGCGTAGGTCCTTGAATGATCTGCGTTTGAAGGCGCCTAAAAAGAAAAAAACAGGACAATGGCAGGAGAAAGCAACCGATGAATCGCCGACCCGATGTGATTCGAACTCTGGTGATGGTATTTGCGGTGGGGCTTCTGATCAGCGGGATTACCTCGTTGGCGGCCTCGGATAACCGTTCCACGACGTCAGCCGCGCAGATGTCAGGGGGGATTGCCGCCCCGAACGCCACAGCGCGCAGTAACTGACTGTCCCTATCCAGCTATTCGCCATCCGACGGGAGCAGTGACCGGTGACGCACCGAGTAATGCCCTCCGTCGGTGATGATGGCATCCATTGGAATATCCCAGCTCGCCGTGGGCATCGTTGGCACCCGCTGGCATTCGTGCGCCAGTCCGATCAGTTTTGGTTTGTGACAGGCGGCATGATGCAGGAACTCAAAGGTGCGGTCGTAAAAGCCGCCTCCCATGCCCAGACGGTCCCCCCTTTCAGTGAATCCAACCAACGGCATCAGGATCAGGTCCAGCGCCCAGGCCGGCCGTGACCCGTTGCGCCGGATTTCCGGTTCGGGTATTCCAAAGCGGTTGCTGACAAGGCGGGTGTCGTCATTGAACTCAAGGAACCACAGCCGGTTGTGATGCACCGGGTGCAGGACCGGGAGATAGCATTGCTTGCCCAGCGTCCGTGCAATGGCCTGGAAGGGGCTTGGGTCGATTTCACCGTCGTTGGGCCAGTAAAGGGCAAGATGGCGCGCCCGTTTTACGTCGGCACTGGCTTTGAGGTGGTGACAGAGAGCGTTGGAGGCCTGGCGCTGCTGGTGTCTTGTGAGCTCACGACGCCTTTGGCGCAGCTCCCGTCTCAATTGACTGCGGGACATGAGGTTGCTCGTCTGCGTTACAGGGATGCGGAGGGTATAAAACCCCCCGGGCTGCCGTTCCGGATTCTGCCCTTGAACCCTAGAGTCCAAGGCGGGGGTCGCTGAATGGTGAATCAGGCTTTCCTCTGCATGGAGGACTTGCTCACATCACCAGGGAGAGGCCCCCTTATTGAGTATGCATCGGCTCGAGGACAACATCCGGTAATCGCACAGCCCAGAGAGCTGACCTAATTATAGGCCGATTATGGGGGGCGTTTGCAACGGGGATTCAGCCGGTTTCCTTGTGGCTGTTTTCCAGTGCCTCGGAAACCCGACGGTCGATTTCCTGGAGCGTCGCTTCCGCGGAAGCCGGCATATCACTGCGTTGCAGCAGTTCGTGGGTAATATTGAGCGCGGCCATCACGGCAATACGCTCGGTGCCGAACACACGTCCGTTGGCGCGGATTTCACGCATTTTTTCATCCAGGTAGCGCGCGGACTGTTCCAGCCCGCCCTTTTCCTCTTCAGGGCTGGCGACCAGGTATTCCTTGTCCAGTATATTGACGGCGACCGTTTCCTTCTCGGACATCAGTGATGCTCCAGGGATCTGAGGCGGGTTATCATGGCTTCAATCCGGTGACGCGCCATGTCGTTTTTCTGCATTAACTGCACGCGCTCCTGCTGCCATTCCTCCTGGGCCTGGCGCAGGCGTGCGTTTTCTGCGGAGAGCTGGCGGTTGCGTTCGATCAGCTGATCGATTCGCGCGGCCAGCGCTTCCAGTTCCGACTGCTCCATGGTACGCGTCTCCGGGATCGCCTCTTGCGATTCACTATAGGCCGCTCCCGTGGAGCGGTCAATTTGTGGGTACGACAGCCTTGTCCATCATGCTAGTCTAGCGCACTGAGGGCGATGAGCAGCGTACAGGAGCAGACTGCCGAATGAGCGATATCGACGACAACGACCAGGCCCGGTTACAGGAAACACTCTATGACTTTGACCTGTGGTCGGACCTTCACACCCGTCACAGTGCCATTAACCATCCCAGCGAACTGCATGGTCTTCTGACCGGGGAGCTTGCCGCAGGCGAGCGCCTGTCCTCTGACCGCTGGGAGGCACTGGCCCTGGAGCATCTGGGATGCGATCAATTGCTCAATGATGCCGTTGAGGACCAGCCGACCCCAAGGGCGTTACTGCATGCGTTCTACGCCGCCAATCTGGCGGCACTGCAGTCGGAGGACATGGACTTCCGGCTGCTGCTGCCGCCCGAGCAGGCACCCCTGGGGGAGCGCCTGGAAGCGCTCTCGAACTGGGTTCGGGGCTTTCTGGAGGGAATGGCCCGGGCGGCTGGGGACGCGCTGAGTCGGGCGGATGACGACATCCGTGAGCTGATGCGGGACTTTGTGGCCATCAGTCAGGTCGAGCATGATGCGGACGACAGCGAGGACGGTGATCGGGAGGTCGAGGAAGTAAGCGAGTACATTCGTATTGGCGTGCTGAACGTTTTCGCCGAATTCAACCGTCCCGAGCCGGACGAGAAAACCCTGCATTGAACGAGCCCAGTCTATGAATGCGCAAGCAAAACAGAGCGACCGGATTATTCCACTCAGGGAATACGCCGAGCGGCGACAGCGCCTGATCGAACAGATGGCACCGGACAGCATCGCCATCCTGTCAGCAGCGCCAGAGCGGACGCGGAGCCGGGATACGGAGTTTCCCTACCGCCAGGACAGTGATTTCCATTACCTGACCGGCTTTGATGAGCCGCATGCTGTCCTGGCGTTGATCCCCGGGCGGGAGCATGGGGAAAGCGTCCTTTTCTGTCGGGAACGGGACCCGGATCGTGAACTCTGGGACGGCTCCATGATCGGGCCGGACGGGGCGGTTTCCGACTACGGAATGGATGATGCCTTTCCGGTGGGCGATATCGACGACATTCTTCCGGGCCTGATCGAGGGGCGCTCGCGGGTCTATTACTCCATCGGCCGCGACGCAGGCTTTGATGCCCGGGTCATGGAGTGGATCAACAGCATCCGCTCGAAGGTCCGCAGTGGTGCCAAGCCGCCAGGTGAGTTTGTCTCCCTGGAACACACCCTGCACGACATGCGCCTCTATAAAAGCGGTGCCGAACTCAAGGCAATGGGGCGCGCGGCGACCATCAGCGCCGAAGCCCACTGCCGTGCCATGCGCCGGGCACAACCGGGGCTGCGCGAATATCAGCTCGAGGCGGAACTGCTCTATCACTTCAGGGACCAGGGAGCAGCCTTCCCGGCCTATCCCACCATTGTCGGCAGTGGGGCCAATGGCTGTGTACTGCATTACATCGAGAACAGCGGCGTGCTGGCGGATGGTGAGCTGGTGCTGATTGACGCCGGGTGTGAGTATCAAGGGTACGCGGCGGACATCACCCGGACCTTTCCGGCGAATGGCCGCTTCAGCGCGGAACAGAAGGCCGTGTACGAGGTGGTCCTGGCGGCCCAGAAGGCCGCAATCGAGGCCGTGAAACCGGAGAACCACTGGAACCAGCCCCATGAAGCTGCGGTCGAGATACTGAGCCAGGGGCTGCTTGATCTGGGCCTCCTCAAGGGCACGCTCGAGGAAGTGGTGGAGCAGGGCCATTACCGGGACTTCTTCATGCACCGGACCGGCCACTGGCTGGGCATGGACGTCCACGATGTGGGCGACTACAAGATCGGCGGCGCCTGGCGCGTGCAGGAGCCCGGTATGGTGATGACCATAGAACCGGGCCTGTACATCAGCCCGCACAACACGCAGGTCGAGGAACGCTGGCGGGGGATTGCCGTGCGCATCGAGGACGATATTGTCGTCACCCGTGACGGCTATCGGAATCTTACCACTGGGGTGCCGAAGGAAATCGCTGATATCGAGGCATTGATGGCCGATGGCTGAATCAGGGGAAGCGGTGGATCACCACTGCCAGGTCCTGATCGTGGGCGGGGGTATGGCCGGCGCTTCGCTGGCGCTGGCCCTGTCCCGTCACGCCCCCGATATGAGCGTAGCAGTAGTCGAATCCGCGCCCATCACTCCGGATGTATCGCCGCACGAGCACTATCAGCCCAGTTACGATGCGCGCGCGACGGCACTGGCCTACGGGTCCCGATTGATCTACGAGGATCTGGGCCTGTGGCCGGCGATTGCCGAAGGCGCCACAGGGATCCACCGAATCCATGTCTCCGAGCGCGGCCGCTTCGGCTCCGCCCGAATGGACGCGGCTGAACATGGACAGGATGCCCTGGGTTATGTGGTGGATAATGCCTGGCTGGGCCTGAACCTGGTTTCGGCTTTGGGTAATGCCGACATTCAATGGCTCTGCCCGGCCCGCGTCCAGTCCGCCCAGAGCAGCCAGCAGGGCGCCGAGGTCCGGATTGAACGTGATGGCGCGACGGAGAGCTGGCACTGCGACCTACTGGTGGTGGCCGACGGAGGCCGTTCAGGACTGCGTGAGGCCCTTGGGTTCAGCGTCCAACGCCGGGACTATGACCAGCATGCCATGGTTGCCACCGTGACCACGTCCCGTCCCCATGAGGGCGTGGCCTATGAACGCTTCACCGACGACGGCCCCGTGGCCCTGCTCCCACACCGCAAGTCCCATGATTACGCGCTGGTCTGGACCATGCCGGCCACGGAAGTGGAACGCCGCATGGCACTGGACGACAGGGCCTTCCTGAAGGAGCTGCAGGGGCTTTTCGGCTGGCGCCGGGGTCGCTTCGAACGGGTGGGGCGGCGCCACAGCTACGCGCTCGGGCTGGAACAGGCGCCGGAGCCGGCGCGTCCGGGCGTGGTACTGGTCGGCAATGCCGCCCATGCACTGCATCCGGTGGCGGGGCAGGGCTTCAACCTGGCCCTGCGTGGCCTGATGCGCCTGAGCGCTTGCCTCGCACAGGCCCATCGGGATGGGCAGTCCCTGTCTGATCTTCACACCCTCCGGCCCTACCTGGACGAACACCAGCAGGACGTGGATGCCATCGTCGGCTTCTCGGACGGCATTATCCGCGTCTTCTCCGGTTCCAGCGGTTTTCCGGGGCATATCCGGGACCTGGGCCTGCTGGCGCTGGATGCGGCCCCCGGCGCCCGACACTGGCTGGCGCGTCAGAACATGGGCCTGAACCGCAGACGGAGCTCGCTCGGCCATGAGTGAAGAGGCAATGACCGAACGTACCCAGATCGCGATTGTCGGCGGCGGCATGGTCGGCGCTGCCCTGGCGCTGGCGCTGTCCCGCCTTGAGCTGAACGTAACCGTGATCGAGCCCCAGCCCCGCGAGAGCCTGCTTCATCCTGCAGACCCGGTCGAGTCCGTGCATGACTTCGAACCCCGTGTCAGCGCCCTCACGGAGTCCACGCGCCAACTTCTGACAGACCTGGGTGCCTGGCCAGTGATCGAGTCGGCGCGCCACTGCGCCTATCGACAGATGCGTGTATGGGATGCGGATGGCACCGGCAGCATCCACTTCGACTCGGCGGACCTGCAGACCGAACGCCTCGGCACCATCGTCGAGAACCGCTTCGTCCTCAGCGCCCTTATCCAGGCCATGGAACACAGCCCCGGCATACGCTGGCTGGACAGCGAGCACGTCCGCCAGTGGCGCCCCACATCCACCGGCTCCGCCGTCATGCTCGGCAACGGCCGCTGGCTCGAAGCTTCGCTGGTCATCGGCGCCGACGGCGCCAACTCCCGCATCCGCCAATGGGCCGGCCTGGCCACCCGGGAATGGGACTACGACCAACAGGCCATCGTCTGCACCGCTCGCCTGGAAAACGCCCACCAGCACACCGCCTGGCAACGCTTCATGAGCACCGGCCCCGTCGCCTACCTCCCAATGGCCAACGAACAGCACTCAGACCACTTCGTCTCCATCGTCTGGTCGCAGGACGTCCCCGAATCCGCACGCCTGATGAACCTCGACGACGGCGCCTTTGCCATGGAACTCGGCGACGCACTCGAAAACGTCCTGGGCGACGTACAGGAAATCTCCAAACGCCACGCCATCCCCCTGCGCCAACGCCACGCCCGAGAATACATCCGCCCCGGCGTCGCCCTGGTCGGCGACGCCGCCCACACCATCCACCCCCTGGCCGGGCAGGGCGTCAACCTCGGCTTCGCCGACGTCGCCGTCCTCGCCGACGAAATCCGCCGAGCCCAGGACCGCGGCCTCAACCCCGCCCACCTCAGCGCCCTACAGCGCTACCAGCGCCGCCGCAAGGTGGAAAACCTCTCCCTGATGGCGGCCATGGAAGGCTTCAAACAACTCTTCGGCCGCGACGAAATGCCCCTACGCTGGCTGCGAAATACCGGCATGCGGTGGCTGGACGGGCAAACGTTCATCAAAAACCGGATTGCCTCGGAAGCCATGGGCATGAGTCACCCCCTCCCGAGATTCGACATTTAATACTCTAAGTTAGTGTCTGGTTCGGCCGGCGGGGCGGGAGGGTTTTCACGGGAAGCTCCGGAGCCATGGATGGCGGAGGCGCAGCGTACATGGATGTATTCAAAGCGGTTCCCGGGAAAACCCTCCCGCCCCGCCGGCCGAATCAGACACGGGCGCCTACTCTCACCCCCCGGTACTGAAGGTCCTAAACTGCTCCATCACACTGTCGGCCAGATGATCCTTATCCAGAACCCCCAGCACCTGCGTAGGAGGCGGCTCCTCACTCTGGTCCGGAATCACCACCGCATAAAGCACCCCCGCATTCGTCAGCTGCTTAACCGCCTCACTCAGGATGTTGTTCGCATGCACAAACACAAAATCCTGCGCATCCAACTCATCCAGGCGCATTGAATGCGCATTGCCCTCATGCTCCGCATTAAGCAACTCACTGAATGGCAGCACCGCCGTCACAATGCCAACCCCATTCGTCAGCAGAACGTAATTCACATCCGCATCCCGCCCAATCCGCTCAAAGGCATCATCCACCAGCGTATCCGGCGCCAGATGCACGAAAGACTCCTCCATGAAATCCTCCGCATGACGCAGCAGGAACAGATTCCGGTGACGCTCGCTCGAAAAGTGCTTGCCCCGGCGCGCCAGCTTGATCGTATAGATGGTCTCGTTCAGCAGGCCCCGGCGAACCCCGATGGAAATCGCAACCGCAATAATCAGCGGAATGATGATCACATAGTCCCGGGTCATCTCGAACACCATCACAATGGCCGTCATAGCAGCCCCGGTAACACCGCCCACAATGCTCGCCATGCCCACGACCGCGTAGTTCATGGGATTGATGTCCGCGCCAGGCCAGATAATGGACAGTGCCGTGCCGAAAGCCGCCCCGAGCGTGGCGCCCAGGAAGAGCGCGGGCGAGAAAATGCCCCCGGACGAGCCCGATCCCAGACTCAGCGTGGTCGCGAAGAGCTTGGCCACGAACAGGAACACCAGAAGCTGAAGCGCCACCAGATTGCCGTGGAGGATCTCGCTGATGGTCGCGTAACTGGCGCCGGCCACATGGTAATGGCCGGAAAACTGCTGCACGGCCAGCAGGATGAAGCCAACCATCAGCATCCCCGCGGTATGGCGCAGATAGTGGTTGCGCGTGAGCCGCTCAAACCCCGTCTCCGTCACCGACTGGAGCTGGATAAAGCCCCAGGAGGCCAGTCCACAGGCCACGCCCAGAACGCTCATGGCCAGGATGTTGTGCACGCCAAGAGTGGCGGCCGTGACCGCCTCCGGGGCCGGAATCAGGAAGGCCGGCGTCATGCCCAGCGCCAGCCTGCCAATGTAAGCCGCCGTAGCGGTGGAAAGCACAACGGGCAGGAAGGTCCGGCTGCTGAGCTCGGGCAGCATCAGCTCAATGGCGAACATCACGCCGCCCAGGGGCGTGTTGAATGTGGCGGCGATACCGCCCCCGGCGCCGGCGGCGATCAGGGTGATCCGCTGCCAGGTGCTGAGGTGCACAAGCCGTGCGATGCTCGAGGCCAGAGAGGCGCCGATCTGGATGATCGGACCCTCCCGGCCGACCGAGGCCCCACTGCCGATGGACAGGGCCGAGGCCAGCGACTTGGCGCCGGCCACCACAGGCCGGATAAGACCTTCGCGGAAGTAGACCGCATCGATGACCTCGGGAACCCCGCTGCCGCGTGCCTCGGGCGCGAAGGTGCGGGTCAGGGTCACGACGCCGAGGCCGCCGATGACCGGCACCAGCACCACGAAGGGGCCCCAGATGCTGGGCTCCAGCAGGGTTTCGTTGCCCGAATCCACGGCCAGGCGTCCGTAGAAGAAGACGTTATGGAAGAAACTGATCAGGTGGTGAAAGGCGATGGCACCGATGCCGGTGACAATGCCCACCACAATGGCAATCAGGCAGAAGATCACGGGCTGCGCCTCGTGCTCTTCCTCCTGGCGGCCGCTCGTCCTGGGAGTGGGGTTCTCTGTATCTGAGCTCATGTCAGGTTGATGATATCGAAAAGTCGCCCGAGAATCGCGGGTATTGCTGTTTCGGTACGCAGGATCCGGGGCCCGAGATGGACCGCCTCGAAGCCCTGCTCGCGGATCAGGTTTACTTCATAGGGAATAAAGCCGCCCTCTGGGCCGATGCACAGGCTCACGGGCTCGGTCAGTCCCTGTGGGCAGGCAGTGGCGCTACCCGGATGGGCAATCAGGCGTCGGCTGCCTTCGGTCATGGCGGCCAGCTCGTCCTCCACAAAAGGCTTGAAGCGCTTGCGCTGTATTATTTCCGGCCAGAGGGTGTCCCGTGCCTGTTCCAGCCCCAATGTGATCTGCTCGGCCAGTGCCTCGTCGCCGAGCCAGGGCGTCTGCCAGTAGCTCTTGTCGACCCGGTAACTGTTGACGATCACCAGGCGCTTCACGCCCATGGCCACGCCACTCTGGATGATGCGCCGCAGCATCTTGGGGCGCGGCAACGCCAGCACCAGGGTCAGCGGCAGGGGCGCCGGCGGATCTTCCTGCCAGGTAATCTCAAGGCTGGCCTCGGTATCGGTTAGGTCGGCGACCACGGCGCTTCCGATGGCGTCGTTAACCAGGCCAACACGCAGTGAATCCCCAATGCCCGCCCCGTGCACATCCAGCATGTGGCGCAACTGGCGTCCTTGGACCCGGGCGCGGCTGTCCGACGTCAACTGTTCGGGACGGAGGAGCAGCAGGTTCATGGCGCGTCCGTTTCTTCCTCGCGACGGCGTTCGACCAGCACACCGAACAGCACGCCTGCCTCAAACAGCAGCCACATGGGCGCGGCCAGCATGGTCTGGGAGATGATGTCCGGCGGCGTCATAAGCATGCCCACCACAAAGCAGCCCACGACCACGTAGGGGCGTTTTTCCCGCAGCGAGGCGACATCCGTGGCGCCGCTGAGAATCAGCAGCACAATGGCGACGGGAATCTCGAAGGCGACACCAAAGGCGAAGAGCAGTTTGAGCACGAAATCCAGGTAACTGCTCATATCGGTCATGACCGTGACTTCGGCTGGACCTACCGAGGTGAAGAAAGCGAATACCAGCGGAAAGACCGCGTAGTAGGCGAACAGTGCGCCCAGGTAGAACAGGATTATGGAGGAGGCCAGCAGCGGAAATGCCAGTTTCTTTTCGTGCTTATAGAGCCCCGGCGCCATGAAGCGCCAGATCTGGTACAGCACCACCGGCATGGCCAGGAAGACCCCGAGAACCAGCGTCAGCTTCAGCGGTGCGAAGAAGGGGGCGGCCACATCCGTGGCGATCATGGAGGTGCCTTCCGGCAGGTAGGCCCGAAGGGGGCCGGACAGCCAGGCATAGAGCTCGTTCGCGAAGGGATAGAGCACCAGGAAGATCGCGAGAATGGCCAGGATGGCCTTCAGGAGCCGGTTGCGCAGCTCGATCAGGTGGGCGACCAGCGGCATCGAGGATTCTTCGGGGTCGGTCTCTGGGCTCGTCATGGATTACTGGACTGGCTGTCGGAATCCGTTGGGGTCCGGGAGGTGCCGGATCCCGGATTGGATTTGCGTTGGTTGTCCTCGGAGTGGACCAGGTGGTTATGGTCTTTGGCTTCGTCCAGGGCTTCCTGGACATTCTTCTGGATGTCCTCGTAACCGATTTCGCTTTTCTCCTGCTTCAGGCGCTCGCGGATCTCCTCGGCCTTGACCTGCCGGTCCAGTTCTTCCGAGAACTGGCGGGTCATGCGTCGGGCCTTGCCGACCCAGTGCCCGGCAGCACGGGCGGCGCCCGGCAGTCGTTCGGGGCCGAGCACCAGCAGGGCAATAACGCCGCAGATGAAGAGTTCCAGAAAGCCAAGGTCAAACATGGGCGTCCGGCTCAGGAGTGGTCATGTTTGCGTTCGGTTTCCCCGGCCTTGGTGGAATCCGCTTCCTTGCGCTCCAGGGGCGCATCCGCCTCCTCGCTTTCCTCGTCGGATTTCTTGTCGCTGTCATCGGTGTTCATGGCCTGCTTGAAGTTGCGGATTGCGCCGCCAACGTCACCGCCCATGTTGCGCAGTTTCTTGGTTCCGAACACCAGCACGACGATGCCGAATACGATCAGAAGCTGCCAGATGCTGATACCACCCATGATGGTCTCCTCTATTATGTGTTACTGATACGTTTGTTAGTAAGCGGACAGGTGTTTCCAGAACACGCTGTGAATACCTTTTAGCTGCGCTGTCCTGCTCCGCTAAAAGGTCCAGGGCTTACTTCCTGTAAGCCCGTTTACGCTCAACCGCGTCAACCCCTGTACGCTCGCCTCCGCCATCCATGGCTCCGGACGGTTCTGGAAACACCTGTCCGCTTACTAACAAACGTATCAGTAGTCTTTTGTCCGCCGGGCCTTCTCTTCGAGCCCGGAGAGGTCGAAGCGCCGGGCCAGCTCATTGAGCACGGCTTCCGGCCCTTCGCCCTGGTGCGACAGCATGACCAGGCTGTGAAACCATAGGTCCGCTGTCTCCGCAATCAGTTCATTATTGTCGCCTGAGCGCTCCGCGTCCTTGGCAGCGATCAATGTTTCGGTACATTCCTCGCCGACTTTCTCCAGAATCCTGTTGAGCCCCTTGTGGTGAAGCTTCGCCACATAGGACTCATCCGGGCTGGCGCTGTTTTTGCGCTGCTCGAGTACCGCGCCCAGCTCCCTGAGTACATCCGTCATCAGTGCGACCCCTCTTTACCGTAGATTGCATCCGGGTCCTTGAGAATCTCTTCGGTGCTGGTCCAGCCCCCTTCGTCCAGGCGACGATAGAAGCAGCTGCGCCTTCCAGTATGGCAGGCAATGCCGCCTAGCTGTTCCACTTTCAGAAGAATTACGTCCGCATCGCAGTCCATCCGGATCTCATGGACCTTCTGGACATGCCCGGAACTCTCCCCCTTGTGCCACAGCTTGCCGCGGGAACGGGAATAATACACCGCCTCGCTGGTACGGGCGGTCTGTTCCAGGGCGTCGGCGTTCATCCAGGCCATCATCAGGACGTCGCCGCTTTCGGCATCCTGGGCAATGGCGGGAATCAGGCCCTGTTCATTGAAGCTGACGTCACGGATCCAGTCCGGGGCGGGGGAAACAGTCATGATTTCGAGCGTCCATTACGGGTTGTCCATCGCCAGAATAACACGCCGCCCACTCCAAGCAGAATCCAGCTTGCCGGGGGCAGGGAGCGGAACCAGTCGCGTGCGGCGGGCTCGGCGATAATCACGGCTCCGGCCACCGCCAGGGCACCGCCCAGCAGAAGCGCGCCCGAGCTGTTGTTGCCGGTGGTTTCCGGTTGTGGCGCGGAGCGTGGCTGCACCGGGGCCTGGCCGCTGGCCAGGTGCTCCAGGGCGTCGTGGATGAGCTGGGGCATTTCCGGGGCCTGCTCGGCCAGGTCCGGAAGCTGGCGGCGCAGGCTCTGGAGCAGGCCGGGTGGGCCGATGCGTTTCTGCATCCAGTCCTCCAGGAAGGGATGGGCGGTGGCCCAGAGGTCCAGTTCCGGGTAGAGCTGTCGCCCGAGGCCCTCCACATTCAGCAGGGTTTTCTGGAGAAGCACCAGCTGGGGCTGGACTTCCATCTCGAAGCGCCGGGCCACCTCAAAGAGGCGCAGCAGGAAGTGGCCGAAGGAGATGTCCTTCAATGGCCGGGCAAAGATGGGCTCGCAGACGGTGCGGATCGCCGCCTCGAACTCGTCGATGCGCGTGTCCGCCGGCACCCAGCCGGACTGCACATGGAGTACCGCCACCTGATGGTAGTCGCGCTCGAAGAAGGCCAGCAGGTTGCGCGCCAGGTAGTTCTTGTCGGTGGGCCCCAGGGTGCCCACGATGCCGAAATCCAGGGCGATGTACTGGGGGTCGGCGGGGTTGGCCGCGTTTACAAAGATATTGCCCGGGTGCATGTCGGCGTGGAAGAAGCTGTCCCGGAAGACCTGGGTGAAGAAGATCTCCACCCCTTTTTCCGCCAGTACCTTCATATCCACGCCGGCGTCCAGAAGTGCCTGGGTGTCGCCGATGGGAATGCCGCTGACCCGCTCCATGGTGACTACCCGCTTGGAGGTGTAGGGCCAGTAGACGTCGGGCACGTAGATCAGGCTGGAATCCGGGAAGTTGCGGCGCAGCTGGCTGGCATTGGCAGCCTCTCGCTGCATGTCCAGCTCGTCGAAGATGGTCTTCTCGTAGTCCGAGACCACCTCGACCGGGTGCAGGCGCCGGCCCTCGGACCAGTAACGCTCAAGCAGGCCGGCCATCAGGTAGAGCAGGCGGATGTCCTGGCGGATGACCCGTTCAATGCCGGGGCGGATGACCTTCACGATCACGGCGCGGCCATCGTGCAGGCGCGCGCCATGGACCTGGGCCACGGAGGCGGATGCCAGCGGGTCGCGCTCGAATTCACTGAACATATCGCCGACGGCCCCGCCAAGGTCCGCCTCGATGATCTCCCGGGCCTGGTCGCTGGGGAAGGGGGGTACCCGGTCCTGCAGATACTGCAGCGCCTCGGCCATGTCGTCCGGCAGCAGGTCGCGGCGGGTGGACAGGATCTGGCCGAACTTCACGAAGACGGGGCCCAGCTCCTCCATGGCCAGGCGCAGGCGTTCCCCGCGGCTCTCGTGGCGGGCGGGGAAGAGGCGCCAGGGCGCTGTTGCCAGGATGATCCGTATGCCCAGGGGCAGGCTCAGCAGGCGCAGGAACTCATCCAGGCGGTACTTGCTGAAAACCCAGAGAATGCGGATCAGGCGGTGGAGCTGTATCACGGCGTCTCCGGTCCGGATTGCTGGCTGAGCGCCTCGATGCGGGCCTCAAGGTTGTCGGTCCGATCCGCAAGGTTCTGGACGTCCTCGAACATTACTTCCGCCTCGTTGCGTGGCGGCACCACGCCCGCCTCTTCCTGGATGTAGTCCTCGATATTGGCAAACAGCGCCTCATGGGCCTGCTGGGTCCAGCCCAGGACGCTGCGCAGGCGCCGGGCCAGCAGGTGGGCGGGAACATCGCCCATGACGCCGGCAAGCACGGATTCCAGGTCCGGATCGAGTTCGGCCAGGGTATGGGTGAGGGCGGCCACCCGTTCCTCCTCGCCTTCGATGACGAGGCGTCCCTGGTGCAGGGGCGTGGCGTCGCCAAGCGCCAGGGAGAGCATGGACAGCGGCGTGCCGCGTACGACCGCCGAGGGTGCCGTGGGATCGTTCAGGGTCAGGCGGACGCCATCCCCGGATCGTACCAGGCTCAGGGCCAGCCCCGGCGGCTCCAGGTGGAAACTCACGGGAGAGCCGAGCTGGGCCAGCACCGAGGCACGGGTGCCCGGGTCCAGGGCCAGACCATGGTTCAGGGCGGCCTCGGCCAGGCCCGTCAGGGACTGTTCCAGGGTCTCCCTCAGTGACATCAGGGCTTGACCCCCGAGTGCAGGGCTACCACCCCGGCCGTCATGTTGTGGTAGCGGCACTGGACCAGCCCGGCCTCTTCCATCATGCCCTTGAGGGTTTCCTGGTCCGGGTGCATGCGGATGGATTCGGCCAGGTAGCGGTAGCTCTCACTGTCGCCGGCGACCAGCTTGCCCATGATGGGCAGGGCGGTGAAGGAGTAGGCGTCATAGGCTTTGCTGACCAGCGGATTGACCGGCTTGGAGAATTCCAGGATCAGCAGCTTGCCGCCGGGCTTGAGCACCCGGGTCATTTCCCGCAGGGCCTGGTCCTTGTCGGTGACGTTACGCAGCCCGAAGGCGATGGAGACCACGTTGAAATGGTTGTCCGGGAAGGGGAGGTTTTCCGCGTCGGCCTGGACGTAACTGATGCGCCCGCCGTAGCCGCGGTCGGTCAGGCGGTCGCGGCCCACTTCCAGCATTTCCTGGTTGATGTCGGCCAGCACGACTTCGCCGTCGGCGCCCACACGGTCGGCGAACTGCATGGTGAGATCACCCGTGCCACCGGCAATGTCCAGGATGCTGTGCCCGGGGCGGACGCTGCTGAGCTCGATGGTGAAGCGTTTCCAGAGCCGGTGCACGCCCATGGACATCAGGTCGTTCATAAGGTCGTACTTACTCGCCACCGAGCTGAATACCTGGCCGACGTGGCGGGCCTTTTCTTTCTTGGGAACCTGACGATAACCGAAATGGGTCGTGTCCTGATCCGTCATGGGAAACCTCCGCGGGGACTTTGGCGTATTCTAACCACAAGTGGGGCTGTTGTCTTTGCTGCTAAACTTCTAGAATCCGCGCTTTGATTGATGAATTGAGGAAGAGCCCATGTCCCGTATTGATGTCCGTCGCTCGCACTCCATGGATCATGAGCATGCCCTGCGGGTTGCCGACGAGCTGGCGCGGGAGATGGAATCCCACTACGACTTCGAGTGGCACTGGGAAGGGGAAAAGCTCCGGCTCAGACGCTCCGGTATCAAGGGCGAGGTCGAGGTCCTGCCGGAGGAGATCGGTGTCCACCTGGAGCTGGGCATGATGCTGCGGCCGTTCCGCCACCGCATCGAGGGTGAGGTGATCCGTCAGCTTGAGGAGATACTGGCGCGGAACTGAGCCATGGGCTCGCCTGCCATGATGCGCTCCTTGATGCGGGTTTCGCGTTCGGTGATGGTCCCCAGAATCTCATCCACGCCACCCATGGCGCGGAAGGCGTGTACGCCCTCGCTGATGAAGCGGTAGAGTTCGCCAAGCCCGGCCATCTGTGCCGGGCGATGCATCATCCTGAGCGCCATGCGCAGTGAACGGTTGCTGACATAGTGCTCCAGGTCCCTCCCCACGGCATCCACCAGCTCGATCTGGCGCTGACGTTCCGTCTCCCGGCCGCAGGCCCGGTAGGCGCTCGCGTAGTCCTCCTCGTCCATTTCCAGAATGCCGCGCACGTCCATCCTCATGTTGGCGACCAGCCACTCCGCCATGGCCAGGTCCAGCTTCTGGCTGAGCAGGTTCAGCTCCACGAGCTGGGAGAGGGTGAAGAGGGCGCTGTCGGGGCTGAGGCGGATCAGGTAGGGGAAGATCCGGTCAATGTCATCGTCGCGACGCGTGAAATCCCTGGGGGCATAGAGGTCTTCAAGGAGAAAATCCAGGGCTTCCTGGTAGCGGGGTGATTCGTAGAGGTCGCGGTGGGTATGGCGGAGCCGCTGGGCCTGCCAGCTGCCCAGGGCTTCCACTTCCGCCGTCAGCGGGTGCCCGATCCGATCGTGCCGGAAGTCGTGGTATTCCAGCATCAGCTCCTGCAGGCGCTGGCCATTGGCGGTGCGGGGCTGGGTTTGGATGAGCTTGTAGCGATACACGCCGGTCCTCCCTGGGTGAAGGGCGGCATTTTAGAGGGGATTACCACCAGCGACAATCCGGGCGCTCAGGCGACCCGGGGGATGTCGTCCATGGAAGGCAGCCATTCCAGGCTGTCCAGGGTGATGAAATGACTGGTGTTGTGGGTTTCGACGATGCGCACGGCCGTGGGCAGGTGGCGTGCCCTCTCGAGCATGATCTCGCGATCCAGGATCCGGTCCGATTCCGGGATCAGGATGGTGCCCTGGCGGATGTTGGCCAGTATTTCCGGGTTCCACTGTTCCATCCACGCCATGATGTTCTCGAGGTTGCGCACAATGGTCAGATGATCCTGGGTAGCCGCGAACATGCGGGTCAGGAGCTGCTTCTTGCGTCCGTTCATACGGCCGAAGAAGGTCTGTCCGTAAGTGGAGGTGGGCGTGCTGTTGATGGCGCGCACGATCCAGGGCCACATGCCATGGCTGACCGGCTCCAGGATGGTGCGGACCAGCGCGTGGAGTTGCCCCTGGGGCAGTACCGGCGCTTCCAGCACCACATCCACATTGCGGAAGAGCTCAGGCCGCTGGCGCGCCGCCTCGATGATCACACCGCCGCCCCTGGAATGGCCATGGACGCGCACCTGCCGGGAAGAGGGCAGGTTCTCCAGCGTCTGGATGAGGATGCGTGCATCGTACTCGATGGTGGCGACGGGGTAGGTATTGCGTTGGACCCACGCCGGGCGCTCGATGTTGGGGCCGCTGACCGGGATGTGGTAGTTCGAGCAGGTCAGCAGGATCAGTTCCGTGGTCGGCTCCTGATAGAGCTGGGTGAAGTAACAGTGGTTTTCCAGGAAACCATGGACGCCGATCACGGTATGCCGGGCTTCGCCGCTGTGGTTGCGCACGGAAACAGCGCCCTCGCCAACCTTGTACACCCGCCCTGAGAACATTTCGGTGTAGGCCGGAGCAATCCGCTTCTTGAGCTTTCGTACGTCGCTGGCTTTCATTGGGCGCTGTCTCCTGTCGAACGGCTTGGGTATCGCCTTTTGTTACGACGTTATGACATTTCCTTTAATTTCTAGTATAGGAACAGATTGTCTGCCGAATGTTATTTTTTGTAATCGCATTCGCCAGGTGCGACATTGGTCACAGGGCCGCTGAGTCGCGTTCCCAGGGCCCATTGCTTGCTCCTCAGGCTCGCCCCGTACTGGAAAACCGGCGCCGCTAAAGGCACTATAGCCGCATCCAAGTTCAGCGTTGCCAACATAACGGAGGCCGGTAATGAGCGATAAACGCATCGAAAAAGACAGTCTGGGTGAAGTGGAAGTTCCGGAAAGTGCGCTCTGGGCCGCGCAGACCCAGCGGGCCGTGGATAACTTTCCCGTCAGCGGCCATGCGATGCCGATTGGTTTCATCCAGGCGGTGGTGCGCATCAAGCGCAGTGCGGCCCGTGCGAACGCGGTGCTGGGGCTGCTTGACGGCGACCGCGCCCACGCCATTGAGCAGGCGTGCGACCGCGTCCTTTCCGGTGCCCATGAAGACCAGTTTCCCGTGGACGTTTATCAGACCGGCTCCGGTACCAGCACCAACATGAACGTCAACGAGGTGATTGCACGCCTGGCAACCGAGCAGAGCCCGGAGCCGGTCAACCCCAATGACCACGTGAACATGAGCCAGAGCAGCAACGACGTGATCCCCACCGCGATTCACCTGAGCGCGGTGACCCAGGTGCACGAGCACCTGTTGCCCGCACTTGATCACCTGGCCACGACCATCCAGAAGCGCGAATCCGAGACCGAATCCGTGGTCAAGACCGGCCGTACCCACCTGATGGATGCCATGCCCGTGACCATGGCGCAGGAACTGCGGACCTGGCGGGAGCAGATCGGCAATGCCCGGACACGGCTGGAAAACGCGGCAACCGAGCTTCTGAAGATTCCCCAGGGCGGCACGGCCGTGGGCACCGGGGTGAACGCGCACGCGGATTTCGCCCGCCTCTTCGCCGAGGAACTGAGCGCGCTGACGGACCATCATTTCACGGCCATGGAACATCCCTTTGTTGGCCAGAGTGCCATTGATGCCCCTGTCGGCATGTCCGCCGCCTACCGCGGCCTTGCAACCGTGTTCATGAAGATGGCCAATGACCTGCGCTGGATGAACAGCGGCCCGATCCACGGCCTCGGGGAAATCACGTTACCTGCCCTGCAGCCGGGAAGCAGCATCATGCCCGGCAAGGTAAACCCGGTAATCCCGGAGTCTGCCGCCATGGTTGCAGCCCAGGTCACCGGCCTTGATACGGCCGTCAACATGGCCGGCCAGTCGGGTAACTTCCAGCTCAACGTGATGCTGCCGCTGGTTGGCTGGAACCTGCTGGAGATGAACAAGCTCCTGTCCAATACGGCCCGCTTGATGGCGGACAAGGCGATTGCCGGCTTTACCGTTAACAGTGAGGTCATGGCCGAGGCCGTGGGCAAGAACCCGGTGCTGGTCACCACGCTGAACCCGGTCATCGGCTACGCCAAGGCTGCGGAAGTTGCCAAGAAGGCGTATGCCACAGGCCAGTCCATACTGGATGTGGCGAAAGAGGAGACGGATGTCCCCGAAGCCGAGCTCCGTGACCTCCTCGACCCGATCAAGCAGACCCGTGGAGGCCTGCCGGACGCCTGAACCGGTACTTGCCGGCGGGCACCACCTGATACTGGGGCTCTGAACGATGCTGCTTACGCTGGACCTTGTCGTGCTGCTGATCGTTGCCAACGGAGCCCCGATGGTGCTCAGCACCCTGCTTGGCCACCGGGGCTATCCGGTTGACTGCGGCTGGACACTGTGGGACGGGCGGCGCCTGTTTGGCCGCAGCAAGAGCTGGCGGGGACTGGCTATTTCAGTGGCTGCGACCGGCCTGATTGCCTGGCTCATGGGGCTGGGTGCGGTCTTCGGTGGGGTCTTTGCGGCCTTCGCGATGCTGGGGGATCTGGCCTCGAGCTTTACCAAGCGCCGGTTGGGGCTGGTTGCCGGGGATCGTGCCCGGGGGCTGGACCAGTTACCGGAAGGCCTGCTCCCGGCGATTCCCGCCTGGTGGATGCTCGACGCGCCCTGGTGGGTGCTGCTCCTGGCCGCACTGATCTTTTCCGTGCTCAATATCTGGGGATCGCCCCTGCTGTATCGCTGGGGCCTTCGCCGCCGTCCGCACTAACCCACGCCGTTGGGGCCGCGCGTCAGCCGGTGGAGGGTCACTTCCGGGGGGCAGTTCAGGCGCACGTTGAGTATGGAGGTGCCTGCGCCGGTGGTGGTGTAACCCTGCATGGCATCGTACTCCCAGGCGCCGCGCCCGAGGTGGCGTGGGCACCTGGCGTCCAGGGTCAGCGGCAAACCGCCGGGCAGGCAGAGTTGGCCGCCATGGGTGTGGCCGCACATGTAGAGGTCGAAGCCGGCCATGGCCGCTTCCTGGTAGATTTCCGGTGTGTGGCTGAGCAGCAGGGATGTGGCCGCTGCGGGGATGTCAGCGATAGCCGCTTCCAGGTCGTCCGTCTGGTACAGGTGCGGGTCGTCCACGCCGGCAATCCAGAGGCTCTCTCCATTCTTCTCCAGCCGGTAGCTCTCATTCATCAGCATCTGGTAGCCCATGGCTTCGAGCTCGGGCACCATCAGCACGCTGTCATGGTTGCCAAGGATGGCCAGCACCGTCCCGTTCAGGTGGTTCCTCAGGCGTTGCATCCCATCCATGGCCGGGTTGATGTCTCCCCAGGTATCCCGGCGGTAATCGCCGGTGATCACACAGAGGTCATACTCCAGGGGGCGGACGGTTTCCATGACGGCATGGAGATTGGCCTCGTCCATGTCCACGTGGAGGTCGCTCAGCTGCAGCAGCGTCAGCCCCTCGAGGCCCCTGGGCAGCTCCGGCAGGATAAAACGGTTCTCGGTAACGCGAAGTTCGCGGCTGTTGGCCTGGGCCCGGCGGTAAAGCCCGCTCATCTGCAGGCAGAGTCGGATCATGGAGGGCAGGGAGTAGGCGTTCTCCAGGTGCAGGTGCTTGCCTTCGCGGCTGAGTACCCGGGCTTCCTTCTCCTTTTCAATGGCAAGCCGCCGCCGGGCGTGGTCCGCACCCAGGCGAAGCTCGAGCTGATAGAGCCTTTCAACATCGTCGACGTTGGAGGCTGAAACCGGGGGTTGCCCATGCATGCCGTAACGGACTCCCTGAAGCTGCATTGTCCCCTATAGCATAACAGCATTGGCGCCGCCCCGAAGCATTACGGTATGGCGAAACATTGACAGCGCTCAGCCGGATCAGGATCCTGCGCAGCGTTTTTGGAAGCCTCTTTCAGGGAAGAAAGCACCATGCCAGTAATGTTGGGCCGACGAGCCCCGTCCGTTCTGCATCCTTTCATCCTGCTTGTTATCACGGCTACCGCCCGGGCGGAGGTCTACACGTGGCAGGACGAAACCGGTCAGCAGCGTTTTTCCGATCGCCCTCCGGAAACCCGGGACTACCAGCGCTGGGAGCCTCCGGAAAATCCCAACTCCGATCTTCAGTTACCCGAGCCCCGGGATGATTGGCCCGACCTTTCCGATAAGGACGATGACGAGGCTGGCGGCTCCCATGCTCGTGAGGAAAAGTTGCGGCAGGAGAAACGGTGCCGCGAGTATGAGGCCGCGCTGGAGCGCATCAATAATCAGTTGCGGGCAGGCTACCGGGAACCGAAGGGCAACCGCCTGCGTGCTAGGCGGCGCCGGTTGCGGTCGAAGGAGTTCAATGAATGCAGGTAGGGTTGGCCTATCTTGTTCGGCAATAAAAAAGCCCTGACGAATCGAGGCTTTAAGCCTTTACTACATGGACTCCCCCTGCGGTCAAGCAACGCCATTTGATTGCGAAGCGGTTTGAGACTGCAGCTCTACATTCGGCCTCTTTGTGGGCTCTTATGCCCGGGCCAGGATGATGATGGGTGTGAGTGATGGCCTCATTCGTTAGTCGGCTTGTATCAGCCGTAAGGCTTAACAGGCTCTGTCACTCTCGGTCTGACCGTTCCGTCATCGCTTG
>NZ_SOAX01000003.1:125537-532498 GCF_004364635.1 Halospina denitrificans | reverse complement strand
AAGATAATCGAACCAGTGAATGAGCTGGTGAAATGAACAAGCAGGAGGGCTGTAGATTGGCCCCAGAAGCGGGTTTTTCTACAGTCTCGTTATGCCTGAATACCTATGAAAACATTCATCGCGAATTATAGTCAGTACAGGGCCTACGACCGCAGGCTAAAGCAGGAGGGTAGTCTTACGACATTAGTGCGGATCAATATTCGCGGAAATCACCTTAAAGGCCCCGTTCCGGTATCTGTCGCTTACGAAGCTATATTCCAACCAGATGAGAGATACTGGGAAATTGATGAAGAGCACCCGGATGAAGAGCCTTACCCTGTGAGCTATTCAAAAGACTTTTCTACAGGAGAAGATCGAGACTTCTATGTGGAAAGAAATTTCGAACTCGGAGCCAAGCTGGCATAACAAGTCGCGCCACGCGGATGGCCTTTTCTCCGCGTTGCTCCAAAAAAGGCCACCGGTCCGCTCACCCCTGTCCCAGCTGCCCTTATATGTAAGGGGAAACATTGAAATTCGAGGGAAATACTCACATGAGTAGTACCAGGTTATTTACTGCAATTTTACTAACTTTGGTGTCGTTGCATGTAAGCCAAATACAGGCAAGTGAGCGCCAGGAGATCTTTGTTGGCAATCGGGATTCTGCTGGCCAGTATGCCTACCATGGCGGAGTTCCAAGTAAGGTAGAAATCACCATGTATCAGGAGCAATCGCCATCGCCATGCGAAGGGGAAAATGCTCAGTATGCGGTGGAAGTCGCGCTGTCTCATCATTGGGAGTGGTCCGTTCTCTACAGAACGAAAGGGGCCGAGAATGAACAGACCCTTAGGGCATTCGACGATTCCAGGCAGGCACTGCGTTACTTGGTCGAGGACCTGAATTGCGAAGATCCATTGATTCAATACCGCTATGGCAACAACAAACACATGCAGCAGGAATATGAGAAGTCTGCTGGCGTGTTTGAGAAAGCGGTTGAGGGTATTAAGGATCACTATCCCCGAATGCTTCCCATGGTGTTGGGACAGTATGGGGAAGCTTTAGGGGTAACCGGCGACGTTGACGGTGCCATTGCTTAAAATCGACAAATACTGGAATTGATGCCGGAGAGCGTATCGACGGCATTGAATCTAGCGAACAGACTTTCCCAACGACTTGAATCTGGAGACGCGGAGGAAGCTCGGGAGCTGATAACCAAAGCCCGTCGGTTGGGCGTATCCGGGTATGGTGAGGAAGTCATTCAGAAAATTGAGGCGAGGCTGGATTCTTCATCGGAAAACGAGTGAATCGGCTCAAATGAGCTCAGTACAATGAGCTGCCGCATCAGGATAAATGTTACTCGTGCCAACCAAGGAGTGATTTATGCATCATGGAAGCTGTCTTTGCCGAAACATTCAGTACCGGTACTCCGGGCCCATTGAGGAAGTATCCCGCTGCCACTGTACAGAGTGTCAGAAGGCGTCGGGGGCGGCCTTCGTCGCCGTTGCGCCGATTGAGAGTCAATACTTCGAGATCCTGAAGGGCGAGGAATTCCTGAAGGAATTCAGGGCGACGCCCCAAAAAGCCAGGGTGTTCTGCGGTAATTGTGGGTCCCCACTGTACAGTGCCCGCGATGATGCGCCGGAGACCAAGCGCCTGCGGGTCGGCACCCTGGATACGGCGCTGAATCCGTCATACCAATACCAGGGGTTTGTTTCAGAGAAGGCCGCCTGGTACGAGTTGTCGGACGCCTGGCCGCAGTATGAACGGTTTCCGGGTTAGGGGGCCCTCGCGCGATACCGGATACTCGTGCGTCGCGCGGGTAAGCTCAGCATCATGGGTAGAAGAGGGTATTAAGCGAGATGGTCGACATAATACTGACAGCAATAGTCGTTCTGGTGATTGTGACGGTTATTTACAGGGTCGTACCGCATCGGGATCTTGGAGCAAAAAAGCCAATGCTGGCATTTTTCCCCAAATACAGGAATCAGGTGGCCAACCCAGATTCCGATGACCAGATAGAACAGACAATGGGCTCGCTGGGGTTTAAGAAGAGCAAAAGTAAAGGCGGCTTAACAGAATATTCGCGAGGCTCTGTCATTGGTGATCTATCGATCAAGCTCAGTAAGGTAAAAGTTACTTTCCATCCGGTAAGCAACGGCAAGCTCCCATTCGCTGTAGAAGCCGCCTGGGTTGTCGCCTTTGATACGGGCGACCACTGGCAGTTTACGAAAGAGCTGGGGGATAAACTCGAGAGAGGCTAACTTTCAGTCCTCCAGTAGTTTTGCTCTTTTCTGGAGCGGGTTTAATACGAAATAACCGGGCATCATAAAAACTGCCATCGTAGTCAGGGCCCCAGCCCACCGAGCCAGGGAGAGGCAGGGAGCCCCATAGCGCCGCCGTTGAGGGCGATAAACACGAGAAGCATCGCTACGCCCCCAACCACCATGTAAAGGGTTTCCAGAAGCCCTAATCCTGGTCCTTTCCCCGAAGCTACTGATGGATCCCAGGTTTCCTCCTTGAGTCTAGGGGCATAGAGTCCTTGATTGGCATGGACTAATGGGCTCGGGCATCATAGGGGTAGATAGGTCGGCTACAGGGAGGTTGGATGAGCCCGACAGTATTCAGAGAGAAGGGCTATCGGTTTTTCTTCTTCTCATGGGAAGAGTCACGAAAGCACGTTCACGTGATTTCGGGTGGCGGCGAGGCGAAGTTCTGGATCGAACCGGACATAGAGCTGGCCAATAACCACGGCTATAGCTAGCAGCAACTGAAAGAGATTGAGGCATTGGTGGAGGGCCACAGAAATGAGCTTGTCAGCGCTTGGCTCCAACACTTCGGACGTTGAAGTGACAAATATTTCTGCTCATGGTGTATGGCTCCTGGCCCACGATCGCGAGTGGATCATGTCCTATTCGGACTTTCCTTGGTTTAAGGAGCAACCAGTTCGGGCAATTCTGAATGTTGAGGAAGTGGCGCCAGGTCACTTCCATTGGCCAGACCTCGATGTGGACCTAACAGAAGAGATCATCGAGCATCCCGAACGCTACCCCAACGTTGCCGGCAACACCTAACCAGCGATTCCACGGCGACCGCCTTTCCGGCGCTGCGCGCCTCCAAGTCGGCGCGTAAGCCTTATTGTTGAGACTGTAGAAAAACCCCGGTCTTTCGGGGGGATTACCCTATTACGGTGGCCGCGACAGTTAACCGGTCAATAAGGAAATGAAGAAGAGAATCACCGCATTAATTGTCGCTGCTCGGTGCGCAGGCCAGTTTTCGACTAGTAATCGTCCAGAATATCGATAATTTCGTGGGTGTCCTTGAGCACCTTGATCAGCTTCCCTTCCACCCTGACGGTAATCTCGTCATCGTTTTCGTTGCTGTCCATGACCTCGCCGTGGTGATACACGTCATCGTCGAGACGATGGCCCACTTCCAGTTTCTTCTGCCAGCCCGGGGGCAGGGGCTCACCGCGGTCGGCTTTCTTCTGTAGGCCCGGCGGTAGATCACCGTCCGGCGGGCCCTTGGTGAACGCCTGGGGGCTGGCGAGGAGCGCAAGGGCAAGGGAGACTGCGGTCACTATCGTTCTCATTCGGTTGTCCTTCTGGTTCTGAGGAAGCCACCTCTTTGCGGTTCCTAATGTTAGTGCATCCCCGTGATCGAGCGAAAGGCGCCTTCATTGCATCAGATCAATCCAACAGGTGTGCCGTTAGCATAGAGTCTGACGACACCATTTCCCCCTACAATAAACTGGAAAGCCTTTGGTAAAAGGAATTGAACTATGGCCGAGCACGACAATGCCGAGCCCCCATCAAGTGATTACCTGGAAAACCGGACCTTTGACGAGCTTGCGATTGATGAGAGCGCGACCCTGGTCCGCCAGCTGACGGAGCGCGACATCCAGCTGTTCGCGGCCATGTCGGGCGATATCAATCCGGCCCATCTGGATGAGGAATTCGCCCGCGAGGAGATTTTCCACGAGATCGTCGCGCACGGGATGTGGGCGGGTTCGCTCTTCCCATGGCAATCGTCCACCCGACGGACACCCTGTCCCTGCTGGCCGCGATCCGGGCCGCCGATGCCGGGCTGATTGAGCCGGTTTTGGTGGGGGGCCCAGGGAGCGCATCCAGGAGGCGGCAGCAACGGCGAAAGTGGACATTGATGGTTACGAAATCGTAAGCAGTGCCCACAGCCATGAGTCCGCGGAACGGGCCGTGGCGTTGGTCCGGGCGGGGCATGTGTACAGGCGTTGATGAAAGGCAAGCTCCCCACGGATGAACTGATGGGTGCTGTTGGGAGAAAGGACGGCGGCCTGCGCACGGAAAGGCAGTTGAGCCATGTGTTCATGATGGACGTGCCGCGTTATCCCCGCCCCCTTCTGGTGACCGACGCCGTCATCAACGTCGCACCCACCCTGTCTGATAAGGCCGATATCGTGCAGAACGCCATTGATCTGGGCATCGCCACCGGAATCGAACAGCCCAAGGTTGCCGTTCTGTGCGCGAGGGAGATCGTGGACGCGAAGGTGAGCTGCACGCTGGATGCGAGTGCGCTCTGCAAGATGGCCGAGCGTGGCCAGATCGTTGGTGGGCTCGTGGACGGACCTCTGGCGTTTGATAACGCGCTTGATCCCAACGCCGCCAGGGCCAGGGGCATCCAGTCCCCGGTGGCGGGGGAGGCCGACGTGCTGGTCGCGCCGGACCTGGAAGCGGCGAATATGCTGGCCAGGCAGCTGGAATCCATGACGGATGCCAACGGAGCCGGGGTCTTGATGGGGGCACGCGTGCTCTCGCTGCCTCTAAACAGTGATCGCTTTGTGCTTCTCTAGATGGACAAGGATAAAAAACAATGTCAGCAGAGCGATCTGAAATCGAGCAGTTCATGCAGGGACTGGAACACCGGAATCCACACGAGCTGTGTCCAGCACGGTACGAGCCACGGGCGAGTCGACTACGTGCGCGGTGGTTCATCCGGTCTATGGCTATCAGCGATACATGGAGGAGGCCGGATTACAAATCCGGGAGATCAAGCACACGCCTTTCCTGGGCCTCGATGCCTACACCTCGATGCTGGGCCAGCGCTCCGCCTGAGCTCTGCACCCAAACCCAAGATGGGTTTGCCGCAGTTTGGGTGTTATTATCAATAGAAGTAAATGTTTTTCCTAATTGGTTTGGAAGCCATAGGTCGCTAAAAATGAATAGACTTCGGTGGGTCGCTTTAGCAATTGTATTGTTGGGTGCCGCTTCGAAGTCCGGCTTGGCTTTCGCCAGTGAGGAGATTCACTGGGTTGACGTCAGGATTCCGCCGTACCATCACATTGAAACCGGGGATCAAAACGCTTCCGCGGAGGCCCTGGAGGCCCAGAAAGGCATAACCGACCGCTTACTGGAGCTCCTTGCCGAGGCCCTTCCCGATTACACCCACAAACGTACCATCGTCCCAACACCACGGCTCCTGCGCTCTTTGGAAGAGGGCCAGAATGTTTGTAATCCAGCGATGAAAATCACCCCGGAGCGCCAGGAGTACATTGTTTTTTCCCGGCGCCCAAGCATTATCGCGCCCTCCAACGGCATCACCATCCGCGCCGAAGACCAGAATCGTTTCGGCGAACCGCCGGTAGCCCTGGAAAGACTGATGAATGATCCGGACCTGGTTCTAGGCATTGAGTTTGGTCGCGCTTATGGGCCAAAAATCGACAAATTGCTGGCCCGATACAAGACCTCCGGCTCTGTGTATGAATGGTTCTCAAGCCCGGCGTATTCCGGGCTGGTCCAGATGCTGACGCGCGAGCGAGTCGACTATGTGCTGGGTTTCCCGATGGAATTCAGTTATGTGAAAGAGACCCGAAAACTCCAGCGCGAGATCGCGTTTCTCCCCATCAGGGAATCCAGGGAATTCTCCTATTCCTATATTGGCTGCTCAAAGACCGCCACCGGACGCCAACTCATTGCCGAAATCGACGAGGCGTTGGCTCGAATTCGCAAGACCGAGGCCTATCGGGAAGCGATTGAGCGCTGGCTGCCGACGGTCGTCCATGAGTCGTTCCGGGAGCATTACACAGAAGATTTTCTGACCCATCAAAGATCGATCGAGTGAAAAGGATTCCCGCCAACAAACTCCTCAGCCGGCCACTCCTGTGGCCGGAATAAGGGGCTGCTGGACAGGGAAGCCGGCTATCAGCCGCCGCCGTGCATTGCAGCGATCTCGCTGATATCGATGCCGTGATCGGCCGGATTCCGGACGCCCAGGATGCGCCAGCGGTTCGTGTCCACGCCTTCCACGAGCGACGCCAGGTTGACCAGAGGCTGGCCGGTGTAGGGCTCACCGTCGGCATCCCGAAGCATCATGATGACCGGGCTCAGGCGGGTTTCCTGGGTATGGGATACCACGGCTGCCAGAGCGCCGCTGGTCAGTTCTACCAGGCTGCCCACCGGGTAGATGCCGATGCAGCGCATGAACTGCTCAACCAGGTCGCCGCCGAAGTCGGTGGCGGCCCTCTTGCGCAGCTGGGTGAGTGCCTCGTAGGGAGGCAAGGGGTTGTCAACATACGGGCGCGGGCTGGTCAGCGCATCGTAGGCATCCACCAGTGACACGAGCAGGACTTCCTGCGGGATCTCTTCGCCCGACAGGCCCTCGGGATAACCACTACCGTCGATGCGCTCGTGGTGATAACGGACGATGTCCAGGGTCCTCTTCGAAAAACCCTGGGTCAGGCGAAGCACGTTGTAGCCTTCCCACGGGTGGCGGGCAACGATCTCGAATTCTTCGTCGGTCAGCGGACCGGTCTTGGCGAGAAGCTCCTGGGGAGTGCGCATCAGTCCGATGTCATGGAGCAGGGCACCCAGGCCGATGTCCTCAAGCGCCTGCCGCTCGTACCCCAGGTGCCGGGCAAAGGCGACCGCCAGCACGCAGGCATCCATACTGTGGGCCGCCACGTATTCGTGCTGACGGCGAAGATGGGTGAGCCAGATCGAGGCATTGGGGTTGTCGGAGACGGTGACGATGAGATCGGAGATGAATTCGCGGGCTTCCTCGGTGCGCACGCTTTCACCCAGGCGGATGTCTTCCATGAGGCGCTTGGAGAGGGTCTCGCCGCGCTCGCGGACATTGCGCGCCCGCGTGACTTCCTCGTTGAAGTCGACCACTTCTTCGCCTTTCGGCGTGGGGTGTGCGCCCCGGTTTTCCAGGTCGGAGAGATCGACGTCACCACTTTTCTCTGCGTCCACAAAGACGTGCTCACAGGTCTCGCGGAGCTGGTGAAGTTCCTGCTCGTCCTGGATGGTAAAGCCCTGAAAAAGGAAGGGACTGTCCAGCCAGGGACGGTCCAGGTTGGCGACATACATTCCAATCCGCAGATCGGATACCGGTACCTTTTTGTATTCCATCGCTTGCTCCTGAGGTTTGACGTGCCCCGTCCGGGCCGGGATCGGCATTTGGCAAGCCGACAGATCCTTCCATCGGGTATCCGTCATTCCTGGCAGCCATCCTCTCCCGTGACCCCAAATTATCATTGCTGGCCGGCCAAGTCGAAACTCGCTGACGGCGGGTCAGTCTCTGGTCAGGGTCTTGAGGACCTGTCGCCATCGCCGGAAGAGTTCAAAATAAGCGGCGCCTGCCCATCTGGTCAAGCTGGCCAATTACGGGCAGAAGATAATCGAACCAGTGAATGGGCTGGTGAAATGAACAAGCAGGAAGACTGTTCTCAGCCGCACCATCGTGCCATAGTGACGCTTGACGTTATTAACGCGGTGCGTCACTATTAAACCATGATCATCTCGTTCAAGTGTAGGGATACCGAGAAGCTGGCCAGTGATCGTCGAGGCCAGTACAGCATCCGGATTAACCAGCAATTTCGATTGTGCTTCTGGTGGACGAAAGCTGGCGCGGAAGATGTCGAAATCGTTGATTACCATTAGGGGGTGACTTATGCGCGATATTGATCCTGTAACGCCTGGCGAGTTGCTGAAGGAAGAGTTTCTTGAGCCTATGGGGATCTCTCAGTACCGTCTTGCAAAAGAAATTGGAGTACCGGCTCAGCGAATTGGGCAGATCATTGCCGGGAAGCGCTCTATAACCGCCGATACCGATCTGCGTCTCTGTCGTTTCTTTGGGCTTTCCAATGGTTACTGGTTGCGGGCGCAAGCAGCTTACGACACTGAGGTAGCTGAAGATGCTCTGGCCGATCAGTTGAACAATATTCGACCCTGGAACTCGAGCTCACCCTTGGATCACAGGGCATAACTAGCGGCTCTAGGGCGGCGTGGACTTCCCACACTTTAGTGGACACGCATCGATAACTCTGGTGAATCCTCTGCGGATTCTTAACCCCTCGGTAAACTGGTACCCTTTGCTCTCATCGCTTCCGCTCGTCAGGGGGTAACATGGCAGTCAGCGAAGTGCCATCCATGGGCTTTGCCAAGTGAAAACCCTGAACAGAGTCGCAGCCGAGGATCTTAAGCTGTGACAGTTGGCTTTCGGTTTCCACGCCCTCGGCTATCACCTCAAGTTCCAGGGCACGGGCAAGTTCGATAATACCTTTGACAACCGCCCGTTTGCGTTGGCTTGAATCGACTTCCGAGACGAAAGCCCGGTCGATTTTCAGTTCCTGGAAGGGCAGTTGGCTGAGATAACTCAACGAGGAGTAGCCGGTGCCGAAATCATCGATGGACAAACGCACCCCTCTGTTTGCAAGCGCTTCGAGAATCGATTGAACGGAAGCAAAATCCAAAAGGAAGGCAGATTCCGTAATTTCCACCGTCAAAGCATCGATGCCCAGATCATAGTGCGACAGCTGCTCGAATAACCAGTCGAAGAACCGGTGATGACGAATCTGGTGGGCGGAAACGTTAATAGCGACCGAAGGCACCAGAAAACCTTCCCGATGCCATTGCGAAATCTGACTGAGTACTGAATCCACCAGGTGTTCCATTAGTGGATGAATAAGGCCGGTCTCCTCGGCCAGGGGAATAAAACGCCCGGGTGATACCATTCCACCCTGTTCCACGGGCCACCTCGCCAACACTTCCAAACCACAGAGATTACCGTTTTCTGTGTCAAACTGAGGCTGGTAATGGGGCACAATAGCGCCATCCTTGATTGCTTGCTTCAGCTCTCTCTCAAGTGTCACTGCCTCGAGCACATCCTGGCGCATTTTTGCCGAATAGAACTCGAAATTCCGATCCGGATCTTTTCGCACCCTCTGGAGAGCAAGGTCCGCTGCCCGACGCAGGCCATCCGGTGAATCAGCATCATCTGGAAAAACCGACAGGCCAACTTTGACCGAGACAGACAGAAGTGCCCCATCATCCAGTTCCAGAGGCTCGTCAAAGAGCGCTGTGACGTCATAGCCCAGCCTTCTGACGCTGTCCGAAGTTGGCAGGTTTTGGGCCATGAACAGGAATTCATCCCCCTCATAACGGGCTACAATGTCATTGCCGTTGTATATCGACTGCAGGCGGGCACCGATCTTCCTCAGTGCATCATCCCCTTGTTGAAAACCCAGGCTTTCGTTGACTGTATAAAAGCGACTCACGTCCAGCGCACCGACGACCAGAAAAGTGTTTTCCGCCGCCGCATTTGTAATGGCGCCCGCCAGCCGCTCTTCGAAAGTTACAACATTGGGTAAGCCGGTGATCCGGTCGTGCATGACCAGGTGGTGTGCTCTGTTCTCTGCAGAGCGCTGCTCTGTGATGTCCAGGAATATGCCGTCCCAGATGGTAGAGCCATCATCCAGCCTTCTGGGTTGGGAAATACTTCGGAGCCAGCGAACTTCTCCGTTGGCGGTATAAGCGGTTAACTCCATGTCCAGAATCGACAGGGTTTTGCCTGTCTGATCGATCGAATGCATCAGGCGTTCGCGGTCACTTGGGTGGATGCGGTTCAGAACAAGCTCCGGGTTGCTCTTTGCCTGTTCCGGATCGATGCCGAACTGCTCGGCCAGGTCACCGCGAATGAAATTATACAGAATGTCGCCATTCGGCCGCTGTATGCGCTGAAATACGCCGCCAGGGAGGTGGTCACCGAGCAGGGAGAGGTCCGGGCTGTGTTCGGCAGGGGAAGTAATGGAGCTTCCCTCAGAGAGATCAAACACAACACTTACCGCCGCCAGAGGCGTGCCATCGCGGTCACGAATGATGCCCAGCATGTTCTCAGTATCGAAGCTGGAGCCATCGCGACGAAGCATTCGGGTCGAACAATGAAAGGTATCCCGCTTCGACTGCAGCATAGTTTCTGATATGGAACCAAACCGCTTAAAACTATCTGCATTCACGTGCAACATTTCGGTGGTGCGATCGCGAAGCTCTTCAGGTCGCCAACCGAATACACGGTAAACGGCATCATTTACAGCGAGTATGCGGCGTGTCTCCCAACCCACTATAAAAACCGGTTGGTCCTTGGCCAGAAAGGCAGCTTCGATCAGATTCGTCCCTGAAAGAGGCGGGGTGTTGTCCATTTTGATAGGTGCTCCCGTCAAGGCGAGGAATAGCGTGGTGTCTTGAGTACAAAAAACACACCTGATCAGTGTAGCATTTAGGTGCTTTTTACAATCTGGTTATTGAGCTACCCCTCGGAATGAGCCTTTTGGCCGCGTTAGCGCGTCTTATGGCTTCCTGTTATTGGCGTGGTCGTGCCCTTCGCCACATTATCTGGGAATTATTGAAGAAATGCTCCATTCAAGGCATCTTGCAATCATGCGCATTCCACCACCAGACAGACTGACGGGCAGGGAACCATTATGAAGGTAATCATCGTTGGAGCCGGTATCATGGGGACCACTTTTGCCGCTCTGGCAAAAGAAATGGCGCCTGAACTGGATATTACCATCCTGGAGCGGCTGGACGGTGTCGGGCAGGGCAGTTCGGCCGGGTTCAACAACGCCGGGACCGGGCATGAGGCGAATTGTGAGCTTAACTACACGCCCGTTGATGAAGAAGTCATTTCCGTCGAAAAAGCCCTGAAGATCCATGCCCAGTTCAATGTGGCCAAACAGTTCTGGGCCTACCTGGTCAGGGAGGGCATCATCGAGGATCCCGGGAGCTTCATCCACCAGACCAAGCACTGCACCCTGGTGCCCGCCCCGGCCATTGATATGTTACGGCTTCGCTATCAGGAGATGTCCGCCCATCATTTCTTCGAGCAGATGCGCTACTCGGAAGACTTTGATGAGATCAAGAGCTGGATCCCCTACACCATGGAAGGAAGGCCCCGCCATGAAAAGATGGCGGCCACCGCGGTTGAAACCGGGACCGATATCAATTTCGGGGCGCTGACCAGCGAGATTGCCACGCATCTGGTGCGGAATCGGGGCGTCACCATCGAGCATGGCGTTCACGTTAAACGGGCCCACCGCAGTCCCTCCGGGAGCTGGTTGCTGGAAGCCTCTCAGCACGGGGAAGCGGTTCAGTACAAGGCCGATGTGCTGTTTGTGGGTGCCGGCGGCGGTGCGTTCCCACTGTTGAAGAGAAGCCATCTGCCGTTCCGCCACCGCTTTGCGGGATTTCCGGTCGGCGGGCGTTTCCTGCGGGCCCCGATCAGCGAGGAAGAGGCGAAGCACTACACCGCCAAAACCTATGGCAAGGCAAAAGTCGGTGCGCCGCCGATGTCAGTGCCACACCTGGATCTGCGCGTGGTGGATGGCCAGTACTACCTGCTGTTCGGCCCGTTCGCCTCGTTCAACCCCATTCTTGAAAAAGGCCGTGGCCTGTTCGATTACCTGAGTGGGCTGCGGTTGCATGACCTGCCCAGCATGCTGAACGTCGCCATGGAGCACTTCTCGCTGGTGAAATATCTTGTGTCCGAATCGTTCAAGGGCAGCAAAAGCATGTACGAGGAGCTCGAGAAGTTTGCCCCCGGCATGAGCGAAAAGTTTGACTGGAAACCCATCCAGGCGGGCCAGCGGGTTCAGATCATCAAGGATGGGGATCTCCAGATGGGAACCGAGATTGTGGTTTCCGAGGACAGGACCTACGGCACCCTGCTGGGCGCCTCGCCGGGCGCTTCGGTCTCGCCGGAGGCGATGCTGCGCTGTCTTGAACAGCTGATGCCCGCCAGCATCGCAACGGAAGAGGCCCGGAAAAAGCGCAGGGAGATCTTTCCCGAGGATGACCTGAACACACTGATCAACGATCCCGAGCGGTATCGGGCAATCCGGGATGACGTCAACAGGCAGCTGGGGATAGTTGCAACGGACTCGCCGGACGCCTGAAGTGGACGAGTTCGAGGGTGGCGAGCCGCGCCTATATGATCTGGACGAAGGCCCTCCCTGGTGTCACCTCTACCGCAAGATGATTCCTGCCATCACCGCAGCAGGCTATCGGGCTATTGAACCGGACCCCTAACGCAGCCCAAGAAAGGAAAGGACCGCTAAAACGATAACGACTGCACCGACGATATAGACGATATTGTTCATTAGTAAATGCTCCTTTTCACAGATCCGAAATTGGGGGTGCGCCGCCTTCCGGGGGGCGCACGATGTAACTCCCTGTATTGGCGCTTCCTTCGCCTCATCTGAATCCAGACTAGGGTATCGCCTTCTCATAGTCTGTTCGGTGGCGCACATCAGGGCCATATAGATGGGACGGTCCTGACCGGGGGCTACTACAACCTGCGCTACCGCACAGACAGGTTCAGCCCCTGGCCTCAATCTGCCAGCCAGACGTTCATTTCATCGATAGGAGGTCCCCATGGCCGTCACTGCAACCGATCCAATCAAGATTCTTTTTGCCATACTTCTGCCGCCGCTCGGCGTGTTCCTGGAGGTCGGCCTGAAAGGCCATTTCTGGCTGAACATCCTGTTGACCCTGCTGGGCTTTATTCCCGGGATCATTCATGCTCTGTACGTGATACTCAAGCACTAACGCGCGAGTTTGAAGTGAGCAAGGCGGTTATATGTCTTGAGCCGAATGCCTTTAAGAAAGCATTGCCTGGCTGTCCCGTTTCAGCAATGCCTCGAAATCGTCCTGGCGCAGGGGCCTGGAGAACAGGTAGCCCTGGGCATAGTCGCAGCCGGCACGGGAGAGAAATTGCAGTTGCTCGTGCGTCTCAACGCCCACGCCAACCACCCGGACGTTCAGCGCGTGAGCCATAGCGATTATGGCCTCCAGTATGCGGTCGGCATCACCACCCTTGCCAGCATCCTTGATCAGATCGATGTCTACCTTGACGCTGCCCATCCTGAACTCCTGAAGCGCCAACAGGGAGAAGGGTTCGACACCAAAGTCGTCGATTGCCAGGTGTAGCCGCAAACCGGTCAGATCCAGGTTTTTGACCGGATTGAATCCGGAGGCACGAATGTTGTTGAAGGAGGCGGGGGTCAGTTCCATGGTGATCCAACTCTCATCGAGGCCAATCTGTGTCAGTCGCGCTTGCCATTGGTCCACAAGGCGTCGGGTAACAAAGGAGGCCGGCGATTCGTTGATGTTGATTGGAAAAGGCTGGTCACTCAGGTCGTGCCACTGGAGCGAGCAGGTTACCGCCTGCTCCAGTACGTAGGCCGTAATCCTGTCCGTCAGGCCGCTTTGCTCAGTGATGCTGAGAAAGGCGGTCGGTGTCAGCAGCCCCTTGTACGGATGATTCCATCGGAGCAATGCTTCTGCCCTGGAGATGGCACCAGTGCGGATGTCGATTATAGGCTGGTAGTAAACCTCCAGTTGGTTCTCCCTGAGAGCATCTTCCAGCTCCCTGTTCCACCGTCTATCCTCTGATTCACTTTGTCCCATCCAGGGTTCGTAGGACTGAACCTGTTGGCCTCCATGCTCCTTGGCGGCGTACATGGCCTGATCGGCGTTGTCCACCAGTTGGTCGGCATCCTTGCCGTCATCGGGGAATAGCGTCAGCCCGATGCTTCCGGAAAGGTTGACCTCGTGAGAATCAACGTGAAACGCCCGTTCGAGGTGGGTCAGGAGGGCCTTGGCGGCTTCTGTCGCACCCTCCCTGCCGGTTTCCTTCAGGATCAGGGTGAACTCATCTCCGCCGAGACGGGCCACGGTGTCCATGCCACGGACCTGGCTGCTTATGCGTTCGGCCACCTGCGCCAGAAGCCGGTCACCAGCCCGGTGGCCGAGCTGGTCGTTGGCTTGCTTGAAGCGGTCCAGGTCGATGAACAGCACTGCAAAGGAGGTGCCCTTTCGTTCGGCCTCCAGCAGGGTCTGCTCAAGCCGGTCCATGAACAGACGCCGATTGGGGAGGCTGGTGAGCGAATCAAAATTGGCCGTTTTCCAGACCTGATATTCAGCCTGTTTGCTCTCCGTGATGTCCAGGGACGTCTTGACGACAGCCTCAACGTTATTCTGATCATCGAAAACCGGGACAAGTTGGCAGTCAAAGTCCAACTCACGGCCTGAAGGTAAACGGCAATGAAGCTGCCTGCGCAGCGATTCCGCGGTGGTGACGGTGGTGGTGATTTCCTCGTGAAGCTCCGCGGCAAAGTCCAGTCCAAGCTCACGCGGGGTTCTCCCAATGACGTCCCGGGGTGGCGCATTGACCAGGTCGGCCATCGCCGTATTGATATAGAGGAACATGCCGTCGGGAGTGAATATGGCGGCGGGGTCGGGAGAGGCTTTCAGCATGGTTTCGATCAGGCGTGTTCCCTGGTCTTTGAGGGCTGAGAATCTGGAGACCGAGTTGGCAATCAACTGGTCAATGGCCTCGTTGAACCGCACCAACTCATCGATGTCATTCCCGGTGAGGCCCCGCTGTTCATCGCTCCAGGCCTTGATAACCCGAACCCGCAGGGCCCGGA
Organism: Halospina denitrificans; assembly: GCF_004364635.1. GTDB lineage: Bacteria > Pseudomonadota > Gammaproteobacteria > Pseudomonadales > Oleiphilaceae > Halospina > Halospina denitrificans. The sequence continues at coordinate 517,785 of NZ_SOAX01000003.1, read as the reverse complement.
ACTCCTGCACCATCTGGAACATCGAAAGACCCTGCTGGACGCGGTCCAGGGCATGCTCTCCCGAAGCGGGGGCTGTGTCTTTGCCAAGGGCTTTGCGTACTGACTCGTCCCTGGTCTGGGAGGTGGCGAGGTCCTGGCATATGAACTTGAGCATCGACCGGGCATGGTCCCTCAGCGCCCGTCTGCTTTCGCCCTTCAATTCCGGGGCGATCTCCAGGGCAGCTTCTTCCCAGCCTTCAAGGAGTTGCTTCATGTTCGTCTGGATAAATTGCGCCAGTTTCATGGCGAAAGGGCTCCTCCATGATCTAGAACCGTCAGGATCTGGGCGATTGAGGTTCTGTACAAACTTCTTCTGGCTGAACTTTATCAGTAGCAGTTAAGATCCGTATGTGCGGTAACAGACTGATGGTTTTCCGGGTCTGCAGCGATCTATAGGAGGACGATGGGGCTCAGTGGTGCTGTGCTGTTGCCCAATCGCAGAATTTTTCCAACGGCATCGGCCTGGCAAACAGGTAGCCCTGTTGTCGGTGGCAGCTCAGCTGGCTGAGAAGTTCCCTGGTGTTATTGTCCTCCACGCCTTCGGCGACGGCTTCCAGGTTGAGGGTGCGGGCCAGTTTCAGGGTGTTCTGGACAATTCCCCGGTCATTCTGGCTGGAAACCATCTGGCTTATGAAGCAACCATCGATCTTCAGCTCGTGGATGGGCAGGCGGCTCAGATAGGCGAGGGAAGAGTAGCCCGTGCCGAAATCATCCAGGGCAATGTGGCAGCCGCTGTTGGCAATCTGAAGCAGGGACCCGATCACGGCTTCCATGTTGTGCATCATGGAGGTCTCCGTCACTTCGAAGATCACGCGATTCATTGGAATGGCGTGCTCCCTGATTCCGGCCAGTGCAAAGGGCACAAAGTGACTGTCAGTGAGGTTCTGAACTGACAGGTTGATGCTGCAGGTAATGGTCAGCTGTCGTTCCTGCAGCGCCTGCATGGTTTTCCAGGCCTGGGTCACGATGTAGCGCGATAGCAGGTCGATCAAGCCGGCATTTTCTGCAATCTCGATCACTTCCCCGGTGGGCACCGGCCCAAAACGCGGGCTGTGCCAACGCAATAGGATTTCCGCGCCCACCAGCTCCTGGCCGGTGCTGTTCATCTGCGGTTGCAGGTAAAGCTCCAGCTCCCCGGCCTCGATGGCCGGCGGCAGGGCCGTCAGCAGATCCAGGCGGCGGCGCGCGAAATCGGAGATCTCGTCGTTATAGACCTGCACCGGAACCTTGCTTGACTCGCTGCGGTCCCGTGCCGCCAGGGCGTGTTGATACAGGATTTCTGCGGTGTCGCCATCCTCCGGAGCAACCGCCACACCGCAGTGTAGGTTCATGAAGACAGGCAGCCTGACGGCATGGACAGAGACTTCATGATTGCCCACCACTTGTGCGATGAAGGGTTCCAATGGGCCTTCGAACTGCTTGAGGTCAATCAGGAATGCCGCTGAACCGAATTCGGGAATCGCAATGTAGGCGGGCTGGCGGCTTTCCAGGCAGACCACACCGCCGACCCTCGCCAGCGTATGGTTGAGCTTGTCCATTAACTCACAGAACACTTCTTCTGCCAGGCTGTGGCCCATGCTGGAAGCAATGTCCTTGATCTGTGGATAGTGGACCAGCGTGAGTGCAACCCGCTTGTGCTGACTCATCATTGTTTGTAACTGCTGATTGAGCAGGGAGGCGTTGGGCATCCTGGTGGTTGAATCGTGCATGGCCTGTTCGATGGATTGCATTTCCAGATCCCGGACCTGTCGTTCGGCCATCTGCTGTTTGCGCAGCGCCGCCAGCTTGCGGGCCCGTTCGTCCTTGATGCGATGGGCCAGGGCAAAGGAAAGCAGCAATAGCTCTGCGACGGAGCCGACTTGCAGGGCATGGTTGGTGACGAGGTTTACCGGCAGAAGATCAAAGACGCTCAGTAAATACAGGGCGGCCCCCAGGGCAAAGGCCGTCCAGGCCAGCACGAAATAACGGGCAATGGCGACCCCGGCCTTAAGGGCGGCCAGCCCCACGGCGATGAGCAGGACAAGTACCAGGGTACTGAGCAGACCGGCGAACAGGGCACCGTCTATGGGATCGGCCCAAGTGTAGACGAAAAGCCCCCCGGCCAGTCCAGCGGCAATCTTCATGCTGTGATCCCAGCGGGAAGAAATGTTCCGCCATTTAAGAAAGCTGCGTGCGAACATCAAGGCAAACAGAGACGCAAGTGCGGTGCTGATGGGCAGGGCATAACGGGGCAGCAACGGCAGCCCGCCCCAGATCCAGGCGGTCCCGACCCCGGAGATGCAGAGCATCACCAGGCTGACCGAGCCGATGTACAGCACGTAATAGCCGTAAGCCAGGTCCCTGAGGGAGAGAAACAGGAACAGGTTGTAAATCACCAAGGCAAACAACACGCCAAAATAGACGCCCCAATAGAGGCTCTCCAGGGAAAATTGACCCAGCAGCCTGTCCTCGCGCCAAAGCTCGAGCGGCACCTGCAGTGCCGTCGCCGACCGTGCCCGCAGGAACAACTCCACCTGGCCGTTCAGGTCACGCGGTAACGGCAGGGCCACCTGGTAACTGTTTGCCTGTTCTTGCCGGTTTTCAGCCTCCTGGCGACTGGTGTGGTAGACGGCTGGCTGTTGCCCATCACGCACTATATAGAGATCCACCTCCTCCAGAAGTGGATAGGGAATCACCAGGTACCACTGGCGGGTCAAGGGTTCCGGGATTGTCAGGGAGGTCCTGAGCCATACAGACTGGTCGGTGAACCCCAGGTTCAGTACGCGGTCATTGTGTTTTTCCTGCCACTGTTCGCGTTGCAGTGCTTGGGCAAGGGTTGGATCATCGTCCAGAAAATAATCGATGTGACTGTTCAGGTTGTAATAGCCAGCGTCTCCCTGGACCGTCAGTTCCCTGCCACTGACGGTAAGGGCGAATAGAAGGGATATTGCCACCAATCCCGCTGCCCATAGGTTGCGTTTCATCACGGTGCATTCCTGTTCATCCTATTCGTCCAGCGGGCTGATCAGGCGGCCCGTAAAGCCGAGAAACTCGGCTTCCTGGCAAAAGGCGGAAAAGTCGCCTTCCCCGATGTCTGGCTGGCGAAGCAGAACCAGAGCTTCGACCAGACAGCCTGGAATAGCTCGGTTGCTCCAGGCCGGCATACGTGGCCACATCATGAATTCGTCGTGCGAAAGCACCACCTTTTCCACGGCGATCTGCCTTTCCAGCAGACGTTCCCGGGCCTTCAGACTGATGCAGGGGTGGGTATCGTCCGCGATCAAGGCCCCCGGGCTTATATGTTGCTGGAACTCCAGTACGACATCGCCATGAGTGGTTAAACCAATGTAAAGCTTTTCGCCTCGTAGATGGGATAGTGAGGAGGTCTGCAGTACCGTACCTCGGTCAGTGGCTATTTCCCGGTCTTCCTCATAGCGAGGATCAAACCCGATTACCCTGTCATATAAGCTGGTGAGGTCCTGACATACCGCATTGCCGATGCGCCCGGCGCCTCCCAGCACGACAATGCTGGTTTGCTGGGAGTACTGGGGACGCTCAAGCATTTTTCGCGCCACGTCCCAGATCATATATCGCGTTCCCAGGCTCCCTTCCACCAGAGGTTCGGTAATCTCGATACCTGCTTTCATGGCGAAGTTGGGGAGCCGTCCGACGAGGGCGATCCGCTGGACATCCGGGTAGTCGCGTTGCAATTGATCCAGGTAAAGGCGAACTTTTTCGGAATCTTCCTCTAACTCGTCCTCCATAAATTGCGACGCCACCAGTAGGCCGCGCATGTCCTGATTGCGAATGAAACCAAGCACCAGGTTGGATGGCATACGCTGCGCCGTGCGGGGCGTCAAATAGGCCCCGGCCTGTTCCTTGTTACCGTACACCGCAAACACAAAATGCGGTCTGGCCAGGGCATGAACGAGGCGGCGCAGGTAGGTATTGGCCAGGAAAACCGCAAAACGGCGACTGTTCATCCAGAGTGCACGCTTGCTTCTGGCTTTCAGGCGTTGCCAGGAAGGGGCAACGTCGTAGAGTTCCCTCAGTTCGTATTCGGAAAAGCGTTTGCCGTAGAACTCCAAACCGATGTGCGATTTGCCGGCGTACGCCACTGTGGCCGCTACGTTCAGGTCGGCCTTGTCGCGGAAGTCGACGTTAATGACCTCGCCAGGGCGGATATACACCGCCTCCGGCCTTTTCAGGCGTAACCCGCTGGCCGATACGTCCAGCGTCCTGGCTTCAATGGTGTGATTGGCATACTTCAGCACCACCGGGACCCTGATCCCGGATCGCAAATGCCGGCGATACTCTCCATGCATTCTGATCATGGCTGGCCCCCGACGCCCTGGCGAAACTGATACTCACTTTCTAAGAGTACTCCAAAAGTGTCAGTTGGTCGCACTGTATCAATAACAGCCAGCTTCTGTTTGTGCGGTAACAGACTTATGGGAGGACGACGAGGCCGCCCTTGAGCTCGCTTCAGTTACCTTCAATGGTGTCCTTGTTCATCGTTTTCTCCTTTGGCCTTATGGCCGGTTTATGCAATGTTGGACGGTCCCCGTGGGTTAGCGCACAGAAGGATCCCAGTTTTTCGGTCACGTTTGTGCTGACTGAGCACTCATGAGTCTGGGGGAGTAACTTTGACCAACGCTGCCTGGTTTGTACTGATCGGTACCCTGTTGATCATGATGGGTTTGCGCTTTCAGATCCTCCAGCGCTTTAATCTGACATCGTCCCTTGTCTATCTGATTATTGGGATAGTCCTCGGTCCGACTGTTTTGGGCGCTTTCCATTTCAATCCGCTGGAACAGGCGCATTTTCTGGAAGTTCTTGCCGAACTGGCGGTTCTGCTGTCGGTGTTTATTGCCGGCATGAAAATGCCCGTTCCGTTCAGGTGGCAGGAATGGCGTGCGCCTGCGCGACTCGCATTCATTTCCATGACAATCAGCGTCGCACTGACGGCGGCGTTTGGCTATTACCTGCTCGCTTTGCCTCTGGGTGCGGCTATTCTGCTGGGCGGCATTCTGGCGCCCACCGATCCCGTGTTGGCCACGGCTGTGCAGTCCCGGCACATGGGCGATCAGGATCCTTTGCGGTTTACCCTGACCAGTGAAGCGGGCATGAATGACGGCAGTGCCTTTCCGTTTGTGGTGCTGGGGCTGGCGATGCTCAGCGCTCCGCCCAGCTACGGGTTGCTTGGGGACTGGATTCTGGAGGACGTTTTGTGGTCCACGGTCTGGGCCCTTGTTGTCGGGCTTGTGATAGGGCACTTGCTGGCCCGGGTTGTATGGAAACAGCGTTTCTTCAGCAGGGATGGCCTATTGTTGGATGATTTTCTTGGTCTGGGCCTGATCGGCCTGGTCTATGGTGTCTGTCTCCTGGTCGAGGCCTGGGGATTTCTGGGCGTTTTCGTCGCGGCCGTTTCGCTGCGTCAATCGGAACTGACACTGGCCGGTCTCAGCGAGGTAACCGAAGACGCTGAGGCGGCACCGGAAGCGCCGGCTCCCCCCGAGGAACCGGCGCTTCAGCAAAGCGGACACGTGTCCGAAGGTTCACTGGTCTTCAAGGAACCCCTGGAGCGATTGTCCGAGCTGGTGCTGGTCCTGCTGCTGGGCGGGATGCTGTTTCTGGACTCCTGGAGTTTCAGGGCCGTTGGTCTCGCGCTAGTTCTGTTCGCAGTGATTCGCCCTGTCAGTGTATACATTGGTCTGCTTGGTTCTGGCACGCCATTTCGACTGCAGATGCTGATCGGCTGGTTCGGGGTGCGCGGTATCGGTTCGATCTATTACCTGATGTTCGCGATCGTTTTTGGCCTGGGGGAAGAGCTGGCCCTGGAATTTATCCACCTTACGCTGGTGGTTGTTGTGCTCTCGATCATTATCCATGGGCTGACTGTCAAACCGATGATGTCAAGGTGGTGGTGATTCTGCTCATACAGCCCTTTTCAGCGCCCTTTGTGCGGTTGCGTACAGACACTTGAGTGCCCCGGCACCGATACTGTAGGTGTGCGTTCGCGTCGGTTTGACTGCCGAAGTATCCGCCGCGTCACGGTCCGCGCCCATTAACTAATGGCGCACTTCGGAAAGCAATCTAAAAAATGCAAGCAAGGAGCTTAATTATGATCAGACTCAATATTGCGGCAATCACACTCTGCCTTCTCGGTGCACTGCCGATGGCAGTATCCGCACAATCCTCAGGATTCGGCCCGGAGGAGGGCGAAGGGGAATTTTCCATCTCAGGGACCGGCAGTAGCGATCAGGATTTTGAAGGTGGCAGCCTCGGCCTGTCGGGCGATCTTGGTTGGTATCTGAGCGATGCCATGTCTGCCGGTATCCGGCAAAGCGTCAATTATGCCGATATCGGTGGTGAGGGCGTGACCGATGATTTCTGGAACGGCTCAACCCGTGGTTACGTCAACCATCACTTTCTAACCGATCGCGCGCGGCCCTTTCTCGGCGCTAGCCTGGGTGGTGTCTACGGCGACGGCGTGAAGGACAGTGGCTTCGCTGGGCTGGAAACTGGCATAAAGTACTACGTGCGGCAGAAGACCTATCTCCTGGCCCGCGCTGAGTATCAGTTCCTGTTCAGCAGCACCGATGAGGCTACTGACGCGTTTCAGGATGACGCGATCTGGGCCTACACAATAGGGATGGGTTACAACTTTTAAGGGTATCGATCCTGAAGCGGCCGGCTCTGCGCCGGCCGCTTTAGTTTTCCGATTGGGTTGAGCTTTCAGCGTAAGTTGAAACGCGAGCTTTGGTCTGGGCAGTATCCAACTCATCTGCTGGTGGTTGTCAGAGAAAAAACAGCGGTGATTTGTGAAAAGGTTGGCTTTTTGCTGTATTGACCTTTAATGCGTACGCTACTGTCAATAATCTGCCAAAAGCGAAAAGCCCATGGTCCGCTTGTTACCGCGAAAGCCCACGGTCGCCCAGCCTGCGCCGATGGAATGGTGGGCACGGATGGGTGGACATAGGCTGTTACCGGGCCTGTTTGTCCTGGTCGTTCTGGTGCTGGTGCTGGTCGCATTGGTCACACTCCGGGACGGCGCTGCCAGGGCCACTCCTCCGGCCGAACCAACCCTTTTGCCGGAAAGCGTGGAACTGCTCCAGACCGCCGACCCATCGACAGACCCGGCCGATGTGGCCTCTTCCGACCAGTGGCAGCGCCGAACCCTGCCCCTGAATCTGGGCCTGACCGGCGACACCGTCTGGTTGCGGGTCGCCTTCGAAGGACCGAATGAGGCATCCGGACAGCCTTGGGTGCTGCATCTCGACAATGCGTCCCTGAACCGGGCCGACCTCTGGCTCTATGAAGAGGACGAGGCGCCGGCCCGGGTTCACTACCGTACTGGCCAACGCTACCCCTTTTCCGAGCGCCCGATCGAGGACAGCGCCTTCGCCTTTCCGCTGGCGTTAAAGCCGGAGACCGCCTACCGGGCTTATCTGCGGGTTGAGACTCACGCCCACATGCGCATCCCGCTTACGCTGATGCCCATGGATGCGTACATCAACGAGCGGCTCACTCACCGCATCATCCAGGGCGCTTATTTCGGTCTGATGCTGGTCATCGCCCTGGCCAGTCTGGTGATCTTCTTCAGCATCCGGGACCGGGCCTACCTGTACTATTTTGGTTTCATTCTCACCACTGGACTGTGGTTTTTCATCCGCCAGGGCTTTGCCGAGCAGTATCTGTGGCCTGACTGGCCCTGGTGGAGTGATCGCGCCTATATCGTCATGATGGCCGCTGGGGCGGGCATGAGTGTCCTGTTCACGCGGGAGTTTCTCTCTCTCAGGACCTGCCACCCACCCCTTTTCCGCATCATGACGGTACTGCTCTGGGTGTGGGGCATCATGGCCCTGTACGCTCTCTTTGTGCCCAGCATTACCACCCTCAAGCTGATTTCAGTCATCCTGCTGATCGGCGGCAGCTTGCTCCTCTACAGCGGCATCGCAGCCTGGCACAAGGGGATTCTGGAGGCCCGCTTCTATGTCTTTGCCTGGACCATCATCATTATTGGCGCCATTGCCCTTATGCTGTCCCACATGGCACTGCTGCCCGGTGACAACAGGCCGTTCCTGGTGTTTCAGATCGGATCGGCGCTGGAGGGCTTTCTGCTGTCCATCGGCCTGGCCATGCGGCTGAACATGGCAATGCGCGCCCGGGCAGAGGCAGAGCACGAGGCCTTGGAGATGACCGCCCACCTGCAGCGCCAGACCATCGAGGACCAGAAGCGCCACGCCGCGGAACTTGAAAGCCATGTGGAAGAGCGTACCCTGGAACTGCGCCAGACGATGGAGCAACTGGCCTCGGCCAACGAAGAGCTGGAACAGCTCAGCATCGTGGACCCGCTCACCGGCGTCTACAATCGCCGCCATCTCACCAGTCAGTTGCACAGGGAATGGAAACGGGCCTGTCGGGAACAGGTTCCGTTGTCGATGATCATGATGGATATCGACTATTTCAAGCTGCTCAATGACACCTACGGCCACATGGCGGGTGACCGCTGTCTGGTGGAACTGGCAAAGCTGTTACAGGAAGAAGTTCAGCGTACTTCGGATATCCTCGCCCGCTTCGGCGGCGAGGAATTCGTCATCGTGTTACCCAACACAGCCATTGCCGGCGCCGAGCATCTGGCTGAGCGTATCCGCAGTCGGGCAGAGGCCCACCGTGTGGAAACCGAGAACCATCGGCTGGCGTTCACTCTCAGTCTCGGCGTCGCCTCCCAGATACCGGGGCCGGGCAGCGATGCCGAAGAGCTGGTCAGGCGCAGTGATAACGCCCTGTATGAGGCCAAGGAGGCGGGCCGCAACCGGGTTGTTGTGGCTCACGAGCTTCCATCCTGAATCAGAGTGTCAGAGACTGCTGGCAACGTCCTTGTCATTACGGGTGTCAGCAATGATCTCGGTGGCCGTGACGTCCGCTACAAGTTGGTTAATGCCGTCAGCAATCATCCCCGGATGATCCTCCGGCGTGAAGTGTTTTCCGCCTTCGATCCGCTGCAGCGGCGTGGAAAGATCCTGTGCAAACCGTTCGCCGTATTCGATTTTCTGGAACTGGTCCGCGGTGCCCCAGACGACGCGGGCAGGTATTCCCAGCCTGGGCAGGTCACCCGCAACGGCCAGCGTGTCCTGTACATTGAGGGAGTTCGCCTGCCGGACAAAGGCGGCCGCACCGTCATGTTCCCTGTAATGGGGCCAATGCGCTTCGAGTGCTTCCTCCGCCCGAGCACTGTTGGCGTGCCCACGCTGAAGGAACGTCCGGATCACCTGCTTGAATGCGGAATTGGGCAGATGCCGAAGTAGCGGTCCGGCCATGCGCATGGCCTTCACGCTCGGGATCGGCCAGGAATCGTAACCAATCGCGTTGGTCAGAAATAAGCCGCGGCACAAGCCGGGGTTCCGGACAGCGGCAATCTGGGCGACGCCCCCGCCAAGATCATGCCCGACGAAAATGGCCTGCTCGATTCCCAGGTGTTTAAGCCAGCTCACGAGATAATCGGCTTGGCGCCCTATGGATATGTCCCGATCACGACCCTCCGGAATGGACGCGCCATAGCCGACCATTTCCCAGGCAAGGCAGCGTCCCCTGGTAATCTGGGGCGCAACATGTCGCCACAGCGCGGGAGACGTGGGAATCCCGTGTATAAGGATGACTGGCATGCCTTCGCCGGTCTCCTCCCACCTCATGGTAATTCCGTCCACAATTGCGGTATTGCTGATCATTTGTCATCTCCGACAGGTATTTTTCTGGATTCTCAATTAACCACTCCCTGGATTGACCTGCTTGTTCACCTGCCATAGGGAGTCGATAAAACGCTCGTGCGGGTCTGTGAAGCTTTCCACCCCAATCCCGGCCAGGGTAGGGCGTGACAGCTGGCCCCGTTCGCCCTGCACCCAGTGCTCGCCGGCAGACTTGTAATAGGAATTGAACAGACGGAAAAACCTGGATTGAAGGGGCGGTAGTCGCTGATGAGTCGGCTCGCACCTTGCTGTAGCGCCCCGACAGGGAAACCGATTGCCCGGCCCTCCCGGCGCTCGCATTCAGTGTATTCGCTTTCCTGGTAATCACGTCCGTCATAGGAGGCACCGCCCTGGCAGATAATACACGCCGTTATTGAGTGATACTCCAGGCGGCGCGTCTGTGCGCTACCACACTTAGCGGAAAAGAGCGGGGCAGCTACAACGCGGCGCCCGCGTTCGTTATCGCACAGACATCCTTCATCAGAGGCATGAAAATCAGTAGGGCTAGAGGTTTCAGCTGCATCTCGATTGCCCACATTTCCCACCTCCACGGAGAGGAACCATGGCTACGAAAAGGAATCCGGCCCGGTTGTCAGGAACGAGTGCGACCGTTCTTCCGTTCGGTCGGGTCCGTGTCGATCCAAGCGATCATTCTGACCACAAGCGCATTCCGGAGCGGATCCTCCATGCTCCCGGCTCAGTAGCGCATGGATACTTCGAAGCCTATGACGCGTTTGCCCAGTACACCCGGGCGGTCCCGTTCGCCGAAAAAGGCAAGAGAACGCCCGTGAGTGCGCGCTTTACCAAGGGGGCCAGCGAACGCGGTTTGAAGGACATGGCGCGCGACGCACGTGGCTTTGCGGTGAAGTTCCGTACCGACGAGGGCAACTGGGATCTGGTCGGAAATAATATGCCGGTATTCTTCATCCAGGATGCGATGAAGTTTCCCGATCTGGTCTACGACCTCAAGCCGGCACCCCATCACGGCATATCGCGAGCCGAATCGCCCCATGACACCTTCTGGGATTTTGTCTCGCTGATGCCGGAGTCCACGCACATGCTGATGTGGGTGATGTCGGATCGCGCGATACCGCGCAGCTACCGGATGATGCAAGGCTTTGGCGTGCACACGTTCCGCCTGATCAACGAGCAGGGCGAATCGGTATTCTGCAAGTTCCACTGGAAACCGCTGCAGGGCACCCATTCACTGGTCTGGGATGAAGCCGTGAAAATCGCGGACGCGGACCCCGATTTTCATCGTCGTGATCTGTGGGAAGCCATCGAGTCGGGCGAATTCCCGGAGTGGGAACTGGGGCTGCAGATATTCACCGAGGAGCAGGCCCAGGGCTTCAGCTTCGATGTGCTCGACTTGACCAAAATAGTGCCGGAGGAACTCGTGCCGATTACGCCCGTCGGGCGCATGGTGCTGAACCGCAACCCGGACCATTTCTTCGCGGAAACCGAGCAGGTTGCATTCTGCAAATCGCATATGGTGCCGGGCATCGACTTCTGTCATCACCCGTTGCTCACCGGTCGACGCCATTCCTATGCGGATACGCAGATTGCGCGAATCGCCGGCAAAGCAGGGGTCGAACCGTTCCCCGATACCAACGACCAGGACAGGGTCTGCGGAAAGTCGGAGAAATTCGCTGAGCACTATGCGCAGGCCGCGTTGTTCTACAACAGCCAGTCGGCTGTCGAGAAAGCACATATTGCAGCCGCATTCCGGCTCGAGTTGCGCGGGGTTGGAGTGCCTGCCATCCGTGAGCGGATGCTTTCCTCGCTGGTGAACGTGTCACGGGAACTGGCCGCAGATGTCGCCTCCGGATTGGGCATGCAAGTGCCCGATGCAATGCCGAAGGCCATCACCGATCCGGAGCCGGCGGAGGTGACCGTCTCTCCCGCGTTGTCATTGAAAGCGTTGCCGGGCCAGCGCGGTGTCCGCACGCGTCAGATCGCCGTGCTGGTCGAGCAGGGCGTCCACCATGCACCTCTCGCCAGCATCCATAGGGCGCTGACCGACGCGGGTGCAGTTGTTCATTTCGTGGGTTCACGGGTCGGTGTGTTCGTTGCCTCGTCCGGTGAGGAAATTGAAGCGGACAGGTCGATGGAGAGTTCACCAGGCGTGCTGTTCGATGCGCTGGTGGTGCCCGATGGGAGCGACGCCGTCCAGGCGCTCGCAGGTAACGGGCATGCGATGGCGTTCATAAAGGATATCTTCAGGCACTGCAAAACGATTCTCGCTTTGGGTGCCGGACGGGAGTTGCTGAAAATGGCCGGAATGGGGCCAGTCATGAATGAGGACGACGGCATCCTGTTAGCGGAAAGCGCCAATGCGGCGGAGGTCGCGCCGGCATTCATCACCGCGGTCTCGGGGCATCGCCATTCATACCACGAGAGCACCTCGCCAACGAAATGATGGAGTTCATGACGCACCAGGTGTGGGTAAAGAGTGCGCTAACGTACAGACGACTGCTGGTGCGTTGCTTACATTCCGGGTATCGACAGTGAAAGTGTTCGAGGGGTGTGGCCATTTTCCCCATCACGAACAATCGCAGGGTGTAGTCCAGGCTTTCCAGGAATTCTTCAATGCACCAATGCCCTGTGCAGCTGAGCCCATGTCTGGTCGGCGCAGTGCCTGAATCCTGCGACCGTGTTCGCCGGAATCACACCGGATGATCCAACGTCACACGCAATGGAGGAAGCACTGATGCCAAGGAATCCATACACCACCCCGAACGAAGGCCCCCCCGAGGATAATCCCTCGTCGGACAAAAATAAGAAGCATGAGAAACTGGACCGCTATCGCTCGAATGCCGACGGCAAGGACCTGCGCACGAACCATGGGGTACGCATTGCGGACAACCACAATTCGCTGAAGACGGGCGAGCGCGGTGCCACTCTCATGGAGGATTTCATCTTCCGGGAGAAGATCAATCACTTTGACAACGAGCGTATTCCAGAGCGAATCGTGCACGCGCGCGGATCGGCCGCTCACGGATACTTCCGGCCCTATGAGAACGCCGCCCGGTATTCCAAGGCGGCACTGTTCCAGGATCCCAAACAGAGCACGCCGGTTTTCACCCGCTTCTCCACGGTCCAGGGCTCGCGTGGGTCCAACGACACCGTGCGGGACGTGCGCGGCTTTGCGACCAAGTTCTATACCAGCGAGGGCAACTGGGACCTGGTGGGCAACAACATGCCGGTATTCTTCATCCAGGACGCGATCAAGTTTCCGGACTTCGTGCATGCGGTCAAGCCAGAGCCCCACAATGAAATACCCCAGGGCCAGTCCGCCCACGACACCTTCTGGGATTTCGTCTCGCTGATGCCCGAGGCCACCCACACAGTGCTGTGGACCATGTCGGATCGCGCCTTTCCCCGGCACTTCCGGTACATGGAAGGTTTCGGCGTGCACACGTTTCGCCTGATCGACAGGCTTGAGGCATCGCGCTTCGTGAAGTTTCACTGGAAACCGGTGGCTGGTACCTGCTCGCTGATCTGGGATGAGGCCCAGAAGCTCTGGGGCCGGGACCCCGACTTCAACCGCCGCGAGATGTGGAGCGATATTGAGAACGGCGACGCCCTGGAGTGGGAGCTGTGCGTGCAGGTCGTAGAGGAAAAGGACGAGCACAACTTTGATTTTGACCTGCTCGACCCGACCAAGCTCATTCCCGAGGAGCAGGTGCCGGTGGAGCCCATCGGCCGGATGGTGCTCAACCGTAACCCGGACAACTTCTTCGCCGAGACCGAGCAGGTGGCCTTCAACCCGGGTCATATCGTTCCGGGCATCGACTTCAGCAACGATCCGTTGCTCCAGGGGCGGTTGTTCTCCTATCTCGATACCCAGATGCTACGACTGCATGGCCCCAATTTTCACGAAATCCCCATCAACCAGCCGGTATGCCCGTTTCACAACAACCAGCGCGACAGCGCCCACCGCCAGACCATCAACACCGGCCAGGCGTCCTACGAGCCTAACTCGATCGACGGCGGCTACCCGGCGCAGACGCCGTCCGCGCCGGCGCAGGGCGGGTTTGAGACCGTTCAGGAGCGGGTGGACGGCAGCAAGATCCGCGCGCGCAGTGCGTCCTTCGCGGACCACTACTCCCAGGCGCGGCTGTTCTGGAACAGCCAGAGCGATGTGGAGAAAGAGCACATCATCGCCGCCTATACCTTCGAGCTGTCCAAGGTCGCACGGCCCTATATCCGCGAACGGGTTATCCAGCGGATACTGCCCAACATCTCGGTGGAGCTCGCCCAGGCCGTGGGCCGTGGCCACGGCATCGAGGCGCCCTCCGAGCCGGTCGCGCCGGCGGCGGAGCTGGGCTACAGCAGCCAGGTCGAATCGGCGCCCCTCAGTCTTATGCACCGGCTCCCGGGCAACATCCGGACCCGCAAGGTCGCAATCCTGGCGGCCGATGGGGTGGATGTTGCGCAGGTCACGGAACTCAGGAGGAAACTGTCGGAGGAGGGCGCCACTGGAATGGTCATTGCCCCCTCCATGGCGCCGGTGGCTGGGACAGGAGGTGACAACGTGGACAGCGACGCCATGCTCAACGGGCTGCCCTCTGTCGCAGTGGATGCGGTAATCGTCGCCGGTGGGGCGGACAGCGCCAGGCGCCTGAGTGAGTCCGGCCTTGGCCGCTACTATCTACAGGAAGCCTACAAGCACCTGAAGGTCATCGTCGCGTTGGCGGACGGCCAGCAGTTGCTCGACGCCGCCGGAATTCCAAAGGACGACGAGGGCGTGATCATGGGTGATCAGGTCGACGACGTGTTCCCGGCGTTCGTCAAGGCGCTGTCGAACCACCGTGTCTGGTCGCGCAACAACCGGGCGAATGCCATGCCTGCATGAGGTGCGGATGCCCGTGTCAGCAGGCTATGTGGATGACCATTGGATCTCTTCCAAAGCATCGTTCAGGCCGAATGTCGGCCCGGCTTATCGGATCTATCGAAAAAGCACAGGTGGTTGGAGCCGGATTCCTTGGCCTTATACATGGCCTGATCCGCGGCTTGTAGCATAGCGACAGGCGTAGATGCGTCCCGGGGGTAGAACGAAACCCCGATGCTGACGGAAATCCGGACAGGCTTTTCTGCGATTTGGAAGGGCACAGCGAGTGAATCAATAATAGTCCGCACCACGCGCTCAACATCCGTACGGTCCTTGGTACCGGCGAGAATCATGGTAAATTCATCACCGCCCAGTCGGGCGATCGTATCGTCCTCCCGGACACAATCAGACAGCCGCTCTGCCACCTCAGCCAGTAAAGCGTCGCCCACTTCATGGCCGAGGGAGTCATTGACCTCCTTGAAACCATCAAGATCCATGAAGAGCACGGCAAGAGCCAGGCTGCTGCGTTTTGCATGTTTGACCTCCTGGTTCAGGCGATCCAGGAAAAGACGTCGATTCGGAAGCCCGGTCAGGAGGTCGTGATGGGCGTTGTGCCATATTTTTTCCTCGGCGAGGGCCCGTTCGGTAACATCCCGGAAAATGCAGACAATCGCTTCGGTGTGTTGATGCTCGTCCAGCACCGGCGCGAGAAGATACTCGAATCGTTCCCCCTGGCCAGAAGCAAAGGTGTGGGTGAGCTGGCCCCGGTAAGTGGACTGTTTGGCAATCACCTTTTGAAGATGGCGCTGGAAGTTCGAGGCGAATGAAAAACCGAAGTCATAGGTCGACTTTCCGATGATCGCTTCGGTCTTCAGAGCGAAAAGGCTCGCGGTTGCCTGGTTTGCATAGATAAACCGGCCCTCAAGATCCAGCACGTAAATCGGATCGGGGGATGCGACCAGAACCGCTCCGAACAGCCGGGTCTCCAACTCTTTCAAGATCGTATACTGCTCCAGCGATTCGGCGACGGCCTGGTCTATGGCTTCATGGAATCGCGTAAGCTCTTCAATCTGCTGTCCGGCAGCCGTTGGGTTAGTGTTGGCCCAGTGCTTTACCACGCTCGCCCGCAGGGCCCGAAACTCGGAAGCCGTCTCCATGACGCTGAAGCCGCTGGTCTGTCGATCTCCCCCGTGTAGCTCTGCCCAGGACGCCCCTTCTGCTCCGGATCCCAGGCCTTTGGATTTCGTGGTCTGTTCGGCCTCGCTCTGGTGGATATCGAGATCGTCGGCAATCACCAGAAGCATGTGCTTGGCATGGTCGCGCAGCCCTATCTGGTCCATATGACGGGCATGAAGGAGGGTTTCGGCAAAGTCTTCCCAGTCCTCAAGAATCGGCTCTATTTCCGCCCGAATAAAATTCGATAATCGCACTTCCATTGCTCTGCTCCCTTTCCGTCCGGCTCGTCCGGCCTGGCTTCTGCCCCGGAGTCACCCGCCGTCGTCCATTTCCTCGCTTCTCCAACTCCCAGCGAGGTTCGATTCGATCATGACAGCGCGCTGTGGAAGAATCTGTGCGCTAGCGTACGCACCGCTCAACCCCAACTCCCTCTTCCTGACACGCTCACCAGCAACAGGGCCAGTATGCCAGGAACAATTTTCATGACGTCGCATCCTTGCGGCTGAGTACCTGTTTCAGGCTGGCCTTGATCTCGCTCCAGATGGCCACGAAGAACGCCGTCAGGGGAACCGCCAGTACCATGCCGATAATGCCGCTCAGGGCAGTGCCCCAGAAGAACAGGGAAATTACCACGAGTGCCGGGTGCAGGCCCGAGCGGTTGGCCATGATCCTGGGGGTCAGCAGCCAGCTTTCCACGACCTGCACCGCCAGGAACACCAGCCCGGCGAGGACCATCAGCTCAGCGCCGCCCTCAGGCTGCATATAGGCCATGGGCAGGATCGCCAGCAGGCCGATCAGGGTGCCCAGGAAGGGGACAATGTTCAGCAGACCCAGCACCAGCCCGGCAAGCACGCCGTAGTTCAGGCCGATCAGCGTAAAGCTCAGGGCGTACAGGATGCCCATGCACATGGCGATGATCAGCTGGCCCTGAAAGAAGGCGCTGACGTATCCCACGAACACGTCCATGAAATACAGGACTTTCTTCTGGGTGGCGTTGTGGAAGACGGATAACAGCTCGGATGCCTTTTCCCGAAGGAGGTTCCCGGACAGGAGGGTGAAGAACAGGAACAGGGGTACGAAACCGAGAGCTGCCAGCATCCCCATATAGGACATGATGGTTTCGCCCGGATCCTCCATGACCGGCTCGGATTTCTCCTCACCGTTGCTCTCCATGCTGGATTCAATCATGTCGGTGAGTTCCGGGAAGTGATAGGAGACGTATTCCTGCCAGCTCGCCAGGGTATCGGGCAGAACGGTCATCAACTGGACAGCCTGGCTGACCAGGGGAGGGATAAGCAGGAAAAGCAGACCACCAATACCCGCAAAAAAGACCACCAGCAGAACACTGACTGCCAGTAAGCGGGGTAAGTGAAGCCGGCGTTCGAGAAACTCCACCACAGGATGAAGCACCAGCGCCAGAATACCGGCGACGGACAGCGACAGGAGCAGGTTGTAAAACGTACTCAGTATCCAGCCGAATGACCAAACGATGAGTCCGGTGAGGGCAATCAGTGCAACCAGCGACAACAGAACCGCGGTGCAGCGGAACAAGCGAAATTCAGCCGGGCTGAACAGGCGTTTATCCTTCGCTCCGCCCGCCTCGGATTCATGCACGCCGTTGGGCATTGCCAACTCCTGTCTTAGTCCCTTGCGGATGTCTCCAACAGCAGTAGTTCACCACTGCGTTGTTTTCAGGATAGGCGGGAGCGCGATGTCTGGTCTGTGCCTTGTCGAACTTAGGGGAGTCATTTTTCCCCGGCGTTGAACCTGCCTCTCATCGGAAAGAGAGATTCCCGGAACCTGTGTGTGCTAGCGCACCGACAAGGCGTTCGTTTCGGCCGACGCTGGAACAGCATTCCCGCTACCAGGGAATTGCGATTTTAGACCCAGGAGGGTCCGGCAAACTGCCGGAAACATAGGAGAAACAATGATGAAAGTTATGAAAAATCTAACCGCACTTACCCTTTCGGCTGCGCTCGTCCCGGCATTGGCACTGAGCACCGCCGCATTTGCTGAGAGCGACGACGGCATGCAGATGCAGGACCAGGAGCGTTCCAGCGAGCAGCAACGTTCCGGCATGCAGCAGAGCTCCGGCGAGAAGTACCTCAGCGGTAAGCCCGCTGGTGGAAGCTACGCCGACGAACTGATTGGCCAGAGCGTCAAGCACCGCGAATCCGGTGAGGAAATCGGCCAGATCCAGGATCTTGTTATCGGCAAAGACGGCAATATCGCTGGCGTCGTGCTCTCGACTGGCAGCTTCCTCGGACTGGGCGGACAGAAGGTCGGCCTTGCGTGGGATCAACTGCAGCAATCCCAGGAAGAAAATGAATCCGTGTTCTACGTGGACATGGACGAGGAAACGCTGCGTAACGCGCCCGAATTCAGAAGCGACCAAGAAGAATAATCCAACCCACGGACAACGGGGGCACGATGTGCCTCCGGTGTCTGAAAGCTCACCTATACACCCCGCCATTTAAGAGTGGATCAGGGGTGTCAGGAGGATAAGATCATGGCCAGGAACGCAAGGGAACACGAAACCACCGATCAGTTTGTGGGTAAGGCTCATGAAGCGGTGGACAGGGCTGGTGAGACCTTTGGCAGGGCTGAAGAGTACGCTCGGGAGCATGCATCCCAGGCCGAGGAGCGTGCTCGCGAGGCGGCAGCTAAGGGGCGTCAGCAGGCGGATGAGGCGGTCGATCGCGCGAACAGCTACGTCCGCGAGAACCCGCTGATGTCCATTGGCATCGCCTTTATTGTTGGCGTGCTGTTTTCATGGCTGACTGCTCGTCGTCGGTAGCACACGACATGCAGAACTCGGAAACCGGCGAGGCAGCGCCGGGCGACCGGCATGAACAGGACCCGGAACGCGCCTTCAGCGATGAAGAAAACGACGTTGATGGCACGTTCGCGGACGCTGCCACCTTCTTCACGCTGATTGGTGTATCCGCG
This sequence comes from Halospina denitrificans, assembly GCF_004364635.1. Classification (GTDB taxonomy): domain Bacteria; phylum Pseudomonadota; class Gammaproteobacteria; order Pseudomonadales; family Oleiphilaceae; genus Halospina; species Halospina denitrificans. The sequence continues at coordinate 499,059 of NZ_SOAX01000003.1, read as the reverse complement.
CGGGATACGGCCCAGCTTCTGGGCCTGGAGACGCGTCTTGTATTCAAGACCGTCTTTATGATGATGGTGCTCGGTGTGGTGCTTGGGCTCGTGATACTGGGGGTCTGGCTCTCCATTACGCTTATCGTCGCCGCCGGCCTGTACGAATATACGGGCCTGGGCATGACGTTGAGCATTGCCGCCGCATCACTGGTCAACGTGTCCTGTGTGGGAGCGCTTTTGCTCGTGCTGAAACGGCTTGCCCGCCGGCTGGTGTTTCCGGAGACGCGCCTTGCTGTACGGACCCTGCTGGACGACGCGTCCCGCAACGTGGACCAACAGGAGTAGCAGCCGTGCCTTCACTGGAGAACAGGGTCGCCCAGCAACGCGATACGCTTATGGGTTACGGGCCCCGCATTCGCCTGCACCGGGAGCGGGCCCTCTCGCGGCTTCGTCATCCCGTGGTCCTCATCCCCGCCTTTCTGGGTGGCATGCTTGTCGCCAGGATCGCGCCGGTACTTGTGCGATTAACTCCCAGGGTCACCGCGCGGGTGGGGCACTTCCGGAAGGAAGTTCGACAGCTCGACGCCATTGTCAGACTGATCACCTCACTGCTGCCCATGCTTCCGCGTCTATCCGGGAGTGACGCTGATGAAACGGGACGACGCCCACCACCCACATGATCAAAAAGAGAGCTGGTCGCGCTGGCGAAGGCGCAGGGATCGGCGTATTGTTGGAGTGACAAGCTGCGCATGCTTGACCAGTGTCTAATCGTGTGTTTTAAGTGCCTGATCGATGTATGACATGCCGGCTCCAAAAGCAACACGGAAATGGAGTCCCGCCATGAAACCATCACTTCGCCTTGCCGTCCTTTTCGCGTCCCTGGGCCTGGCACTTCCCGCCACAGCGCAGCAGCAAACTATGAACGATGCGCATTCGGCCAGCGCCGGCGATACGATCGGCACCGTAGACTTTCAGGCCGACTGTGCTGATGCTGTCCGCGCTGACGTGGATCACGCGCTTGGTATGATGCATCACATGATGTACACCCAGGCCCGAGGGGAGTTTGAGGCCATTGCCCGGGCCGATCCCGGCTGCGCCATGGCCCATTGGGGCATCGCCACGACCCTGTTCCAACCTTTATGGGGGACCACCCCGGACGCGGCCGATATTGCCCGTGGCCGCGAGGCAATCCGGAAAGCACGCGAAGCCGCACAGGAGCCCCGCGAGCAGAGGCTGATTGAGGCGACGGCGGCGTTCTTCGAACCGGAAACCGATGCAGTTAAAGAGCGTTTAGCCGGCTGGGCCGAGGGCATGGAGGCAGCGTATGAAGCCTTTCCCCGGGATCTTGACGTTGCCTCACTCTATGCGTTGTCCCGCCTCACGCTGGCGGCGTCTTCCGATGAACGCAAAGCCTTGCACGGTGAAGCGGAACAGGTCCTGCGCAGGGCCTGGGAAACCGAGCCTACCCATCCGGGGGCGGTTCATTACACCATCCACTCCACCGATGCCGATGGCCGCGCGGGGAACGCAACCAGGATCGTGGCCTCCTATGGGGCGATTGCTCCCGATGTTCCCCACGCCCTGCATATGCCATCCCACATCTATGTGCGCCTTGGAGACTGGCCCCTCGTGATTGAGTGGAATCGCCGCTCGGCTGATGTCGCCGTGAATCACATAGCGGATGGTGCTAAATCCTTCCATTACATCCACGCCCTCGATTATCTGGTCTATGGCTATCTCCAGCGCGGTGAGGACAGCGCGGCGCAGGACGTGTGGGAAGAAGCCCAGGCCAACGGGCCGCATGAGGCGAACTTCCCTGGCGCCTTTCACCTTGCCTCCATTCCGGCGCGGCTCGCCGTGGAAGCACGGGACTGGGAAGCAGCAGCGGCCCTGGCGCCCCGCGATCCCGAAAACATCAATCGGGAGCAGTTTTCCTGGCCGGCAGGCCTGACTTCGTTTGCCCGGGGACTGGGCGCCGTGCACACCGGTGACCTGGAAACCGCCCGCGAGGCGGAACAGCGGCTGGTGACACTGGCTGACAATGCCAGGTTCGCCGCCGATCAGCGCTTTTCGACCTACATTGAAACAGACCGCCGGATTCTGGCCGGTTGGATCGCAAAGGCCGAAGGCGAGCCTGAGAAGGCCATCACGCTGATGCGGTCTGCCGGGGAGCTGGAGGCGAGCGTCGAGAAACACCCGGTGACCCCGGGCGCGCTGCTGCCACCCTACGAGGCCCTGGGGGACCTGCTGCTTGCCCTTGAGCGCCCCGGCGAGGCGCTGGTTGCTTACGAGAAGTCGAATGGCACATGGCCGAAGCGCTACAATACCCTCGCTGGCGCTGCCCGGGCGGCGGATGCCGCCGATGATGCGGACGCCGCTACTCTCTGGTCGCAACGGCTGCGGGAAACCGCCCCTGGGACCGAGCGTGGCTCGAGCCACGCGATAATGACGGGCACCGAGTAGCAAAGCGTCGCGAGTATTCTCCAAAATCACAGCTATTATCGGAGATTGGAAACCGGCGGTGCAGGATCTGAACCTTCGTCACCTTTACCACTTCTGGGTCATTGCCCATGAAGGCTCCATTGCCCGTGCGGCTGAAATGCTGGACCTGACCCCCCAGACGCTCAGCGGCCAGCTGGCGACCTTTGAGGCTTCGCTGGGGAACGCGTTGTTCCGGCGGGCCAACCGTTCGCTGCAGCTGACCAACTTTGGGCAGACCGTGTTCGGTTACGCGGATGATATGTTCGAGACCGCCCACGCGCTGAGCGAGGTGCTGCGCCAACCCCCGGAAGACCGGCCGTTGCGGCTGTCGGTCGGTGTTTCGGCCTCTATCCATAAGCTGATTGCCTATCACCTGACGGAACCGGCTCTTGAGCTGGAACGGGAGGTGCGCCTGAATGTCCACAGTGGGGATACCGTCGAGTTGCTCAGGCGTCTCGCGCAACGGGAGCTGGACGTGGTGCTCACGGACCGCCAGCCCCCCTCGGCCGAGGCCAGCCATTTCCGCTCACATCGATTGGGGAGCTCCTCGATGTCGCTGTTTGCGGCGCCGGCACTGGCAGCCCGACTCCGTGCGGATTTTCCGGCCAGTCTGGATCTGGAGCCGTTCCTCGCAACCTCCCTTGACGCCCCCTATATCAATGCCCTGATGAACTGGTTTTCCAGCCAGGGGATCCGGGTAAAGGTGGCGGCCGAGGTGGACGACAGTGCGTTGATCAAGGTATTCGGACGCCAGGGGTTCGGCTATTTCGCGGCTCCCACTGCCATCCGCCACGAGGTCTGCAGCCAGTACCATGTGGAGCACGTGGCCAGCATTGCGGAGGTGAGGGAGACGCTCTTTGCGGTAACCCGGGCGCGTGGCAGCCATAATGCGGCGGTGGCTGAATTGCTCCGGGAGCGTCCGGAACTGGAAGATTAGTTCGAAAAAAACGAACTATAAAGATTAAAAAACCTTATTTTTATCGACAGAACGATAGTGGATTATGAGGCTGTGTCCCAGAGGAGAAAAGCCATGAAAACAATCCACAAGTTTCGTCTCGAATGCGGTAAGGAAGTCAATACACTGAAGCTGCGTGAAGGCTATCGAGTGGTCCGCTGCGAGTACCTGGTGCCCATGAAGGGAGTCTATCTGTGGGTTGAGCAACCGCTGAGTGCGGCCATCCCGACGGTTAAGCGCCAGTTTGTCGTGGCTTATTCGGGGGATCCGGTACCGAGCAGCTACGAGTACCTGGACACCGCTCTGGATCCATTCGGGCCAGAGGCCTACCACGTGTTCGAGGTGGCCCAGCCGGTGGTGAGCAATGGTATCGTTGCTGGTCGGGGCGTTCATCCAGAGCTGTTGAATGCAACCTCATTCGAGCAGATCAGGTCGGCGTAGCGGCCATCCTCAAAGGCCCTTCGGGGCCTTATTGGCTGCAGATGATTATTCGGCACTCTCGTTGGTGCGGTCAGCCTCGATGCCATAGGACTGGAAGACCTGAACCTGGTCACGGCCCTCTGTCTTGGCATGGTAGAGGGCGGCATCGGCGGCATTGATCAGCTCGTCGGGATCCAGGCCATGTTGCGGAGCCGTGGCGAGTCCCGCTGAGAATCGGATGTTCAGCTCTCGCCCGCCGAGGGTGATTGCCATCGGGCTGTAATTCTGGCGCCAGGTCTCGATGCGGTTGCGGGCATCTTTGAGCGCGAGCCCAGGCATCATGATCAGGAATTCCTCGCCGCCCCAGCGGCTTACCACGTCCTCGGTGCGCATACCCTCGCGCAGCTGGTGGCTGAAAGCGGTGAGCACCCGGTCGCCGGCGGCGTGGCCGAAGTCGTCGTTCAGGGACTTGAAGTAATCGATGTCGAGCATCATCAGGGTGATGGGGTAGTTCTCACGTTGAGCCCGGTGCAGTTCGCGGGTCAGGCTCTCCATGAAGTACCGCCGGTTGAACAGGTTGGTCAGCGGGTCGCGGACGGCGTCGTTCTGCAGCTGTTCCTGCAGCCGCTGGATCTCCACGAGCTGATGCTTCAGGGTCTGGTTGGTGTGCTGCAGGGCGGTTTCGGCATTGCGGCGCGCCGTGATGTCCCGGGAGATGCCGCAGATGTAGCGGACCTGGCCGTCACTGGCGGTAAGAGGAGCGATTCGGGTATCGAAAATCGTATAAGGCGCCGGCTGGAACCCCTCGGTCGTTTCCTCGTAGCGCAGGGCGCGGTCTGCTGCCAGTGCTCGCTGGTAGTTATCGGTAATGCGCTGGTACAGCACGGGGTCGGGGATGATGTCGTCCAGGAATCGGTCCTGGAGCATGCTCCGGGACGCGTGCATGAAGTTTTCCATGGCATGATTGCAGTACACCATGCGGTAACGGTCTTCCTCGACGCGCATCAGGAAGACGTGGTCGATCATGGTGTCCAGCATGCCCTTGAGAAGGTGGATATCCGGGACATCAGTAACAGGGACAGACACGGTCAAGCTCTCCTGGTCCAGCGAGTGTGGCCTGTTTCTTTTACTATAGTGCAAAGAGCAACTATCTACACGCTAAAAGATTTGGCCCTACACACTGGCGGGATGAGCCTCCACAGGGCCCGTTGCCATGCAGGTTTTACTGCAGCCCGTATGTCCTTTCCTGCTCGAAGCGGAAGTGGCCCGATTCTTCTTCCTTGCGAATGGTGTCGGCCGAGGCGCCCTGGATCTGTTCACGTGCGGACCTGAGGCGTTCCTGGCGTTCTTCGCCTTCGTAATTGGCCATGATCCGCTCGCGCTTTTCCATGTACTGTTCACCGGATTCCCAGCGCTTGTCACGGGTGCGGTCCAGGCGTGCCAGGTTCTCGACAGCGCTCTCGCTGTAGCCGAGCTGCCGGCGTGTTTCATTGATGGTTTGCTGGCGCTGCTGCGCTTCCATGTCCCTGAGTTCGTCCTGGGTGGCCTCCAGAAACTGGCTGGCGAAGGAGTCGCCCATGCTTGTGCTCTGGTTCTTCAGGGCCTCCTCGGAATAGTTCTCTTTAACCACGCTGCTGAACTCGTCAAGCCGCTCGTTCACAGGGCGATCGCTTTCCGAGGCAAGGCGCTCGATGGCCTTCTGCGTTTCGTAGTCCCTGATCTGGTGCTTCCAGAGATCTTCCGCCACTGCTTCGCCGAAGATCTCACGGCGCTGCTCCATCAGCATCTCCATACGGGCGTCGTTGTCGAGCTGGCGCAGTTCGGCATCGGCCTGTCGACGCCAGGCCACGTATTCGAGGTGATTGTTGGCAAGTTCCAGAAGTTCAGCCGCCTGGTCCGGGAATGCCGCATTCAGCAGTTTTTCCATCATGGCCTGCCAGTTGTCCGGGTGCGTCTTCTTCAGGTATGCAATGAGGGCATTGATCATATCAATCTGACCCAGGCGGGTTCCCAGCTCACCGCCATGGCGCTCCTGCATCAATTCAACGACTTCTTCAAAGCTGAGGTCGCCCTGCATGGCCGGGGCTTCCTCCTTTGATGCCTTTCTGCGCGATTCTGTGGCGTTGGGGGTGTCTGTTTGCGTCACGCTTTCTGCGGCCTTCTGTGGCTGATCCGGTTCCTCGGGACCGGGCGATGCCGGATAGAGCACATAGGCGAGCGCAATGCCGCCAACAAGCATAACGGTGATTGTCAGGTGTTTGGGGGGCGCAGTGGCTCTCATAACAGGATGACTCTTGTTCTTTCAATGACCGAACCAACCCGGTCGGAGCCGGGATGGTTCGGTGCTTCTACCGCTCAGGGGAGTGGATTAGCCGTCGTGTTGCGCGATGTAATCAAAGATCGCACCGTAGAAGTTGCGGATATCGAAGGTGGTGCTGGGAATGCCGATCATGTCGACATGGTCCTGGTTGATTACTCCGGCGTGCGACGTCATCTGGGTCGGTGTGGGGTAGTTGAGGTCGTCCACGTTGTCCGTGTCGGTGATGGTGGTCAGGTGGTCCATGCTCCAGTAGTTGTCATGGAGCTGAGTCCGCCAACCCATCTGCTGCGAGTTGATCCCAACCAGGCCGTCATCATCCGTGTCGTACTGTTCACCGTCACCCTGTCCGGCGGCACCGTCACCACTGCAGTCATCGGTGCAGTAGCCGTCACCATCGATATTGAAGTAGTCATCCTGGGTGATCCAGAGCGCAGGGTTTACGTATGCTCCCTGTTGCGCGTTGAGCGTGGAGGCATAGCGCTTGGCATACTGGCTGCTCACCGGGTAGTTCTCGTTGAACTGCTTCGCACCGGTATGCACGCCGTCATTCGGGTCGTAGTCGTCATAGACGAGCTGTTTCAGGGCCGCGCCAGCATCATTGCCATCGCCGTAGACGATCTCGCCATAGGCCTCCGCGAGTGCATCAACAATGTTATTCACGCCATCGCCCAGATCCAGAACATGCTTGGCAATGGGCGAACCCCGGTGTGGCGATGAGATGCTGTAGGCGACCTTGACCACTCGGTAGCCGAAACGGTCATGCAGGACCTTGGCCGCCTTGCGCAGGTCCATGCCACCCTGGGAGTGCCCGACCAGATTCACATGCTCAAAGTCGTTGGCAATCATCCAGGACTCCACGGCATTGGCCAGCTCCAGGCCCCGCTTGTCTGATGACTGGAATGGCGTCATCGATGCCGCTGCACCAATCTGGCCATCGTCCAGATACTTGTTGCAGCTGCTGTACCAGTTGCAGTTGCGGTAAAGCTTACGTCCGTAGGTATCGCTGAAATAGTGATAACCCAGAATGTCATCGAATCCGGCCAGGCCGTGAACCATGACGACGGGATGCGTGGTTTTGTCAGCGCCTGCGTGTGCCAGGCTCACGCCGAAAAGCGCGCTCAGGGCGAGTGTTGCGCTGAAGAGGAGGGTTGTGGCTTTTCTCGTTATTCGTTTATTGGATTTGTTATTCATGTTGCAGCCCCAGAGATCTGGTTCGCACACACGGGCACAATCTGACCTCGTAGCGTTTCCTTCCGATCTCTGGGCGGTCCCTGTCCAACGCCTGTGGCGCCGATCCGGTGCTCGGTTTGTGAGTGCGCGCGATGCGTCGATTTATGCTTCCTGTGCCTCCTGTCGAGGCCCTGGGAAACGGTTATTGTTGTCTGACATTCCTGCTGTTGCCTCACACACGACCAGACTGAGCTTTAAACCCTGTCCGGGAAACGGTCAAAAGCCACCAAGATGTAATCTTTTGTACTTTCAGGACCTGTTTCACACTTCCATGCGTTCGTGGCCGGAGTTGATCCGACCTGTCCAGAATAGGCCGGCTCAAGGGGGCGTTAACATCCCACATTTGTGGGGGGTGCTGCTCCATGGCGGGGAGCTTGAGAGCTTCACCTCCGGCGGGGCCTGCTTCAAGACCACCAACGGCCAGAACGAGTGCCATTGCCTGCCTTCAGGACCACATCTTCAGTTGCGTACTGCCAGTTGGATCATTGCTGTCCGCCAGGAATTCAGCAAAAGCCCGGTGCTTCGCAAATACTTCGTCAACCGCGCCAATCAGGTGAAAGAGGCTGCCGAAGGCCGCCAGGTTCAGGGTGTGGCCGGCCTCGTGCTGGCTGTGGCTGGCACTCGATTTGTAGTGGACAAACGCGAAGTTGCCCATGTTGAACGCGGTCTGGAGGTGATTCAGGTTGGCCACGAGACCGCCGTACTGGAAGAAGGTGCCCGTGGGCCAGTCCACCGAGAACGCCTTGCCTTTCAGGGCGCCGCTCTTGATGCCGACCCGGGTGAACTCAACGCCGAAGGGTAGCGTCAGCACCAGATGCAGCAGCAGGGAAAAGAGGGTGAACGCCAGCCCCAGCCCGACGATCAGCCAGGACATGGGCATGAGCCAGTTGGCCCAGCCGAGCACGCCCTGATAGAACGCCGATTGCGAAACCGGCCCGATGCAGGCGAGCAGGTTGATGAGGGCGATTACGGCGGCGATCACCAGAGCGGGGTTGCCCAGCGGTGCGTAAAGCAGCAGGAACACGAGCCCGAAGTTCAGGGTGCTGTTGATCCCCACCAGAAGGCCCCGGTACACGGAGGTGGCCGCGCTTTCCGTACCCGAGTCCTTTTTTACCTGGATGGTGGCCAGGATGTAGAACACCAGAACCGCAACAATCAGGACCACGCCGCCAACGAGTGCGAAAGGCACGGTCGGCGTGACGCTGAGCAGGATAAAAGCCAGCGCGCAGAGCGCCAGGCCACTGATGGTTCCGGCAAAGCCGGAGGCACTGCTGAGTTTGAGTCCAGTCATGGTGATTCCTCCCTGAGGCCTGTCTGTTTTCAGGTAACTGCCTTGATAACGGAAATCCCGCCCAGCACCAGGGCGAAGATGGCCCATATAACGGCCAGGATGACCACCACGATCGTGGCGATCAGGTCCGCGACACTGACCACGAATCCCGGAGGGAACCCGTGGAGAAAGGAGACCACGATGGTCCCCAGCAGGGAGGTGCCGATCATCAGCACCAGCCCCTTGTTTTCCAGAAAGCGTGGATGGGCCATCACCAGGACGCCGCAGCTGACCAGCTTGGTGAGCATGATCAGGCTCAGCGTTGTGGCGGCGGTACCGGTGGGAAAGCTCGCGTACCCCATCGCCGCGTAGATGCCGGGGCCGATGGGTGGCGCCAGCAGCAGGCCGATGAGCAGGGTAAGCAGCCCGAATGCGGCCAGGCCTGTCGTCACGCAGGCGATCACGAGGATAATGGCGGCCACAAAGGTGGAGATGCCCTGGATGCGGCCGGTCACGCTCTCGGGGAAGACCAGCGGCGCGCCCATGAGCAGGGCGGTGAATACGAGCTGGGCGTCGAGCAGGGCGAGAGCGGGAATGCCCCAGCCAACGGCGCCCGTTGATTCCCCGAGAAAGGGCGAGACGACGGCAACGCCGAGTTCGGCGAGCAGCACCAGACCAAGGAGTGCGACGGCCAGGAGGAACAGGGGGCGGTTCAGGCGTTGGGCGCGGGTCATGGTGACTCCTCCATCCGGATGCTGACGGTGGAACCGCTGTTACCGGTGTTGTCGAAGATGAGCGTGCCGCCCCTGTTGAAGATCACGAAGCTCACTTTGTCGCTTTTCTCGGCCTCGTCCTGTTCCCATGTATTTTTGTCCACTGGCTGGTCATTGAATGTCTGTCCGCGTGACGGCTCGTAGGTGATGGCGAACGGCGTACTTGTGCCCGTGACCCGGAGTTCCAACCGGCGTTGGTCCGCGTTGCCTGAGGCAATGTTGAACGTCTTCCGCGTGCCCGGCGCCAGCCTGAGTGACGCCGGGAAGGCCCTGCCGGCCTCCGTGAGTTCATCACGGCCAAGCAGGGGTGGACTCACCAGGCTGCCAAAGGACCTCATCAGTCCGGAGGGTTCATAGGTCCTGGCGTGCTCTTTCGGGTTCTCAATCCCGCCCTTGCTGAGCGCCACGGCAATGCCCAGGGCGGCGAGAATTGCCGCCACTACCAGCATCAGCTGCATCACCTTCATCTTCATAACCAACTGCCTCAGTTGCCGGGATTGATCCGGTGCATGCGGATCTCGGGCTGGATGGGGATGAGTTCGAACCGGCCGGGGGCCGGTACATCCTTCTCGCGGATGAAGATCTGGCCCACCTCGGTGCCGTCCGGCATTTCCGCGATGCCTGTGACGTAGTTCGATCCCCAGGTGTGGACCAGAAGTTCCTTTATGGTGAGGGTTTCGTTGCCCTCCAAACTTTCCAGCCTGGCGCCTTCGAGTACATGCATCCGCGTGGGGTCACTGCCCGGGTTCATGTTCCGGGTCCCGACATAGGTGGTGCTGCCGCCGTCCGGGTTGTCGACCGACAGCACAAGGTTCACGGTGTTGCCGCCAATGGTGGCGCTGAGTCGGGATTCCAGGCCATCGGTATGGCCTTCGAACTTGCCCTGCCAGTAGGCTTTCCAACGGTCATCATCAAAGTTGCGGCCCCCGGAACGATCAAAGCCGCCCCGGGCGAATACGCGCCCGAAAGAGACTCCGCGCCATTTGCCCAGCATGGAGATGAGGTCGCGGTCATGGCGGTGGAGGATCAGCCGTTCATTTGAGTCACCAAAGGGGCCGGTGATGATGTGGGCGTTGTCGCCCCCGGAGAAGGATACCTCGCCGTTTGTCGTGGCATTGCGGTCCAGGTCGCGCTGAATCAGGCGCAGATTGTCGCCGGCCTCGTTGGCCTGAATGCGTAGACTGGCGTTGCGGCCGTCGAGGCGGCCACGGTAGTCGCCGGACCAGCCGGAGGCATCGATCGCGAGGGTCGCCTCGTCATCTTCCTCTTCCTCTTCCTCGCCATCCGTCCCGTCACCGGAAAGGGCGTACCAGGTGCCTCCGCCGATGGCCAGTACCAGGACCACGGCGATGACCACGACGAGCCACCAGGGAAAGCCGATGGGCTCGGGTTCGGGCTCCTTGCTTTCCTCCACCTTGAAGGAAACGGTCGGACCCTGATCGTATTCTTCGTCGGTATTGTCCACAGACACCATGTCCAGCCGCAGGGCGTAATCACCTGTAGGCGTGCCCGGCGGCGCCTTGACGCTGACCTTGAAGTTCTGGGTCTGGTTGGGCTCCATCTCCCGCGTCGCGGGGGATTCCACTTCAAGCCAGGCGTCATTGGCCCCTTTGAGTGCCACTGGCTGCGCACGGGCTTCCACCGTCCGGTTGCCGACATAGCGCACAGTGAAACTGGCCGAGGCCTTGCCGTCGCGCAGGGTGAGTGTGTCGTCGGTCGGGGAGATTTCGTAGTAATTGGGCATGGTCAGGCTCCTCGTTCAAAACGCAGTTCACTGGGGTCGTAGGTGACGTAGGCCGGCTTCTCGTAAGCGACTACGGCATGGATGAGTTCCGCATGGGGCTCGGCTTCTCGCGGCGCCGTGACCACAAGGTGAAAGGGCTTTTCATTGCCGTCGGGGTCCCGGTTCTCCTCAATCCGGAATCCCTTCTGTCCGGTGGCAACTTCCAGGAAGCGGATCAGGCCCTGGCGCGTGCCCCGGTTTCGGGACAGTTCCGCCGCAGCCGCGCAGAGTTCTCGCAGGGGGCCGCTTCCGGAGAGAAGCTCACCGCCGGTGTTGTCACTGCTTCGGCGGATCAGGAAGCGGTCCAGGTCCACCCAGGCGGCCAGGAAAGCCACCATGTCGTCGTTGGTGCGGCGCGGGTCGAAGAGCCGGTCCATGGAGGCGAGCAGGGCCTCATCCGGCTCCGGGAGCCTGGCCGCTGTTTCCAGGACGGCATCCAGCGGGCTGCCGTCGGCGACGGCATCCTGAAAGACGGCGGGGAGAAGGGCATCAAGGTCAGCGCGTCTCATCGTGTACCGCCTCCACCTTGTGTTTGCCGCTGCAGAACAGGAAGCCTTCGCCGATGGTGACGTGGTCGGTGAAGGTGCGCCTGGATATGTTCCTGAACGCGTGCGCGCCGTCACGGCTGCGGAAGGCGCCATGAGGGCCACCACACAGGACCGTGGGCATGCGATCTGTTTCCGCGCCCCGGGGTGGTGCCACGGTCACGTCATTGACCTTTTGGAGCAGCCGGTCGGTGTCGCGCAGGGGCAGACCGCAGTCGATGGCGGGAACCCGCCATTCCGGGTCCTTCACCGCACTGTCCATGGCCACCACGCCGGAATGGAAGGTGGCGGCGAAGACGTGCTCGCCGTGGGTGGCCAGCGCCCGGCAGGACCCGCCTTTCCAGCCGTTACCCATGGCCATCCAGCCGTCGCCGCCAGTGGTGTCCCGGCGCAGTTCCCAGCGCAGGCAGCCATCGCCGTCCTCGCCGCCCACGGCCGCCACACCGGCCCAGAGGAAGGCTCGGGGGCCGATTCGCTGAGCGGTCAGCACCCGCACATCCTGCCCGTCCAGACCGATGTGCTGGAAGTCCTCCAGCTGCTCATCAGGGCAGAGGTAGACCCCCTTGCTGTTGCGTGCCGCCACGGCCACCTGGGTACCCACGCGGGGCGCTTCAGCAGCGGCCACGGCGTAGAAGGCAAGGCCCTGGTTGTGCTCATCCACGGCTACCGGAACGGGGCCGCTGCCCGGTGGCAGTTGGTAGAGGCCTTCATCGGTGGCAAGCAGCAGTACCGGTTCCCCGCCGCGCTGGACCCAGGCAAGGTCGTTCACCTGGAACCCCAGCTCATGGGGCTTCTGCCAGTTCTGGCCACAGTCTTCACTGATACGGACCCTGCTGATGGTGTTGTCGCCGTCCGACCTGAGCGATATGGTCGCAAGCAGCCCGGCCCTGGCGTCACAGCAGGTGATGCGATCAATGTACTCCTCGTCGAAGCGCACGAGTTTTTCCCAGCCCTCGCCGTCATCCATGGAGCGGAAGACCTGGTCGCCGGCGCCGGCGTACCAGAGGTCGGGATGGAAGGGGTCCGCCATTACCGCGCCCACATCGGACTCCGGAGCATGATCCACCGAAAACTGAACCTCGTCTGCATAGAGCACCCCGGGTTCGTTCAGCGCGGCGTGGTAGACATCGGAGGCGTGAAGCCGGCTGCGCAGGGGCTGCTTGCCGAGGGGATTGATCATCTCGTGAAGGCGGTTCTCAACCCGGTCCTCCACTGAACGCGCGTCCTCCTCCGGGTGCAGGACAAGGCGCGCCTGAACGCTGACGGGTTTGTAGTGGTACCAGTCAATAACGCAGTCCGTGCCCAGGGGACGGCGTTCATCAATGGCCTGGCGTACCCGGGCCAGGGCCTCGTTGGTCTGGGCGTTTTCCAGCTGTTGCTGGTTGTAGGGCGGCGTCTGGTCCAGCCCGGGCACCAGGAGCAGTTGCACGGTGCCGGGCGCCGCGAAGCGCCAGCGCTCGGCCCGGGCCACGGCATGGGCGCGCCCGACGCTGCCTTCGCGCAGGGCCACCGCCTCGTAGTCCCGGGCGGTGATGGCACGGTTGAGGCTGTGCAGCTCCTGGGGGCCACGCTGCATGGCATTGTCCAGCGACTCCTGCTCACAGCCACCCACTGCCGCCTCTTCGTTATCCACCCGGACACCGGGGATAGGGTCCTTGAGCACCGTCAGTGTGTGGGCTGCCACGTTGCCGCCCGGGCCACCGCCGCAGCGGTACCAGGCCCGGATGCGCTGGTTGGCCGGCGGCACGGCGGCCAGTGCCTCGGCATTCCGGCTCAGGCCATTGCCGGTGTCGGCGCCGGTGGTGCGGATGGCCGGGGCAAAGGTGATGGAGCCGGTGGCACGGTCGGCAACATAGAGGTGGTCGTCATCGCCGCTGTCCCGGCTGAAGTGCTCCACTTCCCGCCAGATCCGGTAGGTGATGCCCTCGTGGGTAACCGAGGGCGTGCGTTCATCCAGCTCGGATTCCGCTTCGACGCCGATGACCAGGTCCAGTTTGTCGCCGGTGGGAGCGATCACCGGGGCCTGGCGCAACTGGAAGCTCTGGCCCGGCAAACCGGTGGAGGAGCCCAGCGCTTCGCCCTGGACCAGCTGGCAGTGATAGGCCAGCACCGAAGCGCTGTTCTCGTCCGGCTCCAGGGTGAGGGCACTGGCGGTGGTGAAAATGGGTGGATCCTCGCCCTCGGCACTGCGGGAAAGGGTGACGCGGGTTCCCCGGGGCACCTCGATCCGCTGGTCGTTGCCCTGGCTGCGGCTGAAGGTGAGCTTGACCCGCGCGGCGCTGGGCGGCGCGAGCATGACGCCCATCAGGCGCAGGAACTCGATGTAGGCCTTTTCCGGAAGCCGGTTGATGCGGTACAGCATTACTTCCGTGAGGAATGCATAGAGCTCGATCAGGGTGGTGCCGGGTTCTCCCGCGCTCATATCGGTCCATTCCGGGCACCGTTCACGGACCATGCGCCGGGCTTCGGCCACCAGGTCGTGGAAGGAACGGTCATCCAGTTTGGGCGCTTGCAGACTCATTCGCGCGCATCTCCCTGTGGCGGTTCATTGCCGGGTGTGGTTGGCATCAGCCGGGCGTCATTCAGTCCATAGGCCAGGGCCAGGCGTTCCTCCCGCCCGGTGCGCCGGATGCGGTAGTCCAGCACGATGTCCAGCACCGTCCCGTCGCCGGTGTTGAACAGGTCGGCGCCGGCGTCCAGGTGTCGTATGGCGACCCTGGGCTCCCAGCGGCGCAGGGCCTCGCCCACGTAGTGGATGGCCAGGCCGGCCGTGCTGGCGTCGTTGGGCGCGAAGACCAGGCGGTGAAGGTTGCAGCCGTAATCCGGGCGCATCAGTCGTTCGCCGGGTCGGGTAGCGAGCAGCAGCAGGATCGACTGGCGCACGGCCTGGCCGTCCTCCGCCATGGCAATGCCGCCCGTGGGGTTGACAAGCAGCCCGCGGGGCTTTTCGCCCGGGTCCGTCGCTACGGTGCTGACCGGGAGGTCGAAGCGCCAGGCACGATCCGGGGTGATGCTCATGCCGACACCTGCCTGACCAGGTGCTGGCCGCTGGCGCGGACGTCATACTTCACGGTCCCGGGCGGGGTGCCGTCGGTCAGTCCGGTGACGGTATCCAGGCAGACGCGTCGCCCGTCGATGCGAATGAAGCTCGAGTACCCCTTTTCGACGGGCAGCGTGGCCGTGCACGGTTTGATGGTCGGGCCCGCGTTGGGGCAGCCGGCAATGGGACGGCCTTCGGGGTCCCGCTCAACCAGCAGGCGCCGGGTGTTCACTCGCACCCAGCCCTGGCCGGCAATAATGCCGACCCTGCCCATGTCGTGGGCGCAGCGCAGGTCGGCGTCTTCGGTCAGCAGCTCCATGGGTCACCTCTGTTCCATATCAATCTCGTTGCTGCCCAGCGTCAGCCGCTGGCCAGGCGCCTCGATGGTCATCTCGCCGCTGGCATGCATGGTGATCCCTTCCGGGGTAAGGGCCAGGTAGCTGCCCGCGGCGTTCGTCAGTCTTATGGATCCATCCGCGTCGTTGAGCTGGACGCGCTGGCCACCCCTTGTGGTCAGTGTGTAGGGCCGGTGTTCGCCGGCACTCCGTGCGGACTGCGGGTCACGGGGTGGGCCTTCGCTACGGTAGACGCCGCCCAGCACGATACCCCGGGAGGGATCGCCATCCGGCAGGCCGACCAGTACGCGATCCCCCACCTCAGGCAGCACCACAAGGCCCTTGTCGTCTCCTGCGCCGGCCTGTAGGACCAGCATCCAGGAGCTGACGGCCCCGTTGTAGCTTTGCAGGTTCACCTGGACGCGCCCCCGGTCCTCGGGGTCTTCCACGTCGCAGACTTCACCCAGTACCAGGTTCTGAACGGTTGCGTGTTCACCGGTCTCGATCGGTTCCGGGCGGGAGCTCAGTTCACAGATGTAGCCGCTGGTGGTATCAATGCTGTGCACCACCGTGGTCAGCCGATACGGGCCTCCCCGGTCCGCCGCCAGGCCCCGGGCACGGATCCGGCTGCCGGGCCCCAGGGCTGCGTTGCCGTCCGCCACGCCCCAGAAGACATTCCCCATGGCCTGGTTATGGTGGAGCGCCGCGCCAGCCAGAGCCTCCGCCTCGCCATCGCTTTCCACAGTGGTGCCCAGGAAGGCGCGTTCGGCGGAGGTATTGGCGCCTACCAGGACGCGGCGGGTGTCGCCGCTGTGCGGATCCCAGCCAAAGACACGCACACTGTCCAGCGGCTGCACGCTGTTGCGCTCCACCCGGGCCTCGAACAGCGTGTCACCCAGGGTGAGTTCTGTTGCTTCGCCTTCGTCGTGCTCGGCCGGGAAAAGCTGGAGTTCGCCGTCCGAGAACGTGAAATGCAGGCCACTGCGCCGGCAATAATCACGCACAAGGGCCAGGTCGTGATCAAAGCGGGGCACGATCCGGGGCCAGATGGGCCCGTCCGCCCGGGAATTGACGGACAGCCCGGCCTCGCCGGCCAGGGTTCGCACGAGTTCGGAGGTGGTTACGTCCACATGGGTGTTGAGGCTCTGGCGGCGCTGGAGGCGAACCAGGTCGTCATAGGCGCGCACCTTCAGACAGAAGCCGCCGGAGGGCTCATGGCCATGTTCCACGCTGGTGATCTCGCCGGCGAACAGGGTGGCGGGCTGGGTTTCGATGGCCAGGCTCAGTACAGCACCCGGGGCCAGGGCAATGGAGTCCAGGCTGCTGATGTCCATGTGGCCGAGTTGCCAGGTGAGTTCGCACTGGGCCGGAGCGTCCAGCCGCTGGGTGACGCGGACGTCGGTCAGCTGCAGGGCGTCCGGCAATTCAGCACCGTCCACACGGATCTTTGGCAGGGCCGTGATCTGCTTCATGATCCACCTCCACCAATCACACCGGGGTCGGCGGGCACTCGCAAAGGGCGTCCGTCATGATTGAAGGGATCGTCCAGGCCGTTGATGTCCGCCAGCAGGGTCCAGTAGCCGGCGTGCCCAAAATGCTCGGCCGCGATCTGGTCCAGTCGTTCTCCGCCCCGGCTGTCGCCAACCGGCTCCCGGTTCACCATGTCACCCCGCGCCAGTCGGCGCCGGGCCTCGTCTTCATTCACCGGCGGGGCCGAGGGCTCCTCGGGTTCAGGGTGTTCCTCCAGGCCCACACGCAGAAGGCGCAGGCGCAGCCAGCTGCGGCGGGGGTTGCCATCGCGGGTGAAGTGTTCCAGCCGTTCCGAGACGGCCGCCACTACGCCGCGCTGGTTCCAGCGCGTGCCCCAGAGGAAGGCGACCGTGGGCGGACGTCCATGACGGTCGCCGGGGCCGCTGTTCTCGGCCAGCTCCCAGAGCGGACCGGTGAGCTGGCGCACATCCGCCACCGGAGTTGCGTCCTGGCTCTGGGGAACCACCGAGGTGTCGAAGAGCAGGTCCAGGGTGAATTCGGTTTGACCGCCGCCGCGATAGAGCAGGGGGTCGTCACTGAGCCCCTCACCGGTCAGGGCCCCGCCCAGCGACTGCCGCGAGCCAATGCCCGCGCTGCGACGGAACTCCAGCTGTTCCGGGTTCAGCAGGCAGCGCAGATGGTCGCCGGAATGTTCAATCAGTAGTACGGCCTTTTCCATTACAGCACTCCCCGTTGTTCATCAAAGAGGCGTTGACGACGGTCGGCTTCCGCCCACCCGGCGCGCGGTGCTTCGGGCGGTGACGACAATGGGCCCGAGGGGAGGTCGGGCCAGGCGTCGCGCCTTGAGTGTTGCGGCCCTGGTTCCGCATTACCGGCTTCAAACGCTGGTCTGTTGCCTTCCGGGACGGGGGTCTCCAGCCAGGGCGAGACAGGGTGTTGGGGACCAGCGGCGGGCGTGGTTACCCCAGTGCTCGTAGCGAGCCAGTTTGTAGTCGGTGGCTCGGGCATCGGGGGGGCATATCCCCGTTGCGCAGATTCTGCGCCTGGTACCGGCGGGGTCATCCAGTCATGGGCCGGTGGAGCGGATTCAGGGATCGCCGTGTCTGGCGAGCGGGCACGATTACCGGCGGATTCGGTGCACCAGTTGGTGTGACGGGCACTGACGGAATCCGAATCCGCGGTAAGCGGCTTCTGCCAGCCCCGGTGAGCCGTAGTCGGCGCGGGTTCCATGCTGGGGGTGGAGGTTCCGGGTGTTGTCCCAAGCTGCTCCCCGAAGCAGCGGCTCTGCACGGAATGCTTTTCGGCCGGTTCCGGACTTGCGCCTGCCCCGGAATGGGCATATCGGGTGTTCCCGGGAGTTCGCTCCCCCTCGGGCCATGCCCTTGGACTGCCTGATTCCCCGTAACGCTCCGCCTGGCGCTGTTCCTGTTTCAGTGGCGCGCTGTAGTCCCCGGCTGGGTACGTCGGCCAGGCGCGTTTCCGGGTCGAGGCAAAGGGCTCCATGCGGGGCCAGTGTAAGGGTGTCTCGCCTCTGCGCCCACGGGGTGACTCCCGCATCAGATGTGGTGCGTGTTCACTGACCAGCTGCTCCCAGGCCGCAAGGGCCTGTTCCCGGCTCTCGGCCATGGTCAGAGGGGCGGATCTTTCCGGCTGGCGGGGCACGAGCAGCCCAGCAATGCGGCGGGGCAACCGCTCACCCACCCAGCGCAGGACTCCACGCAGCATGATTCCAATCCGTGACATGCGAGACTCCCTTCGGTTTCAGCGTCAAGCCTCGGCGGCTCCCTCTTCACCGCCGCCACCCCCTTCAGGGGTCACCCGTTCAAACTCCTCGAACACCAGCACCAGGGTCTCGATGGCGACGTTGCTGCCCAGTGCATCCAAGGGCGCGCCGCGCCATGAGCGGGGCCAGGCGCCGCGCAGGTTCCAGCGCATCACTTCGGTGGAGCCATCGTGGCCATACATGATCACCGAGACGTTGCGCCGGTCCACCTCGCCACCGATGGACAGCTGCATCCACTTCCAGAGGTCCATGGAGCTGCCCATGCCGTAGCGCAGGGTCAGGTCCGTGTAGTTCACCTGGCCGGGAACCTTGTGCACCACTTGATTGGTCCCGGCCTCGCGGTATTGCAGTGCCTCCACGTCCACGCCAAGGCTGCTGCATTCCACGAAGCGCCCCTCGGTTACGCCATTCACGTCAATGGCGAAGTGGAAGGAGGTGAAGGGGTCCGACCACTGGCCGGTTGTTGCTCCATTGTCGTTGTCTGGCATTGCTCTGTTCCTTCTTTGCCTGCCTTAGTCGGGCCTTCAGGCCTGTTCTTCAGTCTGGGCGCCGCCGGTATCCTGGCCGATCTGGAAGATCACGAACTCCGCCGGCTTCACCGGCGCCAGGCCGATGCGCGTGATCACCTTGCCCGCGTCCCGTACCTCCGGCGGATTGAGTTCCGCGTCGCACTGCACGAAGAAGGCCTCCTCGGGCGTGGACCCGAACAGCGCCCCCTGGCGCCAGATCTGGGTGAGGAAGGCGGACACGTCCCGCTTGATCCCCATCCAGAGATCCTTGTCATTGGGCTGAAAAACCACCCAGTGCGTGCTCTCGGCAATGGATTCCTTGATCATGTTGAACAGCCGCCGCACGTTGATGTAGCGCCATTCACTGGCTGCCGGCGCCAGGGTGCGCGCGCCCCAGACGCGGATGCCCTCGCGCGGGAAGAACCGGATGCAGTTCACGCCCTGGGGATTGAGTTCCGCCTGCTCCTGGCGGGTGACCCGGTAGCTGACGTTGAGCGCGCCGCGTACCGTCTCGTTGGCCGGAGCCTTGTGCACGCCGCGCTGGGCGTCGGTGCGGGCGTAGATGCCGGCCATGTGGCCAGAGGGTGGCATGGGCACCAGGCTGCTGCGGTTGTTCGGGTCACGTCCGACGATCCACGGGAAGTAGACCGCGCCGTAGCCCCTGTCCGAGTTCCGGGGACGCAGGCCGCCGCCATCTCCAGAGGAGGATTCCCCGTCCTCGTCTTTCTTTTTCGTTGCCTTGGCCGTGGCAACCTTGGTGAGGTTATTGATGGAATCCACTGACTGGGGCCCGTCCAGGATGGCGACCCGGTCCTCCATCTTCTCGCAGTGGTTGAGCACCGCGTCATAGGCCGCCGCCGAGGTGAATCCCGGCGCCGCCACAATGGCGATCTCGTCGATGGTTTCCAGCGCGCCCAGGCCTTTGCGGTTGCCGGTAAGCTGGTTCTCGTCCTGGCAGTTGACCACGTAACAGCGGCTGCCACCGTTGAGGAAGAACCCGTGGACCCCCTGGGCAAGGTGGGTGGACTCGGTCTTGGCCGGATCCGGCGCGAAAACCCGCATGAAATGCGACCAGCTGTTGATGGCCACCGGTTCGTGGGGGCGGATCGAGGGGTCCGGCGCAATGCCGACAAAACCGGCGGTACTGGTTCCCACCGGCTGGATGGGGCGCGCCCCGGAGGATACCTCCTCCACGTAGACACCCGGCGTCAGGTAATTGGGCATGGTCTTCTCCTCCTGCCTTGATCGTGATCACTGCCCGGCTGCTCCGTACACATCAGCCAGGTTCCCTGCCAACAAGATCGATCTGGTGTTTTTTCACCACCGGCGTGTCCGGTGGCTGTGAGGTTTCTGTAACACTGGCTTCCAGCAGGAACGACGGCCTCGGGGGGGTGCCCCAGGCCTGCCACCATGAAGGAGAGGGGTCTTCCGTAAGCAGATCCAGTCCGGCCGTGCCCTCGGCCCAGGTCATCACCGACAGCAGCGCTTCTTCGGCCTGTGCGTTGCGTTCGGGCGTGGCGACGCTGATGAGGTAACGCAGACGCGCCAGTGGCCGTTCGTAAGGGCGGCGACGGGCGGGACCATTGGCCCGGCGTTGGGGATCGGTTCGCGCGGTAAGCAGCAGGGCCGAGAGGATCAGCCCCTCGTCGGGGGTTGCCAGGTCGTGCGCAAAGCGCGCCGACAGGCCCTGTTCGTTCAGGCTCTGGGCCCAGGACTGGAATGTTTCGTGGATCAGCGGCAGTTCCATGCTCGCGTCTTCCTCCATGGCAGCCGACGCAGCCTTGACGACGCGCCGCGCGCCTGACGCCTTACTGCTGGCTACAGCTCAGGTGGTGCACGGCCTCTTGCGTCACACAACACCCTTACAGCTCCATAGGGAAGTGACCGTCACTGGTCAGCGGGATTTTCCGTTTATTAACCCGAGTGTAAGTGGCTCTCGGGGGTACGTCCAGTTCAGGTTGCGACATTTTTAGCAGCGGACATCTGCAATGGCACTGCACAATCCAGCGCAGGGTCTGGTAGGCTTTCCGGACCTTAATTTCGACCGATGGATCATTCAACGATACTCAGGGAGCTAAAGCCATGAAACGCAATTCAGGCGGGACAAAACTTAAGAGGGCACTCGTCGGTACGCTGACAGCCGTTGTTGCAGCGAGTGTGCTGCAGGGCTGCGCCGGTGCCTCAATTGCCGGACCCACCTACGCCGCAGCCGGAACAGCCGCCGCTGTGCTGCACAAAAAACGCCAGGAATTCAGGACCAACCTGAACCGTGATTACAACGTCTACAAAGGTATCTTTGCCGCTTCCGAGTGTGACCCCGAAGAGTACCAGGTCAGCCCGAAAATCATGGAATACCTTGAGGAGAGCGCACCGCAGGAAGATGGCTATGCGGAAGCCCAGGAGATCCTGGTCGGCATCTATCAGGACGAGACCCTGGCCACCAACGTCCGGGCTCACGCGCTCTACCTCATGGCCCTGACCGAAGCCGAGAAGGAAAACGGCTCACGGGAAAAGGCGCGCGCATACCTGCGAAGGGTAAAGAAAGAGTTTCCCGGAACCCATGACTGCGCCGTCGACGTGATGCTCGAAAAAGGCCGGATCATCACAAACATGTGACCTAGTCAGTTTCTGCCTGCTCGGGCGCGGTATCAAGCTCCTGGATAACGCTCAGGAATTGTTCCCCGTAACGCTCCAGCTTGGCCTGCCCAATACCGGGCAATTCGCCCATCTGTTCCAGGGTGGCGGGGCGCGCGTGGAGCATTTCCTTGAGTGTGGCGTCGTGGAAGATGATGTAGGGGGGCACACCCTCGGCATCCGCCAACTCCTTGCGGAACTGGCGCAGCCGTTCCCAGTGGGGGCCGGCGGGAACATCCGGCGGTGCCTTTCGGCCGGTTCCGGCCGCAGCCTTTCGTTTGCTGGATGTGGGCAGGATATCCTCGCGCAGCTCCAGTGCCTGTTCGCCACGCAGCAGCTCGCGGCATCGCGGGGCAAGCTGCAGGCCGCCGTGACCCTCCGGGTCGCTCTGCAGGTGACCGTGGGCCAGCAGTTGGCGAAGGATCGAGTGCCAGGCCTGCTTGGAGAGATCCGCCCCTATCCCGAAGGTGCTGAGCTGGTCGTGGCGCAGCCGCGAGAGGCGGTCATTGGTCTTGCCCATGAGTACGTCCGTGACATGGGCGGCGCCGAAGCGCTGGCCGGTACGGTAGACGCAGGACAGGGCCTTGCGGGCGGGTTCGGTCGCGTCCCAGGTCCTGGGTGGCTGCAGGCAGTTGTCACAGTTCCCGCAATTCCCTTCGTGTTCCTCTCCGAAATAGCGCAGCAGCACCTGTCGGCGGCAGCCCGTGGCCTCACAGAACGAGAGCAGGGCCTCCAGGCGTTCGCGCTCCGCCTTCTGCTGAATCGCCTCGGCGTTGGACGCCGCCAGCATCTGTCGTACCTGGTAGACATCCTGAAGGCCATAGACCATCCAGGCATCGGCCGGATCCCCGTCACGCCCGGCGCGGCCGGTTTCCTGGTAGTACGCCTCGATGCTCTTGGGCAGGTCCAGGTGGGCCACGAAGCGCACATCGGGCTTGTCGATGCCCATTCCGAAGGCCACCGTCGCCACCACGACCAGCCCGTCCTCATGCAGGAAACGCTGCTGGTGGTGCTGGCGGGTCTGTTGGTCCAGTCCCGCGTGATAGGCCACTGCCGGGACGCCCTGGCTGTTCAGCCACTCCGCAGTGGACTCGGTGCGCTTGCGGCTCATGCAGTACACAATGCCGGATTCGCCCTCGTGGCCCTTGCGGATGAAGGCCAGGAGCTGGTTCTTGGCATTGCCCTTCAGGCCCACGCTGTAGCGGATGTTGGGGCGGTCGAAGCTGGCAATGTAGGTTTCGGCGCCGTCTGGCAGGAGCTGGCGCCTGATTTCCTCGCGGGTGCGGTTGTCCGCCGTGGCGGTGAGCGCAATGCGCGGCACATCGGGGAAGCGTTGGCGCAGCACGTCCAGTTTCATGTACTCGGGCCGGAAGTCGTGCCCCCACTGGGAGACACAGTGGGCCTCGTCGATGGCGAACAGCGAGACCGTCACGCCCTGGAGCAACCCCAGGGTGCTTTCGCCAAGAAGTCGCTCCGGCGCCACGTAGAGCAGGTCCAGTTCCCCGGCCGCCACGGACTGCTCGATCTCGCGCTGCGCGGCCGGGTCCAGGCTGGAGTTCAGGTAGGCTGCGCGCACCCCATTGTGCTGCAACGCCTCCACCTGGTCGCGCATCAGCGCAATCAATGGCGATACCACCACCGCCAGCCCCGGGCGCAGGAGGGCGGGAATCTGGTAACACAGCGATTTACCGCCGCCAGTGGGCATCAGCACCAGCGCGTTGCGGCCTTCCACCAGCGAGCGGATGATTTCCAGCTGGCGGCCACGGAAGTGCTCGTAACCGAAGACATCCTGCAGGGTGCGGTGCGCGGCCTGCTCAAAATCCATTTCGGGGGCGACGCTGTTATCGAACATCAGGGCAATGACTCCTTGTCGGTAGTGTGATCTTTGAAAGAAAGGCGATTAACGCCGGGGCAAACGCACTATCACGATGGCCGCGATAGCCAACAGCACGATTGATCCGGCCTCGAACAGGATATTCTGTGGATCCATCTCTTTGCCCTGCAGCACTATCAGTCGCGACAGAGCAGTAATAGCGATGAAAATCGGGTAGATAAAGGGTGATCCTCGCCCGGTGTATGAGACCACCACCATTGCAACCACCTCGGTATAGAGAAACATCATCAGAATATCAGCGAGGTCTATGGTTCCATTTTCGTAGATGCCCACGATCTCTATTCCGGCAGCGCCTAAGGTCATCAGCCCGGTCAGAATCAGCAGCAACTTCATGATAACGTCGAAGCCGCCAACAATGAAAAAATGTTCCGAATTGCTGATCTTGGGAAATCCAGGATTATTTGCGTCCGGGTCGCCAGTTTGACGCGCGTTGTTTGAATCTGAATCGCTCATGGGTAAGCCTTTTCCTGTTTACAGCAATTATCTCAAGCATCTGGTTCGTGCTGGAGCTCAGCCTGTGCAACCAAGTCTACAACCCCCCGCTTAGTCCGTTTCGCGGAAAGGTTCTTGGGAACAGTCCGGTATCACCGGATTCCCTCGCGTGACTCGCCTCACTGGTCGTTCTCTGCCTTTTCGCGCTCTTCCTGTTCTTCCAGTTCCTCCTTGCGCTGGCGGATCCGCTCCATCTGTTCTTTGGAGACCTCCAGCTTGTGGGCTCTGTTTTTCAGCATGAAGAGCCCGCCCAGCAGCGAGCCCAGGACGGCGATAAGAATGATCCATTCAGTGACCGACATGATTTTCTCCTTGTGGGGTTGATTGCTGACAGCTTCCCTGCCAGTAACGTTTACGGCCTGCTTGATCTACCGGTTATTGGATGTGCTCGAGAGGTCCTGCAGTCGCTCATAGCCCTCACGGGTCAGCAGAACCAGGTGCCGCGAAGACGGGTAGATCCTTCCGGCGGCACGGAGTGTCCCGATCCACTCACTGTACTCCGACGCGGGCAGATAGAAAAAATCCCGGCCTTCCTGAAGGGCATCCCCAGCCCGTTTGAACAGGCGGAAGGTCGTCCCCTTGGTAAACCCGTTCATGCTATCCACCTGCCTGAAGCTGAGGGTTGGAGTGCCATTGTAGTCGATCGGTTCCATAGCTCCGCGCTTCTGTTCCGCTGGGTCAGGTGACCCCAGTCAATCCGGACCCGCCTTCAATCCTGCAGAATTGAATAGAATAAAAAATCGCATCCGGTAGGGATACTATGCAGGATATCAGCTTTTTTGCGCTTGATTCGGAACTCGGGCACCGCGTGGCGGAGCAGGCGGGTATCGCGGTGGCCGCTCATGAGCAGCGTTGGTTTGAGGATGGTGAGTGCAAGCTGCGGGCACTCGAATCAGTGCGTGATCACGACGTCTACCTGCTTGCCTCCCTCCACGGCGACACTGAGCGCAGCGTACCCGATCGCCTGATGCAGACGCTGCTGCTGCTCGGCGCACTGCGCGATGCTGGCGCCGCCCGCTTGACGGTGTTACTTCCGTACCTCTGTTATGCGCGTAAGGACCGGCGCACCAAGCCCCGGGATCCGGTTTCCACGCGCCATGTTGCGGCCCTGTTTGAGGCCGTGGGCACCGACCGCGTCCTGACCCTGGATGTACACAACCTGGCCGCCTTCGAGAATGCCTTCCGCATCGGTACCGACCACCTCACCGCAGCGCCGGTGTTGGCATCCCACCTTCTGCCTAACCTGTCTGAGAATATTGTCGTCATCTCCCCCGATGTGGGTGGGATTAAGCGGGCCGAACTCTTTCGTGGGGTACTGGCAGAACAGCTTGGGCGTGAACCGGGTAGTGGGTTCATGGAGAAACACCGCAGCGCCGGTGTGGTCAGTGGGGAGCGTTTGGTGGCGGATGTGGCAGGGTGCGATGTTATCCTCGTCGACGACCTGATCAGTAGCGGAGGCACTCTGGCTCGCGCGGCACGGGCCTGTCGGGAGCAGGGCGCAGCCCGGATTCTTGCGGCCGCCACGCATGGAGTTTTTTCGCCCGAGGCCGACCGGGTACTTTCGGACTCAGAGCTTGATGGCGTTGTGGTCACCGACACCGTCCCCGCCTCCCGGCCGGGACGCCGGATTGAATGGGAGGGACTGGAGGTTGTTTCGGTGGCGCCTTTGTTGGCGGATGCGCTCCGGCGCCTGGCCGAGGGCGGCTCGTTGACAGAGCTCGGTGTCTACCCCTGATCCTGATCCGATGGCGTGGTAAGGGCGAAGTCCCTTGCGCTGTTGGCATGGTGAGCAGCCCGTTTGAGGTAGTCCCCGGCCCGATCACGCCAGCGCTTCTCCGTTTCATCGGGAAGATTCCCGCCCAGGTGAGCGAGGCATAACCGGGCACGCAACATTGCGCGCCGGGACTTGTAGAAGGCCAGCAGACCGCCGGGGAGCGGATTCCCGGAATACGTCACATATTCGTCTGCCATAATGCCTTCCACTTCCGGCGCGCCGAGGCATTCGCACTCGAGGAACAGGTAGCCCAACTCATCCGCGACATCGAGGGTGCGAAGCTCGCGGCTGAACTCCAGGCAGTCAATGAATACCGGCGGGCGCGACAGACAGACGTGCTCTGGACGCAGGTCGCCATGCCCTTCGATGACATAGCCTTGATCCACGCGCGCCTCAAACCAGTCCCGCCGCTGGTTCAGGCAGTCGAGCAGGATGTTGGCAGGCTGCTGGAATACAGCAGGGTCCAGCGCGCAGGAGGGATGAGCGAGACCGTTCAGGTCCTCGTCGATGGCCTGGTGCAGCTTTTCAATGTAGGTGTTGGGGTCCCGGATGGCCGGTGAACACGACCGGTAGAACTCGACCAGCACACGGGCGCAATGGCGCAGGTCGCGCGGATCGGCCCGGTCCCTGGCCAGCGCCTGGTCAAGCATTTGTTCGCGGGGCAGCCGGCGCATCCAGACAAGCCATTCGAAAGGCTCCCCGTCGCCATCAAACACCAGCTGGCCGTCACGCTCTCGGGTGACCGCCAACACGTCCAGGTAGACGTCGCGTGCCAGCCGGCGGTTGAGCCGAACTTCCTCCACGCAATTGGCGCGTCGCTTATCCAGTGTTGTGAAATCCAGATAGGGAAGGACGACGGGCTTTTTCATCTTGTAGACGTAATGCGTGGTGAGGAAGACCCACGACATACGGGTTTCGACGCACTCGACCGTTTCCGGATTGTCCGTATAGCTGGCCGGATCACTCAGAAACGACAGGGTCTGGCGCAGATTGATTTCGTTGCTGGCGGCCGACATAGGCTGCGTCCTGTTGGTTCAGAATGACATCCTGACACGGTTTACACTCAGGGTATCCCAACCGCATGGGGTTTCCATAAAAGGTGCCGGCAGCGGTCAGTGCGGCAGGTCAGTTTCCCTTAAGGTATGCGCTCCATGGCCTGCGTCACGGCAGAAGGAGGTATTCGAGTCAGGCTGGCGGCGAGACGCAGGCTACGAGGCATCAAACGTGTCCAGCCCATGAGCAGCCGCTGGCTGGGCGCCCAGCGGCTTGCGCGATAGAGGAGGCCAGCCCGCCAGATCTGGCTGGCAATATCGTGACGGATCCTGCGATGATAACTGCCCGCGTCCAAACCCGCGAGATAATGGGTAGCAGCCACGACTCCACTGTGGAGCGCAATACCCATCCCATCACCGGAAAACGAAGAAATCACCCCAACCTGATCTCCTAACCGATAGATGTTGCCCGCACTATTGGCAGGCGGATTATAGACAAAACCATAAGGTACGCGGTAAATAGTCAGAGGCTGTGACAGCAGGGGTGTGGCATTGGATAGGCGTCGCTGCAAGTGTGGACAGGTGCGCAACAGTTCTTCCAGTAAGCCTTCCCAGGTACCCCCACATGCTTTCAGCCAGCTACCTTCAGCCAACAGGCAGAGGTTGACCCGACCATCCTCCACGCGCTGCAGCCCTGCATACCCATGAGCAAACAGGACCAATTCGACATGGTTTGCGAGCGCGTGACGCTGCGTGCTATCAACATCGAAATGCATTTTGAAGCCGACCAGGTCTTCGGGCGGGGTATCGGGATGGCGCCGCAATTCACGCAGATCATGCTTGCCCGTGGCCAGAAATAATGTGTTGGTTCTGACTGTTCCAGCATTTTGAACGTCGAGATCAATAGACCCACTGATGTCAGCAACACTGGCACGCTGGCCACGCGAGAGTTGCGCGCCACACTGGCAGGCATGATTCAGCAATGCCTCATCCAGACGGTAGCGCGAAAGACCCATGCCATTAAACGGCAGGGCTGTTTCCACGATTGTGTTCTCGCGGACGAGCCGCAAGTGGGAGACGACGTGACCACCAAGTCCATCCAGATCCAGACCAAGTCGTCTGAGATAGCCCTGCGTTTCCGTGCTCAGAAATTCGCCGCAGATTTTGTGGGTGGCAGAGGCCTCACGCTCCAACAGCATCACCTCATGACCTGCCTTCGCCAATACACAGGCCGCGCCGGCTCCAGCCAGGCCGCCACCCACGACGGCCACTTCGGCTGTGGTGGGTGGCATTTCTGTAGAGGCAGTGGTTTGCATGGCCGTTATTTCAGCCGTCCTACACACAGACGAAATGGCATATGCCAGCGAATATCCGCCGGGATGCCCGCTTGCGCCAGCAGAGCCTGCCAATCAGCACGACGAAAACTCCGCGCAACGGAGACTGCCCCGTCATGACGGACGATAGGGTGCCAGCGTGCCAGCCTCGCCAGTAGCGAATAGCCATAGTATGCCAGCGGATGACGCTGCAGGTCGGCAATAAACCATCCATGCCGTGCATGATGCTCCATCCATTGGAGGAAGCTCACGACCTGACTATCACTGAGGTGATGGGTGAACTGCGAGCTCACGATGAAATCGGGAGGCGGTTCAGGCGTAAACGTAAAGACGTCACCCGTGTAATAGGTAATAGCCATACTCGACGGGGTGGCCTGCCGGGCGGCGATGGCGCTGTTCGGATTCAGGTCGAGGCCTTGCAGTGTGACCCTGAGATTACGCTGAGTGGCAAAGCGATGAATCATCCGCAGTAAATCACCCTGGCCACAGGCGACATCGAGAATGGTAATGGGTGTGTTCGCCGGTAAAGTGCGTATCGCTTGATCCAGCCAGCGCAATGTTGGCTGATGAGTCCGGGTGATACGATTGACCGATGTCAGATCAGCCAGGCACTGGTTGTAATCTGCGTTGCTGGTGTCGTCATCATCCATCAACTCGGGGTCGGTACTGCGCTCTTTGAGCAATTTCATGGTATTACCCCGCCATCCGGAAGCGGAAGGTTTCAGCTACCATGCCTGGGCCAAAGGCCATCGCCAGGCCACGTGCTTCGGGGTGATGTTGGTGCAGCATGTTCTGCAACACAAACATGACTGTCGCCGAGGACATATTGCCATAGTCGTGCAGTATGCGACGCGAACTACTGAGGTCAGCAGAAGTAAGTTCCAATCCAGTCTCAACAGCGTCAATCACCGCGCGGCCGCCAGGATGTACAGCCCATAAGTCATAATCCTTGACCTGCTCTCCGCGCAATATCCTGTTGGCTCCGGCCTGTTCCATTTCCGCGCGCAGGGCCTGCTTGATCCGTTGCGGAACCTGACCCGAGAGGTGCATGTTGAAACCCTGGTCGCCAATACGCCAGGTCATCAGATCGCTACTGTCGGGAATAATAATCGCCAGGAAATCAAGCAGGGCAATGCCTGTAGGCTGTGCCGTTACCAGCGCGGCACTGGCGCCGTCAGCAAACAACGTCAGTGGTAACAGGGCGTTCAGGTCTGAGGTCTCTTGCAGATGCAGCGAACACAACTCCAGATTGACGACCAGGACACGGGCGACTGGGTCCGTCTGTACCGCCTGATACGCCACTCGCAGGGCGGGCACGGCCGCAGAACAGCCCATAAAGCCAATCATAGTACGTTGTACGTCGGGTCGCAGGCCCAGACCTGTCACCAGCTGCAGGTCCAGGCCCGGTGCTGTAAAGCCTGTACATGACGCAACCACCAGGTGAGTAATCTCATCCAGCATACCCGTTGGGAGTTCACGTTCCAGGGCCGCCACGGCGCTCTTCGCCAAACGCGGAGCTTCCGTCTCGTAGAGTGCCATACGTGCACTGGTGCTGGGAAAGTTGCCACGCGGGTAGAAGCCGCCCGCATCCACCTCCTGTTCATCCACTCGTCCGTCTGCACGCATAAAGGAATAGCGATGGCCAATGCCGGAATGCTCAGCCATGCGGTCGAATACCCGACGTGCGCGCTGGTCGGGGAGCATGGTGCGCAACACGGCATTAATGGGCTGATGAATATCGTGCTCGGGTACTGCTGTGCCGATCCCGTTAATGTGGGCTGTTGTCATGCTATTCTCGCAGATTGATCGCAACCAGCAGCTCAGCGTGAAGCGTGAGCTGTATTGGCACTGGCGACGGTAGAAATGATCGTCCGATGAAATAAGAATAAACTTAAGCCAAAGTGTCGTCTGTACGGTTACAGACAGACGACGCCCAAGCCCTCAAGCGTGAAGGCAGCAATGACAGCCAACTCAGATAATGACGATAGATCGATGACTATTCCCGCAAAGAATGTAACCGAACCTGAGATTTCCTGTTCAAATTGTCGGGCTTGCTGCTGCCGTTTAGAGGTCATGATTATTTCCGACACCGGTGTTCCTGAACGGCATATCGCTGTCGATAAGTGGGGGGGTGAAACCATGTTGCGTCTGGAGGATGGTTGGTGCTCCGCTTTGGATCGGGAGACGTTCATGTGTACGATCTATGAAAACCGCCCGTGGCCCTGTCGGGAATTTGAAATGGGTTCCGATGAATGTCGTGCCGAAAGAGCAAAGGGAATGTGAGCTCCCTTGCTTGAGCTCCCTTAGGGAAAAGTACGCACTGCGGAAACTGGAGGACGCTGGTGGCGATTTTCAACCCTGACAGCTGGACTCTGCTACAGGGAGTCCTGGTGTTCAGCGTCTGTGCACTGGTCATTACGATCGCGGGGACGCGCATTACCCGGGTGGTGGACCAGCTTGCCGATCGCACGGGCCTCGGTGAGGCGACGGCCGGAGCCGTGCTGCTGGGGGCGGCCACCTCGCTGTCCGGTTCGGTACTCTCAGTGACGGCGGCGTACCGGGGGCACCCGGAATTGGCGGTCAGTAACGCCCTGGGCGGCATCGCGGTACAGACCTTTTTCCTGGCGATTGCCGATATGGCCTACCGGCGGGCCAACCTGGAGCATGCCGCAGCTTCTGCTCCAAACATGATGCAGAACGGGCTGCTGATTGCGCTCTTATCATTGATCGTTCTGGCGCCGAATCTGCCGGATGTCACCTTCTGGCACATCCATCCGGTTACCCCGATACTGCTTGGCTTCTATCTCTATGGTACCCAGCTGATCCAGGGCGCCTGGGAAAGCCCGATGTGGCGCCCTTCCATCACCGGGGATACCCGGGAGGACAAGCCGGAGGCCATGAGCCGATTACCGCCGCTGCTCCGCCTCTGGACGGAGTTTGCCGTGTTGATGGCAACGCTCGGGTTGGCCGGCCTGGTGCTGGAACCGGCGGCCACCACAATCAGTACTGAGGCTGGGTTGAGCCAGACCGTTGTCGGCGTTCTGCTCACCGCGATCAGTACTTCCATCCCGGAACTGGTGACCTCGATTGCGGCGGTAAGGCGAGGGGCGCTGACGCTGGCGGTGGGCGGCATCATCGGTGGCAATGCCTTCGACACGCTCTTCATGGCGGCCTCGGACATCGCCTACAGGGACGGCTCGATCTACCACACCATGTCCACTGATATGGAGCGCTGGGTGACCCTGACCCTGCTGATGGCCGCCATACTGATCATGGGCCTGATCCGCCGGGAACGGTATGGTGTTGGGGGAATCGGCGCCGAGAGTCTGGCGATCATGGTGCTCTACCTCCTGGGCGTGGGGCTGATGTTCAGCGGCTGACCGAGAGAAGGGTAGGTGGTCTTATGGAAACCCGGGTTCACTGAGCATATAGCTTCCCAGAATCACCAGGGTCGTCAGCATCAGGTAGGCGATGAGTCCCCCCTTCCATCCTGGTGAGGATGCCCGCAGGTTCAGGTAGACCATCACGATTCGGTGGGCCTTGTAGTAGGCAGCGGCAATGATCATCAGGACGCCTGTCCACGCCAGACGATTGCCGTCTTCACCCATGGGGATGAGAGCGCCGATCATGGAGACGCCGGTCAGCACCATGAGAATGAGCCAGGTCTGGAGCAGCCGTCGTTGTCCGGGCAGGTTCGTCGTCATGGTTCAGCGCAACAGATAGAGCAGTGGGTAAAGGAAGATCCAGATCAGGTCCACCATGTGCCAGAAGGCGGCTGCGGTCTCAACGTTCTCCATGGAGGTGAAGCGCAGGACCAGTGCCAGGAGGACAAGGCCGACGACCACGTGGATGAAATGGAAACCGGTCAGCATGTAGTAGTAGGTGAAAAAGGTATTGGTGTCCGGCATCAGGCCCTGGCTGATCTTGTCCCAGTATTCCCAGATCTTTACGGCGCAGAACACTGAGCCGAGGCCTATTGCGCTGGTGAGCCATCTCCGGCAAAGACTGACTTCATCCCGCGCCAGAGCCTCAATCGCCAGGGCAGCAAAAAGACCGCTGGTGAGCAGCACCATGGTGTTGATACCGCCGGCAAGAGGATCCAGCATGCGCTGCGAGGCCTGGAATATTTGGGGCTCCGCAGCGCGCGCGCCGCCGTAGAATGCGAAGAGGGCGGTGAATACAAACAGCTCGCCGAGGATCAGCACCCAGATCAATGGATTTCCCGGCAGTGCTGACAAAGGCCCCCAGCCGTTATCCTTTGTTTCATCCATTACTGGGAAGGCTCCCTTGCGGGGCATTGAATTTACGCGAAAGCATACTTGGTTCCGCGTTTTGGTGAAACATGATCGCGGCTACACTATTGGCTGATCCGGTTGTACAGTGAATCAAAAGGAGAAAACACCCGCATGTTCAAGTCCGTACTGTTGTTGGGCCATTTCCGTGGCATCCGCATTGAGGTTCACGCCAGCTGGCTGATCATCTTTGCGTTGCTGATGATCACCATGACGGCGGGTCTGCAACGGGAGTACCCGGACTGGACGATGATGGAAGCGCTCGTGACATCGTTGTTCACGGCACTGACGTTCTTCGCGTCCATCGTTGCTCACGAACTTGGCCACAGCCTGGTCGCCATCAAGCGGGGCGTGCCGGTGAGCGCGATTACGCTGTTCATCTTCGGTGGCATTGCCCAGCTCAACAAGGACAGTGAGAACGCCACGGATGAGTTCTGGATTGCCGTCGCCGGGCCCATTGTCAGCTTTGTGCTGGCGCTGGTCTTTTCGGTCCTGTCCGGGGTTGCGAGCCAGTGGTATGAGCCGGTGGCCGTCGGGTTTGGCTGGCTGGCCATGATCAATATGATGGTCGCCCTGTTTAACCTTATTCCGGGATTCCCTCTGGATGGGGGCCGGGTCTTCCGGGCGGTGGTCTGGAAAGTTACCGGTGATGCCGGCAAGGGAGTCCGTGCTGCCGTTGCCGGGGGCCGTCTGGTCGCTTATGGGCTCTTCGGCGTGGGGCTGTGGAACATCCTGGTGGTTGGCAACTTCCTTGGCGGTATCTGGATTATGCTCATTGCCTGGTTTCTGCTTAACATGGCCGAGGGCCACGGCCAGAACTTCAATCTGCAGAACCGACTTGCAGGTATCCGCGCCCGCGACCTTGCTGATCCTCACGTCCCCGCCGTTGAGTCCCATACATCAGTGAGTGAGTGGGTTCAGAACCAGGTACTTCCTGCAGGCCAGCGTGCCTTCATGGTGGCGTCCGGGCATCGGATGCTGGGGCTGGTGAGTCTCAGTGATGCCCGGAAGATCCACCGTGACCAGTGGCCGGAGACGCGGGTGGAGGAGATCATGACGCCCCTCGAAACCCTGATCCACATCGACCCGGACACGGGGGCCGCTGAGTTGCTGCAGCTGATGACCGAGCACAACCTGAACCAGATTCCGGTGATGGAGAACGGGCGTGTCACGGGGTGGATCGACCGGGAGCGGGTACTGCGTACCATCAGCCTTCACATGGAACTGAAGGCATAAGCGGATCAGGGTTCGTTCTGGATCCAGGTGACGATGTGTTCCTCATAATCATCCGGATCAATGCTCTGCTCCGGCATGACGCGGCCCCGGACTGAAATGCCGGCGGTATGAACCGTTTCCCGTGTGCCGCTTACCAGGTGGTGCCACCAGGCCAGGCCCCGTCCTTCCGCGACGCGCCGATAGGCACAACTCGATGGCAGCCAGCTGGCCGTGCGGGCGATCTCCGGGGTAATCTGAAGGCAGTCCGGCACCTGTTCCAGGCGATTGGGGTAGTCACTGCACAGGCACTGCTCGCAGTCGAGCAGGCGGCAGGCGATCTGGGTGGCGAATATGTCTCCGGTGTCCTCGTCTTCCAGCTTATGGGTGCAGCAGCGTCCGCAGCCATCGCAGAGAGATTCCCATTCCTCCGGCGTCATTTCATCCAGCGTCTTCAGTTCCCAGAAGGGGGCCTGGTTGTTGTGGCCGGGCGTGGTCATTCAGGATCCTGCTACTGTGGCGGGCGGAGTTGCGAGTGAGGGAGGGTAGGCGGATTCGGGATGGAGGTCAAAAGCAACGGGCGATATCCCACAGGTCCATCTGTGGGACGGCATCGGTAATGCGACTCAGGGGGCGAGAAGCACCGGGCATTTCGCTTTGTGAATCACCCGTTGGCTGACACTGCCCAGAAAAAGCTCGGTCACGTTCGAGTGCCCGCGTCTTCCCATCACAATCATGGCGCCGGGGACCTCATCGGCGTGGTTGAGCAGCATGTCCGCCGGGAGACCAAAAATCGTCTTCTCCTCAATGGTGACATCCGCGTCACCAACAGCCTTTCTGGCGGCTCTGAAAACGGCTTCACTGGCTTCCTCTTCCAGTTTTTCAATGGCACCAGGAACGAAAAACTTGCGGTCTTCCCGGCTGATGCCGCCACCGGGAAGTCCGATAAGCGCTTCTGAAGCGGTCTGGAAAACAAAGACGAGCTCCACCGGGACACCGAGACGCTTCGCCAGTCCGCAGGCCAGGGAAACGGCTTCGCCTGAACCTTTTGATCCGTCCACTGCAACGAGGAGTTTCTGAGGGGTATCGCTCATCACTTCTGTTCTCCTTTAGCCCTATGCAAGATTATTCGATCTCGATCTTGCGGGCGTTTTTCTGGGCTTCTTCGGTTTTTGGCATGGTCAGTGTGAGCACTCCATCGCTGAACTGTGCCTTGACGTCCTCGAGCTTCACGGAATTCGGGACCCGAAAACTGCGCCGCACCGAACCGTAGGAGCGTTCGCTGAAGTAATACCCCTTGCGCTCGTCCTCCCGCTCGTCGCTGCGCTCCCCGGAAACGGTCAGCAGGCCATCCGTAAGGTCAACCTGAATGTCGTCCTTCTTCATGCCGGGAAGGTCCAGTTGCAGTTCGTAGCCCTCGTCGGTCTCACTCAGGTCCGCACGGCCAAGCTCAGAGTCCGTTCCCCAGAGCGAAGGCATCCCCATGCTGGCAAATGGGTCGAAACTCCCAATGCTTCCGGAGAGGGCATCATCAGCACGCCGGCCACCGAAAAGGGGCCACTGGGCATTGCTGAAACGGTCGAATACGTGATTCATTTCTTCACGCAGGCTCTTGAGCCCGCCGGAACCGCGGGGCGAAACCTCTGTTTTTTGTGGTTCCTGTTTCTTGGCTTCCATGGTGAATTCCTCCACTTGATCGCTGGTAATAGGTCCTGACGGCTCTCATGGTTATGAGCAAAGACCAACTGCCTCCAATGTAGGCGCAGTCTCGGTATTCCATATTGACCGGCGTCAATGGGAAAGGCGGTTGGGAGCAACGGTTACGTTTTGGCGTCCGATCCCGCACAATAGGGCAATTATTGGGAGGGTCTATGAGTTATACACTGAGTGCCGAGGATTTCAGGGCCGTCGCCGGAAAATCCGCCGATGAGCGTCACGATTACCTGCTCGATACCATCGTGCGCGAGGAGAACGTCTGGATCCTGAGCAGCGATAAGGGCATGGTCATGATGTCCTCTGACGGTGAGCAGTGCCTGCCGGTCTGGCCCCATCCCGATTTTGCGGCTGACTGGGCGACCGGCGAGTGGGCGGACTGCTCACCCGACTCCGTGGACCTCCAGAGCTGGCTCGAGCGCTGGCTTCCCGGTATGGAAGCCGATGGCGTGACGCTGGCTGTGTTTCCCGCCACGGACGAGGAAACCGTTGTCGTCGATCCACGCGAGATGCTGGATCTGCTCCAGGAGCGCCAGAAGGCCTAGCGCGCATTCCTCATGTGTCCGGAAGCTGCGGGCAGACGGATATCGGTTCCCCTACCAGAATTGCTCGAACCAGCTAGGGGGGAATCCGTTACCCCCGTCGCCGTCATCGTCCCCGTCGTCATCCTTGTCCCCGTCGTTATCCTTGTCCCCGTCGTTATCCTTGTCCCCGTCGTCATCCTTGTCCCCGTCGTTATCCTTGTCCCCGTCGTCATCCTTGTCCCCGTCGTTATCCTTGTCCCCGTCGTTATCCTTGTCTCCGTCGTCATCCTTGTCCCCGTCGTTATCCTTGTCCCCGTCGTCATCCTTGTCTCCGTCGTCATCCTTGTCTCCGTCGTCATCCTTGTCCCCGTCGTCATCCTTGTCCCCGTCGTCATCCCCGGTTCCACCGTCATCCCCGGTTCCACCGTCATCGTCGGACCCACCGTCATCGTCGGACCCACCGTCATCGTCGGACCCACCGTCATCGTCGGATCCATCGTCATCGTCGGTTCCACCGTCATCCCCGGTTCCACCGTCATCCCCGGTTCCACCGTCATCCCCGGTTCCACCGTCATCTCCGGTTCCGCCATCATCCCCGGTCCCACCGTCATCATCGGTTGGTCCGACGGGTGCGGGAGATCCCGGTTGCTGGACCCAATCGAGCATGTCAGTGACCCACGACTGCAGGCTTCTGCCGTTATCAATTGCGCTGCGAACGCCTGCCATATCCCAGTCCGTCGCAGCCACCGGGTCGCCACGTAGTTCCCGCGCGAATGGGTCGCCATCAAACTGCAGGAGACTGGAGAGATGGGCTTTTGCATCACCCGTATTGAAACCATGGAGCCTGACCATTGATTCGACGACGGTGGAATAGGGCGTGACGTGGCAGGGGCTGTCAGAGCACAGTGCCACCAACTGACCCTGATAGTCCTGGCCGTTGAGTGTGCCGCTGCTGGTCTCGATCCGATAGCTCGGGTCGGCGCTTTGAACCTCCAGGCTGAAACTGCCATCGTCTGCGGTCGTGGTTTGAAGCTGTGTCTGGCTCGGGCTGTCATCCGTGATAACAAGGGTCGCGCCCGCTACTCGGCCGTTGTAAACGACGCCGCTGAGAGTTTGTGTCTGCGGGGGTTGATTATCATTATGGCCTGACGAATCGTCGTGGCATCCGCTCAGTGTCAGTAAAGGAAGCAGTAAGGCTGGGACCAGTGCGCGGGGAACCCGAGCTGAGCTGGTGGAATTCCGACTGACGCCGGCAGGGAAGTCGTAGCTCATGTCTGTCTTTGCACCTTTTCCCTGGTAAGGGGTGTTCAAAACCCCGCAGATAACAGTCCAAATATCTGCATCAACCAGAAAGATACAAATTTCGAGCCAGATTCCGGTAAACCCCGGGCTTTCGGCGAGCTATACGATGCTTCCCGCAGCGAGCAGATTTAACTCTGCTCTTGTGTGTAAAAGGATCCGACGCTCGGGAGCGTTGATGCCCCGTTTTTCCAGGACGTCAAGCTCCCGGCCAGGGCTGCTCTGCCCTCGCACACCGGCGTTCGTTGAGCCGCCAGGCTACCCAGACCACGGCAAGCAGTCCGCCAATGGGGACAGCAAAGGCAATGTGGACCTGGACGGTCCCGGCAATCACCCCCAGGCAGCCACCGAGAACCTGGATAACGGTAAGGTTGCCGCCCGTGTTGTCGAGCACCATCTTTTCCAGTTCGTCGGTGTCCAGGCTTTTGACCTGTTCCTCCACCAGATTGGTCACGTTCAGCTGGTGCACGGCCCGCTCGATGACACGGGTAATCCATGCCTGGCCCGCGTCGGAATTGAGCACGGACAGGGCCTGCTTCTTCGTCCACTGAAGGGCGTTGATGAGCGTTTCCTCGATCTGGTGCCAGTTCGCTTCATCGTTGAGGTAGTTGTCGGTCTGTTTGATCAGGGCGGGCAGTACCCGGTCCCGGAAGGTGGTGCCAACCCGGTCAATCCAGGTTTCCAGCCGGGCCTGGATTGCCTGCTGTACCTCTGGTGATTCCAGCTCGCGCTGAAGTTCGTCGACGACCGCATCCAGCAGAGTCATGAAGTCGTCCGAGACACCCTCGTCGCTGGCAAAACGCTCCAGGATCTGGCTGATGGCGTCCTGATCGAAGGAGAAGATGTTCTTGATGCCAAGACCGACACTGCCCAGCCGCCGTTTCTCCCTGAGGTAGTTCTCCAGAGCTTTGTTCAGCCAGTCGGAAATCCGGGGAATTTCCTGCTGTAGCAGTTGCCGGGCGTTATTGGCGAGCCAGACCCGGTTTTCCGGTGATTCCAGGAATGCCTGTATTTCCCCGCGGATTTCCTGCCACCAGGCATCAATGGCCTCCGGGTTGCGCGCCGCCGCCTTCAGGGCTTCCTCCACGTAATCCATGGAGCGGGTGAGGGCCTCCGGCCCCCTGTCCTGCATCAGGTCCACCAGCAGGCGGGTGATGCGGGTGCGCACTTCCGGATCCTGCAGGTTGCGGTCGATCCAGTCGGCAATGGTGTTGGTGCCCGACTCGATCAGGTCCCGTTCCTGGATGTAGGCAAGGATGATGTCGGGCGAGAGCAGCTGTTTCTGAACGCTCTGGGCAAGACTCTTTGCGATCTGGTCCTTGTTCTTGGGCACCAGCCCCTGCCAGCCGAGAACCTGGCCCTGCTTGGGCTGGAACAGCATCTTGATGGCCAGGAAATTGGTGAAATAGCCAACCAGGCCGGCAACGGTTATGACAAATCCGGCGCGGAACCATAGGTTGTCGCCGCTGAACCAGTAGTCAAGAAGGCCGAAGACCACCGCTGCGCCGAGCAGGGCGCGCCTGAAATTACGGTCCCATTTGGTGAGGTCAACATCCATTATTGTGCCTCCAGTTGTTCACTCCGGTTCAGGAAATCACCGATTTCTTTCATCGCGTCATCAGCTTCCGGCAGCCAGGGTGTGAAGATGTGCCAGACATGGAACATGCCGGGCCAGATCCTGAGTTCCACCGGCGATCCGGCAGCGCGGGCCTTGTGGGTGTAGCGGCGGGCATCGTCGACGAGCATTTCGGAATCGCTGACGTGAATGAGGGTTGGGGGCAGCCCGGAAAGGTCCGCGCGCAAAGGAGAAAGCAGGGGATTGGAAGGAGACATCCGGAAGAAAAGGAATGTTCCCCACCACAACAGCGGCAGGGGCAGCCGGGTTAAAGGGCGGAAGGCAGGACCCAGGAGGGGGTCTGTTTTGACGTTATTCCTGAGGCTGGGAGCGGTGAATGTCAGGTCCGTCGAGGGCGAGAGGGCTACCGCCGCATCCGGTTGTTGCAGGTGCTGCTCCTTGATCCAGGCAATCAGCGACAGGGTGTGATTTCCGCCCGCGGAGTCACCCGCCACTGCCATGAACTCAGCGGTTGCCGGCCCGTCGGGGCCATTGCCCAGCAGCCACTGGTACGCGGACTGGCAATCCCTGAGTCCATCCCGGTATCGGTGTTCCGGCATCAGACGGTAATCCACGGCAAATACGCAGGCATTGGCGAGTTGGGATAATCGGTCCGTTATGGCCCGGTGACTCCTGGGGCTCCCCGCCATCCAGGCGCCGCCATGGATGTAGAGGATCCGGCGGGAAGGCCTGGCGTTCGGGGCGATTACCCATTCACCCCTGGGGGCCGTCTCTGGCTGAGCTGGGCGGAACTCAGAGACGAGCGCAAGCCCATCGCTCATGCTGTCCATAAATGCCCGCATTGCATTGAGCCGCTCCCTGCCGCGCAGTCCCTTACCGGCCCGGTTCATTTCCCGGATCATCCGGAGCGCCTCACGATGCGCGGGTGAAGGATTGTGCTCCGCCGGTGTGAGGGGTTCCGAGTCCAGGTAGGCAAGGCTTTTGCCCCGCAACAACAGGGTTATCCCTATAATGGCGATGATCAGTGCCGTCAGAAACCAGATCATATACAGCCCCTGATTCAGCGTTGGTCGCTGGCTTGAGCGTTTCCGCGATAGCTCTGAAAGCGGTTGAGTACTTCGTCCATCTGGCCGTCATCGAGTATGGACGGCTCTCCGATGCTCAGGGCCTGCCCGTAGCAGCGTGCCAGCAGCTCCACCTCCATGGCCAGATCCAGCGCCGCCGGGACGCTGTTCGCGAGTGTAACCTGGCCGTGGTTGGCCATCAGGCAGGCGTCCCGATTGGCCATGGCGTTGCCCACATGTCCGGCGAGCTCGTCCGTTCCGAAGGTGGCGTAGGGAACACAGGGGATATCCTTCCCGCCGGCAACGGCAACCATGTAGTGGAAGGCGGGAATAGGCCGGCGCATGCAGGCGATTGTCGTAGCCCAGGGCGAATGTACGTGGACCACGGCCCCGGCGTCCGGCCGGTGGCGATAGATGGCCGCATGGAAGGAGCGCTCGCTGGAGGGTTTGAGCGGGCCCCTGTAATGGCCGTCCAGATCCGTCTCCACAATATGCTCCGGTGTGATTTCGTCGAAATGGCACCCGGAAGCGGTGATCAGCATGCCCTCCTCAAACCGGGCGCTGACGTTGCCGGAACGGCCCTGGTTGAGGCCCTTGCGGTTCATTTCCATGGCTGTACGCACAAGGGCTTCACGGAGTTCGGCTTTGGAGTCATTTCTCGTATACGGTGTGTTCATGGTACATCGTCCTCCTGCAGCATCGCCCCATGCTAATCCGTTGGTGCTTTATAGCAAGTTTCTCCGCCAGTGAGAGGTTTGAAGGCCAGTGTTTGACGCGGGTCAATACATCGGCGCCACGTATCAATGATAGTGGCGGAACGGCTGGACATGGAGGGGGCTGAAGACGTGACACAATCCAGGGATGTAGCGGTTTTATTGGGTGATCCCCGATTGCCGTATCAATACAATCCAAGCAACGCTTTTGATGCACATGATTTTCAGGCCGTTGAACGGCTTGAAGAGGTGCTCGCTACGCTCAGCAATTACCAGTTCCGGCTCCTGGACGACCATGATCAGCTCTGGGAGTCTCTGCGCACCGCGAAACCATTCCTGGTGCTCAATCTGTGCAATACCGGGTACCGCAATAAGCCCGAGCACCAGGCCCATGTCGCGGCCATGCTCGAAATGCTGGAATTACCCTACGTTGGCGCCTCACCCGAGTGCATGGCCCTCTGTCATCACAAGTTCCTGGTCTACGCCCTGGCGCGGGATCTCGGGATTCCTGTGCCGGAGGGCCGGTTACTGGATGCCTCCGGGAGCGGGATCACGGACATTGAATTCTTTCCGAGCTTCATCAAACCCAATGCCGGAGACGGCAGTATTGGTATTTCGGATGCCTCGATTGTGCATAATGCCCGGGAAGCCCGGGAGGTCATTGAAAAGTTGCGTGTGGAACTGAAT
The DNA here is from genome assembly GCF_004364635.1 of Halospina denitrificans. Lineage (GTDB taxonomy): Bacteria > Pseudomonadota > Gammaproteobacteria > Pseudomonadales > Oleiphilaceae > Halospina > Halospina denitrificans. The sequence continues at coordinate 457,942 of NZ_SOAX01000003.1, read as the reverse complement.
AACCCGTTACTGCTGCTGCAGGAGTATCTTCCCGGCCCCGAATACAGTGTCGCGGTTGTTGGCAATCCGGGTATTGACCTGTTGGCGCTGCCACCGATCGAAATCGACTTTTCGTCCCTCGGTGATAGCCACGCCCCCATACTGACCCACGAATCCAAAAACGATCCGCACTCGCTCTACTGGCGTTCCGTGCGCTTGCGGCAAAGTGACGCCGGGGCACTGAACGAACAGATGATGACGCATGCGAAGCGTCTGTTCGAGCGCATCGGGTGCCGTGATTACGCGCGTTTCGATTTTCGGGTTGATCAGGATGGGGCGCCGCATCTGATCGACGTGAACGCCCATCCGATGTGGGGCGAGGAAGGGATGCTGGCGAGCGCAATGCGCTACGGGGGATACGAGTACCCCCAGCTATTCGAGTTCATTCTCCAGGCCGCTCAGCGGCGATTGGGGCTAGCCGACGACTGACGCATTGCGGTCGCTCGCTCGTGTCCGGCAGGCGCTGGCGAACGCCTGGAAGAGTTCCCTTGAGTAGGGCGTGTGGGCTGCCTGCCACTCGGGATGCCATTGCACACCGATGGTGAACGCCGGGGCCTGGGGCGCACGGATCGCCTCGACCAAGCCATCCTCCGTCCAGGCCTCGGCTATGAGCTCGGGCGCAAGGGTATCGATTCCCTGCTCGTGGAGTGAGTTGACGGCTATGCTGTCGGTCTGGAATAGCCTGGCGAGATAACCGTCGCTCCTCAGCGACACCGAATGGGAAGGCCCATATCGCTGCTCTTCCGGCACACTCTCATCTTCCCGGTGATCACGCTTGCCAGGCACTGACTGGACGAACTGATGAAGTGTTCCGCCAAGGGCCACATTCAGCTCCTGATGCCCCCGGCAGATGGCCAGTACCGGAACGCTGGAACGGACCGCCTCTCGAAGCAGGGGCAGGGTAGTGGCGTCCCGCGCTATATCGAGGCCCTCGGGGCTCTGTTCACGGGGATTGCCGCCATAGCGCCTCGGGTCGACGCCGGTCGAGCTGCCCGTAGCGAGAATGCCGTCAAGGCGGGACAACAGCCCGGATACATCAGTGGTCTCCCCCAGGGCTGGAATCAGTATCGGTGTGGCCTGGGCTGCCTCGGCAACCGCCTCAACGTACTTGTTCTGCACGCAGTGACTGGCGACCCCGGAAACGGTTCGGGTGCAAGCGGTGATACCGATGAGTGGGCGCACGGTCCGCCTCCGGTCATGACTGATTAACAGCGGATTACCAGAATAGCGCTTTTCAGGCTGTCGTGGCGACTCTTTTTAATGGCGGTTTGGGTTTCAATGCCCGGCTTCGGGGGAGCGGAAATGCTCGTCCAGCCGCTCCACTTCCGCGTCGATGTCGTCGTCCAGCGCCAGCTCGGAATTGTCCAGCCGCTGTTGGGCCGTGGGCAGGCGGATATCGAATTCCACGCCACTGATGTCCAGGGGTTCAAACACGAGCTGGTGGGCATTGCGCTTGGGCTGGTAGCTGATGCGCCATTGCGGGCGTTCCGGGTTGCCGGGGTCGAAGCGGCCCTGCTTGCCCTTGCTGGCGAAGTCTTCCAGGCGCTGTGTGGTCTGGTTGCCGGTGGTGGTGACTTCCACGCTGCGAAGGGGCGCGGGGAAGGTCCAGTCCCAGGTGGCTGAGGCCTCGTTGTCCCCGACCCGGCAGCGGGGCTTGCCGTCTTCAACCGCCACGTCCACCAACTCGGTCATCACCTCGCCGTTTTCCAGCTCAATACGCACTGCGTACTGGGCCTCGGGCGTTTCAATGTTATGAACCGCGATATGACCTTCATACCCCTTCACGATCTCATTGACGAAGTAGAGCCCCAGGCCCCGCCCATGGTGGTCCCGGGCGCGGCGGGTGGAAAAACCCAGTTGGAAGAGGTTCTGGCGGTCTTCGTCGCGGATGTGCGGGCCCCGGTTGTAAATGCGCAGGCGCGCATTGCCCTGGTGTTCAGTCAGGGTCATGGCCACCGGGGCGAAGGGGCTGTTGTAGCCGCGTTTGCGGGAATAGAACTGGGCGTTCTTGAGCAGGTTCTCCAGCAACAGGACCAGGTGGTTCTCGTTGCCGAGCAGGGCGTTCACCGGCGCCAATTGAATGTGCCACTGGCCGTCGTCCAGCACGTAATCCGCTTCATCCAAGGGCTCGGGAAGCCCCTTGTGACAGACCTGGTCCAGGGCCCGCCAGGCGGCTCGGCGGGGGGAGTAGACCGGGTCGTAAGGCAGGGGGGCTTCGTCGTCCTCGGTGTTGAGCACCTGCTGGTAGTAGTGTTCCTCACACTCGCACAGCAGGTTGCCGATGTGCAGGGCCAGGTTGTCGGCGGTGGACAGGTCGAGCAGGTCCCAGAGGTAGCGCATGGCGTCTCGGGCTGCCCGTACGTCCGAAACCTGTTCCGGGGCATCGGCCTCGTCTTCGATCCGTTGCAGGGTGGTCTGGACCTTATCGAAGCTGATAACGCCATTGTGGCGGACCTCGGCGGCGATGCTCTTGAAGTGCAGGAACTTCTCGTCGTACTCGATGTACTCCAGCAGTTTGTCGCTGATGAAGCGCTTGAGCTTGTCCGCGTGGTCGGAATAGGTATGCGCCTTGAGCTGAAGGCGTTTCTTGCTCTCCCAGAGCTCCTGGACCTCCTGCTTCAGGCCCTTGAGGTCGGCGCGTTGTCGAACGAATTCCCGGTGGTAGCGGCGCAGGTCGAAAAGTATGACGATCATGACGGCGCCTGCGACCGGGACGCCCAGATCTGGCTGGAACCAGAGGTCGGGCAACCCGTAGAAGGCGGCCAGTGACGGCTTGAGGGTGAGCAACAGGTAGCTGATCGCCGCGAGGGCGCCCAGGGTGCCTGGCCAGGGAAAGGTGATGTTGCGGACCTGGTCGTCAGGCGCCTCGACGGTTTCGTCCTTCATGCGTTCACTCCTGTAACCGGCTTCCAGCAGTAGGCGCCTTCATCGCCGAAAGTGACGATGCCCTCACCATCCCGGCACAACTCGAAAAAACGCTCCTGGCCACCCATGGCCTGGTCGATGGAGCGGCGCAGGGTACGGATGTGCTGACGGTAGTTGGCGTAGGAGAAGCGCTCCGGGTCCGCATCCAGCTTGTCCGCCACCTGCAGGGTACTCAGGGGCGTGGGCGAGGCTTCCACCAGATAGCGCAGTATCTTGCGCGGTGTCGGGGGCAGGGGGCGTCTGGAGTTGGTCGGGTTCATCAGTTTCTGCCCATTCCAGTAGGCCTCCCAGGTGGTGGTATCCAGGGTCAGGTCGCCGCTTTTCAATACATTGCCGGATTGCGCCTGCCCGGGCTGTTTCATGGTCTTCTGGCGCAGGGTGGCCCGGATGCGCCAGCACAGCACCTGCTCGATGTTGTGCTGGTGCTTGGCGATGAAGTCCTGGGCGCCGTTGGTCTCGATGGCCTGCTGCTCAATGCCGGTGCCGCTGTGCTCGGACAGGTAGATGATCGGCAGGTCCGGCCACTTGCGCAGCAGGGCGCGGGAGACCGAGAAACCGGCCTCGTGGTTACCGTTCATGTTGGCGTCCAGAAGGGCCAGGTCCGGTCCGTTGCTGGCATCCGCCAGACGGATGTGCTGGCAGGCCGCCTCCGCGAACTTGAAGACCCGGACCTCCGTGGGGCGGTCATCAAATTCGGTGGCTTCCAGCACGGGCCGGAACCTGTCGACCCAGTGGGACTGGTCTTCAACCCAGAAAATGGTGGCCATTGGTGGTTACTTTTCAGTCACGATTCTGTCTCGAGTGTAGCAGCGCAGCGCCGCCCCAGCGCCCGTGCTACAGAAAGCCAACAAAGTTTGCCCTTCGGTTGTTGGTTACTCACAGATTATTCACCGGCATTACGGATACTTCAGGTGTCGAAGCGGCAGACGGGTGTCTGCCGGGCTTTTAAACCATGAAACGAGGGGGAACATCATGTTCACCGACATGCTCACAATCTGGTCTGCTTCACCGGCCCTGTCCCTGGCGATCTGGCTGGTGATCATCATTACCCTGCTCTATGCGGGCCGCCCGCATGCGCACCAGTTGCTGCGCAGCACGGGCCGTGCCATCCACGGCACACTGCGTGTTGCCAGCGGCAGCATTCGCCAGCTTGAAGAGCGGGTGATCAAGCGCAACAACGACGTGCTCCTGGCCCAGGGCCGTGAAGAGGCGGAAAACGCCATCGAGCGTGAATTCGTTCGCGTGAATACCATCGTCGAGCGGGACCTGAGCCAGTATCCGGTGCTGCACCGCAAGCTCACCGAGACCCTGGACAGGATCGAGTCGGACTATCACAACTCGATCGAGAACAAGCCACTGCCGCCGGCCTGGCAGGAGGTGATGGATACCATCAAGAACCTGCCCAGCTCGGGGGATCCGGCCGTGGCGAATATCCTTGAGAACATCAAGGAAGTCGTGGAGAACTCCCATGAGCAGACGCTCAAGGCGTACCAGGACGACACCAACGAACGTCACGGCATCCTCAAGAGCATGCGCCCGGAATGGCGGTCGCTGAACCAGAACATGCAGAAGGTCCAGCAGACCATCACCGGCCTGGAAGACAGCGCCAAGACCATCGACCGGCGCATGGATGAGTATGAAAGCATGCGCAAGGGCGAGAACAAGGCGGTTAACGCGCTGACCTCGTCCTCGCTGACACAGTTCTTCATCTCCAGCCTGGTGCTGACCATTGCGGCCTTCGGCGGCATCATCAACTTCCATCTGATCGCCATGCCCATGGCCGAGATGGTGGGCGGTAACAGCTACATCGGTTCCATGCCTACGTCGGACATCGCGGCGCTGGTGATCATCATGGTGGAGATCACCATGGGGCTCTTCCTGCTCGAAGCACTGCAGGTCACGAAGCTGTTTCCGGTTATCCGCAACCTGGACGACCGTATGCGCAAGTACATGGGGATTGCGGCGCTGACGATCCTGGTGATCTTCGCAGGGATCGAGTCCTCACTGGCCTATATGCGTGATCTGCTGGCACTGGATCGTGAAGCCCTGGCCGGGTCCCTGGCGGGCGCGGAAGCGGCCGAGTCCCAGTTCCGCTGGATTCCCTCCATCGGCCAGATGATGCTCGGTTTCATCCTGCCGTTTGCATTGGCATTCGTGGGTATTCCGCTGGAGTCGTTCATGCACTCGCTGCGCACCGTCCTGGGCCTGGTTGCCCTGGGTGTTCTCCGCACGCTGCGCGTCACACTGCGCCTGATCGGCGGGTTTTCGAATCACCTGAGCAAGATGCTGGTGAACCTGTACGACGTTTTCATCATGGTGCCGCTGAGCATTGAGCGGATGGTGAAGTCCCGTCTGGATGCGAGGGCGCCGCAACAGCGCGAGCCGGAAGTAACCGAGCAGGCGCCCGAGGCAACCGAGGCGAAAGAGGGTGAAAAGCGCAAGCCGGGTAAAGCGGCCAAGAGCCAGCGTCGCCGCAAGGAAACAGATGAGTCCGAGCTTGCTGAGGCGGAACTGCCACTCACAACCGGGGAGGCCTGAGCCATGATCGATGTAACCAACCCCAAAATACGCGTGGCCCTTCAGGGGCTGCGCCTGATCACCGCCGTGCTGCTGAGCCTGTTGCTGTTCGGATGCGCTGAACCAACCAACCACAGCCGGGCGGCCTTTGTCCTGATGGATATTTCCGACAGCTATGCCGCCGAGCGGGACCAGGCGCGCCGGCTGACCAACTACCTGCTGTCACAGCTGGACACCGGGGACTCGCTGGCGGTCGGCTTCATCGACAACAGCAGCTTCACCGAGCGCAACATCGTTGCCCAGGTGACTTTTGACGAGCGCCCCAGTGTCGCCAGTCAGCAGAAGCGGGTCTTCCAGCGGCGAGTCACCGGGTTCATGGAGAATTTCCAGACGCCCAGCTACCACAGCGATATCACTGGCGGTGTGCTGCTGGCGCGGGACTACCTGGAACAGGTTGATGCCGGAGAGAAGCACCTGTTTCTCCTGTCGGACCTGCACGAGGACGTGCCGCCCAGGCTTGAGCGTGACATGAAGCTGAACCTGAGTGACGTTCAGGTGGTGGCGATCAACGTGAAGCGCCAGCGCAGTGATAACGAGAACCCGCAGGAATACGAACAGCGCCTGGCTTCCTGGGAAAAACGGGTCGAGGAAAACGGTGGGCGCTGGGCGATGGTCAACAACATGGAGCGCCTGGAGAAGCGGGGCGTTCTTCGCTGATGGGGATGGCGGAGCGGGGCCACCTGCCCCGCTTTCCCTGTTTCAGGGGTTGCGGATATTGTGTTTCAGGGTAGTGTGTTCGGGTGCCATAAATGATTGAACCACAACAAGGAATGACGTCATGACACTATTGGTGCTCGGCCTGGTACTCTTTCTCGGAATCCATTCACTCTCCATCGTTGCCCCGGGCAAACGCGACGCCATGGTGCGGAGCCTCGGGGAATGGCCCTTCAAGGGCATTTTCTCGGTGATTGCGATCATCGGCCTGGTGCTCATCATCAAGGGTTACGGTGCCACACGCATGGATCCGGTGGTGCTCTATACAGCGCCGGCCTGGATGTCGCACATCACCATGCTGCTGATGCTGGTCGCGTTCCCCATGTTTATCGCAACCTACTTTCCCGGCAAAATCAGCAGCACCCTCAAGCATCCCATGCTGGTGGCCGTGAAAGCCTGGGCACTCGGCCACCTCCTGGCCAACGGCATGCTGGCGGACGTGCTGCTGTTCGGTGGCTTCCTCGCCTGGGCGGTGGCCGACCGCATATCGCTCAAGCGCCGCACCCCAAGGGATATCCCCCGTCTTCCGGCCTCGCGCTTCAATGACGCGATCGTTATTGTGCTGGGGCTGGCGATCTATGTGATCTTTGCGATCTGGCTGCATCCGGCCTGGATTGGTGTACCGGTCGTCGGCTGAGGTCGTGCTCGTCGATCAGACGGCGCCACGGAGAGTCCTCCGGGGCTCGCCAGGCCTGTTGGTGCAGCCGTTCGAGTGAGATCGAATCCTGCGCCAGCAGGCTTTTTTCCCGCCTGTCCAGGTAGTCCGGCCCCAGTTCGAGGCACTTCCCGCACAGCTCATCCAGGTGCGCCCGACGTGCCTTGCCGGAGCGGGGGCGGGCCAGATGTCGGTGTATGGCGTTGAGGTATGGATGGAGAACCGCCCCCTCAAACGCGGATTCGTGCAGCGCTTCGCCGGGTAGACTCAAGGGAGGATTGAGATCGTCCAGCAGGCGGGAACCTCTGGTCTCCTCCGGGATCAGCAGCCATCCCCCTTCGCGTGCGTCCAGGCCGAGCTGGGTGCGGCTGAGAATGACCGAGGTCGGGGCCGCCAGAATAAGCGGCATCGCGACGGGCAGGGACCAAAGGAAAAACATGGGATCCAGCCACCAGGCGAAGGACGACCAACTCAGTGCTATGAGTGTTCCGGGTGCCTGGTTCAGGAAGGCCGCCCGCCAACTGGTCTCAAGGGAACGGTTCTGGCCTGCCCAGCTCAGGGCACGGTTCAGGAGTGCCTCAAGCACGTAATGGGTATGGGACAGCATCCGGATAGGCGCCAGCAGCGCTGAGATAATGATCTCAAGAAAGACACTCTTCTGGAGTTTGAACCCCCCTCCGAAATCCCGTGCTCGACCACTGAGGAGGGCGTCTGCCACGGCCAGAAACTTGGGCAGGAACAGGAGCGCGAGGGTGGTTCCGACCAGACCGATGGCCCATTCCGGGTGCCACTCAGGCCACAGTGGGAAGAGTTGATGTCGGTCCGGGAAGTAGTCAATGGGCCATAGGGTGAGGCGGGTGGTCTCGATGGTTGTCAGTATCAGGAAGCAAAGCCACAACGGCGAGGCCAGGTAGGCCATGATGCCATTGAGAAAGGCCATGCGGTGAGCGAAGCGCAGCCGCTTGCTGCGCAGCATCAGCCAGAGGTGCTGCATATTGCCCTTGGCCCAGCGCCTGTCCCGGCCAAGTTCGTCCACCAGCGTTGGCGGGGATTCTTCGTAACTCCCGGTGAGCGCCGGTTCCAGCCAGACTTCGTAGCCGCTGCGCCCCATGTAGGCCGCTTCAGCGAAATCGTGGCTCATGACCGGGCCCCTGAACAGGCCCCATCCCGGGAGCTTTCTCAAACCACAGTGCCCTGAGAAGGCATGGACACGGATGATGGCGTTATGGCCCCAGAAGGCGGCGTCCCCGAGTTGGATGGCGGCCAAACCCGTGGTGAACAGTGGCCCGTAGAGCTGGTTGGCAAACTGCTGGACCCGGGCGAAGAGCGATTGCCCGTTCATCAGGGTGGGGCTGCTCTGAAGGATGCCTACCTGCGGGTGACGCTGCATCAGCTGTACCATCCGGACCAGGGTCCGGCCTTCCATCAGGCTGTCGGCGTCAACCACGACCATGTAGTCGTAGAGCCGCCCCCAGCGGCGCAGAAAGTCCGCGACGTTGCCGCTCTTGTAGTTCAGGTTGAGGGTGCGCCGCCGGTAGAAAAGCCGGTTGTCGGCGCCGAGTTCGGCGCACAGCGAGGTCCAGGCGGTCTGTTCCCGGAGCCATACATCCGGGTCACGGCTGTCTGACAGGATGTAGAAATCGAAGTGGTGCAACTGCCCGGTTCGTTCCAGGCTTCGGTACAGTGTCTTGATGCCCCCGAAACACCGTTCCACGGTTTCGTGGTAAATCGGCATGACAATAGCGGTTCGCGCCAGCGGGGTGCTGCAGAGGGTTACTTCGGAATGCTGGTTAAGCAGTGATAGTGGATCCCCGCCCCGGCGCCGGTAATAGAAACCCAGGACGCCAATCCAGAAACCCACTGAAATCCAGGCAAAGAGGATGGCAAAGGTAACAACCATGCCCAGTTCCACGTAGGTACTGCCATGGTAGGGGAGTATCCAGAGCATGAAGTAGGTGGCAACGAGCGTCTGCGCAAGGATAACCACTGTTATCAGTGCCCGGCGCAGCGTGGCAGTGCGGCGCCATTGATGCGCCGCTGGTTCTGCCTGGGCAAGGGTGAGGAGCGGGATCTGCCCGGTCATCAGTAGTCCCCATAGCCGATGCTGCCCCGTTTTATCGGCGGGGTTGGTGGCGGCTGGTGGGGTGAGGCAAGGGAAAACCGGTTTGCTACAGTGGTCATGACTGTCTCGAAAAGGTCATCCTCGTTGCGCTCCAGCGCACCTATGATTGTTTTAACAACCTCTTTTTCCACCTCCCGGGTTATCGGTATTCCTGACTCTTCCATATAGGCCAGAACCCGTTCCAGAGTGTCCACGCTTCTAGCGGCTCGCATCCTGTCCTCCTTAACTAGCCGTTATTGAATGTCTCGCTGCCTTGCGGGAGCCTGTAGGTCCAGGTTTCGCTCAGGGTCTTTTCGTTCTGTCGAAGGAAGGCCCTCAGGAACATAGCGGAGGTTCCATCGGGCCGTGCCAGGATCGACAGGCGCCAGCGGTTGAGCTGCGGAATGTACTCCACGAACTGCTCGATGATTTCGCCGCCGTCCTGAACGGAGACATCGCCCACCACCTGGGCACCTTCTTCTAGAGGAGACAGCGGACCTCCGGCGAAATCCACAATGATCCGCACCGCACCAACCTCATTGCCACCTCCGATCCGGGAGCCATCGCCAACAAAGGTATCCACGACCCGGGCCATGGGCTCGTCCGGCACTCGTGAGTCACCGAAATGAAAGGTATAGGTGAAGTCCAGCGGCTGCTTCCCGGAAACTTTCTTCCCGGGGGACCAGAAGGCAACAATATTGTCGTTGGTTTCGTCCGAGGTGGGCAGTTGTACGAGAACCACCTGGCCCTCGCCCCACTGGCCTTCGGGCTCGATCCAGGCGCTGGGGCGGCTCTGGTAATGCGTTTCCGGGTCCATATAGCTGTGAAAGGACTGGTCGCGTTGGATCAACCCGAAACCCCGGACGTCTGTCGTCTGGAAGTAATCCATGGCCAGGGTCGCCGGGTTACGCAGCGGGTGCCAGAGCCACTCCCCGGATTCACCGTCATGAATGAGAAGTCCATCCGAGTCATGCACTTCCGGACGCCACTCGCCCTGGGGCTTTCCTCCATGGTTTCCGTAATAGAACATGCTGGTTAAGGGTGCTATGCCCAGCAACTGGGGGCTCTGGCGTGGAAACAGCCTGGATTTGACCTTGACGCGGGTGGTTTCCCCTGGCGTGACGGTGAAGCGGTAAGCGCCGGTTATATACTCCCCATCCAACAGGCCGTAGATCCGCATCGAGGTGGCATCCGGTGCCGGCCGTTCGAGCCAGAATTCCACGAAGGAGGGGAACTTCTCGCCGCTGGGCATTCCGGTATTGATTGCCAGCCCCCGGCTGGAGAGCCCGAAGTTGTTGTTCCGCCCCACTGCCCGGAAATAGCTGGCTCCGATAAACACCAGGAACTGATTCTGGGTTTCTGGCTCGTTGAAGGGGAATGTCAGCTTAAAGCCGGCATAGCCAAGATCGGAGGGGGTTCGTTTCTCGATCTCCTGATCGGGGTACGTGAAGTGGCTCTTGTCGAAGGGCACGGGATGGGTGCCCTCCGAGTCAATAATATTGATCGGCACCTGGTGGGAATAATTCAGGCCGGGCGGCACGAGCATAACCTGGAAGTTGGAATCGGCTTCCCGCCAAAGGCTGTGCTCCGGCTTGAAGCGAATGCTGTGATAGGTGTGAAAATCCAGGTTCAGCAGGAATTCGGGGATGCGCTGAGGCGGCGCCGCATAGGGCTGTTCAGCGAGCTTTTGCGCCCTGTCACTCAGGGCGCTGAAATCAAGATCGCCGGCCCAGACGGTCGTGGTGAGCAGGCACAATAAGCCGGTGAAACGCGAGACCTGACGCAGCATGCAGCAATTCCTTGCTTTTGATCCATGCCCAACATACTACGAGTATTGCCAAGGCTGTGCCATTACTGTCGCGTCAATTCGCATCCATTTGCAAGTCTTTCACGCTGATTGGGGCTCAAAATGCTCCCGCAGCCAGGCATTGATGTCGTCGGATTCGTACAGCCACTGCTGCTCGCCGTTGTCGTGCTCAATCAACAGGCACGGCACCTTGACCCGACCACCACCGGCTTCCAGCGCTGCCTTGTGTTCCGCGTTGTGCTGGGCGTCGCGGGTTTCGATGGGCAGGCCCAGGCGTGACATTTCCTTGCGTACCTTGATGCAGAACGGGCAGGCGCTGAATTGGTAGAGCGCCAGGTTGCGCGTCGTGCGTTCTACGCGTGCCTGCTCCTCGGCGCTGCGGGAAACGGCTTTGGGGGTAGTGAACTTCTCATTGATAAGGACGATCGGCGTGAGGATCAGACGCAGCGTGCGGAAGAAATAGCGGATAATGACGCGCATAAACAGCCCTGTTGATTGGGGGATGATGGTTTCCGGAATGGCCGGACAGTATACCATTTTGGCGCCCCGCGTTGGAGGCAGCTCTGGTAGACTTGAGCCTGAAATCGGCATTGTTGGGGTGAAAGGGATTGCGTGGTAACAATCGGGTGCTGGTAGCGCTGACCATCCTGTTCTTTCTGGTAGGGGCCCACCCATTGTGGGCGGATGAGATCCGCGTGGCGGCCGCCAGTAATGTTACGGGAGCGGCCAGGGCACTGGCAGAGCGGTTTGAGGTGGAGACCGGGCATGAGGTGGTTCTTGCTTTCGGCTCCACGGGTAAACACTACGCACAGATCCGCAATGGGGCTCCCTTTCATGCCTTCCTGGCGGCGGATGTAGAGCGTCCCCGGCGGCTGGTGGAAGAAGGCGTTGCAGTCGACGGCAGCCGTTTCACCTATGCGCGGGGCGCACTGGTGCTGTGGAGCCCGGAGCCGGATTATGTGGATGCGGCAGGGCGGGTTCTGAAGGAAGGAAGCTATCGTTACCTGGCGCTCGCCAATCCCAGGCTTGCGCCCTATGGCCGTGCGGCGCGCCAGGTTCTTGAGGCACGGGGACTCTGGGGGGCCACCGAGGGACGCCGGGTCATGGGGGAGAATATTGCCCAGACCTTCCAGTTCGTGAGAACGGGCAATGCCGAACTCGGTTTTGTAGCCGCATCGCAGCTGAAGGTGATGGGGGGCTCAGGCGAAGGCTCGTGCTGGCGCGTGCCATCGTCGCTCCATGACCCGATTGACCAGCAGGCAGTGCTCATCGAGGATAATCAGGCCGCCAGGGAGTTCCTGGCGTTTGTGGGCAGTGAGCAGGGCCGCGCTGTTTTTCGGGAATTCGGATATGAGGCGCCATGATTCTGACCGAGGCTGACCTGACCGCGCTCTGGGTAACCCTGAAGCTGGCGACCATCACCACCATGATCCTGCTGCTTGTCGGCACCCCGCTCGCCTGGTGGTTGGCCCGAACGCGCTGGCGATTCCGTTTTGTGGTGGAGGCCATTATTGCGTTGCCACTGGTGCTGCCCCCCACGGTTCTGGGCTTCTACCTGCTGATTGCCCTGGGGCCGGCCGGCCCTGTTGGTGGGCTGATGGAGGCGCTTGGCGGCCAGTCGCTCGCGTTTACCTTCGCTGGGTTGGTGATCGGGTCCGTGCTCTATTCCATGCCGTTTGTGATCCAGCCACTGCAGAACGCCTTCAGTGCCGTGGGCCGACGGCCCATGGAGGTTGCCGCCACGCTGCGCGCCTCCCCGCTGGACCGTTTTCTTACGGTCGCATTGCCCCTGGCTGCGCCCGGCTTCCTCACTGCTGCCGTGCTGGGGTTCGCGCATACGCTCGGTGAGTTCGGAGTGGTGCTGATGATAGGCGGTAATATCCCCGGTAGTACCCAGGTGGTCTCCATTGCCGTTTATGACCATGTGGAAGCGCTGGATTATACCCGTGCCCACTGGCTTTCCGGCGGATTGCTGCTGATGTCCTTCCTGATGCTGGTGGCCGTCTACGCGCTGAACCGCCGGTTCTGGGTGATCAAACCATGAGCATTGAGGCACGGCTGCGGGTTGAACGGAGCGATTTCTCCCTCGATGTGGATCTTTCCCTTCCGGAGGAGGGTATTACCGCAGTTTTTGGCCCCTCCGGATGCGGCAAGACAACGTTGCTCCGAGCTATGGCGGGCCTTGAGCGGGATGCCAGGGGCCATCTCTGGATCGGAAACGAATGCTGGCAGGACGAACGGCGTTTCCTGCCCACCCACAAACGCCGCCTGGGGTACGTGTTCCAGGAGCCGAGTCTGTTCCCGCACCTGACCGTGGCCCGGAACCTCTCATATGGCCTCAGGCGGCTAGGCGACGACGCCCCGCCGGTTGCCCTGGACCAGGCGGTGGAACTGCTCGGTATTGGCCACCTGCTGGAGCGCCGCCCCCACCAGCTCTCCGGAGGGGAGCAGCAGCGGGTAGCCATTGCGCGGGCGCTGGCATCGGACCCGGCAATACTGCTCCTTGATGAGCCGTTGGCCGCTGTGGACCAGGATCGGAAACAGGAGATACTGCCTTACCTGGAGCGCCTGCACCGTGAGCTTTCGATGCCGGTGATCTATGTGAGCCATGCCCGGGATGAGGTGGCCCGGCTGGCGGACCACATGGTGCTGTTGGAGGAAGGGCGCGCGCGAGCGACGGGAGACGCTAAGGCCCTGTTCTCGCGCCTGGATCTGCCTCTGGCTCACGGGCCGGATACCGAGACTGTGATTGATGCGACGGTCGCTGGGCATGATGCGGAGTTCGGCCTGACCTGGCTGGATACGGCGGCGGGACGTTTCGTTGCCGTACGCCAGGATCTGCCCAAGGGCAGCCCCGCCCGTCTACAGGTGTTGGCCCGGGATGTAAGCATCACCCTGGGTCGACCCACGGACACCAGCATCCTGAATCTTTTCCCCGCCACCGTTGATACCATGGTGGATGAGGGCAGTGCCCAGACCACGGTCCGCCTCAGGGTCGGGACGGTGCCCATGCTGGCACGGATCACCCGCAAGTCGGCGGTGGAGCTGGGGTTGGAATCGGGCAGCAACGTTTACGCGCAGATCAAGAGCGTGGCCCTGCTGCGGTAAGGGCGGTTTATGGATGCGACAACCTTTTATGAGTCACTGCCGTTCCCAGGGGTACTGGCGGATCTGGTGCTGCTGATCCATGCGGGCATTGTGGCCTTTGTGGTCGTAGGGCAGCTGCTGTTCATCGTCGGTGGCTGTCGCGGCTGGCGTTGGGTCCGCAACATCTGGGTTCGGGGCATCCATCTGGTGACCATTGGCATTGTGGTGGTTCAGGCCTGGCTGGGTCGTCTCTGTCCGCTGACCCTCTGGGAACATGAGCTGCGCAGGGCCGCGGGCGAATCATCCCAGCAGCAGGGGTTGATTGAATCCTGGGTTGGAAACCTGCTTTTTTACGACCTGCCCTGGTGGGTGTTTGTGATGGGCTATACGGGGTTTGCCATTCTGGTGGCCTGGAGCTGGTGGTGGTTGCCGCCGCGCCCGTCTTCAGGGGCTAATCAGGCGTCTTCCTCACCGAAGGACTCGGTCCGGTAGCGTCGGAATCGGATGGTTGGTGACCAGTAATCCGCCCCCAGGCCAGCCTTGCGCTTCAGTTCCCGCACGAAGGCTTCCGGTGTATCGAGCGAAGACCAGACGGCGGGCAGGAAGGTGCTGCGGTACGGACCATCCTCCAGGATCAGGCCGTCCTCCCCCGGGGTAAGCCAGGCCAGAAGGTCTTTCTCGGAGGCAACCTCAAGGGATTCGGGCACTGTCAGGACTGAAATATTCAAACGAATTCTTTCCAGCTCCTCTGCTTTCAAGGGCGAAAATCGCGGGTCTCGGAAAGCCGCTGCATAGGCATGGTCTGAAACATCCTGCACCAACGACTGGTAGGCCTGGAGGGCGCCAATGCAGCCCCTGAGGCTGCCGTTCAGGCTGTAAAGGGTCACGAAGCTCGCCCTTTCCACCTGCAGGGGCATTGGCCAGTCAGCCGGGTCCATCTGTTTCGGCTGACCGGTCTCCAGTCCTTCCCGGATGCTTGTGCGCGCCGGCTCCAGAAGCTGTTGGCGTTGCTCTGGCGTCAGGTAATCAGTTGAAGACATAGGCACCATATCCTACCACGCTGTTTTTCGGAGCCCCGGCATCGCCTGAGTTCCTCAGATCCAGAATCCGGCCTTCCATGCCCTTCCTGCGGGCCAGCCAGAGCAGGCCGTTGATTGGGTGGCGGCCGCAGGCATCCCCTTCGTGCACATCCTCGTAACGCAGTTTCTCAATGGCTTCGGACGTTGCCCTGTCGCGCCGGACCGCGCTGTCATAATCCATGAAATGGCTCAGGTCCGAACTGATTACGATAAGTGTTTCAGGCCCGCCCCATACTGACTCAAGCAGACTGCCCACGGCTTCCGGACCGGCGTCGCCCACCACCAACGGAACCACGGAAAAATCACCCAGCAGTGCCTGGAGAAACGGCAGATGCACTTCCAGACCGTGTTCGCGCTCATGGGCGTCCTCGCGGTAGACCACATCATCCCGCTCAGTCGCGAGCCGGGACAGGGTCTCCTGGTCGATCCGGACGTTGCCCATGGGCGTGGCGAAATAATCCGCCCGGCTGGCGGCCATGCCGCGGAAGGGGACCCTGTGACTGGGGCCCAGCAGCACCACGCGGGAGAAACGATCCGCATTGCCACGCACGGGCGCGTAGGCGCGTCCGGCAACGGCCCCGGAGAAAGGGTAACCCGCATGGGGGGCAATCAGAGCCTTGGGCGGGTCAATGGTGCTGTCGGCGTTGTCAAGAAAGCCGTTAACCTGGGTAGCCAGTACTTCCGCGTTGTCCGGATAGAAAAGACCGGCAACCGCTGGCGGTCGAATCTGTGAATCCATGGTTAACCTCCTTCTGCAGCCCTATAATGGTTAATATAACACCAGTCAGGCGGGAGATGACCATGACTCATAATATCCCGACAGATCGCTTTCCAACGGTCTATTGGCACCAGCTGGACGATGGTCGTATCCAGTGCGACCTGTGTCCGCGTGCGTGCAAGCTCAAGGAAGGCCAGCAGGGGCTGTGCTTTGTGCGTGCCCGCCATGACGACCAGATTGTGCTCACGACCTACGGGCGCTCCAGCGGGTTCTGCGTCGACCCGATTGAGAAGAAACCCCTGAACCATTATCTGCCCGGCACCTCGGTCCTGTCCTTCGGCACCGCCGGCTGCAACCTGTTCTGCAAGTTCTGCCAGAACTGGGATATGAGCAAGTCCCGGGAGATGGATACGCTTGCGGACCAGGCGGACCCGGAGACCATCGCGCGCGCCGCCGAGGATCTGGGCTGCCGTAGCATTGCCTTTACCTATAATGATCCGATCATCTTCCACGAATACGCCATCGACGTTGCCCAGGCCTGCCATGAGCGGGGCATCAAGGCAGTGGGGGTGACGGCCGGCTATATCTGTGAAGAGCCGCGGAAGGAGTTCTTCCGCTATATGGACGCGATCAACTTCGACCTCAAGGCCTTCACCGAGCGGTTCTACCGCAAGATCACGGGCAGCGAGCTCCAGCCGGTGCTGGACACCCTTGAGTACGTCCATAATGAGACCGACGTCTGGTTTGAGCTGACAACGCTCCTGATCCCGGGGGAGAACGACTCCAGCGAGGAGATTGATCAAATGACCCGGTGGGTGGTGGAACGCCTGGGGCCGGATATCCCCATGCATTTCACGGCCTTCCATCCGGATTTCAAGATGATGGATTACCCTCGTACGCCGCCGGAAACATTGACCCGGGCGAGGGAGATCGCCATGAAAAACGGCGTACGTTACGCCTATACCGGCAACGTGCACGATGAGACAGGCGGCAGCACCTACTGCCACCACTGCGGCCAGAAGCTGATCGGCCGTGATTGGTTCGTGCTCAGCGACTGGAACCTGACGGCAGACGGACACTGCACTAAGTGCGGTACCCAATGTGCTGGTGTTTTCGATGGGGACCCAGGCCGCTGGGGCGCCCGGCGGGTTCCCGTCAGACTGGCCGAATGGCGTTAGCGGTAACTCATAAGTATCAATCCGGGACTTATTCTTCCATAAGTTCGTCGTGCATCCGGATTTCACTCTTCAGCGTCTGGTGAACCGGACACTTGCCGGCAATCTGCAGCATTCGCTGGCGCTGTTCCTCAGTTACATCCCCCTCAATCCAGATGTGGCGCACCAGTTCATCCACTTTGCCCGATGTTGTCTCGCATTCCTCGCAGTCCTTAGCGTGAATCTTGCGGTGGGATACCTCGCAGGTAACCCGGTCCACGGGGAGCTTCTTGTGGCGGGCGTACATGTTGATGGTCATGACAGTACAGGCGCCCAGTGACGAGGCCAGCAGGCCGTAGGGATCCGGGCCGCGGTCGGTGCCGCCATTGGCTTTGGGTTCGTCCGCCACCAGTTCGTGGGGGCCGGCCTGGACGCGGCAGAGGAAGTTATCCTCGGTGCGGCCGATTACGCGGGCGCCTTCGGGGGCCGGGGTGGTTTCCGGTTCAAGGAAGCGCGCGGCCCAGGCCGAGACCACTTGGGCGGCATACTCGGCGTCCGCCCGGCGGGACAGGAGATGGTCAGCGTCGTCCAGGCCGATAAAGCTCTTGGGGTGCAGGGCGGCGGTGTAGATGGCTTCGGCATTGTCGATGTCCACGATGGTGTCGTGCGGGGCATGCATCACGAGAAGCGCCCGGCGCAGCTTGTGGAGGCGTTCGCTGAGGTCGTGGTCCCGGGCGTCGTCGATGAAGTCTTTGCGGATGCGGAACGGGCGGCCCGCCAGGTTGACCTGGGCGCTGCCGTTTTCCTCGATCCGCTCCAGATCCTCGCCGAACTGCTTGAGTATATGGTCCGGGCTGGCCGGGGCACCGATAGTTGCAATGGCGCGGACGCTGTCCAACCGTTCCGCGACTGCCAGCGCCGCTGAACCACCCAGGGAGTGACCCACAAGAAGCTGGGGTGCGGCGTAATGACTGCCCAGCCACCCGGCGGCATCCTCGAGGTCGTCCAGGTTGCTGGAGAAGTTGGTGTCCGCGAACTCACCCTCGCTTTCGCCGAGTCCCGTGAAATCGAACCGAAGCACCGCGAAGCCGGCACCTGCGAGTGCCGAGGTGATAGTGCGGGCGGCTCGCACCTCGCTGCCACAGGTAAAGCAATGGGCAAAGATGGCGGTTGCCCGCCAGACGCCACCCGGTGGCAGTTCAATGTTGCCCTTCAGTGTGTGGCCGTTCCGGGATTCAAAGGCAATGGCAGGCATCCGGGCTCTCCATGGTTGTTTCAGTGACCTTTAAGCGGCTGGGGTATAATGCGCCGCCCCAGCAAGATTAACAGAAAGCCGAAGAAGAACATCAACACGCCATATACGGCCGAGGGAATCGACATGGTTTCCGAGCCGAGCAGGTTGACGGTGATCAGAAGTCCGATGGTGGCGTTCTTGATGCCCAGTTCCATGGCAACCGCCATGGACTCGCGCTGGGTGAGCCCCGCGATGCGCCCAGCCAGGAGTCCGACGCCGATGCCCAGCAGGATCAACGTCACGGTCGCCGGCCCGGCCTGGGTCAGCAGGGAGCCGAGTTCATCGCGTGCCCCGTAGACAATGATCACCACCAGCGCTGCCAGCACTAAGCCGCCGAAGATGCTGACCGCGCCTTCCGCCCGGTGGGCCTTTTCAGGGAAATAGCTCTTAAGGCCCATGCCTATAGCGATGGGAAGCAGCACGATCAGCACCAGGGTTCCAATGGTGCGATCCAAAGGCAGGTAGATGTCTTCACTGGCGTCCATGTACATCCCCAGGGCCAGGTTGGCCAGAAGCGGCAGGGAGATGATGGTGATGAGGTTGGCAACCACGGTCAGAACAATGGACAGGGCTACGTTCCCTCGCGCCATGAGTGCGAACAGGTTGGACGTGGTGCCGCCGGGACAGGCCGCGATAATCACCAGCCCAACAGCAATCGCCGGGGAGAGCCCGAAAAGCGGAATCAGCAGGAAGGCCAGGGCCGGCATGAGCAGGATCTGCGCGAGTGTTCCGACAATGATGCCTTTGGGATAGACGGCGACCTGGCGGAAATCACGCGGCGTCAGCGTCATGCCGATGCCGATCATGATAATGAACAGCGATACCGGCAAGCCTATGGAAATCAATGGGCTGGACTGCATAGAAGCGATTCCCTGTGAGTATTGTTGTTGTTAGGGGTTGCGGACTATGTTGCCGTATTTGGCCCGAGCCGGTTCAGGAACCGGCTTCGGACTCGGAATCAGCTCCTTTCGGCTTGTCGCTGCCCTGGTGGCCAAGGCCGCTTGCCTGATCCAGGCGCGGGTGGTTGTCCTTGAACTCGCGGTGCGGGTCCGACAGTGCATCCAGCGCCTGGAGGGTTCCCTTGATGGCGTGGATGGCCGCCAGCACGTCCTGGGTGTTCCCGGACTCCGAAATGGTGTGCATGTTCCGGATCGGGAAGCCGATGGACGTCGCCGCGCAGTCCACACTTGCCAGCACGCCGGCCATGCCGTCTGTGCCGGTGTCCGGCCCTACAACGTCCCGTTGGAAGGGGATGCCCTGTTCGCGGGCGGTCGTCTCGAAGAACCGATTCAGCTGTTCACTGGCAATCGCGCCCACGGACATGGTGAAGCCCTTGCCCATTTCCTGGGGGTTCATGCGTCGGTCACCAATGCCAGGCGCGGCCTTGTAGTCGTGGTTTACGTCCACGCCAATGATCGCGTCAGGCTTGAGTTCACCCGCCAGGACCCGGCTGCCGAAACGGCCGATCTCCTCGTAGGTTGCAATGGCGAACATCACCCGGATCTTCTGGGTGCCCCCGGCTTCCGCAACCAGGCGTGCGGCTTCCGCCGTGGCGAAGCAGCCAAGGCCATTGTCCAGATAGGCGCCATAGAAGGTGTTGGGGCTGAAGCCCTTGCGGATGGGGCGATTCATGATGATGGAGTCGCCGGGACGAACGCCCAGGTTTTCCACCTGCTGCTTCTTGTTCTCGCCGTGGATCTGGAGCTCCAGGTAGAGCTGTTCCTTCTTGATGCCTTTTTCGCCGCTGCGCACGGTTGGGTCCGCAAAGTGGATCGCACCCAGGGCCTCCACGGTGCCACCTTCAATCACACGGTAGCTGCCCGGGTTCTCCGGGTCCTCGCTGAACAGCTTGACCTCGTGACCGATGAGGGTGGTAGGCAGGAAGGAGTCGCTGTTGATCCAGATCTTGCCGTCATCACCAATGCTGCGTACCTGCATGCGGATCTTGTCCGCATGGCCGATGATCATCACCTTGAACATATCGTCCCGGCCGGGATGGGTATCCAGTACGATTCCGGCCGTTCCCTTGAACTGGTGAATGTGCCAGTCGCTCGGCGTGACGCGCTCGAGGTAGGGTTTGAGCACGCCATAGGTCATGGCCGCCTCCAGCCCGATGGGACTCGGTGCCGCCAGGATGTCCCGCATCAGGTTGAACTGCTCCTCTGGCATGGGCTGGTTCCAGGGCTGTGTCGCTTCACTCATGGAGTCACTCTTTTTGTCGGTGTTGGGATGGAATCGCCCCCGATTATAAAGAAACTGGAGGGCTTCGGGTAACCTGCTCCTGTCGCCATGCCAAATGTTGACGCACGTCAACGAAGAGCGTGGATTTCTGGCTCTAAGATTAGAGAGTTAAGACGAGGAAAAAAACCAGAAATCTGGGGACGAGACATCGAAGGTAATCTATGAGTGACAGACTGGAACAGATGACGTCGGTTGATACGGCCTGGTGCCACATGGAGCGGGACGATAATCCCATGATGATCACCGGCGTGCTGGTTCTTGACCGCCAGGTGGATATCGACCAGTTTAGGGAGTTGCTCGAGAAACGGCTGCTTCGTTACAACCGGTTTTCCCAGCGCGTGGTGGAGCAGGACGGTAAGGTGTTCTGGGAAGATGATCCCCACTTCAACCTCGACAACCACCTGCATCATATCGCGCTGCCGGATCCCGGGGACCAGGCGGCGCTGGAGGAGCTCGTCGCGGATCTCGCCAGCACCCCCCTGGATTTCCGTCATCCGCTCTGGCAGTTCCATCTCGTTGACGGTTATCAGGGTGGGGCGGCTCTGATCTCGCGCCTTCACCACTGCATTGCGGACGGCCTTGCGCTGGTGCAGGTGCTGATGTCCCTGGCCGAGGAGGGCTGGGTGCCGGACAAGAAGCAGGACCATCCGCCGAAGGCGCAGAATCTGGTCGAATCGCTGACCGCTCCGTTCCGGAAACTGGCGCAACAGGGTGCCCACCTGGGCCATGAACTGGTCGAGGAAGGGATGGAGCTGGCTCGCCATCCGGAGCACTTCACGCACTGGCTTGAGGAAGGCAGGCACATTGCCGAGGAACTGGCCAACCTTGGCATGATGCCGAAGGATCCGAATACCCGGCTGCACGCCGAACTGTCCGGGCGCAAACGGGTGGCCTGGGCGGATCCGCTGCCGCTGGCTGACGTCAAGGAGCTGGCGCACCAGCTGGAAGCAACCGTGAACGATGTGCTGGTTGCCTGTGTTGCCGGCGCATTACGGCGCTACCTGAACGAGGCGGACCGCTACATCAAGGGTAATATACACGTCACCATTCCCTTTAATCTCCGCCCCAGGGATGAGCCGATCAAGTCGTTGGGCAACCGTTTCGGGCTGGTCCTGGTGGAGTTGCCCCTGGATGAGCCCGATGCCATGAAGCGCTTCCAGAAGGTAAAAGCGGCCCTGTTGGAGAGCAAAAGCTCCGCCCAGCCAAGGGTTACCTTCGGGCTCCTGGAGCTCCTGGGGTATGGGCCCGCCGCGCTTGAAAAGTTTGCCCTGGATACCCTGAGTGACAAGTCCTCCCTGGTGATGACCAACGTGCCGGGGCCACAATCGCCACTGACTATTGCCGGGGCACGCATTCTGCAGCCACTCGTCTGGGTGCCGCAGTCGGGTCATCTCGGGGTGGGGCTGAGCATACTGAGCTATGCGGGGACCGTGCAGTTCGGGCTTATCTCGGACACCAGCATGGTGCATGCCCCAAACCGGGTTGTCCGGTATTTTGAAGACAGCTTTCGCGAGCTGCAGACCCGGGCGTTCGGTAACCGGGGGAAGGTGGTCGATATCCATTGAGTCTTTGGCTCAGCGCATTTTGAACAGTTCCCTGTGGAAATCCGCGCGGGCCAGGCCATTGTTGACCAGATCGCGCTTCACCGCCTTGCCGAAGGCGGCTGGGCCGCAGAACCAGACACTTGCTGCATGCCATTCCGGCACTGTTGAGCGGATGATTTCCCCGGTCACAAATCCGTCGCGTGGCGTGAAGTACAGATGCAGTGTCACGCCGGCGGCCTCCGCATCCGTGACCAGCCTGTCCGCGGCATCCTGCTCGTATTCATTGGTGCCAAAGAACAGGTCGACCGGTTTGCGCTCGTCGGGGTGATGCGCCAGGTACTTCATGCGCGCCACGAACGGGGTAATTCCGATGCCGCCGGCAACCCATATCTGCCGTGGATGGTTGTCCTCGAAATCGAAGCAGCCATAGGGCCCTTCCACCGTAACCGGCATGCCTTTCTTGAGCTGGCGCGGCAACTGATTGGTGTAATCCCCAAGTTCCTTGACGATGAAGACAAGGCAGCGTTCTTCCGGTACCCAGTCCGATGCGATGGTGTAAGGGTGGGCTCCCTCGTGCCGTTCATTGGTAAGAAAGGCGAACTGCCCCGGTTTGTGGCCGGGCCAGCCCCCCTTCAGTTCCACTTCCCCCTCAATGACATACAGCTCCGGATAGAAGGTGAGTGAACGGATGGTGCCCTGGACCTTGCGGCTCAGGCCGATGCGACCCGTAAGGACAATTGCGGCAGCACCAGTCCCCGCGATCATCAGGGCTGCCATGACCAACCCAGCCGGCTGGAACCAGTACTCAAAACGCATCAGCACCACGCTGTGGTAGACAATGGGCAGGTAGGCAACGGCCAGTAATTTATGGATTTTCTGGAACAGGTGGTAAGGAAACCAACGCAGTAATGCCAGGATGATCAGCACAAGGATCGCGTAGAAAGTCCACTCGCCAATGGATTCCGCAATGGCCTCCTGCGCCTGGAGCCATGCGCGGATCCCTTCCGGCGTTGCCTCAGCCCACCCCCTGCGAAGCCGCAACTGCTCACCCGGTGTCCACCACCAGTGAGCGAGCATGAAAACCAGTCCTGTTATCCCCAGCCACTTGTGTAGACGGTACATCTTGTCCAGACCATGAAGAGGACGCTCCAGCCATTTCGGGCGCGTCGCCAGGACCATGGCCAAACTCATCATGGCCAGACCCATTGCGCCCGTGTATTGCGTGAAGAACGGATGAAGGCTGCGGTAGCCTCCGGGGGCCAGGTATTCCGCCAGAATCCAGAGTCCCGTAAGGAGGGCAAGCGTACTGACCAGGGCAATTCTGATTGGTGACATGTTGGGGCCTGCTCCGAAGCGTCAGGCCCAGTGTAGGCGGAAAAGGCAGGGAGGTAGGATGATGTATATCAGGGAAAAGCGGATCCAGTGTTAGGATGCGTGCCATGGCACTCAAAGCAACGATATGTAAGGCAGCGCTGACTATTGCGGATATGGATCGCCAGTACTATGGCGACCATTCACTGACGCTGGCGCAGCATCCGTCGGAGAATGACGAGCGGCTGATGGTGCGGCTGCTGGCATTTGCCCTGAATGCCAGTGAGACCCTCGAGTTCACCCGTGGGCTCAGCACCGATGATGAACCCGAGCTCTGGGATCGAAACCTGACCGGGGAGATTGATCTCTGGATTGAGCTTGGCCTGCCGGACGAGGACCGGATTCGCAAGGCGTGCAACAGGGCGCGCCGGGTCAGGGTCTATGCCTACGGGGGGCGTATCGTGGACGTATGGTGGCAGAAGCTGCACGGCAAGCTTGGCCGCTATGACAATCTGGAGGTCATCAATCTGCCCAGGGATGGCACCCAGGCGCTCGCGGATATGGCGGACAAGGGTATGGCCCTGCAGTGCACCATCCAGGAAGGGCAGGTGGGTGTCGGCAATGAACACAGCCACGTCATGCTTGAACCCGAGTGGCTTCTGTCGTTGACCTCCTAGGCGAACCATCGCGTCGGAAGGGGTTTGGGAATTGCATGTTGATGTGCCTATAGTGGCGCACCAGACCGATTCCAAGCCATTGAATCCAAGAAAGGATGCCCCATGCCTGACCTGATCCTTCACCATTACCCCATGTCCCCATTCTCCGAAAAAATCCGGCCCATGCTCGGCTATGCCGGTCTGAGCTGGCAGTCGGTGACGGTACGCGAGATGCCGCCGCGTCCGAAACTGGAAGCGCTCACGGGCGGTTACCGCAAGATTCCCGTGGCACAGATCGGTGCCGACGTGTTCTGTGATACCCGCACCATTGCGCGCGAAATAGCGGCGCTGAGCAATAGGCCGGAGCTGGTGGTGGAAGACAGCAGCGAGGATGTCCAGGCATTCGTGCGCGATGCGGACCTTGAGGTTTTCCTGGCATGCATCATTTCCGCCAGTGGGCCGGGGATGCTGGTCAAGCTGGCAAAAAGCACCTCTACCATGAATGCGCTGCGGTTTCTGAAGGACCGCATCGCCATCGGCCGCAAGGCGCGCGTCCAACCCATGGCGCCCAAGCAGGCCCGCCAGAGGGTGAAAGAGCACCTTGAACGGATGGAAGGCATGCTGGAAAAGGATTTCCTGTTTGGCGACTCGCCCTGCATTGCGGATTTCTCGGCCTACCATGGGCTCTGGTATGTGCGCGACCTCGCCGAAAAACCCGTGATCCGTTCCTATCCCAGGGTCAATGCCTGGATGGACCGGATCAAGGCGTTTGGCCATGGCAGCCCGACTGCGCTGACTGCGGACGAGGCTTTGGACAGTGCTCGATCCAGCGAGCCACGCGCGATTTCGGAACAGGGTAGCGACCCCATGCTGGGTAAGACCGTTTCAATTGCCCCGGATGACTACGCGCGCGAGCCGGTCACGGGGGTTTTGGTGGCAGCCAATGAGTACGATTGGGTGCTGCGCCGTGATACTGACGATCTGGGCGTGCTCCACGTTCACCTGCCGAAACAGGGCTACAAAATCCGGGACGCGTGATCCGGGGATCCGGGGATATGGGGTTTATCAGTCCGTGCCAGGGCCTGCCGTCATATAGCCAGCCAGACGGCTTCCTTCGCCCCCATCCTCGGGCTCATAGCGCCCGGACACGAAGTGATAGAGGTAATGGGCGTTCATCAGGTGACCTGTGGCCTCCAGGGTAAAGAAGCGACCACTGATCTGGTGCTCGTGGCTGGCAACACCAATGCGCGACACGTAGTCCCGGCTGTTATAGAAATGCTCAGCGTAGACTTCCGGCGCTTCCAGCTGGGTGGCCGCGCTGGCAAAGGTGTAGAGTTCCAGGTGGCGCAGGTACTCCCTGTCTTCCGTCGGTAGCCGTTCCCGTAACCGGTTGACGGCCTGGGAGCCGATGATGCCCCCCTGGGAATGGGCGATAAGCACCACTTTCTTCTTTTGGATCTTCAGCACGGTCTCAAGAATATCGGCCACGCTGCGGCTGACTGGCTCAAAAATCTCGTAGGTGCGTCCCGCCACACATTCAAGCAGGTCCAGCACAACGCCGTCGGTCGGGTTATGCAGCAGACTGATCTGGCGCCCGAAAATGCTGGCAAGGGCCTCGCCGTTGAGCCGAAGCACGGTCTCGTTGGTGCAGATGCCATTCAGGAAAAACCAGACCTCCTCCCTGCGGGTACGCTCCGGGGCAACGCTGGATGCTGGCGGCATGACAATCGGAATATGCGGCACCGGGGCAAACGGGTGGTAAACCGGCAGCAGTGCTTCTGTTAAGGCCGTGAGGGCCTCTCTCGTGGTTTTATAATTGCCATAGCCCAGCTCGGACCAGGGAACGTCAACGTTCGGTGGGATGATCAGGTAAGGAAAATAAGGCAGCTCGCGGAGAACGGTTTGACTGCGTCTCGCAAGACTATGGACGGTCATGGCAGATCTCCTTATCCGGGGAATAGTTAGCCTCAGCGGCCGTGCCGATAGCAAACGGTGATAGTAGGTTTAGTATGCAACTATACTTGACCTGCTTCAACGGAGGAAAGGTGCGGATACGCTGAAGTGGATGGTTCAGGCTTTACAGGACCGGGGTCTGAGCCCCGGTCCGGCAAATTCGCTACTGGTTATTGGTGTGGGTGTTATCTGCCTGGAGACGTTGAATTAATCGCCTTCAGACGCGTCGATCCTGTCCTGCGTTTTAGTCTCAAAATCGCTCGCATCATGCCGTTCCCGCAACTGTCCCGCCGGGTCTCCCCAGGCGCGGTTCACCATCCGTCCGCGTTGAACGGCCGGTCTTTGCCCGACTTCTTCGACCCAGCGCAGGACGTTACTGTAGGTGTGCGCCTCAAGAAATTCCGCCGCGTTGTAGGCCTCATTGCGGACGACAGCGCTGTACCAGGGCCAGATCGCCATGTCCGCGATGCTGTATTCATCGCCTGCTATGTACTGGTGGTCGGCAAGCTGCCGGTTGAGGACATCGAGTTGGCGCTTGACCTCCATCGTGAAGCGGTTGATCGGGTACTCGTAATACTCGGGGGCATAGGCATAGAAATGGCCAAAGCCGCCGCCAAGCAGGGGGCCAGTACCCATCTGCCAGAAGAGCCAGGACAGGCACTCGGTTCGCTTAACGAAGTCTGACGGGAGAAAGGCGCCAAACTTTTCCGCCAGATAGAGCAGGATCGCGCCGGACTCGAAAACACGCACGGGCGGATTGGTACTCTGGTCCCACATCGCCGGAATCTTTGAGTTGGGATTGACGCTGACGAAGCCGCTGCTGAACTGCTCCCCCTCGGTGATCCTGATCAGGTGGGCGTCGTATTCCGCATCCTCATAACCCAGGGCCAGCAGCTCTTCGAGCATCACGGTGACCTTGACGCCGTTGGGAGTCGCCAGCGAATAGAGCTGCAGGGGGTGTTTGCCCACAGGGAGTTCTTTCTCATGGGTGGGGCCGGCGATCGGGCGGTTGATGTTGGCAAACCTGCCGCCGCTGCCCGCCTCCCATTTCCAAACCCTGGGTGGCGTATAGGTGTCATCGGCCATATATTCCTCTCTCGGTACAACAATGGACTGGATGGTGTTCTGAACCCAGTGTGTTACGGGACCCTTCCCGCATCAATGCTACGCAGACGCCTGAATCCCGGATCTGTGTCGGAAATCAATGCAACCCGATTTTCTGCCGGTATCATCGTGAGGGTCTGTTTGCTGCCGGTCTGCTAGCATTGTTTTAGACTACTTCAGAATTGGCCGCCCTGGCGTTTACATCTACCGGAGAAGGTATCAGAAACGTGTCTCGTATCGGGTCGATCTTGATCTGCCTCGCGCTGGTCATTCCATTCTCCGCTCTCGCCGAAACCGTCCGTGTTGGTGGTTACCGGTTTCCGCCTTTTGTCATTCTGGAAAAAGGAGAGCACACCGGCCTGACAGTTGATGTTATTGCTGCCCTCAATGAGATCCAGGACCAGCATGAATTCAAGTTCTTCCACACGTCCTCCAAACGCCGCTATCACGATCATGATCAGGGGTTGTATGACGTTATCCTTTTCGAGGACCCTCGCTGGGAATGGGCCGATCGTCCGGTTTCCCGGACGCGTGTAATCGCCCGCGACGAAGAGGTTTTTGTGGCCCACAGCGAGCGCGCGGACGGTGAGGCCTTCTTCCGCAATCTTGAGGACAGGCGGCTGGTCGGGATGTTGGGCTACCACTATCAGTTTGCTGATTATGTGGCTGATGAAGGCTTTCTGGATACGCAGTTCAATATATTGTTGTCGAGCAGCCTGGAAAGGAATCTACAGCTGATTCTTCTGAACCGGCCTTCGGTGGCCGAGGTGGCCATAGTGCCGCGCTCCTTCCTCAACCTCTATTTCCACCGCCGTCCGGAAGCCCGGAACCTTGTGAAAGTCAGTGAGCGTGTGGACCAGGTCTATGAGCTGCGCGCCCTGGTGAGAAAGGGTAGCCCTATCTCAGCTGAGGCACTGGATCAGTTGTTGGGTGAACTCGAGGAGAGTGGCCGATTGCCGGAATTGCGGTCGAAATACCACCTTCCGCCCCTTGAAGGGGCTCGACCTGAATCCTGAGCCAGGAAGGAATTCTCGAAACCAGGGTTCCTGAACCGCGCCTTGAATAAAATTGACTAGACTGAAAGCGGTTCTTTGAATTTTTGATCACGGAATACCTGGTTGGCTGAATAGTGATTATTTCCCGCTTACTGCTTTTTGTTGTGTTCGCGGCGCCGCTGGCTTGTGTGCCGAGTGCGGCCCTGGCGGAACCGGGACCGGTCGAGATCACCCCGTCCGCGCCTATCCAGGCGCATTTCCACTACCTGGAGGACCCTTCCGGCGGGGCAGACCTTGAGCAGATCCGTGAGTGGCCCGAAGACGAATGGCAATTGGCCGAGTCAGGCAATGCCACCCTTGGCATTACGTCCTCGCCATACTGGCTGAGGTTCTCCGTCCGCAATGACACCGGTGAAAACCTCAACATGGTCGCGGAGCTTGCCTATTCGCAGCTGGACGACGTGACTTTCCATCTGCTGAACGAGGGCAGAGTCGTTCGTGAGTTCGCCACCGGCGATACCCGCCCCTTCTATCCCCGCGACATTGATCATCCGAGTATGCTTCTGCGCTTCAATCTGGAGCCGGAGCAGGCCAGGACCCTTTACATCCGCGTACAGACCCAAGGCTCGATGATTCTGCCGCTTCGCCTCTGGCGCGAGCACAACTTCTTTGAGACTGCTACGCGGGAACAGAAACTGCATTTCTTCTACTACGGCGCCATTCTGGTCATTATCCTGATCAACCTGGTTGTCTTCCTGAAGCTGCGCGAACGGCTGTACCTTTTCTACGCCCTGGCGATTGCTGGTTACCTGCTGTTCTTCAGCTCAATACACGGCTACAGCTTTCAGCACATCTACCCGCAGTTCCCGGTGGTCCACGGTCGAGTGCTGCTGCTCTCAATGCCCATCCTGGCACTGTTCTCTGTCCTGTTCTGCCGGGAATTTCTCCGAATCAAATCCCACAGCCCCCTGCTGGACATTGCGATTCGGGCCATGATCTATTTTGAGATCTTCAACCTGATGGCGGCCTTGGTGTTGAGCTACAACGTTGCCATTAAGATTTCGGCGATCTCTTCCTTTTTCTTTTTCTCGCTGCTTTTTGTCGCAGGTCCCATTACCTGGGCGAAGGGCGTGCGTGCAGGCATGTTCTTCACCATTGCCTGGACGCCGCTCACTATTGGCGTGTTGGCCACGGGGGGTCGCGCCATGGGGTTTTTCCCGGATAACTTCATGACCGAGTATGCCATGCAGGTTGGCTCCGGGCTGGAGGCATTCATCCTGACCCTGGCCCTGGCGGATCGCCTCTACCGCGAGCGGGAGGACAAAATCCAGGCTCAGGCCGAGAGCCTGCGTAAGGAAAAAGCCAGGCATGAAGCGTATAACTGGCTGGCAAACGCTATGATGCATGATGCCGTGACGGGCCTGCCCAACCGTAACCGGTTTGAACGGATGGTGAACGAGCGGTTGCAGAGTGACCCGGAAGGGCATTACATGGTTGGCGTGTGCCGCATCACCCGCCTTGATGAGATCAACCGGACGCTCGGACTGAACCGCAGTGAACGCCTGCTCCAGCGCATTGCCCGGAACATGAGGGCGCTGGCTTCTGAGCTGCCGGTTGTGCACAGTCGCCGGGATGACAGGGGCCAGGTCGAGCAGGTGTACCAGCTCTCCGGGGACAGCTTCGGCTTGCTGGTGGATGTGAACAGGGTAAAGGATGACTTCAAGGGCCTGGACAGGGCACTTAAGCAGCTCTCGGAGCCCGTGCAACTGGATAACCTGGCGATTGAACTGCACCCGAAATTTGGTGCCGCCACCTATCCCGCGCATGGCAGTAACGCCGCACTCCTCATTCGCAATGCCCATGTGGGCATGGAAATCACGCCGCGGGATAACTTCGAGGTCGGCTTTTATTCCCGACGTTACGACATCTACAGCGAAAGCCGTCTTACCCTGATGTCGGATCTGCGGGATGCGTTGCAGCGGGATGAAACCGAGCTCCACTATCAACCCAAGGCGTGTCTGGCCAGCGGCGCCATTACCGGCGTGGAGGCCTTGATCCGTTGGCATCATCCCGAACGCGGCTGGGTCTATCCCGCGGATTTTGTCCCGCTCGCTGAGGAAACCGGGGTGATCACCCACCTCACGCGCTGGGCGTTTGACCGTGGGATCCGGGATCTTTCGGTTCTTCTGGCGGACAACCCGTCGCTGACCATGTCGATCAATATTTCTGCCCGCGACCTGGTCTCCAACGACCTCCGGGACCTGATCGAGTCGACGCTGGCGCGTTATAAGGTCCCGGCTGACCATCTCACAGTGGAGTTGACGGAAACGGCGGCCATGGATGATCCGGAGAAAGGCTGGATCGCGCTGGAGAAGCTGGCCGAGCTTGGGGTCAAGGTTGCCATTGATGATTTCGGCAGCGGCTATTCCTCGCTGTCCTACCTGAAGCAATTGCCCGCTACGGAGATCAAGCTGGACCGCTCCCTGATCAAGGACCTTTGTACGAGTGACAGTTCAAGGGTCATTGTGCAGACGGCCATCAATATGGCCCACGGCCTGGGCTATGAGTTGGTCGCGGAAGGCGTGGAAGACGAGGGCACCGCCCGTGTCCTCAAGCGCATCGGTTGCGACCGCTTCCAGGGATACTGGCTATGCCATCCGCTGCCCCTTGAGCCGTTAAAACGCTGGCTTTCCGAACCTCATGAGCCGCTGTCCGACAAGTAGTCCCGCATCCACTCAAAGAGCTTCTCAGTACCCACCTCGCTTAGTGCAATACGCTCGAAATCGTCGCCCGCGTCCTCGTCCATGCTGCCGAACTGATAGAGCACGACATCGGGTTCCCCGTCGTGCAGGACCAACAGGATGCGCCGGCGGGTCTGCAGGCATTCAATCGTCATGGCATCCGCGGGAATACCATTGTCGCGCATGCCGCGGCGTACGCCCACCACCGGATTAATGTGCTGATACGTTGACTGGATGCGTGCATGGGCCTCACTGGCCCTGTCGGAGAGTGTTTTCAGGGCTTCTTCGGACATAGGAGGCTCCTCTGAATGATGTGATTCGCAGCATAGCAGAGCTCGACGACTAAGCCGGGCACTGGCAGCCGGTAGGTGTGCGTCCAGCTGGTGACGCTGGGCATACGGAAGTTTATGCTGTCAGGTACCAATCATTCCAATGGAAAATGGCGCGCCCTTATGGACAATGGCTCACTCTCCCAATTCGGTTGTTATCTGAGAACCCGATGGATCAATCCGCGCCGGATCCGGTTCTGGGTGCTTGTGCTGGTTCTCGTTTACACCTTGCTGGGCTTTCTTGGCCTGCCCTGGCTCGTGGAATACTTTGCAGTCAAGACAGCGCGCGAGGACTTCGGGCGCGAGCTCCGCATTGAAGCGGTGCACAGCAACCCCTATACGCTCACGTTGCAGATCGACGGGGCCGTGCTCGACGACAAGGGCGACCGGCAACTGCTTGCCTGGAAGCAGCTGTTCGTTGATCTCAGCTGGTCGAGCATCGTCAACATGGCCTGGACCCTGGAGACAATTCGCCTTGAGGGACCGGTGATTCAGGAGGAACGCTTCGCCTCGGGTGAAACCCGCCTCTCCCGACTGTTTACGGGGTCCTCTGACAAGGGTGCGGAAGAAGAGCCCGAGTCCTCTGGAAAGGCGTCGGAAGAAGAGGAATCCGGGTCGCTGCCAGCGCTTCGGATTGATGACCTGCGCGTAGAGGGCGGGATTCTGCGCTTTGCTGACAATCTCGAGGGCGGGGCAGGTGCCGAGGGTGACCAGACGAACCAGGTGACGCTGGCGTTGCAGGAGTTCGGGCTATCGATGGACCAATTCTCGCTGCAGGAAGGTGCTCGGTTTCCGATTAGTATGGGCGGTCAGCTCGCGGGAGGCGGTGAGCTCGCATTCGACGGCACGCTTCAGATTCTGCCGTCCTTCGCCCTCCAGGGCGAGGCCGGCATTGATGAGCTGGCACTGGTACAGGCCGAACCCTACCTGCGCCAGTCCGCGGCTGTGCGGATCGACAGCGGGGCACTGAATCTGAGCGGGAAAATTCGCACAGAGGCAGAGGAGCCGTTTGCATTCCGGGGTTCCGCGGGGATCGACGCGCTGAGTATTGGCGATGGCTCTGATGATGACGCTCTCATTGGCTGGCAGAGCCTGCGGACAGAGCAGCTTGACCTGCGTGTCGGAGATAGCCAGCTCGACACTGCCCCCATCACTGTTGACGGTCTGTCCGGCCGGGTGGTCATCAACGAGGACCGGACCACCAACTTTGGACAACTTATGGTGGAGAATAGGTCCCCGGACGCGAAGGAAGAGGGGGACGACACCGAGTCGGAAGAAGACGCGGACCCGTTCGGGATCACCATTGAGGGCATCGAACTGACCGAGGGTTCCCTCAAGTTTGCGGATAACTCGCTGCCACTCCCGTTCGCAACGAGTATCCATACTCTGAATGGACAGATATCGACGCTGAGCACCAGCTCGGCCCAGGCCGCAGAGGTAAACCTGGAAGGCCAGGTCGCGGACTACGGGCTGGCACGTATCGGCGGCACCATCCACGCTTGGGACCCCATGCGTGAGACCGATCTTGGTCTGACCTTCCGTAATCTTCAGATCCCGGAGTATTCCCCCTACACCGTGCAATTTGCCGGTCGCAAGATCGCGGGGGGTACCATGGACCTTGATCTTGACTATGTGGTCAAGGATCGGCAGCTCGACGGCAGCAACAACCTGGTCCTCCATGATCTGAAGCTTGGCGAGAAGATGGCCTCCAGCGATGCAATGGACCTGCCACTCGACCTTGCCATAGCGCTGCTCAAGGACAGCGACGGCGTCATTGATCTCGATCTCCCGGTGAGCGGGAATGTTGGCGAGCCCGACTTCGACTTCGGCCAGGTGATCCGCCAGGCACTGAACAAGACCCTTACGTCCGTCGTCCAGGCGCCGTTCCGTTTCCTCGCCAGCCTCGTCGGCGCTGACTCGGAGGACCTGGGTCGGGTTGAATTCCCAGCGGGCCGCGGCGACCTGACGCCGCCCCAGCGCGAGCGCGTTGCCAAGCTCCGCGAGGCGCTCAATGAGCGCCCGGAGTTGATCCTGGAGCTCGCGGGTCCCTTCAACCCGAGCACTGATGGCCCGTCCCTGCAGCAGGGGAAAGCCGTGGGTGCCCTCGAGCAGCGTCTGGCCGAGGCGGATCGCGAGGTCACGGATCCCAGCCTGACGGCTGCCTCCAGCCAGGACGCTGTCGAGACATTGTTCACAACCCATTACCCGGATACGGATCTGGAGACAGTCCGGGCGCGTTTCACCGGGGCTCAGGATGAGTCATCGGAGGAAGATGGGTTCGACGTACTATCCTATCGCAACCATCTGGCCGAGCGTGTTGTCGCCGCGCAATCCGTTACCGATGCCGACCTTAAGGCGCTTGCTGACGCCCGCGCAGAAGCGGTGCGGGAGGCCCTGGTCGACGAGGGTGTGGAGAACAGCATTTCGGCGGATCGGGTGCGCCTCCTGGAGGCCGCAGAGGTCGATTCAGGGGAAGGGGAGCCCGTTACCATGGAAGTCGGGGTCGCCGCGGGGTGAGGGCGTGGCACTCCGGGCAAGCATTACATCGCAGGGCAGTGAGTGCACGAGCCGACTTGCAACACGACCCGGCAGCCATCGGGTCAGTCGGCTCCTGCCATGCCCGCACCAGAGAAATCTGGAGGAATGACGACTGGGATCAACGGTTGTTCAAATTCTGTCGGGCTGATCTGCCCGCCGACTCATCCGCAGTACCCATTTAAGAGTGCGCCCATAGGGCCTGGCCTTCGATAACGGTATAAACAGCGCTGACTGAAGCCCGAAATAGAGGCGGTGACGCCAGCGGTACTGGCGCAACGCGCGATCCAACCCGCGGTTGGTCGTCCGTGATGTGGCATCCGTGGGTGCCTTTGCAGTGGCCTTTACCAGCATGAAGGCGGATTCCATGGCCCAGGTGCAGCCAATTCCCACCAACGGATCAAGCGCGAGTGCGGAGTCACCCAGCAGAGCCAGTCCGGGGGCCGATGGCGTGCGGCGGATGGTTGGTGCCTTCCGCATTCCCCGTATGCGACTGGCTGGCACGGCACGGTCAAGGTTGGGGCCCTCCGGGGCGCGCGCAACGAACGCGCGGTAATGGCTTTCTACATCACTGCGCCATTGATGAAAATAGCGCTCCGGCACATAGCAGCTCACCAGCGTGAGGTCATCGTTAGGAAAGGCTGTGACATAGGAACCCCCACCGTCCAGGACCCATACCTGTGTCTCGTTGTCCGGCGCGGGTTCGAGATTCCGAAAATACTGATAGTAGGAGAAACGCTCGTTGGAAAAGAACCGACTTGCGATCCCCGCCATTTTTGCGACAGTTGAGTCCCGACCGTCAGCGCCGATCACCAGGGGGGCCGAGAATTCCCGGTTCTCCCCCTGGTCAGACCGGATTTGGATGCCATGGACGCGGTCGCCGTCCCAGAGAAGCGCTGAAACGCTGTAGCCGCCCCACCAGTCGACACCGGATTCCGCCATAGCGGCTTTGTGAAAGATCGGATCAAGCAGTTCGCGACGAATGTTCAGACCATGGGTATCGCTGCCGTATCGAGGCGCCGGCACATCACCCCAGGGCGTTTTCAGCACGATTTGAGAGAACGTAGCACCAGCTTCCATGACCTCATCATAGAGCCCCAGGCTCTTGAGAAGGGGGATGGTCTTTGGCTGAAGGTAGTGTGTGCAGATCTTCTTGTAATCGGAGGGATCGCGCTTTTTTTCGACGAGAGCAACATGCAGGCCACGACGGGCGTAGAGCAGTGCTGCCGTGCAGCCGGCGAGTCCGGCGCCAACGATGATCACATCATAGTGGCTTTCAGTCATGCCCATATCCCTGGTGGCGATGTCGCGGCAATCGGCGGACCCTCAAGGCGTATGCGTGATTGTCGAAAAACTGTTCCGCGACGGTTTAAGCGTCAATGTGAAAGCTTTGTATCAGACGGGGTTTTCTGTCAGCAACTCTATCAGGTTGAGTGTGGATGCTGGTTCGGGATCAGCACCTTGTCAGTAAACCGCTGAAGCTCCTCGTAGAGCTGCCAGCGCCGGTTGTCGTAACGATGGGAGAAATGGAAAGTAACGAGCTGGCGGACATCGGCGTTGTTGGCGATGTGGGCGCAGGTTTGGGTGGTGAGGTGCTGGGTTCGTTCCGCCTGTGCCTGGTCGCTCACCATGAAGGTGCATTCGCAGAAGAGGGTATGCGCGCCGCGGGCAAGCCGGGTGACCCTGTCGATGTTCTCAGGGCTCTCGCGGAAATCGGTGGCGTAGACCAGGGCGTCGCCGGGCTCGGTCAGAAGCAGTGCCTCGGCCAGCTCATCCACGGTCGGTTCACGGTCATCGCCCAGCGGAATCCGTTCCTGCCAGCGGCTGGCCATATAGGCCCGCTTGAGCTGCTGCAACCACGGGCCGGGCGCGACGCCGAGCTCCTCCAGCTTATCCCTGCGTACCTTGAGCTTGCGTCGGGGTTCGAAGGCGTAGGCCAGAACCGGTGTTCGGTGGTCCAGCTCGGTGGCGCGGATGAGAAAGCCCGGTTCCCGGTGGATGATGCCGTCGCTGATCGGGAGGGGGTTGAGCGGGGTAGGGTGGTCCTCGCCCGCCTGGATGCGCCAGCGCTCTAGGTGGGTGCCGTGCCACTCATGAACCTCGAAAACGGGGCTACGGTCTTCCACCCGATCCCACAGGATGCCGTTCATCATGCCGAGCAGCTGCTTTGTGAGACCGACGGGGCCAAATACGCGGCAGGGCGGGTAGTGACCGATGCGACAGCGCACCAGCCAGATGAACCCACTGATGTGGTCGGCGTGGGCGTGACTGATGAACAGGTCTGTGATTTGGTGAGCGGCCCGTAACGGCATGCGGCCGGCGTCCCCAATGTCGAACAGGAGGCTGCGGGCCTGGTGCTTGATGCGCACCTGCAACAGGGCGTCACCGCCGGCGCCGTTGACCAGCGACGCCGTCACATCCCCAACCGGAACAGCTACCTGGGGCTCGGTGGCCGTGCTGGTCAGCGCACCCAGTTCAACCTTCACCTCGTTGGCGCCAGGGCTGAGGCCATTGTTCCGAGTGGTCCGAGGGGAGGCCGACTGTTTGCGAGCCGTGCGCAGCTTGCCGTCCCGGTGAATGGCGTCCCGTGTGAGCAACTGATTGGCCTCCTGCGTGTCCCCGGCCAAGAGGGCCCGCCACTCACTGGGTGAGGTCTTCTCTAACACTTCGCCCATGGCCACGCATTCACCGTCCCGGAGCAATGCAATCTGGCGTCCCTCCCAGGCCTGCTCGTTCGCGAGAGGCGGTGGTGTGCCCAGCAATTTGAACGAACCGGGTCTGATGGTCCGGGCCTGCGCTTGGCTCATATGCTCGTGCCAGAGCTCAGTCCGGCGGCGGCCGCGTGAGGAACGGGTGCCGGCCCTGGCGCGCGGGGAAGCCGGAAGATGGAAAACTTCGGCGTCTATCCCCGTTAGTTCATCGGCAATGGGCACGGAACCACCTTCCGGCTCGAGGACCACACAGAGGTCGATTCCGGCCACTTCCGCCAGGGCTGGAATCAGCTCCGCGCCGGCGACCCCGCTCACCACCCCAGGCGTATCCAGGATCAGAAGCCCCTTTGGGCAATGCGCCAAGAGCCGCCTGGCTGCTGCCACCAGAGGCAGGCGGAACCGAACCGCGTCCAGACTGCAGAGCGGCTCAAGCCGGAGCAGTGACCAGTCATCCTGATGCATACGGCCAAGGGCAATCGCCCCCGGTGGTCCGAAGGCGGGGGCGCTCGGGTCGGTATTCAGGCAGTACACCTCCCCGCCAGGCTCGCCGAGAGCAATGCCCAGTGCACGGGCCAGGGTACTCTTGCCGGTTCCGGATGCCCCGACCAGCATGAGTCTCCCTTTTTTGCATTGGCGGGCTTTTTCGAGCAGTTCCTGGGGCAGGGGATCCACGTTTATTGGCCTCTGGAAAGCATACCGATGTTGAGCCGACTATGCCCCAGGGTGACTATGGTTGCCAAACGCTCTTCAGAACGTTCTTGCGTTCTCGGACTGTGTGGCGTCATCCAGAGTGTCGGCATCCGCTTTAACCCGGACTACGGACCTGTCCTCATCGGCGCCACGCCCGTAGAGCTGACGGACGCCGTCCAGGTCGCCGGGCTGAAGCTCCGCGAAGTCCTCTGTATAGCGGAACCCCATCACCTGCCCGGATGCCCCGGGATGATCCAGGCCGATGGCGTGCCCGATCTCATGAATCAGCGTATACCGGATGTCGTAAACATCCGTGTCGCCGTCGAACCCGACCTTCCACTCGTGATCGGGGTTCAGGCACACAAGCGCCTGGTCGATGGCGCGCAGATCCTCTTCCGGATCGGACGCATAGGAGACGTTGGTGAATGCGCGGCCGCGGGGCTGGCCCTGGGCACCGAGGACGATATCCGCATCCCGGGCATCGTCGACTTCATGGAATGACAGCCCGGCAGCACGCTCCCAAACCCGGAACGCCGCCGCAGTTTCCCGTGCCAGTGTTTCCCTGGGAAGATTCTGCGCGGAGAGCGCATTCATCGGTGTCAGACTGCGACAGTTTCGCGCATCATCGAACTGCAGCGTCTCGTCAGCGAAGGCGTAACTGACGTTCGCCCCGACCCCGAGTTCCTGTTCGCCCCATTTCACCCTGTAGCCATCCAGCTCAAGCAGCCGGTATCCGCGCTCGCCGTCAGAGGCCGGCAGCGGAAACGCCAATGGCAGAAGGGCGGCCATTACGAAAGCTCGTTTGAAAGCGTGTGCACCTGTGGCCGTTCGCATGCATTCTCCGAACAGAAATACCCGAAAGCACCGGAGTCGACCCTGGAAGCACTCTTTTAAACTGCTGGGGACTCCGATAAAGGACAACTAATCAACTCGCTGGACGTCGAGTTAGTTCGAAAAGCTACGGGAGCCCATGGGGAATGTCAAAAAACGAAAAATGTGTTCGTAACCGGATGGTTACAAAGGTTTACAGGGGGCGGATTAAAGTGCTTTCAGCCTCACATCAAGAACGAAATCCTCACCAGAACCTCGTTGCTCACGATGAAAATCTCCGCTGATGCGCCGCTATCCGTTTACATAAAGCAACGAAACAATACAGGCGATTGGGGGTATCCAGGGCAGAAGATTCACGGTCCACCCGGGCCCCTTTTTTAAACCCGATTTTCGACGTCGGTGGAAGAGGAATTGTCGGAGTCTCTGGCTGGTAGGGGCTGGCTCGACTCGGGACGGGCCAAACGATCCGGCTCACCGGTCATGGTGACGATGGCATTGCGCGTTTGTTCGCGCAGTTGCGTGGCCGAGGCCCAGTCGTCGCCGTCCGGCCAGATCAGCTCGCCCACGACCACCTCTACGGGGCCAGGGCGCGGATTCCAGCGATCCGCCGGCATCTTTTTCTGTGTGCCATTGAGGGCGATTGGAAGAACCGGTTGGTGAGCGACCGCCGCCGTCATGAATGCGCCCATGTGGAATGGTTGGATGCCGGGAGCCGCGTCGAAGGAGCCCTCCGCGAAGTACATCAGGCGGCGGCCATGGGCGCGCTCGGCAATGCGGCGGGAAGCACGGACGCTGCTTTGGTCGGTGGAGCGGTCCACTGCCTCCGCATCGATCAGGCGCAACAGCCGGCGCAGGATGGCAAAACGCTGCAGTTCCGCCTTGGCCACAAAACTCACCGGTACCGGCATCAGGGCGGCAATGACGATGGCGTCCACATAGCTGGCGTGGTTGGCGACCACCACGCAGCCTTCGGGTAATGGCTTCAGTTTTTCGCCACCCCTGACGACCAGGCGCGTCCCGGTCAGCCACCCCAGGGCCCTGGCGCAAAAGTGGACGACCTGCCAGCGCCAGGTACGGCGAGGCATGAGGTTGACGCCCACCAACGTCAACAGGCCTGTCAGTCCAAAAGCGAACCAGGCCCAACCGGAATAGAGATGACGCCTGATCTCGCGCCAGGCGAGGACCCCCTCCTGGCGCCAACCGGTCCGGGCCAGGCGCACCAGCTGGCGCCACACTGGCAGTGCCTTGCGCTCTAGTTCCCCGCGCTCATAGCGCAGCCGGCAATCGTTTCGCCGCAGCTTACCGCTGGAGGTCTTGGGTATACTGTGCGGTTTGACAATCACCACCTCGTCGACGTCGATGCCCAGGCGGTCACGGGTGATCTGAGTGATATCGTGCTTGAGCTGCTGGCGTATTGTCTGGTCGGTCGAGCGCGTCTCCGCGACGACCACCAGGCGCTCACCGGTGCTTTCCCCCATGCCGGTGGCAAAGGCGGCGACACAGCCGCGCCGGACATGCTCCAGCGTCGCTGCCGCTTCCTCAATCTCGCCAGGGTAGAGGTTGCGCCCGGCGCGCACGATCAGGTCCTTGTTGCGTCCGGTCAGGAAGAGTTCGCCATTGGCGATGTAGCCGCGGTCGCCGGTATTGAGCCATTCGCCATCGAAAAGCTCCGCCGTCTTCTCCGGGTTGCGGTAATAGCCTCGTGTGGCCGAAGGACCAGTGAACTGCAGCGACCCTTCGTGTCGCTCCGCGCATTCGCGACCATTCCCATCAATGATGCGGATGGCATGGTGGGGGATGGGCTTGCCGCAGGAGACAAGGCGCAGGACGGTTTCGTGGTCTGCGTCGTTGGGTATTGCCTCCCCGTCTTCCTGGAATCGTGCGCGATCAATGCGGTCGATGACCGGCTTGCGCGATGTTTCCGGAAAGGTCAGGGCGACACAGTTTTCCGCCAGGCCATAAACGGGGGCCATGGTCTCAGGACGGAATCCCCAGGGCGCGAAACGCCGGGTAAAACGCTCCACCGTGTCAGCACTGACCGCTTCGGCGCCATTGAAGGCCACACGCCATGAGCTGAGATCGAGTCCTTCCATATCCTCGTCGGTCAGGCGGTGCAGGCAGAGCTCGTAGCCAAAGTTCGGCGAGGGTGAGAGGGTGCCGCCGAAGTGATGGATGGCCCATAGCCAATAGCGGGGCCTGGTCAGGAAGAGCAGGGGGGACATCACCACCAGGTGCAGGCCCAACCAGAGACTGGAGAGGCAGGTGCCGATCAGGCCCATGTCGTGATAGAGGGGCAGCCAGCTGACGAAGACATCGTCCTGCCCCACCTCCAGTACCTCCGTGCACGCGCCAATGTTGGCAAACAGGTTGGCGTGGCTGAGCTGGACTCCTTTGGGATTACCGGTGCTGCCGGAGGTGTATTGCAGGAAAGCGATCTCGTTCCCGCCGGCGTTGGCTACCGGGTACATCAGGGGGTTGCCCCAAAGGTCTTCGGGCGTGACCACGTGTTCCAGGCTGGGTACCAGCGCCTTGATGACGGTGGCCAGGCGCTTGGCTTCCGGAACCGTGATCATGACCCGGGCCTGGGCGTTATTCAGTATGGCCGCCTGTCGGCGCAGGTGCTCCTCCAGTTGGGCCTCGCGTGCCGGTGGGTAGAGGGGAACCGGGATGGCATTGGCATAGAGGGCGCCGAAAAAGCCGTAGAAATAGTCGTGACTGGTCGGGAGCATCAGGGCCACGGTATTCCGCTCCTCCAGATCATGCCGGAACAGGCCGTTGGCGACTCGCAGGCTGCCATTATGGAGGTCTTCGAAACTCAGCGCACGGACATCGTTGTCGCTGATGACCCAATGCAGGTACGTGCGCTGGGGATGCTTGCGGGCATGCCACTGCAGCGCCTCCTGCAGGGTTTCAAAAGGGGGGACGGTAAAATGTTCGCGGTCGGCGTCCGTTTGCGCCAGGGCGCCCGTGCCATCCTGGCGCGCGATGCTCGGTTCGGCAGGTTGTTCACCGCGTGCCGTGGCAACGGCGTCGAGGATATCCCGAGGTGTTTGCGCGTTATTGAGCAGCGCTTCCGGCAACTGCACCCCGAAGCGGCGCTCGGCATTCACCAGAAGTTCGGCCCGGGTGAGGCTGTCAAAGCCCAGGTCGCTGTCGAGATGGCTATCCAGGCTGATGGCCGCTGTTTCAGCCCGGGATGTGTCACCCTGGTGAAGGGTCTGGGCGACCACCTCTAGAATGTTGTCCTGAGGGCTGTCGTGATCGGTTGGTTCATTCATCGCCCGTCCTGCCTGTGCTTACGCACCTGTGAGTTCAACGTAACGGTAAATCAGTGTTCCGCCAAGGTTTAATACCCAGTCGTCATGAGTCGGATTGAGCTGGGCCGGACGGGGATGGGGAAGGGACAGTGTCGATTGTTCGGCCCTCATCCGGGGCGGCGAGGGCCGAAACTGTAGTGGGGGCTTTCTTTTAACGCCGACCAAAACGGCGGAAGGCGCCACCGGCCAGCAGACCACCGGCAAGCAGCGCCAGGCTTCCCGGTTCCGGTACCTGGTTAACGGGAGGCGCCGAGGCAATCGCGCCCACAGCATCGATGTCCGCACCAACCGTTGAGCCCCCGGTGTTGCCTTCGTTCGGATCATCGATCAGCTGGACCGCATTGAACTGCAGTGCGCCCGCAGCAAAATCGGTAAATACGGAATCGATATCAATTGAGGAGGTTGAACCGCTTACGCTCCCCACTGAAAAGAAACCATCGCTTTGTGCCGTGAAGTTCGCGCTGAGCAGGTTGTAGGTTTCCGCTGTCGGGCGGACGGCGACGAAGGTATCTTCCACATCCGGACCGACCTCAAAGACGTGGAGGTCATCCTCATTTGTACCGCTGTTGGTCAGTGAGTTATCCGTAAACGCCAGCTCAAGAAGCCCGCCGGAACCCAGCGAAACCGACCCGTTCGGGGCGCTGTAATCCGGGGGGCCTACGGCTTCCTGGGGATCCGTGTAGTTCGAATCCGTTGGCACATTGCCACCGCTGTAGGATGGGTTATAGGTAATCACTTCGTCTGCAAAACTGACATCCCCTTCCGGGAAATCAATACCGTCATAGGTCACGAGTGCAGCTGATGCATGAAAGCTGACAGTGGCCATAATGGCGCCAACAGAAACGAGGAAGGTGTGTCTGATCGTTTGCATGGTTTACTCCTTGGTTCTCTGGTTGTCCTGAACGATCGAAGACAGCAGAAACCATGCCGGTTTGAGGGAAAAGTCACTGTAGAGCGCTACTTAAGGGAAAGAGGGGAGGAATGCGACAGGAAACCTGTAAAAAAATCTGACGGGCCCGGTAACCGCTTCCACGGCAAGGCCTGCCATGTTCGTGCCGCTCCGCGACCCGTCAAAACCGGATTGATCCCAGGCGAATAAGTGCCGCGGACTTCGGAGAGCCCCAAAGGGCCTTCCGGGTCGATGCCGAGGGTGCGTGATACCTGGAGCGGCATTACCAGGCTCAGAAGCCCGAAGATAAAAGTGATGGTGGCGCCAATAACTGGCAGTGTCTCACTCATTCTGCAAATCCTTTTTCCAATCCCCGTTCAGGATTTCGAGTGCAGCCTCAGCAAACGCCTCCGGAATCCTGGGTCTGACGCCACCGCCATCCTTACTTCAGGCCGGTTCTATTCCACGCGCCGATACGCGGTTCCATGGCAGTTCGGGCATGGGGGAATGCGCCCGGTCTCCGCAAAGTGGATTTCATGCTCGCAGTTCCGGCACCGGAAGGTACCCTGCGCGGCCACTTCGCCCGTATGATAGGCCGCCGTTGTATCGGCCCACTCGGCCAGTCGGTCGAACAGACCGCTGGTCCCTTTGGCAATGCTTTGGGTGAGATCCAGAAACCCAGCCTGGATCGCGGCCGGGCTGGCCGTTTTCCTGGCACGATCGCCGGCTTCACGGAGATCCGTAGCGGTCTGTTCCAGATCGCGGCGCAGATAAGCCTTGATCTGCCGGCTTTCCTCCTGGGTCAGATCACCGGCTTTTACCAGTTGATCCCGTGCGCGCTCCAGGGCGTGTTCCAGTGAGGACACGGTTTTTTCCCGGGACTCCTCGAAAAAATCCTTGGTCTGTGCGGCAAACTTTTCGTAAGCCTGTACCCATTTCTTTTCGTCACCGCTCATAACGATCCTCCTTGCGTCGTCGATGGCCAAAACCTGGCCCTATTAATCAACATGGTGTTCAAAGCATGCTTTTACAAGAGTCTGCGTCCATCGGAAGGCCTGGTCTGTGCGTCGCCGAACAGACGCGCCTGAGCTCTGGAGCTAGATTGGGTATTCCTCAGAAACAGGGTTCGGCAGGAGGAACTCGCAGATGGCTATTTCAAGCTCGAGCACGGAGGAAGCAGAATCCCGGCAATTCCCGGAGGCTCTTTCGGTATGGAACGATGAAGGTGGAGCGTTTCCAGACGAAGCGCAAGCTGATATTCCCGAATTGACAAACCCCCAACTGGTCCATCTTCGGGTTCGCGTGATTGCGCTGGAGAACCTGATCATAACGCTGCTTGCTGAAGGGTCCGATCACCAGCTTGAGGTTGCCCGGGAAATGGCGAGCTATATAGCCCCGAGAACCGGCTTCACCCAACACCCGCTCACCGTTAAAGCGGCGGATCACATGATCGATATGGTTAATCGTGCAGAACATTTTCGCTGATTTGTGGCGCAGGATGCTCAGGAGCTTGCTGTCGATTACCTGAGCTGACTGTCCTTGCTGCCGCGGCGATTAATGCCTCCTGAAGCAACGTCCTGCTTTTCGAGAGCGGATTGACAGGCAACGCAGAGTTGAATGCCGGGAATCGCTTTGCGACGCTCTTCCGGAATAGGGCGGTCGCACTCTTCACAATTGACGGCACTCTCACCGTCAGCCAATTGGCTCCGTGCGCGTTGTACGGCATCTTCAACGCTGGCGTCGATTTGATCCTGAACGGCGCCATCCCGTGACCATCCACCTGCCATAGCGCTCTCCGAGATGAAAGTAAACCACATACATAATACACAAAATCCACTCGCCGTTTCCCGCCATATCAACGGGATGCACTGAAACCCTCCGGGTGCCGCAGTGCCGCATACAGCACCAGAACAAAGCAGGCCAGGACAAAGACCTTGTTGACGAACCAGTTGGTCCGCCAGATCGACCATTCCGGGTCGGCCAGGAAGAGCCAAAACAGCGTGACGATGATGGCGATTTCCACCAGTGCCATACCAATCGCCAGCGCCCGGGTATAGCCCGGGCGTGCCAGCAATGCCCAGCCCAGCCAGACATGGGCGATGGGCCACAGATCCCAATAGATGTAGGTGTGCCACTCGATGCCCTCGGCAAGCGCGAACGCCACCGGGAAGAGGTATTTGATGAACAGCGTCCAGGCGGCGAGCAGAAACAGTATGTGCGCCAGGAGCACCGGCCAGGAAAAGGCTGACTTGTCAGTGGCGGTTGGCATTAATGTTGCTCCGCAAGTGGATTGATTTCCGTCGCCAACTTTAGCCTACGACCCTTGCGGTTATCAGTCGTTGAGACAGACCGGCATACAGGATCAACAAGGCGCCAGCGAAGAGCGTCCAGTCAATCGAAACGCCGAGCCCTGCAGCGCCGAAGGCCCCGTAAAACAGTCCCACGAGAGCCAATATCAGACACCACAGCTTTTAACCAAGGCCGCCCAGAACCAATGATAATCCAAGAACGATTGAAGTCGTAGGGCAGGGCAAAAGGCCTGTTGGCGCAGCAAACAAGTAGAGCCATGGTTGTGAGTCGGTCAGGAAATGCGGGTATACCCACCCAAATCCGGCCATCAACCCTCCCAGTACGGCCAGCCAGGGCGGACCGAGGCGAACGGGCGCACGTGGAAGCTTCATGCT
Organism: Halospina denitrificans; assembly: GCF_004364635.1. Lineage (GTDB taxonomy): Bacteria > Pseudomonadota > Gammaproteobacteria > Pseudomonadales > Oleiphilaceae > Halospina > Halospina denitrificans. Next base: position 413,261 of record NZ_SOAX01000003.1, on the reverse strand, counting down.
GACGACGACCAGTGCGAGGGCGGCGACAGCGAAGATCCCGCCGTTGAACGGATTGGCGTAGAGCCAGGCCAGAAGGCTGACGGAGAGCAGGGGCAGGGTCAGCAAGAGACCAGTGGTGCGTCGTGACGGCCGAACCCCGAAGGCGAGTACTAACACGATCGCAGCGAAGTAGAGGTGCCACAACGCCGCGAGCCACAGCCAGTCGTTGGCAATCGCCTCCAGGCCTAGAAGTATTTCCTCAGGAGTCGGCATTGCCAGCCCCTCTTATTGCCCAGGCGGACAACACCCTGCTCCCTCCTGAATGGGCGGGCATGGCACTGTGCCGTAGGAACAGAAGACACAGCAGTCGCCGTGTTTTGGCTTCAGCAGGCTACGATAGGATTCACACTCGAAAAAATACTGGCAGGCATCAGTGGGCATGGTCTCCGCCTTCTGATGGCCGCAGTTGGGGCATGTGATCGTTGACTCCAGCACTATATCCGCCATATCCATACGCTCCTGAAAGACGTGAAATCCACCCGGACCAATCCCAGGGCAGGTGCATCTGCCGGGAGCCACTGACTAATCGGCCCTTGCCACCAACATCTCCGTAGCGCCTTTCTGAAAGCGGTAGCTCACGGGCTGGAATGAGACATCAATACCATCCTCGGAAAGCGCCGTCATCACCGCATCCAGATGCTTCGATGGCGTTCCATCCAGCGAGATCACGGGAAAGACGCGGACCTCTGAGGCAACACGGCAAAGTTCCCGCATTGATGCCAGGTGAGTCGCTTCATCCACATGGTCACTGTAAAGGAAGAGGTAATGGGAGCAGAGCGCCAGATCGAAGCTGGCGTCAGGGAAGGGCAGCGACGGCAATGATGCTGGAATATACCGCCCTTGCCGGTAACCGGCATCAAAGTCGGAAAGAAACCTCGACATGGCCGCCATCCGGACCTCCCCCAGCTTCTCAACGCTGCCGAGGGAGTCCCAGATGTAGTTGTCCGCCCCTTCCTTCATCTTGGCCATGATCTCCGGGTACACCGCATCAATACGGTAGCGTATTGCTTCAGCCGGGAACTGGAAAACGGGATCACAGGAGGTGATGTCGCATCCACGTGCTGTTGCCTCTGCATTGAAACTGGCGGGGCCATCACCACACCCAAGGATTTGACCGTTAAGGTCGTCTTCGGATAACCCGAACATTGCCCGGTACTCATCAAAAGACCGGCCCCATGGGACTACATTGGCTAATTCCATGTTGGACTCTTCCTTCCCCAGACCTGCACAAGGGTGAAGGTGAACTGAACACGGTCGGGATCATCCACCGCCTGTTCGACGCCGTTGATTAAACGATCAAGCTCCTGCGCCGTTGTAAGCTTCGCCTCAAGCATTCTCTCGCGCATTGCTTTAGCACCAATCAGGGGCATGCGCATATACGGGTGCTGGTCCTGCAATGCCTGGACAGATGTTCGAATCCGTACATCCTCCAGGCCGCACTCCCTGAACATATGGAACGTCCGGCGACCGATGTTGATGTCGCCACGCAAGGCAAATGTTTGCTCCAGAAGATCCAGAAGCTCGTCCCACTCCGGGCAATGTGGGTAGAAGTTCCACGAGCTGTGGTCGTTCTCCTGGGATGCGACAACACCACCTGGTTTCGCCAGCGCGACTTTATTGCCCAGTACGTCAACGGGCGAGTCAACATGCGGCAGGAGAAAGCGGGAATGGACCAGATCGAAAGCGCCGTGAGGAAGATCCGGTTGTGTGACATCACCCAGCTGGAGCAAAACGTTGCTTAAATCTTCCGTCTCCCGATAAGCAGCGGCTGAATCCAGAAGACCCGGATCAGAGTCGAAGCCCAGGACCGATCCGGAGTCACCCGCACGACGCGACATTGGGCCCAGAATGCCGGCACCTCCACAGCCCATGTCGGCGCAGGCCCATCCTGAACCAACCCCAATCCTGTCCAGCATCGACTCTGCATCGGGTTGCCAGACCTGTGCCTGGACCTGGAGTCGTCCCAGCTCTTCATCACTGGCGAGAAAATAGTCCTGATCAATACTGTTGGCTGACATCCTGTCCTCCATCGTGCTTGCTCGGAGCCTTGTGGCAATTCTGGATCCGCTCAGCGGCTGGTTAAATAGCTACCGTTCACCCTTCAGCTCATGCCATACCCGAAGAATGATGATGGCACTGGCATGGACTGAATAGCGGACAATGTACTTGCCAAAAACCATATCTCGGATGGAATCAGGTACTGGAGCCACTTCAACCGGCGCCCCCATTTTAGGGAAATCTGGCAGTAACTCGATTTTAGCTACCAGTTCTGCTGCTACTCTGGCTGCAGCAGAGGGGTCGTGAGCTGCAATGAACTGCCTGAGGCGTTTCAAATCTTCAATGGCTTCATCCGTGTAAACCAGTTTCACTTACCTGACCTCGGTGCCTCCTGCTCGTTTTCAGTTCCCCAGCTATTGAGCCAGCTATGGACCTCGCTGGCATCAACCACTTTTCCCTGGGTGGCAGACTCCATGGCCTCGAGCGTTTGATTCCAACGCTCCTGTTCCAGCTGTTGCTTTTCAATGTATTCCGAAAGTGCCTGGTTGATCACCCAGCCTTTGCTCCGATGAAGCCTGCTTGCGATTGCCTCCAGGTTCTGCTCAATTTCTGTCTGAAGGCGAACTGTAGTGACACTCATGGCTGTACCCTTAAATTTTGTGACTACATTGTATTACATCATAATCTAAAAGGGTGCAGCAAACTCTGCGTTCTGTTCGATGCAGACAATCCTGTAGCCTTCCGCCGTATGGGCGAATTGTCCTCGCTGTTCCTCCGGCTGGCATTCTGTCTGATGAACGGAGCTTGAAGCCACCGGAACTAGGTTTCGGAAACTTTCCCACAGTGATTGCACCGAATGCCATCCCTCACTGGGAATAGCGGGAAATTCAGCCCCAGGAAAACCAGAAAGGCCCAGCGCCGGCCGATCTGATGGAACTCCGTATCCGTGCTTCCGCAGTGCGGGCAGGACCTGGCGTCAACTCCGACTTCCTCAACCAAATCCTGCTCCCGATCCTCATTCAGGATCTCAAGCGCGAGCTCAACAAACTCCTCGGGAACCTGGAGCCTGACGCCGCCAAGCGCGTTCGAATACAGCCACTGCATGTTGATGGTGTGCTCATCGGCGACAAAGGCCGGGATCTCTTCCGACTCCAGGCGTGACCGGGCAATGTGAGCTTCGAATGGAAAGCTGTAGCTTGCAATCGTGATGAGCATTAAGGCGGCCCTATAACCTACCCACGACCAAGGGCGATTACGATAATCAGCAACACACCAAGGATGGCAACCAGGCGATTAACCACCAGGCCCCACCTGGCCTGGTATTCGGCAGGGAACTCCTCCGGGCTCAAGGTGCGCAGGACCACTGAATACTGATGCGCAGAGTAGCCCGCGGTAACTGAACCGAGCGCGATGAAGGCTAGTCCGAGCCAGAACGTGAGTGTGCTCTGGGAAGCTGCAGAGGAAAGGGCATCCAGGAGCAGGCCCGCGCGCTCAACGACAAAACCAAACGCGATCAGAGACAGGCTCGTCCTGTTCCAGGCAAGCAATGTCCGCTCTGCAGCGAAGAGGACTCTTGGATCTTTCAGGTTGGACATGGTTTCTGATCCTGTCGCTTCTGCTCCGTTTCAGTGGTGCCCACTGAAATTCGCCGGATCCCTCAGTAAATTGCGGTTTTTCGACCGTCCCCTTCGACGCTCCAGCCGCGATACATTCCCTCGCAGTTGAAGGGCGTCGTGATGGCGCCGTTGCGGTCCAGCGCGATGATGCCGCCGGTTCCGTTCAAGGCTGTAAGCTGGGTCATTATCACGTCCTCGGCGGCGCGTTCCAATGCTACGCCGGTGAGCCGCATGCGCGCCTCGATTTCATGGGCGGCACACAAGCGCAGGAAGGCTTCGCCATCGCCGGTTCCCGATACCGCACAGGTGGCGTCATCGGCATAGGTCCCGGCGCCGATTACCGGGCTGTCGCCTACGCGACCGGATCGCTTTGCCGTCATGCCGCCGGTGGAGGTCGCCGCCGCTAGATGGCCGTTCCGATCGCATGCCACAGCACCGACGGTACCGTGACGGCGGGCGGGGTCGTCGTCGAGCGTCCCTTCCGCCCGCATCTTCAGCGTCTCCTGCAATGAGTCCCACCGATCCTGTGTGAAGAAGTAATCCTTCTCTTCGAACTCAAGCCCGGCGGCGCGCGCGACGGCAAGTGCGCCCTCTCCAATCATGAAAACGTGATCGGTGTTCTCGAGAACGCTACGGGCAGCCAGTATGGGGTTCTTCGGCCCGAAAATTCCGGCGACGGCACCCGCCTGGCGATTGCTGCCATCCATTAGGGAGGCATCCATTTCCTGCTGCTTATCGCGCGTGAAGACGGCGCCGCGGCCCGCATTGAAAAGCGGTTCGTCTTCAAGGGCGCACACCGCCTGCGTCACGGCGTCGAGCGCGGAACCATCAGTGTCGAGAACCGCTTCACCCGTGCTCAACACTCGGTCCAGCGCGGCGTGATACTCGGCCTCACGCTCCGGCGTCATGCAATCGCGGTGCAAAACGCCCGCGCCGCCGTGAATTGCGAGACTAAAACCGCGAATCATGTTCATTCTCCAGAAGGTTACGTCATCGGCCAATGGGCTCGATAATACATGTATACTAACCCAGAGAATTCAATTGTGGGGTTCGAAGTGCAGTCAATGAGCATACCCGCCCAAACTACCCCCAGAGGGCCGCTTGTCGCAATCGGCGGCGCGGAGGACAAGACGTCCGAGTCGGAGATACTGCGCCGTGTGCTGTTGTTGTCGAAAAAGGAGGCGCCAATCGTCGGTGTCATCACCACGGCGAGCAGCGTTCCCGACGATGTATTCGGCGCGTATCGCGAGGTGTTTTCGAACCTGGGCGCGTCGGAAGTACTGGACATCCGGATCCGCGAGCGCAGCGACGCGGCGTCGGACCAATTCGTTGAGATGATCCGGAACTCGGACATTGTTTTCATCTCCGGCGGCGACCAGATGCGGCTAACGTATGTTCTCGGCGGTTCTCCCGCTATGGAGACGATCCGTGCGGGGCATCAATCGGGCACCGTGATCGCGGGGACGAGCGCCGGGGCGGCCTGTCAGTCCCAGACCATGGTCTACGGCGGTCCGGCTGACGATTCCCTGCGCAAGGGCGCGGTGCAGATGACTGCCGGCTTCGGCCTGGTTGAGGGCATCATCATTGATACCCATTTCCTTGAGCGTGGACGCTTTTCGAGGTTGATGGAAGTGGGAGCCACCAACCCGGAATACTTGGGCGTCGGTCTGGGTGAGGATGCGGCTGTCCTGTTCGAGGGTGATGTAATGCGGGCTTTCGGGCCCGGTCATGTCATCATCGTTGACAGTTCCCAGATATCAGGGTCGAACGTGTCCGATCTTTCGGACGGGGAAGCTGTTACCGTACATAATATCATCATGCATGCGCTGGTCGATGGTTATGGATTTAACCTGACGAATCGGCGGGTCCTGGGCCCCGAAGAGCTCAGGGCGGAAGGGCTGGAGCACTGGATTGCGAATTCTTGAACACCGCGCCCTGCGTGGGCCCAATTACTATAGCCGCTACAAAGCCATCTACATGCGGCTCGCTATTGATGAACTGGAAAACAGGCCCAGCGACCAGGTTCCGGGGATAGCGGCTAAGCTTTTGAGCCTGATTCCCAGCATCAACGAGCACCGTTGCTCGGTTGGGGAACCGGGTGGTTTTCTGCAGCGGCTCAGAGAGGGCACCTGGGCCGGGCATCTGGTCGAGCATCTCGCGATCGAGTTGCAGAACCTGGTCGGCTTTTCGGTCGGATACGGAAAAACCGTCGATAGCTATGACCCCGGAATCTACAGCGTGGTCTATCGCTACCGGGACGAAGCCACAGGCCTCGCCGCGGGCGAGGCTGCGGTGGAGATCGCGCAGAAGCTCTACGATAGCGAGGACGTGGACCTCGGTCCCACTATCGATCGCCTGAAAGAGGTTCGCGACGCCAACGCGCTCGGCCCCTCCACCGGATCGATCATCAATGCTGCCAAGGCCCGAAACATTCCGGCCTACAATCTTACCGAAGGCACCAGCTACACGCAGCTTGGCCACGGCGTCAAACAACGGCGGTTTCAGGCGACGGTGACGGATTCATCCGGGATCATCGGCTTCTCGATCGCCGACTCCAAGGAATGGACCAAGCAGATACTGGATGATGCCGGGATTCCGGTGCCGCGCGGACAAGCCTGTTATTCCTGGGAGGAGGCGCAAAGCGCGGCGGATTGGCTCGGCTGGCCGGTCGTAACCAAACCGCTGTCGGGCAATCATGGACGCGGCGTGACAACCAACATCAACTCTCTGGAAGATCTCAAAGCCGGATATGAAGCTGGCTATGCGAAGCACGAAACCGTGCTTGTGGAACGCTACACCAAGGGCGAGGACCACCGGATTCTGGTGATCGGCGGCAAACTCGTGGCCGCAGCACGCCGTCGGGCCGCTCATGTGACGGGCGATGGAACCAACACGATCCAGCAACTCATCGATAGTGAGAACGCCGATCCGCGCCGTGGTGTGGGGCATGAAAACCTGCTGACCCAGATTCATGTGGACGCACAGACCCACCGGATGCTGGAGCAGGCGGGCCATACGCTGGATACCGTGCTGCCGAAAGGCGAGATCGCGTATCTGAAATCGACCGCCAATCTCTCGACGGGCGGTACCGCAACGGATTTGACCGACGAGGTGCACCCGGAAGTGCGCTTCACGATGGAACGCGTTGCCCGGCTTGTCGGGCTCGACGTGATCGGCATCGATCTTCTGGCCGAAAACCTGTTCGTACCGCTGGATCAGCAGTCAGCCGGTATCGTCGAAGTCAATGCCGGACCGGGTTTCCGCATGCATATGTCGCCGACCCATGGCACACCACGTCCCGTGGGCGAGCATGTGGTGGATATGCTCTTCCCCGACCCGACGAATAACGGCCGGATTCCGATAACCGCGATTACCGGTACCAACGGTAAGACAACCACGACGCGCCTGACGATGCATATCCTTCGCCAGGCAGGGCATTCCGTCGGCATGGGGTGTACCGGTACAGTCGAGATCGACAACCATGTCATCCTGCGTGGTGACTATTCCGGCCCCGCGGCGGCGCAGGCCGTGCTTCGGGAACCGACGGTCGAGCACGCCGTGCTTGAAGTCGCGCGCGGCGGCATCATGCGTCGCGGACTGGGTTTTGACGAATGCGATGTCGGCGTCCTGTTGAATATCGCCTCCGATCACCTGGGCGAAAACGATATCCATACGCTGGATGAACTCGCCCGCTGCAAGACCGTCGTCGTCGATTCGGTGAAGAAGGAAGGCGGGTACTGCGTTCTCAACGCCGACGACCCCTTAGTGATGGAGCACGGCACCTATTGGGCGCGTGGTGAAATCATATACTTCACGATGAATCCCGATAATCCGGCGCTGGCCGAGCACCTCAGTAACCACGGCATGGTGCTGACCGTGAAGAACGGGAAGATCGTTCTGCTGAAAGGCAAGGTCACGGTCGAAATCGTCGAAGTCAACGATGTGCCGATCGCCTTCGAAGGCCATGCGCCTTTCAACGTACAGAACGCGATGGCCGCCGCCGCGGCCGCCATCAGCCACGGGGTAGAGATCGACGACGTTCGGGCGGGGCTTCTGACCTTCCATCCGACACCGGCGCAGATGCCGGGCCGCACGAACTATTTCGAGGCGGATGGGGTGAAATGCCTTATCGACTACGGTCACAACGTCCCGGCGCTGGAGGCGCTTGAACATCTGGTCAATGGGCTGGCCACCAAACGCAGGATCGGTGTTGCCACGGCACCCGGCAACCGGCGGGACGAAGATCTCTGGGCCCTGGGCGGGCAGCTCGCCAGTATGTGCGATGTTCTCTATGTTTATGAGACGGATGCCCGTGGGCGCAAGACCGGCGAGACGGCGAAGCTCATTCACCGCGGTGCCACGCATGCCGACTCATCCATTCAGGTCGAAACGATCATGAGTGAACAGGATGCAGTGGCAAAAGCCATTGCCGAGGCCCAGGAGGGGGATTTCCTGCTGCTTTTCGTCGATGACATCGAAGGCGCGACGGAACGTCTCAAGGGGCGACGCTTCCCGACACAGGCCGAGATCGCCCAGGGCTGATAGCGCTAAAAGACACCGTAAGCCAGCATGGCGTCGGCCACTTTCTTGAAGCCGGCGATATTGGCCCCGCGCACGTAGTCGACTCGCCCGTGGCTCGTACCGTGCTGGACACAGCTCAAGTGGATCTCCGTCATAATCTTCTGCAGCAGCGAATCGACTTCATCATGGGACCAGCTGATGCGCATGGCATTCTGGCTCAGCTCAAGTCCGCTGACCGCGACTCCGCCGGCATTCGAGGCTTTGCCCGGCGCATGCAGGATATTGTGGGCGGCGAATAACCGGGCTGCCCCGGCAGTCAACGGCATGTTCGCGCCTTCGCACACAGCCATCACGCCGTTCCTGATAAGCGCCTCGGCATCGTTTTCCTGCAGCTCGTTCTGAGTCGCACAGGGCAAGGCAATGTCACAGGTCACCCTCCATGGATCTTCCCCCTCGTGAAACTCCGCGCCCCTGTAGTTTTCCGCGAATTCGGAGATTCGACCCCGCCGGTTCTGCTTCAGGTCCTTCACGAATTCGAGGTGCTCCTGCTGGAGCCCCTCCCTGACGTAAACAAAGCCATCGGAATCGCTGAGCGTCACAACCCTTGCGCCCTTCTCGACTGCTTTTTCGGCGGCATGGAGCGCGACATTCCCACTGCCGCTGATGGCGATGCACTTGCCTTCCAGTCCTTCACCGTGGTGGTTCAGCATGTGCTCGCAGAAATAGACACAACCGTAGCCCGTGGCCTCCATGCGAACCGCGCTGCCACCGAAAGAACATCCCTTGCCGGTTAACACCCCCGTCCAGCGGTTCTGAAGCCGCATGTAATGGCCGAACAGGAAACTGATCTCGCGGGTGCCTACCCCAATGTCCCCCGCGGGTATATCCACATCCTCACCAATGTGGCGATACAGCTCTGTCATCAGCGACTGACAGAACCGCATCACTTCGCGCTCGCTTTTGCCCTTGGGGTTAAAATTCGAGCCACCCTTGGCCCCGCCCATCGGCAAGCCGGTCAGGCTGTTCTTGAAAATCTGCTCGAACCCGAGGAACTTGAGAACGCTTTGCGTCACCGTTGGATGAAAACGCAAGCCGCCCTTATAGGGGCCCAGCGCGTGACTGAACTGGACGCGCCAGGCACGATTCGCCCGGATATCGCCATCATCCGTCTCCCACGACACCCGGAAACTGATGATGCGATCCGGTTCCGTCACCCGTTCCAGAATCTGTGCTTTCCGGTAGTCTTCATGCGCCAGATACCAGGGCATCACCGACTCGGCGATCTCCTGCACGGCCTGGTGGAATTCCGGCTCGTGTGGATTCCGGTGTTCCAGTCCCCGCATGAACTGCTCGATTTCAGATCGCTCTGCTGACATATTTTTCCTTTTCCATCTAAGAAAGCGCAAAGCGGCCGCTTTTTAAAGCAGTGCCACCACGCTTGCGTAGGTGTCCTGGTTATTGGGCGTCCTGGCTGTCATTTCACATCATACCAAGCGCAAGCTCTCGCTGCTTGAACTGGCCGCTGTGGCCTGAGCTCTACTTTTGAAGCCTTCTAAAAATGGGGGGGGATTACCGAGCGAAGCGGCGGCCCGTCAGGGACGTCTTACGCGAATTGTTATGTGATTCCCGGTCCGGTAGATAGGTTTACCAATACTGAGGATCATTGAATGGCTCAACGCAACTAGCCTGTCCCAGTGGGAACTCAAGACTGCCTCCGTCTAATGATTGCCCCAGCCAACCCTCTGGATGAGCTAGTTTAAATGGTGCTGCCGCAACCTCTTCAGGTACCTGCCTGAAACCCACTTTTGAATAATAGCTGGGATCTCCATAGGTAAAAATGAGCTCAACACCCAATGCACCCAAGTGCCTAATTCCAAACTTAATCAGTTTTTGGCCAATGCCTGTGCCCTGATGAGTTGTATCTATTGCTACTGGTGACAACAGAAAAGCTTTAGCAGGGGAACTGAACGACAACCGAGTGAAGAAGATACAACCGACGATCTGCTCTTGCTCGGTGGCGATGAACCCGAGCATGTCATCGGTTTCGGTCCCGATCATCAATTCATGCACTAATTGCCCAATCAGCTTTCCCTCGGACTGGCCTTCCGAATCAGAGAACGTCCGGGTAAACAGGGCCTCTATTTCCTGTCGATCAGACTCGCTATACATCGAAAACTTCATGTCTTGCTAACCCTATGAAGACCGCTCAGGACCAGCCCAAAAGAGGGGGTTATGCCCGACCTCTGGCGGCCATCTCATCATGCTCCCTCACCGTTGAAGGCATCCGCTTTTCAGATCCTCCCCCGAGTTAACTCTCAAGATCTTTTCTGATCTGCTCAAACTCTTCTCGCGTTATCTCACCCTTGGCGTAGCGCTTCTTGAGTATCTCCATCGCCGTTTCAGAATCCTTATTGTGGTTCGATGGTCCCTCAGAGTTATTCCACCACGGCGGCTTGGGTCCACCTCGACCAAACACAATGTAAAGAAAAATAATGAGAAAAATGATCATTACGAGCGGCATGACTACGGGGAACACCCACCAACCACCCCAGCCAAAATGTTCGGGACCCATAATTCTTCTCCTTCTTCGGCGATGCTCGGCCTATAACGGTGCTATACCTAATCCTCGGTTTTGGCCATACATACCGCTTCTTCTCCATATGCGGATAGATCCCTCTTAAGCGACTCACCTACATGCACAGCTTTGAAACCATGGCGCATCCAATACGAGGACGCCCCTTGGATAGCAACCAAGAATATCCGTTTGTACCCCCTGTGCTTTGCGCTATCTAGCACAGTGTTTAACATCTGTTTCGCGGCGCCAACCTTACGGGCTGAGGGAGTCACCGCCATATCATGAATGCACAAACTATCCGCATTTGAAGGCACAAGATACTCGGCGCCGTCCAAGTCGGGTATCTCGCCAAACACCCATGGCAAAGATACAACATAGCCCACCACCAGATCCCCTTGGACAGCCATAAAACAGAAATCAGGGGAAGCAGAGAGCTTTGCGGAAAATGAATCTACAGATTCAAGAATGCTCTCGTTGTAGCACTCCCGCTGTACGCGAGAAATCTCAGGGAGGTCAGACAGTGACATTCGTCGAATTTTCACGTCGGCACGCATTTCGGCCTATTTAGGTATAACGCAGAGCGAAGCCGGCGCCCACCAGGGCGTCCGCCTTGCGCGACTTGTTAAAAAAGTTCTAGCTCTTGTCATGTTGCTCAATTCTGAATCTAAGGCTTTTCAGTCTATTTTTTCTAACTAAGAGCCAGACCACTAAATACACTAGAATAAAAAGAGTAAAACTAGATAATATCAGGGTTGCGGGGCACCCAATAGATTTGGCACCAACTAGGTACTTTCCTGAACTCAAAACCCCCAATGTTTGCAGAATGAACGCTAGGCCGACTAGAACCAAGCCAAAAAAGAAGTCTACCTGCTGCGCTCTCATCCCCAGTGCCATTTGCTGTCCAGCACCATACATCCTGATTGCAAGCCAGATTAGCTCAGGCCGACGAACTTCAAGAATACCCACACAAAATAATATGGTTCCTGACAACCCCAGAAGACCTGATAAAATCGTAAGGGCTTCACCTAGACTCATAGTTGCGACTCGTTCTATCAGTAAGCACCGCGGCGTCAGCTTGCGAGCCCCATACCGGAAGGCTGCTAACTTGGGCGACAGTCAAATATCTCGAACGTTACGATTCCTGTATTCAATGAAATAGTAGGCAAGAGCACTAAAGAAAAACAAGAAAACCGTAGCGATAAACCAACCCCATTTCCCTTCCCTGTACATATCACGCCACATCAAAAATAGATTAATAAAAAGCACGAGGAAGCCTATACCCCAAAACGTATCTGCGGCTAGCTTCACGCCTTCCCAAGTTCCTGCGGCAAAAACATATGCCCACCCATCAAAGCCTATGTCGACGATGTACAGGATAGCCAGAAATATTGACCCTATGAGAGATGAGAGCTTGGCGGTGGTCTTCTCAGTCATAGTTCCCCGTACATTTAACGCTGAGCACAGCGGCGACCTTGGAATGGCGACGAAGGAGCCATGGAAAGGGCGTCCGGCGGCCGTAGGCCGCGTACTGCTGCGACTTGTTAAGGGCCTGTTTACCCTTGTTTTTTGGTTTGGCACCCAATACTGAATGCCTACTCCCGATACTGTGTACTAGCTCGACCCATAGCGCCAGGAACCAGAGCACCGAATGAGCGGAAACTGCACGACGAATGCGCCGGATTGCCCCGCAACCTGAACACCGAAATAGCGGCCAAAACCGCCGCCAGACAGGCGGCTGTGTTTTGCCTGAAAACTACTGCCAAGCTGCGCCCAAACACCAAATCCAAAAGCGACGTAGCTAGGCCTTTAACGCTTGCAGCATGCGCGGCCATGAAATGGAGCCGAAGGCGCAATGTAAAGGGCGTCGCCGTGCCTGCACTGGTTATGCTTTATTTATCCACAATACCATGTTCAAAAAGATACTCTCTCCCTTCCGGTGTCAGTCTTATTCGAGAAGGGAAGTTCCGAACTGCAGTCAGAAGGCCTGCTTGTTTAGCCTCCAATAAGTACTTCTCTGAAGTAATCCTATGCATGCTCAAGTCATTGAGAAGGTTGTGAAATTGGATATAAGAAGCCGATGTCTTGTTATAGCACCGCGCAACAGCTTTCATGACCTCTTTTATCCCATCAGAACTCCTATCCGGAGCGGAGTTCTCCATTGGCTTAAAAGGATTCGAGCCTATCTCAGGTTTTTCAAACAGAGGGGCGTCGAGCAAATGCCGCAATAATTCGTCAAAGCTAAACTCAAGTTCAGCATCATTAGAAAAATTAACAAACAGTTTCGTGCGCAAAAAAGTTGGAGTGTTGTGCGTGCCAGCTGGCTGCCTAATAATGGGGATAACTTTTGCGCTATCAATTTTTGAGAGCAGGTTTGAGGTCAAGATCATTTTTTCGTACCCAACTCCACCCTCGCCTGCATTAGCCTTCTCCACATAGCGGTTTGAGCAAATCATCAGCACATACTGCGCTGACTCCAGCTGTGTTTCCATAAAATGCGGAAGATCGTCTCCTGGTTTCAGGTCCCATTGATCAAGAACTGCATCAATACCTCGATTCCGCAAAGTAGTGGCAAAATCTAGTACCCATCTCTTATGATCAGCAGAGTCATGAGAATAGGAAACAAATACTCTCGGTGGATTCATTGCAAAACCTCAAAAACACCCATTGACTGCGATCCAGTTAAGTTTTCAGGCATAACAGGTAATGGTTAGAACTCTTTATTATTGATATTCGCGACGTCGGTATAGCGCCAGCGCCTTTTCTGTCTGCCGACCGCCTTTCTTTTCAGGAATCAGGCAGTTGGAGGTTTGTCGGCGCTTCGTTATGTAATATCTTGAGTTCTCGTTTACCCGCACTCAATCAGCCCCAATAAAAAACCCCCTGGGCTCACACCGCAGGGGGTTTGGTTTCCGGCGTTAGCCGCACTTGCTCTCGCCGCAGGCAAGACAGGTCTCACACCCATCCATCATCACCATGGCCTTGGTGTGGCATTTGCCGCAGACCGTGGCGTTGGGCGGGTAGGTGCCGTCGGCGTTGGAGGCGGGTTCGCCATTGGCCTCGAAGGCGGCCTTTTTCTCGGCGATCATCCGCTGGGTGAGTTCGCTCATCTCTTCGGTTTCAATCAGGCCGATGGCCTTCATGTGTTTCTCGATGATGTAACCGATCTCTGCCACCAGCGAGGGCATGAAGACGCCGCCTTTCTTGAAGTAGCCGCCGCTGGGGTCGTGCACGGAGCGCAGCTCTTCCACCAGGAAGGTCACGTCGCCGCCTTTGCGGAACACGGCGGAGAGCACTCGGGTGAGGGCGATCACCCACTGGAAGTGCTCCATGTTCTTGGAGTTGATGAACACCTCGTAGGGTCGCCGGGTTTCGTGGTCGGTGCCTTCGTTGAGGATGATGTCGTTGATGGTGATGTACATCGCGTGGTCATCGATCGGCGGCTTGATCTTGTAGGTGGTTCCCAGCAGGAACTCGGGCCGTTCGATGTGCTCGTTCATCACCAGCGGCTGGTTTTCCGGGCTCGCCGCCTGCTGCTCTTCGTTGGCGGCGTTCTCGTCCTTGAGCACGCGCTGGTCGACGATTTTCTGTTCAATTCGGACGGTCATTGTTCGTGTCTCCGTAGTCTGGATTCGGTTCAGTACTTACCGTAGGTGCCTTCCTTGAGCGCATCGAAGAGGTTGGCGGCGTTGTGGATCTCGCCGTCGTACTCAATGTCCTCATCGCCGCTCACTTTCACGGTACTGCCGTCTGCCAGCGTGAATTCGTATTGTGTGCCTTCGAGGTCCTTCTGCTTTACGAGTACGCCCTGGAAGGCTTCCGGGTTGAAGCGGAAGGTGGTGCAGCCTTTCAGGCCCTGTTCGTAGGCGTACATGTAGATGTCCTTGAAGTCCTCGTAGGCGAAGTCCGTGGGGACGTTGGCGGTCTTGGAAATGGAGGAGTCCACCCATTTCTGGGCCGCGCCCTGGATGTCCACGTGCTGCTTGGGCGAGACATCGTCCGCAGTGGTGAAGTACTCGGGCAGCTGCTCTTCCGGGTTTTCCGAGAAGGGCATGGCGCGACCGTTGATCAGCTCGCGGTAGGCCAGCAGTTCGTAGGAGAAGACGTCGACCTTTTCCTTGGACTTGCGGCCCTCGCGGATGACGTTGCGTGAGTAGTGGTGCGAGAAGCTGGGCTCGATGCCGTTACTGGCGTTGTTGGCCAGCGACAGCGAGATGGTGCCCGTGGGCGCGATGGAGGTGTGGTGCGTGAAGCGTGCGCCTTTCTCGGCAATCTGCGCCACCAGCTCCGGCTCGGCTTCGGCGACTTTCTGCATGTAGCGGCTGTAGCGGGCGTGCAGGATGCGGCCGGGCACCTTGTCGCCGGCCTTGTAGCCGTCTTCGCGCATCTCGGGGCGCCATTCGAGCATTTCCTCGGTGAGCTCGAACTCGTCGTTCATGATCGGCGCCGGGCCTTTCTCGTCGGCCAGCTTGACGCCTTCGCGCCAGCCTTCCAGGGCCATTTCCTTGTTCACTTCTTCGGTGAAGGCCACGGACTCGGGGGAACCGTAGGGCATGCCCAGCATGGTGAGCGTGGAGCCCAGGCCCAGGATGCCCATGCCGTGGCGGCGCTTGTATTCAATCTCGTGGCGCTGCTTGTCCAGGGGCAGGCCGTTGATCTCGACCACGTTGTCCAGCATGCGGGTGAAGATGCCCACCACCTGGCGGTACTTCTCGTAGTTGAAGCGCGCCTTCTCGGTGAAGGGGAACTCCACGAAGCGGGTGAGGTTGACCGAGCCCAGGAGGCAGCTTCCGTAGGGCGGTAATGGCTGTTCTCCGCAATTGTGAGCGTGAATACCATTAGCATCGAAAGCATTGATTCCAGGAACCTGTACGTCGTAGACGGGTTCGGAGCCGGCCTTTTCCACGGCGGTCACACGGGCCACGAAGCGCTCACGGTTGAGCTTGCGCTGGTAGCCTTCAAGGCTGTTGTTCAGGCGTGCCTGCTTGTCCGTGTCCACAAAGCCGACCTGGTCCGCGAAGCGGCTGAGGTTCTCGCCGGTGATGACCAGCTCGTGCTGCGGCTGGATGGTGTACTCGCTCTGGCCGCCCTTGCCGTCGGGCAGGGTGGCTTCGGAGGCGGCGCGGCGGTCACGGTAGATGGTGGAGGCGATGCCCAGGCGCAGGAGCATGCGCTGGGCGGCCTGCAGGCGACCCATGTCAGACTGGGCGAGGCGGACGCTCACGCCCTTGGCCTGGCTGCCCTGCACGGAGCCGTCCGCGTCGAAGAAGCCGCGCAGGAAGCCGCGATAGGCGGCGGCGGAGCTTTTCTCGATCTCGGGCGTGATGGCCTTGTTGCCCGGTGCCATGCCGGCGTCCGAGGCAAGCTGCTTCAGGGCGGCAGTGGCCAGGCGGTATTCGTTGCGGCCACCAACGGTCTGCCAGCCGCTGAAGTCGCTGCGGTGGGGCAGGGTGCGCACGGCTTCTTCGGCGTAGCTCATCATGGCGTCCACGCCCGAGGCGGTGGGGCCGCCGTTGGCGGCCATGGCGGGCTTCCAGACGGAGAGAACGGCCTTGTCGTCCTTCAGGGTGCCGTCGCCGACCAGCAGGCCGAGGAGGTAGCCTTCCTGTTCTGTGCGCTCGCCTTCCCAGTCTGCCATCTCACGGTGATCGTTGAGCAGGACGCGGTCGCCCTGGGTCAGTTCGCCGGCGGCGCACCATTCGGTCTCGGTGCGGTGGCGGGTGAAGGCGCTGACGCGGCGCACGCGGTGATCGCTGGTCAGCTGCAGCTCGTGGCCTTCGGCGGTCCTGAGCGTGACGGTTTCCTTGTCGGCGGTGTGGAAGAAGCCTTCCGCGCCGCTGTCATGGGGCTGGCCGTCGACCATGGCGGTAAAGGGCTTGCCGATCAGCTCGCTCACCTGGCGCGGGCCCTTGCTGGTCTGGACCCAGGTGTCGGCGGTCACGCACGGGTTGGTAGCGCGGATGTTCTCGCAGAACCAGTTGTTGTTCATCCGGTTGACCTTGTCGATCAGGATGAAGCCCGGCTCGGCGTAGTCGTAGGTGGAGGACATGATCTTGTCCCAGATCGCGCGCGCCTTGAGGGTGCGGTAGATCCGGCAGGCGACGCGGCCCTTGCCGTCGGTGACGTAGCCTTCCTTGACCGGGAAGTCGCGGTAGACGAACTGTTTCGGGTCGTTCAGGTCCAGGCCTTCCTTCTCGACTTCCTCGCTGGAGACGGGGAAGGAGAGTTGCCAGTCGGTGTCGTTCTTAACGGCCTCGATGAAGTCTTCGGTGATCAGCAGCGAGAGGTTGAACTGGCGCAGGCGGGCGTCTTCGCGCTTGGCTTCGATGAAGTCGATGATGTCCGGGTGGTGCACGTCGAAGGTGGCCATCTGCGCGCCACGGCGCCCGCCGGCGGAGGAGACGGTGAAGCACATGCGGTCGAAGATGTCCATGAACGACAGCGGGCCGGAGGTGGTGGCGCCGGCGCCGGCCACGTACGCGCCGCGCGGGCGCAGGGTGGAGAACTCATAGCCAATGCCGCAGCCGGCCTTCAGTGTGAGGCCCGCCTCGTGGTTCTTCACCAGGATGTTGTCCATGGAGTCCTTGACCGTACCGGAGACGGTACAGTTGATGGTGGACGTGGACGGCTTGTGCGCTTCCGCGCCGGCGTTGGAGATGATGCGCCCGGCCGGGATGGCGCCGTTACGCAGCGCCCAGACGAAGTCCTTGAGGACCTTGTCCTTCTTCTTGGCCGTTTCCACCGAGGCCAGGGCTTCAGCAACCCGGGTGTAGGTGTCCTCGATCTCCTTGTCGACCGGTTCACCGGCCTTGGTCTTCAACTGGTACTTGCTTTCCCAGATGTCTTTGGAGGTTTCCTGAAACGGGATGTTGTTGGTGAGATCCTGAATCTTGGCGTTCATGTAAAGGCCTCGGTGTCCCTGGTGTTTATCAAAATGGTTGCTCGGTGCAACCACCATATATTGTGTTTTCGTTCAATCGGTGATCATGGGCCGCCGAGCCCCGGAGTGACGGTCCTCCGGCGGGAATATGGCGCCATGATAAGCGGGAATGAGGGCGGTAGCGGCGAGAATGCCGGCCTGTTGACACGCGGTGTCATTTTTGTTTACCCCAATATATCGGCTTTTTGTTGTTGTTGATGCCTGTATATTGTGGTCCAGGTCCGAATAGTGTCAAGAAAAAATCCGGGACGGAGAGATGAAATTTTTGATGGGCGCCAGGTTGTTGATCCGTGGGGGCTGAGTGGTTCGCGTGGTGTTGCTGTCAATCAGCGATTACTAGATATAGTGTTTGCTGATCACGGCGGCGGAATCGGTTATGCTGTCTCTTTCAGGGCGGGATTACGGTGAAGGAACCCATGATGCGTTTTGTTGCAGCGTTGCTTGCATTGGCCGCAATGGTGGTGGTTAACGGCTGTACCACGGTTGACCAGAGTATGCAGCGCCAGACGCCGCCGGAGAAGGTGCAGGATGACCGGCCCATGGCCTCCTGGAATCGCTTGATGCGCGAGACCCTGCCCGTGGTGCGCGACGCGCTGGTGAATGAGCCAGAGCCGTTCTATCCGCGCGGTTTTGTGCTCTCCCGGCTCGGGGGCGTGCGCGGCGTCCATATCTCGCCGCGGGCCGGGGATGACCACGAGGACCGGCTTGACCTGATCTTTCAGAGCATCAGGGCCATGACGCAGGGTGACGATATTGTGGCCTTCGTGGTTTATGCCACCGGGGAAGGGCAGTTGCTGGATACCCGTGACCGGAGCCAGATGGTCGTGGCCCATATGGAGCATCAGTCCGGGCGGGCGCTGTTGCGGCGGCTGAGCTACAGCATTGAGGACGGGGCGGTGAATTTCGGCCCCGAGGATGTGGATCGCACCGAGGTCCTCATTATGGGGAACAGGAAGGAGCGCCAATGAACGTGATCTGGCTGGCGAAGCCGGTGGAATCGGAGCGGGTCGAGGTCGGCACCCTGAATTCCCCCTGGGGCGAGGTGCTGACGGTCTGGCATGACGATGCACTGGTGCGCCTGGTGTTTGTCGATGATCCGGAAAGCCGGGACGAAGAGCTGGACGCGGTTTCCCGGCTCTGGGGTGAAAAGCCGGCAATGATGGAGCCGACGGATGCCCGGCTTGAAGAACTACAGGCCCTGCTGGCGGAGTGGCCTGAGGTTACAGGAAAACGGATACCAACCCTGGAGATGATTGGCTCCGACTTCCAGCAGAGCGTCTGGCGGTTGCTGCTTCGGTTGCAGCCCGGGCAGACGGTGACTTACGGCGATATTGCCGCGCGGCTGGGCAAGTCCGGCGCCGCCCAGGCGGTAGGGCGGGCAGTGGCCTATAACCCGGTCTCGGTGCTGGTGCCGTGCCACCGGGTGCTCCCTTCCGGCGGTGGTACGGGTAATTACGCGGGCGGAGCGGCACGGAAGAAGGCGCTGCTTGATGCCGAGGGCGCGCTTGCCTAGCTGCTGCCCTGGGGCTGGCGGTAGCGTACGCGCAGTGCGATGCCGCTGGCGGCCCGGACCATGATGTAGAGAAAGCCGCCAAGCAGCAGCAGGGCGGCGACTGCCAGCCCTCCCTCGTGCAGCAGGCTCCCTTCGCCACCATACTGCCAGAGTTGCAGCATGTTGCCGCCATGAAGAACCAACAGGTAGACCGTAATGCCGCCCCCAAGCAGGGCTGAGATGATCTGGCTGGTGACAATCAGCACGGAGGGGATGGTGGCGATATGGCCACAGTGGCCGCATTGGTAGCGGTCCGTGTACTCGGGTTCCTCGTCATCTCTTATAGGGTCCATCAGGCCCTGCCTGCAGTTGGTGCAGACCAGCATAGGCACTCCATTATCGGGTTTCTGAGACACCATTTTGTTTGTATAGTCTCCCATAGTTGAAACAACCACAATAAGGATAATTTCAATGGCGAGAAAACTCAGCCTGCCCCTGGACAAGGTTCAGTACTGGGAGGAGCAGAAGGCCCAGGAAATCTACCTGAGTCAGCCCATGGGCAATGGTGAGGTGGTGGATTATACCTGGCGGCGGGCTGTGGGCGAAGCGCGGCGCATGGCGACTTACCTCAAGTCCATGGATCTGCCGGCGGGAAGCCGCATTGCGATTATCTCCAAGAACTGCGCGCACTGGATCATGTCCGACTGGGCCATCTGGATGGCCGGCCATGTCTCCGTGCCACTCTATCCCACGCTCAACGCTGAGACCGTTCGCTATATCCTGGATCACAGCGGGGCCGAAGTGGCCTTTGTGGGGAAGCTGGATGACTGGGAGATGATGAAGCCGGGTGTTCCCGAGACGATGCACTGCATCTCCTACCCACTGAGCCCGGAGACGGACTTTCCCACCTGGAACGAGATCGTGGCCCAGCAGTCACCATTGCAGCCGGTGGCCGAACGCGATCCGGATGAGATGGCGACCATCGTCTACACCTCGGGTAGTACCGGTAAACCCAAGGGCGTGATGCTGAGTTTTGCCAACATGGCCTATGCGGCGGAAGGCTGCATCCAGGCGCTGGATGTGACGCCGGATGAGCGCATGCTGTCCTATCTGCCGCTTGCCCATGTGTTCGAACGCTTCGTTGTGGAGTTGGGGTCGCTCTACGCGGGCTTCCACCTGTATTTCGCGCAGACGCTGGATACCTTCCTGCAGGACCTGCAGCGCGCCAAACCCACGCTCTTCCTTGCGGTGCCGCGGATCTGGACGAAGTTCCAGGCCGGCGTCTTCCAGAAGATGCCGCCCGAAAAGCTGGATCGGCTGCTGAAGATTCCGCTGCTGAACCGCGTGATCAAGAAGAAGATCCTGACCAACCTCGGGCTTGAGCACGTGAAATTCGCGGGAAGCGGGTCCGCGCCGCTGGCCGGCGAGATCCTGGAGTGGTACCGGCGCCTGGGGCTGGAGCTGCTTGAGGGCTATGGCATGTCCGAGAACTTTGCCTATTCTCACATGTCCATGCCAGGGCGCTCGCGCACCGGTTATGTGGGCGAACCCCTGCCCGGGGTGGAGACCCGCATCACCGAGGAAGGCGAGGTGCAGGTCCGCAGCCCGGCAACCATGATGGGTTACTACCGGGACCCGGAGAAGACGGCCGAGACCATGACCGAGGATGGTTTCCTCGCCACCGGTGACAAGGGCGAGGAGGATGAGCTCAAGCGGCTCAAGCTGACGGGCCGGATCAAGGAGATCTTCAAGACCAGCAAGGGTAAGTATGTGGCGCCGGCGCCGATCGAGAACGAGCTGGTGGCGCACCCGATGGTGGAAGTGGCCTGTGTGAGCGGGGCAAACCAGACCAGCCCCTATGCGTTGGTGATGCTGGGCGAGGACGTCCGCCCGCGGATCTCAAACCCGAATTACCGCAAGGAGGTGGATAAACAGCTGGAGCACCTGATGGAGGAGGTGAACCAGGGTCTGGACCCGCACGAGCAGCTGAAGTTCATGGTGGTCGTGCGTGATGAGTGGACCATTGAGAACAACTTCCTGACGCCCACGATGAAGCTCAAGCGCAATGTGGTCGAGGATGCCTACCAGAACAAGATGGACGACTGGTACAGCCGGAGCCAGACGATCATCTGGGAAGACTGAGGTCAGTGCTTCCGCTGTTGCTCGGCGGGCAGCACTGAAGCCTGCCGGTGCGCCTTGAGGCGTACGCGGTCGCCGACTTCAAGCGGCTCGTGGTTGGGGACGATGGCGCAATAGCGCTGCTCGCCCCGCTGCAGGACGTAGAAGTAGTCGTGCCCCCGGAACTCGCGATCCACCACCGTCGCGCTGTCGCTGTCGTCCGAGGGTACCAGGGCGAGATGCTCGGGGCGCAGTGAGAGGGTTACCCTGCCTTCGGCCGGCGCATTGAGATCCACCTGCCCCAGTGGCGTTGCGGCGGATTCGCCGCTGGCCTGCGCTTCGAGCAGGTTGGTGTGGCCCAGGAATTCCGCAACGAAGGCGTTCGCCGGTTCCCGGTAAACCTGCTGGGGCGGACCGAGCTGCAGCAGATCGCCATCTTTCATGACCCCGATCCGGTCGGCCATGGTCATGGCCTCGGCCTGGTCGTGGGTCACCAGTACTACCGAGGTGCCTGTTTTTTTGAAAAGGCGCCGCATTTCCTTGCGGGTGCGCTCCCGCAGCCCCGCGTCCAGGTTGGAGAAGGGCTCATCCAGTAGCACCAGCTCCGGCTCCGCGGCCAGGGTGCGCACCAGGGCCACCCGCTGTTGCTGACCGCCCGAGAGTTCCTCCGGGAATCGATCCGCCAGATCGCCCAGTCCCACCAGTTCCAGCCATTCCAGGGCCTTGGTATAGCGCTGGTCGCGCGCGATTTGCTGCATCGCGAAGGTCACGTTTTCGGCCAGCGTCATGTGCGGGAAGAGGGCGTAATCCTGGAAGACCATGCCGATGTGGCGTTTCTGGGGCGGCAGTGAGGTGATGTCCCGATCCTTGAGGTGGATTGAGCCCGTATCCGGGGTCTCAAAGCCGGCCAGCATGCGCAGGGTTGTGGTCTTGCCGCAGCCGGAGGGTCCCAGCAGTGCCAGGATCTCGCCCGAATAAAGGTTGAAGGAAACATCGTTGACCGCCCGTGCCTGTGTGCGGGGGTATTGCTTGCTCAGGCTGCTGATACTGAGCAGCGGGCCCATTGGCGGGCGCTGCTGGGTGTCGTCAGTATCTTGGTTCATGGGATAAATAGAGGTTTCCTCCAGCATGTCAGGCCCGGGCCCCCTCACGATTGAGAATGAGTGCCACGGACAGCCCCGAGAACAGGATGATGGCGGCGGCGAAGGGGGCCGCTTCTGCCATCATACCCTCTGAGGTGCGGCTGAATACAGTCACGGCCAGTGTCGTGTAACCCGTTGGCGCCAGCAGGAAGGTGATGGGAAGCTCCTTCATGCAGAACAGGAACACCAGCGCCAGGGATGCGAACAGGCTTTTGCGCAGATGGGGAAAGACGACGTGCACGAAGGTGGATCTGGGGCTGTGGCCAAGCGAGTGCGCAGCTTCCTCGAAGCTGGGGCGCATCTGCATCAGGGTGCTGCGGATGGGGCCCAGGGCCAGGGCCACGGTTGCCAGGGTCCAGCCGAGGATCAGCAATGCCAGTGTCTGGTACAGGAAGGTGGCTGTCTGGAGTGCAAAGAATACCAGCGCGAGCGCGAGCGTCAGTGGTGGGATGGAATAGCCGATGTAGGCCGAACGCTCCGCTATGTTGGACAGTGGCGATGGGTAGCGCACCGAGTAATAGGCGATGGGCAGGGCCATGGCGGCGGCAAGCACGGCGGCTGGCATGGCGGCCCCGGCGGATCGGGCAAAGGCCACCGGCACCTCCAGAAAGAACTGCGGGTCTGGAGGCGCCATCAGCAGCCAGTAGGCCAGGATCATCAAGGGCAACCCGATGGAGGCCGCGAACACCAGGCCCAGGAACGCATAGGCTGGGATGCGCCAGGGTCCAAGTTCATGGGGGCGCGGGTGGCGGTCCACACCGCGCCCGACACTGGCCAGGCGTCGGCGCTTTAGAATGAGGCTTTCACTCATGACCAGAGCGAGCGCAATGGCGAGCAGCATCAGGGACAGCCAGGCGGCATAGATGCGGTCAAAGGCGCCGGAATACTGGTTAAAGATGGCGTAGCTGAAGACCTCGTAGCGCATTAGCGCAACAACCCCGAAATCGCCCAGCGTATAGAGACCGATGACCAGCCAGCCCGCCATCAGTGACGGAATGAGCTGGGTCAGGATGATGCGGCGGAATATGGCGAACTCGCTGTAGCCCATGCTGCGGGCGCTTTCTTCCAGGTTGGCATCCAGCCCGAGCAGCGCGGAGCGCAGGTTCAGAAAGAGGTAGGGGAAGGTGTAGAGGCTCAGGCCGAGCACGGCGCCTGTATAGCCATCAATCCGGGGCAGTTGCCAGCCAAAGAGCTGCGCCGTAACCCCATAATGTCCGCCGACGCCAAGCAGCGCATAGGCCATGACGTACCCGGGAACCGCCAGGGGCACAACGCCGAGCACGGTAAGCAGGCGTTTATGGGCAATCCGGGTGCGCGTGAGGATCCAGGCGAGCGGAAGCGCGATCAGCGTGGTCAGGATCAGCACGCTGGCGGTCAGTGCCAGCGTATTGATCAGCAGCCAGAGGTTGCGCTCCCTGAAGACCAGCTCAACAACGGTGGCCGGATCCGCCTGGAAGGCCCTGAGTACCAGATAGGCAAGGGGAACCAGCATGGCCGCCACGACCAGGAGGGAGGGCCCCATAATGTGCAGTGGCGGGCGTTTTACCATGTGGTCTCCACAGCGTCATGGCGTCGGCTCAGATCAGGTCCGCTTCCCGGAGAAGATCCAGGGTGCCTTCAAGATCCTCCAGCTCATCCAGGTTGATTTCGGGCGCAACCTCAAGCAGCGATTCGAAGGACTGCAGGTTCTCGTTCCGCTCGACGTCGCTCTGGACCGGATACTCGTGAACGGTCTGCGTGAAGTAGCTCTGGGCTTCCGACGAGAGGAGGAAGCGGATGAACTCAAGGGCTTCTTCCGGGTTCCCGGCATCCTTGATCAGGCCAATCCCGGCGACGTTCACCAGGTTGCCGATGTCATCGGGTGCAAAGAAGGCCTGCTCGGCCGGGAAATCGGGGTCGTTGGCCTTATATCGCGGCAAATAGTAATTATTCACAAGCCCGAAATCAATTTCACCATCGGCAACGCCTTCAACCTGAGAGCTGTTGTTCCGGAAGCGCTTGGCGCCATTGGCATCCATGGCTTCCAGCCACTGCAGTGTGCGCTCATCCCCGTGGCGGTGGCGCATGGCGGTGACAAAGGACTGGAAGGAGCCGTTCGTGGGTGCCCAGCCGACGCGCCCTTCGTAGGCCTCGCCGGTCAGGTCGAAGACACTCTCGGGCATCCCGTCCTCGGAGACGCGCTCCGGCGAGTAGACGAAGGTGCGGGCCCGGCCGGTAACAGCAACCCATTCGCCGGTGTTGCTCTTGTAGATGGCGGGTAGATCGGCATAGAGCGATTCCGGCAGCGGTTGAAGCTGGTTTCCCTTGGCGAGTGCGCCCATGGCGCCGGCATCCTGGCCCCAGAAAAGGTCGGCCGGGGTCTGTTCGCCTTCTTCCTGCAGCAGTACCGCGAGTTGGGCGGTATCGCCGTAGCGAACGTCGATGTTGATCCCGGTCTTCTCCTCGAACCGCTCGATCATGGGCTTGACCATGGATTCGCCGCGCCCGGAATAGAGGGTGAGTGTGTCTGTTTGCTGAAATGATGAAAGGCCGAGGTAGCCAGCCGCTGCAATCAGGATCAGAACGACGAGGCCGGATAGGGCGCGCTGCATAGACGGAATCTCCTTTTTGTTGAACGTCCGCATTAATAGTACGCATTGTAATGCAAATGATTCTCAGGTGCTATCCTTTTTCGGTCAGTGGCCACCTGCCGGTAATCCGCGTTGCAGCTGTTATAATCCTTTCGGGTAGCCGGTTTTCAATATGCGTGATCTGTCCGATGGCGGACTCTTCGTGATTGTGGATAATGACGACTTTCCGCAAGTGGGCTCTGGCCTTCAACTCATTGATTGAACCGAGGTGATCACGGGTGATGCGCTTCTACCGGACTTTGCTTGTTCTTATTGTTCTGCCGCTGGTTGGCGTGGGCTGCGCATCCTACCAATCCCACTACTCGGTTATTGAGGCAGCGACATCCTCGGGCAAGGAGCGCAAAGTGCGGCTCACGTGGCGCACGGCGCATTATCCGTCCTGGCACTGGCGCCAGGACAAGGCAACGCCGATCCGCATGGAGACCCAGTGCAGCCGCCGTGTCTGGCGCATCAAGGATCCCGGTATGGAGGAATCCTGTTCCACCGACTCCATTGGCGCCTGTGGGGATCCGGCACTGGATCTGGACACGGATCGGGAGCTGCTCGATTCCACAGAGCACCAGTGCATCACCGTTTCCGATGAAAAGGGCAGTGACCGCATTCTGGAGCTGGGTGAGCGGGTTGAGGTGACCGTCAGCTGCTATCCCCGTCACACCGAGATTGAGATGGGTGACGAAACTGCCAATGCGGATTACCTGCGAGCTTCGGTAGTTCCCTATAACTTCCGGGTGCGCGCTGCGCCCCTTGGCAGCCTGACCCAACGCCCGCCTGAACTGGACGACAGTGTCTGTGACCTGGACGAGTAAAGCACAGAGTGTAAATACTCGTTACATTTCCAGGGTGGAAGTTTACTGATCTTCACGACGAACTGATTGTTTCCCGCGCTCAATTTGAAACAATGCAAGAAGACGGTAATCCGCGCTTGAGGTGCAGCCATGGGTGTGCAACGGAAAAAATTTCTCGTACAGGAACTCGAAATCGGCATGTTCGTGGCCAATCTGGACCGGCCATGGCATGAGACGCCATTCCCGATTCAGGGTTTCTACATACGCAATCAGCAGGAGATTGATCAGCTCATCCGCTGTTGCCGCCATGTGTTTGTGGACGTGGCGGAAGTTCGCCAGAAGCCCGAAACCACGGCTGGCGCAGCGAAGCCCCAGGCTTCGGGTAAGAGCAAGGAGGAGCGGGTTGTCAAGCTTCCCGCTGTGCGGATCCGTAACCCACACCATTACGAGACAACCCGCACCCTCAAGCGTGAACTGAAGGATGTGGAACCGTTGCTCGACGATGTGGAGCAGGCCCTGGATCGCCTCAGTGAGAGTATCACAAGGGGCGACCAGCGGCCGGATGTGGAGGCGGTTGAGTCCGTGGCGCGCTCAATGGTTGACAGTGTCGCCCGTAATCCAGACGCCCTGTTGTGGTTGAGCCGCGTCCAGAGCCGTGACAACTACACCTACAGGCACTCGCTGAATCTCAGTATCTGGGCACTGCTGCTCGGGCGTCAGCTTGGATTGGCCCCGGATGTGTTGCATAAGCTCTCGATGGGCGCAATCCTGGCGCATGTTGGTAAGGCCAAGCTTCCTGCTTCGCTGCGTATCAGTGAAAGTCATATGTCGGCAGGTCAGTGGCAGGAATACATTAAGTACCCGGAGCTAGGTGCGGGGATTGTTGAAGCATCGGGCCTGCCCAGGGTTGTGGCTAATGTCGTCCGCTATCATCGCGAGCGTCACAACGCCTCGGGCTTCGCACAGGGGGTCAGCGGTGAGGAAATTCCAGTGCTGGCCAAGATCGTGGGTCTCGTGGATTATTACGAATCCATGATTGAGCCCCGCGATACCAGTGGCCAGCTGACGCCTGCCCAGGCCGTATCGCAACTCTTCGAACGGCGTAACAGCCTCTTCCAGGAGGATCTGGTGGACCAGTTCATCCAGGCGGTGGGTGTGTACCCGACGGGCACTATTGTTGAACTCTCAACCCGGGAGCTGGGCGTCGTTATTTCCCATACCCCGAAGCGGCGCCTGTGGCCGAGTGTTCTGGTGCTCACCGACCAGAGCCATACGCCGCTGAAGAATGGCCATATTGTGGACCTTGCGAAGGCGCAGGAAGAGGGCGGGGACCTCAAGGTCGCCAACTGTAAACCGCTGGGGTATGGTGGCATTGACGCGTCCCGCTACGAAGTGACTGGCGCGGGGTCCCGCTGGAGCTGGCGTCACCTTATGAGCGGATGAGGGCTGTGTGTTACTGGGAGCACTGGCTGTTCTCTGTGACACACACTTTCACGGTTTTTCGGAACCACCTGTAATTCTCGAAGTCCGGAGATTCAATCTTGAAGTTGACCAGGATTGTTCCGGAATCCCCGGCATCGCCATGATGAGAATACTCAACCACGCCGCTCTGCCAGTCCACGCTGTGGAGGTTGAGCGCATCGCCCTGAGCGCTCGCATCAAGGGCACCAATGCCCTGAAGCTGTACCCCACCGGAGCCGATGCGGCGGATGCGTATTTCCTGAATGCCGGTCTCGTCGGGAGCTAATGTCACGGCGTCCGGGTCAAGGAAATAGGGCGCCTCCAGATCCAGCCTGAAGTCTTTTGCTTCGGACAAAAGGAAATTCTTGACGTCGTTTTGACTGATTTCGCTGAGTGTATGGCGCGCATCCAGGATCTGTTGGCGTTTCTGCTCCAGATCCTGCCTCAACCCGTCGTCCGTGGTCTCGCTGATCTCCTTCCGTGTGGGCGGAGGCTCACAGAGTTCGTCGCCCTCGGGCTCGAAGCAGATCTCATCGAGCATCTGGTTTACGACTGAGCCACCCTCCAGATTTCCCTTTTTGTCGTACTTCGGTGTTCTCGGGCTGGCAAAGGACAATACGGGTTGGCTGAAGTCGATATCCGGCTCGTTCTCGGCGAGGTAGCGGTTGAGCTGCTCGATGGTTCGATCCGTAATCCGGATCGGTTTGCTGGGATCGGTCTGTAAATCCTCGCCCAGGGCCATAATCAGCCGCATCGTGTTGATGGCAATGCGGTTGCTTGAGGCAAGCTCCTCCTCGGCTATGCGATGGGTGTGGAAGCCCTCCTCACTGATATCGCCCTCCTGTAGCCGCTGCCGCTGTTCCTCGGTGAAATCCATCGAGGTCAGGAAAGGGGCAGTCGGCACGTTACTGGCAATCGGGAGGTCGCCGATGGAGAAACTGATTGTCTCACCCGGCAGGTAGCTGTA
Source organism: Halospina denitrificans (assembly GCF_004364635.1). Classification (GTDB taxonomy): domain Bacteria; phylum Pseudomonadota; class Gammaproteobacteria; order Pseudomonadales; family Oleiphilaceae; genus Halospina; species Halospina denitrificans. The sequence continues at coordinate 384,980 of NZ_SOAX01000003.1, read as the reverse complement.
GCGGCCTTCTTCGTCTGTGGTTCCTGACCTGCTGCGGGTCTCGTAGCTGAGGTTTTCAACGCCGATTTGGGTGAAGGTTCCAATGTTACGGTCGTTGCCGTTGCTGTCATCGCTGTCGAGGCAGCCGGTCAGGACGAAAGCGCAGAGGCCCGGTAACAGAAGGGGTTTGAGTTTGGTTTCTCTCACGGGATGTCCTATCACACTATCACTTGACTCGCAGATATCGACGTTGGGGTTATTGTAGGTAACCATGCGGGGGAGTGACCGGACACAGGTCGCAGATTGAATAAAGATGTTGCAATGCGGTTGTTGGGCTCCATAATTTGCAGCCTGTTGAGACGGATGAAAACGGTGGAACGGGCTGGGGGCAGCTTTCCGGGAATCGCTATGAATACATCCATGTACGCTGCGCTTCCGCCATCCATGGCTCCAGAGCTTCCCGGAAGGCTGCCCCCAGCCCGTTCCACCGTTTTCATCCTCAGTTTGGGGGTAGCATGACAGACGCTTTGCATATCAAAGATCTACGCAAGACCTTTCCGGGAGGACTCGAAGCGCTGAAGGGTATCGATCTGCGCGTGGAAGCCGGGGATTTCTTTGCGCTTCTGGGGCCGAACGGCGCCGGTAAGTCGACGACCCTTGGAGTTCTGGCGTCGTTGGTGCGCAAGACCTCCGGGCAGGTATCGGTGTTTGATGCGGATCTGGACAAGGATCCGGCGCGCCTGAAGACTTACCTTGGTGTTGTGCCCCAGGAGTTCAATTTCAATCAGTTCGAGAAGGTCGGGGATATTGTCCGGACCCAGGCGGGTTATTACGGCATGCCCCTGAAGCAGGCTGCGCGCAATGCCGAGCGTTACCTGCGTGAGCTGGGGCTGTGGGACAAGCGCAATTCGCCGGCGCGGATGCTGTCCGGTGGTATGAAACGGCGGTTGCTGATTGCCCGGGCGCTGGTGCATGAGCCGCGCGTGTTGATCCTGGATGAGCCGACGGCCGGCGTGGATATTGAGCTGCGACGGTCGATGTGGGCCTTTATGGAGCGGATCAACCGGGAGGGGGTGACGATTATCCTGACCACCCACTACCTGGAGGAAGCCGAGGCGCTGTGCCGTAACATTGCGATCATCGACCAGGGGCGGATACTGCAGAACCTGCCCAAGGATGAGCTTCTGCGCCAGCTGAGCATGGAGCACTTCATCCTGGATGTGCGGGATGATCCGGGCACGCTCCCGAGCCTTGAGGGCTTTGAGTGCACCCGTAATGACGAAGGGGCATTGATGCTGGAGGTACAGAAGGGCGCCAGCCTGAACGATGCGTTCCGTCAGCTTTCCGAGCAGGGCTTCGACATCGTCAGTATGCGCAATCGTTCGAATCGTCTGGAGGAGCTGTTCATGAGCATGGTGGGTAGGAACCTGCCCGAGCAGAACGGGGAGGTGGTTGAATGACGCCCTTTCAGATCTGGATTGCCTTTATCACCATTGTTGTGAGGGAGGTGCGGCGGTTTACCCGCATCTGGCCCCAGACGCTGCTGCCGCCGGCGGTGACGATGACGCTCTATTTCGTGATCTTCGGGAACCTGATCGGTGACCGGATTGGCCCCATGGAAGGCTATGACTACATGGAGTTCATTGTTCCCGGGCTGATCATGATGTCGGTGATTACCAGTTCCTACGCGAACGTGGTGTCTTCCTTTTTCAGCATGAAGTTCCAGCGCAGCATCGAGGAGCTGCTGGTCTCGCCCACGCCCAACTGGGTGATTCTCACCGGCTACCTGGCCGGCGGTATGGCGCGGGGCCTGATCGTGGGCTTCGTGGTGATGCTGGTGTCGCTGTTCTTTACATCCCTGGACTTCTACAGCCCGCTGCTCGTGGTAACCACGGCCCTGTTGACCTCCCTGGTGTTTTCCCTGGGAGGCTTCATCAATGCCATGTTCGCCACCAAGTTTGATGACATCTCGATTGTGCCGACCTTCGTGCTGACGCCGCTGACCTATCTGGGCGGCGTGTTCTACTCCATCAATCTCCTGTCTCCGTTCTGGCAGGGGCTGTCCATGGCCAACCCCATTCTCTATATGGTCAATGCGTTCCGGTACGGGGTTCTGGGGGCGTCGGACGTGGCGCCTTTCTATGCGATTGGTATGCTGGTGATCTTCGCCGTGGCCCTGTTCAGCCTGAGTCTCTGGCTGCTGGACCGGGGCAAGGGTATTCGCCAGTAACGGGAGTGGACGATGACGCAGGATGACATGCCGCTGGGGCGGACCACCAACTATCCGGAAAGCTACGATCCGGAGCTGCTTTTCCCGGTCCCTCGCGTCGATAATCGCCGGGAACTGGGGCTTGGTCAGGGCGGTTGGCCCTGGTACGGAGAGGATCGGTGGCAGGCTTGGGAGATAAGCTGGCTCAGGCCCGACGGGGTCCCGCGGGTTGCCGTGGGTGAGTTCCGGGTGCCGGCGGATTCTCCCTGTCTGATAGAGTCCAAGTCCTTCAAGCTGTATCTGAACTCGCTCAATAACCGGGTTTTTCCGACCCAGGTCGAGTTGATCCGGACCCTGGAAACGGACCTCTCGGAAAAGGCGGGGGCGCTGGTCAGCGCGCGGCTCTTTCCGGTAGAGGAAATGCGTCAGGCGCAGGCTCGCCCGAGTGAGGCTGCGTTGATTGATGATGCCGGTGGCGTGGTGCTGCCTGCGGATGAGCCGCTGTCGCACCTGGTTGAAGCCCGTGGCGAACGGGTTCAGGAACGGCTCTGTTCGCATCTTCTGCGCAGTCTCTGTCCGGTGACGGGCCAGCCTGACTGGGGAACGCTTCTGGTTGAGTATGACGGCCCACGCATCGACAGGGGGGCGTTGCTTGGCTACATCATTGGCTTCAGGGAGCAGCGTGACTTCCATGAGCATTGTGTGGAGCGGATTTTCACCGACCTCCAGCACCATCTTGGTCCAGCGCGATTGAGCGTGGGAGCCTGGTACACCAGGCGGGGTGGCCTGGACATCAATCCCTGGCGTTCAACCGACACGGGTAGTGCGCCAGGCATCAGGCTATGCCGCCAGTAGTCAGTCTTCGCGGAGGTGGCGGGCGGCATTGTCCAGCGCCTGGATGATCTGCTCCCTCTCGTTGGCGTCCACCTTTTCCGAGTCCAGGTACATGGCAAAGCCGTCGCCTTCGTGCTCGATGAAACTGCGGCTGTTGCCAATGTCCTGGCGGAAGTCGATGACCTGGTAGATGGGAACGGGCCGGGCAAAACCCTTAACGGTGATCTCGCCCTTGTCGCGGCACATGATCCTGTCCTTGATCAGGGAGAAGGTCTCATAGGAGACCAGGATCTCGCCGGGGTCTCCAAGCTCTTCCAGGCGGCTGGCCAGGTTCACTTCCTTGCCGATGATGGTGTAATCCATGCGGTTGTCCGCGCCGAAGTTGCCCACGGTGCAGAAGCCGGTACTGATGCCCATGCGGATTTCCAGCGGCGTACGGATGCCCTGGCTTTTCCACTTCTGGCGCAGCACCGTCATGTGCTTGCGCATCTCGATCGCCATGGCCACACAGGCGATGGTGTCGTTCTTGGCGCCCTGGCTGGTGGGGTCACCGAAGAAGATCATGATGCTGTCACCCACGAACTTGTCGATGGTGCCCCCATACTTCAGCGCGATCTGGGACATTTCCGTGAAGTAGGTGTTGAGCAGGTCGGTAAGCCCTTCCGGCTCCATTTCCTCGGACAGCTCGGTGAAGCCCTGAATATCCGAAAAAAAGACAGCCAGTTTCTTGCGCTGGGTCTCCAGGCGCACATCCCGTTCGCCCGTGAAGATCGACTGCCAGACCTGGGGAGAGAGATACTTGGCCAGCTTGTGGGACAGGGCAATGGACTGTTCCCGCTGGTACTGGATCTGGGACTTGGCGAGCACGAGGGCCCTGGCCTGTTGGTAGGTATAGAAGGCCATGATGCACACGTAGACCGCCGTTGCCACGGCACTGACCATCGCCAGGGTCAGGGGTATTTCCGGTTGGAATTCCGCGCCCAGTACCGCAACGGTACCGGCGATACCCAGGGCCAGGGCGACCATGTTCATGGCCCACGCCCGCAGCCCGCCAACGATGATGCAGCTGAAACTGACCATCAGCAGTAGCATGATGGCGGGGATCAGACTGAACTGCAGTTGTACAATCAGAGACCCGATGATTACGCCGTCCAGAAGGAGGATGCGCTCGCGGACTACGGCGGTCCGCTTGGGAAGCAGTGCCCGGCTGAGGAAGTACAGGGCATGGGGCCAGAGCAGGGCGAGGGGCACCAGCCATATCAGGTGGGCGGGGAAGTGGTCGATCAGTACCCCGGTCATGATGATGGCGCCGCCGGCCATGTAGCCCATGACACGGGCATGGTAGTCCGGCATTGGCGGTATCGCGGCCGGTCGCTGTTTGCGATCCATGGCGGTGATGCCCGAGGGCATTAACGGTGCGTTCATCATGGGTTAACGATCGGATCCTTTTAGCGTAACGGTATCAGCAAATGGGCCGGCTAACAATTAACCCGCCTGGCCGCGGGTTGATTGACCTGTTGCCGCGCACGCGTATAATCCGATTCCGTCGCCGAGGTGGTGAAACCGGTAAACACGCCTGACTCAAAATCAGGTGGCGAAAGCCTTGTGGGTTCGAGTCCCACCCTCGGCACCAACCCTGATTCCCCCGTACGAAAATTACCCACGATAAATCATTATCGATGAGTCATAGGTCTGTCTGGTGCACAGAGGGCCTGCTGCAACTCCGAATGTCCCTACCATAGCCCCCCCCCCCCAGCGCTCGGGTTGTTTCCAGATGCGAAAGCGCGTCCCTGGCATCATCTGCCCAGGAGGGCAGAAGTACGTTTATTGCAAGACAGGTCGTATCTGGCGCCCTCCATAGCCGGATATTGCACACCTGAAATTGCCCTCGGATACAGCTGCTAATTTTTTAATAGCAGGATCATGGTTAAGAAAAAATCAGAAAAATAAACCCATCTTTCCGGGAAGGCGCATGGACGTAAGAGCAGACCCCCAGAACTCGAATAATGCGGCAGCTCCAGAGTTTTTCAGCCCTGATGATTGCCTGATCACCAGCTTTAGACGGGCGTTAGCGAATCAGCAGAACATTCGGGTTTCTGCCGAAGGACATGGAAGCCTGGTGCTTCTCAGTACCCGGGGCGAGTACTTTGCAGACAGCCCGGATCTGCCAGAGCTCCTTCAGCTTCCCCCCGACAAGTGTCGCGTAACCATTGTCTCTGAAGAAGACAGCGCGCCTTACGCGAACCGGGTCGGAAGGAATATAGACGAACTGATGTGGCAAACCGCCTTTCATGTCTCCAAGGGCCGCCTGATGGAGGGGTGTAGCTGGAACGATGTTGTTCAGCTCGATTACTGGCCCAACCTGACGCGTCTGCCTTTAACACCCGATACATTCAGAAGCCTGGCCCTGTTCTACCAACACCCGACATCCATCTTCTTTGCGTCCCGGCTGCTGAAAGTTCCAGCCAAGGAAATGTACCAGATTTACAGCGCAGCCCGTGCTGCCGGTTTTGCTCGCCCCATCAACCGTAAGCCAGAGGAGCCGCGACTGGAGCCCCATCGCAACCAGACTCTCCTGTCCTCGCTTCTCGGCAAGCTCTCCGGACGTTAGGAGTTCTTTGTGGAACATAAAATCATCTTCGCCGGTCCTGTCGGGGCCGGGAAAACGACAGCAATACAGACCATCAGCGATATCGAGGTGGTCAGCACCGAGAGCAAGGCGAGCGATGACGTTTCGGAGCGCAAGGAAACGACCACTGTTGCCATGGATTACGGCACTTTGGATGTCGGAGGCGAACAGAAAATCCACCTGTACGGGACTCCTGGCCAGGAACGCTTCAGCTTTATGTGGGACATCATAACAATCGGGGGGCTTGGCCTCGTCCTGCTGCTCGACAACAAACGGGAAGATCCACTTGCTGACCTGGAATTCTTTATCCAGGCCTTTCGCCCTTTCATCAAGAAAAGCTCCATGGTCATCGGTGTAACCCGGATGGATATGAAGGCCCGGCCTGGCCTGTATTCCTACCACACCAAGCTGAATGAGCTTGGTGTGAAGGCCCCGGTTTTTGAAGTCGATGCCCGCGAAAGAAACGATATTACCGTTCTGCTGCAGGCGTTGTTGGCCATGCTGGACCCTGGAGTTAAGCGTTGAACACCCCTGAACAGGATGCCTCAAATCCGTCGGTTCTCTCGCTTAGCGGGTTTGGCGTGGCCTTCAGCGAGAAAACCGTACTTGCAAGTATCGATCTTGAGGTTCCGGACCGTGAGGTCACCATTCTCCTTGGCCCCAGCGGAACCGGAAAATCGACACTGCTCCGGACCCTGGCCGGTTTTAACGATCCCAACCCCAACCTTCGTACCTGGGGCAGTGTGAATTACCTTGGCAACCCCCTGGGCGATGGGGAACGGCCCGTACTCGCCGCACAGAACGCCAGAATGGTGATGGCGAGCATCCTTGAAAACATCATTCAGGATCTGCCCGAACGCAGGTCCCTGTCCCCGATTCAGCAGCGCGAACTGGCGCAGAGACTTCTGGAAGCAGCCGGTTTGCACGAGCTTATTGATCGGATTGACGAGCCGGCCATTCACCTGAATCTGGCACAGCAAAGACATCTCGCCACCATGAGGCTCGCGGCAACAGGGGCCCGCCTGATTCTGCTGGATGAACCAACGACCGGCCTGAATGATCAGGAAGCACGGCGCCTATTGGATTACATTGCTTCCGAGGCCCATCGGCGCTCAATCCTGATTGCGCTGCACAATCTTTCTCACGCCTCAATGCTTGGCGGACGCATGGTTTTAATTGCGGGAGGCAGCGTTCATGAGGCGGCAAAAACGAGCGACTTTCTCAAGTCTCCGGTCAGCGAGGCCGGGCAAAGCTTCGTGAGAACCGGATCCTGCGCCGTTGCCGCTCCCGATGCGGACCCTGAGACCCTCGCTCCTGAAACGCCTGCGCCCCCGCCCCTCCCGGAGGAAGCACGATCCTTTGTCAGCGACAGTTTCGGCCCGAGAGGTTTTCTCTGGCTCAAGAAAGGACAGCTTGCTGGAACACCCAGACCGGGAATTGTTCAGGATCTTGAGCATGACCTCGCAGCACTGAAACGGGTTGGCGTCACCACACTGATCACCCTGACCGAAACCAGACCTGACACCGAAGCCCTGGCCGAGTACGGCATCGACAATTTCTGGTCACCCTTCCAGGACATGGCGGCCCCCTCAATCACCCAGGCTGCGGGCCTTTGCAAAAGGATCCAGAGGCTCTGTGATGAAGGTGGCGTTGTCGCTGTCCACTGCAGGGCTGGTCTCGGTCGTACCGGAACCGTACTTGCCTCCTGCCTGATCTGGGAAGGCATGGCCGCGCTGGATTCACTGGAAATGGTCCGGCGCATCGAGCCCCGTTGGGTTCAATCCGAAGCACAGGTGGAATTCCTGGAGAAATTTGCCCTGTTTCTGACGGAACGGGCGAAAACCGCGCAGGGATCCTGACGGATTCCGCGTACCTTTAAAAAAGATAAGGAGGACGATAGATGTCTGACCTCGATAACACCATACAAGAAGCGATTACAACCATTCCCGAATGCCTTGCTGGAGGCTATGTCGACATCTCCAGCGGGATGCTTCTTGGAATCAAAACGGTGGATTCGCATCCGGACGAAGTTCTGGAAATGCTCGCTGCCGCTACTGCCGATCTTTTCCAGGGACCGAATGTCGTCAGCATCGAGAACATGTTCAAAAAAGCGAGGGGCTTGCCACTTGATGACTTCCATTACTTCCAGGAAATCATTGTGAACAGCGAAAACCTCATTCACGTATTCATGCGAGCCAAGGCCCATCAGGATCACGTGGTGACGTTTGTCTGCCGGAAAACCGCCAATCTGGGCATGGTCCTTACAAAGGCACGCACGGCTCTCTCTACGGTTGAAGCTGGACTTTAATCAGTTGTCTGGTCGGGTTAAGCCCGGCCAGAAAACTCCGACAGTGCGACATTGAACAGGAAGACTTTATGAGCGCCTCGACTGATTCCGGACAGAATCCTGTAAAAGGAAGTGCGGCAACTGCGGCAACGTCAGCAAGGGGGGTTTTGCGGGAGTTGAATGCTTCCTCCAGCGACATAGAAGCATCTGCCACGATGACCTCCGATGGCTACATCATTGGCGCGGTGCTGGGGAAAGATACCGATGAGGACCGCTTTGCGGCAATGTGCGCATCGCTGCTTGCACTGGCTGAAAGGGCCGCGGACGAGATCGCCCGCGGCGAGATGAAGCAACTGCTGATAGAAGGCTCTCAAGGACTGATGCTCCTGGTGAGGGCCGGCGGTGACAAGGTTCTCGCCATAGCTGCCAAACCAAGCGTCAACCTCGGACGGATCTTTCTCGAGGCACGCAAATCGGCCTCAAAAATCGACGAACTAATCGGAAATAATTACTGACGCGTGAGCAATTGTTATGTTCAGGATTGAGTATTCGGGCAGCAGTTATGATTGTGATCCGCACGAAACCCTGCTTGAAGCAATGCTGCGACAGGGTGTGAATTTCCCTTTTTCCTGCCGCAAGGGATCCTGTCACACCTGCATGCACATTGCTGAAAAGGGGAGACTGCCCCCAAAATCCCAGAAAGGACTCAGTGATGAACAGGTTGAGCAGGGATGTTTTCTTCCCTGTGTTTGCAGACCGATAGAAGGACTCTCGATTGTTCCGGCGGGAAAAGGCAGTGTTAAAAGGAAGTCGTCCACAAGCCGTAAAGAAACGTTCCTGTCGCCGGATCCAGAAATGTGGGAGGCACTGGATAACGGCCGTGTTCTGTCAGAAATTCTTGAGGATTTCTACATCCGGGTTTTTTCGGATGAACGGCTCTCCCCATTTTTTCACGGCGTAACCCGGCAACGGGTGCAGGAAAAGCAGTATCTTTTCATGAAGCAGAAGTTTACGGGAGAAAAGGTTTATTTCGGAGACAGGCCGCGCAACGCTCATCACTGGATGGTGATATCCGATGATCTATTCGATTATAGAGAGTCGATAATGGTGGAATCCATGAGGCGCCACAATCTGCCTGAACACTTGATAGAGCGATGGCGTGGTCTGGAAAACAGTTTCAGGGAGGATATTGTCAAGGATGAGCCCTGGAACCGGAAAATAGGCGACATGGAAATTCCGGTATCGGGCTATGGAGAGGTCACGCTGGAGATTGGCTCTCTCTGCGATAGCTGCGGCGAGGAAATCGATGCGGGCACGACAGTCCGTTATCATCTGCGTCTGGGTACTCTTTACTGCCCTGAATGCATGCAGTCCCCTGCGGAGTAATAAGCTCCGCTTGCCAAGCCACATCCCGATCGAATACGCTCCCCGCACCTTGGCTCCGGACCCTCAAACCCGATGAAGCGCTCTGATTTCCATTACGAACTGCCGGACGAGCTGATCGCTCGCTATCCGCTTGCAGAACGCACTGCCAGCCGGCTTCTGTGCCTGGATGGCGCCGATGGCGCCGTGGATCATCGGCGCTTCGAGGAACTCCCTGATCTTCTGCAACCGCAGGACCTGCTGGTTTTCAACGATACCCGGGTTATCCCTGCGCGCGTGTACGGTAAGAAGGCGTCCGGTGGCCAGTTGGAGATGCTGGTTGAACGGGTCCTGGCGACGGATGCGGCGCTCGTGCACCTGAAGGTTTCACGCAGCCCGGCGGTGGGCGCGCGCCTGATCCTCGAGGGCGGCCATGAGGCCGTTGTTGAGGCGAGGGAGGAAGGCCTTTTCCGGCTCCGTTTTACGGACAGCCCGGTGATGGCGGTGCTTGAAGCGGTCGGCCACATGCCGCTTCCACCCTACATTGATCGTCCGGACGAGGTGACGGACGAGGAGCGCTATCAGACCGTTTTCGGTGAGAAACCCGGCGCGGTGGCGGCGCCCACGGCGGGCCTCCATTTTGATGAGTCGGTGATGGCACGGCTTGAGGCGCGCGGCATTCGCCGTACCTTCGTCACGCTCCATGTGGGAGCGGGAACCTTTCAGCCGGTCAGGACCGAGGATATCCGAGAGCACCATATGCACCAGGAGTGGCTGTCGGTGGAGCAGTCGGTGGTGGATGCCGTCGCCGAAACCCGAGCCAGGGGAGGGCGGGTTGTTGCCGTGGGTACCACGGCCGTGCGGGCGCTGGAGTCGGCATCGGCCAGTGGTCGGTTGGCGCCTTTCGCGGGCGAAACCAACATCTTCATCTATCCGGGTTACCGCTTCCGCAGCACCGATGCCATGGTCACCAATTTCCATCTGCCCGAGTCCACGCTCATCATGCTGGTCAGCGCCTTCGCGGGGCGCGAGCAGACACTGGCTGCTTACCGCGCGGCGATTTCGGAACGCTACCGTTTCTTTAGCTATGGTGACGCCATGCTGATCTTTCCCCACCCCGACGCGATAGAGGACGGCAGTACCCACTCATGAGCACTCCCGTACAGATGCGTTTCGAGACCCTTGTCTCCGATGGGCCGGCCCGGCGCGGTCGGCTGAGCTTCCCCCGGGGCGATGTGGAAACGCCCGCCTTCATGCCGGTGGGAACCTATGGAACGGTCAAGGGCATGACGCCGCGCGACCTCGAGGCGATCGGGGCCCATGTCATCCTGGGCAACACTTTCCACCTGATGCTGCGCCCCGGGACCGAGGTGATCGCCGAACATGGGGACCTGCACGATTTTGCCGGCTGGGAGCGGCCGATACTGACCGATTCCGGTGGCTTCCAGGTATTCAGCCTTGGCGAAATGACCAGGATAACCGAGGAGGGGGTGGCTTTCCGGTCGCCAGTGGACGGGGCCAAGGTCCAGCTCACTCCCGAGCGCTCCATGGAAGTGCAGAAGGCGCTGGGCGCCGATATTGTCATGATCTTTGATGAATGCACGCCCTATCCGGCGACCGAGGAAGAGGCCAGGGCGTCGATGGAACTCTCGCTGCGCTGGGCGTCGCGCAGCCGGGCGGCTCATGAGGGTAATCCAGCAGCGCTGTTCGGGATTGTGCAGGGCGGCATGCATGAGTCGCTTCGACATGCCTCCCTGGAGGGGCTGAAGGCCATTGGCTTTGATGGGTATGCCATCGGCGGGCTGTCCGTGGGCGAGCCCCGCGAGGAAATGCACCGGATTCTTGAAAGCCTTGAGCCGCGTATGCCGCCGGATGCGCCCCGCTACCTGATGGGGGTAGGGCGTCCGGAGGATATTGTTGAGGCGGTCAACCGCGGTGTGGATATGTTCGACTGTGTGATGCCTACCCGAAACGCCCGTAATGGACACCTTTTCGTGCACGAAGGCATCGTGCGCATCCGCAATGCGCGCCACCGCCATGACACGGGCCCCCTGGACCCCTATTGCGATTGTTATACCTGCCGGCATTTCTCCCGGGCCTATCTTCACCACCTGGACCGGTGTGGTGAGATGCTCGGTGCGCATTTGGCCACCATCCACAACCTTTACTACTACCAGACACTGATGGCCGGATTGCGTGAGGCTATTCAAGCAGGTACATTGTCGGCCTTTACGAACCGGTTCTATCAGTTACGCGGAGATTCCCGATGAGTTTCAGGCACACCCTTATTGCCCTGCTTTCAATGGTCATGCTTCCCGCTACCGCCATGGCCGCTCCCCAGGCCGGGCCCGGCGCGATTTCCCAGGTTGTTCTTTTTGGCGGCTTCATCCTGATCTTCTATTTCCTGATCTGGCGTCCCCAGTCCAAGCGGGCGAAGGAGCACAAGGCGCTGGTCAGCGGCCTCGATAAGGGTGATGAGGTGGTGACGGGCGGTGGTCTCGCCGGTCGAATTACCCGTCTGACCGACGATTATCTCGTGCTCGAAGTCTCGGACGGCGTTGAGATCAAGGTGCAGCGTCAATCCGTGGCTCAGGCGCTTCCCAAGGGTACGCTCAAGGACATCTGAACCCGACTATCCCGTAACAAGGATCACCGATGCTTAACAAGTATCCCCTCTGGAAGAACCTTCTGGTAGCAATTGTGGTTCTTCTCGGTTTTGTGTATGCACTGCCGAACCTGTTCCCAGACGATTACGCCGTTCAGGTGGCTGGTTCCAGCGCCAGTGCCACCGTGGATGAACAGGTTCTTGAGCGCGCGGAGAACGCGCTGAGCGACGCCGGGATTGATTACCGCAACCCCGAGGTTGGCGACGATGTGGCGCTCCTTCGGTTCGATACCAGCGAGGCGCAGCTCAGCGCCAGGTCGACACTCCAGGAGACCCTGGGGGAAGAGTACGTCGCGGCGCTGAGCCTGGCCCCAACGACGCCTGAATGGTTGCGCGCCATTGGCGCCATGCCCATGAACCTCGGTCTTGACCTTCGCGGCGGTGTGCATTTCCTGATGGAAGTGGATATGGAGGCTGCTGTTGAGCGCCGGCTTGAGGTCTATGCCAGTGAAATGAAGCGCAAGCTTCGTGAAGAGCGTGTGCGGTACCGTGGCGGTGACCTGGATGATGGTCAGCGCCTGCGCTTTGTATTTCCCGATGAGGAGACCCGGGACGAGGCACATTCGATGGTCCGTTCCGAATACGATCAGTTCCGGTTGGAGCGTGATTCCGACGGCGAGGACTATCTGCTGTACCTCGAGCTCTCCGACCAGTCTGTTGCCGAAATCCAGGATTACGCCCTGAACCAGAACCTGACAACACTGCGCAACCGGGTTAACGAGCTGGGCGTCGCCGAGCCATTGATCCAGCAGCAGGGTGAGGAGCGAATCGTCGTTCAGCTTCCGGGCGTACAGGATACGGCCGAAGCGAAACGGGTACTTGGTTCCACGGCCAATCTCGAGTTCAGGCTTGAGGCCAAGTCTGATGCGCCTTCCTCGAGAAAGGAAAGCTTCCCTTTCCGTAATAATCCGGAGCGTACTGCCGAGCTCGAGCGTGACGTGATCATCACCGGTGACAACGTTGCCGATGCCCAGCAGTCATTTGACGAAAACGGCCAGCCCCAGGTGAACATCACCCTCGACGGCCCCGGTGGCCGCATGATGCGTGACACAACGCGGGACGCGATCCAGCGCCAGCTGGGTGTTCTGTTCATTGAGCACAGCAGCGAGGAAGTGGAGCGCCAGGTCGACGGCGAGACCGTGACCGAGCGGGTTCGCGAAACGGAGCGCAGCATTATCAGCCTTGCAACCATCCGCAGTACGCTTGGCAGCAACTTCCGCGTGACCGGGCTGGAAAGTGTGGGTGAAGCCTCAGAACTGGCGCTTCTGCTGCGCGCGGGCGCACTGGCGGCGCCAATGTATTTCGTGGAAGAGCGTACCATTGGGCCAAGCCTCGGACAGGAAAACATTGAGTCCGGCATCAATTCGGTGATTCTCGGGTTTATCCTGGTCGCACTGATGATGTTGGCCATCTATAAGCTCTTCGGGCTGCTGGCGAACCTCGCATTGGTCGTGAACCTGACGCTGCTTGTCAGCATCATGTCCGCCCTGGGCGCGACACTGACCCTGCCTGGCATCGCGGGTATCGTTCTGACGGTGGGCATGGCAGTGGACGCGAATGTGCTGATCTTTGAACGGATCAAGGAGGAGTTGCGCGAGGGGCTGCCGGTCCAGTCGGCCATCAATGCCGGCTACAGCCGTGCCTTCGTGTCCATTTTTGACGCCAACGTCACCACCTTCCTGGTGGCCGCCATCCTGTTTGCCGTGGGAACCGGACCGGTCAAGGGCTTCGCCGTGACGCTCCTGATCGGGATCCTGACGTCGATGTTTACCGCGCTGATGGTCAGCCGGGCCATCGTGAATGCGACCGTTGGCGGACGTCGCGATATCAACGCACTGTCAATCTGACGGGGGAACGAGGATGTCTTCCAGGGCAATCAGCAACATCGACTTCATGGGGGTCAGGAAGATTGCGGCCCTCATTTCCATCATTCTTGTGCTTGGCGCTGCCGTCAGCCTCGGGGTGCGTGGCCTTGCGCTGGGGCTGGACTTTACCGGCGGCAGCCTGGTTGAGCTTGACTACGCCGAGGCGCCGGATCTGACTGATGTTCGCCAGTCGCTCAATGAGGCTGGCTTCGAGGGTCCCATGGTCCAGAACTTCGGTTCCGATACCGCGGTGCTGATCCGCCTGCCTGCCACCTTTGATGATAGCGTCGGCGAAGAGGTTGTTTCGGCTCTCAGTCAGGGTCAGGACATCTCGCTGCAACGGTCGGAATACGTCGGAGGCCAGGTGGGCAAGGAGTTGCGGGAGAAAGGCGGACTTGCTCTGCTGCTGGCCTTTTTCGTGGTGCTTGTCTATGTGGCCATGCGCTTCCAGCTGAAGTTTGGCCTTGCCTCGGTAGTGCCACTGGTCCACGACGTGCTTCTGGTCCTTGGTGTCTTTTCAGTTTTCCAGCTGACTTTTGACCTGACGGTACTGGCGGCCCTGCTCGCGGTGATTGGCTACTCCCTGAACGACACCATCGTGGTTTCTGATCGCATACGGGAGAATTTCCGGCGCATCCTCAAAGGCGGGCCGGAAGAGATCATCAATACCTCGTTGAACCAGGTGCTGACCCGGACACTCGTAACGTCAGGGACGACTCTGGTTGTGCTGATCGCTCTGCTGGTCTTCGGGGGTGAGATGATCCGGAATTTCGCCCTCGCGCTCTCTGTCGGCGTTGTTGTGGGCACTTATTCCTCGATCTATGTGGCAGCCAACATGCTGGTCGTCCTTGGTGTTAATCGGGACGATCTCTATGTTCCGAAGAAAGAAGGCGCGGGAGACGAGCAACCGGAAACCGAAGAGCCTCCGGATTGGCTCAAGCGCATGGAGTGATGATCGCGGGGCCTCAGGCCCCGGTCAGACGCTGCCGGTAGGGCTGGAACTGCTTCAGTATCTCGCGGAAGATGGGGCTGTTGGCGATCAGCAGCTCGCGACTCTTCCGGCTCAGGGGGTTGCCCCTGAGATCCCCGCTCAGCGCACCGGATTCCTGACTGATCAGTGTTGCCATGACCTGTTCATGGCGCTCCTCGCTGACCAGTGCCACGCCATCCAGAAAGCCGCCCGCTACCCGTGCCATATCCAGCACCGCGCATCCAGTGTGGCGCAGGCCGGCGCCTTCTCTCACCAGCGTTCCCGTCATGTCCAGCCACAGGTTGCTGTCCGCACCCTGGCTGCGGGTGAACAGATTGCAGCTGAGCAGTGTCTGGTCCAGGTGGTCGCTGTTGCGTATGCGGATGCGGCGGCTGTTAAGGACCGCGCCATAGCCCCGACTGAATGCGTATTCCTCACCCGTCAGGGGGCACAGAACGACCAGGTTTTCCGGCCGGTCGTTGATTTTCTGAAGAACCGCGGTCGCGAACTCCGGAAGGCCCCGGGCAAAGTTCTGTTCCCCCAGGATCGGGAAAATATGCCAGGTCTGGACGTAGTCGTTGGACTCTATGCTGCCCGCGGGCGCGATCCAGTGATCCCGGTAGGCGCGCTGCAGGGATTCCACACTGCGCTCATATACCGTGTTTTCAATGGCTCGCACACTGCGCAGGAGGGCGTCGGCCTTCTGGCTGGCCGGCTCCAGGCGGGCATGCTGGTCCTTGAGAAAATCGCTGCTTTGCCTTGCTGCGCGCAAGGCCATCTTGATTGCTGGCTGCATCGGGCTACCAATTTGGTCCTGCTCGGATGGGGCGCAGGATAATAACAGAAAAGAGGGCGCAACACGATCGTCCAGTGACATCGGTGTATACGAAGAATCCCTGACACTGCGGTGGAGGAGTCGATCATGCTAGCATTGGCACCGGGATTTGTCGGAAATCGATAACGGGATCAATGCATGGGGTCATATCCGTCGCTTCAGGGGCTTCGCGTGGTGCTTGTGGAAACTTCCCACCCCGGCAATATCGGTGCGGTTGCCCGTGCGATAAAAAACATGGGCGTAACCGAGCTTGTCCTCGTGCGCCCGGAGGCGTTCCCGCATGAAAAAGCCTTCGCACGCTCTGCGGGTGCCAGCGATCTGTTGGATGGTGCGCGAGTGGTCGAGACCCTGGATGAGGCTATTGCCGACTGCGTGGAGGTGATTGGCGCCAGCGCCCGTTCCCGCACTCTCACCTGGCCGGTGCTGAATCCCCGGGATTGTGCGCAGCAGGTCTGCGCCAGGCTCGAAGCGGGGCCGGTCGCGCTCGTTTTCGGTCGCGAGGACAACGGCCTGAGCAACGAGGAGCTCCAGCGCTGCCATTACCATGTGCAGATTCCTTCGAATCCGGACTTCAGCTCCCTGAATCTGGCAATGGCCGTTCAGGTGATGACCTACGAGATGCGCATGCATACGCTGTTTTCGGGCGAGTCGGCCGCAGAGGGGTGGGCGAGTACTCACGACCCGTCGCAGGCAGGCTGGGAAGAGCGTGCTGCTACTGTTCAGGAAACCGAACACTTCCTGGAGCATCTCGAAAGAACCCTGATAACCACTGGATTTCACAACCCCGAGCGTCCCAGACAGTTGATGGTGCGAATGCGACGGCTGTTCCAGCGTGCCCATCCGGACCAGATGGAGATCAATATTCTCAGGGGGATTCTGACCAGCGTTGACCGGCTGGCGGAAAAGCCAGGATCAGACAGAGACAGAGGCGCCAATGTTTAACCGACTGCGCGAGGATATCCGGAGCGTTTTCCACAGGGATCCCGCGGCACGCAATGCGTTTGAGGTCCTGACCAATTACCCGGGGCTGCACGCGCTGATGTTCCATCGCATGAACCACCGGCTCTGGGGCTGGGGCTTCAAATGGCTGGCCCGGACCCTTTCGACCCTGGCGCGCTGGTTCACGGGTATCGAGATCCATCCCGGGGCCAGCATCGGACGCCGGTTTTTCATTGATCACGGCATGGGTGTTGTCATTGGCGAGACCACGGTCATCGGGGATGATGTCACCCTCTATCAGGGCGTGACCCTGGGCGGTACCAGCTGGGGGCATGGCAAACGCCATCCCACGCTGGAGGATGGCGTGGTTGTGGGCGCGGGCGCCAAGATCCTCGGCCCCTTTACTATTGGGCGGAATGCCAAGGTGGGCTCAAACGCGGTGGTTACCAAGGAGGTTCCGGAAGGCGCCACCGTTGTTGGTATACCGGGCAGGATCGTGGCCAAGCCCAGCGAGGAGGATGAACAGCGTCGCAAGGCGATGGAGCAGAAAATCGGCTTCGACGCCTATGGCCTGAGCGAGGAGATGCCGGACCCGGTTGCGCGTTCCATCCGCAGTATCCTGGACCATATGCATGTTGTTGATGAGCGCGTCGAGAACATGTGCCGCGTTCTGAAAGACCTGGACTCGAGCTATCGGGAATCCTCCGAACTGCCCCCGGTCCCGCGGGAGGATTTTGATTGTGGCGATAGCGAGCCCGACGGTAAGCCCGGAAGTGGGGACAGCTCAAATACTTGACTGTTTTACTTGGTTAATTGATAATCAAAGTCTCATCTCTGGCTGGACTGGGCGGACACCATGAAGCTGACGACCAAGGGGCGCTACGCGGTAACGGCGATGCTCGATCTGACCATCCATTCGGGGAGCGGCCCGGTCTCCCTCGCCGATATCTCCGAGCGCCAGGGCATATCGCTTTCCTACCTGGAGCAGCTTTTTTCGCGCCTCAGACGCAACGAGCTCGTTACGAGCGTTCGGGGACCCGGAGGTGGTTATCGCCTGAGCCGAAGCGGCGAGGGGATTTTTGTTGCGCAGGTGGTGGATGCGGTGAATGAATCGCTCGATACAACCCGATGTGAGCACAAGGGCGACTGCCAGAATGGCGAAATGTGCCTGACCCATCATCTCTGGGCGGACCTTGGCGAGCAGATCCACCAGTTTCTCAGTCGCATCAGCCTGGCGGAGTTGGGCAGCAAGCCGGAGATACTGGCAGTGGCTGAACGCCAGGATCGCCGCCAGCGTGACAGCGCCGTAATCACTGACGATAAGCACCGCGCCAGCGCCCTGTAGCCTCACCTTTCCATCGTTACCAGCAAACGGAACCCATGACCAAGACCATCTACCTCGATTATGCGGCGACAACACCGGTTGACCCCCGTGTTGCCGAAACCCTCACCAAGTACCTGACGCCCGATGGCATTTTTGGCAATCCGGCATCCCGCTCCCACGCACTGGGCTGGCAGGCCGAAGCGGCCGTTGAGCAGGCACGCAAGCAGGTTGCGGCGCTGATTGGCTGTGACGCCCGGGAAGTGGTGTGGACGTCCGGGGCCACCGAATCCGACAACCTTGCGATCAAGGGGGCGGCCCAGGCGGCGTCGCAGCGTGGTCGCCACATCATCACATCGCGTGTCGAGCACAAGGCGGTGCTTGACTGTTTTGAGTGGCTCGAGACCCAGGGGTTTGAGGTGACCTGGCTGGATCCCGATCATACAGGTCGCGTTGCCCCGGATACCGTGGCTGATGCGCTGAGGGAGGATACGATTCTGGTCTCCCTGATGGCGGTCAACAACGAGCTTGGTGTCTGTAATGACATTGAGCGTGTTGGCGCAATGCTGCGCGAGAAGGGCGTGATATTCCATGTGGATGCGGCTCAGGCTACCGGCAAGATGGCGCTCGATGTGAGCCGGATGCCTGTGGATCTCATGGCGCTGTCCGCACACAAGGTCTACGGACCCAAAGGGGTCGGGGCGCTTTACGTCCGTCGCTCCCCGGATGTGGTGGTGGCCGCCCAGATGCATGGTGGTGGGCATGAAAGAGGGCTGCGCTCCGGAACCCTGGCGACGCACCAGATCGCCGCGATGGGGCATGCCTTCGCGCTCGCCGATGCGCAGCTGGAGGATGAAAGGGCGGAGCTGGAGCGGCTCCGGGCGCGTTTCCTTGATGGACTCGCCGAATTGCCCGGCGTCCATGTTCATGGCCATGAGACCCAGCGTGTGCCCGGCATTCTGAACCTGGGCTTCGAGGACATTGATGGTGAGTCCCTGATCCTGGCCCTGCGGGGGCTGGCGGTCTCTTCCGGCTCAGCCTGCGCCTCGGCCACCATGGAGCCCTCCTATGTCCTGCGGGGGATCGGCCTTCCGGAATCCATAGCCCAGGGGTCACTGCGTTTCTCGTTTGGCCGCTTCACCACCGCAGAGGAGGTGGATGAGGCTGCCGGGCGTGTTGTGGAGGCGGTCGGGCGGCTTCGCGACCATGCCGCGGGGCGGCGCGCGACGGTGTGACTTTGCGCCTGAGGTGCGTATAATTCGCGCCGTAATCATCTTACGCACATTCAACAGGAGCTTCCCTGATGGCTATCGAACGGACGTTTTCAATCATCAAGCCTGACGCCGTATCCAAGAACATTATTGGCGACATTGAGAGCCGCTTTGAAAAGGCCGGCCTGAATATCGTCGCCGCCCGCATGCTGCACATGAGCCAACAGCAGGCAGAGGGCTTTTACGCGGAACACAGCGAACGGCCGTTCTTCCCGGATCTGGTGGCGTTCATGACGTCGGGTCCGGTGATTGTTCAGGTGCTCGAGGGTGAGAATGCCATTGCCCGCAATCGTGAGCTCATGGGCGCAACCAATCCCAAGGAAGCCGAGGCGGGCACCATCCGCGCGGATTACGCGGAAACCATTGACGCGAACGCCGTTCACGGATCCGATTCGCCGGAATCCGCAGAGCGCGAAATCGCCTATTTCTTTGATGACAGCGAGATCTGCCCGCGCACCATCTGATCTCGCGTCTGCAGCTGGAGTCTGAAACACCATGACTGAATCCGACGGTCACAACGACAAGGTCAATCTTCTGGGGCTGCCCCGGCAGAAAATGGAGCAGTTCTTCGTCGATATCGGCGAGAAGAAGTTCCGGGCCGGGCAGGTCATGAAGTGGATCCATCAGTATGGTGTGGATGACTTTGAGGCCATGACCAATGTGAGCAAGCCCCTCAGGGCGCGTCTTGCAGAGCTGGCGGAGATCCGCGGACCGGAAGTCCTGCTTGATGAGGTCTCCCAGGACGGCACGCGCAAGTGGGTCATGCGCATGGCCGAGGGCAACAGTATTGAAGCCGTGCTGATCCCGGATGGTGAACGGGGGACCCTCTGTGTCTCCTCGCAGGTTGGCTGCAGCCTGGACTGCAGTTTCTGCTCCACAGGCAAGCGGGGGTTCAACCGCAACCTGTCATCGGCGGAAATCATCGGCCAGCTGTGGGCCGCGCTGCGGACCTTTATGCCCTTTGACCGGACCAAGGAGCGCCCCGTGACCAATGTGGTCATGATGGGCATGGGCGAGCCTCTATTAAACTTTGACAATGTAGTGGATGCCATGGACCTGATGATGGATGATTGGGCCTACGGCATTTCCAAGAGGCGCGTTACCGTGAGTACTTCCGGCGTTGTACCGGCACTGGAGAAACTGGGTGAAGTGACGGACGTGTCACTCGCGATTTCCCTGCATGCGGCCAATGACGAGCTCCGCAATGAGCTGGTGCCGCTGAACCGCAAGTATCCGATCGACCAGCTGCTCAGGGCCACCCGGAATTACCTGTCCGGCCTGTCGGACCGTCGTCGGGCAACGATTGAGTACACCCTCATGGAGGGCGTGAACGATCAGCCGGAGCACGCCAGGGAGCTTGCTGACCTTCTGGTTGACGTGCCCTGTAAGATCAATCTGATTCCTTTCAATCCCTTTCCCGAGAGTGATTACCGGCGTCCAAGCGGTAATGCCGTCAAGCGGTTTCAGGACATCCTGAATCAGGCCGGCTATATTACAACGGTACGCACCACTCGTGGTGATGATATCGACGCGGCCTGCGGACAGCTCGTGGGTCAGTTTGAGGATCGAACCCGCCGAAGCCAGCGTTACATTCCGGTGCATCAGGAAGTAAGCTGATTCAGGCCGGGCGCGAATCAAAGAGGTTGTTGATGATCCGGCAAGTCTCGAAATATTTCCTTGGGGCCATACTGATTGCGTTTGTCGCTGTCAGTCTCACTTCCTGCGTCACCCAGCGCCAGGGCGCTTTTTCCTCTGAGGCGGACAAGAAAGAGGCAGAGAAGGCCTATGTCCGTCTCGGGCTAGCCTACATTCAGGATGAGAATTACGAACGCGCCCGGCGTCACCTGGATCGTGCCCTGGAAATCAATGATGAAAGTGCACCCGCTCTGGCCGCGAAGGCGCTGATCAGCCAGGAGCAGGGCGAGTATCAACTGGCTGAATCGCGTTTCCGGGAGGCGCTTGAGTATGATTCCGACTATACTCGTGGCCGTTCCCACTTTGGCGTATTCCTGTACAATCAAAAGCGCTATGAAGAGGCGTTTGAACAGTTCAGGCAGGCTTCAAAGGACATGGATTTTGAAGAGCGTGCTGGCGTGTTCGTCAATCTGGGGCGAGCTGCTGACAAACTGGGGCGTCATGTGGAGGCCGCGAATGCCTATAAGCGGGCAATGCGGCTTGATCGTGGCAACCTTCGGGCTCATCTTGGTGCGGTGGCCGCGCTGGTGGATGCTGGCCGGTATGACGAGGCGCGGCCGCTGTTCGATCAGCTGGAAGCGCGTATCCGGAGGTCCAGCCAGGCAAACCATACACCGCGCTCTCTTTGGGCGGGAATCCGGATTGCACAGCACGAGGGGAACCAAGATGAAGTGGCCAGCCTCGCGTTGCAGCTTCGCAAGCGGTTCCCGGATTCGAAAGAACACCGTGAATACAGGTCAATGAAGACTGATGACTGACGAGGAATCCGAGAACACCAAACAAGAAAACGGGCCGGAAACCGTCGGTGAAACCCTCAGGGCGGCACGCGAACGGCATAACCTGGAGCTACAGGCTGTAGCGGATCAGCTTCATCTGCGCCCCTCCATCATTCGTGCCATCGAGGAGGGGGATTACCAGTCGATGCCGGGTGAGCTCTTCCTGAAAGGCTATGTGCGTTCCTATGCACGGTTGACCGAACAGGATGGCGATGACCTGGTGATGCGGCTGGATCGCGAACTTGCGCCGCTCAGGCGCGAGGAGCAGCAGAAGGAGCCCAGCACGACGGAAATCATCCAGTTGAGGAAAGAGCGGCGGCGGCGTGTCGTCGGCACCCTGATAGCGCTTGTTGCTGCTCTTATCGTTGGCTGGGTTCTGCTGTTTTATGGCCCCTGGATTGCTGATGAGACGGGGGATCTGATTGACGAGACCGGTGAGCAGGGCGCGGAGCAGGGGGAATCCCCCGCCGCCACAGAGCCGGATGGCGATACCAGTGATGAGGATGCGGGCAGTACGCCCGCATCGGAGGAGGCTGAGCCGGAGGGACCCGAAGGTGATGCTTCCACCGAGTCCTCACCGACCTCCATGGCACCCGTGCCCGTTGTTGATGCGCCTGAAGAGCGTGGGCAACAGCAGACGAATGAATCTTCTCCCCGCGAGACCTCGGCCCTTGAGACGGTTTCACTGGTAATCAGCTTTAATGATGCCTGTTGGGTGGAAGTTGTTAATGGTGAAGGCGAGCGTGTCATTGTTACGCTTGCCGAAGCTGGACGCGACATTGAGTACGAAGGGCCCGGCCCGCTGGAAGTGCTGCTCGGTAACGTGGATGCGGTTGCCGGTATCCGCTTCAAGGGCGAGCCCATAGACCTTGAGGACTACCCGGTGAGAGCGGGTCGCACCCAGTTTGTGCTTGGGGCGTCCAACGGTACAAGCTGACGACACTGGCGCTTTAGGCAGAACAGGGTTCTAACCATGCATTATGAGCAGACACCGATTAAACGTCGGCCTTCCCGCAAGATCTATGTTGGCTCCGTGCCGGTAGGCGGCGATGCGCCTATTGCCGTACAGAGCATGACCAACACGGATACTTGTGACGTCGAGGGAACCGTGGCACAGATTCGCGGTCTCGAAGAGGCGGGAGCCGATATCGTGCGGGTCTCGGTGCCCGATATGGATTCGGCCGAGGCATTCGCGAAAATCCGCGCGGCGGTAGATGTTCCGCTGGTTGCGGACATCCACTTTGACTACAAGATTGCCCTCAGGGTTGCGGAGCTGGGTGTCGACTGTCTGCGCATCAACCCGGGCAATATCGGCCGTGAAGACCGGGTCAGCGCGGTCATCAACGCGGCCAAGGACAAGGGCATTCCCATCCGGATCGGCGTCAATGCCGGTTCACTGGAAAAGGACCTGCAGCGCAAATACGGGGAACCGACCCCGGCGGCGCTGGTTGAGTCCGCCATGCGGCACGTCGAGATCCTCGACCGCTACGACTTCAAGGATTTCAAGGTCAGCCTGAAGGCGTCGGATGTCTTCATGGCAGTGGATTCGTATCGGCTCATTGCCGACAAGATCGAGCAGCCCCTGCATCTGGGTATTACCGAGGCCGGTGGTTTCCGCTCGGGCGCGGTCAAATCCTCGGTTGGCCTCGGAATGCTGCTGGCCGAGGGCATTGGTGATACCATCCGCATCTCGCTGGCGGCGGATCCTGTCGAGGAGATCAAGGTTGGCTACGACATCCTCAAGAGCCTGCGGCTGAGAACACGTGGTATCAATTTCATCGCCTGTCCGAGTTGTTCCCGGCAGAACTTCGATGTGATCGGCACTATGAACGAGCTGGAATCCCGGCTGGAGGATGTGAACACCTCCATGGATGTCGCCGTTATCGGCTGCATCGTGAATGGCCCCGGTGAGGCCAAGGAAGCGGATATCGGCATTACGGGCGGTACGCCCGAGCACCTGATGTATCGGGATGGCGAAAAGTTCCGCAAGATCGAGAAGGCAACACTCGTGGATGACCTGGAGCGTGAGATCCGCGACCGGGTTGCCCGCAAGAAAGCCGAAGAAGAATCCATTATCGCCAAAGGCTGACCACGGCGGGCGGAGTAATAAAGCAGGGGAGTACCTTGGCAAAAATCCAGGCAATACGGGGCATGAACGACATCCTGCCGGACCAGTCAGCGAGCTGGCAGTATGTCGAGCGGGTTCTGGGCAAGGTGCTCGGTGCCTATGGATACCGTGAGATACGGTTGCCGATTGTCGAGAAAACAGAACTTTTCCAACGGTCCATCGGCGAAGTGACCGATATTGTCGAAAAGGAGATGTACACCTTTGAGGACCGCAACGGTGACAGCCTGACGCTGCGTCCGGAGGGAACCGCCGGTTGTGTCCGGGCGGCGGAGGAACACGGTCTCCTTTTCAACCAGATCCAGCGGCTGTGGTACACGGGCCCCATGTTCCGGCATGAGCGGCCCCAGAAGGGACGTTACCGCCAGTTCCACCAGATTGGCGTGGAGTGCTTTGGCATGGCCGGGCCGGACATTGATGCGGAAGTGTTGCTGATGACCGCCCGGATGTGGAAGGCTCTGGGCCTGCGGGATCAGGTTCGCCTGGAGCTGAATTCCCTTGGCACCGCTGAGGATCGCAAGCAGTACCAGCAGGCGCTCACCGACTATCTCGAACAACACCGGGAGCAGCTTGACGAGGATAGCCAGCGACGGCTGGGCACGAACCCGCTTCGCATCCTGGATACCAAGGTGCCTGAAACCCAGGCCATACTCGAGGATGCGCCCAGGCTTGCCGATCACATCGGTGAGGAAAGCCGGGCCCATTTCCAGGGCCTGTGCCAGTTACTGGATGCGACCGGACTGCCGTACACCGTGAACAGCAACCTGGTACGTGGGCTGGACTATTACGGCAAGACGGTCTTCGAGTGGGTGACCGACGCTCTTGGCGCCCAGGGCACCGTTTGTGCCGGCGGGCGCTATGACGGCCTGGTGGAGCAGCTGGGCGGGCGTTCCACGCCCGCCATCGGCTTTGCCATGGGCATGGAACGGCTGATCCTGCTGCTGGAGAATTCGCAACTGATTCCGGAGTCGGTTCACGACCGCCCGGATATCTATGTGATGGCCATGGGCGACGAACTGCGCCAGGATGCCTTCGCCGTGGCGGAGACTCTGCGCGACCAGTGTTCCGACCTGTCCGTGGTCAGCCATTGCGGGGGCGGGGGATTCAAGAGCCAGATGAAGAAGGCGGACCGTTCGGGCGCCAGACTGGCGATCATCATTGGTGATGATGAAAAGGCGGCGGGTGAAGTCAGCCTCAAGGACATGACCAATGCCGAACAGGTGAGGGTCGCCCGCCAGGATCTGGCGGCGGCCTGCTATCAGCGTCTCGGCGCTGCGAATTGATCAAGGAGCATAACGTTGGCTGAAGACGAAGAACTTGAAGCGTTCAAACAGTGGTGGAAACGAAACGGCCAGAGCATCCTCTTCGCGATTGTCATCGCGGTGCTCGCCGTTGCGGGCTGGCAGTACTGGGAAAGCCGGGAAGCGAACGCGCGTGCCGAGGCGAGGCAGGGGTTTGACAGCGTGATTGGCACCCTGTCGTCAGACCAGGAGAGTGAAGAGCGTCTGGCGACCATGGAGTACTCCCTCGATAACCTCAAGGACAAGTACCCGGACAGCCCCTATGCGGTTTTCTCCGCCATGATTGCGGCAGGCGTCTATATGGACGAGGGTAACCCCGAAGCCGCCGCCGGGGAACTGCAGTGGGCGCTTGATCAGGCCCATCAGCAGCCACTGCCCAGGGTGATCCGGCTGCGTCTGGCGCGCGCCCAGTTCGCCAGCGGTAATTACGAGGGTGTTGTGGAGACCCTGCAGGCAGGCAGTGAGGCGGGTGAGTTCCAGCCGCTTTACCGCGAGCTCGAGGGCGATGCCCAGCATGCGATGGGTAACGACCAGGCAGCCCGCCAGGCCTATCAGGCGGCCAGAGAAGCGCTGGACGAAGATAGTAACGACCGTCTGCTGGAGCTCAAGTTGAGTGATCTTGCGGCGCCGGAGGCGTCCTGATGGTGCCATTGGGGCCAATGCAGCGTTTTCTGCCCGTTCTCTGCGTCCTTGCCGGCATTGTGCTGTCGGGGTGCAGCTCCACGGAGCCACGCGAGCAACCTGCCGCCGTGCCGGAGGTGACGGGGGAGGCGCCGGTTCGCGAAATCTGGAGCCGGCGTTTTGCCGAAGGTCACGACGGTGAATACCTTTTCATGACCCCGGTTGTGGTTGAGGACCAGGTCTTCATATCGACGGCAAATGGTTATATTGGCGCCTACGATGCGCGCCTGGGCCGCCGCGACTGGTGGAAGCAACTGGACGCCCGCCTGATTGCGGGTGTCGGAGCCGATTCCGATCATCTCTATGTGGTGACGCGAAACGGCAAGCTGATGGCCCTGTCCCACACGGGCGAGCCCCGATGGGAAGCCGCACTTCCCAATGAATCCCTGGTCCCACCCCAGAGCAATGGCCGCCAGGTCATTGTTCAGACCATCGATGGCGAGGTCCTTGCCTATGACCAGGACGATGGTGAGCGCAGCTGGCAGTATGACAGCAATATGCCGGTCCTGAGCTTCCGGGGGAACGCAACCCCCTACGTGGATGGCAGCCGGGTCGTCACGGGTTTTGATAATGGTCGGGTTGTTTCCCTGGATGTGACCACCGGGCGTGTCCAGTGGCAGCAGGCCCTGGGAACGGCATCGGGGCGCACGGAACTTGAGCGGATTGTGGATGTGGATTCCTCGCCGGTTGTCCGTGATGGAACGGTTTATATCACCGGGTACCAGGGCAAGGTTGCCGCCCTCACCCTGCGTTCCGGGGAAGAGCGCTGGAGCCGTTCGGTTTCGAGTCTCCGGTCGCCCGCTGTGGGTAACGATAATGTTGTTGTGGCGGCCTATGATGGACGGGTGATTGGCTATGATCTGGCGTCGCGGCGCGAGGTCTGGCGCCATGATAAGCTTCAGTGGCGCCGCCTCAATTCCCCTGTCACCCTCGGGGATCATGTCCTCGTCGGGGATTTCGAGGGTTACCTCTATGCCATCCGTCAGGCCGATGGTTCGATCGACGGCAGGGCGCAGGTTGACGGGAAAGGCATCCGCTCGCCCATGGTCCGTTACCGCGACCGTGTCATTCTTTTCGGTAATGGCGGTCAGATCGCCTCCTATCGCATCGTGGAGCCCTGAGAACAGAGATGGTTCCCGTAATTGCCGTTGTCGGCCGGCCCAATGTCGGCAAGTCCACGCTGTTCAATCAGCTTACCCGTAGCCGTGATGCCCTGGTGGCCAATTTTCCCGGCCTGACCAGGGACCGTCAGTATGGCGAGGGGCGCCACCACGGGCGAAGGTTCATCGCCATTGATACTGGCGGGCTTGCCGGTGACGAGGAAGGCGTGGATGAGTTGATGGCCGGGCAGTCACTGGCGGCCATTGAGGAAGCGGACGATGTGCTTTTCCTGGTTGATGGTCGTGCGGGCCTCACTCCGGGCGATCAGCAGATCGCGGACCAGCTGCGGCGAACCGGGGCGCGGGTCCATCTTGTGGTTAACAAGACCGATGGCCAGGATGAGGATCAGGCCGCGAGCGAGTTCTACGGTCTGGGTCTGGACCCTGTGCACCGCATTTCCGCAGCGCACAATCGGGGTATAAAACAGCTGCTGGACAGCCTTCTCGGCGATGAGGAAGACGTCGACGAGGATGAGCCTGAGGCGGATGCCGACAGTATCCGGGTGGGGCTGATTGGCCGGCCCAACGTTGGCAAATCCACTCTGGTGAACCGCATCCTCGGTGAGGAGCGCGTCCTGGTCTACGATGAGCCCGGAACGACCCGGGACAGCATCCGTATTCCCTATGAGCGCCGGGGCACCCAGTACACCCTGATTGATACGGCGGGAGTGCGCCGACGGCGGCAGGTGCGCGAGACGGTTGAGAAGTTCTCCGTGGTCAAGACGCTTCAGGCGGTCGAGGATTCCCATGTTGTGGTGATCGTGATCGACGCCCGGGAAGGGCTTGTTGACCAGGATATGCACCTGATCGGGTTTGCACTGGACGCGGGTCGGGCGGTGGTGATTGCCGTCAACAAGTGGGATGGTATGGACCCCGATGATCGGAAGCGGGTCAAGGAAACCCTCAAATGGCGTCTGGGCTTTCTCGACTATGCCAGGATCCACTTTATCTCGGCACTGCATGGCACCGGGGTGGGGGACCTGTACGCGTCCATTGATGCTGGGTATGCCTCCGCGATGGCGAAATGGTCCACCAACCAGCTGACCAGAATCCTGCAGGATGCGGTTCAACAGCACCCGCCCCCGATCGTGCGGGGCCACCGGATCAAGCTGCGTTACGCGCACCAGGGTGGGTCCTGTCCGCCAAGGATCATTGTTCACGGAACCCAGACGGATTCCGTTCCCAGGGATTATCAGCGTTTCCTTGAGAATACCTTCCGCAATGTGCTCAAGGTCGAGGCCACGCCCATCCGCTTCGAATTCCGCTCGCCGGAGAATCCTTTCGAGGGCCGCAAGAACCCATTGACGCCGCGCCAGAAGAAGAAAAAGGCGCGCCTGATGCAACACGTCAGAAAGAAAGACAAAAAGGCACGGCGCAAGAAAAAGAATTCCTGACCGGGCCGTTTGCGTCAGTTCAGACCCTGTGTCTCCACCTGGCGCGCCTGGATGGCGGTCAACGCGATTGTAAAGACGATATCGTCCACCAGGGCACCCCGCGACAGGTCGTTGACCGGTTTGCGAAGGCCCTGGAGCATGGGGCCGATACTCACCACATTGGCGCTGCGCTGGACTGCCTTGTAGGTTGTGTTGCCGGTATTGAGGTCGGGGAAAACAAAAACCGTTGCCTTGCCCGCAACCGGACTCTTCGGTGCCTTGCTTTTTGCCACGCTTTCGGTGGCTGCCGCGTCGTACTGCAGGGGACCGTCGATAATCAGGTCAGGGCGCCGTTTCTGGGCAATGGCCGTGGCCTTGCGTACCTTTTCCACATCGTCGCCAGTGCCCGAATCACCGGTGCTGTAGCTGACCATGGCCACTTTCGGCGTGATGCCGAAGGTTGAAGCCGAGTCAGCGCTCTGTATGGCGATGTCGGCCAGCTCCTCCGCGTCCGGGTCGGGATTGACAGCACAGTCCCCGTAAACCCGGACCTGATCGGGGAGACACATGAAAAATACCGAAGAGACGATCCGGGCCTGTTCGTGTGTCTTGATCAGCTGCAGGGCCGGCCGGATGGTGTTCGCGGTGGTGTGCACCGCGCCGGAGACCAGGCCATCCATCTCATCAAGAGCCACCATCAGTGTCGCCAGCATGACGTTGTCCTCGAGCAGGGCCTCCGCCATGTCCGGCTTCATCCCCTTGTGCTTGCGCAGTTCAACCATGGCGTCGATGTAGCTGTCCCGAACCTCATCCGGGTCGATGATCTCAATACCCTCCGGCAGCTTGATGCCCTTCGATTCGGCGACCGCATGGATTTCCTTTGGCGAGCCGATGAGCACGCATCGGGCGAGGCCCCGTTCCTGGCAGCGGGCAGCCGCGGCCAGGGTGCGGGGCTCATCGCCTTCCGGGAGCACGATCCGTTTATCCGCCTCACGGGCCCGTTGCGTCAGCAGGTAGCGGAATGCCGGCGGTGAGAGGCGCGGTTCACGGTCCACGCTCAGGTGCTGGCGAAGCCATTCCGCGTCAATGCCTTCGGCCGTCGCCTGCATAACCTTCTCAACCCTTTCGGTATCTTCGATGGGCACGGATGTGTCCATGTTCGCGAGACAATGAGTGGCGGAGTAGGTGTCCATGGTGGTGGTCAAAACCGTCACACCGGTATCCAGCGCCGCCTTGCAGAAGTTCTGGGTGCGCTTGTCCGGGATCAGTCCACCGGTAAGGACGAGGCCGGCCAGTGGCACACCGCTGAGTGCCGCCAGTGCCGCAGCCATCACAATGTCCTCCCGGTCCCCGGGCGTCACAACCAGGGTCCCGGGGCGGAGGCTATCCACCATGTTGGGGATGGTTCTGGCCACGATGCTCAGCTGGTGGACCCGACGTGTGTCCAGGCTGCCTTTGAAAATCATATTCGCGTCCAGCTCATGCGCCACGTCCCGGACTCGTGGCGCGATCAGCTCCTGGCGCCAGGGGATGGCCCCGATCAGTTGCAGCCGGCCATCCCGGAAAACATCGCATTCATTCTCCCAGTCAAATCCCCGGACGGGCGGTGGGTTCGCGGCCGACAGTGGAAGACTCCGGTTCGCCGGCTCGTTGAGGCGGTTGAGGATCACCCCCAGCACTTCCGGCTGGGAGGATTCCGAGAAGATCCGTGCACTGAATGCAAGGTGTTCGGCCATTTCCTTCGGAGTCCGCTCTCCCGGCGCACTGACAAGAATGATCTGTGCATCCAGGTTGCGTGCGATTTCCACATTCAGCCGCTGCACGTAGCTTTCCTGGCGATCCGGAACGAGACCTTCCACCACAACCACGTCACAACCTTTGGACGCGTTATGGTGGCCCTCGATAATGTCTTCCATCAGCTGACCGGACTCGCCCTGGTTGACGCGCTCCTGGGCTTGCTTGAGTGGGATCGGATCGGAGGGATCAAGTGTGGTGCGGGCACGGATGTAATTCACGGAGTGGTCCATGCGGTCCCGGTTTGAGGTCTGGGCGATCGGCTTGTAGAAGCCAACGCGCACACCCACCCCATCCAGCGCCCTCACAAGACCCATGGAAACGGAGGTGAGGCCTGACTCAAGCTCCGTGGAAACGACGAAGAGGTTCTTTGGCATCAGGTGCTC
This sequence comes from Halospina denitrificans, assembly GCF_004364635.1. Lineage (GTDB taxonomy): Bacteria > Pseudomonadota > Gammaproteobacteria > Pseudomonadales > Oleiphilaceae > Halospina > Halospina denitrificans. The sequence goes on along the minus strand of NZ_SOAX01000003.1, from coordinate 354,523 downwards.
CTTGTAATCTGTGCCGTGTCCATTGCGATGACCTGTTCTTCATCGGTCGGGATGACGAGAACCGGATGTTGCCCATGGGCATGGATTGCTCCGCCGTGTTCCGCGCCATGACACTGGTTGGCGCTTTCGTCCAGACCGAAGCCCAGCAACGCAAGGTGTGACAGCGTCCGCGCACGCACAGTGGCGCTGTTCTCGCCGATGCCACCGGTGAATACCAGGGCGTCAAGGCGGGGCAGGGATGCCATCATGGCGCCGATGTAGCGTGCCAGGCGGAAACAGAACACCTCCACGGCCAGCGCGGCCCGGTCGTTGCCGGTATCGGCGGCCTCGGTGAGGGTGCGCATGTCGTTACTGAGCCCGGACAGGCCCTTGAGCCCACTGTCGCGGTTGAGCATCCCGTTGATCTGGTCCGGGGACCAGCCCCGATGGTACAGGAAGTCGAACACTCCCGGGTCGATGTCGCCGCTGCGGGTTCCCATAACCAGCCCCTCGAGTGGCGTCAGCCCCATGCTGGTATCCACGCTCCGGCCATGGCGGATCGCGGTTATGCTGCAGCCATTCCCGAGATGCGCGGAAATCAGGCAGGTATCGTCCTCGCTCTGTCCTTCCATGCGAGCCGCCTCACGGACCATGAAACGATGGCTGGTGCCATGGAAGCCATATCGACGCACACCCTGATCCTGATAAAGGGCGTAGGGCAACGCGTACAGGTAGGCGTGCCTGGGCAGGGTCTGGTGAAAGGCGGTATCAAAAACGGCAACCTGCGGAACATCCGGGTAGATGGCGCGCATGGCCTGAATGCCTTCCAGGTTGGCGGGGTTATGCAGCGGCGCCAGTGGCACGCACTCCTCAATGGCACTGATGACCGTGTCTGTGACCCTCGTTGATTGGGTGAAGGTTTCCCCTCCGTGGACCACGCGGTGGCCCACGCCATCCGGCGCACGGGTGAGCAGTCCCTGTTTCTGGCACAGGGTGAGGCAGGCCTCCAGGGCAGTCCGGTGAGTCGCGTTGGTGCGCAGTGGCTGCTCGATCTGATGGGGCGCTTCCATGCGCAGGATGGCCTTTTCTGTCCCGAGCCGCTCCGCCACCAGGCTGGCGAGTACCTGGTATGGCGGCAGGCTCGCGATGCTGAGCTTCAGGGATGAACTTCCTGAATTGACGATGAGAATCTGGTGGTCTCCCATGCGGGCTCTCCGTGGCCGGGCCGTGGTATCGATGTGTCAGCGTGATATTACCGGTCCATGGTCCCGTTTAGCCAGGTAATAAAGCTGTCTTCGCGCAGGGGTGGCGTGAACAGAAAGCCCTGGGCGTAATCACAGTTCTCCTTTTTCAGGAACTCAAATTCCTCCGGCGCCTCAACGCCCTCGGCAATCACCTGGAGGCTGAGGCTGTGCGCCATCTGGATGATGGCGCGCACCAGCGCGGAATCATCGGCCTTGGTGGTCATGTCATGGATAAAGGACTTGTCGATCTTGAGGGTGTCGAAGGGGTACTTCTTGATATAGCCCAACGCGGAGTAGCCGGTGCCAAAGTCGTCCACTGAGAGGCGCACGTTCATGGCGTCCAGCTCCGCCAGCACCCTGTCCGTATCAATATTGTTGTCGAGAATCAGGCGTTCGGTGATTTCGAGTTCCAGTGATTCCCCGCCAAGACCGGATTCGTCGAGCGCTGCACGGATGGTCTCCACGAAATGCGGGTCGCGGAATTGGCGGGGCGATACGTTGATGGCCATGCACAGCGGCTCCTCGCGTTCCTGGTTCCAGCGACTGACCGCCTGGCAGGCCTGCTGGAGGACCCAGCGGCCAATGGAAATGATCAGGCCGGTTTCCTCGGCCAACGGTATGAACCGGTCTGGTGATACTTCCCCCAGGGTCGGACTCTCCCAGCGCAGGAGGGCTTCCGCACCCACCAACTGGCGATCGTCCATGCGGATTATGGGCTGGAAATGCAGCTCAAATTCCTGCATCTCCAGGGCTCGGCGAAGCAGGCTTTCCATCTGCAGGCGTTCCTGGGAAACCTCCTTCATTTCCGGCTGGAACCGCTGGTAAGCGCTCTTGCCGCGGTGCTTCGCCTCATACATGGCGGCATCCGCGTTCTGGAGCAGGTTGGTGCTGTCGTCCGAATCACCGGGGTAGAGGGCAATGCCGATACTAGTGCTGACAAACACTTCCTGGTCCGCCAGGTGAAACGGCGGCACAAAGGTCTGGAGAATACGTTCGGCGACCTGTTCCACGGCCGCCGGTGAGCTGAGTGAGGGCAGAATCACCAGAAATTCGTCACCGCCGAGGCGGGCAACCGTGCTGGTGCCGCGCAGGCAGGCGGAGATGCGCCGGGCACCCTCGATCAGGAGGTTATCGCCGGCTTCGTGGCCCAGGGTGTCGTTGATGTGCTTGAAGTTGTCCAGATCCAGGAACATGACGCCCACCATGCTCCCGTCCCGGCGACTCTGGGCCAGGGCCAGCTTGAGGCGATCGAGGGCGAGCATCCGGTTGGGCAGCCCGGTGAGCGTATCGTAATTGGCCTGCCTGAGCAGTTGCTGTTCGTAGCGTTTTCGGATGCTGATGTCCTCGCCCAGGATCAGATAGTGCGAGGGGATGTCCCGCTCGTCCTTGATGGGCGTGACCACGACCTGCTCCCAGAAACGCTCACCGTTCTCCCGGGTACGCTGCATCTCACCCTGCCAGACACCGGCCCGCTGCGCCTGAAGCCGGACGTTCTTCCACAGTTCCTGATTCTGGTCCCCTGAAAGGGTGTCCTGCGTCAGATAGGCGGGATACTGGCCAAGCACATCATCCCGGCTCAACCCCGTCAGTTGCAGGAATTTATTGTTCACATACTCAATGCGCCAGTCCCGGTCACAAATGATGACCGAGGATGGGCTCTGCTCCAGGGCAAGTGACAGCTTGCGGATTTCCCGGGCATCCTGCTGCTGGCGCTCCAGATCGCTGCGGAGCCGTTCCCGCATGCTGTTGATGGCGTCAGTAACCTGGTCCAGTTCGTCACTGACGCTCTTTCCCCGCCGGTTTCTGTCGAGGCGAAGCGGGGTGTCCAGGTTTCTCAGAGTGAATTGTCGCGTATAGCGGGCCATGGTACCCAGGTGACGGGCGACGAAATACTGGAAAATCCACAGGATCAGCAGTGAAATGAAAAAGGTACGCAGTGCCTGGGTCGTGAAGATAACCTGTATGTTGCGCTGCAGGTTCTCGTTGGCGCTTTCGAGGCTCGCCGTTACTGTCACCCTTCCAAGCTGGTAGTCCTGCTCTGCACTTCGGCTGAGTGTGAATGAATGGCTTGCAGTGCCGGCGTCGGCGGGGACATCACCCACGGTCAGTTCGGCATCCGGGTACATTCTGAGACGGGCCCGGCTGATGTCCGGGAGACTGGTGATGCCTTCAAGCTGGAGTCGTATCAGGTCTTCGTCAATGGCCCATACGCTGCCTGCGAGGCTGCTCTTGTAACCATCCTCGATGTCGCTGAGCCGTTCCCGGATGGCACTCACATCTGCCTGATAATCGACGTAGACCTGGGCGGCGGATGCCACAAGGGTAAACACTGAGCTGCACAGGATGATATAACCCAGCAAGCGGAATGACAGTGGGGACTGTTTTCTGAGGCGAGCGGGCCATGATAACGGGTTTCGCATCAGGTTGGGGCTCTGGCTGTAGGAAACGATTTGGTTTTGTTTTGTTAATATAGCAGTGAAGCGGGAGAGCGTCGCATAAAATGCGGGAAAAACCGATAGATGCAGCGGAGATTGACGCCATTGCCGGGGAGGAAAATGGCGTCCCGTAGGGGACTCGAACCCCTGTTACCGCCGTGAAAGGGCGGTGTCCTAACCACTAGACGAACGGGACGCTGTGCAATGCGTTACAGGGCGCGAACTTTAGAGAAGGGGCGCTTTCCTGTCAACAATTTTTTGCGCCGGATCATCCGGCGGGGTCATTCTTCAGGCACACCTTGAGCTCAGAAGCCAGTTCACTGAACACGACGTCAGTATTGCTTTCACGCAGTCGCTGGAAAATCCGGGTGGCGACCTCGCGGTGAGGCGGCGCCAGCTGTTCCCGGATTTCGTCAGGCTGCCCGCCGGCCAGGGCAGCCAGGAGGATTTCGTACCGGACCTTGTTCTCACCCGCGCATACATAGAAATGGTGTTGCCGGGTTCCGGGCTCGGGCTGTCCCCGCTGCTCATGGACTTTCGAAGCGCAGCGCGCGTAGCGTGCGTTGACGCCAGAGTAGGTTTCGATGATGCCACTGCGCTCAATCTGTTTCTGGAGCGAGTCGATCCGGCGGGCGCCCGGGTCGGTCAATCCTGGCAGGGTTTCCCTGAGAACCTCGGGATCGAAACCTTTCTGGAGGAGTTGTATCGTGGTCAGGTACTGGCTGGCGATCATGCTGCAGGCCTCGTAACTGGCCCCGGAGGGAAACCCGGCCCCCTCCCGGGCCTGGAGGGGAAGGGCAGCCATCAGCGCCAGCGTCGCCATGAGCAGTATTCGCCACGGATTCCTCAAGACTGGATGGCCTCCTTCAGTGCTGCTTCCAGCTGTGGGTAATGAAATTCATACCCCGTATTCAGAAGCTTTTCAGGGATCGCTTTCTGACCGGTCAGCAGCAGGCGCGCCATTTCTCCCAGAGCCAGCTTGAGTGCCGGCGAGGGTGCCGGAAGCATGGCCGGGCGATTGAGAACATTGCCCAGTACCCGGGTGAATTCGGCGTTGGTGACGGGGTTGGGGGCGGTCATGTTGACGGGGCCGGTAAGCTCCGGGTTCTCGAGCAGATGAACCAGCGCCTCAACCATATCCTGGCGATGAATCCATGGCATGTACTGGGTACCCTTGCCGAGCCGTCCTCCCAGGCCCATCCGGAACAGTGGCAGCATCTGCTGCAGGAAGCCCCCGCCGCGCCCCACTACAAGGCCGGTGCGAGAGAGACAGACCCGGGAACTGCCCTCAAGCGCCAGCGCGGCCTGTTCCCAGGCATTACACATGCGGTGGGTGAACTCATCCGTTGGCGCGGTGCTTTCGGTCACGGTTGCATCACCCTGGTCACCATAGTAGCCCACGGCGGAGCCGGAGATCAGAACTTCCGGGGCTTCCGGGCAGCGTTTCAGATGGCTGACCAACTCCTCCGTGAGCGCAACCCGGCTGTCCCACAGGGCCTGTTTGCGCTTCCTGGTCCAGCGTTTCTCGGCGATGCCTTCGCCGGCAAGATTGATGACCGCATTGATCGGACCAAGGCCGGGAATAGCGGACAGCCGGTTAATGACGCGCACACGGCCACAGAGGCGCTCAACCTCTTCCTCATTGCGCCGGCTGAAGACGGTCAGGCGGTGCCCCTGGTTTTGCAGGCGATGGCACAGGGCCTGCCCTATGAAACCGGTTCCACCGGTAATGACAATATGTCTGCTCATACTGAAACGATTTCCCGTGCAGATACTCCTGAGTGTATAACCTTCATTGTACCCATTGAAACTCTCCCTTGAGGTTCCGTTGGGTGCAATGAGAATCTGTTACGCTTCGCTCCGCTGATATCAGGATGCTGTCTGTTATGTTCGAATGGCCCTTCATTCTGGATTTCTGGTTCGGTCCATTGGATGACGACGGCGTTCCCGGGAAGTCATACCGCGAACAGTGGTTCTCTGTAAACCGACGATTCGACTGGGGGCTGAGGCGGCGTTTCTCATCCATGGTGTTGCTGGCCTCGGAAGAGGGACTGGATCACTGGCGCAGGGAGCCCGGTGGCGCATTGGCGGAGATCCTTCTGCTGGACCAGTTCTCGCGCAACATATACCGGCGGACCGCCATGGCCTTCCAGAATGATTCGCTGGCACAGCGCCTGGCCCGGGAGGGGGTTGAGCGGGGTGATGATGTGCGTCTGGCGCTGATTCAGCGCGCGTTTTTCTACATGCCCTATCAACATGCGGAGAATCGCACCCTGCAGCAGGAATCCGTCGCGCTTTACGAGCAACTGGTGCGAACCGCCTCCGGACGCCTGCGGGACGTACTGGACGGCTTTTACCAGAGCGCCCAGCGCCACCAGGCACTCATTGAGCGGTTTGGTCGCTTCCCGCACCGCAATGCAACCATGAAGCGGACCAGCAGCACGGCTGAGAAGGCGTTCCTGGCCGGCAACGAACAGTCCTTCGGGCAATAGCCTGGCTCAGCCGGGTTGCGGGTTGAATTTCGGGGAAGGGTATTGACGCGCCCAATACAATTCGTAGAATACGCAGGCACTGTCAACGCGGGAATAGCTCAGCTGGTAGAGCACCACCTTGCCAAGGTGGATGTCGCGAGTTCGAATCTCGTTTCCCGCTCCAGATTCCGAAAGCCCGGCCCTTTGTGGTCGGGCTTTTACGTTCCCGCCCCCCGAAAGGCGTCGCGCTCAGTTATACTTGGCGCTGACGTAACCTGATGAACCAATGAACAGGACACTATGACCACAGTACTGACGCTGGAATCAGTCCAGCTGGCGTTCGGCATGCAGCCGCTACTTGATGGCGCCGAACTCCGGATCGAGCGCGGCGAGCGAATCTGTCTGCTCGGCCGTAACGGTGAGGGGAAATCCACACTTCTGCGCCTGATTACCGGGGAGATGACGCCGGATGCCGGCGAGGTTTCGGTGCCTGATGGCGTGAGGGTTGCCGTGCTTCCCCAGGAGTTGCCGGAAATCCGTAACCGAACCGCCTACAACGTGGTGGCGGACGCCTTTCCAGAGACCGCCCGCCTTCTGGATGAATTCCAGGCGCTGTCCATGTCGGCCGGCGATGGGGGTGATCTTAACCGCCTGCAGGTCGTGCAGGAGCGGCTGGAAGAGCTGGATGGCTGGCGTTTCGATCAGCGCATCCGCACCACCCTTGAGCAGTACCGGATCCCGCCCGACGTCAGTCTGGATACGCTTTCAGGGGGGTGGCAGCGCCGGGTTCTGCTGGCCAAGGCCATGGTGACCGAGCCCGATCTGTTGTTGCTCGATGAGCCCACGAACCACCTTGACGTTCCCGCGATCCGTTGGCTTGAGACGGCACTGGCCCAGTTCAGTGGCGCCGTGCTGTTCGTGAGTCACGACCGGGCCTTTATCCGGGCCATGGCGACCCGGATTATCGAACTTGATCGGGGTCGCCTCAGCTCCTGGCCGGGTAATTATGACCGTTACCTGGAGGCCAAGGAGAAGGCGATTGCCGAGGAAGAGCGCCAGCGCGCTGAATTCGATAAGAAACTGGCCCAGGAGGAGCAATGGATTCGCCAGGGTGTGAAGGCGCGGCGTACGCGCAACCAGGGCAGGGTAAAGCACCTTCAGGCCATGCGCGAGGAACGCCGTGAGCGGCGGGAACGCAGTGGCACGGCCCGGATCCAGGTTGAGGATGCCGGGCGTTCCGGCAAGCTGATTGCGGAAGCCATCGGGGCAGGGTTCGCCTATGAACCTGACAAGCCACTGATCCAGGATCTTGAGTTGACGCTGATGCGTGGCGACAAGATCGGCCTTATCGGCGAGAACGGGTCGGGAAAGACCACGCTGTTGCGTCTGCTGCTTGGCGAGCTTGAGCCTACGTCGGGTGAGATCAAGCGTGGGACCCGCCAGGAGGTGGCGTATTTTGACCAGCTCCGCGGTCAGTTGGATCCCGAAAAGACCGCCCTGGACAACCTGAGTGAAGGCCGGGAGTTTATCGAGGTTAACGGCCGTAGCCGACACATTATGGGCTATCTCCAGGAATTCCTGTTTACGCCGGATCGGGCGCGAAGCCAGGTCCGTGTACTCTCGGGGGGCGAGCGCGCACGCCTGCTTCTGGCCAAGCTGTTCAGTCAACCCGCCAATATCCTGGTTCTGGATGAGCCCACCAACGACCTGGATGTGGATACGCTTGAGCTGCTGGAAGCGCAGCTTGTGGAATTTCCCGGAACAGTCATCCTGATCAGCCACGACCGCGAATTCCTGGATCACGTGGCCGGCAGCGTCTTTTTCCTCGATGGGGAAGGGGGAGTGCACGAAACCATCGGCGGATTCAGTGACTGGCGTCGGGAAGGCGGCCTTTTCCCCACTGAGCAGCCAGCGGGAAAAGCCGGCCGTTCGGGGCCCGCTTCCGGAACGGCCGAGCGCAGTGCCAATGACAAGCCGGCCACACCCAGGAACAACAAACTGAGCTACAAATACAAGCGTGAGCTTGAACAGTTACCGGAGCGGATCCGCGGCCTGGAACAGGAGGTTGAAGACCTCAATGCGCGGATCTCGACGCCGGATTTCTATGAGGGTGATCCGGAAGAGGTCCAGCAGGTGCTGGGCAGGCTCTCCCAGGCTGAAAGCGAGCTGGAAACCGCCATGGAGCGCTGGGTAGAGCTGGAGGAGATGGCGGGTTGATCAGTCCTTGACCCGAACCGCCAGTACATCGCAGCTGGTACCGTGAAGGACCGAGTTGGCTGTTGAGCCCAGCAGCAGCTGAATCCCGTGACGGCCGTGGCTGCCCATCACAATCAGGTCTGCGCCGAGGGCCTCCGCCTGCTTCTTGATCTCCGAACCGGGGCGCCCTACAACGATCCGCCGGTTGGCCTCACCTATACCGAAGGCTTCCCCGTGTTCGGCGAGGCGGGCAGTGGCATTGTCCTCCAACTGCTGCTGAAGGTCGCTCAGATCCAGCGGGAGGTCGCCGCCATAGGCGTAACCGACGGGTTCCACCACGTGAATCAGTTCAAGTTGTGCGCCCGAGGTGTCCGCCAGTCTCTTTGCTCTGCCCAGAACCTCTGAGGCTTCCTCGGTCAGATCGATGGCGACAAGGATCCGCTGGTAATCACTCATTTCACTCTCCTGTGACTGGTGTGGCAGCCCGTCAGGCTGCCTTGAGCCGTTCAATGGACTCTTCAAGGGTCTCAACGATCCCGGTGGAATAACGGTTGATCACGAACGAGACATTTTCCTCATCGTAATTGATATAGGATTCGCGGATAAACTGCCACTTACTGTTGACGTCGGACAGCAAGCTGTCGAGCTGGTTGTCGCTGTTCGCGCCGCTGCGCAATTCCTCAAGGTTATCCTCAAACTGCCGAGCCAGTTCGTCCAGGGACTTTTCAGTGTCTGCGCCCTGGAATACCTGCGCTACCGATGATGAGGAGCGGGCTGAGTAACGTGTGACCATCAGTGCCATGGTAACGGACGCCTGACGCGCAAGTTCCACCTTTTCTGCGGTTGGGGTTTGATCCTGCTCCGCCACACGGTTGTACAGCTTTTCCGAGAGTACGCTCAGGTTCTGCGCCTGGTTGGCCATGTCCGACAGCAGCCTCAGATCCGGATACCCGGAGGACCGGACGTCCTCGATACTGGTATCCATCAGGTCGGAGAAGTCCTGGTACGCCTGGCTCAGATCGTCCATTTCAGTGCCGGTCAGTGACTCACCGGCCAGCTCGTCAATCCGGGAAATCAGCTCCTGCGAGGAGTCCATGTCATTATTGATCTGCGACACCAATTCTTCATCGGGATCCGTTGTATAGTTGTAGTAGTGGTTGAGCGCCATGAAGTTGCGCAACCGGAAACGGTGGATGGTGTCCAGGAGATCCTGGGCCATGGACTGGGTTTCATTTTCTGGTTCGGCGCTGCTGTTCTCCTGCGCGGCCACCGGATTGAACAGCGCCAGGGCAAGCAGCAGGGCTGCACAGATGCCTAAGCCTAGGGTGTTGCGGAAGTTCGGGTGCGTCATGGGGGTTCGTCTCCACCGTTTGTCGGATTGTTTTCCTTGATATCTCAGGACAGTGTAGCAAGCTTTGACGTTCCTTCGAATGTCGGTTCATGAGAAGGCCGGGAGCTTGGCCCCACAGCATGTATTCGAATAAACAAATTGACAAACGCTCGGTTTTTTTTCATCGTTGGCTCCGCATTCAAACGACTGTATGAATTTTGGATCGCGTTTCGGCCAGCGACGTACCAATCACAACCTGGAGATCAGTTGATGATTTACGAAGGTAAAGCCATCACGGTTAAAGAGATTGAAGGCGGTTTTGCACAACTGGACTTCGATCTCAAGGGTGAGTCTGTCAATAAGTTCAATCAGCTTACCATCGAAGAGCTTGGAGAAGCCGCGGAAAAGCTTCAAAAAGCCAAGAAGGTCAAGGGACTGGTGGTTACCAGCTCCAAGGACACCTTCATTGTAGGCGCAGACATCACTGAATTCACGGATCTGTTTGCCGGTCCCGAAGAGGAGCTTGTCAACAACAACCTCAAGGCAAACCGGATTTTCAGCAGCATCGAGGACCTGCCATTCCCGACAGTGACGGCCATCAACGGCCAGGCACTGGGTGGCGGCTTTGAGATGTGCCTGTCCACCGACTTCCGGGTCATGGACCAGAAGGCCAAGGTCGGACTGCCGGAAGTCAAGCTCGGGATCTTCCCCGGCTTCGGTGGCACGGTGCGTCTCTCACGCCTGATCGGTGCGGATAACGCCATCGAGTGGATCTGCATGGGCAGTGAGCACAGGGCGGACAAGGCGCTGAAGTTCAACGCCGTTGACGCGGTTGTCGGCAACGACCAGCTCGTTGACGCCGCTATCGACATGCTCAAGGAAGCCAACGCCGGCAAGCTGGACTACAAGGCGCGCCGCGAAGAGAAGACCGGCAAGCTCAAGCTCAACTCCATGGAAAGCATGATGGTGTTCGAGACGTCCAAGGGTTATGTGGCCGGCCAGTCCGGACCCAACTATCCCTCGCCGGTCGAGGCCGTGAAGGTGATGCAGAAGCACGCCGGCATGACCCGCGACAAGGCGATCGAGGTTGAGGCGAACGGCTTTGCCAAGATGGCCAAGACCGGCACGGCCTCCTCACTGGTCCAGATCTTCCTGAACGACCAGGACCTGAAGAAGAAAGGCAAAGACTACGAGAAGCAGGCCAACCAGGTAAAAATGGCAGCCGTTCTGGGTGCTGGCATCATGGGTGGCGGTATCGCATTCCAGTCGGCGTCCAAGGGCACGCCCATCCTGATGAAGGATATCAACCGCGATGGCATCACCGCGGGCCTTGAGGAAGCCAAGAAGCTGCTGACCAAGCGCGTGGACAAGGGCAAGATGAACGCCGGTCAGATGGGTGACGTGCTCAACAACATCCACCCGACGCTGAACTATGGTGATTTCGGGGATGTGGATCTGGTTGTCGAAGCCGTGGTCGAGAACCCGAAGGTCAAGGACGCGGTACTGCGTGAGACCGAGGACGTGATCGGCGAGGACAAGATCCTCACCTCCAACACCTCCACCATTTCCATTGACCGCCTGGCGAAGAACCTCAAGCGCCCGGAAAACTTCTGCGGCATGCACTTCTTCAACCCGGTACACATGATGCCGCTGGTTGAGGTCATCCGTGGCAAGAAGACCAGCGACAAGGCAGTGGCAACCACAGTCGCCTATGCCCGCGCTATGGGCAAGAGCCCGATCGTGGTCAACGACTGCCCCGGCTTCCTGGTCAACCGGATCCTGTTCCCGTACTTCGGCGGCTTTGCGCGCCTGGTGCGCGACGGTGCGGACTTCCAGAAGGTCGACAAGATCATGGAGAAGTTCGGCTGGCCCATGGGCCCGGCCTACCTGCTGGACGTGGTTGGCATGGATACGGCCAAGCACGCCAACGAAGTCATGGCTGAAGGCTTCCCGGATCGCATGAAGGATGAGCACAAGAGTGCCATTGATGTGATGTTCGAGAATGACCGCCTGGGCCAGAAGTCGGACAAGGGTTTCTATCAGTACCAGCTGGACAAGAAGGGCAAGCAGCAGAAGGTGGTTGATGAAAGCAGCTACGGCCTGCTCAAGCCGGTTGTCCACAACAGCCAGGAGTTCACCGACGAGCAGATTATCGAACGCATGATGATCCCGCTGTGCATCGAAACGGTTCGCTGCCTGGAAGACAACATCGTTGGCACGGCCGCCGAGGCGGACATGGGACTGGTTTACGGCATCGGCTTCCCGCCCTTCCGCGGTGGCGCGCTGCGCTATATCGACGACATTGGCCTGGACGAGTTCTGCAAGATGGCAGACAAGTACAAGGACCTTGGCCCGCTCTACCATCCGACCGATGGCATGCGTGAAATGGCCAAGTCCGGCAAAAAGTTTCACGGCTAATCGTTGAATGAGTTTTCCGAACGGAGAAGATCTATGAGCCTTAATCCGAGAGACGTTGTCATAGTCGATTGCGTACGGACGCCGATGGGCCGTGCCAAGAATGGCTGTTTCCGCAATGTGCGCGCCGAAAATATGTCTGCTGCGCTGGTCGAAGCCCTTTTTGATCGCAACCCGAAGGTCGATCCGAAAGATGTCGAGGACGTGATCTGGGGCTGTGTGAACCAGACAAAGGAACAGGGTCTGAACATCGCGCGCCACATCTCGCTGATGACCCGGATCCCGCATGAATCGGCCGGGCAGACGGTGAACCGCCTGTGCGGTTCTTCCATGAGTGCCATCCACACTGCCGCCCAGGCGATCCAGACGGGCAACGGCGAGGTGTTCGTGATCGGCGGTGTCGAGCACATGGGTCACATTCCCATGGAGTCCGGCTTTGATCACAACCCGGCGTCATCCAAGTATTCCGCCAAGGCGTCCAACATGATGGGCCTGACGGCGGAAATGCTCGCCAAGATGCACGGCATCGAGCGCCAGCAGCAGGACGAGTTTGGTTATCGCTCGCACCAGCGTGCTCACGCGGCGCGGGAAGAAGGGCGTTTTGATAACGAGATCGTGCCGATCGAAGGTCATGATGAGAATGGCTATCGCAAGCTGATTGAGCAGGATGAGACGATCCGTCCCGAGACGACCGTCGAGGGCCTGTCCCAGCTGAAGCCGGCGTTTGACCCGAAAAACGGCACGGTAACGGCCGGTACCTCCTCGCAGCTGACCGATGGTGCTTCCAGCATGATTGTGATGTCCGCCGAGAAGGCCAAGTCGCTGGGCCTCAAGCCCATCGCCAAGGTGCGCTCCATGGCGGTAGCTGGTGTGGATCCGGCCATCATGGGCTACGGTCCGGTTCCGGCGACCAAGAAGGCGCTCAAGCGCGCTGGCCTGAAGGTCGAGGACATCGACTTCTGGGAGCTGAATGAAGCCTTTGCCGGGCAGTCCCTGCCGGTTCTCAAGGATCTCAAGCTGCTGGATGTGATGGACGAGAAAGTGAACCTCAACGGCGGCGCCATTGCGCTTGGTCACCCGCTGGGATGTTCTGGTTCCCGTATTTCCACCACACTGCTGCATATCATGCAGCAGAAGAGTGGCACGCTGGGCGTGGCCACCATGTGTGTGGGGCTTGGGCAGGGTACGGCAACCGTCTTCGAGCGGCTCTGATCCCGGCACCTGACCCTGAAAAGCCCGGCCCTGCGCCGGGCTTTTTGCGTCAGGGCCTCTTGACCCGGTACACACGAATCCCTATATATTGTCGCCACGTCCATGCCGGTGACGGCCATGGTTTCAGAAAGTCTTCGAGGATTGTTCCGTCGTTATGGGTAAAAGTCTGGTTATTGTGGAGTCGCCCGCCAAGGCCAAGACCATCAACAAGTATCTGGGAGATGACTATGTTGTGAAGTCGAGCATTGGCCATATTCGGGATCTCCCCGTCAGCGGCTCGGGACAGAACAAGACCGACCCCAAGGAGCGGGCGCGTCAGGCCGCGCAGACCCGCAAGATGGACCCCGAGACCAAGGCCCGCTATCAGCAGCAAAAGCAGCGGGCGCAGCTTATCCGGCGCATGGGTGTGGATCCCGAGAACGACTGGGAGGCTCACTACGAAATACTGCCCGGCAAGGAAAAGGTGGTCAGCGAACTGCAGCGTCTGGCCCGTAACGCCGATGCCGTCTATCTGGCAACGGACCTTGACCGTGAGGGGGAAGCCATCGCCTGGCACCTCAAGGAGGCCATTGGCGAGGATGACAGCAAGTATCGGCGGGTGGTGTTCAATGAGATCACCAAGCGGGCGATCCAGGAGGCGTTCAGCGAGCCGACGGACGTGGATGAGCACCGCGTCAGTGCCCAGCAGGCCCGGCGTTTTCTTGATCGGGTTGTGGGGTATATGGTCTCGCCGCTTCTCTGGAACAAGATTGCCCGCGGGCTGTCAGCCGGTCGGGTGCAGTCGGTGGCGGTTCGGCTCATTGTTGAGCGTGAGCGCGAGATAAGGGCCTTTGTCCCTGAGGAGTACTGGGAGCTTGAGGCTGACCTCAAGGCACCCGAGCATCGCGAGGAGCCCATCCCCTTTGATGTGGTGCGTCATCAGGGGCAGAACTACCGCCCAACCAATCAACAGCAGAGCGATGAGCACGTTGCGCGGCTCCGTGCGTTGGCGGAGGAAGACGCTACCTACCGGGTCATCAAGCGGGAAGACAAGCCAACGCGCTCGCGCCCGAATGCGCCCTTCATTACCTCGACGCTGCAACAGGCCGCCAGCAACCGCCTTGGTTTCAGTGTCAAGAAAACCATGACGTTGGCGCAGCGGCTCTACGAAGCCGGTTTTATCACCTATATGCGGACGGACTCCACGAACCTGAGTCAGGATGCCATACAGTCGGCGCGCGGTTACATCAAGTCATCATTCGGTGAGGATTACCTGCCTGAGAAGCCACGCTACTATACCTCGAGAGAAGGCGCTCAGGAGGCGCACGAGGCGATCCGACCCTCGGATGTCAAGCGCAAGGCGAGCGACATCAGTGGCCTCGAGAAGGACGCTGAGCGGCTTTATGACCTGATCTGGCGCCAGTTCCTTGCCTGTCAGATGACGGATGCGGAGTTTCTCAGCAGTTCGATCACGGTCCAGGCCGGGGATTATGAGCTCAGAACCCGGGGCCGGATTATCCGCTTTGATGGCTTCCAGCGCGTTCAGCCGCCGGGTGGCAAAAAGGAACAGGATGTCGTGCTGCCCGAGGTTGCGGAAGGCGACCAGTTGCGCCTCCATGAACTGTACCCGAGTCAGCACTTTACCAAGCCGACCCCCCGTTATAGCGAAGCCTCGCTTGTAAAGGAGCTCGAGAAACGCGGAATCGGCCGGCCATCGACCTACGCCTCGATCATTTCCACCATCCAGGACCGCGGCTATGTGCGCCTGGAGAATCGTCGTTTCTATTCGGAGAAGCTGGGCGACATTGTCACGGATCGGTTGAACGAATCCTTCTCCAACCTGATGGATTACGGGTTTACCGCCCGGATGGAAGAAGAGTTGGATGAAATCGCCGAAGGGCAGATTGACTGGAAGAAAGTGCTCAATGAATTCTATGAGCGCTTCTCCGCCCAACTCGAGGAAGCCAGCTCCACGGAGCATGGGATGCGGGGGAATACTCCCACCAATACGGATATCGAATGCCCCGACTGTGGGCGCCCCATGCAGATCCGTATCGCCAGTACCGGCGTCTTTCTGGGCTGTTCCGGCTACTCGCTGCCGCCCAAGGAACGGTGTAAGAAGACGATCAACCTGGTTTCCGGCGAGGAGGCGGTGAGCGTTGACGATGATGACGGCGAGGGCGAATCACGACTGCTGCGCCAGAAACGTCGCTGCCCGGAATGCGGCACGGCCATGGACAGCTACCTCATCGATGAGGGGCGCAAGCTCCATATCTGTGGCAACAACCCCGACTGCCCGGGCCACGAGATTGAACACGGCAGTTTCCGCATCAAGGGCTATGAAGGCCCAACTCTGGAGTGTGACAAATGCGGCAGCGAGATGCAGCTCAAGAGCGGGCGTTTCGGCAAGTACTTCGGCTGCACGAACACCGAGTGCAAGAATACCCGCAAGCTGCTGCGCAATGGCGAGCCGGCACCGCCCAAGATGGACCCGATTCCCATGCCGGAGCTGCCATGCCAGAAGGTCGAGGATACCTATGTGCTGAGGGATGGGGCGTCAGGCCTCTTCCTGGCCGCGAGCAAGTTCCCCAAGAATCGCGAAACCCGGCCGCCGCTGGTCAGCGAGATCAAGCCGCACGCCGACGAGCTTGATCCCAAGTACGCCTATATTCTCGAGGCGCCGGAGCGTGATCCCGAGGGCAATCCCACGGTGGTACGCTTCAGTCGCAAGAATAAGGAGCAGTACCTGGTCTCCGAAAAGGAGGGCAAGGCGACGGGGTGGCAGGCGTTCTATCGCAACGGGCGATGGGAGCCCCAGGAGAAGCAGCAGAAAAAAGGGACTGGCCAGAAGAAAGGCTCCGGCCAGCGGAAAAAGAAGGCAAGTTAGGCGTCAGCGGGAACGGTTTCGAAGCCGTTCCAACAGGCTGGAGGTGTCCCAGCCGCCGCCACCCTGGGCCTGGACGTCCCCATAGAACTGGTCGATGAGGGCCGCGGCGGGTAGGGTGGCGCCACGGTCCCTGGCTTCGGACAGGCAGATGGCCAGGTCCTTTCGCATCCAGTCCACGGCAAATCCGTGGTTGTACTCGCCGGCGATCATGGTGCCCGCACGGTTGTCCATCTGCCAGGATTGGGCGGCGCCCCCTGAAATGGCACCGATGACCGCCCCGGTATCGAGGCCCGCCTGCTCCGCGAAATGGATGCCTTCGGCGAGTCCTTCAAGCAGCCCCGCAACAGTGATCTGGTTGACCATTTTGGTCAGCTGTCCGCTTCCCACCTCGCCCATGTAATGGCTCACCTTGCCGTAGCAGTCGAGCACCGGCTGGGCGCGCTCAAAACTCGCCTTATCCCCGCCGCACATGATCGTGAGCTGGCCGTTCTGGGCACCCTGTTGCCCGCCGGAGACAGGGGCGTCGACCCAATGCAGGTTCCGTGATGAAGCCGCTTCGGCCAGCTCGCGGGTGACGGTCGCGGAGGCGGTTGTATGATCCAGGAGCAGAGCGCCTTCGGGCGTATTGGCAATAATGCCACCGTCGCCCCTGAAAAGTGACCGCAGGTCCGGATCCGCCCCTACGCAGGTGATAACGACGTCCGCATTGCTGACGGCGCCGGCAATGCTTTCGTCCATGGCCCCGGGATAATCGCTGGTCCACTGCCTGGCCTTTGAGGCAGTGCGGTTGTAGACGGTAACCTCGAAGCCGTCACGCTTCGCCAGATGCCCCGCCATGGGATAACCCATGACGCCCAGCCCGATAAAGGTGATGTTCATCAGGATTCTCCCTGCTGTTAGCGCATCAAAAAACCCGCCGAAGCGGGTTTTTAAGGGTGCCGGTTACTTGTTCGGATAATCGCGCTTGCTGTACCCGGTATAGAGCTGGCGGGGGCGTCCAATCCGGTAGGACCCGCTCACCATCTCATTCCAGTGTGCGAACCATCCGATAGTGCGCGACATCGCAAAAATCACCGTGAACATGGAAGTAGGGATGCCGATTGCCTTGAGGATGATCCCGGAATAGAAGTCAACGTTCGGGTAGAGCTTGCGCTCGATGAAGTATTCATCCTCCAGTGCGATCTGCTCCAGGCGCTGGGCAATGCGCAGGAGTGGATCATTCTCCATGCCGAGTTCCTTCAGCACTTCATGGGCCGTATCACGCATCACGCGCGCCCGCGGGTCGAAGTTCTTGTAGACCCGATGGCCGAAGCCCATCAGGCGGAAAGGGTCGTCCTTGTCCTTGGCGCGTTCGACGCACTCCTCAACACGGGATTCGTCGCCGATCTCGTTGAGCATGTTCAGCACAGCTTCGTTGGCGCCACCGTGAGCGGGTCCCCAGAGCGCCGCAATACCGGAGGCGATGACTGCAAAGGGATTGGCGCCGGTGGAGCCGGCAAGGCGCACCGTGGACGTGGAGGCGTTCTGCTCGTGGTCCGCGTGCAGGATAAAGATCCGGTCCATAGCCTTGGCGATGATCGGGTTGACCTTGTACTCCTCGCACGGCACCCCGAACATCATATACAGGAAGTTCTCGGCGTAGCCCAGATCGTTACGGGGGTACATGAAGGGCTGGCCGATGGAATACTTGTAGCACATGGCGGCGATCGTGGGCATCTTGGCAATGAGCCGGAAGGCGGCAATCTCGCGCTCACGCTCGTCGGTCAGGTCCATGGTGTCGTGGTAGAACGCGGAGAGGGCGCCCACGACCCCCACCATGATGGCCATGGGGTGGGCATCGCGCCGGAAACCATTGAAGAAGCGCCCCATCTGGTCATGGATCATGGTGTGATTATTCACGGTGTTCCGGAAACGCTCATTTTCCTTGGCGGAGGGGAGTTCGCCATGCAGAAGCAGGTAACAGACCTCAAGGTAGTCCGCGTTCTCCGCCAGCTGTTCGATGGGATAGCCGCGATGCAGGAGAACACCGTTGGCGCCATCAATGAAGGTGATCTTGGATTCGCACGCAGCGGTGGAAACGAAGCCCGGATCATAGGTGAACCAGCCCTCCTGGACCAGGCTGCGGATATCGATCACATCCGGTCCTTCAGTACCGGAGTAGACCGGAAGTTCCAGGGTTCGGCCACCGACTGAAAGCGTTGCTTTCTCGTTGGACATGGTGTTCTCCTGTCAGTTCAGCAAACATAGTGCTGGAGATTACGCACAACCGGCGCCAAGTATCGCAAAAGTTTGCCCCGGTCGTCACGGATTAACGCCCCAAAAGGCCGGGTGGGAGAGGTTGATCCCGGGAGGGGCGGCGCACGTCGTGGACGAAAAATATAGGCCCACGTTACGGATTGTCAATCCGGCTGTTACCGAGGGTCGATCGGAGAGGCTGTTACCCGTTTGTAATCACAAGGGGTAGTCTCTATAATTCGAACGCCGAAGACGGGAGCCTGCCAACGACGGCGGTACTTGCCTTCCCGACGCCAGTAGGCGACCACCAATACACAGTGCACGACGTCGCTCTGTTTCCGCCGACGCTCGGAGCACCAGACAGGGGTGTGACTAAGCTGTGAACTCGAAACGACCAGTCAATCTCGAAATCAGCACGATCCATTTCCCGATTCCCGCCATCGCCTCCATCATTCACCGCATCAGCGGTATTGTGGCGTTTGTGGGAATTGCGTTTCTGCTTTACGGGCTGGATATGTCGTTATCCAGTCGGGCGGATTTCAGTTCCGTTGCCGACGTAATGGGGCATCCTCTGGCCAAGCTGGTTGTATGGGGCATCCTTGCGGCGCTTGCCTATCATCTTGTCGCTGGAATTCGCCACCTGATCATGGATATGGGGGTGGGTGAAACGCTTGAGGGCGGACGGCTGAGCGCCAAGATTACCTTCGGGGTCTCCATTGTGCTGATCATTCTTCTGGGAGTCTGGATATGGTAACAAGTGTCACCAACCTTGGACGCACCGGCGCGTTCGACTGGCTCATGCAGCGGGTCTCCGCCGTGGTGCTTGGCGTCTATACGCTTTTTCTCGCGGGTTACCTGCTGGCGTCGCCCGATCTTGATTATGCCCAGTGGGCAGGGCTTTTTGATCAGATGTGGATGCGGATCTTCAGCCTTCTGGCGCTGATTTCCCTGGGGCTGCACGCCTGGGTTGGTCTCTGGACCATTACCACGGATTACATCAAGCCAACCGCATTGCGATTTCTTATTCAGGCGGTGTGCGGTCTGATCATGTTTGTCTACCTCGTCTGGGGTGTTGAGATTCTCTGGGGGCTTTGAGTTATGTCGAATCTTAGAACGATGTCTTTCGACGCGCTGGTTATCGGTGGCGGTGGTTCCGGTCTGCGGGCGGCGCAGCAGCTGACGCAGTCGGGGGTTAAAACCGCCTGCATCTCCAAGGTCTTCCCGACCCGCTCCCACACGGTTTCCGCCCAGGGTGGTATTACCTGCGCCATTGCCAGCGCCGACCCGAATGATGACTGGCGCTGGCATATGTATGACACCGTCAAGGGGTCAGACTATATCGGGGACCAGGAAGCTATCGAATACATGTGCTCCGTGGGACCCAGGGCGGTCTATGAGCTTGAGCACATGGGGCTTCCGTTTTCACGCTTTGAGAATGGCCGCATCTATCAGCGTCCTTTCGGCGGCCAGTCCAAGGATTACGGCAAGGGTGGCCAGGCCGCCCGGACCTGTGCCGCGGCCGACCGTACCGGCCACGCGTTGCTCCATACGCTGTACCAGGCGAATCTCAAGGGTGGAACCACCTTCCTGAACGAATGGTATGCCGTCGATCTGGTCAAGAATCAGGATGGTCAGGTAGTTGGTGTCGTAGCCATTGAGATCGAGACCGGCGAAGTGGTCTATATTAAGGCCAAGGCAACGGTGCTGGCTACCGGCGGTGCGGGACGCATTTATGCCTCGACCACCAACGCCCTGATCAATACCGGTGATGGTGTCGGTATGGCGCTGCGGGCGGGTATTCCCGTTCAGGATATGGAGATGTGGCAATTCCATCCCACCGGTATCCATGGCGCCGGAACCCTCGTCACCGAAGGGTGCCGTGGTGAAGGCGGCTATCTGGTCAACGGTGAAGGCGAGCGTTTCATGGAGCGCTATGCGCCCAACGCCAAGGATCTCGCGGGGCGGGACGTGGTTGCCCGTTCCATGGTTCTTGAGATTCTTGAGGGCCGCGGCTGCGGTCCCAACAAGGACCATGTCTATCTGAAGCTGGATCACCTGGGTGAGGAGACTCTTAACCTCCGTCTGCCGGGTATCCTGGAGCTTTCCCGTACTTTCGCCCACGCGGATCCGGTCAAGGAGCCCATCCCGGTGGTTCCAACCTGTCACTATATGATGGGTGGGCTTCCCACCAACATCGGCGGACAGGTGATGACCCAGGATTCGAACGGTAATGATCAACCGATTGAGGGGCTTTTTGCCTGTGGCGAAGCAGCTTCCGTCTCTGTGCATGGCGCCAACCGTCTGGGCGGCAACTCGCTGCTCGACCTCGTGGTCTTCGGTCGCGCCGCCGGCCTGCAGATCGAGAAGCAGCTGCGGGAAGGCGGTGAAAGCATGGAAGCCAGTGAAAGTGACATCCAGAATGCCATGGCAAGGCTGGACCGGCTCAACAGTGGCGAGGGCACGGAGCGCGTGGCCGACGTCAAGAAGGATCTGCAGGATACCATGCAGCTCTATTTCGGCGTCTTCCGTGATGGCGAGCCAATGGACAAGGGGCTCAAGCTGCTTGATGAGATCGGCAAGCGGATCCAGAACACCAAACTGGAAGACACGAGTAACGCATTCAACACCGCACGTGTCGAAGCGCTGGAACTGGAAAACCTTTACGAGGTGGCGTACGCAACGGCTGTATCCGCTGTTGAGCGGAAAGAGAGTCGGGGCGCCCATGCCCGTAATGATTACACCGAACGGGACGACGAGAACTGGCTGAAGCATTCCCTGTATTTCCCAACCGAGAAACGGCTGGGGCAGCGCGAGGTCAACTTTGCGCCGCGTTCCATGGAAGCGCTTCCGCCAACCGTCCGGAAGTATTAATCAAGGGGTGATGTAATGTTAGTCAGTCTTTATCGGTATAACCCGGAAACGGACAATGTGCCCTACATGCAGGACCTTGAGGTAACGCTTCCGGAGGGGAAGGATCTGATGGTTCTTGATGTTCTCCACATGCTCAAGGAGGACGACCCGAGTGTTGCTTTTCGGCGCTCCTGCCGGGAAGGTGTCTGCGGTTCCGATGGCATGAACATCAATGGCAAGAACGCGCTTGCCTGTGTCACGCCGGTATCGGAAGTTGCACCCAAGGGCAAACTGGTGGTGCGGCCCTTGCCGGGGCTGCCGGTAATCCGGGACCTGGTGGTGGATATGTCCATTTTCTATCGCCAGTACGAACGGATTCAGCCCTATCTGATCAATGATAATCCGGAACCGGCGATAGAACGGTTGCAGTCTCCCGAGGATCGGGAGAAGCTGGACGGGCTCTACGAGTGCATTCTCTGTGCCTGTTGCTCCACGGCGTGCCCCTCGTTCTGGTGGAACCCGGACAAGTTTGTAGGGCCGGCAGGTCTGCTGCAGGCCTATCGTTTTCTGGCCGACAGCCGTGACACGGCGACGGCGGACCGTCTTGATAATCTGGACGATCCGTTCAGCGTATTCCGCTGCCGCGGCATCATGAACTGTGTTAGCGTCTGTCCCAAGGGGCTGAATCCGACGCGCGCAATCGGGCACATTCGTACTATGCTGATGCAGCGAACAACCTGATTATTGCGACACTGTAAACGCCAGAAGACGCTCTGAAGCGGACCCGTTTCCGTTTCAATAATGCGCGCTCCGGCAATACCGGAGTCGCGCACGGGAATGTGGCCGGCGCTCACAAGGCCCTGGCTGCATTTTGCTGACAAGATGTTCAGTCAAAGGCGAGCTATTGCCATGCATGAAAGCGTAATGGAGCAGTTGTGGCGGACCTCTCACCTTCAAGGGGGGAATCTTGCCTACGTTGAGGATCTGTTTGAGACCTATCTGACGGACCCCAACAGCGTACCGGAGGAATGGCGGCGGTACTTTGATCAACTTCCCGGTATTCCAGGTGATCACCGCCCCGACGTTCCGCACCGAGACATACGAGAACAATTCCGCTACATATCCCAGAATCAACGCCGCTACACGCCCACTCAGGGTACTCCCGCCACCATCTCAAGCGCCGAACAGAAACAGGTTCGCGTCCTCCAGCTGATCAACGCCTATCGAGTCCGTGGCCATCAGAGAGCCAACCTGGATCCGCTTGGTCTGCTTCAGCGGCCGGAAGTCCAGGATCTGGATTACCGTTTCCACGGTCTTGATGAGGACGACCTCGAGGAGGAGTACCAGACCGGCTCTCTGTGTTTCGGCGCCGAGCGCATGAAGCTGCGCGATATTATTGATGGCCTGCAGCGGACCTACTGCAGTACGGTGGGCGCGGAATACATGCACATCGTGGATACCGCGGTTAAGCGCTGGTTCCAGCAGCGTCTCGAAACGGTTAAATCCCACCCGACGTTTGAGAAAAAGACTCGACTCAATATTCTGGAACGCCTGAATGCCTCAGAGGGGCTGGAGAAATACCTGGGCTCCCGGTATCCCGGAACCAAACGTTTCGGGCTGGAGGGCGCCGAGTCGCTGACGCCCTGTGTCAGTGAACTGATCCAGCGTGGCGGCTCCTATGGCGCGCGCGAGATTGTGATCGGCATGGCCCACCGGGGCCGACTGAACGTCCTGGTCAACACCCTGGGCAAGAATCCCGGCGAGCTCTTCGACGAGTTTGACGGCAAGATCACCATGGAGGAAGGCTCGGGTGACGTTAAGTACCACCAGGGCTTCTCGTCCAACGTCATGACGCCCGGCGGCGAGGTCCATCTGGCTCTTGCCTTCAACCCGTCGCATCTGGAGATTGTTACCCCGGTGGTCAGCGGCTCGGTGCGGGCGCGGCAGGCGCGTCGCGAAGACACCATCGGCCAGCAGGTGCTGCCGATTGCCATTCATGGTGATGCGTCTTTCGCCGGTCAGGGCGTGGTCATGGAAACCCTGCAGATGTCCCAGACCCGGGGCTTCGGCGTTGGCGGGACCGTCCATATCATCGTCAACAACCAGATTGGCTTTACCACCAGCTACCAGGACGATGCGCGCTCAACCGAGTACTGCACGGATGTGGCCAAGATGGTGCAGGCGCCAATCCTGCACGTGAACGGCGATGACCCCGAAGCGGTGTTTTTCGTCACGCAGCTGGCCATGGACTACCGCAATGAATTCAAGCAGGACGTCGTCATTGATCTGGTGTGCTACCGCCGTCGTGGCCACAACGAGGCCGACGAACCGGCGGCGACCCAGCCGCGGATGTATGAAAAGATCCGCAAGCATCCGACAACGCGGGATCTCTACGTCAAGCAGCTTATCGAGGACGGTGAGATCTCCGATGATGACGCCAAGAAGTTCTTCGAGGAGTACCGCGACAAACTCGACCGGGGCGATCATGTGGTCGATGCTCTGGTGAAGGAGCCCAACACTGAACTCTACGTGGACTGGACGCCTTACCTGGGCCACGAGTGGACTGCCCGCTGCAAGACCAGCGTGCCCATGAAGACGCTGCAGGAGCTGGGGAAAAAGATTTCCACTATTCCCGAGGGGTTCAGCATTCAGCGCCAGGTCAAGAAGATCATGGAAGATCGGGGCAAGATGACCCAGGGAGCGCTGCCGCTCAACTGGGGATACGCGGAGACCCTGGCCTATGCCACGCTTATTCACGAGGGACACCCGATCCGGTTCTCTGGCCAGGATTCCAGGCGGGGGACCTTTTCCCATCGTCATTCCGTGCTGCACAACCAGAAGGATGGTTCCGAGTACGCTCCCCTTGAACATATCCGGGAGGACCAGCCACGCTTCGAAATCTATGACTCGCTGCTTTCCGAGGAGGCGGCGCTGGCGTTCGAATACGGTTATTCGACCACGACACCGGCGACGCTGACGATCTGGGAGGCCCAGTTCGGTGATTTCGTCAATGGCGCCCAGGTGGTCATTGACCAGTTCATCACCAGTGGTGAGCACAAGTGGGCGCGGCTGTGCGGCCTGACCCTGCTCCTGCCCCACGGTTATGAAGGTCAGGGGCCGGAGCATTCCTCGGCACGCCTGGAGCGTTTCCTTCAGCTCTGCGCGGAACACAATATCCAGGTCTGTGTTCCGACCACGCCGTCTCAGGTGTTCCACATGCTCCGGCGCCAGGTCAAGCGGCCGCTGCGTAAGCCGCTGATTGCACTGACACCCAAGAGTCTGTTGCGGCACAAGGAGGCGGTATCCTCGCTTGATGACCTTTGTGAGGGGACCTTCCGCACCGTCCTTCCGCCCAAGCAGATGCCGGACCCGCGCAAGGTTAACCGTTTGATCATGTGTAGCGGCAAGGTCTATTACGATCTGCTGGAAAAGCTTCGCAGCGACGGCCGGGAAGACACGCTGATTGTACGTATTGAGCAGCTCTATCCCTTCCCACACGATGACCTGGATGCGGTGCTGGCTCCCTACCGCAAGATCAAGACGGCGGTCTGGTGTCAGGAGGAGCCCATGAACCAGGGCGCCTGGTATTGCAGTCAGCACCATATGCGCCAGGCGCTCAACCAGCTGAATCCTAAGCTGGTGCTCCAGTATGCCGGACGCAAGCCGTCTGCAGCGCCGGCTGCGGGCCACGCCAGTGTCCATGCGCAAGAACAGAAACAACTCGTTGAAGACGCGTTCTCTGTCTGACGAGCAACAACCAGAAAGGAAAGGCAATGACAACAGACATAAAAGCTCCGGTTTTCCCTGAGTCTGTCGCCGAAGGCACCATCGCAACCTGGCACAAACAGCCGGGGGAGCAGTGCGAGCGGGATGAGCTGATCGTGGACATCGAGACCGATAAGGTCGTGCTGGAAGTGGTTGCTCCCGCTGACGGTGTCATCTCGGAGGTGGTCAAGGGTGAGGGCGACACGGTCGAAAGTGGGGAAGTCATCGGGAAGTTCGCCGAGGGCGAGTCCGGAAGCAGCGGTGGCGGTGAAGAAAAAGCCCCTGAGAAAGAGGCCGAGGCATCATCGACGGAGGCGTCAGAGCCAGCCGAGTCCGATAGCGGTAAAACCAGTGAGCCCGCAGCTGAGAGCAGCGGAGAAGAGCCGATGCTGAGCCCCGCGGCCAAAAAGCTGGCCGAAGAGAAGGGGGTCAACCCGAAACAGGTTGAGGCCACGGGGCGCGACGGCCGGGTTCTGAAAGAGGATATTCTCCGCCATCTGGAACAGGGTCCCCAGGAGAGCACTCCTCAGGGCAGCGGCAAAACTGCGGAGCAAGGTAAACCCCAGCAGCCGCCGGAAGCCTCCATGCCTGCCGGAGAGCGGCCTGAAAAACGGGTCCCCATGACCCGTATGCGCGCAAGCATTGCGCGCCGACTCGTGGACGTGCAACAGACCACGGCCATGCTGACCACTTTCAACGAGGTCAACATGAAGCCGATCATGGACATTCGCCAGTCCTACAAGGACACCTTCGAGAAGCGGCACGGCATCAAGCTCGGTTTCATGGGCTTCTTCGTCAAGGCGGCGTGCGAGGCCCTCAAACGTTTCCCGGCAGTGAATGCCTCTATCGACGGGACCGACATGGTCTATCACGGCTATCAGGACATCGGGATTGCCGTATCCACGGAACGCGGGCTTGTCGTCCCGGTGCTGCGGGATGCGGATGCCCTTTCCGTTGCGGATGTCGAGCAGGGAATCACCGAATTCGGCAAGAAAGCGCGTGACGGCAAACTGACCATCGATGAGATGACCGGTGGGACCTTCAGCATCACCAACGGCGGCATCTTTGGTTCGCTGCTGTCCACGCCCATTCTCAACCCGCCCCAGACGGCGATCCTTGGTATGCACAAGATCCAGGAGCGGCCCATGGCTGTTAATGGGGAAGTGGTGGTGCAGCCGATGATGTATCTGGCACTCTCATACGATCACCGTATGATTGACGGGAAGGAGGCGGTTCAGTTTCTCGTCACCATCAAGGAATTGCTGGAGGATCCGGCACGGATTCTTCTCGACGTTTAATAACGATAGACCGGTAAGCAGGAATCATTATGTCCCAAGATTACGACGTAATTGTCATCGGCTCTGGCCCGGGCGGTTATGTAGCCGCCATCCGGGCCGGGCAGCAGGGAATGAAAGTCGCCTGTGTTGAGGGCTGGCAGGATGACAAGGGAGGCCAGGTACTTGGCGGTACCTGTCTGAATATAGGCTGTATCCCGTCCAAATCCCTGCTGGAGACCTCCCACAAGTATGAGGAGGCGAAACACGGGTTTGAGAAGCAGGGCCTGAAGGTCAGTGGCCTGGATGTGGACGTGGGCCAGATGATGGCCAACAAGAACGAGATCGTGAATAACCTCACGGGGGGTATTGCAGGTCTGTTCAAGTCCAATGGTGTTACCTCCATCCATGGCTGGGGGCGTGTCCTGAACAGCAAGCAGGTTGAGGTGACGGATCTCAAGGGAGAGAAGACCACCTACGGCGCGAAGAACATCATAATCGCAACGGGCTCGCGTCCGATCGAGATCCCTCCGGCCCCCATGAAAGAGGGCAAGATCGTCGACAGCGAGGGGGCACTGGAGTTTGATGAGGTGCCCAAGCGCGTTGGTGTCATTGGCGCCGGTGTCATCGGGCTGGAGCTTGGCAGTGTCTGGAATCGGCTAGGCTCCGAGGTCACCATGCTGGAAGCCCAGGAGACCTTCCTGGCCGGTGTGGACCAGGCCATTGCCAAGGATGCCTTCAAGAGCTTCAAGAAGCAGGGCCTCGACATCCGTCTCAAGTGCCGCGTGACAAAGACCGAGATCAAGCGCAATCTGGTTTACGTTACCTATGAGGACGCGGACGGCAACGAGCAGCAGATCAAGTGCGACAAGCTGATCGTTGCCGTGGGCCGTACGCCGAATACGGAAAAGCTCTTTTCCTCCGATTCCGGTGTTGATCTGGACGAACGCGGCTTTGTCGCGGTTGATGATCAGTGCCAGACGAACGTTCCCGGCATCTATGCCGTTGGTGATGTGGTGCGGGGCCCAATGCTGGCGCACAAGGCATCCGAGGAAGGCATCATGGTGGTTGACCGGATTGCCGGGAAGGCAACCGAAGTCAACTATGACTGCGTTCCCAATGTGATCTACACCCATCCCGAACTGGCGTGGGTTGGACGCACAGAAGAGGATCTGAAGGCCGAGGGCGAGCCCTACAAGGTGGGCAGCTTCCCGTTTGCGGCCAACGGACGCGCGATGGCGGCGAATGCGACCGAGGGGCAGGTGCGCATCCTGGCGCACGAGGAAACCGACCGCATCCTGGGAATGCATGTGGTCGGTCCCCAGGCCTCTGAGATCGTCGCCCAGGGCGTTATTGCCATGGAGTTCGGTTCCAGCGCCGAAGATCTGGCACTGACATGTTTTGCCCATCCGACGCTTTCCGAATCTGTCCACGAGGCAGCCCTGGGGGTCGATGGCATGGCAATCCACAAGGCAAACCGGCGCCGGAAGAGCAAGTAACCGGCGGGTTCCAACATACGACAGGTTGTGATCTATGAATCTGCACGAATATCAAAGCAAGAAGCTTTTCGGGGAGTACGGGCTGCCCGTTTCCGAGGGCGTTGCCTGCGCAACCGCCGATGAAGCTGTCGCCGCCACGGACAAGATTGGCGGCGAGGGCTGGGTGGTCAAGGCCCAGGTTCACGCTGGCGGCCGCGGCAAGGCCGGAGGCGTGAAGCTGGCCAAGTCCAAGGAAGAAATCCGCGAGTTCGCGGAGAAGTGGCTCGGTCAGCGGCTGGTGACGTTCCAGACCGATGCCAAGGGTCAGCCGGTTAATCGGATCCTGGTTGAGTCCCTGACGGACATCGATCAGGAGCTCTACCTGGGTGCCGTGGTTGATCGTGGCACCCGCCGGGTGGTTTTCATGGCCTCCACCGAGGGTGGTGTCGAGATTGAGAAAGTGGCCGAGGAAACGCCGGACAAGATCCTGAAGGCGACGGTTGATCCCCTCGTCGGCGCCCAGCCTTACCAGGCCCGTGAACTTGCCTTTGCCCTCGGCCTCCAGGGCGAGCAGATCAAGCAGTTCACCAGGATTTTCCTGGGCCTTGCGAAGCTCTTCGAGGACAAGGACCTGGCACTGATCGAGATCAACCCGCTGGTTATCACTGGCGAGGGTAATCTTCATTGCCTGGACGCCAAGGTCGGGACCGACGGCAACGCCCTCTATCGCCAGAAAGAGCTGGCCGAGATGCGCGATCTTTCCCAGGAGGACGAGCGCGAGGCGCACGCCGATGAATGGGACCTGAACTACGTGGCCCTTGAAGGCAACATCGGATGCATGGTCAATGGTGCCGGTCTGGCCATGGGCACCATGGACATCATCAAGCTGCATGGCGGCCAGCCCGCCAACTTCCTGGATGTGGGCGGTGGTGCGACGAAGGAACGGGTTGCCGAAGCGTTCAAGATCATCCTGTCCGACGATACGGTCAAGGCCGTCCTGGTTAACATCTTTGGCGGCATCGTCCGCTGTGACATGATCGCCGAGGGCATCATGGGGGCCGTCGAGCAGGTGGGTGTGACCGTGCCCGTCGTGGTCCGCCTGGAAGGCAATAACGCCGAGAACGGGCGCCAGAAACTGGCCGAGAGCGGATTGAACATTATTGCCGCCAGCAGCCTGTCGGAAGCTGCCGAGAAAGTTGTTGCTGCAGCCGGAGGTGAAGCATGAGTGTTTTGATCAACAAAGAAACCAAGGTTATCTGTCAGGGCTTCACCGGCGCGCAGGGTACCTTCCATAGCGAGCAGGCACTTGAGTACGGAACCCAGATGGTCGGCGGTGTGAGTCCCGGAAAAGGCGGTACCGAGCACCTGGGCCTGCCGGTATTCAACACGGTGCGCGAAGCGGTCAAGGCAACCGGCGCCACGGCTTCCGTCATCTATGTTCCCGCGCCCTTCTGTAAGGATGCGGTGATTGAGGCGGCGGATGCCGGCATCGAGCTGGTGGTGTGCATCACCGAGGGTATCCCGACGCTCGACATGCTCTATGTGAAAGAGTACGTGGATCGCAAGGGCGTGCGCATGATCGGCCCCAACTGCCCGGGCGTCATCACACCGGATCAATCCAAGATCGGTATCATGCCGGGCTACATTCATCAGGCGGGTCGGGTCGGTATTATTTCCCGCTCCGGAACCCTGACCTATGAAGCCGTGAAGCAGACGACCGACTACGGTTATGGCCAGTCCACCTGTGTCGGCATCGGGGGCGACCCGATTCCCGGGTCCAACTTCATCGATATGCTTGAGCTCTTCGAGAAGGACCCGGATACCGAGGCCATTGTCATGATCGGCGAAATCGGTGGTACGGCCGAGGAAGAGGCCGCGGCCTACATCAAGGACAATGTCAGCAAGCCCGTCGTGTCCTACATCGCTGGCGTGACCGCGCCTCCCGGTAAGCGCATGGGCCATGCCGGCGCCATTATCGCGGGTGGCAAGGGTACGGCTGATGAGAAGTTTGCTGCACTCCAGGATGCGGGCGTGCACACTGTGCGCAGCCTGGCCGAGATCGGTAAGGCCCTCAAGGAAGCCACCGGCTGGTGACAGAGCGGCGCCAGCGCCGCCCCATGGATAAAAGCCGACCTTCGGGTCGGCTTTTTGCGTCTGATTAACCCGGAACGATTTCCAGCGTATAATCCGGCGCTGAACCCTGAATCAATGAGGAGACAGGTTTGACCTCCGTTGAACCCCAACAGCGCGTTATCTCCGGAATGCGGCCTACGGGCCGACTCCATCTGGGCCATTATCATGGTGTGCTCAGTAACTGGACCAGACTCCAGCATGAATACGAGTGCTTTTTCTTCGTCGCGGACTGGCACGCGCTGACCACCCATTACGACGATCCGTTTTCCATTGAGGAGAACGTTTGGGATATGGTCATTGACTGGCTGGCGGCGGGGGTCAATCCGGGCTCCGCAACGCTTTTTATCCAGTCCCGGGTCCCGGAGCATGCCGAACTCCATCTGCTGCTCTCAATGATGACGCCCCTGGGCTGGCTGGAGCGGGTTCCCAGCTACAAGGACCAGCAGGAAAAGCTCAAGGAAAAAGATCTGGCGACCTATGGCTTCCTGGGTTATCCGCTGCTGCAAAGCGCCGATATCCTGATGTATCGCGCCGGCCATGTGCCCGTGGGCGCGGACCAGGTCTCCCATGTGGAAATCACCCGGGAGATTGCAAGGCGGTTCAATCACCTGTACGGGCGTGACCCGGGCTTTGAGGAGCAGGCAGAGGCCGCTATTGCCAAGATGGGGAAGAAGAACGCCAAGCTCTACCGGAACCTGCGACGGCGCTTCCTGGAGCAGGGCGATGAGGAAGCCCTGGATACGGCACGCGCGCTGCTCAAGGAGCAGCAGAACATCTCCATTGGGGATCGCGAACGGCTGTATGGCTACATCGAGGGCGGCGGCAAGGTCATCCTTCCCGAGCCCCAGTCATTGTTGACGCCGGAGGCCCGGTTGCCGGGTACGGACGGGCAGAAAATGTCCAAGTCGTACAACAACACGATCTTCCTCAGGGAGGAGCCGGACTCCGTCAGCCAGAAAATCCGCCGTATGCAGACCGACCCGGCCCGGGTGCGGCGCAGCGATCCCGGTGATCCGGATAAGTGCCCGGTCTGGCAGCTGCACGCGATCTATTCGGACCAGGATACCCAGGACTGGGTGCAGCATGGTTGCCGCAACGCGACCATCGGTTGCCTCGACTGCAAGAAACCGCTTGAAGAGAAGGTGATCGAGGAGCAGAAGGTCTTCCGCGACCGCGCCAGGGAGTATGAAAACAATCCGGACCTGGTTCGGTCCATCATGGATGAGGGCTGTGATCGCGCCCGGGTTCAGGCACGGGATACCCTTCAGGAAGTCAGGCGCGTCATGGGTCTGGAATACCGGCGATGACAACAACCGGGGAGGCCGTACCAGGAGAAGGTCAACAGGCGGCACTGGCGCTGGTCGCCGGTGAGCCGGTGCATGACCTTCCCCAGGATCTGTACATCCCCCCGGATGCCCTGGAAGTATTCCTGGATACTTTTGAGGGGCCGCTGGATCTGCTCCTGTACCTGATCCGCCGGCACAACATGGACATTCTGGATGTCGATGTCAGTGCCATCACGGATCAGTACATCGAGTACATCACACTGATGGAGGCCATGCGCTTTGAGCTGGCGGCCGAGTACCTGGTGATGGCGGCAACCCTGGCGGAGATCAAATCAAGGATGCTGCTGCCCCGCCAGACCGACAGCGAGGAAGAGGAGACGGACCCCAGGGCCGAACTGATTCGCCGTCTCCAGGAGTATGAGCGCTATAAGGTGGCGGCGGAGGAAATCGACACCATGCCGCGCCAGGAGCGGGATTTCCATGTGGCCACGGCGGAGCCGCCAGAGTTGCCGGAGCGCAAAGTGCACCCGGATGTCAGCCTGAGGGAGATGCTGCTGGCCCTGCGCGAGGTTCTGGTGCGTGCGGATCTCTACGAGCACCATCATGTTGAACGCGAGCAGCTGTCCACGCGCGAGCGCATGTCCTCAATCCTTGATGGGCTCTCCGGCGATCAGTTCTGCCGTTTCGAGACGCTTTTCGACCCGTCTGAAGGGCGCCTGGGCGTGGTTGTCACCTTCATCGCGATGCTGGAGCTCATTCGTGAGCAGCTTGTGGAAGTGGTCCAGAGCGAGCCTCTTGCGCCGCTGCATCTCCGGGCGCGGGGAAGTGAATGAACATGACGTGTGCAGATGGATGTGAATCATGAATGAAGACAGCATCGATCAGGTCCAGAAGATTGTCGAGGGGGCGCTTCTTGCCGCTGACAAGCCGCTGTCGGTGGAAAAGCTGATGGCGGTTTTTGGTGAGGATGAGCGCCCGACAAGCACGGTGATTGAACACGTCCTGTCGCGCATCGAGGCCGGTTGCGAGGGGCGGGGGTTCGAGCTCAAACGGGTGGCGTCCGGCTTTCGTTTCCAGGTGCGCGAAGAGCTGTCACCCTGGGTGGGACGACTCTGGGAAGAAAAGCCACAGCGCTATTCGAGGGCGCTGCTTGAAACCCTGGCCCTGATTGCCTATCGTCAGCCGATCACACGGGGCGACATCGAGGAGGTCCGCGGCGTCACCGTCAGTACCGGGATCATCCGCACGCTTCTGGATCGGGAGTGGATCCGGGTTGTCGGTCACCGGGACGTTCCCGGGCGACCGGCGATGTATGCAACAACCCGCAGCTTTCTGGATTATTTCAATCTTCAGTCACTGGATGAGTTGCCGCCGCTTTCCGACGTGCGGGACCTGGACACGATCAGCCGTGAAGTGGAAGACCGGCTGCAGGAAGAACTGGCACTGGATGAACAGACACAGGCAGGGGATCAGACCCCGGAGACCAATGAATGAGTGAAACATCATCCGGAAAAGAACGCCTTCAGAAGCTGCTGGCAAGGGCGGGCGTTGGTTCGCGTCGGGGCGTGGAATCGCTGATTTCCGAAGGGCGTGTCAACGTCAACGGCGAGCCCGCTGAACTTGGCGTCCGCGTTTCCGCCGCAGACAAAGTCGAGGTTGATGGCCGCACCGTTGACCTGAGTTCCGTGGAGACGCCCTCCCGTCGGGTCATTGTGTACAACAAACCCGAGGGCGAGATCACCACCCGGCATGATCCGGAAGGCCGGCCCACCGTCTTTGAGCGCCTGCCGGCGCTGACGGGGCAGCGCTGGATTGCGGTCGGACGGCTGGATATAACGACCAGCGGCCTGCTGCTGTTCACCACGGACGGCGAATTGGCGAACCGGCTGATGCACCCCTCCTGGCAGGTGGACCGGGAATACGCGGTGCGCATTTTCGGGGAGGTGGACGACGCCATGATCGAGCGCCTGCGCGAGGGCGTGGAGCTCGATGATGGCATGGCCCGTTTCAGCGATGTCGTCTACTGGGGAGGCAGTGGCCATAACCACTGGTATTACGTGGCCATCATGGAAGGTCGTAATCGCGAGGTCAGGCGCCTCTGGGAATCCCAGGGGGTCCAGGTTTCACGCCTGAAACGCGTTCGCCACGGTCCCGTTTTTCTGCCAAGCCGGCTCAGCGTCGGGCGCTGGGAGGAACTCGGTCAGAAGGATGTGGACACCCTGAGTGAGGCCGTGGGGCTTGAATCCGTTCCGGTGCAGCCCCCCACGCCCACTGAGAAGCACAGCCTGAAGCGTCTGCAACGCAAGAAACGGCCGGCCAAACCGGCTGAAAAAGGGCGCCCCGGGCGCGGCGGACGTTCCCGTCGGTGATCAATGCTTTACCCATGCCTCGCTCCAGTGTGTAGCATCAGCCCGTTCACATCAGATGAACACGGTTCCGGGCCGGTATACCTGGATTGTGGGGCTGTGTCGTGTCAAAACAGCCAATCGGTATGCTAGAATGCCACGGCTTCGAAGAAGGGAACGAGTAGCACACTATGCGATTCCAGGCGCCGGAAAGTCTCTCTGAACAGATCGCCCAACACCTCGGGCAGCAGATCATTACGGGCACAATGCGTCCGGGAGAGCGTATTCAGGAGTTGAAGGTTGCCGGCGATCTTGATGTGAGTCGTGGTTCCGTCCGCGAGGCCCTGCTTATCCTTGAGCGGCGTCACCTGATTCAGATTTTCCCCCGAAAGGGGGCCGTGGTGTCCGCCCTCACGCCTGATCTGGTCAACAACCTTTACGATATCTATATCCAGCTCCTGCTGATGCTTGCGGACAAGTTCATGGAGCAGCGGGGTAATTCCGATCTTGAGCCCCTGCTCCAGGCCGTCCGGGACCTGCGCCGCCGGATTACCGCCGCCGACGCCTCGATCGAGGAGGTTATCGAAGGCGGTATGGGCATCATGCGCAAGTGCTACCCCATCGTGAATAACCCCTACCTTGAGGAAACCCTGGAAAACTTCCGTCCAGCGATCAGTCGCACCTATTATCTGGTGCTCGAGCGCAGCCGCGAGGAAACGCTGGTAACGGACGAGTTCTTTGCCCGGATTGGTGACCGGGTGGGGGCCGATGACCGGCAGGGGGTTACGGCGGCAATACGGGACTTCGGGGAGCATCAGCGCCGTGTGGCACTGGATGCCCTCGAGAAAGACGAGTCCCTGTCACTCGAAACGGCAAACTGATGGTGTTGCCCCTCTCATGCGGCTGAAATCCATCAAGCTCGCCGGTTTCAAGTCCTTTGTGGAACCCACCACGGTCCCGTTCCCCTCCAATATGACCGCTGTTGTCGGTCCCAATGGCTGCGGCAAGTCGAACGTGATCGACGCCGTGCGCTGGGTGATGGGTGAAAGCTCCGCCAAGTACCTGCGCGGCGAAGCCATGAGCGATGTGATCTTCAATGGCTCGACCAGCCGCAAGCCGGTCGGGCAGGCGTCCATCGAACTGGTTTTTGACAACAGTGACGGCACTGCGCCCGGCGAGTACGGCCGGTTCACGGAGATCTCGGTCAAGCGCCGCGTGACCCGTGAAGGCCAGTCCGACTATTTCATGAACGGGGCCAAGTGCCGGCGCCGGGATATTACCGATCTGTTCCTTGGGACAGGGCTCGGCCCGCGCAGTTACGCCATCATCGAGCAGGGCATGATTTCCCGGCTGATCGAGGCCAAGCCCGAGGAACTGCGCCACTACATTGAAGAAGCGGCGGGTATTTCACGCTACAAGGAACGGCGCCGGGAAACCGAAAACCGGATGCGGCGAACCCTTGAGAATATCGATCGTCTCACCGACCTGCGTGATGAGCTTGATCGCCAGCTTCAACACCTGGAAAAGCAGGCAGAGTCGGCTGAGAAATACAAGGCCTTGAAGCAGGAAGAGCGGCAGAAACAGGCGGAGCTTGCAGTACTGCGATGGCTCAGCATCGACGGCTCGCTGCAGTCGCACCGGAGTGCCATCAGCGAGGCGGAAACCGCTCTGGAAAAGGCCTTGAGTGAACGCACCTCCCTTGAGACAGCGCTTGAAACCCTTCGCCAGGATCACAGTGACCGCAGCGAGCGCTTCAACCGTGCCCAGGGTCGCTACTACGAGGCGGGTGCGGAGATTGCCAGGGTTGAACAGAATCTGGATAACCAGCGCCAGAACGCCCGCCAGACCGCCAATGATCTGGAGCAGGCCCACGAGAACCGGCGCGAGATTGTCCGCGAGTTGGAGCAGGACGAGGAGAAGCTCGAGCGGGTCAGCGGGGAGCTGGCCGAGCTGGAGCCCCAGCTGGAAGAAGCGGAAGAGAAAGCTTCCGAGAGCAGTGAACGGCTGGCGGAAGCGGAAACCCGGATGGGCGACTGGCAGCAGCGCTGGGAGGATTTCAGCCAGCGTTCCGCCGATGACCGGCAGCAGGCCGAGGTGGAGCAGTCGCGGATCAAGGCGAGTGAAGACGCCCTCACGAAGCTCCAGGAACGGCGGCGTAAGCTGGAGGAAGAGCGTGCCGGCCTTGATGAACAGGAGGATGCCGGCGAAGAAGAGGCCCTGGCAGCGGAGCGGGAAGAGCAGGGCATGCGCTGTGAAACCGCCCGCGAGAATGTCGAATCGCTCACGGAGCAGCTCGAGGAACAGCGGGCCCGGATCGAGAGCCTGGAGCCTGAGCTCAATGCCAACCGGGCGAAGTTGCAGGAAATCAACGGTCGCCTGGCCTCGGAACGGGCATTGCTTGAAGACCAGATGGGTGACAGTGACGAGCGTATCCGGGAGTGGATCCGCCAGGCAGGCTGGGAAGATCGGCCCCGCGTTGTGCAGGCCATGGACGTGGATGCCGGCTGGGAGAAGGCCGTTGAAGCCGTGCTCGGGCCCTTTGCCCAGGGGCTGACGCTCGCCCCTGGCGACTATGGTCCGGACCGTCTTGACGGCGCACCCGCTGGTATCGCCCTGGTGGATTCCCGTGCTGAGGTCACCGGCGATGCTGGCAGCCTCGCGCGGCGGGTCCGTCACGCCGGTGGCGCTGCGTCGGTGCTGGCGACCGTCTATGAGGCGGCAACGCTTGAAGAGGCCATGGCGCGGCGTGAGCAGCTGGCCGATCATCAATCACTGGTAACGCCGGAAGGCGCCTGGGTTGGTCGGCATTGGGTAAGGCTTCCCGCGGAACATCATGACGATACCGGCATGATCGAGCGCCAGAAGCGGATTGAAGCCCTCGAATCGGAATCCGGATCTCTCCAGGAAGCCGTCAGCCGTATTGACGACGAACTGCATGGGCTCCGCGAAGCGCGCGACGAATCCGAAACACGCCTGGCGGAGGCGCGCACCGAGCTCAGCGATGCACGTGATGCCTTCAGTGCCGCGGAGTCCCGGCTGGGTGCCCTGCGGGCCCGAATGGAGCAGGTCAGGGAGCGGGCGAGCCGTATTCGCGAGGATCTCGCTGAGTTGGAATCCCAGGAGGGGGATGAGCGGGAGACCCTGGAGTCAGCCCGGGCGCGCTGGCAGGAAGCCATGGACCGGATGAATGACAACGCCGACCAGAAGGAAACCCTGCTCGGGGAGCGGGACCAGCTGCGTGAGCAACTCGACGACTGGCGTCAGCAGGCCCGCCATGCCCGTGATCATCAGCACCAGCTGCAGTTGCAGGTCCAGACTTTGAAGAACCAGCGGGAGGGGCTGGAGCAGACCCTTGAGCGGATGCGGGTGCAGCGTGAGCGCCTTGATGAGCGTGTCGAGGTGCTCAAGGAGTCCCGGGAGAACGCGGAGGCACCGATCCAGGACCTGGAGTTGGAGCTCGAGGGGCTCCTTGACCGGCGGGTCCAGGAAGAGGAGAAGCTTGGCGAAGCCAGGGACGCCCTGGAACAGATCGACCAGCAGGTGCGCGAGCGTGAAGAAAGTCGCAGCCGGACAGAGCAACAGGTCCAGGAAGCCCGGGAGCGCCTGGAGCAGTTACGCATGGATGCCCAGGCTCTTGAATTGCGGGGCAAGCAGTACCTGGAACAGCTCGATGAGCTTGAGGTGTCGCTGGACAGCGTCCGTGATACTCTTCCTGAGGACGCCACAGAGGAAGACTGGGAGAAAGCGCTGACCTCCATCGGGAACCGCGTACAGCGACTGGGTGCGATCAACCTGGCGGCGATTGACGAATACCGGGTCCAGAGTGAACGCAAGACCTACCTGGATGAGCAGGATCAGGACCTGCAGGAAGCGCTTCAGGCGCTGGAATCGGCGATGAAGCGCATCGACCGCGAAACACGGCACCGTTTCCGCGAGACCTTTGACTCGATCAACCAGAAACTCCAGGCCCTGTTCCCGAAAGTGTTCGGTGGTGGCAGCGCACACCTGGAGATGACCGGCGAGGATCTGCTTGAAACCGGCGTTGCGATCATGGCCCGTCCCCCGGGCAAAAAGAACACGACCATTCACCTGCTGTCAGGCGGTGAAAAGGCGCTGACAGCCATTGCACTGGTATTCTCCATTTTCCAGCTCAACCCGGCGCCGTTCTGCATGCTCGACGAAGTGGATGCGCCTCTCGATGACGCCAACGTTGGCCGCTATGCCCGTATGGTCAAGGAGATGAGCGAACAGGTTCAGTTCATCTATATTACCCATAACAAGATCTCGATGGAGCTCTCCGACCAGCTTATGGGGGTTACCATGCACGAACCCGGGGTTTCCAGGCTGGTGTCCGTGGATGTGGACGAAGCGGCCCTCCTTGCGGGCGCCTGATGAACGAGCCGCAATCCGCGGCCATTGTCTTGTTCCGGGTCATTGCATAAAGTAAAGAATACGGGCCGGCGCACCGGGATGCGCCTATCTCAACCCATGAGGACAGAACAGGACTATGAGTCTCAGAGAATGGCTGATTATCATCGGGGCGCTGCTGATTCTGGGCGTAATCGTTGATGGATTGCGGCGCATGCACAGGGCTCGCCAGGAATCGCTGGAAATTGCCCGGGGCATGGGCAGTGGTGATATTGGCCAGACGCCGATTGACGATGACTACAACTCGGAGCTGCCCAATGGCGGCGCCCGGCCCGTTGGTGGTGACAGGCCATCGGCGTCAGAACCCAGGCGGGAACCGACACTGTCTGATAACGTTGAGGCGCCTTCTGCGAATGCGACAGAGGCCTCCACAGCGACTTCCCCTCGGCAGTCGTCCGGTGGCGCAACGGCTGAGACGGAATCGATAACCGCCAGTGATGACGATGGTATTCTCGGGCCAGCGCGTGTCCATAAAGCATCTGAAACGGCTTCTGATCCGGAGACGGGGGATGACGGCGCCCGCTCGGCCGCCTCCGGCACGAATGCCGGGCAACTGTGGCAGAAGATCCGGGATGGCGCGGCACGGGTAGGCGAGGCTGCCATGCCCTCCGAAAAGGAATCCCCGGAGGCCACGACTGGCCAGGAGGCATCCTCTGCAACAGAGCCCGAGCAGGCAACCGCCCCGGCATCGTCCGATGAGCCTCCACTTGCTGGTGCCAACCGTCCGGAAGCGGAGGAGGTTGTCGTGGTGAATGTGCATTGCCGGGGTGAGGACCGCTACCAGGGACGCGCGTTGCAGAAACTTCTGGATGCCTGTGGGATGGAGTTCGGGGATCTTGGCATCTATCACCGCCACGAGGAGCCGGATACGCGCTCCCCGGTGCAGTTCAGCGTTGCCAGTGCCGTTGCGCCCGGCACCCTGCGCCCGGAGGAGATGGAAACCCTGGAAACCCCG
Source organism: Halospina denitrificans (assembly GCF_004364635.1). GTDB lineage: Bacteria > Pseudomonadota > Gammaproteobacteria > Pseudomonadales > Oleiphilaceae > Halospina > Halospina denitrificans. The sequence continues at coordinate 315,626 of NZ_SOAX01000003.1, read as the reverse complement.
GGGGTGAGTTTCTTCATGAGCCTTCCCGGTCCGCGTGATCCGGTCCAGGCGTTCGATTTCATGCTGGAAACCGCACAGGCGTTGGCACGTAATCTGGGTGGTGAATTGCGCGACGAGAACCACAGTGTCATGACAACCCAGACAATTGAACACTGTCGCCAGCGCATACGCGAATACGAGCGTAAGAGGCGATCCGCCATCAAAGCCTGAAGGGGCCCATCTCCGTGACTTCAGACACCAGCCTCACTGAGCGTGCCGAAAACCTGCGCCGTGAGATTGAGTATCACAATTACCGTTACTACAGCCTGGATGATCCCGAAGTCAGCGATGAGGCCTATGACCGCCTCATGCGCGAGCTTCAGGATCTTGAAGCCGAGCATCCGGAGCTCGTAACGCCCGAGTCGCCCACCCAACGGGTCGGGGCCAGCCCGGACACGCTGTTCCGGGAGGCGCCCCATGAGACCCCGATGCTGTCTCTTGAAAATGCCTTTGATGAAGACGAGTTGCGGGACTTCGACCGGCGGGTCAGGGAGCGGCTGGGCCAGGAGGATGCCCTTGAGTACGCCTGCGAGCCGAAGCTCGACGGGCTCGCGGTCAGCCTTCTCTATCGTGGCGGCGTTCTTTACCGCGCTGCGACGCGCGGGGATGGGTATACCGGAGAAGATATCACCGCGAACGTGCGCACCATCGAAACCGTGCCGCTTCGACTCATGGGCAGTGACTACCCGGATGCCTTCGAGGTCAGGGGCGAGGTCTATATGCCCCTTGATGGGTTCGAGCGTCTGAATCGGGCGCTCGCCGAGGCCGGCGAGAAGACCTTCGTCAATCCCCGCAATGCGGCCGCAGGCAGCCTGCGCAACAAGGATCCGCATGTGGCCGCGGCCCGCCCCCTGGAGATGTGCTGCTACAGCGTTGCCGTTCCGGACGATACCGGCCTCCCGGCAAAACACTTCGAGCAGCTCCAGAAGCTGCGTGACTGGGGGCTGAGAATCAACCCGGAGGTGCGGCTGGTTACGGGCATTGATGCGTGCATCGATTACTACCGGGAGCTTCTGGCTAAACGCGAGAATCTCCGGTATGAAATCGACGGCATCGTCTACAAAGTGAACGACCTGGACCTCCAGAAACGGCTCGGCTTCGTATCAAGGGCGCCCCGCTGGGCGATTGCCAGCAAGTTCCCGGCCCATGAGGTAATGACCCGGGTCAGGGATGTGGAATTCCAGGTTGGGCGCACGGGCGCCATTACGCCGGTTGCCCGACTGGATCCGGTTTTCGTCGGCGGTGCCACGGTCAGCAACACCACCCTCCACAACATGGATGAGATCGAACGTCTGGGGCTGCGTATTGGCGACTGGGTCATGGTGCGGCGTGCCGGTGATGTCATTCCCCAGGTGGTGAAGGTGCTTACCGACAAACGTCCGGCGGATACCCGGGAGATCAGCCTGCCGTCCGAGTGTCCCGAGTGTGGTTCGGCGATTGATCAGCCGGAAGGCGAGGTTGTGGCCCGCTGCTCGGGCGGACTTTTCTGCCCCGCCCAGCGCAAGGAGGCAATCCGCCATTATGCCTCGCGGCGTGCCCTGGACATTGAGGGGCTGGGGGAGCAGTGGGTCAATGTCCTGGTGGATGAGGGCATGATTGAGACCGTGGCCGATATCTACCATCTGCGGGAAGAGGACCTGGTCAGGCTTGATCGCATGGGTAGCAAGTCCGCCGCGAACCTTGTTAACGCCATCGCGGAGAGTCGCGAGCCCGATCTTGAGCGGTTGATCTACGCACTCGGGATACGCGAAGTCGGCGAAGCGACGGCAAGGGCGCTGGCAAGGCACTTCCGGAGCCTGGAATCGCTCATGGAGGCGGACGAGGACAGTCTGCAGGAAGTGGCCGACATCGGACCGGTTGTCGCCGCCCATATCCGGGGATTCTTCGCGGAACCCCACAACCGCGAGATCATCCGCAGACTCAAGGATGCCGGTGTGACGTATCGGCCACCCCCGGAACCGGAAACGGCGAGTTCCCCCTTTGCCGGCAAGACGGTTGTTCTCACCGGTACGCTCTCGGAATATTCCCGGGATGAGGCGCGGGATGCCCTCGAATCCCGTGGCGCGAAGGTTGCCGGCAGCGTATCCAGCAGGACGGATTATGTGATTGCGGGCGAGGGGGGTGGCTCGAAACTGAACAAGGCCCGCGACCTGGGTGTGCCCGTCCTGAGCGAAGCCGAGTTTCTGGAGCAGCTTGCCGCTGGCTGACTGTGTCACAAAATGGGCACTCCGGCCCCCAATCTGAGAACCAGTGCAGATCGAACAGCTCGCCAATCGCCTACCATGATGATCGTTCCTAAGTCTCTGTATTGAGCCCAACAACACAGAGGACCGGGAAAGGAACCCGGCCCGGGAGAGTGTTATCCGTGAGTCTGCCTAAAGCCATCCTGTCCAGCCCCGGAGCGCGTCGTGGGCTGATCCTTGCGGTGTTGATACTGCTGTCCACAGGTTGCGGTGATACCAGCAAGTCGCCCGAGGATCCCACCATCCTTGGTGTGCCGCCTGATACCGCCTACCTGGGCGTGGATTACTCCTACAATTTCGGCGCAGCCGGCGGCGATGCACTTCTCAACTATTCGCTGTCCAACAATCCCTCGTGGCTCTCGCTGGAAAAGACCACCAACAAAGCGCGCCCCGGCATCGTGCTCAGGGGGCAGCCCGGCATCAGTGGAGGAGACAACGGGGAAGCGGACCTGGGGCTGAACGAGTCCATCCGGATTACCAGCAATGACGGCTCACTGCTGGGGGACCGGGAGTTCGAGATTGAGGTAGAGCACAATGCCCTGACGATTGATAGCGAGCCCATTACCGAAGGTCGTGCATTCACACCGGATGTGGACAAGGATGACGAAGCCGTCTGTGAGATTCCGGACATGAGTGTGTCCCGGGAGATCAACGTCCGCCATGAGAATCTTCGCAGCAGTGATGGCGATTCCTTCTCGTCAGCATCCCGCCCCTACATCACACGCCCGGCGCTCCTTCGCGTTGATCTGGATCAGCCCTCGGTTGAGGCCGTATCTGTCCGGTTCCGGGTGTCGGAGAACAAGCCCAGGGAGGAGGTGAATGATAGTTGTGACGCCTGTGAGTATGAGGAAGGTAACCGCACCAAGGCGATTTTTGGCGAGGATCTCCTGCTTAACGGGAACTCCGACCATTACGGCTACAGCACAACCTTTCCCGAACCGCCGGACTATATCGATTTTATTGACGAAAACGACGAGCGCGGCACCGGTGTGCTTACGTTCGAGCCCGGTAAGACCAGTTGTTTCATCCCTGTATGGGTTCACGATGACAACCTGGCAGAAAGCACCGAACGGTTTGACCTGGAGTTGGTGGAGGTCACCGAGGGTTTGGCAACACTTGATGGCTCAGGGGCCAATTCCGAGGCCAGCATAGAGATTGAGGATGATGCGCCCACGGTTTCCATCAAAGAAGAGCGGATTGTAGTGAGCCGTGATCAATTCCGGTCCGTGACCGCCGAGCTGGACGGAACTAATAACACCGGCGAGGTGGTGCGTGCCGCAGTGGAGTGGGTGGATGATCAGGGCGAAGAACCTCTTGCCGATGTAGAGGCTTGCTGGCCCAGCCCTTCGGATGTGTGCTCCACCATCTACGATAGCGATGCTCCTGAGGAGGAAAAGGGTAGTGAATCATTGACGATTGAGTTCGCACCGGATGAGCAGGAGACGGAATTTGTGGTCAAGACCCATGCTGCGACAGCGGGCGGTCTGGACCCACTGGATTCGGACGAGACCTTCGAAATTGGCTTTTCAGAAGAATTTCAGTTTGGCCGGGATTATGCAGCCATCGCTTCCGATACAACCAGCAAGGTAACGGTCAACGAGTGGGCGACGGATGTGGTCACTGACTTTGACATGGACACCCTGGTTGCCGGCGCGATCGGCGAGGTTTACGCGGCCGGGACGAATAGCGATAACGACGATGACCTACGGCTGCGTAGCATTAACCGGCTCGGGGAAACGGACTATTCGAAGCAGGATGTAGTCAACTTCGTCAGTGACAATGACACCTGGCCGACGCCTAGCGGCGGGCTTGAGTTGGATTTCAGCAGCCGGGATACAAACACCAGCAGTTCCCCGGAGCTGACCCGCTATCTGGGCCTTGGCTACAGTTCGGGCCAGGATGCGGCAGTGCAGGGGCAACTGGCTCTCTTCAGTTCTGTCATCCAGGATGATGACGGGACTCTATCCCGATCACCGGGATCTGACGATTTGCAGTGGCGATATGGAACGGCTGACGATGGGTTGGGCGCATTTGTGGTCAGGGGACTTTCCATATCGAATGAGGGTGACCTGTCCATCGGGGGAACTGGCCAGGATGGTGATCCGGTACGCCTCGCCCAACTGGACAACAATACGGATGGTGCTGCGCCCCAGCCTGAACTGCGTTGGAAACAGTCTGAAACCACCAGCCTGCCCAATAACGTGGTTGGTCTGCTCTCCTCGGGGCTTGCGGGCTTCACGGTAGTGGGGTTCTCGGAGGGAACGATAGAGGCGGACGATGCAGTAGGGCTTGAGGACTTCTTCTTCCTGGGCGTCGAGATGGACGGTTCCATCAGTAATCGGGCCCAGATCGGTACGGATGAGATAGATACCCTGTCCGTGGCCGATGGGGGCGCTACCCGTGTATGGCTCGGTGGTGACGGAGTCCGGTACGAGCTGGAAGGCTCCAACAGCATTGACCCCAATTCGCCAGCGGAGCCAGGCAATGCGTTCCTCATAGTGACCTCGAACCGAGGCGACAGCGTCGAGGCCGTGCGCAATTTTGCCGGAAGCGAGACAGAACCTGTTCCTGCGACTGTCGATGCTCTGGTTGCGGAAGGCGATACAGCCGTTATCGCGGGAGCCTCTAAGGATTCCCAGCCGCCGTATCTCAGCCGGCTCACCCACGGCAGCAGCGCGGAGGGAATCACCCTGGATTGGCGAATCCCCATCGAAGGCGCTGATGAGGTTCTGGACCTGAGTTTCTTTGACGAGCGCAAGATTTTTGTGGCGTACCGCAGTGGCGATAAGACCCTGATTCGCCTCTATGATCTACACGGAAACCAATTGAGTCAGCCTTAAAGCATAATCGGCTGGATCGTGGTGTGGAGCCCGTGAGCCGTGTCATAGAAACCGCTTTGGTGAAACCCGGTTGCCGAGGTCCGGGTCAAGAATGGACGGTTGCCCACAGATTGAATGGGCGACTTCCTGGGCCAGGATGGGTGCGTAGGCCAAACCTTTGCCGCCCAGGCCGGCGATCAGGTGCAGCCCGTCGCAGACACCTGTGATGGGCATGTGATCCGGCGTTGTACTTCTGAAGCCCACCCAGCCATCCTTGATATCCGTGCTGTGAAATCGACTGCCAAGCGTGGGGAACCAGTCATTGAGGGTCTGGAGATTGAGTCTATGGCTCTCATCACGAACCTGCGGATCCTGGCAATCCCGGTCAAAAGTTGCCCCGATGGACTGGGCACCGTCCAGCGGTGGTAGTGCATAGCCTGCGCCCGATATGGTCGCCCGCAGGGCGGGTTCCACGGCATTGATTCGGGTAATCTGGCCCCGGATACGCCCCAGGGGCAATTGCGGGAACCAGTCGGCTGTTGACGCCCCAGCGGCAACCACGATGTGCCGGGTCTCCAGGGCGGCGTCGGTATCGATTGGGACCTGCCAGTTACCGGTTGTCTGGGATTTGACAGGCCGACCGGTGACCTTTGCCTGGACGGTGCGGATTCTGGGATGATCCAGGGCGGCGCGTCGCATTCCCGAATGAAACAGGTGCCCGCCCCGCGGAAACCAGAGCCCACCACCAGGCACGTCGATTCCTGCCAGCTGACTGGCGGTATCCCTTGAGACCGGTTGCAGGAAATCCGGACTGTAGTCGTTCCGCGCAATGAGTTTCTCCTGGCGTTCCGCCTCGCGTTCGTTCCAGGCAACCTGGAGCGTTCCGGTCTGATACCAGAACCCTGAGCCGGGATGTTGCGACTGTAACCACGAATAATATTCCGCTGCGTGGAGAAAAGCCTGGTGGGCAAAGCGCGTTTCCGGAGAATACTCGACGGCAGGTTTCACGTAGAGCGCGCCCCGGCGTGCCGGATCCTGACCTTCCCGCGGCAGGTCGGGCTCAATTACCGCCACATCCATGCTGCGTTCTGCGAGAGCCCTCGCAGCCAGGGTACCGGCGATGCCGGCTCCGATGACCACGACCTGTAACGGATAACTCGCTTCCTGTCTTTGAACCATTTCACATTCCGTAACTTTTCATAAAGGTTAATTTCTGTACATGGGGTGCTGCCGGACCCACTATTGGAGCTGACATTAAACAGCGGAACATTGCCCACCATGGTGACACCGAATAAGCAACAGCTCGAGAAAAGCCGTCTTGGTCGATTACTCGTCAACCGGGGTTATATCACCGATGAGCAGTTGACGCAGGCGCTGGGCGAGCAGCGCGAAAGCGGTATGCGTCTCGGGGAAGTGCTCACCCGGGCGGGTTGGATCACTCAGCGTGAGCTGGATCGCACGCTCAAGCACCAGAACCGCTATCGTTATAGGGTCGCCGTCACGGCCATGGTTGTTGCGCCACTTCAGCCGGTTGCAGCGCTTGCATCGCCTGTTCCTGCCCTGCCAACGGTGGCCGTGCCCGCCGCTGGTCAACAGCAGTCCCTGAGCACCGGCATGAGAGCCCTCTCTGAGGCTGAGATGGGGCAGGTTTCAGGGCAGGGCAGTGATGACCTCGCAACCCTGGCTGATGCCATTCAGGGCGCGCCTGATTCGGATCAGGGTGCCGAGGACCAGGCGCTTGATGCGCTGGAGATCACCGCAAAGACCTTTATTCCGGTTCTCAACTTTCTGGACACCGATGTAACCGTTTCAGGCGTGGAATTTGGTGATCAGGGCCCAGGGTACCGGATCATGGATAACGGGGCCCTGAGTCTCAACATGCCTCAGCGTATTGAGGAAATCCGGATGGACCATATCCGGGTGGAAGGAAGTCCTGCTTCCGCCTCGATGGGGTCAATTCGTGTCAGCAACCTGCGCTTTTCCGCTGATTCGCAACTGACGATTCGCGCCCACCGGTAAGGCGCCAGACGTTCGCCCGCCCCGTATTATCCATTGGGGCCAAATGAGTATTGCGTTCACGTGCCGAGTTAAGTAAAGTCTGCGCCCATCATCGAGACCGCAGCGATGCCCGTTTTCAGGAGAGGTGTCCGAGCGGCCGAAGGAGCGCGCCTGGAAAGCGCGTGTACGTACTGCGTACCGAGGGTTCGAATCCCTCCCTCTCCGCCATACATAAAAGAACCCGGCTCATGCCGGGTTTTTTTATATATGGCCCAGAGGGCAGGGTGAGAAACCTCGCGGGTTCGACCGAAGCACGCTCCGCGTGCTGAGGAACGCCTGAACGCAGTGAAGGCGGCCCCGAAGGGGTGAGGCGCGAAGCGCCGAATCATCCCTCCCTCTCCGCCATACATAAGAGAACCCGGCCCATGCCGGGTTTTTTTATTCCCTGAACTCTTCTCATGCTACCTTCCGTATACAGCCTTGACTGAATAACTGAAACTGAAGCGTCCCGAGAGGACAGGGAGGAGCCCCTTGCGCGATCTGATACAGGCCTATCCGGAAATTGCAGCGGTACTTGTTCTCGTGGTTGGTGTCCTTCTGGGCAAGCTGGCCCAGGTGCTGGTGCGCCGCGCTCTTTCGCTGTCTGACCGGCTGGTCAGTCGATATGGAACGCGGCATCGCCACCTTGTTTCCCCCGTGTTCCAGCAGGGCTTTTCGTTACTGGTTTTTGCGGCCGTGCTGGTCATGGCAGCGGTGGTTGCCGTACGACTGCTGGATATCGCTGAACTCACCGCCTGGCTGGACGCTGTTCTTGCCTATGTGCCGCGCTTCCTGGTCGGCCTGTTCATTATCGGCGTCGGTAATGTGGTCGGTGCCCTGCTTCGTAACCTGACCGCCGGGGTAATGACCGGCGGCGACGGTAATGCGCTGTTGCCACGCCTCGTACATGTCGGGATTATCGCGGTTGCGGTGATAACCGGATTGCAGCAGATGGGGATCGACATCTCCTTTGTGACCCAACTGGCGCTGATTGTACTGGCAGCCCTTCTGGGCGCCCTGTCCCTGGCGTTCGCGCTTGGTGCCCGCCAGCACGTGGCCAACCTGATGGCGCAATCCGAACTGTCGCGGTATGCCACCGGGGATCGGTTGCGTATTGACGGGGATGAGGGGGTCATTGTCGAGATTTACCGAACCGGCCTCACGCTGACCACTGACGAGGGCATCGTCTCCATTCCGGCATCACGCCTTGCCAATGGTCGGGTGGTCCAGGTGTCCCAGAAACCGGCCGGGGAGTAGGGATATGGGTGCTGTCCATCCACTCAAGCTTGCCTACGCCCGGGAGCAACCGTCCGGGCTTGCCCACTATCTGGCAACCCAGGGGCAGGAGGCTGTGTCGGACGCCCTTGATGGACTTCCACCGGAAACGGCCGTGGCCGTGGTGGCGCGGCTACCTCAGGGGCATCTTCTGCGCACCCTGGCGGGAGAGAGTGATGATCAGCTGGCGCTTTGGCTGGATGCAGCGACGCCGGACCATGCGCTGTCGTTACTGCTGCACCTTGAAGAGGCGCGCCGGCCACGGATTCTTGGCAGGATTTCCAGCCGCAGAAAGCGACGTACCCTTGAGCGTCTCCTGGTCTATCCACGCTCGACGGTGGGCGCGCTGGTGGACCCCACCGCTACGCGCCTGAATGCTGACATTCAGCTGGAAGAAGCTGTTGCAATCCTGCGAAGCGACGATCACAGAGGCAAGGAAGTGGTCTGGCTGGTTGGGGAAGACGACGCCTATCTGGGGCTGCTCGATCTGCGCTCCGCACTCGTCGCATCCTCAGGTCAGGTTCCGCTGAGGCGGCTCCTGACGCAGACGCGCGCTCTGCAGGCGGATACGACGCTGAGGGATGCGCGGGATTTCCCGGAGTGGCTGCGTCACCCCAGGCTTGCGGTGACTGACCATGGGGGGCGTTTTCTGGGGGAATTGACGCGTCAGCGATTGATGGCTGCCCTGCAGGGGACACAACCCGCGAATCATGGGGTTGCCGAAGGGGTCAACGATCTTGCCAGACAGTATTTCCGCATTTTGGGAATCTGCCTTGATGACCTCTTTGGTTTACAGGGGAGAAAACGATGAACGTCAGTCACGGCGTGGAAAACGAATATCTGAGGCGTCATCCTGTTGATGCCGCTGAACAGCTCGAAACCATTCCGGATCCTGAGCTTGAGCCGGTTGTTGGCTCGCTCGACCCCAGGGCCCTGGGTATCGCCATGGAGTACCTGAGCCCGCCCAAGGCGATCGAGGTTTTTGAGGTGCTTCCCCGGGAAGCGCAGCTCGAGATTCTGGAGCGGGCCGCGCCACGGCTTGCGGTAACACTACTGGCACAGCTGGACGACAGTCGGCGCGAACAATTGCTGGAGGGGTTGCGATCCGTCAGCCGGGAGGATCTGAGGCGCCTGATGGCGTTTCGGGAGAATTCCGCGGGCCGACTGATGGACCGGTCCTATCTTGCTGTCCAGGCGGAACTGACCGTTGGTCAGGCCCTGAAACGGCTCCAGCAATCTCCCCTCAGGGGCGCGCGCTCGGTATTCGTGGTCAGCACTGAGCGTCGCCTCGAAGGTCGTGTCGATATCCAGGACCTGGCTCTGGCAAGCGGGGAAGAGTCTCTGGCGGACCACGTTCAGCGCGTTGATGAGGCGGTAACCACTGAAACCGATCGTGAGGAGCTTGTGGAGCTCCTTGAGCGCTCGCGCCTGGATTCGGTGCCGGTCGTCGACCTGGAGGGCCATCTGGTTGGTGTGGTGCGTTACCGGAGCCTGTTCCACGCCATCGAGGATGTTGCCACGGCCGACCTCCAGAAGATGGTTGGTGTCAGCCCGGAAGAGAGGGCCCTCTCGTTGCCGGGGTTCGCCATAAAGCGCCGTCTTCCCTGGTTGCACATCAACCTGCTTACCGCCTTTCTGGCGGCATCGGTTGTTGGCCTTTTCGAAGGCCTTATCGCCCAATTCACGGCGCTGGCGGTACTGCTACCCGTAGTGGCAGGGCAGTCCGGCAATGCCGGTGCCCAGGCGTTGGCCGTCACCATGCGCGGGTTGGCGCTCAGGGAGATTGGTATTCGCCAGTGGCGCCTGGTTCTGGGCAAGGAGGTTATGGTCGGACTCTTCAACGGTGTGGCGCTCGCCATAACCTGCGGTATCGCGGTTTACCTCTGGAGTGCCAGTTTCGGCCTTGCCCTGGTGATTGCCGTGGCCATGGTCATGTCCATGCTGGCCGCGGGTATTTCGGGGTCACTGGTGCCCATTGTGCTTACCCGTCTGGGGCAGGACCCGGCAACGGCGTCGTCAATTATCCTCACGACGGTTACCGACGTGGCCGGTTTCTTCTCGTTCCTGGGTACAGCGACGATACTCGCCTTTATGCTGTAGGCCGGGCTGGCTGGCGGGCAAAATGCGTCATCGCAAAGCCAGCACGCTCGGCTGCATCCGGAGAGACACGCTCGAGGTTCTCAACACGCTGCAATCGCGGCAGCAGGCCTTCACCATTGGCGACCTGAATGGCCAGGCCCGGGCGTGCGTTGAGTTCCAGGAGGAGGGGCCCCCTGGTCTGGTCAACAACCAGATCCGCTCCCAGATAACCCAGCCCCGCAAGATCATGGCAGCTTGCCGCCAGTGTCAGCAGGTTTTCCCAGTCGGGAATCGCAATGCGGTCAAGGGTGACGCCCGTATCCGGATGGGTGAGCACGCGGTTGGAGTACTGGACCGCGTGGACGCAGTGCCCCGTCGCAAGGTCCAGGCCGACACCGATCGCGCCCTGGTGCAGGTTCGCTTTGCCGTCGCTGGCATGGGTTGAGAGCCGGAGCATGGCCATGACCGGGATGCCCCGGAAAATGATGACGCGGATATCCGGAACCCCCTCGACGGACAGGTCCCTGAAGTAGGGGTCAGGGTCGATCAGGTCTTCGATTATCACCGAATCCGGGCTGCCCGCCAGGGAATGGAGCCCAGCCAGGATGTTGGAGCAATGGCGCTTCAGACCCTCCAGGTCGATGGTCTGGCCCGATCCCTTGACGAACAGGCCGTCCGTTACCTTTCGAATGACCATGATTCCCTTGCCGCCTGCACCCTTGGCGGGCTTGATCGCAAAGCCGTCGAGCCCCCTGAGCTGTTCACCCAGATCCCTTATGGAATGCTGTGTATCAATGACATGGCGAAGCGTGGGGGTGGGCACTCCGTACTCTCGGGCAAGGCGCTTGGTCTTGATCTTGTTATCGACCAGCGGGAAGAGATGCCGGGCGTTGTGGCGCCCGATGTAATCAAGGTTGCGCCGGTTCATGCCGAGGATTCCCCGGCGTTTGAGCTCGGAAGGCCTGATGAGCATCATCGGTCGTCCGCCATTACCCGGAAACGGTAGAGTTCGGATACCTTGTAGCCCGTGTACTGGCCGGTCAGGAGGATGAGGGCCAGGATGATCAGGTGCACCTCCGGGAAGTTGAACGTCAGGTGCGTAACCAGGGGCAGCTGCATGGCCGCATAGGCAATGATGGCGACGACAAGGCTGCCACCGCCCTGAATCAGTACCTCCCAGGCACCTTCCTCCTCCCAGAGAATGGACATGCGCTCAATCGTCCAGGCGATAATGATCATGGGGAAGAAGGTGATGGTCATGCCCAGGTCGATACCGAGCTCGTGGCCGAATACGCTGAGAAGCGCGGTCAGAAGGACCACCAGCACAATCAGGGTGGCGATCCGCGCCACCAGAAGGAGGTTGAGCCGTGAGAGGTAACCACGCAGCACAAGCCCCAGGCCAACAATGGTCAGGAAGGCAATAAGCCCGGGCACCAGGGTGGTCTGTATAAAGGCGAGGGCGATCAAAACGGGCATGAAGGTGCCCGATGTCTGGATGCCGACAATAATCCTCATAAAGGCAACCACCAGGGCCCCGATTGGAAGCAGCAGGAGAAGCTTGAGCATCCCCTGCTCCTCAATGGGGAGCTGGTAGAGGCTGAAACGACTGAGTCCCCGGCCGCCCGACTGGCCTTGCGCGAGCCCCAGTGCCGGCACCGTCTGGCGGATCATGGAGAAACGGACCTGCGAGTTCACGCCGCCCATCACCTCCAGAACGGGACCGTCGGAACGGTGCCAGACGAGCACATCCTCGGGAACCCCGTTACCGCCTTCCGGCCCCATATCAAAGATCTGCCACTGGCCATCCACGAAAACGTCCACCAATGGCGTCAGGGACTGGTTGCGGCGTGCGTCCTCAAGCTCGAGCCCCATGGCGAGCCGTGCCGGCACATCCGCCTGATTGAGCAATCGGACGAGCAGCTGTTCCGGGCTCATGTCGTCCAGCAGCAGAGAGGCATTCTGGTCCCCTTCGCCCTTGTTGATGGTCTTGATCAACTCCCGGGTCAGGCTGGCCTCGGTGCTTGAGCTTTGAAATGCCGCGGACAGCAGGTCGGACGCTGCCGTGGCTTCGGGTTCCTCCCACAGAATCTGCTGGGGTTCCGGCAACTCTGCCGCGGCAGGCTGGCGTGAATCCCGTTCCTTGGTGGGGGCGAACTGAGCCTTGTAGTAGAGGTTCTGGAGGCCTTCCGCTTCCCGTTTTGACCATTCCCCCCGGCGCCCTTCGGGCGAAGAGATCCTGGAAAAACCGTAGCCCGGCGAGGCAGCCTGTTCGGACAGCAGCTGGAACCCCGGAGGGTTCTCGGGGAGGCTAAGGTTGACCAGCGTTTCATCCCCTGTTGCATTGAAATCGATCCTGGCTTCGACGAGCCAGACCCGCACCTGCTTTTCCGGCATCAACGGGATACCCAGCTGTTCATAGCGCAGCCATAGCAGACTGAGCCCGACAATAATCAAGAGGGCCATAAAGCTGTAGAACACCGTCTTCTGTTTCACCCGTCAGCTCCGTTACCGTCTTCCGCTTCTTCGTCGTCGGTTGCTTCCTCGTCGGTCGCGTCCTCGTCGCTGTCCCCGGATTCCCCGGCCGTTTCGTCCGATGAATCCCTATCCGAAACTATGAATCTGCTGGCAACATCGACGGCAAAGAAATCCCGCAGGATATTGCGACCAATCAGGGCACGATAGGTGAGGTGTTCACGATTCGTCAGGGTAAACTCAGCCATCCGCTCAACCGAGCCCAGGCGGATCTTGAGCTCGATCACGGCACGACGCTCATCCTTCTTTCCGGCCTGGATGATTCGCACAAAACGGCTTACCGGCAGCTCGTACTGCTGTTTCTGGCCCTCGGCGAGAATAGACTGTGGAAGCGTGAAACGCACATAGTCTTCGCCATCGCTCTCGAACATTTCTATATCCCTGGCATCGAGCGAGGAGGTATTGGCGCCTGTGTCGATGCGTGCGGCCAGGTTGCGCCCCGGTGGCTGAAGATGGATTACCTCAACCTGGCCGATGATGGTGAGATTCGTGCCGGGCTGTCCGTTGGATTCCGGATCAATAACAGGGCATGGGTTTTCTGCTGCGCTGGAATCTGCATCACGGGCCCTGCGGGACGCTTCAACGAGTTCGCCCAGTTGGCTCTCCATTTCTCTCAGCCGCTGATTCCGTTCTGCCTCCTGTTGCTGTTGGCCGGTCATCAGCGCCTGGAGCAGAACCTGCTCTTCCGCCATCTGGCTCTGCTGGCGTGCCAGCTGGGTCTTGAGTACCGTGAGATCAGTGCGAAGCGACTGTTGCTGGAAAGCGCTGCAACCGGGGAGTACAAGCAGCGGCATCAGCAGGAAGATCAAAAGGGCGGACGTTGTTCGCATTATTCTGGGAATCCCGGGGTCAAACACTGTAACGCGAGAGTATAGAGGTTTCGGAACCGTTTTGACGATCCGGTAAAGGAACTGTGACGCTGATATTGAAGCCAGTTCTCTCCCAGTGGTAGACTTGCGCCACGCAACGGGCGGTCCCGCCGGTTGCGTTTGCTGTGGTGGTCCTGCTGGTGCCTTCGCAACGATAAACCGTGAACCCGGTCAGGCCCGGAAGGGAGCAGCCGTAGCGGTGGCCTCGTGTGCCGGAGTGTTGCTAGCAGGCCACCCCCATTATTATCCCTCCTGTTGCTGTCCCAAGAGAGCTGTTGCATTGTCGCTTGTCAGTCGTAATAGGGCTCGTGCTAAGCTGAGTTACCCGATTATGGATTCATTCGCATGACGTACCAGGTACTCGCACGTAAGTGGCGGCCCGCAACCTTCAATGATCTCGTTGGGCAGGAGCATGTCCTCAAGGCGCTGGTGCACGGCCTCGATAATGATCGCCTGCATCAGGCTTTCCTGTTTACCGGAACCCGCGGTGTCGGCAAGACCACCATTGGGCGCATCCTTGCCCGGTGCCTGAGCTGTGAACAGGGGGTCAGTTCCAGGCCCTGCGGTGAATGCGACAGTTGCCGGGAGATTTTTGAAGGGCGCTTTGTTGATCTGATTGAGATTGACGCCGCATCCCAGACCAAGGTCGAGGATATGCGTGAGCTCCTCGACAACGTCCAGTACTCACCCACGCGCGGACGCTACCGGATCTACCTGATCGACGAAGTCCACATGCTGTCGGCGCACAGTTTCAACGCCCTGCTGAAGACCCTTGAGGAACCGCCGGATCACGTCAAGTTCCTCCTGGCGACCACGGATCCCCAGAAGCTGCCGGTCACCATTCTCTCACGCTGCCTGCAGTTCAATCTCAAGCGCCTGAGCGCGGAGCGCATCACCGGTCACCTGGCCAAGGTCCTTGATGAGGAGGGGGTGCACTATGAAATGAATGCGCTCTGGCTTCTGGCCCGGGCCGCGGATGGCAGCATGCGTGATGCCCTCAGTCTTACCGATCAGGCCATTGCCTATACCGGGGCGGACCTGGGTGGGACCAGCGTCAGCCAGATGCTCGGCACCATTGACCGGGCGGATGTGTTTCGGCTCCTGGAGGCGCTGGTTGCGTCCGGTGGTCAGACATTGCTCGCCGAGACAGAGCGCATCGCTGAGTTTGCGCCGGATTATGGCGCGATACTCGCCGATCTTCTTGATGTGTTTCACCGGATCGCCATGGAGCAGGCGGTGCCCGAGAGTACCGACAATGCCCAGGGAGACCGGGATTTCATCCGTGATATTGCAGCCCGGCTCAGTCCCGAGGACGCGCAGCTATTCTACCAGACCGCACTGATCGCAAGGCGTGACCTGGAAGTGACGCCCGATGCGCGCATGGGCTTTGAGATGGCCCTGCTGCGGATGCTGGCTTTCCGGCCCGGCACCGGCGGTACGCCTCCGGACGGTGGTACGGAGGCGAAGGTGCCGCAGCGTGAGTTGGAGGAGGAGGCGCCGCGCGCGGAACAGGTATCGGTTCCGCCTGGAGTAGCCGAGGAGCCGCCAGCACCGGGTGATGAGGCACTGGATCCGATCACGGAGTCTGAAGCTGATACGGCGTCGGAGCCGCATCAGGACGACGTGGCACCGCAGCAGAGCCAACCTGGCGAGGTCGAGGAAGACCCGCCTTCGGATGCGGAAGCTCCCGCAGAACCGGAGGAGGCGGTCAGCGCCGCAGCCGCCACGGATGAGGCCGCCTTCGACTGGTGCCGCGATTTTGCACAGCTTGGACTGCAGGGAATGCCTGCGACGTTGGCGGCCAACGCCAGTTGTGCCGCGGAAGAGGGGGGCTGGATCCTGACCCTTGAGAGTGGCCATTTCCAGCTCATGCACAAACGTCATGAGGATCGAATTCGGGGGGCTATACAGGCGGTCATGGGAGCAAGTTTCCCTGTGACGTTCCGCGAAGGGAACCCCGGAGCGCAGACTCCGGTGGCCTATCAGGAACAACAGACGGCCGCTCGCCGCGAGTCCGCCGTTACCGCGATCAGGGGCGACCCGGTGGTACAGCAGATTGTGGACCGGTTCGAGGGCCAGGTCATTGAAGACAGCATACAGCCGCTGGACCCGTCAGGAATGGGGGCAGGGGCATCGAGAGAGGTGATGAGATGAAAGGTGGCATGAACGACATCATGAAGCAGGCTCAGCAGATGCAGGAAGACCTGCAGAAGGCGCAGGAGGAGATTGCCAAGGCCGAGGTTACCGGTGAATCCGGGGCCGGCCTTGTGAAAGTGACCATGAATGGTCGGCATGACGTCAGCAACGTTGATATTGATCCGTCGCTGATGCAGGAGGAAAAGGAAGTACTGGAGGACCTGCTGGCGGCAGCGGTGAATGACGCGGTACGGCGGATCGAGGAGTACCAGAAGGAAAAAATGTCGGGTATGACCTCAGGAATGGGTATGCCTCCCGGCTTTAATATGCCGTTCTGAGCGGAGGCGAGATGAGTCTTAGCCCACGGCTTGAAGCGTTGATTGACGCATTTTGCTGCCTCCCGGGTGTGGGTCGCAAGTCCGCGCAGCGTATGGCGTTTCACCTGCTTGAGCGGGATCGTGACGGAGCGGCGCACCTGTCCGCTATGCTGGGCGATGCGCTGGAGCATATCGGGCGCTGCGAGCTGTGCCAGACGTTCTCGGAAACGGATCGTTGCCCCGTCTGCCAGGACCACACCAGGAATCCGGAGCTGTTGTGTGTGGTTGAGTCCCCGGCGGACCTGGTCGCCATTGAGCAGTCCGGTGATTTCAGCGGTTACTATTTCGTGCTCCTGGGCCACCTTTCGCCAATTGATGGCATAGGCCCCGAGGACATCGGCGTGGACCGGCTTCTTGAGCAGATCCGTCAGCGCGGCGTGCGCGAACTGATCATGGCGACCAATGCCACGGTTGAGGGCGACGCCACAGCCCATTACATCGCCGACCGGGTGGATGAGTCGGTCGTTACCATCACCCGCCCGGCCCAGGGATTGCCCGTTGGTGGCGAGCTCGGCGTTGTTGATGGCGGCACCCTGAGTCACGCGCTTCGTGGTCGACGGCCACTGACGGGGCAGTTCGAGTGATGGGTGGTTTCAACGCGCCACCGGTCGATCCCTTCTGGCTGAATACGGGCGAGAGCCTGGATTCCTGGCTTGACACTCTCTCTTCGGGGCTGCCCCTGGGTATTGACTCTGAATTTGAGCGCACCAGCACTTTTTACCCCATTCCGGGCCTGGTCCAGATTTCAGCGGGAGAGGACGTGCGATTGGTGGAGCCGTCAGCAGTAGCCGCCTCCCATCGCTTTCCGGCGCTGCTGGAAGACCCGGACAGGGTCAAACTGCTGTACGCCATGAGTGAAGACCTGGAGCTGTTCCGCGAATGGTTGGGCGTGACTGCTTGCGGCGTGATCGACCTCCAGATTGCCGGTGCTTTCTGCGGTTATGGCCTCTCCGCCGGTTACGTAACCGTGGTTAACGAACTGATGGGCGTGGCGCTGTCGAAGGATGAAACCCGGTCCGACTGGTTGAAGCGCCCCCTGAGCCTTGCCCAGCAGCAGTACGCCATGGCCGATGTCTATTACCTGCAGCCGCTTTATGAACGTTTCGTCGAACAGCTTGAGGCAAAGGGCTTTCTCGAGGCCATGCGTGAGGAAACCGCGCAGGCCTGCACGCGCATGGCGACCCGGGAAGACCCGCAGAGCTACTACCTGAAGGTCCGCTCTGCCTGGCGCCTTTCAAAGGGGCGGCAGGCGGTTCTGCGCGCTCTCTGTGACTGGCGGGAGTCACGTTGCCGGGAACTGGACCGGCCCCGGAACCGGGTTGTGGGCGACCCGGTTCTGGTTTCCATTGCCGAGGCACTGCCTCGTAACCGTCAGTCCCTCGCCGCGATCCCCGGCATACCACCGGGCGTGGTCCGTCGCGACGGGGAGGCGCTGCTGGCCGTGATTGACAATGTTATCAACGGCGAACATCGACCTGTTGAGCCCATTCCACCGCCGCTTTCAAAAAAGGAACAGCAACGGTACCGCAGCGTGAAGGCAGTGATTCGTGATGTCGCCGAAACCGCGGGTCTGCCTCTGGAACTTATCGCCTCCAGGCGTTATCTTGAGCCGGCGGTTCGGGAAGGATTGAAAACCGGTAGTATTCCCTCTTTTCTGAAAACAGGCTGGCGGGCTCAGCTTCTGGGCCAGCGGCAGAAGGAAATGGAAAGCATCCTAAATGAGTGAGAAATACCTGGTCAGCGTCTTCAGAAGCCCCCGTCGGGAAGGTATGTACGTTTATATTCCCCGAGAGAACAGCCCATTGGATCTGCCCGCATCCCTGCTTGAGTATTTCGGCAGGCCGGTGCATGCCCTCGACCTTGTACTGACACCCGAGCGAAAGCTGGCGCGGGTCGATGTCGCGGACGTGCTCGCGGCGATTGACGATCAGGGCTTCTATCTCCAGATGCCGCCTTCGGTCGACTCGGCGGAGGCGGCAGGCACGTGATTTCAGGCATTACAGAGGGGCGGCGTTGATGGATTGGGTTATGGGCGAGTATCAACTGGCATGGGTTGCTTATCTGATTGCGTTCGTGGTCCTGTACTGGGCCTGGGCGGGCATTGTCGCATGGGTTCCCATCCGTGTTGCCCGTCAGATGCTCAAGGGGTTACTGGCGGTGCTGCTTCTCACCCCGGTTGTCTCCACGGACATGGAGGGGTGGCTTGTGCCTGGATGGCTGAATTTCGCCTACGGCTTCCTGCTTGACCAGGGGGACGAGATGGGGCGAACCCTGTTTAACTTCGCACTCGCGGCGATTGCAATGCTGGTGGTTCTGGCCTTGGATTCAGCCTGGGTGCGCTACCGGCGCCGCTGACAATCCCGGGGAGGACAATAAGCGCCAGCGGATTGTCCCTGCCGTCGTGCCCGCGTGCACAGAGGGCCAACCGATCACTTGTTGGCCCTCTGGTCCTACCTATATACTTCGCCCCTTTAATGTGGCCGGTCCAGTATAGAGTCGTGCCGAAACTGCAATGCTGGCCGCGAAGCAATCCGCAAATCCGAGGTTAACGCAGCCATGAAATTTGAAGGTACCGAGAATTACGTCGCCACCGATGAACTGCAGATGGCGGTCAACGCGGCCATCACCCTGCAGCGGCCGCTGCTGATCAAGGGCGAGCCCGGTACCGGCAAGACCATGCTGGCCGAGGAGATGGCGCGGGGCATCGGTGCCCGGCTGATCCAGTGGCATATCAAGTCAACCACCAAGGCGCAACAGGGACTGTACGAGTACGATGCCGTTTCCCGGCTGCGTGATTCGCAGCTTGGGGATGACAGGGTTCACGACATCTCCAATTACATCGTCAAGGGTAAGCTCTGGGAGGCCTTTGAAGCCGAGGAGCGGGCCGTACTTCTCATCGACGAGATCGACAAGGCCGATATCGAGTTCCCGAACGACCTGCTGCTCGAACTCGATCGCATGGAGTTCTTTGTCTATGAGACCCAGCAGCAGGTTGTGGCGAAGCAGCGGCCGATTGTGGTGATTACCAGTAATAACGAGAAGGAACTGCCGGATGCCTTCCTGCGCCGCTGTTTCTTCCACTACATCGACTTCCCCGATCACGCGACCATGCAGCAGATCGTGGACGTGCACTTCCCCGGCATCCAGCAGCAGCTTGTTCAGGATGCGCTGGAGATCTTCTTCGACGTGCGTCGCGTTCCCGGCCTCAAGAAAAGGCCCTCTACCTCCGAGCTCATTGACTGGCTCAAGCTTCTCATGGCGGATGATCTCGCCCAGAAGGTGATCCAGGACAAGGATACCTCCAACGCGCTGCCGCCACTCTACGGTGCCCTGGTCAAGAATGAGCAGGATGTGCACCTGCTCCAGAAACTGGCATTCATGGCACGCCGTCGTCGCTGATAGGCTGTTACGGTAGGCACATCGACTCATAGCGGGGGCACTATGCTCATCGACTTTTTCCTGGAAGTGCGTCGTGTCGGGGTGCCGGCAAGCCTGCGCGAATTCCTGGACCTGACTGAAGCACTCCAGAAGCGCTTGGCGTTCGCCGACATGGAGGACTTCTACTACCTGAGCCGGCTCTGCCTGGTTAAGGATGAGCGTCACTACGACAAGTTTGACCGGGCCTTTGACACCTATTTCCAGGGGATCGAGAACCTGGATGAACTGCTGGAGCAGATGATCCCCGATGACTGGCTGCGCTCGGAGTTCGAGAAGCATCTCTCCGAAGAGGAAAAGGCAAAGATCGATTCCCTTGGCGGGCTCGAGGAGTTGATCGAGACCTTCAAGAAGCGCATGGACGAGCAGACGGACCGCCATGAAGGGGGCAATAAGTGGATCGGTACCGGTGGCACATCACCCTTCGGGGCCAATGGCTACAACCCGGAGGGTTACCGGATCGGCCAGGAAAAAAGCCGTCACAACCGCGCGGTCAAAGTCTGGGAGAAACGCGAGTATCGCGACCTGGATGACAGCGTTACCATCGGCTCCCGCAACATCAAGGTTGCCCTCAAGCGACTGCGCAAGTTTGCGCGCGAGGGCGCTCCCGAGCACCTGGACATGGATGACACCATCCGCAGCACGGCGCGCAACGGCGGCTATCTGGATCTGAAGATGGTGCCGGAACGCCATAACGCCGTGAAGGTCCTGTTGTTCTTTGATGTCGGCGGTTCCATGGATCCGCACGTTCACGTCTGCGAGGAGCTTTTCTCGGCGTGTCGGGAAGAGTTCAAGCACCTGGAATATTTCTACTTCCATAACTTCATCTACGAAGGCGTATGGAAGGACAACAAGCGCCGGATGCAGGAGATTACTCCCACCTGGGACGTGATTAATACCTACCCGTCCGACTACAAGGTGATCTTTGTGGGCGATGCCAGCATGGCTCCCTATGAAGTCAGCCACCCGGGCGGCTCCATCGAGCACTGGAACCAGGAAGCCGGTTCCACCTGGTTCCAGCGCATAACCGAGCACTTCAGCAAGGTCGTGTGGCTGAACCCCCTCCCGGAAGAATACTGGGGGCAGGGTGGTTCACTGGGGATGATCCAGAAGCTCGTGGGTTATCACATGTACCCGATGAGTCTTGAGGGCCTGGAATCGGCAATGCGTTACATGAGTCGCTAAAGCCGATCGCCGCTGATGACTCAAGGATGAAAACACTTTAAGATCGCGAACCAGAACAATACGAACGCCGAATGACAGGCAAGCCTGAGGAGATAGTTGATGGATATGGAAACGTTTTTCCAGGAAAAATACCCGGCGGGACTCTCGCGGGAGGTTGATACCAAGCAGTACAGCACCATGCTGGACATGTTTGAGAAGTCAGTGGCCCGTTTCGCCGACAGGCCTGCGTTCAGCGGCGTTGGTGTGACGCTGACCTATCGTGACCTCGATCATTACAGCCGTGCCTTTGCGGCCTGGCTCCAGAACGAGACCGATCTGCAGCAGGGCGACCGCATTGCCATCCAGATGCCGAACCTGCCGCAGTACCCGATCGCCATCTACGGTGCCATGCGTGCCGGGCTGGTTGTGGTTAACACCAACCCGCTCTACACCACGCGCGAGATGGAGCACCAGTTCAATGATTCCGGTGCGCGGGCGCTGGTCGTGCTGGCCAACATGGCCAGTAACGTGGAGAAAGTGCTGCCCAATACCGGCCTCGAACACGTGATCGTGACCGAGATTGCCGACCTGCATAAGCCGCTCAAGCGCAAGCTGATGAATTCCGTGGTCAAGCACGTGAAGAAGATGGTGCCTTCCTACAACCTGCCGAAGGCGCATTCTTTCCCGAAGGTGTTGAAACAGGGCGCGAGCAGCACCTATCGGCCGGTGAGCATCCAGCGTGACGATATCGCGGTGCTCCAGTACACCGGTGGTACTACCGGCGTGGCCAAGGGTGCCATGCTGACCCATGCGAACCTGGTCTCGGACCTGTTGCAGGTGAAGCCGATGCTGCTGACCAAGATGGAGGAAGGCAAGGAGACGGTAATCGCGCCACTGCCGCTGTATCACATCTACTCCTTCACCATGAACTGCGGCATTATGCTGGAAACCGGCAACCACAGTGTTCTGATTCCCAATCCGCGGGATATTCCCGGATTCGTGAAGGAGCTTCAGAAGTGGAAGTTCACGGCGGTTCTGGGTCTCAATACGCTCTTTGTCGCGCTCTGCAACAATGAGGACTTCCGCAAGCTGGACTTCAGTTCCCTCAAGGTTACAGCAGCTGGCGGAATGGCACTGACGAAGCCCACTGCGGATCAGTGGCGCCAGGTGACTGGCTGCGAGATCACGGAAGGCTATGGCCTTACCGAAACCTCACCGGTTGTCACGCTGAACCCGCTGGATAATCCCCAGATCGGGACCATTGGTATCCCTATTCCCGGCACCCTGGTGAAGGTCGTTGATGACGAGGGCAATGAGCAGCCGATCGGTGAGCCGGGTGAGCTGTGCGTCAAGGGGCCACAGGTCATGAAGGGCTACTGGCAGCGTCCGGAGGAGACGTCCAAGTCCATTGATGAGGATGGCTGGTTCAAGACTGGTGACGTGGCCCTGATCCAGGATGATGGCTTTATCCGCATCGTGGATCGCAAGAAGGATATGATTCTGGTCTCTGGCTTCAACGTCTATCCGAATGAGATTGAGGACGTTGTGATGGGGCATCCGAAGGTCATGGAGTGTGCGGCCGTGGGTATTCAGGATGACAAGAGTGGCGAGGCCGTTAAGATCTTTGTTGTGGCGAAAGAGGCGGACCTGACTAGCGAAGAGGTTCGGTCCTTCTGTCGCGAGAATCTGACGGCTTACAAGGTTCCCAAGACGGTGGAATTCCGGGATGAACTGCCGAAGAGTAATGTTGGCAAGATTCTGCGGAAGGAGCTGCGTGACAGTTAAGGTTGAGGCCTTGGCTGTTTCCGAAGACCCCGTCCTTGTGGCGGGGTTTTTTGATGGGCCGTCCTCTGGCATTCACCATGTCAGAATCTGGTGCTGGGGCAGGATTGCCGGGGAGGGCTTCCCGGGAACCGCTATAAATACGTCCATGTACGCTGCGCCTCCGCCATCCATGGCTCCGGAGCTTCCCGGGAAGCCCTCCCCGGCAATCCTGCCGTCGATGATTTCCGTTTGACCGAGAGCTGGTATTACGTTGAGTAAGAAAGAACCTGATTGGCGAGCACAAGTTAAACAATCCCTTGGCGATTGCCGCCAGTGGGAAGCCGCGCGTATTCTTCGGTTGCTTGGCCGGGGTAACCCTGAGGCGAAGGATCGGGAGAAGATTGATTCGCTTCTGGCTGACGGTAAGGCGGCGGTTGAGCGGCGTGATGGGTTGGTGCCGGCGATCAGTTATCCGGAATCGCTGCCGGTGGCGGAGCGGGTGGCGGATGTTCGGGGGCTGCTTGAGACCAATCAGGTTGTGATTGTTGCGGGGGAGACGGGGTCGGGGAAGACGACTCAGTTGCCGAAGATTGCGCTCGAAGCGGGGCGTGGGCGGCGAGGGTTGATTGGGCATACGCAGCCTCGGCGGATTGCGGCTCGTACTGTGGCGCAACGGTTGGCGGAGGAGCTGGAGACGCGGGTTGGCGACCGGGTCGGGTACCAGGTGCGGTTCAGTGATCAGTCCAGTGAGAGTTCGCTGGTGAAGGTGATGACGGACGGGATACTGCTCAATGAGCTGACCCGGGACCGGTTCCTGGATCGGTACGACACCATCATCGTGGACGAGGCCCATGAGCGGAGTCTCAATATTGATTTCCTGCTGGGGGCTTTGAAGCGGATTCTGCCCAAACGGCCGGATCTGCGGGTGATTATTACCTCCGCGACCATTGAGCTTGAACGTTTCAGTGCTTTCTTCGGGAATGCGCCGGTGCTTGAAGTGTCGGGGCGGACCTGGCCTGTGGAGGTGCGCTATCGGCCATTGGCGGATCAGGAGGAGGCCGAGGCGGGGTGGCCCGGGGCCATCGAGTCCATTGTCCATGAGATCGAGGACTACGAGCGGGACCAGGGCAAGGGGCCAGGGGATATCCTGGTGTTCCTTCCCGGGGAGCGGGACATCCGGCAGGTGAGCAAGGAATTGCGACACGCGGACCTGCGGCATACCGAAGTGCTGCCTCTCTACGCCCGTCTGAGCAACCAGGAGCAGAACCGCGTTTTCCAGGCCCATGGCGGGCGGCGGATTGTGCTGGCTACCAATGTGGCGGAGACCTCGCTGACGGTTCCGGGTATTCATTATGTGATCGACACCGGCCTGGCTCGGCTGAGTCGCTACAGCGTCCGTTCCAAGATGCAGCGCCTCCCCATTGAGCCCGTGTCCCAGGCGAGTGCCGAGCAGCGTAAGGGGCGTTGTGGGCGGGTTGCGCCGGGGATCTGCTTTCGGCTCTATGATGAGACTGACTTCCTCAACCGCCCGGAGCATACGGACCCGGAGATCCGTCGCACCAACCTCGCCTCGGTGATCCTGCAGATGGTCAACATGGGGCTGGGTGAGGTTAAACGCTTCCCCTTTATCGATCCGCCCGACAGTCGGCTGGTTAACGACGGCTACAAGCTGCTGGAAGAGCTGGGTGCCGTGGATCGCAAGCGAAAGCTGACCAAAGCCGGGCACCGGATGGCGAAACTGCCCGTGGACCCGCGCCTGGCACGTATGCTGATGGCCGGAGAAGAGACCGGAAGCCTGGCGGAAGTGGCCATTATCGCGGCCGGGCTCAGCATCCAGGACCCCCGTGAGCGCCCGGGGGACAGGCAGCAGGCCGCGGATCAGGCGCACGCCGAGTTTTCCGACCCCAGCTCGGACTTCAATGGCCTTCTGAATCTTTGGTCGGCATGGGAGGACCAGCGCCAGGAGCTATCCACGAACCAGCTCCAGAAATGGTGCCGGAAACGCTTCCTCAACTTTCTGCGCATGCGCGAGTGGCGGGATATCCATCGCCAGATTTTGCTGCTGGCGCGCGAGCAGGGAATGCGTCTTAACCAGCAGCCGTCCGACTTTGGCGCGGTTCACCGGGCGCTGCTGGCCGGGCTTCTGGGCAACGTGGCCGTCAAGGAAGAGAAGAACCAGTTCCTGGGGACGCGCAATCGGCGCCTCAAGGTCTTTCCGGGATCCGCACTGGCGAAGAAACCGCCCAAGTGGATCGTTGCAGCGGAGATTGTGGAAACCAGTCAGGTTTTCGCCCGCATGGTGGCGCGCATTGAACCGGAATGGATCGAGCCACTGGCCTCACACGTGGTCAAGCGCCACTATCAGGAGCCCCACTGGGAGAAGACGCGTGCCCAGGTGATCGCGTTTGAATCCGTCACCCTTTACGGCCTTACCGTGGTTTCCGGGCGCCGCGTGGGTTATGCGCGAATTGATCCGGCATTATCCAGAGAGCTTTTCATCCGGCGCGCATTGGTGGAGGGGGAGTACGAGACTCAGGCGCCGTTCGTGGTCGCGAACCGGGAACTGGTGGAGACCGTGGAGTCCCTGGAAGACAAGGTCCGGCGCCGGGACCTCCTGGTGGATGAGGAAACACTGGTTCGCTTTTACACTGAACGCCTTCCCGAGACCATTGTCAGCGGCCGCCACTTTGAAAGCTGGTGGAAGGAGCTGTCGGAAACGGAGCTCAAGGATTTCTATCTGAGCGAGTCGGATGTGCTGCAGCGCTCGCCTGAGGAGGCGGGGGTAACCCTGTATCCGGATGAACTGGAGTGGCACGGGCTGCGCTTCGAGCTCCGGTATCATTTCGAGCCCGGGAGCGCGGAGGATGGCGTCAGTATCCGGGTGCCGCTGATGGCGCTCAAACAGCTGCCCGTTGAACGGCTTGGCTGGCTGGTGCCGGGGCTGCTTCGCGACAAGGCCATTGCCCTGATCAAGAGCCTGCCGAAGTCCCTGCGGCGTAATTTTGTTCCGGTGCCGGATTTTGCGGATGCGGCCCTGGCCAACCTCACGCCCTGTAATGAGCCGCTCACGGAGCGCCTTGGCGCCGAGCTGACGCGCATGACTGGTGTGAAGATCCCCTTGGATGCCTGGGATATTGAGGCGCTGCCGCCGCACCTGCGGATGAATGTCCAGGTTCTTGATGAGCAGGGGAATGTGCTTGATCAGGGCCGTGACGTACAGGCCCTGATTGCCCGCCACGAGGAAGATGCCCACAGGGCGCTGGAAACCAGCATGGACTCGCGGAGCAGTGATGCCGGGCAGGAAGAGACGGGTGAGGCGAGCGACAGGGGCGCCGGGTACTGGCCGGGTGGTGAACTGCCGGAAAGCGTTGAAACCGAACAGGGTGGCATGCGGGTCCGGGTCTATCCGGTGCTCGAGGACGAGGGCCGGGAAGTTCGCGAGAGTCGTGTCCTGGATCCGGTCAGGGCCTGGCATATCAACCGTCGTGGCCTGGCACGGCTGGTCATCAATCGCCTCGGCAATTCGCTGCGTGACCTGGATCGGAAACTGCCTGGTTTCCACGAGGCGGCACTTTTATTTGCACCCGTCGGCCGGAAAAGTGAGCTCCTGGACGATCTCCTGATCGCTACTGCCCAGGCGCATTTTTTCGGGAACGGCGACCTGCCGCGGTCCGAAACGGCGCTGGAGGAGTGTCTGAAACAACGCAAAGGCGATTTCCACCAGGCGCTGGAGGAGAAGAGTCGGCTGCTGCATGAGCTGCTCACGCCCTATCACCAGGTTATGAAAGGGCTCAAGGGCCAGGTTCCCCTGAACGTTGCCCAGAGCATGGCGGACCTGAAGTTCCAGATGGGGCAGCTTATCCATCCAGGGTTCATGGCGGATACGCCGCCCGAGTGGCTGGTCCATTTCCCCCGCTATATGGAAGCGGCGCTGATCCGCCTTGAGAAAATGCCCCGCGAGGCGGGTCGTGAAAGAGCCTTCCTGGCCGAGTTTGCGCCATTCTGGCAGCGCTATGTGGAAAGGCGTCAGGCACTGGCGACCCAGGGCATTGAGGATGAGGCCCTGATTACCTATCGGTGGATGCTGGAGGAATACCGTGTCTCCTATTTCGCACAGCAGCTGGGGACAGCCGTCTCGGTTTCGCCACAGCGCCTGAACCGGCAGTGGGAAAAGGTGCGTCGGTAATCCCCTACGACTGACAGTGGAAATCTCTGTGTTACTATTTGGGGCAACCAACAACAAACGGAGTCTGCCGTGACCAGAGCAGTAATCAGCGCCACCGGGTTGTTCTCACCCCCCCAGGTTATCGATAACGACGAACTGGTCGAGTCGTTCAACACCTATGTGCACCGGTATAACGAGCGCAATGCGGAGGCCATTGAGAAAGGGGAGCTTACTGCCCTTGAGCCTTCTGCATCCGCCTTTATTGAAAAAGCATCCGGAATCAAGCGCCGCCATGTGATGGACAAGGACGGCATCCTGGACCCGGAACGCATGCGGCCCTCCATCCCCCAGCGCCCCAACAGCGAGTACGGTATACAGTGCGAAATGGGGATGAAGGCATCCCGGGAAGCATTGGAGCGTGCCGGTTTTGCGGCTTCGGACGTGGATGCGGTGATTGTCGCGTGCTCGAATCTGGAGCGCCCCTATCCGGCGGTTGCCGTTGAGCTTCAGGATGCGCTTGGCATTGAGGGCTTCGCCTACGACATGAACGTGGCGTGCAGTTCCGCCACCTTTGGCATTCAGGCAGCAGCCGATTCCATTGCCAACGGCCATGCCCGGGCGATCCTGGTGGTCAGTCCGGAAATCTGCAGTGCGCACCTGAACTTCCGGGATCGGGACAGCCACTTCATCTTCGGCGACGCCTGCACGGCGGTTCTGGTCCAGGCTGCGGAAGATGTGCCGGAAGGTCGGGGCTTTGATGTTCTGGGCTCACGTCTCAAGACCCGGTTTTCCAACAACATCCGCAATAACTTCGGGTTCCTCAACCGCGCCGACGAATCCGGCATCGGTCAACCGGACAAGCTGTTCGTCCAGGAAGGCCGCAAGGTGTTCAAGGAGGTCTCTCCACTGGTCGCCGAACTGATCGGCGAGCACCTGGAGTCCCTGGGGCTGCAGACGGACCAGCTCCGGCGTCTCTGGCTTCATCAGGCGAACCTCAACATGAATGAGCTCATCGCCAAGCGCGTCCTTGGACATGAACCCGGGGAAAACGAGGCGCCTGTGATCCTGGACGAATACGCCAATACCAGTTCGGCCGGCTCAATCATCGCATTCGACCAGTACCAGGATGATCTGACGGCCGGTGATCACGGGGTTATCTGCTCGTTTGGTGCGGGCTATTCCATCGGTAACGTGGTGGTGCGCAAGCGCTGAGCGCACCCACAAGGACCGGCTAACCGGCGCTCAGCTCCCGTAGCCGATCGGGAAGGGGCGTCGGGCGTCCGGCGTCGTGGTCGATCCAGACGACCTTGGCCTCACCAGTCGCATAGATGGTGCCATCCTCGGCGTCCACCACCTGGTAGCGTGTTTCCAGGCTGCTGTTACCCGCACGCCCCGTGTAGACCTCGACCCGTATTGTTGCCGGGTAGGTGAGTTCCTGGCGGAAGGTGGCGCTGGTGGTGACAATAACCGGGCCGTCTCCCTGACCGTCCGCGGTAAGGGCCTGTTCGGCGAACCAGCGGATCCGCGCCTCTTCAAAAAAACGGAAATAAACCGTATTGTTCACGTGACCGTACGCATCCAGATCGCCCCAACGAACGGGAAAGGTTTCACTGTGCACGAAACGGCCCTGAATGGCCTGTTCTGACATTGGATACCTCCTGGTTTGGAGGCCTGATTGTAGAAATCGCCTGGCCGATTTCAATCCCCTGTGCCGAAAAGGACCAAGAAATATGAGGAGACGACTCTTTCCCGGTGGGCTGGTACTGCTCATGGCGGGCAGCGCGCTCGCACAGGCCCCTGGGGACCCGGACTCGACCCTTCCCGAGGGCGTGGACAGCAGCACCGTTGCCGACAGTAGCGCCTATGACGATGACGATCCCTGGGAGGGATTCAATCGGGGCGTTTTCCGGTTCAATGAGGTAATCGACCGTAACCTGGCAAAACCGGTTGCCAGAGGGTATAACGCGGTTACGCCGACGCCGGTGAACACGGGTGTTTCCAATTTTTTCAATAACCTGGGTGAACTGAACAATATTTCCAACAGCCTGTTCCAGGCCAAGGGTGAAGCGGCCCTGATTTCCACCGGCCGGTTCGTCTTCAATTCCACCTTCGGGATCCTGGGGCTGTTTGACGTCGCCAGCTATATGGAGTTGCCGGAACAGGAGGAAGACTTCGGGCAGACTCTGGGGTACTGGGGAGTTGATACCGGGCCCTACCTGGTTCTCCCGTTTCTGGGGCCCTCGACGGTCCGGGATTCCGCCGGAATGGGGGTGGATTATTTCAATCCCGATGGTTGGGATCTGATTGAAAGCCCGGAGAGCTATTATGCCATCGGGCTCTATGCCGTGGATCTGCGCGCCTCCCTGCTGAGTTATGAGGACCGGATTACGGGTGATCGGTACAATTTCATTCGAAATACCTATCTGCAACGCAGAAACTACCTGGTCAACGATGGTGTGGTTGAAAATGACCCCTTTGCCGAGCAGGACGAGGATCTGATGCTCGATGATTTCTGACCGGCATCGGGAGAGGCATAAAGCCGGGTTCAGCGCTATCCTTCCAGGAGTGAAACTGATCGGAGCCAATTATGCGCGGTAAGATTGCCCAGTATCGCAAGCAGCTTGAACAGGCCCAGACCTACGAGCAGTGGAAAGCGGCGGCCCTGGAACTGGATTACCTGGAGGGCAATGTTGAGTGGAAGGAGGAGTTCGCCTCTGACCTGTACAACTACAATCTCATCTACGACCGCCTGCGCGAGCTTCGCCAGTACCACCAGACCGGCGATTACAGCCGGCTCAAGCGGGCAATCCGCGAGGGCCTTCACCATGACCTGGGTGATATCTCCAATCCGGCGCTCTACCACAACAGCTATGTTGGCACCAAGCACCTGATCGAGGAATACATCAACCAGGTCTGCGACTCCATCAACCTGCTGTGTGACAACCCGGTCCCCGGACTCCCGGAGAATGAGAAGATCGGCTTCTTCAAGGACACCCTGCTCAGCTATGGCCGGCCGGCCCTGCTGTTGAGTGGTGGCGCAACGCTGGGGCTCTTCCATCTTGGCGTGATCCGGACCCTGTGGGAGCGGGATCTGCTGCCGCAGGTGATATCAGGGTCCAGTGCGGGCGCCGTGATGGCCGCCATGCTGGGCACCACGCCGGATGATGAGCTCGATACGCTGCTCAAGCCGGAGAATCACAACCTCAAGGCCTGGCGCTGGAAGGGACTGATGAACGGGCTGCGCGGTGCCGGTTTCATGGATCAGGAAACCCTTCAGGAATGCCTGCGCGAGAACATCGGAGAGTTCACCTTCGAAGAGGCGTTCCAGCACACGGGGCGCTCCATCAATGTGAGCGTGTCCTCCGACCAGGGGCATCATGGCGCGCGTCTGCTGAGCGGTTATACATCCCCCTACATGCTGGTCTGGAGCGCGGCCCTGGCGTCGTCGGCCGTACCCGGGGTGTTTCCGCCCGTGCAGCTCCAGAAGAAGGATCACCAGGGCGCAACCGTGCCCTACATGCCCCGGCTGCGCTTCGTGGATGGGTCCGTGGTGAGCGACCTGCCCAGGGAGCGGCTGATGCACCTCTACGACGTGAACTTCACTCTGGTCAGCCAGACCAACCCCCACGTGGTTCCATTCCTCAAGATCAATGAGGGCAAGCACAAGGAGGGCATCACGCATCTGCCGATGCACCTGCTGAGATCCGAGGTCCAGTTCCACGGGCGGGGGATGTTTGATTTTCTGCGCAAACGGGTCCGTCCCGAGCTGGCACGGCAGATCTGCGGCCAGATGTATACCATCATGTCCCAGCAGTATCAGGGCGATGTCACCATTGCGCCACGCTATCGGGTTCGCCATTTCCGGCGGATGATGTCCAATCCGTCTCCCGAGTTCGTCAAGGAGATGATGCTGGAGGGCCAGAGGGCCACCTGGCCGCTGATCTCCCAGATCCGCACCCATGCGCGTATCTCGCGCACGCTGGAGGGCTGTATCCGCCGGTTGCGGACCCACAACCGCAAGGGCGCCGACCTGCATGTGATCGCCAGCTGAGTCCCGTCCTGTGTACGCGCGGGCTTTGTAGCGCTATCATTGGCGCCCCCGAACACAGGCGGAATCCGCGCGAATGATCGACGACCAGACCAAGGACGTAATCCAGCAGGCCTATCGCGCCGTCCTTGCTGGCAAGGACATCCGCGCCCGCTACGGACAGCGCCTGATGATTGCCGAGATTGCCCGGTACCTCGGTGAGATCACCGAGCACGATGGCCTCCGCACCTCCCCCCACAAGACCTGTGTACTGGAGGCGGGGACCGGCACCGGCAAAACCCTTGCCTACCTGCTTGCCGCTGTCCCCATTGCCCAGGCGCTTGGCAAGCAATTGGTGGTCACCACGGCCACCGTGGCGCTGCAGGACCAGATCGTCAGCAAGGACCTGCCTGACCTGAAGGAGCACTCAGGGCTCGACGTGAGTTGGTCCCTGGCGAAGGGACGCGGTCGTTACCTGTGTTTGTCCAAACTCGAGCAACGCCTCCACGGTCACGGCAATGGCGACAGTGACACCATGCCCCTGTTCATGACCGAGAGCCGGGATCAGGCCCCGGCGGAAACCCGGGCCTTCCATGAACGCCTGCTGTCGGCCTACGGTTCCAGGGAATGGGATGGCGACCGTGATCACTGGCCGGATCACATTCCGGATGAGATCTGGCGAGGGGTTACCACGGACCACCGCCAGTGCACCAACCGCCACTGCAGTTACTTTGACAGTTGCCCCTTTTTCTCGGCGCGCTCGGAACTGGAAGACGCCGATGTCATTGTTGCCAATCACGACCTGGTGCTCGCGGACCTGGCACTGGGTGGCGGCGCCATCCTGCCCAAGCCGGAAGACACCATCTACATCTTCGATGAGGCTCACCACCTGCCTGAGAAGGCACTCGGCCACTTCGCGGCGTCACTGGGCCTGGAAGGAACACGGCAATGGCTCAAGACAATGACCCAGACCCTTTCCGGCTTTCTGCCCTGGCTGCCGCCGGACTCCGAGCCCGGGAAAGCCATTGAGAAGCTGACAAGCCTGGCCCGGGAAGTGGATCCGATGCTGGCGGGGCTCTACGAATGGCTTGAGAGCAATACACCCTGGGAAGCCGAGGGCGATCCTGAGAACAGCCAATACCGGTACCCCGGTGGTCAACTCCCGGAGGCGCTGACGCAGCAGCTTTCCGAACTGCAGCAGGTCCAGGTCCAGATGACGCGGCGGCTGGATCAGCTCGCGGATGCCGTGGAAGAGGGGCTGGATGAGCGCCGCGAGGGTGCCGTGGACCGGGAAACCGCGGAAGCCTGGTATCCGGTGATCGGCCAGCTCCACGCTCGCAGCGAAGAGCAACTGAGGCTCTGGCAGGCCTATACCGAGGCATTGCCGGAGGCCGACCCGGATGACCAGGGCGCCACGCCGCCGGCCCCCGCTCGCTGGCTCTCAAGGCGGGGCAGTGGCGATGATGGGGAAATCACCCTCTACAGCAGCCCCGTGCTTGCCGACAATGTCCTGTTCAGCCGGCTGTGGAGCCGGTGCTTCGGTGCCGTGCTGACCTCGGCGACGCTGACGGCCCTCGGCCAGTTCGATCGGCTTCAGATGCGCGCGGGATTGCCTGCGGACAGTCGCTGTCTGGTCATTCCGTCAGCCTTTCGCTACCAGGAAAACGCTACCGTGGAAGTTCCCGCCAGCAGTATGGAGCCGGGAGACAGTGAAACCTTCGCGGCCCGTATTGCGGACTCGCTCCCCTCGGTGCTCGAGCGCGACAGCGCGGCACTGGTGCTGTTCACGGCACGCCGCCAGATGCATCGCGTGCGGGATTCGCTGGACGAGTACTGGCGGGACCGGGTCATTACCCAGGATGACTATACGCGCGCCGAAGTCCTCGAACGCCACAGGCAACGGGTGGATCAGGGCGAGGTGTCCATCCTGTTCGGGGTGGCAAGCTTTGCTGAGGGCATCGACCTGCCGGGTGAGTATCTTGAACATGTGGTGATCACCCGGCTCCCGTTCTCGGTACCGGATGATCCCATTGAAGCAAGTCTGGCGGAATGGATCAGCGCGCGCGGCGGCAATCCCTTTATGGAGATCAGCGTGCCCGATGCCTCCATCCGACTGGTACAGGCGGCGGGCCGGCTGCTGCGCAGTGAGACGGACACCGGGCGGATTACCATTCTGGACCGGCGCATCATCACCCGCCGTTACGGCCAGCTCCTGCTGGACGCACTGCCTCCGTTCCGGCGCATTATCGCGGCCTGAGCAGAGGCAGTGGCTTCGCCCGTTACGCGGGATCTTCCCGAGGGGCTTCCAGTGGCGCGACCAGCCCCTGCTGGCGAGCCATGGCGTACGCGGATTTCGGTCCTGTCCAGAGCGAGGGCAGCAGGATCAGTGAGACCGGTATGGCCGTGATCACGATGAACTGCTGGAGTGAACTGATCTGGCCCTCGCCCATGTAAAGCAGGATGGCCGCCATCAATGCCATGGCAACCCCCCAGAATACCCGCACCAGGACGTTGGGCTGATCGTGGCCGGTGGCGACAACGGAGATGGAATAGCTCATCGAATCGCCCGTGGTCGCCACGAAAATCGTGGTCAGGACCAGGATGGCCACGGCCATGAAGGCGCCGCCGGGCAGTTCCTGGGCTACCGTCAGGGTCGCCACGTCGAACTGGAAATTATTGAGCGCTTCAGTGAGGTCGATCGCTCCGGTCATCTGGTAGAAGATGCCGGAGCCGCCCAGCAGCGTGAACCAGACCGTGGTGGCCACTGGTGCCATTACGCCAACCGCGAGAATCATCTGGCGGATGCTGCGGCCCCGGGATATGCGGGCCACAAAGATGGCCATCAGTGGTCCGTAACCGATAAACCAGGAGAAGAAGAAGACCGTCCACCACTTCATCCACCAGTCCGGCGCCGTCTCCGAGGTAACTGTACTCATGGCGAAGAAGGACGTGATGTACTCTCCGAAGCCCTGGGTGAAGCTGTTGGTCAGGAACAGGGTGGGGCCGAAGACGAAGATGACGGCGGCAATGATCAGGGCCAGTATCACATTGACGCGGCTCAGGAACTGGATGCCCTTATGGATACCGGTGACCGCGGAGGTGACATAGAGAGCCCCGAGAGCCACAAGGATCGCCAGTTGGGTGCCGTAGCTGTCGGGGAGCCCGAACAGCGTCTCAAAGCCGTAACTGACCTGGGTTGCCAGGAAGCCAATGGGGCCAACCGTTCCGGCCACGACCGCGATCACGCAGCACGCGTCCACCAGGCCACCGAACCAGCCTGTCATCACCCTTTGCCCAAACACCGGGTAAAGCAGGGTTCTCGGGCGCAGGGGGTGGCCGTTGTCATAGTGGGCATGAGCCAGGACCACAGCGGTGAGCGACCCCAGGATGGCCCAGGCAAGAAAGCCCCAGTGCATGAACGACTGGGCCAGGGCAGGGGCAACCGCGGCGGAAGTACCTGCCTCAGTGCCGAATGCCGGTGGCGTGACAACGAAGTGGTACACCGGTTCGCCGGCGGCGAAAAATACGCCCCCACCGGCAAGCAGGGTGCACATGATCATGGACAGCCACCGGAAGGTGGTGAACTCCGGATAGGAGCGGTTGCCCACAAGCGCGCTGGCGGCCGGCGACATGGCAACACCCAGCGCGATGAAAAAGGTGGCCAGCAGCAGGAGCTGGAAATAGGAGCCAAGGGTGGCAGCCGTCCAGGCAAAGCCGGCGCCAATGCCATCGGAGACCATGTTGATGTCGAATATCGACAGGGCGACGAAAAGAACAATGAACCCGGCGCTCAGACCCAGAACGACTGGATCGCCGAGTTTCCCCAGTGTTCCCGGGGCGGCGTTGCTGTGTTCGCTGTTCATGCTGGGAGCCTTGGTCTAGAGAGAATGAAGCGCGGGATGATGACAGGACTGTTATAAAATTCAACGGCGGAAAGACATAAAAAAAGGCCATCACAATGGTGATGGCCCAGAAGGAGGAGCTCAGTGAGGAGAAATCTGAAAGGCCTGAAATCAGAATTCGTTGCCTCTTTGATGTTGCCCACTTTAGGGGGGTAGGGGGCGTAGAGGGATCGTCCAAAGGGCGTAATCCGGGCGTAAAGCGTCAAAAATGTGATCTGTATCACATTATTCGAGCAGGCCAAGCTCCCGCGCCCTTGCCAGCGCCCCGGTTCGGCTGGTTGCCCCGAGTTTTCCGTACAGGTTGCGGATATGGGCTTTGACGGTGGTCTGGGCGACCGCCATCCGCCGGGCAATTTCCTTGTTGGCGTGCCCGGCATAGATCAATTGAAGCACTTCCACCTCCCGCTGGCTCAGAGGCTCGACGAGGGCGTCGGCTGCGGTCTTCCGGGTGGGGGCGGGTGTTTCTGCCTGCGGTGGAGACTCTCCTGCATCCGGAAGTAATGGCTCAAGTTCCCGCAGGAAGCTGGAGGGAAGGCCGCTCTTGTCCATTCTCCGGAATATCCGGGTCAGGTCGCCCCCCTCTTCCACGAAAAGGCGCAGGAAGTGATCCCGTGATGCGAGCTCCAGGCCCCTGTAAAGCATGGTGCAGGCCTGTTCCTGCTGGTTCTGCGCCTCAAGGCAGGTTGCGTAGAGCGCCAGGAGCTCGATCAGGTGCTTGATGTGGCGCCCTCGCTCCGTGGATAACCTCAGCGGCGCAAGCGTATTAATGGCTTCATCGCCGTGGCCTTCCGCGAGCTGAACGCGTGCCAGCCCGATCTGGGCCTGCTCCCGGTTGATGGGATTACGGTACTGACTGTTTTCCAGGCGCTCCCGCCAGGCGCTTGCCGCCTCGGTATCGCCCAACGCCAGCAGGCAGCGTACGTGCAGTGCCTCCAGGCAGGGGGGTTCGAAGAGTATGGCATCGCGCTTCTGGTTCTGAACGCGTTCGGCATCTTCCAGGTAGTCAATGGCCTCCCCATAGTCCCCCCTCGAAAATGCCAGGTGGGCCCTGGTGTACTGTATGACCACGTGCTGCCCCGGCTCGGTCCCGGACTCAAGGTGGGGAAGGAGCGGTGTCAGATAGGTTTCCGCCAGCGTCAGGTCATTCTTCTCGCGGTAGATCTGGACCATGGCGCTGTTCTGCCAGCAGGACACCAGGCGTGGCTGCTGGGGGTCGGTGTGATAGCTGTTCACCCATTCCCGCACACTGGTGCCTATATCCAGCGCCCGATCCATTTCCCCCTGGTAAAAAAGAATCCAGGCCAGCAGACCGCCACTGGAGAGGGTTGTCGCGTGCTTTTTCTCCTTCTTTCCGTGTTCAATGGCGGATTCGAGCGCCGTTGTGGCACTGGCAAGATCCCCGTTGGCGTAACAGTCCAGGCCAATCCCGTAATAGGTCACGGATTTCAGGGGAATGTTCGTGTGGTCAATGTCCCTGAGTACCTGCTGGGTGAGGTCCTGGGCGCTGGAGTGGTCACTGCGCGTACGCGCCATGTAGGAGCGGATCAGCGCAATCTCGCTGTGAAGGGCCAGCGCCACATCCGCGTTGTGGTGAGACCCCGCCACCCGGGTATCAAGAAGGTCTTCCAGCTGCTCGAGCAATGGCTCAATGTTGTTCAGCCGGTTCAGGAAGAACAGGGCCCAGATCTGGAGCATCAGCAGCCGGGGATTGGATGTGGTGCGCTCGTCGGGGAGGTACTGGAGCCAGCGGTGCACCAGTTCGTGGAACCCCGCGTGGATCAGGTTGTTGCCATAGAGCTCCAGGACTTCCTCGAGCCAGTCCCAGTCCTCCAGCTCAATCAACTGGATGATGGCTTCCTGCAGGTAATCCTGGTCCAGGAGCCAGCGGATGGCGCGCGCCTGGAGCGTCTGGTAGCGGTCGGGATCGCTCTGCTTGAGGCGCAGGCTCAGCGCTTCGCGGAACAGGTCGTGAAGGCGGAACCACTCGTTGCGCGTATCCAGTGGGATGATGAAAAGGTTGGCGGCAACCAGTTGATCCAGGAGGGACTGGCTGTCCTCCCGCTCCATCATGCTGTTGCACAGCGAGGCGCAGAGCCGGCGGCAGACTGAGCAATCAAGCAGGAACTCGCGGAGTTCCGTGGGCTGGCGTTCCAGGATCTCCGTGAGGATGTAGTCATTGATCTGCTTGCTGTCACCGCCGTCTCCCAGAACCTCCGACGCGGTTCCCGGATCATTCCGGTCGTTGCCGGAGAGTGCCGCAAGCTGCATGGCGGCGGCCCAGCCTTCGGTTCTGTGCCAGAGGCGTCGGATCGATTGCTCGTCCAGGGCCATTCCCATGTAATCGTTGAAGAACGCGGAGCATTCGGTTTCCGAGAAGGCCAGATCGCTGGCGTGCAGGGCATTCATCCAGCCTTTTACCTGCCATTTTGACAGCGGCAGGGGTGGCTCCGTGCGTGACAGCAGAACCAGATGCAGTGATGGCGGGCCGTGCTCAATAAGGAAGGTCATCTGACGGTGGATCCGCGGATCCTGTATGAGATGGTAATCATCCAGAATAAGGCCGCAGAAGGGGATTGCTTCCTGAATCAGGGCATTGATCAGGGCAGTAATGGCGCCTTCAAGGTGCTGCTCGTCGTCAGCGTTCAGGTAGTGGTGGATATCATCCCGGTGGGGAAGCACCGTCTGCTCAAGGGCACCGATGAAATAGGTCCAGAACCGCCTTGGTTCATCGTCATGGTCATCGAGGGAGAGCCAGGCAACGGCGGAAGCCTGCTGGTCACACCACTGGTTGACCAGCGTCGTCTTTCCGTAGCCGGCCGGAGCGGTGATGGCGGTCAGGCGTCTACCGGGCGTGGCCTCCATCCGGGAGAGCAGTCTGGGCCGGGCAACGGCACGGGGGTCCACCGCAGGGCGCATGAATTTGGTCGCCAGTAACATCTTTAGGCAGTCCGTCGTCCCGTTGGGTACACTGTTTGCATTGTCAGGGCTCGCCGATGGATGTCAACCCGCTGAAGTAAAGGTAATAATAGGCTACATTCTTATAGCCAAATAACGATAATGGAGCCCGAAAGGCCATGAAGCTTCAGCAGCTGCGCTATATCTGGGAAGTTGCGCACCACGACCTCAATGTTTCCGCCACGGCAGCGGAGCTGTTTACCTCGCAACCGGGTATCTCGAAGCAGATCCGGATGCTGGAGGATGAGCTGGGCGTGGAGATCTTTGCCCGATCCGGAAAACACCTTACGCGGATTACGCCCGCCGGGGAAAGCATTATACGTGAAGCCGGGGAAATTCTGCGTCGCAGTGAAGGAATCCGTCGCATTGCGTTGGAGTTCAGCGACCAGAAAAAGGGGGAACTGCGTATCGCAACGACCCATACCCAGGCTCGATACGCGCTTCCGACCCTGATCCAGGGCTTTATGGGGGATTATCCGGACGTCACCCTGCATATGCACCAGGGAACGCCCTGGCAGATCTCGGAAATGGCAGCCAACGGCGTTGTTGATTTTGCGATTGCCACCGAGGCGATGGAGCAGTTCCATGATCTGATCATGATGCCCGGATACCGCTGGAACCGCTGTGTTGTTGTGCCTCGCGGGCATCCGTTGGCCGAGCTCAAGACCCTCACCCTGGAGGCCCTGGCGGAACATCCCCTGGTGACCTATGTGCTGGGCTTTACGGGGCGCTCACGCCTGGATGAAGCCTTCCATGCCCGGGGACTGACGCCACGGGTCGTGTTCACGGCTTCGGATGCGGACGTCATCAAGACGTACGTCAGGCTGGGTCTTGGCGTGGGGATCGTGGCGCATATGGCTCACGACCCGAAGGTGGATACCGATCTGGTGGCGCTGGATGCCCAGCACCTGTTCGAGTCCAGCACCACCCGCATCGCCTTCCGCAAGGGCACCTTCCTGCGGGCCTACATGGTCGACTTCATCCAGCGGTTTGCGCCGCACCTCAGCCGCGAGCTGATCGAAGCGGCGGCGCAGCGCACCTCCCAGGAGGAGCTGGATGAGCTGTTCAAGGACGTGGTGCTGCCGGTCTACTGACTGGTGATCAGGTTGGCGGAATGGAGGCCGCACTCCTTCTTGGTGGCCTCTTCCCACCACCAGCGGCCTTCACGCTCATGCTGCCCGGGCAGGATCGGGCGGGTGCAGGGCGCGCAGCCAATGCTCACATAACCCTGGTCGTGAAGGGCGTTGTAGGGAACCTCCATGGTGCGGATGTAATCCCATACGTCCTTGGACGACCAGTTGGCCATGGGATTGAACTTCACCAGGGGCCCATTCCGGCCCGCGAAGGCCGTGTCCTGCTGCACCACCGGAACATCGTTGCGCGTGTCCGGGCTCTGGTCCCGGCGCTGCCCCGTGATCCAGGCATCCAGCGTGCTGAGCTTGCGCCGCAGCGGATCGACCTTGCGGATGCCGCAGCATTCCTCGTGACCATCCTCGTAGAAGCTGAACAGGCCCTTGCTGTTGACGAGGTTCTGCACGGCGCTTGTGTCCGGAAACAGGATCTCCAGATCCAGGTTGTAGTGCTTGCGGACGCGTTCCACGAATTCATAGGTTTCCGGGTGCAGGCGCCCTGTATCCAGATTGAACACGCTGAAGGGTTTTTTCAGGCTGTGAGCCATGGCGATGAGCGCCACGTCCTCGGCGCCGCTGAAGGAAATGGCAATATGGTCAAACTGCTCCAGCGCGGTCTTGATGATCCTGCGCGGCGAGGCGTCCGCCAGCTCTTCATTCAGTGCTTCGACATCCATAGGTGACTCGTGGGTCGGTGATTGTTAACGGTTTCGGGATGTGGCCATTGTATCATTCTGACATTGCGGTTACTCGTGCAATCGGCGATGCGTTTATTTATCATGGCGCCCTGTTCGTGGCTCCCGGGTCACGGTCGCATTGCGCAAACTGGTTGAACTGTTAAGGAGTGGAGCGTGGAACTGGCCTGTCTTGACCTTGAAGGAGTGCTTATTCCAGAGATTTGGGTGGCCTTTGCAAAAAAGACGGGCATCCCGGAACT
This sequence comes from Halospina denitrificans, assembly GCF_004364635.1. Taxonomy (GTDB): domain Bacteria; phylum Pseudomonadota; class Gammaproteobacteria; order Pseudomonadales; family Oleiphilaceae; genus Halospina; species Halospina denitrificans. Next base: position 275,741 of record NZ_SOAX01000003.1, on the reverse strand, counting down.
GGAGGCAACCACGCGTGATGTGCCGGACTATGATCAGCTCATGCAGCAGCGGCTACGGTTGCTGAGCGAGCATGGGTACGGGTTTCCGGCGATCCAGGAGGTGATTGGTGAGCTCGAGCCACTTCCGGGCGCACCGGAATTCCTGACCTGGCTGCGCAAGCATTTCCAGGTTGTCATACTCTCGGATACCTTCTACGAGTTTGCCATGCCGCTGATGGCCAAGCTGGGCTATCCGACACTGCTGTGCCACCGGCTCGGGGTGGGGGCTGACGGTACCATCGAAAACTATTTCCTGCGCCAGCCGGACCCGAAACGCCAGGCGGTACGGGCGTTTCAGCTGTTGAATATGCGGTGCATTGCCACGGGCGATTCCTACAACGACACCACCATGCTGAAACAGGCGGAAGCGGGCATCCTCTTCCACGCGCCGGAGAACGTGATTACCGAATTTCCCCAGTTCCCGGCGGTTCATGATTTTGACGGCCTGAGGGCCGAGTTCCTGAAGGCGAGTAACGAACACCCGGACGGCTGAATCACGCGTTCAGGTTTTCGAGGGTATCCATGAACAGTCGCACCTTGTTGATGGATTCCCGGTATTCCTCCTCGGGAACTGAATCCGCGACAATGCCGCCTCCGCCCTTGCAGTCCACGGTGCCCTGCCGGCATTCAAGGGTGCGGATGGCGATTGTGCTGTCAAAACCGTTCCTGGGTGTCCAGTGAAAGAAGGAACCGCAATAGGCCCCCCTTGGGACTGGCTCAAGTTCCCGGATGATCTCCATTGCCCGCACCTTGGGCGCCCCCGTGATGGATCCGCCCGGAAAAGCGCTGAGTAGGAGGTCCAGCGGGGAGAGTTCCGGGGCAAGCCTGCCCGTCACCGTGCTGACCAGGTGGTGAACGTTGGCGAAGCTCTCCAGGGCAAACAGTGGCTCCGCGCGGACGGAACCAATCTCGCAGCACTTCCCCAGATCGTTTCTGAGCAGGTCCACGATCATCAGGTTCTCGGCGCGGTCCTTGGTGCTCGTCGTCAGTTCCCTGACCATTTCCCGGTCTTCCGCCTCTGTTGTCCCCCGTCTCCGGGTTCCCTTGATGGGTCGGGTTTCCACGGACCCATCGCGGTGAACCCGCAGGAACCGCTCAGGCGAGAGGCTCATGAGCTGGCGGGAGCCGGTGTCCAGGTAGACGGAGCAGGGGCTGGGGCTTGCATGGTGGAGGGCGATGTAGGCGTCCATCGGGTCGCCTTCATAGGTGGCGGTGAACTGCTGTGCGTAATTCACCTGATAGACATCGCCGGCCTGGATGTAGTCCCTGATCCGTTCGAGCTTGTGGAGGTATTCATCCCTCGACTGGGCGGGCTGGAACCCGGATTTCAGGAAAAACGCGGGACTGGTCGCCGTCGTTCGGGCGGCTTCAATCCTTTCCCGGACTCGCGCGCGCCTCGATGCCGGGCAGTCCGCGTGGAAGACCAGCTCAAGTTTGCCCGACTGAACCTCACGGATGATCGCCCAGTCGTATTCGGCAACCTGCACACCTGGCTGCGGTTCGCCGTTGCCGTAGCCGAGAAAGCCGATCTTCAGCGGGAGCCAGGCATCCGGTGAATCAGCCGACGCCTCGGGTGCCCGCCTTGCCCTCTGTGACAGCTCCGAGTTGTGACCGAAACCTGCAATCCGGGTCTCCCGGAAGTAGGGGGTCGCGGTCAGCATCTGAACAGCCGCGGGCTGGCTGGTCGACTCCGGCACGTCAAAGACGCAGCATCCGGGCTCCGTCGCGAACGCGCGGAGGAGGGCGCTCCAGTTGGAACCTGGCAGTGTCTGGTGGTCCTGCGTCATGACAGAGGGGGTCGGCCGATCGCTACTGAATGGGTGAGCAGTGAAAGGTGTCACATTTTAACGATTCATTCCACCAATGTGACCAGGCAGCAATGAGCCAGGCCCCGCTGTGAGGCACAATACCCTGTGTTGTATTCATTTCCCGGGAGGCTTTATGAAACTGAAGAGTATTGGTTTGGCGCTATTGATTGCTGGCGCACTGGTTGCCGTTGAGGCTCCGGCCCAGGAAGAGGGGATGACCCAGGAGAAAGCCAAGGAAATGGCATTCGGCCAGCTTTCCGAGGAGAAACAGAAGCAGGTCATTGCCATGCTCAAGAAGATTTTCAAGGACGCCAAGGGCAAGGCCGAAAAGAGTATTCGCGAAAACGGCAGTATGGTTCCCTATGGCTATGCCGCGAATAACCAAGGGCAGGGGCAGTTCCTGCACATTGACCCGGAGCAGAAGCTGAAGGCGGAAATGGCCGCCCACGCGATCCAGAAGACCATTATTACCAACGCTGTCCGCGGTGATCTGGCGGCGAGCGGGATGTTTCTCACAATGGGCGTCCCCCAGGGGCTTCAAGAGGAGACCCGGAAAAAGCTGGAAAAATCGATCAAGGGCGACCGCGGGATCGAGGATGTGCGCTTCCTGATGGTCGAGCTCCAGCACCTGGGCGGGCTGGGCCTGCTTATGACTGTCCCCTACTGGCAGAGCGACGAGGGTAAGTGGGTTTTCGGCGAGCCTGTTTCCCAGCAGGTTTCCCCGGAGCTGCAGCGGTCCGTTCAGCGCATCATGCGTAAGGCCTCTCAAAAGCAGGGCTCCGGAGGCAGTGATTCCTGAGGCAGGTGTTAAACCTATCACAGTTCATGCGCGGTCGGGTGCTCTGTCAGTCAGGTGTGAACCTCGTCACTTTTTGTTCTGATTGTCTAACCTAGAATCAATCATATCCGGTCAAGGTTGGCCGGATATAAAAATAAATCAATTTAGTCAATCTCCAAGGAGAACGATGATGAAAGGCCTGAATAAACTTGCACTCGCAACAGCCGTAGCTGCTGCTCCCTTCGCCACCCAGGCGATGGAACCGATGTCCGACCAGGCTATGGGCGAAACCACTGGCCAGGCTGGCGTTACCATCGAGCTCAGCACTGAAATGAGCATCGACCAGATCGCTTACAGCCAGGGCGCTGACACAGGTTCCTTCCTGGTCAACAACCTGGAAGTTGGCGGTATCGGTACTGATGCTGCCCAGGGCTTTGGCGATGCTCTGGACATGGAAATCAACGTCGACCTTCCTGAGCAGGGCGACACTCTGAGCACATACGGCTCCAAGGCTGGCAACGATGATGGGCTTGGTGGCGAAGATCTGACCCTGAACGACGGTGATGCGCTGATCTCAGTGCAGAGCTATAACGAAGTTGATGGCGAAGCTCAGCCTGTTGATCTGCGCATGGAAATGGGCACTGCCAGCGATAGCAACCCGGACGGCGAAGATGCTGCATTCCAGCTGTCTGATTCTGACGGTTCCAACACGGCAACTCTGGTTTCCGAGCTGAAGGCGGACGTGTTCCTGACTCAGCTGGACATCATTGCTCGCAATGACGCAACAGACACCGGTGTTGGTTCCGACGCCAACGGTGCACTCGAGATCGAAGCGGCATTCGCCGTTGATGATCTGGACGCTCAGTTCGACGTTGCCTCTGTTGGCATCGAGAACATGCGCATGGCCGGCGCCGGCTCCCTCGGCGTCCTGAAGGGTGCGAGCCAGGGCAGTGGCGAAGTTCTCGGCGGCGGCGCAGCCATCGTCAGCATGGATATCGGCCAGGGCGGCACTCTGAGCGGCACCGGTCCGAGCGAGACCCTGCGTGTTAACCTGGCGAACTTCCAGGCTGACATCTGGATGCCGACCATCACTGTTGGTAACAATGGTAGCACTTCCGCAGAGCGCAGCATTGGTTCTGTAGGCATCTCCAACCTGCAGGTTACCAACACCGAGATGTCCATCTACGGCCGCGAATAACATCGCAGATACGTAGCTTGAAAGATAAAGGTCACCCTTCGGGGTGGCCTTTTTTTGTGTTTATGGGGCCGCGACATGGCTGGCGACAGATCAGAAGTCCAGTTTGCTAATTGGGAAATGCTCCGCATACGCGGTTCCAGAAGAAGCGTATAGTCGGAATGAAATCGTTGTGGCGATTTATTGTGCAGTAACCGCATCCTGGGAGATTGCGGCTCAGTGGATTGGGGGAAGAGCTAATGGCAAAAAAGAATAAACAGACTTCTGTAGCGGGTAAACGACATTCCGGAGGGGCTGTAGGAAAGAACAAAGGAGCCTCCATTCGGGAGCCGGATGCTCTATCCGAAGCCCGGCAGCGGCTCTTACAGGCCACCAGCGCACAGGAAATTGCCGCTGCCGCCAAACAAATGCTTCACATTGATCCGGCTTGCGTAGACGCGTGGAGGTGTTTGGCGCCACTCCAGTTGGATGCGGGAAAGTCTGAGGAGGCGTTGATCAGCTTTTCCAGGGCCCTGCGAATTGAGCCCGACGACGAAAAACTGCTAGAGCATTATATCCTTCATGCGCTGACTCAAGAGTACTATTTTGATGCACTCTGTGCAGCGCGTCATTGGGTGGATGTTGCAAAAGAAAAACCGGTAACAGCCACTAAGCTTCTCGCCGGATTGTATGGGTTGCTCGGCAAACCGGTTCTGAGTGCCGAGTGGGGGCTTGCGTCGGCATCAATTCAGCCACTTGCGAGCAGTGACGCCAGTGAGAAGCCCAGGCTTTCCGTTCTGGTGCTTGGGACCCAGGATAATGTTCCCTACCATTATGACCATTCCCAGCGCCAAGTGATGATCAATGAAGGCCATAACAACCTGATGCACATGGTTGATAGAGGCTCGATCAGTATACATTCACTGTCTGTGGATGCCGCCCAGGAACAGCCAGAGGTGCTGAAGCAGCTTCCGGAGATCGACGTCGTTTATAACAGTATTACCGATGCGGGACGCTGTGAGGAAGCGTTGAAGAAAGCGAAGAAGATCTGCAACAAGCTGAAGCTGCCGGTGATCAACCCGCCGCAGGAAGTGCTTCGTACGACCCGCGCGGAGAATGCGGAACGCTTGGGTGAATGCGAAGGGCTGCTTATGCCGAAAAGTGTCTCCCTTGGCCGCGTCAAGGGCGATATCAGCCAGCCAGTGCGCGAAGCTATTGCGAACAATGGCATGAAGGCTCCCGTTATTGTCAGGCCCTCTGGTTACCAGAACGGTCGCCACATGTACCTTATTGATAAACCGGAATCGACGCCTGTATCCATCAGTGATGAGGCGGAGGTGTATGTTCTGCAGTACCACGATGTGACTTTTACGGACGCGCGTGCTCCGGGGCATCGGTTTCATCCCAAATACCGCGCCTTTATGGTTGGCGGCAAGCTGTATCCGGCGCATCTTCGGATGGGGCACGACGGGGATTGGAACGTCCATGGTGAAGAAACCCGTAAAGCGTTCCGGAAATTCCCATGGCTTTATGACGCAGAAAAGGATTTCATCGAGAATCCGGCTGCGCATTTTGAATCCGATGCCTGGGAGAACCTTGAAAAGGCGCTCCAGATACTGGATCTCGATTATTTCGGAGTTGATTTCGCCGTCTGCACGGAAGAAGAGAATGCCGGCAAGGTTGTCGTCTTCGAAACCAACGCCAGTATGCGCAGCTTTCTCCGGCAGACCTACCAGAACACGCCCGAGAATGATGCGGCGCTGGACATTGTACTGGCAGCTCACCGTATGTTCTGCAAACGCGCAGGCGTTTCCGAGTGGGATTTCGAACCGCCGCGCGGACTTGAAGGGCCGGCCCAGGAACACGATTTTGAGGCGGACCCGGCAGACCCAACCGTCACGCATGTCCTTTTCAGCGGCGATCTTCAGGGCCATGGCTTCCGCGAATGGCTCTGGCACGAACTGCACAAGCATAACCTTAAGGGGTGGCTCAGGAATCTCGCCGACGGTCGGGTAGAGGCCGTGGTGGCCGGCAGTAAGGCGGCCGTTGAGCATCTGCTGAAAGATCCGAAAGGGCCTGAAGGGGCTTCCATTGAAAACGTGGACAGGGAGCGTTGGACAGGGGCAGTTCCGCAAGGGGTCAGAGTCCATGAAACCGTGGATGAACCTGTTGGGGTTACTACTGAAACTGCTGAAGCCTAACCGGGCACCGGGCGGGGGTGACCATGGCCAATCTTGATCCGGACGACTTCGGTTCCCTGGCGCGTTTTTTCCATGAGGCGCTCGAGGCGGGGTTGGAGCATTACAGGGGCCTTGAGGACGTGCCGGTGTGGCAGCCTGCGCCGGAGGCTGCCTGGCGTGCCTTTACAGGCCCCGTGCCCCGGGAGGGCCAGCCCCCTGAGCAGCTTCTGGATCACTTCCGGGATTACCTGATTCCCTATACCAACGGCAACCTGCATCCGGGATTTTTCGGCTGGGTGCATGGCAGCGGCAATCTCTATGGTGCGTTGGGGGAACTCTGCTCCGCTCTGTTGAACAACAACCTTGGGGGCCGTAATCACATCGCGCACGCGGTGGAAGCCCAGGTCATCCAGTGGAGCCGGGAGCTGTTCGGCTTTCCGTCGAACAGTTCCGGGCTGTTGGTCAGCGGGACCTCAATGGCTTCGGTTATTGCGCTTGCCGTTGCCCGTCAGTGGGCATTGGGCGAAGAGGTCAAAAAGGAGGGCGTCCAGGGGAAAGGGCCCGTTCTGGTTGGCTATTGTTCAACCCAGACCCATGGGGCCCTGGTCAAAGCGTTCCAGTTGCTTGGCCTGGGCAGCGATGCATTGCGCCGCGTTCCGGTCCGTGACGATCACTCGCTCGACACGGAGGCCCTGCGCGAGGCCATTGCGAATGATCGGCGCGCCGGGTTCAAACCCTTCGCCATCATTGGCACGGCCTGCACGGTTAACACAGGCGCTATTGATGACCTGGCTGATCTTGCTGATATCTGTGAACAGGAGCAGCTCTGGTTTCATGTGGATGCGGCATTCGGAGCGGCTCTGGCTCTGCTCGAGGAGTATGCGGACGACCTTGAGGGGCTGAATCGTGCGGATTCAGTGGGCTTCGACTTCCATAAATGGTTCCAGGTTCCTTACGCCGTTGGCGGTGTGCTCGTACGTGATGCGGCGGCCCACCGGAGCACGTTTTCGGAACCTGTTGAGTACCTTGAAACCCAGTCCCTCGGCCTTGAAGCGGGCGCTCCCTGGCCCTGCGACCTTGGGCCTGAACTGTCCCGTGGATTCCTGGCGCTGAAAGTCTGGTTCACCTTCCAGGGGGTGGGCCTCGAAAACATGGCGGCCAGTGTCAGAAAGCACTGCAGGCTGGCGCGTGAACTGGAAAGCCGCGTCAACGCTGCTGACGATCTGGAGCTGCTTGCGCCGGTCCGCAGCAATATTGTGTGCCTGCGGTATCAGCCGCCTGGGGCCAACGCCGCCGTGGAATGTTCGGAGTATTATCTGAATGCGCTGAACAGGGCCATTGTCACGCAGCTTCAGCTTCAGGGCGTATCCGCACCGTCTACCACCAAACTGGATGGGTCCCTGGCGATTCGTGTCGCCATTGTGAATCACAGGACGGAATGGGAGCATCTCGATCAGCTGCTTCATCATACCCGGCGTATTGGCGAGCAACTGGACCAGTGCTACCCGGCACTGCTCAACCCAACGCACTGGCATTTCATGCAGGGCGGTGATGGCCGGCTCATCGTGGATCCGGTGACCGGGCTCAACCGCTATGGCTGTTCGCCGGCACCCCGGGACCATGCGTTCACGTTCGCTTCTTCGACAGCCTCATCCGTTTCGAGACAGGCTTACGAGGCCGCAGAGCATTACCGACAGCAGCTGCTGCACGACCTGGTCCCGGGTGATCCCGGTAAGGTTATCCCGGACTGTTTCCGTCAGCTTGAGCAGAGGCTTATGCAGCTACTGGGGCTGGCTGACCTGGCGCCGTCTGTTTTTCTTGTCCCCTCCGGAACCGACGCACAGCTTCTGGCTGTTGGGGTGGCCGCGAATGATTCCTCCGCCTCCTGGGTCAGCGTTGTCTGTATGGCCGATGAAACAGGCTCTGGTACACCGGAGTCGGTAACCGGACGGCATTTTGATGATGAAACCTGTCTGGGTGTTCCGGTAACCCGGGGTGAACGGCTGGCTGGCATGCCCTCCATTGACTACAGCGCCGTCGATGTCCACAACGAAGCCGGGGCGATTCGCTCCCCTGCGGAAATGGATGCCGCGGTTGAGCGCCATGTCGGAACACTGGTGCGTGATGGCTACTCGGTCATTCTGCATGCCATGGAGCAATCGAAGCTTGGCAGGTGGTGCCCATCCAGGGACGTCATGGACCGGCTTAGAGCCAATTATGGTGACAAGCTCCAGATTGTTGTGGATGCCTGTCAGTTGCGAACGGATTGGGACGATCTGCGTTCCCACCTCGCTGACGGCGACATATTGCTTCTGACGGGTTCCAAGTTTTTCACGGGACCGCCTTTCAGTGGTGCTGCCGTTTTCCCTGATCAGGTGTGTCGCCGGATAACGGATACTCCCCAGCTACCGGAGGGGCTGTCTGAATATTTACCCTCGGATGCGCTGGGGGAATGGGCATCCATGGTTCCGGGTGCTGAAGCCGTTGTCCAGACAGGGGTGCTGCTGCGCTGGCGAGCAGCGTTAGCGGAGATAGAGCGGTATTACGCCGTACCAGACGCTCTCAGGATCGATGGCCTGAACCGGTTCAGCGAGCAGGTGATGAGCCTTCTTCGCGAGCATCCGCTGGTCGACCCGCTTTTTGAGTCGGATGATGAGTGGTGGGCCCGTGATGATTTTTCCGGCCGGGAACTTTCAAACCGCCGGAGTATCTTTCCGTTCCTGGTGAGAGAGTGTGCCGGTGGTGCCTGGCTCGACCCAGACCGGGCGAAAAAACTCTATCAGCTTCTGAACCAGGAACTTGAAACGGATACGCTCGAGCCATTGAGCGGTGATATGCAGCAGGCCGCGCGGCAGTGTTGCCACATCGGGCAACCGGTGCCGCTGAAAGGCACCCATACAGCCGCACTCCGGATCAGTATGGGAGCCAGGATCGTTTCAGACGGTTATGCTGCAGGTGATTCTTTCGAGCATCACCTGGAAGAGGAAATTCGTCAGATTGTGGTGATTCTCGACAAGATAAAGTTGTGCGTCAGTCAGTCGCTTGTCTGAGCGCTTATCCTTCCCTTGAAACTCTGTGACCTGTTCCCCATCTCTGGAAATCCATTAATTTCAGGCACTAGTACCCCACTGTAAAATTCCCCGGCAAATGGGGAGATTGGCGGATTCTTGACTGTTTTGACTGTCAGGTCAGTCACTGCAGTCATTATTTGAGTTTACTCAAAGGTCCATTTTTTAGCCTCATTTGGCCATTTTCAGGGGATTGGGGTGAACTCAGGGTTAACACTGTGAAACCTGTCGAATTGCCTGAATGGCGACCGAATGGAAAACGATCTGATACAAGGAGTACGTAATGAAAGGCCTGAATAAACTTGCATTTTTGACAGCAGTCGCTGCGACACCTTTTGCCAGCCAGGCGATGGAACCCATGTCCGATGCGGCAATGGGAGATACCACTGGCCAGGCAGGCGTGACCATTGAACTGGACGCCAACCTCAGCATGGACCAGATTGCCTACAGCCAGGGCGAGAACACTGGCTCCTTCCTGGTGAACAACGTCGACATTGGCGGTATTGGTGGCCCCTTCGGCGACAGCCTGGATCTGGCAATCAACATCGACCTGGTGGAAGACGGCCAGACACCGGATGATGTGAAGCCTGGCCAGAACCCCCGTCCGATCCAGCGTTCCGGCCTCAACGACGGCGATGCGCTGATTTCGTTGAAGAATATCAAGAACGATGGGTCCGCTCCCGTGGATGCCAGGATCAAGATTGGTGAAGGGGATGCCACGGATAACAGCAACAACGGCAACGCCTTCCAGCTTGCGTCCTCCGATGGCAGCAACTCAGCCACGCTGATCTCGGACCTGGATATGGACGTGTTCCTTTCCCAGCTCGATATCATCGCGAAGATCGAGGACCTGCAGGGCAACACGGGAACCCAGGGTTCACTGGGTATTGATGTGGCCTTCGCCATCGACCAGCTGGACGTAAGTTTCGATGTTGCTTCCGTCTCCCTGGAAGGCATGCGCATGGCCGGCCCGGGCTCGATGCCCAACCTCCAGGAGCCGGCGAACATCGGAACCGGTGGTTCGGTCACCAATCCGGCTGTTGCCAGCATGGACATCGGTGTCGGTGGGGCTGCAAACCCCGAGGTCAGTGAAGCGCTGAACATCAATCTGTCGACCTTCGAGGCGGATATCTGGATGCCGACCATCAACGTGGGCAATAACACGGGTGGTGCCAGCATCGGATCCGTGGCCATCAGCCAGATGGTGCTTACGGATACACAGATGGCCGTCTACGGTCGCGACTGAGTGCAGGGTCTGCACCTGAAGAGCCACCCTCCGGGGTGGCTTTTTGCGTAGACGGGCAATGCTCAGACATGGAGTTGGAGTTATGAAATTGGATACACGAATAGTTATTGCTGGCTTACTGAGTCTGCTGTTCAGCGTCCAAGCGTCGGCCTCTTCCGTCGTGGCCGATGTGAAGGTGGAGTTTGATCCCAGGAACCAGGCAATCCCCTTCCCCTATGATCTGCTGTTCGAGGCGGATGTGACCAGTGCCGATCAGCTCGACGGCACCCTTAACATTCCCGTGGAGAACCCGAATGACAGTGCCTCCTCCGTACCCATGGCGCTCAATACCCTGGACGGATTCTCAACCGTCGGCGCCTGGCGGGTGGCATTCACCGGAGACGTCAAACCCGAGACCCTCGTTGGCGGTGAGACGGTTAGGGTCTTCAAAATGGCGAATGACGGGGAGAACTACCCGGCGCGCGTCAGGCCCCACGGCGTCGAGCGTGAGCTGACACCGGGAGAGGATTACCGGCTCAGCTATGATCCGGAACAGCGCGCCCTGCAGATCATTCCCGCGGAGCCGCTGGATTACAACACCAACTACACGGTCGTGATCGCGGAAGGTGTTGAGGACACGGATGGTGACAAGGTGGGGTATATGACGCCCTGGCTGGCCGCCCGGAACCTGGATCAGCTGGACCAGTGCGATGAGCCGGTGAAGGAGTCCCAGGCGTTGCTGCAGTGCACCACCAACCGGGCCATTGAGCCGATCGAGGAGGATCCGGCCTTTGAGATCGGTCGCTATGACATGCTCATGGCCTGGGGGATTACCACCCAGCGGATGGATTCAACCTTTGCCTCGGCGGCAACCTTCATCGGGAACGACGGGCTGAAGTCGCTCTTCAACGAGACCGATGCCGAGTGCACCTCCGTGATCTGCCTCGTGAACCTGGATGAGGCCACGGGTGAGGAGGCACCGCCCACACCCGGTGGCAAGGCACGGATTCTCCCGGGCAGCATCCGGCTTCCCTACGGCATAGCAGAAGCGTCGGACCTGTCACCCGGGTCGCCGGATAATGACTTCAACCCAACCCCGGCAGAGGATGATGCGCCCCTGAGCGGGAACTGGGAATGCCAGGAGGGGCCTTGCAATGCGGATGATGTTCGGGGCAGTGCGTCCGGAGAGTCACTGATCCAGACCGTGCAGACCGCGCCTCTGGTCATGGCGGTTCCGGATCCGAGCGCCGGTGGGGTTCCCGAGCCGAGCGGAGATGGCTATCCGGTGGTGATCTTCCAGCATGCGATCAAGCAGAACCGCTCCAATGCGTTGGCGGTTGCGGATCGCCTGGCCCAGGAAGGCTTCGCGGTTGTCGCCATCGACATGCCGCTCCATGGACTGGTCGAGCGCAATATCGAGAACCCGGACCTGACCGACCTTTACGCGCCCAATTTCAACTTCCGGCTCTATGACTCGGCCATTACGAGTCCCTGCTGGATCTTCTGTGACGGCGACATCGAGTGGGCCAAGGGGATGCGCGGCGCCTTGCCCGTGACCTATGAGCGGACCCAGTATCTGGATCTCGTCAGCGAGTCCGGGGACCAGAGCAACGGGGAGGTTGATGGATCCGGAGCGCATTTCCTGAACCCCTCCCAGCCGTTGACCCAGCGGGATAACCTGCGCCAGGGCGCGTTGGATCTGGTTGCACTGGCTCACCACCTGCGTAACGGCGATGTCTCGGAGTGTGGTACCAAACTGTTCAGTGACGGCTTCGCCGGGCCGGACTGCGGCAAGAACGCGGCGCTCAGTCAGATTGATACCAGCGAGCTCCACTTCGTTGGCCACTCCGTGGGCAACATTGTTGCGGCGCCCTTCCTGTCCTGGGATGCCCGCATTGAATCGGTCTCCATGCTGGCGCCCGTTGGCGGCCTGATGCGCGCCCTTGAAGGCAGCGAAACGATTGGCTCGCAGCTCCGTGCAGGGCTTGCCGAGAGCGGCGTTGTGCCCGGCACCGAGGACTACTACCGGTTCTTCGCATCCGTGCAGGCAGCGATCGACAGCGCCGAGCCACTCAACCATGCGGGTGCGATCGGGAAGGGCGCCAATGGCCAGAAGCGTCCCGTCTATCTCAGCCAGATCCTTGGCAATGACGGGTCATCAGGGGCCGGCGAAACCCCGGCGGATCTGGTGCTGCCGCCATCCGTCGAAGGGCGTCCGTTGGCCGGCAGTACGCCGCTGCTCGAGGCCGTGGGGTTGAACAAGGCGCCCACTGTTGCGGATGACCCTGGATCAGGGCCGCTGACACTGGATGCGGGTTACCACAATGGCGGTGTGCTGCAGGCAGCGCTCGGGTTCCGTTTCGGAACGCACGCATCGCCCCTGAAGCCCGTGACAGAGGACAGCGATCCGCGCCAGGGTGACGGTGCAACCTTCCCGGTCTACCGGGGCGAGCAGGTGCACAACGAGATGCAGAACCAGCTCGCGGACTTCCTGAGCCAGGGCGGTTCAGAAGTTACTGTTGGAGATGTGACCCTGGTTGAGGCGAGAGACTGAAGGAACCGGGGTAAACGAAAAAGGGGGCCACAATGTGGCCCCCTTTTTTATGCGTGCCTGTCAGGGACGCGGCTGTCAGTCCGGAACCGCGATGGAAAGATCAAACCCACCACCAGCCCGCGGCTGCAGCTGCACCGGTCCTTCATTGATGGCGTGAGGCACGTCAATCTGGTCAACACCAGGCAGATTATTGCCGATCTTGAAATCCACGGTGTTGCCGTCATAGGCCAGACCAAGCTGGTCATTGAAATAGTTTCTGGCGAAAGGTGCATCGGGAATTTCAGGCCGGCTCACACCGAAAAGCGGTGGCGTGGGCAGCGCGGTCTGGATCTGCGGCTGGGCGCTTGCCAGCTGATCGGACGTCAGGAAGAGTGAATCCCGGATGAACTGCTCTTCCGCCACCTGCTGCGCCTCTTTCAGGCTGTCCAGGCGCTGGTTCTGCATTGCCGTGGCGGTCTGGAGTTCTTCCGTTTCGGAACGGATGGGCTCGCCCGGGCGCACAATGGCCTGGATGGCCCTGGCCCGGGATTCCTCAATGGTGCGGGCCTCGCGATTACCCCTCGGAGATACTACGATGGCGGAATCACGAATGAAGGTGTCCACCATCTCGTCGGTGGACAGGGTTCGAACGCCTTCGGCAACGGCACTTGAACCTGCGATTGTCAGGCCCAGAGCGGCGGTGGCTAGAATGGGTTTGGCGCGCATGATGGTATGCCTCAGTTCATGATCCGTTATTATTCATAGTATTTGGGTATTGACACGGTTTTGCAATAGTGATTACTGCGTAGCCGGTGCGGTTTCGTTAATAAGCGTGACGACCTTCAAGACTTGGTGACTGAATGCGAAAATTGTGGTGGCGCTGGATTAACCGGCGTATTCCCCGCTCCGATGAGTACCGCCTGGGGCGGCGCAATATCTTTGTCCTCCCGACCCGCGAAGGGGTCATGTTTGCGGGGTTGCTCATCCTCTGTCTGCTCACTGGCATCAACTACCAGAACAGCCTGATCTACCTCTTCACCTTTTTTCTGGGAACGGCTTTCTACGGCACCATCTTCCAGACTTACCGCAACCTGGATGACCTGCACATCGCGGTCATCTCCGTCGGGCAGGGGGTGGCCGGAGAAGTTATTCCGCTGCATCTGAGGTTGTCCGCAACCGATGGGGTGGCACGACCATCACTGCTTTTCTCCGCGCCGGATCAGAGCGCGCTCCCTGTTTCCGTGGACGAGGAAGCCAGCCAGCAGGTCGCTGTGCCAGTGCCTTCAGTGCGGCGGGGCTATGTCCAGGTTCCACCTGTTCGGATCCAGACGGACTTTCCCTTTGGTTTGATCCGCGCCTGGACCTGGATACGACCCCAAAGCAGGGGCGTTGCGACACCAAGGCCGGTGATGCCGCCCCAAGCCGGGCAGGCCGTCGATGAAAACAGCACTGAGTCGCCGGACGTCCCGGTCCATGACAGCGGCCAGGCCGATATCCGCCTGCGGCCCTACCGCGTCGGGGATGCGCTGCGCCGTGTGAGCTGGAAGCGCTTCGCCCGGACGGGGCACATGACGGTGGCCGACTGGGACTCGCCACCCGCTGATCCCAGCTGGATCGACTGGGACCAGTATCCGGGGGTGGACCGGGAACTGCGCCTGAGCTATCTCGCCTGGCAGGTTGAGGATGCCTACAGCAATGAGCGCCCCTTTGGGCTGAAGCTGCCCGGGCACGTTTTTCCTCCTGAGCTGACTGAGGGCCATTACCGGAGCTGCCTTGAGGCGCTCGGAACCTTCGGAGAGGATGGAGGGCTGTCATGAGCGTGTCGAGACTCCATTCGGGCTCGCTGAGAGGCGTCGATTTCTGGTTTGCGGCCTACGTGCTGATACTGCTGGCCCAGGTGGGGCGCTTGCCGCTGTGGCTGTCGGGATTTGCCGCCGTGCTCGGTGTTCTGGGTTGGATCATACGCAGGCAGGGCCGCAGGGGGATTCGCGGGCGCTGGCTGGCAGTACTGGCTCTGGGGGCGGCGGCGCTGTTCTGGGTCTTCTATCGGGGCCAGTTCACCGTGGATACGGCCGCGTCCTTCCTGGTGCTGACGGTTGCCCTGAAATGGCTCGAACTGAGGCGCCGGCGTGACCTGTTCATCCTGTTCTTCATCCTGTGTTACCTGGTCGTGGTCACGTTGCTGTTCCACCAGTCCATCCTCTGGGCGGTGGTTCTTCTTGCCAGCCTTTTCCTGCTATTTACCGGCCTCCAGGTGGCGCTGGGTGCCAGTGTGAGTGGGCTCTCGGGCCAGGCGCTGCGACGCTCCGGGTGGCTTTTCCTGAAGATGCTGCCGGTGGTTGCGTTTCTCTTTCTGCTCTTTCCCCGCGTGGGCCCCCTCTGGAGTGTTCCCCTGGTGTCGGACCAGGCAACAACGGGGCTGAGTGACGAGATGACGCCAGGCGGTATCACCAGTCTGGTGCAGAATGACGAGCGCGCCTTCCGGGCAACCTTTGGCGGTGAGCCACCTCCGCGGTCCCAGCGCTACTGGCGCGCCCTGATCCTGGACCGCTTTGATGGACGCACCTGGAGCCGGCACGAGTTTGATGAAAGGGAGGGGCTGACCCGTGTTTCCGAGTCCGCGCCTTCGGATTCCCTGGAACCGGGCGAATACGAGGTCCTGCTCGAGCCCCATGGCCGGCGCTGGGGATTCGGCCTGAAGGACAGTGTTCCGGCATCGTCCAACGTGGGCATGGATTTCCGGGGCCTGCCGCGCTTTGAGCGCAGCGTCGATACCCAGACCCGCTACCGGATGAAACGGGATTCCGAGACCGAGCCGAGGCAGCTGTCGCGCTCGGGGCGGCGTTTTTACACGCAGCTTCCGGAGGATGGCAACGAAGAAACACGGGAGTGGGTGGCGCGCGAGCGCCGAGAGGCCGGGAATAAAGAGGCGCTGGTCCGGCGGTTCATGAACCATTTCCGCGAGAAACCCTTTCATTATACGCTGCAACCGCCTGAGCTGGAGGACAACCCTGTTGACGAGCTGCTGTTTGAAACCCGCTCCGGGTTCTGTGAGCACTATGCGAGCGCGCTGGCCTTCATGCTGCGGACTGCGGAGATACCGGCACGGATCATGACCGGTTATCTGGGGGGCGAACCCGGGCTCAATAATGACTATCTGATCGTGCGCCAGTATGATGCCCACGCCTGGGTTGAGGCGTGGTTCCCGGACAGGGGCTGGGTGCGTCTGGACCCCACGGCCATGATTGCGCCGGAACGCATCGAATCCGGCCTGGAAGCGGCTATGTCGGGCGAGGGCAGCTTCCTGCAGGATGATCTGTTTTCCCCGCAGCGTTACCGGGATATTGGCTGGGTGAACTGGGTCAGCCTGCGTCTCGACGCGGTGAACTATTACTGGCAGCGCTGGGTTGTCGGGTATGAGGGGCAGACTCAGCTGTCACTCTTTGAGAAAATGCCGGGCAGTATTGGCTTCCGGGAGCTTGGCCTGATCACGGCGGGTGCCGTGGCGCTCATCATCGGGGCGGCGGTTCTCTTTTCCGTGGTGCAGCAGCATCGCCGGCGTTTTCGTGATCCCTGGTACCGGCTCTATGATCGATGGTGCCGTTGGCTGGAGAAGCGAGGTGTTTGCGGGGCCCGCCACACCCCCGTTTCCGCCCAGGTGGAGGCAGCGGTGGCTGCCTTTCCGGAACAGGCGGAACGGATCCGGGCCTTTGGCAGCGTCATGAATCGCGTTTTCTATCAACCGGACACCGATCCCGGACCTGAACTGAAGCAAGCACGCCAGTTACTGGCCCGCATCAGGAGACAGACAATCCATGGCCGATCCCGAACTGCTGCCTCTTCAGGCGGATGAGCCCGAGCCATTACCCTGGCACGGTGACCTGTACGCCAGCATGGCCCGGCGCATCGGAGAAGGGCTGTTCCCGCACGCCAGCCTTCTTACCGGCCCAGCCGGTGTCGGCAAGACCGAGTTAGCTACTGCGCTGGCCGCATTGCTGGTCTGTGATGCGCCGGTGGAGCGTGGTTCGGGCGCTGTAGCCTGCGGCCAGTGCAAGCAGTGTCGGCTTTTCATCGGGGAGGGGCATCCTGACGCCCGCCTTCTTCACCCTACCGATCAGTCCCGTTTTGTGCGGATCCATCAGGTTCGGGCCCTGGCCACGTTCAGTATGGAGAGCCCCCAGGTGGCACGCCGCAAGGTGGCGCTGATCAGCCGGGCGGACCAACTCAATCTGAATGCGGCCAACGCACTACTCAAGACCCTGGAAGAGCCGCCCGCCGATACCTTCCTGATCCTTCTGCACCGGGCAGGGCAGCCGCTACTCCCCACAATCCGCTCCCGCTGCCAGGCGTTGCGGGTGGAGGCTCCGGATACCGAGACGGGCGTTGCCTGGCTGGGCGATCAGTGCCCGGGCAGCAGTGCCGCGGATCGTCTGACGGCCCTGCAGTGGGCGGGCGGGGCGCCGTTGGAGGCAAAACGCCTTCTCGAGGCGGAGCGTATCGGGCAGCGGCGCGAGTGTCTGCGCGCGCTGCAGCAGTATCTCAAGTCAGCGAACTCGCCTTCCGAGGCGGTGCAACCGTTTCTGAAGATGCCGTTTTCCGAGGCCCTGGATCTGCTTCAGGACTGGGCCCATGATCTGGCCAGGGCCGCCGCATCGCCGGAGGCGATTCGTGACGGGGAGGCGGCGGCCATGTTGCGGTTTCTGGCCGGCCGCCAGCATCCGGCACATCTTCACCAGGTGTACGAGGGCGTCAGGGAAGCGCGCCGTGGCATGGAGTATAACGTCAACCCGGAACTCGAACTGATTGGGCTCCTGGATCAGTGGCGTGCGCTGATGAGAAGGCCCGGGGTGGCAAAACAGGGCTGAGGCGCTAGACTGGAGGCAGTAAATTCAATAACGGGACTGGAGCGCTATGGGCCCTGGTATCGGTGCACGCAGCGGCATAATGACGCTGACCATCAAGGACAAGGCGGTTCTTTACGCGGCTTACATGCCGTTCGTGAAGAATGGCGGCCTCTTCATACCGACCCAGAAGAACTATCGGATGGGGGATGAAGTCTTTCTGCTGCTGAATCTTATGGATGAGGCGGATAAGATTCCCGTTGCCGGAAAGGTGGTCTGGGTGACCCCAAAGGGGGCACAGGGCAACCGTGCTGCCGGGGTGGGTATCCAGTTCAACGGTGACGACGAAACGGCGCGAACGAAAATCGAAGCCTATCTTGCAGGGTCATTGAATTCCGATCGACCCACGCACACCATGTAGGTGATGACAGACCCCGAATCAGCGCCCCAGCCAAAGCCCGATTACTGCCAGTTTGAAACGCCCGCCGGTGTGCTGGAGGGATTGTGCTGGGGTCGGCATGAGGATCCCCCAATCATCGCTCTCCATGGCTGGCTGGATAATGCGGCCAGTTTCAGCCGACTGGGACCCCGTCTGGCCCGGTATCATCGGGTGATTGCCCTGGATCTGCCGGGGCACGGCCATTCCTTCCATCGCCCTCCGGGCGAAAGTTATGAAATGCTTGATTACGTGCGGGACCTGGCCCAGTTCCTGGAATGCCATGCGCCCGAAGGCGCAATCCTGCTGGGTCACTCCCTGGGCGGTATTATTGCTCTGCTTCTCTCGGTGGCTGCCCCGGACCGGGTCCGCGGGCTGATCATGATCGACAGCTTAGGGCCCCTCGTCGGTGATGCCGAGCATTTCCCGGCGGATCTCAGGAAGTCGATTGACCGGATGCGTGGCGGCAGCCGTGGCTCCCTTCCCGTCTATGCCGACCCGGAAGACGCGGTAACGGCGCGCATGGGCGGTCGCATCCCGCTGACCCGCGATGCCGCGGAGGTTATTGTACCCCGTAACCTGATACAGTCGGAGCAGGGTTGGTCCTGGGTTACGGATCCGCGCCTGCGTTACCCGTCCATGCACCGCCTTGATGAAGCGGAAGTCGTTGCCTGCCTGAGCGCGGTCGCGGTGCCGGTTCTTGTTGTCAGGGCCTCTCATGGTCTGCTCACCTATAAGCGGGAAATGATGGAACAGCGATACGTTTACCTGCCCGATTACCGGATTCTGGATACGCCAGGGGGCCATCACTGTCATCTCGACGGGCGGGTCGAGGAAATCAGCGCCGGTTGCCGGGAATGGCTTGAACAAAGGATGGACGCGGAATGAGAAACGGGTTGGGAGTTGTTCTTTTGATGGCGGGGCTGGTCAGTCCGGCCATTGCCGCGACGGCCGAAGGAGAGCCGGGTTTTGCGCCTTTTCCCGGGGGAAGCGTGGAGCGGCGCTCCTCTATCGAGGACAAGGAGATGCGGGTCTTCCTCGGGGCGGTCAGTGAGGTGAATAACGAATTGCGTGTCAATGACTCGATCCGCAAGCGCTGGTCCGGGTTTATTCGGACACTGCGTGTCGGGCGGAGTAACCGTGTGGAGGAGGTTGCTGACTACTACCGGTCCCGGATCCGGGAAAAAGAAGCGACGGTGCTCTTCGAATGCCAGGGGCGCGCCTGTGGGAACAGCAATGTCTGGGCGAACCGGGTATTTGATGAGTCCAGGCTTTACGGGCGCGATGATGCCCAGAGGTACTGGGTGACGGCCTGGCCGGATGCCAAGAACCGCATCCAGCTCAACACCCTCTATGCCATTGAGCGCGGCAACCGGGAGGTCTATGTTCATGAGCAGGCATTCCGGCTGGCCGAGGGTGAAAGTCTCCCGGGTGTGGCGCTGAAGGAACGACGTATCTTTGGGCCCGTGATCGTTCCCTGGGACAACCCGGATTCGCCTACCATGGAGGCCAGCGCGGCGGTTTTCGATCGAATACTGGCGCTTGCCGAGGAATACGAGGATGGTTCGCTGCATCTGATTGGCTTTTCACCCCTGGAGGATGGGAGCCTGGATCAGGTTATGGAACAGACGAAGGCCGCTACCCAGCGATTACAGGCACTGCTGGAAGAACGCGGGCTCAACGCCGACCGGATCAGGACCCGGGTTCTGGGGCCGCTGGTGCGTACGGTTGAGGCGGAGCGCAGTGGGCGTCGTATCGAAGTGATGCTGATTCGGGAAGGGAATGATGAGTAGCAAGGTTAGCCGCAATGACAGGACCCTGCCGGGAGAGGGCATCACGGTTGCGCTGGTGCTCGGCAGTGGCGGTGCCCGCGGCTATGCCCATATTGGCGTGATCGAGGTACTGCGCGAGCAGGGGTATGACATTATCGCGATTTCCGGAGCCAGCATGGGCGCGCTGATCGGTGGCATGTATGGCGCGGGGACGCTCACGGATTACAAGGACTGGGTTACCGGGCTGGATCAGTTCCAGCTGCTTCGCCTTTTGGACTTTTCCCTGGGATCTCCCGGGGCCATCCGGGGCGAAAAGGTCTTTGGGGTGGTCCACGAAATGCTTGGCGACACCCGGATCGAGGATCTGTCCATTGACTTCACTGCCGTGGCCACGGACCTGCTTGCCCACAAGGAGATCTGGTTCCAGGAGGGGCCGCTTTACGAGGCGGTCAGGGCATCGGCTGCCATACCCAGCGTTCTGACGCCGGTGATGATGAATGGCCGTGTCCTGGTTGACGGTGGCCTGCTTAATCCAGTGCCGATCATTCCCACGGTGGCCTCTCACGCGGATATGATTGTTGCCGTTAACCTCAGTGGTCTGGATCGCAAGTACCGGGACCTGCCCCCGCTGGACCAATGGAGCAACTACGAAAAGGTTGAGGGCTCTGACTGGCCTGATCCTTCCAATCCAAAGTCTGACTCCCAGGAGACGGATCCGGATAAAGAGGGGGCGGTGGACCCGTCCGATGAGGCGGATGCCTCGCCGGATGAATGGATCGACAAGCTCAAGCAGAGAGCGGCACGGTGGTTTGACTGGGACAACCAGGACCCCGGCGGCGGCTGGAAACGCAATAAGGCAAGCAGTGAAGAAGAGGCGCTGCAAAAGGCTCAGGCGCGTTTCGCCCTGCGTAGCAGAAACCGTGAGCCCACCGATGATGGTGGGGACGAGGGGGCGGAGCCCGTCAGTCTCCAGGAACTGGGCCTCGGTAAGTTCGATGTCATGAACCTCTCCCTCGAAACCATGCAGCACTCACTGACGCGCTATAAGCTGGCCGGCTATCCGCCGGATCTGCTGATCAACTTCCCCAAGCACGTGTGCCGGTCCTTTGACTACCATAAGGCTCCGGAACTGATCCAGCTCGGTCGCATGCTGGCCGAGGACGCCCTTGCCGAGTACCGGCAGACGGGAAATCCGATGCGTCCGGTCCCGGGCCCCGGCAGCCAATAACTGATATAATTCCGCCCTCAATTGGATAGACAGGAATCCGGGAATGCCCGATACGCAGGCCGATGCCCTCCAACATCTCCACACGGTCCGTGACTGGTTGCGGTTTGCCGTCTCCCGGTTTTCAGTGGGCGAGGTATATTGCGGGCACGGCACCGATAACCTCTGGGATGAGGCGGTGCAGTTGGTGATGCAGACCCTGCATCTGCCCATGATGGATAATACCCAGTATCTCGATGCCAGGCTCACGAACGCGGAGCGCGAGACGCTCTTCGGCCGCATCGAGAAACGCGTCAGTGAGCGGACTCCGGTGGCCTACCTGACCGGCGAAGCCTGGTTCATGGGGTTGCCCTTCGAGGTTGATGAACGGGTGCTTATTCCGCGCTCGCCCATTGGTGAGTTCCTGCTGGAGGAGGGCGGTCCCTGGCTGAACGGGAAGCCCGTTGGGCGTATCCTTGACCTGTGCTCGGGTAGCGGCTGCATTGGGATCGCCGCTGCCTGTCAGTTTCCCGAGGCCCAGGTCGATCTTGCCGATATTTCCCCGGGTGCCCGAGAGATTGCCGAGCGCAACATTCAGCGTTATGGCCTTTCCGACAGGGTTACCGCGATTGAATCGGATCTTTTCGAGGCGCTGGAAGGCCCTTATGATCTGATCCTGGCCAATCCGCCCTATGTGGACGCCGAGGATATGGCGGACCTGCCGCCCGAGTACCAGCACGAACCGGCGCTTGGCCTTGCGGCCGGACCGGATGGGCTGGCGCTCATGGAGCGTATTGTCCGTCAGGCTTACCGGTATCTTGCTTCGGACGGGGTGCTTGTCGGTGAGGTGGGTAACAGTCAGCCGGCCCTGGAAGCCGCGTTTCCCGGCCTGCCTTTTACCTGGCTGGCGTTTGAGAACGGTGGTCACGGGGTGTTTGTTCTGGATGCCGAAGCGCTCCAGGGTCTTGATGAAACGGAAACCGGGTAGAACCGACAATGTCAGGTAACTCAATCGGAAAACTCTTTACGGTCAGTACCTTCGGGGAAAGCCATGGACCGGCCCTTGGCTGTATCGTTGACGGCTGCCCGCCGGGGCTGCCCGTGTCCGAGGAAATCATCCAGGCGGAACTGGACTGGCGTAAGCCCGGCACGTCCCGCCATACCACGCAGCGCCGTGAGGCGGACGAGGTGCGGATCCTTTCCGGGGTCTTTGAAGGCCGGACGACGGGAGCTCCCATAGGACTGCTGATCGAGAATACCGACCAGCGCTCGAAGGACTATTCAAAGATCAAGGACCAGTTCCGTCCCGCCCATGCGGACTACACCTATTGGCACAAGTACGGCATCCGTGATTATCGCGGCGGTGGCCGTTCCTCGGCCCGTGAGACCGCCATGCGCGTGGCGGCTGGCGCCATTGCCCGGGTTTTCCTGCGGGAGAAGGGGATCGAGATCCGGGGTTGTATGACCCAGCTTGGCCCCATTGAACTCAAGGTGGAGGACTGGTCCGCCGTCCACGAGAATGCTTTCTTCTGTGCCGAGCCGGGACGCGTCGGGGAGCTGGAGGACTACATGGATGCCCTGCGCAAGGAAGGGGACTCGGTTGGCGCGCGGATCATGGTGGTTGCCGATGGTGTGGGCCCGGGGCTGGGCGAGCCGGTATTCGACCGCCTGGATGCCGACCTGGCCAGTGCGCTGATGAGCATTAATGCGGTCAAGGGCGTAGAGATGGGTGCGGGCTTTGCCAGCGTGGCCCAGAAAGGCACTGAGCACCGGGATGAGATGACCCCGGAGGGGTTCCTGTCGAATAACGCGGGTGGTGTGCTGGGCGGGATTTCCTCGGGGCAGCCGCTGGTGGCCCAGATCGCCCTCAAGCCCACCTCGAGCCTGCGTATTCCGGGCCGGGGCATTGACGTCAATGGTGACCCGGTGGAGGTGATCACCACGGGCCGCCACGACCCCTGCGTCGGCATCCGCGCCACCCCCATTGCCGAGGCCATGATGGCCATCGTGGTCATGGACCACTACCTCCGTCATCGGGCCCAGAATGCGGATGTGAAGGTCGACACCCCGGATATCGAGCAGTCGCGCCGCCAGGAACGCTGATATGGCGCCATCCGGGCTTTCGGTCTACTGGCGCCTCTCCAACCTCTACCTCTGGTTCTTCGCCGCCCTCGGCGTCCTCATGCCGTATTGGGCCCTCTACCTGCAGGATCAGGGCTTCGCGTACCTGGAGATCGCGCTGCTCATGGCCACGATCCAGGGCACCAAGATCATCGCCCCCAACCTCTGGGGCTGGCTGGGGGATCGCAGCGGCCAGCGTCTGCGCCTGATCCGCATGGGCTCAATGCTTGCTCTGCTGTGCTTCGCGTTCGTTCTGCTGCGCCCCGGCTTCTGGGGACTGCTGCTGGTGATGCTCAGCTTCAGCTTCTTCTGGAACGCGGTACTGCCCCTCTTTGAAGTGATTACCCTGCACAATCTCGGCTCCGATGCCCGCCGCTATGGGCGGGTCCGGCTCTGGGGCTCCATCGGCTTCATTGGTTCCGTGGCGGGTTTCGGGGCCTTGCTCGAATGGTTGCCGGTTTCCATTCTGCCCTGGTTGGTGCTGCCGCTGTTTATGGCGCTCTTTCTCGCGTCCTTCGGCGTCCGGGATGAACCCCGAACGCGCCGTCAGCCCCACCATGGCCCGGTCACCGCCATACTGAAAAAGCCCGAGGTCTGGTCCTTCTTCATCCTCAACTTCATGCTCCAGGCCAGCCACGGTCCTTACTACACCTTTTTCAGTATCCACCTGGAGCAGATCGGCTACGGCAAGTTCAGTATCGGTACCCTCTGGGCGCTCGGGGTGCTGGCAGAGGTCGGGCTCTTCCTGGTTATGCACAAGGTGCTCGCCCGGTTCCCCATGCGCACCATCATGCTCTGCGCCGCAATCCTGACCGCGTTCCGCTGGCTGGTAATCGCTGAGTTCTCCGCGATTCTCTGGATACTCCTGGGCGCCCAACTCCTCCATGCGGCCTCCTACGCCGCGCTGCACGCCGCTTCCATTCACTACATCCACGCCCATTTCGGGGAAGGCCACCAGGGGCAGGGCCAGGCGCTTTACAGCGGTTTAACCTACGGCGCCGGGGGTGCCACGGGCGCGGCCCTGGCCGGGCTGATGGTGGAGTGGGAGAGCACTGTTCTTGCGTTCCAGATGGGGGCGGGCGCCATGTTGATCGGGGTGCTTGCTGCGTGGATCTGGATGCGCCCCAACCCTGAGCATGCCTATGCCGGCAGCAGAGCAGGCTAACCGGCCGGCGCTTCCTGTTCCCGCACCACGTCCACCAACTCCCGGGCAGCACGCCCCGGCTCCCGACCTCGCAACCCGACGGCCCCGAGCATACGTGTGACCGGCTGATCCACGGACAGCACCCTCAGAGAGTCATCCAACATGGTATCGGGCAGCACCGACCAACCCAGCCCAACAGACGTCATCATCTTGATGGTCTCCAGGTAGTTGGTTGGCATCTGCGCCTCCAGCCGCAGCCCCTGCTCCAGAAAAAGATGCGAGATTACCCGGTACGTCTCGGTGCTGGCGGCCGGCAATATGGCCTGGTATTCGGCCAGATCCCTGAGGGTGATCGACTCCCTGGCCGCGAGTGGATGGTCCGTCCCACACACAAAACTCATCGGATCCTCCCAGGCAAACCACACCTGGAACTTCTCCATGACCCGATCATTCAACGTCACCCAGGCCAACGGCGCATCCCGCTGATCAAGCTGCTCCAGGGCCTGTTCCGATTCCATGAACTGGAGCTGGAATCTCAGATCCGGATGACGCTGGGTGAGGGCCCGGAGCCAGCGGGGCAGGTGGTGAAGGCCGATGTGGTGGCTGGTGATCAGCCGCAGGGGGCCCTGGAGTTCGGTATCGAGGTTGGTGAGGGACTGCCTGGCGTTATGGAGGTCATCAAGGACCTGTCTGGCATGGGGCAGCAGGGCGCGGCCGGCGTCCGTCAGGCTGATTCGGCGGCCATGGCGTTCAATCAGTTCCCGTCCTGCCTGGTCCTCGAGGGTGGCTACTCGTTTACTCACTGCCGATTGGGTTAAATGCAGGTTTTCGGCGGCTATCGAGAATGAGCCTGCATCGACTACTGCTACGAATGCCGTTAGTGCTTGGGTGTCCATTGTTTGGTTTTGTCCCTAGCTTGTTTGGGGTTGTGCTTTATTGACGAGAGGCTAGGGGGTGCCCTTTCCGGGAACCGCCTACACGGACGTACTTGTGGCGGTTCCTGGGAGACCTTCCCACCACCCCCGGAGATCGCCTATCCCTCTGTTTCAGTTGTTAGTTCAAATTCCAATATAGAATCCGAAACATAAAAAACATGAATTGCTGTAATCCATAGCAAGTTTGTATGATTACCCCAATAGCCGTCAACTTGGCTGAAAAGCCGCACAGGAGAGCGTTTCATGAGTGGCAAGACACTGTACGACAAACTCTGGGATTCGCACGTGGTGACGGATCGACCGGATGGGTCATCCCTCATCTATATTGACCGGCACATGCTGCACGAAGTGACCTCGCCCCAGGCCTTTGAAGGGCTGAGGATCGCCGGGCGGAAGCCTTGGCGGATTGATGCGAACCTCGCGACCGTGGATCACAACGTGCCCACCACCGGACGCGAGAGCGGCGTCGAGGGCATCGCGGATCCGATTTCCCGGACCCAGGTGCAGACTCTCGACCAGAACTGCAACGAGTTCGGTATCGTCGAGTACGGCATGAATGACAAGCGCCAGGGCATCGTGCACGTGATCGGGCCGGAGCAGGGCGCGACATTGCCCGGGATGACGGTTGTCTGTGGCGACTCCCACACTTCCACTCACGGCGCGTTCGGGGCCCTGGCTCACGGCATCGGCACCTCCGAGGTGGAGCATGTGCTGGCGACGCAGTGTCTCGTTCAGAAGAAGTCCAAGAACATGCTCATCCAGGTGGATGGGGAACTGAAGCCGGGGATCACGGGCAAGGACGTGATGCTGGCGATTATCGGCACCATCGGGACCGCCGGTGGCACGGGCTACGCCATTGAGTACGCCGGTTCCGCCATCCGCAGCCTCTCGATGGAAGCGCGCATGACCATCTGCAACATGTCCATCGAGGCGGGTGCGCGTGCCGGCATGGTGGCGGTGGATGACAAGACCATCGACTATGTCCGGGGCCGGCCCATGGCGCCCAAGGGTGAGATGTGGGACCGGGCCGTGGAAGCCTGGCGGGATCTCAAGAGCGATCCGGACGCGGAGTTCGACAAGGTGGTGCACCTGGACGCGGCGGATATTGAGCCCCAGGTGAGCTGGGGGACGTCGCCGGAGATGGTGACCAACATCGGTGGCCGGGTGCCGAACCCCGCCAACGAGTCGGACCCGATCAAGCGCGAAGGGATGGAGCGGGCCCTGAAGTACATGGGTCTCAAGGCTGATACGCCTATGACCGATATCCGGCTGGATCGAGTTTTTATCGGTTCCTGCACCAACGCGCGCATCGAGGACCTGCGCCAGGCGGCGGCGATTGTGAAGGGCCATAAAGTAGCCCCTAGCCTCAAGCAGGCCATGGTCGTGCCTGGTTCCGGGATGGTGAAAGCCCAGGCGGAGCAGGAGGGTCTGGATAAGGTTTTCCTCGAGGCCGGCTTTGAGTGGCGTGAGCCGGGTTGTTCCATGTGCCTGGGGATGAACCCGGACCAGCTGGGTGAGGGTGAACACTGCGCATCCACCTCCAACCGCAACTTCGAGGGCCGGCAGGGCTTCGGTGGCCGCACGCATCTGGTGAACCCGGCTATGGCCGCGGCAGCCGCGATCAACGGCCACTTTGTGGACATCAGCGATTTCTACTCTAAGGCGGGGTAATGGCATGAAGGCATTCACCAAGCACACGGGGCTCGTTGCCCCCCTGGATCGATCCAATGTCGACACCGACATGATCATCCCGAAACAGTTCCTTAAGTCCATCAAGCGGACCGGCTTTGGGCCGAACCTCTTTGATGAGCTTCGCTACCTGGACAGTGGGGAACCCGGAAAGGACAACAGTCAGCGGCCCCTGAATCCGGATTTCGTGCTGAACCAGTCGCGCTACCAGGGCGCCAGTGTGCTGCTCGCGCGGGCGAATTTCGGGTGTGGCTCCAGCCGTGAGCATGCGCCCTGGGCGCTGGAGGACTTTGGGTTCCGGGCCATCATCGCGCCAAGCTTTGCGGATATTTTCTACAACAACTGCTTCAAGAATGGCTTGTTACCCCTTGTTATTGATGAGAAAGAGGTTGATGAACTCTTCAAGTCCGTGGAGGCGGTTGAGGGGTATTCCGTAACGGTGGATCTGGAGAGCCAGACGGTTTCCACACCAGATGGCAAGACCTACTCATTCGAGGTGGACGAGTTCCGGAAACACTGCCTGCTCAACGGGTTGGACGATATTGGCGTGACGCTCGAGGACGCTGATTCGATTCGTGCCTATGAGACACGGCGCCGCCAGGAGGCGCCCTGGCTCTTCCCCGCAGGATGACCCCGACTACCCAATTGACTCAATGGATGAAAAATGACGAATAAAGTACTGTTTTTGCCCGGAGATGGCATTGGTCCCGACATCATCGCCCAGACGGAGCGGGTTCTTCGTCGCGCCGACGAAAGCTTCTCCCTTGGTCTGGAATTCGACGAAGCCAAAGTCGGCGGCGCCGCTATCGATGCGACCGGCGTTCCATTGCCCGACGACACCATGGCCAAGGCGCGCGAGGCGGACGGTATCCTGCTCGGTGCCGTGGGAGGTCCCAAATGGGATGCGCTTGACATGGCGGTCCGTCCGGAGAAGGGGCTGCTCGGCCTGCGCTCCGGGCTCGGCCTTTTCGGCAACCTGCGTCCGGCGTTTCTGTACCCACAGTTGGCAGAGGCCTCGAGCCTCAAGCCTGAGGTGGTCAGTGGCCTGGATATTCTCATCGTGCGTGAGCTGACTGGCGGCATCTATTTCGGCGAGCCTCGGGGTATCCAGACTCGCGAGGACGGCGAGCGGGAAGGGTTCAATACCTACCGGTATTCGGAATCCGAAATCCGGCGCATCGGTCGCGTGGCCTTTGAGTCGGCGCGCCAGCGCAATAAAAAAGTCTGCTCCATCGACAAGGCCAATGTGCTTGAAGTCACCGTCCTGTGGCGGGAAGTCATGGAGGAGCTGGCGAAGGACTACCCCGATGTGGAGCTCAGCCACATGTACGTGGATAATGCCGCCATGCAGCTGGTGCGCGCCCCCAAGCAGTTCGACGTGATTGTCACTGGCAACATGTTCGGTGATATCCTGTCGGATGAGGCGGCTATGCTGACAGGGTCCATCGGCATGCTGCCATCGGCCGCTTTGAACGAGAGCAAGCAGGGTATGTACGAGCCCTGTCATGGCTCGGCCCCGGACATCGCGGGCCAGGACCTGGCGAATCCGCTGGCGACCATCCTGTCCGGCGCCATGATGCTGCGTTACAGCCTGGGCTACGAGCAGGCGGCGGACGCCATTGAGAAGGCCGTCAGTGATGTGCTGGACCAGGGGCTGCGCACGCCGGACATCCATTTCGAGGGCACCCGCAAAGTGGGTACCAACGAAATGGGTGAAGCGGTGCTGGCGGCACTGGACAAGCGCCTGTGAGCGCGTGAACGAAATCGACTGTATTGAAATAAGGGTATACCCATGAACAGAGTTGGACTGGTCGGCTGGCGTGGAATGGTGGGGTCCGTCCTCATGCAGCGCATGCAGGAAGAAAATGACTTTGCCGGCATCGAGCCCGTGTTCTTTACCACCTCCCAGACGGGCAAGCCTGCTCCGAACTTCGGTAAGGAAGCGCCGCCGCTCAAGGACGCCACCTCCATCGAGGAACTCAGCGGCATGGACATCATCGTCACCTGCCAGGGCGGCGATTACACCAATGAGGTATACCCGAAACTGCGCGAATCCGGCTGGAAGGGGTACTGGATTGATGCCGCCTCCGCCCTGCGCATGGCATCCGACTCGGTGATTGTCCTGGATCCCGTTAACCGGGGCGTGATTGATCGTGCGCTCGACGCCGGCCAGAAAGACTTCATCGGAGGCAACTGTACCGTCAGCCTGATGCTGATGGGTATGGGCGCGCTTCTGGAGCAGGACATGGTCGAGTGGATCTCGCCGATGACCTATCAGGCGGCCTCCGGTTCCGGTGCCAAGCACATGCGCGAACTGCTTGAGCAGATGGGGGCACTGCACGGCACCTCGGCGGATCTCCTGGCGGATCCGGCCTCGGCCATCCTGGATATTGATCGCCAGGTTACCTCGACAATGCGTGGCGGTGAGTTCCCGGTGGACAACTTTGGCGTTCCGCTCGCCGGCAGCCTGATCCCCTGGATCGACAAGGCCATGGAATCCGGTCAGAGCAAGGAGGAATGGAAAGCAGAATCGGAGAGCAACAAGATACTCGGACGCGAGAATAATCCAGTGCCCATCGACGGCATCTGTGTTCGGATCGGCGCCATGCGGAGCCACAGCCAGGCGCTGACCATCAAGCTGCGCCAGGATGCACCGATCGCCGATATCGAGGCGATTCTGCGCGAGGGAAACCAGTGGGCGAGCGTGGTTCCCAATGAGCCGGAGGCCAGCATGCGCGATCTGACACCGGCGAAGGTTACCGGCACCCTGGATGTCCCGGTGGGGCGGCTGCGCAAGATGTCCATGGGCAACGAGTATCTCTCCGCGTTCACCGTTGGCGACCAGCTGCTGTGGGGCGCGGCGGAGCCCCTGAGGCGTATGCTGGGGATTCTCCGGGAACGCAACGGCTGACCTGCACGTCATCCCTCCCCGCTCCATCTCCGGGGCAGTATAAACGGTGTTCCGGCCCCAATGGGGTCGGGATGCCCGCGATTTATTGCGTAATCCCGGTTTATCAACAATACTTCGGCTTAACTTCATAATTACAGGTGTATTTCCGTGATTTCCGCGGACTCCGTGGATCGGCGGCATAACGAAACGGGAAAGGAAACGGCATGAAAGTACGCAAACTGGCGGTTGCACTGGCGCTGGCAGGTGGGCTGAGTTCGGGATTGGCCCATGCAATGGGGATGGGTGAAGGACAGATTCTCACCCGTTTGAATGAACCCCTGCGTGCCGAAATTGAGCTGACCCGGCCCGGCGACGTTTCCATGGACCAGATCAAGATTGGCCTCGCCTCCCAGGAGGAGTTTGAGCGTTTCGGGATCCGGCGTATGGGGATACTGAGTCAGCTCGATTTTGAGATAACCCGGGACGCAGACAACAAGCTCATTGTTGAAGTAACGACTGAAAACCCTGTCCGGGAACCCTTTGTGAAGATGCTCGTCGAATTGACCTGGCCCAATGGCCGGTTGATGCGGGAGTACTCGTTCCTGGTCGACCCGCCGAAGCGCTCCAGTGGGCCTGAGGCGGCTGGTCCGGAGGGGGGCGGTGAGACGGGACAGACCCGCGCCAGCCCCCCCGAACCTGCTGAGCGAGGTTCCGCCACGGAGGCAGCGCAAACCGGTTCGCAACCCAGCCAATCCGATGAGTATGGGCCCACATCAGCCAATGACACGCTCTGGAGTATTGCCGGACGCGTCAATGCACCAGAAGGTGCCAGCCGCCAGCAGGTGATGCTGGCACTGAAGGACGCCAACCCGGGCGCCTTTGTGAATGACAATATCAACCAGCTGCGCAAGGGCCAGGTGTTGCGGTTTCCGTCCGAACAGAAAATCCGCTCGCGCTCCACCCAGGAAGCCGTGCGGGAGGTTATGGCGCAGAACGAGGCGTATCGATCCCGCCGGGGTGATGCCGCCTCCGATGCTGTGGTTCAGGATTCACCTTCGGATTCCACCAACCAGGCGGCAGGTTCGGGCGCAGCCGGTGGAGGGGGCTCCAGTGACGATGAGCTTCGTATCCTGGTTGCGGACAATGAGTCTGGAAATGGTGAAGGCGACACCGCCGGGATGGGCGATGGCGAGGGCGATGAAGCTCTCTCAGCGGCACTCGAGGAACTGGATCGGGCAAAGCGTGACCGGGATGAGCTTAAGTCGCGCTTGGGCGACCTTGAGGAACAGATCGACACCATGGCCCAGCTGATCGAACTCAAGGACGACCAGCTTGCCGAACTTCAGCAGCGTCTCGCTGAGGCGGACGAGGATGCTGAAATCCCCGAGGATCTTCAGGCCAACGAGGAAGCTGCCGGGGACGACGAGGCAGCGTCTACAGACGGAACGGATACAGACGAAACGGATGAGGAAAGCGAGCGCGCGGATCCTGCGGCCGCAACAGGCGATAATGGGCCCGACCCGGAGTCCGGTGAGGCACCTGAGCCGGAAACCGATGATGCCGGTGGTGGTGACAGTGACACTGACCGAGGTGAGCCTTCGACCGGAACTGGCGGCGATGGGGCGGAGTCCGGAGCCGAGGGTGGCTCCGAAGATCAGACGGAAACGTCCGCCGCGGACACGGGCGCGGCTGCCGACCCTGATGAGTCGTCCCGTGAGCAGACCGGAATGGCGGAAGCGCCCACCACGGTAGGTGGTTTTTTTGATCGGCTTGTGAAAGAGCCGATGTATCAGATCGGTGCCGGGGTTCTTGGCATTCTCCTGCTCCTTGTCCTCTGGGCTCTGGCAAGGCGCAATGCCGCGCGCGAAAAGGCGTTCTACGATCAGGTCCGGGATGTCTCCGGGGACGAGGAAGCCCACGATGTTCTTGACCTCGAGCCTGAAGCGGAAGCACCGGGCGGCAGTGAGAACGCGGGCGAAGAGACTGACTCCAGGGCGCCGGAAAGCAGTGATGATGTGATCGCGGACGCGGATGTCTACATGGCCTATGGGCGTATGGATCAAGCGTCCCAGCACCTTGAGCAGGCTATTTCCAAGGAGCCAAGCCGCGCGGATCTGCGTCTTAAGCTTCTCGAGGTGTATGCCAACACCGGTGACAGCGATACTTTCGAGAAACAGTACCGGGAACTGAGCGCCCTGGGTGACGACAAGGCGATTGAAAAGGCGGATGCGTTGCGCGAGCAACTGGGTGACGCCGGAGAAGACCTGAGCATTGACGATCTTGCCGAGCAACTGAAGACGGGTCCCGGCGCTGAATCCGAGGCGACGGGCGCTGACGTCGAGAATGATGACTCCTTTGACTTTTCTGCCCTCGATGAGGCGGATGAGCTGCTGTCTGACGATGAGTCGTCCGGTGAGTCCACCTCGGCGGAGACCGACGAGGCCCTTGAGTTCGAAGAGGACTTTGGCTTCGATGACGAGGAGCCGCAGCAGGGTTCCAGTGAATCTGAGGGTATTGATTTCGAGTTTTCGGAGACAGAGTCCGCTCCGCAGCCCGCGGATGAGGATGTAGAGGATCTCGGGTTCTCCCTGGATGACCTGGAGCTTGAAGAGCCGGCCGTTGAAGCGCCGGCTGAGCAGGAAACCTCTGGCGAGTCAGCGCTTGACCTGGAGCTTGATGAGGATTCGGCCATTCCGGACACCGGTGAGTTCGAGGATGCTTCTGACGACGAGATCCCGGTAGCCGATGTTGGCAATGGGGAAGGTGAGTCCGGGCAACCACTGGCCGAGGAAGAGCCGGAACCACTGACGGAAATCAATGAAAGTATCGAGAGGGAGGAGGCGCCGTCGGCTGCCGAAAGCGAGGCAGAGGCCGATACTGGTTCTGAGTCATTCGACGAATCGTTCCTTGATGAGCTGGATGCGGAGCTGGACAAGGTGACCGAGGCGGAGTCCGGGAGCGAAGGGGCTGATACCTCCACGACTGAGGCGCCGGCAGAACCGGAAGCAGCTCAAGAGGGCGAGACCTCCGGAGAAGAGCTCAGCGACCTGGAGCTTGATGTGTCCGAGGATGATCTGGGGCTGATGGATGAATTGAGTGGTGAGGAATCCGGCGAAACCACGGAGCAGGCTTCGGAATCATCCAATCAGGGCGAGGAAGGGCTTCTGGATACTGATCTTGGGGACAACAGTGCGGAGGAAACGCTCTCCGATGAGGAGAAGGCCGCGCTTGAGGGAACGGGTCCTGCCCAGGAAGAATCGGCCTCCGGCGAAAGCGGCGAGGACGACGAATTCGATTTTCTCGAAGGCACGGACGAGGCTGGTACCAAGCTCGACCTCGCGCGCGCCTATGTCGAAATGGGTGACGCGGAAGGCGCCCGGGATATTCTCGAAGAAGTCTCGAAAGAGGGCAGCGAGCAGCAGCAGCAGGAAGCCCAGCGCCTTCTGGCTGAACTCTGATACAGCGTGCTTGAACAGCGCATCGAGCTCTCAACGGAGGTTACGGTCGGTCCGGGGCCGGTCGCTCTTGTCATCGAATATGATGGCACGGGGTTTCACGGCTGGCAGGACCAGAAAAGCAGCATCCGTACCGTAGGCGGAACCCTGGACGCGGCCGTGGCAAGTGTGGCCAACCATGAGGTGGACCTGGTCTGCGCTGGACGCACGGACGCGGGCGTTCACGCCTGTTACCAGGTTGTGAGTTTTGAGGCGCGGGTGACACGCCCGCTGCGTTCCTGGGTCCTGGGTATCAACTCGGCGCTTCCCTCCGATATCCGGGTGCACTGGGCGGGTCCGGTTCCGGAGGATTTCAGTGCCCGGTTCACGGCTTCGGCCCGTCGTTACCGCTACCTGATGCTGAGCCGGGAGACCCCGCCGGCGCTGCTGCGTCAGCGCGTCGCCTGGACACACCACGCCCTTGATCCAGAGGCGATGGACGCAGCCGCCCAGCATGTTGTGGGAGAGCATGACTTTTCCGCCTTTCGTGCGGCAGGGTGTCAGGCCAACACTCCGAACCGTGAGATTACCGGGATTTCGGTGACCGCTTCCGGACCCTTCCTGGTTCTGGATGTTACCGCCAATGCCTTTCTGCATCACATGGTCAGGAATATCGCCGGAACCCTGATGGCGGTCGGCCGTGGTGATTTTCCCGGGGACTGGGTCGCCGAGGTGCTCGAGGGCCGGGACAGGCGCAGGGCTGGGGTTACCGCACCGCCGGAAGGTCTCTACCTTGTGGATATTCATTACCCGCCGGAATTCGGCATTCCCCGTCCGTTGCCGGGCCCTCTTTGGATGGTTTCCGACGCCTGACGGTTGGTCTCGCGGGCAAGGACCGCTATCCTATCGTTTTTATCGGCAGGAGAGGCCCGTTGGATCGCACCCGCGTCAAAATCTGTGGCATTACGCGACCGGAGGATGCCCTCGCCGCCGCTCAAGCCGGAGCGGATGCCATCGGGCTGGTCTTCTACCCCGCAAGTGCGCGAGCAGTGACCATTCCCCAGGCGAGCGCCATCTGTCATGTGCTGCCCCCGTTTGTCACCGTTGTCGGGCTGATGGTGAACCCGGAAGCCGAAATGGTTCGTAAACACCTTGAGGCGCTCCCACTGGATCTCCTGCAGTTCCACGGCGATGAAAGCGCCGGGTTCTGTAACTCCTTCGGTCATCCCTGGATCAAGGCGGTGAGGGTGCGTGACGCCGGGGTGGTCGCTCAGGCTGAGGAGGCGTATCACGGGGCCTCGGGAATTCTTGCCGATGCCTATGATCCCGACCAGTACGGGGGTACTGGCAGGACCTTCAACTGGGGCTGGCTCCCTGAACGGCCGTCCAGACCGCTGATTCTTGCTGGCGGCCTTAACGCGGGAAACGTGGGAGATGCTGTCCGCCGGGTACGGCCCTGGGCAGTGGATGTCAGTGGGGGTGTGGAAGACGCGCCCGGAATCAAGAACGCGGCACTTATCCAGAATTTTATCCGAGAGGTTATCCAGAATCATGAAACTGACTGAGGAACTGCTGAAGGATTTCCCCGACAGCCGGGGCCACTTCGGCGACTATGGCGGGCGCTTTGTCTCGGAAACGCTGATCGATTCCCTGGATCACCTGGAGAGCGAGTATCGCCGCTTGAGGGATGACCCGCAGTTCAGGGAGCGTTTTGAGCGGGATCTTGAAGACTATGTGGGGCGTCCAACCCCGCTGTACCGCGCCGACCGGCTGAGTGAGGAGACCGGCGGCGCCTCGATCTGGCTCAAGCGCGAGGATCTCTGTCATACCGGTGCGCACAAGGTGAATAACACCATTGGCCAGGCGCTGGTTGCGCACTTTCTCGGCAAGCCGCGGGTGATTGCGGAGACCGGGGCCGGTCAGCACGGGGTGGCGACGGCGACGGTTGCCGCCCGCCTGGGCCTGAAGTGCAAGATTTACATGGGTGCCGAGGACGTGAAGCGCCAATCGATCAACGTCTATCGGATGAAGCTTCTGGGCGCGGAAGTGGAAGCGGTCGAGGGGGGCACCAGAACCCTCAAGGACGCTATGAACGAGGCGTTGCGGGACTGGGTTACCAATGTTGACGATACCTTCTACATCATCGGCACCGTCGCAGGTCCGCACCCGTATCCGATGATGGTTCGGGATTTCCAGTCGGTGATTGGTCGTGAAGCCCGGCGCCAGCATCTCGAGAAAACCGGACGACTTCCGGATGCGCTGGTTGCCTGCGTCGGTGGTGGTTCCAATGCCATCGGGCTCTTCTATCCGTTCCTGACCGATGAATCGGTGGAACTGTACGGTGTTGAAGCCGGCGGTTACGGCATAGAGACCGGGCAGCATGCCGCGCCCCTGAGCGCTGGCCGGCCTGGTGTTCTGCACGGCAATCGGACCTACCTGATGGAAGACGAAAATGGCCAGATTTCCGGAACGCACTCGGTATCGGCCGGACTGGATTACCCTGGTGTCGGCCCGGAGCACTCCTGGCTCAAGGATATAGGCCGTGCCCATTATGTGTCGGTTACTGACGATGAAGCCATGGACGCATTCCGGACACTGACCGCGGTTGAAGGTATAATGCCCGCTCTGGAAACGGCGCACGGCATCGCTTACGCGCTCAAGCTGGCGCGGCAGATGACGCCGGATCAGTCCATCATCATCAACCTGTCCGGGCGTGGCGATAAGGACATGAACACTGTCGCGCGCATGGATAACATCGACGTCGAATAGGGCCCCAATCAATGAGTCGAATCCCAACCCTGATGCCCCGATTGAAGGAAGCGGGGCGCAAGGCGCTGATCCCCTATATCACGGCCGGGGATCCTGACTGTGACGAGACACTGCGCATCATGCACACCCTGGTGAACGCGGGTGCCGACATGATCGAGCTCGGGGTGCCTTTCTCGGATCCCATGGCGGATGGGCCCGTCATACAGAAAGCCTGCGAGAGGGCCCTTGCCAAGGGCTGTTCCCTGAGGGATGTCCTGGGGATTGTCCGCCGTTTTCGCGAAACGGATCCCGAGACCCCTGTGGTGCTGATGGGCTACCTGAACCCGGTCGAAGCCATGGGGTATGAAACCTTTGCCGCCATGGCCGAAGAAGCCGGGGTCGATGGCGTGCTGCTTGTGGATCTCCCTCCCGAGGAGGGCGATCGTGTTGTGCCGATCCTCAACGAACATGGCCTGGATGCGGTGTTCCTGCTCTCGCCAACCACCTCGGATGAGCGCATCCGGCTGGTGAGCAGGCATTGTTCCGGGTATGTGTACTATGTTTCTCTCAAGGGAGTCACCGGTTCAGCCACCATTGATGCAACAGCGGTTGAGCAGCGGGTGGACCATATCAGGGCCCTGACGGAGTTGCCTGTGGGGGTGGGCTTCGGGATCCGTGACAGCGAGACGGCGAGGGCGGTTGGCCGGGTTTCCGATGCAATTATCGTTGGCAGTGTTATTGTGGACTGTATCAGTCGTCACCCTGAAGCAGGGCCGGCATTGCACGAGGCTCTTGACCGCCTCGTCCGTCCACTGCGCGAGAGTCTGGATACACTTTAAAGGGAGCAGCATTCATGAGCAGCTGGCTCGATAGAATTATGCCGGGCATGATCCGCTCGGATGCCCAGCAACGTTCCACCGTTCCCGAGGGGCTGTGGAAAAAGTGCCCGAAATGCAGCGGTTTTCTGTATCGCCCGGAGCTGGATCGCAACCTCAATGTCTGTCCGAAATGCGATCACCACATCCGCATTGCGGCCCGGCGGCGGCTTGAGATCTTCCTGGATAAGGATGAGGATTCCCGCGAAATCGCGGCGGAGCTCGAACCCGTCGATCGTCTGAAGTTCAAGGATACCCGTCGTTATAAGGAACGCCTGAGCCAGGCCCAGAAAAGTACCGGAGAGAAGGATGCCCTGGTTGCCATGGCCGGGTCGGTCCAGGGTGTGCCGGTGGTGGCCGTGGCGTTTGAGTTCAAGTTCCTGGGTGGTTCCATGGGGGCCGTGGTCGGAGAGAAATTTGTTCGCGCGGTGAATCTCTGCCTGGAGCAGGGAGTGCCGCTGGTGTGTTTCTCCGCCAGTGGCGGTGCCCGGATGCAGGAAGCAATCGTTTCGCTGATGCAGATGGCCAAGACATCCGCCGCACTGCAGCGGATGCGCGAGAACGGCATTCCCTTTATCTCAGTGCTTACGGACCCGGTTTTCGGCGGCGTATCAGCCAGTCTGGGAATGCTCGGGGACCTGAACATTGCCGAACCCTACGCGCTCGTTGGCTTTGCCGGCCCCCGGGTAATCGAGCAGACCGTGCGCGAAAAACTGCCTGAGGGGTTCCAGCGCAGCGAATTCCTGCTTGAGCACGGGGCGATCGACATGATTGTCGACCGTCACGACATGCGCGAGCGCATCGCGCATATTCTGGCCAAGCTTCAGCACCGCGCCGAACCGGCCCTGGATGAAGACAGCGGCATTGAGGATGTGCCAGACGATGTCCCCGAAGAACCCACCGCCTGATGCCAGCGCGCCATTGGCGCGCTGGCTGGAATGGCTTGAGCATCTTCACGCTCAGGAGATCGAGCTTGGGCTGGATCGGGTCCTTATTGTGTACCGGCGCCTTCTTCCTCAGGGGTTGCGGGGGCGGGTTGTTACCGTGGGCGGCACCAACGGCAAGGGCAGTACCGTGCACAGCCTGGAGCGACTGCTTCGGAGTGAAGGCTGTCTGACCGGAGCCTACACATCGCCGCATATCCATCGATTCAATGAACGCATACGGGTTAATGGCGATGAAGTGGATGATGATGCCATCTGCCGGGCCATGGCGGCCGTGGAAGAGGCCCGTGGCAACACGCCCCTGACCTATTTCGAGTTCACGACCCTGGCGGCCTTCTGGATCTTCCAGCAGGCGGGCGTGGCGTTTCCGTTGCTGGAGGTTGGGCTTGGCGGGCGGCTTGATGCCGTCAATGTCGTCGATCCCGAGTTGGCCATCATCACCAGCGTCGACCTCGACCATACCCAATGGCTTGGCGAGGACCGTGATCGGATCGGCTACGAGAAAGCCGGTATCCTGAGGCCGGGATTGCCCGCGATTTTCGGTGACCCTGATCCACCGGATTCGGTCGTGCGCCAGGCGCGGGCGCAGGAGGTGGCTTTACGGGTCCGTGGCCGTGATTTTGGCCCTTCAGCGGATGAGGCCCCGGGAGTCCTGGTCCTTGATGGGAATTCCGGGCCTGAACGTATTGACGTTGGAGCGACGCCGCTGACAACGGCGCATCAGATTGCGGCCCAGGCCTTTCGTGATCTGGGCTTCCCGGTTGACCGGGAGCGGCTGGAGGCGTTGCGGGAATCGGGAGAATTGCCGGGGCGTTTCGAGTGCGTTGGGCAGGCACCGGAGATCATCCTGGACGTGGGGCACAACCCTCATGCGGCGTGCTGGCTGGCGGAGAGGCTCGGCACCCTTTCCGGTGGAGGGCGGCTACTGGCGGTCTACGCTGCCCTTTCGGACAAGGACGTGGCGGGCGTCGCCGGCGCCCTTAAGTCACAGGTCGATGAGTGGTTTCTGGCGGGATTGCCCGGTAGTCGCGGTCTGTCTTCAGAGACGCTCTCACAGCGGCTGACGGGCCTCCTGGAGGGCAGTGCGGTGCAGTGCTTCCCGGATGTCCCCGCCGCCGTGGAAGCGGTAATGCGAATGGCCGCGCCCGACGACAGGATCCTTGTCTTCGGTTCCTTCCATACCGTCGAGGAAGCCGGCCCCCTCCTTGAATCGCTGCAGAGTGGCACAGCAGCAGTGAACGGGTTACACTCCCGCCATTGACGAACAGCCGAGGCAATCAGGTTTTGGACGGATTCAAACAGCGAATCGTTGGCGCACTCATTATTGTCAGCCTGGCGGTGATCTTCGTGCCGATGCTCTTTGATGAGCCGCATCAGGAACGCGAACGGCAGACGCTGGAAATACCACCGGAACCCGATGTTCCGGATGTGACCGTGGAAGAGCCGACAGAACCCGAGGTGACCGAGACCGTGCAGGGCTCGGTGCCCGCACCGAATCAAACCGGTGATGGGGATGACAGCGAGGACGCCGATCTCCCCATGGCGGATGACGGCAGCACTGGCGGCAATGAATCTGAGCCGTCACCGGACGAGCAGCCTGATACGAGCGTACTGGAGGGAGCTTACCTGGTTCAGCTCGGAAGTTTTGGCAGTGCTGACAACGCAAAGCAACTCCGGGATCGCGCCCGGGAAGCGGGGATGGACGCCTACATCGAGTCGTTCGAGCGCGACGGGGAAACCCTTACGCGGGTTTTTGCAGGGCCATTCATCGAACGCTCGGCAGCGGAGGATGCCAAGGCCGAGTTGGATCAATCGTTTGGGCTTGACACCCTGGTTATTACTGGCGGGGAGTAGGGCCGGTTTGGCCGGGTCCCGATTCCTGCTAGAATTGCCGCTTCTATAAGCGAGTGAAGGCTGCCTGATGGACGCGCTGATCTGGATTGACTGGGTCATCATTGCCATTGTTGGGATATCGACCCTGATCAGCCTGAAAAGAGGCTTTGTCCGGGAGGCGATGTCACTCGTGATCTGGGTCGGGGCCTTTGTGATTGCCCGGACCTTTCATCCCAGTATGCAGGCGTTATTGGCCGGGACGGTTGAGACGCCGGCCGTCCGGCTGGTTGCCGCTTTCGCCATTCTTTTTGTCAGCACCCTGGTTGTTGGCGCACTCGTGAGCAATGCGCTCGCGAAGCTCGTCCATGCCACAGGCCTGTCGGCAACGGATCGTGTTCTCGGAACCGTTTTCGGGCTGGCCCGGGGGCTGATCGTCGTCGTGGTTGCCCTGGCGCTGTTACGGATGACACCGGTGACCGAGGATACATGGTGGCAGCGTTCAGTAACGGTCGGCGAGCTGGTGAAAGTCGAGGAATGGTCCCGGGACCTGCTTGGTGATGACATTAACGCCTATCTTCCCAGTCCGGATGACGGGGATAAGCTGTCGAAAGACAGCGCCATACGGCAGGGAGGCCAGCGCCTGATGCAAATGCAGGGGGCGGTCCCCGAGCTGCCGCTTGACGCCGAAACCGAATCCTCATCAACCGCGGAGTAACAGTACCCGATGTGCGGAATCGTCGGAATTGTTGGTACCACCAACGTTAACCAGTCGCTTTACGATGCCCTGACCGTGCTGCAGCACCGGGGCCAGGATGCCGCCGGCATTGTGACCTTTGAGAATGAGCGCTTCTTCCTGCGCAAGGATAACGGCCTGGTTCAGGATGTGTTCCGGTCCCGGCATATGCGGCGTCTGGTCGGTAATGTTGGTATTGGCCATGTGCGTTACCCCACTGCCGGGTCCTCAAGCTCCGCTGAAGCCCAGCCCTTCTATGTGAACAGCCCCTATGGCATTACCCTGGCGCACAACGGGAATCTGACCAATGCGGAGGATCTGGCCAGTGATGTGTTCCGGTCGGATCTGCGTCACATCAACACCAACTCGGACTCCGAGGTGCTGCTGAATGTGTTTGCCCATGAGCTGCAGAAGATGGGCAAGCTCAACCCGACCAAGGATGAGATTTTCGCCGCCGTGCGCACGGTACACCGGCGTGCTCGCGGCGCCTATGCCGCCATTGCCATGATTACCGGGTACGGGATCGTCGGCTTCCGGGATCCGAATGGTATCCGGCCCGCGTGCTTCGGGGTGCGCGAGACCGAGAACGGCAAGGAATACATGATCGCGTCGGAAAGTGTGGCACTTGCTTCCCAGGGCTTTGAGCTGATCCGCGACATTGATCCGGGCGAGGCGGTCTATATCGAGACGGATGGCTCCCTCTACACCGAGCAATGCGCCGAGAACCCGACCCTGCACCCCTGTATTTTCGAGCACGTCTACTTTGCGCGGCCGGATTCCATCATCGATAACATTTCGGTTTACAAGTCACGCTTGCGCATGGGCGAGGCGCTCGCCCACAAGATCCTGCGTGAAATGCCGGATCACGATATTGACGTGGTCATTCCGATTCCGGATACAAGCCGTACATCGGCTCTGCCGCTCGCTTTTGAGCTTGGGGTGAAATTCCGGGAAGGGCTGATCAAGAACCGCTATATCGGTCGGACCTTCATCATGCCGGGGCAGACTATGCGCAAACGCTCGGTACGCCAGAAGCTCAACCCGATCGAACTGGAGTTCCGCGGCAAGAATGTGCTGCTTGTGGATGACTCCATTGTGCGCGGGACCACGTGCCAGGAAATTGTCCAGATGGTGCGTGATGCCGGGGCGAGGAAGGTCTACTTCGCGTCGGCCGCGCCTCCCGTTCGCTATCCCAATGTGTACGGCATTGACATGCCTGCGGCCAATGAGCTCATTGCCCATGGGCGAACCGAGCAGGAGGTCCAGGCGATCATTGGGGCGGACTGGCTGATCTATCAGGAGCTTGACGACCTGATTGAGTGTGCGCGTGAAGGCAATGACCGCGTTGAGAGCTTTGACTGCTCCGTATTCAACGGCCAGTACCCGACGGGGGATGTAACCGCCGAGTACCTGGAGAAGCTGGAGCGGGAGCGGTCCGATGCGCGCAAGTCGCAGCGGAACAAGGAGCTCACCGCGGACAGCGATGTCATTGATATGCATAACGACGAGTAGGGTCATGACGCACGGAGACGCTGACAACAACGGGATTCCGCTACCGGATCTGGACGGGGCTGGCATTGAGACGCTGGGGGTTCGCGGCGGTCAGCGTCGCAGTGCCGAGCTGGAGCACAGCGAAGCCATTTTCGCGACATCGAGTTTCGTCTATAACAGCGCGGCACAGGCGGCGGCGCGATTTGCCGGTGATGAGCCCGGCAATATCTATTCACGCTTCACGAATCCAACAGTGGCCACCTTTGAGGATCGTATTGCCGCACTCGAAGGCGGTGAGCGGGCAGTAGCGACGGCCTCGGGAATGGCCGCAATACTGGCAACGATGATGGGGCTGCTGCAGCAGGGGGATCACATTGTCTGCTCCCGGGGAGTATTCGGGACCACGACCGTGCTGCTGCAGAAGTACATGGCGCGTTTTGGCGTCAGCACCACCTTCGTGGACCTGACGGATCTGGCGGAATGGCAGGCCGCGGTGCGCCCGGAGACGCGCATGCTGTTCCTGGAAACTCCGTCCAACCCGCTGGGGGAGATCGCGGACATGGACGCGCTGGCCAGACTGGCCCATGGCAACGAGGCCCTTCTTGTCGTGGACAACTGCCTCTGCACCCCCGTGCTCCAGCGGCCTTTCCGCCATGGGGCCGATGTGGTGATCCATTCCGCGACTAAGTACCTGGATGGTCAAGGGCGCTGTGTCGGGGGGGTCGTTGTCGGAAGCGAGTCCCTGATGGAAGAGGTGCACGGTGTGCTGCGCTCGGCTGGCCCGACCATGAGCCCCTTCAATGCCTGGGTCTTCCTCAAGGGGCTTGAGACGTTGTCGTTGCGGATGAGGGCACACTCGGAGAGCGCGTTGGCCATCGCTCAATGGCTCAGGGAGCAGGCGAATGTCGAGACCGTGCTCTATGCCGGGTTGCCGGACCACCCCCAGAACGAGCTGGCTCAGCGCCAGCAGAGCGGCGGTAGTGGCGTGGTTTCATTCCGGCTCCGGGGCGGCCGCGAGGAGGCCTGGCGCGTTATTGACGCCTTGAATCTTTTCTCCATCACGGCGAATCTGGGTGACACCAAGAGCACCGTGACACACCCCGCTACCACGACCCACGGCCGGCTCTCGGATGAGGACAAGGTGCGCGGGGGAATTACGGAAAATCTGGTGCGTATCTCCGTGGGGCTGGAGAGCCGGGATGATCTGATCGCGGATCTTGACCAGGCACTGAGCCGCACCTGA
Organism: Halospina denitrificans; assembly: GCF_004364635.1. Classification (GTDB taxonomy): domain Bacteria; phylum Pseudomonadota; class Gammaproteobacteria; order Pseudomonadales; family Oleiphilaceae; genus Halospina; species Halospina denitrificans. The sequence continues at coordinate 232,603 of NZ_SOAX01000003.1, read as the reverse complement.
CAGGACTTTTCCAGGTGTATTGTGGTGGCATATCAGTCCATTACATGTTTTACTTGGGAAAATGCATTAAGCGGATTCTATGGCGAATACCAAGACAGGGCAGGCCGATCAGGCGGCTGATCAGCAGGGGCACTACCGGTTCCGACAGTTGCTCGCCCAGGGCGGACGCGAGGGCGGACTCATTGCGCTTATTGTGCTCTGCCTCTATCTGGTTATGGCGCTGGTTTCCCACAACCCGGCGGATCCGGGCTGGGCCAGCATCGGGCACCAGACTGAGGCGACCAATTACGCCGGGCGCAGTGGTGCCTGGATTGCCAGCCTGCTGATCACTTTCTTCGGCAAGCTTGCCTGGCTGTTTCCGGTGCTCGGAGGCTGGGGTGCCATTCTCCTGTATCGCCAGCGTGGCCGCTATCCGGATTTCCACTGGCCACTGTTCCTGCTTCGAAGTGGCGGCTTTATCCTGCTGCTGATGGCGAGCTGCGGGCTGTTCGGGCTTTACTCCTTCTTTGGTCTGGGGCCGGACTCCGGTGGGGTGATTGGCGACGAGATCGGGACCGCCATGGTAGGCGTGCTCAACCGGCCGGCCACGACCCTGATTCTTGCCGCCATCGCCCTGTTCGGCGTGACCCTTTTTACCGGGCTTTCCTGGATCTGGGTCGTGGACACTGTGGGGCTTGCCGCGCTGAAAGTGGTGCGGCTCTTGCTGCTCGGGACTCGTGGTGTCATTCGTGCGTTCTCTTCTGTGCTGGCTCGTCTGCGAATTCCTCGCCGGGTGGCGTTGGATCGGCCGCGTAAAGCGGAACAGGCGGAGCCGGAGCCCCCCTTGATCAATAATCGGGTTGATCACGGCAAGCCGGGCCTGTGGCGACGTTTGCTGATTCGTCTTCGCCTCAGGCGGAGAAAATCCGACGAAGGCGCGACAGCTGAGCGGCGCGAACCCGTCATCTCCGAATCCGGGCCTGATGAGGCCCTGGAGCTCCCCCCGATCGCAGCCGGGGAAGCACCCGAACAGGCGGCGGCGCAGGCGGCGCCGGGCGGGAAGAAACGGAAAGAATCCGAGAAGGCGGCAGCCAAGAAGGAGGAGGCCGCGCCCGAAAGCAGCGTAAAGATATCACCCTTCAAACGGAACAAGAGTTCGAGCGGCGCGCCTTCCGGGAAGGCGAACCAGCCCTCGCTGTTTGACAACGGCGAGGGGCCTATTCCCCCGATTACCATCCTGGATCCACCGGACCCCAACAAGAAAAAGGGCTACTCCGAGGACTCGCTGCAGTACATGTCCCAGCTGCTCGAGGAGAAGCTGGCTGACTTCGGGGTGGCCGTGGAGGTTGTGGAAGTGAATCCGGGCCCCGTCATCACGCGCTTTGAGATCAAGCCTGCCGCCGGCGTCAAGGTCAGCCGCATCACCAATCTGGCCAAGGACCTGGCCCGGTCGCTGGCCGTGCTGAGTGTGCGCGTGGTTGAGGTCATCCCCGGCAAGTCCGTGGTGGGCATCGAGATTCCCAACGAGGAACGGGAGATGGTGCGGCTTTCCGAGATCCTGACGTCCAAGGCCTGGGAGAAGTCCAACTCGCCCCTGACGCTGGCGCTTGGCAATGACATTGGTGGTGACCCGGTGGTGGCGGATCTCGCGAAGATGCCGCACCTGCTGGTGGCGGGCACCACGGGTTCGGGCAAGTCCGTGGGCGTGAACGCGATGATCCTGAGCATGCTGCTCAAGGCCACTCCGGAAGATGTGCGCCTGATCATGATCGACCCCAAGATGCTCGAGTTAAACATTTACGAGGGCATTCCGCATCTTCTCGCGCCCGTGGTCACGGACATGAAGGAAGCCGCCAACGCCCTGCGCTGGTGTGTGGCTGAGATGGAGCGGCGCTACCAGTTGATGTCTTCACAGGGCGTGCGCAACCTTTCCGGCTTCAACCGCAAGGTCCGGGATGCGAGAGAGGCCGGCGAGCCCATCAAGGACCCGCTCTGGAACCCCGACAATGCCATCGATCCCAGCGAGGACGCGCGCCCGGAGCTGGAACCGCTGCCCTATATCGTTGTGGTGGTGGATGAGTTCGCCGACATGATGATGATCGTCGGCAAGAAAGTTGAGGAACTGATCGCCCGTATCGCCCAGAAGGCGAGGGCGGCGGGCATTCACCTGATCCTGGCGACCCAGCGCCCGTCGGTGGACGTGATCACCGGCCTGATCAAGGCCAACATTCCGACGCGCATGTCCTTCTCGGTGCAGTCGAAGGTGGATTCGCGGACCGTGCTGGACCAGGGCGGTGCGGAACAGCTTCTGGGTAACGGCGACATGCTCTACCTGCCGCCGGGCTCCGGCATGCCGGAACGGGTTCACGGGGCCTTTGTGGAGGACGACGAGGTCCATCGCGTGGTTGAGGCCTGGAAGCGCCGGGGTGAGCCGGATTACGTCGAAGACGTGCTGAGCGGGGGCGACAGCGACAGTGTGCCGGGCATCGCCGCCATGAATGATGACGACAGTGAAAAGGACGCGCTTTTTGACGAGGCCGTGGCCTTTGTCACCGAGAGTCGCCGTGTTTCCATCTCCTCCGTGCAGCGGAAATTCAAGATCGGATACAACCGGGCCGCCAACCTGGTCGAAGCCATGGAAGCCTCCGGGGTAGTCAGCCCCGCCGGCCAGAATGGTGGACGCGAAGTGTTGGCCGCCCCACCACCAAGAGACTGATTTATGCCCATGAGAATCCTGCTTGCCGTATTGGCCCTGCTCCTGAGCGTGACTGCACAGGGCAGTGGTGCGAAAAACAACGCCGAGGCACTTTCGGAGATGCTCTCCGGTTACGAGAGTTACCAGGCGGACTTCACACAGACCGTCACCACGGATGAGGGGGAACGCATCCAGGAGTCCACCGGTCAGGTCAAGGCGCGGCGTGGTGGCGATTTCTACTGGCACACGGATCCGCCCCTTGAACAGACCATTGTGACTGCCGGGGACGAGGTCCAGGTCTACGATCCGGACCTGCTGCAGATGACGGTCTATCCGCTGGAGGACCGGATTGCCTCGACTCCCGCTCTTCTGCTTTCCGGGGAGGTTGTGGATCTGGCGTCCTCCTTCAAAATCCGTCGTCAGGACGAAGAGGAGCGGAAGGTCTTTATCCTTGAGCCCCGGGATAAGGACACGCTTTTCCTTGAACTGGCCATGGTTTTCAAGGATGGCGTGCTGAGGGAGATGCGCCTGCATGATTCCCTGGACCAGCACAGCCGGCTGCGTTTCGAGGAGGTGGTGCTTAACGAGTCCATCGACGATGAGCGTTTTGAGCTGGACGTCCCGGACAATGTCGACGTGATCCGGAACGAGCGAGAGCCCGGCTGATGCAGCAGGGGCTCTTTGGCGGTGAGGAAGGCCGCCATCGACCACTCGCGGCCCGCATGCGGCCACGCAACCTCGACGAATACGTCGGCCAGTCCCATCTGGTGGGCGAGGGCAAGCCCCTGCGCGCGGCAGTGATGGAGAACCAGCTCCACTCGATGATCCTCTGGGGACCGCCCGGTGTCGGCAAGACGACCTTCGCGCGTATGCTCGCGGAGCAGACCTCGGTGGTCTTCGAGACCCTGTCCGCCGTGGCGAGCGGCGTCAAGGATATCCGCAGCGCGGTGGAAACCGCCCGCCAGCGTCGTGAAACGAGCGGGCAGGACACGCTGCTGTTCGTGGATGAGGTTCACCGGTTCAACAAGTCCCAGCAGGACGCCTTCCTGCCGCACATTGAGGAAGGCACCATACTGTTCATTGGGGCAACAACGGAAAACCCGTCCTTTGAACTCAACAGCGCCCTGCTGTCCCGCACCCGGGTCTATGTGCTCAAGGACCTGGAAGAGCAGGACCTGGTCCGCCTGCTGGAGCGGGCCCTGGCGGCACCGGAAGGGCTGGGCGGGGCGGTTACCGTGTCTGACGCACTGATGGCCGCCATGGCCCGGGCGGCGGACGGGGACGCACGGCGCGCGCTGAACATCCTGGAGATTGCGGCGGACCTGGCCGAGGAAGACGCCGAGGGCCGGCGCGTTATTGATGACGATATCCTTCAGCAGGTCCTGCAATCGTCCCTGCGTCGCTTCGACAAGGGTGGGGATGTCTTCTACGACCAGATCTCGGCGCTGCACAAGTCGGTGCGCGGCTCCGATCCGGATGCGGCCCTGTACTGGATGTGCCGGATGCTGGATGGGGGTTGCGATCCGCTTTATATTGCACGGCGGCTCGTGCGGATTGCCAGCGAGGACATCGGCAATGCGGACCCCAGGGCGCTGAGCCTGAGCATGGAGGGTTGGCAGGTCCAGGAGCGGCTTGGGAGCCCGGAGGGAGAACTGACCCTGGCACAAGTGGTAACCTATCTGGCGCTGGCACCCAAGAGCATCGGTGTATACCGGGCCTATAACGAATGCATGGCCCTGGTGCGCAGGGACCAGGACAGGGCCGTACCGGTGCATCTTCGCAATGCGCCCACGGCCCTGATGAAAGAGCAGGGTTACGGGGCGGAATACCGCTATGCGCACGATGAGCCCGAGGCCTTTGCCGCGGGGGAGTCCTACATGCCCGAAGCCCTGGCCGGCACCCGTTTCTACCATCCGGAGCCAAGGGGGCTGGAAACGAAACTGGCGGAAAAGCGTGCCTACCTGGACCGCCTCAACGCCGAGAGCACCAGGCAACGCTATACCCGAGAAGACTCAAAACAGTAAACAGGTTATTCCCATGCTAGATCCGAAATGGGTTCGCACGGAACCGGAAACCGTGGCTTCCAGGCTCGCCAAACGGCATTTCGAGCTGGATATCAATGAAGTGAAATCCCTCGAGGAGCGCCGCAGGACGCTCCAGAGCCGTACCCAGGAGCTGCAGGCCGAACAGAAACGGCGCTCGAAAGCCATCGGAGAAGCCAAGAAGGCCGGTGAGCCCGTCCAGCCACTACTGGACGAGGTGGAATCGCTCAAAAACGAGAAGTCCGACGCGGAAGACCACCTGCGCACGCTGCAGACCGAGTTGAATGACCTTCTGCAGGGCATTCCCAATGTTCCGGACGAGGATGTACCCGAAGGCGAGAGCGAAGACGACAACGTCGAGATCCGCCGCTGGGGGGAACCCACCTCCTTCAACTTCGAAGCCCGGGATCATGTGGATCTGGGGGAAGCGCTGGAACAAATGGATTTCGAGCGCGCCGCCACCATTGCGCGTTCGCGTTTTGCCGTCATGCAGGGCGGCGTTGCGCGGATGCACCGGGCGCTGACCCAGCTCATGCTGGACCTTCACCAGGGGGAGCATGGGTATACGGAAACCTACCTTCCCTATCTCGCGAACAGCGAGAGCCTTACGGGAACCGGCCAGCTCCCCAAGTTCGAGGAGGACCTGTTCCGGATCGAGGGTGACAAGGACCTCTACCTGATTCCGACCGCCGAAGTCCCGGCCACCAACCTGGTGCGGGATACGATCCTGAAGCCCGGGGACCTGCCGGTCAGGCTGGTGTGTCATACGCCCTGTTTCCGCAGCGAGGCGGGGGCCTATGGCAAGGACACCCGGGGCATGATCCGCCAGCACCAGTTCGAGAAGGTGGAGCTGGTTCATATCGTTCGCCCCGAGGAATCCGAGGCGGCGCTGGAGGCACTGACTGGGCATGCCGAAACGGTTCTGCGGAAACTCGAACTGCCGTATCGGGTTGTGACCCTCTGTGGCGGCGATATGGGCTTCGCCGCGGCCAAGACTTACGACATCGAGGTCTGGCTGCCCGGGCAATCCGCGTACCGGGAAATTTCATCCTGCAGCAATACCCGGGATTTCCAGGCTCGTCGCCTTCAGGCGCGCTGGCGCAATCCGGAAACCGGCAAACCGGAACTGCTGCATACGCTCAACGGGTCGGCCCTGGCAGTAGGGCGCACCCTGGTCGCGGTGATGGAGAACTATCAGCAGGCGGATGGCTCGATCCGTATTCCGGAGGCCCTGAGACCCTATATGGGTGGGCTTGAAGTGCTGGGAGCGGAAGGAATGACGAAATGATCCGGCGTTGGATTCGACGGCGTTTCCGGTGGCTTCTGCCCGAGGGACGATTGGAGGTCCTGCCGGGCGCGACGCAGGCGGCGGGCGAGGTTTTCCTCGTGGGGGCAGGGCCGGGCGATCCCGATCTGCTCACCGTGAAAGCCCTGCGGTTGCTGGGCAAAGCGGATGTGGTGCTGCACGATCGTCTGGTATCAGAGCCCATCATGAACCTGATCAATGAGCGCGCCCAGGTGATTCATGTGGGCAAGGAGCGGTCCAATCACAGCGTGCCCCAGGAACGCATCAACGAGATGCTCGTTGAGTACGCCCGGGCAGGAAACTGTGTTGTGCGACTCAAGGGTGGCGACCCGTTTATTTTCGGGCGTGGTGGTGAGGAAATCGAGACGCTCGCCGAGCAGGGTGTGCGTTTCCAGGTCGTTCCCGGGATAACGGCGGCATCAGGCTGCTCCAGCTATGCCGGCATTCCGCTCACACACCGGGATTACGCCCAGTCGGTGCGGTTTATAACCGGGCACCTGCAGAACAACACGGCCAATCTGCCCTGGCAGGATTTCGTCCAGAACCGCCAGACACTGGTGTTCTATATGGGCCTGGTTGGGCTGCCGATCATCGCCGAGCAGCTGGTCGCCCATGGGATGTCGAGCGATATGCCGGTGGCGTTGGTTTCCCGGGGCACCACACCTGAACAGGCGGTGGTGACCGGAACACTGGAGACCATTGCAGCGAAAGTTGAGGATTCCGGGGTGCGTGCGCCCACGGTGATCATCGTGGGCGAAGTAGTCCAGTTGCGCTCCCGGCTCAAATGGATGGAGCCGGGAACGGCGTCACCGGTGGAGTGATTGATCAGCTCCGGTGACGGCGGGGGATGACATCCCTCAGTTCATCCCGCATGCCCCGCACGGCCTGCTCGGTGGTTTCCCAGTCAATGCAGGCGTCGGTGACCGAGACACCGTACTGCATCTGATCGCGCGGCCCAATGGACTGCTTGCCCCAGTTGATGTTGCTTTCAACCATCAGGCCGATGATCGAGGAATTACCCTCGCGGATCTGATGGGTGATGTCCTGCATAACCAGGGGCTGTACCGCCGGATCCTTGTTCGAATTCGCGTGGCTGCAGTCCACCATGATGGCGTTGCGCACGCCCGCTTCCCTGAGTTCCTTCTCACACAGCGCCACGTTTACTGAATCGTAGTTCGGGCTTCCGCCGCCGCCACGCAGTACCACGTGGCTGTAGGGGTTGCCGCGGGTGCGCGTAATCGCAACCTTGCCCTGTTGGTCGATGCCGAGAAAACTGTGCGGGCTGCCCGTGGATTTCATGGCATTGACGGCGACGTCCAGGGCGCCATCGGTCCCGTTCTTGAATCCGATGGCCATGGAAAGCCCGCTGCTCATCTCACGGTGCGTCTGGGATTCCGTAGTCCGCGCGCCGATAGCGGACCATGAAATGGTGTCCTGCAGATACTGGGGCGAGATCGGGTCCAGGGCCTCGGTGGCGGTGGGCAGCCCGAGTTCGGCGATGTCCAGCAGAAGGCGGCGACCGATATGGAGGCCTTTTTCGATGTCGAAGCTGTCATCCAGGTGCGGATCGTTGATCAGGCCCTTCCACCCGGTTGTGGTCCTGGGCTTCTCGAAATAGACGCGCATCACCAGGTAGAGGGTGTCGCTCACCTCGTCCGCCAGTGCCTTGAGTCGGCGGGCGTAATCCATGGCCGCTTCCGGATCATGGATGGAGCAGGGCCCCACGACCAGGAAAAGGCGCGGGTCTTTGCCGTCGAGAATATTGTTGATGGTCTGGCGGCCTTCAAGTACCGTGCGCCGCGCCGCGTCGCTGAGGGGCATTTCCTCTTTCAGCGCCGCGGGCGTTATCAGGACCTGTTGATCGTCAATATTTACATTCTCGATGTCATTGCCTGCCATCACTGCCTCGTTTCATTCCGGAGAGTCATTTGGGGCGATATACTGCGTCAAATCCCGATTTTATGCAATCGGCGTGGCGGTGGCTGCTGGCGGGCTGGCCTGAGTCTTTTCGAGGGCGAAGACAGCACCCTTCCGGACCGGAAGGGTGCGTTGTCAGTCTGATGGTGTAATGGTGCCTGGTTATTCGTTTTCCAGGGCGTTCATCGCCATGTTGCGGAAGCCCGCATCCACGTAGATAACCTCCCCGGTGATGCCGCTTGCCATATCCGACGTCAGGAAGGCCGCCGTGTTGCCCACTTCGGTTGTGGTCACATTGCGCTGAAGGGGCGTGCGCTTGGCGTTTTCCGAGAGCATCCGCCGGAAACTCTTGATTCCGGATGCCGCCAGCGTCTTGATGGGGCCGGCCGAGATTGCGTTGACGCGTGTACCCTCGGCGCCCAGCGACGCGGCCAGGTAGCGCACGTTGGCCTCCAGACTCGCCTTGGCCAGTCCCATCACGTTGTAGTTCGGGAGCACCTTCTGGGAGCCCAGGTAGGTCATGGTCAGGATCGAGCCCTGGCGACCCTGCATAAGCGGGCGGGCCTCGCGCGCCAGGGCGGTGAGGCTGTAGGAGCTGATGTCATGCGCCGTCTTGAAACCTTCGCGTGAGGTGACATCAGTGAAGTCGCCGTCAAGTTCCTCTCCGGGCGCAAAGCCCACGGAATGAACGAGGATATCCAGACCGCCCCATTCCTCGTTGAGCCGCTGGAAAAGAGCGGATATCTGCTCGTCGTCCGCGACATCGCACGGCAGAACCAGATTACTGTTCCATTCCTGGGCAAAGCCCTCGACCCGCGACTTCAGCTTTTCATTCTGGTAGGTCAGTGCCAGTTCCGCGCCCTGATCGTGCAGCGCTTTCGCGATGCCGGTGGCGATGGAGTGTTTGCTGGCGATCCCGACCACCAGCGCTTTCTTGCCTTCGAGTAGTCCCATTATCACCTCAATGTGTGTTGCGTATATCCACGAACAGCTTAAGCTGCTGGCCGGGCTGAAGATAGTCCTGCATATTCAGGTCGTTCCACTGGGTAATGTCGGAGACGCCAACATTGAAACGGTTGGCGATCTGCCTCAGCGAGTCTCCGGAGCGCACCGTGTATCCGACGCGGCGGACCATGTTGTCGCGCTTGTCACCCAGCGTCTTTCCAGCGTTTGCTGAAGAGCTCCAGATGGCAAGCTGGTCGCCGGGTTTGATCGGGTCACCGGGCGCCATGCTGTTCCATTTGGCAAGCTTCTGAACGGACACATCGTGGGCGCTTGCAATGTCCCAGAGGGTATCACCGCTGGTAACCCGGTAATCAATCCGCGACTGGTTGCTGCCACCGCTCGCGGCCTGCCGTGATTGCCGTCGTTTCTGCTCGCTGAGGGCATAGAAGTTCCCGGATTTTCCGGCAACGGGAATGAGCAGTGTCTGACCTTTCCGGATCGTGTGGCCGCGGAGCTTGTTATTGTTACGGATGACATCGGGTGTTGTATTGAACTGGCGTGCAAGCCCGATCAGCGTGTCGCCGGACTCAACAGTGTAGTTTCTCCAGCTCACCCGCTCCTCAGGTGGCATGTTCTCAAGCGCCGCGCGGAACTGCTCGGAGGCGTGCGCCGGAATCAGGAGTCGGTGCGGGCCGTTGGGCGCTGTGGCCCAGCGATTGAAGCCGGGGTTGAGGCGGTAAATCTCATTCACCTCGACACCGGCCATGTCCGCCGCCTGGGCAAGGTCCATCTGGCCACCGATGTCCACTACTTCGAAATAGGGCTTGTTCGCGATCTCCGGCAGCTCGATACCATGTGCCTCGGGATTCTGGATGATCCGGGCCAGGGCGATCAGTTTGGGAACATAGTGGCGGGTTTCGCGGGGAAGCTGCAGGCTCGAGAAGTCAGTGGGCCTGCCCTGTCTCTGGTTACGCCTGACCGCCCGGGCAACCCGCGCGCCCCCCGCGTTATAGGAGGCGAGCGCCAGTTTGTAATCGCCATCGAAGCGGTCGGCTAGCTGCTTCAGGTAGGAAAGCGCACCCTGGGTTGAGGCCACAATATCCCGGCGCCCGTCGTACCACCAGTTCTGGCCCATACCGAAGGCGCGCCCTGTAGAAGGAATGAACTGCCAGAGCCCCGAAGCGCGGCCATGGGAGTAGGCGAAGGGATCATAGGCGCTTTCCACCAGAGGCAACAGGGCGAGTTCGCCCGGCATGTCTCTGGCCTCGAGCTCATTCAGTATGTAGGGCAGGTAACGCTTGGCCCGCTGTGCCGTTCGGTCCATGTAGCGCTGGTTGCTGCTGTACCAGTTCAGCTGGCTCTGGACCCTGGGGTTGCTGCTGTCCAGGTCGAGCCTGAAACGGCTGCGCATCCGATCCCAGATAGTGGGCTCAGCCTCGACGACCTTCTCTGAGGCGGCACTCCCCGTGGCTGTCTTCGGTGTAGCTCCCGGGGTGCGTTTGACGTTCGCGTCGAGCTGGGCGGCGCGCATTACCGTTGGAACGGGATCCGAAGGTGTTGAGCCCTGTTCCCGAGAGATGCTCTCGCATCCGTTGAGCAACGGAACACTGATCGCGGATATCAGGCAGAGTATTGGAAAGTAATGCATAACACGGTTTTCCTGGGGTTCCGTTTGAGCCGCAGTTCAACGCGGGTGAAGGCGATAATGGATTCTAGAAACCGCTTTCACCGGCGTCAATCAAACAGACATTACCCTTCGTATCAGAAGTTATCCTTCCAGTGGCGGATGGCGGCAAATACCTGATCGGGGTTTTCAGGATCCACTGTAAGTCCGGCCTGCGCCCCATAGTCGACCGCCGCCTGCGCAATGGTTCTGTTATCCCATTGTAAAAAGGGGTTCAGTCGTTTTTCGCTCCCGAGCTGGGTGGGTACGGTTGGTTTTCCCGCCTCGCGCATTGCCTTGCATTCCGATTCAAACGCCTGAAGCTTCTCGTCGTGCGGGTTGACGGTTCTTGAGAATGCAAGGTTGGCAAGTGTGTACTCGTGACCACCACAGATCAGGGTGTCGCCTGGCAACCCGCGGAGCTTGTCCAGCGAATGGCGCATCTGCTCGGCGGAGCCTTCGAAAAGGCGACCGCAGCCACAGACAAAGAGCAGGTCGCCGCAGAATGAGACGGGATGGTCGAGGGGGCGATCCGTACAGTTGAAGGCGATATGATCCAGGGTGTGGCCCGGAACCGCGACTACATCGAAGTTGAGATCCAGCCAGGTTACACGGTCCCCTTCCGCCACGGGGTGGGTGATACCCTTGAAGGATGATTTGCTCGGTCCATAGATAGGGACCGTGGCCTTTCCCAGAAGTTCCTTCACACCGGCCACATGGTCAGGGTGGTGGTGCGTGATCAGGATGGCATCCAGCGACAGTCCCTTTTCCTGCATGAAGCGCTGGACAGGCGCGGCCTCGCCGGGGTCAACGACCAGGGCCCGGTGATTTCCGGTATGATAGAGGCACCAGATGTAGTTGTCCTTCAGTGCCGGGATGGGCTCGACCCGGTAGCTCATTGTCCTTACTCCTGCCATAGTGTGTGCACCTTTGAGTATAGTATCTGTGTTGGGTTTAAAAACCCCGGGATGGCGGAAACACCATGAAAAGTCACGCATTTGCACAATGGATGAATACAACGCTTGGCCAGACCCTGTTGAATCAGGAGCGGGCCTGTGTTGCCACCGCCATGGCGCGTGTTTTTGGGACGCGGCACGTTGAGGTGGGCGTGGGGCCGCATGTGTCAGTGACGCCCCGTTATCCGGGGTGGCAGCAGCCTCTCGTCATGCCCGGAGGAGCGGGGCAGGCCGATGCGGGCGGGGAGCAGACGGTGATTGCGCGTCCGGAGGAGTTGCCATTTCATGATGACGTGATGGATTCGGTGGTTCTCCACCATACACTGGACCTCGCGGACGACCCGCACCAGTCCCTGCGTGAGGGTGCGCGTATCGTGCGTTCCGGGGGGCAGGTCATGGTTGTGGGGTTCAATCCGTTTGGGCTGTGGGGGCTGCGGCGCTTACTGGGTGCGCGCCGTGGCACTCCCTGGAACAGTCGCTTCCTGTCAGCAACGCGCGTTCAGGACTGGCTGGGAGTTCTGGACTGTTGCTCGGCACCACCGCGTTATGGGTTCTTTCGCCCGCCAGTGTCCAATTCCCGGTTTCTCGCAAGGATGGCTTTTCTGGAGCCCGTTTATGAGCGCGGCATACAGATTCCGTTGGGCGGGTTTTACTGTATTGTCGCTGAAAAGCGCGAAACCGGATCCATACCGTTTAAGCCAGCGATGGCGGATAGGAAGGTCATAGCGATGCCAGTTGCAAATCGTAACATGTCACCGGACGTTAGCCGGTCTAAGCTCAGGGAGGGAACAGGATCCTCAACGTACACCGAAAAACCGAGGCGCTCATGAGTCGTGTCGCGCTTTATACCGACGGCGCCTGCAAGGGAAACCCGGGCCCGGGGGGCTGGGGGGCGGTATTGATTTTCGGCAACCACCAGAAGGAACTCTGTGGGGGTGAGCCGGATACCACCAATAACAGGATGGAGCTCAAGGCTGCCATCGAAGGGCTCTCGGCGCTCAAGCGCGAGTGCGAGGTGGATCTGTACACCGATTCCCAGTACGTGAAGAACGGGATCAATCAATGGATGGCCGGATGGAAGCGAAACGGGTGGAAGACAGCGGCAAAAAAACCGGTGAAGAACGTTGAGCTCTGGCAACAGCTCGATGAATTGGTCAACTCTCATCGGGTGCACTGGCACTGGGTGCGGGGTCACACCGGCAACGCGGGAAATGAACGCGCTGATGAGCTGGCGAACCGCGGAGCGGCAGACGTAGTGGAGAGGGTCTAGAGATTATGCGCCAGATTGTGCTGGACACGGAAACCACGGGCCTGGAGCCGGAACAGGGGCACCGGGTCATCGAAATCGGTTGCGTCGAGCTTGAGAACCGTGAACTGACTGGACGCCATTACCACGTCTATATCAACCCGGAGCGTGAGGTTGAGGACAGCGCGGTGGAGGTGCACGGGATCACCAACGAATTCCTCGCGGACAAGCCTGTTTTCCGGGATGTTGCCGATGATTTCCTGGCCTTCATCCGCGGCGCGGAGCTGGTTATCCACAATGCCCCCTTTGACGTCGGGTTCATGGATCACGAATTCTCCCTGCTGAATGCGGGCTATCCGCTGACCCGGGAAATCTGCGGCGTAACGGATTCACTGGTGCTCGCGCGCAAGAAGCATCCGGGGCAGAAGAACAACCTCGACGTGCTGTGCCGGCGTTACGGCATCGATAACAGCAACCGCGAACTCCACGGGGCTCTGCTGGACGCAGAAATCCTGGCAATGGTCTATCTTGCAATGACCGGGGGACAGACCGCGCTTTCGCTCGATGAGGCGGGCGCCGGTCAAGCGGGTGGATCTGAAATTGAACGGTTGTCGGCTGATCGTCAGCCGCTGCCAGTGCTGGAGGCTTCCGAGGAGGAAGTGAAGTGTCACCGCGAGTTCCTGGATCGGATGGCGGAAAAGACACAAGTAGTCTGGGATCAACGGCTGAATTCTTGAGGCCGCTGGAATCTGTGTTATAGATAATGAACACACGTAGTATAACGGGAAGCTCCGTTTATGGTGCAAGCGTCTCTCGCAACCAAGACTCAGTCCTTCGGACTGGTTCGGGAAGAAATCGAGCATACCATCGGCCAGGCGGAGCAGAGTCTGGAACGATTCCAGGAAAATCGTGAAAGTGGCGAGGACCTGCAGAACTGTGTTGACTACCTGAATCAGCTTCGCGGTATTTTCTCTCTCGTTGAATTGCGCGGCGGCGCGCTTCTGTGTCAGGAGGCCGTATCCCTGTCCAATGAAGTGCCCGTTGGCGCCACCGACGACAAGAACAACCTGCTGACGGCTCTGAATAACGCCATTTTCACGCTGCGGCGCTACGTTGAGTATTACCAGCGTCAACAGACTGACCGCCCGGAGCTCCTGCTGCCGGTCATCAATGAGATCCGGGAGGCGCGGCACGACAGCCCCTATCCGGATTCCTGCTTCTTTGAGACCAGTCTTGCAGCCTCGCCGGATTTCTGCGCAGACCTGTCGCTTCCACCGCTGGAAACGGTTGATGACAATGATATGGAGATCCACGCACGGCGCTTCCGGCTGATGTACCAGGTGGGGCTTCTGGGACTGATCCGCAATGAGAACATGACCACGAGCCGCCGTCTCCTGGCACGGGCGGCCCGGGGGCTTTCCAGGCTTTGCCAGGGGGAGGCGCTGTCCTCACTCTGGTGTCTGGTGACGATCGTTACGGATGTTATGGAAGAAAAGCAGCTGCCTGCTGAAAAGAACCGCAAGCGGCTGTTCATGAAAATTGAGCGGTATGCCCGTGAGCTGGTCCAGGTAGGGCGGGTTGCGATGGGCAAGACCGCGCCCCATTCCGTATTCCGGGAGCTGGTGTACATCCTGTACCGCAGCGGGTCCCAGAAGCGTGAGGTGACCCGGATCCTGGATGCGTACCAGGTCGCGCCGGCGGCATTCACCGAGGAGCGGATGCTCGAGCACCGGCGCCATCTCTACGGGCCCGGTGCTGACGTCCTGAGGTCGTTCTCCGATGCCATCAACGAGGAGTTGAAGGAACTCAAGGACCGGCTGGATATTGTGGAGCGTGGCATTGACCCGGATACCACCGAGTTGAACACCATTGCCGAGTCGCTGGAGCGGGTCGGCAATTCCCTGTTGATTCTGGACCTCCACCAGCTCAGCACCCTGGCACGCGAGGAGGCCGGAAAACTCCGCGGCTGGCAGGAAAAGGGAACGCTTCCCTCAGAGGCGGAGCTCTATTCGGTGGCGGATGCGGTGCTCAATATTGAGGAGGCGGCCCAGCACCTGGCCAGTCACGGGGTTACCGCGGAAACCGATCAGCTCGCCCAGAAGGTCCGCCGCAATGATCAGTCTGTCTACGTCCAGGAGGCACTGATTGTGCTCGGGGACGAGGCAAGCTCGGCTCTGACGCTTGCGAAACAGGCGATTACCGCCTTCCTTGAATCTGATTTCGACAAGCTCCACCTGGCCAACGTTCCGGTGACCCTGCGCAGCATAGAAGGGGGCATGAAGCTCCTTGATGACGAGGCCGCGGCGAGCGTTATCGCGCGCCTGACCACCTGCATTGAGACGCAGCTCCTCAATGCCCAGCAACCGCCCAATAGTAAGGTTCTCGAGGCTCTGGCCGACGCCATTACGTCCCTCGAATACTACATTGAGGGGCTTGGTGTGAACGAGAACCGCAATCCCGAGTTGCTCAGGCTGGCGGAGACATCGCTGCAGGACGTGGGTATCTGATGCCTGGCTGGATACTGGTCGCAACTGGACTGGTAGTGGCGCTGGCGGCAGCGATGGTTCTTTCCCGACTCTCCGGCTGGTTCCTCCCCTGGCTCAAGGGCACCCTGGGATTGCTCGTGGTGCTGGCCGGGCTGTTTGTCATGGCGGTGGGTTGGAGCACGCTCCAGTGGCAGGGTGTTTCGCCCGACCGGCCATTGTATCGGCTCAGCATCGAATCAGAGGGCGATCAAGCCTGGCGGGTTGAGCTGCGCAGCGAGGAAAGGTTGCTTCGTAACCAGGTCGTCCGGGGGGATCTGCTGGAGATTACAGGTCGGCTGCTCGTCCTCGATACCCCGCTCGGCGGCACAGGCCCCTCCCAGCTTTACCGGACGGATTCAGTCCGCGGCCATGACTCCACGGCAAGATCGCTTGTGGAGTTTCGGGCTGAGAAGCCCTCAAGAGGTAGGGATTGGATCGATATCTGGCAGTGGGACCGTCTGTTGCCATTGCCACTGATCCGTGCGGAGCTGCTGTATCCACTCTGGGTTCCGATCGTTGAGGGGGCTGTTTTCGAGGTTGTGCTGCAGGGCAATCAGATCGTGCCGGTTCCAGCCAACAGTGCTGCTGAGGAAGCGCTGGCACGGAGGCAGTAACAGACGCCGCCAGGGGCGGCGCCTGTCACGACTGATCAACCTATGTTGAACAGCTCGCCGAGCTTGGTCGCGAGCATCATGTCGCCTTCGGCTCGGAGCTGGCCGGCCATAAAGGCCTGCATGCCATCCGTCTCGCCGCTGACGATGCCCTGGAGCGTCTCAGTGTTCATGATGAGTGTAACGGAAGGGTCGTCATGTTTGCCTTCCTTGAGCTCGCAGGTGCCATCCTTGATGACCAGGTGATACGGGGAATCATCTTCGATATCGAACTGGAAGATGAGATCCAGGCCAGCCGCTGCATCGGCGTTGAAGTTTTTCTCAAGCTTTTCAAATACGGGTTTAACAGACATGCGTGCTTCCCTTTATTGCCATTATGGAATCGCCAATGGGATGGCTTCGGGCTGACTGTAGGTGGGCCTTTGTGCACTGTCAAGGCAAAGCGAACGCTTGTTTGAATGCGGTCGACAAATACTGCGGTTATTCTTACCCGCTCGGCGATTAATCGTTAGAATGCAGTCTTTGCTGTTTTCAAAGCAGTTTCCGCAACAGGAGGCATAAAGTGGAAGTTCTCGCGGAATACGGTCTTTTTCTGGCCAAGCTCATCACCTTTGCCGTGGCGGCACTGGTCGTCATCGCCATGGCCATGTCGGCGGCACACAGGGCCCGCCAGGAAGAAGACGAAGGGGAAATTCAGGTAGTGCGGGTCAATGACCGGGTGCGTGAAACCCGTGAAACCCTTGAAGCCAGCATTCAGGATGAAGGCGCCAGGAAGCACTGGCTCAAGGACCTGCGACGCAAGCGCAAGAAGGAAAAGAAGGAAGCCGGCAGTAAGGCGGCGAAGGGCTCGGAGGAGGCCCGCCGCAAGCGCCTCTACGTTGTGGACTTCCAGGGGGATATAAAGGCCAGCCAGACAGGCTCGCTGAGGCGCTGCGTGAGCGCGATCCTGAGCGTCGCCGATCCGCAGCGGGATGAGGTGGTTGTTCGCCTTGAGAGTGGCGGAGGAATGGTGCATTCCTATGGTTATGCGGCGGCCCAGCTTGATCGCATCCGACAGCGCTCGCTACCGCTGACGGCAAGTATCGACAAGGTCGCGGCGAGTGGTGGCTATATGATGGCCTGCGTGGCGGACCGCATCGTGGCGTCGCCGTTTGCCATACTGGGCTCCATCGGTGTGGTGGCCCAGTTGCCCAACTTCCATCGGCTCCTGAAGCGAAACGATGTGGATTTCGAGGTTCTGACCGCCGGCGAATACAAGCGGACGCTGACCGTCTTTGGAGAAAATACGGATAAGGGCCGCAAGAAATTCCGGGATGACCTTGAGGAGACCCACAAGCTCTTCAAACAGTACGTGAGTGAACACCGCCCGGCTGTGGACATTGATCGGGTGGCAACCGGCGAGTATTGGTTTGGCCGGCAGGCCCTTGAGGTCAATCTGGCGGATGAGCTGAAAACATCCGATGAATTGCTGATGGACGCCTGTAATGACCGGGATGTCTTCCTGGTGCGCTATGAGAAACGCAAGACGTTGCCTGAAAAGCTGGGGCTGACTGCTGCAACGGTGGCGGAAAGCGTTTTCATGAAGGGTTTCGAGTGGTTGCGCCACAGTCGGTATCAGTAATCCATCCGGCCGGGCTGGCAGTGTGGGCAAAAGGCCGTTATCATTGCCGGCGAATGATGACCAATGATGCGGATTTTTTCAGGAGATGACCATGAGCTACGGTGACAATCCAAATACGGAAGAGAAAGCAGTCGCTGACCAGGGGGATGACCGGGCCGATGCCTTTGCCGCCGTTGGGCTGATTCTTCTGTTGGTCGCCCTGGCGACGACCTTTGTGGCGACGCAGTAAGGCGATCCTTCCGGGTGCGGGGCCTATCCCGCGCCCGTATTCTCCAGTACTAGCATCACGATCAACGCAATCGATACCACGAAAATCACCCCGAAAATCACACCGCCGACGATGAACGGCAGGGGCGTTGAGGACTGGAAATCCCGCTCCTGATTGCGCCGCGAGTTCACGCCCAGCGCTGCCGCCAGTACGCTCAGGACAACCTGCCAGAATCCGGGTTTTGACTGCTTCTGTTCACTCAAGACTGCCTCCATTGACCGAACCCATGAGTGTGGTTTGTGGGCGCTATTGTAAAGCAAAAAAAAGCGGGCATCAGGGGCATGGCTCTGCCAGCCCCCGATGCCCGCCTGGGCGCCTATTGAATCCCGACGCGCTTACTCGTCCGGATCATACGCCAGGTTCGGCATGAGCCAGCGTTCAACCTCGCTCTTCTTCATGCCCTTGCGCTTGGCGTAGTCCTCGATCTGGTCCGAGCTGATCTTGCCGACGGCAAAGTACTTGGACTCGGGATGCGAGAAGTACCAGCCGGATACAGCGGCGGCCGGGAGCATGGCGTTGCTCTCGGTCAGCTGCATGGCGCAGTTGTTCTCGGCGTCCAGAAGGCGGAACAGCTCGGGCTTCTCCGTGTGATCCGGGCAGGCGGGATAGCCGGCGGCCGGACGGATGCCCTGGTAGCGCTCCTTGATGAGATCCTCCGTCGAGAGGGATTCATCAGTCTGGTAGCCCCAGTACTCCCTGCGCACATGAGCGTGCATGCACTCGGCGAATGCCTCCGCAAAGCGGTCCGCGAGGATCTTCACCATGATGGCGCTGTAGTCATCGTTGGCTTCTTCGTATTCCTTCGCGAGCTCATCCGCTTCAGGGCCTGCAGTTACCGCAAAGCCACCGATGTAGTCCGGAATACCGGATTCCTTGGAGGCAATGAAGTCGGACAGGGCCATCATGGGCTTGTCCGGCGCCTTGTCGTCCTGCTGACGCAGGTGATGCACCTTGGTCAGCACCTTCTTGCGGGAATCGTCCTCGTAGAGCTCGATGTCATCGCCCACACGGTTGGCGGGCCAGAAACCGATTACACCACGGCAGCGGATTTTCTTCTCTTCGACAAGCCACTTGAGCATGTTCTGGGCATCGTTGAAGAGGTTTCTGGCTGTTTCGCCCTTTTCCGGATGGTCCAGGATCTCCGGGTACTTACCCGGCATATCCCAGCTCTGGAAGAAGGGGGCCCAGTCAAAGTATTCGACCAGTTCGTTGAGGTCGAAATGGTCAAAGGTCTTGAGACCCAGGAACTGCGGCTTGGTGGGTGTATAGTTCTCCCAGTCCAGTTCCGGCGCGCGGGCGCGGGCCTTGTCGATCGGAATGATCTTGGCCTTGCGGCCCTGATTCTTGCGCCGCTCGCGCACTTTCTCGTAGTCCGCCTGGACTTCGTCAAGCAGTTCCTGCTTGTGTGTCTCGCTGACCAGCTTGGCCGCAATCCCCACACTGCGCGACGCGTCGTTCACATAGATGACCTGATCGTTCTCGTAGCTCGGGTCGATCTTGACGGCGGTGTGCGCCTTGGAAGTGGTGGCGCCGCCGATCAGCAGCGGGATATTCATTTCCAGGCGCTGCATTTCCTTGGCGACGTGTACCATCTCATCCAGTGAGGGCGTGATCAGGCCGCTCAGGCCGATCATGTCCACATCCTCGTCCTTGGCCTTCTGGAGGATCTGGTCGGCGGGGACCATGACGCCCATATCGATCACTTCGAAGTTGTTGCACTGCAGTACAACGCCAACGATGTTCTTGCCGATGTCGTGCACGTCGCCCTTGACCGTGGCCATCAGGATCCGGCCCTTGGCCTTCTGGCCTTCGGATTTCAGGGCCTCGATGTAGGGGATCAGGATCGCGACGGCCTGCTTCATGACGCGGGCGCTCTTGACCACCTGGGGCAGGAACATCTTGCCTTCGCCGAAGAGGTCGCCAACAACGTTCATGCCGTCCATCAGCGGCCCTTCAATCACCTCGATGGGGTGATCAGCGCGCAGGCGTGCTTCTTCGGTGTCCTCGTCAATATAGGTGGTAATACCCTTGATCAGCGCGTGCTCAAGCCGCTTTTCAACCGGCCATTCGCGCCACTCCAGGTCTTCCTTCTTCTCCTGGCCGCCCTGGCCCTTGTAGCGTTCGGCAATATCGAGCAACCGGTCGGTGGCGTCCTCGCGGCGGTTCAGGATGACGTCCTCAACATGTTCCTTGAGTTCAGCACCAATGTCGTCATAGACCACCAGCTGGCTGGGGTTGACGATGCCCATGTTCATACCGGCCTTGATGGCGTGGTACAGGAAGGCCGAGTGCATGGCTTCACGCACCGCGTTGTTACCACGGAAGGAGAACGACAGGTTGCTCACGCCGCCGCTGACGGAGGCGTAGGGCAGGTTCTCGCGGATCCAGCGGGTGGCTTCGATGAAATCCACCGCGTAGTTGTTGTGTTCCTCGATGCCGGTACCGATCGCCAGGATGTTCGGGTCGAACACAATGTCCTGGGGCGGAAAGCCGTCTTCGACCAGCAGGTCGTAGGAGCGCTTACAGATCTCGATCTTGCGCTCGGCGGTATCCGCCTGGCCCTGCTCGTCAAAGCCCATCACGGTCACGGCCGCGCCGTAACGGCGTACTGCTCGCGCCTTCTTGAGGAAGTCTTCCTCACCTTCCTTGAGACTGATGGAGTTGACGATGCTCTTGCCCTGGATGCACTTCAGACTCTCTTCGATCGCTTCCCAGCGCGAGGAGTCGACCATGATCGGAACCTTGGAGATGTCCGGCTCGGAGGCGACCAGGTTCAGGAAGGTGGTCATGCACTCCTTGGCGTCGAGCATGCCTTCGTCCATGTTGATATCGATGATCTGGGCACCGCTTTCAACCTGGTCCTTGGCCACTTCCAGGGCCTCTTCGTACTGCTCTTCCTTAATCAGGCGCAGGAACTTCTTGGAGCCGGTAACGTTGGTGCGCTCACCGATGTTGATGAACACGACGTTGTCGTCGTCGGTGAACGGCTCAAGGCCGGACAGGCGCAGGCGCGGCTTGCGGTGCGGGACTGTGCGCGGCTCATACTTCTTCATGCGCTCGGCAACGGCGCGGATATGCTCGGGCGTTGAACCACAGCAGCCGCCGATGACGTTCAGGAAGCCGTCGCGGGCAAAGGTTTCGACAATGTCCGCCATCTCTTCCGGCGTCTGGTCGTATTCGCCGAACTCGTTGGGCAGACCCGCGTTCGGGTGCGTGCATACGTAGAAGGGAGCCTTGTTGGCCAGCTCTTCCACGTAGGGGCGCATGGCGTCGGCGCCCAGGGCGCAGTTCAGGCCGATCAGCAGCGGGTTGCCGTGCTCAACGGAGTTGAGGAAGGCTTCCGTGGTCTGACCGGAGAGCGTACGGCCAGAGGCGTCCGTGATGGTGCCGGAGATCATCAGCGGCACTTCCTCGCCCGAGTCGATCTCGTACTGCTGGGCGGCGTAGATCGCGGCCTTGGCGTTCAGCGTATCGAAGATGGTTTCGAGCAGGATGATATCGACATCACCCTTGATGAGGTTTTCGATGGCTTCGTAGTAATCCTCGTAAAGCGCATCAAAACTGGTGTTGCGATAACCCGGGTTGTTCACATCCGGTGAAATTGATGCCGTCTTGGAGGTCGGGCCTACGGCACCGGCGACGAAGCGCGGCTTGCTCGGATCCTCGGCGGTCTTGGCATCCGCGCATTCACGGGCCAGTTGGGCCGCTTTCTGGTTCAGCTCCGGAACCAGGTCCTCCATGTGGTAATCGGACTGCGATACCCGCGTGGAGTTGAAAGTATTGGTTTCAATGATGTCAGCGCCGGCATCCATGTACTGCTTGTGGATGTCCCACAGCATTTCCGGCTGGCTCAGGCAGAGCAGGTCGTTGTTGCCCTTGACCTCATACTCATAGTCCTTGAACCGCTCACCACGGTACTGGGCCTCGCTGAGCTGCAGGTTCTGGATTTCGGTACCCATGCCGCCATCCAGGATGACGATGCGTTCTTGCAGCGCGTTTTTCAGCTGCTCCAGTCGACTTTTACGATCAGTCATGGATTCAACTACCTCAATTTGTCAGTTATCGAATCAAAAGACAGAACAAGTGCTTCAGGCGGTCGCCCTGTGAGAGCAGGGGAGCGTCATCCTGAGCGTTTTTGAAGGTGGGAAACTGTCCGTGTCCCTGAACCGGGATATCTAGTATGTCTCTAAAGTCGCGCCATCCTATCAGAAAAATACGTGGTTTTCCTGATTGAGCGCCATGATCATCAATAATTTTTGATATTGTGCCATAAACCTGAGCGTTTTGCTTGGTCTTTCAATCGTCGTGCGGGTTGCTTACAATACGGCTATAGTTCCGAATCACAAGGGGGAAGCGCCTTGGAACCTGTTACCGTCACTGAATCAGCCCGTCGTTATCTGGGCCAACTGGTTCAAAAACAGGAAGTTGAAGGGATGGGAGTACGTCTTTTCGTAACCCAGCCCGGCACCCGGCATGCGGAGACCTGCCTTGCCTACTGTCCGCCGCACGAGGTGGTCCCCTCGGATGAGCAGCTGGATATGGACGAATTTCCGCTCTATATCGATCACAACAGCGTCACCTTCCTGGAAGATGCCGTGGTTGATTTCCAGGAGGATCAGACCGGGGGGCAGCTGACCATCAAGGCGCCCAACGCCAAGGTGCCCCAGGTCAGCCCGGATGCACCGCTGTCCGAGCGCCTGGATTACATCCTGCAGGCGGAAGTGAATCCGAGCCTCGCGGCCCATGGCGGCGAGGTGTCACTGGTGGAGTTGACCAACGACAACGTGGCCGTTCTGCGCTTTGGTGGCGGGTGTCAGGGCTGTGCCGCCGTGAGCCTGACGCTCAAGCAGGGCGTGGAGCGGACCCTCAAGGAACAGCTCCCGGAGATTGCCGGGATTGAGGACGTCACGGACCACACTTACCGCGAAAACGCCTACTACTGATGCTGTTCCACCGGGGCAGGGCGCCCCGGTGCCATACCGAAACCCCTTCATATCCGCTACAGTGTGCACCTGAATCCGAACTCTGGACATCGCTGTGGCACTCGCTGATTTACCCTTTGTTTTCTGGACCATTCCTGTGTTTACGGCGCTGGTTGGTTGGGGCACCAACCGCCTGGCCCTGTGGATGCTGTTCGAGCCGGTGGCACCATTCGGGCACCCCCCCTGGCTGGGTTGGCAGGGCGTCGTTCCGCGAAAAGCGGAGAAGATGGCACACCGCTGCATTGAGGGGACCCTGGCCCGTACGGGAGATCTAACCGGCCTGTACCAGAGGCTGGACCCGGCGCTGATTACCGGTGAAGTGGTCAGCCGCATCATGCCGCATCTCGATGAGTACGTCGATGACGTCATGTATGACCTTCACCCGGTGCTCTGGGATAACCTGCCCCTGAGAGTCCGCCGTCGGATCTATCAGTTCGTGGAACGTAAGTTGCCGGAACGTGTGGATGCGATGGTCAATGATTTCGGGGGCGAGCTCGGAACCCTGGTGGATCTCAAGGCGCTACTCAGTGCGGAATTGGCCGAGCGGCCCGCTTTTATGAATGAGGTGCTGTGGGGCGCGGGATCGCGTACTTTCAGGTTTGTCGTCCGGAGTGGCGGCCTCATAGGTGCCGTGCTTGGGGTTGGCCTGATGGCGGGCTGGTACCTTTGGCCGCATCCGCTGGTGCTGGTCGGTGGCAGCTTCCTTGTGGGGCTGGCGACCAACTGGATCGCACTGAACCTGATCTTTCGGCCGGTTGAGGAGCGTCGGGTTGTCGGAATTCGCTTCCAGGGGTTACTGGTCCGGCAACAGCCTGAGATAAGCCGCGTCTGGGCGGATAAAGTGGCCCGGGAACTGCTGACCGTGGAAAAAGTCGCTCACGCCATGATCCATGGCGATAAGTCCGCACGAACGCGGGCCATTATCCAGAAGCACCTCAGACCGATGCTGGATGAATCCATCGTGATGCGACTGAGTACCCAGGTAGCGGTTGGTGCCTCCGGGTATACGGAACTCAAGCAGGCGATGAACCAGCGTGCGCTGGAAGCCTCCGATGAGGTATTTGAGGATAGCGCCTTCAATGAAGACCGGGCGCAGGTGGTGGCGGCATTGATTGAAGAGCGCATCGCCGGAATGCCAGCGAAGGATTTTCAGTCCATTCTGCGGCCGGTATTCCAGGAAGAGGAGGGGCGACTCATGCTGGCGGGCGGCGTCTGTGGCGCGGTTGTCGCTATCCTCCCGGTTCTGCTGCTTTAGGGATCACCAGTTCAGCGGTGATCCGAGGCGGCAGACCAGTTCGATAAGCCCCTGATAGCCGAGGGGCCTGACGTCCGCTTCCAGTGCCTGCATCCGCGAATAGACCGCAAGATCCTCAGCCATGGCGTACACCTGAACATCATCCATGATGGATGGGAAATGGGCTCCATCCATCAGCACAAGCACCCCGGACTCCATGAGGACCAGCACATCACCCGGCTCAAGCGCCTCCAGGCACCGCCGGTAGCGGGGGTGATCCACTGGCTTGTTCAGTATGTGGAGCCGGGTCTTCATGGCTGTATCACCCGCGCGTACTGCCGGTACAGTTGCCGGATTTCGTCCCCGCTCACCGATTTGAAGACGTCCGGCAGGGCCGGACTGCCCCAGACCGCCAGTTCTTCCCGGCTGACGTAGAGCGTGTCAGCGCCATAAAGAGGCAGCTCTCCGAGGCGCTCCAGGCATTCCGGAGTATGGAGCCAGCTGATTCCGGCACCGCACAGCAGCAGGGCGGTGTCCAGGTTGAATGTTGCCGCCGACAGCAGCATCTCCAGCAACTCACTGGCCTGGGTGCCGTTGCCAAAAGGGCGGTCCGCCACAAATAGCAGGCTCCTGGTCGCAGAAACAGTCAATGGGGTCACCGATCCGACTGGAAATGCATGAGCCGGTCCGCTTCGTATTCCGCTTCCACCCAATCACCAAGCCCTCCCAGGGTCCAGCCGTCAAGGATGTTGGCGGTGCGGTCGTATCGCGCAGCTTCACGTTCATCCACAAGACCTCGGCGCAGTGCCGATCCCACGCAGGCGGTGGCCGGGATGTCGTGAGCGAGGATGAGGTCGGACCATTTCTGGTGCCAGTTGCTGGCAGGGTCCTGGGAAACGGGAAGCGGGCCCGCGAGCCGGACCCCTTCTCCATGAAGGAACACTCTCACCACCTGGTGTCCCGCCTTGAGTGCCGCCTTGGCGGCATGCCAGGCGGATGCTGCTGCCTGGCTGTCATGGGGGGCACCGGTGATGATCAGTGCGAGTTTCACGGCTGAATCAGCCGTCGCCGGTAAAGGCGCCAATGAGGTGCAGCAGATTGACGAAAAGGTTGTAGATGTTCAGATAAAGCGCGGTCGTCGCGAGAATGTAGTTGGTCTCGCCGCCGTTAATGATGCGGCTGGTGTCATACAGGATGAACCCGGCCATCAAGAGCGAAATCATGCCGCTCAGGGCCAATGAGACAGCGCTCACATCGACGCCGAACATGCTGAGAACAAGCACGCCGACAACACCGACCACAGCAACGAGCAGACCGGCCATCAACATGCCACGCAGGAAGCTGAAATCCTTCTTGGTGGTCAGCACATAGCCGGACAGCCCCAGGAACACAATCGCAGTGGCGCCCAAGGCCTGCATGATGATACTACCGCCATTGGACATGCTCAGGTAGTGGTTCAGCGTTGGCCCGAGACCAAAACCCAACAGACCGGTGAAGGCGAAAACAACCCAGATACCAGCGGAACTGTTGGCCGTTTTAGGCAACACGAACCAGATCAGCCCGAGGGACACCAGAAAGCAGACCAGGCTGACGCCGAAGGGCATTTCCATGGCGGTGGAGATGCCTGCCATCACGGCACTGAATGCCAGTGTCATGGCCAGCAGTGTGTAGGTATTGCGCAGTACCTTAACGACTTCGAGGCTTAGTCCCTGGCTCGCAGTACCGCCTTGGGTCTGGGCCTGTGCCGTGCCCGGAAAACGGTTGTTGTCCATCAATACGCTCCTGATATTACAGTGTCAGAGTTCTACCCAATAATAATGGCTATTAGTTGGGAAGCAAAGGCATTTCGTCGATTTCCGCCCCTTTGACAGCGGCGGCTTTTCGGGTATCATTCGCTGCGTTGTCCGTTCGGGCAACACCTGCCGGTGGGCTGGCAGAGTGGTCGAATGCAGCGGTCTTGAAAACCGCCGAGGGTTAACGCCCTCCCGGGGTTCGAATCCCTGGCCCACCGCCATTACTCCTTTATTTTCAGGTAGTTACGAAGAATTTAGGGCGTAACGCACCTTTCTACGTACCAACCTGAAAACGGTTAGAAACTATCCGGTTGTCCCGATCCCGATATTGACCCTCTGGCGTCTATATGCCTCACTCCCTTCTATCTGACATAAATTCGGAATAGGAGCGGTTCTATGCGGTTTACTTACCCAGCTGAAAAATTGAATGAAGCCCGTGCGTGTTTGATGCTTCCCCATCTGGAGGGGGAGGAGGGGTCAATCGCTAACGCTTTCCACGCTTGCCATCTTGGTCTTAAAGGCATTGAGACTGAAGAAGTTAGCCCGTTCCTGGATGAAAGTGCTAAGGATTGGATTAAAGTTATCCAAGGAATGATGAACACAGAAAAAGTGGAGGATGAAAAGGGGGAGGGCGCTTGGATTGTTAAGGCGCGCTCACTTAGCGTAGAAGAGCGGCTTCAGCTCAGCCGTTGTGTGGATGAGTTGGCTAGCTGGTTTGATATGCATGAAGATGACGATGTGTAAGCGATTTCCTACACGTCCATGAGCA
The DNA here is from genome assembly GCF_004364635.1 of Halospina denitrificans. Classification (GTDB taxonomy): domain Bacteria; phylum Pseudomonadota; class Gammaproteobacteria; order Pseudomonadales; family Oleiphilaceae; genus Halospina; species Halospina denitrificans. The sequence goes on along the minus strand of NZ_SOAX01000003.1, from coordinate 206,051 downwards.
AAATGCCTATACTGGGTATGCCGTTTGCTCTGTATCGTTCGCACCGTCTCAACGGATGAGAGCCCCTATGCACGGATGCGATTAGCACGGATGCCGACGGGGTGCGCCACCTGCTCAGTGGTGGGACTAGCCAGGGAGAGGACTGGCACCTTTCCCTTGATCCTTACCGTATCCTTACAGCTCGCTCCGGCAATGCGGCATATTGTCTGCCATACTTCGCAAAGGCACGGAAACGAGGATCAGCACCATGGCGCTCATTGCTTGCCCGGAATGCGGTAAACAAGTCTCAGATAAGGCCGCAACCTGTAACGAGTGCGGCTGTCCGATCAGCTCCAGTGCAGCGGGGCAACCTTCGCCCGGAAGCGTAGATGCCAATAAAAAGGGCAACCAGCGTTCAAAACTACGGAACGATCTTGGTCAAGCCTTTGCGTTAGTCGGGATAGGTGTCGCTGTTGTGGTTGGAATGACAGCGGGCTTTGGTCCTGGAATGATTACCGCCTTTATTGCTTTGGCTATCGGCGCTTGGATTACTTACGGATCTTAATGCGCCTCCAGATACCGGATGAACTGCTCCGCCACCGTCTGCGCGTCCACCTCCAGCCGGTCGCATACATAGCGCGTCATAGGACCAGCCCTGCACAGATCATCGAAGGCTTGTTCCAGGTCCGTGGGTGTGGCTCCACCGGATGCGCCTTGCTTGCCCTTCCAATGGGCAATCCCATCACGCAATAACTGCCCCAGAGCCTCCGCCCATAGCCGACGCTCGCCGGTTATCCGGTCTGCGGGGTCTTCACAATCTACGTTGCGTGCTTCCACGGGCGGGATCTCCTAAAAAGGCCGCCACCACCGCTAAGCCCGTTGCTAGGGGGCGGTTAGGGCAAAGCGGGGCGGCGGTTGATCGGTTACGCAGTCCAATCGGCAGTGACAGCATCAGCCGCCTGCTTCGCGGCCTGGGATTCCTGCTCTTTCTTTTCGCGGATCTCTTTAGCTGTGAGCTGGTCGCCCTTGGTCAACAGGTCGTTGAACGAATCAAACAGCAGCGAATCAGCTTGCTCTAGGCTGTCCAGCAGCTTTTCCGCCTTGGGGGCGTGCTTTCGCATGGCTTGGCGATAGCGGGCGTTTACGGCGTCCTGAGAGAGCCCAGACAGGGACGGATGCGAGCGGAAAACCGCCGCCATTACGTTTCCATCCCCGTTTTCTACCGCCTGTTGAATGAACTCGGAGCGCTGATCCTGATCCATGTTGCGCAGCATTCCGCGAATCTCGGAAGCGTCCTTATCATTGAATCCGATACCTTGCTCGAACTCTGCCTTAACGTCCTTCACGCGCTTCGCCACGTCCTCACGGGCGGCACTGGTCTGCTTACTAGCCATGCTCACCAGGGAGTTAAAGTTAGTCTCAACTTGTCGGAGATGTTGGAGCTGTGGCACTGAAGGGTCTTGCGTGTCCCGTTGCTGTGCGACTGACTGAAACCCTTTAACCAGCCGCTCATGGGCGCGGGCGGCAGTATTCAGCGCCGGATCATCGGCCAGATCCCCGGCCTGCTTTTTCAGCGCCTCGCCCCACTGGTCAGACCCTAGCCGGTCGCCGGGGTCAATCGGGGGCAGCGCCTCGCGGGCGTCTGCATTGTTGGATTCCACGTTGGCGGAAAGTTTGCCGTTCTGGAATTTCAAATCGGTTCGCATACTCATGGTTATGTCCTCTTAGTGTCCTATTGGGGTCCAGCGTTTGGGTTGCTGTTGCACTTGTCCGGGGAATGCCACCGGCATTGGTTGAATCCAGCCGCTGCGGTCGCGCGATTGGCCGCAAATTGCACCAAGCGCAGCATTGGCAACATCATCTGATCCGTTTCTAGGATGGTCTACTGAGTCCCGGCCACCGCTGCGGGTTCGACGCTCCAGGGCAGCCACCTGATTGATGAGGCGCTGATTGTCGAGCAATGTCACCTTGCCGGAAGTCAGCCGGGGCAGGGCGTCCAAATAGATTTGACTGCGGTTTTTGTCGCTGCGGTCGTACTCAATCCCACATCGGCGGAAGTGAGACGTTACCCACTCGGCAGCGTAGGCATCACCGGCAGCTCTGCGCAGCTTGTACCGCTTCAGATCCTCGGCGCATTCCATTGTTACCTGGAGCGGATCGAACGGCGGCTTGACCTCTTTCACCAGATCCAGAATGTCGACGCCATCCTCGCTATGCGCTACTGCCCAGCAGAACGAATCCCCGACGCCACCGGATACGTCAATAAAGGCCCGATAGCGGGTGTTGCGGTCGGGTTCACGCTCGGTCACATCGGGATCGACCAGCGCCTCCAGGACGTCGCGTTGAATGAATCCGGCAAGGTCATCACGCCACTCTGCCAGGTACTCCGAACGGGCGGCGGCCTCGTCCTCTGCCATCGCCTCGTCTACTACCGACTGCGGCAAGCGCGGGTTAAGTTGGCGGCTCGTGCCGTGAACGATGAGCGTCTTAGACTCGTCATCACCCCAATGGCGCTTGTCTTTGGAATGCAGCACGCCATCACGCTTGTGCGGGGTTGATGCGCCTAACAGCAGGCCGTTAGTGAGACTGAGGGCAGGTTCAGCGGCTCGGACGATTTCAACGTCTGGTGACGCTCCCTCTTGATACCAGTGGCCGATTTCGTCGCAGATCAGCGCGCCAAAGCTGCGCGAGCGAATTGTCCTATGGTTGGCCGTCATTACGGTGACTTCTGTCCCGTTGCTTAACTCGATAGCTTCCGTTGTCTCTTTGACCACCATCCGCTTCAGCATCGAGGAACTATCAAGGCCACCGCTGATATATCGCATGGCTTGTCCGGCTTGCCGACGATCCCCGGCAACCATAGCGCCGACAATCAGCTCACCGGCAGACCGGACGTTGCTCCAGTCCCTCATAGCGGTTTCATAGAGCGTCAGGGCGGCGGCTATCTGCGTTTTCCCGCCCCTTCTACCCACCAGCATAAAAGCGCTGCGTAGCGGCTCTGAGGGCGGCTCACGGTCGGTTAATTGCCTCCAGGTCGCCGCCTGTTCGTCGGTCATCGGCATGCCGTAAAGGCCACGCACGATAACGAGCCAGTTATCCCAGCTTCCGTCATGGACGCCAGGGAGCATCGGCGCAAGCAGGTTGTCATCGGTTAAGGCCGTTATGGGATCGACTGGAGCTGGAGCGGGGTGTCGGTCGGTCATTGGTTGCCACCTTTCGCCTTGAGGTATTCACCAAGCGAGGGGACCTCTTTGGCTTTTCGCTCTAACCTCAGCTTGGTGAGGATCCCTTGCAAGCTATTGCACGCTTGGACCCAGCGGGAAGCATCGAACTCCCTACCATTGGCCAGCTCTTGCTCTTGCAGTACCAGAAAGCGCTCCAGCCAGAGGGCGCGTTCCGCTAAACTAGCCTGGGCGTATGAAAGCCGATCAGCGCCCCCTAGATCATCGGTCAGGGCCTTATAGCGTTCCCGTAGCTCACGGGCCAGGGCAGTCCTGGAGTCAAGATCCTGGAGCCAGCCGTGGTTAAACTTGCTTGGTATGTCTGACTGTTTGGGCATGTAATCGCGCCGTTTTTAACCTGTTTATGGTACGTATTATGGCACGTTATAAAAAGGTGCGTCCATAGGTTTATGACTTATATGACGGTATGGCGGCGTATATGACCGCCATAAGGGGTTTCAGGGCAGGGTAGCGGGGTTGATTGGGGCTATTCTTGCGGCTGGGTCTGAAAGGTGGCGTGCCATCCCTGGCTCTGGTTCGTTATCCGTAAATCACTGCGATAGCCTCTGCCTCCCGCTCCGCCATTAAATAGAACCGATGGGCAGGCCCATGCCGCTCTGCCTTGTTATGCAGGCAAAAGCCCGTCACGTACCACGACAATGGGCGTATATGATGCTCCGGGACGTTCAGCTCCTTCGCTGCCTCCAGGATCTCGGCAGGGTTGCACGAGTCGCCTTTCTCTTGGGTTTCGTCTATGTCTCTCATGGGGTTGTCCTGTTCATTTTTTGACCATTAGGGATTGCCCTCCCTGGCTGGGCTTCACCACGGTATTTTGTTGAATAAGTTGTATGTGCGTACGAAGTGAAAAATATATATAGAGGGGTTATTTATACTTTCCGTCTCGTACGCGCATACAAGAAATTCAACTAATTCCCTCCCGCGACTTCCTTCAATGCCTGATACCTTTCGGCTCTGGCCTCCTTGATCCGCCTCTGGTGCTCGCTGAACTGAGCATGCACCTTTGGATTAACGGCAAAGACACCATCAGAGCGCCGCCCCCGCTTGCCTGGAATCGGTGGTGGTGTAATGTCGGCTATCCAGCCCATCTCGATCAGGTAATCCGTTGCACTCTCCGCATGGTACGACTCCGCCCCCTGCCAATAGGTCGCATTGCGCGTCAGATCGCCTCTCTTAAACTGCGCCCACTGCTTCGCCAGAATCGCCTCAGCGGCACTGATAACGAGCGCCTTAACATCCCCCGCCTGTTGATCCAGAACCGCATAGACGGCCTCTGAATGGCGATACAGCACGCGCATCAGCTTCATGGCCTGCTTCATAGTGTCGGCATCAACGTATTGGTGGGGCGGCTCGTCACGGGCGGCGGCATAGAGCAAGTGCAGCGAGTACGCAAAGCGCCCCAGCATGCCGGGGAACTTGTTTAGATGCTCTGCAAAGCGCCTTGCACTGGTCCGCGTTGCCAGCTTTCTAACCTGGTTGTGGTAGTCCTGCATTAGACTCTGAGCGCCGGTTGTGAGACTGGCTGACAGCTTCGTTTCGTCCTCGTTCCACCGTTGCAGGGCGTTAAATACCTGAGTCACGTTGGTTTCGGTAAACGGATTCAGCTTTGCCATGTAATCGACTTCACCGGCAGGGCGCATGCAGTACAGGGCAAACCGCTGATAAAGCCCATCAGCGCCGGAAGCGCCTCCCGACTTCTGGAACTTCTGCGCTAGTACCTCTGGCTGAACACCAGCGAGTATTCCCACGCTGAAGTTGGGCACCACCAGCGGTTCCTTGGTTGCGCGGTTGATCGTTACTTGACCGCCATCCCACGAGCGCAGATAGACACCACGGTCCTTTCCGCCATCCTTGCCACTGTAGGCATCCATGCGCCCCAGGAACTCGGTCATCTCGTCAAAGTACAGATTGACGCCTTCCGGGTTGTCGCTCAGAAGTTGAGCCAATGCCTCAGTGGTGGTGTCACTGGCATGGCGCTGCTTCCAGGGAGGTTTGGGCGGCGGATCTTGTTTGGCCTGCTTTGCAGACTCCAGCTCCTCGCGCCACTTGCCCATAGCACGCTCAGAGTCTCTGACAATGGCGTCATTGATCTCGCAAGGCGCTTTGATGGATGCACTGAGTACCGGACTCTTGCCGCCCCCTGAGCTGTCCACGAGGCCATTCCAGGAAAAGGCAGGCACCTTGAACGGTCCCAGATCCAGTTGGGCGCGGTGGTCCACGGTGTTACCGAACGCAGCCAGCAGGCAGAACGCGTAACCGCCTTCATCAAAGCCCGATTGTTCCGACTTCTCACGGCAGAACGTCTGAAACGCATTGGGCAGAATATCCAGCGGAAAGGCCGGGACGGTGTACTCTGCGAACGGATCGGCCAGGGTAGGCCACTGGTCCGGCTCCGGTGGGTTTGGCTGTTGTGCGGATGTTGTCGACGCTCTGGGGTTACTTCTGGGCATGCCATTCTCGCGGGCCAGGGCAATCAGTTTCCCCTTACTGGCTCGCTTGCCGGAATAGCTGCCCATGCTGCCCCAGGTTTTCTCGAACTTGCCTTCCTCGTGCAATCCTGATTGGGCAGACCATTTACGGGCTATTTCTTTCCCGGCTTCGCCTGCCGCGTCATGGATAGCCGCAATGATCGGGAACCATTCATCGTCATAGTCCGCATCATTGTTTGGAATCCACGAAACCAGATAATCAACGTGATCCGCCTCGCTTTCATGCACGGCAGATTCTAGGGACTGGCACGGCTTGGATTGGTCTTTGTCGCCTTTCGGTTTCGGCTCCAGCCGGTGGCGGTCTGCGATCTCGTTAAACGCCCAATCAAACGTATCCAGATCATCGGCTGTCAGCTCCACCAGCTCGGCAGGGTCGCACTCGTGCAAGCTCTGAGGGGCGTTCTCGTCGCAAAGGTTCCGCCACTGGTACGGCTCGCCAGTATCAGGATGAATGTGGTACGCGATGAACTGCTCGCCTTTGCCCAGGAACTCCACCTGGTTTTTATGCTCCCTTTCCGTATGGATTAACCCAGACTCAGCATCTACCGGATAGAGCGCGGTGGTGTTTTTCTTTTTCGCCACCTCCGGCATGCGGTAGGGAATGAGGAACTTTGGCGGCTTGCCGGTGCGTACCAGCTTTGCCCCGTCCCTGTTTTTTAGGTACTGGCTGATAAAGTCGTAAAGCTCACGCGCTGCGTCCTCATGCGTAACATCAACGTCCACGGCTCCCACCGGGGCGCTGTAGTTGCCAGAGAATCCGCAGATAACGCCTATCCCATCGGTGGCGCTTCGCTCTGTAGCTTTGCGCGGATTGTCGGTCCACTTAAACCCTTTGGGATTCTTGCCCGGAGAGGGGTTGCCGTTACCGTCAATCTCGCCCTTTTGATACACCAGACAGCACGGATACGCGCTCATCAGGGCGCTAGCGGCTTCGTCACTGATTACGTTATAATCAATTTGAGCTTGCCCGCTCGTCTCTTGTGTGCCCTCGTCAGCTTCCCAGGCTGCGGGGGCGTTCTCATTCAATCGCATGATTCGCACCCCCTGTCAGCCATAATCCGCGCTTTGAAGCTGCGAACATCGGAAAGGACAACGACAGTTTCACCGGCAATGCTCCAGGCTCTTACTTCGCCTCTGGCAATGGCAGGAATCAGCAATCCCTTGCTAACGCCGGTTTCCAGGGTAGCTACTTGGATCGTGGTGTATGCGCTCACGCTACACCCTCCTGGCGTGCTTCCCACGCTTCCAGGTCGGAGAGTTTCCAGCGGGTGCATCCGTTGATACGGATAGGGGAGGGGAACTTACCCTGACGCACCCAGCGCCAGACGGTTTGACGGCTTACGCCGTAACGGGTCGCATTATCACTGTCAGAGAGGTATTTTTTCAGCTCGCTCATTTTGGGGTCTCCGGGCAACCGGCCCCACGCGCATAAAAAAATGGCGGTCCACCGGCTGCATCATCAATCAGATTGACTCCGCAAAGCAGGTGGCACCGCCACTTTTACGAGCTATTCAACTTATCTGGCACGGCCACCGACCCCGTCGGAACGCCTTTCCGGAGACCCCGTCTTCGGCTGACGCTGTTAAGTTGCCATCGCTCAAGCTTGCAATTTGTAGTAACATTAAGCATGTTACAGATCCAATGCTACAGCATGTTTCAGTTATAAGGCAAGGGGTTTTTATAACCGTTTTAACCGGCCTCCTTCTCCGCATCCTCTGATTCCGACTGATCGCCCTGGTAACAATACCGCGCCCATTCCTGCATCATTGGCCGACGCTCTGCCAGTAGCTCGTCACGCGCATACGCGGAGCGCGTCTCGTCAGTGTTGACGTGTGCCAGCGCGATCTCGGAATACTCGTCCGGGTATCTTGTGGCCTTCCTGGCCCATTCTTTGAAGCTCGAACGCGCCGTGCCGTGTGGCGTTGCAATACGGTTATCCTGTTTTGGGTCGGTGTATCCGTCGCCACCGCGCTTCAGATCCGCCGCGTGCATGTCCTTAATGAGCTTGGATAGCGTGTTATCTGACATAACTTTGCCTTGTGCTGATCCGAATATCAGATTACCCGGAGTCTTTTTCGGCATGGTCCTCAGTAGCTCCACGGCAGCATCCGACAATGGGACCGTGTGGGGCCGGTCGGCTTTCATCCGCTCTGCGCTCAAGTGCCATGTCTTTTCGGTCAGGTCGATTTCATCCCACGTGGCCTTTCTGACTTCCTCGGAGCGAGCGCCGGTTAATATGGCAAACTGCAAAGCCTTCGCCCCGTTGGCATGTTTCGAACGCAGATCCGCCATTAGGCGCGGCATGTCTTTATAGGGCAGGGCGGGATGGTGACGGTTGGCCTTGCCGGATTTCTTTTTGACGGCCTGGAAGGCAGGTAGCTTGCCCTTCAGATTCTCCCATCGGGCAGGGTTGACCGGATTGGTGCGGATTGGCTTATCCCCGGTCAAGGCATACTCAAATACTGCGCCCATGCGTTGACGTATGCGGTCAGCCGCGTCCGGCGTGCTGTCCCATTTTGGTTTCAGGGTGCGTACAACGTCATCCGTGCTGATCTCGTTTATGGGCATGTCACCGATAGACGGAAAAGCATTAACCTCCAGGGTGCGCCACCATTGCAGGGAATGTTTCTCGTTTTTGAACTCAGCGGCTTTAACGTCATAGCAGTCTTTCGCCACTTCCCGGAAAGTGACGTTGCGCCGTTGGGCGGCAATCAGGGCGGCTCTGGCGGCTTTCTTTTCCTCCAGCGGGTTGATGCCTTGCGCGATCTTTTCTTTGATCTCTCGCGCCTTGTCACGCGCCTGTGAAAGCGATACATCAGGGAAGCCACCAAGGCCGATACTTTGGCGCTGTGGTTTGGGATAGCCATTCTTATCCAGTTTCGGGTTCCCTTTGGTGTCGAGCTGGACACCAACGGCGACACGTAAAACCCAGGACTTGCCGCCGGTTGCCGCCGCCTCCAGGTTTAGACCGGAGACACCACCAACGGCATAATAGGTATTGTACGGTTTTCCGTCTTTACCAATGCGCGGTTTCAGATCCCGCACCTCTTTCGCTGTCATCTCTTTCGCTTTCTTTGGCATGTCACCGCCTCCCTGTAAGGGGTTCGAATCCCGCACCAGAAACCCAACCCCTCAAAAAGTTCACGTACTCATATACGTACCATAAAGAATAACATTGGATGTTACAAGGTGCGACAGGGGTTTACAGGATTATGGGAGTAATCAGGGATTTATTGCGGAGACGTTCTAAAAAAATGGGTAAAATCAGGCATATATAGCCCTCCGAAGCGGACTGGCCCACCGCCATTTAACGCTTTCGTTGTAGAATTACGGCCCCGTCGCAGTTCATGTATCCATGATTGACCGAACGTGAATATCCCGCTGGGGGAAGGGGATCTCGATGCCTGCCTCATGCAGGTCCCGAGTAATGGCGGCGTTGATCTCATGGGACAGGGGCATAATGTCCAGGGGATCTTTCACAAACACCCGCAGCTCGAAATCAATACCGCTATCTCCCAGGCCCACGCAGAACACTGCCGGTGCCGGGTCATCCACGACCCGTTCGTTGGTCTGTGCCACCTCCGTAAGCAGTTCCTGAACCTGGTCCACATCGGAGCCGTAGGCAACGGTGACTTCCAGTATGACGCGCGTGATGGAGTCGGACAGTGTCCAGTTGGTCAGATCCTGGGTCACGAAGGTCTTGTTGGGAATGATCTGCTCCTTGCGGTCCCAGTCAACCAGGGTGGTTGCACGAATGCGGATACGTGTGACCGTGCCCGTAATGCCGTCAATGGTAACCGTGTCTCCGACGCGGATGGGGCGTTCGAACAGCAGGATGATGCCGGACACAAAGTTGGCGACGATCTCCTGCAGGCCAAAGCCCAGACCCACCCCGAGTGCTGCCACCAACCACTGCAGCTTCGACCACTGGACGCCGATCACCCCAAGGAAAACCACCACACCGATTAACACCAGGGCATAGGTGGTGAGGGTGGTAATGGCATAGCTGGTACCGGGCTCAAGCTTCATCCGGCTCAGCATCATGACTTCCAGGGTGCCGGGCAGGTTTCTGACGGCGAGCACTGTACCCACGCCAACGAATAGCGCCAGCAGCAGGTCACCCAGGGTAATGGGTAGCGGATCGCCGCCTTCCAGGTCGGTGGCGATGGTCCAGAGCGTGATGTTGTCGAACAGCTGCAGGGCCGGAATCAGGCTGGCCCAGAGCAGCCAGAGGCCGGTAATGACGAGCACCGAAATCAGGATGCGCAGGAGCGCGGTACTCTGCTGACTGATATCCCTGAGGTCCATTTCCGGCATATCCAGTGCTTGCGGTACCCCTTCACCTGAGGGTTCGGCGCTTTCCCTGGTTACGGCGAGCTGGCGTTGAGCCTCACGGTGCTCCCGCAACCGCTCCAGCGTCAGGCGACGCTCGCGGACCGAAAGCGCCCGTAGCCCGATGTAGAACAGCATGATGTTGAATGCCAGCCAGCAGATGCTGATGAACAGGTTGCGCTCCAGTACCAGGGCGGTGTAGTGATAGCCGAGCAGCGATGCCACCAACAGTACCAGGGGCGTGGCCACTGCCAGTACATGCAGGAACAACAGGCGTTTGCTCTGCGGCCGGTCGGCCCGGATCGCACTCAGGATACGATGCGCGAAGGTCGACAGCGCTATGGATGCGGCGGTGAAGAGCAAGCGCCCGAGGCTGTCCACGAATTCGGATCCGGCGGGTGTTGCGGTGGTCGGCATGATCACGGTGATCGGGATGATAACCGCCAGAAGAAACGGCAGTTCCCGGCGAAGGGCGCGCAGTGAGTCGCTATGCCAGTAAAAATGCGCGTCTCCCAATCCGCCCTGGCGGGCCACATTATGAAAAAATGCCAGCAGGAGGACGATTAATGCTGCAGTGCCCAGTCCCCTGGACAGACCCGAGAAAAAGTCGTTGCCCTCCATGAGTAAAAGCGCCCCGACAGCGAATACCAGCACGCCGGGGAGGGCCAACAAGATGCTGTTGGCGAATGCATAAACCGTAAACTTGATGCGATCGTGGCCAACGTTCCCAACATACTGGCCGTTGGCCCTGAGGTTGCGTTTGATGGCCCCGCGCTTGATGAGCAGCAGTGCCAGAAGGGCGATGAGAAGGGTTATGGGCCCGCCACGCTCCTGAATCGATTCGCGTATTGCGTCGTTGAACGGTTCAAGACGCAACTGCTCGGCAAACCAGGCGGCAGCCCCAAACAGCTCTGTCAGGGTTTCGGCTCCTACAGCTGGCGCACTGGGCAGCCAGAAGAGTCGCTGCTGCAGCAGAACCTTATAGGCCTCCACTTGTTCCTGCAGCGCCGATACCGTCCTGTAATAATCGTTCAGCGCCCGAATGTGTTCCGTGACCGCCTTGTGCAGCTGGCGGATGATGCTGGCCCTCTGGCTCCTCAGCTGGCTGCGGGCATCATCGCCGGGATCGATAACGGCTTCAAACTCTTCCAGTCGAAGCTGCTCCTCGCGCGCTGTAGACAACTGGTTTTCAATGTCGTCAATCAGGTCCTCCGCAATGCCTTGCCGCTGAAGCCGCTCAAGCCGTTGCTCAAGGAGGCTCGCGTAATCACCGGTGAGGTTGAGGCCGGCTTTTTCCAGGCGAAGCTCAAAGCTGTTGTATTCGTCCTGAAGTCGATTGAGAAGTGATTCCGCGTAGCTGAGGCGGGTGCGTGTGGATTCAACCGCAATCAGGCGTTGGTCCAGGGAGCTTCTCAGGGCCTGAATCTGCTGGCGGATATCCGCCGTTTCGCTGTCAGGAAGCTGGATTTGCTCTGGTTTTCTGGTGCTGGCCTCCAGTTCGGGCTGGACAGCAGGCTTTGCTTCTTCGGGCTTTTCTTTTTCCTCTTCGGTGGCAGTCTCGACGCCTTCCCCGTTCGTTTCTTCACCCGTTTTTTGGTTATCTGGTTCGGCGTGTGCCGGCATGGGGGCAAAGCAAAAGGCAACCGCCCATATCAGGCAGAACGACCAGACGCAGCAGCGGGTGCGTAGCCTTTGGCGGTTCATGACGTCGCGCTCCTTGCGTCGGGTGATGAAGATGATGTTTGATATAAAATCTGATCGAACAAATCACCTGAACTTCATACTAGCACCGCAGAACCTGAACGACCTATGGGAAAGGGTTGCGGCCAATGACACGGATTCGCTGGCTGGTGGACTTAACGCCAGCATGGTCAAGAGAGGTGTGTAATGAACGGCAAGTGGCTCTATATTTGTGTGCCTGCCATCCTGTTGGCAATGGGGTGGGGTTCTACGGTTGCGGACGAGGATACGGCGTCAGCCGGGAAGAGCGGCGAAGAGGAAGAAAAAGAAAAGAAAGACGCAGCCCCGGAGTTTCCCAGTGCGCTCCGGCTTGATCCGGAAAAGATGCCCGAACCGGTTAGAAAGAGTGTACTGCAGCGAATCGACGAACACGAGAGGCTTGAGGAGCTGCTGAGGAACCAACCACTGGAGATTCAGCGGGAGGAGGGGACCGGGGATTAGACCCCGGTCCCAGATGGCTTTATTCGCGGCCGTAGATGGACATCTGCGTATCGTTGATTCTGAGGTTTTCGATCCCAACAGATCCGATGCTTGCAACGCTGTCAACACCGCTGCCAACGTTGACCTCGGGCATCCAGATACTTGCGGTAAAGTCAGTAAGATCTACCCGCAGCGTTTCCGAAGGTTCCGCGTTTCCGGAGATCGCGGGACCTGCGCCAATCTCAGCCCGAATAGTTACACCTGAAATCGCTTCGCTGGACATGTCGGTCGTGGGGTCCTGAAGCGAAGCCAGACGATCCTCACCGGAAATGCGAACACCCGGAAGCGAGACCGCGGCGACATCGAAATCCGCGTCCAACTCACCTGAGAATATGGTCCTGAGCCGGATTGAGCCGCTGTCAGGATTGCCGCCAGCGATCTGATTATTAACGCGGGCGGTGAGATCCAGCTGAGAGAACCAGAAATCGGCGCTGATATTCGAGATCAGGGTGGCGGAGTTCGATCCGTCACTGGACTGAAGCTCCAGTGCGCCTCCATCGGTGGCATCGGGAGAGCCGATATCAAGTCCCTGCTCGACAGTGCCCAAAGTGCCGCCGCCGTTGCCAGTTCCTTGAGGGCGCACATTGATGAAGGCGTCACCGTCTTCCAGGTCAGTGGGCATGGCTCCCTGAGGATTGGAAATTGAGCCGCTGCTGTCTACAAGATCAACGTTGATGTCGACGTCCAGCGTTTCACCGGGATCGTGGCCACCGATCCGAACGTTGTTCATGAGCATGGAGCCAGTGTCGGAACCCTGGCTGTACTCAACGCTGTCGATCGTGGCTTCCGTGGACAGTTCGATGGTCACGCCGGCCTGGCCGGTAACGCCACTCATCTGCGTGTCGTTCATGGGTTGAAGTTCGGCAACGCCTGCAAGGGGCATTGCCGCAATGGATACAGCGATCAGGCTTTTCTTCATTGTGTACATCACAATTTCTCCTCTTTGCTTCTGGAATGGGCAGCCACTCGTGGTGGCTACCCCGGTTGCTCCCGTTTATTCGTTGTTCTGGGGAGTCAGTTCGAGCTCAATGGGGTTGTCGGGACCGGACATGAACTTGTTCAGTACCCGGGTCAACAGCCCACAGTTTTCGAGTTCAGGCAGGTCATACACGCCTTCCACGACGCCACCATCCAGCGGCTGGAAGCTGTCGCCCTGGTTTTTCAGCGTGATTTCGGCCGGCTCCCTGGTCTGGCACTCGGTGCCGCCACCGATCTTCAGCTCATGGCCCCAGATCACCACGTTGGCTTCCGGAACCTTGATGTTGAGCTTGGAATTGGTGGTGAGTTGGCCGTTCTCGAGCGTGCCGGTGGTTTCACCAACCGGCTCGAATTCGATATCCGCGCGACCCTTGATGGTGCTGAAGAGCTTGATGATTTCGAATTCGGTGGTTGTGGGATCGAGGGACAGGTCCGCTGTGACATCACCACTGCCGAGGTCAACGGTGCTCAGGATTTCACCGGTGAGCTCAACCAGAGCGTCGGAGGCGGAAACGATGGTGTCGCCGACCAGGTCGTAGTCCACCTCAACGCCGTCATCGGATTCGACGACGGAGGCCGAAAGCGGTACTTCCTGATCCTCATCGCTATTGGTGATGGTCAGTGTTCCCGAGTAGTCTCCGACACCAGCCGCCGGATCAAACTGCACGCTGACGCTGCAGCTGCTGTCCGTCTCGAGGCTTGAGCAATCGTTGGTCTGGCTGAATGCATTGTCGCCGGAGACCTGTACGCCACTGATATTCAGGCTGGCGCCACCCCTATTACCAACCTCGAGCTCTCGGGTTACAACACCCTCGGCTTCGTCAATGTTGATATTGCCGAAATCGATGCTTTCCGGATCCAGGGTGATCTCGGGCTGCGGTTCCGGAATGGGCGTGCCGCTGAGTGGAACCTCGACCGTCGCGTTCTCTTCATCGGTGGATTCGATGACGAGGGTTGCGGTCTGATCCCGGTCAAGGGTCGGATCCGGGGTGTAGGTTACATCGACGCCACAGGACTCGCCGCCGGCAACGCTGGAGCAATCATTGGTCTGGTTGAAGGCGTCCGCGTCATTGCCCTGGATGGTTACGTTGTTGATGCCGAGGTCAAGGTCCCCGGTGTTGCTGACGGCAACGGACTGGGTCCGGTCGCTCTGGGAATCGCCGGGCGCGGTTTCGCCATAGGCAAGTTCCTGCGGCTCAACGTCGATGCTGGCGGGATCCTCGACCGGGCCGCCGTCATCCTCTACCACAAAGGTATGGAGGAGGGTGTCGGAATCGGCGTTAAGGGTACAGTCAGCGGTGAATTCGCCCACCGGGTCGCCAACAAGGTCGCCGTTTCCGTCACGAACCTGTTGTTCGAGGACCAGACCCCCAACATTGATCTCTCCCTCACCGGGCTCGTTGAAAGTCTGGGACTCAACGGTGCCGGACGCGTCGACCGTGAAGGAACCGCTTTCCTCGGGGATGGGCTGCTGCGGAATGTCGAGAACCGCGGACAGCTGACGGTCATCCTCATTGGTCAGGGAAATGGTGTTGCTGGCAGTGGCGGTCCCCTCAAGTGTGCGTCCGCCAGCCAGGGACAGGCCCTGACGTGCGTTGTTGGGGATGGAGGTGACGACGTCGATCGGGATCTCGCCGGTGGCTTCTCCAATCTCCAGGGTTGCCGGAAGGTTCGTGCTGACCTCAGAAGTAAGGACCGTGTCGCCAATCAGCGGCAGCGGGCAGGTATGCTCGACGGTCACGGACACCTCTTCCGCATTGGCACTCGTGGCGCCGGCGGCGAGCACAGCCGCAACAGCGGTCGACAGGACCAGCCTCTGCTTCTGTTGCGAGGGTTTATTTTTGATGGAACTCATGAATTTTGTCCTCATACTTTTTGTCATGAATAAAACGTTACGGTGTTGCGTTCGTCCCAACTTCGGCGCATCCATAGGACGAGATTGCACGACCAGACACCGGGCATTTCATTGCCCGAGCCTGTCACTTAACAATCTCTTCACTTCGGCGTTGGCGTATTGCCCGAAAAGGCAAAGGGTTTGTTAAAAGCGGTTAAAAGTTGAACTGTTTTCCTGTTTCGTGATGCGCTTCAAGTTCTAAGCGGCGGCTCAGAAAGGGCAGGCGGGATGGGTAGCGCGTGGCTGGAGGTAATGTTCCGGGAGGGGGCGACCGGAGAAAACCGGTCCGCACGATTACTGCTCGCCGCGACGGGTCTCTCCGGGGGTGCGGCCCGTCCAGGCACGGTAGGCGCGTGTAAAGCTGGCCTGGTCGCTGAATCCGAGTTTCTGAGCGATCAGGCTGAGGGGAAGGCGGGTATCGGAGATATAGCGTTCCGCATAGATCCTGCGAATCTCGTTGCGCAGCTCACGGAAGGAGCAGTCTTCGGCCCGCAGGTGTCGGCGGAGCGAGCGGGGCGTCATGCCGAGCTGATCGGCGATCTTCTCCAGCGTGCAGTCACTGCCCGGATTGCGGAAGATCTGTTCCCGCACCTGCCGCCTGGTATTGTCCATGTCCTCATCGGCTTCCATCTGCCGTCGGGAGTGAAGTCTGGCGATGAAGGAGGGCAGGTCGGTGCGTAAGTCGCGGACCATGCTCTGGGTCGGTCTGATAACAGCCCGAGTTATCCCGACATTGAACGAGAGGGCCGCCTCGGGGGCGACGGCTTGCCAGTCGGAGGCACTGAGCCGGGTTCGAAAGTCAAACTCGAACGTCATTTCCCGGCAGACGTGACGGGAGAGCTCGTAAATGCTCCCCATGTAGATCCGTACCATGAAGGGCCGGATCCTGCCCAGGTCCCAGAGGTCATTGAGCTGGATGTGCAGGTCCGCGCCGTGCATTGTCAGGACCAGGTCCTGTATGGGCAGGCAGACGCGCTCGTACTCCACAATCATTTCGACAAGCCGGAAATAATCGTTCTGCCAGAGCATGGCTGCGCCAACGAGGCCGTGAGCGGCGAGGTCGAGTTCCTTACCGAACTCAAACGCCGCGGTCTCGTCCTCGACAAGGTCAGCGGCGCGTCCGATCAGCGCCAGGAGCTGGTTCATGTTCACGCCGGCGTGAGGTTGACTGAGGCCCTCCTCTGTCAGACCTGTTCCTTCGAGCAGTGCCTGGGGACCAATCCCCCGTGCCTCCATGAAACGAAGGAAATGCTGAACATACCGTGGTGGTAGGATCGGGACGTGATAAGCCTGATTGTCCTGTCCTGATTGAGCTGGAACATCCATGATTGACCTCTCCGGATCAGACACCTGGGATCAATGTATAGGGGGTATCAATCCGAGGGCATTGGCCGTAGAACTGTTAATAAATGTCAAATTTACGAATCAGGAACACCGGTTTCAGTGAGGGAGCGGCATCAGGTGCCGCAGAACGTACGCTGGACTTTCTCGTTCTTCGAGGGCGGCTGGGTGTGAGGCGTGCCATCCAGTGCCGTGGCGAATGGATCCCTGAGCTGATCCAGCAGCTCATGGAAAAGTGAGTGGTTTCCGCCCTCCATCTGCTGGATAACCCGTTCCACCAGATGGTTTCGCGGGATAATGGCGGGATTGGTTCTCAGCATCCGGTCGCTGCGTTTACCAGGGGAGTCCGATTCCTGTTCAAGACGCGCAAGCCAGCGCGGGTGCCAGCTGTTCCAGTCCTCCTGGGTACGGAGCATGGTGGTGATCCGTGTGTCATTATCGGGATGGGCGGCCAGGTGGGAGAGTTCCCTGAAGAAACGGGTGAAGTCGAGCTCGTTGGCCGCCATCAGTGCAAGGAGGTCCTGGATCAACTCCCGGTCTGATTCCGCCGGCGACTCCAGCCCAATTTTTGCCCCCATGAGCCTCAGCCACTCAGCTTCGTAGTGACTGCTGAATTCCGCGAGCACCTCCTTGGCTTTCTCCACCGCCCGCGGCTTATCCTCATCAATCAGGGGCAGCAACGATTCAGCAAAGCGGGCAAGGTTCCAGTAAGTGATGTCGGGCTGGTTCCCATAGGCATAACGGCCCATCATGTCGATGGAGCTGAACACCGTATCGGGGTGATAGGTATCCATGAAGGCGCAGGGGCCATAGTCCAGTGTCTCTCCGGATATGGCCACGTTATCCGTGTTCATGACGCCATGGATAAAGCCAATACTCATCCACTGGGCAATCAACTCCGCCTGCTTGTGCACCACAGCTCGGAGCAGTTCGAGGTAGGGCGTGTCCGTGAACATGACCGCCGGGTAGTGACGGGAAATGGCATAATCCGCCAGTTGCTGGACGCTGTCCGTTTTCTGGCGGACCGCGAAGAACTGGAAGGTGCCGACCCGGATATGGCTGGCGGCGACCCGCGTGAGGATGGCCCCCGGTTCAGGCCGGTTCCTGAGCACGCTTTCGCCGGTTCCAACGGCTGCCAGGGCCCGCGAGGTGGGTACGCCCAGGGCGTGCATGGCTTCACTGAGCAGGTATTCACGCACCACCGGCCCCAGGGGCGCGCGCCCGTCCCCGCCGCGGGAGAACGGTGTCCGGCCGGCCCCCTTGAGCTGGATGTCACGGCGTTTGTGGTCCTGATCGATCACTTCGCCAAGCAGGATGGCGCGCCCATCCCCGAGCTGGGGAACAAAGTTTCCGAACTGGTGTCCCGCATAGGCCAGGGCAATGGGCTCCGCGCCTTCAGGGACCCGGTTTCCCGAAAACACAGCGGCAAGCTCCGCCTCGTCGGCGTCTGAGGTGTCTATTCCGAGCTCTTCGGCCAGGGGCACGTTGAAATGGATCAGTTCCGGAGTGCTAACCGGCGTTGGACGGCTGTGTTCGAAGAAGTCATCCGGAAGTCGCGCATAGCTGTTATCGAACGGAAAGGGGGGCAGTGGCATGCATTCCTCAAAATCATTATTCAGGGGTCTATTCTAACGGAGGCTGGTACGCACTGCATTTCGGTGTGGATCTGCTTGACAGGGACCGGGCGCGATCCTGATAATTCGCTCCCGTTCGCGGAGGCTCTGCCGGTTATTGCTTGGTGCAGAAACGGCTTTGGTGTAGAATCCGCCTTCGATGAAAGGGCCAGTTACGGCGTGTGGCGCAGTTTGGTAGCGCACTTCCTTCGGGAGGAAGGGGTCGCAGGTTCGAATCCTGCCACGCCGACCATCTTTCCTGGCTCAAGGCCATCACCGGCCATGGGCACTGTCACCGATCCAGTCCGCAGGCATAACGGTTGCAGTAGCGCCGGTCCGCCCATCGCGTATAGAACACCCCGATAACCCGCCTGATACCCGGCCATAGAAGTGGCCTCAACAGCCAGCCGATCCTCGTATGGCTCCAGGCCCTGACGTTGGCCTCAAGCCCGATTTCAAAATCCCCTGATTCGCGCAACAGGTGCAGTCGCCTGAGCAGTTGCTCTTGTGTGACCCCGGGCCAGACATGGGGGTCAACCAGTTCATGGATGTCCTGAAGCACCAGTCCGTTATCGGCGGCCTTCCGCAGGTAACCCATCTCCCGGTTGCACAATGGGCATTGTCCGTCATAGAAAAGCGTATCCATGATTGCCGCCTCGTGGTTTGCCTGTAGTCATGGATACGTGGCAACCCGGGCGCCGGACCAGCGCCTTCTGGACTAGTTGTCCGTTGTACGCAGGGTGAGCGTGCCGGAGCTCTGGGAGAAGTCCAGTTGCCCCAGGGCACTCATGCCCAGCAGTACAATGTCCATATCCGTGGCCGGGTTGATGGTGGCGGAGACGTTGCGGAGTGTGATGTCTCCAAGCCTTAGCGTATCGATGGTCGTGCCCCATACGTTTACCGTTCCGGCGGCCGTCTGGGATCGGGCCTGGTATTCCTTTTTCAGCCCAGCCTCGTTGGCAATGGATTCGGGCACCGATACGCTGGTGGCACCGGTATCCAGGAAGAAGGTAACGGCTTCGTTGTTGATCCTGCCGTTGGCCACATAATGGCCCTGTCGATTGGCCTCAAGTTTGATCTCAATCACACCGTTGCTGTTCTGGCTCACCAGTTCCTGATTGGGGTTCTGCTGGTGGGACTGCCAGGACCCGAAGAAGAGCGATGCCACGCCGAGCAGCGCGACCCAGAAGAGCACGAAGAAAAGGAAGTAGCGGGTTTCAGGGTTCTTGGCGATCATCGGTGTCCTGTGTTCGGAATCTGCTTGCGTTCGACTGGCGTACCATTCTACGTTTGATCTCCCTGTGCCTAGGGCACCGTTGAACCCCTGTTTCGGAGTTGCATCCGCCATCTATGTCCAATGACGTGATCCGCGTGCGTGGCGCGCGCCAGAACAACCTCAAGAACCTGGATGTGGAGCTGCCCCTGGGGGAGCTTACCGTCATCACCGGCCCCAGTGGTTCCGGCAAGTCCTCCCTGGCTTTCGATACCGTCTACGCCGAAGGCCAGCGCCGCTACGTGGAAACCTTCTCCCCCTACGCACGGCAGTTCCTGGACCGCATGGACAAGCCCGCTGTGGACGCCATCGAGGGCATTCCCCCGGCCATTGCCATCGACCAGACCAACCCGGTGCGCAATTCCCGCTCCACCGTCGGCACCATGACGGAGCTGAACGACCACCTGAAGCTGCTATTCGCCCGTGCTGCCCGGCTGTTCTGCCAGGGGTGTGGTGAGGAGGTGCGCCGTGACAGTGAAGATAGCATCGTTGACAACCTGCTGTCCCGGGGCGAAGGCGCAAGGGCACTGATCACCTTTGATATCCCCTTGGCCGGGGACGTGGCCGCCGAGAAGGTGCAGGCTGAACTTGAGCGCCAGGGATACACCCGCGTGGAACAGGTGGATGACAGCACCCTGAGGGTGACGCAGGACCGGGTCCGCCTGGAGGAGAAGCGCCGGGACCGCATTACGGAAGCCGTGGAGGGCGCGCTGCGCGCCGGTCAGGGGCGCCTGAGTGTCTTTCCGCTGGATGAGAACCGTGAGCCCACAGCGCAGTGGCGGTTCTCGAAGGGGTTGCATTGCCCGGACTGCGACCTGGATTACACCGATCCCATCCCCAACAGCTTTTCCTTCAACTCCCCCATGGGTGCCTGCGACGAGTGCCGTGGCTTTGGTCGTGTGATGGGCATTGATTACCGGCTGGTGATTCCGGATGAGCGCAAGAGTCTGGAAGAGGGCGCCATCAAGCCCTGGCAGACCGAGAGCTACGAGGAATGCCAGCAGGATCTGATCCGTCATGCCCGGCGGAACCACGTCCCCACGGATGTTCCCTGGGAGCACATGGATGAAGGCGACCGTCGCTGGGTCATTGAGGGGGAGGCCGACTGGAGCTGGGACTCCAACCGGGGCGGCTGGTATGGCGTACAGCGATTTTTCGACTTTCTTGAGACCCGCTCCTACAAGATGCACATCCGGGTGCTGCTGTCCCGCTACCGTTCCTACGACCAGTGCCCAACCTGTCACGGCGCGCGGCTTAAGCCCGAGTCCCTGCTCTGGCGAGTTGGGAGCAAGGCCGACGCGGATGCGGTGCTGGCGCCGGAGCAGCGTTTCAAGCCCATGGGCGCGGGGTTTTCGGATGAGACACTGCAGGCGCAGCCCGGCCTGAACATTGCCGATATGATGGGCCTGTCCCTGGCGCGCAACCAGGCCCTGTTCCGGGACCTGCACCTGCCGGCCCCCCTGGACGAAGCCTCAGACCTGCTTCTGGATGCCATTCGCGCCCGTCTGGATTACCTGGTGGCCGTGGGGCTCGACTACCTGACGCTGGACCGCCAGTCCCGCACCCTCTCCGGGGGCGAAGTGCAGCGCATCAACCTCACCACGGCTCTCGGCACCTCCCTGGTGAACACCCTGTTCGTGCTGGATGAGCCCAGTATCGGTCTGCACCCGAGGGACATGGACCGGATCATCGGCGTGATGCACCGGTTGAGGGATGCAGGCAACTCCCTGCTCGTGGTTGAGCACGATCCGCAGGTGATGCACGCCGCCGACCGGGTCATTGATATCGGACCAGGGCCCGGAGAGCGGGGCGGCGAGATCGTCTTCCAGGGCACACCCGCCGAGCTTATGGGCAGCAGCAGCTCCCTGACCGCCGATTACCTCACCGGGCGCCGCCGCGTGGTGGAAGGGGCAGCCGCGGAGCGCGTTGTTGAAGCCCCGAAGCCCGATGAGTGGATTCATATACGGGGCGCATCCGAGCACAACCTGAAATCGATCGATGTGGATCTGCCCCTGAACCGCATGGTGGTGGTCACCGGCGTGAGTGGCTCAGGGAAGTCCACACTGATGGAGGGCGTCCTATACCGGGCCCTGGCCGAGATCAAGGGGCATCCGGGGGAAGTGCCCGGCGCTCATGAGGCCATTGAGGGCCATGAGCGCATCGATGACGCCATCCTGATCGACCAGTCCGCGATCGGCCGGACCACCCGCTCAACCCCCGCCAGCTATGTGGGCGCCTTCGACGCCATCCGCAAGGTCTTTGTGGCGCTGCCGGAGGCCAAGGAGCGCGGTTACACCCTGGGCACCTTCAGCTTCAACGCTGGCAATGGCCGCTGTCCCACCTGCGGTGGCAACGGTTTCGAGCATGTGGAAATGCAGTTCCTGAGCGACGTCTACCTGCGCTGCCCGGACTGCGACGGGCGGCGCTACCGGCCCGAGATCCTGGAAGTCACCCTGGCACCATCCATTGGGTACGACAGCGGCCCCAAGTCCATTGCCGAGATCCTGGAAATGTCGGTGAACCAGGCCGTGGATTTCTTCGCGGATTACCCGAACGTGCTTCGGGGGCTGGAACCGCTGCAGGCCGTCGGCCTTGGCTACATGGGCCTCGGGCAGCCCGTGCCCACGCTCTCCGGCGGCGAGGCCCAGCGCCTGAAGCTCGCCGGGCACCTTGCCAAGGCCAGCGGGCGCCGGGGGACCGACGAGCGGTTGCTGTTCCTGTTTGATGAGCCCACCACGGGGCTGCACATGGATGACGTGGCCACGCTGCTCAGTGCCTTTCGCCGGCTGCTGGAACAGGGGCATTCACTGGCCGTGATCGAGCACAACCTGGATGTGATGGCCGCGGCGGACTGGTTGATTGACCTGGGTCCCGAGGGCGGTGACGCGGGCGGGGAATTGATCGCGGCCGGTACACCGGATGCCGTTATGGCCGTGGAGTCGAGCCACACGGGCAGGGCGCTCAGGGATTATCGCGCGTCCCTCGATCAGGGGCCGGCAGCGCCAACTTCCGCAGAGGTTATGGCGGTGGCCGAGCAGGCTGAAACGGCCCCACGGCTGCCGGATGCCATCACCATCCACCACGCCCGGGAGCACAACCTCAAGAACGTGGATATCCGCATCCCGCGCAACAAGCTCTCGGTGATCACGGGCCTGTCCGGGTCCGGCAAGAGCACTGTGGCCTTCGACATTATCTTCAATGAGGGCCAGCGCCGTTACCTGGAGTCCCTGAACGCCTACGCACGCCAGTTTGTCCAGCCCGCCTCGCGGCCGGATGTGGACGCGGTCTTCGGCATCCCGCCCACGGTCGCCATTGAGCAGCGCACCAGCCGGGGCGGGCGCAAGAGCACCGTGGCCACCATGACCGAGGTCTACCACTTCCTGAGGCTGCTGTTCGTGAAGCTGGGCACCCAGCACTGCCCGGAATGCCAGGTTCCCATTGAAGCCCAGACGCCGGAGGCCATTCGCGCGCGCATCCTGCGCGATGCCCGCAACCGCAACGCAACCCTGCTGGCCCCCATGGTGGTGGCGCGCAAGGGCTACTACACGGACCTGGCCGAGTGGGCGGGCAAGAAGGGCTTCGAGACCCTGCGGGTGGATGGCGACTATCTGCCCACGGACAACTGGCCCCGGCTGGCCCGCCACCAGGAACACAATATTGATCTGCCGGTGGGCAGCCTGAAGGTGACGGCGGGCGCGGAAGCGGAGCTGGATGCATTGATCGAACAAGCGCTGGCGTTCGGGCAGGGCACCCTCAAACTGGTTACGTCCCGGGATGAAACCATCTTCTCCACGGAACGGGCCTGCCCGGGTTGCGGGCGAAGCTTTCCCGAGCTGGATCCCCGGCTATTCTCCTACAACTCCAAGCATGGCTGGTGCGAGGGCTGCTTTGGCACGGGCCTGGCGCTGGCGGGCTTCGATGAGGAACAGACCGGCGAGGAATCCGCCTGGCTCGACCCGGAAGAGCAGGGCGAGCTGCGTACCTGCCCCCGCTGCCGGGGCCGGCGCCTGAAGCCGGAGGCGCTGTCAGTCTATTTCCGCGACTGGAACATTGCCGACTACACGGCGCTGTCCGTGAAGGACGCGGAAAAGCGTTTCAATAAACTGGCCCTGAAAGGCCGGGAAGCCGAGATTGCCCGGGATATCCTCCCGGAGATCCGGGCCCGCCTGGACTTCCTGCAGCAGGTGGGCCTGTCCTATCTGAGCCTCGACCGTGCCGCCCCCACGCTTTCCGGCGGCGAGGCCCAGCGCATCCGCATCGCCGCCCAGCTCGGCTCCAACCTCCAGGGCGTGTGCTACATCCTGGACGAGCCGACCATCGGCCTGCATCCCCGGGACAACGAAATGCTGCTCAACACCCTGGGCCGCCTGGAAGGCAAGGGCAACACCATCCTGGTGGTGGAACATGACGAGGACACCATCCGGCGCGCCGAACACGTGATCGACCTGGGCCCGGGCGCCGGCGTCAATGGCGGCCGCGTGGTTGCCGAGGGCAGTGTCGAGGACCTGATGGCCTGCCCGGACTCCGCAACCGGCCATTCCCTGGCGCATCCGATCCTGCACCCGATGCTGGAAAACCGCCGCACGGACACGCCTGAGCAGCAACTTGAAGTCCACGGGGCCGATCTTCACAACCTGCAGACCGTGGATGTCTCCGTGCCGCTGCAGCGGCTTGTCTGCGTGACCGGCGTCTCCGGTTCGGGCAAGAGCTCCCTGGTGCGGGGCGTGCTCCACGACAACCTTCGGCGGTTGACCCGCAAGGGCAAGGGGGCCGCGCCTGCGCTGGAGGGATGCCAGGGGCTGGAGGGCTGGAATAAACTGGACCGGGTGCTGGAGGTGGATCAAACGCCTATCGGCAAGACACCCCGTTCCTGCCCCGCCACCTATGTGGGCTTCTGGGACAACATCCGCAAGCTCTTTGCCGGCACCGAGGAAGCACGGCTCCGTGGTTACGGCCCCGGCAGGTTCTCGTTCAATACCAAGGAGGGGCGCTGCCCGGGGTGTGACGGCCAGGGCGTGAAACGCATCGAGATGAACTTCCTGCCGGACGTATCCGTGCCCTGTGAGCTCTGTGCCGGGGATCGATTCACGCCGGAAACCCTGGCGGTTACCTATGGTGGCAAGCATATCGGGGAAGTGCTCAGGATGAGCGTGGACGAGGGGGTGGATTTCTTCAGCGCTCACCCGAAGATCCACCATGCCCTGGAGCTGATGCGTGCGGTGGGGCTGGGTTACCTGACCCTGGGCCAGCCCAGCCCGACGCTTTCCGGTGGCGAGGCCCAGCGGCTCAAGCTGGTGACGGAGCTTTCCAAGGCTCGACCGGATACAAGGCGCCAGCAGCAGCTGCATACCCTCTACATCCTCGACGAGCCCACGGTGGGGCTGCACATGGCCGACGTGGAGCGCCTGATCCGGGTGCTGCATCGCCTGGTGGATGCCGGCCACAGCGTCATCCTGATCGAGCATAACCTGGATGTCATTGCCGAGGCGGACTGGCTGATTGATATGGGCCCGGATGGCGGTGATGGTGGGGGCAGGGTGGTTGCCGAGGGGCCGCCTGAAACGCTGGTCAAAACACGGCGAAAGAGTGAGACCGCGCGGGTACTGAAAGGCTTCCTGGCGCAGCGCCGTCGCCCGGCTGGCTGAGCTGGACCAGGGGGCTCAGAGACGTTTTAATGCACTCTGGGCCGTCGCGGGTTCTGTTATACTCGCACCGGTTCACTCCCTGTATCAGCGCCATAGCCGCCCGCTTTCAGCCCGGCTCGACGCTCGCCAATGAGATAGGATCTATGAAGGTTGTTGATACGTTCCCCCGCACGGTCCGTGAAATCGAGAACACCTGGATCACCATGCCGGACGGCTGTCGCCTCGCCGCCCGCATCTGGCTACCGGAAGACGCCGAATCTCACCCGGTACCTGCGATCCTGGAATGCATGCCGTACCGCAAGCGCGATTTTACCCGGTTGCGGGACGAGCCCCTGCATCACTACATGGCGGGCCACGGCTATGCCGCGATCCGGCTCGATCTGCGGGGCACGGGTGATTCGGACGGGCTGAGCGAGGATGAATACGTGCAGCAGGAGCAGGATGACTGCCTGGCCGTGCTGGACTGGATCACCGAGCAGCCCTGGTGCAGCGGCGAGGTGGGGATGTTCGGCATTTCCTGGGGTGGGTTCAACTCGCTGCAGGTGGCCGCGTACCGCCCGCCGGCGCTGAAGGCCATTATCACCATGTGTTCCACGGACGACCGTTACGCAGACGATGCGCACTACATGGGTGGCTGTCTGCTCAACGAAAATCTGACCTGGGGTTCCATCTTTTTCGCGACCGCCGCGTTCCCCCCGGATCCGGCGATTTACGGCCCGGACTGGCGTGAGCAGTGGCGCTACCGGCTGGAAAATCAGGTGCTTTATCCGGCGGTCTGGATGAATCATCCGCACCGGGACGATTACTGGAAGCACGGCTCCATCTGCGAGAGCTATGACGACATTGAGTGTGCCGTCTATGCCGTCGGCGGGTGGGCTGACGGCTACCCCAACGCCATTCCGCGCATGATGGAAAACCTCAGTGCACCGCGTAAGGCCCTGATCGGGCCCTGGTCCCATGCGTTTCCACACAATGCACTGCCTGGCCCGGCCATCGGGTTTTTCCAGGAGATGCTGCGCTGGTGGGACTACTGGCTCAAGGGGATCGACAACGGCATCATGGACGAGCCGCCCATGCGCGTCTGGATGGAAGACTATGTGCCCCCGGCGCCACTGTACGAATACCGCCCCGGGCGCTGGGTGGCCGAGGAGGAATGGCCCTCACCGCGCATCCAGCCACAGCGCTGGTACCTGAATGTTCTGGCACTGAGTCGCAAGCCGGACGGCGAGGACCGCCTGCGGCTGAGTTCGCCGGAAACGACGGGGCTGGCGGGCGGCGACTGGTATGGTTTCGGCGCCGAAGGTGAGATGGCCATCGACCAGCGCGAGGATGATGGCAAGTCACTCTCCTTCGACACGGATCCCGTCGAAGAGGACTTTGAGATTCTGGGGGCGCCTGTGGCGGAACTGGAGCTGGAGGTGGACCAGCCGGTTGCCTATGTGATCGTGCGCCTGAACGATGTATCCCCGGATGGTGCCTCGTCCCGCGTGAGTTACGGCATGCTCAATCTCTGCCAGCGAAACAGCCGCGAGGAGCCCGAGCCCCTGGAACCGGGGCGTCGTTATCGGGTCCGGGTACAGCTCAATGACGTGGCCTATCGGTTTGCTGCCGGCCACACAGTGCGCCTGGCCGTGTCCACCAGCTACTGGCCCGTAATCTGGCCGGCGCCCCGGCCCGTGCACCTCAAGCTCTACACGGGCGTGAGCACACTGGATCTGCCCGTGCGGCCCGAACGCGCGGCGGATGCGGACCTGCGTCCCTTCGAGCCACCCGAACGCGGTCCGCAGGCCGATCCGGAACACCTGTATCCGGGGGAGTTAAAGCGCACGGTGGAGCGGGATCTGACCAATAACGAAACCGTTTACCGCGTCTACAACGAAGGCGGGGATTTCGGCGGCGCGTCCCTGGCCTATATCGAGGACATTGATCTTACCGTGGGCTATTCCGTGGGCAGGTACTACCGCATTCATGAATACGATGCGAGCAATGCCGAGGCACGGATTGATCAGACCTGCGTGCTGGAGCGCGGGGACTGGTCCACGAAGATTGAGTGCGTCACCGTGCTGAGCGCTGACGCGGATCATTTCCGGCTGCGGGCGACGCTTCTCGCCCATGAAGGCGACGAGCTGTTTCTCTCACGCGAGTGGGATGAGTCCATTCCGCGGCGGTTGATCTGATTCAGGGTCGGTTCAGCCCGCTGCGCTCAATGGCCGTCTCGAGGATCATGCGCAGCATGTCCGCATAGCTGTAGCCCGCCCAGCCGGCCATCATCGCCATCTTGCCGTCCCAGTACCAGGTGGGGTTGGTGTTGGCGTCGATCATCCGGGGTACGCCATCGGCGCCGCAGCGAAAGTCGATACGCGAATAATCCCGAAAACCCAGGCGCTTGAACAGCTTGGCACAGGCATCCACCATCTGCCCCTTGGTGACGTCATCAAGCTCCGCCTGCCGGAAACTGAGCTTGTCCCAGTAGGGTGAATCCGGGTCCGCCTTGGAGCTGTGGGTCAGGATTGGCGGCAGATTCGAGTCCAGTCTGCTGTAGTCGATGACCAGCGGCGGTAATACGGTAAAGCCGCTGGCGGGATTCCCGACCATGCCGATGGTGTATTCATCACCGGTCAGAAAATCCTGACAGATGGCTTCGGGTGGGTACAGGTTCTGTTCGGCCAGCCACTGCAGATAGGCCTGCGCTTCCATCGCGTCATGCACCACACAGTTTTCCGTAATGCCGAAACTGCCGCCTCCGCCATTGGGTTTGATCAGTGACGGGTAGGACGTGGGCAGCGTAAGCGGATCCGCCGTCAGATCCACGAAGGTTTCATTGGGGACGGCGATGTCCAGACTCGCCGCCAGCGCACGCACAATGGATTTGTCCGTACCGAGACTGATCCCCATGGGATCGGCACCGGTGTAGGGAATCCCCAGCATTTCAATGAAGGCAGGGATGTTGCGCTCCAGGTCCCAGTCGTTCCGGAAGCCGGTGTCGCAGAGGTTGAGCACCAGATCCGGCCTGTCGCGGCGGAGATCGTCAATCAGCCGCTCATGGTCATCGTAATAGGTGAACCGGTAGCCTTCGAGCTGGCTCAGTGATGTCTGCAGTTGACGCACTGCTTCGATTTCCTCGTGGCCGAATCGGTTATCCACGGCGTACGGATAGGGAAGACGGGGATCGCCGAGCAGCACGCCGACCTCGAGAGTACTGTTTGTTTGGGTCATTTCGGCCTCCATGAGCCTTTTGCCCCAGCCTATCAAAACGCTTGCACAAGGTCGCGCTTTCGCCGATGCTGGTCTGTATACAAAGCGGTCAAAGGTTAGAAGGATATGACGTCCGCCCCCCGGCCCGGCGCTACTGGGAAACAGGTTTATGTGCTGGGCATGAATGAGTTCAACCGGGTCAAGCTGGAGGCGTTGCCCGGAGCTGACGGCTACTGCTTCCACGGTCTTCTCACGCCCGAGGAGATCCTCTACGCCGACGATTTCCCCATTGAATCCATGCTCAGCCGCGCCGAGGCACAGCTCCGCGAGGCCGATCCCCCGGCGGATGCGGTTGTGGGCTACATGGATTTCCCCGTCAGCACGATTCTGCCCATCCTGACCGGTCGCCTTGGCCTGCCCGGGCTTGATCTGCTCGCGATGCTCAAGTGCGAACACAAATACTGGAGCCGACTGGAACAGCAGGCGGTGGTGCCCGATGCGATCCCGGCGTTCCAGCTTGTCGATCCTTTCCTTGAGTCCCCGGAGAGCCAGCTCGAACTCGACTATCCGTTCTGGTTGAAGCCGGTGAAGTCGGCCGGTTCCTATCTTGGCTTCCGCATTGACGACGAGGCCTCGTTTCATCGGGCCATCGCCGAGGTTCGCGAGCACATCCACCGCATTGCCGAGCCCTTTGACAGGATCCTTGAGTACGTTGAACTGCCGGACGACATCGCGGCCGTGGGCGGGCATTACTGTCTCGCCGAATCGCTGCTCACCGGCGAGATGTGCACGCTGGAAGGCTATGTGTTCAACGGCGAGGTCCATGTGCACGGCGTGGTTGACTCGGTGCGTGAAGCCAACGCCTCGTCCTTCGCCCGCTATCAGTATCCTTCCCAGATGCCGACCTCGGTAACGGATCGGATGGAGGAGGTGGCCCGGAGGACACTGCAGCGCATCGGCTTCAATGGCTCCGCCTTCAATATTGAGTTCTTCTGGGAGCGCGGCACCGACACCATCAGCCTGCTGGAGATCAACACCCGCATCGCTCAGCACCACAGTGATCTGTTCGACAAGGTCCACGGTGTCTCCAACCACCAGGTGGCGGTGGAGCTGGCTCTGGGCCGCGATCCCAGGTTTCCGGAAGCGAAGGGGAGGTTCAACTGTGCCGCTGCATTCTGGCTGCGCACCCATGAAGACGCGTGGGTGGCGGATGTGCCTTCCGAGGATACCCTGACGGCTGTTGCCCGGGAGTGGCCCGGCACCTATGTGGAACTGGAAGCGCATCCAGGTATGTGGCTCTCCGAGCTCCATGACCAGGACAGTTACAGCTATGTCCTCGCGCTGATCTATGTGGGCGCTGGCAGTCACGAACAACTGATGACTACGTACGACGCCGTTGTCGAGCGGCTCGATTTCGACCTGAGAGACAGCCCTGAGAGTCTCTCATGACGGCACTGTGTTTCGAGGAGCTCTGAATGGAAACAAGGACTGATTGGCCCAGGGTCGTGCGGGAACTGGAACATGTGTGGATTCCCATGCCGGATGGGTGTCGCCTGTCGGCGCGCATATGGCTGCCCGAGGATGCCGAGGCGCACCCGGTGCCGGCCATCCTGGAATACATTCCGTATCGTAAGGGCGACATGCGCACTTATGAGGATTCCGTCAACCATCCCTATTATGCGGGTCACGGCTATGCCAGCGTACGGGTGGATATCCGCGGCAGCGGCGAATCCGAGGGCGTGCTGACCGATGAATACATGCAGCAGGAATTGGACGACGGTCTGGCCATCCTGAGCTGGATCGCTGCGCAGCCCTGGTGTACCGGCCGGGTTGGCGTGATGGGAATCTCCTGGGGCGGATTCAACGGCCTCCAGCTTGCGGCCCTTCAACCGCCTGAACTTTATGCCGTGCTTACGGTGTGTTCCACCGATGACCGCTATTCCGATGACGTCCATTACATGGGCGGCTGCATGCTCCTGGATAATCCTTCCTGGGCCGGGGTCATGTTTGCCCACAACAGCTGTCCGCCGGATCCGCGGCTCTTTGGCGATGGCTGGCGCGAGGGCTGGTTCGAGCGCCTGCGCGGCAGCGGGCTCTGGCTGGAAACCTGGAGCAGCCACCAGACGCGTGATGATTACTGGCGCCACGGTTCTGTGTGCGAGGACTTCAGCGCCATCCGTTGCCCGGTCTATGCGGTCAGCGGTTGGGCTGATGGGTACTCAAACAGTGTGTTCCGGTTGATGCAGCATCTTGATGTGCCGCGCAGGGCGCTCGTAGGCCCCTGGAGCCACAAATACCCGCATATGGGCAAGCCCGGGCCGGCCATCGGGTTCCTCCAGGATACGCTTCGCTGGTGGGACCACTGGCTCAAGGACGAGGCGACGGACATCATGGATGAGCCACAGGTCCGGGTGTGGATGCAGGATAGTGTCAGGCCCGCAACACGATACAAGGAGCGTCCCGGCCGCTGGATTGCCGAGAATGAGTGGCCGAGCCCCACTATCGAGCCCCGGCGCTTGCGCCTGAGCCGTGAGGGCCTGCTCGAGGGTGACGTGGCGAACCAAAGCGAAGCGTTGCTGTGCCAGTCACCGTTGCGCACCGGTTTGAGCGCCGGCAAATGGTGCTCCTATTCCGCCGGGCCGGACATGCCGGGTGATCAACGCGAAGCCGATGGGGATTCGCTCAGCTTCGATACCGGGCCTTTGCCGCAGGCGCTGGAAATCTTTGGTGCGCCGGAAGTGGAGCTGGTGCTCGCCAGCGATCAGCCCGAGGCTCAGGTCGCTGTGCGCCTGTGTGACGTGGCGCCGGACGGGGCGTCAACCCGGGTGACCTACGGGGTTCTGAACCTGGCCCATCGCGACAGCCACGCCGAGCCCGAGGCCCTGGTGCCAGGCCAACCCTATAGGGTGCGGGTCCGGCTCAACGAGATCGCCCAGAATTTTCCGGCGGGGCACCGTATTCGGGTCAGCGTGAGTTCCAATTACTGGCCCTTGATCTGGCCTTCGCCGCAGGCTCCCGCACTGACCATCTGGTCCGAAATCAGTTCACTGACGTTGCCGATGCGTGCGCCACAGGAGGCGGACAATGCGCTTCCCGCTTTCGGGCCACCCGAGGGCGCGCTTCCGGTGGCGACCACTGAAATTGAGGCGGAAGCCACGAATTGGGTTCGGCACTATGACTTCGACGCCGACGCGCACACGCTTGAAGTCGACGACTCTGAAGGGGTGTTCCGAATCGGGCCTACTGCCACCGATATCCAGAAGATCGGTTACGAACGTTACCGGATTGAGGGCGACGATGTGCACTCAGCCCAGGCCGAGATCTTCTGGCGCATGGGCTTTTTCCGTGATGACTGGCGCGTGAATACCGAGACCTGGACTCGAATGAGCTGCAGCGCCGGGGCGTTTCGGATCGAGGCGACACTCAGGGCTTACGAGGATGACGAACTGGTCTACGAGCAGGAGTGGGATCGCTCGATTCCCCGCAGGCATCTTTGACGCTGACAATAACGAAAAAGCATGAGATGACACCGACATGACGGACCATCGTGAATACATTGATGCCACCCGGGTCAGGCGGCGGCTGGTGGACCTGATCCGGATTCCTTCCGTGACCGGGCAGGAAGATGCAGTGATAGGCCGGCTTTCCGAATGGCTCTGGGAACTGGGTGTGGAGGTGGATTACTGGAACGAGGGTATTGCCGACGTGCTCAACGATCCCAACTACCCGGGCCATGAAGTGGAACGCGCCTGGCTGCCGGTGGTGATCGGGGTGGTGCGCGGCCGTAAGCCCGGTCCGACAGTAGTACTCACCGGGCACCTGGATGTCGTTCCGCCCGGCGACATCAACCAATGGACGCTGGATCCGTATTCCGGATATATGGATGGCGATACCGTTTACGGGCGTGGCGCCAGCGATATGAAATCGGGAGTCGTTTCGGCGCTGGAAGCCTTTGAGGCCTTTGCAAAGGGCCCACGAACCTTCGCCGGCCGCGTTGTGTTCGTGGGCGTTCCTGCGGAAGAGGACAGCGGGCTGGGCACGCTTGCTGCCATCCGCCGGGGCTGGTACCCGGACGCCGTGGTCGTGCCGGAACCCACCCTGGACGACGAAGGATCGCCGAAGCTGGTTGTTGCCCATGCCGGGGCCATGTCGTTCTTTCTGGAGGTGACGGGCCTGGCTGCTCACGCCAGCCGGCGGCACCTGGGGGAAAGCGCCCTGGATCATTATCTCGCGATTCACCGGGCTCTGCGCGAGGACGAGAAGCGCATCAATGATGGCGAGAACCATCCACTGATGCGTGCGCTCCATCTGCCGTACGCGACCAATGTCGGTCTGATTAACGGGGGCAACTGGTCTTCCAGCGTCATGGATCGCCTTACTGCGGAAATCCGCGTAGGGGTGCCGCTCAATGAGACGGTGGAGCAGGCCAGGGCGCGGATTCAGAGGGTTATCACCGAGGCGTGCGCGGGCGATACCTGGCTGGAGCAGAATCCGCCTCAGGCGCGACTCGTGGCTTCGGGGTTCGGTTCCGCACAAACCCCGATGGAACATCCGCTGGTCACTACCATGGCCGATGCGGCGGCGTCAGTCTTCGGTCGTCCAGCCCGCATCGCGGGGGCCCCCTACGGCTGCGACATGTCGGCCTGGGTGCGGCTCACGGGCGCTGCCACCGTGGTATACGGTCCCGGCGATATCGACTGGGCCCATTCCGCCGACGAGCGGGTGTCGCTGGATGCTACCGAGAGGGTAGCGCATGTACTCGTCCAGGCGACGGAGAAGTTGCTGACCTTCAGGCCCGGGGAGCTGCGCCTGCAGCAACAGGGAGAGACACATGCCGAGCCGGATTGACTCTGTTTGGTGGCGGTCTCTAGTATTGGTGTGAGGGACCTTCTATTATGCAGTTTGAGGGGACATTACCGCTCTCACAATTCTGAGCCCGGGCAAACAGGCCAAATACGTTGGCCGTGGTCCGGCACACACTGCAAGGAAGAGTGCCATCTTGAAATCCGTTGAGTCCTTTCCCCACGCCACAAAACACCTGGAACACATATGGATCCCGATGTCCGACGGGACGCGCCTGGCGGCACGTATGTGGATGCCGGAGGACGCCGATACCAACCCGGTGCCTGCGATCCTCGAATACATTCCCTATCGCAAGCGCGATAACACCCGTTCACGGGACGCGCTGAATCATCCCTATTTCGCGGGGCATGGCTACGCCAGCATCCGGCTTGATCTGCGCGGTAGTGGGGACTCCGAGGGTGTCCTGCAGGATGAATACCTTCAGCAGGAGCTTGATGACGGGGTAGAAGCGATCCGCTGGATTGCCCAACAGAAGTGGTGCAGCGGCTCTGTGGGCATGATTGGCATCTCGTGGGGCGGTTTTAACGGTCTGCAGATCGCGGCCCTGAGACCGCCGGAACTCAAGGCGGTGATCAGCGCCAGTTCCACCGATGACCGCTACAGCGACGACGTCCATTACATGGGCGGCTGCATGCTGACGGACAATCTCTCGTGGGCCGCGACGATGTTTGACTACACCAGCATGCCCCCGGATCCGGAGCTGGTGGGGGAGAAGTGGCGGGCCATGTGGCTGGACCGGCTGGAACACAGTGGCATGTGGCTGGAAAACTGGCTCGCGCATCAGCGTCGCGACGAGTACTGGGAGCACGGCTCCATCTGTGAGGACTTCTCGGCGGTGCAGTGCCCGGTGATGGGGGTCAGCGGCTGGGCGGATGGCTATTCCAACAGCGTTTTCCGGCTGCTGAGCAACCTCGACGTGCCGTGCAAGGGGCTGATTGGGCCCTGGAGCCACATGTATCCCCATATGGGCAACCCCGGGCCCGACATCGGTTTTCTCCAGGAAGCAGTGCGCTGGTGGGATCACTGGCTCAAGGGCCAGGACACCGGCATCATGGAGGAGCCGGATCTGCGCGTATGGATGCAGGACAGCGTTCCGCCGGCAACGAGCTACACATGGCGCCCGGGGCGTTGGGTGGCCGAGCCCGGCTGGCCGTCGCCCAATATCCACGAAACCGTCTACGGTCTGAGTGAGGGCCACCTCGTGGATCCCTCGACGCCCGTCAGTGATACGCCTCTATGGATCCAGTCGCCCCTGAGCGTGGGACTGTTCGCCGGCAAGTGGTGCTCCTACAGCGCCACTCCGGATCTTCCCCATGATCAGCGCGAGGAAGATGGCGGCGCACTGGTGCTCGATACTGAGCCGTTGACGGAACCCCTGGAAATCATGGGCGCGCCGATCATTGAGCTGGAACTGGAAGCGGACCAGCCCCAGGCCATGATATGTGTCCGCCTCTCGGACCTGGCCCCGGATCACAAGGCTACCCGCAGTACTTACGGTATGCTCAACCTCAGTCACCGTGACAGCCATGCATCGCCCAGTCCTCTGGTGCCTGGCGAGCGGTACAGGGTGGCAGTGCAACTGAACGATATCGCCCAGCGTTTCCCGGAAGGTCATCGTCTGCGGATATCGATCTCCACCTCCTATTGGCCGCTCGCCTGGCCCGCACCTGAGCTCACCTGCCTGACCGTGCATCCGAGCGGCAGCCGTGTGCGGCTGCCAGTACGGCCTGCGCGCGAAGAGGACAAGCAACTGCGGGCCTTTGGGGAACCGGAATCAGCGCCGCCGATTGCCACTCCTCACCTTGAGGCTCCCGAGCAGAACTGGCGGGTGATACGCGACCTGTCCAAGGATGAATCCGTGCTGGAAGTGATCAAGAACGGTGGTACTACCCTTGTTGAGGAGATTGATCTGACCATGTGGAGCGATACGCGCGAGTGGTATAGCCACATTGGTGAAGATTTTCAATCGATGCGTGGGGAAACCTATTGTGTCTCCGGAATGTCCCGTGGCGACTGGTCAATAGAGGTAACAACGCGCGCGGTACTTACCGCCAGCAGCAGCCATTTCCACCTCTACGCGGAGCTGGACGCCTACGAGGGCGATGAGCGCGTCGTGGCCAAGAACTGGAACACCTATGTGCCGCGCGATCATATGTGAGCGGCGGGCGGACTGTTCACCGGCGGTTCAGAAGAGGTGTGTCTGGCACCTCGCTCAAGGAAATTTGAATAATAAGGATACAGACCATGATCTATCGTCATGTCAATGAACTCGCCGATACCAACCGGGTAATTGCCGGACCTAACTATTCCAGCCGGCGCCTGATCCGCCGTGATGACCGCATGGGCTATTCGCTGCACGACACTGTCATGCAGGCGGGCACCGAGAATCGCTTCTGGCACAAGTATCATATGGAGACGGTCTACTGCATCCGTGGCGAGGGCGAAGTGGAAAGCACCAAGGATGGGACCTGCCACCCGCTCACCCCGGGGGCTGTCTATGCGCTCAACCAGAACGACGAATACATTGTGAGAGCGCACACCGAGCTGCAGCTTGTATGTGTGTATTACCCGGCGCTGGCCGGCGACGAGATCGAGGACGAGAGCGGCTCGTTCAGCCAGTTCGGGGAAGAAACGATTTTCGTGATCGGGCTGAACGACTTCAATCGTGAAATGCTGGCCACCATCGACATGGCCGATCACTACAATTTCGTGCCGCTGCTCGATTCCAGGCAGATCCTGGAGCAGAAGAAATACCCCATCCAGGAGATCATCCAGCACGCGAAGAAGCAGATCCGCGAACACAAGGGGGCGGTGGATGGCGTCATCCACTACATCGACTTTCCGGTCAGTACCATTGTTCCCATTATCTGTGACAGCTTTGATCTGGCGTCGGCGAGCCTGGAATCCGTGCTGAAATGCGAGCACAAATACTGGAGCCGGGTCGAGCAGCGCGCTGTTGTTCCGGAGAACATCCCCAGGTTCAGCGCCTTCAATCCGTTTGACGACGAGGCCCTGGACAAGGTCCTTGAGGTCATGGATTTCCCGTTCTGGATCAAGCCGGTGAAATCCTTTTCCTCCTATCTTGGCTTTCGCATCGATGAGGCCAGCCAGTTCCACACCGCCATGGAAGAAGTGCGCGCGAACATCGGCCGGTTCTCCGGCCCCTTCAACTATCTGCTCGATATGGTCAGGATGCCGGCCGAGTTCGACGAGATCGGGGGTGAGTACTGTATTGCCGAGAGCATCATCGGCGGCATGCAGTGCACCCAGGAAGGCTTCTCCTGCAAGGGCGAAGTGGAGGTATACGGCACCATCGACTCCTTCCGCGAGGAAAACCTGACCACCTTCTCCAGTTACCAGTACCCCACGATTCTGCCGGATGAAGTCCAGGAACGGATGACCGAGCTGACGAAGAAGGTGGTCAAGCACATCGGCTACGACAACGCCCCGTTCAATATCGAATATTTCTGGAACCGGGAGAGTGACCAGATCTGGCTGCTGGAAATCAACACGCGTATTTCCGAGTCACACTGCCAGCTTTTCCAGAAAGTGGACGGGCGCTCCCATCACCAGGTGGCCGTGGAACTGTCGACTGGACGCCGGCCGACGTTTCCGCATCGCGAGGGTAAGTTCGCCGTGGCAGGCAAGTTCTTCCTTCGCGAGTGGGAAGATGCCTATGTGTCGCAGGTGCCCAGCGAGGAGACCGTGCGCAGGATCGAACAGGAAGTCATCCCCGGCTCCACCATCGAAATCGTCGCCATCCCTGGGCAGCGGTTGTCCGACCTGATGGATCAGGACAGCTACAGCTTCCGCGTGGCCTTGTTGTTCCTGGGCGGCATGTCCAAGCAGGATCTCGAGAAAAAACGCCGCCACTGCGAAGAACTGCTGTACGAGGAGTTCGTCTTCGAGCGTTGAGAATATCCTGAACCCCAAATCCGGTAACTGCTCAAAGGAGTATGGAAGGTGCTCGGCATTCTCGCTCGCATCCTGAAAGTGTTGAACTCGGAAACCTCGCCAGCGCAGATTGCGGCTGCGGT
Organism: Halospina denitrificans; assembly: GCF_004364635.1. Taxonomy (GTDB): domain Bacteria; phylum Pseudomonadota; class Gammaproteobacteria; order Pseudomonadales; family Oleiphilaceae; genus Halospina; species Halospina denitrificans. Next base: position 168,953 of record NZ_SOAX01000003.1, on the reverse strand, counting down.
GTTGCTGGCGCTTTTCATGGGGCTCTCGCCACTGGGGGCGCCGCATAATCTGTTCCTGTTGCTTCTGGTGCTTGTGCTGCGTGTGAATCTGAGCCTGTTTCTGGTCAGTTTCGCCCTGTTTTCCGGTATTGCCTGGCTTCTGGATCCGCTGGCGCACAGCCTGGGCAAGACGCTGCTCGAGGCCGGCATGCTGGAAGGTCTGTGGACGGCCATGTACAACACCGGCTTCTGGCGCTTCCTCGGCTTTAACAATACCGTGCTGCTGGGGCAGGTGGTGATTGCACTGTTGCTGGCCGTTCCGGTGTTTTTCGGCGTTATCTTCATTGTCCGCAACTACCGCGAGCATCTGAAAGCGCGTATCGAGAAATCACGCCTGATGCTGGCGCTGAAGAGCAGCAAGTGGGGCGGCAAGTTCTACGACATCTACTCTTCCATGAGTCACTGATTAACGGAGTCTTTTATGACCCAATGGATACGCTGGTGGGGGCTGGGTGTCTTTGCCGCCATTATCCTGGTGCTGTGGCTGGTCACGAATCCGCTGATCGAGTGGAGTATTGAGTTCGCCGGCACCCAGGCCGTGGGGGCGAAGGTGGAGCTGGACAGTGTCGATCTGGGCCTGAATCCGGTGACGCTCAAGCTTAATCGCCTCCAGGTGACCAACCCCAACGAGCCCATGCGCAACATCACGGAAGCAGGGCGCATCGAGATGGCGCTGGATGGCTATGCGCTGATGCGCCGCCAGTTCATCGCCGAGACAATGGCTGTGGAAGGGCTGCGTTTTGGCACCGAGCGCAGTGAGAGCGGTGCTATCGAAGGCCGGCTTTTTTCACGCAAGGAAGAGGCGGGCCAGGACGGCGACGAGGGTTTTGATATCGGCAGTGTTCTGCCGGGTATGGAAATGCCTGATCCCGACAGGATCGTCGACGAGGAACGCGAACGTCTGGCCGGTAAGGTGGACGAACTGGACGCGGAAGCCAGGGAGATCGAGCAGGGCTGGAACGACCACATTGAGAGCCTGCCGAGCGGCGACAGTGTCGATAACTATCGTGAGCGCTGGGATGAACTCAAGGAGAAGAATCCATTGAGTCGTGTCGCAGGCGTGCGCGAGTTGAAAAAGGATATCGACGGCGACCTTGAGCGCGTGAGCAGCCTTGATGATCGGTTGAAAAGCGACCGTCAACGGTTGAGCGAACTGGCCGAACAGGCCCGTAACCTGCCCGCGCGGGAGGCTGAGCGGCTCATGGCGGCCAGCGGGCTGGATGAGGGCTTTCAGGGGGTAACCCGTCAGCTGATGGGCGAGCAGCTCAGCCGTTGGGTGGATAACGGGCTTACCGGCTATCGTCTCGCATCCAGGCACATGGCCGGTCGCGAGACGGAAGAGGAAACCGGCCCACCGCGCGGTGAAGGGGAGGACATCCGCTTCCCCGAGGAAGAGCCCCTACCTGGTTTCCTGGTCAAGCGTGCGGCTGTGGATGGCGTGGCACGGATGGGCGCCAGTAACGTGGACTTCGACGGCAGTATCCGGGATATAACCCGAGAACCGGCGATATGGGGCAAACCCATGACGCTGGAGCTCGATGGCACCGACGAGGCAGGCGCGACCCTTGAGGTGGACGGGACCTTTGATCACCGCGAGGAGCCGGGCCGTGATCAGCTGGATTTCAAAGTGCGCCAGCTGACCCTCAAGGACGCCACTTTCTCTGGCAGCTCGAAACTTCCCATTGTGCTGGAAGAGGGTAAGGCGAATATTGATGGCAACCTGAGCGTCACCGGCGGGGACTTGGATGCGACCGTGAATACAGAGGTCAGTCAGGCCAGCTTCGCGGCCGGCGCCGAGGAATCCGGTGAGGTTGTTCAGCGGCTGGCCCGGGCCATTGAAGGGGTTTCTTCTTTTCGCATGGACCTGGGCGTGGGCGGCACCCTGGGTAGTCCGGAAATCAGCCTCAACTCCAATCTTGACCAGATTATTGGCAAGGCGCTGGGAGATGAGGTTCGCGGCGAACTGGCTGAGGCTCGGCAGGCGCTGGAAAACAGATTACGCGCAGAACTGGGGCCTGAACTTGAATCCCTGGCCGGACGCCAGGAAGCGCTGGATGAATACCGCGAACAGATTGACCAGCGGCGCAAAGCGCTGAAGGACATAAGGCCTTAGGAGTCTGCGGACACTACCGGGTGGGTGGCGCCATGAACTCGGGTCCAACAGGATCCTTGATGCATCTGGCGAGAATCGCATCAATCGCATCAAATGCTTCCCTGTCGAGCGACCAGCCTTCGATGTCATCAACCGGATCGAGTTGTTCGGGCCTCCGCGCGCCCCAGAGCGCTGTCGTGACACCCGGCTGGTCCACCAGCCAGCGAAGCGCCAGGGCCAGCACATTCTTCTGGTAGCGCTCACGCGCAAACGCATCCAGTTCCGTTACCGCATTGAGGTACTGGCGATAGCGATCCCCCTGGAACTTGGGATCGTTCTTTCGCAGATCATCACCGGTAAACTCCGTATCTTCACGCATCTTGCCGGTCAGCAGACCACGGCACAGCCCGCCGTAAGTAATGGTCGCAATGCCATGTTCCCGGCAGTATGGAAGGATCTCCTCTTCGATATCCCGCTCGAAAAGGTTATAGGGGGGCTGCAGGCTGTGCAGGGGCACAATTTTGCTGATTTCGTCCATCTGCGCAGGGGTGAAATTGCTCACGCCGATGGCGCGGATCTTCCCCGCCTGGTAGAGCTTTTCCAGGGCCCGCGCGGTCTCTTCCATGGGCGTCTTGGGGTCTGGCCAATGGACCTGGTAGATGTCGATCCGGTCCGTCTGCAGACGTTTCAGCGAATCCTCAACCTCCCGCTCAATGCGGGCTGAAGTGGCATCACGCCAGACCTTGTCGTGATCGTCATTCCAGTTCAGGGCGACCTTCGTGGCCAGGGCTACCCTGTCGCGGCGCCCACCAGCCAGGGCTTTGCCCACAATCTCTTCCGAGCGGCCAAACCCGTATACCGGCGCCGTATCGACCAGGCCGATGCCCTTGTCGACCGCCCTGTGAATCGTATCGATGGATTGGGCTTCATCCGTTCCGCCCCACATCCAGCCACCAATGGCCCAGGTTCCGAGGCCGACTGGTGTCACCTGAATATCCGTGTTTCCGAAAGATCGGGTTTCCATGCTTGCTCCCACTCCATCATAAAAAGGTTATCGGGATGTTCGAGAGGGGTTACGTCCTCACTTACCGCTCCTCCGACAGTATCACCAAGCGTATAACGCCGACAAAGATATCCGATACACGAGGGAAATAGGGCCAGTGCCGTTTTCAGGGGCGGAACGTCTCGCCATGGCTGAGGACACGGAACTCAGCCTCAGGGAGCCCCGCGGCCTCCCTGGCCTTCGCCAGCTTCCGCGGCGGCTCGTCCAGGGGTTCGTCGGTCAGGCCCTCAAAGGTCCCCCAGTGAATCGCGAAGGACTGGTTTGCGCCAATGTCCCGGTGGGCCTGGACGGCCTCTTGCGGGTTCACGTGGTGGGATTTCATGAACCAGCGTGGCTCGTAGGCCCCAATGGGGATCGCTGCCAGATCAAAGCCCCCAACACGTTCGCCAATGTCTTTCAGGTCAGGGGAGTAGCCGAAGTCGCCACCGAAAAGGAAGGAAAATTCCGGACTTGAGATACCCCAGGCGCCCCAGAGCATCTCGTTCTCGTCCCAGGGTGTGCGCGAACTCCAGTGCTGGACCGGCAGGAACTGCAGTTCCAGGCCCTGTATGGAGGCCTGCTCCCACCAGTCCATCTCGGTAAGATGCGTGGCATTACCGCCCGTCACGTTTTCAGTGAACCAGGCCCCCATGCCCAGCGGCAGGAAAAATTCCGGTGGGCCACCCGCCTGTTCGTAGAGGGCGCGCACCGAGAACAGATCCAGGTGATCGTAATGGGCGTGGGAGATGACCACCGCATCAATGTGCGGAAGTTCCGACAGGGCAACGCCCGGGCGTTGGTGTCGCGGCGGTCCGGCAAAGGAGACGGGCGATGCCCGTTCGGAGAACTGGGGGTCGGTCAGCACATTGATACCGTCGATCTGAAGCAGAACAGTGGCGTGCCCGACCCAGGTCACGGCGATGTCTTCCCGGTTGTTCTGGATAAAGCCCAGCTCCGGCTCTGTTGGTTGGATGGGGGCCTCCGGTGGCTTGGGCAGCCCTTCCCACCAACGGTTCCACTGCCAGCTCAGGAAATCCATGCCACCCGGCCTTTCAACGGGATAGTTGTTCCTGAACCCATCCTCGGTGTGATGAGGCTTGTCCGGATCGTAATGTCGATTGCTGCTGCAGCCATTGCTCATCAGAGATAACACCATGATCGTGATCAGCCCGGGTAACAGGTTGGTCCGTGGCCGGGATTTCCTCATAAAGGCTGTCTCACCGCGCCGTCCAGGCACCGTCCATGGGCAGGGCTGCCCCATTGAACGAGCGCCCCTCATGGCTGCAGAGCAGGCGGGTGAAAGCCACGAGCTCGTCGATGGTCGCGAACCGCTTGTTCGGCTGTGCGGCCAGTATGACGTCCCGGATTACCTGCTCCTCGCTCATGCCGTGCGCCTTCGCCTGGTCGGCGATCTGCCCCTCCACCAGTGGCGTTCGCACGTAGGCCGGGCAGATGGCATTGGCCGTCAGATCCGGTTCTTCGGCGACCTCCAGTCCAATGGTCCGGGTCAGGCCCACAACCCCATGTTTGGCGGCCACATAAGCCGACTTGTAGGGGGAAGCAACCAGGCCGTGCGCGCTGGCAATGTTGATGATGCGCCCGTAACCCTGCTGGCGCATGCCGGGCAATGCCGCCTTGGTGGTATGGAAGCTGGCTGAGAGATTGAGGTTGATGATCTGGTCCCATTTGTCCTCGGGGAACTCTTCAATGCAGCTGACGTGCTGCACGCCGGCGTTATTGACCAGAACGTCGACGCTGCCAAGACTATCCAGGGCCTGTTCGATAAGGCCGCGGGCCTCCGCGCCCATGGTCAGATCCGCATCGAATACTGGCGCCTTCACGCCGCTGTCCGCTTCGATCTGTTTCGAAATTGCCTGCTTTTCCTCCGACGACCCCATGCCATTGATGACAACGTTCATACCACTCTCGGCCAGCCCCCTGGCAATGCCCAGGCCTATGCCGCTGGTGGAACCCGTTATCACAGCGTTGAGCCCCTTGAGTCCGGTCATGATGCGTGCTCCCTCTGAATGTTCGAAATTTATTGTTCAATATAAAGTTGACACGCGCTCTCCGCGAATCAAGACTCGATAGGGCAGTCCCAGATTCCGGAAGAGGCAGGTACCATCATGTTGTATACGTTGTACGAATTCCAGCATTCGACCCTGGCGCCGGTGCATTACGTCGCGGATCAGGGGCTGCGCATGATGCGCCATCCGATGAATCCCATCGGGGGGACCCCGGTGGGTCGGTCGGTGGCGGCGAGCTTCGATATGGTCGAGCACCTGACTCGGCGCTATGGCAAACCGCGCTTTGGCCTGGATGAGACCTGGATCAATGGGCGATCCGTGCCGGTCCATGAAACCATCTGTCATCGCAAGTCCTTTGGCCAGCTCAAGCACTTTGAGAGGGAGTGTGACCGGCCCGGGGATCCTCGTATATTGATTGTCGCACCGCTTTCCGGCCATTTTGCGACGCTGCTGCGTGGTACTGTCGAAGCGCTGCTGCCGGACCATGACGTCTACATCACTGACTGGCGTGACGCGCGGGATGTGCCTTTGTCGGAGGGGCATTTCGACCTGGATGATTATGTGGACTACCTGATCGACTGGCTCAGCGAGCTCGGTCCGAACACCCATGTCCTGGCTGTCTGTCAGCCAGCGGTGCCCGTCTATGGCGCTGTGTGCCTGATGGAGGCGGAGGGCCACCCCTGCACCCCGGCCAGCATGACGTTGATGGGCGGTCCCATTGATACCCGGGAGGCGCCCACCCAGGTGAACGAGCTTGCCACCACCCGGCCGCTTTCCTGGTTCCAGAAGCGTGTGATTACCCTTGTGACGCCGCCCCATGCGGGCATGATGCGCCGTGTCTACCCAGGCTTCCTGCAGCTGGCCGGTTTTATGACCATGAATCTGGGCGACCACGTTCTCAAGCACCGGAAGCTGTTCGAGCATCTGATCAAGGGTGACGAGGACAGTGCCGAAAAGACCCGCGCTTTCTATGAGGAGTACCGGTCGGTGATGGATATCACCGCGGAGTTCTATCTGCAGACCATTGACCTGGTGTTCCAGAAGCATGCGCTCCCCAAGGGGGAGTGGGTATCCCGGGGCCGGCATATTGATCCGGCGGCCATACGCAGGACCCCCATACTCGCCGTTGAGGGGGAACTGGATGATATCTCCGGAGTCGGGCAGACGCGCGCGGCACTGACACTGGCCGAGAACCTGCCCGAGGAGCGCAAAGAGTATTATCTGGCAGAAGGCGTCGGGCACTACGGAATCTTCAATGGGAGTCACTGGCGCAATGACATCGCTCCCCGGCTGAAGGACTTTATCCGCAGCCATGATGATCGGCAGGGGAGCAAGGGGGCCGCCTGACAACCGGGAGCTGACTTTGCCGGAATCTCATCCAATGTCAGCGCAGGGACGTACAGATTCCGACACAATATCGACAGGGAGCATTGCATGAAATCACGCGCCGCCATTGCCTGGGAGGCAGGGAAACCGCTGGAAATCACCGAGATCGATGTGGAGGATCCCCGGGAAGGGGAGGTGATGGTGCGCCTTGTGGCCACCAGTGTCTGTCACACCGATGCTTACACGCTTTCGGGTGCGGATCCCGAAGGCCTCTTCCCCTCCGTGCTTGGCCATGAGGGCGCCGGCGTCGTGGAAGCCGTGGGCGCCGGTGTAACCAGTGTTGCACCCGGAGATCACGTGATCCCGCTGTACACCGCCGAATGTGGCAAGTGCAAGTTCTGTCTCTCCGGTAAAACCAATCTCTGTCAGGCGGTCAGGGCAACCCAGGGCCAGGGTGTGATGCCGGATGGCAGCTCCCGCTTCTCGCTCAATGGCCGTTCGCTGCACCACTACATGGGCTGCTCGACGTTCAGTGAATACACGGTACTGCCGGAGGTTTCGCTTGCGAAGGTTTCCAGGGAAGCGCCCATGGACAAGATCTGCCTCCTGGGCTGCGGCGTGACCACTGGCATCGGCGCCGTTTTCAACACGGCGAAAGTGGAACGGGGCGCCACGGTGGCCGTTTTCGGGCTGGGGGCCATTGGCCTGGCTGTGATCCAGGGGGCGCAAATGGCCGGCGCCAGCCGGATCATTGCCATCGATATCAACACGGACAAGTTCGACATGGCACGGCAGTTCGGCGCCACTGACTTTGTGAACCCCAACGATTACAACGACCCCATCCAGCAGGTCATCATCGACCAGACCGATGGCGGTGTTGATTACTCCTTTGAGTGTATTGGCAATGTTAACGTCATGAGATCAGCGCTTGAGTGCTGTCACAAGGGCTGGGGCGAATCCATCATCATCGGTGTGGCCGGCGCCGGGGAGGAAATCAGTACCCGTCCCGTCCAGTTGGTCACCGGGCGCGTCTGGAAGGGCTCGGCTTTTGGCGGCGTTAAGGGCCGCAGCGAGCTTCCGGACTACGTGGATCGCTATATGAAAGGCGAGATCATGATCGACGAATTTGTCACCCATGACATGCCGTTCGAGCGGATCAACGAGGCATTTGAACTGCTTCACGCCGGCAAGAGTATCCGCACAGTCCTCCATTATTGAGATTCATGCTGCAGGGGAAGGAAACACGATGACGTCGATGCTGACCGAAGTATCCGCCAATCGCAGTTTTGGCGGCTGGCACCGCCGTTACCGGCATTATTCGAGTGTCCTGGATTGTGAAATGACCTTTGCCGTCTATCTGCCCCCGGCGGCGGAAGTGCGGCTGGTGCCTGCGCTCTGGTGGCTCTCCGGATTGACCTGTACGGATGAGAACTTCATGCAGAAGGCCGGCGCGCACGGCGTGGCGGCTGAGCTGGGTATGGCCATCGTCTGTCCGGACACCAGCCCCAGAGGGACGGAACTGCCCGGTGAACATGACAGCTATGATTTCGGGTCCGGCGCCGGATTCTACCTCAACGCAACCCGTGAACCCTGGAACGCCCACTACCGGATGTACGATTACGTAACCCGGGAGTTGCCGGCGCTGGTTGAGGAGCAGCTGCCGCTCACGGACCAGAAATCGATCAGCGGCCACTCCATGGGCGGCCACGGCGCTCTGGTCTGTGCGCTCAGGAACCCGGAGCTGTTCAGTTCGGTCTCGGCCTTTGCGCCAGTCTGTAACCCAAGCCGCTGCCCCTGGGGCGTCAAGGCATTCAGTGGCTACCTGGGGGATGATCGGGAGAGTTGGAAGGAGTGGGATGCCTGTGAACTGATCCGTGGCGGAGCGCGCGTGAAAGAGCTTCTCGTGGACCAGGGGGATGCGGACAACTTCCTCGCCGATGGGCAGCTGCAGCCGGAGGCACTGCGCGACGCCTGCGAACAGGCACGCCTGCCGCTGCAGTTACGTACGCAGCCGGATTACGACCATTCCTACTTTTTCATTGCCAGCTTCATCGAGGATCATCTACGCCATCACGCCGGTGTTCTGAACGCCACGCGTTGAGGCGGTCCGGGGCCAAAACGAGCGCATCCGGCACTGGGGCCGGATGCGGTGTAACGGGGTCTGGCAGAATCAGCGCCGCCGGCGCGCCATGCCCAGACCAGCAAGACCAAGTCCCAGCAGAGCGAGGGTTCCCGGTTCCGGGACCTTGGCAGTTACCCGAACGTCGTCCAGAAAGTTACCCATGGTGCCGGTCTCCGGGGTCACGCTCAGGAACCTGATCTGCGACGTTGCTGAGGACGCCTGGAATGCGCCGGAGAACAGGCTCCAACCAGTTGTAGCATGATCATTCAGGTTCCAGTTGCTGTTGCCTGCCAGGAACTGGAATTCTTCACTGTCGTTATTGCGCGCGCGGTAGGCAAAGGAAATGTCGTACCACTGGCCAATCTGAGTGTTGATGTCCTGATAGATCTCAAACGCGTTGTTTGTATCCGGATGAGCATTCAGCTCGGCGAACTGGACGCCATCGAACGCATTGACGCCGTTGTAGCTGTCCCAGACCTCGATATTGCTGCCGTCCCAGCCGGGGACATCGCTGGAAGAAAAGTATGCCCAGCTGCCGGTATCAACATCGGGGTTTTCGAAACTGCCATTCTGAATCAGGTTGGCATTGGCGGAACCTGCGGCGATTGCAAGCGCGCCGAGGAGGATGCTGTTTTTGGCGAGACTACGGATAGACTGCATGGTGGTACTCCCTTCGTATGAACCATTGTTAATGACCGCGCAATCTAAGCATGAAGGGTGCCAGAAATTTTATGTGGCGGATTTAAAAGGTAAAAGCCTAGTTTTGTCGCTTGCGATGGAGTACGTCTGTAAAGAAAGTCGACACCCGAATGCGTCATGAGCCTGCTTTCGATCCTGCGTGTATAATTATCTGACAAAGCTCCTGTGGGGCCTTCCAGTTGGTGTTTCCAGGTGAGTTAATGGTGCCGATTGTTCATCATCCGAATTACAGTTTCCCGTTTCCGGATGAGCACCGATTCCCGATGAGCAAGTTCGGATTGCTGGTCGACCAGCTTCGGAGTAATGGGCTACTACGGGCGGAGAGCAGCTTCCGCCCGCAAGGCCCTCGCGCGACGCCATGCCATGGTGACCGAGGAGGCGATGGCGCTCTGGGCGTCGTAAGAGGGCTCAGTGGTCCCCGCTGTCCGAATCCATCAGCTGCATGAGGGAAGGGCGAACAGGCCGGCGCTCCGGCGGCGGTGGTTCGGTTTCATGCAGCTGCCCACCCGGCTCCCGCATCACGGAAAACTGGATGCCCCCGTACCGGAACGTCAGTCGCATACGCCCAGCATCTTCATCTTCACCGCGTTCAACAAGCGTACGAACCTTTCCCTCGTTCATGGCCTGTTGCAGCGCTGTCACGGAAAGGCCCAGCCGGGGTGCCAGCACCTCGGCGTCTACGGTAACGTCATCACCAGCAACGGAGACAGCTTCTTTCGGGATCGCGGTCATGGGGCCTCTGGAGTGGGTGGCAGGTAAGTGGATTAAATTATCAGCGGATTGAAAAAGCGGTCAATCACTGGCGAACCATGTCACCTGTTAGCCGGTTTTGTGGAGTGCTCTGCCAAGGCTGGCAAAGTAGGTGGCGAATGCCTGGTTGATCTGGCCCCGCTGGGGTGGTTTCGGGTAAAGGCCCAGTTCGGCCTCCCGGGTTGCCCGGGTGCCCCTGACCAGGAATGCGTTCCGGGGTGCGGTGTCCTGAACAAAGGCTTCAAAGGCGCGTGCGCAGAGCTCTTCCGGTTTGCTGTAGTAATGGGTATGGAGCTGTGAATCCATCCCGGCGGACGCGTTGAACAGCTCGCTTGGGTGCTCACCGTTCTCGCTGAGGATCACCGCGTGGAAGCAGGCCCTGAGTAGCTGGTTCAACGGATGCTGGATTGGCTCGGCGTTATCCAGCCAGGCGCGGGAAGCAAAAGTGCCGGTCGAAACCCCCCGGAACGCCTTGTCCGCCAGGTAATGGTCAAGGGCGTGAAACCATTCGTGGGCAAGGCTTCCAGGGCCGGCGTTCTTGGCCAGGGCCAGACACCGCCGGGCAGGTTCGTAGTGGGCAGCCACGCCGGGCTGACCGCCGGTTCCGTAATTCAGCGTGAGGCTGCCGCGCAGGGAGACGAGCTGTTCCGGGCCGCCAAGGAGCTGCATCAGGTCTTCCAGGGCGCGTTGGAACTGGACGGCGGCCTTTGCCTGTTCCTCGCGGGTAACCCAATTGCCGATGGCAATGCTGCGGAACCCGAAACGACGCCTCAGGTCGGCAAAGCTCATGCTGGGTGTGGCATCCGCAGTTGGCTGAGATGGCATTGGGATGGTCCTTGCGTTTCGAAAAACCGGCGTGACCCGGTACACTCTCGTGGCAGCGGGATAGCCGCCCGCAACGCGGCCGCTACTGACAGCAGGGAGTGATCATGGCCATGCAGATTCTAGCAGTCGGTGACCTTCATTTGGGAGCGGCGCCCAGCCGATTGCCGGATGAACTCACCGGGCGCGCCAGTGACCTCGGGGCCACCGGTGTCTGGCATCGCATCGTGGAGCAGGCGATCACGAGCGAGGTAGACGCGGTGGTCCTTGCCGGGGACGTGGTCGAGGACGAGGATGACTTCTTTGAAGCCTATCGGGAGCTTTCACGCGGCGTTGAACGCCTGACCGGCGCCGGTATCCGCGTTCTGGGTATTGTGGGCAACCATGATGTTCGTGTACTGCCCCGGCTGGCGGACCAGATCCAGGGCTTTGAGCTGCTCGGTCGTGGTGGGCAGTGGCAGACGGCGGAACTGGCGGCGGGCAGTGAGCGCCTGACCCTCCACGGCTGGTCCTTCCCCCAGCGCCAGGTTACCGCAAGCCCGCTCCAGGGCCATGAATTCACGCCCGGTCCCGGCCCCAACCTGGGCCTGCTGCACGCGGACCGGGACCAGCCCGCCAGTGTCTATGCCCCTGTCAGCTCTGCGGAGCTGGATGCGGCGCCACTCGATGGCTGGATGCTGGGCCACATCCACAAGCCTGATGCCCTCAGTGCGTCCCACCTTAATGGTTATCTCGGCTCCGCTACGGGTCTGGATCCCGGTGAATCCGGCCCCAGAGGACCCTGGCTCCTGCGCGTTGAGGGTGGCGCGATCCGGTCACTGGAACAATGGCTGATCGCGCCATTGCAATGGGAGCGACTGACGGTGGATCTGACGGCACTGGCTTCGACCGAAGAGGCGCGTGAGCGGCTGATCGGTGCCGTCAACGAACGGGATGCGGCATTCACTCAACGGGGTCTCCCACCTGAAGCTGTGGCACTGCGCATTACCCTGGCGGGCCGTACGGCTCTGGCGGGTGATGTTCGGCGACTCCTGGAGCGGGAAAACCTCGATACGATCCATGCCGGGCAGGGCAACATCCATTACTTCGTCGAGCACCTGGCCTACGCGACCGAACCCGAGCTCAGCATTGAGGTGCTGGCCCAACGCTCTGATCCCGCCGGCCTCATGGCCCACCGCCTCCAGGTTCTTGCCAGGCCGTCGGAGGACCCCGAGCGCCGCAGCCTGATCAATCGGGCACGCGAGCAGATGAAGCCGCGGATCGATCGGTCCTGGTGGCAGCCGCTGGGCACTGACGGGCCGGACGACGCCATGATCGCCGACTGGTTGCATCAGGCCGGCACCCGGGCACTGGAGCAGATGCTGGCGCAGGGGGCGGAAGAGCAATGAAGCTGTTACAACTCCGAGTCACGCACCTGCCTGGCATCAGCGAAGGAATCAGCCTGGAGGGTTTTGATCCCGGCCTGAACCTTATCACCGGCCCGAACGCCTCGGGAAAAAGCAGCCTCGTGCGGGCTCTGCACCACCTGATTGATCCCCATACGGCGACTGATGAGGGCGCGCTAACCCTTCAGGCGACCTTCCTGGCCGGCACGGATCGGCTGGTGGTGACCCGAACGGGTCGTCAGGTGGTGTGGCATAAAAACGGCCAGTCCGTGGAGCCGCCCGCGCTGCCGGAGACGGAATTCGTCCATTGTTACTGGCTTTCCATGGCGGACCTGCTTGAGGAGGGGCAGACGGAAGCTGCAATTCTGGACCAGTTGAGGCGGGAGCTTGCCGGCGGCTTTGACCTTGAGGCGGTTCGTCGGGATCCGCTCTTCAATGTGGGCCCAAGGCATGGGCAAAGCCACGAACGGGAGGTGCGTGAGCGCGAAAAGCAGCTGCGCACCATCCATCAGCAGTATGACGCCCTTGAGCGCCAAAGGGAGCAGCTGCCGGCATTGGAGGAGCGGATCAGAAGCGCGGAAGCAGCCAGTCAGGAAGCGGCCGCCATCGAGAATGCCATTGCCTTGTTGAAAGCGCGGCAGCAGCGATCCGAGGCTGAAACCCTCCTGCATCGCTTTCCAGAGGCGATGGAACGCCTGCATGGAGATGAAACCAGACGATTGCAGGGGCTTGAGGACCAGCTTGATAAGCTCCGCAATGAGCATCGTGAGGCTGAACAAGCCCGTTCCCGTGCGTCCCAGGCGATGGTGGACACAGGGCTGGCGGAGGCGGCACCGGCCGAAGAAGACATCGAGGCCTGCCGGGAAAATCTTGAGGAGGCCGGGCACTGTGCCGCCAAGCTCACCGAACAGCAGGGCACTCTGGACCGTGCCAGGGCCCGGGAGCAGGAGGCCGTCGCCAGTCTGCACCCAACGGCCGATGATGAGCCGGCACTTCATCCTGATGCGGTGGCGCAGGCGACACGCCTGTCTGAACGACTGCGTGAGAAACGGCGCCGTCTTGAGGCCCTCCAGCCCGAGGCCGGTGTCGAGACTCCCGATGAATCGGTGATCGAGGGGCAGCGCACCATGGCCAGGGAGCTCAGCCGCTGGCTGCGTCAGCTTGAGCCGAGTCGTTTCCAGCATCTGCTCCTGGGGGCAGGCACAGCCCTGGTAGCGGCCCTGGCTGCGACGATTTCGGGCATTCTGTGGGACGCCGCGTACCCCGCAATGGCCCTGGCGTTGGTTGCCGCCGTAGGTGCGGGCTGGTCCCTGTGGCAGTTCCGGGGGATGGGCATCGAGCGCCAGCAGGCCCGTCAACGGGCGCTGGAGCAGGATCTGGATCCGCCGGATTCATGGGAGCCCGGGGCGGTTGCTGATCGCCTGAAGGCCCTCGAGACTGATATTGCTGAAGGGCAGCTGCAGCTTTCGCGCGCCAGGCAACACGCAGAACGGCAGGAGGAACTGGCGACCCTCCGGGACTCGGTGGCGGCGCTCGAGGATGAAAAGGCCAACCTGGCGCGGCAAGTGGGTTTTGATCCGGAGATGACCGCCGAGGGCATTGCCTGGTTTGTGCAGCTGGCCTCGGAATTGATGCAGGCCCGTGCCCAGCGGGCGGAGATCCAGAACCGCATGGAGCGGCTCCAGGCGCAGATGCAGGCCCATCTGGAACGGGTTGGGGCAGTGCTGGCGCGGTACGGGGCCGAACTGGAGGCCGCTGCGGATATCGCCACGGTAAAAAGCCACTTTCAGGCCCTGGAGTCGCGAGCGGCGCGTCTTCGTGAAGCGGAACGGGAACACGCCAGGGCAAAGGATGAGATCAACCGGCTTGAACGGCAGATTGACGAGGCAAGTCAGGCGCTGGAGGAACTGTACCAGAGGGCGGGACTGGAACCCGGTAACCGTCAGTCCCTCACTGATTACTGCAACCAGCTCACGGAATATCGGCAGGCCAGGGATGAGTTCCGGAAAGCCCAGGTGCTGGAGCAGGATCGCCTCGACCGACTTGAAACGGGGTCCGAGCTGCAGACACTTGCCATGGAGGGGCAGGAAACCGAGCTGAACCGTCGCCTCACGGATGCCCGTGAACGGGCGGGGGAGCTGGAGACCCTGCGCAACCAGCGCTCGGAGTTGAAGGCCCGGCTCGACGAGACCGGCCGTAACCGGGACCTGGAGCAGGCAAGGCTGTCGGCCGACCGCGCCAGGGATGCCCTGGAGGATGCCTGGAACCAGGCCATGGTCGCGGAGGCGGGCCAGTTCCTGCTTTCTGACGTGACCGAGGAGCACCGCACCGAGCATCAGCCCGCCGTTCTTGCCGATGCACGGGACCGCCTGGCCCGGTTCACCCACAATCGTTATGACCTGGTTGTGGGTGAGAGTGGCCGTATCGAGGTTCGGGATACCGTCCAGGGACTTCTGCAGCGCCCGGATCACCTGTCCACGGGCACCCGGATGCAGCTCTTTCTTGCCGTCCGCCTGGCCTGGACCAGCGTTCAGGAGGGCGGCCGCGAGGCCTTGCCGATCTTCCTCGATGAGGCGCTGACCACCTCCGACCCGGAGCGCTTTGACGCCATTGTGCACAATCTTCAGGCACTGGTGGATGACGAGGGGCGCCAGGTGATCTACCTGTCCGCGGAACCAGCCGACGTTGGGCGCTGGGAACGTGCTCTGGGCCGTTCCATTAACCACCTGGATCTGCTGGCCGGGCGACATGGGGAGAGGCAGGAGCCGGAGCAGTATGCCGTTCCGGCGACGCAGCCAATCCCCGAGCCGGAATCCCGAACGCCGGAAGATTATGCAGTGCTTCTGGGGGTCCCGGCTGTTCAACCGGAATTCGATGCCGGCGCCATTCATCTATTCCATATCATGCGCGACGACCTGGCCCTGCTGCACGATCTGATGGAACACTGGCGAACCCGCCATCTTGGCGAGCTCGAGCTTCTGTTGGACAGCAACGCGGGCGGGCATGCCCTGCCGGATCAAGCCCGTGCGCGTCAGCTCAGGGCGCGTTGCCGGATTGGCCGCATCTGGGTGGATCTCTGGGCCCGTGGCCGGGGCAAACGGGTGGATCGTAATGCCCTGGAGGCGTCGGGTGTGGTCAGGGACAACTTCATTGAAGCCGTCACCGAACAGGCGGATCGTCTGAACGGCGACGCTGAGGCCCTGATCCAGGCTCTCAGGGACCGGAAGGTGGCGCGCTTCCAGCAGGCGAAGGCGGACGAGCTTGAGGACTGGTTCCGGGAGAATGGCCATATTGTGGATGAGCAGCCGCTGAGCCCCGAGCAAAGGGAACAGCAGACACTATGGCGGGCGGGGGACCTGGCGCCACCCGGGGAAATCCAGGCCGTGGTTTCCTGGCTGGAATCCGGTCTGGAGGCTTAGGCGTGAAGCCGGCGCAGGAGCCATTTTTCCAGCTCGATGATCAGGAAAAGCAGGAGACTCCCGCCCAGAATGAGCCCCCAATACGCCAAGGGGAGTGCCTCACTGCCAAACACCATCTGCATGAAGGGAATATAGGTCCAGGCGAGCTGCAGGCCCGCGACCAGCCCAATGGCAAGCCATACCGGACCACTGCCAAAGATGCCCTGGATCGACAGGGAGTTGTTCCTGAGGAAGCGACTGTTGATCAGGTAGGCGGCACTGCCCATAACCAGCATGTTGACGGCGCCGGCTCGGGCCAGGGCTTCGCTGCCTCCCCGGTAGTCCAGGATCCAGGTGAATATCCCGAAAACACCGACCAGCAACAGCGCCGATACAAAGATGACCCGCCACAGCAGGAACCCATCCAGAAGGGCAGCTGAGGGATCCCTGGGTTGTCTCTGCATGATATCCCGTTCCGCGGGCTCAAAGGCCAGGGCAAGACCCAGCGTAACCGCTACGACCATGTTGACCCAGAGCGCCTGAAGCGGGGTCACGGGAAGGGTGGTGCCGGCCAGGACGGCCAGCATGATGGCAAGGCCCTGGCCGCCGTTGGTGGGGAGGATGAAGGTAATCGTCTTGCGGATGTTGTCGTAGACCTTGCGGCCTTCGCTTATGGCGCTGACGATGGTGGCGAAGTTGTCGTCCGCCAGCACCATCTCGGCCGCGTCCTTGGCCGCCTCGGTCCCCTGGACACCCATGGCAACACCCACGTCCGCGCGTTTGAGCGCAGGCCCGTCATTGACGCCGTCACCCGTCATGGCACAGACACCGCCCCGGGCCTGCATGGCCTGGACCAGGCGCAGCTTGTGCTCCGGGGCCGCGCGCGCGAAGACGTCCACTTCAAGAATGCAGGCCTCCAGGTCCTCGTCCGACATCTGTTGAATGTCCTTGCCGGTAAGCGCTCGCTCTGTGTGGGCAAAGCCGAGCTGCCTGGCAATGGCGAGGGCGGTAGCGGCGTGGTCTCCAGTTACCATGACCGGTCGGATGCCGGCGGAAAGACACTGTTGCACCGCTTCGATCACTTCATCCCGTGGTGGGTCGAACATCCCAACCAACCCCAGGAGCACAAGCCCATCCTCCGCATGCTCATCCTCGAGTTCACCCTCAAGATGGGTTGAATCCTTCTCAGCGAGTGCCAGGACCCGGAGGCCCCGGGAAGACAGCGCATGGATCCGTTCGTGCCAAAGATCCTGATCCAGATCGCCTTCGCCATCCGGTGTGCGGACCCGGTGACACATTTCCAGTAGCCGGTCAGGCGCCCCCTTGACCAGCAGACGATTCCGGCCGTCCACCTCATGAACGGTCGCCATGTACTTGCGTTCGGATTCAAACGGAATCGCGTTCCGGCGCTCGTGATCGCCGCGGAGGGTGCGTGCATCGAGGCCGGCCTTGGCGCCGGCAACCACCAGCGCGCCTTCGGTGGGATCACCGTGAATGCGCCAGTGCTCGTCCTCGCGGGCGAGCTCCGAATCATTGCAGAGAACGCCCACTTTCAGGAAATGCAGCAGGGGCGGGTGGCTCTCCGGCTGAACGGGCTGTTGCGTGCTGCTGGCCTGAAAGTGGCCCTCTGGAGCGAACCCTGTACCCGTAACCTGATACTCACCTTCGGGGAGGAATATGCTGCGTACCGTCATCTCATTGCGGGTCAGGGTGCCCGTCTTGTCGGAGAAGATGGTCGAGATTGAGCCCAGGGTTTCCACGGCGGGCAAGCGTCGCACGATGGCGTTGCGACGAGCCATGGCCTGGACACCAAGCGCCAGGCCGATGGTGACAATGGCGGGAAGGCCTTCCGGAATGGCGGCCACAGCCAGCCCAACCGCTGCCATGAACATCTCACTTGCTGGCAGGTTGTGAACAAGGACGCCGAAAACCGCTGTTATTACAGCCGCCGCAAGGATGAAGGCCGCAAGTACACGGCCGGCGCGGTCAAGCTGCTGCAGAAGGGGCGTCCGGAGCTGTTCAACGCCACGAAGCATCTCGGAAATGCGGCCAATCTCGGTATACTTACCCGTCTCAACCACGAGTCCTCGGGCTGTTCCCTGGACCACGATGGTACTGGCAAAGGCCATGGAAGTGCGCTCGGCAAGAACCGCGTCCTCAGGGGTTGCTGATGCGCTTTTGTCGACTGGTGTTGATTCTCCGGTGAGGGCGGCTTCCTCCGTGCGGAACCGTGTGGCTTCGAGCAGGCGCAGATCCGCGGGCACCCGGTCGCCGCTTTCCACCATGACAATGTCCCCCGGGACCAGATCCTCTGCTGGGATTCCGCCACGTGCACCGTCACGGATCACATTCGCCCGGGGGGAAAGCATGGTACGGATGCTTTCGAGGGCCTGTTCCGCCTTGCCTTCCTGGATAAAGCCGATCAGGGCGACGATCACCACCACCCCGAAGATGGCGCCGGCATCGACGTAATGGCTCAGGCCCAGGCTGGCAACCGCCGCGACGATCAGGATGATGATCAGGATGTTGTTGAACTGCTCAAGGAGGCGTTGCCACCAGGGGCGGGTGCGGGCGCTGCTTATCCGGTTGGGGCCGTGTTCGGACAGGCGGCGGTTGCTTTCGGCATTGCTGAGGCCAGTAAATTTGCTATCAAGGCGTTTGAGCGCTTCGTGGGAGGTTAGCGCGTGCCAGGGGAGGTTGTCGGGCGCGGCAGTGCCTGGATCTTTTTCGCTCATCGGATTCCGGTGTCTGGTGGTCTATTAGCAATGACTGAATTGACCATATTGGAGGCGGGGACGCAATGATGTGAATCAGGGAAGTGGGGGTGGGCTTTGTTAATGGCGGAGAGGGAGGGATTATTCGGCGCTGCGCGCCTCACCCCCTTCGGGGGCCGCCTTCACTGTGTTCAGGCGTTCCTCAGCACGCTTTGCGTGCTTCGGTCGAACCCGCGAGGGTTCTCGCCCAGCCCTCAGGCCATTTCATAAGCCGCGCTGAAGCACGGCTTATGAAATGGCGGAGAGGGAGGGATTCGAACCCTCGGTCCGCTTGCACGGACGCCGGTTTTCGAGACCGGTGCAATCGTCCACTCTGCCACCTCTCCGGAGCCGGGGAGCGCGCATTGTAACGATTGGCAGGGCGCCTGTGAATGCGTGGGGCGGGGTCCGGAAGTGGAGTGAAAAGGCGGAACATGTTAAAACAGGCCGACTTTGAACAACGACAACAGGAGTGCCCTAGCGATGTCGAAACAGATTCCGATCGTTGACCCGGAAGGACTGCTGGAATATTCGGTGGTGTTCAACGACCGCTCCCTGAATCATATGTCCAAGGAATTCCAGGGGGTTATGAATGACATCTCAAGCACCTTGAAAAGTGTCTACAACGCGGACGCCACTATCGTGGTGCCCGGGGGCGGGAGCTATGGCATGGAGGCCGTGGCTCGCCAGTTTGCCAACGGCGAGTCCTGCCTGGTGGTGCGCAATGGCTGGTTCAGCTATCGCTGGAGCCAGATTCTGGATGCGGGACGGATCGCGGAAAACACCACCGTGCACAAGGCACGGCCGCTCCAGGAAGGCAGCCAGCAGCCGTTCCGCCCCGCGCCGGTTGAAGAGGTGGTGGAGTCGATCCGCGCGAACAAGCCGGGCGTTGTCTTTGCTCCGCATGTGGAGACCGCTGCGGGTCTGCTGCTGCCCGACGATTACCTGAAACAGGTTGCGGACGCGACCCATGAGGTGGGCGGTCTCTTTGTACTGGACTGCGTGGCCTCCGGCGCGCTCTGGGTGGACATGAAAGCCGTCGGCGCCGACGTGCTGATCAGCGCGCCGCAGAAGGGCTGGAGCGCGTCTCCCTGCGCCGCACTGGTCATGCTGAGCCAACGCGGGCTGGAGCGTCTTGAGGCGACGACGAGCAGCAGCTTTGCGTGCGACCTCAAGAAGTGGCACGGCATCATGCAGGCCTATGAGGGCGGCGGGCATGCCTATCACGCCACCATGCCCACGGATGCACTGGCGCAGTTCCGCGATGCCATGCTGGAGACGGTTAACGACGGCCTCGAGAAAACCCGCGAACGCCAGCTGGAACTGGGTCGTCGCGTACGGGCCATGTTCGCCGAGCGGGGCTTTACCAGCGTTGCCGCTGAAGGCTTTGAGGCGCCGGGTGTGGTGGTCCTCTATACCGGGCGTGATGACCTCCACAAGGGCAGTGGTTTCATTGCCCAGGGGCTCCAGACGGCCGCCGGCGTGCCGCTGGCCTGTGATGAGCCGGACGATTACAAGACTTTCCGTATCGGGCTCTTCGGCCTGGACAAGCTGCGCAATATCGATCGCAGCGTGGATTACCTCAGTGAAGCACTGGACGCGCTGCTGTAGACAGGGGCCATGCTTGAGGTCCTGATTCCACCCGGGCTGCCTCCTCTGGTGGCTGCCCTGTTGCTGCTGGCGTCCGTTTTCACCTCCATGATAACGGCCGCTTTCGGCGCCGGGGGTGGGGTATTGCTGCTCGGGATCATGGCCCTCTGGCTGCCGCCGGTGGCCATTGTGCCGGTCCACGGGCTGATCCAGCTGGGTTCCAACAGCGGCCGCTTCGCCATGACCTGGCGGAAGGTGGACTGGGGCGTGCTGGCGGCTTTTGCGCCCGGTGTGGTTCTTGGGATGGCGGCCGGCGCCCTGGTTCTGGTCCGGCTTCCGGAATCAGCGTGGCAGCTCACCATTGCCGGGTTTATTCTGTGGCTGTGCTGGGGACCGCCCATCCCGAAGTCGGCCCTGGGCAAACCCGGCATTTTTCTCGCATCGACCCTTACCAGTTTCATCACCCTCTTCGTCGGAGCGACCGGCCCGCTGGTGGCCGCCTTCATCAAGCAGCTCCATACGGACCGTTTCCGCACCATCGCCACCTTCTCAGGCGCAATGACGCTCCAGCACCTCCCCAAGATCCTGGTTTTCGGGTTTGCCGGTTTTGTATTCACGGAGTGGATTGTCTGGGTCCTGGCCATGATCGGTTGCGGCCTTATCGGCACCTGGCTGGGGCTGCGGTTGGTTAACCGCATGAGCAACCGGGTATTCCAGCGCCTGTTCACGATTATCCTGACACTTCTGGCGCTGAGACTGGTCTGGCAGGCCCTTTCCTGAGGCACTTAATCCGGGCGGATCAAAGTGCTATGGTCAGTGCCAAACAACCAGTCGAGGGAACCAGAACCCATGGCCAACAACAAGAATGACGGCATCATCCCCACGCTGGACCGCCAGCGTGAGATCTACCTCAAGGGTCTGAGCGGCGACCGCCCCATGGTCCCGATTGACAGTGACGAGCTTGAGCGCCGGGCGGAACGGGCCATGTCCCCGGAAGCCTTTGCTTACATTGCCGGCGGCGCGGGTCACGAGACCAGCATGGACAGCAATAGGCAGGCATTCCGCGAACGGCGCATACTGCCCCGGATGCTGAACGACGTCAGCGAGCGGGACACCAGCGTGACGCTCTTCGGCCGGCGTTTGCCGAGTCCCTTCCTGCTCAGCCCGATTGGTGTGCTGGAAATGGTGGACCCTCACGGGGATGAGTCGGTGGGACGGGCGGCTGCCGCTGAGGAGGTTCCCATGATCTTCTCGAACCAGGCCTCCCAGCCCATGGAGACGGTTGCCGAGGCCATGGGCGAGGGCCCCCGATGGTTCCAGCTCTACTGGAGTAAGTCCGATGACCTGGTGAAGAGCCTGGTTTCCCGCGCCGAGGCCTGCGGCTGCGAAGCCATTGTCGTGACCCTGGATACGACCATGCTGGGCTGGCGAACCCGGGACCTGGATCTGGCGTATCTGCCGTTCCTGCGCGGCAAGGGAATCGCCCAGTACACCAGCGATCCGGTCTTCCTGAAACGGCTGGAAAAGGCGATTACCGAGCAGGATGATGAGGCGCCCAAGCCTAGGGTCACCCTGGAGACGCTGAAGGCCCTCAGGGAAATCGGCCAGTCCTGGCCCGGAAGCACCCTTGAAGGCCTGCGTTCCGGCAAGGCGAGGGCGGCGGTGCAGGAGTTCATCAACGTCTATTCCCGCCCGTCGCTCACTTGGGAAGATCTCAGCATGCTGCGTGATCACACGCGCCTGCCGATTCTGCTCAAGGGCATCCTGCATCCGGACGACGCGCGCAAGGCCCGGGATTATGGGATGGACGGCGTGATTGTCTCCAATCATGGAGGCCGTCAGGTGGACGGCTCAGTATCGAGCTTTGAAATGCTGCCGCGCGTGGTTGAAGCGGTGGAGGGTAAGATCCCGGTGATCATGGACAGCGGTATCCGCGGGGGTGCCGATGTGTTCAAGGCGCTGGCGCTCGGCGCTACTGCCGTGGGCCTTGGTCGTCCCTGGGTTTACGGGCTGGCACTGGACGGTGAGGACGGTGCGCGGGAGGTAATCCGCAATTTCAAGACGGACTTTGAGCTGACCATGGGTCTTGCCGGGTGCCGCTCCATCAGCGAAATAACCCCGGATACGCTGGTCTAGCTCCAGGTTTTGCACGTAGACCTTTGTTGATTGGGGTGCGTGAACGTAAAACCGGACAGGATGCGTGCAATGATTGAACAAGGAGCCCGTCGGTGGGCGTGGCCGTTAGCCCTGGTCCTGGCCGCGGTGATGATAGCGCCCCGGACAGGGGCCAGTGAAGGACCCAAGGTGCGCACCAGTGCCGTAAACACGGCAGAGATCATCCGCGAGACAGTGGTCAACGGCACGGTAACCGCCCTGCGGCGTTCCTCCCTCTCGGCTGCTGTGAGCGGACAGATTGAGGTAGTCCAGGTGGAGGCCGGGGACCGCGTCGAGGAGGGCGATCTTCTGGTGCGCCTGGACGATGAGCTGGAATCGCTCAGTCTGGAGAGCGCGCGTGCCAGCACGCGTGAGGCGCGCGCCGCGCTGGAGGATGCGGAACGTCGCGTCAGGGAGGCGCGCTCCGTAGGCGAAGGTCGCAATATTGCCGCAACCGAGGTGAGTACCCGCGAAAGCGAGAAGGCCCAGGCTGAGGCCCGACTGGCACGGCTTGAGGCCGACGAAAAGCGTCAGCAGGCCCGGGTGACCCGCCACCGGATTACCGCGCCATTCAGCGGTGTTATAAGCATGCGTTCGAGTGACCCGGGGGAATGGGTCGATCCCGGCGATACGCTCCTGACCCTTGTGGATACAGACAATCTATACCTGGATTTCCAGGTTCCCCAGTCCTATTTCGGCCGCGAAAGCGAGGCGGAGCTGATCCTCACTTCCAGTGGCGACAACCGCCGTATTCCCATCCATTCGCGCGTCGGGGTGGTTGACCCCCAGCTGCGCACCTTCATGCTGCGGGCGCGCCCCGATGAACCCGGTGATCTTTCTCCCGGCATGACGGTTACCGGTAAACTCCGTTTCCCTACCGGGAGGGAGGGCATTGGGGTGCCGCGCGATGCGCTTAACCGCTACCCGGAGGGCCGGGTTACCGTCTGGGTTCTGGGTGAGGCGTCGGATCAGGGCTATGCCATTCGCGAAGAACGGGTCTCCGTGGCGGCCCGTTATGAGGATAACGTCATTGTTACGGAAGGCCTGAGCGCGGGAGAGCGGGTGATCGTCCGGGGCAATGAGTCGCTTGAGCCCGGCATGACGGTTCGGCTGGCGGAACCGGAGGCTGATTGATGTTCTCCGCCATTATCCGACAGGGGACCCTGGTCACAGTTGTCGCCCTGATTGTTGCGATCCTGGGCGCGGCCGCGGCCCTGCGCATTCCTGTACAGATGATTCCGGACCTGGAAGTGCGCACGGTCACTGTGGAAACCAGCTGGCCGGGGGCAACACCCCAGGATATCGAGAAGGATATCCTCGTTGAGCAGGAGCGTTTTCTCCGCAACATCCCCAACCTGAGCCGCATGGAGGCGACGGCCTCCAGCGGCTCCGCCGAGATCGAGCTGGAGTTCCCCTTTGGCGTCGATATCACCGAGACGCTGATCGATGTGAACAATGCCTTGAGCCAGGTCCCGGATTACCCCCGGAACGTGGACGAGCCCCGGATCGTGGCCACCTCGTTTTCCTCCAACGCGTTCATGTATTTCCGGGTCTCGACCCTGCCGGGCAACCCGCGCCAGCTCGACATCGTGATGATGAAGGACTTCGTCGAGGACCAGGTCCGTCCCCGCATGGAGAGCGTTCAGGGTGTCTCCGAGGTTCAGGTGGGGGGCGGTGCGGATCGTCAGATGCAGGTGCGGGTGGATGAGAAGGCCCTGAGCCGCTACGGGTTGGGGATGACCGACGTCCGGGATGCCATCCGCGCGCGCAACCAGGATATTTCCGGCGGAGAGGTGGACGCCGGCAAGCGACGCTATCTGTTGCGGACGGTCGGGCGGTTCAATTCAGCCGAGGACCTGGAGTCGCTGATCCTGTCCCGCCAGGGTGACGCGGTGCTGCGCCTGGGCGACGTGGCCAGTGTCGAGCAGGGGCATTCGCGCATCCGGCAGAATTCCTACCTCAATGGCAACCGCGTGATCAGCCTCTCTGTCCGTCGGGAGAGCGGCTCCAATGTCATTGCCATCAAGGAGGACATGCTGGAGGAAGTAGCGGCCATCAACGAGGAGGTACTGGAGCCCCGGGGCCTGCAGCTGTCCCTGAACGCCGATGATGCGCGCTATGTGCAGGCTTCCATCGGCAACGTCTGGACCAACCTGGGTATTGGCGCCGTGCTCGCGACCCTGGTCATGTTTATCTTCCTGCGCTCGGCGACGGCCACCCTGGTGGGTGTGATCGGCATTCCACTGTGTGCCATCGCCGGTTTCCTTGGCCTGATGGTCACCGGACGGACGGTCAACGTCATTTCGCTGGCCGGAGTGGCTTTCGCGCTTGGCATGACCATCGACAACAGCATCGTGGTTCTGGAGAACATTGAACGGTATCGCCGTCTGGGGCTCGACCGCTTCGAGTCCGCGCTCAAGGGTGTGCAGGAGGTCTGGCCGGCGGTCCTGGCGTCTACGATGACCACGGTTCTGGTATTCCTGCCCATCCTGTTCGTGGAAGAAGAGGCCGGCCAGCTCTACTCGGACGTTGCCATCGCCATCAGCAGCGCCATTGTCGCCTCCATGCTCGTGGCCATCACGCTCATTCCGATGCTGAGCGCGCGCCTTAGTTTCGGCGCCCGCAATGAGCAGCCGGAGGAAGGCAATGGGGGGCGCAACCCCCGCTGGATGCGTCTCTGTCTGGCGCAGGTCCGTTGGCTGGTCGCGTCCTCGCCCCGTTCACTGGGGGCCATTGTGCTCACCGTGGTCGGCTCGGCCGCCATACTGGTTTTCCTGACTCCGCCCTCGGAGTACCTGCCGGAAGGGGAGGAGCCCAAGACCTTCGCCTCCATGTCCGCGCCGCCCGGTTACAACCTGGGGGAAATGCAGGGGATTGCCGAGGAGGTTGAGGACCACTTCCTTCCCCATGTCCAGGCGGATCGTGCGGCCTATGAGGCTGGCGAGACCCGGGTGCCCCCCATGGCCTACCTGAACCTGAGCGTCGAGCCGGGCGGTATCCGCATCATCGCCGAGACCGTTGATCCGGATGACATCCAGGCGCTGATGGACGAGATCACCCGCGTGTATGAGACCTTCCCGGGCATGCGCGCCTTTGCCGCCAAGGGGTCCATCATCTCCGGTAATGACGGGGGCACACGAAGCATCAACCTGGATATTTCCGGACCGGACCTGCAATCCGTCTATAAAGCCGCCAACAGCGCCTATCAGCGCGCCGGCGAGATCTTCGACAACCCCCGCATCGACAGCCAGCCGTCGACGCTGACCCTGGCCCAGCCGCTGGTCGAAGTGAGGCCTGATTATGAGCGCGCGGAGGAAGTCGGGCTGGATACGGACGCCATCGGTTTTGCGGTAGCGGCATTGACCGAGGGCAGCTACGTGGATGATTTCTTCCTGGGCGACGACAAGATCGACCTCTACGTTTATGGGGAGGCGGGCAAGGACCCGCAACTCAGCCGGCTCTCCGAAATCAGCATCCACACGCCGGCGGGTGGAACACTGCCGCTGTCCTCCCTGGCCCGGATCGAGGAGACGGTGGATACCAGCACGGTCCGCCGTGTGGATGGGCAGCGGACTGTTACGCTCAATATCATTCCGCCGCCGGACGTGCCCCTTGAATCCGGTGTCGAGCGGGTGCGGGAGGCGCTCCTGGAGGAGCTGCGGACCAGCGGGGAGTGGCCTTCCGGCGTCAGTGTCTCGCTGTCGGGGGCCAGTACGCAGATGGAGGCGACGCGGGACGCCCTGAGCGGCAACTTCATGATCGCACTGGCCATTGTCTATCTGTTGCTGGTCGCGATTTTCGCCCACTGGGGCTACCCGCTGCTGATCATGACCACGGTACCGCTGGGCATTGCGGGCGGCATTGTCGGCCTTGTGCTGATGAACCTCGTCGGCCAGGGTGTCCTGCCGCTGCTCGGGCTTCAGCCCATCCGCCAGCCCTTTGACATGATCACGATGCTGGGCTTCCTGATTCTCCTCGGAACGGTGGTGAACAACCCCATCCTGGTGGTGGACCAGGCCCGCCGGAACCTCCGTGAACAGGGTATAACCGCGGCTGAGGCGGTGAGGCGAGCGGTTGAGTATCGGCTCCGGCCCATTGCCATGACCACGCTTACAACGGCCTTCGGGCTGGCACCGCTGGTGTTCATGCCCGGTGAGGGTACCGAGCTCTATCGGGGTGTGGGGGCCATTGTGCTGTTTGGTCTGCTGGGCGCCACGCTGGTAACTGTTACCTTCCTGCCCGCACTGACGGTTTCCGTGCTGAGACTCAGACGGAGCACGGATTGAGGGATTGCCTCTTGCCGGTGCGACCTGTAAGTTTCACAATCCTATAACAGGCGCCGTTTTACGATTCAGCGGAGGATTCAGAGCAGCGCGTCCGTTATACTGCCCGTTGATTCCCAGTGAATGCCAAGAGGTGTGAGTTTGATCCGGATTCTGGTGGTTGATGACCATGAACTGGTCCGTACCGGCATAACAAGGATGCTTTCCGATGACAATGAGATTGAAATTATCGGGGAGGCGGAGTCAGGAGAGGCTGCTGTCGAGCACGTGCGCCGGGATGCCCCGGACGTGGTTCTTATGGACCTGCGGATGCCCGGCATCGGCGGGCTTGAGGCGATGCGCCGGATCCTGCGGATCAATGATGATGTTCGGATTATCGCCGTCACCGCCTGTGCTGACGACCCCTACCCAACGCGCGTCATGCAGGCGGGAGCCCACGCCTATATCACCAAGGGGGCGGACCTGAAGGAGATGCTCCAGGCCGTGAGGCGGGCGTCACTGGGGCAACGCTACATCAGCCCCGAAATTGCGCAGAAGATGGCGCTTGGCAAGGTGAACGGGGGCGATGAGGATCACAACGCGTTCGACGAACTGTCCGAACGCGAGCTGCAGATTGCAACCATGATCGTGCAGTGCCAGAAGGTCCAGCAGATCTCCGACAGGCTCTGTCTCAGCCCCAAGACGGTGAACACCTACCGCTATCGCATCTTCGAGAAGCTCGGCATTGAAAGCGACGTTGAGCTCACCCTCAAAGCGGTGAAACACGGCATTCTTGACGCCGATGAAGTCTGAAGACGTTGCACCCGAATTTGATTCCGCCGCATTCCTCAAGCAGGTCACCGAACGTCCCGGCGTTTACCGGATGTTCAATGCCGATGGCGATATCCTCTATGTCGGCAAGGCCGGTAATCTCAAAAAACGCCTGAGCAGCTATTTCCGCAACCAGGGCCAGGCGATCAAGACCCGGTCGCTGGTCAGTCGTATCGCCAATATCGAGGTCACCGTCACCGCCAGCGAGACCGAGGCGCTGCTGCTTGAACAGAATTTGATCAAGTCGCTGCGCCCGCCCTATAACATTCTGCTGCGCGACGATAAGTCCTACCCCTATATTTATCTCTCGGATCATACCGATTACCCGGCGCTGAACTACAAAAGAGGTCGAAGTAAGCGGGATAAGGGCAGGTTTTTCGGGCCTTTTCCGAGTGGCGGCGCGGTGCGGGAAAGTCTCAATATTCTCCAGAAGGTGTTCCGGATCCGCAACTGCAGTGACAGCTATTTCCGCAACCGCACGCGGCCCTGCCTGCAGTATCAGATCAATCGCTGCACGGCCCCCTGCGTGGGCCTGATCTCCCCCGAGGATTACCGTGCCGATGTACGTCGGGCCACGCTTTTCCTGCAGGGCAAGAACCCGGAAATTATCGAGGAGCTGATCAGCAACATGGAGAACGCCTCCGCGAATCTGGATTTCGAGAAGGCGGCTCATTACCGGGACCAGATCAACTATCTGCGCCACGTCCAGGAGCAACAGGCCATTGAAGGGGGGTCCGCCTCGGTGGATATCCTGGGGTTGATGCAGGAGGCCGGCATCGTCTGCGTGGTGGTGCTCTCGGTGCGTGGCGGGCGCCTGGTGGGCACCCAGAACTACTTCCCGCGCCTCTCGATGGATCAGTCCGAGGAGGAGCTGCTTACCGCCTTTATTGGCCAGTACTATCTGGGCGAGGGCAATCCCCGGGAGATTCCACGTGAGATCGTGGTCTCCATGGAGCTCGGTGATCGCGCTGTACTGGATCAGGCGCTGTCCGAGCAGGCGGGGCGCGAGGTGAAAGTGCGCCATCGCGTGCGCGAGGAACGCCGCCGCTGGCTCCAGATGGCCCAGACCAATGCCGAGCAGACCCTGCGCAGCCACCTTGCCAACAAGGAGACGGTCTACCGCCGCCTGCTTGCCCTGAGGGAACTCCTGGAGCTGGACGAGGTGCCCGCGCGCATGGAGTGTTTTGACATCAGCCACAGCCAGGGCGAGAACACCGTAGCCTCCTGCGTGGTCTTCGACGAGAACGGCCCTCTGAAAAGCGATTACCGGCTCTATAATATCGAGGGCGAAACTGCGGGTGATGATTATGGTGCCATGCGCCAGGTGCTGCAGCGTCGTTACCGTAAGATTAAGGCGGGCGACGGCAAGCGCCCGGATCTGGTGTTTATCGACGGCGGACGGGGTCAGCTCAACGTGGCCAAGGCGGTGTTCGAGGAGCTGCAGATTCAGGACGTGGTCCTGATTGGCGTGGCCAAGGGCGAAACCCGCAAGGCGGGTATGGAGGAGCTGGTCGAGGCGGTGACCGACAGCAGCTTCCGGGTACCGCCGGATTCGCCCGCGCTGCACCTGATCCAGCACATTCGCGACGAGGCCCACCGCTTTGCCATTACCGGCCACCGGCAGCGGCGGGACAAGAAACGGCGCCAGTCAACACTTGAGGGAATTCCGGGTGTTGGCGCCAAACGGCGAAAAGACCTGATAAACTATTTCGGCGGTCTGCAGGAAATCAACAAGGCCAGCATCGAGGAAATCGCCAAGGTACGGGGTGTGAGTCATCAGCTCGCGGAATCCATCTACGCCGCTTTGCATAACGAGTAGCCAATGAATTTACCGAACATACTCACTGTTTCGCGCATCATTCTTATCCCGGCCCTCGTGCTGGTGTTTTTCATGCCTTTCCACTGGGCGTACATGGCCAGCGCCGTTGTTTTCGCCATAGCCGCGATCACGGACTGGCTGGATGGTTTCCTGGCACGGCGTTGGGACCAGTCCACACCCCTCGGGGCCTTCCTGGACCCGGTGGCGGACAAGCTGATTGTCTCGGTGGCGCTGGCGTTGCTGATCCACGATTACGGCTCCCTGTTTCTGACCATACCGGCCATTGTCATTATTGGCCGTGAAATCGTGATATCCGCGCTGCGCGAATGGATGGCCGAGATGGGTAAGCGGGCCAGTGTGGCGGTGTCCTATATCGGCAAGCTCAAGACCGGCTTCCAGATGGTGGCCATCGTGCTGCTGCTGGCCTATCCGCCGGGAGAGCCGGTGGCCCGTGCAGGCCTGGTCATTCTCGCCATCGCGGCGGCGCTGACGCTCTGGTCAATGAGCGTGTATCTCAAGGCGGCCTGGGAGGAAATGGCCGACTAGACCAACGGTCTCAATCAGTCCATTCATTTCACCAGGGAGACGACCCGCAATGCCGTCACTCCAGGATCAATTACTGAAACAGGGCCTGGCCGACGAGAAACAGGCCAAGGCTGCTAAAAAAGAAAAGAAACAACAGCAGAAGCAGCGCAAGCAGCAGCCCAAGGGGACACAGTCGGTCAATGAGACCCGTGAACGGGCCCGGCAGGCCAGGGAGGAGCAGGCCGAGCGGGATCGTGAGCTGAACCGTCAGCGCGAAGAGGAAGCGCAGCGTCGCGCGGTTCAGGCACAGATCCGCCAGCTGGTCGAAACCAATCGTTTGAGCCGGAAGGAGGGTGAGACAGCCTACCAGTTCGTGCATAACAGCAAGATCAAAAAGCTGTATGTGGACGAACAGACCGTGGATGCCCTGGCGCGCGGGCAGTTGGCTGTTGTCTGCCTTGACGGCACCTACGATGTGATCCCGGAAGGCATTGCCCGCAAGATCCAGGAGCGTGATGAGTCGGTTGTCGTGGTCCTCCATGAGCGTAAGAAGGAGGACGATGACGAGGATGATCCCTATGCCGGATTTGAAATCCCGGACGACCTGATGTGGTAGAGGACGCCCTCAGCGCGCTTGCCAGACGATGACGGCCTGCACGGTTCCATCCCGGGGGTAACGGAATTCGAACCGGGCGTCGAACCGCTCTGTGATCGCGCGCACGATCGTCAGCCCCAGACCTTCGCTGCGCCGGACGTCTCCGCCCGCGCTCTCGCCCATCCGGTTGGTTACTGTCATTACAAGATCCGAGCCGCTCTGATCCGCCCTGAGTTCCACCGGTTCATCACCTGCGCCATGGCGCAGTGCATTCTCCAGAAGGTTACGCAGTGCCGCTGATGCCAGCGGAGCGGGAACCGGAAGATCCGGCAGGGAGGGGGCCGCCTCGATCCTGACCCGGTCACGATCCGGAAGGTCCACCATGGCCTGGTGGATCACCGTTTCCACGGCTGCCCGCTCCTGATTGTCCACGCCCAGGCGTTCAACCCGCGCGAGCATCAACAGTTGCTCGATGATCCGCTGCAGGCGCTGGATACCCGCTTCTGCCTGGCTCAGCGCCTTGCTGGCTTCCGGCGCCTGGCGTTGGGCAACCTGCAGGTGGGTTTTAATCGCGGTCAGTGGGGTCCGCAGCTCATGCGCTGCCTGGCTGGCGAAGTGCTGCTCCCGCTGTATGGCATCATTAACCCGTGCTAGCAGGTTGTTCAGCGTTGAGACCACCGGCTGCAGTTCGGAGGGGGCCGAGCCGATGTCCACCGGGGTAAGCATGGAGGGGCTGCGTTGGGCGACTTCACGGCTCAGCCTTTCCAGTGGTGCCAGGCCCCGGCTTATGCCGAACCAGACCACGCCGATACCGCCGGCCAGCGCCAGTGCGAAAGGGGCCACCAGCACCAGGAAAATGCCCTGGCGCAGCGCATTGCGTTCGTTCATGCGGTCGGCCGTGGTGATGTGCATGCCATTGTGCTCGAGGGTATAGAGTCGCCAGCGCTCCCTGTTAATGACGGTATTCCGGTAGCCGGGCTCGGTGCCCGCCAGGGCCTGGCTGTCGGCGCCTTCAGTGCGGACCAGAACCTCGCCGCTGGCAGCCTGGATCTGGCAGGCCACACCTTCGGAGTCCGGTTCCACGAGTTCTGTATAATTGCTGGGCTGTTCCAACAGGTCGGGATGGCGGGCCACCAGGCCTGCAACCATCCGGGCCGAGGCGGCCAGGCGCTCATCCAGGGTATCCGAGATCTGGCTCCGCAGATCCAGAAACAGCAGGGCCGCCGCGGATGCCCAGAGCATCCCCAGTGCCAGCCCGAGGCCAAGAACCAGTCGCCGCTTCAGTGTCATTGCTGCTCCCGAGCTACATCGCCTGGCGGTGGGCCCAGCCGATACCCCATGCCGCGGACGGTCTGAATGAGGTCACGGCCGAGTTTGCGGCGCAGGTGGTGAATATGGACGTTTAGGGCATTACTGCCGATTTCAGTATCCATACCGTAGATGGCATCTTTCAGCTGCTCTTCCGTCAGCAGGCTGTTGCCCGCACGCAGGAATTTTTCCAACAGCAGCAGTTCCTTACTCGAAAGGCTAATCGGAACACCGTTCAGCGTCACCTCGCTTTGAGCCGGTAAAAAACGCAGGCCGCCGTGATCAATGGCCGGGGAGGACTGCCCTGATGCCCGTCGCCGCAGCGCCCGCAGCCGGGCGCTCAGCTCATCCAGATCAAAGGGCTTGAGCACGTAATCATCCGCCCCGGACTCCAGCCCGGTCACCCGGTCCTCCATGGCATCCCTGGCAGTAAGCACCAGTATCGGCACGGTGACGCCACGCGCGCGCCACTGGCGCAGCAATTCCAGGCCGTCAACGTCCGGCAGCCCGAGATCCAGTATCACGATGTCCGTGTCCATCGTGGCGATGGCGTTTTCGGCACTTCTGGCATTGGTGACCCAGTCCACTACGAACGCGTCCATCTCCAGACCGCTCACCAGGCCGGAGGCGACGAGTTCATCGTCTTCGATCAAAAGCACATGCATTCCGGGAAACCTCTTAATGCCCACTTAATCGGTGCGCTGCACAATCCCTGCTTCCTAATGAGCAGCAGGGAGACAGTCATGATACGCACTCGGTCCGTAACGGCCGTTCTGGCAGCCCTGTTCCTGATGCTGGCTGCCATTCTACCGGTTCAGGGCGCCATGAATCAGTCGGATTTTCTGTCGCCGGAAGAGGCGTTCCAGTATGAACTGGTTCCGGACGGTGACCAGCTCCGTCTCGAGTGGACCATTGCGGACGATTACTACCTGTATCGCAAGCGTATGACCATCACCGGGCAGGAGGCGGAGCCTGCCGGCGTGGAATACCCGGAAGGCGAAATCATTACGGACGAGTATTTCGGGGAATCGGAGGTCTATTACAATCAGGCTGAGGTCATGATTGATCCGGGTGAGGTCCGCACCCTTGAGCTCAGCTGGCAGGGCTGCGCTGACGCTGGCCTGTGCTATCCGCCCCAGAGCGCCACCGTAACACTGGACGGGCAAACGGCCGGCTCGGGTGAAGGCGGAGTATCCGATGCCGGAGCGACTGGAGGGGAGAATCGCCAGGCCGAGGATGAGTTCCTCGCCAGCAGCCTTGCGGACAGCAGCCTCGTCTGGAACCTGGCGTTGTTCTTCGGGCTGGGCCTGCTTCTGGTCTTTACCCCCTGCGTGCTTCCCATGGTTCCGATACTGTCTGCGGTGATCGTGGGCAGCCAGGCCGGGCGCGGCCGTGCGTTCTGGCTGTCATTGGCCTTTGTGGTCACCATGGCGGCCACCTATGCCGTCCTGGGGGCGGCAGCGGGGCTGATTGGCGCCAACCTTCAGGCCGCGTTCCAGGTGCCGCTGTTCATTGGCGGCCTGGCGGTGATTTTTGTGCTGCTGGCGCTGTCGATGTTTGGCGTTTATGAGCTGCAGCTGCCGGCCTTCATCCGGGAACGCCTTGAGACCATGAACGGACGCCAGAATGGCGGTCACTTGGGCGGCGCCGCGCTTATGGGCTTCTTTTCGGCGCTTCTGGCAAGCCCCTGCATGACCGCACCGCTGGCGGGGGCGCTGCTGTATATTACCGAGTCCGGTGATGCGCTCCATGGCGGTCTGGGCCTGTTCGCCCTTGGGCTCGGCATGGGCGCGCCACTGGTGGCATTCGGAACCCTGGGTGCCAGCTTCCTCCCGAAACCCGGCGCCTGGATGAATGGCGTCAAGGCTGTATTTGGGGTGATTCTGCTGGGTACCGCCGTCTGGTTCCTGGAGCGTATCCTGCCAGCTGATGTGGCTATGGCACTCTGGGGCGTCCTGGCGCTCATCACGGCGGCTCTGGGCCTGAACGCAGTGCGCCATGCGTCCCTGGCGGAGCCGGCACGGGCGCTGTTTGCAGCGCTGGCGCTGGTGGTTGGCGTCTGGGGCGGCCTGATGCTGGGTGGAGCGGCCGGGGGCGGCAGTGATCTGCGTTCACCGCTTGCGCCCTACGCGGGCGGCGCAACGCCAAGTGCCCCGCAAGAGGCCGAGGAGGGGATGGCCGGTTTTGAGGTCATCAAATCCCCCGAGGATCTGGAAAAGGCCGTGGCGAATGCCGGCGCGCGGGGCCAGTGGACGCTTCTGGAGTTCTACGCCGACTGGTGCATCAGCTGTGAGGTGATTGAGGAGGAGGTCTTTGGGGACCCTGAGGTCCAGAAGGCCCTGGCGGATGTGCAGCTGCTGCAGGCGGACGTCACCGCCAATGACCGGATTGATCAGCGGCTGACGGAGGAATTGAGCGTGGTGGGTCCGCCGACCATCATGCTGATCGGGCCTGATGGGGAAGAGCGTCGTGGCTATCGTGTCACCGGAGAGATCAGCAGTGACGCCTTCCTCGATAGACTTTCCGCCACCGGTGCGTCGTCACTCTGAAGGAGGTATTGATGTCATCCATTGCTGTGGGGCCGCTGAGCCTTTCCGTTGCCCATGTCCTGATCATTGCGGCCTTTGTGGTGGCGCTTCTTGTCGGCGCCGTGGCAGGCCGTCGGGATCAGGTGAAAGTGGGCGGACCACTGGCGGACATACTGCTCTGGTCGCTGCTCTGCGCGCGGATCGGTTTCGTGGCGCTCTATTTTGAGCATTACTGGGATGACCCGCTGGGGATCATCGACATCCGCGATGGCGGCTTCCATCTGCTGTCCGGCCTCATCGGCTGTGCTATTGCCACCACCTATCAGCTCTGGCGCCATCCATCCGTGCGCGGGGCCCTGGGGATTGCGGTGACGACTGGGATCCTGCTCTGGGCCCTTCCCTGGGGCCTGATCACCCTGATGCAGGTCCAGGGGCAGGGGATTCCGGAGGTGACCGTCGAGTCACGCGATGGAGAGGCTCGGGCACTGGATACTATGGCGGATGGCCGACCCATGGTCGTCAATCTCTGGGCCTCCTGGTGTCCCCCCTGTGTGCGCGAAATGCCGGTGCTGGAGAAGGCCCAGGAGGCGCAGGAGGACATTGCCTTTGTGTTCGTCAATCAGGGGGAAGGCCCGCCGACGGTTAACAGTTTCCTGGATGAACATGGATTGACGCTGCGCAATGTGGTCCTGGACCGTCGGCGGGAGGTCGCTTCCAATACCGGCAACCAGGGACTGCCCACCACCCTTTTCTACAACGCATCGGGTCAGCTGGTGACCACTCATTATGGGGAACTCTCCAGCGCGACACTCGCGGATAATCTATCCGAATTCGAAACCAACACAGGAGACAACAACTGATGACATTAACCACCACTGCGCTCCAACGATTTCTTGCCGGCATTGTGCTCATGTTCGTGCTGGTCCTGCCCACGCATGCGCAACAGTCCGATGACGAAGACATCTGGCAGACCCTGGAAGACAGTCACTGGGTCCAGGACGGCGCGGATGATGCGGAGACCATCATCTATACTTTCACCGACCCCAACTGCCCCTACTGCGACAAGTTCCGGGAGCAGGCCACCCCCTGGATCGAATCCGGCAGGGTCCAGCTCCGCCACATCATGGTGGGCATCATCAAAAGGAGCAGTACGCCGAAGGCCGCCACCATCCTGGGCAGTGAGGATCCGGAAGCCAGATTGGCGGACAACCGCAGAGCCTATGAAGAGGGTGGTATCCAGCCGGATGAGGCGATTGTGAAGAAAGCAGAAGGTCAGGTGCGGGAGAACAACTTTCTGATGCGCGATCTGGGAGCCCGGGCGACCCCGACCACCATCTACTGGGATGACGAGGACAAGCTTTCCGCCAAGCAGGGCGCACCCCGGCCCCGGGAGATGGCTGACATCATGGGTAGTCCGAAGCCGGAGTGATGAGGGTCAGGGCAGCGGGAGTAGCATCATGCTGTGATTGAACTGCTCGCAATGCGCCGTCGTAGGTTTGTTTAAGTAAATCTATGGCGAAAAACCCGGCATGAGAAGATTAACCACAATCGTTGCTCTGACAATTTCATTTCTGTTTCTGGAGGGCTGCAGCGTCTTTGTTGAAGAACCACCCTACGAGCGCATCAAAAAAGACGGTTCCTTTGAGCTCCGGGATTATCCCAGTGTCGTCGTTGCGCAGACGACGGTGGATGCCTCGATGGAGGAGGCCGGCGGCGAAGCTTTCCAGCGACTCTTTGGTTATATCTCAGGGGAAAACGGCGGAGAAGCGGATATTTCGATGACTTCGCCGGTCACCCAAACGCCTTCTTCCCAGGAAATCGCCATGACCGCCCCGGTGGGACAACGAAAGACAGACACCGGCTGGGTGGTGTCTTTCGTCATGCCTGAATCCTACACGCTCGAGAACCTGCCCAGACCGACCAACCCTGAGGTGACGCTGCACAAGGTGCCGCCACGTCGGGTTGCGGTGATCAGGTACTCGGGAACCTGGAGCGCCAAGCGTTATAGAACGCACCTCGAAAAGCTACAGACCTGGGTTTCGGAAAACTCGCTCGAAGTGACCGACGAACCGATCTGGGCCCGGTATAATCCGCCGTTCATGCCCTGGTTCCTGCGTCGCAATGAAATCATGATCCCGGTGGCTCGCTCACTTGAAGAGCAGTCGGGGTGAATCCTTCATCCGGGGCCCGAGTGTATGGCCAAAAACAGTACAGGCGTGGCGATCATTGGTGGCGGACTGGCAGGGCTGGCGCTTGCTGATCACCTGCAACGTAGCGGTGTGGATTGCCAGGTATTTGAGGCACGTGATCGTCTGGGTGGACGCGTAGAGTCCGCGAATTGTCTGGGAGCCACTTTTGACCTGGGGCCCGCCTGGTTCTGGTCGATCCAGCCGCGGATGCTCAAGCTCTGTCAACGTCTGAGGCTGCCGGTCTTCGAGCAGCACAGCGCCGGCGACCTGCTTTTCGAGGATGCTGAACGCAGGGTCCATCGGGGCGCGGGTTATGCGAGCATGGAGGGGTCTCTGCGCATCGAGGGTGGCGCCAGCGCACTGATCAACGCACTCGCGCGGGGATTGCCTCAAGAGCGGCTGCATCTGGGGACGCCCGTGAGGGAGGTTGTTGCCAATGGTCAGATCACGCTTGCTGATCGGTCACTGTGGCAGGCAGAGCGGATTGTGCTGGCCGTGCCACCACGGATCGCTGCTGAGCTGCATTTCGAGCCAGCGCTTGACCCACGCCAGCGCCAGTTGCTCACCGATATCCCAACCTGGATGGCAGGGCATGCCAAGCTTGTGGCGGTCTATGACGAACCCTTCTGGCGCACGGATGGGCTTTCCGGGGATGCGATGAGCCGGAGTGGGCCGCTGATGGAACTCCATGACGCAAGCCCCCAATCAGGTCAGCCAGGCGCCCTTTTTGGGTTTTACGGGGTTCCCGCCCAGGTTCGGCGGGATCATCGGGACGAGTTAATCCAGGCAAGCCTCGCGCAGCTTGGGCGACTCTACGGAGTGCAGGCTGAGCGCCCGGTGCAAACCTTTCTCAGGGACTGGGCCCTGGAGTCGGAGATCGCGACACAGGCCGACCACCAACCGCCACCTAACCACCCCGTGTACGGTCTGCCTCAGGAACTCAATGGATTATGGGATGGGCGTTTACTGTTTGCTGCGTCAGAAATGGCTCCTCGTAATGGGGGCTTTATGGAGGGAGCACTGGAGCAGGCGGAGGCTGTTGCTCAGCAGCTACTGCGAACGCACTAACGATGAATGGTCCCGCCGGCGAAAACATCTATTGACGACCATCCACGCATGAGTACAATACACATCCGTTGTTGAGGGCAATGCCAGCCTCACTACGAAGCGGGAATAGCTCAGCTGGTAGAGCACCACCTTGCCAAGGTGGATGTCGCGAGTTCGAATCTCGTTTCCCGCTCCATTTCCTTTTTTACCTTTCCCTGGCGCGGTGGCAGAGTGGTCATGCGACGGACTGCAACTCCGTTTACGCCGGTTCGATTCCGACCCGCGCCTCCAAAATTACCGCTTTAAATCAAAGACCTAAATAGCTGCTCTTTCTCGATCTTCGCTGGTGGGACAAAACTGGGAAAATAACCCGGTTCAGCCGGTACCCTTAGGAACTCCTCAGTGAGCCTCTTCTTGCGCAGATCCCGCATCTGATACTGCGTTCCGTAATCAGCGGCTTCGCACGCTGCACGCCAGCTGTCTTGCATGAATCGATGCTTGACCGGCTTTCACCGACTGCGTTTGTCGAAATACCTCGGATATAGCATCAGGTAGGGGTCGAAGAAATCGAAGCCACCGTTGAAGAAACCGAACAGCGCCTGCTGGTGTTCAGATCCGACGCCGAACAAAAAGCCCTGAGTGAACTGGACCGCCTGAAACAGGAATTTTCTATACTGCAGGAAGAACTGGAAAAGGCGGAAGCCCTCAACGAAAAGCAGATCCTGAAATCGCCGGTCAACGGTGTGGTCCAGGAACTGGAGATACACACCGTGGGCGGCGTGGTCACCGCCGCGCAGCCACTGATGAAAATCGTGCCCCAGGGCACGCAACTGGAGGTCGAGGCCATGCTGGCCAACAAGGACATCGGCTTCGTCCACGTGGGGCAGTCGGCCGAGATCAAAGTGAGTGCTTTTCCGTTTACTGAATACGGCGTCATCAAGGCCGATGTGGTGGACCTGAGCGACGCCGCCATCCCCGACGAGAAGGCAGGCTGGCTGTTCAAGATGCGGCTTGGGATGGACAAGGAAACCATTCCGGTGAATGGCAAGGAAGTCAGGTTGCGGCCTGGTATGGTAGTCACGGCGGAAGTGAAGACGGGGAGCCGTTCCATGATGAGTTATTTCCTGTCGCCGATCATGAAATCGATGGACGAGAGTATGCGGGAACGTTAGCCGCCAGAATCAACAACAAGGAGCCAATAACATGAAACGCATGACCCGCCTTGTGGGCGCCCTGATCGCGGCTAGCCTTTTGCTGAGCGCCTGTACCGTTATTGAGGCCGATACCCAATACCAGGGACCGGGGCTTGAGCGGCATAAAGGCAGCGTCCAAACCGGCGCGCTCTATATGGTCCAGGATGATGGCACGGTACTTCGTTATGGCCCAGGGAATGGGTATATTCGTCTCACCGGGCCTCGAGAAGATGGCGTTTTTAAGGTGCCCGGTCTGGAGAATATTGAGGGTATTGAAGTTGGGACGATGCATGCTCTGGCGCTGGACCGGGAAGGGTGTATCTGGGCCTGGGGGAGGAACAAATACGATCCACTTGGATTTCAGCCGAACAGTGAGATAGAACAACCAACCAGATATGACGAACTATGTCACATCAAGGATTTTGATGCGGAAAGCTATTTTTCGATTGTGCTCCATGAAAACAACACGATTAGATTCTGGGGTGTTGAGGTTCCTGGAAATGTGAAAGGGAAACCCCTCTCCATAGAGGATTCGATTGAACGCGTTTATGCCGGCGGTCTTTTTTTTGCTGTTTCAGAGAGCGGTAAAGTGTATGCATGGGGACGTTCGAGTCACCACTCTGTTTTTTCATCAGGAGCTAAGGATCAGTGGAAGCCTGAGTTACTGGACATCCCTTGTTCTGTGAAGGGTGTGAACTATTCACCGGGTGCCGTTTTCGTCTGTGACAACGGTGATGTTTATGTATTTGGTCGAAATGGTGCAGGTTTTCTTGGTACTGGAGATCGTGCCCCGAGGAAACAAATAGAGAAGCATCCCTATTTAAGCGGTGTAGAGAAGGTTGAAGGCGGGTCCATTCGGATCGCCAAGTTAATGAATAACCAATATGTTGGATGGGGTGATCAAATCATCGCACCAATTGAGGCATCCAACCAAGGATATATGGTTGAGCCTATACGAATTGATGCTCCGGAAGGAACGATCGACTTCTATTCGAGTAGGCGCTCGATCTATTTCATTAATGAAGATGGCTCGGTCGCAAAACTGGTCCCGGAGGAGCATTGGTTCTGGCCGTATAAATACCTTCTCGAGGATTACCATTTCAGGTTTTACAAATAGTTGTTCTGGAGAGAATGATGTCCCAGTTTACTCAGTCAGCATTTGAAGCATCTTTATTGTCGGTCGTTTCTTACTTGAAGAAACCGAACAGCGCCTGCTGGTGTTCAGATCCGACGCCGAACAAAAGGCCCTGAGTGAACTGGATCGCCTAAAACAGGAACTTTCTACACTGGAGGAAGAACTGGAAAAGGCGGAAGCCCTCAACGAAAAGCAGATCCTGAAGTCGCCGGTCAACGGCGTGATCCAGGAACTGGAGATACACACCGTCGGTGGCGTGGTCACCGCCGCGCAGCCACTGATGAAAATCGTGCCCCAGGGCACGCAGCTGGAGGTAGAAGCCATGCTGGCCAACAAGGACATCGGCTTCGTTTACCTGGGGCAGCCGGCCGAGATCAAAGTGAGCGCTTTTCCGTTTACTGAATACGGCGTCATCAAGGCCGATGTGGTGGGTCTGAGCGACGCCGCCATCCCCGACGAAAGGCAGGCTGGCTTTTCAAGATGCGTCTGGGGATGGACAAGGAAACCATTCCGGTGAATGGCAAGGAGGTCAGGTTGCGGCCTGGTATGGAAGTCACGGCGGAAGTGAAGACGGGCAGCCGTTCCATGATGAGTTATTTCCTGTCGCCGATCATGAAGTCGATGGACGAGAGTATGCGGGAACGTTGACCGCCAGAATCAACAAAAAGGAGCCAACAACATGAAACGCATGACCCGCCTTCTGGGCACCCTGGTCGCAGCCAGCCTTTTGCTCAGCGGCTGCGCCGCTATTGAGGCCGATACCCAATACCAGGGGCTGGGGCTTGAGCGGCATAAGGGCAGTGTGGGCAGTGGAGCGCTGTATATGGTTCAGGATGATGGAACCGTTGTGCGATATGGCGGTGGAACCTACTACCTTAGTTATGCCGGCAAGGGGGGGGAAGAAGTATTCCAGCTACCCGGCCTGGAAAACATTGTGGGTATTGAGGTTGGAGCTTCGCATGCTCTGGCGCAGGACCGTGAAGGGTGTATCTGGGCCTGGGGGAGCAATAAATATAATCCACTTGGGTTTCAGGTGGAAAAGAGGGTTGAGAAACCGAAACGTTTTGAGAGCGTTTGTAATATAAAGGATTTTGATGCCGAGAGTTATTATTCGATGGCATTGTTTGAAAACAATACTGTAAAAGTCTGGGGTCGAGAAATCCCAGATGAGGTGCAAGGAATACCTTTTGAATTTGGCGATAAGATTAAAAAAGTTTTTGTGGGAAGCCTGTTTTTTGCGATTTCAGAAGATGGGGATGTCTATGCGTGGGGAAGCTCCGGGCAGTATCCAATATTCTCATCCGGAAGAAGGGAGCAATGGACCCCGGAATTATTGGATATACCCTGTTCTGTAAAAAGCGTTGATTATCCACCAGGCGCTGTTTTCGTCTGTGACAACGGTGACGTTTACGTTTTTGGTGATAATGGTGCAGGTGCTCTCGGTAACGGGGAGCTGACGCCTGTGAGGCAAATCAAGAAACACCCTTACCTGGAAGATATTGAGAAAATTGAAGGTGGGTCAATACGTATCGCTAAAACAACGTCTGGGAAATTTTTGGGTTGGGGGGATCAAATAATTGCACCAATTGAGGCATCCAACCAAGGATATATTCTGAAACCAGAACTACTCTATCCGCCTCAAGGCGCTATAGACTTCTTTTCCAATACCCACTCCATATTCTTTATTCTTAAGGACGGACGTGTTGCCGAGTTGATCCCTGAGGAGCATTGGTTCTGGCCTTATAAATATATGCTCGAAGACTATCATTTCAAATTCTATACCCACTAAATAGGGCAGGAAATACCATGTCTGAATTTACTAAATCCGCGTTCGAGGCATCGCTACTGTCTGTAGTCGTCTACAATGATCAGATCTCAGAAACCTCCGATAGCGATGATTTGATAGAGCGCCTATCAGGCAGCTTATCCGAAACCGAAATAAACTATTTCATCGATAATTTCGAAATCGTCAGCACCTCACCCAACTTTGAAGGTAGCGAGCTGGACGATAGCGGCTACCAGGGTATGCTGGTTAAGAGAAAGGGCTCTGACGATGACGGATCCAGTGAGTACTGGTTCGTTAATCGTGGTACCGAAATGGACAGTCTGGAAGGTCTTTTTCAGGATGGTATCTTGGCGGATGGTGGAGTTTTCCTCCAGGGGGAAGCTTCTTATCAACTCGCCGCGATGACATCCTATTTTAACGACGTGGTGGTGGAGAACGAGGATGTTCCTGCGGACGCCACAATATACGCTGCGGGTCATTCTCTGGGCGGGCATCTCACAACGTTACTGGCCGATGCTTATGACGATACCATTGAGCACGCCTACACGTTTAACGGAGCGGGCGTGGATAGCTTGCCCGATACGGAATCCGAACAGGAAACATTAATAGAGCAGATTTACCAGTCAGTAGCCGACTCAAATATTGCCGATACAGTAGCCAATATCTTTACGCAAACATTTCAGTCGAATCAGGGTCATGACAACGTTTCCAATTTTGTCACGACAGAAGGCCTTGAGGTTGTCCCTGCCACAAACTCGCTCCTTGGCGAGATCTACAGGGTTGCAACGGAAGAAGGCTGGCATGGCAGCGGTAATCTGGCCCACTCCCTGTTCGCCCACCACATGATCTCGGAGTTCGACAGCTCCTTGTCAATTGACGATATCGGCCAAATATTGAACGAGAGCTCCAATACTGGGGAGGCGGAGCACGATACCTTTATTAAGGGGATCTCGGAAATATTGGGTTTCGACACGTCGAGTTTATCCGGCGAGGCGTCGAATGACACATCCGATGGCGAAAGTGATATTAACGAATCTCACCTTTTATTAAGCGAGGTTGCATCCCAATACAGTGACCAAGGCTTCAAAATAACGCCCCTGGACAGCGTCAGCTCCAGCGACCTGATGGACCAGTTGAACGCCGATACCACCCAGGGTGCGGTGGCCCGCTACAGCGTGCTCAACAACCTCTCGTTTCTCGTCGAAGGCGACTTCTCCGATGTCACCCCGTCCTTCATGGACAACGAGGCCTACACCGACCCCTCTCAGTATTCCGAGGCCTTCTGGGCCGATAAGCTGGACGCCCTGTCGCTGATGCTGTCCCGAAACAGCGAGGATGGTGACAACGGTGACGTTTCCGAGCCCGGGGAAACGATCTATGACGACCGGTTGGGAGAGGATGAAGTCTACGGGGACGGCGTATCTGAGGTGTGGTACCCAAGAACCGAATCGCCTGAATTGAAGGAGGATATTACCCAGCAGGTGGTGTTCGGCACCCATGATGACGACTCGATTACAACCGGCACGAAAGATGATCGCGTCTATGGTCTTGACGGAAACGACGATATTAAGACCGGTGAAGGTAATGATCAGGTTGAGGCTGGAGCCGGTAATGACGAAGTGGATGGCGGAGCCGGCATTGACGCTCTCGATGGCGGGAGTGGCCATGGCCGATTGCATGTACTGAATACGGCGTCATCAACGCTGAGGTGGTCGGCCTGAGCTACGCCGCCATCCCCGACGAGAAGTCAGGCTGGCTTTTCAAGATGCGGCTGGGGATGGACAAGGAAACCATTCCGGTGAATGGCAAGGAAGTCAGGTTGCGGCCTGGCATGGAAGTTACGGCGGAAGTGAAGACGGGCAGCCGTTCCATGATGAGTTATTTCCTGTCGCCGATCATGAAGTCGATGGACGAGAGTATGCGGGAACGTTGACCGCCAGAATCAACAAAAAGGAGCCAACAACATGAAACGCATGACCCGCCTTCTGGGCACCCTGAT
>NZ_SOAX01000003.1:0-125441 GCF_004364635.1 Halospina denitrificans | reverse complement strand
AAGTCGATGGACGAGAGTATGCGGGAACGTTGACCGCCAGAATCAACAAAAAGGAGCCAACAACATGAAACGCATGACCCGCCTTCTGGGCACCCTGATCGCAACCAGCCTTCTGCTCAGCGCCTGCACCGTTATTGAGGCCGATGCCCGGTACCAGGGACCGGGGCTTGAGCGGCATAAGGGCAGCGTCCAAACCGGCGCGCTTTATATGGTCCAGGATGACGGCACAGTGCTTCGTTATGGCCCAGGTAATGGGTATATCCGTCTCACTGGGCCTCGAGAAGATGGCGTTTTTAAGGTGCCGGGCCTTGAGAATATTGTGGGTATTGAAGTTGGCTCCATGCACGCTTTGGCTCTGGATCGGGAAGGGTGCATCTGGGCCTGGGGAAGAAATGACTATGATCCACTTGGATTTCAGTCGAAGGAAGAAATAGAACAACCAACCAGATATAACGAATTATGTAATATCAAGGATTTTGATGCGGAAAGCTATTTTTCGGTTGTGCTCCATGACGACAACACGATTAGATTCTGGGGAGATGAAGTCCCCCAAAATGTGATGGGAAAACCTTTTACTATCAAGGACGTGATTGAACAGGTTTACGCCGGCGGTCTTTTCTTTGCCGTTTCAGAGGGCGGTAATGTTTATACATGGGGAGGATCTAGCCACTATTCTCCTTTTTCATCAGGGGCTAAAGATCAATGGAAGCCAGAGTTGCTGGACATCCCCTGCTCTGTGAAAGGCGTGGACTATTCACCGGGCGCGGTTTTCTTCTGTGACAACGGTGATGTTTATGTATTTGGTCAAAATGGTGCAGGTTCTCTTGGCACTGGCGATAGTGCTCCCAGGAAAAAAATAGAGAAGCATCCCTATTTAAGCGGCGTAGAGAAGGTTGAAGGCGGACCCATTCGGATCGCCAAGTTAATGAGCAACCAATATGTTGGATGGGGTGACCAGATCATTGCACCGGCTGAGGCGTCAAACAGCAGCTATGTGGTTGAGCCTTTAGAAATTGATGTTCCGGAAGGAACGATCGACTTTTATTCAAATCGGTACTCGGTCTATTTCATTAACGAAGATGGGTCAGTCGCAAAACTGATCCCGGAGGAGCATTGGCTCTGGCCGTATAAATACCTTCTCGAATATTACCATTTCAGAATTTACAACTAGTTATTTTGGAGAGGATGATGTCCCAGTTTACTCAGTCAGCATTTGAAGCTTCTCTGCTTTCGGTTATTGTATACCGCGACAAAATTGAACCCGGACTTGAACAAACTGAGCTACAGAATCTTCTTTCAGGGTCGC
This sequence comes from Halospina denitrificans, assembly GCF_004364635.1. Classification (GTDB taxonomy): domain Bacteria; phylum Pseudomonadota; class Gammaproteobacteria; order Pseudomonadales; family Oleiphilaceae; genus Halospina; species Halospina denitrificans. The sequence continues at coordinate 124,135 of NZ_SOAX01000003.1, read as the reverse complement.
AAGCGTGACCATCCCCTGGTGAGAAAACTCAATTGCAACTATCTGATTTTAAAGGTCACTAAATGAGCGGAATGAGCGTTCACTGTTTTGTGGATAGAGTGCCTATTTGTCGGATCTAAAAAGATAAAAATGGCCCGGATTCACAGAGCTGCAACTCCGTTTACGCCGGTTCGATTCCGACCCGCGCCTCCATAATTACCGCTTTGAATCAAAGACCTAAATAGCTGCTTTTGCACGAGCTTCGCTGGTGGGACAAAGCTGGGCCTTCACTGGGAAAATAACCTGGTTCAGCCGGTAATGATTGCGTATTCTCTCGGTTTCATGCCCGCCCTTATCGTTCTATGCCTACCTGAAGGGGGTGATGACCCGACTGCCGACGCAGAAGAATAACGCCATCGACGAGCTGTTGCCCCACAACTGGAAGCCGATTATATCTAACAAGATGTAATGGCCCGATCCTTAGTCTATTTCGACAATACGATGAGCACAGCTACCAGGATGCCGGCACCCAGGGCTAACAGACTGAACCGGCCGTGCTCCTTTTCCGCTTGCGGCAAGAGGTGGGTTGCGCCCACATACACCAGTGCGCCGGCTGACAGGGAAAGCAGAACTCCCAGCTGCGGTTGACTGACGCTGCTGATAAAGGGCCAGGAGACCAGCATGCCCAGTGGTGTTGAGAGTGACGCGGCAATGACGGCAAGGAGCAAGGCGTTCCTGTCGCTGAAGCCTCCGCGCAACAGTAACAGATAGGTGATGATGCCCTCGGGAAACTCATGCAGTACCATGCCAATAGCGGCCAGCACGCCGGTGAATATGCTGGTGGAGAAGGTGATGGAGTAGACAAATCCGTCGATAAATGAATGAAAGCCGATGCCTACCATGGGCACCAAGCCAATACCGTAAGCCGGATTCGCCCCCCGCTCGCACACGAAGGCGGTGATGAATCGGTTGAACATATGCATCAACACGAACCCACCCAGCAGGTAGCCGGGGGCATAGGGGCTCAACTCGAAAGACTTGGGAATAATGTGTAGGAAGGACACCGAAATCAGCACGCCGGCGGCGAAGCACACGAAGTAGATACTGTATTTGCGGCCCCAGGCCTCGAAGTGACGGATAGTGTAGATGCCGATGCCGGTCACCAGCGCCGCCAGAAGACTAGCGCCAAAAGCCGTCCAGAAGCTGTTTTCCATTTTTATCTCCGGATCATGACCGTCATCAGCCCTGCCGCTGTCCCGTTACGACGACAAAAGCCCCGTTGCCGTAGCCGGCACGTAGCGATTCTATCTCTCTCGTTTTTTCTAATGATTTCGTTAAGGTCTGCACCCAGGCCAGTGCGGTGAACCCTGTGTCGTCCAGCAATACCGGGTCGCAGCACGCGATACGTCTCGATCAAAAGCCACGACCCGGAAGGCCGTGTCGAAGGTGTTGAGCCCCATGCCCCGTTGGTTCCGAAGTAGACTCGACCGGTAAGCACCCAACCCTGTTCGCCTGCCTCTGGATTACTTCTTCGACGAAATCAAGATCGACAAGAGCTTTGTATGGCAACTGGACGAGAGTCCTTACGGCCGGCCCACTCTGATGATGCATCAGCAGGAGGGGATAATTGCCGTCTTAAGTTCAGTCACGACAATGCGTTTGAAACCAGTCCCGGGCGAGCCCAGCAACCTGCTCCAGAGCGCCGGGTTCTTCGAACAGGTGAGTGGCATTGTCAACGATCTCCAATTCCGTGACTGCCTGCATTCGGCTCCTTGCTTGCAGATTCATATCGATCACCGGTTGATCACGCCCGCCCACAATGAGCAGGGTCGGTGCGCGTACCCTCGTTAAGGCGTCACCGGCCAGATCTGCTCGACCGCCACGCGATACTACAGCGCTGACCGCCTGCGGGCGCTCTGCGGCCGCGATCAGCGCGGCCGCCGCACCGGTGCTGGCGCCAAAACAGCCGATGGGCAGTCCGTGAGTGGCGGGGTTCTGAGCCAACCAGTCCACCGCACCCACGAGTCGCCGACCAAGCATTGCAATGTCGAAGCGATACTCGCGGGTATAACGATCCCTCTCGTCTTCCTCGGCCGTGAGCAGGTCCATGAGCAAGGTGGCGAGTCCACCTTCGTTCAGGGTTTGGGCAACGTCCCGGTTGCGTCGGCTGAAACGGCTACTGCCGCTGCCATGGGCGAACACCACGACCCCGGTGGCCCCGGGAGGTACGGTCAGATCGCCATTGAGCTGGCTGTCAGGGGTGTTGACGATGACGCTTTCGGGGGCCGGAATCGTCATGGGCTGGCTCTTTTAGTGGGTTAAGGGGTGCTTTTCTGTATTCTGCGCGGGTGTGAGCGGCGCGTTCGATGACGGCGGTCAACACAGCGTCAGAGGGACGCGACTGTTTGAATGCGTATTGGGTACGGTGTTGGATAACTACACTCAAAACCCAGCCACTGAGTGGCAGTTGCATCGACGTGGTTCAGAAGCTCGGTGTTGATTGAGTGGCATCAGGGCCCGTTGGGGGAGGACAAAGCGTGATAAATCAGGAAGCGGCCATTCATATCGGGACTTCCGGGTGGCGATACGGACACTGGCAGGGGCCTTTCTATCCACAGGGATGCCATGAAGAGGATTGGCTCCGGTATTACGCGACACGTCTGGGGACCGTGGAAATCAACAACACGTTCTATCAGCTGCCGTCCGCTGCGGCCCTGGTTCAGTGGCGTAAGGCGGTGCCTGAGGGGTTTCGGTTCGCGGTCAAGGCGAGTCGCTACATAACGCACATGAAGAAACTGAAGGATCCCGAGGAGGGAGTCCCGAACTTCCTCAATCGGATCCGATATCTGGAGGACCGCCTGGGACCTGTGTTGTTTCAGTTGCCACCGCGCTGGCGAGTGAATCCCGGCCGTCTGGAGGCATTCCTGAAATCCCTGGACCCCGAACTTCATTACGCGTTCGAGTTCCGGGACCCGAGCTGGCACACGGCTTCGGTCTATGACCTTCTTCACCAATACCGGGCTGCCTTCTGCATTTACGATCTGGCTGGGCAGCGAGCTCCGGAGGTGGTGACCACGGACTTCGTCTACGTGCGCTTGCATGGCCCGGATGATGCCTATGAAGGATGCTATGGCCGGCAGGTACTCGATGAGTGGAAGCAGAGGCTGGTGGGTTGGGCGGATGAAGGCAAGTCAGTGTACGTCTATTTCGATAATGATGCCCACGGTTACGCGGCCTCCAACGCGGAGCAACTGCAGGCGTTAATTGCTGGCGATACGGCTGATTGATTGGATCCAGAGCTTTGTGCGCCTGTCGCCACCGGTGCTGACCTGCGTCAATGCGTAAGGCGGGTAGGGGGCGCACCGTTGATGGGGATTCAACAATTGGCGGTGCGGCTATGGATAATCAGGATTCTGTCCGACCCCTGGAGCAGATTGACTACCGGGATGTGGCGCTGGTCGGCGGCAAGAATGCGTCACTTGGCGAGATGACCAGCGCTCTGCGCGCGGCCGGAGTCCGGGTGCCGGAGGGATTCGCCACCACGGCCAACGCGTATTGGGGCTTTCTGGAGGCCAACGGACTGGTTGGCAGGATAACCGACCAGTTGCAGGCTTTTGAGCGAGGGGATCAGGGGCTTGCCAGTACGGGAAGGCAGATCCGGGCCTTGTTTAACGACACCGACTTCCCCCCTGAGCTGGCCCGGGCGATCAAGGACTCCTACAGGGAAATGGCCGAACGGCTCGGGCAGGATGAGCCGGATGTGGCGGTGCGCTCCAGTGCTACGGCCGAGGATCTGCCCGAGGCCAGTTTTGCGGGCCAGCAGGAGACGTTTCTCAATATTCGCGGCGAAGAGGCACTGCTTGATGCCTGCCGGCGTTGTTTCGCGTCGCTGTTCACCGATCGCGCCATCACCTACCGCAACAACAACGGGTTCGATCATATGAAAGTCGCCCTGTCCGTGGGCGTACAGCGCATGGTGCGTTCCGACCTGGCCGGCTCGGGGGTGATGTTTTCCATTGACACGGAAACCGGATTCCCGCGTGCCGTACTGATCAATGCCAACTGGGGCCTGGGTGAGACCGTGGTTCAGGGCAGTGTGGACCCGGATGAATACATGGTCTTCAAACCGCTCCTCGACACGCCCGGAACCCGGCCCATCATCGAAAAGCGTGCGGGCGCCAAGGGAAGGAAGCTGGTGTATTCCGACCAGGGGAGTGAAGTGACACGGCTTGTCGACACCTCGCGGGAGGAACAGCTGAAATGCGTGCTGACGGATGATGAGATTCTCCAGCTTGCCCGTTGGGCAGTGGCCATAGAAGACCATTACGGTCAGGCCATGGATATGGAGTGGGCCAAGGACGGCACCGATGGTTCGCTCTATATTGTTCAGGCCCGACCTGAGACCGTTCAGTCACAACGCGGCGGCGGCGAACTCAAACGTTACCGCCTGAATGAAAGCGGCACCTGCCTGGTCCAGGGATTGAGCATTGGCGATGCGGTGGCGGCCGGCCCTGTCTGTAAACTGGCCAGCCCCGATGAGATTGAGGATTTCGTCGAGGATGGCGTGCTGGTCACCGGGATGACGGATCCGGACTGGATCCCGATTATGAAGCGCGCCGCCGCCATTGTAACGGATCACGGCGGCCGAACCTCCCACGCTGCCATTGTCAGCCGGGAACTGGGATTGCCCGCGATCGTGGGGACGGGAAGCGGAACCCAGGTCCTGAAGGACGGCCAGCAGGTGACGGTGTCCTGCGCCGAGGGTGACGAGGGTTTTGTCTATGAGGGGGAACTCGACTTCAGCGCCGAGACCCTGTCCCTGGATGATATCCCGGATACCCGCACCCGCGTCATGCTGAATCTGGCCAATCCTGCCGCTGCCCAGCGGTGGTGGCGCTTGCCCGCCCAGGGTGTGGGGCTGGCCCGTATGGAGTTCATTATCAACAACACCATCAAGATTCACCCCATGGCGCTGGTTCGCTGGCCGGATATCGACGATCCGGACACCCGGGAGCGCATCGGGGAGCTCACGCGGGGTTACGACGATAAACCGGAATATTTCGTTGACCAGCTTGCCCGTTCGCTGGGGCGCCTCGCCGCGGTCTTTTATCCGGAACCGGCAATTGTGCGAATGAGTGATTTCAAGACCAACGAGTACGCACGGCTTATTGGTGGGGCCGCGTTCGAGCCGGAGGAGGAGAACCCCATGCTTGGCTGGCGTGGGGCAAGCCGCTATTACGATGCCGACTATCGCGAGGGTTTTGCGCTGGAATGCCGCGCTATCCGCAAGGTCCGCGAGGAAATGGGGTTCCGCAATGTTGTGGTCATGATCCCGTTCTGTCGCACGCCGGAGGAGGCGGACAAGGTGCTCGCGGAAATGGCAGGCAACGGTCTTGAGCGGGGCGTGAATGATCTCGAGGTGTATGTGATGGCGGAGGTTCCTTCCAACGTGATCGAGGCCGAGGCATTCGCGAGTCGGTTTGATGGCTTCTCCATTGGCAGCAACGACCTGACGCAGCTGGTTCTGGGCGTCGACCGTGACTCCGATCGGCTTTCGGGGCTCTTTGATGAACGCCGGCCGGCGGTGACCCGCATGATAAGCCAGCTTATTTCGACGGCCCATGAGCAGGGTTGCAAGACAGGCCTCTGCGGTCAGGCGCCCAGCGACCACCCCGATTTCGCCCGTTTTCTGGTGGGGGCCGGCATCGGCTCCATATCAGTGAATCCGGACAGCTTCATTGCGGTGAAGCTCCACGTGGCGGAAGCGGAATCCGGGGAGCCCGCCAACCCCAGGGACTAATCGTAGGCGGGTCGGGCATGGTTGCACGGATTCACGAGCCTGAATTCACTGTGATGTCTATCCTTCCTGGCGCGTTCGGCGGCCTGAACGCATAGTGTAATCTCTGACTGAAAGGGTGGGATAGATTTGATATGAACGAGGCCCAGAAGACCCCGGCCCATGCGCAGCCAGGTGCTGCCGTCCTTGATGCTCTCGATGCTGATGGCCAGGGGCTTTCGGAGCACGAAGTCGAGCGGCGGCGCCAGCAATACGGATTCAATCAACTACCCAGCCAGCGAAAGCGGGGGCCCGTTGCCCGCTTTCTGGATCAGTTCCGGAACACCCTGGTCTACGTCCTCATTGTGGCCGCCGCGATCACGGCAACGCTCGGCCACTGGATCGACACATCGGCAATTGCCGGGATCGTCGTGATCAACGCTGGTATCGGTTTTGTGCAGGAAGGGCGTGCGGAGCGTGCGTTGGCAGCCCTCAAGGGGTTGCTATCCCCTAGTGCACGAGTTTGGCGGGATGGGCGGCGCCGCGTAGTCGATGCAACCGAACTCGTGCCGGGCGACATAGTGCTGCTGTCGGCCGGGGACAAGGTTCCGGCGGATATTCGTCTTCTCAGGGCACGGAATCTGCTCATCGATGAGGCAGTGCTAACCGGGGAATCCGAACCCGCGGAAAAGCAATCGGATCCGGTTGAGGCGGACGCGCTCCTGGGGGATCGTTTCGATATGGCATTCTCCGGGACTCTGGTGCGAAGCGGTGAAGGCGAGGGTGTGGTTGTTGCTATTGGTGCGAGCACCGCTATTGGAGCGATGAGTTCCATGCTCGCCGGGGTGGAGAAGGTTGCTACGCCGCTGATGCGCCAGATCCACTCCTTCAGCCAGCGTCTGGCGGTCGCCATCATCGCCCTGGCGGCATCGATTTTCGGTCTGGCGGTTCTCGTTCGCGACTATCCTCTGGCGGAGGCGTTTCTCGCCTCCGTCGGCATCGCTGTCGCTGCTATCCCTCAGGGATTGCCCGCCATCATGACGATAACCCTGGCGGTTGGCGTGCAGGCCATGGCGCAACGGCGGGCCGTTATCCGGCACATGTATGCTGCTGAAACCCTGGGCTCGGTAACCACCATCTGCTCCGATAAAACGGGCACGCTCACCCGTAATGAAATGACCGCCGTGACCCTGAGAACGGCCGCGATCGAAGCCCGGGTTACGGGCACAGGGTACGCCCCACGGGGTCGAATTGAATGCGACGGCGCAGCGCTCGACCTGGCGGCGGCTCCCGATGTGATGGCACTCGTGCGCTGCGGGCTGCTGTGCAATGAGGCTGAACTCGAACAGGACGAAGACGGGGAATGGCAGCTCCAGGGGGATCCGACGGAAGGCGCGCTCCTCACACTGGCCCTGAAAGCCGGACTTGAGCCGGGCGCGGAGAAACAAGCCGCACCGCGTGTCGACAGCATTCCCTTCTCTTCGGAGAATCGATACATGGCCACTCTCAATCGGTTTGATGATGGCCTGCGCATTGTCGTGAAGGGTGCGCCGGAGCAGGTGCTGACCATGTGCAGTCATGTGCTGCAGGGGGATTCGACTGAAGAACTTGATGCCAACGCCTGGCATGAGTTGGCTGAGCGGATTGCAGCCGAGGGTCAGCGGGTAATCGCTGTGGCGCAGCGATGGGTCTCGGGGGATCAATCGGAACTGGCCCCCGAGGACGTTGACGGGAGCCTCGTGCTCCTGGGGGTCCTGGGGCTTATTGATCCTCCCCGGCAGGATGCGGTGGACGCGGTTGCCGAATGCCGCTCGGCGGGAATCCGGGTGAAAATGATCACGGGGGACCATGCCCGTACTGCTTGCGCGATCGGCGCGAAGATGGGCATCGGCGATGGCGAGCGGGTGCTCACCGGAACGGATCTTGATGCCCTGGATGAGGCGGCTCTGAGTACCCGGGTGGCCGACACCGATGTGTTCGCCAGGGTCAGCCCCGGTCACAAGCTGCGGCTCGTTCAGGCGCTGCAGGCGAACGGCGAAGTGGTGGCGATGACCGGGGACGGAGTGAATGATGCTCCCGCGCTCAAGCGCGCCGATGTGGGAGTGGCCATGGGTAAAAAGGGCACCGAGGTGGCGAAGGAGGCGGCCGAGATTGTCCTTACCGATGATAACTTCGCCTCCATTGCAGCCGCGGTACGCCTTGGCCGGGCGGCTTACGACAACATCAAGCGCTCGGTACTCTTTCTTCTGCCGACCAACGGCGGTGAAGCCATGGCGATTATTGCCGCGGTTCTGATCGGTATGGAGCTGCCGGTGACCCCGGTGCAGATTCTATGGGTGAACATGGTTACCGCCGCCACTCTGGGGCTTGCACTCGCATTCGAACCACCCAGGGACGAAGTGATGCGGCGTCGCCCGCGAGCGCCTGGCGAGCCTATCGTCTCCGCACAGCTGCTGCTTCGGATCGCGCTGGTTGCGGTCGTGATGCTGGTGGGCACATTCGGGTTTTACGGATTCCTGCGACGCGCCGATGTCCCACTTGATGTGGCACGCACGGCAGCCGTCAATGCCCTGGTGCTGTTCGAGGCGGCCTATCTGCTCAGTGCCCGGCTGCTTGAGCGGCGACTGCGGCATTGGCGTGATTTCACGGGTAACCCGGCGGTCTGGAAATCCATCGGACTCGTGCTGGCGCTGCAGTTGGTGTTTACTTACACGCCCGGGGTTCAGATGCTCATGGGCTCGGCGGCCATGCCGGTTTGGTATTGGGCCGTGCTCGTACCCCTGGCGCTGACCGTGCTGCCCGTGGTGGAGCTTGAAAAACGGATATTGGAGGTATCGCGAGGATCATAGAGAGACAAAGATTCTCACTCATGCCTCCCTATTCCGATTTCAGGACCGTTGGCGGGTAAGACGCCCGAGGCGCGCAATGGCGGCGTCGACACGATCCGCGTCCGCAACGCCGCAGTTCACCCTGAGATAACGCTGGAACCGCTCCGTTGAGGAAAACAGGGGGCCCGGCGCAATGCTGATGCCTTCCGCCAGGGCTTCCTGCTGCAGGTTTAGCGTGTTCGCATGCTCCGGCAGTTCCACCCAGAGAACGAAACCGCCCCGTGGCCGGCTGACGCGCGTGCCCTTTGGGAAATGCTCCTGTATCCCTCGGGCTACCCGGTTGACCTGGCGCTGGTAGATGCGCCTTATCCGGCGCAGGTAGCGATCGTAGCCGCCCTGGTCCAGAAAACGGGCCAGGGCAAGGGTCTGCAGGGTCGGGGCAGCCTGGTTGGTGGCGTACTTGAGATACGTCAGTTGGTCCCGGAAGCGTCCGGGAACGGCCCAGCCGATTCGCATGCCCGAGCCCAGAGTCTTGGAAAAGGAGCTGCAGTACAGGACGCCTCCATCCGTGTCCCAGGCCTTGGCGGCCCAGGGCCGGTCGCCCGAAAAGCCCAGTTCGCCGTAGACGTCGTCCTCGATAAGCGGAATTCCGTGGTCCGCCAGCAGCTTCACAGTGGCTTCCTTGCGCTCATTGGAGGCCAGATGCCCGAGGGGGTTGCCATAATTGGGCATGGCGACACAGGCCTGTATGGGCCAGCGGTTGATGGCGTTCTCCAGCGTCTCGGGGTGGATGCCGCCGCCGGGCTCGGTAGGCAGTTCCAGCGCCCGCATGCCCTGGGACTCGATGGCCTGGAGAATGCCGTAGAATGTGGGCGATTCGATGGCGATGACATCGCCTGGGCTGGCAACCGCACGCAGGCTCAGTGAGAGGGATTCCTGGCATCCGCCGGTGATTACGACATCGTCCGGGCTGATATGGCAGCCGGCGTCCGCCATGCGCCGCGCAATCTGTACGCGGAGCGATTCGTGGCCCGGCGGGAAGTCATAGGAGGCGATACGGTTCTTGTGGACCCGCCGGGCATGGCCGAAGCAGCGGTCGAGGGCGGTGAGCGGAAGCAGTTCGGCGTCAGGGACGGCGGTCCCCAGGGGCAGGATGGCGGGGTCGCTGTGATGGCTGATCAACTCGAGCACCCGGGCCTGGCCAGTAACCAGGGTCGGGCCGTCTTCGGTGCTCTCGGGTTTTTGCCATTCAACGGGAGTTGCGTCGGGCTCCTGCACATAGAATCCGGAGCGGGGGCGGGCGCGGATGATACCCCGGTCTTCCAGCAGCTGGCAGGCCTCCACGGCGGTCGCAAGGCTTACGCCGAACTGCTGGGACAGCTTGCGCACCCCCGGGAGGCGGTCACCGGGGCTGTAGACCCCATCCTCGATCTGCTGCGCGATCTGTCCGGCAACATCTTCGTAGAGCGTCTTGGTCATTGATCAACCTTAACTGTATCGCTGTATAGGGGAAAGCCGAAAACTGTAATGGTACCTTTTTTACGTTTCTGAATCTGTACCGTCGCCGTTAATCATCGTAAAGTTCGTCTCGGTCGTGGTCGGACGCCGGCCTCCAACCGTACGGCGTTCCCGTTCCCATCGCTGGCCAGCCTGGTCCTTCAGGCGGTGGTGCCAACCACCTACCGATGGGGAAGCGGTATGCAACAACTGCATACGGAAACCACGGCAGGACTCCCTCTAATCAAGCGGATGATCCTGTGGACCAAATTCAGATGGAGAAGTGCGATAATGACAGCTGTAGAAAATGCGAACGCTGGCGAACAGTACGAGCAGTATACCCCCAGTTTTGCCGAATACTGGGATGACCTGGTCGGCTGGGATGATCGCCTGGAACGCGATGGACCATTCTACGAACGGCTGCTGAGGGCCCACGGTGCGAAAGATGTCGCCGACGTTGCCACCGGCACTGGCGTTAACGGCGTGGCCCTCGCCCTGGCGGGCTTCAACGTAACAGCCACAGACGGCTCAGAGAACATGCTCATCAAGGCGCGTGAGAACGCCAAGGCGCGTGGCGCGACCTTTGCCGACTCCCGCGTTGCCGACTGGCTGACCCTGGACGACACACTGGGCAAGGAAAAGTACGATGCGATCGTGTGCCTCGGCAACTCCTTTACCCACCTGTTCGACCACGAACAGCGCCGCGATGCCCTGCACGCAATGTTCCGGACCCTGCGCCCGGGCGGCATGCTGATCATCGATCACCGCAACTATGACACGATGCTGGACGAGGGCTACAGCTCCAAGCATGCGTACAACTACTGCGGCGACGATGTGGATGTGGGCCCGGCTCAGCTGCATCGCGGTCTCGCACAGTTCCACTACAAGTTCAAGGACGGCAGCACGTTCCAACTCAACATGTACCCCCTGCGTCAGAACTACGTGACGCACCTGCTTGAAGACGCAGGCTTCGTTAATGTTGAGCGCTATGGCGACATGCAGCGCCCGTTCATCCTGAACCAGGTGGACTTCATTCAGCAGGTTGCGTTCCGTCCGCCGGAAGCGTAATGCAGGTCTGAATGATCAAAAACCCCGCGGCCCCGGTCGCGGGGTTTTTTTGTGCCTGAAACAGTTCATCACAATCATCTTGGTCGAGCCTATACCATCCGGCCCCGCCTTCCGCGTATGATAGGCGGCAGATATGCCTTTTGGGCAGGACTGTGCAACCGGGAAATGGAGCAGGAGATGAGCCGAGTATTGATTATCGACGACTCCCCGACGGATCGTCAGAAAATGGCAGGTGTCGTGAAGAATCTTGGTTTCGAGGTGCTCGACGCCGAGAACGGGGCCGACGGCGTCAAGAAAGCGAGGGAGGAGCAGCCGGATCTGATCCTTATGGACATCATCATGCCGGATATCAATGGCTTCCAGGCCACGCGCCAGCTTTCCAAGGATGCGGCGACCAAGGATATTCCGATCATTGTGGTGACAACAAAGGATCAGGAGACCGATCGAGTCTGGGGCATGCGTCAGGGTGCCAGCGAGTTTCTCGTCAAGCCTGTTGACGAGAAAGCACTGGCGTCAGCCATCCGCAAGTTCATGCCGGCGGGCTGAGGCTCTAGCAGATCAGCCTTGATTCCTCGGTGGCCGTGCCACTGGCCGCCTCCAGCCGTGCCGGGTCGAGTATCGTCACGTGGTTTGTGCTGACCCTCAGAATGCCCTGATCCCGGAAACGGCTGAAAACCCTGGACAGCGTCTCGGTTGCCAGGCCGAGATAGCCGGCAAGGTCCCGCCTGCCCATGGGCAGTATGAACTCATACCGACAGTATCCACGCTGGGCCTGGGATTCCGAGTAGTCCATCAGAAAGGTGGCGAGGCGTGCGGCAGTGGAGCATTCCCGCTCCAGGTGCAACTGGCGTGTCAGCCGCTGGATCTCACTGTGCATGCTCTCGATCAGCGCCTGGGATGTCGTCTCACCAACGGTCTCGAGCCGCCTGACGCTTGATGTATCCAGTGCGAGCACGCCGCAGAAGGACCGCCCGTTGATCAGTGACTCATGGCCGATAATGTCCCCGGGGATGTGGAAGCCGAGTACCTGGCTGTCACCGTTCTCGTAATTGATGTAGCTCTTCAGGACGCCGCTGACCACGACGTGCGCATGCCTGACCTGGTCACCCGCGTGGATCAGGTGCTCATTGCGCCTGAGGATGCGATTGGTGGAACGGGCTGCATTCATCCCGCCCTGGCTGGTGAGTGAGTGGCTGAGGGTACCTGACTCTGCCTGGGCATATCCATTCATTGTTCTTCTCCCTGGGGGGTTCCAAACCGGGCGTTGGCGGTTTCAACACCCTGTTCAGGCAGCCTAAGGTATGTTCCCTGATTGACCTATGAGGGGAACCCCGTAACGGGCGTTAAGGCGTCGATGAAGACTCAAGGATATCCGAAATCGCCGTGATCAGATCGTTGCTCCGGAAGGGTTTTTCAATCACCTGGTGGGCGCCCGCGCGCAGGGCGCGCTCCGCCAGATCGCCGTCGGCATGGGCTGTCAGGATGATTACCGGGCTGGGGTAATGACCCCTGTACAATTGTTCGAGCAGTTCAGCGCCATTCTGGCCTCCGAGGTGGAGGTCCAACAGCAGGCAGGCAGGGGTTTGGGACGATGACAGGGATGCATTCGCCGCTAGGTAATCCTCCGCGGAGCGATGGGCGACCACCGTGCCCCCCCAGCTTTCAATGAGAAACACAAGCGCCTGGCGCACAGCGTCATCATCCTCGACGATGTGGATTGGGGAGCAGGCGAGGGGAGTTGTCATATCGCAAGCGGTCCGGTATTGAGTGTCTTGATTGCATGAAAACACTTTGGTCGACCCGGGCGACTGACGCGCGTCAATCAGATGCCACTTCCGCGAGTGTGGGTTCGGCCCTTACCAGATCCGCTGCCCGCCGGAGTCCGAGCTTTTTCATGGCGCGCCCGCGGTGAACCTCCACGGTGCGTTCACTGATGCCGAGCTCGATGCCAATCACCTTATTGGCCTTTCCGGCGGCGGCGAGACGGGCAACCTCAAGCTCCCGGCGGCTGAGCGAATCGATCCCGTCGCGGATTCTCTGCTGCTCGGCGCTTGTGCTGAGTGTGGCTTCGTGGGCTGTCAACGCCTGGCGGATGGTCTGAAGCAATTCCTGGTGATCGAAGTCCGGTTTCTGGAAAAAATCCATCGCCCCATGCTTCAACGCCCGGACAGCGACCGGCACGTCACCATGGCCGGTGAGGAAGATGACCGGAAGGCTGGGATCCTGCTCCTGCAATTGCCGCTGGACTTCCATGCCGTCCATATCCGGCATGCTGAGGTCGAGAAGGACGCACGCGGCCCCTTCCGGCTTTTCCGCGTCCAGGAAATCCCTGCCGCTCTCGTAAGTGCGGGCGGCGAGGCCGGACGAGGCCATCAGTAGCTCCAATGCCTGGCGGATGCCCGGATCATCATCAATGATCAGGACCGTGGCGTTCTCATTCATTCATCTCCTCAACGCTGCATTGGGGTTCGTGAGGAAGGGTGAACCGGAAGCGCGTCCCTCCCTCATCAGGCGTCTCCACCTCGAGTTTACCGCCATGGCGCTCGATGATCGACTTGCAGATTGGCAGCCCCTGACCCATGCCCTGGGTCTTGGTCGTGAAGAAGGGGTTGAAAAGCTGTTTCAGGTGTTCAGGTGGAATGCCGGGACCGGTATCCTCGATGTCGATCTCGCACAGTCCGTCCTCCGGCCTGAGGCGGCTGCGCACACGGAGCCTGCGCTCACCGTCATGCTCGCTCATGGCATCGATCGCGTTTCGGATCAGGTTGACCAGGACCTGTTCGATCTGGATGCGGTTGACCGGGCAATGGCAGAGTGGGGTTTCCGGGATGACTTCAACCGCAATGTTGGCCCGCTCGAATTCGGTGTTGAGCAGCGGAAGCACGTTGGTGATGAGGTATTCCGGATCATGGCGGGAAACCTCTTCGGGCTGACCCTTGCGGACAAAGCTCCGGAGCTCCTGGATTATGTTGCTGGCCCTGCGGCTCTGCAGGGTGATCTGTTCCATGGCATCACTGAGCCGGTCAGGGTCCAGCTTGCCCGCCTCAAGCAGCGAGCGGCAGGCCTCGGCGGTGGCGTGGATGGCCGTCAGTGGCTGGCTGGTTTCGTGGGCCAGGCCCGAGGCCAGCTCCCCCATGGCGGTAATCCGGTCCGCGTGCGCCAGGTTTTCAAGGGCTTCGCGAGCTTCCTGCTCAGCGCGCTTGCGCTCGGTGATATCGTGGATAAAACCCACGAAGTGCTGCTGCTGTCTCAGGTAGAACTCCGCGACGGCAAGGCGGATTTCAATCTGGCTGCCATCCCTGTGCTGCGCGGTGACTTCCCGCCCCAGGCCAATGATGCGGCGGTCGCGCGTCTGCTGGTAGTTTCGGACGTAGTCGCCATGGCGGCGTCGTTCCATTTCCGGCATCAGGATATTGACGTTGCGTCCAATGACTTCCGAGGCGCTGTAGCCAAACAGCCGTTCGGCCGCCGGGTTGAAGCTCTGGATAATGCCGTTCTCGTTGATCGTGACGATGCCATCAATGGCGTGCTGGATGATGGTCTGGTTGAGCAGGGTTTCATCGGCAAGCTGTTTCCGGATGGCGCGGTGTTCCGTGACATCGCTTACGACAACCTGCACGCCCGTGACCGCGCCGTGAAAACTGTAGTAGGGCACATAGATGCCATGGATGAAACGCGTGCCGCAGTGAGCATAGGTCACTTCCCCATAATAGGTGGTCTGGGTTCCGGCAAGGGCGGTGTCAAACCAGGGCCTGAGTGTGGTGAACGCTTCGTGGCCGATCACATCGCCGATATGACGGCCCACCAGTTTATCGGGCTCAACGCCGAACCAGTTGCGGTAGCCTTCGCTTGCGAACCGGATCCGGTAACGCGTATCAAGCTGGGCCATAAGGATCGGGAAAGCACTGATCAGCTCGTTGAGGTCTGTTTCGTACTCCTCGGGTTCCGGATGGCCCTGATCTTCCATGGCGACAGTCTCGGGTAGGGTGAGGGACTCTCGACATCATAGTGGCCCGCATTGACAAGCGTCAACGCCTTATGCGGGCGAAGAGGGCGTGCACCTGGGCCTCTTCAGGTATCCGGTTTCCGGGTGTACTGATAGTCGCCGCCGCACCGGCAACACCCCAGGCCAGAGCTTCAGCCTCACTGCGGCCACGGCAGAGGCTGTGGACCATCATTGACACGAAGCTGTCCCCCGCGCCCACATGGCTCACGATTTCAACGGCTGGTGGCGTGACCCGGAGTCTTTCGCCGCTGGCCGTCGCCATGAGCGCGCCCTGGGCGCCCTGGGTGACGACCAACAGTTGTGCAACGCCGGATTCCACGAGCCCGGCCATGAACGACAACTGGCTGTCAGTGCCCCAGTCGCCGGAATAGCCCAGCTGGGCCAGCTCCTTGCGATTGAGCTTCGCCAGGTAAACACCTGAGTCGAGTAGTGGTTCCAGCGGCCGACCGGAGGTATCGACCACAACCCGTATGGATCGTCCTGCCGCCTCTTCGGCGAGGCGAGCATAGAAATTCTCCGGAACGCCGGGAGGCAGGCTACCGCTGAGGACCAGGTAGCGCGTGTTGCCTCCGGCATCCCGGATGGCTGATTCGCACGCGTGCCATTCCGCTTCACTGAGCTCGGCGCCCGGGAACACCAGGTGGAACATGCGGCCGGTGGCTGTCTCGGTCAGGGCCAGGTTCTGGCGTGTTGGGTGACTGACGGGAACGCGCCGGCAGGGAACCGACTCGTCCCCCAGCATCGTCTCGATCATATCGCCCGTGCTGCCGCCTGCCGGGAATATGGCTTGGACGCCGTTGCCGAGGAAGTGCAGGTTCCGGGCCACATTGATACCGCCTCCGCCCGGTTCACGGCCGGTCTCGCGACAACGGGTCTTGGCATCCTCGACCAGGTGGTCGGTTGTGCCGAACAGATCCAGCGATGGCGTCATGGTGAGGGTCGTAACGGTGATATCGATGACGTAAGTCCTCGGTAACCTTAAGTGTCGTGATCCAGTATAGCGTTGACCATTGCCTGTTTATTGAGGGGCGTCAATTCCGGCACGGGAAGCCGGGCATAAACTCGTGATTGATGATTAAAGGGAACCGAAAAGGAGAGGGTCTATGAAACGGGTTGAAGGCAAGATAGCCCTGGTCACCGGGGGTGCACTGGGCATTGGCAAGGCGTGCTCGCTTCTTCTGGCCCACGAAGGCGCCAAGGTGGCGGTGACGGACGTCAACGACAAGGAAGGTAAGGCCGTAGTGGCCCAGATCCACGAGGAAGGGGGCGAGGCGGAATACTGGCATATGGATACGGCCAATGAGGCGCGGGTGGAGGAGGTGTTTGCGGATGTGGCGCGAAAGTTCGGGACTCTGAACGTGCTGGTCAACAACGCGGGGATCGCCGGTGTGAACAAGCCGACACACGAGGTGACCCGCAAGGAGTGGGAGCATGTGATGGACGTGAACGTCACCGGCGTCTTCTATTGCATCAAGCATGCCATTCCCCTGATGCGGTCAGCCGGCGGCGGAAGCATCATCAACCTGTCGTCCATCTACGGTCTCATCGGGGCCGGCGACCTGCCGCCTTATCACGCGTCCAAGGGGGCGGTGCGGCTGATGACGAAAAACGATGCGCTCTTCTACGCGCGTGACCGGATCAGGGTCAATTCCATTCATCCGGGCTTCATCTGGACACCCCTGGTGGCCGACCTGGCCGAGGCTTCCGAGGAGGGGGCCGACGCGTTCCGCCAGCATCTGGACGGACTGCATCCGATCGGGCATGTGGGCGAGCCCAATGACATCGCCTATGGGACGCTCTACCTTGCTTCGGACGAATCGAAATTCGTGACCGGCAGTGAACTGATCATCGATGGGGGCTATACGGCCCGCTAGGAGACGGGGGCAGCGCCTTCCCGCCCGGCGCTGCCCCCCACTGCTTCCCCTATTCGCGGAACATGCTTTCGATGAAGTTGTAGCTCTGGGCATCATTGGCGATCAGGTCCTGGAGCAGAGCCAGGACGAGAGCCGTGCCGGATTCAACGGCCGTGTTGTGCTGGCCGATCTGTTCGCGCAGTGCTTGCGCCGTGTTATGGCAGATCAGTGGTGGGCGGTTGACCGGCTGGTTCGCCAGGAAAAGCCCGTTGCGGACGTCGTGCAGCTCCGTGAAGCAGTCCGCCGCCTCGGGAATATCGCCAAGCACCAGCTGCGCGCGGTTGCGCAGTTGTTCCAGGTTCCGGGAGTCACGGCAGTCGAGCAGCACCTCAAGCTGGAACATCACCATGAGAACGGTTCGGGCGCTGTATTCGTGGCGCTGTTCCGCCACTTTCAGCAGCGTAAAGAGGACCCGATTGATGTCGCGGATGGCCGTGTCGGCCTTGGCAACACCGGTCTTCTCGAGCCAGGTCCAGACGGTTTCGAGCGCTGGCTCACCCAGTTCAGGCCACTGGTTCGAAGTGGCGGTCCGGAGTGCTCCGTGAAAAATACGGGCATCGTACTGCTGGGCCTCAAAGCGGTGAGCACCTTCACCGGTAAAACGGGCATCAAGCACCTGGAAGGCGCCGGGATGGATGATGTTGGTGGCCATGACCAGCTGCTGGAGGAAGACCGTGGCCACCTGGTAGCTTTCGACCTCTTCGAGGGCCTGGTCTTCGCTGGTGACCGTGATGGCGAGCTCGGCGTCAACGCGGTTGGCCGGGTCCTTGATGTGTGCGCTGCGATGATCGCTGAAGCTCTGTGAGCCGTCCCTGGCGCCTTCCATGGCCCGCAGCAGTGAACTGCTGTCCAGAGAGATGCGGTACGCCCTGGCGGAACCCTTTATGCCGCTCTGGGCCTGGAAAGGCCGGTCCCCGAAAAAAGTGCCAATCTGCTGCCAGAGTGCAATAATCCGTTCTGTACCCTTGGCATTCGCCGGCGGGATGGCATTGCCGATGTGCAGCTGGATGGTTCTTGATGATGCCATAGTAACTCCTTGAAACAACGCCGAATTGGCTGGACCCATTGAGTTCCGAGTTTAACTGAAAACTGTCAGGCGTGCTGCCGCTATTGCAGCGTCGGGATTGACCGCGGTCAACACACCCTTCTGAAACGGCTTCTAGCATGTAAGATTCCGGCACGTCCACACAAGGAGACAGCGGATGAGCGGTAATGAGTATTTCCTTGAAGTACGGCCGCGCCTTCCTGCTGTTTTTGAACGGCTTGAGGAGCTGGCGGATAACCTGTTCTACAGCTGGGATCGCGGGGTCCGGGGACTGTTCTTCCGGATCGACCCGGAACTGTGGAAACGCTGCGGTCACAACCCCAAGGTGTTTCTCCGGCGCGTCGCCCAGTATCGGCTTGATGAACTGGCCCAGGACCCGGACTTTGTCCTGCGCTACCAGGACGTCCTCGCCGCTTTTGATTCCTACCTCGACCCCACGGTCACCAGCCCGCGTGAGCGTGAAATCCAGGGCCTTGATGCCGAGGGCGATCTTATCGCCTATTTCTGCATGGAATACGGCCTGCATGAGAGCCTGCCGCTCTACTCGGGCGGGCTCGGGATCCTGGCCGGGGACCACTGCAAGGCGGCCAGTGACCTGGGCCTTCCGTTTGTAGCGGTAGGCCTGATGTATCGCCAGGGGTATTTCAGCCAGACCATCAACCGCAGTGGCGGCCAGGAAATCCACCTGAATCCGTTCAGCCTGGATGAACTGCCGGTTTTACCGGTGATGGACGAGCATGGAGACCAGCTCCAGATCCAGGTGGTATTCCCGGGACGGATGGTGGCGGCTCAGATCTGGAAGGTCGCGGTTGGCCGTGTCCACCTGTACCTTCTGGACACGGACGTTGCCGCCAACACGGCCGAGGATCGCACCATCACATACCAGCTCTATGGCGGCGACCGACGGATGCGTATCGCCCAGGAACTGCTGCTGGGCGTCGGGGGTGTGATTGCACTCAGGCGGTTGGGGCTGGCGCCCAGCGTCTGGCATATCAATGAGGGCCACTCCGCCTTTATGATCCTTGAGCGGTGCCGTGAGTGGGTGGCGGCGGGGCTCGATTTCCAGGCTGCTCTGGAAGCCACGGCCGCCGCCACTGTCTTCACTACCCATACGGCGGTTACGGCGGGGCATGACCTGTTCGAGCACGATCTCGCCGCTGACCACCTCAGGGGGCTGGCACAGGCCATGGATGTCACCGTGGAGGATCTGCTGTACCTGGGGCATTCACCCCAGAACCGGGGGCGGTTCAACATGACGGCGCTGGCACTGAGAGGGGCGCGGCGCTTCAACGGCGTCAGCGCCGTGCATCGTGATGTGGCGGCGCGCATGGAATCCCATGTATGGCCCGACGTTGATCCGGCCGAAAACCCGCTTTCCTTCGTCTCCAATGGGGTCCACATCCCCACATTCCTGGCGCGTGAGTGGGTCAACCTGTTCGATGGGCACTGCCCGGACTGGAAAGCTCACCTTGACGATGCGGAATTCTGGGAGCGCACCATCCAACGCATACCCGACCACCGCTTTTGGAGCCTGACCCAGTCGCTCAAAAGTGAGATGCTGGCGGATCTTGCTGAACTGCTGGATATCCAGTATCGACGCAATAACTTCAGCCGGGCGCGTATCGAGGGGATGCGCCGCGTCATCTCGGCCGAGAACACGCGTCCGCTGATCATCGGCTTTGCTCGGCGTTTTGCCACCTATAAGCGGGCGCTGCTGATCTTCGAGGACATGGAGCGCCTGATCCGAATCATGGGCGATCCCGAGCGGCCGGTCATCCTGATTTTCGCCGGCAAGGCCCATCCCCAGGACATGCCCGGCCAGGCGCTGATCCGGCGTATTCACGAGATTTCATCCCAGCCATCCTTCCTCAACCGCGTTTTCCTGATGGAGGGATATGATATCGCGTTGGCCAGGAAGCTGGTGACCGGTGTGGATGTATGGCTCAACACTCCGGAATACCCTCTGGAGGCCAGCGGCACTTCGGGCCAGAAAGCGGCGATCAATGGCGGCGTTAACCTGAGCATACTGGATGGGTGGTGGGCGGAAGGCTTTGATGGACGCAATGGCTGGGGAATCGCTCCACACAGTGATGACCTGCCCAGCGACCAGCGCGACCTGGTTGAGGCCCAGGACCTTCTGGATATGCTCGAGCATGAGGTTATTCCAGCCTATTTTGACGCTGGCCCCGGCGGATACTCCACGGACTGGGTCAGCCGCTGCAAGGCGTCGATGTACACAGTGCTGCCGCGTTTCAGTGCGGAGCGCATGGTGCTTCGCTATGCCGAGGATATCTATGCACCGGCTGCCTCGGGCGCCCGGGAACTGACGGACTCGGAAGGCGCTGGAGCCTGTGAGCTTTCAGAATGGAAGGCGCGTGTCTACGCCGCCTGGACTGGAGTGAGCATGGCCTGGGCGGAATGTCCGCCCGACGCGATCGAGGGTGACACGGAAGCCACGCTGAGGGTGGACGCCGGCCTCAATGGCCTGTCACCGGAGGATGTAGTGATGGAATGCCTGGTCACACCGGAAATGGCCCCGGATGCGGCGGAGCGGGTCTACCGCTTCAGCGCCAGTGAGGTGAGCGACTCAGGATTCCATCGCTTTGTTCTGGATATACCCGCCCCGGAGAATGGGTTGTTCCGTATGCGCGTCCGCATGTACCCGTTCAATCGCTACCTCCAGCATCCCCTGGAGATGGGGTGTATGCGCTGGGTGTGATCGGACCGGCGCGACCACTGATCGCCAGGGCGTGCCTCAGGGCCGGGGTCATGGAGAATGATGGTTCACCCGGCCCCAGCCGCCATTGCCAGTTGCCCCCGGTGGTTCCGGGTGTGTTCATGCGCGCCTCGCTGCCGAGTTCCATCAAATCCTGTGCCGGAATGATCGCAAGCTCTGCCACCGAGTTGAGCGCGGTCTGGATCAGCGGCCAGGGCATCGGGTCCGAGGGCGTTGCCAGATAGGCCAGGGCGGTGGCCCGTGTCGTGTCGCTGCAGGTCCGCCACCAGCCGAGGGTGGTGTCATTGTCATGGGTGCCGGTGTAGACGACGGCGTCGGTGCCGTGATTATGGGGGCGGTGTGGGTTAGCCGCATCCCCTTCGAAGGCGAATTGAAGAACCCGCATTCCCGGGCAGCCAACGCTCTGGCGCAAGGACTCAACCTGCGGCGTGATGTCCCCAAGATCCTCGGCCACCAGGGGAAGCGGACCCAGTGCGCGGGTTACCGCGTTGAAGAGTTCAATTCCGGGCCCCTGCCGCCACTGTCCCTCGGCGGCGGAATCGGCGCCGGCGGGAATGGACCAGAAGGCCTCCAGTCCTCGGAAGTGATCCAGGCGCAGAAGGTCGAACCGGCGCAACTGGTGCCCCAGGCGCTCAGTCCACCACCGGAATCCGTCCTGCTCATGGCGATCCCAGTGGTAGACCGGGTTGCCCCAGTATTGTCCGTCCTCGGCAAACGCATCAGGCGGGACACCGGCCACCTCGTTCGGGTGCCCGGTGGCGTCAAGATCGAACAGCTCCGGATGACACCACACATCCGCACTGTTATGGGCCACGTAGATCGGAAGGTCCCCGAAAAGCCGGATTCCCCGGTTGGCGGCGTATTCATGGAGCGCCTGCCATTGAAGGGAGAACAGGTACTGTCCGAGGCACTCCAGTTCGATCTCCGACGCCAGCTCATTATGCAGTTCCGTCAGTCGTTCCGGGTGGCGGTCGCGCTCAGCGGTGGGCCACCGGATCCATGGAATGTGGTAGTGGCGGCGACCCAGGCACCGGAACAGGGCATAGTCGGCCAGCCAGGCCGAGTTCGCCTCGCGGAAGAGCGTCAGGGCGTGCTGGTGTTCCGGGTGATCGGGCAGTGCCCGTTGGACCCGCTCCAATAAGTCCCGGCGCTCCGGGTCCTGAAGGTCCGCGGGACTTACATCATTGGGCAGCAGCCCGAGCCTGAAAAGATCATGGGGGCTGATCAGTCCGGTGTCGCCGGCAAAGCTTGACGGGGACAGATAAGGGGAACCGTTCGCATCGGTGGGGCCCACCGGCAGCATCTGCCAGACGCCGAACCCCGAGGCCGCCAGGAAGTCCACGAAACCACGTGCGGAAGGGCCCAGGTCGGCGCCTCCGGGCAGGGATGTGGGGTGCAGCAGAACCCCGGCCTGGCGCTCATCAGGCTGGGTCATTCGTGGCTGCGGCGCATGGCGCCGCCCATTTCAGCACCGTCTCCGCCGCTGCTGATGGGTGTATCCAGTTCTGCCGGTCGGGGCGCCTCGAGCAATTCATACAGGGCCGTGAGGTGGCGCCGGTAGAGCCGATCGAACTCGCTGACCGCCTCCTGCGGGTTGTAATCACCGAACCACCAGAACCAGTCCGAGCCCTCGCATACCGCGAGCTGGCGCAGAGCCATGGCGCGGTGCGCCGCATCGTTGATATGCGGATAACGTTCATCGAAAACCGCCTTGGCGTTGCACAGCAGATCCCAGGCGCGGTTCTTGTCCGGGTCACCGATCCAGGTATTGAAATCCCCGTACACCCAACTCCCCGCAACCAGAGTGGGGAGTGGGTCAACCGGCACTGCGGCGTCGTCGAGGCACTGGCTGAATGTTGTCAGGCGCAGCCTTTCGCTCTGCAGTATTGCCCGGTAGAGCGCCGGGACAAAATGGAGGCCGTTGTCAGGGTAATATTCCCAGGGATTCTCACCATCGAGAATGACCGGGACCACGCGGCCACCGTTGCTTTCGTCAGCGATGTTTTCGAGCCGTTCCACGAAATCGGCGACGGCGTCGTCACCGTGCCAGTGGCTGTAGTTGAAGCCGATCCGGTCCGCCAGTTCGTCGTCCCTGAAGAAACAGACCGGACCGTTATCCTCGAGCCGGTAGGGACGGTGCAGCTCGCTGGAATCGGGGCTTTCCGAGGAAAGGCTGTGTCGCAGCACGCCCTGGCCGCTGGCTGCCCATCGGAAGCCGGACTCGCCGATCAGCTGCAGGGCGGGGCCGGACACCCCGCCTTCCGAGGGCCAGCATCCCACGGGCTCAAGATCGAAGTGTTCCTCGAAGGACTGGCGAGCGCGTTTCAACTGCCACAGTGCCCGTTCATGGCCACCGGGGTATTGGCCTGATTCGGGTAACGGCGTATCCGGGCGCGCCTCGCGGGCGGACTCGAAATCGATCATCAACGGCAGCATGGGATGCGTGTAGGGGGTAGTGGAGAGTTCAACCCGTCCGGCGTCAACAAGCGCCCGGTAGCGGTCCAGCAGACCGGTCATGAGCTCCCCGATCAGGGTAAGGAGCTGGCGTCGATCCGCAAGATCATAGTCCTGTGCCTTGTCCATCAAGGCGCGCACCCGTTCGTCGCGCCGGCGAACGGTTTCACCGAGCCACGCAAGGTGATACCAGGTCACCAGGTCAGCGAGGTGCCGGTTGGTCAGGTAATCCGGCCCGATGTCCGTTTCCAGGGCATGGCGGGTCAGGGCGGCAAGGCGGGCATAGGGGGCGAAACGCTCGATCATCAGCTGTTCATGGGCCTGAAGGCAGCGCTCAAACAGCGGGCGGCGTGCTTCACGGGTTTCGGGAAGTTCTTCCATGCCGAGCGCCGCGAGCAGGGGGTCGCCCGGATGGCAGCCCTGCTCCAGGAAATCCCGTATCCGTCTCGCGTAGCTTGAGATCTGTTCCAGCAGCACGGGCGGAAAATTGACCACGGCCTGGACGCCGTCGGGTGCGCACTCAAGGTGGGCGGCCATGTCCACGTAGTCCTTGATGGCGTGGAGGTAGGTCCAGGGGGCCAGGTATTCGCCGGTCAGCGGATCCCGGTATTCCGGCTGGTGCATGTGCCAGCAGAGGACAACACGAAGACATTCATCGGACACAGCTCACCTCCTGGCCAAGCATTTCCGGCGTCACCAGGACAATCCCGCCATGGCTCAGCTCGAAACGGTTTCCATCCACCGCCGGGTCAAACCCGATGTGCATTCCGTCCGGGATGGTGCAGCCGGTTTCAATCACGGCACGTCGTATGTGCACGTCCCGCCCGACCCGGACGTTCTCCAGCAGGACCGAGCTCTCGATAGATGACCCCTCGGCAACGGTGACATGGGAGGCTAGCACCGAGTTGCGAACCGTCGCGCCGGAAACGATGCAACCCCCGGCAACCATGGAGTTGGTCGCCTCCCCGCGACGACCCGGCTCGTCGAGGACGAACTTCGCCGGCGGCGCCTGGCGCTGCCAGGTCAGGATCGGCCAGCGCTTGTCATAGATGTTGAGTTCCGGATTCACACCGACCAGTTCCATGTTGGTTTTCCAGTAGGAATCGATATCACCCACATCGCGCCAGTAGGCGGGGCTGTCGCTGTTGCCCTTGCGGAACAGGTAGGCAAAGACCTCGCTGTCCTCTACTGCGGAGGGGATGATGTCCTTGCCGAAGTCATGGCTCGAGTCCGGGCTGTTTGCATCCACGAGCAGGCGCGAGAGCAGGTAGCGCGTGTTGAAGACATAAATCCCCATGGACGCCAGGGCCTTGTCGCTGGAACCGGGCATGGGATCGCAGTAGGACGGCTTCTCCGTAAAGCGTTGGATGCGGTTGTTTTCGTCGATCTCCATGATGCCGAAGGACGGGGCGTCACTGAGTGGCACAGGCATGCACCCGACGGTCACGTCCGCGCCGGAGCTGACATGCATGGCCAGCATGGGGCCGTAGTCCATCTTATAGATATGGTCGCCGCCCAGCACCAGCAGATGGGCGGGATCGTGGAGACGGAGTATGTCCATGTTCTGGTAGACCGCGTCGGCGGTGCCCAGATACCACTCATCCCCCGTTCGCTGCTGGGCCGGCAGCAACTCCGCGAATTCCCCGAGCTCGGAACGCAGAAAGCCCCAGCCCTGGTGGACATGCTGGATGAGGGAATGGGCCTTGTACTGGGTCAGTATCCCGATGCGCCGGATACCGGAATTGACGCAGTTTGAAAGGGGAAAGTCGATGATCCGGAAATGGCCACCAAAGGGGACGGCGGGCTTGACCCGATGGGACGTCAGCGATCCCAGCCGCGTGCCCTTTCCACCGGCAAGCACAAGCGCCAGGGTGTTCTGGGTGATGAGGCTGATGTAACGCTCATTCTGAACGTGCTTGGGAGAATCCATGCCGTCTCCGTGAACAGGCATTTTCGATCCGTTCATTCGAGCACTACCAACAACCGCATGTGTTGACGGGGGTCAACACTGGTGCATGCCCACAGGAGGAAGATCCGGTTAATGGGAAGGAAAATGATCCGGGTCCGAGGATGGCCGTGTGAGGAAAGATTCATTGGCAAGATCTCAGCGCTCTACCGCTCGCCATCAACAGGTTCCGTCAGAGTTGAGCCATGGTGAGCTGAGCAGCTTCAGTGAGGGCGGGCACTGGCGTGCATGGCGGCTGTTGGGCGCGCACTTGCGTGAGCATGATGGCGTGGCGGGCACCCGTTTCAGTGTCTGGGCCCCCAATGCCGAGTGGGTGAGCGTTATTGGCGATTTCAATGACTGGGACGGCAGTGCCCACCGTATGCATGAGCATGAGGGTTACGGGGTCTGGGAGCTGTTCATTCCAGGGGTGGGCCACGGGTCCCTTTACAAGTTCGAACTCTGCAACCGCCAGACCGGTGAGGTCGTCACCAAGATCGATCCCTACGCCCGCCATTTTGAATCCCGCCCCAAGACCGCGTGCATCGTGGATGGACCGCCGGGGCATGCCTGGGATGACAGCGACTGGCTGGCCAACCGTCCGAACTGGCACGACGCACCCATGAGCATCTATGAGCTGCATGCCGGCTCCTGGCGGCGCCATGAGGACGGAAGCTTTCTGGGCTACAGGGAGATGGCGGACGCGCTCGTGGAAACCCTGTCCGAAACCGGCTTTACCCACGTTGAGCTCATGCCCGTGACCGAACATCCCCTGGATGCCTCCTGGGGCTATCAGACAACAGGGTACTTTGCACCTACGAGCCGCTTCGGCGAACCGGACGATTTCCGTTACCTGGTGGACCGCCTGCATGGCGCCGGGATCGGCATCATCCTGGACTGGGTCCCCGCGCATTTCCCAAAGGATGAGCATGCGCTCGCGCGTTTCGACGGCACCTCGTTGTTTGAACATGCGGATCCCTCTCGCGAAACTCCTGAATGGGGCACGCTCTCATTCAACCTGGGGCGTCACGAGGTCCAGAGCTTCCTGATTTCCAGCGCGCTCTACTGGCTGGAACATTTCCATCTGGACGGGCTTCGTATCGATGCAGTGGCCTCCATGCTGTATCTGGACTATGGGCGTGAAGGCGGTGGTTGGACTCCCAATGAGTACGGCGGAAATGAGAATCTGGAAGCGGTCGCGTTTCTGCAGCAGATGAACACCGTGACCCACGGAGAATGCCCGGGCACCTTCACCATTGCTGAGGAATCCACCGCCTGGCCGGGCGTAACCCGACCGGTGCACCTGGGCGGCCTGGGTTTCAGCATGAAGTGGAACATGGGTTGGATGCACGACACCCTGGCTTACCTGCGACAGGATCCGGTTCACCGCCGCTACCATCATGACGGCCTGACCTTCGGGCTGCTCTACGCATTCAACGAGAATTTCATACTGCCGCTTTCCCATGACGAAGTGGTGCACGGCAAAGGGGCGCTCCTGGATCGCATGCCCGGCGACGAATGGCAGCGGTTCGCCAACCTCCGGCTGCTGTACGCGTACATGTTCGCGTATCCAGGCAAAAAACTGCTGTTCATGGGGGATGAAGTGGGGCAACCCCACGAATGGTCCCACGAAGGCGCCATTGATTTCGGGCTCGCGGATACCGGCTATCACGCCGGCGTCTATCGGCTGGTCTGCGACCTGAACCGGCTTTACAGCCGACTGCCCGCGCTGCACCAGCGCGATTTTTCCGAGTCCGGCTTTGACTGGATTGACTGCCACGATTCGGATCAGTCCGTCATCAGCTTCCGGCGTTCCAGTGGCGATGAGGATGTGGTCATTGTGTGCAACTTTACCCCCGTGCCGCGATACGACTACCGCATTGGCGTGCCGCGTGCAGGGTTCTACCAGGAATACCTCAACTCGGATGCCGGCCTGTATGGGGGCTCCGACGTGGGAAACCTGGGTGGCCACACCGCGCGGGCGGATACGTGGATGGGGCAGCCGGCGATGCTGTCGCTGACGCTGCCACCATTGGGCGCCATCTATCTTGTATTTAAGGAGAACGGCAATGGAGTCGATGAAGATTCTGCTGGTCGCGGCTGAAATGGCGCCGCTGGCCCAGGTGGGCGGCCTGGGTGATGTGGTTGGCTCGCTGCCCGCTGCACTGACCGCCCGGGGCCACGACGTGCGGGTGCTCATACCGGCCTATCAACGGAATCTGACCCGGGAACTTGAAACCCGGGTCCGCCTGGCGGCAGGGAAGGGGCGCATTGTCGAGACCAATCAAGCGAGCCTGCCGTGCCCGGTATGGCTGCTGGAGACCCCGGGGTTCCTGCGCCGCCGGGGTCGCCCCTATCTCAACAAGGCCGGTACGCCCTGGGCGGACAACGCCGTCCAGTTCGGGATGCTCTCCCGGGTTGCTGCCGACATTGCCTGTGGCAGGCTGGAAACAGGGTGGCAGCCGGACATTGTGCACAGCAACGACTGGCATACCGGCCTTACCCCGGTCTGGATGCGCCTGCAGGGAGCGGCCGCGGCGTCGGTATTCACTATCCATAACGCCGGTTTCAGCGGCTGCTTCCCGCCGGAAATCCTGGAGCGGCTTGAGCTTCCGGACCATCTTTACCAGCCCGATGGCCTGGAGTTCTACGGAAGCATTTCGCTGCTGAAGGCCGGGATCAATTTCGCGGATCGCATCACGACCGTCAGTCCCTCCTACGCGGAGGAGATTCAGACACCCGAATTCGGCGGCGGCATGGATGGACTGCTCAGGGCCCGTTCCGGCGTATTGAGCGGTATCCTTAACGGGATCGATTACGCGGCCTGGAATCCGGCGACGGATCCGAGGCTGACCCATCATTTCGATTCAGAACACCCGGAAGGCAAGGCAAGCCAGCGCCAGGAACTGATCCGTGAGCTGGGACTGGCCTTTGACCACAGTGACAGGGCACCGGTTATCGTCTGGGTGGGCCGGCTGACGGAACAGAAGGGCATCGACCTGTTGCTTGAGGCGATGCCGGAGCTCATGAAGAAGGATCTCCGGCTGGTTGTGCTGGGTGCGGGAGCGGCTCAGATCGAAAGTGAGCTGCATCGCCTTGCCCGGCGCCACGAGGGAAGGTTATCCGTCCACACCGCCTTCGATGAGGATCGCGCCCACCAGCTCTACGCCGGCGCGGACATGCTGCTCATGCCTTCCCGTTTTGAGCCCTGTGGCCTGGTGCAGATGATTGCCATGCGTTATGGCACTATCCCGCTTGTTACCGGTGTTGGCGGGCTCCGGGATACAGTGAAGGATCTGGATTCCGGGCTTGATAGCGCGAACGGGCTCCGCATGAGCGCGCCGGAAGTGGGGGCACTTCTGGAGACTGTTGACCGGGCATTGGCGCTTTACGAACAGAAAGACGCCTGGAAGCAACTCATGGGTAATGCCATGAGGGAGCGGTTCGAGTGGCTCGATGCGGCGACCGCCTATGAAAACCTGTACCGGGATGCCCTGGGCGAACGCATGAAGGGCCATTACCCCAGAGTGGCCTGAACGCGTCCTAGCCGGGGTGCTCGGCTCAGTCCATGGTGAGGACTGCGGCCCCAGCAAAACGGCCGTGGCGGAGATCCTCCAGGGCCTGGTTGGCATCCTTCAACGCGTAGGCATGCACCTCGGTGCGCACGGGAACGCGGGGCGCCACCTCGAGGAAGGCATGGCCATCCTCCCGGGTCAGGTTGGCCACCGACTTCATGCTGCGCTCTTCCCACAGCAGCCGGTAGGGAAAGGCCGGAATGTCGCTCATGTGGATGCCGCCGCTGACCACGCTGCCGCCACGGTCCACATGTCCGAGGGCGGTAACCATAAGGTCACCGACCGGTGCGAAAACAAGAGCCGCATCCAGTACCTCGGGCGGATCCTCCTCGCTGGAGCCGGCCCAGACGGCGCCAAGATCGCGTGCGAGCTTCTGCGCCGCCTCGTCCCCCGGGCGCGTAAAGGCATAAACGGACTGCCCGTACCAGCACGCAATCTGGCACAGGATATGGGCAGCCGCGCCAAAGCCATAGATCCCGAGTCGTTCATTATCCACCCCGCCGGCAAGCCGCCAGGTACGAAAGCCGATCAATCCCGCACAGAGCAGGGGCGCGATATCCAGAGCCCTGGCATCGGGCGGCAGCGGAAAGCAGAATGGTTCGTGGGCCAGGGCATACTCCGCATAGCCACCGTCCATGGTGTAACCCGTGAAGCGAGCCTGTTCGCACAGGTTCTCCTGCCCCCGGCGGCAGTAGCGGCAGGATCCGTCGGTGTGACCAAGCCAGGGCACCCCGACACGGTCCCCCGGTTGGAGGTTGGTGACAGCGTCACCGGTGCGCACGACCGTGCCAACAATCTGGTGGCCGGGAATCAACGGCCGTTTGGGATCGGGCAGTTCGCCATCCAGTATGTGGAGGTCCGTCCGGCAGACGCCGCAGGCTTCAACTTTCAGCAGCACCTGGTCCGGGGTTTGAATCTCCGGCATGGGTAGCTGCCGCTGTTTCAGAGGCTGGCCCTGTTCTTCCAGAACCATGGCCTTCATTGTCTCGGGCAGTCTATTGTCCAGACCCATTCATGGATTCCTCATTGTTATGACTGGGCCTGTGATAGATGATCAACGGCGCAGGCGTCAATCGGCATCCCGGTCACGGCGTAGCGGGTTGCCAGTGCGGTGACCCCGTTAAGGCCTACCTCGGTGCTTGCAATCGTCCAGACCGGGATCCGCTCCATCATGGGCTTCATTCGGCCCCGGTCCAGGAAGGCATCGAGGAAAGCGGCATTGGTCAGGTAGGGGTACAGCCGAGTTGCGACACCCCCGCAGAGGTAGACTCCGCCCAAGGCTGCGGAGAAGAGGGCAGCATTGCCGAGAAACCGCCCCAGTAATCCCGAGAAGCGTTCGATGGCAGCCACGGCCATGGGCGCCTGGGCGGACTCCGCGCGTTGGTTGATGGCAGCGGCAGGATCGTCAGCTTCAAGTAGAGCGCTCTCTGGCGGCGCGCCCTGTTCGTCACAGACAAAACGGTAAAGATCGGCCAGGCCCCGGCCGGAGAGAACCCGTTCCTGGCTGATATGTCCGTAACGCGTGCGCAGGTACTCCAGCAGCCGGAAGTCGTCTGGATCAGCTGGAGCAAAATCGATATGCCCCCCCTCGGAAGCAAATACATCCACGCCGTGATCCTGAGTCTTGAAGGTGGCAACCCCCAGCCCGGTTCCTACCGCAACCACCAGGCAATTGGCATTGCCCGGGCTACCGTGCTGGAGGGGCATCAACTCCTTGGCCCCTAGGCTCGGAACCGCGTGCGCAAGGGCCTCGAGGTCATTGATCAGGGACACACGGTTCCACCCGAACCGGGCGGCGAGCGCCTGGGAATCCGCCTGCCAGGGCAGATTGGTAAAGGTAACGCGTCCCGCTCGGACGGGACCCGCGACGGCAAGCCAGGCTTCGTCAATGGTGGCTTTCTCAAGCCTTGAGAAATTGGACATCAATGCCTCGAGCAATGCCTCAAGGGAGTCGAACCGGGGGCTGGACCAGGT
The DNA here is from genome assembly GCF_004364635.1 of Halospina denitrificans. GTDB lineage: Bacteria > Pseudomonadota > Gammaproteobacteria > Pseudomonadales > Oleiphilaceae > Halospina > Halospina denitrificans. Next base: position 93,338 of record NZ_SOAX01000003.1, on the reverse strand, counting down.
TGACTGATGCCGCAGACACCATTGATGGCCTTCTCCCTCCAGGAGACGGAAGCGGGCATTGGTTCCGCCGATGTCGCCTACCAACACTTTCATGAAGAGCCTCCAGCATCCGGATCCGGTCTGAGAGCTATAACTGTCGATCCTATTTCTTACCTCGACATTGATCTGTATCAACGATCCTGTCCGTTCCTGGAAAGCCCCTCGTTTACGGCGTGTATTGTTGACCCCGGTCAACAGCTCAACGGAGGGCCAGCGTCAGTATGGAAAGAGAGGGGAGCAGGAAGTACCCAGTGTAAAACATTGAGAACACGGAGAAGGTTATGTCAGTAGCAAAGGTTATCGAAATAAGCGCGGAATCAAAGAGTGGCTTTGAGGATGCCATCAAGAATGGCATTGAAACGGCCTCCCGCTCCGTTGAAAACATCAAGGGTGCGTGGGTATCCGAGCAGAAGGTGCATGTTGAGAACGGTAAAGTCACTGGCTACCGCGTGGATCTACGGGTCACCTTCGTGTTGCAGTGACCACCACTGGCCAATCTCCCTCACCGAGGATTTATAGTAGGGGGTAGCCTACATCCATAAGCGGGGAGGTTGTTTATGTTGCGCGTTGCCATCAGCGGTTTCGGGCGGATCGGGCGTTGCCTGGTCTGGGCCATCCATGAACGCGGGCTGGAAAACCAGATCGAGGTCGTGGCCATCAATGACCTGGTGGAACCCCGGGTTCTTTGTCACCTCCTGCGTCATGACACCACCCACGGCCACTTCCGTACGCCGGTGACCCTGGACGGGGACCACCTGACCGTTGGGAACCAGGAGATTCTCTGCCTCTCGGAGAAGGATCCGGCCCAGCTCCCCTGGAAGGATCTGGGTGTGGATGTGGTCCTCGAATGCACGGGCAAGATGAAGAAACGCGAATTGTTGAGCGGGCACCTGGATGCGGGTGCCCACCGTGTACTCGTTTCCTATCCGGTTCCGGACGCAGACCGGACGGTAGTCTACGGAATCAATCACGATCAGTTGACGGACGATGATCGTATTGTCTCCAACGCAAGCTGCACCACCAACTGCCTGGCCCCGATTGCCAAAGTGCTCGATGAGGCCTTCGGGGTGGAGCAGGGCCAGATGACCACGATCCACGCGTACACCAATGACCAGAACCTGATCGACAAGGCCCACAAAGACCTGTACCGGGCCAGGGCGGCCGCAAGCAACCTGATCCCCACCAAGACCGGCGCCGCCGATGCGGTGGGGCTGGTTCTGCCCCGGCTGGCCGGCAAGCTCGACGGCATGGCGGTGCGCGTCCCCACGATCAATGTATCGATGGTGGACCTGCACGCCATTCTGAAACACGAGGTGAGCGTCAATGACCTCAATTCGGCCATGAAAAAGGCATCGGATGGAGCGCTGAGAAACGTCCTTGGGTATACGGATGAACCGCTGGTCTCCGTGGACTTCAATCATTCCCCGTTCTCGGCCGTATATGACGCCAGCCAGACACGGGTACTCGGCACCCAGGTTAAGGTTCTGGCCTGGTACGATAATGAATGGGGTTTTACCAACCGCATGCTGGATGTGGCCCGTCTGATGGGAGATTGAGGCAGGGTCGCAGCCGGGGTTTCTTCTGTTATGCTTAACGAAAGCTTTGAGAAAGTCCAATGATGTTCAAGCCCGCAGGCATGGAGAAGGATGATGTCAGAATCCGGTGTACTGATTGCCCACGACTTTTCGGAACGCTCCGAGCGTGCAGCGGGACGGGCGTTCCAGCTCGCCGACGAACACGGGATGCCGGTGCATGCCGCGCATGTCGTGGATGAGGCGTTTCCTGAGCGGAAGTGGCTGAAGGACGCGGATACGGATAGTGAGGGATCGATAGTCGAACGCCTCAAGGATGCGGTCCGTGAGCGCCTTACGCGGGAGCTGTCGGCGCTGAAAGGGGAATCGGGGGTGACAATCAAACCCCATGCCGCGTTTGGCTATGTCGCTGAACAGCTCCATACACTCGCCGAAGGTACCGGCAGCCAGTTGTTGGTTATCGGGGCGCACGGTCGTCATGCGGTTCGGGATCTTCTTCTGGGCTCCACCGCCGAGCAGCTGCTCTGGTACATGCACATGCCGACCCTTGTGGTTCGGCGCGAAAGTGTCACGCCTTACCAACAGGTCGTGATTGCCGCGGATTTCTCGGAAGAGGCGGAAACCGCGATGGCGGCAGTTCGGACCTGGTTCCCCAGGGCCAACGTGAGGATTGTCCACGTTATTGACAGCCGTGCCTTTGAACGACTCAGGGACGCGGGGATGCCGAATGAGGCGCTCGAGGAGGAGTGGCAGCAACAGGACCGGACGGTGACCGATTACCTGCAGTCCATGATGGAGCGTACCGGAATGATCGGAGACCATGTGGATGTGCGTATCATCCACGGCCACCCCGTGGAGGAAATCGAGAACCAGGTCTCCGAGGTGAATGCCGACCTGGTGGTCATGGGCGGGCACAGTCGCAGCCGCCTGACCCGCTGGCTGCCCGGGCGCGTCTCAAGCCGGCTCGTGCACAAATTGCCCTGTGACGTGATGCTGGCGCGGGGCGACTGACATTGCGTTCCCCGACAGGGCTTTATACAATCCCGCCTCACCTCCCAGAGGTGTTGCGGGTGTGGTGGAACTGGTAGACACACAAGACTTAAAATCTTGAGGCCTTTGGCCGTGCCGGTTCAAGTCCGGCCACCCGCACCATACTTTTCAATAGCCTATGGCACTCAAGAGATCCGCTAACTCCTCTCCCATTAGAGTTGCGGCGGCCTATGCTCGTCTTCTTTCTCTTCTGACGCGTCAAAATATCTTACACCTCAAAGAAAGGAAGGTCGTAACCTGTTGATTATTGGGGATGGCGTAAAAATTGCGTAGCGCTTGTATCCGACCAACGACCTTAAGGAATTCCCAAAATGAAATGGATAGCAGCTCTAGCCCTGGTCTTTTTTTCACTCTCAGCAAGCGCATCTCTCATTACTTATTCCTACAGTGATCCAATCGGAAATCGGTACGAGACTCACGAGGCCGTAGGCATATTTAGCGTGGATTCCCAAAAGCGGCGTCTTGTTTCGTTTGATTTCGTCAGCCAGCCCGTCGCTTTTAGTTGGCAAGGTTCAGTGCCACTGATGTACGAACAGCCCGTTTCAAATGAGTCAAAGTTGTTCGAGAACGGTTTTAAGCCGGTTACCTGGGACAAATTTGATTTCTTTCTATTTTTTGACCTTTTTTCCCTGGAGGCCGGCCAGGACATATTTCACAATATTGACCGCACCCATCCTTACGAAGGCGCATCCGTTTCCGGCCCGGCGGGGGATTTCTGGCTGCAGGGACGCTTTAACAAAGTCCGCACAGCGAAGGTCCCAGAGCCTGCGGCCATCGGCTTACTCGCTCTTGGCCTGGTCTTATTTGGTTTCCTGCGCCATCGGCACAGGACCGGCTCCGCTTGGTTCTGAGTCGCAGTGTGGCGAAGGTGGATTCAATCGAGTCGTGGTCCCAGTGAACCGCCGGGAAATCGTAGGTAGCTGGTGTTCGTCATGTGTCCTCCTCTGCGGCAGGTTCATTGAGCGCGCTGGGCTTTTTCAGGGCCGTTTTTAGCAAATCCGAGTGCTCGGCGAGGGCGATGCCGCAACGCTCCGCCAGATCCTCGCCAAGGTCCGGAACCTCACGCTCAAGAAAGACCTGAAGTTCGCCAGCCAGTTCCAGAATCTTGTCGCGCTTGTCGGCTTCGGCTTTGCTGGTGAACATGAGTCGCTGGGGCTCCTTGATTGCGGCTTCAAACCCGTCTTTATCGGAATAGAAAACTGCCTGTACGGCCATTCCTTGCTCCTGTCTCTAATGTTGATGATGTCGCCAGTGTTTCACGATTTTCGGTTTATGCAAGGTTGTGCGTGAAACCTCCGCGTCGCGGGTATTGCTCATCGGTTCACCAGGTATCGATAAAGGCTGGCCTTGACGGGGTACGACCCGAATCGCCGCAGCTCATCAGCCCCTGGAGGATCCAGTGGCGCGTATCGGCCGGATCAATGACTGCGTCGATCTCGAGGTAGGACGCTGTGTTGAGGGCTTTCCCTTCCTCATAGGCACGGCTGACCATCTGATCGAACAGCGCCTGACGTTCCGTGGGGTCTTCAACCGCCGCAAGTTCCTCCGCATATCCGAGACGCACGGCCCCTTCAAGCCCCATGGCCCCGAATTCGCCGGTTGGCCAGGCGGCGGTGAACACGGGGGCGTGCAGGTTGCCACCGGCCATGGCCTGGGCGCCCAGACCATAGCCTTTTCGCAGAACAATGGTGAATACAGGCACCTGGAGGCCTGCAGCCGTGACAAAGAGCCGGGAGACGTGCCGCACCGTGGCTTCCTTCTCAGCCTCCGGACCCACCATGAACCCGGGGGTGTCGCAGAGCGAGACCAGGGGAATCCCAAAGGCCCCGCAGAGCTGCATGAAGCGCGCGGCCTTGTCCGCCGCACTGGCGTTGATTGCGCCACCAAGGACCGCCGGATTGTTCGCCATAAGGCCAAAGGGCTTGCCCCCAATGCGGATAAGCGCGGTAATCATGGCGGGGGCGAAAGCGGTGCGCAGCTCCAGCACCGTGCCCTGATCCGCCAGGTCCTGAATAAGGGCCCGGACATCATAGATTCGGACCCGGCTTTCCGGAATCCGGTGCCTGAGATGCCGCTGGTCGGTCACCTCCCAATCGCTCAGGTCACCCTGGAAATACCCGAGGTATTGCCGTGCCGTCTCCACGGCTTCCGCATCCGATTCGGTGACAATATCAATCACGCCGTTGGGCGCCTGCACATCGACGGGGCCCACCTCTTCAGGCCGGAAACGGCCGAGTCCACCACCTTCGATCATGGCGGGGCCGGCCATCCCGAGGGTTGCCGTGCGGGTGGCAATAATGACGTCCGTGCAGCCGGCGAGGGCGGCATTGCCCGCAAAGCAGCGCCCGGTAACGACGCTCACCAGCGGCACCGTTCCGGAGAGCGCGGCCATGGTTGAAAACGTCGGAACGTCCAGGCCGGAGACGCCGGAATAGTCGGTATCACCGGGGCGGCCGCCACCACCCTCGGCAAACAGGACCACGGGCATGGACCATTCCCGGGCGAGTTTCAGAAGCCGGTCGGTTTTTTTATGGTTCATTACCCCCTGGGTCCCGGCAAAGACGGTGTAATCGTAGGCGAGGGCGAGGCAGCGGGCTCTGTCGGAACCGAAGCTTCCGGCATTAACGGTACCGGTGCCGGCTACGAGCCCATCCGCGGGGCTGCGTTCCAGCAATTCGTTGAAGGGGCGCCGTCGGCGCTGGGCCGCAAGGGCGAGAGCGCCATATTCCAGGAAGCTGCCGTCATCCAGCAGCTGGGACAGGTTTTCCCGTGCCGTCTGATGACCCTGTTGATGACGTTTCTCAACGGCGCTGGACCGGTGTCTGTCCCGAGTCGTTTCATGGCGCTCTAGAACTTCGGCCAGGTCATCCCGGATCGCCTCCAGATCGACGGATTCCTCGGTTTCGGGAGCCGCTTCGTTGAGGCCCACTGCTTCAAGGGCCATGATCGGATCGCCTTCATGAACCATGGTGTCCTCGCCGACCATAATGGCCTGGACAAGACCTGTTGCGGCAGCCGAAACCGGGAACTCCATTTTCATGGCCTCTATGACCGCCAGGGATTCTCCGGGCTGTACGGAATCACCCACGACCTTGTAGACGGCAGCGACACGACCCGAGCAGGGCGAGAGGATGGCATTGGCGTCCACCGGAGCGGACGCTGAGTCATCCGATGGTTTTGCCTCCGCCTGATCCGGTGGGAATCGCACCTGTTGCCACTCGTGTTGGTGGACCAGTTCCGGTAGATGATTTTCCACGTAGTCCGTTCCGAGCGGTACGTCCTGCTGGCGGAGCCGTCTCACGATGTTGCAGAGCAATTTGAGGTTGTGGGGCACGCCTTCCAGACGGAATTCGCACAGGGCTCGATAATTGCGCTTGAGCGCCGCGTTCAGATCGGGGCCGCGGGCGATGACCTTGGCGATCAGGGTGTCGTATCCCGGCGGCACAGTGAAACCGGCGTAGCCGGCATCATCCACCCGAACGGCAGGTCCGCCGGGTGGGTCGTACGCGGTGATCCGCCCCGTACCCGGGCGGGTTTCACCCGTGGGTTCAATAGACTCCAGGTTGACCCTGGACTGTACTGCAAATCCCTGGGGCGAGGGTGGTGGCATGATCCCGCTGTCGTCGAGTTTCCTGCTCACGGCCAGATGAAGCTGGAGGCGGACGAGGTCCAGTCCGGTCACTTCCTCGGTAACGGTATGTTCCACCTGAATGCGTGGGTTGCATTCGAGGAAGTAGAACTGCTTGGGGCGTTCGGAATCGATCAGGAATTCAAAGGTCGCAACCCCCCGGAACAGCACTTCGGAAGCCATCCGGATCGCGGCATCCGCCATGGCATCGCGGGTATCGGCCGTCAGAAAGGGGGCCGGGGCAATTTCAACGAGCTTTTGCCGCTGGCGCTGGATGCTGCAATCCCGGTCTCCCAGGAATACGGCATCCCCGGAGCCGTCCCCTGCGATCTGGACCTCTATATGACGGGCGCCAACCAGGTAGCGCTCGGCGTAGATCCGGTCATCGCCAAAGGCGGCCCGGGCTTCACGTTGGGCCTGGGTGACGGCCTCCTGCAGCTCAGAGCTGTCCTGGACGACCCGCATGCCGCGTCCACCACCACCGGCGATGGCCTTGATCATGATCGTCGCGGGTGGCTCCAGTGTCTGCATGAACTCGCTCGCCTCAGCCACGGACGCGAGCACAGGCGTCCCCGGCACCAGCGGCACGGAACAGCGTTGGGCCAGTTCACGGGACAGGGTTTTATCACCGAATACTTCAAGAACTTCCGGCCGAGGCCCGACAAAGATAAGACCATTCTGCTCGCATTGCCGGGCAAGTTCCGGGTTTTCCGAGAGGAACCCGTAGCCGGGGTGGATGGCATCGCAGCCCGCATCCAGGGCAATACGGATGATACCGTCAATGTCCTGATAGGCAGCGGCGCCCGTGCCATCCAGCATCGCGGCATCATCGGCGGTAAAACGGTGGCGTGATTCAGCGTCATCCAGGCTGTAGACGGCCAGCGTCTGTACACCCTGTTCATCGGCACTGCGCGCAATACGAATGGCAATCTCACCACGGTTGGCGATGAGGAGGCGCTCCAGGCTCCGGGACAATGGTGACTCCAATGCTGATTATGAACATCATGTAATGACATCCTAGCGGTTTCGCGGATGCCTGAACAGACACCTTTCCCGCAGGAATGGCCGGGCACTATACTGGTCCGGACAACGGGTCAGGCACAGGAGCAAGGGCATGGTTCCCGAAAAGATCATGAGAGCAGTGCAGCTTACCGGGCACGGTGGGCTCGACAAGCTGGTCTACCGTGAGGACGTCCCAGTGCCGGAACCGGGGCAGGGCGAAGTGCTGATTGAAGTGACGGCCTGCGGTATGAACAACACCGATGTCTGGGTCAGACAGGGCGCGTACGGCAGTGAGACGGACCCGGATTCGGTGTCCACCTGGCGCCGTGGCCGGTCAACGCTGACCTTCCCGCGCATACAGGGCACGGATACCGTCGGCCGCATAGCGGCGGTCGGCGAGGGCGTGCCCGAGTCACGTATCGGTGAGCGTGTCATGGTGGATTTCAGCATCTACAACCGCCCCGAGGGCGACGAGAGCCTGGCGGACATTGACTATATTGGTCATGGTCGCGACGGCGGCTACGCCGAATACACGGTGGTGCCCGCGGAAAACGCCCATGCCGTGAATACCACGATGAGTGATGCGGAACTGGCCACCTTTTCCTGTGCCTATCTAACGGGCGAGCACATGCTGGATCGTGCCCGTCTCGCCGAGGGCGAACGCATCCTGGTTACCGGCGCTTCCGGAGGCGTGGGTTCGGCCATTGTCCAATTGGCACGGGCCAGGGGCGCCATTCCCTACGCGGTGACCAGCGCCGGAAAGGAAACGGCCCTGCGGGACATTGGCGCAGAGGACGTGATTGTGCGCGGAAACGGGGACCTGGTGGAGGAAGCGGAGCGCATTGCTGGTGGTCGCCCGATTGACGTGGTCGCGGACCTGGTGGCGGGCCCGATGTTCAATGACCTGCTGCGCATCCTCAAGCCGGAAGGCCGCTATACCACGGCCGGCGCCATCGGGGGGGCCGTGGTCAACCTGGACCTGCGTACGATGTATCTCAAGCAGCTTGAGCTGCATGGCTCGTCCCAGGGGACCCGTACGGCATTCCGCCGTCTGGTTCGCTATATTGAGGCGGGGGAGATCAGACCCCTTCTGGACGGTACCTATCCATTATCCCGATTCCATACGGCCCAGGAGCATTTCATGTCCAAGACCTACATCGGCAAACTGGTCGTTGTGCCGGATCGCCACTGGGATACTACAGGAGCCCCTTATGCTGCCGATTGACCGGGACGGACGCACCCGCAAGCTGGGGCTCATTGATATGCAGTCAGGGGGGGACGTCAGCCGCATCGTCTACAGTGGAGTGGATAACATTCCCGGGCACAGCACACTCGAGAAGATGCGTTATCTCCAGAACCATGGAGATGGGCTCCGCCGGCTTCTGCTGTCCGAACCCTATGGCGATCCCGCCATGTCCGTGGATCTCATTGTTCCGCCCGGCGATCCGCGGGCCCAGGCGGGCTATATCATCATGGAAGCCATGGGCTACCCGCTGTATTCCGGGTCCAACACCATCTGCACGGCGACGGCGGTGCTGCAGAGTGGATTGGTGGCGATGCAGGAAGGGGAACAGAACCTGGTTCTGGAGTCACCTGCCGGACTCGCGCATGTGACAGCCCAGAACCGTAATGGGCGGGTGGAATCGATCACCACCCAGGGCGAACCCGCCTATGTGGCCGCCCGTGACCTGCAGGTGACCATGCCCAGGGGCGATGTCATTCCCTTTGATGTCGTCTGGAGCGGGGCTTTTTTTGCCATGGTTGACGCCAGCGCGCTGGGGTTTGCCCTGGTGGCCGATGAGTTCCCGAAGCTGGCAAGTTTCGGCGACAGTTTCATCCGGGAAGTCCGCAAGACCTTCACCGAGCAACACCCCCAGCTGGGTGATGTGGGTCCGGTCCCGTTTGCGCACTTCATGGGCCCGGTGGAGCAGGCCCCGGCCGGCCACTACCGCTCACGCTCGGCCACCTATGTGCACCCTGGTGTAATCTGTCGCAGCCCAACCGGGACCGGCACCTCGGCGCGCCTCGCCTTGATGGCCGCTGATGGGATGCTGCAGCCCGGTGAGGTTCTGGAAACGGTATCCCCCCGGAACAGCAGTTTTCTGGGAACCTATCTCGGCGATACCACGGTGGGTGACCGGCGTGCGGTGAACAGCAATATCACCGGCCGGGCCTGGACGCTGAGCCATTCACACCTGGTTGTTGATCTGGACGACCCGTTGGTGGATATTTCCGACCTCGAACACCTGCTTTTGACGGAAGAAGGGGACGGGGCCCGCTGAATGCGGGCCCGAACTCAGAGCTGTTCCATCAGTGCGTCCGCGCGTTCCGGCTGACCGGCCTCGCGGTAGGCTTCGGCAAGGTGCTGGGTAATGTCCCGGGAGTCTGGCGCGCGCTCACGGGCCTTCTCGAGCACTTCAATGCTCTTGCTGACCTCCCCGTTCCTGAGCAGGATCCATCCATAGGTATCCGCTACGGCGGGATTCTCAGCGTTTGCATTATAGGCGCGCTCAGCAAGCTCCAGCCCCCTGGCGGTATCCTCCTCGTGGATCAGCCAGGCCAGGTTGTTGAGTGCGACAGTATTGTCGGGCGCCAGCTCCAGGGTCGTTTCATAGGCCTGCCTGGCCTTGTCCTTCTGATTCGCGCCCTGGTAGAGCATGGCAAGATTGAGCGGGATCTGGTGGTTGTCCCCAAAGCGTTTCGAACCCTCCTCCAGAACTTCTATGGCGCGCCGGGTGCGATCCTGTTGACGTAGTGCCCGGGCGTGGCGCAGCAGTATTGGGACGGAATCCTGCTTGTCGCGGGCGAGTTGGTAGAGTTCAGAGGCTTCGCGATAGCTCCCGGACCTCATGAAGTAATTCGCCTCCTCGATATAGGGAGCCGCGGAGTCGGGGTGCTCGGTCTTGACGGTCCGCAGGATTTCGCGAGCGTCACTGGGGCGTTCCTGCAGGAACTGCAGACGCGCATCAATCAGGGCCAGACGCTCATGACTCCTGAAACGCTCCCGACCATTACGTACCACTTTCTGGGCGCGTTCCGTATTGCCGTTGCTGAGCGCGTTCTGGGCAACGGCACCGTAAATATCGCCAATCGTCTCACGTGACCCATCCGCTCCCTCCATACGATCGGAAAGGGTATCAGCCAGCTGCGATGCGCGCTCGTCCTTGCCGTTATCCAGTGCGCTTCGTAACAGCGTGAGGTAGGGGCCGATTGATGATTCCTTGGCTTCTCCCACCGTTTCCAGGAACTCCATGGTTTCATCAACCCTGCCTTCGCTGGCGGCAAGGGAGAGCAGGCCCCTGATATAGTGCCCGTTGTCCGGTGCACGCTCTACTGCGTGGCGCAGGTGCTTGAGGCTCTCGTCGGCGTTTCCGCCCCTTGCCTCGAGCATACCAAGGGCGAAGTGGCTCTCGGGCGTATCCGCGTTGATACCGATCGCCTCCCGATAATAGCCGCGGGCTGCCTCGCTATCCCCGCGCATCTGGGCAATGTCGCCGGCGATATTATAGGCATGGACATTGTCCGGCTGACTCTCCATCCACTGGCTGACAACCTGTTCAGCGTTATCCTCACGCCCGGATTCCGCCAGAACCCGGGCGAGCAGGGCATGGGCCTTATCCGCCGTTGGTGTTCGTTCGATAGCTTCTTCCAACTGGCTGATGGCCTCATCAGTTTCATCCTGGGTCATCAGGTACCGCGCGTAACGGACACGCAGGGCGGCATTGTCCGGCGCCATGGCAAGGGATTGTTCAATAAGACCACGCCCGAGCTCTGTATCCCCCGAGCTGAGCGCCGCAATTCCGATCAGCGCGACAACCCCCGGATCGTTACCCTGAGGGTCCAGCTCCTCCAGCATCTCACGGGCCTGTTCGGGGCGCTCAAGCTGTATCCGAGCGGCCGCCAGCATCTTGGTGAGGTCTCCGGATTTGACTTTGTCGACGTGTCCGGCCAGAAGTTCTTCGGCTTCACCAACCCGGCCCTGCTGGAACCGGATCATGCCAAGCATGATTGAGGCGGCTTCGTGTCCGGGTGCCTGCGCGAGCACCTCGGTCAGGTGTCCTGCGGCGGTATCGAAGTTACCGCGTTGATAGGCTTCCCGAGCAGACTCCATGCCCGAGTGCAGCGTGCCCGGCGCGGAATCGGCGAGGATCTCTTCATACACGAAAGCCTGGGAGGCGTCGCCTTTCTCCCGCAGGACGTCGATGAGGGCGGAAATTGTTTCGTATTTGCGCCGGGTCATGACGTCGTATCGACCAATATCCTCGAGAGCCGCTGTGTAAGCCTCAGTCGCGTCGTCATACCGCTCTTCGCGGTGCGCCATCCGGGCCTTCCAGAGCAGGACTTCGGGGTCATCGGCGTTGACTTCCTCCGCCTTCGCCATCTGGTTGCGGGCCTGTTCGCGCTGGCCCTGCTCATAGGCGAGCCTGGACAGGCCAAGCAGAGCCATGACAGCTTCGGGATCACGCTCGAGAACCTCCTGGTAGATCCGCCTCGCCTCATCGCTTTTGCCAGCCTGACGATGGGCATCGGCCCGAAGAATACTGGCTTGCAGCTGCTGGCTGCGATCCGCGGACTCAACGTCCTCCAGCGCTTCCAGCGCCCCTTGTGGGTCATCCTGCTTCATCTTCGCCCTGGCCACTAGGATTGCGAGCCGGTTCAGGTTGTCGCGCTGTTCGGCGTCAGTTTCATCAATTCTGCCGCGCAGTTCCTGTAACTGCGACTCGGCGGTGCGTCCATCTCCGGCCGTCAGCAGATTATTGATCAGGATAAAGTAGGGCTCAATCTGATCGGGCTGCGCCTCGATGGCGCTTCGCGCTTCCTGAGTGCTCGCCTTGAGCTCGCCCTGCTGCTGGAAGAATTGCGCCTGGTCCATGTGGCTCAGGTATTCGACTTCCTTCTGGGTCATGTCCTCGCCACCGCTGCAACCAGTGGCAAGTACAACCACGAGGCCAATCAGGAGGGAGAGACGGGTTCCACGTGTTTTCGGTCCTTGCATAACAGTTCCCCAAGGTAATGACGCCCACTTATGCGAGCGAGGTGGCAATATTGTATTTATCGGTCAGGTTATAGAGGGTTGGCCGGGTGACCCCAAGGAGTCGCGCCGCCTGAGCCATATTGAAGTCCGTGGTCTGGAGGGCCTGGTGGATTGCCCGCCTTTCGGCCTCCTCGCGCACCTGTCTCAGGTTGAGGGCGTGGCCGGACGCACCTTCCTCCCCATGATGGCCGAGCTCAAGGTCTGAGCCCGTCACGCGCTTGCCTTCGGCCATGATGGTGGCACGCTTGATCTTATTGATCATTTCCCGAACATTGCCGGGCCAATCGTGCTGTCGAATTGCGGCAATGGCATCTTCTGAGAAAGAGAGACCGTTGCGCTGCATCTGCCCCGCGGAATCCTTCAGCAGGGATTTGGCGATCAGGACCGCATCCCCGTCACGCTCACGCAACGGCGGCACGGGGATGGTTACCTCACTGATGCGGTAGTAGAGGTCTTCACGGAAACCCTGTTCATGAATCAGCTTCTCAAGATCCTGGTGGGTGGCACAGACAACACGAACATCCACCGGAATCGTCTTCACACCACCAACACGCTCAATCACCCGTTCCTGCAGGAAACGCAGCATCTTGACCTGGAGCGCCATCGGCATATCGCCGATCTCATCGAGGAACAGCGTCCCTCCGTGGGCAAGTTCGATTTTGCCGTGCTTACTCTGGCTTGCGCCCGTGAAGGCCCCCTTCTCATAACCAAAGAGCTCGCTTTCCAGCAGGTTTTCCGGAATGGCCGCGCAGTTGATGGCGGCAAAGGGCTTTTCCTTGCGCGGACTCAGATCGTGGAGAGCCCTGGCCAGAACTTCCTTGCCGGTCCCGGTTTCGCCAACGATCAGGGTTGTCACATCAGCCGGTGCCACCTTCTCGATGGTCCGGCAGGTGTTGAGCATCTGCGGGCTGGCGGCAATGATGCCCTTCAGGCGGGCGCCATTACGGGCCGCGGATAATTCCTCATTTTCACGTTCGAGGGCGTGAAGGCGGAACGCCCGATTGACGACGAAATTGAGGATATCGCCATCCAGTGGTTTCTGGTAGAAGTCCGACGCACCCATGCCGACCGCCTTGACGGCGTTTTCATTGTCCTCGCGGCCGGTGACGACGATGATCTTGGTGCTGGAGGCGAGTGTCAGGATGTCCTCAAGGAGACGGAACCCTTCGGTCGACCCTCCCGGATCCGGCGGTAGTCCGAGGTCCAGGGTGACAACCTGGGGTTCGTGACGACGCAGCGCCGCCAGGGCGCTGTCACGGTCGTCTGCAACGGTGACTTCGGTACTTTCATCAAAGCACCATCGCATCTGGCTCTGAAGGCCTGGATCATCCTCTATGATGAGAAGGCGTCGATTCACTGCGTTTCCCTGCACTGGTTGTTCGGAAAATTACACGGAATCCATTGCGTCCCTGGTCCTCTAGACTATCCCTCATGGCGACTCATGCCAAGCATGTGCAAGCCACAATCGTGACCAATACGGCATTTTAGCCCGGCGTTTCTGAATGTCGGGCAAGCAGAGGGAGCCGGATGGTAAAGCAGGAACCTACGCCGGGTTCACTGGTCACATCCATGGTGCCGCCGATCTGTTTGACATATTCCTGAGCCTGATAGGCGCCTATGCCCATCCCCGTCAGCCCTTTGGTGCTTTCAAAAGGCTTGAAAAGGGAATCGCGGATGAAGTGTTCGCTCATTCCCTGGCCCGTGTCCTGAATAAAGAGCACCCCGTACTCCTCGCTAGCCTTCAGCGTGAGACTGACTTCTCCCTCTTTCGGGGTTGCATCCTGGGCATTCTGGAGCAGGTGGGAAAGAACGTTCTGGAGCTGCTGCGGGTCGGCCTGCACCTCAATGCCGGAGGTCGGGCCATTGTACCCGGGGACGGGCTCCTGCCGCCCATGATGATCGACAAGCTGCTGGCACAGCTGCGCCAGGTCCAGGCTGGTCTCGCGGTCGTCGCTCTCCGGTTTGCGGATGTGATCGACGAGACGCGACATCTTGTTTACGGCATGATCCGTTGTCTGGATCATGTCATCAATGAATTCAGGGTTGTTTCGATGTTTGGGCGCGTTGCGCACCAGCAGGGACAGCTGTGCGATCAGTGTCTTCAGATCATGCACCATGAAGGCGGATGCCTTGTTGACGGCTTCAAACTGCATGGCGCGGGAGAGGCGGTCCTGGGCATCGGCCTGGGCGAGAAAGTTGCTCAGCTGGCGCCCGACAACCCGGATCAGGTCGAAGTTTTCCCAGTTGAGTTCCACCCGGGTGTAGGGTGAGCCGATCAGTGCTATCCCATAGAGCTCCCGGCCAAGGTAGAGGGGGATGATGAGCCACTGATCCCTGAAGCCCAGGATGGCATCGGGAATTTCCAGAAGGTTGTAGCGCACCGGGTCGTCCCGGTATTCGTGAAGGTCCAGGATCCACTCACGTTCCCGGAAGAAGCGGACGAGCTCGGTGTCGCTATCAATCTGGGTGTGTTTCGGCGCCTCGAGTCCGAGGGTGGCGTGAAGGGAGTAGTGACCATCCTCATCGCGCAACCAGAGGCCGCCGGTGTGGCTCTCCACCAGTCCGGCCAGGGTCCGGATGGCCCGCTCCGGCAGGGGCGGATTCTCATTCAGGTTGCTGAAGGTTTCAGTCATCTTCAGCCATTCATCGCGGTAATCGTACTTGTAGTCAAAGAAATTCTGGCTCACGAACATCATCAGCCGGGCCCGGAAGCGGTCCGAGGTCATCAACAGCACAAACAGCAGCACGAAGCTGGCGATGAACACCACCTGAAGCCCTTCTCCCCATTCACCGCCGGCGAGTCGGACGTAGTAACCGGCGGCCGCGACCACGAGCAGGTAGATGCCACCCAGAACAAAGGTGCCGGCATGGAAGACGAAGGCGCGGGACAGCTGGAGTTGCACGGGCTGACGCCGGGCGTTGATCAGGTTGACCGCGAACAGCGGCACCAGCAGGACGTTGACGGCTCCCCGGGCATCCCATAGCCCTTTTGACATACGGTCGAAGAGAAGGGCATCCGCGTAGAGGATGAATTCAAAGATGAAGATGCCGCCAACCCCGAAGCAGATATAGCGGATGCTGGAGCGGCCGTAGGTGGACGCATTACGCCAGATCTGTTCGAGGACACTGATGCCGAGCAGTGAAATAGCAAGCTGGCCGAAAAGCGAGGCTCGAGCCGACAGCAGGTTTCTGCTGCCGATATGGCCGACGACGGCAGCGACGGCAAGCAGCGACAGGATCATGATGAAAGTGCCTGCGGTGAAAAACACCATTCGACGGGAAATCATGGCGCCTTCGCGGGCGTCGCGCACCAGCGCAAAAAGCACCAGTATCCAGGCGGCATTGCGGGTCAGTTCCGTCAGGTAACGGACGGTGAAGCTGGGCCAGCCCCACAGATTCTGGGCGACAACGATCAGCGCCCAGAGTGTGGTGAGGAGGGATGCCAGCAGTACGGCCCGGTCAGTGTAGCGACGCAGGTAACGACTGGCCGTGAAACCGGCCAGGAGACCGTAGACAACAGCCGCCGAGAGGTGGCTGACAACGCCGAATTCCAGCAAACGTGACTCCCTGTAAGACCGGATTCAGGACTGGTAACGCAACTCCCGATAATAACGGAAGATGCTATCCAGTGAGCGTTCGGGCTCGAACCCGAAACGGGTTGAGAAGTTGCGCCCATCGATGATGACAGGATACTTGAAAAAATCCATCAGATACGACGGGAAGCGTCTCAGTTTCAGCGCCCTGAGCATGGTGCGGGGCAGAACCGGCGGCACGGACGGGATGGGGACTGGCCGGCAGCCGCATTCCTCCAGCGCCTGGCGATAGGACACCCAGTCATGGGGTGCGACATTGAAAATGCCCGGAATGCGCTGGCGGAAGGCGGTTTCTATGGCGTTGGCCATGTCGTCGCTGTGGATGAACTGCATCATCGGCGAAAAGCCCGCCATGGTTGGCGCATAACGGGCCGAGAGCAGAGAACTCATGGTGTTCCGGACCCCGGGGCCGACGATGTTGCACGGGCGCAGCAGGGTTACATTAAGGTTTGGATTACGCCAGAGATAGATGGTTGCGAGATTTTCCAGCTCCACCGAGTCCACAAGGTCCATGGTCAGTCCCGCGCTCTTGAGCGGGTAGCTCTCGTCGATGAGCGCCGGGTTGTAGGGGTTGGCGCCATAGACGTGATAGGTGGAAAGCACGATAACCCGGCTGACTCCGTACTGGTCGCTGAGCGACAGCAGGCGGTCCGTGCCGAGCACGTTGGCGTTGTAACGCCGCAGCCGGGTTTCCTGGCTCGACATGATGCGCCCCAGGTGAATAACACCCTGGAACTGGAAGCGCCTGAAGAGATCCTCGAAGCCCCGCTTGGAAAGATCGATGCGGTAGCTCGGAATATCCGGGCCCAGCCATACCTCCTGGCGGAAGTCCACAGCGACGACCTGATAGTCCTTGCGCAGACGCTGTATGACCTGCTGTGCCAGGGCGCCGGCGGCGCCCGTGACGAGTAGTGCTGGCTTGGAGCTTTGAGTCATCAGAACAGCCGTTCCCTTTCGCTGAGACCAATATCGATGAGGTCACTGATGGCCTGACGGACCTTATCGACCTCGCGGTTGATGTCATCCTCGGTCATCGAGGATTCCCCCTGGAATTTCATGGGTTCACCGAAACGCAGATACACTTTGGCCGGCAGGACAACCGGAGCGGCAATGGGGACATACGGAACCCCGAGCCAGCGCGCTACGGGCTTGATGTTGCCAAAGGCGGGTATCGTTTCCTCACAGCCCACCACGCCGACGGGGACCACGGTAGCGTTGTGCTCCATGGCCAGACGCATGAACCCATTGCCAAAACGCTTGAGCTGGTAACGGTCACGGTACAGTTTGCCCGAGCCGCGTATGCCCTCCGGGAATACGATGATGGCTTCATCGTTCTGGAGCATTCTTGCACAGTTCGCGGGATCACCCAGAACGGCGCCGACCTGATTCAGCATGATGCCAAGGTAGGGGACGGTCGGAAAAAACCGCTCGATCATGGCTCGCGGCAACCTGGGCCTGTCCCTGCGACTGGCAATCGCATAGCCGATCAGGACGCCATCAAGGGGAAGCTGGCCGCTATGATTGGCGACCAGAAGCACGGGGCCCTCGGCGGGAACATTCTCTTCGCCCCGGCTGTCGACCCGGAACCATTTCTCGTAGATCGGCCGAACCAGGGACATACCAATGGTGGCGGCGTCGCGATTGAATCCCCAGGGGTCGTAGCCGAGACTGCCCGTCATCTTGCGGATGCGGTTCATCTGCGTCTCGACCTCCTCCGTGACGAGCCGTTTCTTCAGGAAACTGCGGAGTCGCATGAATACAGCGTTCCTTGAGTAATGGGGGTATTCTCCTTACAGGTGTTCAGGATACCGCCCTTTGTAATAGAATTCCCAGAGAATCGAAACCCCGGAGTTTAAGCCATGGCCCGCAAAGACGAAAACTCGGAAGAGCAGGAGAGCGACGAGCAGCAACAGCAGCTGGCCAATCGGATCAAGGATTCCGCGCGCCAGATCTGGCTTGCCGGTCTGGGCGCCTATACCAAAGCCGAGGAGGACACCGGGAAGTTCTTCGAGCGACTGGTCCAGGAAGGCGAAGACCTGGAGAACCGCACGCGCGGTGCCGTCAACCGCCAGGTCAAGGCTGTAGAGGATCGCGTCGGGGAAGTACGGGAACGTGCCACGGGCACCTGGGACCGTCTCGAATCCGTCTTTGACGAAAGGGTGTCCAAAGCACTGGATCGCCTTGGCATTCCGACACCAGGGCGTGTCCGCGACCTGGAACAACAGGTTGCCAGCCTTCAGGAAGAAATGGAGCGGCTGCGCCGTAAGCTCGACGACGACAAGTGAAAACCCTATAGATAATCCTGGCTCATCCGCTCCAGCACCATCCGCTCCTCATCCCGCAGGTAAGGGGCAACCAGGACCATCACCTGGTAGACGCCCCGACCAAGATCCACAGCATCTCTGTCATTGAGGTGCGACAGTGTCTCAAAGCTCAACCAATAGGTAAGCGTCAGCACGATCTGGTGGCAGAGAGCGTCGGTCTCCTGATTGCTTGCCGTGAGAATACCCTGTTTACGGAAGCTGTCGCAGATGCGGTGTGAGGCGTCGTATTTCCGCTTGATGATACGCTGGAAGCGTGGCTGCAGGTGCTCGTACCGGGACAGGACATTGACCAGGTCCTGATACAGAAAGCGAAAGTGGGCGATGGTCTCGAACAGCAGGTGCAGGAACAGCCACTGGTCGTCCACCGATATCTCGACTTCCGGAACCGCCAGGAGATCACCGATCTGGTCCTCGAACCAGTCATAGAGTTCGGTGACGATATCGCTCTTGCTCTTGAAGTGGTAATACAGGTTCCCGGGGCTGATGTCGATCTCATCGGCGATCTGCAGGGTCGTCACGTTGGATTCACCCCGGGAATTGAACAGCTCAAGGCTGGCGTGAAGAATCCTGTCACGGGTCTTGCGTTTCATACCCCCACCATCCGAAAGCTGGCGTTAGCGACGAAAATCCGCCCAGACCGGGCAATGGTCCGAGGGTTTCGGCATGCTACGGATACTGTACGAAATTCCGGTGTCTGTCACGCGCTCCGCAAGGGACTCGGTTGCCAGGATCAGATCAATGCGCAGCCCGCGTTTGGGGTCGCGCTCGAAACCACGGCTGCGGTAGTCGAACCAGCTGAAGCGGTCGTCCGTGTCGGGATAGAGGCGCCGGAAGACATCGCTCAACCCCCAGCTCTTGATCTCGGCCAGCCATTCGCGCTCTTCAGGCAGAAAGGAACACTTGCCTTCACGCAGCCAGCGTTTGCGGTTGTCCTCACCGATACCCACGTCCAGGTCCGTGGAGGAGATATTCAGGTCGCCCATGATCAGCAGTGGCTGATCCGGGCGGTAATACTCACTGAGATAGGCGCCAAGATCCTTGTAGAAGCGCTCCTTGGCGGGAAACTTGGTCGGATGATCCCGGCTTTCCCCCTGGGGGAAGTAGCCGTTGATGACGGTGATGCGCTCACCGCCGACGGGGATTTCAGCGGTAATCAGGCGCCGCTGCGCCTCCTCGCCATCCCAGGGATAGCCCTTCTGGACGTGATCCGG
This sequence comes from Halospina denitrificans, assembly GCF_004364635.1. GTDB lineage: Bacteria > Pseudomonadota > Gammaproteobacteria > Pseudomonadales > Oleiphilaceae > Halospina > Halospina denitrificans. The sequence goes on along the minus strand of NZ_SOAX01000003.1, from coordinate 73,924 downwards.
CTTATTCCGTGAAAGCAGGGCAACCCCGTAGTGGCCTTTCTGCCCGTGGTAGGCGACGTGATAGCCCAAAGATTCAACATCGCTGAGTGGAAACTGGTCATCGGCGACTTTGGTTTCCTGAAGCCCGATAACGTCGGGATCATGCTCGCTGACCAGTTGCTCAAGCTGATGCATGCGGGCCCTGATCCCGTTCACGTTAAAGGTGACGAAGCGCATGGTGCTCTTTTCCCTATCCATGATGACTGGCGGTCGCTACGGCCGCACACCCTACCACACCAATCGGCAGGGTGCAGGTCCCTCCTTCAGCCGCACTCCGCCGGGGCCTCATACCCATAGTGAATATGCGCGGTGTAGTACTCGTCGGGGGTTTTCGGGATGTTGGTCAGTCCGTAGAAGTCCGTCAATTGCCGGTTGCTGTTGTAACCGAGATAGATGTCATCCACGAACCAGGTCGATACCCAGCCAGTCGCCGTAATCCGGAAAACGTGCTCCGCATCCAACGCCTCATGATCGGCGGGTTCGGCCTCGAACTGATAGAACTTGCCGCGAGTCGGGGCGAAGAAACGGATTTCGACGCCTTCCTCTTCGTTGACTAGGGTATCCCAGTGCTTACGGACCATCACCTCAAAACCCGCGTCGATGACGCCGTTACCGGGGATTGATGCTTCAAAGCGCTTGCGATCGTCATCCGATATTCTCCAGTCAACAATAGCCTTGCGATCCCCGCGATTGCGGACTTCCATACGCTGCTCGAACCGCCGGTCCTCCAGTACGAATCCCGGGCGTTCCGCCGCCTCGCTGTAATCGACGGTTTTTTCGGCAATAACCTCACCATCCGGGTTCCGGTACGTCACCTGGTTGGTCTCCGGAATCCAGTCTGGACCCTCGCAGCTGCCACGCTGCTCGTGATGCTCCGTGTAAAAGAGGGTATCACCACCCTGGGAACGGGCTTCTCCGGTGAAACGTACGGTCTCTGCCACGGCTCCCGTTCCCAGAGCCATGAAAGGAAGGATCAGCAGTAAACGGGAGTTACCAGCGCTGTTCAGCAAGGGGTGCCTCCTCTATGGATTCCAGCCAGATACTGATTCGAACCATCAACGGGTAGACCAGGCCCCAGCCTATCGCGATGGCAAGAATCCCCAGAAGTCCGTGGCCGATCTCAATGGCTCCAAACTGTTCCGCGGTGTAATAGGCAAAAGCGCCGGCAAAAGGGGGCAAGCCGAAGAGTATAACCCGGTAGTTACGCATCCAGTAGAGGCAGTGATTCACCGCCGTGGCGAACACAGCCCAGAGCATGACCAGCCACAGGGGAATCATGCCTTCGGAATAGGCGCCCACATAACCGGGAAAATCCAGGACACCGGAGGTGCGGTGTACGACGTCCAGAACGGATCCAAGCACCGTCACCATGATGATGAAGCGCAATTCCCTAAGGGGAAATGCGCTGATCAGCAGCAGGTGCACCGCCACGATTCCCAGCAATACCAGCGCGGCCAGCGTTCCCGGATAGAGCACCGCGACGCACCAGCCGAGCTGGAAGAGTATGAAATTAGCGAGGCTACGCACGCTGGTCCCCTCTGGTTGAGAGTAGGTTGCCGTCCGCAACAATATTGGGGCGGCGGTTTTCCGGTTTGGTCATGAGCAACTGCACATTACCGATGCAGCGCTCGGCGAACCCGGCTTCGCAGTAGGCGAAATAATACCGCCACAAGCGGATGAATGCATCGGAGTAACCCATTGCGCGGATCGCGTCCAGGTTGGACTCAAAGCGTTCCGCCCAGCACGCCAGGGTCCTGGCGTAATGGAATCCGATGTCCTCCGCGTGGCTGAAGACCAGATCCGAGTGATCGCGGAATCCTTCCATGATGGCACCCACGGACGGAATGAAACTGCCCGGAAAGATGTAGCGCTGGATGAAGTCAACGTTCTTCAGGGCCCGTTCATATCGTTGGTCCGGCAGTGTGATGGCCTGGATCAGCGCAAGACCATCCGGCTTGAGCAGTTTATTGATCCTGTCGATGTACTCACCCAGGTACTGAGGCCCCACCGCTTCAATCATTTCAATGGAAACCAGCTTGTCGTAGCGCCCAGTCAGGTTGCGGTAGTCCTCAAACAGGAGTGTGATCCGGTCGGATAATCCCGCGGCTTCGACCTCCCGCCTGGCGCGTTCATACTGTTCGCTGGAGATGGTTGTGGTGGTGACGTGACAGCCGTATTCGGCAGCCGCATGCAGTGCAAATCCGCCCCAACCGGTACCGATCTCAACCACCTGATCCCCGGGTTTGAGGTCCAGCTTCTGGCAGATGCGGTCAAGCTTGTAAATGGATGCTTCTTCCAGGGTGCTGTTTTCATCGGGGAAAATAGCGGCGGAGTACATCATGGTCGGGTCAAGGAACTGCTCGAAAAGCTCGTTGCCGAGATCGTAATGGGCCTCAATGTTCTTGCGCGCGCCGGTCCGCGTATTGCGGTTGAGCCAGTGCAGGGAGCGCCGGGCAGGCCGGGTAAACCAGGTGACACGATCCTCGAACCCGTTCATTTCGTCATTGTTGCGCGCGAAGAATCGCAGCAGATTGACCAGCTCGGGTGAATCCCAGTCACCGGCCACGTAGGCCTCGGCCGCGCCGATGCTGCCACCGGTAACCATGTCACGCCAGGCCGAGGAATCATTGATCACCAACTCCGCATCCGGATAGGGTTCACTGCTGCCGAAGCTGTGTGATTCATGCCCCTCGTGCACGGTCAGTCGCCCCTTTCCGAGCTGCCTGAACTGCCGCATAACCAGTTTTCGGGCCCCGTCATCGACAGGACGGGTGCTGGCGGTGGGTATAAGGTGTTTTACGTTTTCCATGATGTTACGGTCCCAACATTGTTCAAGGTTGTTATGTGCGTTGCAGTAAGGTCGCCACTGTCCGGCGCGGCCGTGGTGGCCGTGGCATAGCCCGGGTGGTCATGGAACGGCGCGCCTTTCCGCCAGAGTCGGAAGGCGTTCCAGTGGATGCCGATGCTGGCCTTGATTGTCTCCGCGGGGTAACGCTCCATGGCGTACTGGACGTGTTCCGCATCCAGGGGGTGACGCGTCAGCGACAGCGTGGCGTCAAACACCTTCCCGCCGCTTCCTTTTACGTTCATGTGGATCCGCAGGCCTTGCGGGTGGAACCCGAAAAGCCACTCGTAGTCCTGGTCCATTGGATTGAATGGGGAGACGTGGAACTGCTTGGGAAAACGGAACCGCAGGCTCCGCCACCCCTCTTTGGTCACCGTTTCCCCGGCGCCGGTGAGGCAATAACTATGGCGCTCATGCCAGGGGGTATTGGTAATCTGGGCAAGAATGACCCGGGGGACAGGATTCTCCTCGGAATCGGCGCCCTTCGGATAACACAGGTAGAAGCTCACCGGGTTGAAGCACCAGCCGAAATATCGCGGTTGCGTGACCAGCTCAATGGGGCCATCCGGCTCCCAGTCAGTGGCGAGAAAAACGTGACGCTTTACCGCCGTTTCCAGATCCCCGTTGCCGGGCTGGAAGTAGTCGCGACGACGGAACCAGATCCGGTTGATGTGGCGTGTCGAGATGCCACGCGCCAGTGACGGCAGCTGATTCCACTCGGAAAGCCGCACGCCGTAAAGGCCGATGGGGTAGGTGAACTCATGCCCCACAGGCGCGGTACGGCGGTGGCGGATGCTGCCTTCAAGAAAGCTTCCCGACAGGGCTTTTGTCATCGTCATTGCCATTCCACTCCCAGGGATCGTGCCACGCGCAACGCGCTCTGGACGCCGTCCTCGTGAAAACCGTTGAACCAGTAGGCGCCACAGTAATAAGTACGATTGTGAGCGCCAATTCGTTCATAGGAGGCCTGTGCGTCCATTCCGGCGAGGGTGAAACCCGGATGGGCATAGCGGAATCGCTTGATGACACGCTCGGGGTCGATCGCATGGCTGCGGTTGAGCGTGACGCAGAATGTTTCCGGTGCGTCTGTGAAGTTCTGCAGGATGTTCATGTTGTAAGTGACTGAAACTGCTTCGGATGGGTGCTGGGGGATATGGTAGTTCCAGGCGGCCCAGGCCCGGCGGTTCTTCGGCAGCACGCTGCTGTCGGTGTGCAGAACCACGTCATTGTCCTGGTAGGGAAGTGCGCCCAGGATCCGGTTTTCCTCATCCGTAGGGTCAGCAAGGAGCGAGAGGGCCTGGTCGGAATGGGTGGCGATCACAACCTGGTCATAGCGTTCCTCGCCCCGGTGCGAGTGCAGGGTCACGCCCTCGGCATCCCGGCGAATCGCGGTCACAGGCGTGCTGCGGTAGACGTTGCTCCCCAGCGGCGCCAGGAGTTTCGGTATGTAGCTTGCGGATCCGCCGGTTATAACCCGCCATGTGGGGCGATCGTAGACCGAGAGCATGCCATGGTTATTGAAAAACTGCAGGAAGAAGCGCACCGGGAACTGTTGAATATCGCTTTCCGCCGCGGACCAGATGGCGGCGCCCATGGGGATGATGTAGTGGTTGCGGAAGTAGCGGGAAAACCCATGCTCATCCAGGTAGGAGGCCAGGGTCCGATCCGCCGGAATCAGGTCCTTCGCCAGACCGTCCCGGGTCAGGGTGTTGAAGCGCATGATTTCCCGGATCATGTTGAGGAACCACGGGTTCACCAGATTGCGCCTCTGAGCAAAAAGCGCGTTCAGGCTGGTGCCGTTGTACTCAAGGCCCGTGGCCGGACTCTGCACGCTGAAACTCATGTCGGACACTTCGGATTCAACCCCCAGGGCCTCCATCAGTCGGATGAATCCCGGGTAGGTCCAGTCGTTGTAGACGATGAATCCGGTGTTCACCGGCCAGACGCGCCCACCAGCCTCGATGTACTCCGTATTGGTGTGGCCACCGATGGTATCGCTGGCCTCGTACAAGTGAACCTCGTGGGAACGGCTCAGGAGCCACGCCGACGTCAGGCCGGAGATCCCGCTTCCGACCACGGCAATGCGTTGTTCTGTCATGGATGTCGTATCTGCTCGTCTAATCGGTGTTACTGCGTGCCATGGCAGCTGCCATGCGGTCCTTGATGATACGAGGCAGACAGGCAAGAAGTTTCAACGAGCAGGTGAAACGTTTGGGGAAATGGCTGTGGCGCCGGTGTTTCTCCAGATCCCGGACCATGATGCGGGCGGCATCCGCCGCGTCCATCAGAAAGGGCATCGAAAAATCATTCTGGTCCGTAAGCGGGGTTTTCACAAAGCCGGGCGAGACCACGGACACATCAATCTTCTCCGCGGCCAGGTCCGCGCGCAGCGATTCAGCGAAGTAGGTCAGGGCCGCCTTGGATGCCCCGTAAGCCTCGGCACGGGTAAAGGGGAACCACCAGGACGAGGAGCTCACAATGGCCAGCAACGGACGACGCGTTTCCGAACCCGAAGCCCTGAGGGCGGGCAATACGGCCTCAACGGAACGCGCCGTGCCCACAACGTTGGTGTTCATTACCCGGGAGACCAGTTCGGCATCGAACTGCCTGACATCCAGGTATTCGCAGGTGCCGGCATTAAGTATGGCCCAGTCCAGTGGCGCCATTGTCAGCAGCTGTTCCTGGAAGCGTTCGCAGTCGGTCGGGTCGGTGACGTCACCGGCAAGCGGTATCACCGAGTCCCCCAGGCTGTCCCTGAGCTCGTCGAGGCGCTCCCGGTTGCGACCGGTAGCGATGACACGGTGCCCCCTGGCAACCAGCTCCTGGAGTACGGCCAGGCCAATGCCGGAGGTGGCTCCTGTCAGCCATACAGTCAGTTGGTGGGGTGTGGTCTGTGTCATCATGCGGCCTGTCTCCTTATCCAGCGAATGACGCTTCCCAGAAGCGGCACGTTTTCATAGATGAGCTGTCCGGCATCGTAATAGTCGCGATGGTATTCAATGCTGTCCGTATCGCCCTGGAGCAGGGTGATGCCGTCAACATGAATGGGGGCGCCCCTGGCGAGTCGTCGGTGCTCCAGAGTCATGGTCCAGGGAATCGTTACCTGACGTGAGCCACGCACCGGTTCGCCATAGTCAAATTCGCACCGTATGACGTTGGCATAGGCGTCCTTGAGGTACCGGGCCAGGGCTTTTCGTCCGCGGCGCTCCACCAGCGGATCCCGGAACAGGACCTGGCTGGAATAGCATTCCTCCATAAGCGCGTCCACATCGGGTCTGTTTTCATTGAAAAGAGCCATGAAACGGTCGATGGTGCTTTTATTCAGAGGCATAGGATCCAGCTTTCCGGGCGCGGTCACGTTCCAGGGTTTCTTCGTATACAGCCTTTGGAATCGGCTTCAGGTTACGGATTATCCCCAGTTTTTCCAGAATCCAGAGCAGGTAGAAGGTAATGTCCACTTCCCACCAGCGGAAGCCCTGGCGTGCGGAGTTGGGGTAGCGATGGTGATTGTTGTGCCAGCCTTCCCCCAGGGTAATCAGCGCCAGGATGAAGTTGTTGCGGCTGTCGTCCCGGGTGTCGAAGCGGCGCCGGCCCCAGACATGGGAAAGCGAGTTGATGGAAACCGTGGCGTGGAAAACGGCAACCGTCGAGATAAAGAAGCCCCACACGGTAAGCTGAAGGCCATTGGTGCCGAGCCCCGGCGCCCAGACTGAGAGCGCTTCACCGAGGGCGAAGATGGCGATGAGGCAAGCGAGAGGAACCAGTGCGTCGAAGCGGTTGATGAATCGCAGCTCCGGAAACTTCATCCAGTCCCTGACCCGCTTATAGTCGGTCAGGAAGGCTGCATCACAGGTGAACCAGCCCATGTGGGCCCACCAGAACCCCTGTTCCTGGGGCGAGTGGAGGTCCTCGGGAGAGTCCGAATACTGGTGATGATGCCGGTGGTTGGCGGCCCACCACAGGGGGCCGCGCTGCGCCGCGCTGGCCCCGAGAAGGGCAAAGATGAACTGCCAGAAACGGGTGGTCGTAAACGTCTTGTGTGAGAAATAGCGGTGATAGAAACCGGTTATCGCAAACATCCGAAGCACGAAAAAGCCCAGGGCAAACCAGGCGGCGAAGGGACTCACGCCGACCCAGATAACGCCGAGACACCCGAGATGCAGGGCGATAAACGGGAGAACCCGGAGCCAGTTGAAAGTGGTATCCGATAGATTGATCTGATCCGACATGGCCTCGGAATCAAACCAGCGGACGATGCTGCCAAGAAGTGCTTTGGTGTGGGACATTGCCTTTGGACCTGCTATTTATCAGACATACAGGAAATTGTGCATGACGCAATCACGTATACGCTCAATCGCCATCATCGGTTCAGGCATTTCCGGATTAACGGTCGGTAATCTGGTGCGGGAAACGGGACTCGATCCGGTCCTGTTCGAGAAAGCAAGGGGGCCGGGTGGACGGGTTTCCAGCAAACGCCTGTCCGGTGACTTCCTGGATATGGGGGCACAATATTTTACCGTGCGCAAGCCTGAATTCAGGTCGTTTCTGGACCGTTACGCAGCCGGGGCCATCAAGCCCTGGCAGGGCCGTTTCCTGCACGAGAATGAACAGGGAGAAATGGAGCCTTTCCCCGGGGAAGCGCGCTGGGTGGGCGCTTCCAGAATGTCGGCGCTGTCCCGCGCGCTTGCGCAGCCGCTGACGATTGAGGCAGCGACACCGGTCAGGCGGGCCTGGCAACGGAATGACCAGTGGTACCTGGACTCGGACAAGGGCCAATACGGGCCCTATGATGCACTGGTCGCCGCCACACCACCGGCACAGGCCCGGGCGCTGCTGCCAACAGTGCCGGAGGCGGGCAAGCGGTTACGGGAGTTTGCCATGAGTCCCTGCTGGGCAGTGGCGGCGCGCTTTGGCCAGGATCCAGGCCTCGATTTTGAAGGGGCAAGCCTCAAAAGCCCGGTGCTGGACTGGGTTGCGCGCAACTCCTCCAAGCCGGGGCGCGAGGACTACCAGAAGCACGGCAGCTGGTGGGTGCTGCATGCAACCCCGTCCTGGTCTACGGAAAACCTGGAGATGGCTCCGGATGAGGTAGCTCGTCAGTTACTGGCGGCCTTCCGTAACCAGTTCGCCATCGAGGCAGCGCCCGTGCAGTGGGTCGCCCATTGCTGGCGTTATGCCCGCCCAGCGACTGGTAATGAGCCACCGGGGTCGGTGTCACTGGATGACCACAGGCTCGGATTCTGCGGGGACTGGCTTGCCGGTGGCCGCGTCGAGGGCGCCTTCAGCAGTGGCCTCAGCCTTGTCCGTCATTGGGCGCAGTTGGGCCTGATCCCCGCAGCGGTTCCGGAAGGCGGTAGAAATGAATGATGGTGCTGTCCGAGAACTTCTGGAAAAAGGTTGATACGTCTGGGATCTGCGCCAGGCTGCGGCGCCCTGAAACCGGGTCCCGGACCAGCACCTTGATGCCCTCGAAATGATCCCTTATATGGGAGAAGCGGGCGTGCATGGTGCAGGTCACGATCTCATTGATGGGGGCCGAAAGGGCGTCGGCGAGATAATGCCGGTGCGCCTCAATCGCTCCCGCCTCAAGGTTCTCCCGAGTGTCCACATGACTCAGCCGGATCCGATCCACCACGCAACGTGAACAGCTTGCGGGGTTCTCCCGGGCTTTTCGGCGGAACGCCTCCCAGAAAAATGTATCGGTGACTTCCGCGAAATGCCGGATGTTACCCAGGCAATCGTCCACCCAGGCAAGCACATCCTGATCCTCCAGGACTTCGTTGATGGCCTCACGCAGGAGCCAGTCAAAGCCCAGCGCGGTTTTGTGGGCATAGACCTGGCGGTACATCTGATGGCGGCTGTAGACAAAGTCCTCCAGGGCGCCAAGCCCCTTGCGCGCGATGGCAAGGCCAAGCCAGGGCGAGTCCGGATTCCAGCCAAAGCGCAGGTTGCTGAGCAGGTGGTCCAGGTTGAAGCCGCCGATGGTCACGGAGGAATGGAAGCCGTCGCGCAGCATGTAATCGGCGCGGTCCGCATCGATCTCGCCGGAGACAATGGACGACAGCATCTCCATCACCAGGTCCGGGGTGGAGCTTTCCGCCATGGCGCCCGCCTGGGCGTCCGGGCCGGCAATAAAGGACCAGAAGGTCCGCGCGTGCTGACAGAACCGCTCGCTCGGGGTCACCTCGGTGGTTTCCATGACGCCCAGCACATCCTGCATATCGATGCCGTAGCGCCCGTCGACATCAATATCCCGGAGGATTTCCCAGGCGACGCGCACGGAATAGTGCTCGTGTTCCAGTACCCGCGGAATGGTCGGATAGATGGTGCGTATGTCCACTCCTTCCCAGAGCCGCTCGAAACGCCCGGAAGACTGCATCAGGTTCTGGATGCGGTCCGCCTGGTTGAACTGATGGGAAAAGCTGGAATGGCCGCTGTCATGGAGCAGGCAGGCGAGGCGGATAACCTTGGCCATGTAGTCAATGGCATCAATCTGTTCAAAGGTAAGCTCCGGACGCCTGCTGAGCTGGCGTTCACGCAGGTACGCATCCATCATGGCCCTGAACATGCGATCACCCACGTGCATGACGCCAATGCTGTGCAGGAACCGCGAGTGCGTGGCGCCGGGAAAGACCAGGCTGAGGATGTCGTTCTGGCATATATTGCGCAGGCGCTGGAAGAGGCGATGGTCAATCACCTCGATCTCGTGGCGGTGGAGCCGGATGCCGCCGTGGACCGGGTCCATGATCAGTTTATCGTAGGCGCCGAGCAGGTCATCCAGGGAACTTCGCATCATTGACGGTCTACTTTTGCTGCCGGGGGATTGGTACAGAAGAAGGCCCTTGCCACAATGGCGGGTCCGGGTCAGACTTTATCATATTGGGCTCATCCAGGAAGCGTGTCATGGCGACCAGAACAGAGCAGATTCTCATTATTGACCCGGATGAGGCCAGCCGGGGGGACCTGAGCCGCCACCTGCGCGCTCGTGGCTATTACGTAACCGCCTGCGACAGCCTCGCGAAAGGGGTAGCTGAGCTCAGCACGGCGTTCCCCGATGTCATTTTCGCGGACCTCCCGCCCGAGTCGATCCATAGGCTGGCCCATGGCGAGCAGGCGCTTGGCGACCTGACCACTCCCATCATCGCGTTTTCAGGGGCGGAGACTGCCGCGGAGGTGGTGTCGGCACTGCGCGCCGGCGCTTCTGATTTCGTCATCAAGCCCATCAGGGACAAGGGGACCGTGGACTCCGTGCTGGGCAAGCTGTTTGAGCGCGTACGGGTAGCGCGGTTGAACGAGGTCTATCGCGAGGAGCTGGAGACCAAGAACCTCAACCTCAGCGAGGGCATTTCCGAGCTGCGAGCCGACCAGACAGCCGGGCGCAAGGTCCAGATGAAGATGCTGCCGGAAAAGGACCGCGTGATCGGAGACATGCGGATGACCCACATGATCCAGCCCTCGCTCTATCTCAGTGGCGACTTTCTGGATTACCTGCGCCTGGATGAACATCTCAGTCTGGTCTATATCGCTGATGTATCAGGGCATGGCGCCAGTTCCGCCTTTGTTACGGTGCTCCTGAAGAACCTGACCAACCGGCTCCAGCGCAACCTGAGGCGGGGCTCCAGCGAGGACATTCTGGACCCCGAACGTTTCCTTAAACGGGTCAATCATGAGCTGAAGGAAACCGGGCTGGGCAAGCACGTCACCATGTTTGTGGGCCTTATTGATGCCAGGGAGCGGGTCATGCGTTATGCCGTCGGCGCCCACTTTCCGCTGCCTATTATTACGTCGGGCTCCGAAACCCGTTTTCTGGAGGGTTCCGGCCTGCCTGTCGGTCTGTTTGCCGATCCACACTGGGAAACCTATACCGAGCCGCTCCCCGAGGGCTTTCGGTTGATCCTGTTTTCCGATGGCATCCTCGAAGTAATCAACGCCAAAAGTCTGGATCAGAAAGAAAAACGCTTACTTGAACTCGTCAGCTCTGGGCGTCACACTATCGAAAGCCTCAGTGAGGCACTGCAACTCGAGGAGATGTCGGAACTTCCGGATGACATCGCAATCGTAACGGTGACGGACGGACGGGCTGTCGATGAATGATTGCAAAATCCTTCAGGCGGAAGAACGGGGTATCTATGTCCTCAAGTTCATAGGGGAGGTGCGCCTGAACCTCTGCTCCACGCTGGACCAGATCATAGATGACATGGTCAACAATCCGGAGTTCCGGACCGTGGTTGTTGACCTGACCGAAACCGAGGTCATCGACAGCACGACACTGGGGCTTCTCGCGAAAATAGCAATGGCTTCGGAAGAACAGAGCCACTTCCTTCCCACACTGATTACGACCAACCCTGATGTGACCCGCATTATCCACTCCATGGGATTCGACCAGATCTTTCTGATCGTCCGCGAGCCGGCCTCGGATCTCGAGGAGCTTGAGGAAATTCCCCTGATGCGTGCCAGTGAGCAGGAAGTCAGGGACAAGGTGCTTGATGCCCATCGTGTGCTCATGAGTCTCAACAGCCATAATCGCGAAGAATTCCGAAATCTGGTCAGGGCGCTGGAGTGCGAGCTCTGAACCGAACCATCCACAAGTGACAGATCGATTCCATGGAAGCAATCCATCAGATAGCCGTACTTGGCGGCGGTAGTTTTGGAACCGCCATTGCCAAGGTCCTTGCCGAAAATGGCTACCGCGTCCGATTCTGGATGCGTGACCCGGAGCAGGCGGAGCTGATCCGCAACCAGCATGAAAACCCCCGTTACTTCCCGGGGGTTGAGCTGGGTACGCTTATTGAACCCACTACCGATATCGAGGCGGCCATCAGCGGTGCCGAACTGGTTTTCGTGGCGCTGCCGAGCAAAGTATTCCGTAACGTGATCCATGACTGCGCGCACTGTTTCGACGCAGGCCAGATGGTGGTCAGTACCACCAAGGGAATCGAACGGATCGGGTTCCGCCTGATGAGTCAAGTCCTGGAGGAGGAGTTGCCAGGAGTCCGTGTTGGGGTTCTGAGTGGGCCCAACCTTGCCGGAGAGCTGGTGGCGCACGAACTCACCGCCTCTGTGATTGCCTCGGAAGATAGAAAGCTGCGTGAGAGCGTGCAGCAGGTCCTTGGCAACGACTATTTCCGGGTTTACGCCAATCTGGACGTCTACGGTGTTGAGCTCGGTGGGGCCCTCAAGAACATCTACGCGATGGTATCCGGACTGGCCGCGGCGCGGGGTATGGGTGAGAACACCAAATCGATGCTGATTACCCGCAGCCTGGCCGAAATGAGCCGCTTCGCGGTGAGCATGGGCGCCAATCCCATGACGTTTCTGGGGCTCTCCGGCGTGGGCGACCTGATCGTCACCTGCACCTCCTCCATGAGCCGCAATTACCGGGTCGGCTATGCCATGGGGAAGGGTGCGACCCTGGATGAGGCGGTGACGGAGATCGGGCAGGTCGCGGAGGGTGTGCGCACGCTGGAACTGGTGCACGAAAAGGCCCTTGAAATGGGGGTTTACATGCCGCTGGTCCGGGGACTCTATGAGGTGCTGTACAATGGGGCGTCCATCGATGACGTTGTGAGCGCCCTGATGAAGGCCGCCCAGAACAGTGATGTGGAGTTCATCCTGCCCCGCCAGACCGATGGAGCGGCAATCTGAAGTCAGCCGTGACTGACCAGCCGCTCCAGGGTATCGAGGGCCTGCTCCAGGGCCGCGTAGGGCGTGTAGAAGTGGGGTGAGAACCGGATGCCGCCACCGCGATTGGCGCAGATCACGTTCTCACTGGCCAGTTCCTGGCAGAGTTTCCTGTTGTCCATTCCCGCCACGTTGACGGTATAGATGCCCAGCCGCCGCGCCGTGCTCTCCGGTGTCACCGGAACCACACCGGAAATCTGGTCCAGGCCCGAGGCCAGGTGGGCCATCCGCTGATCAATCCGTTCACGCACCTGCTCAAGACCCACCTCCAGCAACAGGCGAGTGCTCGCCTCAAGAGCGTGGGCGCCCAGGAGGTTCGGGCTTCCGCATTCGAAGCGGCGGGCATCCGGCGCCGGCTCCCAGTCCTTGCGGTCGAAATTGCCACGATCCGCAACCATGTGCCAGCCAAACTCATAAAGCTTCAGTCGTTCGCGCCACTCCGGGGATACATAGAAAAACGCCAGTCCCTCCGGGCCGAGCATCCACTTGTGGCCGTCGGCCATGGCAAAATCGACGCAGCAGGCCTGAACATCCAGGGGTTCCGCACCGGCACTCTGGATCGCATCCAGGCAGAACAGGATGCCCTGGCTGCGACAGAGCGCGCCAAGATGCTCGGCATCAATTCGCAGGCCGGTCCCGTACTGCACGGAGCTCACGGACACCAGTCGGGTGCGTTCGTTGAGAGCATCCTCGATGGCACCTTCGGGAGTCGCATCGGCACGCTCTATATCCGCCACCCTCAGGGTAACACCCCGGTCTTTCAGCGCTTCCCAGACAATGCGGTTCGAAGGGAATTCCTGGCTGGTAATAACGACTTCGTCGCCTTCCCGCCAGTCAATGCCGGCCGCGACCATGGACAGCGCCTCGGAGGTGTTCTTGCACAGCGCGATATCCGTCGCCGCGGGCGCGTTGATCATCTGAGCCAGGTTGTGGCGGAGTTGATCCTCAACGCTCAGCCAGCGAGGGTAATGGGTTGCCCCGATTCGAGTGTTTTCCATCGCGAAGCGGGCGACTGCATCGCTGGCGCTCCTGGGCCAGGGCGCCACGGCGGCATGATTGAGGTAGGCGAGGCCCGTATCCAGCGGGAACTCATCCTGTAATTGGGCGGCCGTGATTCCATTACTCATCAGCATTCTCCATGACGGTCATTGAAGCCAGTGGCAGTGCCCTATAGTATCAGCCTTGCTGGCGCACACAGCCGGCGCCACATGGATCGGCGGAGGACTTTGGGTATGACTGATGCACCCGGTGATCAGGCTGAACTGGCCCGGCAATTCGAACATGTTGCCCGACTGGATACAACCGGTGAGGGTCCGCCCGTGGCGGACTGGGACCCGGCATTCACCGGCGATCTGGACCTGGTAATTGCCCGCGACGGGCGCTGGTTCTACCAGGGGCGTGAAATGGAACGCCAGCGCCTGAAAAAGCTTTTCGCCAGCATTATGCGGCGTGAAGCGGACGGCGAGTATTATCTGCTTACGCCTGCCGAGAAATACCGTATCAGGGTTGAGGACGCGCCCTTTATTGCCCACAGTCTCGAGGTCGAAGGGGAGGGCGACGCCCGGATCCTCTGGTTCACCACCAACATGGACGATGTGTTTGCGCTGGGGGAGGCGCATCCACTCGTTGTGCGCCGTAATACGGAAACGGGCGAGGACGTTCCCTATCTCCTCGTCAAGCGCAACCTGGAAGCCCGCGTGGAGCGCAACGCCTTCTACCACCTGACCGAGATTGCTGAACTGAAAACCATTAACGGCCGCGCTCACTATGGCGTCACCAGCCAGGGCAATTTCTTCTCCCTGGGCGAAGCCGACTGACGCTGTTTTCAAAGCACCCGCTGATGGAATATCATAGTCATGGGAGCCTATATTGAAAGGGCGACCTATTGCGTTGCGGATCGTCGTAAGTCCCTCTGTACAGGCCGCTGTTCAGCAACACTTTCGATCCACCGCATTACTTAATTACGACGTTTCTGTCCCACACGCAAGGAGTCAACATGACCGAACCCCGTGTCGTCACTATTCACTACACCCTCAAGAACGACGAGGGCGAAGTTCTGGATTCTTCCCAGGAGCGCGAGCCTCTGAGCTACCTGGAAGGCGCACAGAACATCATCAGCGGCCTGGAAGAAGCGCTGACTGAAAAAGGCCAGGGTGATGAAGCCCAGGTGTCACTGGATCCGGAAAACGCCTACGGCGAAGTCCGTGAAGAGCTGGTGCAGCCGGTTCCGAGTTCCGCCTTTGAAGGTGTGGAGAAGGTTGAGCCGGGTATGCAGTTCCAGGCGGAGACCCCCGGAGGTCCGCAGATCGTGCGCGTTGTATCCGTCGAAGACGAGACCGTGACCATTGATGCCAACCATCCGCTGGCTGGTCAGCGCCTGCACTTTGACGTCGAGGTCGTGGATACCCGCGAGCCGTCCGACGAAGAGAAAGAGCACGGCCACGCTCACTGATCGGCCCGCTGACTGATCGGATATAAAAAAGGCGACCCGAGGGTCGCCTTTTTTTATACCTGAACCGCCCCTCACATATTGGGGTAGTTCGGGCCACCGCCGCCTTCCGGGACGACCCACTGGATGTTCTGGGCCGGGTCCTTGATATCACAGGTCTTGCAGTGGACACAGTTCTGGGCATTGATCTGGAACTTTTTGCCACTGCCATCCTCGGCATCGACCACCTCGTAGACACCGACGGGGCAGTAGCGCTGAGCCGGCTCGTCATACTTCGGCAGGTTGTCCCGGATCGGCACTTCCGGATCCTTCAGCTTCAGGTGACTGGGCTGGTCCTCTTCATGGTTGGTGTTCGACATGAAGGCGGATGACAGCCGGTCAAAGGTGATGCTGTTGTCCGGCTTGGGGTATTCGACCTTCTTGCACTCGGAAGCCGGCTTCAGCGCAGCGTAATCCGGTGTGGTGTCGTGGAAGGTGAACGGCAGGCTGCGATGCAGGATGTTCTGCTCGAGAAACGCAATACCGCCGCCGATGACCGTGCCGTACTTGTGCATCGCCGGGCTGAAGTTGCGCTCATCAAACAGCTCCTTATACAACCAGCTGTTCCTGAACTTCTCCGCGAAGGCGGTCAGATCCTCGCCTGAGGACTCCTTCTGGATCGCCTCGAACACGGTCTCAGCCCCCAGCATTCCGGATTTCATTGCGGTGTGGGAGCCCTTGATCTTGGACGAGTTCAGGGTGCCCGCATCGCAGCCAAGAAGCAGGCCACCGGGGAAGCTCATCTTGGGCAGGCTGTTGTAGCCGCCCTTGGTGATGGCCCGAGCGCCATAGGCAACGCGCTTGCCGCCTTCCAGGTGCTGCTTGATGGTCGGATGAAGCTTCATCCGCTGGAATTCCTCGAAGGGCGACACATAGGGGTTGGAGTAGGAGAGATCCGTGATCAGCCCCACGTAGACCTGGCCGTTTTCCAGATGGTACAGGAAGCCACCGCCGGTGCTGCCACTTTCGGACAGAGGCCAGCCCGCAGTATGGATCACAAGGCCCGGCTCGTGCTTCGAGGGGTCGATGTCCCAGAGTTCCTTGATGCCAAGGCCGTAATGCTGCGGGTCCTTGCCTTCGTCAAGATTGAATCTCTCAAGCAGGTCCTTGCCAAGGTGGCCACGGCACCCCTCGCTGAACAGCGTGTACTTGGCGCGCAGCTCCATGGGCGGCATGTAGCTGTCCTTTTGGGACCCGTCCTTGGCAATGCCGAATTCACCAGTGACGATGCCCTTGACCACGTTGTTCTCGTCGTAGAGCACCTCGGCGGCCGGGAATCCAGGGTAGATCTCGACGCCCAGCGCTTCCGCCTGCTCACCCAGCCAGCGGCACAGATTCGCCAGGCTGATGATGTAGTTCCCGTCGTTGTGCATGTTGCGGGGCACGAAGGCACCGGGCGCCTTGGCGGCATTCTCGGGGCCGCGCAGGAAGAAGATGTCGTCGCGGGTGACCGGGGTGTTTAGCGGAGCACCGCGTTCCTTCCAGTCCGGGAAGAGCTCATTGAGGCTCGTAGGCTCGAAAACGGTGCCGGCAATGATGTGAGCGCCAACTTCTGATCCCTTTTCGACAACACAGACAGTAAGCTCCTGTTCCGCTTCGTTCGCCAGTTGCTGAAGGCGGCAGGCCGCGGAAAGACCGGCGGGCCCCGCACCAACAATCAGGACGTCAAACTCCATCGATTCGCGTTCCACGTTTATCTCCTCAAGCTTCTCAATGGGCAATGTATAGCTTTACATTGCCATAGGATATATCATCATGGGAATCAAACAAACGTTTGTTTGAATTAAAGGGGCGGCAGGACGCCGTCTTGGGGGCTATTGACCCCCCTGGGTTTTGTCGTCAGTATTAGGGCGCTTTTTGCCGCCCGCATTGCAGGCAACAACCCCCTCGCGTCTCCAGCACCGCGCTGCGCGAGCACGGAACACGTTTTAAACCCATCGTCACAAACGAGGAATCTATGAAGGTTCTGGTCGCTGTAAAACGAGTGATTGACTATAACGTCAAGGTTCGCGTCAAGCCGGATAACACCGGGGTGGACCTGGCAAATGTGAAAATGGCAATGAACCCATTCTGCGAGATTGCCGTCGAAGAAGCGGTCCGTCTCAAGGAGAAGGGCATCGCCTCCGAGATCGTCGCGGTCACCATTGGCCCGAAGGTCAGCCAGGAGCAGCTGCGCACTGCGCTGGCACTGGGTGCCGACCGGGCGATCCAGGTGGAAACCGACGACGAGGTCCAGTCCCTGGATGCCGCCAAGATGCTCAAGGCCGTAGTCGACAAGGAAGAGCCGAACCTTGTGATCATGGGCAAGCAGTCCATCGACACGGACAACAACCAGACTGGCCAGATGCTGGCGCAGCTGGCGGGCATGCCTCAGGGCACCTTCGCATCCGAGGTTGAGGTTGAGGGTGAGAAGGTCAAGGTAACCCGTGAAATCGACGGCGGCCTGCTCACCGTTTCGCTGAACCTGCCTGCGGTGGTAACGACCGACCTGCGACTCAATGAGCCGCGTTATGCGTCGCTTCCCAACATCATGAAAGCCAAGAAGAAGCCGCTCGAAACCGTCAGCCCGGCGGATCTTGGTGTCGAAGCCGCACCACGCCTGAAAACGCTCAAGGTTGAAGAACCACAGCCGCGTCAGCCCGGCATCAAGGTTGAGAGCGTGGAAGAGCTTGTCGACAAACTGAAGAACGAAGCGAAGGTGATTTAAATGAGTACACTGGTTATTGCAGATCACAACAAGGGTGAGCTCGCCGGGTCTACTCTCAGTGTCATCGCGGCTGCCAAGGCCATCGGTGGTGATATTGACGTTCTGGTTGCCGGCAAGGACATTGGCGCCGTCGCCGAACAGGCCGCCAAGGCAGATGGCGTGAGCAAAGTGCTCAGCGCCGACAATGACGCCTATGGCCATCAGCTGGCGGAAAACCTGAGCCTGCTGATCGCCGAGCTTGGCAAGAACTATTCGCACGTGATGTCCTCCGCCGGTTCCGTCGGCAAGGACACCATGCCGCGTGTCGCAGCGCTGCTCGACGTGGCCCAGGTCTCCGAGATTATGTCGGTCCAGTCCGAGGACACCTTCCAGCGGCCCATCTACGCCGGTAACGCCATTGCCACCGTGCAGTCCACGGACAGCATCAAGGCGATCACCGTGCGGACCACCAGCTTCGACCCGGTCGCGGCCGAGGGTGGCTCTGCTTCCGTCGAGTCCGTGGATTCCGCACACGATGCCGGCATCTCCGAGTTCGTCAGCGAAGAACTGGCCGAATCCGACCGCCCGGATCTCGCTTCCGCGGATGTGGTCATCTCCGGTGGCCGGGGCATGCAGAGCGGCGAGAACTTCAAGATCATCGAATCCGTCGCGGACCTGCTTGGCGCCGCCGTTGGTGCCTCCCGCGCCGCCGTCGACGCAGGCTTTGTGCCCAACGACATGCAGGTCGGTCAGACCGGCAAGATCGTGGCGCCGAACCTGTACATCGCCGTGGGCATCTCCGGCGCCATCCAGCACCTGGCGGGCATGGGCGATTCCAAGGTCATTGTTGCCATCAACAAGGACGAGGACGCGCCAATCTTCCAGGTGGCGGACTACGGCCTGGTGGCGGACCTGTTCGAAGCGGTACCGCAGCTTGAGGAAGAACTCAAGAAAGTGGTCTGATAGAACCCCTGGAACAACGGGTTCTTCAAAAAAGCCGCACCCAAGGGTGCGGTTTTTCTGTTTCAGGGCTCCTGGCGGCTTGATTCCGGGGCAATCTTTCTTATTCTGAACGGAACGCCGTAATCGGCCCAGAGCGTCCAATAGACGGGTATGCCAATGCTGACCCCCATCCATTTTGTTGTGGCTACGGCCACGCTGGCGACGCTTGTTGTGTGCGTAAGCATTCATGGCGTGGCTGCAGCCTTTCTCATGCGCCGTCTGCCCGCGTTGAAGCTGCACGCCGCGGCCACCGTCATCCTGATGGTGCTGGGTCTGTTTGTTGCGCATGTGGTTGAGATCTGGCTTTTCGGTATTTTGTCCTGGACGCTGGTCCAATTCGAGGGGGCAGGAGCGGTGGTCGGCCAACAGGATGTTATGACAGTGCTGGATCATGTGTATTTCTCGGCCGTGAGCTACACAACCCTTGGGTACGGTGAGGTTTACCCCGTTGGCCCCATCCGCTTTATCTTCGGCACTGAGGCGTTGACGGGTTTTATGCTGATTACCTGGTCGGCGTCCATCACCTTCCTGGAGATGCAGCGCTTCTGGTAACGGAGTGGCGGTCAGGCAGGGTTAGGGCGTAATCTGGGAAACAGCCTGCTCCGCCGCCTCACGATAGGGATGAAGAATCAGGTCCACGTTCCTGCTTTTCCAGTGGATTTCGTCATCTTCACGGAAGCTTGCGATGGCAATACGGCCGGATCTGGAGAAGTGGCTCAACCCCTGCATCAGGATTTCGTTCAGGTCACGACGGGGCAGGGTGCTCACCACCCATTTTGCCGTATGCACCGGCAGATGGGATAGGAATTCGATGTCCTCGGCATCACCGAAGACGGTGTGGATGCCTTCCGCCTGTGATTTTTCGACCCGACTCGGATCAATGTCTACACCGATGACGGCTTCGCCACGTTCCATGAGCTGAGCGGCAATCCGCCGCCCGAGGCGTCCTAGTCCGACAACGATGATCGGGCGAGCCGCGTCCCCGTCGAACGCTTCAAGTTCACGATAGGTGATCGTTCGCTCAAACAGGGAAAGCCAGTCCCTGACACGATCAAAAAGCTGGTCGGAGTAAAGGATCATGTAGGTTGAGGTTGTGATGGTCACAATGCCGACCAGGGTGACGACCCCGAGCACGTTGTCGTCGATGTGCCCCAGCGCCAGTCCCATGGTGATGAAGATAATCGAAAACTCACTGATCTGGGCCACGGTGAGACCGGCCTTGAACCCGGTCCGGCGGCGATAGCCCATCACACCCATGATCGCCATAACGATGAGTGGGTTTCCGATCAGGACAAAAAGCGACAGGATCACTGCAGGGACAATGTTGTCTCCGATCAGGCCAAGGTTCAGCTGTTCTCCCATGTAGATGAAAAAGAACAGCAGAAGGAAGTCCCGCAGACTGGTCAGCCGACTGGTGATCGCATCCTTGACGGCGGTGTTGGCCAGCGAGAATCCGGCGAGAAACGCGCCAACCTCTTTTGAAAGCCCCATTATGTCTGCTCCCGCCGCGAGCATCGTTCCCCATGCGATGGCAAAGAGCATCAGCATTTCCACCGAACGCGCCAGGCTGCGCATCAGGCGTGGAATGACATACCGCATCAGCAGGGGGAGAACCACCACCATGAACACCAGGCTTATGCCAAGCCCCTGGAGCGGCGGAATAAGGCGGTCATCCGCGCTTGGGATGGTGAGGTTGAGACCCAGCATGGCAAGAACGACCGCAATGTCCTGGACGATCAGGAAACCCATGGCAATACGGCCATGCAGCGACTCCAGTTCGCCTTTGTCCGAGAGCAGCTTGACGATGATGATGGTGCTGGAAAAGGTGAGGGCGATGGCGATGTAGAGTGCATCAATCGCTGAAAAGCCAAGCAGAAGGGTGAGGCCAAACCCGATCAGGATGGTGAAGGTGAGCTGGCCAAGTCCCGTGGCCAATGCCACGGGACCGAGGGACCGGACAATCCTGAGATCGAGCTTGAGCCCGACAACAAACAGCAGAATGGTGATCCCCCAGTGGGCCAGGAGATCAATCTGGGTGTGGGCGGAAACGATGCCCAGCACGCTGGGGCCCACGATGATACCGACTGCCAGATAGGCGATAAGCAGCGGCTGGCGCAGGAGCATCGAGACATAGCCCACAGCCACCGCGATCAGGAGCAGTAACGTGAATTCGTGGTAGATATCCATTGAACCTCTCCGCCAACGCCCGGCAATCAATGCTACAATCCCGCGTTTCAGCAGGGTAGCCGGTTTCGAGTGCCGTGATAATCAGGACTCAGGGTAGTCAATGTTAATCGAAGTTGTCTCTCTTTCATTTGCGTTTGTCTTCGGGCTACTGGTCCGTCAGGTGAATCTCCCGCCCCTGGTTGGTTTCCTGGCCGCCGGGTTTGCCCTGAATGCGTTCGGCCCGGCTTTCGGATTGCCGCCGGAAGCAGGGCCCTTCCTGGAACACGTCTCCCATCTCGGCGTGCTGCTGCTTCTGTTTACCGTTGGCCTGAAGCTCAAGCTCCGGAATCTTATTGAGCCGGCCGTGATCGGCGGCGCCGTGCTGCATTTCGCTTTCACAGTGGGTCTGTTCAGTCTTGGTGTTTTCTATTTCCTGGATCTCGGGCAGCGCGACTCCCTGTTGCTGGCCGCCGCTCTGGCCTTTTCCAGTACCGTCCTTGCGGCTAAGGTCCTGGAAGCCAAGGGGGAGCTTCGGTCGTTCCATGGCCGGGTCGCAATCGGGATTCTGATCCTGCAGGATCTGATCGCGCTGGTAGTGCTGAGCCTTGCGGGAAACAGCACGCCCTCCGTCTGGGCTCCGGTGGTTCTGGGCCTTCCGCTGCTCAGACCAGCGCTCCACTGGCTGATGGACGTGGCAGGCCATGAGGAGCTCCTTGTTCTCATGGGTGTGGTTTTCGCGGTGGCCATTGGCGGCTACGGGTTTGAAGTGGTTGGCCTGAGCCCGGAAGTAGGCGCCTTGGCCATGGGCGTGCTTCTCTCCGGTCACCCCCGCGCCCAGGAGCTGTCCCATTCCCTGTGGGGCCTGAAGGAAATTCTGCTGATCGGCTTCTTCCTGCAGATCGGGATGTCCGGCCTTCCGGATTACGACGCCCTGGTGTTTGCCCTTGTCATGGCTCTGATCATGCCCCTGAAGGGACTGCTTTTCTTTGCGCTGCTGATACTCTTCCGTCTGCGGGCGCGTAATGCGTTTCTGGGGGCACTGAGCCTGACCTGCTACAGCGAGTTCGGACTGATTGTCGCGGCGGGGGTTCTGGAGGAATGGCTGGTTCCGCTGGCCATCACCGTGGCCGTTTCCTTCCTGATCGCCGCGCCATTGAACCGGCTTGCCCATCCGCTGTTCGATCGGCTGGAATCCCGCCTGAAGCGATGCGAGCGCCAAAGTTACCATCCGGATGAACAGCCGGTCTCCATCGGCGTTTCGAATATCCTCATCGTGGGCATGGGCCGAACCGGTCAGGCCGCATTTGGTTCGGTGGAGAACGCCGGTCTGACCGTGGTTGGCATGGACGCCGACCCGGACAAGGTGGAGAAACAGCGCAGCAAGGGCCAGAACGTGGTCTATGCCGATGCCGAGGACATCGAGCTCTGGCAGGGCCTTGATCTCACCGGGCTCCAGGCCGTGATACTGGCCATGCCGCACCTCGACGGAAAGCTTATCGCCGCGCGGAACCTGCGGAAGATGGGATTCACCGGTCCGATTGTGGCCAACGCCTTCCACGACGATGAAGCGGAACCCATGCTCAACGCCGGGGTGTCCGAGACCTACCAAGCCATGGCGGGCGCCGGCATCGGCATCGCGGACAAGACCCGGGAGGCGTTGGACCCGAAAGCCCCGGCGGGCTCCTAGGCAGGGTTACTCCGCAAGCTCCGGTCGATCCGCAAAGTGTTCAAGCGCTTCCGGGTTGGCCAGGGCTTCACGGTTCTTCACCGGTTCGCCATGGATCACATTGCGCACCGCCAGTTCCACGATCTTGCCACTCAGGGTGCGTGGAATGTCCGGGACCTGGAGGATTTTCGCGGGAACATGGCGCGGCGTCGTATTCGCGCGGATGGTATCGCGAATGGTCCGGCTCAGTGTCTCATCCAGTTCCACGCCCTCCCTGAGACGCACGAACAGCACGACACGAACGTCGTTTTCCCATTGCTGCCCCACGGCCAGTGACTCCAATACGGCATCCACCTTTTCCACCTGACGGTAGATTTCGGCCGTGCCGATACGGACCCCGCCGGGATTCAGGACCGCGTCCGCGCGCCCATGGATCACCATGCCGCGCTGCGCCGGGGTTGTATCCGTTGCCGGGTGTTCCCGGATCTCTCCGAAGTCACCATGCGCCCAGACACCGGGGAATTGCGCGAAATAAGCCTTGCGGAAACGCTCGCCATCGGGGTCATTCCAGAACCCAACCGGCATGCAGGGAAAAGGCTGACGGCACACCAGCTCGCCTTTCTCTTCGGTAACCGACTCCCCGTTGTCATTGAAGATGCCGACATCCATGCCCAGACCGATGCACTGAAGTTCACCCCGGTAGACAGGGAGTATGGGGTTGCCGAGTGCAAAACAGGAGACGATATCGGTTCCCCCGGAGATGCTCGCCAGGCACAGATCCTGTTTGATGGCGTTATAGATGTAATCAAAGCTCTCGTGGGCCAGGGGACTGCCCGTGGAAAGGACCGCACGCAATGGCCCCAGCGCATGGGTTTCCGCCGGCTTCAGACCATTCTTCTCGCAGGCGGCGTAGAACTTGGCACTGGCCCCGAACACCGTGATCCCGTGCTCCTCGGCCAGGTTCCAGAGCACCTCCGTTTCCGGCGCCATGGGGGAACCGTCATAGAGGAGGGCGGTAGCACCCGTCGCCAGCGTACTCACCAGCCAGTTCCACATCATCCAGCCGCAGGTTGTGTAATAGAACACCACATCATCCCGGCCCACGTCCGTATGCAGCCCCAGCTCCTTGAGATGCTGGAGCAGGGTGCCGCCCACGCCATGGACGATGCACTTGGGCGCGCCCGTGGTACCGGAGGAATAGAGAATATAGAGCGGATCATCGAATGCCATCGGCGTAAAGCCAGCGGCGGGTTCCTCCGCCAGCGCGTCTGTCCAGCTGACAGCGCCCTCGGCCTCATCCCAGGGAAAATCCCCCTGGTTATCGATATGGATCCTTAACGCCAGCCCGGGCAGCTCGCCGGCGAGCGCATCAATGCGTTCCCGGGTATCGAGTTTTTTCCCGTTGTACTGGTAACCGTTCACCGCAATCAGCACCTTGGGCTCAATCTGCCCGAAGCGCTCCAGCACCCCCTGATAACCAAAATCCGGCGAGCAGGAAGACCAGACAGCCCCAAGACGGGCCGTGGCCAGCATACCGATAACCGCTTCCAGTCCATTGGTCACAAAACCGGCAACCCGATCCCCCTTGCCAACCCCGTGAGCCTGGAGAGTCCCGGCCAGTCGCGCACTGAGCTCACGCAACTCACCGTACGTCAGCTGCCGACCCCGGCCGTCTTCACGCTGCTCAATGAGGGCAACCTTATCGGGCTCGCCGCGCAGCAGGTTTTCAGCGAAATTCAGCTTGGCACCACCGAACCAGTTGGCACCCGGCATCCGGTCACCATTCTCAAGAACCCGGCTCGGTTGATACTGGCCCCGCACATCGAAGAACTGCCAGATACTCTCCCAGAACGCCTCCGGATGATCCACCGACCACTGATGCAGCCCCTCGTAGCCTTCCGGTATTGCGTGGCCTTTCTCGGTTTCCAGCCAATTCCGGAACCGGGTGATTCGCGCGTTCCTGATTCGGTCTGTGGAAGGGGTCCAGATTGGTGCCGTGGTCATTTTGTTGATCTCCGGTTATGTGCTGCGGCGGGGTCTGACATCTTCTTCAGGAGCCGCTGTGAATACGTCCCTGTACGCTCGCCAGCCACCATCCCTGGTGGCTGAGCGCTCCTGAAGAAGATGCCAGACCCCGCCTTTGATCATTGTGTGCAAGACGCGTCGCAAAAAGAGGCCAGCGTAATGCCGTAGGTCTCGAGGAGGGAGTGGGGACTGCTTTTCAGGACCGTCTTTTGCCATGGATGGCAAAAGCGAGCTTACATGGATGTATTCACAGCGTGTCCTGAAAAGCAGTCCCCACTCCCTCCGCAAACCACAATCAAGCAGTCTGGGAACGGGCACCAAGAGCCTGAGCCACCCGCGAAGGCGACTCTTTCCCAAGGTGTGAGCAGACTTCCTGGCCAACCTCAAAAACCCGATCAAGACTCACCCCAGTCTCAAGCCCCTGGCCATCCAGAAGATACAACAGATCCTCAGTAGCCAGATTCCCGGAAGCTCCCTTCGCATAAGGACAGCCACCAAGCCCCGCAACAGCACTGTCAAAAGTCCGAACCCCACGTTCCAGCCCCGTCAGCACATTCGCCAACGCCTGCCCATAGGTATCGTGACAATGCAGCGCCAGCCGCTCCACCGGAACCGCGGGTAGAACCGCATCCAGAACCCGGTTGATCTCCAGGGGCCGGGCAACGCCTATGGTATCGCCCAGCGACAGTTCATCCACCCCCATGGCCATCATTTTTTCACAGACCCGCGCCACGGCGGCGGGTTCAATGGGGCCGGCGTAGGGACAGCCCACGATGCAGGAGACGTACCCGCGCACCCCATAGCCGGCGTCCTTGGCCTGCTTCATGAGCGGCGCAAAGCGTTCCAGGCTCTCTTCCACGGTGCAGTTGATGTTCTTTCGGGTGAAGGCATCCGAGGCCGCCGTGAAGAAGGCGAGGCGGTCGATGCCGTTGACGCCCATGGCGGCCTCCAGGCCCTTCTGGTTGGGGATCAGGGCTTCCACGGAAAGGCCGGGGCGATGGTCGATGGCCTGGATGACAGTCTCGGTATCCGCCATTTGGGGCACCCATTTCGGGGAGACGAAGCTGCCGGCCTCAATGCGGTTGAGCCCCGCGGCTGACAGGGCATTGAACCACTGCGCGCGCAGACTTGCGGGCACCGGTGTGGCTTCGTTCTGGAGGCCGTCGCGCAGGCCGACTTCGACGATCTCAACGCGATCGGTCATGCGGTTCCTCCCGTGTCGTCCGCTTCAAAGGAGAGCAGGGTATGGCCGGCCTTCAGATTCTCGTCCTGGCTGCAGAAAAGTTCAGTGACCACACCCTCTGCCGGGGCCGTAACCGTATGTTCCATTTTCATGGCTTCCATGACCACCAGCGGCTGCCCCGCCTTCACCCGGTCGCCGGCTTGGCAGTGCAGGGCGACGACGCGACCGTGCATGGGAGCAGTGAGGCTGCCCGTATCGGCCTCGGCCAGGTCGATTTCCGGGTGGTTCACGCGCACCTCCCAGGACTCGCCGAGTGCAAAAAGGGCAACGCCCGCCGGGGGTTGGCCGATGGCGGTGAGCTCCAGTTCCCGTCGTTTGCCGGTGGTGCCCTGTATGCTC
This sequence comes from Halospina denitrificans, assembly GCF_004364635.1. Lineage (GTDB taxonomy): Bacteria > Pseudomonadota > Gammaproteobacteria > Pseudomonadales > Oleiphilaceae > Halospina > Halospina denitrificans. The sequence continues at coordinate 47,744 of NZ_SOAX01000003.1, read as the reverse complement.
AGGCTCCGGGTTGTTGCATTGCCGCTCCAATGCACCCCAATGATCCCGTCGCCCTCCCGCACCCGGACGGACCCGTTGCCGTCACGGGTTGAGCCCAGGCAGTAATCCAGGATATAGCGCTCGCCGCTGTGGACTTCGGCCCGCTGCCAGCCTTCTCCGGCCAGGCGCCAACCCGTCAGCGTGTCCCAGGGATCCTGGCCCGAGGAACGGGTTGCGGGCTGGAGCCAGAGCCAGCCGACCAGCCCCAGCACCCGTTGCTCGCTGCCGGTAAGGCTCTGCGTCATGAGGTCACCTTCATGCAGTTTGACAAAATCCGTTCGTAATTGACTGCCACGAAAGGCTTCGTGGTTAATAATACGGCTCAGGTAACCGACGTTGCAGGCAAAGCCGGCCAGGTGGTAACGGGTGAGGGCGCCGCTCAGTCGTTCCAGCGCATCATTCCGCGTACTGCCATGGGCAATGACCTTCGCAAGCATGGGATCGTAGTGATTGGAGACAGTCTGGCCACTGGCGATGCCGGAATCGATCCGGATGCCCGCCTGATCAGTGGGTTCATTCAGGTAGCTGATACGGCCGCTGGTTGGCAGGAACCCATGATCCGGGTCCTCGGCATAGACGCGGGCCTCAACGGCATGCCCCTCACTGGTTATGTCGGCCTGCCGCCAGGGGAGGCATTCACCAAGCGCCACCCGGATCTGCCATTCGACCAGGTCAACCCCGGTGATGGCCTCGGTAACCGGATGTTCAACCTGGAGACGGGTGTTCATTTCCATGAAATAGAAGTTCCCATCCGGCCCGAGGAGGAATTCCACGGTGCCGGCGCTGCGGTAGCCGATGGCCTCTCCACAGCGCAGGGCGGCGGCGGTCATAGCTTCGCGGGTGGCTTCGGTGACGTTCGGGGCGGGCGCTTCCTCAATGATCTTCTGGTGACGGCGCTGGATGGAGCAGTCCCGGTCAAAGAGATGGATGCCGTTGCCATGGTGATCAAACAGGACCTGGACCTCCACATGGCGGGGCTCATCCACAAAGCGCTCGAGCAACAGGCGGTCATCGCCGAAAGCGGCTTTGGCTTCGCGTTTAACGCCATCCAGGGCGGTTTCGAGGTCGTCCATATCCCGAACCACCCGCATGCCCTTGCCACCCCCGCCGGCGCTGGCCTTGATGAGCAATGGCATGCCCATGGACTCGGCTTCCTTTTTCAGCCGTTCCAGGGATTGATCCTCGCCGTGGTAGCCAGGAACGAGCGGGACGCCCGCGTTTTCCATCAGCGTCTTGGCCGCGGTCTTGTCGCCCATGGCCGCAATCGCCTCGGCTCCCGGGCCCACAAAGCGGATGCCTTCGTTGAGGCACCGCTCCGAGAAGCTGGTGTTCTCGGAGAGGAAGCCATAACCGGGGTGGATCAGGTCCGCGCCCGCCTTATGGGCCGCCTCAAGGATCCGGTCCTGGTTGAGGTAGGACTCCGCGGCCATCGCCGGGCCGATGGGGTAGGCTTGGTCGGCTTCGCGGGTGAAGGGTGCTTCCGCATCCGCTTCCGAGTAGACGGCAACGGTCGTCAATCCCATGGCGCGGCCCGTCCCGATGATCCGGCTGGCGATTTCGCCGCGATTGGCAACAAGCAGGGTGTGGCCGGTCATGGGAGTTACTCCGGGCGCCATTTTGGGGTGTCCTTGTGAAAGAAGGCGCGTAGACCTTCCTGGCCTTCGTTGCCGGTTCTTGCCGCGGCAATCATCTCCGCCGTGAACTCATGAACGGCGTCACCGGAAGCCGGGTTATCAAGGCGTTGCAGCAGTTTCTTACAGTGGGTCTGGGCGTCCGGACCACCCTGGAGCAGCGCGTGACAGATGGCCTCAACCCCTTCATCCAGGGTCTCACTCGCCATGACCTCGTGCACCAGCCCCAGGTCACGGGCGGTGTCCGCGTCCATGAGTTCGGCGGTCAACATGTAGCGCCGCGCCTGGCGGTGGCCCATGGCCCGGGCTACATAGGGCCCGATGGTTGCCGGCACCAGGCCCAGGCGGACCTCGCTCAGGCAGAAGCGGGCGCCGCTCTCGGCCACGGCAATATCCGCGCAACAGATCAGTCCCAACGCGCCCCCGAAAGCCGCGCCCTGAATCCGAGCGATAACCGGCTTGGTCATTTCGTCCAGGGTGCGCATCAGGGAAGCCAACTGGCGGGCATCGTCTCGGTTCTCGGATTCGCTCATGGCGGCAGTGGCGCGCATCCATTCCAGGTCCGCGCCGGCGGAGAAGTGCTCGCCCGAGGCGGCGAGAATGATGACCCGCACATCCGGATCGTTTTCCGCCTCCCCGAAGGCGGCGGTGAGCTCGGCAATCACCGCGGCATCGAAGGCGTTGCGCTTGTCCGGGCGATTCAGGGTGATCCGCCGTACTCCTTTGGGTTCGTCGTCCTGAAGGACGGTTTCCGGGCGTTGTGTCATGAGGGCTCCTTACATCCGGAAGATGCCGTAGCGGGTGTCCTGCTCGGGGGCGTTGAGAGCCGCCGAGAGGCCCAGTGCGATCACGTTGCGGGTCTGGACGGGGTCGATGATGCCGTCGTCCCAGAGGCGCGCGCTGGCGTAATAGGGGTGGGACTGGCGCTCAAATTGGTCAATCACCGGCTGCTTGAAGGCCTGCTCGTCCTCATCGGACCAGCTTTCCCCCTGGCGTTCCAGCGCATTGCGCTTCACATCCGCCAGCACGCCGGCGGCCTGCTCGCCACCCATGACGGCAATGCGCGCGTTCGGCCACATGAAGAGCATGCGAGGTTCGTAGGCACGCCCGCACATCCCGTAGTTCCCGGCGCCGAAGCTGCCGCCGATGATGACGGTAAACTTGGGCACACCGGCACAGGCAACGGCGTTCACCAGTTTTGCCCCATGGCGGGCAATGCCACCCTGTTCCGCATCCCGCCCGACCATGAAGCCAGTAATGTTCTGCAGGAAGACGAGGGGAATACCGCGCTGGCAGCACAGCTCGACGAAATGGGCGCCTTTGGAGGAGGAATCCGAGAACAGGATGCCGTTGTTGGCGATGATGCCCACCGGCATGCCCGCCCAGTGGGCGAAGCCGCAAACCAGGGTTGTGCCGAAGCGGGCCTTGAATTCATCGAACTCGGAGCCGTCCACCAGGCGGGCGATCACTTCCCGCACGTCATAGGGGGTCTTCAGGTCCGTGGGCACGATCCCGTAGAGATCCTCGGCCGGGTAGAGCGGCTCCCGGGGTTCGCGGGTGCGCAGCCAGTCGCCCTTGTGCCAGTTCAGGTTGGCGATGCAGGCCCGGGCGCGTTCCAGCGCGTCCTCCTCGCTTTTGGCAAGATGATCCGCGACGCCGGACGTACTGGTGTGGACATCCGCGCCGCCAAGCTCCTCGGCAGTAACCGTCTCGCCCGTGGCGGCTTTCACCAGGGGCGGCCCGGCCAGGTAAACCGTGCTCTGACCCTCGACCATGATGGCCTCATCCGCCATGGCCGGCACATAGGCGCCACCGGCCGTGCAGGGGCCCATAACCACGGCAATCTGGGGAATGCCTTTGGCGGACAGGTTGGCCTGGCGGAAGAAGATATGCCCGAAATGATCGTGGTCCGGAAAGACTTCGTCCTGCTGGGGCAGGTTGGCGCCGCCGGAATCCACCAAGTAGATGCAGGGCAGGTGGTTCTCCCCGGCAATGGTCTGGGCCCGCAGGTGCTTCTTGACCGTCATGGGGAAGTAGGTGCCGCCCTTAACCGTGGCATCGTTACCCACGATCATGCACTCAACACCGCGCACCCGGCCGATCCCGGCCACAGCGCCCGCCGCTGGCACTTCGCTCTCGTAGACACCGTAAGCCGCCATCGGACCCACTTCCAGAAAGGGCGATCCCGGATCGAGCAGCCGATTGATGCGCTCACGCACCGGCAGCTTACCCTTGGCCCGATGCCGCTCCCGCGCCTTCTCACCGCCGCCTTCCCGGATAGTGGCCAGGGTCGAGGTCAGGTCGCTGACCAGACTTTCCATGTGCCGGGCCCGCTCGCGGAAAACACCCGAGTCCCGGTCAATGGTGGATTCGATCACGCCCATGGGATCACTCCGTTTCCTTGAACAGCTCACGCCCGATCAGCATCCGCCGGATCTCCTGGGTACCCGCGCCAATCTCATAGAGCTTGGCATCACGCAGCAACCGGCCCGAGGCGTATTCATTGATATACCCATTACCGCCCAGAATCTGGATCGCCTCAAGCGCCATCTTCGTCGCCTTATCCGAGCAGTAGAGAATCGCGCCAGCAGCGTCCTTGCGACTAGTCTCACCCCGGTCACAGGCGGCCGCAACGGTGTAGAGGTAGGAACGACACACGTTCAACTCCGTGTACATGTCCGCAATCTTCGCCTGGATCAACTGAAACTCCCCAATAGCCTGACCGAACTGCTTACGTTCATGCACATAGGGCAGTACCAGATCCAGACAGGCCTGCATGATGCCCAGGGGCCCGCCAGCCAGCACCACACGCTCGTAATCCAGCCCCGACATAAGAACGCGAACCCCGTCATTCTCCGCACCCAGAATGTTCTCCGCCGGCACCCAGGCATCCTCAAAGATCAACTCCGAGGTATTCGACCCCCGCATCCCCAACTTGTCCATCTTCGGCCCCTGACTGAACCCGGCCGTATCCCGCTCCACCAGAAACGCCGTAATCCCCCGAGCCTCCTTCTCCGGCTCCGTCTTGGCGTAGATCACATAAACATCCGCATCCGGCCCATTCGTAATCCACATCTTGCTGCCATTAAGCCGAAACCCCTCACCATCACGCGTGGCCCGCAGCTTCATACTCACCACATCAGACCCCGCATTGGGCTCACTCATCGCTAACGCACCAACATGCTCTCCAGTCATCAACTTCGGCAGGTACTTAGCCTTCTGCTCAGGACTGCCATTACGGAAGATCTGATTCACACAAAGATTCGAATGCGCCCCATAACTCAACCCCACAGACCCGGAAGCCCGCGAAATCTCCTCCATGGCAATAACATGGTCCAGGTAACCCATCCCCGTCCCACCATCAGCCTCCGAAACCGTCATCCCCAGGAGCCCCATCTCACCCAATTGCGGCCACAGATCCCGGGGAAACGCATTCTCCCGATCAATAGCCCCGGCCCGAGGCGCAATCTCCCCCTGGGCAAACTGACTCACCTGATCACGAAGCATGGCCGTCGTGTCGTCCAAAGCGAAATTAAGACCGGGATAGCTCATCGAAAATCTCCAAATTTACAGTTTCACAATCGATTCAGGAGGGCCCCGGAGGGTGGGGAAGGCTTTTCGGGACCGTCTTGAGCCATGGATGGCGAAAGCGAGCGTACACGGACGTATTCACTGCGTGTCCCGAAAAGCCTTCCCCACCCTCCGGGGCCCTCCGTCTTTTCACCGATCAAAAGCATCCAAACAACGCTTTTCAGCTTCCTCCAATTCCACCTGCATCAACTCAATCTCCCGCATCTGCTCATTCAGCTGCTCACGCCTCTCCTGAATTTTTGACAGTAAAGCATTGAGCTGCCGCGAATTCCCGGATTCCGGATCGTACATCTCAATAAGATCCCGCGACTCCGACAGACTGAACCCCAGCCGCTTCCCCCGCAGAATCAACTTCAACTTCACCCGATCCGCATCCGTATAGACCCGCTGCTGACCCTCCCGAGCCGGGCTCAGAAGCCCCGCCTCCTCATAGAAACGGATCGTCCGCGTCGTCACATCAAAATCCCGCGCCAGCTCACCGATTCCATAGGTCTTTTCGCGATTCAAATCGAACAACTCCCTACCGTGATGCGTATTACGTTAACGTTAACGTAAAGCCGCAACGCTGACAATTAACGCCACCCGCGAATTCAATGCCAGGGCACGGCTAATCGGTAATATTGATCATGCGGTCGCGAAGACGGCGCCATTCCGCAACATCGTCGGCCGACCCGATCCGTCGGTCCTCCCGCGCCTCCCGGGAAAGCCACAGATCACTGCCATTGAAACTGTAGACCGGCTCGAGGTCCTGGCGCTGGGAGGCCGGCTGGATGGAATCAACAAGATTGTCGAGAATCAGCGGTTCCGCGCCGGGCTCCGGGTAATAGGCGAGCACCATGTGAGCCTGGTTAAGCTGCCTTGCATCCACATAGGTAATACGCATGCGCTCATCCGGTACGCCCAGAGCGCGGAGCGTCATGTATTTGGAGTTGGCGTATTCTTCGCAGTCCCCGGCATCCGTGGCCAGGAATTCCACCGGTGTGGCCCAGTAGTCGGATTCACCCCAGTGAGCCAGGTCGCTTCGGAAATCACGTTTATTGAAAAACCGGTTAACCGCCTCGAGCTGGAGCGGTTCGGGGGATTCGCGATGCTCGGCAACCAGGGCCTGCCAGTTCTCAAGCCTGCCACGAGCCGCTTCACCGAACTCGCGTTCCACATAATCAAGCAGCCGGCTGCCCAACTCCAGGCCATCCACGGCGGCCACAGCAAAGAGAAAGAGCACTAGGGCAAGAAGGGTTCGCATGGCGGTTGCCAGCGGTCAGTTGTCACTGAGCCGTTCGCGGAGTTTATTGAGGCGTTCCCGTACATCCTTTTCGCGTCCCTGGAATTTGCGGTTTCTGGAGCTGCTGCCACTGGCATCGGGTTCAGGGCGTGACTGCGATGAGCGCGAGTTGGCGTTGGCGACGGTTACGCTGTCGCCCGTCTCATTCTCGGGGAAGGAGAGCGTCTCAAGCGCTCCTCCGCGCTCGATCACGATGCGCTTGCGGTGCACCTTCCTGAGCACGGCATCGCCCGGCAGAGACTCGCTCACCCGGTAGACTTCCGTCTCGCCGTCAGGCCCTTCCACCAGGGCGCTGTCGCGCTCCTCAGTATCGCCGGCCATGACCCCCCGGAGCACGAGCTGGAGGTTGGTCTCGGGCAGATCCTCGGCGTCGGTTACCTGCGGGGCCGCATTATCACCGGGCTCACCAAAGAAAGTGAGTTCCTTCAGGTCCACAGCCTGGGCGGGCGCGCTGTCAGTCTGTTGCGTCCGGGTCTGCTGCTGCGCCCCATGAGTGTTGACGCTCATCTCGTCACGCAGCCCCATTCCCTGCCACGCAAGGCCAATGGCTACGAGCAGCCCGAGGATCAGACTTGTGAGCACGGGCATGGCATTGAGCAGTTTTTCCATGGACAATCAGGACCCTTCGGGAAATCTGTTGGTGTTGCCTTCATTATCACGGGATACTAACGTATCCACAAACAGACTGCGCCCAGATTAGCCCATTCTGTGGTCCCGGGCACACGGAGAATTTCTTGAGTCCTGAAACCCTTAACGACACAGCGCGTCCCAATGAGCCGAGACTGCCTTTCAGTTTTGCCCGGCGTAACGGCGTCATCCTGACACCGGACACCCAGGGGCATCCGGAACTCCTCGTACGCCCGGGCGCGTCGGCGCAGGCGATTGCCGAGGCAACCCGGCTCAGTCGCGGACGTGCGCGCATCCGCGAAGTGGAAGCGGACGACTTTGACGACGCACTGACCCGCGCCTATCAGAACGATTCCGAGGAAGCCATGCAGATGGTGGAAGGGATCGGCGACGAGATGGACCTGGCCAGCCTGGCGGATTCGGTTCCGGAAACCGAGGACCTGATGGAGCAGGAGGACGACGCGCCGGTTATCCGCCTGATCAATGCCATCCTGACGGAAGCCATCAAGAGCGGTGCTTCGGACATCCATGTTGAGACCTACGAGAAACGCCTGGTTATCCGGTTCCGGGTGGATGGCGTGCTGCGCGAAGTCGTACAGCCCAAGCGGGCCCTGGCGCCGCTGCTGGTCTCCAGAATCAAGGTTATGGCCAAGCTGGATATTGCGGAAAAACGGGTACCCCAGGATGGCCGCATCTCGCTGCGGGTCGGTGGCCGGGAAATCGACATCCGTGTCTCCACCATGCCTTCATCCAACGGCGAACGGGTGGTTCTGCGTCTCCTGGACAAGGAGGCCGGGCTCCTGGAACTGGATTCCATCGGCATGGCCGAGCGCGATCTCAAGCTCCTCAAGAATCTGGTTCACCGGCCTTACGGTATTATCCTGGTGACGGGGCCTACCGGTTCGGGTAAGACCACCACGCTTTACGGCTCGCTTACCGAGATCAACGATCGCTCCAGCAACATCCTTACCGTCGAGGATCCCATTGAGTACAACCTGCCGGGCATTGGCCAGACCCAGGTCAACCCGAAAGTGGATATGACCTTTGCCCGGGGGCTGCGGGCCATACTGCGCCAGGATCCGGACGTGGTGATGATTGGCGAGATCCGCGACCTGGAAACGGCCGAGATCGCCGTCCAGGCCAGTCTGACCGGCCACCTGGTGCTGTCGACCCTGCACACGAACACGGCCGTTGGCGCCATTACCCGCCTGATCGATATGGGGGTGGAGCCGTTCCTCATTTCCTCCAGCATTATCGGTATCGCCGCGCAGCGGTTGGTGCGCGTCCTCTGTGAGGACTGTAAGCAACCCTATAAGCCGGATGCCACCGAGTGCGAATTCCTTCAGAAGGACCCGGACAACCCGCCAACCATATACCGGCACAGTGGCTGCGAGAACTGCAACCAGCTTGGCTACCGGGGACGCATGGGGATCTATGAGATCATCGGCATAGATGAAGGCCTGCGGACCCTGATCCACGACCAGGCGGGCGAAATGGCACTTGAGCGCGCAGCGCGCGAACGCGGTCCCAGCATTCACACGGATGGCGTGAGTAAAATACTCAATGGCACCACGACGGTGGAAGAAGTTCTGCGCGTCACCCACCGGGGATAATGCATGGCAGCGTTTGAGTTCAAGGCACTTGACCAGCGGGGAAAACAGAAAAAGGGAGTGCTCGAGGCCGACAGTGCCCGGGCCATCCGGCAACAGCTGCGCGAGAAGGGCTGGATGCCCCTCGAAGTCTCGCCGACCCAGGATCGCCACCGTAAGCCCTCTGGATTCCAGTTTGGCAAGGGGCTATCGACATCCGACCTGGCGCTGGTGACCCGCCAGCTCGCGACCCTCATCCAGTCCGGTATTCCGGTGGAGCAGGCTCTGTCGGCAATTGCAGGGCAATCGGAACACCCCCGCACCAAGAGCATGATGCTGGCCGTACGCGGCAAGGTCCTTGAGGGCTATACGCTGGCCGGCAGCCTGGGGGAGTTCCCCAACGCCTTTCCACACCTGTACCGCGCAACAGTAGCGGCCGGGGAACACGCGGGGCACATGGACCTGGTGCTGAACCGGCTGGCGGACTACACCGAGTCACGCCAGGAGGCGCGACAGAAGATCCAGCTGGCGGCGATCTACCCGGTCATTCTGACGTTTGTGGCGATCGCCATTGTGGTTTTCCTGCTGACCTATGTGGTTCCGGATATCATTGATGTTTTCGTGCGCAGTGGCCAGGAACTGCCCACGCTGACCAAGGGCCTGCTGGCCATTAGCAATTTTTTTGTGGATTGGGGCTGGCTGATGCTGCTGCTGTTGGTCGCAGCAGGGATTGCATTCCGCTTCGCTCTGCAGAAGGAACAGTTCCGCTTGCGCTTCCATCGCCAATTGCTGCACATTCCCTTCATCTCCAAGCTTTCACGGGGCCTGAATACGGCCCGTTTTGCCAGTACGGTCAGCATACTTACGAGTAGCGGTGTTCCGCTGGTGGAGGCCATGAGGATCTCGGGGGAAGTTCTGTCCAACGAGTACCTCAAGTTGCGCGTGCGGGAAGCAACCCAGGCGGTCAGCGAGGGTGGCTCGCTCAAGAACGCCCTGGAAAAGACCGGGTATTTCCCGCCGATGATGATTCACATGATCGGCAGCGGGGAGGTCAGCGGCGAGCTGGACCGGATGCTGGAGCGCACGGCGGCGCACCAGGAGAATGACCTTCAGGGTAAGATCACAGCGCTGGTGGGGCTTTTCGAGCCGCTCATGCTGCTGGTGATGGGCGCTGTTGTACTTATCATCGTGATGGCAATAATGCTGCCGATCATGAACATGAGCCAGATAATGGGATGAAACTGATGACGAATCGAAGAACCGAACGCGGCTTCACGCTGATTGAGATCATGGTGGTCATGGTCATCATCGGGCTCCTTGTCGCCCTGGTTGCGCCCAACATCATGGGGCGGGGCGACGAGGCCCGTGTGACCACGGCCAAGGCCCAGATGCGCCAGATCAGCAGTGCCCTGGATATGTACCGGCTGGACAACAGTCACTACCCGTCCACGCAGCAGGGGCTTGAGGCACTGGTGGAAAAACCTTCCGGTAACCCCGAACCGACGAACTGGAACCCGGAAGGCTATATGAATTCCGTCCCGGAAGACCCCTGGGGCAATGAATATGAGTACGTCAGCCCGGGTTCCAATGGCCCCTACGACCTCTATTCTCTGGGTGCGGATGGCCGTGAAGGTGGCGAGGGTGTCAACGCGGATATCAGCGTCTGGGATCTCCAGGATTAATCGACCCATGGGGCGCGCGCCTTCCCAGCGGGGCTTTACGCTGATCGAGCTCATGGTGGTCCTTGTCGTTGTTGGACTGCTTATCAGTCTCGTGGGTATGAATATCGGCGGTGGTGGCGAGCGGCGCGAGCTGACCGAGGTTACGAGAACCCTCTACCTGCGCATGCAGGCCGCGGCGGACGAGGCCGTGCTGACCAGCCGGGAGATGGGCGTCCGCTTCGAGGAAGACAATCGCTACCGTTTCCTGGTGTTCGATCGCGATGAGGCGGAATGGGTGCCCGAGCCGCGAGGAGGGCTGCCGGGTGGTCGCCTTCCGAAATGGGCGGAGATCGAGATTCAGAGCGAAGGCGACTCCGGGGGCGGAACCGGATTGGGGGACAGTGACGCTGAACTGATTCCCCACATCGTGTTTTTTTCGAGCGGCCAAATGACTCCGTTTGAGCTCTCCATCTGGTGGCGGAAACAGCAGGAGGCCGTCCACCGCATCCAGAGCGACGGCGTTAATGGCCCGGACTGGTCACGACCCGGCGACGAGCCGGATAGCGGGGAGCTGTGACCATGAGGCGCCACGCAAGCAAGGCGGCAGGCTTTACGCTCATTGAGGTCATGATTGCGCTGATGATTTTCGCATTGCTGGCAGCCACCCTCCAGCAGGTGGCCACCGGATACATGGGCAACTACCGGCGGATCGAAGGCCAGACCATGGCCACCTGGATTGCCCGCAACCGGCTCACGGAAATGCGCCTCCAGGACGAGCTGCCCGGCACGGGCGAGTCCGACGAGGAGCTCTCCTACGGGCCCTACGACTGGGAAATCGAGACCGACATCAGCAATACGGAAGATCCTGCAATCCGGCGGGTCGAGATGACCGTTTACCGCATCAATGAACGGGTTGCCGACCGTCGGCAGCAGCAACTCGTGTTCACCGGCTTCCTGGGGCAGAACTGATGCATCGAGGTCAGCAGGGAGGGTTCACGCTTCTCGAGATTCTGGTTGCCGTGTTCATTACCGCCATGCTCTCTCTCGGTGTATGGCAGGTGATGGATACGCTCATGGCCTCGCGCGAGGGTGTGGAGCGGGTATCCGGACAGTTCCGGGAGGTGCAGCGCACCATGTCACTCCTTGAACGGGATCTGTTTCAGGCCATCAAACGGCCGGTCAAGGACGGTTTCGGGGAATCCGTGCCGTCGATGACAAGCCGCAACCAGAACATCAACCTGGCACTGACACGCCAGGGGTGGCGCAACCCGCTGGGCAAACGCCGCAGCGAACTCCAGCGCGTCGCCTGGGAGCATAACGAGATTGAGGGCCGCGTCATACGCCGATTCTGGAGCGTCGTCGACCGGGCCTCGAATTCCGAATCGCGGGAGCAGCAGGTGATGAGCCACGTTGAGGCAATGGAGGTCCGTTTCCTTGACGCCGATGACAACTGGGTTGAGGACTGGCCAAAAAACCAGCAAGACGGTCAGGGCCAGAGTCAGACGCAACCCCAACAGGGGCAGGGTGGCCCGGCTGCGGCAATGAGCACCATGCCGCGTGCAGTTGAGGTCACCTTTGAGCACGAGCGCTTTGGCACCCTCCGGCGTGTTGTGGGTCTGGGAGAGACACCGTCGGCTTCTTTCTCTGCTCCCCAGGGAGGCGGTGAAAACCAGGATAATGGCGAGGAGGAGCAAGGCCAGGGGGAACGCCCATGAAGCAGCGTCGCAGCTCACAGCAGGGGGTCGCTCTGATCATCGTACTCATGGCATTTGCCCTGGGCTCGATCCTGGCTGCCGGGATGATGTCCCGTCAGGACCTGATGATCCAGAGGGCCACGAGTTACCTGACCCAGTCCAAGGCCCAGAGCCTGGCCCTTGGTGCCGAAGCTTTCGGGCGCCAGATCCTCAACCGGGATATGGAAGACTCCCAGGACGGTACCCAGGGCGTGGACCATCGTGGCGAGCAGTGGGCGAAAGCAGCTGTGGCCTTTCCGGTTGATGCGGGCGCAATTGAGGCGCAGATCAACGATCTGCAGGGAAAACTTAACCTGAATTCCCTGGTCGGGCAGAACGGTGATATCAACCAACTCAGCCGCGAACGTTTCGAGCGGTTGCTGGTTGCGTTGGATATCCGCTCGGTCCGGGTCGAAACCCTGATCGACTGGATCGACCGCGACGATCAGCGCACCGGAGGCGGGGGCGCCGAGGACGGCGACTACATGGCCATGGACCCGCCCTACAGGGCTGCGGATCAACCCTTTACCCATGTGTCGGAGCTGCGCCTGATGCAGGGAATCACGGATGAGGACTACCAGGCATTGCGCCCCCATGTGGCGGCATTGCCCACCCGCCAGGGCACCATCAACGTCAACTTCGCCAGCGCGCCCGTGATCCAGTCCCTGCATGATCGGATTTCCCAGGGCCAGGCGGAGTCCGTGGTTTCGGCTGCAGAAGAGGGCGCCTTTGAGAGCGTGAAGGACTTCCTGGCTCGGCGGGAATTCAGCGGCCTGGGACTCAAGAGCGACGGGCTGGGGGTTACCACTTCATTTTTTGAGATTGCTGCACGGGTGAGTGTGAGCGGTTCGGTGCACCGTCTGGTATCGTTGGTTCAACGCAATCAACAGGGTGACGTGGTAACCTTGTCCAGAGACAGTGGCCGCACCGGCCTGATTACCAAGGAGCGCATCCAGGCTTCTGAATAACTCCAGAACGAGACGGATCGGCACAGAACTATGGCTTACACTCTGTTCCTCAGGGACAACCCTGACACGCCTTCATGCTATGACTGGCTCCTGGCTGATGTTGCCGGCGAAACTCATGCCCATGGGGAAGGGGCCGAGCGTGCAGAGATCGAAGCGCGGCTTGGGGAACTTGATGTCTCCAGGGTGCAGATTGCCGGCATCATCTCCGCTTTTGACGTCACCCATTGCACCGCCCGGATTCCGGGGCGGCAGAAGCGTGTCATCCACCAGGCGCTGCCTTTCGCCGTCGAGGAACAGATAGCTCAGGACATCGATTCCGTTCACCTGGCCCTGGGCAGCCAGAGCAATAACGAGTGGCAGGTTGCCGCAATTGACGAGCCCACCCTTCAAGCCTACATGGAACGCCTTGAGGCCTGGGAATACCCTGTAGGCGCCATCTACGCGGATGCCATGCTGCTGCCGCTGGATAAACACCAGTGGACCATCCTGGTCGAGACGGAGCAGGCCCTCATTCATTCCCGGGATGGTGCCTGGTATGCCGTTGCCGTGGAGGCCCTTTCGGTTTTTGTGGATTCACTGGTCGACTCCCGGGGAAGCGAAACGCCTCCGGGGCTCCAGGTCCTCGCCACCTCCGAAGCCCAGGAAAAGCACCGAATGGCTCTGGCCGCCCTGGACCAGAACCCGGACGCGCTGGTGCACATGGAAGAACTGACAGAGTCACCTCTTGCCCTTATGGCCCGGGGAGCGCTTGCTGAGGGCGCGGGCGTCATCAACCTCTGCCAGGGACGTTTTGCCCCCGCCGATACCCGTCAGCATCCACTGCGTCGCTGGCGTCCGGTGGCCGTGGTTGCCGCCATCGGCATTGTGCTGCAGCTGGGGTTCATGCTGGCGGAGGGGTATTACTATGAGCAACAGGCGCACCGTTTCAACCGGCAGGCCATGGCGATCTACGATGATCTTTTCCCGAATGACACGCGCACCCATGCAGGTAACGTCAAACGCGTACTTACCGGTAAGCTCAGGGCCGCGGAAGAGGGCGGCAAAGGAGGTGAGTTCCTGACACTGCTGCGCTATACGGGTCATCAATACCAGCAGCTGACTAATTCCGAGAGCCTGCATTTTGATGCCATCCAATTCAGCGCCCAGCGGGGCGAGCTCCGGGTTGAGCTGCGCGGCGAGAGTTTTTCCCAGCTTGATAGCATGCGTACCGGTCTGAGTAACGCCGGGCTCAGTGCCCAGATCGGTTCCGTGGTCAATAACGACGACGGAACCCGTGCCCGTTTAACCATCACCCAGGGAGGCTGACCCGTGCTGGAGAACCTCAAACGGATGCCGCTGGTTCAGAAGCTGACTGCGCAGTACGACCAGCTCAGCAGCAGAGACCAGAAAGCCCTGCAGGTGCTTGCGCTGGCAGTCGCCATCACCTTTGCGTACCTGTTCGTCTGGCGACCTGTTGCGGAATTCCGGGCGGATGCGCAGGCGGATATGGAATCCTCGCGTGAACTCCTGGAATGGGTGCGGAGCAAGGAAACGGCCGCCAGGGCCGTGGCAGAAATGAATAACGAGCCCGGCCAGACGGGAAGCCTCGGGGATGATGACCTGCTCAAGACCGTGACGGACTCCGCGGATAAGTCGGGGATGCCGCTGCAGCGTTTTGAACCCAGTGGGGACCAGACAATGCGGATCTGGCTTGAACAGGTGCCCTTTACCGATCTGACCCAGTGGCTGGCTCACCTTGAGAGCAAGTACGGGATTGCGGTTGACCAGGCGTCGCTGGACCGGGCCGATCAACCCGGGCTTGTTGACGCACGTATTACACTGGAAATCTGATTCTTAAAAGAGGAGTAGGCACTCGTGTCCGAAGCGTATGACTATGATCTTGTTGTCATTGGAGCGGGGTCCGGCGGTGTTCGCCTGGCACGGGTTTCAGCCGGTCTCGGGGCACGCGTTGCCATCGTCGAGAGGGGGGACCTTGGCGGCACCTGTGTGAATGTTGGCTGCGTGCCCAAGAAGCTCTTTGTCTATGCCTCCCATGTCCGGGAAGACGTGGAGGATGCTGCCGGGTATGGGTTTTCGGTTGCACCCGAGGCGGTCCAGTTCAACTGGCGCACGCTGCGGGAAAACAAGGACACGGAGATCCAGCGGCTGAACGGCATCTATCAACGCCTGCTGGATAATGCCGGTGTTGATCTTTATCGGGGTAACGCGCGGGTGACGGGACCTAACGAGGTCTCCGTCGACAACGAGACTCTGTCGGCACGGCGAATCACCGTTGCGACCGGCAGCACCTCCGACACCCCGGCTATTCCGGGGCGCGAACATCTCCACACCTCCGATGACATGTTCTACCTGGACCAGCTCCCGGAAAAAGCCGTGGTCTGGGGTGGCGGCTACATCGCTGTCGAGTTTGCGGGCATTCTCGCGGGGCTCGGCGTCGAGACCACGCTCATCTATCGGGGCGAGCTGTTCCTGCGCGGATTTGACGGTGATGTGCGTCGATTCCTGGCGGAAGAGCTGCCCAAGAAAGGCGTCACCCTGCGCTTCAACACCAATATCGATGCTGTTGAGGCCTCCGGCGATTCAGCCTACCAGGTGCGCCTTAATGATGGCTCCACCCTGGAAGCCGGCCTGGTGCTCGCGGCTACCGGGCGAAAGCCCCTGGTGGAAGGTCTGGGCCTGGAAGCTGTTGGCGTTGAACTCAACGAGACTAGCTCGATCCGTACGGACCGGCATTTCCAGACCAGCGTTCCCAGCATCCATGCGCTCGGGGATGTGATCGGGACGCCACAGCTCACACCCGTGGCGATCGAGCAGGCCATGGTCCTTTCCGATCATCTGTTCGGGGAGGGGACAAAAACCATGGACTACCGCAATATCCCCTCGGCCGTTTTCTGTCAGCCACCCATCGGCACGGTCGGGCTGACCGAGGAGGATGCGCGCGAAGAGTGCGGGCGCATCCGCGTCTACCGCACGCACTTCAAGCCCATGAAACACACCCTGTCCGGGCGGGACGAACGCATATTGATGAAACTGATCGTGGATGACGATTCAGACCGCGTCGTTGGCGCCCACATGGTTGGTCCAGATGCCGGTGAAATGATGCAGGGCATTGCCGTGGCCCTTAAGGCCGGTGCCACCAAGGCGGACTTTGACCAGACCATCGGTATTCACCCCACATCCGCTGAGGAGTTCGTGACCATGCGGGATGTCAGCTCAACCTGATCCCTAGAGGTTGATCAAACGCTTGAGCGCGTCGCGGAGGTTGTCACGGCGGACCGGTTTGGGCAGATAGGCATCCATGCCCGAGGCAAGGCAGGATTTCTCCGTATCCGGGAGCACATCGGCTGTCATGGCAATGATCGGCATCTGGGAGCGATTATGCTGGCGCTCCCAGTTGCGGATGCGGCGCGTGGCTTCCCAGCCATCCATGACGGGCATCTGGCAATCCATCAGCACCACGTCGTACCCCATATCACGGGACTCAATATCGTCAACGGCCGCGGCCCCATTCGAGGCACAGCGCACGTGGAATCCGAGGGTTTCCAGAAGGCGCGCCGCCACGCGCTGATTCACGGCATTGTCCTCCACTACCAGTGCTTCGTAGTCCGAGGTTCCGCCCATTAATTGCCGTTCCTCCATCTCTCGCACGGGCGAGTCGCCAAGCTCCGTCTCGGGCTGATGCAGCGCCATCGGTATAATGAACCGGAAACGGCTGCCGCAGCCCGGATCGCTGTCCACCGCGATGTGGCCTCCCATCAGCTCCACAAGCCTCTGGACCAGAGGCAACCCGAGCCCCGTCCCCCCGAAGCGCCTCGACGCCGAGCCATCGAGCTGTTCAAAGGTATTGAACATATCGCTGAGCCGGTCCGCGGGAATGCCGGCGCCGCTGTCCTCAATTTCACACGTCAGCAGTCCCTCGGAGTCCTCGTTCCGGGACCAGTGCGCCGTCACGAACACGTAGCCCTCTGGGGTGAATTTGATGGCATTACCGATGAGATGGGCCAGGACCTGGCGTAATCGTCCCGGATCCCCATAAGCTTCCAGACCCTCATGCCATTCGCCGCGCCACCGGATCTGGTAATCCAGGTGATGCGCCTCGGCGTCGTGGCGGTACGAGGCAAAACAGTTTTCGATCACGCTGCGCGGGTCGAAGGGAACCTGGTCAAGTTCCAGCCGGCCCCGCTCAATCCGCGAGAAATCCAGAATGTCATTGATAATGACCAGCAGGTCCTCGGTGGATTGACGGGCGGTGATCAGATAATCCTGCTGCTGGGCGCTGAGCGAGTCCTGTTCCAGTAACTGGAGCATGCCGATAATACCGTGAAGCGGGGTGCGCAGTTCGTGGCTCATCATGGCCAGGAAGTCAGATTTGGCGTTGCTTGCCTGCTCCGCCTTGTCACGCGCCTCCGCCAGTTGCTGGAAACTGATCTCGCGTTCCGACTCCGCCGATTCGAGACGGCTGGCCATGGACTGGATGGCATCCTCCAGCGTCTGCAGTTCCCGGGCAACCGGGGTGTCACCCGTGTGCACCTCCAGATCACCATTTGGCAGATTGCTGACATTGCGGGCCAGGCGTTCAATGGGAACGCTGAAGCGGTAGGCCACCCGGCCACTGAAGATAAGCGTGGCCGCAAAAAGGGTCAGTCCAATGCCTGCGGATGTCCAGAGTATATCCTGTTGCTCGGCCGCAAGTATGGCCTCGGAGACCGTAACCTGAACCGTACCGATTCGGCGTTCGTTTCTGTCAAACGACTCGCCGAAATTGCCAAGCCCGGCAGAAAATCCCTCGTTCTCAAGGCTCACAGCTTCACGCAGGATCTGGCTCTCGAAATGGTGCAGGTTCTCCGGGTTGCTGTCGGAGATGCTGCCCGCCTTGCCCACCACGTCGCCATCGCGATCACGCACCTCGATCCGCTTGACCCGGGAGCGCTCAAGCGTCTGCTGAAGCAGCGCATTCAACTCCTGGCGATTGCCCGCGATGACCGGGAATTCCACCGCCGGGGCGAGATTATCCGCGATCAGCTGCGTCCCCTGGAACAGGCTTTTGCGCGTATCGTCCAGCCGTGCCTGAGTGAAGTACATCAGCATGAGCAGAAACATGATCAGGGCGGGCAGCATGCCGAGCATCAGCAGTCGGTGGTAAAGCGTCCAGCGGGTCCGTCGTTGTGCCGTCACTGTTCATCCTCTCTGGAAATCAGGGATTCCCTGAGTGATTCTTCACCGGGGAGGGGGAGATTCATTGAACGGGCCACCTGTTCGTTGATGATGACCTGAAACTCGTCGGGATACCGGGGGTCCGGCAGCTCGCCGGTTTCGAACCAGGCCTCCACAAGCTGCAGTCCCTCATCAACCTGATCTTCTGCCGGGGTATAGGTGGAGGCAACCGATCCCGCCCTCACGAAAGGCCTGGTCGGCCCAATGACCAGGCGGTTGCGTCGGTAACTCGTCAGTAGCAGGGGTTTGACCGTGTTGCGATTGAATATGCGACTGTCAGGCGTGCCGAGTACAAAGTCACCGTAGGCGAGGGCGCGGGTCAGGTCGCGGATCAGGGTGTCCGGGGAGGAAACCACAAAAACCCGCGCCTCCAGGCCCAGGCGTTCGGCCGAATCGATCACCTGATCAAAGGAGTCGGCCTGTTCGCGTGAGCTCAGTATCGCAACCGTTCGCGCCCTGGGGATAATCAACTGGCCGAGCTCAAGCTGTCGATCCAGGGGCGGATCGGAATAGATGGCGGAAAATCGCCCGGCGCTGTCAATAATCCGCTTGGTTTCACCGGAGGTACTGAACAGGGAAACAACCGGTTGATCCGGATTATTGGCCCGAACCTCGGCAAGGGCATCGGCACTAGCGGTGAGGACCAGGGCATCACTGGCGGTTTGCTGGTTGTAGGGGGCGAGATCCAGGCGGTTACCGAAACGGGCTTCAACTCGGGATTGGATCAGCTCGGTGAGCGCCGGGTCATCCCCGCCAGCGAAAAAAAGTCGGTCCTGTTCCGCGCCAGATCCCGCGCTGACGAGGGAGAGCAGCAGAAACACGCCGAGATGCCGCCCCAGGCCCCTCCAGGTTGGGAGCAGGCCTTTCCTTGCCTGTATGTTATTATTATCCATCATGCTGATCCATCAGAAGCGGATGCGTGCCTCCGCGAAGAAATGGTTGCGGTCGGCCCAGTTATTGTCTTCCCGGTACAGCGGATCATCCGTCAGGTAATGGCGATAGATGGCCGCGAGCTCAACAAGACTCTGTTCAAAATGCCAGCTCCGTGCCAGGCGCGTGTCGAGCCTTTCAAAGTGGTTGGTCCGGATCTCGTCCGTAAAATAGTACGTAAACGCCGCACTGGTGTTGCCGCCGAACCGCCGCAGCCAGGTCGCGCTCCCACTATGGCGTGCATTCATCCGCTGCTCAAGTGTCAGGTAAAACTGTGGGTCACGGGCCTGATTGGGAGACCCTTTATAGGTTCCGTCGGTATCCAGGTACGCATAAGTGGCCCTGAAAAAATTGTCGCCCAGATTCAGTGATCCTTCCAGTTCGAAGCCTTTCTGGGTGAGATCAACACTGTTGTCCAGGTCCCAGCGCTGTTCGTCGTCGGGGTCGTCCCCGAGATTGGTCTGGCCGGCGATAAGGTTGGTCAACGAATCCCGGAAGAGCTTGACCTCGGCCTGGAAAAGCCCACCACGGAGACGCTGCTGGATCAGGTAACTCAGCTCCCGGGAAAGAATGGTTTCCTCTTCCAGTGGCTGTATCGGGTTGTCGGGACTTGAAGGTGTGACGGAGGGGCCAGCACGTTCGCCTTCGATCAGCTCGGCCAGGGCATCCGGAGAAACGTTGGCCGCGCGATACTGCCAGTTCGGCGAGGATTCAAACGGATCCGGCAAACGATGGGCCTTGGAGACCACGAACCGGAGCGTCTGGTTCTGGCTCAGATGAATATTGGCTGCCCCCCTTGGGGAGAAAAAGTCACCGCCGAGGCTGTCCTCCTCCCACATGCCGCCGACGTTGGCAACCAACCAGGGTGTCAGTGAATACTCGATGTTGGAGAATACCCGGCTCCGATTGGTCTCACCCTCTCCGTTAAAAAACGTGTCCGACTCGTAGCGATCCTCGCGGTAGCTGGCGCCATAAACAATACGCAAGGCCGGGCTGAGGATGTGGGTCTGCTGGAACTCCGCATGCACCCGCTCTTCTTCCAGATCCTCGTTCACATCGGCTTCGAAAGCGGGCGCATCCGGGACCAGCTCGTCCACCCGGGCGCGGATGGTACGGCGTCGTTCACGGGTTTGATAATAGAGCTGGAAATGGAAAAAACGGTCCGTGGCAGGTTCGTGATGCCATTTCAGCGACGCATGCCAGTCCTCACCGGAGGTTGTGGGTTTGTTCTGGGGGTTGAAGTTGCTGTACAGGGCCGGATCCTCTTCTTCATGGACGTCGTGATAGCCCATTTCCATATCCAGCGTGTCAGCTGCGCTCAGTTCCAGTTCACCGGCATAGTTCAGTGACAGGGTGTCATAGCCGTCGTAATTATCGACTTTCTCATCCGTGCGGCTGCCGGTGTCATCGCGCGCATACCGGAAATCAAAACCATCGCTGCGCCTTTGATTGAGCGAAAGCCGCCAGTCCAGGGGACCGTTTCGGGAACCGATTGACCCGTAATAGTGGCCGAAACCGTCATCGCCCCTGAGCCCCTCGCTTCCCCGCAGCTCGACACCATGGGTATCGCTGGGGGACCGCGTGATGATGTTGATGACGGCCAGGAATGAGTTCGCGCCGTAAGAGGCCGCGTTGGGGCCGCGGGTAACCTCGATGCGTTCCACTTCGTCCAGCGGAACCGGCAGGTTGGTCCAGTCCATATCCGCCAGGCTCGCATTGTAATAGGAGCGGCCATCCACAAGCACCTGGAGGCGGCGCTGCTCAACCGCCACGGTACCGTGATAGCTCACCACCGGATCATTACTGCCCACATACCCGACAGTCATACCGGGTACGAGGCGGAACACATCCCACAGGTTCAGAATCCCGAGGTCGCGAATGAATTCGCCCTCAAGGATAGTCACGGTCCCCGGCGTGTTGGCCTTGGACTGCCGCAGGCGGCTGGCGGTGAGGACCTGGGGCAGGTCCCCGGTCTCGGGGGCGGCCATCTCCGGGGCCCCGGGCAGCTCATGGTAAGAACTCTGGCTTTCGTCCCGCGCCAGGGAGACATTGGCTGCCAGGGTGAAAAACAATGGCAGGACGACAAGTGGAGCAGGGCGGTGGTGGGCCATACCGATGGATCCCCAGGTGTCAGAACATCCGAGCCAGAACGGCCTCGGGTAAGCGACGCAGCAAGAAAGCGATTGGCGTCCAGGGCCAGGGCGGCACGCAGGCTACCCGCTTTTCTTTCTCAATCGCCTCGACCAGTGCGCGACATCCAGTATCGCGATCCACACGAAAGGGTGCGTTCTTCAGATCCTCATTAATTGCCGTCAGTATATAGCCCGGCAACAGGGTTGTAACCTTTATGGGGCTCCCGGCTTTGCGCAGTTCAACGCGCAGGCCTTCCGCCATGGAGGCCAGCCCCGCCTTGGTCGCACCATAGACTGTCATGTTGGCGGGCATGCCCCGGACTGCGGAAATGGAGGAAATGCCGACCAGGTGCCCGTGATTCTGTTCCCGGAAAATTGCCATGGCCGCCTCAAACTGCGCGAGGGCCGCCACGAAATCCGTCTCCGCCGTCTGCCGGTTGGCCTCGAAACGCCCGGTTCCAAGCGGCTGGCCCTTACCGATGCCGGCATTCACAACCACCCGGTCCAGCTGCCCGAATTCGTCCCGGAAGGCATTGAAAACCTGGAACACCGCATCATGGTCGTTCACATCCAAGGCGCGCACGCTGACACTGATGTCGCTGTGCCTGGATTCAAGCTCTGATTTAAGGGCTTCAAGGTTCTCCGTACGGCGCGCACAGAGCGCCAGGTTGTTGCCCCGGGCCGCAAACTCCCGGGCCATGCCTTCACCCAGCCCCGAACTGGCGCCGGTTATCAGTACTACCCTGTTCATGGGCGCGGCTCTCCCTTGTCACTGTTAATTACGACTCTACTGGCTCGTCCCCGGGGTTACTCAGTTCCCCGACCGAAACATTATGGCGCCTTAATAATGCGTTAGCGTAAATGCCGAGTAACCAGGGATGCAACGCGGGGTCCATACCATGAAGGCGCTGGTCGAGCTGTGAGTGAGCATCGCTGAGATGGTTCGAATCAGGCATTTCCTGTTCCAGTGAAGCGGGCAGGGCGCCGATGGTATGACGGGTGGCGAGTTTTTCCGCCGCAGCATAGTTCACGGGATTGAAGTGCATCAGCGCCAGGATCTGTTCGTCAGCCGCCCTTGCCACGTCCTCGGCGCGCTCGACGTCATCGGTCTCCAGAGGCGCCCCAAAGGCCACATGGACCTGACCCTTGAATCCCGACACACCCTTCACAATACTTTCGATATCTTCGCCCGGTCGCTTCTCGTAATGGCCGGTGCGGTAGCGCTCTTCCAGTTCCCGAGCCTTGTCCTCATCGCAGGGATCGAGCTCATAGGATATGGCGACCGGTACCACCCGCAGCTCGCGGATCGACTCCGCAAGACTGACGCCATCCCGTTTATGGCTCATGTACAGCATCTTTATGATGGCGGGATCGGATACATCCACACCGTCCTTGGCCCGGCCTTCACGCTGGGCCATCCAAACGGAATGGCCTTCGCTGAGCGATTCGCGGATATAACGGGATAGCTCCAGAAAGGTGTTGCGCATCTCACGGGGATTGGAAAGGTTGCGCCGGACGATGAAGCTTTTGTTCAGCCGCATCAGGTCCGCAACGAGGGGATTACCGGTTAGATTGTCGCCGATGGCGATGCGGGTGGTGGCCATTCCGGACTCATAGAGGGCATAGTTCACCAGAGCCGGATCAAGCACTATATCCCGGTGGCTGGACAGGAACAGACAGGGCTTTGAACTGTCCAGGTTTTCGAGTCCTGACCACGAAATCCCGCTGGTAGTTGATCGCAGACCTCGAGCAACCAGCGGTGCCATACGCGACTGAAGCTGCGCAACGGACTGGATGCGGCCGAATGCCAACCGCATCTGCGCCGCCACCCAGAATCGGATCAGCGGCGGTGCCAGGCGATGGATGCGGCCGTAACGGAAGCGTCCCACCAGATCCAGAAAATCCCGTTGGCGCAGCAGACGCTGGATAACGGCATTGATTTCGTCATCGGAATAAGGGCGAATATCGTCCGAACCGGGCATTGCGACTCCACAGGCTGAAATTCAGGTGGCCAGCATAGCCATCTTTTGCCTGCGCGTCATGCCCGAATCAGGGCAACAGATCCCGAACACTGCAATCAAGTGCCTCTGCCAGCCGGTACACCTTTTCAAGCGTAATATTGACCTGACCCCGCTCGATACGGCCCATATAGCTGCGATCGATCCCAGCTCTCAACGCGAGCTGGTCCTGGGAAATTTCCCGGTTCCTGCGCACTTCGCGGACATTGATTCCGAACTGCTTAGCGTTGTATTTCATCGATAGCCTCTCATGAGGCGGAACTATCCTTATTCCAGTTACGTTTTGCTACAGTCTATAATCCTCTGACTATACACCAATTTTAGCGCATTTTTTATGTTTTTGTTTTGCAATGCGAATTAAAAGCAAAGCTCACAGTTACCATACGCATAAACACGGGGTTCGGTTCCATAGCGTTGCGCATAATGTATATTATGTTAAATACAGTGTGGAAAGGCCAAAAGATCACTGAGCTGCCTGGCCGACCCGCCCCCCAGTCTTCAGCTATCCGGATTGCTGGCAAGCTCCTTCAGTGCCTGCATGGCTTCATCGCTTCGCTCACTGGGCACAAACATGTGGTCGTGATAGAAACCTGCAATGACGTTGGTGGTGATGCCCCGTTCAGCCAGCAGGCTCGTTACCACCGAAGTGAGTCCCAGAGCTTCAAGACTTGAGTGGCCTTTGAGCGTGATGCGCTGGAAGACTCTGTAGTAGTCCAGATTCTCCGCTTTGGCCTGCTCGAGAGGAACGACGAGCGTAAGGCCCTCCAGTTCGGCAATGCTGACGATGGGTTTCAGCCTTTCCAGCTCGCCATACTTTGCGTGAGCTACTGTGCAGTACACATAAGGGGTCGGATCCAGGTTTGGCGAGAGATTCTTAATCAAATCCTGGAGAAACTGTGTTCGCTTCATCTCTAACGATCCTTCAGCAGAATGTCTTGGGTATCCTGAAAATCTACCATTTCCAGTGGTCTTGATGCGCAAAAAATATCCGTACCGCCCTATCAAGTGCTTTGCCTGGCCGATCGTCGGTCGGGGTTTAATTTTATAGACACCTAGTCTATATTAACCCAATGGAGAAAACGCTACCTAAAAAACGGCGAGGTCGCCCGCCCAAGGTCCCTCGTGACGACATCGACACCCGTGCCGCGCTTATTCGCAGCGGGACGGAGGTGTTGACCGAACAGGGGTTTGCCGTCTCCGGCATTGACGGCATCCTCAAGCGTGTCGGCGTACCCAAGGGCTCGTTCTACTATTACTTTTCAAGCAAAGAAGCCTTTGGATACGCGATCCTGGAGCATTACGCAAATTATTTCGCAAAGAAGCTTGATAGCCATTTACTCAATGATTCCCTCCCGCCCCTGCAACGGATAAGCGCCTTCGTTGCGGACGCGAAGGAAGGTATGCAACGGCATAGCTTCCAACGTGGATGCCTGGTGGGAAATCTGGGACAGGAAGCGAACGTCCTCCCCCAGGGTTATCGAGCATGGCTGCAGGAAACGCTCAAGGACTGGCAACAGCGGATGGCTTACTGTCTGCGTGAGGCGCAGCAAATGGGTGAACTGTCTCAATCAGCCGACTGTGATCGCCTGGCAGAAGCGTTCTGGATCGGTTGGGAGGGGGCCGTCATGCGAGCGAGGCTGGAGGCTACGGCCCGCCCGCTCGATACGTTTGTCGAAACCTTTCTGGACGGTTTGCCCCGGTAAATTTTTTATTGATTAATAGACGTTCGTCTACAAAAAGAGGTAACCAATGTTCAACGCAGTTTTTATTGATAAGCAGGATGGCGAGCAGCGGGTGGAGATCAAGTCGCTGGATGAATCGGAGCTCCCTGATGGCGACGTCACTGTGCGGGTCCAATCCAGTACGCTCAATTACAAGGATGCGCTCGCCATCACTGGCAAGGGGCCCGTCGTTAAGCAGTTCCCCATGGTGCCGGGAATCGATCTGTCAGGGGTTGTGGAGGAGTCCTCCGCATCCGATTTCAAGCCTGGGGATACGGTGCTGCTCAACGGCTGGGGCGTGGGCGAAAAACACTGGGGTGGATTGGCAGAGAAAGCACGGCTCGATAGCCGCTGGCTGATCCCCCAACCCGCCGCTTTCACACCCTATCAGTCCATGGCGATCGGTACGGCCGGTTATACGGCCATGCTGGCGGTTATGGCGCTGGAAAGCCACGGTGTTACTCCGGATCAGGGGGAAATCCTCGTCACTGGTGCCAACGGTGGCGTGGGGAGCTATGCCATTACACTGCTGGCGCGGCTGGGCTATCACGTTGTTGCCTCTACGGGACGCCTGGAAGAGTCAGAGTATCTGCGTGGGCTGGGCGCGGAGGGCGTGATTGACCGCCACGAACTCTCCGAGCCGGGGCGCCCATTAGCCAAGGAACGCTGGGCCGGCGCAATCGACTGTGTTGGCAGTCACACGCTTGCCAACGTGCTCGCTTCTACGAAATATGACGGGACCGTTGCTTGCTGTGGCCTGGCTCAAGGCATGGATCTACCAGCCAGCGTCGCTCCTTTCATACTGCGTGGTGTCACGCTGGCGGGTATCGACAGCGTCATGAAGCCCCTGGCCTACCGAGTCGAGGCCTGGCGCAGACTGGGTGAGCTTCTTGATCCGGAACAGCTGACCACCATTACTCAGTCCCTTACGCTGGACCAGGCGATAGGTGCTGCCGACGACCTGCTGGAAGGAAAGATCAGAGGGAGGGTCGTTGTTGATATGACGTGACCTTGCAGGGGCCAAATGCGAGCAGGAAGTGACGATCCAACGGATTTGGTTTTTTCTGTTCTATGCTAAAAGGACCGTCACCTTCCTTTCGCAGAGAGCAAGCTGCGGGCCGGGGCTGCTGCGCTATTGAGTGCGGTGAGCGTCGTCGCTGGCGCCCAGAGCAAAGCTATTCCGATTACTGGTGGGGTTTACCAAAACAGGACCGGCAATCACGGAACATGGAGTCTTTCGTTGCGTGCCAAAAACTGTCCGTCGATGGTCAGCCATAACGGCTCCCCGCCCAAGGGTGACCCCGCGGGCAACCCGCGCTGGGCGTGAATATGCAGATGCGGTTCGGAACTGTTTCCCGAGTTGCCCGCTTCGCCCAGGGTATCCCCAACACGTAACTGATCTCCTTCAGCAACCGCCATCTTTCCCTGACGCAGGTGCGCGAGAATTACCACGAAATCACCACAGTCGACGGCAATATAATTACCGGCTTTGTTGTCACCGTCCATTTCAGGAACGGTCATGTCCTCAAACCGATCGACGACCTTCGCTACCCTGCCGCTGCAGGGCGCTACAACAGGGGTACCGAAGGTCGTGTACTGGGCCGGATCCGCCGGCCACCATCCGCTCATATGCCATCCCCAGGGGGTAATGCGAAAGATATCCAGCCCCCTGCTCTGGCCCCGCCAGGGCCGGAAACGCTCTTCGGATTCATCCAGTGTTCGGAGATGGACATTCGCCATCTCAGTTGACCCGCCATGCGCGACCAGGAAATGACCGGCGGCAAACGGCGGCGCGATATCCACCACGTCGCTGTTGGGCGTAACCCGCCCCTGAATGGCGGCTATACCCATGTACCCCCCAAGCACTCCGAGTCCAGCGACTACAGCGATAAGCACGGGCGAGCCAACTGACGCCTGCCAGAGGCCATGGGTGGAAGAACGAATGGTCATCAGTTGCCGGATTACGATCAACAGAAAAACCAGGCCGTACAGATAAGGCACCCAGAACGGAGGTAGAGCCCACAGGGCCGCAAAGCTGAGCCCGAAAAGCACTAGACCGACAGACAGTCCCTGGAGCGCAAGAGCCAGTGAGCCCGGTGCCGGAAACAGAGCGAGCCAAACCAACAACAGGACGGGCAGGAACAACTGGGTAAGTACCGTGATCCAGGGCATCTCAGAGAAGAACCTCTTCCACCGGGCGGCGCAGCGATCGGGGTGCCGCAGGTCCGCGCCCAATCCGCAGCACAAGGTCCGGACGGCCATTCCCAATCCCCAGGAAGCGGGCAAAGTCACCGCGCAGGTCCGGGACCTCAACCGGTTGGTTAATGAACGCCGTCTTGAGCTCCAACGCAGCCGCCTGCAAGGCAAGTCGTTCATAGCACCGGCCCGCTTCAATCCAATGGGGTTTGTCGTCAGAATCGGAAACCAGTACGGCAACAGCCGACGAGCTGCGGATGTGCCGGTCGTCTTTCTGGTTCTGCTTCTCCGCAGAAAACCCGAATCGCATCGCTAACAACCCAAGCCAGCGGGGAACGCTGGGACTGCCCATGACTGGTCCATACAGGCCGTCACCACTGGTTCCCGCCTCTCGCCCACTAAAGCGAATCCAGGATTTAAGCTCCCGGCCCCAGGCAGAGTCGCCAAACTGAGCGGAGTTACCCGCGGTGACGTACCCGGCTATCTGTTCTTTTTGCTCATCATCCGTAAACAGCATTATGGAGACACCATCGCCCTTCCCGGCTTGCTCCAGCAGCTGCAACTGCTCAGCAGAGAGCGGCGATCCATCGTATTCGACGCGGCTACACTGTCTTTGGGTAATTGCCTTGAATAGCGATGATTGAAAGGGGGTGGTTTCCTCGAAATCAATCTGTACACCCGAGGTTGAGGCGTCGTAGGAGCAGTAGCCCTTTAGCCCCGCCGCCTCCGCTGCCAGAATCAGATTCTCGGCGGCACAGCCCAGGCTCGCGTAAAGGTGGTGGTCATCCGGATCCACGGCCGGACAACGCCTTGAGAAATCAGGAAGAATCCGTATTCGCCCATCTTCCAGTTTGAATAGCCAGGGTTGGGTGTTGTGGCTGGATGCGGCCAGGGTCGCGTAGCGCACAAGCTCCCTGTAATCCGGCGTTCCAGTTTGCGGCTCTGGGGGCTGCCATATTTCTCTGACCTTTTGCGAGTAATTCACTGTTTACTCTCCTTGCATGTACGGGGTGAGGATGGCCTCGGTGACCTCGGCCTCCACCTGCGTCAGGCTTCCCTGCTCTCCAAGCATGCCAATATCAGAATTGATCTGCAGGGCTATCGCGATATCGTAATCCGGGTAGTACCTCAGTGAAGAAACATAGCCGGGTATCCAGCCCCGGTGGCCACGGACCTCGCCGTATTGTTCGGTGGGCTCGATGACCACACCAAGTCCGTAGGTAACCCCTTCACGCTCCTCGCTCACGGGTTTACCGGTCATCATGGCTTTGAAACTGGCCTCGGAATGCAGTCGGCCAGACCATAGCGCCCTGCCCCAACGGGCAAGATCGCCAGCCGTGCTGACGAATCCGCCGCCGGCATCCTCCACAGCTGGGTGCCACACCAGCCGGTCATTTTCATCCATGGTGCGCTCGGGTAACCCGAATGGGTTCTCTGAACTGATGATACCCATTGCCAACCCTGGTAGATGACGCTGATTGGTCGGGGCCGTGTCCTCAAGATCCAATGGTTTCAGGAAGTGGGTCCGGACGTAATCCGTCCAGGGGCACCCCGTCGCGGCCTCCAGAACACGGGCTGCCAGCAGGTAACCGGTATCTGAGTACGCCCACCCTTCTCCGGGAGCAAACAACGGTTCCGTATCGAGTATCAGGCTGATCAGTTCCTGGGTATCCGGAGCATCCGCGCTGGTGCGGGACTGGCGCAATAGTGCCTGGAATGCCGGAAGGTAGACATGGTCAAGCAAACCACCCGTATGGGTCAGCAGACGACGCAGGGTCAGGGTCTTGTGATTGGGTAGCCGGTGGAACCATTCCTCGTCACCGAGCCAGGTCGATATTGGAGAATCCAGCTCAAGCTGGTCTTGTTCAGCAGCGCGCAGGATGGCCGCAGCGACGAAGGACTTGCCGATACTGGCGGCCAGCATAGGAGTGTCTGGCGACATGGGCCTCTCACTGTCCGGATCCGCCATGCCGACGGCCAGGGTACGAACCTTATTGCCAGGACCCGCCCAGGCAACCGTCGCCCCCGGGAAACCATGGCGCTCCCGCAGGTCTGACAGCACCTCGCGCACCCTTTCTTCAGTGGCGCCGGAGGCCAGGCACGACAGCCCTGCGAGAATGATCAATAACCCGATGCGGATCATGTTGGGGTTTTTGAGTGGGTGGTTGATGGAATCACAACGGTGGAGGCATTTTTATTCGAAAACATTTCCTCCCGCCAGAAAACCAGAATCAGCACCGAGACACCAACCAGCAGATAGGTATCGTAAGGCTGGGCATCCGGCCAAAGCGGGTTGATGAGCTGGTAATGGTAAAGCATGGGCCAGAGGATGCTGCCACCGGTTCTGTTGAAGATGGGCGTCACGATAAGGCTCAGGCAGATGTTGCCAATGAAAAAAGGCGCAAAGCCCCACCCGCTATGAATCACGCCACTGAGGTAAAATGCCGGCAGGTGCCAGACGCCCCAGACCGCGCCAATCAGAATGGCGGCCCATACCGGCGCCATGTGCCGCTGGAGCACGGGCAACGCTAATCCCCGCCAGCCCAGCTCTTCCACCGGCCCAAGGACAAGCATGATGGCCATGACCATCAGGACAGCCGCAGCGCCGTCCGAAAAGATCGGCGCCTGCAAGGGCGCGCCCTTGATGAACGCTCCCAGGAAGAAGACGCCCGGCATACCAACAAGAATGAAAAGCAGCCAGCCGGCAGGAATGCGCCATATCCCCAAACGCCGAAGGTAATGCTTCAGACCGATCATACCCCGTCGATGAAGGATAACCGCCACGGCGGCGATGGCGGGCGCCCAGACGGCCAGGAAAAACAGCGGGTGGGTCCCCGATATCTGTCCCAGCAATCCAGCGGCGAGATCGTTGAAGACAATATAGAACCCCGTGATGCTCCAGGTGATCAGGAAGGTAACCAGGACGAAGGGGATCAATGCCTTCAGGTCGATGCCGTCTTGTTCGGGATAATCGGGAATCATGGGCTGTCTCCATGCCCCGCGTTGGCGCTCTTGCCGTGCAGGCGTTCGCGCACCTTCACCCGCGCCATCAGCGCGCAGGGCGTAATAATAAGCGTCAGAACCGTCGCGAATCCCAGCCCGAACACAATGGCCGTCGCCAGGCTCAACCACCATTGCGTGATGGGCGCGCCAAAGGCGATTTCACGGTTGAACAGGTCAATGTTCATGCGCAGCATCATGGGCATCAATCCCAGAACCGTCGTGATAGTGGTCAACACAACCGGGCGCAGGCGCAACAGGCCCGTGCGCAGAATCACTTCCCGCGGATCGCTTATGCGCTTCCGCAAACGGTCATGGGTGTCGATCAGTACAATGTTGTCATTGACGACGACACCGGCGAGGGCAATGATTCCGGTGCCGGTCACCACAATAGAGAAAGCCTGGTTGGTCACCAATAAGCCCAGAACCGCTCCGATAGTGGACACCAACACGGCCGAAAGCACCAGGGCGGCGCTGAAAAAACTGTTGAACTGGGTGACCAGGATCACCGCCATCAGAAAGAGCGCGACGAAAAGCGCGCGCACCAGAAATGCCTCAGCGGCACGCTGTTCCTCATCTTCGCCCTTGAATTCGTACTGTACGCCGGAGGGCAACGGATCGGTCGCCAGCCAGGCGCGCAACTCCTGCACCTTGTCGTCGGCCAGCACGCCGGGGGCGGTATTCGCGCGCACCGCCATGGCCCGAGCCGAATCAACCCGGCGCAGATTGGCCACTTTGGGCTCAGCCCGGCGCTCGATGAAGTTGCTGATGGGCACCGCGCCACCCGGCGTGTTCACACGCAGCTGGTCGAGCTGGCCCAGTGTGCGCCAGCGCTCCGGGTAGCGCAGGATAATATCGATTTCCTCGTCGGTATCGTCGGGCCGGTAACTGGCGAGGCGCAGACCGTTGGTCACCAGCTGGGCGGCGTTTCCGATGGTGGTGACGTCCACTCCAAACTTGGCCGCCTGGGCGCGGTCAACCTTCATCTCCCACTCGATGCCGGGCAATGGGCGATCGTCCTCAATATCGGTGAGTCCCTGCATGGATTGAAAGCGCTGGCGCACTGTCTCAACCGCTGCCGGCAGCCTGCTGGGATCGCTGGCGCTCAACAATACCTGCACTGGTTTGCCCACCGGGGGGCCAGCCTCCATCTTACGCACCTCAACCTCGAGACCAGCCAGCCCGTCAGTGCGTTCGCGGATGGACTGCAGGATCTCATTGGCGGGCGGGCGCTTATCCCAGTCGTCGAATTCAACCGAAATGCGACCGATCACATCCTCGGCCACATCGCCCATGAAACTGAAGCCTCCTCCCCCGGCAGTCCGGGCGTAGACGCTCTCGAAGGAATCCCGGTACGCCAGCACTTCCTGCTCCACTTCGCGAACCAACGCATCCTTCTGGTCCACGGACAGATTGCCGCGGGCATGGACCAGCAGTGTGGCGAAATCCGGTTCCACCGTGGGGAAGAACTCGACGCCCTTGCCATAGATCCCATACAGCATCCACGCCGCGAGCAGTCCAGCCAATGTAACCCCCAGCACCCTCCCCGGGTAATCCAGGGCCTTGTCGAGCCCGCGCAGATAATGGCGGGCCGCCCCGGTTATCTCTTCCAGGTTGCCGTACTCGGCGGCCTGGAGGTTGCGCCGCTGCCATCTGGCCTCGGCACCGGCCTTACCCAGATGGGCGCCCAGGGTGGGCACGAATATCAGGGCCATCAGCAGCGACGCGGTAAGCGTGGTCACCAGCGTAATGGGAAAATAGCGCATGAACTCACCCACGATCCCCGGCCAGAACAGCATGGGAAGAAACGCGGCAAGGGTGGTGAGGGTGGCTGAGATAATAGGGCTTCCCATACGCCGCACCGCCAGGGCGTAGGCCCGGAAACGATCCTCGCCTGCCGCCATGTGGCGCTCAGCGTATTCCACCACCATTATGGCGCCGTCAACCAGGACGCCGATGGCCAGGATAAGCCCAAACAGCACCACCATGTTCACGGTATAGCCCATCAGGTGCAGCACCAGGATGCTGGCCAGGAAGGAACCGGGGATGGAGACACCGACCAGCAGGCCAGAGCGCAGCCCCAGAACCCCGACCACCACAATCATCACAAGCACCACGGCACTCACCACGTGGTTCTCCAGATCCGTGAGCATCATCTCGATGAACTCGGACTGGTCCTGGCTGTAAGTGACCACCAGGTTGGATGGCCAGTCAGCCTTGAGCCTGTCCACCCGGTCACGCACGGCCGCCACCGTATCAATCACGTTTTCGCCGGTGCGCTTGGTAATCTCAAGGGTCACTGCCGGTAGCCCGTTTACCCGGGCGTGGCCCTCGGCGTCCTTGAAGGTGCGCTTGACGGTGGCAATGTCCCGGACGCGCACAACAGCCTCGCCCTCGACCTTGACCGGCATATCGAGCACGTCCTCAGTGGTTTCGATCAGCCCCGGGACCTTGATGGCAAAGCGCCCGTCGCCGGTATCCAGGTTACCCGTGGCCACCAACCGGTTGGAGCGACTCAGGTACTGGATGATCTCATCGGCCCGAAGGCCATAGCTCTCGATCCTGAGTGGGTCAACGATGACCTCCACCACCTCCTCGCGCTCCCCGGCGATGGTCACATCCAATACACTGGTCACGGATTCGATTTCATCGCGTGTGGTGCGTGCCAACTGCTGCAGCGTGCGCTCGGGCACGTCCCCAGCCAGTGTCACAAGCAGTACCGGAAAGATACTGGTGTTGATCTCCTGAACCACGGGCTCGTCCGCATTGGGGGGCAGCTTCGGTTCAGCCTTGTCCACCGCGTCCTTCACGTCCTGGAGAACGGCGTCGGCGTCGAAGCCGGCATCGAACTCCAGCACGATCTCGCCGCCACCCTGCGATGCGCTGGCCTGCATCTCCTTCAGCCCGTCGATTCCGCGAAGCTCCACTTCCATGGGACGAATCAGCAACCGCTCGGCGTCTTCCGGAGACACGCCCTCCAATCCCACGTGTACGAACACATAGGGAATATCCACATCCGGTTCCGCCTCCTTGGCGATATCCAGATAGGCCCAGGCGCCCGCGATCAGCAGCAACGCCAGGGCGGACAACACCGCCCGGTGACGACTGAACAGCCATTCGACCCAGCCGTTCATCCGCTGTCTCCGGGCGTTTCGAAGCCCTCGTAGGGCACCGTTTGCACCGGCTGCCCCACGCTCACAAACTCATGCCCCACCGCGATCAGGCGCGCCGACTCCGGAAGCCCGGTCAGCCACACACCATCAGATGTATCCCTCACCACCTCCACCGGATAAAAGACCACCTCGCCGGCCCCATTCACCCCCTTGACGCCCAGAGTGCCGTCATCGGCCAGCGTCAGCATGGATGAGGGCACACGGTGCGCGGCGAGCTCGTCGGCAAAGAGCGTAACCTCGGCAGTCAGACCCTCGATGATGGCCCTGTCGTCATTTTCGATGACTACCTCGACGGGAAAAGTGCGCGTTCCCGCCTCGGCTACCCGGCCCACAAACGCCACTTCACCCTCGTGAACGGACCCGTTGATCAGCCTCACCTCGGCGCGGCTGCCAATCTCGATCCTGTTGAGGTGACGCTCGGACAGTGAACCCTTCACCCGGATCGGGTTCAGATCCACCACCGTGGCTACCGGTGCCCCCCGGCTCATAAAATCGCCCTGCTCCACATCGCGGGTCTCGATCAAGCCCTCGATGGGTGACCTGATCCGTGTACGTTCCGCCTCCGAGACCGCCATCTCCAGCTGTGCCCGGGCCGCCTCAAGCGCCGCCCGGGCACTGGCGAGGCTGGTCTCCGCAATCGAGTCCTGCCTGCGCAACTGCTGCGCCGCCCGAAACTCGATCTCACGTTGTTCGACCAGCGAGCGCGCCTCCTGCAGCCGCGCCTGCCGGCTCTCGATCGCCAGCTCCACCAGAAGATCGCCCTGGGCCACCCGGTTCCCACGTTCGAAATGCAGTTTCTCGACCACCCCGTCCGTTTCCGCCTTCACCGCCACGCTGCGATCCGCCAGGGTGCGACCCGTAATAATGACTCGATCCTGAATCAGCTGATGTCGCGACTCGAAGACCCGCACTGACGCCGGCTCGTCGGCCTGCTTTGCCCCAGTTTCCCCGGAGTTGTGCGAGTCAGGAGCACTGAAAAGACCCGAAAGCATCCAAAGGGCGGCAGCAATGAAAATGAGCCCGGCAATCAGCGCCGAACGGTGGTGGCTCAGGGAACGCTTTTCCGGGGTTTCCATCGGCTTATCTGGGTTGGGTGGTAGGTTAGCGGTTCAATTTAGCAAGGGGGGTGTGGCGTTCGGATTGACTGGGGTCAATTCCGCCCCTGAAAGTATAGTCTCAAGGAAAACGGGAAAGACTTTTTTATAGTCGCATGACGTATACTTGAGAACAGGCGGCACTGTCAGTCAACTGTGTAATGCGGGAGAAAATGGAGGGAATCATGAGCAAGGCAATCAGCGGCAAGTTTCAAAATATCGATCAGGCGCGTAATGTCCGTGAGGATCTTATGGGAAGCGAGATCCCGCAGGAACTGATCTATATTGACGAGGAAGAGCAGATGATCCGAGTGATGTTGCCGGAGGAGCAATCACGGGAGGTCAAGGAGATCTATGACCGCCACGGTATCACCTACTAACCACCAATAGCGTGGGCCCGTAATCAACGGCCCACGCCGCATACTCCCTTTTTCACCTCTGCATTACGATGTCACAAAATCGTTACGCGGCGGGCCTCGCATTCTGCTATAAATGGATCGTGGTTTCGCACTGGAAGCCGAACCACATAGCAACTCTATTCCAGACCCATACGACGAGGTTACTCAGGGATGTTCAAACCCTTTTCATTGATCATAACGGCGGCACTGGCAGTCACCTCCGGAGCGCCGGCCCTCGCATCGCTGCAGGCACCACCTGACGGCAGCGATGAGCGTGTTGTCTCCGTCAATAAAACACCCAATAGCCTGGAGGATCAGCGGGAACGCTTCCTCGAGGCCGAGAAGGCGCTGGAACAGAGGAATCTGGAGCGCTACAGGGAACTCCGCGCATCCCTGGAAGACTATCCCCTCTATTCCTATCTGGAACTGCTGCGCATGCAGAAGCGGCTTTTCGTCGCAACACGCGGGGAAATCGATGAAATGATGGCCGCCTACGGCCACATCCCCAAGGCGCATCGCCTGCGCTGGGCGTGGCTGCTTCACCTGGGGGACAGTGGCGAGTGGGAAACACTGGCCCGTGAACACGATGGCAGCACAGGCGGTGACCGCCTTCGATGCCTGGCACTGCGAGCCCAGCTCAAGACAGGCAATCACGCGCATGTCATGAACCAGGCTCCCGATCTCTGGCGCAGCGGCTACTCCCTGCCCGAGGCCTGCAATCCACTGCTGGATTACTGGCGCGACAACGGCGGGCTGACGGCAGACCTGGCCTGGACCCGGTTCCAGAACGCCCTGGAGGCCGGCAACTATAACCTCGCCAGTTACCTCAGGCGCTACCTCCACAGCGACGATCGCACTTACAGCAGCCGGCTCATCCAGCTGCATCACCGCCCGGACCAGCTTCGCCTGTCCCACAATTTCGACCGCCACCACCCACGCGCGGCAACGGTGGTCGCTCACGCCATCCAGCGATTGGTTCAGACCAACCCAGAGAAAGCCGCCAAAGTCTGGCCGTTCTACCGGGACCGATTCAGTTTTGCCGAGAAAGACGTAGGCCGGATTGAGAAGCGCCTGGGTTTGATTCTGGCGACCCGATTCCACGAGGACGCCGCCAAGTGGCTCGATTCCGCGCTCCAGTACAATGATGACGAGACCCTTCACGAATGGCGCGTGCGTATTGCCCTGCGCAAGCGGGACTGGGAAGGGACGCTCGACGCCATCAAGACAATGCCCCACTCGCTCAGCAGCGAGGCGGACTGGCAATACTGGCTGGCACGGGCCCTGGACCAGACCGGTCATCCGCGGGCTGCCCAGGCCATTTTTGAAACCATTGCCGGCAGCCGCTCGTTTTACGGGTTCATGGCCGCCGACCAGCTCGGCAAGCCCTATGAATTGAATCACAAGGGGCTGGTTTTCGAGAAGGATCAGGTATCAAAGGTTTCCGCCAAACCGGCGCTCAAGCGTGCCCGCGAGCTCTACAAGCTGAACCGGCTGGATGAAGCGCGGCGTGAATGGCGTCAGATGCGGGCCGGCCTGGATGATCGGCAGATCCTGCTGGCCTCGCGGCTGGCCCAGGGTTGGGGCTGGCATGAACAGGGCGTCCAGGGTGCGATAGCGACCAGCGCCTGGGATCACCTCGCCATGCGTTTCCCCCTCGCCTACCGGGAACAGTTCCACACCGCCGCCCGCGAACAGGGGCTCGATGTGAACTGGATCTATGCGCTGGCGCGCCAGGAAAGCGCATTCCGCCATGACGCCCGTTCCCACCGGGGCGCCGTGGGGCTGCTCCAGCTGCTGCCGGCAACAGCACAGCAGACAGCCAGGGAGACGGGCATGCCCTACAACAACCTCACCACCCTGCTCGACCCGCAAGCCAACATCCAGCTCGGGACGGCGCACCTCAGCAAGTTGCTCAAGGAATTTAACAACAACCGGATACTGGCGACGGCCGCCTACAATGCCGGGGCGCATCGTGTGCGTCAGTGGCTGGGTGAGGACACCGCTGACCTGGACTCAGATATCTGGGTTGAAACCATGCCCTACCATGAAACCCGCCAGTACGTTCGGCGCGTCATGGCCTATACGGTCATCTATGGCTATCGCCGGGGGGAGCCGCCGGGACACCTGCTGACCAAGCGCGAGCTGGCCTGCATGTGCCTCGACGAATAAGCGGCAAGAACCTCAGACGGGCCGGACCTGGTAATTGGCGAAGGCCCGGGAGACCACGTCCCCTTTTTTGTCCTTCAGGTGGAGCTCCAGGATAAGCTCCGCCTTGCCCTTCTCCGACACATCCTTCTCTATTTTCGCCTTGCGCTCCGGATCCAGCGTCAACTCAACCTCAAGATCCGTCCGTGCGGGCGCGTCATAGAAAATGTGCAGGTCTTTGAGCACCGGGATCAGACGGCCACCGAATTCCACCAGTGACAGCGCCCCGAAAGGAATCTCAGCCAGCAGGTACTGGGCACCGGCGTAGACCGTACCCAGGTGGTTGCGGTTGCCCTTGCGGCTGAGCTGGGCCCGCAGATACCCGGAACGCAGCTCCACAACCGAGAACCCGTTCCGGCGGGTGAACGGCACACTGATCGCGATCAAACGGTTAAACAGGCCGTACCCCACCTTCTTCTCAAAATCCGCCAGCCCCGGAACCGGCCGGCCGGATGCCTCAAGCTGCTCGAAATAGTCCCGCATGCGCGGGGCAACAGTGTTGAAAACGCTCATGTCAGTTCCCGTCTCAGACTTTGAAAAGCGCTACTCTAGCACAGTTGAGAATGCGCGTTATGGTGCCAGAGCGCTGTACCGATGCCCGTGCAGTGATTACCATGGCCGATTCAAAGCGAGACGCTGAAAACCGACCGGAGGACATTCAGCTTGATGGCGCACGAAGAACTTCATCTCCAGACACGAAATCTGGAACTACGCGACTACCCCCAGCTCAGGGAACTGATGGACCTGGTGTATCAGGACATCGGGGGCGCCTGGCCCAGGGATACCATCAAGCACATGATCGAGAAGTTCCCGGATGGCCAGATCTGCATCGAGGACAATGGCCGGCTGGTGGCGGTAGCGCTCACGGCGCGCGTCGATTACCAGCGCTTCTCCAACCCACACACCTACGACGATCTGGTCATGAAGAATGACCGCATCCTCTACTACCCCGAGGGCGACACCCTCTATGGGCTGGATGTGTTCATCCACCCCGATTATCGCGGCTACCGCCTTGGCCGGCGACTCTATGACGCCCGCAAGGACCTGTGCCGCAGCCTGAATATGCGCGCCATCCTGGCCGGTGGGCGGATTCCGGGCTACCGCAAGTATGCGGAGGAAATGAACCCCGCCGAGTACATCAAGCAGGTACACCGCAAGGAGATCTACGACCCCATCCTGTCGTTCCAGCTCTCGAACGACTTCCAGGTCAAGCGCCTGCTCCACAAGTACATCCCGGAGGACGAGAAATCAAAAGGTTATGCCACACTCCTCGAGTGGAACAACATTATGTTCGAGCCGCCCAACTCGGTTCTGGCATCCCGCAAGAGCCAGATCCGGCTGGGTGCGGTTCAGTGGCAGATGCGTGAGTTCAACTCCGTGGACGAGGTGCTGCGCCAGGTGGAGTACTTCGTGGACGCGCTGTCCGACTACAAGAGCGACTTCGCCGTCTTTCCGGAGTTCTTCAACGCCTCGCTCATGGGCCTAACGGACCAGACGGATCAGACCAAGGCCATCCGGTTCCTGGCGGCCTTCACCGAGAAGTTCCGGGACGAAATGTCGCAGATGGCGGTGAGCTACAACATCAACATTGTTGCCGGTTCCATGCCGCTGTTCGAGGACGACCGCATCTACAACGTCTCCTATATGTGCCACCGGGACGGTCGCATCGACGAGCAGCGCAAGATCCACATCACCCCCCACGAACGCCGTGACTGGGTCATCGAGGGCGGCAACGAGTTGGGTGTATTCGAGACTGACGCCGGGCGCGTCATGATCCAGATCTGCTACGACGTGGAATTCCCGGAACTCAGCCGCATCGCCGCGACCGAGGAAGGCGGCGTGGACATCATCTTCGTGCCCTTCTGGACGGACACCAAGAACAGTTACCTGCGCGTGCGCAACTGCGCCCAGGCGCGCGCCGTGGAGAATGAATGCTATGTTGTAATTACGGGAAGTGTGGGCAACCTTCCCAGGGTGGAAAGCCTGGACGTGCAGTACGCCCAGTCCTCCGTTTTCTCACCCTCGGATTTCGCATTCCCGCACGACGCGGTGATGTCCGAATCCACGCCCAACACCGAAATGATCATGTTCTCGGATCTGGATCTTGATAAATTGCGGGTCATTCGCGCAGAAGGATCGGTCACGAATCTTAAAGACCGCCGCCCTGACCTGTATGATCTCAAGTGGCGGGGGTGACCCCGGACAGGAAAATGTTAGACTTGAAATGTTTTAACGGCTCTGACTCAACAGGAACTCCGCAGGGAGAATCATCATGGGGAAAAAAGATAAAATGGGCGTCAACAAAGTTTTTGAACGCGTGGAAGGTCTTGTAAGTGATGCGCTCAAACGCATCGACAGCCTCCAGAACCAGGTCCAGGAGCTGCGTGAGCAGATGATGGAGCGCGTCGGTCTCGCCGAGAAGGCGCCGAAGAAATCCGCGAAAAGCACCAGCACATCCTCAAAAACGGCTGGCAAGTCAGCCTCTTCCGGGGCATCAACCACCCAGAAAAAGACCTCCGGCGGCAGCACGGCCAAGAAGTCCTCCGGTAGCAAGTCCTCTGGCACCAAGTCCGCTTCGGGCGCCAAGACCAAGGACGACCTGACACAGATCAAGGGTGTTGGTCCGGCCACGGCCAAGAAAATGCAGGCCAAGGGCATCACCTCAATCAAGCAGATCGCCAACCCATCCGCTGACGACCAGAAGAAACTTGAGGATTTCAAACATCTCAAGAGCTTCTCGAGCTGGCAGGCCGAGGCCAGGAAACTGGTCTGAGTCCGCCCGGGGCACGGGTCTGAAAGGTCCGCGCCCCTCCCTCGTTACGGGCTGCAATATTCGTTTACATTCTGTAACACGTAAAATCTTTTCTAACTGCAAGCCATTTGTGACGCAATTCCCTACGATGGACCTGATCTTGACTACTGTGGGTACTGAGGAATCCACGTTCGGGGACCAGTACAGGATAGGATGGCGCCCATGGCACTGGCTTTACCAGCATGGCTGACTACTGCGGGAACACTGATCGTCTTGGGCGTCGCATTGGGCCTGATCGGGTTGGTGGTCGTCCTCAGCCTGCGCCTCGCCGCTACCCGCCGCCAGCAGGATGAACGCGAGAACACCCTGACGAAGTTCTCCAGCGCCGTGATGAACAGTGGCGCCATGATCCTGATCACGGATGCGGAAGGCCACATCGAGTTCGTGAACGAGCGCTTCTGCCAGTTGACCGGCTTCTCCCCGGAGCAGATGCTCGGTAATTCCGTCGCCGGCCTCAGCGCCACTGTTAACCTGGCCGGCACAGAGACCGGTGTTCTGACCAACTTCCTGGATTGCCTGCAGCCGCACTGGAAGGGTGAACTCCTGTGCCGCACCAACGGCTCCACGCCCCTCTGGACCGCCGTCACCACCTCCTCCGTGCTGGATGCCAACGGCAACCCGGCCAACTACATTGTCTCGGCCGTGGACATCACGGAACTCAAGATAGCCCACGAGCGCATGGAGCAGCTCGCCCTCTTCGACAGCCTCACCAACCTCGCCAACCGGCGCCTGTTCAAGGACCGGCTGGAACAGGCTCTGCAGTCCATTGGCCGGCGCGGCAACCAGATCGCCCTGCTCTTCCTGGACCTCGACCAGTTCAAGCAGGTGAACGACAGCCTCGGCCATGACGCCGGGGACCTGCTGCTGCTCACCGTCGGGGATCGCCTTAAGTCCTGCGTGCGCGCCCAGGACACGGTGGCCCGGATGGGCGGTGACGAATTCACCATCCTGCTCCATGACGTTTCCAACGCCAAGGACCTGACCATGATCGCCGAGAACATCCTGGCCAGTCTAAAGGCGCCCATCCGCCTCAAGAGCCAGGAAGTCCTGATCTCCACCAGCATCGGTATTACCACGGCGCCGAATGACGGCATGACCCATGACGTGCTCATGAAGAACGCCGACCTGGCCCTCTACCGGGCCAAGGATAAGGGGCGCGACCAGTACGACTTCTACACCGAAACCCTCAACGAGCGCGCCGTTCAGCTCATGTCCCTGGAGCGGGAACTGCGCCAGGCGTTGCGCCACGATGAATTCCACCTGCTTTTCCAGCCCCAGGTGGATCTCAACACCGGCGACATCACGGCCATGGAAGCCCTGATCCGCTGGCAGCATCCCGAAAGGGGTGAAATCATGCCGGATGAATTCCTGCCGGTGGCGGAAGATACCGGCCTGATCATGCCCATGGGCAACTGGGTCCTGCAGAATGCCTGTATGCAGATCAAGCTCCTGCACCAGCTTCTGGGCCGTGGGGTACGGGTGGCGGTGAACCTCTCAGAACGTCAATTCCGGGATCCCGGCCTTCAGAACATTATCGAATTTGCCCTGAGAACCTCCGGGCTTGAGGCGCGCTTCCTGGAGATCGACATCACCGAAAGCATGTTGATGGACGATCTGCATAGCGTCCGCGAGCAGATGGCGCGCATCCAGTCCACCGGTGTAACCATTACCATTGACGACTTCGGCACCGGCTACTCCAGCCTCAAGCTGTTGCGCTCACTGCCTGTGGACAGGCTCAAGATTGACCAGACCTTTGTAAGGAACATGCCCGCCGACGCCGGCAACACTGATATCGCCACCTCCATCATCGCCATCGCACGGCAGATGGACATGGCCGTTGTTGCCGAAGGCGTGGAAACGGAAGAGCAGGAATACTTCCTGAAAATGCATGGGTGCAGCCTCGTGCAGGGCTATCGATACGCCACACCCATGACCTTTGACGATCTGTACCACTACTTCAGCGGGGATAACGACAGGCCCCGGGAACTCAAGGCCTGACGCCGTTTACTGCATACGCTCCGTCAGGTTCTGATGACGGTTGAGGATCCCTTCAATCCGTTCCAGTGATTCAGTCACACCCTTACCCGGATCCTCATCAAACTCGAGCCCATAGAAATGGCCGTTTTCGTGGGGCTCGCTGTGACGGACATGGGCGGACACCTGGTCCACCGTCAGCTCACCCACCTCGGTGCCCAGGCGAAGGCTCACCTGGACGCGACTGTCCGGCTTGAAGACCTCTTCCTCGGTCACAATGCCAATTCCAAGACGGCTGTAGTCAACCACGTTCACACTGATCCAGGTGGATCCGATCAGCCCCTTGCGAAGCTTGACCCGGGCATCCATGGACACCCAGGGCAGACGCTGCTGCCGACGGCGCTCGTTCATAGAATTCTCCCGGCTTATTGTTGCATTTCCTGCATCTTTTCCTGGATGCGCTCTTCGCTGTTTTCCGCCATCGAGATGATCTCGTCAGCAGTCTTGCCATGGACGTCCTCATTGACGCGATCCATGATCTCATCCTCGGACATGTCGGAGTCCATATGGTTCAGTGCGCCTTCCATATAGACGCTGCTCAGGGCCTCCTCGAACTTGCGACGCTTCTCGTCTGAGAGGCTCTCCGCAATCTCGGTATAGGAGGCCTCCATGGCCTCGTCCGTAGACGTATCCATGGCCGGCTCTCCGCCACTACAGGCCGCAATGAAAAAGGCCATGAGCGCGACGGCCAGCAATCCCAGATGCTGCTTCATTGAATCTTCCTCCCTTATAATCAGTAGCTTTATTGTGGTCGACGGTGCTCAAGCGGTAAAGTCCCGTTTCCGAGGTTTCCGTGCGGAGTTCACAGTGGCGTTGTCCAGTACCATAAAATCCGACCTTCTCTTTGTCCTGGCTGCCCTGCTTGCCGCCATAAGTTGGATGTTCTCTCGGGAAGCCGTGCTCGCCATGCCACCATTGCTGTTCCTGTCACTGCGGTTCCTGCTCGCCGGTGGGGTGCTTGGTGTGGTGGGGTATAAGCATTTCCAGGGGCTCACGGGCCAGCAACTGCGCCGGGCCTTCAAGGTGGGACTGGTGTTCGGCGCGGGAATGAGCTGCTGGGTGACCGGCCTTCACCTGACCAGCCATATCGGGGAAGGCGCCTTCATCATCAGCCTGAACGTGGTATTCGTGCCGGTCATTGCCCGGCTCGTCTTCGCGGAAAGCCAGCCCGCGACCACCTGGTTCGCCCTGCCCGTGGCCATGGCCGGCCTTGCCCTGCTCTCGCTGGATGATGGTTTCGATCCGGAAGCGGGCCAATTCTTCTTCCTGCTCGCCGCCCTGGTGCTGGCGTTCTACTTCACGCTCAACTCCAGGGCCGCCAATGCCAATCCGGCCGGCAGGCAGTCCCATCGAGCGGCCGTTCCGGTCTACCCGCTGACAACCCTTGCCCTGCTCACCGTCGGCCTGGTCACACTGGTCCTGTCCTTCTCACTGGAGCCCTGGGAGCCCACGTTCAGCGACTTCGGCAGCAACCTGGTGCTCTGGATCGTGCTCAGCGCCATTGTCGGCACCGCTGCCCGCTTCTTTGTACAGACCTGGGCCCAGAGCCTGTCAGCCCACAGTCACGGGGTGGTGATCCTCTCCATGGAGCCCATCTGGGTCGCGCTCTTTGCCGCCGGCTGGTTCGGGGAAACCATGGTGCTCCAGCAGTTCGCCGGCTGCGCCATCATCTTCACCGCGCTGCTGATCAACCGCTGGCAGACCGTACGCTCGCTGCTCAGCAGCACCCTGCAGCGCTAGCGGTCCTCGCCCCAGACTTCGTCGAGGCGCCCATCACGGCCGCAGGACGTACGATAGAACTTGTAACGCAGCGGGCGCTTCTCGTAGTAGTTCTGGTGGTATTCCTTTGCGGCGTAAAAGGGTTTTGCATTCCGGATGGGCGTCACAATGGGCTGATCAAATCGCCCCTTCAGCTCACGCTTGGACGCCTCCGCCGCCTCACGCTGTTCCTCGCTGTTCACGAAGATGGCGGTGGTGTACTGGTAGCCCCGATCACAGAACTGGCCCCCGTCATCGAACGGGTCAATGTTCTTCCAGAACACGTCCAGCAGTTTCCCGTAACTGACCTTGTCCGGGTTATAACGGACCTGGACAACTTCAATATGCTTCGTGTTTCCGCCAGCAACTTCCTCATACGAAGGATCTTCAATGTCACCCCCGCTGAAACCGCTGGTGGTGGCTAGAACACCGTCAAGCTTGTCGTAAGGCGGCTCCATGCACCAGAAGCACCCGCCCGCGAAGATTGCTGTCTCCACATCCTGATCCTGGCTCTGGGCCAACACCGGGGCTGACAGCGTAATAACCGCGACCAACGCCGCTCCAAACCATCTCATACCATCAACCTCTCAACCCGGGCAACGCTTCACCCTCTGGTATAAATTTGAGCGCCAGGCCATTGTTGCACCAGCGTTTTCCAGTCGGCTCCGGCCCATCATCGAACACATGCCCCTGATGGCCGCCACAACGGATGCAGTGGTACTCGGTCCGCGGCCAGAACATTTTATAATCCGTCTTCGTCCCCATGTGTGCCTCATGGGCCGCCCAAAAGCTGGGCCAGCCCGTGCCGCTGTCGTACTTGGTGTCGGAACTGAACAGTGGCAGGTAACAGGCCGCACAGACGTAGCTGCCCTTGCTGGTCTGTTTGTCCAGGGGGCTGGAGTGGGCGGGTTCCGTTTCCTCCTGAAAGAGGATTCCCCAGGCGTCATCATCCAGGCGCTCACGCCACCAGCTGGCATCGCGCTCAAGCGGCTTGAGCGCATCATCGGTAACGGAAAAGTCGTGGTAGTACTTGATGTCGCGGGCGGAGGCGAAACTGGCCGGGACCATTAACAGGAAGCCTGCGGCCATCATCGAGGATACAAAGCTTCTGCGGTTCATATGGCGCTCCAAGCGGAATTGGCTCTACTTCATTTTACGCTCTGGAGACACGCACGGTTTGCATTTGTA
Source organism: Halospina denitrificans (assembly GCF_004364635.1). Lineage (GTDB taxonomy): Bacteria > Pseudomonadota > Gammaproteobacteria > Pseudomonadales > Oleiphilaceae > Halospina > Halospina denitrificans. The sequence goes on along the minus strand of NZ_SOAX01000003.1, from coordinate 2,750 downwards.
GTGCATGGTATATAGGTCTCATTGAGCCGACTCGCTCGCAACCCCATCGACTGCCTCCTGCAATCGGGGCTGAAGCGTCCGAGCCAGCTCCCCTACTGCCTGCTGTCCGTCACAGTCCTCGCAATAGAGCCCCGCGATCATCAGCGAGCCATCACTGCGCGGATTGAAAGCACCGAAGAGCTGGGCCAGCTTGGCGCGGACCTCATCGGTCTCCCAGTAGGACTCCACATAGTACCCGTAGGCCAGGTGCAGGCGCTTGTCCGAGGCGCGCTGGCGCAGGGTCAGGCCCTGCCAGGTCACGCCATTGCTGGTTGGCACATCAAAAGTGGCTTCCGGCAACCAATCCCCACGATCATACAGGCGATTACCGTACATCACGATTTCCCGGCCGCCCCGCTGGGGATCATAGGTATAGAGGCCCACAAAGCTTGACTGCTCCGGAGCCTCACCAGCTTGAAGCCCATCCTTCAGGAAAAACGTTTTCTCCAGGGATCGATCCGTTCGCTTAATCTGGGGCCGCCAGCCCTGGAGCTCCTTCTGGAACATGGGCGACCACTGCTCTGAGGGCAGCGGGGACAGATCATAGGTCTGCATCCGGGTCTCAAGCTGCGCCTGGCTTCCACCGAAAAACAGAACTGCCGCAAGCGGAATGACCACGGTAAACCCAAGGCCGATCCAGTCTGATCTGGACGATTGACCCCGGGTCCTCTCCCGCCCCGGTTCTATGGAATAGGCTGGTTCCTGCTCCGCGGACCGCTTTTCAAGCCTGCGCCCAATGAGAAAAACCGGTACCAGGGTGCCCGCGAAGACCCACCAGCCAAAGAAATCGTGCTCCTCGATCAGGCCAGACTCCATGTCGGTAAGATACCCGGCCAGAATGATCACAAACACCCGGATCCAGTTCGCAATTAACGAAAACAGAACGGCGGTTACCGCCAGCATAATCCGGCTCGACCAACGCCGATAATTCAACTCGCCGTAAAGAAAACTCAGGGTCAAACCCACCAGCAGATACCGCAATCCGGAGCAGCCGTTGGCAATCTCAAACGCCCCGATCCCAATCAGGTAGATAAATACCCCTTCAACCTCGAACTCAACGCCAAATGCCCCAAGTAACAACTGGTTTACCGACGTGGTGATGAGCTGAAGCGGCCAGCTGATGAAATCCCAGACCGGGATGGCGAAAAAGAGAACACCGACAGGCACGATAAAGGGCACCAGTTGCCGCCATCCCCAGAGCACCGCCATGCCCCCTAGGATCAGCGGCACCAGTACGATCTGACGCAACGCCTGCACCATCAGCAGTTCGCCAGCAAGGTAGATGGCAATTCCGGCCACAAACGGTAACAACCAGAGGGGATAGAAGCCGGCTACAGGCCTTTCCCGGAGCCAGGTGCGGACCGCAAGTACCACGGCAATCACTAACAGCAGAAACCCATGGGAATAGGATTCATCCAGTTTGAGCCAGCGATCCATGGTCAAAAGCCAGGTGCTGCCAGTGGCGGCAAAAAGCGCCAGCAACATCAGGACCGGAGCAAGCCGGTTCATACGGGGGCCAGAGGCAGTTCCTTCCATGCGGTTCATCCTTGTCAGCGTTATTCGGTTCGAGAATTCCCGAAACAGCTTGATTCTGCAGGCATCAGTGCTTGAGCACAATACGGCGCGGCGCATTCCCGCGAGAGTGTCGCATTGCAGCTAGCCTTTCACGACAAGCCGCAGAAGCTGCTGCCAGGCACGCGGCCACAGCGGTCGGTACATCAAAGCTTGCAGTGCGCAACTGAATGCATCGCCCGTATCTCCGTTGTTAGCGAGCGAAACCGAGCGAGCACGGTAAAAGTCTGCAAGACAGCGGCGGGCAAATCGGGAGGGAACAATTCGTGGAAGGTTTTCCAGGGCGTGGGTCAGGGCCTCTCCGCGGGCTTCGGATACGGACTCCAAATAGGATGGGAGCCGTTCCTCAATGGGGCGAACCTGGACCATCCCCTCCCCGTCACAAAATTTAAGAGGCATCCTGTAGGCCAACCAGATCAGCAGCCCATGGTCATTGGAAAGCCAGAATCGCATTCCAGTCTTCTCAAGGGGTTTAATAACCTTGCGGCGAATCAGTAATGCCGAGAGGGCGAGTTCAGGTTTCTCGAACAACTCCCATACCATGGCGCCATACCGCAGCTCTTCCGGAAGCGTCCGGTTCACCTCGCCTTCGCTCCCCAGAATATCGGCTGACACATAGGTTATGCCTGTGCTTTCAGGACATTCATCAAATTCTCTAAGAAGTCGAGTCAGGAATTCAGGCGACCAGTGGCTGTGCACATCAGGAAATGCCAGATATCGTCCCTTGGCCTTCTGGAGGCCATAACGACGGCCAACAGCCTTGTCCGTCTCCTCAATCGACAGAACCCGAACCCGAGAATCATCAGAGGCACGACTCTCGAGCAGCTCCAACGTATTGTCCTGGGAGCCACAGTCCACCGCTACGAGTTCCCAGCGCTCCTCCTCTTGAGCCTGGATGGAATCCAATACGGCTTCCAGCCAATCAGCCCGGTTAGCAGTGATCAGGATCAGGCTGACAAGAGGTTCAGCGATCACCTGAAGGCCATCCCCTTCAACGGTGTCCGACGTCACGGCGACGCCTCCTTTATCTTGAATCCAAGGTTATGATCTGCCCCACTGAAAACGGACACTCGGTTAAGCACTGGTTTTGAGCTCGTAGTCCATGGGACTGACATAGCCCAAAGCACTGTGCCGTCGTC
>NZ_SOAX01000002.1 GCF_004364635.1 Halospina denitrificans | reverse complement strand
CATGATGACTCCCCCTGTTTCAGATTGAAGATCACAGACACCTTCAATGTGCCACATCGATGCTGTGGGAGCAGGGGGAGTCCATATCATTCGTTTGATGGAGCCGGCGGGAGTTGAACCCGATGAAATCGTCCTCAAAAAGCCACTTTGATACGCATTGGGCCTAAATTCAGTAAGTTAAGAAAGCGAGAAACCGCAGAAAAACACGTTAACACGGAGTGGTGTGGACATGTTCTGGACACATAGGCTTTGGAACGCTGTAAGCAATTAAGCAATCGCTTACACCGCTTTCAGAGATTGCCGATACCTTGAGCGGCAATGGATCTGTATCGTTTGCGCCATCTCATCGGATGAGATCCCCTATGCACGGATGCCTCTAGCATGGATGCCGACGGGGTGCGCCACCTGCTCAGTGGTGGGACTGCCAGGGAGAGTACTGGTTCTCTTCTTGCACTTTTCGCTCAATACACCCAATTGCAGCCCCCTTTGCCGGTTGAAGGCTCGTCTGGTTTCCTGGATACGGCTCATTTCGAAAGGACCGTTCCCACCAAAACCAAGAGTCATTGTGTTGTGGCTTCGGCCTTGACGTGACATTGTGAAGGGAGGACCCTTGCGCCTAACTGCATTGTCCGCAAATTTGGTATGGTCTACTATTTTAGAGTAGAGGCCTCAAGCGAGAGCATCGTAAGTGACTGATTACAAAGATTTGAAGCTGAAGACTGATCCGATCGTAGAGGCGTTGTTTGAGATTCGTTTTCGGAAGTCGGACGCGATGCCGAGTTCAGCACTCGCGGGGCTGGTTTTTTCGGCGTACCGTGAGCAGTACCCGCATTTTGAAAATCTTCCAGCGTCTAATGTTCCGCAGGAGGTGCGGGACAGAGATGAAAGCTTTCATTACAAAGCTACGCATCGAATCTCTGGAGATGGTTATGCGATATCCGTTGGGGATAGGGTCTGTTCTCTGTCAGGAAGAAGACCGTATAAACACTGGGAAGACTTTAAGGAACGAATTTTAGGACTTATTGAGGCATTAAAACAGTTTAATGTTATAGAAGTGGTTGATCGGATTAGTTTGAGATATATCAACTTCTTTGAAAGTGAAGAGGTTTTCCCTGACCATTATAAATATATAGATTTCTCCTGTAATCTGGCCTCAAAAAAGCTAGAAGAGTATCCGACGACAGTAAAAACTCAAATACCAGTTGGAAACTGCAAGAATATAATTCAGATAGTGCCTGGGGCATCCGTTAGTGTTCCTCCTGATGTCAGTGAGACAAATGGCTTGGTTTTCGACATTGACTCAATAATGGATGGGCCGTTTGAAGATTTTTGGTCTAAGGTGGATGGTTATCTGGACGATATCCATAGAACGGAAAAGCAAATCTTCTTTGAGTCTCTTTCTGAATTGGCAAAAGAACACTTTGGTCTGGCTGAATAGGTTGAAGGGATATGGAGGCTTTCATGGATAAATCTACCTCGACTGTTATAAGTGCAAGTACGTTAGCGTGTCTGGCCTTTAGCCCAGGACCTGCAGATTCGCAAATTGTGCCTTCAACCTTGCAAGATAACTCTGAGTATCAAGCGCTTCCGGCTGAGTTTTTGTCTTCAGTTGTTGAGGATGTATACGAGCGGCCAGCAGATTCGCTAAGCTTGAGTGAAGGGGTTTTAAAGCTGGATAGTAATTTGAGTTCTCAGGTAGGATATTCCGCCTATGAAGTAAAACAGGGCGTTGATCCTCTTAAACGTTTAGCGAAGGGTCTTGGGCAGAAGCTTGAGAATAACAAAACTGATTTTGATCCCGAGGTTAGGGCTATTATAGCCGATAACTTGTGGGAGCTTTACGATTGAGCGACTCGGTAAAGGACCTTTTTAGTGAGGTCGAACTTTTTCTTCCGTCGTACCTAACGCCTAATGAGAAAGAAGAGCTTTACTCGGGGCTAAAAGACTTTCCTGAAAATGTGACGTATTATCTACAAAGGGGGCGTCAGGATGAGGCCCTTCAGGGTGATGTTTGGAGCTCGTTGCCCATAATCAATTTTGACACTTATGATGTGAAAAACTGTCAGGGTGTTATTATCAGCAACAGCTGTGATATAAGTCCAGAAAACGAGAGATTTCTTCCTACCTTTAATGTGATCTTTGCTCCTCTTATTAGAGTCTCAAAGCTTAGGAGATTGCTTGAGTCAAGTAATATTTCTGAGGAAAGGGTGTCTTCTACAATTGAGAACATTAGGAAGCAGTATAATACGTCCACTTTTTTCCTTCCTGCGATGGGAGAGGTTATAGAAGAGGATTCTGTCGCTCTTTTTTCGGATATGCGGTACGTTCCTATGAGCAAATTCAGAGAGCAAGGTGTCAAAAATATAACGTTGCATATGCAAGGGTTTTATTTATTTTTGATGAAATTATCTATGCATTTTTGTAGATTTAATGAAGGCGTTCATCGCTTTTAATTCTAGATAAATTAGTAATGATTTGGGCTGCTTCTCCTTTAGCTGTTAGCGATCAAAAGCCTACTTTAAATAAAGATGTTGGTTATATGCGAACGGATCTGCGTCTGCATTAATTAAGATATGGCTGTAATAATCCTAGGTGGGGTTTTAGCGCACAGGTATCTGGTTTAGATTCGGTTGAGAAATTTACTGAATTGTTCCAATTACCTCTTCGTACTTTATATTTACGCGCTCTCGATTTTTCGGGCAGAGATCAAAAAAGAAATAGTATTCTTTAACTGTTTCAAAATCTTCCCGAGAATTTTTTAATATTTCTTTAGTTAGACGTCGAGATTTATTTACTCCCAAGCTTTGACCTTTCGGCGTTTTCATAAACTTTGTGGTGAGATACTCTAATTGAGTCTGCCGTCCTTTCCCTTTTCTGGTGTTTATGTAGTGATCTCTAAACGACTTAGCAAATAAAGCTATTGTGTTTATTGCGTAAAACTGTTCGTCTTCTGGAAGATCTTTGTTTAACTTCTCGAGAGCTTTGTTGCCATTTGAAGTATTTACTAAAGCTACGTAGTCGCCCCTGCAAAACCTAAAATGTGCGCCAAAACAGGACGTTGAAGCCATTTTCGGGTATCATTCCCGCCCATAAATGCACTCATACCCTCAAATCCCTGCAGTTTTACCGCCATGACACCCAAAGACAAGCGCCAACAGCCCCAGAAAGCCATGTTTGAGACCTACCTGGAAGACATCATCAACGCCCGGCATCCGCTGGTTCGGATGGCCGAACGGATTGATTGGGATAACTGCGAGCAGCACTTCGGTCCCTACTGGTGCGCCGACAACGGGCGCCCCGGTCACCCGATCCGGCTGCACGTGGGCCTGCAGATGCTCAAGCACATGCAGGGGCTGTCCGACCGCGAGCTTCTGGATCAGTGGGTGGAGAACCCGTACTGGCAGTATTTCTGCGGTGAGGATGTGTTCCAGCACGAGACGCCGATGGACGAGTCCACCATGGGCCGGTTTCGCCGGCGCATTGGCGAGGACGGTGCCCAGGCGCTTTTGAAGATGACCGTCGAGCTGGGCGAAGGCACCGGCACGGTTCGCCCGGAGAGTTTCCGGGTGGCGGTGATGGACACGTCGGTGATGCCCAAGGCGGTGGCGCACCCCAGTGATGCGAAATTGATGGCGCGCTCGCACCGCAAGCTGGTCTCGAGAGCGAAGGCTGATGGCATCAAGTTCCGCCAGACCTATGAGCGCTCGCTGGACACACTGGTCTGGCAGGTGGGGCGCTACGCCCATGCCCGCCAGTACCGGCGCATGCACCGAAAGCTCGGCAAGCTCCATGGGTATCTCGGGCGGGTCTGCAATGACATCATCCGCCAGCAGCCCTACGGCCAGCGCAGCAGCGAGCTTGATCATCATCTTTACCAGTCACTGCGGCTGCTGCGCCAGTACAGTGAACCCGGCCATAAACGCCTCTACAGCCTGCACGAGCCGGAGGTGGCCTGCATCGCCAAGGGCAAGGCACGAACGCCCTACGAGTTCGGCAGCAAGGTGAACGTGGTCACCACCGCCGATGAAGGCTTCGTGCTCGACTGCCAAGCGTTGAAGGGCAACGCCTACGATGGCCACACCGCGCACCAGGGACTGCTGCGGGTGTTCAAGCACACCGGCCGCTTCCCGCTGCACACGCTGGTGGATCGAGGCTATCGCGGCGGTGAACACACCGCGCTCAGCCAGGTCCACATCACCGGCAAGAAGAAAGGTACGGGCACCGCCCACGAACAACACCAGCACCGGCGCAACAGCATCGAGCCGATCATCGGCCACATGAAACACGAAGGGCTGCTCGACCGATGCCACCTCCGAGGCCATACCGGGGACCGTATCCACGCGGTGCTGTGCGCGGTGGGGTTCAACCTGAGAAAGGTGCTCCGGCACCTGGCCTGGCTTTTTTGGCTCCGTAATCCGGTGGCGTTCAGGCGCTGGGTGGAAACATTAATGGCTCACAGCGTTCCCGATCAAAATGGCCGGTTTCTCCCGGCTGTTTGAGAAGGCGGGTTTCGCAGGGACGACTACGTAGAAGTTTCGAAATCTCGTAATGGTTCTTTGGCTTATTATTGTCGGGCAGCTTACTAAAATCAAGAAAGGAGCTCGGTCCAAAACTGCTGCGATGGTGCTGCTGTAGAGGCCATGGCAGGCTGCGATGGTGACGCATAAATTGAGGCATGAGGATATGTTTATCTTCATTAGTTTTTTTCTGAGTTTTTCATGCTTAATAAAGCTATTGTCTGCTAGCTGGAGGCCTTCAGTATCTCCGTGACAGTCAATGTGGATCATAGAGGATTTGGAGTGGACGTGATTGAAAGTCTCTATTCGATCAAGCGTCTTCAGGAATTCCGCCGACGAGGAAACTGTGACGACTTCCACATCAATAACTTGCTGATGCATGAATATATCTTCATATAAATATTGGCCCGTCTTTTGGTCTTTTTCCCCAAGAGACTCGATTATCCATAACTTATGATAAGTTACGTCGATATCCAGCATTTTCGGATCCATGTATTTCGGATGGGTGACCCTGACCCCGTTTCAGTACCACCCATTACTGGAAAAATCCGGCTCTTTGAGCCGCCTCCGGGGACCGGAAACGGCGTGTTTTCGGGCATAGTCAGCCGGTGTTGACCACCCCAGTGCAGAGTGAGGTCTGACTTGATTGTAGTCCATCCGCCACTGCGAGGCATTCCTGGCGAAAGCGTCCGTTGAACGACTCAACCGCCGCATTATCCGTCGGTTTCCCAGGCCGGGAGAAGTCAATTCCGATGCCATTTTCATAGGCCCAGCGGTCCATGACCTTGCCGGCGAACTCCGAGCCATTGTCGGATTTGAGCATCTGCGGCACTCCTCTAAAGCGCGCGATCCGGGTCAGCGCCTCTTTCACATCGTCGCCTTTAAGGCTCTGTCCCGTGACGATCGCCCTTGCCTTCGGCAACCTGCTGAGCATCTACGCACGCAACCGGTTCAGTCCTCAGCAGGTGTGGCACTGCCTCAAGAAATCGGGCCTGTGGGATGACCTAACGCAGTATTACCGAAGGCGGGACATGACCAGTGACATGCTCTATGAACTGGTGCGGGATGGACTCCTGCAGCGACGATTACAGGGGAAGGTGTCACGCCCGCTTGATATTGTCCGCTTAATCCCGAACTAATTTGTCCGCCCTCTCAAGACCGGTACCTTCCGGGAAGTAACTGTAGCCGCAGTGAACACCCGGGAGGCAGCCGATGCTCAAGAGGACGGACGCTATGATGATAAAGCGAATGCGCCGACAAGGCCTATACCTGAAGGACATCGCCGCCCAGATCGGTTGTTCGGAGCGCACCGTGCGCCGGACACTGCAGCGCGGTGGTCCCGCCAGCGGGCGCCGCCCCGGCGCCCGGGGCAGTAAACTCGATCCCTACAAGCCGATGATCGATGCAATGCTCGGTGACGGGATCTGGAACTGTCGTGTCATCCGAACACGGCTTCAGGCCGCCGGCTATGACGGCGGCTCAACCCTGGTTGAGGATTACGTTCGCCCACTGCGCCGGCTCCAGCCGTCGAAGGCAACCGTGCGCTTCGAGACGCCACCAGGGCGTCAGCTCCAGCATGACTGGGGCGAGATCGACGCGGAGGTCGACGGCCAGACACAGCGGGTTCACTTCGCGGTGAACACCCTTGGCCACTCGCGCTACTTCCATGTCTATGCGGCTCCCTGCCAGGACGCCGAGCACACCTATGAGAGCCTTGTGCGGGCGTTTGAGCACTTCGGAGGGGTGGCCGCCGAAGTGTTGGTCGATAACCAGCGTGCGGCAGTTGTCGGGCGCAGTGGTGGCGATGTGCGCTTCAACGCCCGTTTTCTGGATCTGGCCGGTTGCTATGGGTTCAAGCCTCGGGCCTGTCGCCCGTACCGGGCCCGGACCAAGGGCAAGACCGAACGGATGGTGCGTTACGTGAAGGAGAACTTCTTCCAACGCCACCAGCGCTTCGACAGCCTCGATCATCTCAACCACTGCCTGGAGCAATGGTTGGCGGAAGTCGCCAACCAGCGCGAGCACGGCACCCACGGCGACGTCGTCATGGAGCGCTTTCGCCGTGAAGAGGCTCCGGCGTTGCAGCCGCTTCCACAAGCGCGGTTCGACACCGCGTACCGCTTCCAGCGCACCGCCGGCTGGGACGGTTACATCAACGTCGAGGGCAACCGCTACAGCGTGCCTGATGAGTACTGCGGTGAGGTGCTCAACTGCCACCTCACCCTGGAGGGCGTGCTTACCGTCTACGGCCGCCTTCGCCTCCAGGGGCCTGACGAGCCCATTGCCCGGCATGTTCTGAGCGATCCCTCAGCCGGCTGGCAACAGCAGCCGGAGCACCATCAACGCCTGTGGCGGGAGTCTATGCCGGTTCAAGTTCGCGACCTCAGCGTTTACGAGGAGATGGTGTGATGCAGCTGGAGCAACTGTTTGAACGACTCAAGTTCGAGTATCTGCCGGATCAGCTCGATACAGTGTGCGAACAGGCCGCCAAGAAGCAGCTCGATTACCAGGACTTCCTCGCCCAGGCGCTGGAGACCGAGTGGGCCGGGCGTAACCGCAAGGGGATCGAGTCACGCATGAACCAGGCCCGCTTCCCCCACATCAAGACGCTGGAGCAGTTCGACTTCGAGTTCCAGCCCTCGGTGGATCGCAATGTGTTGCGCAACCTCTCGGGCCTGGCTTTCGTGGAACGCGGCGAGAATGTCATCTTCCTCGGGCCACCCGGTGTAGGTAAAACCCATCTGTCCATCGCGTTGGGCGTGAAGGCTGTTGAAGCCGGCCATCGAGTCGAGTTCCAGACCTTGGACCAGCTGATGACCCGCCTCAAGAAGGCCCGAGAGGAGAACCGGCTGGATCGCACGCTCAAGCAGCTGAGTTACCCCAAGGTGTTGATCGTCGATGAGATCGGCTATCTGCCGCTGTCACGGGACGAGGCCTCGCTGTTCTTCCGGCTGATCAACCGCCGCTACGAGAAGGCCTCGATGATCCTGACCTCCAACAAGTCCTTCGCCGACTGGGGCGAGGTCTTCGGTGAGCAGGTCATCGCCACCGCCATCCTGGACCGGCTGCTGCACCACGCCACCACCGTCAACATCAAGGGTGAGAGCTACCGACTCAAAGAGAAACGCCGTGCCGGCATGCTCAAGAACAACCCACCGGCGGGCAGTGATGACTCGCCCGAACCCAACACCGCAACCAATGAAGAGGACCCAACCCCGGCCTGACTGAAACCGGACTGGCCATCCAGAAACAGAACCAACTCACTCAACCGGCGGACAAATTAAACCGGGAGAAACCGGACAAATTAGGCTGGCGTTGACAAAGGTCGCGGCATGATCCGGAAACAGAAGTCTGGCCGCTGGCAGATTGATGTGCGCCTCGGTGGTCGAGGAAGTAAACGCGTGCGCAAGACTTTCCCCAGTAAGGCGGAAGCGCATCGGTATGAGCGCTGGCTGCTCTCTCAGATTCAGAGTGGGGCAGACTGGAACGAGCTGCAGTAAGGATAAGCGCCGGCTGAGCGAACTGTTCACGCTTTGGTATGACGCTCACCGGCGATACCTGAAGGACGGCAAGCGCCGTTACGATCACTCGATGCGTATTGCGGAGGCCTGGGGCGATCCGGTGGCCGCGGATATCCAGGCACGGGACTACATGAAGTATCGCGCAGTCAGGACGGAAGAAGGGCGGACACCCAAGACCTGTAACAATGAGTTGGGCTATCTCAACGCCGTATTCAATGAGCTGCAGCGGCTGGGGGAGATCAATTACAGCAACCCGCTGTCATCCGTGCGGCCGTTGAAGGTGCCGGAACAGGAGATGGGTAACTGGAACACCACGAGATCCAGAAGCTGTTTCAGGAACTTAGCGAGGGCTGCGACAACCCGCATGTTTACCTGGTTGCTCGTATAAGCCTGGAAACCGGTGCTCGGTGGTCGGAGGCTGAGGGCTTGACGCTGAATCACTTCAAGCGGTACCGGGTCACTTTCGTGAACACCAAATCAGGCCGAAAGCGCACGGTTCCGATCTCCCAGGAGCTTCACCAGGCGATCACGGAGCATCTGAAAGAGTGGGGCAGCTTCGGAACGTCCACCATATCGGCATTCCGGCGAGCGGTCAGAAGGGCAGGGCTGACACTGCCCAAGGGTCAATGTGCCCACATACTGCGCCATACGTTCGCCAGCCATTTCATGACGAACGGCGGTAACATTCTCACGCTCCAGCGGATCCTGGGCCATGCCAGCATCAGCATGACGATGCGTTACCTCACCTATCCCCTGACCACTTAGAGGACGCCGTTCGTTTGAACCCTATGGCAGCAGCCTCTATTGAGGCCGCTGATAGATAAGGCGTTGCGCCTTATGCCCAATTGTACTCTTGGGTCTGTGGAGGCCCCTCATAGAGTGGGGGGGCTAAGTGGGGAGGCTGGGTATCAGGTTCTTGAATAGCCTGCAACGATAGGGCGATTACGACGCTTATTAGTTGATGGGCGAAAATGCGCCCTATCGTTTTTAAGGGATTTTTTTGAAATAATACTTGACGCCTTACTTTCTTTGCAGTAGATTTTGATTTCAAAGATAGTATTCTAAAAGAAATTTTCACCATAATAGTCTCCTATAGCTTGATTTGGTGGAAATGAGGATTCGGCGGCATCCGAATCCAATTCCTAATTTCCGGGGTTTAAGCCCCGGTCCTTCCTTTTGGGCTAATTATGCCCAACTCCCAAATATATCAGAGATGTAGCGCGACGTCAACTCCTTTTGAGGTTTTTGCGTCTTCTTAGCTTGCCGGCGGTGGCTGGTGTCCAGACGCTCTCGACTACTCTGCTCGTCTTGGTGCGATGCGAATTAGCTCATGAATAAGCTCTGGCAGAGGGTTTTGGTGTGTCTGAATGCGGTTGAAGCTCTGTGTGGACACTTCGTGGACGCATATTGCTGGGTGGCAGTTCGGGAATAAAAAAAAGCCCTGACGAATCAGGGCTTTAAGTCTTGCTGTTTGGTGGAGACGGCGGGAGTTGAACCCGCGTCCGCCGGTACTCCGCCCTCGGCTCTACATGCTTAGCTTCCTTTTATTGCTTTAACCCCAGGCGACCCAAAGGTCAGGGTGCAAGGGGCGAGCTCTTCGGGTTTTAACTACAGCGTATAGAGCAATACGCGGTAGCGAGCTTGTTTTCTATGACTGCCTGAACGCGCGGGGAACAAGCACCCCGGCTAGGCAGACTAGCGGGTTTTATGCCGCCAGTGCGTAGTTGTCGTCGTTTGCAACTATCTTTAGCACAGCTTTGATTTTACGAGATTCGCTGTCATCTCGGCATGCACCTCGGGTTTTGTCACCAGCGTCGAATCCGGATCGTCCCCGTACCCATTAGTATATGGGCGCCCTAGTCCATTCTCAAGGGCTCGCGGGTTTTTATTACCGGGGCCTGCCCGCTCTCATCAAGGGCCAGATCCCGGATTTCATGGAAGGCGTCCGCGAAGGCCGCAGCCATGCCCTCTGGGGAGGGCATGAGCTCGCGGTCGATGATAACGCCGAACTGGACCTGACCGGCGTAGCTGAAGATGCTCAGGCCAATGCCAACATCCCCGGTCTGCGGCACCCAGAACATGGGCTGGCGTAGCCGGGAGCCGCAGAGGTAAAGAGGCTCCTCGGGGCCGGGCACGTTGGTGAGCACGGCGGAGGCGCGCCGGCTGAGCAGCTCCAGTGCCCGGCGCTCAAGCAGGTCCGGGCCGCGCCCGAGTATATCGAGCAGGCCGTAGGAGACCTGGGCCTGGTAGGACTGCTTCAGCTCCGCCATGTGCTCCTGGACGAATCGGAAGCGTTCCCGCGGGCACAGGGCCTGCACGGGTAGTGGCACCAGAACCAGCCCGAACTGATTCCCAAGACGCGTAATGGGCTGGTTGAGTGGTCTCAGATTGAAGGGCACGGCGACGCGGATACCGGTCTCCGGCAGTGGTGTCTGGCTCGCCCGCAGGAAGGCGTGGATGGCGCCGGTGGCCGCGGCCATGAGCACGTCGTTGACGGTGCCGTCCAGGGCCCTGGCGGTTGCCTTGACCTCGCCCAGGCTGAGCGGTTCCGACCAGGCTACTTCCTTGCGACCAGAGAGCGGGCCTTTCAGGGGGGTGGCCGGCTCCGGGGCCCGGAAGGCGACCCGGAAGAGGTCCTTTCCCACCAGCGCGCATTCCTCGCCAAGCCGCAGGAGGTAGGCGGGGTCCTCCTGGACGGTGCGCCAGGTCTCTCGAACCTGGCGTCGTGCGAGCCGCAGGTTGCGTCGTGCCCGGAAAACCACCCGGCGCCATTCCGGCCACGTGGAGGTATCGGTACGTTGTTTGCGGCGTCTGCGGCAGAGCTCTTCATCCTCTTCCGGGCCACATTCATCCGTCAGTGACAGCAGGACCCGTACCAGCGAGATGCCGTCGGCGATGCAGTGGTGGATGCGTACGATAAGCGCGCAACCGCCCTGGTACTGGTCGACGTAATGGATCTGCCAGAGGGGGTGGTTGAAATCGAGTGGTGTGCTGTTCAGGTTGCTGACAAGGCTCTGGAGCGCGGTCTGGTCAGCCTTTCCGGGGAGCGCGGTGGCGTGCAGGTGGTTGTCCAGGTCAAACCAGGGGTCATCCTCCCAGTAGCAGCGGTCACTCTTACAGACAACGCGTTGCCGGAAGCGGCGGAAACGAAGGAAGCGTTCTTCAAGCAGGTTGCGGAACATCCCGAAGTCGATCGGCTCATCAAAGACCAGCACGGCCCCGATCATCATGGGGCTTTCGGGAGACTCCATCCGCAACCAGGCAGTATCGACCGAGGACATGGCTGTGCGGTTGGCAGACATGATCCCTCCCTGGTTGCAGTGGTATTTGTTTTGGAATACAGGACGAGTATACGTCCGCTAAACCACTGCTGGAACAGCTGTTGGCATTACCTTACCGTAAGTTCGCCCGCAGGATCCGCTGTTTCTCCCGGTTCCAGTCCCGCTCTTTCTCGGTCGCCCGCTTGTCATGCAGCTTCTTACCCTTGACCAGGGCGATCTGGACCTTGATGAGGTTCTTCTTCCAGTAAATGGCAAGCGGCACACAGGTGTGTCCTGTCTGCTGTGTTTTGCCTACAAGCGTGGCAATTTCACGCCGGTGCAGCAGAAGCTTGCGCGTCCGTGTGGGGTCCGGGTTGATATGGGTGGATACCGATGGCAATGGCGGAATGTGGAGTCCGAGCAGCCAGGCTTCGCCATTTTTCAGGAGCACATAGGCGTCCGTGATCTGGCACTTGCCAGCGCGCAGGGCCTTCACTTCCCACCCGTGAAGCTGGAGGCCGGCCTCGAAGGTTTCTTCAATATGGTATTCGTGCCGCGCTTTCTTGTTGAGGGCGATCGTGCTTCCACCAGAGGTGGATTTTTTCTTTCCGCTCATAGGGTTGGTCCGGCCTGACTGAATCGGTTCCGCAAAAGGTCCGCCATTGTAGCCTAAAGCCCTTGGTAAAAAGCAAAGTGTCTGCCTGTATGTTTGCTGCTTAAGCCGAGTGGGCGGTTGGGTTACACTGGGTCATCCTTTGCAGTATTGGGGCAGTTCATGGCCACAAATTCCATTGCGCCGGCCAGTGCCTGGGGCAGTCGATGGACCTTTTCGCTGGCGTTGGCGGCTACCGTCATCGGGCTCGGCAACCTGTGGCGAGTGCCGTCCGCCATGGTGAACTATGGTGGCAGCGCGTTTCTGCTGGTGTACGTGGCGGTTCTGTTTCTGGCGGTGGTGCCCGTGGTCATGGCGGAGCTGGCCCTGGCCCGCCGGTGCCTGATGAGCCCGGTTCCAACCCTCAGGCGCATGTCCGAGGGTTCCCTGATTGCGCCGCTGATGCCCTGGGCAGGGTGGTCCATGATGCTGGCGGCCTGCATCCTGCTGGGGCTCTACGGGGTTGTGGGAGGCATGGGGCTGTCCTATCTGTTCCGGGCAGCGCTGGGGGAACTCAATGGTAATCCCGCCGCCGCTTCCGCGCTGTTTACCCGTTTCTACAGCAATCAGGGCGATATGGCCTTCTGGCTCCTGAGTTTTATGGCCCTGGTGGTCGGTATATCGATGAAAGGGCTGCAGCGGGGTCTGCAAAGCTCGCTTCGAACCGTGATGCCCTTGATGCTGGTCGTGATCCTGGTGCTTGTGACGGTGGGCGCCATGTCCGGCAAGGCCGGCGAAGCAAGCTGGACGCTTTTCGCGTTTCGCTGGGAGGATCTCGGCTGGTCTGGCGGTTTCCATGCGGTTTCGCTCGCCTTTTTCTCGCTGGCAATCGGCAGCGGCGCCCTGATGACACTGGGGGCCTATATGCCCGGCAACGCATCGGTTCCGCTGTCGGGGATTGGTGTTGCTGCAACGGATCTTGCCATCACGCTGTTGCTTGGGCTGGGTGTCATTTCACTGCTCTTTGCCCATCAGGTGGCTTCGGTCTCAGGCTTTGAACTGGTATTCGTGACATTGCCCCAGGTGTTTGAGGCGATGCCTTCCGGGCAGCTTGTCGGGAGTCTGTTCTATATACTGGTGGTGTTGCTTGCCTGGACGTCCGCGCTCTTTGTCATGGAAGTTCTGGTGGCACGGTTGTCGGAGTCGCTCGGCGGCCTGCGGGCCCTTGCTGTGGCTCTGGCGGCGATCCCGGGCTGTCTGGCCGGGTTGCTGGCGGTCCGCGGAGTTGCCAGCGGGACGGGGCCGGATTTCTTTTTCTGGATGAGTCAGCTAGCCAGGCTGCTCTTTATTCCGTTGGGGGTTCTCGGCGTGGCGTTGCTTGTGGGTCGCTTCCTTCGTCCTCAGCGGGTGGTCTCCTTTCTGGGGCTGAAGGGGATGCGTTTCCGGTTCTGGCGCCTGCTCATGGGTGTGGTGGTCCCGCTCACAGTGGTTGCGACGGTCGGGTTTGGGCTCTACCAGCAGGGGCCTAGCCTTTGCGATGAGTATTCCCCCCCATGGTGCGGCGGGGGTGGAGACAGTTTCGAAACACCGGTTTATCCGTTATCCGAAGAGCCTTATGGGGCAATAGGGGATTATGACGCAGAAGATTGAACGCAGCGCCCTTGTGCGACATTCCGCCCGGGAGATGTTTGCGCTGGTGAGCGATGTTGAGGCCTATCCGGAGTTCCTTCCCTGGTGCGGTAATGCGCTCCGCCATGATGATGGCAATGGGCAGCAGGTGACGGCCTCTCTTGAAGTGGTGCGTGGCGGTCTCAGCCAGCGCTTTACCACACGTAATCATCTGGACCCTCACAGCTGCATCCGGATGGAACTGGTGGATGGGCCGTTTCGCTATCTTCGCGGGTACTGGCATTTTGTCGAGCTCAGGGAAGACGCCTGCAAGGTGAAACTTGAGCTGGAGTTTGATGTGGACGGACGTGTTGCCCGGTTTGCTTTCGGCAACATCTTCCACCAGGCCGCCAATGCCATGGTGGATGCGTTCTGCCGTCGTGCCGCGGAGCTCTACGGCGCCAGGGCGGGGAGCGGCTGATGGGTGGGATGCAGGTGGAAGTGGTATATGCGCGCCCCGAGCATCAGGAGCTGATTGCCGTCACGGTGCCGCCCGATGCGACTGCGCTGGATGCCATCAGGGTTTCCGGTATCGAGGCACGATTTCCTGAAATTGATCCGTCGCAGCAGAGCATTGGAGTCTTTGGGCGGGTACTGAAGGATCCGGAGCACCATGTGCTGTCTGATGGCGACCGGGTGGAGATCTACCGTCCGTTGGTTATTGATCCCAAGGATGCCAGGGCCAGCCGGGCTGGAACACGGCGCTGAGTACCCGGTCAGTTGGCCGGGGTTTCGTCCAGCAGTTTGGTTTCATGCCGGAGGTAGCGGTTGTTCTCGTAGTGGATCGTGACGCGCTGGCGCTTGATCTCCCCCCCGTTTTCCTGAAAAGTGTACAGATAGTGTTCACGATCCGGATTGAAGGCGCTCACGGTAATGGGCGTCCCCAGCAGGTCCTGAACGTCTGCCCGGGTCATGGTAGGGCCAAGTGCTGAAAGGTCCTCGTGGTCGATGATGTTGCCCTGCTGGACATCAATCCGGTACACGCCCGGAAAGCTGCAGCCCGCCTGAAGGGCGGCGACAAGTGCCAGGACGGGAAGTATAAAAGCCTTTTGCATCGCGGGAGCAAATCCTCTATCTTGAGTGCCGCTCTGAGGGTCGTCGGCCGGTTAATGAGCGAGCATAGTAACGAAAGCCCACAACATCACCAACGATTAGGTTCAGCATGGCACCAGAAAACGTCGAGCTGCGCAAGGTAGGACTCAAGGTTACCCTGCCAAGGGTCAAGATTCTGAGCATTCTTGAGACTGCGGAAGCGGCCGAGGATGCGGAAGGCGATCATCATCTGAGCGCGGAAGATGTGTACAAGAAGCTTCTGGAATCCGGTGATGATGTTGGGCTGGCCACGGTCTATCGGGTTCTGACGCAGTTTGAAGCCGCTGGCCTGGTCCTGCGGCACAACTTCGAGGGTGGCCATGCGGTATTTGAGCTGGCCAAGGAAGAGCATCACGACCACATGGTCTGCACCCAGACGGGGCGTGTCATCGAGTTCTATGACGAGGTTATTGAAGAGCGCCAGCGCAAGATTGCCGAGCAGTATGGCTTCGATCTTGTCGACCACAGCATGATTCTCTATGTGAAGCCCCGTAACGGCTAGCCAGACTGGCTCTAGTGATGGGTGGCCTGCCCCTTCTCAACCATTTCCGCGGCATGAGCGATGGTCTGCTCCGTGAGATCAACGCCCCCCAGCATGCGTGCCACTTCCCGGATCCGCTCATCAGCATCCAGGGTTTCAACGGTTGAGAAGGTTTCGCTCTCCTGAGTGAACTTGCTGACGGACAGATGCTGATGCGCCTGACTGGCTACCTGGGGCAGATGGGTCACGCACAGTATCTGACCCTCCTCGCCAAGAGTTCTCAGCAGCCTGCCCACGACCTCTGCGACCGCACCGCCAATGCCCACGTCCACTTCATCAAAGATCAGGGTGGGAATGGTGGATGTCTGGGCGACCACCACCTGTATGGCCAGGCTGATGCGTGACAGCTCACCACCGGAGGCTACTCGGTGCAGGGGCTTGGCGGACTGGCCGGCGTTGGTGCTGACCAGGAATTCCATTTCCTCATTGCCCGTGACGCTGGGCGTCTGGTCGTCGGAGGTGGGTGTCAGCCGGGTTTCGAAGTGGATGCCGGGCATGCTCAGCCGCGTCAGTTCCTCGGTGACGCGGGCATCCAGGTTTTGCGCGGCCTGCTGACGGGCAGCGGTCAGTTCATCGGCCCTCTCCCGCCATGCCCTGCAGGCTTCTTCGACCCGGGCTTCCAGCTGCTCCACGCTTTCTGAGCCGCTGTCGAGTCGCTCAAGTTCCGCCTGCAGGTTCTGGTGGTGTTCCGGCAGTTCTTCGGGCTGCACCTGGTGCTTGCGTGCCAGCTGATAGATCAGGCTCAGTCGTTCCTCGACACTCTGCAATCGCTGCGGGTCGCAGTCGTAATCATCCATGAACCGGCGTAGATTATCGCCGGCTTCCTCCACCTGAATGCGGGCCTCCGCCAGCATCTGGCTGGTTTCCGCCAGTTGCGGGATCTCCACGGGAAGCCGCTCAAGCTGCTGGCGTGCCTGTTCGAGCAGGGCGCTGGCATCCGGCTCCCCTTCGCTGCAGCATGCCGCAGCCTGATGGCAGTGCTGGAGGATGCTTTCGGCGTTCGCGAGCTGCTTCTGTTCGGCCTCGAGGGCGGAAAGCTCATCCGCCGTCATGCCCAGACGATCCAGCTCCTCCACCTGGTAGCGCAGCAGTTCCGTGCGGGACTGGCGTTCGTCCTGTTCATTCCGGATGCGTTCCAGCTTCCGGCGCAGTGCCTGCCAGTCACGGTAGGCGGTCCGGACTTCCGCCGCCCGCTCGGTATTGTTCCCGAACTCATCCACCAGCCGGTGATGGGTGTCTTTGCGAAGCAGGGACTGGTGCTGGTGCTGGCCGTGGATGTCCATCAGCATGGCGCCGAGCTGCTTGAGGTCCTGGAGGGTGCAGGGCTGGCCATTGATGTAACCGCGTGAACGGCCATCCTTGCGGATAACCCGCCGGAGCACGCAGTCATTGTCCTGCTCGAGATCCTTCGATTCGAGCCAGGCTCGCGCCTGGGGAATGCGCTCGATGTCAAAGACGGCGGTGATGTCGGCTTTTTCGGCGCCGTCGCGCACCGCGCCGGCATCCGCCCTGGCGCCCATGACCAGGCCCAGGGCATCGAGCACGATGGACTTGCCCGCCCCGGTTTCCCCAGTGAGTGCTGTCATGCCCTGGGAAAAGGAAAGCTCGACCTGCTCTGCAATGGCGTAATTGGCGACCGTCAGCTGGCTCAGCATGAGTCTGTTCTCCTGTACCGGGCATGGGGTTATATACAGTATATGTTCATATATACAGTTCGTAAAGAATGGGGTCAGGCACGAAATCCGAAAAATTTCGGGGTTCGTGATGCGCAATGGTTGAAACCTGTCGGGGCAACCCCATATTCCGGGCAGGTAACCCCTTTTGGGTCGAAACGAAATTCGGTCAATGAATGTCGAGGCGAGTGATGAGCGACGAAGAAACCCGTAAGGAAGAACAGGCTAACGAGGCGGAAGCAGCCGAGGAAGGCCAGGCCCAGGCGCAGGCCGAGGGCGGCGAAGAGACAGCCAGCGGCGATTCGGGGCTCGAGCAACAGCTGGAGAGCTACAAGGAAGAGCTGATGCGTGCCAAGGCGGAGATGCAGAACATCCGCCGCCGCTCTGAGATTGATGTGGAGAAGGCGCACAAGTTCGCGCTGGAGAAGTTCGTGAAGGAGCTTCTGCCAGTGCTGGACAGCCTCGAGAAAGCGGTGGAGAGCACCGAGGGGCACGAGGTCCACAATGAAGAAGTGGTCACCCGCATCAAGGAAGGCGTCGACATGACGCTGGATATGTTCACCCGCGCGATGGAGAAGTTCAACGTTCAGCAGATCAATCCAGTGGGTGAACCCTTTGATCCGCAGCAGCATGAGGCCATGTCGATGGTGCCCAGCGCTGAAGCGGAACCCAATTCCGTCATCGCGGTGATGCAGAAAGGCTACACGCTGAACGGCCGCGTCGTGCGTCCCGCCATGGTCATGGTGGCCAAGGCGCCGGAACCCGAGGGCGGTAATGTCGACGAGCAGACTTGAAAACGCTGAGTTAGGCCCAATAAAGGCACTATAACGGCAAACCGGATACCGGCTACTAATTCAACGATCAGATAAATTGGAGTGATTTCCATGGGTAAGATAATCGGGATTGACCTGGGTACGACGAATTCCTGCGTTGCCATTCCGGATGGTGACGGCGTCAAGGTCATCGAGAACGCAGAGGGCGACCGCACAACCCCGTCCATCGTGGCCTATACCGACGAGGGCGAGACCCTTGTGGGTGCGGCGGCGAAGCGCCAGGCGGTAACCAACCCGAAGAACACGCTGTACGCCATCAAGCGCCTGATTGGCCGCGCCTTTGACGACGACGTCGTCCAGAAGGACATCAAGATGGTGCCCTATGACATCGTCAAGAACGACAATGGCGATGCCTGGGTTGAAGTGAAGGGCGAAAAGATGGCACCGCCCCAGGTGTCCGCGGAAGTTCTCAAGAAGATGAAGAGCACCGCGGAGGATTACCTGGGCGAGAAGGTGACCGAGGCGGTCGTTACCGTGCCGGCCTACTTCAACGACAACCAGCGCCAGGCCACCAAGGATGCCGGCCGCATCGCCGGTCTTGATGTGAAGCGCATCATCAACGAGCCGACCGCCGCGGCACTGGCCTATGGCCTGGACCGTAAGGGCAAGGATCGCACTGTTGCGGTCTATGACCTTGGCGGCGGTACCTTCGACATCTCCATCATCGAGATCGCGGATGTCGATGGCGAGAAGCAGTTCGAGGTACTGGCCACCAGTGGTGACACCTTCCTGGGTGGTGAAGACTTCGACATGGCGCTGATCGAGTACCTGGCCGACCAGTTCAAGAAGGACCAGGGCATCGACCTGCGCGGCGACTCACTGGCCATGCAGCGCCTGAAGGAAGCTGCCGAGAAGGCCAAGATCGAGCTGTCTTCCGCGCAGCAGACCGACGTGAACCTGCCGTACATCACGGCGGACCAGAACGGGCCCAAGCACCTGAACGTGAAGGTCACACGGGCCAAGCTGGAATCACTGGTCGAGGACCTGGTCCAGCGCAGCATGGAACCCTGCAAGACCTGCATCAACGATGCCGGCGTGAAGGTGAGCGACATCGACGAGGTGATCCTGGTCGGTGGTCAGACCCGGATGCCGAAGGTGCAGGAAAAGGTCAAGGAATTCTTCAACCAGGATCCACGCAAGGACGTGAACCCGGACGAAGCCGTGGCCATGGGTGCTGCCCTGCAGGGCTCCGTACTCTCCGGCGATGTGAAGGATGTCCTGCTGCTTGACGTGACACCGCTGACCCTCGGCATTGAGACCATGGGTGGTGTTGCCACGCCGGTGATCGAGAAGAACACCACGATCCCGACCAAGAAGTCGCAGACCTTCTCGACCGCCGAGGACAACCAGACCGCGGTAACCATCCACGTGGTCCAGGGTGAGCGCAAGCAGGCCACCCAGAACAAGTCCCTGGGTCGCTTTGACCTCCAGGACATTCCGCCGGCACCGCGTGGTGTACCGCAGATCGAGGTGACCTTCGATATCGATGCCAACGGCATCCTGCACGTCTCGGCCAAGGACAAGGCAACCGGCAAGGAGCAGTCCATCGAGATCAAGGCTTCCTCCGGTCTGAACGAGGACGAAGTCGAGCAGATGGTCAAGGACGCCGAGGCCAATGCGGAAGAGGACAAGAAGTTCGAGGAACTGGTCCAGGCCCGCAACCAGGGCGACAGCATGATCCATGCGGTTCGCAAGAGCCTTGAGGAAGCTGGCGACCAGGCGACCGAGGAAGAGAAGTCCTCCATCGAGAGCGCCATTTCCGAACTGGAAGAGGCGATGAAGGGCGATGACAAGGAGGACATCGAAGCGAAGACCCAGAAGCTGACCGAAGCGTCATCCAGCCTGGCTCAGAAGATGTACTCCCAGGAAGGCGGTGACGCCGAAGGCCAGGCGGATGCTGGCCAGCAGGGTCAGGAAGGTGGCGATGATGCCGTTGACGCCGAATTCGAGGAAGTCAACGACGATGACAAGCGGTAATACCGCTGGCATCATGCACACCTTTTGAGCAGCAGGCGCGGGGGGTTCTCCTCCCGCGTTTGTCGTTGCTGGATCAATATTCGAACTACGGTTAACAGACGTCATGGCCAAACGCGATTATTACGAGATTCTCGGTGTATCCCGAAGTGCGGATGACAAAGAGATCAAGAAGGCATACCGGAAGCTGGCGATGAAGTATCACCCGGACCGCAATCCGGATGATGAAGACGCCGAAGCCCGCTTCAAGGAAGCCAGTGAGGCCTATGAGGTCCTTGGCGATCCGGAGAAGAAGGCGGCCTACGACCAGTTCGGCCACGCCGGTGTTGACGGCAGCGCCGGCGGTGGTGGCGGCTTTGGCGGCGGTGGCGGCGCCAGTTTCTCCGACATCTTCGGCGACGTGTTCGGCGACATCTTCGGGGGCGGTCGCGGCCGCAGCAACCGGGGTGCCGACCTTCGCTACACACTGGAGCTGGATCTTGAAGACGCCGTGCGCGGCAAGAATGTGAAGATCGAGATCCCCAGCGCCAGCGAGTGCAAGAGCTGCAATGGCTCGGGTGCGGAGCCGGGCAGCCGGCCTGAAACCTGCACGACCTGTCGTGGTATGGGGCAGGTCCGGATGCAGCAGGGTTTCTTCTCGGTCCAGCAGACCTGTCCCCACTGCCGCGGCCTGGGTCAGATCATCAAGAACCCCTGTAAGGCCTGTCATGGTCAGGGGCAGATCGAGGAAGAGAAGACTCTGTCCGTCAAGGTGCCGCCGGGTGTCGATACGGGTGACCGCATCCGCCTCTCCGGCGAGGGTGAGCCCGGTTTCCAGGGTGCTGCCCCGGGCGATCTCTACGTGCAGGTTGCTGTTAAGGAACACCCGATCTTTGCCCGGGATGGGCGCAATCTCCATTGCGACGTCCCCATCAGCATTACCGATGCGGCCCTGGGTGGTGAGCTTGAAGTGCCCACGCTCGATGGCCGGGTGAAGCTCAAGATTCCGGCGGAAACCCAGAGCGGCAAGGTATTCCGGCTGCGCGGCAAGGGCGTGACCCCCGTACGTGGTGGCAACCCCGGCGATCTGCTGTGTCGGGTTGTGGTGGAAACGCCTGTCAATCTGACCAAGAAGCAGAAGGAGCTTCTCCGGGAGTTTGAGGATACACTCCAGGAAGACAGTGATGGCAGCCATCACGGGCCCCGCAAAAGCTCCTGGTTCGAGGGTGTGAAAAATTTCTTTGAAGACATGAAGTTCTGACCATGACACGGATTGCGATCACCGGCGCTGCCGGACGTATGGGAAAGGTGTTGATCGAGGCGGTGACGCTTACGGAGGGTGTCAGTCTCGGTGCCGCTGTTGTGCGCCCGGGAAGTTCGCTGGTGGGGTCCGATGCCGGTGAGCTTGCCGGTGTTGGCCGCAATGGGGTTGCCCTTGCCGGCGATCTCTCCGAAGTCACCGATGACTTTGATGTCCTCATCGATTTCACCTTCCCGGACCTGACGCTCGCCAACCTTGATGTCTGCCGTAACGCGGGCAGATCGGTGGTGATCGGGACGACCGGGCTCAGCGATTCCGAAAAGCTCCAGCTTGAGGATAAAGCCAGCGGCATTCCGGTGGTTTTTGCTCCCAACATGAGTGTGGGGGTGAACCTGGTGCTGCAGTTGTTGAAGACCGCCTCCAGGGTCCTGGGCGATGACTCGGACATCGAGATTGTGGAGGCCCATCATCGCCATAAGAAGGATGCGCCTTCCGGGACGGCCCTGCGCATGGGTGAGGTTGTTGCCGATACCCTGGGCCGGGACCTTCAGGAGTGCGCGGTCTATGGCCGCGAGGGATTCACCGGCGAACGCGCACGCGAGACCATTGGCTTTGAGACCATCCGTGGCGGCGATATCGTGGGTGAACACAATGTCATGTTCGCCGCTCTGGGCGAGCGGGTCGAGATCAGTCACAAGGCGAGCAGTCGCATGACCTTTGCCAAGGGCGCGGTGCGCGCCGCACTCTGGCTGCAGGGTCAGGGGCCGGGTCTGTATGACATGCAGGACGTTCTGGGCCTGAAAGACCTCGCATAGCGGATGTCCCGGATGGACAGCGGCAGGGGTTTCTCTATAAAATGCTCCGGATTTATTGAGCGCTCCCTCCACCGGCTGTTGGAATTCTGCGAAAGCGGGACGGCGTCACACGACTCCGTCTCGCTTTTTTACGAGTAAGCAATGCCGGGGTGTCGTGACGCGCGTCCTACCCGCCAGAGACGCAAGAAGGGGCATGGCATTGACGGAACCAGCAATCCTTGCACTTGAAGATGGCAGCATTTTCAGGGGCGAATCCATTGGCGCCGAGGGCAGCACCAGTGGCGAGGTCGTTTTCAATACGGCCATGACCGGCTACCAGGAAATCCTCACTGATCCTTCCTATACCCGCCAGATGGTGACGCTCACCTATCCGCATATCGGTAACACGGGCATCAACCCCGAGGACGTGGAATCCGACCGGGTCTGTGCGGCCGGGCTCATTATCCGTGACCTCCCGATGATCGCCAGCAACTGGCGCCGGACGGAGACGCTCACCGACTACCTTCAGCGCGAGAAGGTCGTGGCCATCGCGGGCATCGACACGCGTCGACTGACGCGCCTGCTGCGGGACAAGGGCGCCCAGAGTGGCGCCATTGTGGCGGGAGCCGGGGCCACCGAAGAAGCCGCGCTGAAGCTGGCGCGGGAATTTCCGGGACTCAAGGGCATGGACCTGGCCTCAGATGCCGGTTGCAGTGAGCCCATGAAGTGGACCCAGTCAGCCTGGACCCTGGACGAGGGCTACGGTCCGGCACCGGAGGCCCGCTACCGGGTGGTCGCCTATGATTATGGCATCAAGTACAACATCCTGAGACTACTGGTGTGGCGGGGCTGCGAGGTGACGGTCGTGCCCGCGAAAACGCCCCTGGACGAGGTCATGGCCTATCAGCCGGATGGCGTCTTCTTCTCCAATGGCCCGGGTGATCCGGAGCCCTGCGACTACGCCATCGAGGCACTCCGTGGCTGCATTGAGAAAGGGATTCCCACATTCGGGATCTGTCTGGGACACCAGCTTCTCGGGCTGGCGGTGGGCGCGCGCAGCGTCAAGATGAAGTTTGGCCATCACGGGGCGAACCACCCGGTTGAGAATGTAGCGGACGGGACCGTGGTGATCACCAGCCAGAACCATGGCTTTGCGGTGGAAGAGGATTCGCTTCCGGACAATGTCGAGGTCACCCACCGCTCGCTGTTTGATGGCACCCTTCAGGGGATGCGTCTCAAGGACGCGCCGGTGTTCAGTTTCCAGGGGCATCCGGAAGCCAGTCCCGGTCCCAGGGACGTGATCCCGCTGTTCGGTGAATTTACCCGGCTCATGGACGAGCACCAGGCAGCCCGGGCTGCCGAAGACTGACTCCTGTCGGACACCGACATCCGACAAACGGCTTGAATGAGAACGGGACAGTGTTTTAAATGCCGAAAAGAGACGATATCAAAAGCATACTGATTCTTGGCGCTGGCCCGATCGTGATCGGGCAGGCGTGTGAATTCGACTATTCCGGCGCGCAGGCCTGCAAGGCCCTGACCGAGGAAGGTTTCCGCGTCATACTGGTCAACTCGAATCCGGCCACGATCATGACGGATCCCGTCATGGCGGACGCCACCTATATTGAGCCAATCACCTGGCGCACGGTCGAGAAGATCATCGAGAAAGAGCAGCCGGACGCGCTGCTGCCCACCATGGGTGGGCAGACGGCACTGAACTGCGCTCTCGACCTGGAACGCCACGGACTGCTGGCCAAACATGGCGTGGAGATGATCGGTGCCAACGCCGATGCCATCGACAAGGCCGAGGACCGGGACCGCTTCGATAAGGCCGTTCACAACATAGGCCTCGATACCCCTCGCGCTTCTATGGCCCACAGCATGGAAGAGGCCTACCAGGTGCTGGATCACATCGGCCTTCCGTGCATCATCCGGCCCTCGTTCACCATGGGCGGTTCCGGTGGCGGTATTGCCTATAATCGCGAGGAATTCGAGGAGATCTGCCAGCGTGGCCTGGCGTTGTCTCCCACCAATGAGCTGTTGATCGATGAGTCGCTCATTGGCTGGAAGGAATATGAAACGGAAGTGGTGCGGGACAAGAACGACAACACCATCATTGTCTGCGCCATCGAGAACTTTGACCCCATGGGCGTCCACACCGGGGATTCCATTACAGTCGCCCCCTCCCAGACGCTGACGGACAAGGAATGGCAGATCATGCGTGATGCCTCCCTGGCCGTGCTGCGTGAGATCGGTGTGGAGACCGGGGGTTCCAACGTCCAGTTCGGTATCAACCCGGAAAACGGACGCATGGTGGTGATCGAGATGAACCCCCGCGTGTCCCGTTCTTCGGCACTGGCGTCCAAGGCTACGGGTTTTCCCATCGCCAAGGTCGCCGCCAAGCTCGCCGTCGGCTTTACCCTGGACGAGCTGCAGAACGAGATTACTGGCGGTGTGACACCGGCCTCCTTTGAGCCGTCCCTTGATTACGTGGTTACCAAGATCCCGCGCTTCACCTTCGAGAAGTTCCCGCAGGCGGATTCGCGGCTGACCACCCAGATGAAGTCGGTGGGTGAGGTCATGGCCATCGGGCGGACCTTCCAGGAGTCCTTCCAGAAGGCGCTGCGTGGCCTGGAGACCGGTGTTTCCGGGCTCGATCCGATTCTTGAGGACGGTGGTGATGCCGAGGATACCCTGATCCACGAACTCAAGGTCCCCGGCGCCAACCGTCCCTGGTACATCGGTGACGCCTTCCGGCGGGGCATGAGTCTTGAGCAGGTGTTTGAGTACACCAATATCGACCGCTGGTACCTGATCCAGATCCAGGACCTGATCGAGGAGGAAAAGCGTCTCGAATCCACGGGTACTGCGGAGCTGGATTACGATCGTGTCTACCGCCTCAAGCGCAAGGGCTTCTCCGATACGCGCCTGGCTGAGCTGCTGGGGGTGTCCGAGCAGAGCTTCCGCAAGCTGCGTCACGACCTTGGTGTACGCCCCGTGTTCAAGCGCGTCGATACCTGTGCCGCCGAGTTCAAGTCGTCCACGGCCTATATGTATTCCAGTTACGAGGAGGAATGCGAGGCGGACGTCAGCGACCGCAAGAAGATCGTGGTGATTGGGGGCGGCCCCAACCGTATCGGCCAGGGCATCGAGTTTGATTACTGCTGTGTGCACGCGGTGCTGGCCATGCGCGATGATGGTTATGAAACCGTCATGATCAACTGCAACCCGGAGACGGTTTCCACCGACTACGACACCTCGGACCGGCTCTACTTCGAGCCGATTACCCTCGAGGATGTGCTCGAAATCGTGCAGGCGGAAAACCCGGACGGCGTTATCATCCAGTTCGGCGGCCAGACGCCGCTCAAGCTGGCCCGGGGCCTGGAAGCCGCGGGTGTGCCCATCATCGGCACCAGCCCGGACGCCATTGACCGGGCCGAGGACCGCGAGCGCTTCCAGCAGATGATCAACCGCCTCGGCCTCAAGCAGCCGCCGAATGCCACGGTCCGCAGCCTGGAGGAAGGCATACTGGTGGCGCGTGACATTGGCTATCCGCTGGTGGTGCGCCCGTCCTATGTGCTGGGTGGCCGGGCCATGGAGATCGTCTATACCGAGGACGAGCTCAAGGAATACATGCGCAGTGCGGTACTGGTTTCCAATGACAGTCCCGTACTGCTGGACCACTTCCTGAACGCGGCCGTCGAGATTGACATCGACGCGGTCTGTGACGGCAAGACCGCCATCATTGGCGGCATCATGCAGCACATTGAGCAGGCTGGCGTGCACTCCGGCGACTCCGCCTGTTCTCTGCCGCCTTACACGCTGCCGGTCAGCGTCCAGGACGAGATGCGCGATGTGGTTCGCCGCATGGCGCTGGAGCTGGACGTGGTCGGGCTGATGAACGTGCAGCTGGCCTGGCAGGATGGCGAGATCTACGTGATCGAGGTCAATCCCCGGGCGTCACGGACCGTGCCCTTCGTCTCCAAGGCCGTGGGCCGTTCCCTGGCTCGTATTGCCGCCCGCTGCATGGCCGGAATGACCCTGGAGGAGCAGGGGATTACCAGTGAGGCCGTTCCGAACTATTATTCGGTGAAAGAGTCGGTCTTCCCCTTCCCGAAATTCCCCTCGGTGGACCCCATTCTCGGGCCCGAGATGAAGTCCACTGGAGAGGTCATGGGCATTGGCGACAGCTTTGACGAGGCGTTTGCCAAGGCGGCCCTGGGCGCGGGAGAGACCCTCCCGAGTGGCGGCACGGCCTTTATCAGTGTGCGTGATGCGGACAAGGGCGATGTGGTCAAACTGGCCCGCGACCTTGCCGATGTGGGCTTCCGTCTGATCGCCACCGGTGGTACGGCTGCTGTGCTCGCGGAGGCGGGCCTGCAGGTGGAAAAGATCAACAAGGTGCGCGAAGGCCGGCCGCATATCGTGGATGCCATCAAGAACGACCAGGTGGATCTGATCGTGAACACCACGGAAGGGCGCAAGGCGATCGCGGATTCGGCCCAGATCCGGCAGTCCGCGCTGCAGCGCAAGGTAACCTATGCAACCACATTGACGGGCGGCGAAGCCTTCTGCCGGGCCATCCGGTTCGGCTCGGAGCGCACCGTTCGCCGCCTCCAGGACCTTCACGCGGGGTATCAGCACGATGAGTAACAACCGGGTTCCCATGACCAAGCAGGGCGAACAGGCCCTGCGTGATGAGCTGTACAGGCTCAAGAGCGAGGACCGCCCCCGGGTGATCCAGGCGATTGCCGATGCCCGGGAACATGGCGACCTCAAGGAAAACGCGGAGTATCATGCGGCGCGCGAGCAGCAGAGCTTTGTCGAGGGTCGCATCCAGGAGATTGAAAGCAAACTGGCCGCGGCGCAGGTGATTGACGTGACCACCATCGAGAAGACCGGAAAGGTGATCTTCGGGACCACGGTGCGGCTGGTCAACGTGGATACCGAGGAGGCGGAAACCTACCAGATCGTGGGCGACGACGAAGCCGACATCAAGCAGGGGCGCCTCTCCATCTCCTCACCCATTGCCCGTGCCCTGATCGGCAAGGAGGAAGGCGAGGAAGTGTCCGTCCAGGTGCCCTCGGGTACCGTGGAATACGAGATTGAAGAGGTGCTGCACCTGTAGGCGGGAGGCCGCTGCGGCTTACTTGCGAAGGTTCGACAGCTTCGGGTTGGGATCCTTCGCGCGGCGCAGCAGTACGGCGACCTTGCCGATGGTCTGGACGAGCTCGGCGCCGGTGGCCCTGCAGGCCTCCTCCAGCATTTCACGGCGCTCCTCGCGGTCCGTGGAGCTGATCTTGACCTTGATCAGCTCGTGATCATCCAGGGCCCGTTCAAGCTCCTGGGTCAGGCCTTCGGAGACGCCGTTGTCGCCGATCAGGATGACGGGCTTGAGGTGATGGGCGCGAGCACGGTATTCGCGCTGCTGTTCCTTTGAAAGGGCCATTATTGATTCTCTTGATTGGGGAAATAACAGGCTCGAGGCTGTTCCAGAGGCGGTAGACCATTAGAATAGGCAGTATACCAGTCGAGGCGGGCTGATTGAATGCCCCGGGAGAGACGGTTTGGCGCGATCCAAGAGCAGTGATCGCTGGTTGCGCGAGCATCACGGCGATCCTTATGTCCAGAAGTCACGGGAGGACGGTTACCGCTCCCGGGCGAGTTACAAACTCCTTGAAATTGACGAGAAGGAGGGCCTCTTCCGGCGTGGCCAGACGGTCGTGGACCTGGGGTCGGCCCCGGGCGGCTGGTCCCAGGTGGCCGCGGAGAAGGTCGGTGACCAGGGGCTGGTGGTGGCCAGTGATATACTGCCCATGGATGCGGTTCCCGGCGTAAGCTTCATACAGGGCGATTTTACCGAGCAGGACGTGCTGGATGCGCTTCTTGCAGAGATTGGGGATCGGCCTGTCGATGTTGTTATTTCGGATATGGCCCCCAATATGAGTGGTATGGCCGCCATTGATATTCCCGGCGCCATGAACCTGATTGAGCTGGCGCTGGATATGGCCCAGCAGGTGCTGCGTCCGGGGGGCACCTTTGTGACCAAGGTTTTTCAGGGTGAAGGCTTCGATGCCCTGCTGAAAACCATGAAATCGGATTTCCGGCGTGTTGCGACACGCAAACCGGGCGCCTCAAGGGCTCGTTCAAGGGAGCAATATCAGGTCTGTAGCGGCTTTCGTGGCCGCCAGGGCGCCTGAACAGACAGCCAGTATGCTGGTCGCCCCCGGGGCGATTGGTGTATTGTTTGACGTATATCGCCCGAAAGGGCGGGCAGACAGAATGGGTGAGTAATCTTGAACGATATGGCGAAAAATCTGGTCCTGTGGCTGGTCATCGCGGCGGTGCTGTTGATGGTGTTCCAGAACTTCAACCCCGAGCCACAGCAGGACCAGGTCAACTACTCCCAGTTCATCGAGATGGTGCGCAGCGGTCAGGTCCAGGAAGTGACCATCCAGGGGCAGACGATTACCGGTGAGCGCGAGGGTGGCAGCAACTTCACGACCACCCGGCCGGCGGTCGAGGACCCCAACCTGATGGATGACCTCTACAACAACGATGTGCAGGTCACCGGCAAGGAAGCGTCCGGCCAGAGCATCTGGACCCAGTTGCTGGTGGCGTCATTCCCGATCCTGATCATCATTGCCATCTTCATCTTCTTCATGCGCCAGATGCAGGGCGGAGGCGGTGGTGGCAAAGGCCCCATGTCCTTCGGCAAGAGCAAGGCCCGCCTGATGAGCGAGGAGCAGATCAAGACCGGCTTCAGTGATGTGGCCGGTGTTGACGAGGCCAAGGAAGACGTCATGGAGCTGGTGGACTTCCTCAAGGATCCCAGCAAGTTCCAGCGCCTCGGCGGCCATATTCCCAAGGGGGTGCTGATGGTGGGCGCCCCGGGTACCGGTAAGACACTGCTCGCCAAGGCCATCGCGGGCGAGGCCAAGGTGCCGTTTTTCTCCATCTCCGGTTCGGACTTCGTCGAGATGTTCGTCGGCGTTGGTGCATCCCGGGTCCGGGACATGTTCGAGCAGGCCAAGAAGCAGAGTCCCTGCATCATCTTCATCGATGAGATCGACGCCGTTGGTCGCCAGCGTGGTGCCGGCATGGGCGGTGGGCACGATGAGCGGGAACAGACCCTGAACCAGCTGCTTGTCGAAATGGACGGCTTTGAGGGCAACGAGGGCGTTATCGTTATCGCCGCCACCAACCGCCCGGACGTCCTTGACCCGGCCCTGCTGCGCCCTGGCCGTTTTGACCGCCAGGTGCAGGTGCCGCTGCCGGATATCCGCGGCCGTGAGCAGGTGCTCAAGGTTCACCTCAGCAAGGTGCCCCTGGCGGATGGCGTCGAGCCCAAGGACATCGCACGCGGTACGCCCGGCTTCTCCGGTGCCGATCTGGAGAACCTGGTCAACGAGGCGGCGCTGTTCGCGGCGCGCCGGAACAAGCGCCTGGTCTCCATGGAAGAGCTGGATCTGGCCAAGGACAAGATCATGATGGGCTCGGAGCGCAAGTCCATGGTCATGTCCGAGAAGGAAAAGCTCAACACAGCCAATCACGAGTCCGGCCATGCCATTGTTGGCCGGCTGGTGCCGGAGCATGACCCGGTCTACAAGGTCAGCATCATCCCGCGTGGGCGGGCGCTTGGCGTGACCATGTTCCTCCCCGAGGAGGATAAGTACAGCTACACGCGCCGCTACATCATCAGCCAGATCTGCAGCCTCTTTGGCGGCCGGATTGCCGAGGAACTCACCCTTGGCAAGGAAGGTGTGACCACCGGGGCCCAGAACGACATCAAGCGTGCCACCGAACTGGCGCGTAACATGGTGACCAAGTGGGGCCTCTCAGAGAAACTGGGGCCGCTGATGTATGACGAAGACCGTGATGAGCCCTTTGCCGGTTATGACACAGGCGCTGGTGGCAAGGGCGTATCGGGCCAGACAGCACATGCCATCGACGAGGAGATCCGCCGCATCATCGATGAGTGCTATGATACGGCCAAGCAGATCCTCGTCGATAACATGGATAAGCTGCAGTTGATGGCGGATGCGCTGATGAAGTACGAAACCATCGACAGTGCCCAGATCAACGACATCATGGCCGGCAAGGTGCCGCGTCCGCCCCAGGGGTGGGATGATGATGACAGCGACGGGGAGCGGGTCACCCAGGACCTGAACGCGAGTAACGGTGACGAGGCGTCGGAGGGCGGCGAGTCCGGCCACCCTGCCGGGGAACACTGACCCGCCCCGGAACCCTTCCGAACACGCTCCCGTCGGCATGCCGGGAGCGTTTTTCGTTTGATGAGGCAGACCCATGAACCATTCGATCATTCCGGGGGCGCAATGGCCCGCTGTGATGGGCGTGCTCAATGTTACCCCCGACTCCTTTTCCGATGGTGGTCGTTTTGCGGACCGGGAAGCCGCGCTTCAGCAGGCGCGTACCATGGTGGAGGCAGGGGCGGATTGCCTGGATATCGGGGGTGAATCAACGCGTCCGGGGGCCGAACCGGTGCCGATCCAGGAAGAACTTGACCGTGTCTGCCCCGTCCTGGAAGCCATCCGGAGCGAGCTTGATATTCCCCTGTCCCTGGACACGAGCACCCCCGAGGTGATGCGGGAAGGTGCACGACTGGGCGCCACACTGATCAATGACGTGCGCTCACTGCGCCGTGAGGGCGCCGTGGAGGCCGCCCGTGACTCGGGGCTGCCCGTCTGCATCATGCACATGCAGGGTGAGCCGGCGACCATGCAGCAGCAACCCGAGTACGCTGACGATGTTGTGCTTGATGTGCTGGCCTTTCTCAGGAGCCGGACGCAGGAGCTTATCGAGGCGGGAATTGTCCGGGAGCGGATCATGCTTGATCCGGGATTTGGCTTTGGCAAGACGCTGGAGCACAACTTAACCCTGCTGGACCGGCTGGAAACAATAACCGCTGAGGGATTGCCGGTGCTGGTGGGGATGTCGCGCAAATCCATGCTGGGGAAGGTGACCGGGCGGGATCTGGCCCATCGAATGCCGGCAAGTGTCGCCGCCGCCACGGTGGCCATGATGAAAGGGGCAGCCGTGGTGCGTGCGCATGATGTTCCGGAGACAGTGGATGCGGCGCGACTGGTAAGTGCGCTTGATGGCAACAGGGAGCAGGAGTATGGGTGAACGGCAGTATTTCGGTACGGATGGCATTCGGGGCAGGGTTGGTGAGGCACCGATAACCCCCGACTTCATTCTCAAGCTTGGCTGGGCTGCCGGGCGGGCATTCCGGCGCGAGGGCCAGGCCAACACCATGCTGATCGGCAAGGATACGCGGCTTTCCGGCTACATGTTCGAGTCGGCCCTGGAGGCGGGGTTGTCGGCCGCCGGCATGGATGTTCGCCTGCTGGGGCCCATGCCGACGCCCGCGATCGCCTACCTGACCCGGACCTTCAGGGCCGCCGCTGGCATTGTGATCAGCGCCTCCCACAATCCCCATTACGACAACGGGATCAAGTTCTTCTCCGCCGACGGCACCAAGCTGGACGACGCCATGGAGAACCGTATCGAGCAGTGGATTGATCGGGACCTGGCGGTTGTGGAAGCCGCCGATCTTGGTAAGGCGGTCCGGGTGGACGATGCGCCGGGCCGCTATGTGGAGTTCTGCAAGAGTACGGTTCCCGCCCATTTCAGCCTTGAGGGGCTGCACATGGTGGTCGATTGCGCCCATGGTGCGACCTACCATGTTGCCCCCAGTGTGTTCCGGGAGCTCGGCGCTCGGGTGACGGTCATGGGCGCGCAGCCGGACGGTCTCAACATCAATGAAGAATGTGGCTCCACCTCCCCGGAAGCACTCCAGAAGCGGGTTGCGGAGACCGGCGCGGATCTGGGGGTGGCATTTGATGGTGACGGTGACCGCGTCATCATGGTGGATCACACGGGGCGGTTGATCGACGGCGACGAACTGCTCTATGTCATCGCGCGCCAGCGCTGGGACGCGGGCGGTCTCTCCGGTGGTGTGGTGGGCACCCTGATGACCAATCTGGGCGTTGAGCAGGCCCTGGATCGCCTCGGAGTCCCCTTTGCGCGCGCGAAGGTCGGTGACCGCTATGTCATGGAAGAGCTGGTACATCGGGGCTGGCTGATTGGCGGTGAAGGTTCCGGGCACATTGTCTGCCGGGACTGCACCTCAACCGGGGACGGCATTGTCTCCGCCCTGCAGGTGCTGGTGGCGATGCGTCAGCGGGAGCATTCGCTGGCGGAGCTTTGCCGGGGAGTCACCCGTCTGCCGCAGGAGACGGTGAACGTGCATGTGACCCAGCGTTTTGATCCAGACCAGGTACCCGGCATCCAGAAAGCGGTTGAACAGGCGGAAGAGCGCCTCGGTGCCGCCGGACGAATACTGTTGCGGGCTTCCGGCACCGAGCCGGTCGTTCGTGTCATGGCGGAAGGCGAAGATGCCGGGCTCATCGGGCGCATTGTCAACGAGCTTGCGGAGACCGTGCGCCGTGAGGCGCCCTGAGCTTCCTTGCGCCACGCTGACATCTTGGGTATAGTGCCGCCTCCCTGAAAAACGGGTTGGATTATGCGACGGCGGCTGATAGCAGCAAACTGGAAACTGAATGGCAGTGGCGCCTTCGCCACTGAATATGCCGATGCCATGGTGCCGGCACTGGAGGGGCTTGATCCGGCCGTTGAGGTTGCGATCATGCCACCTGCGATCCTGGTGCCGACGCTGCGTGACGCCCTCAACTGTGAGGGCGGTAGACGGGTTATGGTTGGCGTCCAGGATGTGTCAGCCTGGGAGACCGGCGCCTACACGGGTGAGATTGGTGCCCTTATGGCGGCGGATCAGCATTGCAGCTTCGCCATTGTCGGGCACTCCGAACGTCGCCAGTATTTCGGGGAAACCGATGAGCTGGTTAACAGCAAGATCCATCAGGCGCTGGCGGCCGGGCTCGACCCGATCCTGTGTGTAGGCGAGTCGCTGGAAGAGCGTGAAGCGGGGAATACCCTGAGCGTTGTCGGCCGCCAGATCGAACGGGGTCTGGATGGTGTTCCCGGGTCGGACTGGCGCCATGTGTGTGTTGCCTATGAGCCTGTCTGGGCCATTGGCACAGGCAAGAGTGCCTCCGCGCAGGAGGCGCAGACGGTTCACGCCCACATCCGCTCATTGCTGGCGGATTATGACAGGGGCGCGAGCGAGATACCGATTATCTACGGCGGCAGTGTGAAGCCGGAAACTGCCGAAGAATTGTTTGCACAACCGGACATTGATGGCGGCCTGATTGGTGGGGCTTCGCTGAGCGCTACGGACTTCGCCGCGATCTGTCGGGCAGCGTAAGAGACTGGACTATGAACTGGGTTGAATCCGCCATTCTGTTGGCACATGTGCTTATAGCGCTGGCGCTGGTTGTCCTCATACTACTGCAGAGGGGCAAGGGCGCGGACGCCGGGGCCGCCTTCGGGGGTGGCTCATCCCAGACGGTTTTCGGCAGCGCCGGCGGTGTGGGCTTCATGGTCAAGCTTACCGCCGTGCTGGCGGCACTGTTTTTTGTAACCAGCTTCTCCCTGGCCATGTATGCCAAGCAGCGTGCCGAGGTCGGAGCCCAGGCGGGCGTGCCGATGGTTGAAGAGCAGAGCGGCGCGCAGGAGCAGGCCTCGGGTGATGCAGCGCAGGGTGAAGAGGGCGCCACCAGTGAAGACAGTGAGGGTGGCGACGATCAGGCATCGGAGAGCGACGCCGATCAGGATGGTGAGGAATTGCCCGAGATTGAATAAACCCGCTTCAGGGTATTGGAAATCGGGCAGAGGGTTCGTTACTATACGTCCCGCAACGAGTTATGCCGAAGTGGTGGAAATGGTAGACACGCTAGCTTGAGGGGTTAGTGGCGCAAGCCGTGCCGGTTCAAGTCCGGCCTTCGGCACCATACGGGAAACGGCTTGGAAGAGGTGGTGCTGCTTCCCTCGATCAAGCCGTTTTTTTTGGTCATTCCTTGACCAGTTTTGGGGCGAGACTTATACTTTTCGCCCTGCTGGCAGGGCATTATGGCCAGTAAGGAGCTGCTCCGGGAAAATTGCCGGAGCGGTCCTGGCGGGGGTGAGTTCACCAGCCCGCGGATCCCGTTAGACGGGGTCCAGGTTGTGCGTATCGGGCACGACCGGCTTTTCGTTCTGTGGCCTCCCAAGGGAAGAGCCACGTCTTGAAAAGGGGCTGGAAGGGCCCTTTTTTTGTTTCTGAATCACGGCAAATTCGTGGTTCACTGAAGAATCTGGAAGCAGGCAGGGGCGAATTGTCCGCAAAGGTTAAGAAGCTGGAAACACTGTTGACCCCGGTTATAGAAGGGCTGGGGTTTGTCTGCTGGGGAATTGAGTATCTCCCCCAGGGCAATCACTCCGTGGTTCGTGTCTATATCGACCATGCCGACGGCATCACCGTCGATGACTGTGAGCAGGTGAGTCGTCAGGTGAGTGGCGTGCTGGACGTGGAAGACCCCATTGGTAACCGATATACACTGGAAGTTTCCTCGCCCGGCATGGACCGGCCCCTGTTTCACAGGGATCAGTACCGGGAATTCATCGGGTCGTTACTGAGTATCAAGCTTTCTGAACCGTTCGAGGGGCGTCGGAAATACAAGGGTATACTGCGGGCCGTGGAAGGCGACGACATCTGCCTCGTTGTGGATGAATACGAACTGCAGCTCCCGTTTGAAACCATTGAAAGCGCGCGCGTCGTCCCGGTTTTCGAATGAAGAGCAGAATCAGGCTTAAAGGAAAGGCAGGGCTGTTTAATGAATAAAGAAATCCTGATGGTTGTCGAGGCCGTTTCCAACGAAAAGGACGTCGATAAGGACGTTATTTTCGAAGCGATCGAACTGGCCCTGGCGGCTGCGGCCAAGAAGCGTTATGACGACGAGGACGCCGATCTTCGCGTGTCGGTGGACCGCAAGACCGGCGAATACGCCACCTACCGCCGCTGGCTCGTGGTTGACAACGACGCCGTGCCGGCGCTCGGAACGGAGTTGACGCTTCAGGAAGCGGAGCAGATCGATCCCTCCCTGCAGCCCGGCGATGTGCATGAGGAAGAGGTCGAGTCGGTCTCGTTCGGGCGCATCGGCGCCCAGGCCGCGAAGCAGATCATCTTCCAGAAGGTTCGCGAGGCTGAACGCGCCCGGGTTGTCGACAGCTATCGCGACCGGGTCGGTGAGCTGGTTTCCGGGTCTGTGAAAAAGGTAACCCGTGACAACGTCATTGTTGAGCTCAGTGGCAATGCCGAGGCATTGCTGCCCCGCGACCAGCTCATCGCCCGTGAAACCTTTCGCATGGGCGACCGGGTACGGGCGCTGCTGCTTGACATCCGCACCGACCATCGCGGCCAGCAGCTGATTCTGAGCCGGACCAGTCCGAAGATGCTGATCGAGCTGTTCCGTATTGAAGTGCCCGAGATCGCGGAAGAGCTGATTGAGATCAAGGGCGCCGCTCGTGACCCGGGTTCGCGCGCCAAGATTGCAGTCAAGACCAACGACGGTCGTATTGATCCTGTCGGGGCCTGCGTGGGGATGCGGGGCGCTCGTGTTCAGGCCGTATCCAACGAGCTGGGCGGTGAGCGCGTCGACATTGTCACCTTCGATGACAACCCGGCGCAGCTGGTGATTAACGCCATGGCGCCTGCCGAGGTGGTGTCGATTGTGATCGACGAGGACACCCACTCGATGGAGGTTGCCGTCGCCGAGGACAACCTGGCCCAGGCCATCGGGCGAGGTGGGCAGAACGTACGCCTTGCCAGTGAGCTGACGGGCTGGGAACTGAACGTGATGACCGAAAGCGAGGCTGAGGAAAAGCAGGAACAGGAAGCTCAGCGGCTGGTCAATCATTTCATCCGCTTCCTGGAGGCGGATGAGGAACTTGCCCAGGTTCTGGTGGAGGAAGGCTTCACCACCCTGGAGGAAATCGCCTATGTACCGCGGGATGAAATGCTCGCGATTGAAGGCTTTGACGAAGACCTGGTGGAAGAACTGCGTGAACGTGCCAGAAACGGCATGCTGAACGAAGCCCTGGCAAGCGACGTTGAGGGCGGCGAAAGCAGCAACGAGCCGCAGCAGGACCTGCTGGAGATGGATGGTATGGACCCCGAGCTGGCGGGAACGCTGGCGGGCAAGGGGATCTGCAGTATGGAAGACCTGGCGGAACAGTCGGTCGATGAGCTGCTCGACATTGAAGGCATGGATGAAGACCGTGCCGGTCAGCTGATCATGACAGCCCGCGCGCCATGGTTCGAAGACCAGGAATAATCGGGAGAGGAGGACCAGTATGGCGGAAGTCACTGTAAAGCAACTGGCCGAAGATGTGGGCGCTCCCGTTGATCGCTTGCTTCGTCAGTTTGAGGAAGCCGGGCTGAGCAAGCGGGCGGCAGATGATGTGGTTACCGATGAGGAAAAACAGACGCTTCTGGCGTTCCTCCGGCGCAACCAGAGTGGTGAAGGCGGCGGGCCGAGCAAGGTCACGCTCAAGCGCCGTACCACAACGCAGCTGAAGACCGGTGGTGGCGGTCGCGGCAAGACCGTGAATGTTGAGGTGCGCAAGAAACGTACCTATGTGAAACGCTCCGAGAATCAGCCTCAGGCCACGGAAGCCGAAGAAGCCCAGCAGCAGGAAGAAGCCCAGCAGGCTGAAGAGGCCGCGGCCAGCGAAACTACTGGCGCTGAAGCTGCCGCCGAGACGACTCAGGCTGAAGCAGCGGAAGAGGCCACGGTGACCGAGGCGACTGAAAGCGAAGCCGAAGCGTCCGCGAAAGCCGAGACGACTGAAGAGGCAGCCGAAGCGCCGGCCGAGACGGTCGAGGAAGCGCCGGCCCCACCGCCGCCTGAATCGACCAAGGAAGATAAGCGCAAACACGCCCGTAATAAGAAGAAAGGCAAGCCTGAACGGGATGACGACGAGGGCAAGCAGCGTGGCAAGGGCAAGGCGGCGCAGAAGCCTCCCAAGAAGCGTGTTGACGACGAGCTTGTCGAACTGGAAACAGAGGGTGACACGACCGAGGACACCAGTGCCGATGAAGAAGCGGCTGGTCCGCGGAAGCCGCTGCGTTCGCGTAAGAAGAAGCAACGCGAGAAGCGCCATGTGTTTGAGAAACCCACGAAACCCATGGTGCATGAAGTGGAAATACCCGAAACCATTACCGTCTCCGAGCTGGCGCAGCGCATGGCGGTCAAGTCCGGCCAGGTGATCAAGACCCTGATGGGGATGGGCGTCATGGCGACCATCAATCAGCCGCTGGATCAGGAAACGGCCGTGCTCGTTGTCGAGGAAATGGGACACAAGGCCCGGATGGTCCGCGAGGATGCCATCGAGGAAGAGGTCCTCAGCGACATCGAGTACGAGGGCGAGGCGAAGCACCGCGCCCCAGTCATCAGTGTCATGGGCCACGTCGACCACGGCAAGACCTCGCTGCTGGATTATATCCGCAAGACCAAGGTGGCCAGCGGCGAATCCGGGGGTATTACCCAGCACATCGGCGCCTATCACGTCGAGACCGGTCACGGCATGATCACCTTCCTGGATACCCCGGGCCACGCGGCCTTTACGGAAATGCGTGCCAGGGGTGCCAAGTCCACGGATATCGTCATCCTGGTGGTTGCCGCCGATGACGGCGTCATGCCCCAGACCCGGGAAGCGGTGGAGCACGCTCGTGCCGCCGGCGTCCCGCTGATCATTGCGGTCAACAAGATGGACAAGCCCGAGGCGGACCCGGACCGGGTCAAGAACGAGCTTGTGGCACTGGAAGTGGTTCCCGAGGAATGGGGTGGTGAGACCCAGTTCGTTCATGTTTCCGCCCAGACCGGTGAAGGCATTGATAACCTCCTTGAGGCGATCCTGCTCCAGGCTGAACTCCAGGAGCTCAGTGCCGTTGAGGAAGGGCCCGGCCAGGGCACGGTCATCGAGTCGCGGATGGAGAAAGGGCGCGGCTCCGTAGCCACGCTGCTGGTCCAGAACGGCACCCTGCACAAGGGCGACATCATCGTGGCCGGCATGTACTTTGGTCGTATCCGCGCGATGATCAACGAGCTCGGTAAGCAGGTGGACAGTGCCGGACCGTCGATCCCCGTGGAGATTCTGGGTCTGAATGGCACGCCCAACGCCGGTGATGATTTCGTGCGCGTGGCCGACGAGAAGAAGGCCAAGGAACTGGCCGAGTTCCGCCAGGAGAAGGAGCGTGAGCAGCGCCTGCATCGTCAGCAGGCGGCCAAGCTCGAGAACCTGTTCGAGAACATGGGCAAGGAAGAGGTCAAGAGCCTCAACGTGATCGTGAAAGCGGATGTGCAGGGGTCGCTTGAGGCGATTACAGGCGCGCTCCAGGAACTCGGCAACGAGGAAGTCGAGGTGCAGATCATCTCGGCGGGCGTTGGCGGCATCACTGAATCCGACATCAACCTGGCCATGACGAGCGAGTCGGTCGTGTTCGGCTTCAACGTCCGCGCAACACCGGCTGCCAAGAAGCTGGTTGAGCAGGAAGAGATCGACATGCGCTACTACAGCGTCATCTACAATCTGATTGATGACGTCAAGGGCGCGCTGACCGGTATGCTCAAGCCCGAGTATCGGGAAGAGATCCTGGGCATCGCCGAGGTCCGCGAGACGTTCCGTTCGCCCCGCTTCGGCCAGGTTGCCGGCTGTATGGTCACCGAAGGCCACGTCTACCGGAACAAGCCGATTCGGGTGCTGCGTGACAACGTGGTGATCTTCGAGGGCGAGCTTCAGTCCCTGCGGCGCTTCAAGGATGATGTTAACGAAGTCCGTAACGGCATGGAGTGTGGTATCGGCGTCAAGGGCTACGACGTGAAGGTCGGTGACCAGATCGAGGTCTTTGACCGGATTCGCGTGGAGCGCAAACTCAATTGATCGAG
The DNA here is from genome assembly GCF_004364635.1 of Halospina denitrificans. Classification (GTDB taxonomy): domain Bacteria; phylum Pseudomonadota; class Gammaproteobacteria; order Pseudomonadales; family Oleiphilaceae; genus Halospina; species Halospina denitrificans. Next base: position 688,948 of record NZ_SOAX01000002.1, on the reverse strand, counting down.
GGCGCCCATGCCACGTGAATTTACCCGCGCCGAGCGGATTGCCGACCAGATCCAGCGCGAGCTTGCGCAGCTGATCCAGCGCGAGGTCAAGGACCCGCGCCTGGGCATGGTGAATATCAGCGAGGTCCGCGTGACCCGGGATTTCGGCTATGCCGACATCTATATCACCCTGCTCAGCACGGAAGAACTGACCGAGGAGTCTCCCGAGGTGCAGCAGAGCCTGGAGGTTCTGCGGCGTGCCTCCGGGTTCCTTCGTGGCCACCTGGGACGCTCCATGCGCCTGCGTGTGGTGCCGGAGCTGCGGTTCCGGTTCGACCGGCTGGCCGGCCAGAGCCGCCATATGGAGTCGCTGATCCGTCAGGCGGTCGAGAGTGACCGTCAGAAGCATGACGATGAGGGCGATGGAGGCGAGGATTGAGTCGTCGGCGTCGCGGTGATGCAGTCGATGGCGTTCTCGTGGTGGACAAACCTGCCGGACAGACTTCCAACGGGGTCTTACAGCAGGTCCGCCACAAGTTGAACGCGGCCAGGGGCGGCCACACCGGAAGCCTGGACCCACTCGCCACGGGTGTTCTGCCGCTGTGTTTCGGGGAGGCGACCAAGTTTGCCCAGCAGGTGCTTGAGGCGGACAAGACCTATCTGACACGGGCCCGCCTTGGTGTGAGAACCACGACCAGCGACGCCGACGGCGAGCCGGTTCAGGAAAGGCCCGTGCCGGAAGGATTATCCCGAGCCGATGTTGAGGCGGTGCTTGAGCGCTTTCGGGGCGAACAGAAACAGACGCCCTCCATGTATTCGGCGCTCAAATATCAGGGGCGGCCGCTGTACGCCTATGCCCGTGAGGGGCGAACGGTGCCGCGCGAGGCCCGGCCGATCCATATCCGCGAACTCAGCCTGATTGAGCATGAGGGCGAGGACCTGGTGCTCAGGGTTCGGTGTACCAAGGGCACTTACATCCGCACCCTGGTGGATGATATTGGTGAGGCGCTGGGCTGCGGCGCGCATGTTGCCGAGTTGAGACGCGAAGCGGCGGGCCCCTTCACCCTGGGGGAAGCCGTGACGCCGGCCGAACTGGAAGAGCTGTCCCGTGATGAACTGCGACAGCGACTGGTGCCGGCGGATCGATTGCTGTCGGCCCTGTCCATGATCACCCTGGACGGCGTCCAGGCCGTATCGATTTCCAATGGGCAGGCTGTTACCATAGCGGCTTCCAGCGCCGAGTCGTCTGTGGAAAGCGGGCTCCTCAGGCTCTACGAAGGAGAGCGATTCCTGGGGCTTGGTGAACTGAATCAGGGCGTTGTCCGGCCCAGGCGGCTGATGCGCACTGAAAACTGAACGAATCAAAGCGGGCGGGCTGTAAATATGCGCGGTTCGACCCGGAATCCAAAGGCATATTGGGAGGAAGTAAACCATGGCACTGACTACTGCCGAAAAAGAGCAGATCGTTAAGGATTATCAGCGCGCTGAGGGCGATACCGGTTCGCCGGAAGTCCAGGTCGCTCTGCTGACCCACAACATTGTGAAACTGCAGGACCATTTCAAGGATAACAAACAGGACCACCACTCACGGCGGGGCCTGATCCGGATGGTCAATCAGCGCCGTAAGCTACTGGACTATCTCAAGCGCAAGAACGCGAATCGCTACCTTGAGCTGATTCGCCAGCTTGAACTCAGGCGCTAACGGTTTAAAAAAGAGTTGCGGCCAGACCTCCGGGTCTGGCCGGCTTCGTTTAAGAACGTCTGGAAAGGAGCAACTGTGAATCCAGTCAAGAAAACATTCGAGTTCGGAGGGTCCACCGTTACCCTCGAAACCGGCCGCATCGCACGCCAGGCCACCAGTGCCGTTCTGGTAACCATGGACGACACGTCCGTGCTGGTTACCGTGATGGCGGACAAGGAACCCAGCCCGATGCCGTTCTTCCCGCTGGCGGTCCATTACGTCGAGAAGACCTATGCGGTGGGTAAGATTCCGGGTGGCTTCCTGAAGCGGGAAGGCCCGCTGTCCGAAAAGGAAACCCTGACCTCGCGCCTGATCGACCGGCCCATCCGGCCGCTGTTCGCGGACGGTTTCAAGCATGAGACCCAGGTCATCTGTACGGTCATGTCCTCGAACAGGAACGTGGATCCGGATATTCCGGCAATGATCGGCGCTTCTGCGGCTCTGTCCATCTCCGGACTGCCGTTTGAGGGCCCGATCGGTGGCGCGCGCGTCGGCTTCTCCGACGAAGAAGGGTATTTCCTGAACCCGACCTACGAAAAGCTCGACACCAGCCGCCTCAACATGGTTGTTGCCGGCACCAAGGATGCCGTGCTCATGGTCGAGTCCGAGGCGGACCGCCTGACGGAAGACCAGATGCTGGGCGCCGTGCTCTTTGCCCATGATCAGATGCAGACGGCGATCAAGGCGATCAACGAGTTTGCCGAGGAGGTTCAGCCGACTTCCTGGAACTGGCAGCCCGAACCCGAGAAGACCGAGCTGAAGACTCAGATTAAAGATCAGTTCGGGGCTGAGATCGAGGCGGCCTATCAGGTCAAGGACAAGCTTGAGCGTCAGGACAAGCTGGGTGAGCTGAAAACCCGTGTGGTTGAAGCACTGGCTTCCACCGAGGAAGGCGGTGAGCCGACCGAGGGTGACGTCAAGGAATACTTTGGCAAGGTCGAGAAGGAAATCGTACGCGGCCGCATCCTGCGCAATGAGCCGCGGATTGACGGGCGTGACAACCGCACCGTGCGTCCCATCGACGTTGAGGTGGGGCTGCTGCCCAACGCCCATGGCTCGGCGCTCTTTACCCGTGGCGAGACCCAGGCGATTGTTTCCACGACCCTGGGTACGGCCCGGGACGCCAAGCTCATCGATTCGCTGCGCGGTGAGAGCAAGGATCCCTTCCTGTTCCATTACAACTTCCCGTCCTATTCCGTGGGCGAGACCGGCCGCATGGGCCCTCCGGGGCGCCGTGAGATCGGTCACGGTCGGCTGGCGCGTCGTGGTGTGCAGGCGGTCATGCCCAAGCACGATGACTTCCCGTACACCATCCGCTGCGTTTCCGAGATTACCGAGTCCAATGGCTCCAGCTCCATGGCATCGGTATGCGGCAGCAGCCTGGCGCTGATGGACGCTGGTGTTCCCGTAAAGTCACCGGTGGCTGGCATTGCCATGGGCCTGGTCAAGGACGGGGATGATTTCGCGGTCCTGACCGATATTCTTGGCGATGAGGACCACCTGGGCGACATGGACTTCAAGGTTGCCGGTACCCCGGACGCGGTTACCGCGCTGCAGATGGACATCAAGATTGCCGGCATCACCGAGCAGATCATGGAAATGGCCCTGCAGCAGGCCAATGAAGCACGGCAGCATATCCTGGGCGAAATGGCCAAGGTCATCGCCGAGGCACGTCCGGAAGTGGCGGACAATGCGCCAACGATGCACACCATGCACATTGACTCCCAGAAGATCCGTGACGTCATCGGCAAGGGCGGCGCCACCATCCGCCAGCTCAGCGAAGACACGGGTGCTTCCATCGATATCGAGGATGACGGCACCATCAAGATCTACGCGGAGAACTCCGAGCAGGTCGAGAAAGCCACCTTCCGTATCATGGAGCTTACCGCGGACGTGGAAGTCGGCCGGGTCTACCGAGGTCGGGTCGAGCGGATCGTCGAGTTTGGTGCTTTCGTGAACCTGCTGCCGGGCAAGGATGGCCTTGTCCATATCAGCCAGATTGCGGATCGCCGAATCGAGACGGTTCGTGAAGAGCTTACCGAGGGCCAGGAAGTGCTGGTCAAGGTGCTCGATGTGGACCAGCGCGGTCGCGTGAAGCTGAGTATGAAGGAAGTCCAGGGCGACGAAGAGCCCGTCGATTTCCGCCTGCCGGGCGAATAACGCCCACAAAAAAGCCGCCCCAACTGGGGCGGCTAAAGGGCTCTACTCAGATGACAGGATTCTGAGGATCGGATGCGCCGCAACCGATATCTCCAGTCTAGCGATCTCACCCTGAGGCGCTATACGGGAATTCCACTATCCCCCGAAACCCCCTTCAATGATGGGTCCTGCGTCTAGGGCTGTCGTCAAAGCAGACGCGGTACACGTCGGTGTACTCCTTTGCGAAATGCGCCTCAATGCCTTCTTGCAGGTAATCCGGAAGCTCCTCGAAGTCACCCCGGTTGGCCTCGGGCAGAATCAGGGTGCTGATCTTCTGCCGGCGCGCGGCAATCACCTTCTCGCGAATCCCGCCCACTGCCAGAACCTGACCGGTGAGTGTGAGCTCGCCGGTCATGGCTACCGTGCGCACGGGTGCCTCATTGCGGGCCAGCGACAGCAGGGCCGTAGCCATGGTGACGCCGGCACTGGGGCCATCCTTGGGGGTTGCCCCCTCGGGCACGTGCAGGTGGATATAGGATTTGTCGAAGAAACTCGGGTCGCCCTTGTACTGGTTCAGGTGCGATGAGACAAAGCTGTGGGCGATGGAGGCGGACTCCTTCATGACATCGCCGAGCTGGCCCGTGAGCTTGAAGCCCCGGTCCTGGCTGTGGATGCGCGAGGCTTCCACGCCCAGGGTAGCGCCGCCCATGGCGGTCCAGGCCAGGCCGGTCACAACGCCTATCCCACGTAAGGGCTTTTCCTTGCGGAACAGGGGTTGGCCCAGGTAGTCCGGGAGCTCCTTAACGCCAACCCGGATGGGCTCCTCATCGGATTCAAGCATCCGAACAATACCCTTGCGCACGATCTTGTGCAGTTGCTTCTCCAGATTACGGACGCCGGCTTCCCGGGCATAGCCTTCCACGACCTGGCGCATGGCGCCGTCGGTGATGTCCATCTGCTTTTTCTTGAGGCCGGCCCGCTTGAGCAGTTTGGGCAACAGATGATGCTTGGCGATGGCCACTTTCTCGTCGGTGATGTAGCCGGACAGACGGATGGTGTCCATGCGGTCCAGCAACGCCTGCGGGATGGTGTCCAGCTGGTTGGCCGTGCAGATGAACAGCACCTTGGAGAGATCCACCCGCAGGTCCAGGTAATGGTCCAGGAACTCGCCGTTCTGTTCCGGGTCCAGGCTCTCCAGAAGGGCGGAGGCCGGATCGCCCATGAAGGAATTGCCGATCTTGTCGATCTCGTCGAGCATGATCACCGGGTTGTTGACGCCCACCTCCTTCAGCGCCTGCACGAACTTGCCCGGCATGGCGCCGATGTAGGTGCGGCGGTGGCCCTTGATCTCGGCCTCGTCGCGCATGCCGCCCAGGGAGAAGCGATAGAACTCGCGCCCCAGTGCCGAGGCCACCGATTTGCCGATGGAGGTCTTGCCCACACCGGGTGGACCCACCAGCAACAGGATGGAGCCGGAGATCTCGCCCTTGAACGAGCCCTCTGCCAGGAATTCCAGGATCCGGTCCTTGATGTCGTCGAGGCCATCATGGTCGCGGTTCAGGACCCGGCGGGCCTCCTTGAGGTCCAGCTTGTCCTGGGAATTCTGGCCCCAGGGGAGCTGGGTAAGCCAGTCCAGATAGTTGCGGGTGGTGCCGTATTCCGGGGATCCCTGCTCGAGGATCTGGAATTTATCCACTTCCTCGTCGAAACGCTCCCGGACATGCTCGGGCGGATCCTTTTCCGCCATGCGCTGCTTGAACATGTCCACGTCGGCGGTCTTGTCGTCCTTGGCGATGCCCAGCTCGCGCTGGATGATCTTGAGCTGTTCGCGCAGGAAGAATTCGCGCTGGTGCTTCTGGACGCGCTCGTTCACCTCCTCGGTGATCTCGGCCTGCATCTGTGCCACCTCGTGCTCTTTGCGCAGCAACAGAAGGACCTTTTCCATGCGATTGAGCAGCGGCACGGTATTGAGCACATCCTGGAGTTCCGCTCCGCGGCCACTGGTAATGGCGGCCCCGAAGTCCGCAAGGGGGGAGCTGTCGTCCGCGCCGAAGCGGGACAGGTAGTGCTTGACCTCTTCGCCGTAAAGCGGGTTGGTGCGAAGCAGCTCCTTGATCGAGCTGATGATTGCCAGGGTATAGGCCTTGACCTGCTCGTGGTCCTCCACGGGCTCATCCGGGTAACTCACTTCCACCAGGTAGGGCGGCTTGCGGCTGAGCCAGTGATCAATGCGGAATCGCCGGATACCCTGGGCAATGAACTGGATCTTGTCGTCTTCACGATGAACGTGATGGACCTTGACGGCGCACCCCATGGTGGCCAGCTGTTCCGGCGCGGCCAGGTCCTGCTCCTCGTCGCTCTCGTTCTCCACGAAACACAGGCCGACGGTCATATGGTCCGTGTTTTCCAGGCGCTGCAGCGTTTCCTCCCAGGGATCCTGGTTCAGGACAACAGGCTGCACCTGTGCCGGCAGAAAGGGTCGCCCAGAAAGGGGCATGACGTAGAGGCGCTTGGGCAGGACATCATAGGGCAGCGCCAGCCCCCGGTTATCACCGTTGCCGTCGTCTTTGCCGATGTACTCAATGGATTCGTCGTCGGTCATGATCCCTTCCGTCTGCGTGAACATCAGATGCCTCTCTTTACATGAAGACGGAAAGTCTTAAATCAAGGGGTTGAGGCCCGATACTTGAAGGTTTCGCCCCGAATCCCCATATAACGCGCACATCCGGAATTCCAGAATCAGAAGGTTATTGCCATGGCTGAATCCCAGTACAGTTTTGACGCGACGCTCGAGAACTTTCAGCAGGAGGTGGCGCAGGCGTCCATGTCCGTGCCGGTGCTGATCTATGCCTGGGCGGACTGGGCCGAGGGTTGCCAGCAGATGACCCAGGTGCTGGAGAACCTGGCCGAGGCCTACCGGGGCAGCTTCCGGCTTGCCCGGGTCAACGTGGACCAGAACCGGGAGCTGGCAGGGCATCTTGGGGTCCAGAACCTGCCGGAGGTGAAAATCGTCAAGCAGGGCCAGCTTGTGGATGAAATTACCCAGGCCCTGCCGGAGGCACAGCTCCGGGAAGTGATCGACAAATACGTTGAGGCGCCGCCGGAAACCGACCGCGAAAAAGCGGGCCGACTCTGGCAGGAAGGCAACCTTGAGGAAGCCGAAGCGGTGCTGACAACGCTGAACCAGGAAAACCCCAAGGACTACGATATCCTTATCGACCTGGCACGGGTGCAGAGCGAGCAGGGCAAGCTCGACAGCGCCCGCCAGATTCTGGACAGCCTGCCCGGGGAGGAAAAGCTCAGACCGGGTGCGAAACAGCTGGCTGCCCGTTTTGAATTCGAGGAACAGGCCCGGGATTTACCCTCCGAAGCCGACCTGCAGGCGAGGCTGGAGAAGGACCCCGCCGACGTCCAGGCCATGAACCAGCTGGCCACTCACCGCATCATGAAGGGTGATAACGAAGCGGCCATGGAGCTCCTGCTGCGTTCGGTACAGACGGAGAAGGACTTCGAGGATGGGGCGGCCAAGGATACCCTGGTCAAACTCTTCGATCTGCTCGGTAACGAGGATCCGCTGGTGCGCCAGTACCGCCGCCGCCTTTTTGCAATGATGTACTGAAGCCGTGCGGCTCTTGCAAGGTACTGTATTTTCAGATTAAATGCGCGGCGCGCTTCAAGGGCGCAATGTATGGAAACTTAACATGGAGTTTTAATGATTAAAGGAGTTAGTATGGATAAGCGTGTAATCGCACTTTCCCTGGCCTCGGTAATGGTCCTGTCTGGTTGCTCAACCACAAGGATGAGTTCCGGGTCCATGTCACTCGACGGCCAGATCAAGTCTGACGTTGAAGCTGATGTGGAAGTAGGGGAGCGGATCAGCGGAAAATCGGAATTTTCGACGCTGTTTTCAGTGATCACGCTTGGCGATGCCCCGACCCAGTTTGTTGATGGTGTCACCTATGGGGCCGCTTCCGGTAACGGTGGTGGACTTCTGGGGAGCGTCCTGGGTGGTGGTCCCGTTGCAAAGGCGAAATCCGCGGCGGCCTATCAAGCCATCTCCAAGTCGGGTGCCGATGTGATCGTGGCGCCTCAATACAGTATTGAGAAGCAGGATTACATGGTCTACAAGACCCTGAAAGTGGAAGTGGAAGGCTATAAGGGAACCATCAACTCAATCGAGTGATCCCCTGGTGTAGAGCTGATATGGGCTGGAAGCCAGGACGCTTCTGGCCCATATGGAGAAAGTGCCTCCCCCCACCCCCTCATTTCGACCTGCTGTCCACACAGGCCTTCCTGGAAAGCCTCGCCTGACCCTTTCAGAAATTGATTCAGTACAGCGGTTGGCTTGAACCTATCGGCCCATAGTAATAGCCAGGTTATTGTATTTTGGCCTTTTTTCAGGTCAAGGAAGGGATGTTTGCCTATTCGGGGCTTTCAGCTTGCCAGACCGTTACAAAACTCCTATCGTTTCAGTAGATTCCTTCCCTCTGAGAAGGAATTTAGCCTTTGCCGTGGCGTGCTTTATCGTTCCACGGTGATGAACCAAGGATGTTTGAGACAGAATCTGGAGATCATCATGAAAAAAACACTATTAGCTCTCGCTCTGGTCGGCACTTCTTTCGGGGCTCAGGCCAATGCGCCCGGCGGTCCCGGTTGTGGTTGGGGCAACATGGTTTTTGAGGGTCAAAGCGGAATGCCGGTGCACCTGGTTGCCACTATTGTTAATGGCACATCCGGCAACAAGACATTTGGCATGACATCCGGAACCAACGGCTGTGACACCAGTGGTGCTCTTGCTTACCATGGCGAGAACATGCTGGCTCAGCAGGGCGTCATGGAAGAGGTTGCCCAGGATATGGCCGTTGGTGATGGTGAGGCGCTGACAGCGCTTTCGGTTTCCATGGGCATTGCGCCGGAAGACCGTGGCCGCTTCAAGCAGACCATGCACGAGAACTTCAGCAGCATCTTCTCTCAAGAAGATGTAACCGCTGACGAAGTCATGAGCAATATCCGCAGCGTAATGAAGAGTGACGAGACGCTGGCAACCTACAGCTGATCGGCTTTTTTCGGGACCGTCCGGTTTCATGGCTCCAAGGCGATGAATCAAGGACACGAGAGACAACAAATTAATTGGAGATCATCATGAGAAAAATGCTGTTAGCTGTTGCTCTGATAGGTAGTTCCTTCGGGGCTCAGGCCAACGCCCCCGGCGGTCCCGGCTGTGGCTGGGGCAACATGGTTTTTGAGGGGAAGAGTGGTTTGCCGGTGCACTTGGTTGCCACCATTGTTAATGGCACGTCCTACAACAAGACCTTTGGCATTACATCCGGCACCAACGGTTGCGATACCAGTGTACCGCTTGCGTATCAGGGTAAGAACATGCTGGCTCAGCAGGGTGTTCTGGAAGAGGTTGCGCAGGATATGGCCGTGGGTGACGGTGAGGCGCTCACTGCGCTGACGGTTTCCATGGGTATCCAGCCCAGGGATCGTGGCCATTTCAAGCAGACCATGCATGAAAACTTCAACACCATCTTTTCCGAAGAAGATGTGACTGCTGACGAAGTCATGACCAATATCCGCAATGTAATGGAAAGTGACGAGAAGCTGGCAACCTACAGCTGATCCGCTTCCTTTCGAGTCCCGCCCGGCTTCCGGGCGGGACTTCTCCCCGCTTGAGCTTCCAGACAATGAAAGGCATTTTTACACTATTGGCGCTGTTGGTGGCCGGGTCCGCCGTTGCCGCGCAGGCCTCCGAATCCGGACTCGCGGACCACCCGCGTTGGAAGGCGCTTCTTCACATCAACCAGGGCACCACCTGGCGTTACCAGGGGCGCAGCTACGTTGATGACCCGGACTTCTTTCTCCATGAAGACGGGGCTACCGAGCCGCAAGCCGAGCTTGAGGCCAATATCGAACAACTCAGGCCACCGGAAAGTGAGGCCCGGTGCCGTTTCCCGGCGCGTTACCGGTTTCTGAGTCAGCAACTTGATTGGACGGACGATGGCGGGCTCTCCCATTGCGCGGATTACGTTGAGTGGCGCAAGGCGATGCCGCAGGCGCGTGTCGCGCTGATCTTTCCGGCTTCCTATCTGAACAGTCCGTCGTCTATGTTCGGTCACACCCTGCTGCGCCTCGACCGTGGCAATGACGAGGACGGGGTCTGGCTGTCCCGGGCCATCAATTTCGGTGCCACGGTTGGCGGCGAAGAGAACTCGATCCTTTATATCTATAAGGGCCTGGTTGGGGGTTACCCCGGCTATTTCAGCAACGTCCCCTACATGAACAAGATCCGTGATTACGCGCATCTTGAGAATCGGGATATGTGGGAGTATCAGCTGAATCTCAATGAAAGCGAGCGTGAATGGCTCGTGGCCCACCTCTGGGAGCTGCAGGATATCCGGTTTGATTACCTTTTCCTGGACGAAAACTGTTCATTCCGCCTGCTTGAGTTGATCGCGCTGACCCGCCCGGAATCCGATCTGATGGACAGTTTCCGGATTGCGGAAATACCGGTTAACACGGTCCGGGCTTTGGACGAGTCCGGGTTTATCGAAAGCAGCAAGTATCGGCCTTCCAAGGCGAAGGAATTGGACGCACTGATCCAGCGGTTGAGCGAGGTTGAGAAGGATCTGGCCCTGGGGTTGTCGCAGGAGGAAAGGGTTTCCGAAACCGAGGCATTCCAGGCGCTGGCTCCCAAGAGGCGTCACCTGGTGGCGAGAACCGCCTATGCGTACCTTCGGCTTAACAACCGCGAAGGGGAGCGCACGCAGGACGTCGCCGCGCGTTCCCTGGCGCTGCTGCGACTCGTGAACAGAACCCCCTCTGTTAAGGAAATTGAGCCGGAACGACCGGTTTCGCCGAAAAAAGGCCACGGCACCAAGATGATTGCGGCCACCGGCGGCACTATGGGTGAGTCCGGTTTCGGAGAATTCCAGGCTCGCCTTTCCTACCATGACTGGCTGGATGCGCCTGCGGGCTTTCTAAAGGGAGCGACCATCGAGGCCTTCAATCTGCAGGTACGGAAAGCGGAATCGGATGACCTGGCACTGGAACGCCTGGACGTGGTGAATGTCCGCTCTCTCGCGCCCCGCAACCAGTTCCGCAAGCCGGTATCCTGGTTTGTGAACGTCGGACTGGACAGGCGTTTTATCGGCAACAAGCGACACCTGACACGGCAGGTTCAGGGCGGTGGAGGACTCAGCTGGGCGCTGGGTCCGGTGATGCCCTACGCTTACGCCACGGGGCGAGCGGAAAACAACAGTGCGCATGACCCGTTCGTCTCCACGGCGGCGGGGGCCAAAACCGGTATACTCTGGTATGCCGGAGCTTTCCAGGCCGGGCTGGATGCCGAAGGCCTCTATTACCAGAACGATGATGTCAGTTTCACGGCATCAGCAACCCTGAACCTGCCCCTGGGGTCGGACCACGCGATTCGTGCCAGCATTGAGCGCGAGGGTGGCCGTGAGCGGGCGGAAACGGAGTTCAGTCTGTCATGGCGTTACTACTTCGATTGAGTGTTATAGCTGCATTACTGCTCCCTCTGGGCGGTTGCAGCGGCCTTTTCTTCTATCCCATGAGTGACTGGGTCCAGAACCCCACGCGTCAGGGGTTGGCCTACGAGGATGTTGTACTGATTCACCCGAGCGGATTGCGCCTCCATGGGTGGTGGCTTCCGTCGGCTACCGATGAGGTCAGGGGCACCGTCTATCACCTCCACGGCAATGCCCAGAACATCAGTACGCACCTTATGAATGTGGCCTGGCTGCCAGAGCAGGGTTACCAGGTCCTGCTCCTGGACTACCGTGGCTATGGTCTTTCGGAGGGCGAAGCTTCCCTGCCGGAGGTCCAGGAGGATGTGCAGCTGGGGCTCGACTGGCTCTATGCGTCCGGGCGCGTTGAGCCGCCACTGGTCGTTTTCGGCCAGAGTCTCGGGGCTTCCCTGACAGCCGGCGTTGTCGGGCGGGATTCGAATCAGGGCAAGGCCGATTGCGTCATCCTTGAGGCGCCCTTTACCGGCTATCAGGACATCACGCGGGATATCATGCGCCAGAGCTGGCTTCTCTGGCCGTTCAGTTTTGTTGTGGCGCCCTTGATGCCGGATGAGGGGCGGCCTCTTGATCGGGTTGCCGGCATTTCACCGCGGCCCCTGCTGGTGATGCACAGCGAAGAGGATCAGGTGATTCCCTTTGAGCACGGGCGTGCGCTTTTTGAGGCTGCCGAAGCGCCTAAAACCTTCCAGCGGCTCAAGGGGGGGCATATCCAGAGCACCCGTTCCGGGGATGTTCGCCAGCGTCTGCTGGATTTCATGGAGAATGACTGCTCCCTTTAATCTGATGAGGAGGTCCCGGGGTGCGAATGGACCGGGTTTTGGCTATGCTTCGGATTCACTCCCGTTATGGTCCGCAGCAATGTCAGAAATTCGAGCCGCGATAAGCGAGGATGTGGCACCGGTTCACAGCCTCGCGGAAGACTGGGTCCTGCAGGATCTCTCACCCAGCGAGGCGGCCGAAAAAGGGTTTCTTGTCTCCAATTTCACGCCAGCGGAATACCGCTGCTTTGTGCAGGTCGCCAATGGTTTTTTCGTGCTTGAGAGCGATGGCCGGATCGAGGCGTTCATCCTTGCATACACCGATGACCGGATCTGTCCGAACGATTCCGTGAGCCTCTCCATCCGCGATTTCCATCCCGGGCCCTTTCTGCTGATCAAGCAGATCTGCGCCCGCAGGGGCAGCCCCCTCAGGGGCTCGGCCGGCCGTCTCTACGAGCATGCGACCCGGGCATTCCCCGGTCTGGCCCAGTATGCTGCCGTGGTCCTGGAGCCGGAAAACACGCGCTCCATCCATTTCCATGAACACCATGGATTTCACAAGTGCTACGAAATCCAGGCGCCCGATGGCCGTATCAGGGGCATCTGGGGCCGTGACTGAGAGGCCGTTATGGACGTAACCCCGCCGGTTCAGCGGCGCAATGTTGAAGATGACCGGGTGGATATACTCATTCACCAGTTCTATATCGCGGCCAGTCTTTATCTCCATGAAGACCAGCTCAACTGGCAGAAACTCCACCACCTGCTCTACATCAACGTGGGGCTGGGCGCGGTAACCGGGTTTGTGCTCGAGAATGGGGTTGGCGACGTCGGCCGTATTGGTCTGAATACCGTTTTCCTGATTCAGGGCACGCTCGGGATTATGGTCGCACTCGCCTTTGGTGTGGCGATCTGGTTCGGAACCCTTTACCTGCAGAATCGAAAGGCAGCCCTGGTCGCGCTTGAGGAGAGTTTGGGAGCACACGGCGGAGAGGCCGTCGTGAATCTTCCGCCCCACCTTCAGGCTATCAACCCGCGTTTTGCGCGGGTCTCACCAACGGTTTGGGTGCTCAGGCTCTTTCCCGTGCTCCTGGCCCTGCTATGGTCCGGGCTGCTGTTGCGGGGGCTGCTCTAGTTACCGGCTGCTTCCCTGAGCAGGCCCCGGGCCTGGAAGTTGAAACCGCGCATAATGGTGGTGTTGCCATTATCAAATACCACCTGCTGGGGAAACCGGACATTGTCCCATTCCAGCTGTTCAATGCGGGTATCGATGGAGAGGCGCAGGGCCGGCCGGTTATCGATCATAACCGGCGTGCTTTGGATAAGCTGCTGGCCGGGCAGGATCACGAAGCTGGTGCTGCCTTCACTGTTAGGGCTTGGTACGCGGCGCTGGGCGGGAACCTCCAGGGTCAACTGCGGGAAGACCAGCGAGAGGATATTCCGATCGCGACGGATATTATCCTCTTCCGGGCGGTTGCTATCCGCGTTCCGCAGGTTAAGTGCCATGGTCAGGCTACTCTGGGTACCGGACGTCTGCTGGATCGGCGGCTCATCACCACCGGCCGCCGTGGGGCCGACAATGTTCAGGACATTGCCGGACTCGATATGGACGCCGCCCATATCCGAATCATTCATCATCTCAACCGCCATGACTGGCTGGGCAAGCAGTGCAGCCAATGCCAGTAGTATGGGTCCCTGGATTTTCATGGCGGATAACCTCGTGTGATTTCAGTGAATGGGAGCCGAAAACCGCCCGCTTTGACTCCATTTCCTACGACATTTCTTTATTGTAACCTTTTGTTAAATCCGGTCAAACAATAACCAGTGATGATCTTCTGAATTGTGACGACATGCGCGCATGTTTTCTGCCATGATCTATGCTTACACTGGTGTCTCCATACCAATAACGTCGCAGGAGGAAAGGCCTGATGAGTCAGGATGATGATCCGGTTGAAACCCGGGAATGGCTCGACGCACTGGAATCCGTAATTCAGTACGAGGGGGTGGAACGGGCCGAGTATCTGCTGGGCAAACTCTCGGATCGAGCAAGTCGCGCCGGCACCCCCATGCCCTACGCCATTACCACGCCCTTCCGCAATACCATCCACCATACTGATGAAGCCCGAATGCCCGGCGATATGTTCATGGAACGCCGCATCCGTTCGCTGGTGCGGTGGAACGCGCTGGTCATGGTATTGCGTGCGAACATGAAGCCGGGCGACCTGGGTGGGCACATCTCCACCTTTTCCTCCGCGGCAACCCTTTACGACATTGGCTTCAATTACTTTTTCCACGGTGGTGACGAGAAGCGGGAGGCGGACCTGGTCTATTTCCAGGGGCACGCCTCTCCGGGCATTTATGCGCGCTCCTACCTTGAGCGGCGTTTTGATGAAGAGCACCTGGATCACTACCGCCAGGATGTGGGCGGTGAGGGCAACGGCCTGTCGTCCTACCCCCATCCCTGGCTGATGCCGGACTACTGGCAGTTCCCGACTGTTTCCATGGGCCTGGGTCCCATCCAGGCGATCTACCAGGCCCACATCATGAAGTACCTGCACGGCCGCGAACTTATCGAGAAGGCGGACCGCAAGGTCTGGTGTTTCCTGGGCGATGGCGAATGTGACGAGCCCGAGAGCCTGGGCGCGATCGGGCTGGCCGGGCGCGAGAACCTGGACAACCTCATATTCGTGGTCAACTGCAACCTGCAGCGCCTGGATGGGCCGGTGCGCGGCAATGGCAAGATCATCCAGGAGCTGGAAGGCATCTTCCGCGGAGCCGGTTGGAACGTGCTGAAGGTGGTCTGGGGGCGCAACTGGGATTCGCTGTTCGAGAAAGACACCAATGGCGTCATGCAGGACGTCATGGACCAGGCCTGCGACGGCGACCTGCAGAATTTCAAGAGCCAGGGTGCGGCCTATACGCGCAAGCACTTCTTTGGTCAGTCACCGGAACTCCAGGAACTGGCGAAGGATCTGACGGACGAGGACATCAGCCAGCTCAACCGCGGCGGGCATGATCCCTTCAAGGTGTACGCCGCCTATCATCAGGCGGTGCATCACAAGGGCCAGCCCACGGTCATCCTCGCCCATACCATCAAGGGCTATGGGTTCGGCAAGGCCGGCGAGGCCCAGAACACGGCCCACCAGCTCAAGAAGCTGGACAAGGAAACCCTCAAGGCCTTCCGGGACCGCTTTGGCGTTCCGGTGAACGATGATGAACTCGAGAACCTGCCGTATTACCGCCCGGCCCTGGACAGCCCGGAAATGGAGTACATGCAGAAGCGCCGCCGGGAACTGGGCGGGCGGATGCCCAGCCGTCGGCGCGATGCGCAGCCGCTGAAGATTCCCGAACTGAAGGCTTTCGACAAGCTGCTTGAGGGCTCCGGGGACCGGGAGATGTCCACCACCATGGCCTATGTGCGCATGCTCACCATCATGGTCAAGGACAAGCGAGTCGGGCAACGGGTAGTGCCCATCGTGCCCGACGAGGCCAGGACCTTTGGCATGGAGGGGCTGTTCCGCCAGATGGCCATTTACACCTCGGAAGGGCAGCAGTACACGCCCCAGGACCGGGACCAGATCATGTATTACCGGGAGGACAAGAAGGGCCAGATCCTGCAGGAAGGGATCAACGAGGCCGGTGCCATGTCCGCCTGGATGGCCGCCGCCACCTCCTACAGCAACCATGATTACCCACTGATCCCGTTCTACATTTTCTACTCCATGTTCGGCTATCAGCGGGTGGGCGACCTCTGCTGGGCCGCCGGCGACATGCGTGCGCGCGGCTTTTTGCTCGGCGGCACCTCCGGCCGGACCACCCTCAACGGCGAGGGACTCCAGCACCAGGACGGCCACAGCCTGGTCCTGCATAACGTGGTGCCCAACTGCCTGACCTATGACCCCGCCTTCAGCTACGAGGTGGCGGTGATCATCCAGGACGGCATGCGCCGGATGTACGAGGAAAACCAGAACGTCCACTACTACATCACGCTGCTGAACGAGAACTACCATCACCCGGCCATGCCCAAGGGGGCCGAGGAAGGCATCATTCAGGGCATGTATCAGCTTGAATCCATTAATGTTTCAGGTAAGGCGAAGACAAAAACGCCCCGGGTACAGTTGCTGGGCAGCGGCGCCATCCTCAATGAGGTGCGTGCGGCTGCGGAACTGCTCAAGGATGACTTCAAGGTGGGGTCGGATGTGTGGAGCGTCACCAGCTTTGGCGAGCTCGCCCGGAACGGGAATCACATCGCACGCTGGAATCGGCTTCATCCGGATGAGAAACCCAAGACCTCCTGGGTGCACGATTCTCTGGCGAAGGCCCAGGGACCGGTCGTGGCCTCAACCGACTACATCCGTCTCCAGGCGGACCAGATCCGTTCCTTCGTGCCAGCCGCTTATCATGTGCTCGGCACCGACGGCTTTGGTCGCAGTGATACCCGCGAGCAACTGCGCGCCTTCTTCGAGGTGGATCGCTACCACGTGGTTGTCGCCGCCCTCAATGCGCTGGCCGAGGAAGGCGAAGTGGACAAGAAGCAGGTGCTTGATGCCATGCGCCGGTACAACATCGACCGCAACAAACCCAATCCGGCGTTCAGCTGATCCGGCGGGCGACAAGGAGACACTGAATCATGAGTGAGCAAGAGATCCGTGTTCCCGAGCTTGGCGGCGCCGATGAGGTTGAGGTGGTCGAGGTTCTGGTCAAGGCGGGTGACAAGGTCAATGCGGAAGATCCCCTGCTTGAGGTGGAGTCTGACAAGGCGACGGTGGAACTACCCGCGCCGGCATCCGGCACCATCCAGCGAATCGATGCCAAGGTGGGTGATAAACTCAAGGAAGGCGACCTCGTTGGGACCATGACAGCGGAAGAAGGGGGCGGTGATGAAGAAGCCGCCGCCGAGGCCGAGGAGGCGCCTGAACCGGAGCAGCCTGAGCAGGAAGCGCCGGAGCCGGAACCTGAAAAAACCGAGCCCGAGAAGAAACCCAGCCCGCAGCCCCAGCCTGAACCATCGACACCGCCACCCGCCGAAACCGGGGAGGCAGCGGCTTCTGGCGGGGCACAGGTGCACGCCGGCCCGGCGGTTCGTAAGATCGCGCGCGAGTTTGGTGCGGACCTGACCCAGGTCCAGGGCAGTGGGCCCAAGGGGCGTATCCTCAAGGAGGACGTGCAGGACTGGGTCAAGCGTCAGCTTCAGTCCGGGGGCGGGGCGCCCGCCAGTGGCGCCGGCATTCCCGGGGTTGAGCTGCCGGACTTCACGAAGTTCGGCGAGATCGAACGCCAGCCCATGAACAAGATCCAGAAGCTGACCGCCACCGGCATGCAGCGAAGCTGGCTCAACGTGCCCCATGTCACCCAGTTCGAAAAGGCGGACATCACCGATCTGGAAGCCTTCCGCAAGGGCCACAAAGCTGAGGGCGAATCCAGGGGCGTCAAGATGACACTGCTGCCTTTCCTGATGAAGGCCTGCGCCTACGTGCTGCAAGCCTATCCCCAGTTCAAGGCCTCCCTGGATATGCAGAACCAGGAGTTCATCCACAAGCACTACTGCCACATCGGCATGGCCGTGGATACGCCCAATGGTCTGGTGGTCCCCGTTATCCGGGATGTGGATCAGAAGAGCATCTGGCAGCTGGCCGAGGAGGCGCAGACACTCTCGGGCAAGGCCAGGGACAAGAAGCTTACCAATGACGACATGAGCGGCGCCTGTTTCACCATCACCAGTCTTGGTGGCATTGGGGGGACCGCATTTACACCGATCGTGAATACGCCCGAAGTGGCGATCCTTGGCGTGTCAAAAGCGGCCACCGAACCCGTCTGGGATGGGTCAGCGTTCCAGCCCCGGCTTATGCTGCCACTGTCGCTCTCCTATGATCACCGGGCCATCAACGGCGCGGATGCCGCCCGCTTCACCACGCTGCTGTCCAGGGTGTTGGGCGATCTGCGTGAGCTGGTGATGTAACGCGGAAATGCGCCGGCAACCGCCGTGCCTCAGCCAATCACAGGAGCAATACCATGCTCAGGCGCACCAAAATAGTGGCGACGCTTGGCCCGTCCACGGACTCCGACGAATCCCTCGCCGCGATCATCAGGGCCGGTGTGGACGCGACCCGGCTCAACTTCTCCCATGGCAGCGCACAGGAACATATCGATCGGGCAACCCGCGTCAGGGAAGCGGCCTCCGCGCAGGACCGGTTTGTTGCGGTACTGGCGGATCTTCAGGGACCCAAGCTTCGGATCTCAAGGTTCAGCGACCATAAGGTAACCCTGGTGACCGGTCAGCACTTCGTTCTGGACGCCGCCATGGACAAAGAGGCCGGTACCGATGAAAGGGTGGGTATCGACTACGAGCAACTGATTGATGACGTGGCACCCGGTGACGTGCTCGTTCTGGACGATGGCCGGATCGAAATGGAAGTGGAGTCGGTCGGCGAGCAAAGCATTACGTCCCGGGTCCTGAACGGCGGCGTGTTATCCGATAACAAGGGACTGAACAAGCGCGGCGGTGGCCTGTCCGCCGATGCCCTGACGGAAAAGGACAGGCAGGATATCGTGACGGCAGCCCGCCTGGGCGCGGACTACGTCGCGGTATCCTTTGTCCGCACTGCGGAGGACCTTCATACGGCCCGTCGCCTGCTGAACGAAGCCGGCTCCGAGGCTGGGCTGGTGGCGAAGATCGAACGGGCCGAACTGGCTCACGATAATGCCGCCCTGGATGCTGTCATCGAGGCCTCCGATGTGGTCATGGTTGCCCGGGGGGATCTGGCGGTGGAGATCGGTGACGCGGAACTGGTGGGGGTGCAGAAACACATCATCGAGCGGGCCCGGGTTCTGAACCGCGGCGTCATCACCGCCACCCAGATGATGGAATCCATGATCACCAGCCCCATGCCGACCCGCGCCGAGGTCTCGGACGTGGCCAACGCGGTTATGGACTACACCGATGCCGTCATGCTGTCGGCCGAAACCGCGGTCGGTGACTACCCGGTGGAGGCGGTGAAAGCCATGGTCCGGATCTGCCTGGGGGCTGAAAAACACCCCTCCATGCACCAGTCCCAGCATCGCATTCACGAGACCATGACACACGTGGACGAAGCGGTTGCGTTGTCCGCGATGTACGCGGCCAACCATCTCACTGGCACTGCGGCCATCATCTGTATGACGGAGTCCGGGGCAACGCCCAGATTGATGTCCCGGATCAAGTCGAGCCTCCCTATCTTCGCTTTTTCCCGGCATCACACCACGCAGCACCGCGTTGTCCTTTTCCGGGGCGTCCAGACGATCCCCTTTGATACGGTGAGCATTCCCAATGAACGGACCAATGCACTGGCTGTCTCCGAGCTGGTGAGTCGAGGGGTGGTTCAGGACGGCGATCTGGTCGTTATCACCAAGGGTGATTACGTGAATGCCCAGGGTGGAACCAATTCGATGAAGGTTGTTCGAGTCGGATCGGAAATCAACTGAGACGAATGCCCCCCGGAGGTGCATCCAGCCACAGGGCTGCCTTTCCATGGCGCAGTGGACGCCGGATGCACTCTTCCCGTGGTTGTTGAAAATCGTTTAAAAACATATAATTGAAGTGTGAGTGGCAGTTGGCACAAGGTATGCAACTTTCAGGGCGTGGGGCCGGGGAAGGCAACCGGCGCGGGTTGGAAACGGAATGTCTTTCCCGGCCTCGCATCCCAGTGTGACAACACAGGCCGTCTCAGGAGGTGGTTATGAAAGCAGCAAGCGACAAGAGTGTCCTTTTCGAACTGACCCACGCCTATGAAGAAAAGGTTGTGAACGAGCTCCATGAATACTTCGACTGGGCTTACCTGAACAACTGATCGAAGCCCGGTCTGCAGTACAGAACCCCGGATCATCCGGGGTTTTTTGTGTCTACCCGCCCAGCCATTAATGCATATCGGTAAAACCCATAACAAAACCCCATAAAATGGGTTAAGTCGATAACTGTACGCTGTTACCATGCGCGCATTAGGTTATTTGGTAACAGGTGCTTATTCCGGATGGAACTAACGACACAGAATTCTCCACTAACGGACGAGCAGGCTCGTCAGCTCAACGAACTGCTCAAGGGGCTGGAAGGCCACCAGGTGGACTGGCTTTCGGGCTATCTGGCTGGTTGGCGTGCGTCCCAGGTGGGCCAGCCGGCAGCGGCGGGCAGTGCGCCTGCGGCCAGCACGGAAGGCCCCAGCCTCACGGTGCTTTACGGCTCCCAGACGGGCAATGCCGAAGGCGTGGCCGAAATGCTGGGCGAGCAGGCCAAGGCCCGGGGCATCAAGGCCAATGTGGTGGACATGGCGGACTACAAGCCGCGCCAGCTCAAGAACGAGTCCTTCGTGGCCATTCTGGCGTCCACCCATGGTGAGGGTGACCCGCCGGACAGCGCGATCGACTTCCACGAGTTCCTGCATGGGCGCAAGGCGCCGGGGCTCAAGGGCGTGCAGTACGGTGTGCTGGCGCTGGGGGATACCAGTTATGAGCACTTCTGCCAGACCGGCAAGGACTTTGATGCCCGCTTCGCGGAGCTGGGCGCCACGCCCCTGACGGATCGGGTCGACTGTGATGTGGACTATGACGATGCGGCGGAAGCCTGGGTCGAGTCCATGCTTGCAGCTATCGAGGAGCAGGCGGGTGCTTCCCAGGCAGCGGCAACGGCCGCTGCTGCCAGTGGCCCTGCGGCCAAGTCGAAGTACGATCGCAGGAACCCCTTCCCGGCGCCGGTTCTGGAGAACCTGGTTCTCAATGGCCGTGGCTCCAACAAGGAAACACGCCATATCGAACTGTCGCTTGAGGACTCGGGCCTGACGTATCGGCCCGGCGACGCCGTTGGCGTCTACCCGCAGAACAACCCGCGACTCGTGGCCAGCATCATCGAGAACCTCGGCCTTGATCCGGAAGAGAGCGTGGGCCTTGGCGAGACCTCGGCCACGCTGGCCCAGGCACTCCAGCATTATCGTGAGATCACGGTACTGACGCGGCCACTGATGGAACAGTGGGCGGGCCACAGCGGTGATGCGGAACTGCAGAAGCTGGTGGAGGACCATGCCGCCCTCACGGAGTGGATGCGTGGCCGCGATCTTCTGGACCTGATCGAGGCCTGGCCCATCGCGGGTCTGGGCGCCGACACGCTGACCGCCATGCTGCGCAAACTGCCGCCCCGGCTCTATTCCATCGCCTCGAGCCAGGCAGCCGTGGAGGAGGAAGTGCACATGACCATCGCGGCGGTGCGTTACGAATCCAACGGTCGGGAGCGTGAAGGCGTGGCTTCAACCTGGCTCTCGGATCGTCTCGAGGAAGACGAGACCGTGCCCGTCTACATTGATCCGAACAAGAACTTCAAGTTGCCGGACGACGATGACGCGCCCATTATTATGATAGGGCCGGGGACCGGCGTGGCGCCGTTCCGGGCCTTTGTACAGGAGCGTGAGGAGCGCGGCGCCAGGGGCCGGAACTGGCTCTTCTTTGGCGAGCAGCATTTCCACACGGACTTCCTGTACCAGAGCGAGTGGCTCAACTGGCGCCGACAGGGCCTTATCGAGCATATCTCCGTGGCCTTCTCCAGGGACCAGGAAGAGAAGATCTATGTGCAGAACCGGATCCGCGATAATGCGACCGAGATCTGGAGCTGGCTGCAGGACGGCGCCTACATCTACGTCTGTGGCGACGCGGATGCCATGGCGCCGGACGTGAACGAGGCCCTGATCGATGTGGTTGCCCACGAGGGCAACAGGAACCGTGATGAGGCCACCGAATACCTGCGGGACCTGGCCCGCGAGAAACGCTACCAACGGGATGTGTACTGATGGCTGATAAACTCCCAGAAGGCGAGATCATCAAGCGCGAAAGCCGCTACCTTCGCGGCACGATTGCGGAAAGCCTGGCCGACGAGGCCACGGGCGCGATTGCCGAGGCGGACACCAAGCTGACCAAATTCCACGGCAGCTACCAGCAGGACGACCGCGACGTGCGCGACGAGCGCCGCAAGCAGAAGCTGGAGCCGCTTTACATGCACATGGTGCGCCTGCGCCTGCCCGGCGGTGTGCTCACGCCGACCCAGTGGCTCGGCCTGGACGAGGTGGCGGACGAGTGCGCCAACCACACCCTGCGCCTGACCACGCGCCAGACCTTCCAGTTCCACGGCGTGTTCAAGCATAAGATGCGAACCCTGATGCAGCGCGTGAACGCCCTGGGCATCGACTCCAAGGGCGCCTGCGGGGACGTGAACCGGAACGTGGTCTCCAACGTGAATCCGCACGAATCCCAGCTGCACGCCGAGATCCATCGTCTGTCGGACGAAATCAGCGAGCGGCTGATGTGGCGCTCCGGTGCCTATGCCGAGATCTGGCTGGGCGAGGAATGCGTGCACCGCGTGGGTGAGGAGGAAGAGCCCTTCTACAGTTATTACTACCTGCCGCGTAAGTTCAAGATTGCGCTGGCGGTGCCGCCGGAGAACGACGCGGATGTGTTCGCCAACGACATCGGCCTGATCGCCATCGTCGAGGGTGGCGAGCTGCGCGGCTTCAACATCGCCGTGGGCGGTGGCATGGGCACCACCTACGGTGAGCCGGAAACCTATCCACGCCTGGGTGAGGTTGCCGGTTTCGTGCCGGCGGACCAGGCGGCGGATGCCTGCGTGGCGATCACTGCCATCCAGCGGGATCACGGCTGCCGGACCAACCGTTCCCATGCGCGCTTCAAGTACACCATGGATGACTATGGCATGGAGTGGTTCCACGAGAAGTTCCGTGAGTACCACGGCCAGGCCATGGAAGACGCACGGCCCTACGAGTTTGACCACAACGGCGACCGCTTCGGCTGGGTCGAGGGCGAGAACGGCAACAGCCACCTGACCCTGCACATCGACAGTGGCCGCATCGCGGACTGGGATGGCTACCCGCTTCGGACCGGTATGCGGGAAATTGCGAAGGTGCATACGGGCGAGTTCCGGATCACCTGTAACCAGAACCTGGTGATCGCGAATGTGACGCCCAGGCAGAAGGACAGGATCCAGTCCCTGGTCGACCAGTATGGGCTGCGCGATGGAACCCGGAGCACACCGCTGGCGCGTAATGCGATGTCCTGTGTGGCGTTTCCGACCTGTGCCCTGGCGATGGCGGAGTCGGAGCGGTACCTGCCGGAACTGGTGGGTAAGCTGGATGAGCTGATGGCGAAGCATGGGCTTTCGGATCAGGCCGTTAACGTGCGCGTGACCGGGTGCCCCAATGGCTGTGCGCGGCCCTACCTGGGTGAGATTGGTCTGACCGGGAAGGCGCTTGGCAAGTACAACCTGTATCTCGGGGCCGACCATAAGGGTGAGCGGATGAACCGGTTGTACCGTGAGAACATTGGCGAGGAGACCATTCTGGGGATTCTGGATCCGATGTTGGAGCGGTATGCGAAGGAGCGGGAGTCCGGGGAGTACTTTGGGGATTTTCTGGTTCGGGCCGGCATTGTTGAAGCCGAGCGGACACCGGCTATGTTCCATGAGGCTCTGGCTACCGAGTGAGGGTTCTGGCATCCCGGGGAGGTTGGTAGTGCTCTCCGGGAATCGCCACGAGTACCTTTCAGCTACGCTGTCCTGCTCCGCTGAAAGGTCCAGGCTCTACCTCCTGTAGACCCGTTTGCGCTCATCCGCGCAAACCCCTGTAGGCTGCCCTCCGCCATCCATGGCTCCGGAGCTTCCCGGAGAGCACTACCAACCTCCCCTCTCCAGTCTGCTAATTAGGTTTCGACCAATAAAAAAACCCGGCCTTGGCCGGGTTTTTGTGTTGCTGCCGGAAGTTTTACTTCGGCTGCTTGACGGTACGCAGGTATGGCTTGAGGGTTGTGAAGCCTTCCGGGTACTTTTTCTTGGCGTCTTCGTCGCTGACGCTCGGTGGGATGATGACGTCTTCGCCAAACTTCCAGTTCACCGGTGTTGCCACGGTTTCCTTGGCGGTGAGCTGGCAGGACTCGAGCAGGCGCAGGACTTCGTCGAAGTTACGGCCGGAGGTCATCGGGTAGGTGAGCATGGCCTTGATCTTCTTGTCCGGGCCGATGATGAATACGGAGCGCACGGTGGCGTTGTCGGCCGGGGTGCGGCCTTCGGCTTCGCCTTCTTCGTCGGCCGGCAGCATGTCGTACTTCTGGGCGACGTTGAGGTCGGTGTCACCGATCATGGGGTAGTTCGGTGCGCAGCCCTGGGTTTCCTCGATGTCCTTGGCCCAGCTGTCGTGGTTGTCCACCGGGTCGACGGAGAGGCCGATGATCTTGGTGTTGCGCTTGTCGAATTCCGGCTTCAGCTTGGCCATGTAGCCGAGCTCTGTGGTGCAGACCGGCGTGAAGTCTTTCGGGTGGGAGAACATGATGGCCCAGCTGTCGCCGATCCACTCGTGGAAATTGATCTTGCCTTCGGTGGTTTCAGCGGTGAAATCCGGTGCGGTCTGTCCGATTCTTAGTGTCATTAAACGTCCTCCTGCGGGTTGTCGATTCCCCTAGGGTATATGGGTCCTGATTTTAATCAAAATGGGATTTATAAATAAGGTTATGCGGTTCCTGTGATGGAACTGGTTTCTGAATACAGCATGCGGGTGCGGCGCTTGTCACCCGGAGCGAGGCACACTAGAATCTGACCCGCTCGCAATAAGTCCCAGGGAAGGAGAAACCTTATGGAAGGACGTTCCAGTTTTGCCCGCTATGTGTGGTTTTTTACCGCCATCAATGTCGCCATCATCATTCTTCTGGGCGCGATCAACGCGATATTCGCAATTGACGCGGGATCCGGCCCGGCGATTGCCGCTTTTTTCGTTTCAACAGCTGCGCCAGCCCAAGCTTTCGTCAAGGACCATCACCGTTTGCCGACCCAAGCCGAGAGAAAGCGGCTGGTGCGCTGGTGCTTTGTGGCCTATCTGGGTCTGACGGCGGTATGGCTCTCCCTTCTGCTCATCCTCCTGATGGCCCAGCCGGGGCCGCTATTGCCGGAACAAGCGCTACCTGAATCCGTCGGGATGGGAAGCATCATCCTGATCCTCCTGATCTCCCTCGCCTTCGGTCTGTTGCTTGCCTACGGCCTTCTGGTGCTCGGTATAAAGATATTCAGCAAGCAGGCTGTAAAGGCGCTGGAGAAGCAGGGTGTGATTGAGCGCCAGGAAAATGAAACCACGGAAAGCCCTGAAAAATCCTGATCATGTCAGGCGACCGGCACAGTCACGCCTCAAACCTGCTTCCTGGCTGGGCTCAATTGGTTTTTTAGCCCAGTATTGGGTGTTGCAGTGACAACGAATACCACTCAGCCCCAGGCAGGTCCGTAACCATCATGAAGCTCGCCTTTATCGACCTTGAAACCACCGGCGGCAGCTCGACCGGCGACCGGATCACCGAGATCGGGCTGCGTCTCTGGGAAGAAGGGGAGGTGATCGAGGACTGGCAGACGCTGGTGAATCCGCAGCAGTCGATTCCGCCCTTTATCGAGTCATTGACCGGTATCAGTAATGCGATGGTGGCGGATGCGCCGACCTTTGAGGAGGTGGCGGAACGGTTTGAGGAGAAGATCGGCGATGCGGTTTTCGTTGCGCACAATGCCCGCTTTGATTATGGCTTCGTGAAGTCGGAGTTCCGGCGGATCGGGAAGGCCTTTGCGGCGCCGGTATTGTGCACGGTGAAACTGTCCCGGCGGCTTTATCCGGAATACCGGCGCCATAACATGGATGCGCTGATCGAGCGCCACGGGCTGGATCCCGGCCCACGTCACAGGGCCATGGGCGACGTGGAGTCGATGTTCCAGTTCTTTGAGCGCACCCGCTCGGAGCATGGTGTGGAGCCGGTGGCGGAGGCCATTCAGGCGCTTCTGAAACGTCCGAGCATTCCTTCCCACATGTCGCCGGATATTCTGGATGAGCTGCCGGACAGTCCGGGGGTTTACCGGTTCTACGGCGAGAATGACGTGCTCCTCTATGTCGGCAAGAGTACGGATATCCGTCAGCGCGTGGCGTCCCACTTTTCCGGAGACCACAACACCAGTCGTGGCGTGCAGCTGTCCCAGAGTATGCGCTGGGTAGACTGGACGGAGACCGCCGGTGATCTGGGCGCGCTGCTGCTGGAGCTCAAGCAGATCAAGGGCCTGAAACCGCTCTATAACCGGCGTTCGCGGGCGGCCAAGCGGCTTGTGACCATTGCGCTGAATCCGGGGGAAGAGGGGTATCTGCAGGCTTCCTTGTGCTGGGGCGTGGATCCCAACAACCTTGGCCAGTACTACGGGTTGTTCAAGAGTAAGCGCGATGCGCAGAAGGCGCTTCAGGGGATTGCGCAGAAGAATGAGCTGTGCAACCAGATGCTGGGGCTGGAGTCGACCCATGGGCCCTGTTTCCAGCGGCGGCTGGGGCGTTGCAAGGGGGCCTGTGAGGGGCTGGAGGATGTGACGCGGTATAACCTGCGGGTGCAGATTGCCTTTCATGAGCTTCAGTTGAAGGCGTGGCCCTGGGAGGGGCCGATTGGGGTGGTGGAGGAGAATGGTTCTACGGGTAGAACGGATATCCATGTGATTTATAATTGGGCGCACATTGCGACGGTGCATGATGAGGCGGAGCTGAGTGAGCTTGAGCCGGGGCGGGAGGCGCTGGCGTTTGATCTGGATTCCTACAAGCTGCTGATCAAGCATGTGTTGGCGCCGGGGCATCGGCTGAAGATTATAGAATGCCCGGGTATGTCCAGGCCTGATGTGGTCTGGCCTGATGAATGAAGAAGCCTGTTGGTTTCGTGCAGGATGCAATGAGGTACCGCTTCCCGGGAACCGCCACGAGTACGTCCCTGTAGGCTGCCCTCCGCCATCCATGGCTCCGGAGCTTCCCGGGAAGCGGTACCTCATTGCATCCTTCAAATCCTTTGCAGATCCGAGAATGAGTTTTTATGAGCGAACAGTCTGTTGACCGCACTACCTTTGATGATGTCATGGTTCCCACCTATGCCCCGGGCGATGTGATTCCCGTTCGGGGTGAGGGGGCCCGGTTCTGGGATCAGGAGGGGAAGGAGTATATTGATCTGGCCGGGGGGATTGCGGTTACCGCGCTGGGGCATTCCCATCCGGGCGTGATGGCGGCGTTGCAGGAGCAGGCGGCGAAGATCTGGCATGTGAGTAATATCATGACCAATGAGCCGGCGCTGAAGTTGGGGCAGTATCTGTGTGAGAACACCTTTGCGGAGAAGGTGTTTTTTGCCAACTCGGGGGCCGAGGCCAATGAGGCGGCGTTCAAGTTGGCGCGGCGGTACAGCTGGGATCATTACGGGGAAGGGCGCCATGAGATTATTGCTTTTGAGGGCAGTTTTCATGGGCGGACGCTGTTTACCGTGGCGGTTGGTGGGCAGCCGAAGTACCTGGATGGGTTCAGGCCCGGGCCGGAGGGGATTCGGCATGCGCGGTTCAATGATCTGGATTCGGTGAAGGAGCAGCTGAGTGACAGCACCTGTGCCATCGTGGTGGAGCCGGTCCAGGGCGAGGGCGGTGTTCGGCCGGCGGATCCGGATTTCCTGAAGGGGCTGCGTGAGCTCTGTGATGAGCATGGTGTGCTGCTGGTGTTTGATGAGGTGCAGTGTGGGGTGGGGCGGACCAGTGAGCTTTATGCTTACCAGTATTACGGTGTGACGCCGGATATCCTGACCACGGCCAAGGCGCTGGGTAATGGTTTTCCCATCTCTGCCATGCTGACGCGCAGTGAGATTGCGGCCAGTCTTACCACCGGGACCCATGGCACTACCTATGGCGGTAATCCGCTGGCGTGTGCGGTCGCTAAGCGGGTGCTGGAGCTGGTGAATACCGGGCAGATCCTGGATGGCGTGGCCGAGCGGCATGTCATGCTGCGTGACTGGCTGATCGGCATGAAGGAGCGTTACGGCTTCTTTTCGGATGTGCGCGGGCTTGGTCTGTTGATGGGCGCGGAAATGGCGGAGCCCTGGTCGGAGCAGACCAAGACTTTCGTGTCCGAGGCGCTCAGGGCCGGGGTCATGGTGCTGGTGGCCGGCGGCACGGTGTTGCGGTTCGCGCCGCCGCTCAACATTCCCCTGGCGGACCTGGAAGAGGCCCTGTACAAGCTGGAAGACGCCTGGTCAGCCCTCGCCTGAGGCCTGTTGCTGGGCCTTCTTGGCCTGGCGCCGCGCCTCGATTACTTCGGCGGCCTCCGCCCCCACGTGGGTCTCGCCGCGTTCGCGGGCAAGGCGGATCTGCTTTTCGCGCTCGGCGAAGCGGGCCTTCTGCTCCTCGGTGAGTGCGTCGTAACAGCGGGGGCAGCTGATGCCCTTCTGGTACTTCGGGGACGCCTTGTCCTCGTCCGTAATCGGGCGCCGGCAGGCGTGGCACTGGTCGTAGTTGCCGCGCTCCAGGTTCTGATTCACCGCCACGCGGTCATCGAACACGAAACACTCGCCATCCCAGAGCGACTCTTCCTCGGGCATCTCCTCGAAGTAGCGCAGGATGCCGCCTTCCAGGTGATACACCTCCTCGAAGCCCTGTTCCTTCAGGTAGGCCGTGGACTTCTCGCAGCGGATGCCCCCGGTGCAGAACATGGCCACCTTGCGGTGCTTGTTCGGGTCCAGGTTTTCCTTCACGTACTCCGGGAATTGGCGGAACGCCTCGGTGTTGGGGTTCACCGCATTGCGGAAGGTGCCCACCTCCACCTCGTACTCGTTACGGGTGTCGATCAGGGTGACTTCCGGGTCCTGAATCAGGCGGTTCCATTCCTCGGGCTTCACGTAGGTGCCCGCGGAGCGTTTGGGATCGATGCCTTCCACGCCCATGGTGACGATCTCTTTCTTGAGCTTCACCTTGGTGCGGTTGAACGGCATGATGTCCGTCTCGGAATCCTTGTAATCGATGCCATCGAAACGGAAATCCTCGGCCAGGCGTGCCTTGAGCGCGGCGATGCTCTCGTGGGGGCCGGCGACGGTGCCGTTGATGCCCTCGCGGGCGAGGAGCAGGGTGCCACGGATCTCATGGTCGAGCAGGAACTGGCGAAGGGAGTCGCGCAGCTGTTCATAGTCGTCCAGGCGCACAAACCGGTATAGTGCGCACACGGCGTAATTCATCTTCATCTCCTTCCATTGCGGACTGGAACGTAAAACCAGAGCAAAGTGAGGGCGGATTGTACCGAAGATACTTCCCCCGTATCCACTGAATGGGTACGCTGACTGTCCCTGAATCACAGACACTGATTGGAAGCCCGCGACCTTGCGACCGATTCATCCGAAGTATTACTACCGCAATTTCATTCACCCGAAGTACTGGCCCACGTGGATCTCGATCGGAATACTGCGCGTGCTGGCCTGGCTTCCCGATTCCGTACTCCAGGCAATCGGGCGTGCGCTTGGCTGGTTGAGTTATCTGGTCGGGGCCGAGCGGCGTCATATTGCGGAGACCAATATCCGACTCTGCTTTCCCGAGCTTTCGGAAAAGGAGCGAAAAAAGCTGGCCCGCGAAAGCATTATTGCCACCATGAAGGGCTATGTGGAAAGCCCCAAGGGCTGGTGGGGGAACATGAAGCCCTATATCGACCGGCTTGAAGTCCATGGCCAGGAGCATCTGGACGAGGCGCGCCGCCGGGGCAAGGGCATTCTGATGCTGGGCGGGCATTTCAGCATCCTGGATTTTGCCGGCCCGCTGGCAAACGCGGTGTTTGAGTTCAACCACATGTACCGCCCCCAGGACAACGCGCTCTTCGATGCCATGATCGAGCGCAATCGGCGTAAGTTCAGCGGTGCGGCCTTTGATAAGCGCCAGCTCCGGGAGATGATCAATTACATCAAGAAAGGCAACATTGTCTGGTACGGGTGTGATCAGGATTTCGGGCGGCGCTACAGTGTATTCGCGCCGTTCTTCGGGATTGATGCCGCGACATTGACCACCCCGGCATGGATTGCCCGTGAAACCGGCGCCAGCGTTATCTTCCTGAGCCAGTTCCGCGAAGGCAACGGGGTCTACAGCATCCATTTCTCGGAAATTTTCGAGAACTACCCGGAAGAGGACGAAGTCGCGAACGCCACGCGCCTCAACCAGGAGATTGAAAAGGCGGTCATGCGCCACCCCGAGCAGTATCTCTGGGTGCACCGCCGCTTCAAGACGCGCCCCAAGGGAGAGCCGAGCCTCTACCCGCCCAAGAAGAAGAAACTCAAGAAACAGAAGCAGAAAGCCAAAGCACGCAATACCCAAGACGGAGCCTGAAATGAGCCGCACCGTATTCTGCCGCAAGTACCAGAAGGAAATGGAAGGGTTGGACTTCGCCCCGCTTCCCGGCGAGAAGGGCCAGGACATCTACAACAACGTCTCCAAGCAGGCCTGGGAGGAATGGCAGGCGCGCCAGACCCGCCTGATCAACGAAAAGCACCTGAACATGCTGGACCCCAAGGCACGGGAATACCTCCAGCAGCAGATGGAAGCCTTCTTCAACAACGAGGGATCCGACGAGGCCGACGGCTTCGTACCCCCTGAAGAATGAAAGGAATCCGGCCATCGCCTCTTGACGATGGCCGGCGAAATCGGTTTAATAGCGCCCCGTTGCCCGGATAGCTCAGTCGGTAGAGCAGTGGATTGAAAATCCTCGTGTCGGTGGTTCGATTCCGCCTCCGGGCACCACTAGATATCAACAAAAAAGCCCGCCTTGTGCGGGCTTTTTTGTTTCTGGGCGCCGTGTCGTGTACTGGCCTTACTTTATACCTTCGATTAAATCGATGTCTTTTTTCAGCAGATCATTAATAAGAGTATTGAGGTCGACGCCTTTGGATTCTGCTTTAGCGGTGAAATACTTGAGGACCTCTTCTTCCAGATAAAGCGGCATATTGTGCCGGGCATTTGGGTCGTAGAACTTACCTCTTTCGGCTTTCGAGAAATCGTATTCGTCCTGCATATCGTCACCCCTGCTCGTATTGCCTGATCTCGTGCCTGGTCGCCCGCCGAGCCGATATCACTCTGATGGTTACGCTTTTTTGGTCCTGGGCTTTATACGTGTGAGCTACAACAAGGTAGTGTTGGCCAGCCACCACTCCCAATGTCACCCAGCGGTCTTCCCCTGGATCAGAGTCTTCATCGTCAAGCTGACTCATAGCCATCGGATCCTTGAAAACCGCCGCAGCCTGTTCAAAGGTAACACCATGTTTTCTAAGGTTTGCGACGGCTTTAGCCGGATCCCATTCAAAATTGTATTCCATCAGCCGTAACCCGTCCGCTCTCGGGCGGTTATTCCTTCGTGCTGTCGCTTTTTCTATAGCATATCAGATGCCGAGTTTACCTTGCTTTGATGATCCATGAACCTGTAATTCATCCGCTCGTTTCAATACCTCTGCCCCTCGGATTGCGCGCCGGAATACAGTCGAATAGCTGACGAAGGGCACTTCCTGGATCAGCTCCAGTCCACGAGCTGTCACCGCAACTGCGGCTCTTTGCGGTCTTGGGTAGTCGTAAGATTCTGGCTGCGCAGAATTATGGTTTGATGTGGTCTTTTTTGGCGGATTGAAAACCCACGTGTCGGTGATTCGATTCCGCCTCCGGGCACCACCAAATTAAGAAGACTCAGCCCGCCTTGCGCGGGCTTTGTTTCTGGCCGTCCACATTTCGTCCACGCCGCTTAGACTTCCGATCACAACGAAGCAGCGTTTACCTCTCCGTCCAGTCTAATCGAATGGGCACAAGCGACAGGCCAAACGATTACGCGGCATAAACTCCCTTTATGCGCTAGGCTGTTCTCCAACGCAGTTTTCTCGGATAGCTGGTGCTATATAGACGTCACAACTATTGAGATCGGTGAATTCCAGCGATTACCTGTTAGAACGAAAAGTAGATCAAAAAGGAGAGGTTTAATGTCATATATCGAGGAGTCGCTTTCGGCGAACGAGGAAGTTGTTGCGAGATTCAAACTCCACTGGTTTGCCTGGGTTCCGATGGTTATATGGATAATCTTGGGGCCTGTTACTGTAGGGATTACCTGGTTGCTAGCGATATACGAATACCTTCGGCTCAAGTTTCTGGAGCATGGATTGACGAATAAGCGCGTTATTCTGAAAAAGGGAATAATTAGTAGGAACACCGAAGAAATGAAACTCCAATCCATAGAGACGGTAGAAATCCTGCAAGGTATTATAGGGCGTATATTTGGGTTCGGAACCGTCAAAATTACTGGTCGCGGAATTAGTGATTTCGTGTTTAAAAACATCGATGACCCAATGTCCGTAAAGCGACGTATCGAAGGCGTGAGCAATCCCGCAGATTAAGCGCTAGCAATGCACTCAAGGTGACGCTCGCAAAATCGAGCGCGCCTGAGTGCAGCATTAAACCGCAGGTCCATATTCTACCGCGTCCCTCAAATGGTCCGGAGAAAGGTGTGCGTAGCGCATCGTGAGCTTAATATCCGAGTGTCCTAGGATTCGTTGAAGCGTCAGGATATCGCCCCCGTTCACCCTGAAGATGCCGGCAGGTATGGGTCATATTGTTCCTGGTGACGTTTGAATTGAGCATGGTTGGTCCTTCTAAACTACGCTTTATTTCACGCCGTTGATTGTGATCACCACCGGGGAAGTGGTCTTACCAGAAGTGATCAACGCGATTCGGTTTAGGGGCGTAAAAAGGAATGGCTGACTCAGGCGGTGATCTGTTTAAGAGGATTATGCTGCGTGGTTTGGGCGTTGGCGCCCTTGTCCACGCATTCTATGCGTTGATGGAAGGCGCGGTCCGCTTTCCTGGTGGTCGTGGGGGAACTGGCGGGGGCTGGGTGTACTGGTCAGAAGATCCAGGTGTATTCCTCGTCATGTTTATCATGTTTGTGGGCCTCGGTGTGACAGGCTTGATTATCAAACCTGTTGGGGAGGATGGTCTCCCGCCTGATTGAGGCCATTGGTAACCCTATAACCATCATCTCAAATCGTTATTTGCTGAAGGGAAACACGGTCAAAAATTCCTGAATTCTGAGAGTGTCGGTATGAAAACAGGAGATTTTGAGTTTTCGGTGTTTCTTTCCTTCAGTGGTTTGATCGTCTTGAGCACCGTTATCTATGGCTTGGCCACTGGAGATATTGTGACCGTTGGAGGTGGGCGATACAGCGCTGACATCATCTGGCTCTCATCAGATAATGAGTCCGACAGGTTCTGGTTTGCTGTTTGTTTCCATCTTTTTATTGCCGGTTTTTGTGCGTACCAAGCTGTGCAAACTGCCAAAGGAAAAGATTAAGCTATTAGCCGAGAAGCGGCAGGTCGCACACCGGTAGCTCAGCGCTTGAAGGTGTCCATGAACTGTCAACATAGCTGGTGGTTATTGCGGGTTTCTGCGGTCTTCGAGAGCTTTAAGTATCTGATTGTGCAGCACTATGGTTTAGCGTGGCTGTCTTTCACTGGATTGAAAATCCTCGTGTCGGTGGTTCGATTCCGCCTTCGGGCACCACCAAATTAAGAAGACTCAGCCCGCCTTGTGCGGGCTTTGTTGTTTCTGGTCCGGAAGATGCTGCCGGCGTGATGCTTCGATGCCCCGCCTGGGTGAGCAGCGAAATTGCTCCGATTTATCCCTGAGTCGTCTTTTCCCAGTAGTCGTAGTACCAGTCTGCCAGGTCGATATCGGCCTCGACGCCTTGTCCGTTCTTGTAGGCCATATGCAGAATCATGGCGGCCCATGGGTAGAGCTCATAGCAGCTTTTGGCGTGGGAAACGGCTTCTTCGTACGCTGAATGCCGCCACAGAACGCCAGCCAGAACGTGTCTTGCTGCTGCCTCTTGATCCGGATATTCCACGGCCTGTCTCAGATACGGTTTCATTCATCCGACCATTGCGGTGTGCGCTTATCGATGAAAGCGTTGATGCCCTCTTCAGCGTCAGGTTTCAGAAGATTATCGACCATGACGTTGGAGGCGTATTCATACGCCTCGGCGAGCGGCATTTCACGCTGCCGGTAAAACGCTTCCTTGCCGGTTTTCAGGATCATGCTGGATTTGGCGGCAATCGTCTGTGCAGTGCCATGGGTGTAGTCACTGAGTTGTTCCTCCGGCACCGTTCGATTGAGCAGCCCAATTGCCGTCGCGTGCTCCGCATCAATCATCTCACCGGTCAGGAGCATCTCCATGGCTGCCTTGTTTCCAACATTGCGGGAAAGCGCCACCATCGGGGTCGAGCAGAACAGGCCGATGGTGATGCCGGGCGTTGCGAAACGCGCAGAGTGGGATGCATAGGCCAGGTCACAGCTGGCAACCAACTGGCAGCCGGCAGCCGTGGCAACGCCGCCAACCTCCGCGATCACGGGTTTGGGATTGGTCACGATCGCCTGCATGACGCCACAGCAAGCGGCCATGGTTTCCTTGAAGAAGGCCCGGCCGCCATCGGGTGCCTGCCGCGCCCGTGTCATCTCCCTCAGGTCGTGGCCGGCGCTGAATGCCCGGCCTTTGGCAGCCAGGATAATGACCCGGATTGAGGCATCCTCTGCGGCCTCGTCCAGAGCCGTCCGCAGTCGTGTCAGCATGTCCATGGAGAGGGCATTGCGCCGCTCGGTGTCATTCAGGGTCAGGCGCAGGACGCCCTCGCTGCTTTTTTCCCGTAAAAGGATGGAGTCAGTCAGTTCGATCTTGGGGCACCGGTCCATCACCACTTTCATGCCATTCTGCTCAGCAATGCGCTCGGCCTCCTCGTCGTGGATTCCGAGCTGCGCCCAGAGTACGCTGGCTCCGATTTCCTGCGCTTCGCGGGCAATGCCTGCCAATTCACCGGATGGCCGGAAGACGTCCACCATATCCACGGTCTGTTCGATGGATTTCAGTGAGGGATAAACCTTGAGGCCACAGATTTCGGTCACGTCCGGGCGGGGATTGACCGGTACAACATCGTACCCGGCCTCGACCAGAAACTGCAGGACCTTGTTGCTTGGCTTGCTCGGGTCAGCGCTGGCTCCGACCATCGCAATGCACCTGACTGAGCCCAGAATCTGCTGAATATAGTCGTTAGAATACTTGTCACCGAACCTGGTATTGGTCATGCGCTCACTCTCAAAATAAGCTGTTCTAGGAATTCGGGGCACTACATAAAGCGGCGTACTGCTCACTTTTTAATGGTGTCACTTCTGCTGGAACTTACGTTTTACTTTGGGTGGTCTCGATGGGTCAAATCATTCAGAGTTTTCCTCCGGCTCAACATTCCCTACCAGCTGTAATGCCATCGCTAGTATCATGCCTTCCCGATCAAGAGACAGGTGTGGCCGCTGAATTCCAGCTATCACCTGTTATGCCGTATTCGTCATTTTGTCATGCAGGAGGTAGGTAATGACTTTTCCAATATGGATGCTGCTGGGTTTTGCTGTTTGGACAGTACTCATTCTGCTTTTCACGGTAGGTATCTACCGTTGGAGTCGTATCCTGCGGGGCAAAACGGAGATCAAATCATTCCGCGCTGACGTCATAGAGGGCGAGGATTGGTATCTTCGTTCGATGCGGGCACACGCCAATTGTGTGGAAAACCTGCCGGTGTTCGGCGCGATAGTTTTTGCACTCTATGCGAGTGGGATTTCAGGTACCGCCACAAACGTCCTGGTCGCGCTTGTGCTGGTCGCTCGGGTATGCCAGTCGATTACCCATGTGGCTCTTACGCAGACAAATGCCGTGGCTTTCGTCCGCTTTATTTTCTTTTTTATTCAACTTATGAGTTTTCTTGGCCTGTCGGGCATTATCCTGTGGGAGTCGCTGTAAAGGGCTTTATGGATGGCGCCGCCACCGGCAGGTGCGGGTAGTGGCGACCTTAGCCGTCTGGATCAGAGGTACTTTTACGGGCCTGAAAAGTGCCTTTCAACCGGTTTTGGCTCTCCGGCGTAAGTTAATGGTGGAGCGTCATGTTTTCCGCTGAAATGGAGTGCCTTATCCATGTTCGTTACAAGGTCCTTGACCATCATCTTGAGCCTGTTTCTGGTTTCGACAGCTGGAGCACAATCAATGGAGTCCCTTTCCGATCTGCAGTGGGAAAATCGAATCATCCTGGTGAAAGCTTCCAGCAATCCTGAAGAAGCGGTTGGACTATTGCACAAGTTCCGCGATGGGGTGGCCGAACGGGATGTCCTGTGGTTCGTTGTTACTGACCAGGCCATTGAATCCAACCTGCAGACCATGACTGCCGGTATGGCCGAGAGTGTCCGTCAGAAGCTTGAAGTCCAGCCCGAGGGTGCAAGCGTAATTCTGGTTGGCAAGGATGGAGGCATAAAGGATCGCGGTAGTGAGCTGGACCTGGAGCGCCTCTTTTCCAGAATCGATCAGATGCCAATGCGACTCAGGGAAATGCGCGAACAGGATGAGGGCGAATAATTAAACCGAGGGAAGAGGCCCTCACTTGCCAGACCGGTCGAAGCCCTCATCAACTTGGGAATTATCATTGTCGCCTGGCGTTTTCTGGCGTACACATGGACATGTGAGCCAAAAACAGGAGTAAACCCATGCCTTTTTCCTCCGAGCACATCGCTGAACTGAATCTGCTGGCGCGGTTTGAGTCACCCTCCTCGCTGGCGGGTATCAAGGTCCACAGTAATCAGGCTGATCCAGAGACCGTTGCTGCGGCTGAACGTCTGTACAGGAAGGGGTTGATTACACAAAAGGACGGCGGCTACCTCACGAGCCAGGGGTGCGAGGCTTTAGAGCACTCGCAGAAGCTGCAGGGTATTCTTTCCAGTGAGCAAACCA
Source organism: Halospina denitrificans (assembly GCF_004364635.1). Classification (GTDB taxonomy): domain Bacteria; phylum Pseudomonadota; class Gammaproteobacteria; order Pseudomonadales; family Oleiphilaceae; genus Halospina; species Halospina denitrificans. Next base: position 652,133 of record NZ_SOAX01000002.1, on the reverse strand, counting down.
ATCGGCTTGAGCTATGAGTTGAAGATCGCGTGGCGTCGCTTTTGCTCCGCTTGGCTTACCCTTGCCAGATCCCGAGCATTGCCCCAGTGCCCAGAACGAGGGTGGCGCCACTACCGGCATCTACCGGTAGTGGCGTCCTGAGTCGGCTGGCTCAGAAGTAGTAGTCCATGGTCACGTACATGGCATCGAAGTCGGCTTCGTAGATATCACCATTGGCATCGATATCGCCGTCTGACTTCAGGTATTCAAGGTAGATCCAGCCGGGACCATAGTCATAGGTAACACCGGGCGAGAAGGCGTAGACGGTATCGGCCTGGTTGCCGTCCGTGTCCGTGTTGGCTGCCGTTGCGTCCAGGAACATAAACCAGTTGCCGACGCTGTAGCCGCCCTGGAGGGCATAACGGGTGTTCTCGATGTCATTGGCCACGTTGGGAACATCCCGGTTCACCTGCATGGCCTCCGCCTTGGCCGTGAATGGGCCGTACGCGCCTTCGTAGTAGAGCGCGAGAGCGTTGTGCGAGCCATCATCCAGGTCGGTACAGCTGGTTGTGCAGGCGTTGGCGTGATCCGTTAGGTCCTGGAGCTTGCCGGCCTGGGCCGAGAGGCCGAATGCACTGCTGCCGCCATCACTACCAAAGGTGTAGCTGGCGTCCGCCACGCCGGTCTGGATCTTGCGGTAGGTTGTGGACGAGCCCCAGTGGCCGTTGTCGTCGATAGTGTCCGTGCTGGTCTCGCCCCAGTCATCCTGGTGGTAATAGGCCGCTGCAAGATCCCAGCCGCCAACGTCGCCGGTGAACTTGGCACCCACGTCCATCTGGTCGCCGTAGCCCCCCAGCAGGAGATCGCCGGGCCAGAAGTTCACGGTTTTCCAGCCGAAGGGAACTTCGCTCTTGCCGATCTTCATGTCCCAGTTCTCACCGATGCTGCGACCTGCCCAGAGCTTGTGGACGGCGGTAAAGGAACCGGTTGAGTTATTGTCCGGGTCCGAGAAGCTGCCCGGGCCAAACCGCACTTCGGCGGAAAGGCGCCAGGGGCCGTCCTCCTGGGTGTGATCCCCGTAGAGAATCAGGGACTCACGGCCGATATCGCCGCCGGTTTCCTCGTCCAGGTCGCTGTTGAAGGCGGGCGCTGCAAAATCAGAATCCGTTACATACCGATAGCTGGCCCAGACCCCCGCGGAGATGTTGGTCGATGCCACGGCCAGCGAGGGTGCTGCTGCGGTGACGGAGGCTGCTACTGCTGCCGCTAACAGGTTTCGATTCATTGCTTAAGCTCCTTTGTCTAAGGGATTTCCGAGACGTTCGAGTTGCAGGAGGGTAATTTTATTTTAATTGAGCGTCCAGTTAAAAAAAGAAATATGATCCGGACCGATTTTTTACATTGCGGACAGGTTCCTGATCACACGTCAGTTTTGGGGTTGGGGTACAATCGTTGGAGAACCGGCCTGTTGATTCAGGGTGAACAGCAGGCTATCCTTTAAATTAATTGAACGGTCAATCAATAAAACTATGCCTAAAGTCGGAGTCCAGGAAGAGCGCAGACGCCAGCTGATCGAAGCCACGCTCGAGGTGGTGGGGGAGCTGGGTCTCCAGAGTGCAACCATCGGTGCCATCAGCCGTACGGCGGGGATGTCGTCGGGGTTGATCAGCCATTACTTCGGTGGCAAGCAGGCGCTGATCGAGGCCACGCTGCGCCAGTTGCTCGAAGAACTGAAGATTGCGCTACTGGCGCACACCAAGGCGGCATCCCTCACGCCCCAGCAACGGCTGGTGGCGATTGTTGAGGCCAACTTCAGCGACTTCCAGCGTTCCACTGCCACCACCGGAACCTGGCTCAGTTTCTGGGCGCGCGCCATCCACGAACCCGGATTGGCCCGCCTCCAGCACATCAACAACCGCCGTCTCTACAGCAACCTCTGCTATTCCTTCCGGCAGCTGTTGCCGGCGGAGGTGGCCCGGGATGCCGCCAAGCAGACCTCGGCGCTGATCGACGGGTTCTGGCTGCGCAGTGCTCTCTGGCCCGACCAGGAGCAGGGTTTCCGGGAGAGTGAGGCGCTGTGCAAGGCATTCATCAACGACACACTGAAACAACACGGAGTCGAACCATGCCACTGACCCGCTACCAGAATTTTGTGGCCGGCAAGCCCATGCCCAACAGCACCGGCGAAACCTTCGAGGTGGTCAACCCCGGCACCGGGGAAGTGATCTACGAAGTGGAGGTGGCGGACGAAGGCGTGCGCCAGGCCGCCCTCGAGAGCGCGCGCTTAGGCTTCGCCACCTGGTCCGCCATGACCGGAATGGAACGGGCCCGCATCCTCAACCGGGCGGTGGCGCTGCTGCGCGGGCGCAACGACGAACTCGCGAAGATCGAAGTGCTCGACGCCGGCAAGCCCTGGCAGGAAGCCAGCGAGGTGGACGTGAACACCGGCGCCGACTCCCTGGAATTCTATGCCGGCCTGGCCCCGGCACTGGAAGGCAACCAGCAGGATCTGGGCGGCGACTTCTACTACACGCGCCGCGAGCCTCTGGGCGTGTGCGCCGGCATCGGCGCCTGGAACTACCCGCTGCAGATCGCCTGCTGGAAGTCCGCCCCGGCGCTGGCCTGTGGCAACAGCATGATCTTTAAGCCCTCTGAGGAAACCCCGCTGGGCGCGCTCAAACTGGCCGAGATCTTTATGGAAGCGGGCATGCCGGCGGGCGTGTTTAACGTCGTCCAGGGCGCCGGCGAGGTGGGCGCCTGGCTGAGCCACGAACCGGGCATCGACAAGGTCTCCATCACCGGCGAAGTGGGCACCGGCAAGAAAGTCATGGCCGGCGCTGCCACCACCCTGAAGGAAGTCACCATGGAGCTCGGCGGCAAATCGCCGCTGATCATCTTTGACGACGCCGAGATCGACAACGCCGTCTCCGCCGCCATGCTCGCCAACTTCTACACCCAGGGCGAGATCTGCACCAACGGCACCCGCGTCTTCGTGCACGAGGACCTGTACACGACCTTCATGGAGAAGCTCCTCGAGCGCACCCGCAACAACATCATCGCGGGCGACACCCTGGACCCCGAAACCAACTTCGGTGCCCTCATCTCCAGCAAGCACCGCGATCGGGTCATGGACTACATCCGCAAGGGCATCGATGAAGGCGCAACCCTGGCCTGCGGCGGCGAGGAACTCTCCCCGGCCGGCGTCGAAGGCGGCTACTTCGTCGCACCCACCATCTTCACCGGCTGCACCGATGACATGACCATCGTGAAGGAAGAAATCTTCGGCCCCGTCATGAGCGTGCTCACCTTCCGCGACGAAGACGACGTCATCCGCCGTGCCAACAACACCCACTACGGCCTGGCCGCCGGCGTCTTCACCCGCGACATCAAGCGCGCCCACCGGGTCATCCACCAGATGCAGGCCGGCATCTGCTGGATCAACGCCTACAACGAATCACCTTCAGAAATGCCGGTGGGCGGCTACAAACAATCCGGCATCGGCCGGGAAAACGGTCTGGCAACCATCAACCACTACACCCAGCTCAAATCGGTTTACGTCGGAATGGGAGATATTGAGGCGCCGTTCTGACGGCGTTTTCCCCTGAATTTGATCAGGGGAGGGCGGGGTAGCCTGATCGGGAGTGTCTTGAGCCATGGATGGCGAAAGCAAGCCTACATGGATGTATTCACGGCGTCTCCCGATCAGGCTACCCCGCCCTCCCCGGCACCAGAACCCCGGGTAACTAAAATGAGTAAACACCAATACGACACCATCATCGTCGGCGCCGGCTCAGCCGGCTGCGTACTGGCCAACCGGCTCACCGAGGACCCCCACCACAAGGTCCTCCTGCTGGAAACCGGCGGCAGCGACCGCAGCATCTTCATCCAGATGCCCACGGCGCTGTCGATCCCGATGAACACCAGAAAGTTCGCCTGGCAGTTCCATACCGAGCCGGAACCCTACCTGGACGGCCGGCGCATGCACTGCCCACGCGGCAAGGTACTGGGCGGCTCCTCGTCCATCAACGGCATGGTCTATGTACGCGGTCACGCCAAAGACTTCGATGAGTGGGAAGAACACGGCGCCGAAGGCTGGAACTACCAGAACTGCCTGCCGTACTTCAAAAAGGCCGAAACCTGGGTCTTCGGTGGTGACACCTACCGTGGCGATTCCGGCCCTGTGGGTACCAACAACGGCAACAACATGAAAAACCCGCTCTACCAGGCCTTCATCGACGCCGGCGAGCAGGCGGGTTATCCCGTGACCAGGGACTACAACGGTCACCAGCAGGAAGGCTTCGGCCCCATGCACATGACGGTGAAGAACGGCGTGCGCTCGTCCACCGCCAACGCCTACCTGCGCCCGGTCATGGATCGCCCAAACCTGACGGTCATGACCGGAGCCCTGGTCCACAAGGTGCTGCTCAACGGCAAGCAGGCCGTGGGCGTGCGCTACGAGCGTGGCGGCAAGGTGCAGGATGTGAAGGCCAACAGCGAGGTGATCCTCTCGGCCGGTTCCATCGGCTCACCCCAGATCCTGCAGCTCTCGGGCATCGGCAACCGGGAAGTGCTGGAGAAGGCCGGCATCGAGGTGAAGCACGAGCTGCCGGGCGTGGGCGCGAACCTGCAGGATCACCTGGAGTTCTACTGCCAGTTCCGCTGCAAGCAGCCCACCTCACTGAACGGCAAGCTCAACCTCTGGAACAAGTTCCTGATCGGCGCGCGATGGATCCTGAAGAAGGACGGCCTGGGCGCCACCAACCACTTTGAGTCCTGCGCCTTCATCCGTTCCAAGGCGGGTGTCGAATGGCCCGACCTGCAGTATCACTTCCTGCCGGCAGCCATGCGCTATGACGGTAAGGAGGCCTTCGACGGCCACGGCTTCCAGGTGCACGTAGGGCACAACAAGCCGAAAAGCCGGGGGCACGTGTACGTGCGCTCGGCCGACCCGAAGGCAGCACCGGAGATTCTGTTCAACTATCTGGAACACGAGGACGACCGCGAAGGCTTCCGGGACTGCGTGCGCCTGACCCGCGAGATCATCCACCAGCCGGCGATGGACGACTATCGCGGCGAGGAGATCCAGCCCGGGGCGGACGTGACCACGGACGAGGCGATTGATGCGTTTGTCCGCCAGGCGGTTGAAAGCGCCTACCACCCCTCCTGTACCTGCGCGATGGGCACGGACGAGCAGGCGGTGATCGACCCGGAGACCCGCGTTCGCGGCATCGGTGGCCTGCGCGTGGTGGACTCCTCGGTATTCCCAACCATTCCCAACGGCAACCTGAACGCGCCCACCATCATGGTGGCCGAGCGGGCGGCGGACCTCATCCGGGGGCGTGAGCCCGAGGCGCCGCCTGATGTGCCGGTGGGTATGGACGAGCACTGGCGGGAGCGCCAACGGGCCGGAGAGCCTGCACGCGCGATCCGCTGACCCTTCCCCCCTTCCTGGTGTAACCAGCGCTGAACTGGGCGGCCTGTCAACGGCTCCAGGCCGCCCGGAAGGGGGACTATGTGCATAAAAAAGAGACGCCGCAACCAGCAAAGGAGTTGGTTTATGTTGACCTGGTTAAGTATCGGACTGGTGTTTACCTTCACCATGATCGTGGTAATCCTGCTGCGGTGGGGGAATCTTCAGGTGGTGGGTGTAACCCCGGTCCGCACCTTCACCTTCATGGCAATCCTGTTCACATCCGGCCTCGACGTGGGCCTTATCATGTTCCCGCTCACCGAGTTCGGTGGCTATGCGGAGGACTACAGTGTGACCAACCCGCTCGCCGTCGAGTTCGGGTTCTGGGCCTTCCTGATCTGGGGGTTCTACTTCCTCACCTGCTTCTACTTCTGCGTGATCGAACCACGGGTGAAGTTTTTCGAGATTCCAGTCGTAAAGGTCATCAACAACGTGGTGATCATCGGCACCTGTGCCTTTACTGCCTTCCTTCTGCTGAAGAACCTTCCCTGGTACCTGCCGGAAATGGGCGATAACGAAACCGCGCAGACGGTTTTCTACGGCATTGTCTTTATCTCCATCGGGGCGGCCGTCTACTCCAGTACCAGCCTCAAGTACGTGCGGGTTCTGAGCGTGAGCACAAGCTGGATGTTCATCGGGTTGATCGCGCTGTTCTGGTACTACGCGTTCATGACCGAGCAAGGGAGCTTCGGGGACTTTGCCGGAACCCTGAGCCTGCTGGGCGGTTACTTCGGCAATATCCATGAATTCATGCTGCCGCTGAGTGACTATCACGCCTTCTACCTGTACTGGTGGTTTGCCTGGTCCATCATGATTGGCCAGTTCACCTCCCGCTTCGTGGGTGGTCTGCGCACCTGGCAGCTGCTGCTGGCAATGCTCTTCCTGCCGTCGATCGCCATCGGCATCTGGTTCACGGTGCTCTACTACTACCATCTGGAAGACATCGGCACCACGGGCGTGTTCAACATCCTCATGGTCACAGTAGGCATCACCATGGTCATCAACTCACTGGACTCGCTGATCCGCCTCTATACCGACAACCTGAACCTGACGGTGAAGCGCTTCGGCAAGGGCCGCTACTTTGCGGGCAACCTGGTGGCGATGATCGGCCTGACGCTGCTGTTCCAGCTGGAATTCATCAAGATCCAGTGGGTCGGCGCACTGGTGATCGGAATCTACTTCGCGTGCATCCTGTACATCGTCACTCGCTACTGGAATACGGTGCGTACCATCAACAGCTCGCCGGAAGAGAACAAGCTGGACTACAGCCTGGTCGACTCCGCGAATTGATGAGCTGATGTAGCCCGTGAGGCTGGAATGGCTGGATGACGTCTGAATCCTAATGGCGGGATAGGGCGTTATCCAGCTCCCTCCCTTCAGCCGCCGGCAGTCAGCCGCCGGTCAATCGCCTTGAGCATACTGCCAAAGGCCTTTGTTCCCGCCTTCGCCGCAACCGGTGACAGAACCCGCCCAATCAGTGGAATACGAATGCGGAAGACGGACGTCCAGGTGACCTTCGTTCCCTGCCCGGTCTCTTCCAGGCGGATGCGTCCGCTTTCATGCTCAATCGGTGGGCGTGAGCGCAGGATCCGATAATCCATGGTCGTGGGTCTGTGGAAATTACTGATCTCCTCCTCGAACCAGACCGCGCCCAGATCAATGCGACGCACGGCGCCATCCCCGTTGCGTTCCCGGGGGCCTTCTTTGATAAGCCAGGAATCACGGATGCCGTCGAACTCCCTGTAGTTTGCGTGGTCACTCAGCAGCTCGAAGACCTGCTCGATGGGGGCGTTGATGGTGCGTTCAACGACGATTGTCTGCATTGTGTGCTCTTTTCGGTCTGCGGACGTGGGGTTTCGAAGGTAAGGGGCTGAAAGGAAAGCCGATGACCTGCTTTAACTGCGCAAGCAGCGTCATCGGAACCGGCTGGCTCAGTGTTTACCAGCTGGAATCACCGGCGTGTTCGTCCTCCTCGTCGGATTCAGCCGCCTCGCCGGCATGCTCGTCGGATTCAGCTTTTTCCTCGTCGCGTTTGTCGGACTTGCGCTTCTCATCATGCTCGGACTTTGCTTCATCACCGGCATGCTCGTCTTCCGCCTGCTCTTCGGTTTCGGCACTGTCACCGGCGTGTTCATCGCCGTGGCTGGACGCCAGCGCCGGGCCACCGAATGCAAGACCCGCGAGAATCGCGAGCACTGTCGCTATGGAATGGAAACGTTTCATGCTTTCTTCTCCTTATTGATGGAAAGTATCCTTCGGTCATGCACTTCAGACTGTCGGGGCCTGCGCCTCTTCAGTCAAGCACTTACAGGTTCTACGTCGTTGATTGTCGCTCCGGATCATCCTGGTTCTGGTTGCGCTGGGCGAATGGCTCGGTCAGCCAGGTGACAAACGACAGGTAGTCGTCACGCCCCTCGGCCAGACCGAGTTCCTTCATTTCCGTTTCATCGGGCTCCCTGTAGGTACCGAAAAGGTGATCCCAGATGATGAAGATGGTGGCAAAGTTGGCGTCCCCGGTTCGCCGGGAAACCGTGTGGTGGCTGGTGTGGAAGCGCGGCGTCACGATGAACAGGCGCAGGACACGTTCCCAGCGGTCCGGGAAATCAATGTTCGAGTGATGGAACTGGCTGGCCATGCTTACCGCAATCTCGAACGCGGCGAAGGCCACCAGGCTCGGCCCCCAGACGGCGATCCAGACCAGTTTCACGAAAAAGGAGATGAAGAGCTCACCCGGGTGGAAACGCAGGGCCGTGGTGACGTCCACATGGGTATCAACATGGTGCACCTTGTGGAAGCGCCAGAGCAGTCCAACCCGATGATTGAAGCGGTGCCACCAGTAGTCGAACATATCCAGCACGATGATGGTGGCAATGATGCCGCCAAAACCGCTGTAGCCCAGCATGGGCGCCAGTCCCCAACCCTGGCTGGCAATGTATTCCGTCCAGTACAGGAAGGGCGCCAGGATGATGAGCTTGAGGGCCACAGTGTTGAATACCGCCATACCGGCATGCATCCGGAGCCGTTGTCCGCGCGGTTCCTGCCAGGGGCGTTTGGCCGCCAGGCTCTCGATCAGGAAGAAGAGCGCGAATCCGCCGAGAAAGAGGGGCAGCTTCAGGTCGTCCATAGTGCCAGCTCCGATACGCTCCAGTGCCGCTCGTTCAAGGGCGGCTACCGGAGCAGGTTGATCCGGTCATTCACGAAGTTATAGCGCGGTTGCTGGACCCATTCGCCATGCTCATGCACGGGCAGCTTGTGGACGTTCTCCTCATAGACCACCAGCTCACCGTCATGGACCTGTAGCCAGAAATCCAGGTCATAGGTCTTGTAGGGATCACCAATGGCGGCGAAGTTGGTGCACGCGAAGTAATGGCCATCGCCCATGGTGCGCACCGGGTCATGGATCTTCTGGAAACGGAGCTCGAGCGTCTGGCTGGTTCGCGGGTCCGTGATCTCGAATACGCCGGGGTTGCCCATCTGCGTGCGGTTTTCAATGTGCTCGCGCATCGCGGCCTTGATCTCGCCGGCAGTGAATTCCTCCGGGTCCCGTTTCTTTGTTGAGTCCCCGGTCTGCGCCTGGGTGTCCTGTTTCTCCGGCTCCGGCTCCGGCTCCGGCTCAGTAGCCTGCTGGCTTGCGTTTGGTTCACTTGACTCTTCGGTGGTGGTCTCTTCGCCACTACCGGCCGTGTCACCGCCGCACCGTGCCAGTGCCAGAACCAGTATGACGGGCAGGGCAAGCATCCCCTTTCGAAGCAGCCAGGTTAAGCGGTCCTCCTGCATGGTGTCGCTCCTTTTCCAATCCAGTACCAACCCTGTACGAACAATAGGCGGGCTTCGTGCAATACGTCGCGGTGAATACCCGGTTTACTTGAGCTTGGAGGCCCAGATCGCCAGCTTGTGCTTCATGGCCTTCTGCGAGATCTGGTCTTCCGGAATGGGCTGGATCACGTTGTCGTGCACCAGGAGTCGGTAAATGTACTCGATTTTCTCCTCCTGGGAATCCGTGGCCTCGAACTCCACAACACCCCGGTTTTCGCCATACTTCATGCCTTCATCAATGGCTTTCTTGACCATCTCTTTTTCATTTTTCAGTTTTTTCATGGTCGCCTCACAGGTGAGCTCCGCTATACGCCTGAATCCACTGTAACGCCGTGACTGACGATCAGCCAGCCATTATCCTCTGGGCTCAAGGAAGCCGGGAAGGCATAGTACCGGTGAAGAGCCTTGTTGAGCGGGAAGGGGGAGTTGCTTGGCGGTTTATGTAGATGATGCCGGAATCTGGTGGCGCCAGAAGCGCCGCTACCACATGAGCGCTGATTATCTCAGCGAACTCCATGAATTTGCCCGGCAACTCGGGGTGAACGTACTCTGGTTCGACGGCGTTGAGCGCCACCCCCATTACGACATCACGGCGGAGCAGCGACAACGGGCCATTGCCCGGGGCGCCGTGGCGGTGAGCAAGAGGGAAATGGTGGTTATCGCGCGGGAAATCCGCCGCGATGGGTGAGCGATCCCCGGTTCGGCAACTCTGGCTTGAGCCTGGATTCAGAAAGAGGAGGCAATTTGCTGCTCAACGCTCTCGGGCAATGGCATCCGTATGAACCATGAGGCCGGATAGAGGTAATCTTCACCTGACTCATCGACCACGCGGATCATTTCCTGTTTCTCGGCGCTGGCATCCGGAAGTACTTCATAGAGCTTGCGCGGTTCCAGAGACGCTTCGTAGCCTTCGTTTTTCAGACACATGGCGAAATGATGACTCATCGTGTCAGTCCAGTAATCGTTTAATCTTGAATTCTTTTCTGCCGATTCCGTGAGCTTCGTACCAGTGAAGTTCCGCAAAAGCCCTGGCGCCAGATTCCAGTTCGATTATCGCATGGCCCTTACGCTTTCTCCAATTGCCAGGTCCGTAGACCTTTTTCAGCCGAGCCAGCTCATGTATACCCTGACCGCGAGCAAAGGTTTCAATATTGCGTAATGGGCTGACGATTCGGAAATTCATGGCGCCGTCCCTGGCATTTCAATGTAATGGCGTCTGGTATTGGTACCTTGAAGGCCCGTAGGATACCAAGTCGGGTGCTGAAGGGGCGAGCTTCGTCCTGCGCGACTGATGAGTCATGATACGGGCAAGCTGAAGGACGGTTGTTCCATGTATATTCTCGATATTGAAGCCAGCGGCCTGGGCCCCGAGTCCTATCCCATTGAGATCGCCTGGTGTTCGCTGGACGGCGAGCAGTCCTGGAGTGTGTTTATCAATCCGGAGACAGCGGGCGACTGGGAGGACTGGGATGATTATGCCGAGGAGGCGATCCACGGCATCTCGCGTGATGAGCTGCTGCGTGAAGGTCAGGATGTTGTGACGGTGGCGCGTGAGCTTGAACAGCGGCTGGGCGGGGAGGAGGTGTTTTCGGATGCGGTGCCATTCGATGATTTCTGGCTGCGCCGGCTGTTCGGGGCTGTTGGTAGCCATAACCCGGTGCGGCTCCAGCAACTGGAAACCATCTACTGCAGCCGTTATGCCATTGAAATCGGGGAGGCGCTATCGCGGTTCGAGCCACCCCATCGCGCCCTGGCGGACTGTCGGGGCATGGCGGAACTGGTCCGGTCCGTGATCGGGCAAAAGGGATTTCATGAGGAGGAAGTATGAGTCACCGATTGGTTATGGTGGTTGCTGCCGTGGTGATGCTGGTGGGCTGCAGCGGAGACAAGGGCGCCGAAACGCATAGCGTCGAAGTGAGCGGCACCGGTGAAATCACGCTGCCCGCGGAACTGGCGGATCTGCACCTGGGGTTTGAGGTGACGGCTGATGGCGCCTACGAGGCCAGTGAGCGCCTGCGGGCGAAGGTGAATCCCTTGATCGAGGAATTGCGGGGTTCATTGCCTGAAGGTGCGGAACTGCAGGCGCGCTCCCTGTCTGTTTCCCCGCAGTACCGGTGGGACGAGGGTGAACGGAGCCTGGCGGGCTACCAGGCAACGCGCACTGTTGAGTTGTTGGCGCTGCCGGTTGGCGAGCTGGGGGAGTGGACCGCCCGACTGTCCGAGGCTTCGCCCCAGAGGCTTTCCGTAGCGAACTTCCGGCTGGAGGAGGGCGATACCGCTGAGCAGCAGGCGCTGGCCGGGGCCTTCCGCAGCGCCCGCCGACGTGCCGGCTCCCTGGCGGAAAGCGCCGGCCGTGAACTCGGGCAGGTGATTTCGATCAAAGAGCAACAGGTATCACAGCCCGGACCGCGCCCCATGATGATGGCCGCTGACACCAGGGAGAGCGCCAGTGAGCCGGATGAATTCGAGGCGGGTGAGGTGAGTGCGCAAGCCGAGGTGCGCGTCACTTTCGCCCTTGAGTAACAGCGAACCCCAGTGCTGGCGCATGCCGACCAGCTGCTCGCCAATGTGGATGAGCTTTGAAGGGCGCTACTGCGCTGAATTGGCATCGAAGCGGTCGAACACGGACTGGATGCGACCGTTGGCTTTCATGCGTGCAATCTGTTCATTCAGTGTGCTGACCACTGATTGCGGGTCTGGAAGCGCTCTGGACACCATGATGTGAACAGGGGTCTCGATAGTGCGGCTCAGGATGAAGAAGTCCTCATGAGCCAGCTCCTGTTCGTGGTTGATGATGAATTCGCCCACGCGCTCCGAGACAAGCACCAGATCCACGCGGCCAAACCTGAGCATGTGCATGCAGTTCACCATGGCCCTGGGGCGCTTGATCACGAGACGGGTCTGCTTGAAAAGGCTTTCCGCGACACGGGTGTTATAACCCTGGGGTAAGCAGACGCTGGGGTCCTTAATTGCCTTCAACCGCGTATTCGGCTCGATGTGTTTGCGTGTTGCGAACAGACGGATGGACGTCGTGAAGAGGGGGGCCGTGAACAGGAAGTCCTCGGCGCGCTCCTCGTTGTAGGCGTAAGGGAATGCCCCGAGGTGCATTCCCTTGCGGGCCTCTCGATAGGCACGATTCCAAGGCCGAAACTGGACTGAGACATCCTTGTCAATCGGGGCGAATGCCTCCCTGGCAATGGCGCTTGCAATGCCCCGGTCCGGAAGCTGCTTGCCAACATAGGGCCCCCAGTCTTTCCAGGTGACAATGGTTGAAGGGCGGGCGGCCTGGGCGGGGAGCGCTGTTAACAGCAATATTGCGGCAGCCGTCAGGACTAGGGGGCTGCGACGGATCAAGGGGCGCCAACCGGCAATGGCTCTGTATATTCTGTGCATGTCCATTTGTCTAGATTCCCGCTGATTAATGGAGCAAGTCAAGCTGGTTCTGGTCTCGTGCCCATCTCTATGCGTACGACAATCCGTGGGTCCGCGACCAATCCGTGCTTAATGGGTATCCTGGAATGGGGTTACCATGAAGGTCTCCCTGAGACGCCGCCTGAGGTGCAGCCGTCATGGCAGATAAAAGCAACATCGTTCTGATCGGGATGCCGGGCTCCGGCAAAAGCACGGTTGGGGTCCTGCTGGCCAAGGCAAGCGGAAAAGGCTTTGTGGATACGGACCTGCTGATCCAGAGCAGTACCGGCTGCACCCTGCAGCAGATCGTCAACACGCGCGGCTATGAGGCGTTGCGTGATGAGGAGGAGCGGGTGCTGAGCTCACTGGCGGTGTCCGATCACGTGATCGCCACGGGCGGCAGTGCGGTCTACAGCCACAGGGCCATGGAGCACCTCGGAAAAGACGGCGTTATCGTCTTTCTCGACGTATCGCTGGCCTCAATCAGGCAGCGGATTGGTGATTACAGCCTTCGCGGCATATCCAAGCGCCCGGATCAGACACTTGATGAGCTTTTCGGTGAGCGCCTCGCACTCTATCAGCAATATGCAGACCTGACGGTTGATGGCAACGGTCGGACGCAGCAACAGGTCTGCGATGCCATCCTGGCGCGGTTGAGCCAGGTGCAATAACCCAACAGATTCCCTTATCACAGGAAACCGGAGACAACATGGAGAGACAGGCGAGTACATTCAGTGCAATCCCGGGCAGTAGTGCAGCCAGGAGGCTTCTGCTGATGGCCTTCGTTGGCGCTGGGCTCCAGGGCTGCATGACCACGTCACCGCTGGAAATGGGAAGCGGCGAGCTCACACTGAGCGAATGCCCATCACTTCCAAACTGCGTATCCACTGAGGCGGAAGAAGGCTCCATGCACGCTATCCCGGCCTTTGAGCTTGCCATGCCCGTGGATCAGGCCTGGCCCGAGGTCAGGCAGGCCGTGGCTGAGCTGCCAAATACCAGCATCGTCGAGGAAGATGAATCCAGGCATTACCTTTATGCCAAGGCTTACAGCGATCTGTTCGGCTTCGTTGACTACTTCGAGGTGCTGGCCCAGCCCCAACCGGTTCCGGAATCGGGCGCAGAGCGCCTGGCGGTGCGTTCAGCGGCGATGCTGGGAATCAGCGATATGGGTGTCAACGAGGCGCGTGCCGAACGGTTCCGGGAAGCCCTGCGCCACAGAGGCGTGATCAGGCCCTGACCCCCCTAGCCCCGCGCTGCCGGTTTGGCCAACCATTCCAGGCCTTTCAGCATGAAATACCAATAGAGCGCCGGCAGTTGCTTGGCCTTCAGGAACCAGGCTGCCCGGGTCGCCCTGGTGCCGTCATTGATCCACCTGGGGAAGGTGGGTTGCAGCTGGCCACCGTACCCGAATTCAGCCAGCACGATACGCCCCTTTTCAACGGTGAGCGGACAGGAGCCGTAACCGAGGTAAGCCGCTTTCATCGGCTTGCTGTGCAGCGTCGATACAAGGTTCTCGGCCACCACAGGCGCCTGTTTGCGCACCGCTGCCGCCGTCTTTGCATTGGAGGTTCCGCTTGCATCCCCCAGCCCAAAGACATTGGGGTAATTCCTGTGGCGAAGGGTGTCATCCTCCAGGTTGAGCCATCCGGCATCATTCGCCAGCACGGAATCCCGTATAAACGCCGGCGCGCGCTGGGGTGGAACGGCGTGGAGCATATCGAACTCGACCTCACGGTCCCAGCTGTTGCCTTCCCCGTCCGTCACGCGGAATGTGGCTTTCTTTGCCGGACCGTCCACGGCAACCAGGTTGCTCTGGAAGTTAAGGCCGATGTTGTACCGACGGATATACTCTTCAAGGGCGGGCACGTAATCGCTCACGCCAAATAGCACGGCACCCGCGTTATGGAATTGCACGTCAATGTTGCCAATAGCGCCGCTCCTCAGCCAGTGATCCGATGACAGGTACATGGCTTTCTGGGGAGCCCCGGCGCACTTGATGGGCATCGGCGGTTGGGTGAACAGGGCCCGGCCCCCTTTCAGCGACTGGACCAGTTGCCAGGTGTATTCGGCGCAGCCCAGCCTGTAGTTTGAGGTTACTCCATTCTTTCCGATGGTTTCCTCAAGGCCATCAATGGCGCCCCAGTTCAACTCCAGGCCTGGAGCAAGCACCAGCGCGTCATAAGCCAAGTTTGAGCCATCCTTCAACTGGACCTGGTTCCGTTCAGGATCAACGGAAGCGACAGTGTTCTGGTACCAGTGGACGAATTTCGGCATCACGGTGCGCATGGGCTTGGATGTGCTTTCGGGCCGGAAGACACCGCCCCCCACCATTGTCCAGCCGGGCTGATAATGGTGGACGGATTCCGGCTCAACAACCGCAATATCCAATGAGCGGTCCCGCTTGCGAAGGCTTGAAGCGACCGATATCCCGGCAGCGCCGCCGCCGACGATGACAACGTTGTGTTTTTTTTCGGAAGAACCCGTTGAGCCTTTACTCAAACTACTCATGCTGGAGAGCCTCACTTTTCCGCCTTGATATTGCTCAAACAGTACCAAATTAACGTGCATAACGATAGATTGAAACGTTATATATAGCTTGGTCGTTATTTGAAGAGTGAGGCTATACGGAATTTTTCATCGATAGATTTTTCGAATGGGAGGCATGCCTGTGGCCAATCGATTTATTGAGTAGAATGGTTATAACGTAAGAACAAAATGAAATTAATCGATACGCACAGGCAACAGGAGAAACCATGAGAACCTTCCAGCTTTCCGAGTCCAACGGAAAACAGTCACCCAATGTGGCTGGGTTCTATGACCCGCGCACGTTCAGCGTGCAATACATCGTCAGTGATCCAGAGACAGACCAGTGCGCCATCATCGACCCCGTGCTGGACTACGATGAGAAGTCCGGCGCCACGGCCACGCACCACGCCGATGAACTGCTGGCGTACGTGCGCGAGCACAATCTCGACGTCCAGTGGATCCTGGATACCCACCCCCACGCGGACCACTTCTCGGCGGCCCATTACCTCAGTGAGCAGACCGGCGCGCCCAAGGCCATCGGTGGTTATGTCACGGACGTCCAGGAACTCTGGAAAGGCATCTACAACTGGCCGGATTTCCCGGCTGATGGCCGCCAGTGGGACCAGCTCTTCCGTGCCGGTGACGAGTTCTCCGTGGGCAACCTGAGGGGGCAGGTACTGTTCTCCCCGGGGCATACCCTGGCGTCGATTACCTACGTGCTGGGTGATGCCGCCTTTGTGCACGACACCCTGTTCCAGCCTGATTTCGGCACCGCCCGAGCGGACTTCCCCGGCGGCGATGCGCACCAGTTATGGCAGTCCATCCAGGATATCCTGGCGCTGCCCGATGAGACCCGCGTGTTTACCGGCCACGACTACATGCCCGGCGGTCGCGAGCCTGAATGGGAGAGCACGGTGGGTGAGCAGAAACAGAAGAACCCGCATCTGGTGGGAACCACGGAGGAAGACTACGTGGCGCTTCGAAACAAGCGCGACAGTGAGCTGCCGATGCCCAAGCTGATCCTGCATGCACTGCAGGTCAATACCCGGGGCGGTCGGCTTCCGGAGCCTGAAAGCAATGGCCGGCGCTATATCAAGATTCCTTTGGATACGCTTGAAGGCGCCGCCTGGGATTGATTCACTAAACGATCAACCACAAAAAACCGGGCCCTCGGGCCCGGTTTTTTATTGCCTTTCCGGTATCAGACTTTGGTCAGGCGCAGATAGGGACGAAGCTCTTCCCAACCGTTCGGGAACTTTTCCCTGGCCTCTTCATTGGAGATGGAAGGCGGAATGATCACCTCGCCACCCTTGCGCCAGTCGGCGGGCAGGGCGCAGGTGTACTCATCGCTTGTCTGCAGTGCGTCGATCGCACGGAGGATCTCGTCGAAGTTCCGCCCCACGGTCATCGGGTAGGTCATTGTCAGGCGGATCTTCTTGTTCGGGTCAATGATGAAGACGCTGCGAACCGCGGAGGTCTCACTTTCGCCCGGGTGAATCATGTCGTACAGCTGGGCGACTTCACAGTCGGCATCGGCAACGATGGGGAACTCCAGGTTCGTGTGCTGGGTGTCATTCACGTCTTCAATCCACCGCAGGTGCTCTTCAGTCGAGTCGGTCGAGAGGCCCAGCGGCTTAACGTTGCGTGCGGCAAACTGTTCGGCCAGTTGGGCGGTACGACCCATTTCAGTGGTGCAGACTGGCGTGAAGTCAGCCGGATGGCTGAAGAAAAACACCCAGGAATCCCCAATCCAGTCATGGAAGTTGATGGTTCCCGCGGTGCTGTCCACGGTGAAATCAGGTGCGGTATCGCCAAGTCGAAGTGTCATGATTGCTTTGCCTCTCGCGTAAGGATGTGAATGGAGCAACAGAAAAGCGGGCGATTGCCCTTTCTTTTCATGTATTTATGATAACCGTTCCGACCCATTTATAGAATATGGTTCTATATATAGCATAAATAGTTTTAAAGCATTACGTTCAAGCGGAACTCATGGCTCCAACGGCTGACTTCTGTTGTCTGAGCGTCGTCCAGGCCTCGTAAGTGCTGAGGAAGATCTCGCCTGTCAGCTCCTGGCAGAACGGCGTCGTGCGCAGACGGTCCATCACGGGGCCTTTGACTTCAGCGAGATGGAGCCTGATCCCGGCCTCCTGGAGGCGCCGGTTAATGGCCTCCAGGCTTTCCAGTGCCGAGGCATCAATTTCGTTGACCGCCTGGCAGGCCAGCACGAAATCCTGGACGCTGGTATTTTCCGAGCTCAGCTCCAGGACGGTGTCCTCAAGGTAGCGGGCGTTCGCGAAATACAGGCTTTCGTCGACCCGAAGGATGGTGATTTTGTCGTCGGTTTCCACATCAAAGCGATTGATGTTGCGGAAGTGTTCGGTGCCCGGAATGCGGCCCACCACCGCGCTGTGCGGTTGGCTGGTGCGATAGAGGTGCAGGCCGAGTGATGCAGCCACGCCGACCAGGATGCCCAATTCCACGCCGTGGGCCAGGGTCAGCACAATGGTCGCAATCATCGCCGTTGCATCGGCCCTGGAGTAGGCAAGCGTGCGCCGGACTGCGGCGAAATCGATGAGTGTGCCCACCGCTATGATGATGATCGCGGCAAGGGTGGCCTTCGGAAGGAAAGCGAGGAAGCCGGTTAACGTAAGCGTTGCAAAGGTGATCCCGATAGCGGTCAGTGCCCCGGCCACGGGGGTCCGGGCGCCTGCCTCGAAATTCACCACCGACCGGGAAAAGCCACCCGAGACCGGAGCGCCGCCTCCAATTCCCGCACCCACATTCGCGAGCCCCAGAGCAATCAGCTCGGAGTTGGGGTTGATCCGCTGGCGTCGTTTTGCAGCCAGGGTCTGGGCCACGGAGACGGATTCCACGAATCCGACCAGGCTGATAAGGACTGCCGCTGGCACCAGGGTCGCCCAGAGGCTGGGGTCCAGTGGCGGAAGGCCAACACTTGGCAGCCCCGAGGGAACCTTGCCCACAAGGGCAACGCCATGGGCGCTGAGGTTGAAGAACCAGGCCGCGACGGTCGTGATGATGACCGAGGATACAGGCGCCGCCTTGGTGATCAGGTCGGACAAGCGCTCCGACAGGCCCAGTTTCATCAGTAGATTCTTGAGGTAATTGCGGCAGAGATAGAGATAGATCAGCGCCCCGAGGCCAACAACCAGCGTCAGGGGGTTGATCGCTCCAAGGGTCTGCCACATGTCATGGCCCATCTCGAGGAGATTGCTTCCACCACTTTCAATGCCCAGGATCTTGCCGACCTGGCTGGTGGCAATCAGGATTCCCGAGGCGGTCACGAAACCCGAGATGACCGGGTGGCTGAGAAAGTTGGCGAGAAACCCGAGGCGCAGCAGCCCCATGCCGAACAGAACCAGGCCGGAGAGTGCTGCCAGCACCAGCGCGGCCCCCACATATTCCGGCGACCCGACTTCGGCAACGCCACCCAGCGCGGATGCGGTCATGAGGGAGGCAACAGCAACCGGGCCCACGGCGAGTGTCGCACTGGTGCCGAACAGGGCATAGACAACCAGCGGAATCATGCTCGCGTAGAGGCCAACCTCCGCCGGAAGACCTGCAAGCATGGCGTAGGCGAGTGCCTGCGGGACCAGCATCAGGGTGACGATCACCGCGGCCAGGGCATCGCGGACAAAGGTCTCGGTGGTATAGTCCTGGAGCCAATCCAGAATCGGAAAATATCTGGAGAAACGGTTTACCTTCATGCTGGCCCTTGAATCATCGGGTGTCCGGGTCGGTTACCTGCTCGTCGCTCGCCTGCAACAGCTTGCGGATTGGCTGCGGATCCTGTCCCGCTTCACGCGCCGCCTTGAGCAGCATGGGAATGTTGCACTGGGGCTGCTGCGCTCGGGCCTGGGCCCACAGGTGGGTTGAGCGCCTGCCCGAGCGGCAGAACGCGAGGATGGGGCTGGGCGCCTCTTCCAGGGTGCGCCTGAAAGCGGCCACGTCAGCCTCCGAGTACTCACCCGAGGCGACCGGGATACAGACCCAGTTGAGGCCGAGACGCTCGGCCTCTCTGGAAAATGGCTCCTCACCAGGGTGATCCTCGGCTTCGCCGGGGCGGCGGTTACAGATGACAGTACGGAACCCCTGTCTGCTGACCGTTTCAAGGTCCTCGGGCGAGAGCGCATCCGCAATGGCGAAACCGGGTTCAAGGATTTGCAGATTCATTGGCGACTCCCCTCAGAAACGGTTAACGGGAACCTTGAGATAGACCTGGCCATTGTCCTCGGCGGGCGGCATGTCGCCGGCCCTCATGTTGACCTGCACCGAGGGCAGTATCAGGCGGGGCATCCCAAGTGTGGCATCACGCTCGGTTCGCATCTTCACGAACTCGTCCTCGCTGACACCCTCGCGCACGTGAATATTGCGCTCGCGCTGCTCCGCCACCGTGGTCTCGTGGACGAATTCATCACGCCCCGGCGCCTTGTAGTCATGGCAGAGGAAAAGGCGTGTCTCGCCCGGCAGCGCGAGAACCTTCTGCACCGACTGGAAAAGCGTGTGGGCGTCACCGCCGGGGAAGTCGCAGCGGGCGGTGCCGGCATCCGGTGCAAAGACGGTGTCGCCAACAAAGGCGGCATCGCCAATCACGTAGGTCAGGCAGGCCGGTGTATGGCCCGGTGTGTGCAGGACTTCGCCTTTCAGGTTGCCGATCTCAAAGGTGTCGCCTTCGCTGAACAGTTGATCGAACTGGCTCCCGTCCCGGGCAAACTCGGTCCCGGCATTGAACGCCTTGCCGAAGATTTCCTGGACCTCGATGATCTTCTGGCCGATGCCGGTCTTTCCGCCAAGCTTCTCGTGGAGGTAGGGCGCAGCGGATAGATGGTCCGCGTGGACATGGGTTTCCAGGATCCATTCGACCTTCAGTCCATTGTCCTGAATGAACTGGATGATCTCGTCCGCGGAGCGCACATCGGTGCGCCCCGCCGCATAATCAAAATCCAGAACGGAATCAATGATCGCGCAGGAGGAGCCGTCCGGGTCCTGCACAACGTAGCTGAAGGTGTTGGTTGGTTCATCGAAAAAGTGTTTAACGATTGGGCTTTGCATCGTTGTCCCTCCTGGCTTTGGCCGGTAATTGGCTTTTATTTAACCACAAATTGGGTTATAAGCATAGATTGATATGGAATATTGTGTTGAATGGCTTGCAGGGGTTGGTTTTATCAGTTCTGGCAGGCCCGGCATTGACCCTCGTCATGCGGGTTTGACCGGCGCTGATGCTAATCTGGTCACGACGGGCAGGGGCCCCGGGAGAGGTTGTGCATGAGGTTTTTTGAGCGCTGGGCAGGAACGCTGGGAGTGGTAGCGGCGCTGGCGCTGGTGGGTGCCTTTGTCCTGGTGATGTTCAGCGGTGAGGATCTTGAGGCCCGTGACAACCGGGGGCGCACGCCTTTGATCGTGGCGGCCGAGGAGGGGAATGCGGCGCGTGTGAGGGACCTGCTTGCCAGGGGCGCCCGGATCGAGGCCGAGGACGACTGCCAGTGGACTGCGCTGATGCGTGCGGCGTCCCAGGGTCATACAGAGGTTGTCAGGATGCTCATTGACCAGGGCGCCGCAGTGGACAACCGGGGAAAAATCGGGTTTACCGCCCTTATGGCGGCGGCCATGAACGGCCATTACGACACGGCTGAATTACTGATCGCCCATGGCGCGGACCTGTCGCCAAGGGAAACCGAAACCGGAAAGAACGCCCTGGAACTGGCCATAATGAACGGTGACCAGCGAATGATCGAGCTCCTCATCGAAGCCCGCGAAGGGTGAGCGCGGGGCGCTAGCTCCGTGGCGGTAAGCAGCAGCTTCCATGTATCCCGGCACACAGGCATGCTGTATCCTTGAGTGTGAGATTCATGTCGTAACGGAAGCGAAATGAGCGCGAATTCCAGGCATCAGACTCAGGTTGACCTGAGCGTCTGCGAGAACGAACCCATCCAGGTCCCGGATGCGATACAGCCGCACGGATGTATTCTGGTTGCGGACGCCCAAACCCGGAAAGTGCTTCAGGTCAGCGCCAACATTGGGGCCTACCCGGGGCTTGAGCTTGCGGACCCGGTGGGGCATTTGCTGGATGATGTGTTGCCGGAGACCCTCCTGCGCGAGCTGGAAGCGGCGGGGGAGCTTTCCGGGACCTACCCGCCCCACCGGTGTGATCTCGACCTGACCGCCCGGGGCGGCGCCACCATCCCCACCATGGTGTCCTTCTACCGTTCCGGAACCCGTCTGGTTATCGAGACCGAAGCCTGCCCCGCCCGGTCGGAAACCAGCGCAACGAACTTCCGCTCCCTGGAGCGCTTTCTCTATGAGCTTCGCGCCATCGCGCCCAGCATGGGCGTGCTCCAGGCCGCGGTGGATGAAGTGGCACGCCGCACCGGCTATCAGCACGTTATGGCCTATCGCTTTGACAAGGACTGGAACGGCGAGGTGATTGCGGAGAACAGGCAGGGCGACCAGAATTCGTTCCTGGGCCACTGTTTCCCCGCCTCGGATATCCCTGCCCAGGCGAGGGCCCTCTATGCCGTCAATCCCATCCGTCACACGCCGGATGTGGACTACGAGCCTGTTCCGCTGGCCCCACAAACCGGGCAGTCGCTGGACATGACCTGGTCAGCCGTTCGCAGCATCTCGCCCGTCCACCGCGAATACATGCGCAACATGGGCGTGCGGTCGAGCCTGTCACTGTCGCTGATGGTGGATGGCCGGCTGTGGGGCATGATCCTGTGCCACCATGCAACGGCGCATCAGGTTTCCCCCATGCTGCGCTCCTACCTCCAGATGATGGCCCAGGTAACCGGGGATGCCCTCAGGGTCACGATCCAGAAAGAGGTGGAAGACGACGCTGAGGCGATCTCCGCCCGTATGCGGCACGTCCTCAACGAACTGGATTATGAGGATAAAAGCCTTCTTGAGGCCCTGGAACAGCGCGAGGAACTGCTGGATGCCTTTGAGGCGGACGCGCTGATCGTGCGCCTGCATGGCCAGAAGATCGCCGTGGGGCGGGACGCGCCGTCGGGCACCATGACCCTGGTGGAACAGGAGGTGGCCGAGGAGGCCAAGGAGGCACCGGTTTTCAGTGACCGCATTGGCGAGCGTATTCCGGTGCTGACCGACCCGACGCGCCGTGACTGGTTGGGCGGGTTCCTCTATGCCCGATTGTCCAGCGGGCGCGATGATTCCCTGCTTTTCCTTCGTGCTGAACGGGTGCGCAGTGAAACCTGGGCGGGCGACCCGGACGAGCACCATACGATTGAGAGCGACGGCGAACTTCCCCGCATTCACCCGCGTCGCTCCTTCGAAGCCTGGCAGAAAGAGGTGCGGGGCTGCAGCCTCCCGTGGAGCGAGGGCCACCGCATGGCGGCCGAACGGCTCATGAGCGGGCTGGCTCGCCACCTGGCGGGGGAGGTCGAGCGGCTTCTCCGCCATCGTGCCAACCACGATGCGCTAACCCAGCTCCCCAACCGGGCCCTGCTTTACGATCGCCTGCGGCAGGTTTTCCGGCGGGCCAAGCGGACCAACGAAAAGGTGGTGGTGCTTTTCCTGGACCTGGATGGGTTCAAGCCGGTGAATGACCAGTATGGGCACGAGGTCGGTGATCGGATCCTGCAGGCGGCGGCCCAGCGCTTTGATGATGTGCTGCGCGACGCGGATACGGTTGCGCGGGTGGGAGGGGACGAGTTCGTCTTCCTGCTCGAGGGCTTCAAGGACCTGGATTCAGCCCGTGACGACGGCGCGGCCTGTGCCGAACGGCTGGTGAATGAACTGGAATCCCTGCGGTTTGAATATGACGATATCCGCCTGTCCTGCAGCATCGGCATCGCCATCCACCCGTTGGACGGGGGAGCTCCGGATTCGCTGCTGCGGGCAGCGGACGAGGCCATGTACAGCATCAAGGGCCGGCCGGGTCAACGCTATGCCTTTGCCTCACCGTTCTAGCCAGCGCTGGAGTTCCCGGAATGTTGCCCTGGCTGAATGGATTACACGGTCCTGGTCGGCGCTGCTGCAGCCCTCTCCAAACCCGTCCACTGCCTGTCTGAATTGGCGCCACATCGAGCCACGGTTTTCCCCGTAGCACTGGTAATAATGGTCCTTGCCGCTCAGCCAGTCCTCGAAGCGGGTGCTGAGTTCGCGATGGATCATCGCGCCGCCAAGGGTGGCACCCTCCATGACATACAGGCATCCGAACCCCTCCGCCAGGCTGGAGCAGGGTGGCAGAGTGGGGCACTGGGGTACTGAATCCGCATCGGCGCCACAGGCTTCAAGATCGGTCCTGATCAGCGGCGCCTTGAGGCGTTCGTTAAGGTCAATTCCAGTGCCCTCCCAGTCCAGCCTCAGCAGTGCCTGCTCCAGGGGTAGATAGAATCCATGGAACCCCGAGAGCAGCCTGGTGTAATCCCCGGCGTCCTGAATGGATTGCGGCAGATCCAGCGCAGTCTCGATGGCATTGTGCTCGGGACGGGTTTCGGCGCGTAAACGGTCCGCAAGGGAGCGGGTCTGGGTGGGGGTGTTACTGCTTATCACCTGGGGGCACTCACAATGACTTTCTTCCAGATTCGCACGAATTGCCCGCCGAGCAAAGGGTTGCCGCAATGAGTCGTTTTCCAACATTACTGAAAATTTAGTCTAGACTTCCCTGAGGGCTGCAGAGTTGGACCATCCAGGGTCGGGTGGTGATATCTGCGTACAGGAAATCCAGCATCCCGGGGCATTCCCATGAAATACATTCTGATTGGCGCTGTCGTTGCGATTGGCGGGGGCGTATTCGTAGCCAACTATATGATTGCGGAAGAGATCCGCTCGGACCTGGACCAGGCCAGCGCGGCAATGGCCATGTTCGGTAATCTGACCTATGGCGACGTGTCGGTAACACCCTTTGGCGACGCCAGGGTCGATCAAGTCCGGTTTGAGCCTCATGAAAGCGATGAGAACTACCGTGTCGACAGGATTGCGGTGAAGACCAGCAACCTGTGGACCCTCTACGCGATGACCCACGACATGCAGCAGGGTGAGCCGCCGGACCACCTCCAGGTAGCGTTCGAGGGAATCCACCTGGATCTGGGCGGTGAGCTCATGCAGGCCATTGCCAGGGACATGGAAGCCAGCGGTTCGCGCGTTCCGGCCTTCGACGCGGCTGGCTGCGGGGATCGCACGCGCTTTACTTTCGCCGACATGTCGGCCATGGGATACGGCACAACGGTCTCGGATCTTCTGTTTGAGTACCGGATCAAGCGCGGTGGCGAGCGTTTTGAGTTCAGCGGAACCGTCAGCACCGAGGAGATGCACTCCATCGGCTTCTCGGCGGAGCTGGGTATCGACAGGGAAGCCGCCAATGCCATGGCGGAGCAGGGCGCTGGCGCCAGCATGAATCCCCAGATGGCGGCAGCCATGGGGCTTGCGGCCGTGAATCTGCGCTCGGCGCGGGTTGATGTTGAGGACTGGGGCTATGCTTCCCGCTTTATGGACTACTGTGCCCAGGAAGCGGGCATGGATGCGGAGGCTTTCCGCAGCCATCACCTGGACGCCTGGCAGGCCAACTGGAAGAAACTGCACCTGGAGCCGGGAGAGAATGTGCTGGCGGCCTATGAAACCTACCTCGATGACCCGCAAACCCTCTCGGTGGTGCTCGATCCCCGCCCGCCACTGGAATTGGCTCGTTTCATGGGGCAGCCGGATGGCGGTGAGATCCATGATCGTCTCGACCCCCGGATTGTCGCGAACGGCGGTGAGTCGCGCCCGCTTGATTTCGCCCTGACTGGCGGTATGGATCTGGCCCAGCTGCAGAAGAAGCTGGAGGCGGAGCGTGGAGGCAGTGCCTTTGGCAACATTGAGGAGCAGGAGAGCCTTGCCAGGGAGAATGCTGATTCCACGGAGGCCGAAACGCCGTCGGCCACGCCTGAACCCGAGGAGAGCAAACCTGAAACGCCGAGCGTGATCAGCATCAAGGAGCTACCAAAGCACATGGGTCGGCGGGTAGTGGTTGAACTCAATGACGGTAGTACCGTGGTGGGGAGGGTTGAGGCGCTCGAGGATCAACGGCTCAAGCTGCGCCGGGAGCTTCATGGTGGCGAGATGGTCCAGCCCATCTATTTCCGCAGGATCGACGGGATCGAGTTGCTCTGACGCCCTATTGGCGGATCAGGCCGCGGATGGGCGCGGGCAGTCCGGCCTCCAGGGCCTGCTCGCGGGTCAGCCAGCGCAGCCGCCCGTGCTCCTGGATGCTGATCGTGCGCCGGGCGGACAGCCTCAGCGGCCGGATCCAGAGGTGGTAATGGCTGAAGGTATGCCGGAAGGGCTCCAGGGAATCCGGCATGTTGGTCTCCACGCCCAGCGCCGACTCGCAGTGATCCGGAACTTCCTCCGGCTGCAGGGCCGGGTCCGCCTCCGGCAGGCTCAGAAGCCCGCCCCAGATGCCGGTCGGTGGGCGTTCCTCCAGTAACAGCCGGCCCTCGCCATCCTCGATCAGCAGCATCCAGAGCGTCTTTTCCGGTTTTTCCTTCTTCGGCTTGCGTCCGGGATAGGCTTCCGGATCGTTCCGGGCATAGCCAATACAGCCCGTTCGCACCGGGCAGGAAGCGCAGGCCGGGTTGCGTCGGGTGCAGACCATGGCGCCCAGGTCCATGATCGCCTGGGTGTAGTCGCGAATCCGTTCATGGGGGGTGTGCTCTTCCGCGTGATCCCAGAGTTCGTTGGCCACGGCTGTTTTACCGGGCCAGCCTTCAACGCCGTGGTAACGGGCGAGCACCCGCTTGGCGTTGCCGTCCAGGATGGCCGCGCGTTGGTCGAAAGCCTGGGCGGCGATGGCGGCCGCCGTGGAGCGGCCGATGCCGGGCAGGGATTGCAGCTGTTCCGGGTCCTGCGGAAACTCCCCCTCGAACCGCTCAACCACTTCTATGGCCGCCGCGTGAAGATTGCGCGCCCGGGCGTAATAACCGAGCCCGGACCAGTAACCCAGCACCTCTTCCCGGGCCGCCGAGGCGAGGTCATGCACGGAGGGAAAGCGCTCCATGAAACGCTCGAAATAGGGAATAACGGTGGTGACCTGGGTCTGCTGGAGCATGATCTCGGAGACCCAGACCCGGTAGGCGGACCGGTCACGGTGCCAGGGGAGTTCCTTGCGCCCGTGCCGGTCGTACCAGTCCAGAAGCTGTTGAGAGAACCAGTCACCCATGGATCAGTTGAACAGCCCTTCCAGCTTCTCCTTCGCCTTGTCTTTCAGCTTTTCCTCGCCGCGCTTGATTTCCTTTTCCGCCTTCTCTTCAACTTCCTGACGCTTACGCTCGATCTCCGCCTCGCCCATGGATTTGAGCACTTCGGAGAAACGCGCGCTGTCGAAACCGCAGAGTCCGCCCGGGTCGTCGCTGAACGCGCCCTCGCAACGCACGGGGATCACCACATTCTGGATGCGTTCATTGACGCGGCACGCCTGGTCGCGATGGATCTCGCCCACAATGCGCAGGCCCAGCCGGTAATCCAGGTTCGACTGGATCAGGTCGACCACGCCATCGCCCTCAAGGCGGATGCCCGCGACATCCGCCGTCAGGTTGTCATTGCGCAGCCGCCCCGAATCGATGGTGAAGTTGCCGCTCATGTCGTTGAAAGGTGTGCTCTCGCCCCAGTCGTCATTCTCCAGCGATTCCCCGTGGATGCGGGAAATACCCTGGCAGGCCATGCGGGTGAGGTTGGTGTTCTCCAGGGCGCCTTCCTCGATGTTGAAGTCCGCCTTGCCGCCGGAGTTCTCCAGCAGGGCGTTCACGCTGTTGCCCGTGCTCCGGCCCTCGGCGTTGACGTTGACCCGGCCGGAGATCAGGTCCAGCTCGATCAGGTCCACCAGAAGGGGTTGGCTTTTAACGCCGGAGAGCCGCTCGGTGAAACGCCATTGTGGGTTGTCGGTGCGGGCATCGATCCCGGCGGTCAGTTCAAAGTCACCCTCGTAGAGCTTGCCGCTGACCTCATCCAGCGAGAGCTGGCCCTCGTCGCCGGTGGCGCGGATCAGGATGTCGTTGATGGTCAGGTTTTTGGCGATGAGCTGGTCCAGGCCCAGGCGGATATCCAGGGTCAGGGCGCGGAGCGTTTCCAGCGGCAGGAGTTCGTTATCCCGGTTGCCGGCCGCAGGCTCATCGCCCCCGGTATCCGTTTCGGTTGCAGCCGTTGCCTCGCCGTCCTCTTCCGGTTCCGGTGGCAGGTAACGGTCCAGGTTCAGGCTGTTGCCCTGCAGGTCCGCGCTGATCGCACCGCCGTCCAGGCCATAGCCGGCCGTGCCCTTGAGTTCCGTGTCGTCCATTCGCAGGGTGAAGTTCTGCAGCTGGACGGTCTGTTGCTCCGTGCCGATGTTGGTGTTCATGGCGATGCGTTTCAGAACATCCTCATCCTCGGTCTCGATGGCCGGTTGGCCAAGGTGCTCGAGAAGCTCCACGGCCGAGAATTCGGCAATGGCCAGGTCGCCACTGATGTCCGGGGTGTCCCCGAAACCCTGAATATCGAGGTTGGTGGTCAGTTCCAGATTTTCGAAGGAGGCGACCAGATCGGACACCGAGGCGGTCTCATCGTCCAGGTCTGCCGAAGCCGAGCCGGTGATGCTGGCCGTGGTGGTCTTGCCGTTGAAGGGCTCGCCGGTCATGTTGAACTGGCCGTCCAGATCGTTCACCGAGAAGGCCTGCAGGTTCCCGCTTGCGTTGAGCTGCATGGACAGGCTGCCGTCGAGGTGCAGTTCCGGCTCGCTCAGCCCGACGGTAAAGGCGATGTCGAGAGGGAAGTCCTGGCCGAGGGCAATGTCGTCCGCCTCGAGGGTGGCGTTTTCCAGCAGGAAGGACTGCCCGGTCTGGCGGTCCTCGTAACTGACGCGCGCATTGCTGATGCGTATCTGCTGCACATTGAACTGGATGAGTTCCTCGCCGGTTTCCTCATCGGCCAGGGTGGCCTCAGGAGTCGTCGTTTCCGTGGCTTCCTCTGCCTCGGGCGCCTCCGGCATGATCCGCTGCCAGTTGCCAGTGCCATCCTTGCCCTTGACCAGGTTGGCGTTGAGGCCATCCAGGGTGAAGGTGTGGACACTGGGGCTCATCATGATCAGCGACCAGAGGTCCACGCTGGCCACCAGCTGCTCCATCGCGGCAAACTCATCACCTTCCAGGCGTGCGCTCACCTCATTGACCTCAATGCCCAGCGGGATGAAGGACCAGCCAATGTCACCGGCCAGCTCCAGCTCCAGATTGGTATTGTCGGCCGCTGCCTGCTCGATGTGGCCTTTATAGTCATTGGGATCGATGACGACCATGGCGACGCCGATGGCAGCGATCAGAAGAAGGATCAGTGCAACAATGACGATAAGGATATTGCGTAGGAGTCTCATCAGCCGTCCCTGAGAAAATGGTTGAACAGGCCTCAAGATAACGGTTCTCCCCTGTTTAGGGAATGGGCGGGGATTGACCAAGGGGGCAATTTCGGGGAAGGTGCGCAGTCATTGAACAGCTCCAGCCAACAAGAACAGGAATGTGTCTATGTCCATTACGGTCAGGATTGAGATTCAGCGTGAATTCACCATGAATGGGGGCTACGACAGCGTCTTTGATCTGCTCGCGGATGTGCCGCGTTCGGTCGCGCATTTTCCCAAGGTGGAGAAGCTCACGGATCTGGGTGATAACACCTATCGCTGGGAGATGGAGAAGGTGGGCGTGGATAAGTACAACATCCAGGCGGTCTACGCGTGCCGGTATTCGCCGGACAAGAGTCGTGGCGTGATTACCTGGGAGCCTGTTGAGGGTGAAGGTAATGGGCTGGTCAGTGGGCGCTGGGATGTCCGGGATAATGGGGATGGCTCGACGGGGCTGTCGTTCCGGACTGACGCCGAGATGACGTTGCCGTTGCCCGGTGTTCTGAAGATGGCGGTGTCGCCGGTGATAAAGCATGAGTTCAATGGGTTGGTGGATACCTACATCGAGAACCTGAAGAAGGCATTTGCGTGACGGGCACTGACCAAGAGCCTGTGTTACGCGTATAATAGAGTCCTTTCATTTTGTTGCCAGCGGATCAGACAGATGGCCGATCGCAAAGCGCGCGTGGAGCGCAATACCCTCGAGACACAGATCACCGTGTCACTGAACCTGGACGGGTCCGGCAAGTCGGACTTCGATACCGGGGTGCCGTTTCTTGAGCACATGATGGAGCAGATTGCCCGGCATGGCCTGATTGACCTGGAGGTTAAGGCCAAGGGGGATCTGCAGATTGATGATCACCACACGGTTGAGGACATCGGTATCACACTGGGTCAGGCGCTGGCCCAGGCGGTGGGGGACAAGAAGGGGATTGTTCGTTACGGGCATTCCTATGTGCCGCTGGATGAGGCGTTGTCGCGGGTGGTGATTGATCTCTCCGGGCGGCCGGGGCTGACCCTGGAAGTGCCCTATAAGCGGTCCATGGTGGGTGGTTTTGATGTGGACCTGTTCGAGGAGTTTTTCCGTGGCTTCGTCAATCACGCCATGGTGACGCTGCATATCGATAACCTTCGCGGTACCAACACGCACCACCAGATCGAGACGGTGTTCAAGGCCTTTGGCCGGGCGCTGCGGATGGCTGTGGAGACGGATGCGCGGGCGGCGGATGCCATGCCATCGACCAAGGGGTCGCTGTGACATGAAGCGCGTTGCCATTATCGATTACGGCATGGGCAACCTGCATTCCGTGGGCAAGGCGATTGAGACCGTTGCCCCGGAAGTGCGCGTGTCCATCACGGATGAGCGCGAGAAAGTGCGGGATGCGGACCACGTGGTCCTGCCGGGCGTGGGTGCCATGCGTGACTGCATGGCGGAGATCCGGCGCCTGGGTGTGGACGACTGGGTGCGCGAGGCGGTGGCGGAGAAACCGTTGCTTGGCATCTGTGTGGGTATGCAGGCGCTGATGGCCTCGAGCGAGGAAAACGAGGGCACCGAGGGCATCGGCCTGCTGCCCTCGAAGGTCCGTTTCTTCGGGCACAACCTGACGGAAGACGGTCATCGCCTCAAGGTCCCGCATATGGGGTGGAACGAGGTGTTCCAGTCGGAGCCGCATCCCATGTGGCACGAGATCACGGACGGCACTCGCTTCTACTTTGTGCACAGCTACTACGTGGAAGCGGACCGCAATCCGAACCTGGCCGGCGTTTGCCATTACGGCGTGGATATTGCGGCGGCGGTGACGGCGCCCAACCTGTTCGCGGTCCAGTTCCACCCCGAGAAAAGCCACGACGCCGGACTTCAACTGTTGCGCAACTTTCTGGACTGGGACGGTTCTCTGTAATGCTGATTATTCCCGCAATTGATCTAAAGGACGGCCAGTGTGTGCGCCTTCGCCAGGGGCGCATGGAGGATTCCACCGTCTTCTCCGAGGACCCGGTGGAGGTGGCCGGTCGCTGGGTCGAGGCCGGCGCGCGCCGACTGCACCTGGTGGATCTCAACGGCGCCTTTGAGGGCAAGCCCGTGAACGGCGAGATCGTGAACGCCATTGCCCGGCGCTACCCGGACCTGCCCATCCAGATCGGTGGCGGCATCCGCTCGAAGGAAGTGATCCAGGCGTACCTGGACGCGGGCGTGCAGTGGGTGATCATTGGCACCCAGGCGGTCAAGGATCCGGATTTTGTGACTTCCATGTGCCGGAACTTTCCGGACCATATCATCGTGGGCCTGGATGCCAGGGATGGAAAAGTGGCCACCGATGGCTGGGCCGAAACCTCGCAGGTGGAGGCTAGTTCCCTGGCGCAGCGTTTTGCCAACGATGGCGTGAGCGCCATTGTCTACACCGACATCGCCCGGGACGGGATGATGGAAGGGGTCAATCTGGACGCCACCCGCCGGCTGGCGGAAGCCACCTCCATCCCGGTGATCGCCTCCGGTGGCGTGTCGAGCATGGACGATGTGAAGCAGCTCGCCAGCGTGGCGGGCTCCGGGATTACCGGCGCCATTACCGGCCGTGCCATTTATGAAGGCGGCCTGGATCTGGCCGAAGCGCAGAAGTGGTGTGATCAGGTGGAAACAGCATGAGCCTCGCCAAACGCATTATTCCCTGCCTGGACGTGGACAAGGGGCGGGTCGTCAAGGGTGTGAACTTCGTTGATATCCGCGACGCCGGCGACCCGGTCGAGGTCGCCCGCAAGTACAACGAGCAGGGCGCGGATGAGATCACCTTCCTGGATATCACCGCCAGCCACGAGAGCCGCGACACCACCTATGAGACGGTGGAACGCATGGCCAGCCAGGTGTTCATTCCGCTGACCGTCGGCGGTGGCGTGCGCCACGTCGGCCACATCCGCAACCTCCTGAATGCCGGAGCGGACAAGGTCAGTATCAACACCGCCGCCGTGCACAACCCGGAGTTCGTGCGCGAGGCCGCCGAACGTTTCGGCAGCCAGTGCATTGTGGTGGCCATCGATGCCAAGCGCGTCAGTGAGGAAGGCGAAGAACCGCGTTACGAGATCTTTACCCACGGCGGGCGCAATGCCACCGGCCTGGATGCGGTTGAATGGGCACGGCGCATGACGGAATACGGGGCCGGCGAGATCCTGCTGACCAGTATGGATAAGGATGGCACCAAGAGCGGGTTCGACCTGGGCCTGACCCGGGCCATCAGCGATGCGGTGCCGGTTCCGGTGATCGCCTCCGGTGGTGTGGGCAATCTCCAGCACCTGGTGGACGGGATTCTGGATGGCGGCGCCGATGCCGTCCTGGCCGCCTCCATTTTTCACTTCGGTGAATACACCATTCCCCAGGCCAAGACCTACATGCGCGAACGCGGGGTTGTTGTCCGCTAGTCAGCGGCTGCTGGCTTCCAGGGGAACAAGTGTCCTGCCCGGAATCGGTTGGCGGTCCTGCCTTATGGCCCAGAGACCACTGACTGTTGCCACTGCGTAGCCATACTCATCCAGTTTCGGAAGAATCTTCTCCAGGTAGGCGATGGTCTCCTCGTGGGGGTGGCCGATCCCGATGGCGGTGCCATTCTCCCGGGCCTCCTTCAGGAGCCGGCGGAACTGCTGGTGGATGGAGCGCTCGCTGAGTTCATTATCCAGGAATACATCCCGGCTCATGGTGGGAATATCCCGGGCATGGGCGGTCGTGGCCGCCACCGTTGCCTTGGTGGTCCTGCTGTCGATGAAATAGAGGTTGTGCCGCGCAATCTCATCCATAACCCAGCGCATGGGTCGCTCCTGCCCGGTAAGGAGGCTGCCCATGTGGTTGTTCACGCCGCTGGCGTGGGGCACCGCCTTCAGTGATTCAGACAGGGACTGGACGATCTGCTCCCGGGACATCTCAAGGCTGAGGCCCCCGGGGCCAAGGGCGACCTGCCCCATATTGGCCATGGGCGCGTGGAGCATCACTTCCTTGCCGTGCCGGCTGGCCGCGTTCGCCAGTTCCCGGGTGTGGGGGCGGTACGGGAGAAAGGCCAGGGTGACAGGGGACTCCAGGTCAATCAGCCGTTGGGCGGCTTCCCTGTCGACGCCGAGGTCATCGATGATGATGGCAATGGTCGGGGGCTGTTTTTCCATGGCCTGGGCGCTGCCGCAGAGCAGCAGCAACACCCACGCCAGGGTAGTAAGGCCAATCGTCTTCAACACTGTATCAGGGTTCACACCGTCAACCGCGGTTGCTCATGTCATTCGGAGCCGGAACCGTTGGAGTCCGCGTCACTGGACTGGGGTTTTTCCTTCCGGTTCAGGATACTCATGCCTTTCAGCAGGTTGAGGGCGGAACGCAACTGGTAGTCACGCCGGGCGGCCTCTTCTTCCGCCTCCTCACGCGTCTTTTCACTGTCTCCGTTGTCTTCCTGCTCACCCTGGTTCTGCTCGTCAGGTTGCTGGCCGTTGCCCAGGTGCCCGCGCAGGTCGGCCTCGGAGAAGCGCTTCCCGCTCTGGACGTCTTTCAGTTCCGCCTGCTGCACCTGGATATCCGGCTCGATGCCCTTGGCCTGGATGGAGCGGCCATCCGGTGTGTAATAGCGGGCGGTGGTCAGCTTGATGCCGTAATTGTCGCCAAGGGGCATTACGGTCTGGACCGAGCCCTTGCCGAAGGAGTCCGTACCCATGATCACGGCCCGGCCATGGTCCTGGAGCGCGCCGGCAAGGATTTCCGAGGCCGAGGCGGAGCCGGAATTGATCAGCACCACAATGGGGACGTTCTCCGCCATGTCGCCCTCGGAGGCATCAAAACTCAACTGGCTGCTCTCGATACGGCCTTCGGTGTAGACAATGCGGCCCTCGTTCAGGAGTGAATCGGCGACTTCCACGGCTGCTTCCAGAACACCACCCGGGTTGTTGCGAAGATCCAGCACCATGCCTCTCAGCTTGCCGCCGTTCTCCTCGACCATGTTCTCGTAGGCGGCGGCAAAATCCTTGCCCGTATTCTGCTGGAACTGGCTGATGCGCACGTAGCCGTAATCCGCCTCCAGCATGCGGGTGCGGATGCTGTCCACCTCGATCACCGCGCGCTCGATCTCCACCTCGATCGGTGCGCTCTCGTTTTCACGCCGGATGGTGAGGTTGATGGTTGAGCCCGGTTCGCCGCGCATTTCCTTTACGGCTTCCTCAAGGCTCATGCCCTTGATCGGGGTGCCGTCGATCTCAACGATCAGGTCCCCGGCCTGAATGCCGGCCTCCTGGGCGGGGGTTCCGTCAATGGGGGCGATGACGCGGACAAACCCGTCTTCCATGCCCACTTCAATGCCCAGGCCACCGAATTCGCCGGAGGTGCTCTCCTGCAGATCCGAGAAGGCGTCCGGTTCAAGATAGGCGGAGTGCGGATCAAGGCCGGAGAGCATACCCTTGATGGCCTTGTTCAGCAGTTCACGGTCGCTGACCTCTTCCACATAACCGCGCTTGATGCGTTCGAACACCTCGGTGAACTTGCGCAGGTCGTCCAGCGGCAGCTGCTCTTCCGGGTCGGCCAGCTCCATCTCGATGGTGCCGCCTTCCTGATTGGTGATGGGCGGTTCGCCATCAATCTGCTGTCCCGGGTCCATGGTGCCGTCGCCCTCCTGGGGGTCGGCCGCTCCCACTGGCAGGGCAGAGAAAACACCCAGCGCAAGGGTAAGCGCTGTCAGCAGCGTGAGTCTGGTCTGTGGCATTGGATCAATCCTGTTCTGTGCTACTCAAGCCAGGCTTCCGGGTTTTCCGGCTGGCCATCACGGCGGATTTCAAAATAGAGTCCCGGTTGGCTGCGGCCTCCGCTGTTACCAGCCTGGGAAATGGTGTCACCCGCGCGCACCCATTCACCGGCACTATAGTTCAGTGAGTCATTGTTCCCGTAAAGACTCATAAAACCATCACCATGGTCGATGATGATCATAAGCCCGAAGCCGCGCAACCAGTTGGCGAACACAACGCGTCCGTAGTGAACGGCCCTCACCGGCGCCTGTTTCTCGGTCCGGATCCGGATGCCGTTGGTGCGCATGTCGCTGTCGCCCACGGTTTCCCCGAACTGACGACTTACGTTACCACGAACCGGCCAGGGAAGTTTAGCACGCAGCTCGGAGAAGGGCCTGGCGTCTTCTGGCGGTTCAAGGCTGGAGATTTCCCGCTCCATTTCCCTGAGCAGTTCGCTCAGCCGGTCCCGGTCGTCCTGCAGCTCGGACAGCCTGCTCTCGCGCTCATTGATCTCGGCACGCAGCGCCGTGAGGGCTTCTTCCCGCTCCTCACGGCGCTGGGCCAGTTCGTCGCGGCGCTGGCGGGCCGACTCGCGGGTATCTTCAAGCTCGGTGCGCGCCTGGCGGGTATCCTTGCGGTTCTGTTCGAGGGCCCTGCGGGTTTCCGCCAGTACTTCCAGCTCTTCCCGGGCGTTATCGCCAATGTATTCGTGCCAGGTCATCAGTCGGGCGATGTCCTGGGGGTCGGTCTCGGACAGCAGCAGGCGCAGTGTGGCGTGGTCCCCCTGCATCCAGGCAGAGCGGATCAGGTCGCGCAGGGTTTCCCGGCCCTCGGCCGCGCGGGCTTCCAGCCGGCGATTTTCTTCCCCGAGCCGAGCCAGCTTTTCATCCAGCTCCGCGGCGCGGGTTTCAAGCTCGCCCAGCCGCCGGTTGATGCGGCTGATCGACTGCTCGGCTTCGCGCAGCCTGGCCTGGTACTGGTCCTCGTTCTCGCGCGCTTCTTCCAGCCAGTCCGTGACCGAGCCGATCTGCTCCTTAAGCGCCTCGAGACGTTCCCGGGAGACCTCCTCATCGGCCGCCCAGAGCAGCGGGGCGCTCAACACCAGGAGCAGGGCTAGGGCTCGGCGCATGGATCAGTTCTGGATCCGGACCAGTGAATGCCCGGTCATCTCCGCCGGCTGCTCCAGGTCCATCAATGTCAGCAGCGAGGGAGCGATGTCGCAGAGTGCGCCTTTGTCCTCGAGGCTGACGTTGCGCGGCCCGGAATACACCAGTGGTACCGGCAGCGTGGTATGCGCGGTGTGGGCCTGGCCCGTGCCCTCGTCACGCATCTGCTCGCAGTTGCCGTGATCGGCGGTGACCAGGGCCTGGCCGCCATTGGCTTCCAGTGCTTCGAGTACCCGGCCGACGCTCTCATCCACCGCTTCAGCCGCCTTCATGGCGGCTTCCAGGCTGCCGGAATGGCCAACCATGTCGCCGTTGGCGTAGTTGCAGATCACCAGGTCGTACTTGCCGCTGTTGATGGCTTCCACCAGACGGTCCGTCACCTCCGGCGCGCTCATTTCCGGCTTCAGGTCGTAGGTGGCGACCTTGGGCGAGGGCACCAGGATGCGGTCCTCGCCGGGGAAGGGTTCTTCCCGGCCACCGTTGAAGAAGAAGGTCACGTGGGCGTACTTCTCGGTTTCCGCGATGCGCAGCTGCTGCTTGCCCTGGTTGCTGACGTATTCGCCCAGCATGTTGGGCAGCGACTCTGGCGGATAGGCGCAGCTGGTGTCGATGTTGGATTCGTATTCGGTGAGCATCACGAAGTCCGCGAACTTCGGCTCCTTCCTGCGGCTGAAGCCGTCAAAATCTTTATCCACAAAGGCGTGGGTGAGCTGGCGAGCGCGGTCGGCGCGGAAATTCATGAACAGCACCGCGTCGCCGTCGTCGATGGTTACGGGCGCCTCGTTATCATTCGCGATGATGGTGGAGGCGACGAATTCATCGTCCTCGCCGCGCTCGTAGGCGGCTTCCAGGCCGGCAACCGCGGTCGGGGCGCGATGTTCCGCCTCGCCCAGGGTCATCAGGTTGTAGGCTTTCTCGATGCGGTCCCAGTTGGTGTCCCGGTCCATGGCGAAGTAGCGGCCAATGATGGAGGCAACGCGGCCGATGCCGGATTCGCGCAGCTCGCGGTCGGCTTTTTCAAGGGACGCCATGGCGCTGCGCGGCGGTGTGTCGCGCCCGTCCAGGAAGGCGTGGATGTAGACAGCCTTTGCGCCCTTCTTTGCGGCCATGCGGCAGGCCGCCAACAGGTGATCCTCGTGGCTGTGGACGCCGCCGGGAGAGAGCAGGCCGATGATGTGAACGGCGCCATTACCTTCCACGGCTTTGGTCAGAGCGCCGCCGATGGCCGGGTTCTCGGCCAGGGTGCCGTTTTCCGCGTCGCGGGTGATCCGCGTCAGGCTCTGGTAGACAACGCGGCCCGCCCCGAGGTTCATGTGGCCGACCTCGGAATTGCCCATCTGGCCCTCGGGCAGGCCCACAGCCAGCCCGGAGGTGTTGAGCAGGGTGTGCGGGCACTCCGCCCAGAGCCGGTCAAATACCGGCGTTTTGGCGTTGGTGATGGCGTTGTCGTCGGTCGCTTCCCGATAGCCCCAGCCATCCATGATGATCAGGGCTGTGGTCTGGCGTTTATCACTCATGCGTAATTCCACGGTTGCTTCGCGAAAGGAGTGTGATTCTAACGCTTTTGGGGGGCATCCGGCCACGTGCGCCGCCTGTCGTTGCTCCCGAGGGCCGTGTATAATCGCGCCTGAATTGAAAGGCCGTGAACGGCCCTTAACAGGTGTAGCGTGAAATGGTCGAGCAACTGATTGAATTTGTTACCAATCACTGGATACTGGTTTCTGTCTTCCTGGCCCTGCTGGCGGCACTTGCGGTGGTCGAGAGCCAGCGGGCCGGGCGCAAGGTGGGGCCGCAGGAAGCGGTCATGCTGCTGAACCGGGACGAAGCCGTGGTGGTGGATATCCGCGAGAAGAAGGAATTCTCCGAGGGGCACATCAAGAACGCCATCCATATTCCCATGGCCAAGCTCAAGGAAAGCGACAACCAGCTGCGCAAGCACAGCGACAAGCTGATCCTCCTGGTGGACAAGGCCGGGCAGCACTCGGGGATGGCCGTGAAGGAACTCCCCAAGGAGCACGGCCTGAATGTCGCAAGGCTGTCGGGCGGAATGATGGAATGGCGCAACGCCAACCTGCCGGTCACCACCAAGTAGGCGGCGCTGGCCACAGGCGATAGATTGCGCACAGAATGTGCTCATAGAATCTGTAGAATCGATCCAGTACAGGCACAACAAGGAAAACCGAAATGGCAGAGAATGACACCCAGGAAGGCGCTGCCGGCGCTGGACAGGCGGACGACAACCAGCCCCAGTTCGCCATGCAGCGCGTCTACATCAAGGACAGCTCCTTCGAGTCGCCCGGCGCGCCCCAGATCTTCCAGGAGCAATGGCAGCCGGAAGTCAGCATGGACCTCAACACCAGCCATACCCGTGTTGGGGAGGACCAGTTCGAGGTGGTTCTGACGCTGACGGTGACGAGCAAAATCGGCGAGAAGACCGCCTATATTGTGGAGGTCCAGCAGGCCGGCATCTTCGTCCTGAAGAACTTCGAGGGCGAACGCCTCGGCCAGATGCTGGGCGCTTACTGCCCGAACCTGCTCTTCCCCTATGCCCGCGAATCCATTGATACGCTGGTCACCAAGGGCAGCTTCCCGCCCCTGATGCTGGCGCCGGTGAACTTCGACGCCATCTACCAGCAGGCGGTGGAGCGTAAGAAACAGGAGCAGCAGGGCGCGGCTCAGGGCGAGGGCGACGAGGCTTCCCGCCAGAGCCACTGACGGGTTCCGCGAGGGTGGTATGAAACAGAGCGTCCGCTTCGGGGCCGTCGCAATGGCCCTCGCCACCCTGCCGGCGCAGGGCGATCCCGCCAGGGTGTTCACTCCCGCGGACATTCTGGAATGGGAAGTGCACGCCTTTGCCGATGAAACCCGCTATGAGCTGGTTGAAACCGACCAGGGCAAGGCCATCCACGCCCAGTGCGAGGGCAACAGCGCATCCGGGCTTTACCACCGCAAAACCGTCAACCTGAACGAAACGCCCATCATTGAATGGCGCTGGCGCGTTGAGGACCCCGTCAATCCCGAAGACGAAACCAGCCAGTCCGGGGATGACTACGCCGCCCGTCTCTACGCGGTGGATGAGCATACCTTCCTGCGCTGGCGCACCCGCGCCGTGAATTACGTCTGGGCGAGCCAACAGCCCGTTGGCAGTGACTGGGAGAACGCCTATCAGTCCCGCGCGCAGATGGTCGCGGTACAGTCCGGTGCTCCGGAGGGGGGCGAGGATGATGATGGGTGGCGTACCCAGAGGCGCAACCTGAAGAAGGACTTCCAGCGTTTCCACGACAGGGATCTGGATGAGGTCAGTGTCATCGCAATCATGACTGACTGCGATGACACTGGTGAGCCGGTGGAAGCCTGGTACGGCGAGATCCGCTTCCTGCCGGCGGATGCCGGCTAGAACAGCGGCAGGGCGCGTACCAGGGGGCCGTCTTCGTCTGGAGTCAGTGGCAACCTTCAGCGCTAGTCGGAGATGAAGACTCCCGTAACTTCGCCGTTCTCTGCAATGATAACAAGCCTGTCAGGATCCCTCTGGTCATACATGGCAAGACCTGTGTAAGTGCCGTTTCTGAGGTCATCGCCACAACCGGTAGCTTCAAAGGATACTTCATACACGTTGAAGCGCTCATCAGGGACGCTGACATTGCCGTTGAAAGTGCAGGCTTTTTGGTCGGATCCTGTATGGTAGGAGCCAGTCAGGGTTCCGTCTTTGTCGATCGTTATACTTTGTGAGGTCTCACTGGAGGCGTCTTGCTCAGAGTAGGTGCGGCCGCCCACAGCTTCAAGGCTTGCCCCCTGAGCTGATGCGGGTCCATCACGCGTCAGCGTGAAGCTTGTTCGTGGGTCATCAGAGGTGCTTTTTGCTTCACCTTTGATCACACTTTTGCTGACGGCCTCCCCTTCCAACTTCCCCTCATTCTGAACCCATTCGTCGCCGGAATAATAGATGTCTGTACCAGGCCCTGAGAAGCTCCTATCCTGATCAAAGTCGATCTCGGCTGAAGTTATGGCGTTGCGGTTGTATAAGAGGACAACCCGACCGCTGGGGCTTAGCAAAGCTATCTCCAGGGGGGTTGGTAACTCATCGGGGCGCTCAACATCCGCAACAAAGGCTCCAGGATCGACGGCTTCAAGAAGGTTACTAGTGGAAGTTTCGGAGACGCTATCAGTGGAAGTTTCGGGGTCATTATCTGATGATCCGCCACCACCTCCGCCACATCCTGCCAACAGAAGACCTGATGCAAGAACGCCGAAAATACTGCCTTTATTCAACTGCTTATTAAATCTAGTTAGGATCGTTGCGCTAGCTAGTGATCGCATGACATCTCTCCTTGATACTAGCGATTTTTAGACTGCTCGCTGGGCAAGCAGTATTAGAACCCTGACTACATCAAGACTCAATAGAGATGGAATGCAAATAAGGTGCCATGACTTCAAGAGCCTGAATTTGTTGGCATGCGAATATCAAAGTCTGGGGTATGTGTAAAATAAATCGACGGTTTTCCCTTGTCAGGAAAACCCTCACTAGATATGCCCACGCATCCATGCCCAGGCAATTCCCAGATACTCGTGAATAGCGCGTTCGCTCATGGCCAGGGCGTTGGCCGAGGGCAGGTAGAAGGCCGGGTCGCTGGCGTCGCTCATGGTGGCGGTGCGCATGGCCGTGGGGGCCGGGATGGGGTTCAGGCCCGCCTTGCGGGCCAGGAGCATGGCGCGGGGCATGTGGGAGGCGGAGGTTACGAGCAGGAAGGGTTCCTGCCCCACCGCTTCCCGCATCAACTCGGTTTCTTCCTGGGTGTTACGGGGGTTGGGGTGAATGCGCAGCCGCTTCGGGTCCGCGCCCAGGGATTCGGCGGCCCGGCTCATGACCGTGGCGCTGGGTGCATCCCCGAAAACGCTGCCGCCGGAGAGGATCAGGGTGCTCTCCGGCAGGGCATGGTGGAGTCGCAGCCCCTCAGAGAGCCGCAGGCTGGCGACCCCGGTAAGGCGGGTGGTTGCCGGGGCGTCCGCGTTGTCCGAGGCGCCGGAGCCCAGCACCAGAACCCAGCGGATATCCTTCAGGGCTTCGGGCTGGGTGACAGGGTCGTACCGGCTCTCCAGCGGCAGTATCAGCCAGCGTGCGAAGGGTTCCACCGTGAAGACGATGAACAGGATGATCGAAAGGCTGAGCGCGGCACGCCCGGTACGACGCCAGTCCAGAACAAACAGGAGTGCGGAAAGCAGCGCCGTCAGAACGACCAGTGACAGCGGAGCGAGGAAGGCGGCGATGAACTTTGTGATCAGCATAATCAGGAGGGTACCGGAAATGCAGGGTGTCGGGAAATATTTGACAGCGTCGCTGCGCCAGCCAGAATAACCCCATGATTGCGACCCGGACCCGTCTTGCCAGCCTGGATTGCCTGCGGGGATTTGCCATCCTCGGCATCCTGCTCATCAACATCCGTGCCTTCGGGCAGGTTTCCACGGCCTATGTGAATCCCACCATTGCCGGCTCCTTCGAGGGGGCGGACTTCTGGATCTGGCTCGTGACCCACGTGCTCGCCGAGTACAAGTTCATTCCCATGCTGGCCGCGCTCTTCGGCGCCGGCATGATGATCCAGTCAGAACGCCTGGTGGCGATGGGCCAGGATCCGTCCGACATCCATCGCCGCCGTATGCTGTCACTGGCGGCTATCGGATTCCTGCACATCACCCTGCTCTGGTACGGGGATATACTGCTGCTCTATGCCATCGTCGGCCTCATCGCCTTCCGCTTCCGCGACCGTTCGCCAAGGCGCCTTTTCGGCCTGGCCCTCCTGTTCTACCTGGTGCCCATGGTGTTCGGGGTGCTGATGGGGGCCTTCCTGCATTTCATGCCCGAGGAGGAGTACCGGGAGTTTGTCGCGACGATGTGGTCCGCGGATGCCCGGATGGTTGTGACGGAGATGGAGGTGTACCGCAGCAGCAGCTGGTGGGCCCAGTTCAACCATCGCCTGGACACCCTGGTTGAAGGTTACATCTCGGCCGTGCTGACCGAGGAGGGCTGGCGCGTTCTGGCCATGATGCTGGCGGGCATGGCCCTTTACCGGATTGGTTTCTTCACGGGGGAATGGCCGTTGTCGCCGTACCGGCGTCTATTGATCCTGAGCCTGGGAATCGGCATTCCACTGAGCCTGTTTGGGGTATTCTACAACCTCAGCCATGACTG
Source organism: Halospina denitrificans (assembly GCF_004364635.1). Lineage (GTDB taxonomy): Bacteria > Pseudomonadota > Gammaproteobacteria > Pseudomonadales > Oleiphilaceae > Halospina > Halospina denitrificans. The sequence continues at coordinate 610,470 of NZ_SOAX01000002.1, read as the reverse complement.
GGAGATGCGCAAGGCGCTCTACCTCGGGCGGCAGTTCAACCTCTGGGCCGGGCCGCTGGTCTCGCTGGCCTGGGCGTCCCTGGTGATGATCGTTGTAAGGCAGGCACGCTTGCCGTGGCTCATGGAGTGCCTGCGTGCACTGGGGCGAATGGCGCTGACCGGTTACCTGCTGACCACTGTCATCGGAACGGGGCTGTTCTACGGGATCGGGCTGGGGCTTTTTGGCTCTGTGGATCGGGCGGGGCAGATGCTGATCGTGCTCGGCATCTGGCTCTTCCTGCTGGTCCTGGCGCCGCTGTGGCTGCGGTTTTTCCAGTACGGGCCGGTTGAGTGGCTGTGGCGCTGGGCGACCTACGGGGAACGGCCACCGCTGCGGCGCGCCTAGCGGCTATTCAAAGATGCGGCGGATCTTATCGCTCACATTGCCTGTGGCCGGTTCCTCGATGCCATTCTCCCAGCCGTTGCACCAGATCAGGTCCGACACCTCGTTGGGCTGGTAGGCGGTGGGCGCGCTGTTGAGCAGCTCCACGACCTTCTGGCAGTTGAAGGCGCGGCTGGCGAGCATCAGCTGTTCCAGGAGCTGCTCCAGCTCGGGCCAGCCCATGGCCGCCTCCCGGGCCTTCATGATGCGCGGGTGCGCGGTGCCCTGGGGATCGTCACCGATCAGCAGTTCCTCGTACAGCTTCTCGCCGGGTCTCAGCCCGGTAAAGGCCACCTCGATGTCGCCGTGGCGGTTGTCGTCGTGCTTTTCCGTCAGCCCCATCAGATGGATCATCTTGCGGGCCAGTTCGGCGATGCTCACCGGCTCGCCCATATCCAGCACAAAGACTTCGCCGCCTTCCCCCATGGCGCCGGCCTGCAGCACCAGCTGGCTGGCCTCGGGGATGGTCATGAAGTAGCGGATGATGTCCGGGTGGGTCACGGTCACGGGGCCGCCGTTGCGGATCTGTTCGCGGAACAGGGGTACCACGGAACCGGAGCTTCCCAGGACGTTGCCGAAACGCACCATGGAGAAGACGGTGTCCGACTGGCGCTGGGCCAGGCCCTGGAGGACCAGCTCCGCCAGGCGCTTGCTGGCGCCCATGACGTTGGTGGGGCGCACCGCCTTGTCCGTGGAGACCAGCACGAAACGCTCCACGCCGGTGGCGATTGCGGCTTCAGCGGTGTACCAGGTGCCGAAGACGTTGTTCTGGACGCCTTCAATCACGTTCTGTTCCACCAGCGGTACATGCTTATAGGCGGCGGCGTGGTAGACAATCTGTACGCCGAAGGTGCGCATGGCGCTCTCGCAGCGTCGGCGATGGGCGACGCTGCCCATCAGCGGATGGACGGGGATGTCGAGCTGCTCGTTGTCGCTGATCACCGACAGCTCACGCTCCACCTGGTAGAGACCGAATTCGGACTGCTCGAACAGCACAATCGCCGCAGGTTGCTGGCGGATGATCTGGCGGCACAGTTCGGAGCCGATGGAGCCGCCCGCCCCGGTGACCATTACCACCTTGCCGCTCAATGAGGCGGCGACGTCCTCATTGCGATAGCTCACGGGATCGCGCCCGAGCAGGTCGTCGATCTCCAGGTCCCGAACGTCGGTGATGCTGGCACGGCCTGTAACCAGTTCGCTGACCGAGGGCACCGTCTGCACCGGTACCGGCAGACCCTCCAGCTTGCCCAGCAGGGCCTGGCGGTCAATGTCGGCGTTGGGGTCCAGCGCCAGGAAGATGCGCTCGGTCTGGTGCTTGTGCACCGCGCGCTTGGCATGGTCCAGGTCGTAGACGGGCATGCCGTTGATGGTGGTCTTGTGATTGTCCGGCTCCAGGCTGATGAAGGCCATGGGCCGGTATTCAATGCCCTGGCTCAGGGCCGAGGCGAGCTGCAGGCCGGTTTCCCCGGCGCCCACGATCAGCACCGGCATCTTGCTCAGGTGCCGGGGGCGGTTGAGCAGGGTGCGTACGCTGAAGCGCGTGCCGGAAACGAACAGGAAAGCCAGGGCGCCGTAGAGCACGGGCACTGAGCGTGGAATATCAATCTGCAGCAGGAAGGCGATGGCAATGAAGGTGAGCGTGGAGACGGCAATCCCCCCCAGCACCGTGACCAGCGCGCGCTCACTGATATAACGGATAACGGCCCGGTACAGCCCCAGACGGGCGAACAGGAAGACGGTGGCGATGGCGGTCAGGCCAAAAAGGGCGTAATAGCCGGGGTCCCGGGTGAAGAACAGGGTCTCGAACCGGAGCGAGAACGCCGCCCACAGCGAAAACAGTATGAACACCAGGTCGGATATGACGGAAATAATCCGCTTCTGGGGACGTTCCAGGCCGACAAACCGGGAAAAGAGCCAGCGGCTGTAGTGTTTGAGGTGATTTCTCATGATTTTCCCTGAAACGCCTGCTTCAGTTCAGTTGTTGATAGTGAACACTATAGTCCATCCGCCTACCAGTGACACGGCCAACGGGCCTCAATGGTTCCCTAGAAAGACCATACCATCGGGATCAGCGTGATGGCCGTGGCGCCCACGGTCAGGCTCAGGGGAATCCCCATGCGCATGTAATCCGTGAACCGGTAGCGCCCGGGGCCATAGACCATCAGGTTGGTCTGGTACCCGAGCGGCGTGATGAAGCTGGCACTGGCGGCGAACATCACGGCCACCGCAAAGGGCAGGAAGTTTACGCCCAACTGCTCGGAGATGGCCAGCGCAATCGGGAACATCAGCACGGCGGCGGCGTTGTTGGTGATCACCTCCGTGAACATGGCCGTGAGCACATAGATCAGCGCCAGGGCCATCCAGGGCGTCAGCTCGCTGTATCCCAGAAGCCCGCCGGCCAGCCATTGGGCCGCCCCGGTCTCATCCATGGCATTGCCCAGCGCAAAGGATGAGCCGATCACCACCAGCACCGGCAGATCCAGGCTTCGCCGGGCCCGGGAGGCGCTGGTGCAGCCGAAAAAGATCATGGCCCCGCTGGCCAGGAAGGCCGCTTCCATGATGCTGAGTATGCCCGTGGCGCTCAACAGCACCATGCCCGCAAGCACCCCCAGGGCGGCGGGCGCGCGGCTGAAATCGGGCGGCGTCGAGTCGTTCAGGGCGCTCACCAGGAGGAAGTCGCGGCGGAAACGGTACTGCTCCACGAACTCGTGGCTGGTTTCCAGCAGCAGGGTGTCGCCCATGCGCAGGCGCACGTCGCCCAGCTTGCCCTCAACCCGCTTGCCTTCCCGGGAGATGGAGAGGATCGCAGCGTTGAACCGGGAGCGGAAACGGCTCTCGCGAACCGTCTGGCCAACGGCCGCAAATTCGGTCCCCAGCACCACTTCCACAAGCACCCGCTGATGATTGGCGAGTTCCAGTTTCTGGACGCTGGCGTTGGCCGGCTGGAGCCCGTGAATACGGCGCAGCTCAGTGGCGCACTCCGGCGCCCCCACGAAGTAGAGGCGGTCGCCGCCCTGCAGGTCGCGATCCGGCTCAACCGGCGTGATCAGGTGGCCATCACGCTCGATCTCCGTCAGGTAACCGTAATTCAGCGCCCGCAGGCCCGCCTCGGCCACCGTCTTGCCCACCAGCGGCCCGGGGTTGGAGACTTCCACCTCCACCCCGTATTCCCGCACCGCGTCCAGTTCCTCACTGACGCCGCCGCGATCCGGCAGGACCCGGTTGGCCAGCACCACCAGCAGGGTGCCGCCGACCAGCAGCAGGGGAATCCCCACCCAGGCCAGTTCGAAAAGCCCCAGCTGAATGCCCATCCGGGTCTGGAGCATGCCATCCACCACCAGGTTGGTGCTGGTGCCAATAAGGGTGCAGGTGCCGCCCAGGATGGCGGCGTAACTCAGGGGCAGGAGCAGCTTTGAGGCGGGAATCTGCAATCGCTGGGCCCAGTCCTGTACGGCCGGGATGAACATGGCCACCACGGCGGTGTTGTTCATGAAGGCACTGAGGATGCCCGCCGGCGCCACCAGCCGTGCCTGGGCCAGGTAGGGCCCCTTTGGATGGCCGAGCAGGCTGCGGGCAATCCACTGGATGGCGCCGGTTTCCTTGAGCCCCGCGGCCACCACGTAGAGGGTGGCAATGGTGATCACCCCGGGGTTCGAGAAGCCCGCCAGGGCCTCCGCCGGACCCAGGATGCCCGAGATCAGCAGGAAGGCGAGCGCCGTCATCAGCACCAGGTCCGTGGCGATGCGGGTGGTGATCAGTGTTCCCAGGACGGCCACCAGGGTGGCCAGTGTCAAGACTCCGTCCCAACCCATGGATCAGCTGTCGCTGCCGGGCTTCAGCAGGTCCCGTTCCTTCAGGTAGCTCATCAGGTTATCGACGCAGGTCTCCACGCAGAGATTCGACGTATCCAGGGTGATTTCCGGATGCGACGGCCTTTCATAGGGGGAATCGATGCCGGTGAAGTCGTGGATCTGGCCGGAGCGGGCCTTCTGGTAGAGGCCTTTCGGGTCGCGTTCCTCGCAGGTTTCCAGGGGCGTGTCCATGTAGACCTCGATGAACTCCCCGGCGGGGAACATGTTGCGCACCAGGCGCCGGTCGCTGGCGAAGGGCGAGATAAAGGCGCTGAGCACGATCAGGCCGGCGTCGGCAAAGAGCTTGCTAACCTCGCCGATGCGCCGGATGTTCTCCACCCGGTCCTCGTTGGAGAACCCAAGGTCCTTGTTCAGCCCGTGGCGGACGTTGTCGCCGTCCAGCAGGAAGGTGTGGTAGCCCTGCTGGTGGAGGGCTACATCCAGCGCGTTCGCGATGGTGGATTTACCGGAGCCGGACAGGCCCGTGAACCAGAGCAGGCAGGGGTGCTGGTGCTTGAGGCTGGCCCTTTCGGTGCGGGTCAGCTTGTGGTCGTGCCAGACAATGTTTTCGGACAAGGCGTAATCCATCCATTGAGCAGCGGGTGATTTTAACGCGCAATTGTCGCCATTCGCGGGCGTTAGCGCAATGCCCGGTCAGCCGGTCACATCGTCCGGGTACCGGCACACGCGGTTTCGGCCCTGTTCCTTGGCCGCGTAGAGGGCTTCATCGGCGTTCTGGATAAGCTGCTCCGGCTTTTTCAGGTTCGCCGGGGTCAGCACCGCCACGCCAGCGCTGATGGTCACGGGAACCGTCCTGCCGTCGAACTCCAGGGCCAGGTCGGATACTGCCCTGCGCAGGCGTTCCGCCACCACCAGGGCGCCTTCCATAGGGGTATTGCTCAGCAGGACGATGAACTCCTCGCCGCCATAACGGGCCAGGGTGTCGCCGGCACGGGAGATTATCCGGGCCAGGGCCTCGGATACCGCCTTCAGGCACTCGTCCCCGGCGATGTGGCCGTAGGTATCGTTGAACCACTTGAAGTGGTCAATGTCCATCAGGATGACGCTCAGCGGGTACTGGTTGCGCTGGGCGCGCTTGTACTCTTCATGGTAACGGCGCACGAAGTGGTGACGGTTGTGGAGCCCGGTGAGCTGGTCCGTTCTGGACACTTCCTCCAGGAACTGGTTGACCGTCTCCAGTTTCTTCAGCGCCTGTTCCAGTTCCCTGGTGCGCTCCCGGACACGCTCCTCCAGTTCCTGGTTGGCGGCTTCCTTGGCTTCCAGTAGTTCTTCCTGGGCCGATTTCGCTTCCTCGGCCGCCGCCAGCGCCTTCTGCTGCGCCTGGAATCGCTCCGCGCGTTCGTGGTTGATGCGGTCACCCAGGGCGAAGGACAGCAGCACCACCTCCATCACCGCCCCGATCTGGGCGCCGTTGGCCGTAACCGCGTTCCACGGGAGCAGTCCGAACTTGCTCAGCGCGAGGGCCATGGTCCCGAGAATGAGCGCCAGCCAGGCCATGACGAAATACCGTGCATGCCGATATCCCACCCACCACATGCGGATGCTCACAGCCAGGATTGAGAGCATGATGAGTATGCCGTACAGGGAGTTGATCCGGATACTGATCTCGTAGGCCAGAACAAAGCTCAGCACCACCAGCAGAACCGATGCCGCCAGCATGGTACTGAATACCCGGTGCGCCAGCGGCCAGTGCCGGCGCAGCTTGAGGAAGGAATTGGTGAACAGGATGCTCGCGATGCCCAGCGCTGCAACGGAGAAGGTAACGGAGGTTTCCTGCCAGGCCGTGGCGTAGGGCCAGATGTACTGGAAGGCATCCCCATGGAGCGCGCCCATGAAGAGCGTGAACATGGCCACATAGCCAATGTAGTGCAGGTAGCTGCGATCCCGCACCACGAAATAGATGAACAGGTTGTAGAGGAACATTACCAGCATCACGCCGTAGAAGATGCCGGAGGTGACGGCATCCGTCCGGTCCTGTTCCGCGAAGGCCTCCGGCGTCCAGAGTGCCGGGGCTACCTGAAGGCTGCCGTTGGTCTGGATGCGCAGGTAGATCCGGGTGGGCTCCGTCTCGCTTAGGGAGACCGGTGTTATGAAATCCCGGTGTTCGAGGGGGCGTTCCGGGAAGGGCTGGTTGATGCCCATGGTCTCGTGCTGAAGGGCTTCGCCGTTCCTGACGACGAACACCTCAATCCGGTTGAGCAATGGCTCGGGGATCTGCAGGTAGCGCGTTGTCGCCCGGGCGCTGGCAACCGGCGGGACCCTGATGCGGAACCAGTGGGGCGTACTGTTGAAGCCACGGCTGATTCCATCGCCCTGGGTTTCCCGCCAGTCGATCCGGCTCTCGGCGTGCAGCACAGTCTCCAGGTTCGGGTAGGCATTGTCCTGGTCCGCGAACCACTGCATGTCCTGGCCCAGTGCTACACGCTCCGGTGTATTGCCCCACGCCAGTGCTGGCAGCAGTACCGCCGCCAGAAAGACCAGAAGAATCCGGGCCCCGTGAGCCATGAAGGCCCCCATCGTTAGAGAGTGCACTTATTGAGTGTAGTCAAAATGCACCGGAAGTGGGTGCTGGGCTGTGTGAGGGATTGTGACGGGGCAGGGCTGAGGAACTCGGATCGTCCTTTCAAAGACCCGGTTCTGCCTTTATCGAGAAGGGATGGTGACCCTGGCACTGGTCTGATCCCGAAGCTGGCTTGCCAGCGCTTCCTTGGCAGGAGGGTCGCCATGAACAAGGCGGATCTCTTTGGGGGCAGGGTGGATGCCATTCACGAACCGTAGCAGGTCTGAGCGGCCCGCATGGGCTGAAAAGCCGCTGAGCTGGTGAATACCCGCATTTATGGTGTAGCGCTCATCATCCAGTTCCACCCAGCCGCCTCTGGGCCCGTAACGCAGAATGTCGCGCCCCGGCGTGCCTTCGGCCTGATAGCCCACAAAGACCACATCATTGCGGGGCTGGCCCAGCATGGCCTTGAGGTAGTTCACGATGCGCCCGCCATCGCACATGCCGGAGCCCGCCAGCACCACGCAGGGGCGGCCCGTATCATTCAGGTAATCCACGGCCCTGACATGGTCCTCATGGGTATCGATAACGGTGAGCTGCTCGAAGGACAGGGGATGACGGCCCGCATGCACCCGTTCCAGGGCTTCCTCGTCCCAGAACGGCTTGAGTTGGCGGTAAAGGTCCGTGAAGTTCGCCGCCAGCGGTGAGTCCACCACAATCTCCAGGTCCCGCCAGGGCTCACCATGGTTGTCGTGGAAGAGGGTCTCCAGCTCGTAGAGTAGCTCCTGGGTGCGGCCAAGGCTGAAGGCGGGGATCAGCACGGTGCCGCCGTCGTCCAGTGCCTGTTCGATCACCGTGCGGAGTTGGTGGCGCCGGTCATCCCGGTGCTCGTGATCCCGGTCGCCGTAGGTGCTCTCCAGGATCAGCCGGTCGCAGGCCTGCGGCGGCTCGGGTGATGGAATCAGTGGTGTGCCCGGTGCGCCCAGGTCGCCGCTGAACACGATGCGTTCGCGCGCATTCCCTGAACGGGCATCACACTCCACATAGGCGGAACCCAGGATATGGCCGGCACGCTGCAGGCGAATGGACAGCGCCGTATCCCCGTCTTCAAATACTGGCTGCCACTGGTTATAGGGAATGGCCCGGGTGCGCTCGCTGATCAGCCCCAGGACCCGCTCGATGAGCTCATGGTCCCGGGTGAAGCCGATCTTCAGCGCATCCTCGAGCATGGCCGGCAGCAGCCGGGCGGACGGCTCGGAGCACAGGATAGGGCCCTCAAACCCGGCCGCCAGCAGGTAGGGAATGCGGCCCACGTGGTCAATGTGCACGTGGGTGACCACCAGCGCCTGGATGTGGTCAATGGGGAACTCAATGGCCAGCTCACTGGCCGAGGCCCGGCCCTGGCTGTCCGAGCCCTGAAAGAGGCCGCAGTCGACCAGGATGCCCTGGTTGCCGATGGTGAGTTCGTGGCAGGAGCCGGTGACGCCGGTTATGGCGCCGTGGTGTTTGAGGTTGAGTGTCATTGATAAAGTCGCTCAAACAGCTGTTGCCCAGCTCCCATACTCAATGGCGGGTAAAGACATCTTCCAGAGACTGGGCATCCAGAACGTTATTCGCCCAAAGCTCCAGCTCCTCCGTGGACGCGGACTCCAGTTTGTGGCGGGTCGCCTCATCCAGAGGACCAAAACGGTGGCTGAGCTGGAGAAGCAACACAGCTCGCTCGCCGGTTGCTTTACCTTTCTCAAGGCCCTGTTCCAACCCCTTCTCCAAGCCTTGCTCCAGACCCTGCTCCAACCCTTGCTGTACCCCGCGCTGTTCCCCTTCGGCCAGCAGACGCTCTCTCAATCCGGCCATGGTCTTCGTCTCCTGCGGATACTGTTTCTCGTAAGCTTTCATTTCATTATCATCCAGTACTGAGTAGATGTCGATAAAGTCCACGTACTTGAGCTGGCGCTCCCTGTCCGGCTCGAGTTCCATAAGCCCCCTGATGGCGCGGGCATAGACCTCAAGCTTCTGATCCGCGGACCAGCTCATGTTCGGAAGGTTCAGGCGAGCGACCAGGTTGTCGCTGTTCCAATAGTGCTCAACCGGTAACTGGCTGAGCTCGCAACTGAGGTATCGGAATGACAGATAGGTATGTTGGTCACTTCCCAAATGTAGTTGCTCGGGGATGGCTGATGAAGATCGCAGGAAGATGACCACCGGCACAACGCGCTCTGTCTGGTACAACTCAGACAGATCAGTACAGTAGTGAATCAGCCGGTGGATTGAGAAGCGTGAGGGATTGGTTTCCTCCTCCAGAACAAACAGAATTGCCTCGCGGCGTCCATCAGGCCATTCCACCAGCAGCGGAACATCCAGCTCCCGGAATCGTTCTCCGAGCCGTTCCTTCTGCTGTTCCTCGCGAAGCAGCTGAATCTGAACCGAGTCATCCAGCCTCCCCGCCTCGGCTCCGGCAAAAAACGCCAGCGCTTGGCGAGGGTAATCCACAATAAGGTTCTTGAAGTTCTGGTCGTGGCTGGTCATCCCTGAGGCCTACACTAAAACTGGTTAGATATACAGTAATTGTGTAGGTAAAGGGATGCAACCCCTGAAAAGGCTCGCTCTGCATAACCGCCTTCAAAACATCACAAGTCTTCTCAATTTCTTCATCAGTCAGGGTAAGGTGGCGGAGAAACATGTCTGGCGTTGCTCAGCTCATGAGGAGCGGTGAGCAAGCAGTAGACATTGATTCCGGCCAATGTATATACTATGTATATACAAACTGCTAGATTAAGGATGATACGGCAATGGCGCTGAAGTGTTCGCAGAATGTCGTGCAAAAGTTGCGGTTAAAACACGGAGTTAGCCTTGATGAAATGCAGCAGTGTTTCGCAAACAGAAGCGGTAGTCAGTGCACAGGAATACAGCTGTAGTCGGGAGGCTAGGTATGGCAGAAAGTACAGATAAGATTCACGGTACAGAGCAGGCTTGGGAAAATCGGGAACTTGGTGCGGATGAACAGTATGTGCGCGTCTCAACGAGCGTAAATGACAAATCCCTGGACGAAGCGGCGGGGCTGCATCCAATATCCATCCGGTTGCAGAAATCCTTAATTGAAGATTTGAAGATGATCGCGGAAATCAATGGGATCGGTTATCAGCCGCTGATCAGGCAGGTCTTGACGCGTTTTGCTGATGCAGAAAAGAAAAAAATCCTTCAGGAAAAATACCACGAACTGCATGGTGAGAACGGACAGCCCTGCAAACCTGATGACGACCAGAGCGCATATGGTTGAGACTACAGCTCCAATGCCGCCTCCGCCATAACCTCCCGCACAACTGAGCAGGTTTTCCGGATCTCTTCATTGGTAAGCGTTGGGTGGCACAGAAACATCAGGCTGGTGCTGCCCAGTTCGCGGGCAACCGGTAGGGGGGAGGAAGGGGCGAGGTTGGCGTCCTGGAAGTTCTTCTCCAGGTACACCTCGGAGCAGGAGCCGGACATGCAGGGCACGCCGCGCTCCATGATGGCGTGCTGGACGGCGTCGCGGTCCCAGCCGGGGGCGAACTGCTCCGGTTCCACGAACACATAGCACTTGTAGCCGGCATGCTCGATGTCGGCCGGCACCTCCGGCGCGCGCAGGCCGGGGCATTCGCGGGCGGTGCGCCAGATCGCCTCGCAGTTGGCCAAGCGCTGTTCATGCCACTGGGGCATGCGCTGGAGCTGGATGCGGCCGATCACCGCCTGCATCTCCGTCATACGCCAGTTGGTGCCGAAGCCCTCATGGAGCCAGCGGAACCCGGGTGGATGTTCGCGGTTGTAGACTGCGTCGTAACTCTTGCCGTGGTCCTTGTAGCTCCACATGCGGGACCAGAGTTCAGGGTCATTGGTGGTGACCATGCCGCCCTCGCCGCCCGTGGTCATGATCTTGTCCTGGCAGAAGGACCAGCAGCCCACATCGCCCAGGCTGCCCACGGCACGCCCCTTGTAACGGGCCCCATGGGCCTGGGCGCAATCCTCGATCACAGCGAACCCGTGTTCCTCGGCCAGGGCATTGATGCCGTCCATGTCACAGGGCCAGCCCGCCAGGTGCACGCAGATGACCGCGCGGGTGCGTTCCGTGATGCAGGGGCGGATGGTCTCCGGCGTGATCACCTGCGAGTCCCGGTCCAGGTCCGCAAACACCGGTGTGGCACCAGCGGTGACGATGCAGGAAGCCGAGGCAATGAAGGTACGCGAAGTCACGATCACCTCATCCCTCTCGCCAATTCCCAGCCCCTTCAACGCCAGATCCAGCGCCAGGGTGCCGTTGGCCAGCGCGACCGCGTATTCGGTCTCGGCAAAGGCCGCGAATTCCCGTTCAAAGGCGCGGCACTCCTTGCCCGTCCAGTAATTCACGCGGTTGGAAAGCAGCACCCGCTGTACCGCGTCTGCTTCTTCCTGGGTGAAGGAGGGCCAGGGGGAGAATGGGCCATTCAGCATTGCGTCTAATCGCCTTTTACCGTTTTCCAGATATAAATTAGATCGTCCCGAAACCGCCAGTTCCGGATGTACTCCAGGTTGATCCGCACTTTGTCCGGGTAGATCACCTCGTCATTGTACCGCTCCGGATCCGGCTGGGCGGCGAGGATGGCTTCCTCATCGCGGTAGGCCAGGGTGGCGGGGCCGGTGATGCCGGGGCGGACCGTGACCAGCAGCCGTTGTTCGCCTTCGAGGCGGTCCGCGTAACCGGGCACGTCCGGGGCGCGGCCCCACAAAGCTCATGTTGTCCCGGAGCATGCTCAAGAGCTGGGGGATCTGTTCGTTCAGCATGGTGGGAATTGTTATGCGGAGATTAGGTCGCTCAAGTGGTTAATCCAGGCGTCAGGTTTGTAGCTGGCATCCAGTCCGACCATGGATTGATTGTGAGTATTCTTTCCAGAACCGACGAGGCCTATGGTTTGCCACCCCAGGCTGTTAGGGGCAAGAAAATCCTTTTTAGGATTGTCGCCAACATAGCAATACTTTGATGCTTGGAATGATGCTTCGACATGCTCGAAACGCTTGGTATCGGGTTTTGCATCGCCGTAATCCTCAGAGATAAAAACGGGAAAGCGCTCCAGTCCCAGCGCCTTTAATTTCAATCGCTGAGTTACTGAGCGACCATCGGTTAGTATCGCGATACCGGCCTGCGACTGTTCCAGTAACGCGAGGCTATGTTGTGTTGATTGTGTCAACTGGATATCAGGGAAGTGGTTCCGGTAAATCCAGACAAAGGAGTCTTTTCCAGACTCCGATACCCCGAGTTCGCGACAGAGACGTCCGAATGGGTCCCTATCACCTTCATCACGCCACTGGATAAGGGATTCATTGGCATTCCACTTGAACAACCGTTCGCAAAAGGCACCGACGGCGCGGAAGCCGGAGTTCTGGTAGTCGACTTCCGGATACAGGGTATCGTCCAGATCCAGAACCAGGAAACAGGACGGATCAATCATCGTGGGTGCAATAAACGGCAGCGTCGTACCTCAGCATCATGAGCCCGTCCTGCCATTCGCCATTGAATAACAGGGAATCGCCGAGAAAGTATTCGCGGACCAGATAGTCGGTAAAGGGAGCACCTGATTGATGGGTAAGAGGGTAACCTCCGCCGAACCTTGGATTGATCTCCAAGCCTTTGACATCCTGTGTATAAGAATTCACAAAAAACTGGAAGGTGATGCAGCCGACAGCCCCGGGGACAGACTTTAACCGGTTTACGAGGTGCTCATACGCAAAGTCCTTGCGTGTGATTCCTTTGCTAACCTCACCATCCCGCACCTCCAATCGCTCGCGACATACGAGCGCTTTCAACTGGTGGTCAAGGCCATAATACCCATCGACCGTGTACTCAGCGTATGACGATGGAATCAATTCCATGAACATATTTTTCGGGTTGGTTCGGTCCTGCTCGGACAGGGATGACGCACTCTCAATTACCTTTGCCCCGACACTTCGGCTACCGTCAAAAGGCTTACAGAAACAGGGGAACCTCAGTTGGTCAGAATCATAGACTTCGGGATATCCGATTCCGAGTGACAGGAATAAGTTCCCAGTCTTTCGTTTGTCATGACACGCTGACAGCAATTCCGGCTCTGACACGACGGGTTCAACGCCCATCTCCCGGAAGCGGTTCTTTTCGCGCGCCAGGATCTCCAGCTCAGGGTCAATTGTCGGAACGACCAGTCCAACGTCATACTCATGACAGATATCCAGAAGCGCCTCAACGTAATTGGCATCGGTGGCGCGAGGAACAGAAAAAGCCTTTTCTGTGACCTGGCATGCGGCAGATGTTTCAGGAACCATGTCTGTCGTATAAACAGCCCCCTTGCCGACATAATCGGCAAGCGAACGTTGTAGAAATCGTACGAGCTCAACCCGTCGACCTGCAGATAAAACCAGTATATTGGGGCGATTCAATAACATATATAAAGAGATTCTGTTAAACGGTTAACGAATCCAGCTTTTCACGGTGAGGGGCCATGTTTACATAGTCTTCAAGCCTCAGGTCTGGCCTGCTTATATTCGTTCGCTTCCATGGTTGGGCTCCCCGGTCAACCGGAAGACCGACAAAATCCTCCATATCGCTAAGATGATCCGTAATTCGGTCAAGCGGTACAACCAATGTCCTCTTATCCATGGAAGCCTCCTGATAGACTCGTACCCAGTATTGGAGAAGGGCTTCCACCACTTTTGCTTTATCTTCTTCCGAATACTGTTCGAAACGGTCTAGCGGCGGGGTAATATAGCGATCAAAGTAAAGGCGGCAGACGTAGTTGTATCTGATTTTGGACGACAGACCAGAAAAATAACTGATAACTGAAGATACCCAAACCTCAGGTGGGCGTTGTAGGTATACAACCGGAGCCTCTGGGGCAAACTGCCGAAGGCGACTCAATTCACCCGCAAAGAAGCCAGAGCACTCGAGGTCCAGATTGAGATACGCGGCGCGACGCGAAAGATACTCAACATTATCAAGACGCTTCAGCGTTCCGTAGTGTAGAGGTTCATGTTCAACGCGACACCTGCTGTTAAACAATCCTGACAGGAACGTCGTTCCTGTTTTGTAGGGGCTTATGCAGTACGCCGTTCGAACAGGGTCTGGCGGAGTTGACATGACTCGCCTTGATTCCCAACGACTTCTTAATTCGAGTCCAGGTCGATGGAAAGGACTTTTAACTAACCACTCGCTGACTGACATCACTCTTCATTCCGCTGTTCATCTGTTTTTCCCTCATTACGATACGAGTTGTTGTGTTCAGAACCGTAAAAAAAGGGCATAGTTGCCTCGCCTTCCGCTGAGATTCCTTTTGGGCGAATTACCTGCACCGCGGTCAGGATAAGAATTCTAATATCCAGGCAAAGTGAATGGTGGTCTACGTACCATACGTCCAAGTCGAACTTCTCTTCCCAACTCAGCGCATTCCGTCCGTTGATCTGCGCCCAACCGGTTACTCCCGGTCTTACTTCATGCCGTCGGTACTGCCAGGCGTTATATCGCGGGAGGTATTCCATTAATAGGGGGCGGGGGCCCACAAGACTCATATCCCCTTTCAATACGTTCCACAACTCTGGCAGTTCATCAAGGCTAGCTGTACGGAGGAACCGCCCTACCTGCGTCAAGCGTTGGTGATCCGGCAGCGGGTGGCCTTTTTCGTCACCCGCGTCTTTCATCGTCCGGAACTTAACCATCTGAAAGGGTTTACCCCATAGCCCTGGTCTTTCCTGCCGGAAGAATACGGGCCGCCCCATCGACAGAAGGACCGCGATGGCGATAAGAGCCATCAAGGGGAGAAGAAACAACAACGTGAGTGCCGATATCACAATATCCAGTAGTCGTTTCAGCATTTTCGCGTCCCACTCCAGGCAGGCTTCATTTTTGTCAAAGTTTCCTTGGGTCCGTTGGTGAGCTTTTTAGACGGTAGAGCCTGAGTCATGCGAAAGGCTGTAATCCCCCGGCGCAATTGTTGCCGCCTGCTCTGATGTGCCTGCCACTGCAGATTCAAGCACCTGCATCAGTTGCCCGGCGAGTTTGTCTCGGTCGAACTCGGTTTCCGCCAGTTGTCGGGCGGCCTGGCCTGCCTGTTGGAGCCACTCCGGGTTCTGGAGGGCGTGCTCAAGTTCGCGGGCTACAGTCTCAGTAGGCTGTTGCCACATGGCTAGTCCACAGCCATGGACTGATACCAGCTCGTGCATCCAGCCACCACAATTGAGAAGCACAGGGGTGCCTGAGGCAAGGGTGTCAAAGAACTTGTTTGCTGAGTTTGCGCGAGCTTCAGGGATATCAATAACCAGGTTCGCTGCCATCGATGCAGCAGAAAGCATGGCCGGAACATCGTGTTTCGGAATCTTCGACTCGAAGAAAACCGTGCGCTCATACACCCCAGCCGATTTCGCTTTTCTGATGACCGACTCTCGTTCTGCGCCGTCACCGACGAGAAGAATTCGGATGTCGGAATTCATTTCCAGAAGATGGATTGCAACATCAATGATGTAATCAACACCATTAACCTTACCGAAAGCTCCCGCATATACCAGAAGAGGCCTTTCACCGAGCCAAGGGCGAGCAGCCCGGAATTCGGACGCTGCTTCCGCATCGTGGGCGAACTCAACATTGTCACTGCTGTTCGGGATGACTGCGACATTTGATTCGGGGTAGCCGGTTCTGAGCACCCCCTTCTTCATACCGGGGGAAAGAGCGACGACTGCCTGAGCGTTGTGGTAAGCCCAGTACTCCAGTTTATGCGCCGCCCATCGCAGCACAGGGTTGTTGAGTGCCCCCATAGCGATTGGCATTTCTGGCCACAAATCGCGCACTTCAAACACCATCGGGATCTTCTTCTTTTTGGCCGCCGGAACTGCCGGCAGAGCGATGGTGAGAGGAGTGCTGGTAGCGAAAATGACATCTCCATCCAGCTCAATCGCCTTCTTGCGGGACGCAAGAGCGAATGCCAGAAACGCTTTGATGCGCTGGGAGTAGCTCATATGATTGGAATACGGAACTGGAAGCCAATGAACTTGAATACCGGCCTCTTCCGTCGCAAACCACCTTCCATCCGAGGCATCTTTTTCGCGGTAGCTGGTGACTATATGAACGTCGTGACCGGCTGCCACCATACGGCGGGCCATCTCATAGGAACGGGTCCCTCCCGCCATTTCGGGGGTATTGAAATATTGATGAAGGTAAATTATTCGCATAAATACAAAAAATCGCTACGTTGAAGGTTATTAGCGTGACACTGCTGTCTTGAATTCCCTACAACTTTAAAGTTGTTTGCTCAATATCACTGCCTGATATGTAAAAGCACTCCCTGTATCAGATGTCTAGGTTAAGAGTGAGTTGTATAATTTGACTAAGGCACGCTCTTGACTAGACCAATTATATAACTCTTGTGCCAAACTTTTTCCTCGGGCTCCCATGCTCTTAGCCTTCTCTGGATGATCACGTAACCATGACAATGCATCGGCGATACTTTTAATGTCATTAGGGGAGACGCAGATTCCAATCCCTTGCTCCACTATAAACCGGCGCCAAACTGGAAAATCAGACGCTATAATCGGTAACCCGACTGCCATGTATTCAAAAAATTTTGTAAGCTGTTTCTGTCGGTAGTGATGAGTGTCAGGGAATAAGGCCAAACCAGCCAGCCATTCTTCAGAGTAGTAAGTGACTATTTCGTCAAAAGGCACATATCGACCTTCTGCTGGAAGGTGAAACCGGAAGCTCCCACCACCCGCTTTCATTCGTATCTCCTTTGCAAGATCTTGTGGACAGCGGCCCACCGCGGTGATGGAGTAATCGGGTATTTGGCGGACCAGTTCCGCCATTATTAAGGCACCTCGGTCAGTGGAAATGGTGCCTGTGTATAACAATCTTGTAGATTCCGGGTTGTGTGCGAGTTTCTTTTGAAGTTTTTGAGTTTGGGGGTAATTAAGTATTTCATGAGCCCTTGGAAACCTTTCAGAATAATATTTCTCCGCAATGACATGTGTAAAAGGATAGCTCAGTAATTTTTCAAAAAAATAAGTTAAAAATGCCAGGACAAACCGGGCCCATACTGGAAGGTAACTTTTTTGGGATACAGAGGTATAATAATCTTCATGAATGTCGTAAATGATCGGCTTTCGTGTTAGAAGCAATAACCAGGCCCATGGCAGCAGTTCAGGGTCATGAAAATGATAGATGTCTGGTTTTTCTTTGAATGCGGCCCATATAACCTTTGGTGAGGTTAGTAACATCCTAGTCAGGCGTTTTTTTCTGCCGGGTGACACTCGTTTGATTGTAATTGTATCACTTTCTTTGGCGTCGGTATCGCCTGTAATAAATGTAATATCGAATCCATTATTAGCTAGGGAATCAATTTGCTTGAGGCGTATGCGAGGATCATTCGCGGGGTGAACGGAGCTGATATGGCAAGCTTTCAAGATAAAACCTTCAATTATTGTATTGAGAACTATGATTAAGTTTTGTTTTTAGGTATTTCAGTTTTTGCGAATAAGTCGTGGTGGAGTCACTTGTTTATTAACTTGAGGGGGTGCTTTAATGGATCAGAAGTCTGACCCCTACGTTGTAGTTGTAGCCCTTCCCGAGAAAGAGTCATTGAAAAATTTGATTGTAAGCGACTGTACTGTCGCTTTTTATTTTAGGGGTGTTTTATGAAAAGGCGAAGGCATAGCTAATATAATTGTTGGATATGTAAATGTAAGAATCTAACATGCAGTAAGAAGTCAATAATATTGCTGTTTGCCGGTCGTGTTCAGTCTTTATGGTTTTATGCAGTAACCAAGAAGGATTGAAATTCCCCCCAGTTAGGAATATGCTACCCCTTAATTTTAATTAAAGGCGCTGTCGATCGGAGTCTTTGCAAAATTAGGGCTGAGAGGCATACATAAACAGCTGTTATGAAGAAGCTGGGCATTGTTTATTTCTGCTGATGAACGGTGGAAATGTAATAAGGTACTGGAGTTCTATACGTCTAATAAATGACCGAATTAAAGGGTAGCTGTCTGAAGCTTCTCGTAGCAGGCACCAGTGTGATCGGGTCGGGTTACCATGCAGTTTGCTTTATCTGATAGTCAACACTGAGGTTCTCCCCAAGGAAATGTGCAAATTGGCCCAAGTATCGTTTTGTAATGATACTCCCCAACAGGAAATCCTATTACCTTTATAAGAAAAGGTGCTATAACATAAATTACGACAAATGGAGCTAGCTGTCTTGTTCGTTTATCTGTGAGAATATAATAAATCGGGAGTAAGTGGAAGAATGCTATATAGTGCCAGGCCCTAAAGAAAATAACGGGGGCGGTTAGCAACCCTAGATAGATGCCTGACGTTAGTATCCATAGCCCAACGAAATACCTTTGATTTTTAGGGACAGGACTCGGTTCTTTTTGGAGCAAATATAAAAAAATTAGGTTTAGTGGGATGTAGTATGCTTTGGTTGCAATATTGATTATGTCAGCTGGCTCGAATATTTCTTTGCTTAAGTAATGGTTATAGAAAGGGAATAAACTGTTTATGAGCGGACCTAGAATATAGGGGGTGGCTAGGAAGGCGGTCGCTACAAATGAAAATAGATAAAAGCGTAAAGGGTACTGTTGTAAAATATGAAGAAGTTTTTTTGGAAGTATCAGTAGAATAATCGCAAATATATAGGTTTGGTGAGAAATAATTCCGATTAATGAAAAAACTATTGCTTTTAAGTTTTTGTCTTCGGAGCGACACAGTGCAGCATTAATAAAACAAAACACCGCTGTATAGGTCCGAATAATGTTCATTTGGTTCTGGTAGAGCCCGAAAGTTGTTAAAAATAAGAAGACTATGATATAGGCTGAATAACCTTGAGCTTTCAATTTAATGAGGGCGTTGACGATTAAGGCAGTATTAATAAGATATGCTATAACAAAAAAGGAATGAGCTGGGAGGTTCTCTTTTACGATGCTGAATATTGTATAGTATAAGTATTCTCCTTTTTGGTAATAAATAGATATATTGTGATTTCCTTTAGCAGTTTCTAAATAGCTAGAGTAATCTGCGCCAACCTCTAATTGTAATGCGGGCAAAATGAGCAAGATAACAAAGAGTAGAAACAAGGATACGCTGGATGCTTTGCGGTCGAACCTCTGAGATTCCCAGACATAAGAGGCAAGAAAGGCTATTAAGGCGTGGAATGCGTATGCCATGTAAAATGGTGCCTTGAAGTTAGGTTGTTTTTGCAAATGGATTTGAGGATTGGTTATTTCTAGTTTTTTGAGGCAACTATTTAATAGTGTTTCGCACTATTTTTTTTATTTTCCGATATTTATTTTCTCCAATAGCTTTCCTTGCTAAAGGTTTTAGCCTTTCTATAAATATTAATTTTGATAAAAATGCTTTTAGAAGCTCCGCGAAGGTAGCTTTCTGCAAGACGTGTCTTTTGAATTCTTTTCTATAAAATGCGGATAGTTCTTTTTCTTCTTTTCGCTTGTAATAACGATACATCCAAAATAGCGTATTGATCATATCATCCAGCTTAGAGTCGGAACCTGAATAGGACCATACACCGCCTGAATGGATTCGATATGCGGCTGGTTGTATTTCATCATGGAAGTGACTTTTGCCGTAGCGGCCAAGGATAGAGATCAAGAACTTGTCGCCATTTCTAACAAAATTCCGTTCGGGCGCGAAGTCCGGAATTATATTTCTGTATACCCAACTCATAGTCAGTATCAAGGCATTACTTTTTGAAAGCTCATCGCCCGTATAGTCTTTTTTGTGCGAATTGGATAATTTTGAGAGTGTTAGTTCCTTGCTGTTTTCGTCAATAACAAAGGCATCATGGCCAGAGATTACATAGTCGGGATGACGTTCTAAGAAATCTACTTGGATTTGTAATTTTTTCTTGTCCGTCCAATAGTCGTCGCCTTCGCAAACGGCAATGTATTTTCCGTGCGACTTATGATGCAGAAAGCTTAAGGCTCTTCTGCCCTGGGAGTATTGGTTCTCGCTTTGCAGTACGGTTTTTATAATTCGGGGATATTTTGCTTGGTATTCCTCAATTAACTCACGGGTTCCATCAGTGGATGCATCATCATGGATCAATATCTCAAACGGAAAATTAGTCTCCTGCATCAGGAAACCATTTATTGCATCATCTAGAAATGATCGATGGTTGAAAGTTATGCATTGGATGGTGACTAGGGGATCCTCGGGGCCAGAGTTCCACTGCGCTAATATTTGATGTTCTGTTTTTGGTTTCGGTGGTTTAGGGGGTATATCGGCGGAATCGGTTTCTTGGCTCGTTGCGCTTAGATTAGCCATGCATCAAACTCTGAAATAGAATAAAAGACTGGTTATGGGGCGTTCTTTATTATTATTGCCGATAGAGGTATTGGGCCACTTTGAGAACTTTGAAAACGCAAAAAGTCTCCGCCCAATATATTAGAGCTGGAACCGGATTGGTCTAGCGTTGAGTGCTAATGCAACTACCAGTCTGGGCGGTACCCAAGATAGTTGAACAAATCATCATTCGCAGGAGCGTACCATTCCTGAAGTGTCTTAAGATCTTCGGGAGATATATTTGAGGGGTACGTCCGTTTATTTTTAATCTCCCCGGGAGGTGTTTTAGACAGTTCGCTGCAGGGCACCCCTAGGAAGTCGTAACATTTTTTGAGTACGGTTTCGGGGGCAGTTTTGAGTTCATTAAAACCGAGCACAAGTACGCGTTTACTCCCAAAGGCATCAATATACCGTTCGATCTGCGGTTTGTAGATCCCGCGTCTCAACAAAGTTGGTTCGTCTTCAGCATCGCCCTCGTTAATAAGGTCCATCTCGATATTGATATAATCAGAGAAAGAAGGGCATCCATTTTTGAAAAAGACCTGATATATTCGGCTTTCTTTTCGGCCATAAGGATCATTTTGAATTGCCCAAGGAACAAACCCTTCTTCACTCCACTGTCGATACATGTTCCATGCAGAGTAAGCGCGGCTTATCGGCTCGCGGAGGAGGATTATTATCTTGAGAGTTGGGTTATATTCATACAGGCGTTCTGGGACCTTAGGTCGGAATAGATAAGTTGGTGATGCTTCGTAGTGCAAACCGTTTTTTCCGGGAGGCTTGATGAAATGACTTTCATACCAGCCGAATCCTTTTTTATAGTTATCTTCTCTATCAAAAAAGTGGACTTCCTTAGGTAAGGAGCCTAAAAATCCCTCTCTTTCCTGCAAGTAACTGAATAGGGAGGTAGTTCCGCTTTTTTGAGCACCAACAATCAGGAAGTCTGGCTGGTGTCCTCCCCAAACTTTCCGTTTAAAATTCCTGAAAGCAAGGGCAGCTGTTTTCTTAACCATAGCTTATTGTTCTCTGTTAAGTTCGGTTTGCCCATGGAAAATTGTCATACGGAGAGTCTACATCCAAAAAATTCTCGAACTTTTGATATGCGCCTTTTTCGGAAACATTAATCACTAGCAGGTCATCCGGACGATTTTTGAAATACTCCATAACGTCTCTGTTGTAACGTAGGTAATGTGAAATCATGATATCTTTGTTATAAGGATCGCTATCTGGTGTGCCGTGCACCCTGACTACGTTATACATGAAGCCAGGCCATACGTAGCGGGCAGCTTTTAGGTCTCCTGCTGTAGGTATACATCCGTTTTTTCCGAAATTTTTAGCGTGATAGCGAGTAATGGATTGGTACCATTGCTCAGCATCGTCCCTAACAGTCAATATAAATTTACTTCCCGGGTATGCCTTGTCTAAATATTTGTACGTTTCAGGGTAGCTGAAGGGGACGTCCTGAAAAACCTGCGCCGTTTTACAGTAATTGATGATGGGCTGAAAATTGCCCTCGAAATAGTATTTGCCAGTAAGGATTTCAGCTTTCCGTTGATTTCCAAGCGGGTACCCCAAGTCTTCAAACGCGCGCTTCAAAGAAGTTGTACCAGTTTTGTTTCTCCCGATACAGAAATACTTGACCTTACCTTTGGCTTTTCGTCGGTTCCGGATATCTATTGCTAGCCGGATGGCTCGATTTTTGATTCTGTGTAACACGGTTTTTCTTATTCCTTGTCATCCTTAAATGCTTTATAGGCTCGCGCAGCTTCTTCCTGGCTATACTCCGCCAACTTCCAAACATTAGTATTAGAAAAGCTGGTTTCACCAGAAAGCTCAGGAACTACAGCATCACCGATGGCGCTCTGTGTGAACACGCGCTGAGTGATTTCGTTAAAGTAGTATTCTGGACGTTGGCAGAAGTCTTCATACTGAATTACTAACTTATTTTGAGCTGGTAGATCAGCTATGCCTTTTTCGACTGAGCGATTGATTGAGGCGACTTGACCTGCAACGGAAGCTAGAGGGTCGAGATTTTTAAGTTGCGGGTACTCTTTGATCTTGAAAGAGTACCACTGATTCATATTGCCGTACTGACGGTCACGTGCCAGCAGCAGCGATTGGATATTGTACTCTGGTTGTCGGCGAAGCCATATAAAGATGGCGGTGGGGAATAGCTCTGCCATGTAGGGGATGTTCTCGTTGAAGATCATTCCTTTGCAGGCGAAAGGTTTTGCGAACAGGTCAGTCATACCTGCGATTTCGGCGCGCAGCGTTGCACTATCTACTATGCGTTCGAGCTCCTCGCGGGACCTGTATTCGTTGCCAGGCAAAAAGCGTCTCCAGAAGTACCAGAATTCGTTGGGTGACAACGCGCCGGCAGTCTTTCCGTGGTGGGATTCGAAGTTGGTATTGCCCTTAAGGTCATGAAGCTCGTCACGGAAGTCGTAGGCCGGATCAGTTAGAGCTTTCTGGATACGGGCGCCGGTAATAGGTGCGGCCCAGAAACGCGAGAGTAGATTGCTCGGATATGCAAAGACGCCGGTAGATGCCAGCCATTGCATAAATAAAGTCGAGCCACAACGAGGCGCACCCATGACGAAAACAGGTGGGAAAGGTGGCGTTTGCTCACGATAGGGCTGCATAGCCTTAGCTTCGGCCGACGCCAAATCCTCATTGAGGGTGCGGAGCAGAGATTCCAAGTCGTCATTCCGGGCGAATTCCGAACGACGTTTTCGAATACGTTCGTCAGTTGGCATAGTTCTCTCTGGGTCAGCTGTTGTTCAATAAAGCGGTAGAGCAGTGCATGTGGTCAGGGTCGCTGTGTTTGATCATTGGCATCGGTGGATTGGCAGATTAGTTTAGCGGAATACTTGCATAGGCCAGCTGAGTGGTGAGTATTTTATTGCACAGTATTGCGTTGGGGCCTGTTTAGAATAGCTGTCGATGCCCCCTACTATAGGTATTCCACAAATATTTCGCTATTCATGTCATCCATGAGTGCGCACATCTCCTGTGCGGTCTGGAAGCGAAGAATCATAGTGCCGACTGTGTCGTTCGAGCCTCTGAAGAGCTTTACTGGATCGCCTCGCTGCTTCCAAATATCTTGTTCGACGATACGGGATTGCAGTTGCTCTGAAATATGCAGATCACCATATGAGCCGTCGGCCAGTGCATGAACGATGTAGGAGGCCCAATAACCTTTAAACGGCGAGTCATCAGGCAACTCATAATCGTTTCCAAGAGCGGCTTCGACGGTTGCGGCGATCAAGTCTACACCCGTTCCGTACCGGATAACCTGGGGAATCAGGTTGCCGCCATTACGTGGACCAATCTCTAAGAAATATAGCTTTTCCTCTTCAGTGAAGATGAAGTCGAAATTCAGAGCTCCGGTCTGTATATCAAGCAGATTGAGTAGCCGCTGGGTCTCGGAATGGGCATGGTCGAGCAAGCGATCCGGCAGCACCGATGGGAAACTTTCTCCAATCGGTACAAGTCCGTTGCATTGGTAATCAAAATGTTCGTTGGCCCAGCAACGAAAAGCGAGACGCCCATCGCGGACAAAACCATCACCGGCAACTTGGTAACCGGCGCGTACGAGCTCAGTTTCTACAATAACTCTGCCGGAACGCGAGAAAGCAGCCGCATACTCGAACGCATCCCGAAATTGTGCTGCATCCGTTACGCGGGTAACGCCTTTGCTCCCGGATGAGTCCACCGGTTTTGTAAAAACATTGCCATCTATGCTTTCGGCGAATTCGGCTGCCGCACTGGCGCTGGTAAATGATTGGGCTGCGGGGACGTTAAATCCGTTTTCCTGAAGAAAAGACCGAAATTTATCTTTCTCAGCGAGCGTGCAGACCGACTCGTATGGATTGGACGGCAGGTCCATGGCATTTCCTACGTAGGCGGCCGTCGGCGCGGCAGGATCGGAGGCATACGCAACGATACCGTCAATGGCCTCCTTGCGCGCGATTTCCAGTACGCCATCGAGATCCGTAGTACTGCAGTCATACCATCGTTGGGCCAAACGGTGCCCCGGATTATCCGGTTTATAGTCAACCGTTATAATCTCGTAGCCCTTTTCGCTCGCGTACTCAATTGGCGGCATTTGCATGGGGGCCGCTCCCAAAAACATTACCTTTTGCACTTTCAGATCCTTGAAACCTGTTTCAGCTTATAGATTCTTACAAACGTGCTCACAGACCCACTTAACTTGGTGGGTCGTAAGCTCCGGATAGAGCGGAAGGCAGAGGATTCTGTCCGCAATGTCACTCGCCACCGGGCATGCATCATCATTACCGTAGGTTGTGGTTTCGTGTAGTGCAGGTGAGAAATAATGCCGAGGGCGAATACCGGCTTGCTGCAGGGAGGAGTCAACCGCACTTGCCTGCTCTTCGGAGGCAAGCAGAATCGGCATATAGGCGCCATTCTCACTCCCTCGGCGTTGCGGGAATTCAACATGTCCTTTAAGGCAGTGGTGATATTCCTGAATAAGCGCTGCACGTTGGGTGATGATCTGGTCGATTGAATCCAGCGTGGCCAGCCCCATGGCGGCATGCAGTTCGCTCATTTTTGCGTTGATGCCGACACTGGCGATGTCATTTGGCGTTTCAGGGGATTGGCCAAAATTGATCATCGACCGGGCTCGTTCAAGATCATCCCGGTTTTTGAAGACGATGCCTCCCCCCTCCACAGTGTGAAAAAGCTTCGTGGCATGGAAGCTGAGAGTTGCTGCGTCGCCACAACTAAGAAGGCTTTCACCTTTGTACTGCACACCAAAGGCGTGCGAGGCATCGTAAATCAGGGGAAGGTTATAGCGGCTCGCAATATCCTGGAATGAATCGTGATCGCACGCGTTGCCATAGACATGAACGGGTACCAGGGCCTGCGTCCTTTCTGTGATGGCCTTTTCAGCTTGGGAGGGGTCAAGGTTCAAGGTGTTCGGGTCGATATCCGCAAAGTGAGGCGTAATGCCCTGCCACTTCATGGAGCCGGGGGTCGCGGCGAAGGTAAAGGGGGTGGTCACTGCTTCGTCTTCAACGCCCAACGCTTTATAGGCAACCTGAAGAGCAAGCGTGCCATTGGCGACCAACAGCAGATTCTGAACGCCAAGGTAGTCTTCAAGGCGTTGGGTTAGTTCCTGAACCAGAGGGCCATTATTGGTGAGCCATGCGCGTTCGCAGATACCATCCAGGTACTTGTCGAGTGTTTTGCGGTCCGGGATAAACGGTTTGGTGACCTGAATCATGATTCCTCAGCGATGTCTTTGAGATAAGCCCCGTAAGCGGTCTTCTGGAGGGCATGTGCCGTTTCGAACAAAAGGTCCAGCGAAATCCAACCCTGTTTATAGGCAATTTCTTCGAGACAGGCGATCTTGTAACCCTGTCGCTTTTCGACGGTCTCAACGAACTGCGCGGCCTCTAGAAGGCTTTCATGGGTGCCTGTATCCAGCCACGCGAAACCGCGACCTAGCACTTCAACATTGAGATCACCACGGGAGAGGTAGGCTTCGTTCACAGACGTAATCTCCAATTCGCCCCGGTCAGATGGTTTCACCGAACGGGCAATATCGACAACGTCATTGTCGTAGAAGTAAAGGCCCGTCACCGCGTAATGGGATTTTGGATGTTTCGGTTTTTCTTCGATGGAAATGGCCTTTCTGTTTTCATCGAATTCGACCACCCCGAAACGCTCTGGATCCTTGACCTGGTAGCCGAAAACTGTAGCGCCAGTGGTGCGCGCCGCAGCTTGTTGCAGTTTAGGAGTAAAGCCCTGTCCATAGAAAATGTTGTCGCCAAGGACCAGGCAGACTGGATCGTTGCCGATGAAAGGCGCACCAATCGTAAATGCCTGAGCAAGACCATCTGGAGAAGGTTGTGCTGTATAGCTCAGGTTAATGCCAAACTGGCTGCCATCGCCGAGGAGGTACTGGAAACTGCTCTGATCCTCTGGGGTCGTTATAATGAGGATCTCCCGTATACCCGCGAGCATGAGTACGGAAAGGGGATGGTAGATCATGGGTTTGTCGTAGATCGGGAGCAGTTGTTTTGAGACCCCCTTGGTAATGGGGTGGAGTCGTGAGCCGCTACCGCCTGCCAGTATGATGCCTTTCATTGGAGTACTCATTCGATATCCAGAATGCCGCCGTGACGTTCAATGTCCTTGATGATGCGGTGCCATTTAGTGAGTTCCTGGTACCAATTGAGCGTCAGTGTCTGGTCCGTTTTATCCAGTTCACCAGACTGGAGCTTCTCAACGATCTCGCGGGTGCCTGTCTCTGCGGTGCGGGAGGCTTTCCAGCCGAGTGTTGACTCGAGTTTTTCAAATGAGACCCGGTAACTGCGATGATCCGGCTCGCCGTACCACTCAATACCAATGCTTTCGCCGAGGAGCTCACCTACGGTAGCGGCGACCCGTTTGCCCAGGTCACCCAGCTGATAGGTGTTTTCCGCGCTGCCCACATTGAAGATTTCACCGTTGATCTTTTCCGGCTCTGCTTGAAGCAAGAGGGTCATGACATCCGTTGTATCCTGGACGTGGAGCATGGGGCGGTACTGTGTACCGTCCCGCATAAGAGGCAGATTTTTATTGGTGTAAGCCCCATAGGTCATACCGTTAATAGCCAGGTCAAACCGCATTCGTGGGCTGTAGCCGAAAACGGTAGCTTGGCGCATAATGGTGACGACAAAATCCTGATCGGCCAAAGGAAGTGTGTCATTTTCCGCTTTCTCGTTGGCGCGGGCGTATACCGTCAGTGGGTTGGTACCTGCTGTTTCATCCACGACATCATCCTGAAAGCCATAGATGCTGCAGCTTGAGGGGAGGATGTAGCGTTTGACGCCGGCTTGTTTGGCCATTTCGGCTGTTTTTGCGCGGCTTTGGTGATTGATCTGCCACGTAGGCTCTGAAAAGAGCTCGCCACTGGGGTCGTTTGAGATTGCGACCAGGTCGATAACATGATCGATGCCCTTGAAGTGCTCCGGTGTTAGCCTCCGGCTATCTTCTTTAACGATTTCCAGCCCTTCGTGAGGCGTCAGCTTGTCGTCACCGAAAAAATATCGGTCGATTGCCCGCACGTGGTAGCCGTTGGCGAGTAATTTGGGAACTAGAACGCTGCCGATGTATCCGCCGGCGCCGGTTACTAACACGGTTTGCATGAGTGCTTTCCTAATCACTTACACGGCCATCTTCTGAAAGGCCGCACTGTTGTTGAGTAGTTCGTTGTAGGTGCCCTTGGCTGTGATGCCACCCTGCTCAAGAAGCACGATCTGATCGCACTTTTCCACAGTGCTGAGCCGGTGGGCGATCATGATGATGGTCTTGTCGTGGCTCAATGCGTTGACGGCATCCATCACGGCTTTTTCCGTAGCGTTATCCAGTGCACTGGTTGCCTCATCGAACACCAGGATGGCCGGATCGTGATAGAGCGCACGGGCGATGCCAATGCGCTGGCGCTGGCCGCCTGAAAGACGCACGCCTCGCTCGCCCACTTCCGTTTCGTACTGCTGTGGCATCTGGTTGATGATGAATTCGTGCACCTGCGCCATGCGGGCGCACTCTTCCACTTTCTGGTGGTCAATCTTCGCTTTTGGGATACCCAAGGCGATATTTTCAGCAACGGTGGCATCCACCAGGAAGATGTCCTGTGGTACATAGCCGAGGGAGGCCTGCCACTGGCGCAAGTTTTCATCCGTGATGGGGGTATCATCCACTTCCAACTGCCCTTCTGTGGGGCGGAGCAGGCCCAGGATGAGGTCCACCAGGGTGGTTTTGCCAGCGCCAGTGCCGCCCACAAGGCCGATGGCACTGCCAACCGGGACGGTAAGGTTGATGCTGTTCAGGGCCGGGGTATCTGCCGCTGGGTAAGTGAAGCTGAGATTGTTCAGGGTGATGGCGTTGTTGGCTTCCAGCCGGTCATTGGGGAGGTTACGGATTTCGGCCAAGGCTTCCCGTTCGCTGAGGTCGCTGTAAATCTCATCCACGGCAGCGGCGCCAAAACGGAGCTTGGCAAAGCCCTGGTAGATGCGTTGGGCAGCCGGAAGGAGTTTGTAACCTGCAAATGCATAGAGGCCCAGCACCGGCAACGCCTGGCCCACGTTATCGTTGCGTGCCATCAGCAAGAGTGCCAGCACGATGACGCCGCCAACACCAATGGCCTCAATGAAATAACGCGGCACCTCGGCAAGCGTAGCGTTGGTGGCCTGGTGTCTGGAAAAACGGGCAGAGGAAGGACGAAAGCGCGTAAGGTAGGCCTGCTCCCGGCCCAGCAGTTTGATGTCCTTGATGCCACCCAGGGCCTCTCCGGCTGCCGTGAACCGTTCCTTGTTGGAGATTGCCCGTTCCTTGCCAATTTTTGTCAGGTGCTTCTGGACCACACCGAAGATCATCAGATAACTGCCGCCAATAACAACACCTACCCCAAGTGCGAGCCACGGATCCTGGATGATGAGGAACAGAATGATCGCCAGGGCCACCACGCTGTAGGCGATGGCATCGAAGCCGGGTTTGATGACATTCATGATGAGCTGGTCGACCTCTGAGAGAATGCTCTTGGCCATATCCCCGCTGTGGCGGTTCAGAAAGAAAGCGTAGGGCTGGCGAAGGTAAGTTTCCAGCAGGCGCTCCCCCACGCTGTGCCGGCGCATCTGCGCATAGCGATTGATGGCATAGGTAGTGACGATGCGCACGGCAGCGCCGATGAGCACGATACAGAAGGCACCAATGCCCAGCGCCATCAGGAAGCCCTGTTTGGACTGGAAGCCAAAGAAGTTGTAGGTGGCCAGCAGGTAGGGGGTGTTTTCAACGGCTTCGGGGTCGCCCATGACGGATAGAAACGGCATGATTGCGGCGACGCCGACGGTTTCCATGATGGCCATGAGGATGACCATAGCCATGACGAGGGCACCCCGGCGGCGTTCCTTAGGGGATAGTAGGGCCAGGATTTTTCTGAAAGTAGTCATTCAAGCCTTTCGGTAGGTGTCGCGAACAGGGTCCGCTTTGCATTTCAGGGGCGTACGCAACAAGCTCCTAAAGCTGTTGCTGGGCGACTTCCTGTTTCAACGCCTCTATCTCCTGCTCAATCTGCTCATACTCCTCCAACTTCCGCTGCAGAAACCGCCGAGTAACCCGCGCCTTCTCGGTCACCCCAGCCGGCGTAAGCTGATAGAAGTAAGCACTCTTATTCTGGCTGTTCCGGAAGTTCTCCGCCTTCACCCACCCCTTCTCTTTAAACGCACGCAGGCAATAGTTCAGCTTCCCCAGACTATAGCCGAGCTCAATGGCGAGCTGGCGCTGGGAGAGGTTGGGGTTCTGCTCCAGGGCGCGGAGCAGTTGGTAGCGTTCGTTGTCTGTGAACATGGTGTCCGGGCACGCTACCGCCCCAGGGCGTGCCCCCCTGTTGCCAAATCCGTGCCTGCCGGGTTTTGAAAGGTTTCTGTGTTCATTGGTTGAACACGGATTCTAGCACCTGCTCAACATATGGCAAAGTTACTGAGGGTCTGGGGGAACATCCCCCCACAACCCCCATACACTTAGCTTTGTCACTTGTTTGCCATGCAGGATGCCGTAAAATTGGCGCCGTTCGTTACACCCAATTCATAAAGGCTGACAGGGATTAAGCTCGGGAACGGCATTGATCCCCCAACAGAACAGAAGCTTATGGCCTCAAAACACCGGGCTCGGGTCGGTGGGGCGGTAGCGTGCCCGAAGCGGTAGCCGTGACCACCTCCCTGGGTTTGTTCAGCCCGCTGATTCTCTCTTGAAACGCATCGAAATCTGATCCGAAGGAAGTTCTGCTGGATGAAAGCTCTAATCGCACTGATTCTGTCAATCAGCCTGGCTGGCTGTGCTTATGCCCCCGGCTCCCACATCAGCGCCGGCGGCTGGACATCCGACTACAGCAGCCCGCCAGAGGAAGACTACAGCGATCTGGTGGAAGTCAGCCGTATCGGTCCGGCCGATCTGCGGCAGGCTATGACCACTCAGGCATCGCCCCCGGCCGAAGAACTCCTGTTGGACGACAGCGATTTCGAGTACCGCATCGGCATAGGCGACGTACTGCAGGTCATCGTATGGGACCACCCGGAACTTACCATCCCTGCCGGTTCCGAACGCAGCTCCCAGGAAAGCGGCAACGTTGTTAACGAAAACGGCGACATCTACTATCCCTACATCGGGTACGTCCACGTGGCCGGAAAAACCACCCAGGAAGTGCGGGAAGTAGTCGCCGACCGTCTCGCCCACTACCTTGAGTCTCCCCAGGTAGACGTATCCGTGGCCGCCTTCCGCAGCCAGCGTATCTACGTCACCGGTGCCGTAGAGAAGCCCGGCGTCTACCCGCTCACCAACGTGCCCACCCGACTGGTCGATGCGATCAGCCAGGCGGGGGGGCTGGAGGAGAATGGCGACTGGCGCCACGTCGTGCTCACCCGTAACGGCCGCGAGTATAGCCTGTCCCTGAAAGACGTCTATGAAGAAGGCAACAAACAGCACAACGTACTGCTCAAAAGCGGCGACGTGATCAACGTTCCCCAGGGTGCCGACCGCAAAGTGTTCGTACTGGGCGAAGTGGGCCGCACCCAAACCCTGCCCATGGGCCGTAACGGCCTGACTCTGGCCGAAGCCATCTCCAATGTGGGGGGGCTGGACGAACGCAGGTCCGATGCCACCGGCGTATTCGTGGCAAGAAAGGCAGATGATGCCGGGCCAGACAGCGAGCACCTGATCGACCTGTACCAGCTGAACCTGAATGACGCCACCGCCATGGTAATGGCAGACAGTTTCCACCTGGAGAACAGGGACCTCGTCTACGTTACCGCCGCGCCGCTGGCCCGCTGGAATCGCGTAATCACTCAATTAGTACCGTCATTGAGTGCCGTGTTCCTGGGTGAGCGTGCCGCTAACACCGTGGAATAAACCAAATCGCCATGTTTAACCACATACTGGTACTCTGCGTCGGCAACGTCTGCCGCAGCCCCGTGGCCGAAGCCCTGCTGAAAGCCAACCTGCCCGGCAAAACCATAGAGTCTGCCGGGCTGGGCGCACTGGTGGACCATGAGGCAGACCCGACCGCCGCCGAACTGGCCAGGCAGGCCGGGCTGGATCTCAGCGAACACCGGGCAAGGCAGGTAAGCACCGAACACCTGCGCCGGGCAGAGCTCATCCTGGTCATGAGCGAAGGCCAGCGCGCCCAGGTGCGGGCGCAAGACCCAACCGCCGCAGGCAAAACCATGCTGCTCAGCCACTGGCTACCCGGCAAGCCGGACATTCCGGACCCTTACAGAAAAAGCCATATAGCTTTTGAACACGTACACGACATGCTGCAGAGTGCCGTACAGGCCTGGCTGCCCAAGCTGAAATAACCACCAAGAGCAACGAATGAGCGAAACCAACACCATTGCCCCCGGCAAAACAGGCCGCCAGAACGACGACGAAATCGACATCGGTTTTCTGCTTGGCAGCCTGTGGGATCACAAAATCTTCATCGCCGTGCTCACCCTGGTCTTCGCCCTGGCCGGGCTTGTCTACGCCACCCTGTCTACCCCCATCTACCAGGCCGATGCCCTGGTGCAGATCGAGAAAAAGTCCGGCACTATCCCCGGGGCGGACATGACAGAAATGCTGGGCGGACAGGAGAAAGACAGCGAGACCAGCACCGAAATCGAAATCCTCGGCTCGCGCATGATCCTCGGCCAGGTGGTCGACCAGACCGACCTGGACATCGAAATTCAACCCACCACCCTGCCCATCATCGGTGACTGGCTGCGACGCAAAGGCGTCACCCGCCCGGATTTCATGGAAGGCCACGCTTCCGTGTGGGGTGGCGAAACCCTGGCGATCAGCGAACTGGTTGCCAGCCACGAAAGCAGCACCCTGAAACTGTCACTGGAATCGCTGGGCAATGGCCGCTACCGCCTAAAAGACGCCCAGGGCAATGAACTGGGGCAGGGCACGGTCGGCGAGAAGCTGGTCGTCGAAGAGCCCTGGCTGGAGCTCACCGTAGCGGAACTGGACGCCCCGGCCGGTGCCACATTCACAGTGATCAAAAAGAGCCGGCTTGCCGCCACCAACGATCTCAAGAGCCGTCTGCAGATCGAGACCCAGGGCAAAGAAACCGGCATTCTCAACCTCACCCTGCAGGGCCCGGACCGCCAGGAGCTGGTGAAAAGCCTGAACGCCACCAACCAGGTCTTCCTCTCCCAGAACATTGCCCGGCAGGCCGCCGAAGCGGAAAAGAGCCTGGAATTTCTGGAAGAGCAGGTCCCCAAGATTCGAGAGGAGCTCAACGAAGCGGAAAACCGCCTGAACGAATACCGCCTGGAGAGCGACAGCATAGACCTCAGTGCTGAAACCAGGAACGCCCTCGACAAAATGGTGAGCATCGAAGCCAGCCTGAACGAGCTGGAACTGAAGGAATCCGAACTGGCCCGGCGCTACACCGAGAATCACCCGGTATACCGCGCCCTGCTGGAAAAGAAAGAACAGCTGATGCGGGAAAAAGCCCGCCTGGAAGAACGCACCGACAACCTGCCGGAAACCCAGCAACAGGTATTGCGCCTGAGCCGGAATGTTGAAGTCAACCAGGAAATC
This sequence comes from Halospina denitrificans, assembly GCF_004364635.1. Taxonomy (GTDB): domain Bacteria; phylum Pseudomonadota; class Gammaproteobacteria; order Pseudomonadales; family Oleiphilaceae; genus Halospina; species Halospina denitrificans. The sequence goes on along the minus strand of NZ_SOAX01000002.1, from coordinate 577,774 downwards.
TACGTGCAGCTGCGCAACCGCATGCAGGAGCTGCGCCTGGTACGTGCCGGCACCGTCGGCAACGTACGCATACTGGATGACGCCGTAGCCCAGGGCCAGGTCGCCCCGCGCCGCAACCTGATTGTTGCCGTGGCCGGCGTGAGCGGCCTGCTGCTGGCCATGGTGATTATCCTGCTGCGCGCCGCCCTCAATCGGGGCGTCGTCTCGCCGGAACAGCTGGAAGAGCTGGGCCTGCCGGTGTACGCCACCGTACCCCTCTCCGACTCTGAAAAACGCGGTTCCGGAAAACGCCGCAGCAAGCCCGGAGGCCTGCGCCACGACCGCAGGAAAAAGGATGGTTCCGCCAAGAGCCTGCTGGCCTTTCGTAACCCCGCAGACATGTCTGTCGAAGCCATCCGCGGCCTGCGCACCTCCCTGCACTTTGCGATGATGGAAGGCAGCAGTAACCGCCTGGTGATCACCGGCCCGAGCCCGACGATCGGCAAGAGCTTCCTGTCTACCAACCTGGGCGCCGTATGCGCACAGGCCGACCAGAAAGTGGTGGTGGTAGACGGCGACATGCGCAAAGGCCACGTACACGAAGCCTTCAAACAGGATGCCCATGGGGGACTCTCGGAGGTCCTCTCCGGTAAACTGGAATTCGGGCAGGCCGTACGCACCTCAGAAGTCGAGAACCTCAGTTGGGTCAGCCGCGGCAGCGCCCCGCCCAATCCCTCGGAACTGCTGATGCAGGCCCGCTTCAGCGAATTCCTGGATTATCTGAGCGAAAACTTCGACCTCGTCATCATAGACACCCCGCCGATCCTGGCCGTCACCGACGCCGCCATCATCGGCAAACAATGCGGCACCACGCTCATGGTCGTGCGCTTTGGGATCAATACCCCGAAAGAAATCCAGATCGCCGAACACCGCCTGGCCACCGGTGGCGTCACCCTCAAAGGCACCATCCTCAACGCCATGGAAAAGAAAGCCGCCACCAGTTATGGCTATTACGGCTACTACTACAACTACTCCTACAAATCGGAGTAGGGCAGGGCACCATTTTCAGACCAACACCCAAAACCAGCATCACCGCCACCCTCATCGGCGGCGTCCTGGGTGTGCTTATCGTCTTCGTCCGCGAATTCCTGAAACCCAAAAATCCCTGCTTTTTGGGATCTCAAACCAACGTAGGAACGCGTTCTACACGCGATGAGGGGCTGTTCCTCCGTCATCCCTTCGATATCGTGAGCGAATGTTCCTCCCGCACGAGTAGAACACCGCAACCTGATACCCACTGGAGCCCCCATTGAAAAACTTTGCCCTAATCGGCGCAGCCGGTTTCGTTGCCCCGCGCCACATGAAAGCCATCCATGACACAGGCAACAACCTGGTCGCCGCCCTCGATCCCAACGACTCCGTCGGCATCATCGACAGCTACTTCCCCAATGCCGACTTCTTCACCGAGTTCGAGCGGTTCGACCGGCACCTGGACAAGCTCCACCGGCTGAACAAGGGCAATCAGGTCGATTACGTCTCAATTTGCTCCCCCAACTACCTGCACGACTCCCACATGCGCTTTGCCCTGCGTACCGGTGCCGACGCCATCTGCGAAAAACCGATCGTCCTCAACCCCTGGAACATCGACGGCGTGCAGGACATTGAGCGGGACACCGGTCGCAAGGTGAACACCATCCTCCAGCTCCGGGTGCATCCCTCCATCATCGCCCTGCGCGAGAAGATCCAGAACGAGGCGAGCGACCACAAGCACGACGTGGACCTCACCTACATCACCTCGCGCGGCCACTGGTACACTCAGTCCTGGAAGGGCGACGTGCACAAGTCCGGCGGTATCGCCACCAACATCGGCGTGCACTTCTACGACATGCTCCACTACCTATTTGGTAAGCTCCAGTCGAACGTTGTCCACCACCGCGAAGACCGCTGCGCGTCGGGTTACCTTGAATACGAAAAGGCCCGCGTCCGCTGGTTCTTGTCACTGAACTACGAAGACGTGCCCGAAGCCGCCAGGAACGATGGCCAGCGCACCTTCCGGTCGATCACGGTGGACGGCGAGGAAATCGAATTCTCTGGTGGTTTTGCAGACCTCCACACCCGCAGCTACGAGGGAATTCTAGCCGGCCGCGGCTTCGGCCTGGAAGAAAATCGCACCGCCATCGAAACCGTCGCCCACATCCGCGACGCCGAAATCACCAAACCGGAAGGCGATTACCACCCCTTCCTGAAGGCGTAACAGCATGAACTACAAAGTCCACGACACTGCCATAGTCGACGAAGGCGCCCAGATCGGCGAGGGCTCGCGCGTCTGGCACTGGGTCCACATCTGCAGCGGCGCGCAAATCGGCAGGAACTGCTCCTTCGGCCAGAACGTCTTCGTTGGCAACAAGGTCACCATCGGAGACAACTGCAAGGTGCAGAACAACGTCTCCGTGTACGACAACGTGCACCTTGAGGAAGGCGTGTTCTGCGGTCCCAGCATGGTGTTCACCAATGTCTACAACCCGCGTTCGCTGATCGAGCGCAAAGACGAATACGTGGACACCATCGTCCGGAAAGGTGCCTCACTGGGCGCCAACTGCACCATTGTCTGTGGGGCTACCGTGGGCGAGTTCGCCTTCATCGGCGCAGGGGCCGTCATCAATAAGGACGTGCTCGCCTACGCCCTCATGGTCGGCGTCCCCGCCAAACAGATCGGCTGGATGAGCGAATACGGCGAGCAGCTGGATCTGCCTCTGAACGGCGACGCTGAAACCACCTGCCCCCACACAGGCGCTCGTTATACACTCAGAGATGGACGAGTCCAGAAAGAGGGTTAAGCCATGCAAGTCGATGCCGTCTACGACAATGGATCGGTCAAGCTTCCAGACCATCTCCGATTCAAGCACCAGCGTTTTACGCTAAGGATCGAAATTCCTGACGAGGAAGTTGTTAGCGCCCCCTCAGAAACGGAAAGCCAGGATCCAGAGCCAGGCTCAGGCGATATCAGGGATCAGATACGCGCCATCCTTGGTCCTGATCATGAAAAGCTGACCAGCCCTCCCACCGCCGAAGAGACGAAGGAAATCTGGCACCGACACCTGGAGGAAAAACACCTTGGCGGCCGCTGAACATTACATCCTCGACGTCAGCACTCTTGTCGACCTCTGGCTGGAAGGAGAAAGCAGTGAAGCGATAGCGCAGCTGTTCAGTGCAGCCCAGTCTGGTGAGGCCCAGCTCTGGATCGCAGCCAGCAGCCTCCCTACGCTGGACTACGTCGCCCGCGCCCTCATGAAGCAGGCCGGCATTGCTCCGGACCGGGCGAAACAGCATGTACAGGCACTGATGAACGACCTCCTTCAGCGCGTTGGCGTATTGAGCACACACGGCTTCGAACAAAGTGACGTTTACACCCTTGCCCGTGATTTTGAAGACGCCCAGATCGCCGCAGCCGCTCGATCACTGCCAGGCCGTAACCCAATACTCGTAACGCTGGATAAAACCTTCGACGCTCTGGGCGAACTCAACGTACAAACCCCAACCGAAGCCGAAGATGCGCGCCTCGCGGGCGATTCGGCTAATGAACCCAACGCCGACAACCCAATCCCCTTCATAGACCTGGCCGCCCAACAGGCCCGGATCCGCCCCCAGATCGAACAGCGGATCGAAAACGTCCTGCGCCACGGCAAATACATCCTGGGCCCGGAAGTCACGGAACTTGAAGAAAAGCTCGCCGACTACACCGGTGCTAAATACTGCATCTCCTGCGCCAACGGCACCGATGCACTCCAGGTCGCACAGATGGCACTGGGTGTGGGCCATGGGGACGAAGTCATCGTACCCGGCTTCAGCTACATCGCTACTGCGGAAACACCCGCACTGCTCGGCGCCAAACCGGTCTATGTGGATATTGATCCCCGCACCTACAACATGGATCCAGCGCTGATTGAAGACGCCATCACCGAACGCACCAAGGCCATCATTCCCGTCTCACTCTACGGCCAGTGCGCGGACTTCGACGCCATCAACGCCATCGCCGAAAAACACAACCTGCCCGTCATTGAAGACGGCGCCCAGAGCTTCGGTGCTAGTTATAAAGGCAGGAAGTCCTGCAACCTTACAACTATCGGCTGCACCAGCTTCTTCCCGGCCAAGCCACTGGGGTGCTACGGAGACGGCGGCGCAATCTTCACCAATGAGGAAGAACTGGCCACCGCCCTCAGGCAGATCGCGCGCCATGGCCAGGACCGGCGCTACCACCATTGCCGCGTAGGGGTAAATAGCCGGCTCGATACGCTGCAGGCAGCCATCCTTCTACCCAAACTCGGTACTCTTGACGAAGAGATCCAAGCCAAACAGAAAGTAGCTGACCACTACACCGATCTCCTCCTTAAGAGCGCGTCTAGTGCGCAATCAGAGCTCACTACCCCGTACATCGAACCCCACAACCAAAGCGCCTGGGCCCAGTACACAATCCGCGTTCCAGATCGGGATAAGCTCCAGAAAGCTCTAAAAGAAGCAGGGATTCCAACGGCTGTGCATTATCCAATACCTCTCAATCACCAACCTGCAGTATCCGATTCCCAAGCAAACGTGCCGGTAGGGAACCGAGTATCTGAGCAGGTAGTCAGCCTTCCAATGAACCCTTTCCTGAATAGTCAAGGCCTTGATTACATTGAAATGACTACATCGGAATCTTTCAATTGACCAAAATGTTTAGTTCTCAACAAAAAAAACTTTTACAGTCTCAAGTACAGGACATTCCAAGGCTCTTTTGGCTATTGAGTGATATTCGCGCTTTGCTGGGCGTTTTCTTCAATCCATTAACGACATTCAATAAAACGAGAGGCAACCCTGGCAAACCTTTTCTCTTTATTATTGGTTCTGGTCGTTCAGGCAATACACTGCTACGTCGTCTTTTAATGGAACGACTCAGCATCTACATACCGCCAGAAACCTACGTACTCCCCAAGATTGCTGATTACAGAATTCGTGCGAAGAACCTTGAATGGCGAACTTTTGTTGACCTAACAGTCTCCTCGTTTGAGTATTATCCAGAATTTGAAACATTCAATATCCCATCCTTACGCAAATTTGCAACCGAAGCTAAGTCTTGGCCTCCTGAACAGCGCAACCTCTCCGACTTACTTCAAGGAATTTACTGTCATTTTTCCGAAAGCGCAGAAGTCGATTCGACATGGCTAGGAGACAAAACCCCCCTGAATACTTTGCATATTGGGCGTATAAACAGAATCATACCCAACGCAAATTACATTTATCTTCTACGGGATGGGGTAGATGTAGCAAAATCCTACGTAAACGCCGGTATCTATGAGCATCTTGAAGATGCTGCCACCCGGTGGGTAAGAAGTCATAAAAGCTGGGAGGCTTTCCGAAAAAAGCTGCCTGAAGACCGCCATCTACAAGTACGTTACGAGGATTTGGTCTCTAGCCCAGAAGAGAATGTAAATCACATCGCATCACACTTTGGAATTCCACAGCGAGAACCCGTCGCCCAACTCGAGTCACTATTAGGGGATGTTGAACAACGATCTCACCATAGCAATGTCACTCAAGCTCCCACCCCAGGCTCCATCGGGAAGGGGCGTAGTGAAGTTTCTGAAGACGATGCCAAACGTCTACGCCCGGTGCTTTCAACATGGTTACGGCGTTACGGGTACGAGCCAATATAAGAGCCTATTTTGCATATCCTAATTCTTCCATCCTGGTACCCCAACCACGCAAACGACATTAAAGGCGTCTTCTTTAGAGACCAAGCCCAAGCTTTAGCCCATTACGGGCATACTATTGGCGTCATTGCCCTCCAAAGGCGCTCACTGCGAACGCTATTCCCAAAGAAACAGAACAACAAAGCACCACATTTTGAATTGGACGAGGGCGTACCAACCTACCGCTGTCAGGTTTTAGAAGCCCTCCCAAAAATCCCTTACGGAAATTACTTCTTATACAAACGGGCTGCTAAAACTCTTCTGGCGAACTATGTTGAAGAAAATGGTTGGCCGGACCTCATCCACGCCCACTCAACACTGTTTGCGGGAGCCGTCGCTTCAGAGTGGGGCAATGAAAACAACATCCCTGTTGTCATTACCGAACACAACTCAGGCTTTGCGCTTAACATATATCGTCCCTGGCAATTAAAAGTAGCTGATAAGGCCACCCAAGGTGCGCAAGCGTGTATAGCAGTCAGTCCGTCACTCGGGGAAGTTCTGGATCAACGGCTACCATCCAGCAAAGGTCGTTGGGAATGGATTCCAAATGTGGTGGCAGAACGCTTTAATGCTCCAGCCTCCAAAAAGTATAGCGCGGGACCGACACGCTTTCTGAACCTTGCCTTAATGACTGAGAAAAAAGGTCAATATGATCTTCTTTACGGCTTTTCCAAACTGATAGGAGGAGGGACAAAGGCAGAGCTTTGGCTCGCTGGCGATGGCCCAATACGTGCAGCACTACAGGAATTGGCTAACCAATTGGAAGTTTCAAGCCAGGTTCGTTTCCTCGGGCAGGTCGCTCCAAACCAGGTTCCATCATTGCTGCAGCAAGTCGATGCAATGGTGGTCTCCAGTCACTATGAAACGTTTGGAGTTGTAGCGGCAGAAGCACTCATGGCAGGCCTTCCAGTAATTGCAACCCGTTGCGGTGGTCCAGAGTGTATCGTGGCTGAAGGAGATGGTTTATTGGTCCCGCCACGCGATCCTCAATCACTGGCGAGCGCAATGGACCATATCGCCAAAAATCTCTCAGAATATAGCCCGCACGCTATTGCAGAGAGATCTAAAAGCCGTTTTTCTGGCGCCGCTGTCGCTGCCCAGTTAACATATCTCTATACGCGCCTTCTGACTTCCAATTCCAAGGTATCTCAACCCAAGTCATGAGCTCAATAACCACGAGGCTGAGTCAGTTCACATCTGGCTCGCAACTTAGACGAAACATAAGCATGACGTTCGGGCGTCAACTCCTTGCGTCGGTCGCTCAACTTCTTACAGTAGTGCTGGTCGCACGCAATCTAGGACCCGAAGGCAATGGCTTTTACGCCATGGCAATTATTGTCCCCACAATGTTAAGGAACCTCTGAATAACGGGCTTTGAACACCAATTCCCGGTTTCGAGCCGGAGATGAACCGGTTTCACCTACAAATTCCCGGTCTATTTGTTCATCTTTTGTCCGGTTCCCGCCATTTTTGCGGAAACCGGACACACTTCCCCTACGCGGAGAAATAACGTTCACCGATAAGCATGTTGCTGAACGCTGCCAACAGGTAGAGCCGATTGGCGTTCTTGGCTAGGCCGCGAGAACGGACCTTGGCGTAACCGAACTGACGTTTGATGGTACGAAACGGATGCTCGACCTTCGCCCGAACACTGGCCTTGATCTTTTCCGCCCTGGCAAGGTTGCTTCCTTCCGGCAGCTGGCGTGTCACGCCGGGGCGCCGCGCGATGAACCAGTTTACGTTGTGATGCCGGTGTTCCTTGCGCTTTTCGATGCCTCGATACCCCGAGTCGCCAAACACGCGTGTTTCATCACCATGGAGCAAGGCGCTGGCCGCATTCAGATCGTGCTCATTGGCAGCAGTGACTTCCAACGAACGGATCATCCCAAAACCGTCATCCACCCCGGTGTGCGTCTTCATTCCGAAATACCACTGGTTGCCCTTGCGAGTCTGGTGCATCTCCAGAAAATGACGGAAGTTGAGAATGGTGGTTTCATCCCGAATCGAATCGGCCAGGGTCAGCCCAGCGAAGCGGCGCATGGATTCAATCTCGTAGAGCTCGTCTTCCATCGCCGGATCGGACAAGTTATAGAACAGCTGCATGCAGTGGATGAGCAGCATACCTGCAACGGATAGGGTTGGCGGCCGTTCTCGCCCTTGGGATAGTAGCGGGCTACCTTTTTCTCCAGCTTCTTCCAGTGGATCAGTTGGTCCATGCGGTCCAGGAACTTCTCGCGACGGGTCTTGCGCTTCTTGTTCTGGTATTCGGCTTCGGCAAAGCTGATCTGGCTCATGGTGTGGCGACCTTCCCGGTTGATGACTCTGATGCTATTGTCGCAAATCTGAGGGCTTTTTCAGAGGTTCCTTAACAGCTCGCTTTTAATTTAAATTCGCTATTAAAAACAATATTCCATTTAAGTGTGTTTTCTGGAATAAATCTCTAATTTTTTGCCTGGAAGTAGTGTTTTTAACTTCTGTTATCGATAAAATCAAGCGATAGGTAAAGTATAAATGTCACGTTTTTTTGGCTTTAAAGACGTTTTGGTTCTAGCCCCCCATACAGATGACGGAGAAATTGGTGCAGGAGGTGTTATAAAAACACTTTCCGATTCGGATGTTAGGGTTCATTATGTTGCGTTTTCATCCTGCTCAGAGTCTCTACCTCAAGGCTTCCCTAAAGATACCCTAATTAAAGAGTGTTCGGTAGCAACAAAAATGCTAGGGATCCAAGAAGATCGGGTTTTAATAAAAAATTATCCGGTAAGAAGATTTTCGGAGTGGAGGCAAGAAATTTTGGAAGAGCTCGTTCAGATCAAGAAAGAAATCGATCCTGATTGCGTATTGGTACCATGTTCATACGATATACATCAAGACCATGAAGTTGTGTCAAACGAGGCTAAAAGGGCTTTTAAAGCAATAACTATTTTAGGGTATGAGTTGCCGTGGAACTGTTTTAGTTTTAAAGGAGATCTTTTTTTTGAAGTCCAAGAGAATGCAATAAACACTAAAAAAAAATCCATTTCATCCTATAAAAGCCAACAGTTTAGGAGCTATGGTGATGGTAGCGATATTGTTAAGCTGTCTGAGTTGAGAGGAAGTCAAGTAGGGGTAAAATATGCTGAAGTATTTGAAGTGATAAGGTGGGTTTGGAAGATATAATGACAAGTCCGCGGATGGTATTAATAGGGGGGGCCGGGCGTACGGGGACCAACGTCCTTAAAGATGCATTCATGGAACATCCTAGAGGAAAAGCTCTGCCCTTTGAAACTAGATTTACAGTAGATCCAGATGGGGTTATTCATACACTGAATAGCTTGACGTCTTGTTGGACTCCTTTTGTTGGTGACCTATCAGTCAAACGCCATATTCGATTGTTAAGAAGAGTTAATAGGAAAAGTTTTTTAGATAGAGTCGCAATATTGGCAGGTAGGTTGGCGACGGAGATCGGAATTTCCAAGAACATAAGGGCTTATAAAGAGTGGGAGCTTGGAAAGGTTTTTCCTAATTTTGAAAAAAATATAAATCTCTTAGAAAAAAGATTAGAAAATGTTAGATATTTAGGGAGCTGGGCGGGAGGCTCCGATATCAGGAAAAAGTCTTTGTTGAAAATTCCTGTATCAAATTCTTCTACTCTCGCTTCTGAGTTGTTTCGTTGGTTCCTTGAGGAGAATTATAGAGATCTTTTGTGTGCTAGTGGGAAGGACTTTCTTGTTGAAGACAATACTTTTAATTCTCTCCAGGCAAAAAGTTTGCTGGATCTGCTCCCTGGGGCCACATTAATTAATGTTGTTCGAGATCCGCGTGATGTAATAGCTTCCTACTTGCAGCAAAGGTGGACCCCAAGTAAGACAGTGGATGCTGTTAGGTATCATAAAGAAATAATGAATCGGTGGTTTGAGGTAAGGGATACTTTGGATTCTAACAGATATATGGAGCTTAGGTTAGAGGATCTATCTTCTGATCCCGGTAAGTATTTAAAAAAGGTATGCGAACATGCGCAAGTTAATTTTAGTGAGGAAATGCTAAGGGTAAACTTGGCAAAATCAAATACTGGGCGGTGGTATGGTGACCTTCATTCCTCTCATCATTCATGGGTAGAATCCGAGTTGGGATTTATTTTGAATGAGTACAATTATACATAAATTATATTGTCGATCGGAGAAGCGTTTGTGAAAATTCTTTATGCTTTTGCGGTGCAAAAAAACATTCCTGGCATTATTAATCAGGCGTTATCGGAAAAAGAAACTGCGGTAAATTTGAAGGGATCTTGGGATGTTTATGTCTTTTCCCCGAAAGGGAGGGGCTCTTTAAAGAGGTCGGAAGTTGAGCCTGCTAAGTGGGTTGAAAGTTTATGGGGAAGGTCTCTTTTTTTTAGAATAATTCAGTCGATCATCTTTAAATATAAATTTTATAGGTGGCTTCAAAATAAACAAGCAAAATACGACGCTTTGGTTCTTCGTTATCAGTCATGTGATCCTTTTCAGCTTTTGCTTGTTTTGAAATCTAAAAAGCCAGTTTACTTTGTGCATCATACGTTTGAAGAAGACGAACTTTCTTTGAGAGGCGATTCTTTAGTTAACGTGAGAAAGAGTATAGAGATTTTTTTGGGGCGAAGAGCGATTAAGAAAGCTAGAGGCGTCGTGGGAGTAACGAATGAAATAGCAAATTATGAAAAAAAAAGGGCTTCTGTCCCGGACAAACCTTCTTTTGTTTATCCAAATGGAGTTTCTAAATCTAGTGTGCCTGTTAAAGATTTGCGAGGTAATATTCCTGAACTTCTCTTTGTCGCAAGCACATTTTCTTGTTGGAGAGGGCTAGATCTTCTGATTGAGAGCGTCGAAGCTTCGAGCGATCAATTTGTTCTTCATTTAGTTGGTGAAGTCCTAGAATTAGAGGAGGAGCGGGCACGTAATGATGTAAGAATAATTGTGCATGGAGTAAAGACAGAAAGTGAAATCAGGGAAATAGCCCAGTCGTGTTGGCTGGGATTAGCGTCATTTGCTCTATACCGTAAAGGGATGAAAGAGGGGTGTAATCTGAAGGTAAGGGATTATCTAGGAATGGGGTTGCCTGTTTATGGAGGCTATCGTGAGGTTTTTCCGGATAGCTTTCCTTTCTTTGTCCAAGGGCCGCCTTCAATTACAAATATCCTTGCTTTTGCGCATAAAAATAGAGCTATCGATCGAGCCGTAATTGCGGAAAGATCGGTGGAAAATTTCTCCAAAGAAATGATTCAGAGAAATCTATATAAAAATATTTGTGATGATTTGAGGATGCGATAAATATAAATGTTTTCCTGTCTTGGGCAGAAAACTTCATCAGTTAGTTGTATTGGAGTTCGGAAGGCATTGTTATACTGTAAGATTTTGAGTTGAGCGAACTCTGAAAAGGCCTCAGATTTTCGACAATAGCACCAGAGTCACCAACCGGGAAGATCGTCAATTCAGATGTACAGCCGCGCGGATGACGGTTTTGGGATTATCCATTCGTTGGAAGTCACCGGTGCCAATGAGCACGAGCTCAATGCGGGCGGAAGCTTGCCCCATGGCGATGAAGCACGCGTGTTTGACGACTCGGGCTATCGAGGTATCAATAAGCGCAGGGAGCACCAGCATCGCAACGTCGATTGGTTCATCGCCCGGCTTCCTAGCGCGACACGCCAGCTGCCGGAAGGAAGCAACCTTGCCAGGGCGGAAAAGATCAAGGCCAGTGTTCGGGCGAAGGTCGAGCATCCGTTTCGTACCATCAAACGTCAGTTCGGTTACGCCAAGGTCCGTTCTCGCGGCCTAGCCAAGAACGCCAATCGGCTCTACCTGTTGGCAGCGTTCAGCAACATGCTTATCGGTGAACGTTATTTCTCCGCGTAGGGGAAGTGTGTCCGGTTTCCGCAAAAATGGCGGGAACCGGACAAAAGATGAGCACATAGAGTGCGGATTTATCGCAGAAATCGGTCTATCTCCGAATCAGAGTCGGGGGCTGATATTTAAGCCCGGTTATTCAGAGGTTCCCTAATTGTTCAGAATTGTTTATCAGCAGTTGCGTCGATTGCAGAAAATACCGTAGGTGCTGAAGTCATTCTCTAGCATCCCGAACTAACATATATATTTAGCTGTTGATCGCTTCATTTATTTAAAATTAATAACTTATTTAGATATTAAGTTTAAGCATATACGTCTATGAGAATACTTCATTTTATTTCAGCGCCTGCTGCTGGAGGCGCTGAGATCTATGTTAAAGACCTTTCAAAATATATGTCCGCGAATGGTCATTTGGTTACTGTTGTTTTTTTGGAGCACGCGGCCGAGATTGGTCGATCAAAAGAGTTTGAAAAACAATTTTTGTATGAACTTGCTCGAGAAGGCGTGACCTATGAGTTTTTAGGCCACCATGTGCGAAGAAATCCCATCCAGGGGGGTTTAAAATTTCGTGACATCGTGAGCAGATTTGGACCGGATATAACACATATTCACTTATATTATGGGCTCGTTTTTGCCGCTTTTTCTTCGTCAAAGTGCACGGTTTATACACATCATAATATAAGATTGGCTGTTCCCTGGTGGTTCTATAGGATATTCGATCTATGGACCGATCACTATGTTGGAATTTGTCATGTATGTACGGATAAGCTCAAAAGGGTATCTGGGAGACAGGTTAGTCGTATTGATAACGGAGTTGATTGGTCTAGGGTTAACCTCGATACCAATAATAGTGAAAAAAAATGCAAGACGGTGAAAATTGTAGCTGTTGGGAGTTTAGTTGAGCAGAAGAATTTTGAGCTTCTTCTAGAGGCGCTGGCATGCAATGAAGATCTTGAATGGGAGCTTACTATACTGGGGGAAGGTACGGATGAAGAGCAACTTTCTACCCGGGCGGATCAACTTGGTATAGGGAGACGAGTAAAATTCCCAGGAGCCGTTTCCGATGTTGCCGAATGGTATCGGGAGGCCGATGTGTTTGCGCTGTCCTCTGTATGGGAAGGATTGCCAATATCACAGATTGAGGCGTTGCACGCCGGACTGCCGATGATTGTGACGAACGTTGGAGGATGCGCGGAGATCATTCATCGCTGTTGCAATGGAATTGTGGTTGACAGTTTGGAAGTTGAGGAATATGCGAATGGGTTGCGTAAGCTGATCAAAGATCCTGAGTTTCGGCGTGCTTTGAGCGAGAATGCTCTTAAATGCTCGGGGGCGTATTCGATAGAGGAATCAGTCAATAAGCACCTGGAGCTTTATCACGAGCTGGCAGGTCGTGGATGTGCGGAATAACTGGGATTATCTCACCTGAATAGGGAGCATGTAACGGTGATTCTTTCCGGGGATGGTGGCGATGAGCTTTTTGCCGGCTATAACCGGCATGTGATGGGGCCGACCGTTTGGAGCCGTGCTTCCCGTCTTCCTGATGGGGTGCGTCATGCGTTGGGTGCGGGGCTGGGAAAGCTCAAGGGCCTTGATTGGCAGCGCCTTATGAAGATGCTTCCCAAAAAAGCCCGGGTTTCCGATCTGGAATTGAAACTGGAAAAGGTGGCGAATGCGCTCAAAGCCAACAAGGGTACGGATTCCTACAGGGATTTTGTTTCCCATTGGAAAGAGCCGGAAAGTCCGGCCTTGGGCGCCCGGGAACCGCAAACGCTGTTCGATACCCCGGAGAAACTTCTGGCTCTCCCGGGGCTTCGGGAGCAGATGCTGTATCTCGACATGATGACCTACCTGCCGGATGACATCCTTACCAAAGTGGACCGAGCCAGCATGGGGGTGAGCCTGGAGGCGCGGGTGCCGTTGCTGGATCATCGGCTGGTTGAGTTTGTCTAGCGTGTGCCCACGGAATACAAGTACCGGGACGGGAAAGGCAAATGGCTGTTGCGCCAGGTGCTGTACCGTTATGTGCCTGAGTCCCTTATGGAGCGCCCGAAGATGGGGGTTGCCGTTCCGATTGGCGAGTGGTTGAAGGGGCCTCTTCGTGAGTGGGCGGAGACTCTGTTGGACGAACAGCGGTTGCGGGATGAGGGGGTCTTCAGCCCTGAGCCGATTCGGAAAATGTGGCAGGACCACCTTTCCGGAAAAGGGCGATTTGAGGAACAGCTCTGGTGCGTTCTGATGTTTCAGGCCTAGCTTGAAGGTGAGCGTTGATTGTACATAAGCTAATGTTCTCCGCTATCAAATATTCTCCACCGAGCATCAGGTAATTCATGCTGCCTTATTGGCTGTTTTTTCTTATTCCCGCGGGCGTAATTTTTGCTAATCAGCGCTTGACCGAGCGCTCCCAGGTATGGGCGTGGGCCTTGATCTGGTTGTTCTTCTCTCTGGCCATTGGTTTGCGGTTTCAGGTGGGCGGTGATTGGGATGCTTATATCCGAATACTGGAGAGCCAGGCGGTTAAGAGTCTGTGGGAGGTTGTCGCGGGTGGTGATCCCGGGTATTACCTGCTGAATTGGCTGGTTGTGCAGGCGGGTGGCTCCATTTACTGGGTGAATACTGCCTGCGGCATGATCGTGATGGCCGGGGTGGTGCGCTTTGCCCGCAGCCAGCCGTTACCCTGGCTTGCCCTTCTTGTTGCCGTTCCCTACCTGATTATTGTGGTGGGTATGGGGTATACACGGCAGTCCGCGGCTTTGGGCTTTTTGCTGATTGGTCTCGTTTCGCTGGGCAACGGCAAGATGGCCTGGTTTGTGTTCTGGGTGATGCTTGGGGCTACCTTCCACAAGTCGGCTGTACTGATGTTGCCGGTGGCGGCGCTGGCTTCAACTTCAAACCGCGTTTGGAGCCTGCTCTGGGTTGGCCTGATGTCGCTGGTGGGTGGCTACCTGTTTGTATTCGATTCAGCAGAGCGGCTATGGACCCATTACGTTGAGGCAGACTATCAATCCCAGGGCGGTTTGATCAGGGTATTGATGAATGTCGTTCCTGCTCTGTTGTTCTTTGTATTCCAGCGCTATTTGAGATTGTCTGAGGCCGAGCGGAGGCTCTGGTTCTGGATGTCCTTACTGGCGCTGGTGTGCATTCCGCTTGTTGTGATCTCTTCCACAGCCACGGATCGCGTTGCGCTCTACCTGATTCCCATCCAGATGTTTGTTTTTGCCCGTTTGCCGTATGTGGTGAGTGATCCGCGGCATCGTGCTCTGGTCACGTTTGGTGTGGTTGGCTATTACGCGCTGGTGCAGGCAGTCTGGTTGTTTTTTGCGGGGCATTCGTATGCCTGGTTGCCGTATCGGATCGTTTTGGCGGTCTGACATTTCACCTGGCTTTTATTCATGCAAACGGTTTTTCTGACCTCCAACACTTCCTGGTACCTCTACAACTTCCGCCGCAGCACCATCCAGGCGCTGCATGAGCGTGGTTGCCGTGTTATCTGCCTTTCTCCTCCGGACGACTTCAGCTCTCGCCTGGTTGATGAACTGGGCGCGGAGCATCTTCCCCTGCCTCTGGACGGCAAAAGCACCGGTGCTGTGCAGGAGCTTCGTAGCCTTTGGTTTATTCGTAAGGTGATGCGTCAATACCGGCCTGATTTTGTGTTCAACTTCACGGTGAAGATGAACATCTACTGTGGCTTGGTATGCGCAATGCAGAAGATTCCCTTTGCCAATAATATTTCTGGCCTGGGTACCGCCTTTATCCACGATTCCTGGCTTTTTCGCCGCGTACGGCAGGTGTACGGCATGGTGAACCGTCGGGCTGAACGGCTGTTCTTCCAGAACAGTGAGGATCAGGCGGTTTTCCAGCGGTACGGTCTGATGGGCAATGTGCCGACCACGCTGCTTCCGGGCTCCGGTGTGGATCTGGCGCATTTTGAGCACGCGCCTATGCCGGAGTCGGGGCCTGTGACCTTTCTGCTGATCGGGCGTCTGCTGGGGGATAAGGGCATCCGTGAGTACGCCGATGCCTGCCGCCAGCTTAAGCACGATGGTGTTCCCTCGCGTTGCCTGTTGTTGGGGCAGCTTGGCGTGAGCAACCGCACCGCGATTGAGCGTGCGGAGGTCGAGGGCTGGCAGAGCGAGGGCATTCTGGAGTACCTGGGAGAGACCGACGATGTGCGCCCCATTCTGCGCGAGGCGCATGTGCTGGTGCTGCCTTCCTACCGCGAGGGCATGCCCCGGACGGTGCTGGAAGCTGCGGCTATGGGCCGCCCAGCCATCGTGACGGATGTGCCCGGGTGCCGGGAGGCCGTCGAGCCGGACGTGACCGGGTGGCTCTGCGAGGTGCGGGATTCAGCCTCATTGGCCGCTCGGATGCGGGAGTGTTGTGAGCGGCCTCTTTCAGACCTTGCCGGATTTGGGGCAAGTGCCAGGGAGCGGATGGAGGCCCGGTTTTCAGAAACAATTGTCGTGAACGCCTACCTGAAATGTCTTGGTGTGTCGTAACCGCCAGTCATCCGCACGTAACCTCTTGCGGATAATGTGCCCCTCAAGCAGAATCACGCCCGTAGTCATTACCGACCTTTAAGGAGTTGGTAAGGCTGCGTCCATCAATTATGGAAGGAAGTACTCATGGAGTATTTCGGATCAACAGGCCTCTTGGCGGGTCTGATCGCGTTTTTGTCTCTCTTCCCCCTCCGCCCCTTCTCCCGCTTCTCCGGGCTGCTGGACGAGCCGGACCACCGTAAGACGCACAATGGCGCTGTGCCGCTGATTGGTGGGTTGAGTGTCTTCATTGGGCTGTTTGTGGCCTGGCTGCTGCTGGCTCCCTTGGGTAGTGGGTATGGTGTGTTTCTGCTGTGCTCGCTGTTGCTGGTGGTGATGGGGGCGGTGGATGATGCCCGCCATCTGCCGGCAATGTTCCGCCTCGGGGCACAGGTGGCGCTGGGGGCGTTGCTGGTGTTTGGTTCCGGGGTCTGGCTGGATCAGTTCGGCAATCTCCTGGGCTTTGGAGTGATTGAGCTGGGCTGGCTGCTGGGGCCGGTGGTGACGATCTGCGCGGTGATTGCCGCGACCAACATGTTCAACATGATCGATGGCATTGATGGGCTGGCGGGCAGCATGTCGCTGGTGGCGCTGCTGGGCCTGCTGGCGCTTCTGGTGTCGGCGGAGGGCTTCCGGCTGGAGATCACTCTGGCGCTGGCGTTGGTGCTGGCAATGGTGCCGTACTGGCTGGCGAACCTGCGGGTGCCGCCGTTCCGCAGCCGAGTGTTCATGGGGGATGCTGGCTCGCTGTTTATTGGTTTCTCGCTGGTATGGCTGCTCACCAAGAGCACCCAGCTGGATGGTGCGGCCTTTCGTCCGGTCACGGCGCTGTGGCTGGTGGCCGTGCCGCTGATGGATATGGTGGCGATCATGCTGCGCCGGGCCAGGAAGGGCCAGTCCATGATGCGCCCGGACCGTGAGCATCTTCACCACATCTTCCTGCGTGCGGGCTTCACGGACCGCCAGGCGTTGGTGGTGATTGTGGTGGTAGCCATTGTCATGGCGATGATCGGCCTGGCCGGCGAGTGGCTGGCGGTGCCGGCCTGGATTATGTGTGGGGCGTTCGTGCTGCTGTTCTGCGGTTACATGTGGGCGCTGGCGCATGTGTGGCGGCTGCTGGTGGTGTTCCGCAGCCATAGGCGCCATAGGGAAGAAGCGCCAGCGGAGGCGGTTCAGAAGCGGTAGCGCCACTCGCTTGAAACTTGCCACTGGTCCAGCTCGGTACCGTCTCTGAGCACGAGGGCTTCGTCTGAGAATTGTGCTTCCACGTCGAGCCAGCCGCTCAGGATCTCGGTGCCGTAGCTCAGGGTGGTCTGGGTGAGGCTCTGGTTCGGGGCTGGCGTGAGGTAGTCTACGCTGTTGCCGGGTGCCTGGCCGCCGATGGCGCCGAACTGGTTGAGTTTGGCGTGGGTAATGCTGGCGCCGATCTGTGAGCCACCGGGCAGGAAGTGCCAGCCGCCGAGGGTGGCTGTTTCGGCGTCGCCGCCCTGGCTGGCGGCCATGCTGCGCCCCCGGTAGCGGTAGCCGGTGGTGTAGATGCTGTGTTCGTAGGTGACGCCCGGCAGGGGCTCGCCGAAGAGGTCATCGGTAACGGTGTTGGTGGTTTCCAGGTACCATTGCTGTTCCCCGCCTGCCAGCGCCGAGGTGGCGTCCATTCCAAAGAGCCAGGATTTCTTGGCCGGCAGGCGCCCGGCTTCGTCTTCGCCCACCATCTGAGTATAGAGCCCGAGGGTGGTGGTTTCTCCCGCCTGGAACCCGTAGCGGATGTCGATGGCGCCGAGCTGGTTGCCGGGGTCGTTCGCTTTGCCTTCCTGCCGATTGTCTTTGCCCACCAGCGCATCCCAGTAGGTGCTTGCGCCGTCGGGGCGGCCTTCGCCGTCCAGCTGCATGATGCGCGATAAACCAATATCCAGGCCCTGAATGGGGCGCAGTGTGAAGCGCATGCCAATGAGCCGTGCCTCGCGTACCGTGCGGCTGCTTTCCATTTCTCCGGCGAAGAGGGTGAAGTCCCAGGGGCCGATCCAGCTGAGCCACTCGTTTTGGGGCGCGTGGGCGTTGCGGCGGTTGAGCCAGACAGCGGGCAGGGGCCGGGCGTTGTTGGAGAGGATCAGGCTGGACTGCCAGCCGGGGCCCCACCAGCGGTCCAGGTTGCCGGCGCCGATCACCCAGTTTCCGGCGGTGGCGGCAAGATAGGAGCCGTCCAGGCGCCAGTCTTTGTTATCCTGTGGGTTCTGGGTGTGTGAGGGCGAGAGGCCGGCGGCCCAGTGTTCTCCTTGCCATTGCAGCGTCACGCCGAGCTGGCCGCTTTCATCCGGACTGGCGCTGAAGCCACGCACCACACGCCGCTCCGTGGCGCCACTTAGTGAGACGGTGCCGCGCAGGCCCTGCTGGGCCTGTTCCCGCCGCTCAAAGGCGAGATAGGCGTGGGCGGTGCCCGTGGCGTCTTCCGGGGCTTCGCGCCGCTCCTCAAGGTTGTCCCACATGAGTGGCCAGGTGGAGGTGGTGCGGTTGAGGCTCCCGCTGTCCGCCAGCGCCTGGGCGGCGTAACGCGCCCGGGCATCGCCGGGGGCCAGCCAGGGTGCGGCCAGGGTTGGCGCGGGCAGGCTGATGGCGGTGGCCACAAGCAGAAGCGGGGCGGTGCGCATACGGCGTCATCCTTGGTGCTGACGAAAAGGCCGGATAATAGCATGTTGGCAGTACAGTGTGAGAGGAGGAGCTAGACAAGCATGGGGCGATGGCTGTATTCACTGTGCCTGTACCTGGCATTGCCCTGCGCCTTGGCGTTTCTGGGGTATCGGAGTCTGCGCGAGCCGGGGTATCGCTCCAACCTGCGCCAGCGCTTCGGGCATGTAAAGCCGGATGGGGAAGAGCCCATCTGGGTGCATGCGGTCTCCGTGGGTGAGGTGCTGGCAGCGGCGCCCATGGTCCGGCGCCTGATGGCCCGGTTCCCCGAACGCCCGGTTCTGATCACGACCGTGACGCCCACTGGTGCAGACCGGGTGCGGGATCTGTTTGGTGAGGAGGTCGCTCACCGTTACGTGCCCTACGATCTGCCACACATGGTGAACCGGTTCCTCTCGCGGGTGCAGCCGAGCATCCTGGTCATCATGGAGACCGAGGTCTGGCCCAATCTGGTGCATGCCTGCGATGACCGGGGGATTCCTGTAATTCTTGCTAACGCCCGGCTCTCGGAAAAATCCGCTACCGGCTATTCCCGGTTTGCGCCCCTGGCTCTGCCGCCGTTCCAGAAGCTGGACTGGATTGCGGCCCAGGCGGAGGCGGATGCCGAGCGATTCGTGAGCCTGGGGGCAAGGCCGGAGCGTGTAACCGTGACAGGGTCGATCAAGTATGACGTGAGGATTGGTAACCAGGCGCGTGCGGCAGCAGCAGGGCTGCGTGAACTGATTGGGGGTGAGCGGCCGGTGTGGATTGCGGCCAGCACCCATGACGGCGAGGAAGGGCTGGTACTGGATGCCCACTGCCGGTTGCTGGAGCAGTACCCGGAGGCGCTTCTGGTTCTGGTGCCTCGCCATCCCGAGCGGTTTGATGCGGTGGCCCGTCTGGTAGCTGACCGGGGGTTGGTAACGGCACGTCGCGCAAGCGGGGATGATCCGGCTGGTGCCCAGGTTTATCTGGCGGACACCATGGGCGAACTCCCGATGCTGTTCGGCTGCGCGCAGGCGGCTTTCATGGGCGGCTCACTCATTGCGCGCGGCGGGCATAACCCCCTGGAGGCGGCGGCCTGGTCGCTACCGGTGCTCTCGGGGCCACACGTATTCAACTTTTCCAGTGTGTACCAGCAGCTCAGCACGGAGGGGGGGATGTCCTTCGTCATTGGGAGGGACGATCTGGCACGGGAGCTCGGGTATTTTTTCGGTCATCCGCAGGTGCGCCGGGTTGCGGGCACGCGCGCCGGGGCCGTGATGGATGCCAACCAGGGCGCCCTGGATCAACTCTATGAGGGCGTTTGCTGGCGCCTGGCCGGGTCGTTCGTGTAATGCAAACGCTTTCACCTTTGCCTATAATGCGAAACCTGTTTCATTATCCTGTAAACCTGAAGTGGTAGAGGGCGCTCTTATTTCTGATCACGATTCCCCCCAAATGCACGATGACGAGATCGATCTGGTTGATATAGCGCGCGTGCTGTTGCGCCGTAAATGGTGGATCATTGGAACCTTTCTGGTCGTTACCCTGGGTGCGCTGGCTTATGGCCTTCAGCAGCAGCGGGTCTACGCCTACACCACCAGTATTGAGCTCGGTGAGTTCGGCCCGGAAGAGTTTGTGGCGGGTGCGGCCAGTACGGCCAGCACGATCAGTGATCGTATTCTGCTCAGTACCAAGCGTGCTTTCCTTCAGGAGCGGGATCTTGAGTCCATGCCGTTTGATGTGTCTGTGAACACGCCCGAGGAAAGCAGCTTTGTGAACCTGGTTTCGGAGGCGCCGCTGGAGGACCAGTCGCTGGTGGCGGAGTTCCATAAGCGGGTATTTGAGCGGCTGCGGGATGAGCATCAGTCCCGGCTTTCCATCATGGAGAATCAGAGCGACGCTAAGCTCAAGAATCTGCGCAGTGCGCTTGAAACCCAGGAAAAGCGGCTTTCCATGCTTGAGGAACTCAGTGTGATCCGTAATAAGGGGTCTGGTGATGAGGGGAATGTGCGAGCGGAAGCCCGTTCCGGTGAAGAAAACATGCAGGCGGAGCTTGCCAGTACGGATGCTGCGCTGACCATGCTGTTGAGCCAGCTCCAGCTGAGTGAGCGCATTTCGGAGCGGGAGCAGGCGATGAACGAGCTTCAGGGTGAAATCCGCGACGAGGAAACCAAGCGCTCCTGGATCAAGCCCACCCGCGCCGAGGACGTTGCCGTGGCCTCCCTGAGCCCGGTCGGCACCAGCCGTGCCCTGATTGCCGTGCTGGGCGCCATTCTTGGCGGCATGCTGGGGCTCTTTATGGCCTTTATGGTGGAGTTTGTGGCTAAGGTGCGGGAGTCTGAGTAATTACCTCATTCGTCCCAGAGCTCTTGGAGCTTAAGGGCGGCGTCGCTGTGCTCAGTTTCCAGTTTTGCGTGCGCATTATGCAGCCGCTTCCGCCATTTTGGACCCTGCTCCAGCGCGGCTCCGAGTGCCTCTGTTAGCGCATCCGGTGCTTCTTCGGCCAGTACCTGGATCAACTGCGCCGCTTGTCTGCGGTCCTTTTCTGCCTTGGCGGCCATGGCTGATGGGCGGGATTGGGAAACCAGCAGTTTGTGAATGGCCAACCGCTCCGGACTGGGAACGCTGACAAGCGCCATACGGCTTGGCCCGAGGAGCGGCACTATGACTGGTGATTCGATCAGGTAATCCAGAAAGCGGACGGCTTCGGCGCTGGCGTTGAGTGCAGGCACGAACACGGGACTTTGGGGTTTTCCGGTCATCGGCGTGAGAAGATCCACTCGCAACTGGCGACCACGCACCTGGAAAGAGGTTGAAGGGGTGCGGGGATCAAGCTGGGGAACCGGGATAAAACCCATCCTTAGGTTTTCCAGGATGGAGTCGGGCGGCTCTGATGGCCCCGCAGCCAGGGCGATGTTCGAAGGGCTTGCGAGGTCGATATCCATGGTCTGCATGCCGGTGTCCCACCGCACGCCTAGAAGGTTGCCCAGGGCATTGAAGGCGTGTGTTCCAATCAGGATCGCGCGCCGCTGCTGGAATACGCCGGCCTGGGCAAACGCCTCAATCACCCGAAAGACACTGCTTTCCACGGTCAGCGCGCCCGCGCTGCGACATGCTGCCGCAATCCGGGCTATATCCGTTGTTGTCAGCTCTTCCGTGGCGTTGAGTCTGCTCCGTATGGTTTCGACCTCTTCGGACTCGGCGGGGCCGAGGTAGTATTGACGGTAGCGTTGTGA
The DNA here is from genome assembly GCF_004364635.1 of Halospina denitrificans. GTDB lineage: Bacteria > Pseudomonadota > Gammaproteobacteria > Pseudomonadales > Oleiphilaceae > Halospina > Halospina denitrificans. The sequence continues at coordinate 555,791 of NZ_SOAX01000002.1, read as the reverse complement.
GGCAATGTCCCTGAACTGGTAGTAGGCGTAGCGGCAGCCTTTGATCGTCTTTTCCACGATGCTCCCTTTCGGGAGCGGCTGCTCTTCCGAGACTGCCTGGGCAAGCGCCAGTTCCCGGAGCTCGGCAAGCAGTGTCTTGGTTGTGAGGGGGAGTGATTCAGGCATTGCGGCGGTTATACGTTATTTCATTTAATGTAACGTATAACGGTTTTAGAAGGATTGCAACCGCCGGAGAATGCTCGCGGGATCGCTAACCGGGCCGCACGCTCTGCAGATCCATACTCACCCGGTGCTGCTTCTGCAGGAAGTCGATCAGCACCATGGCGCGGGCTTCGCCATCGTATTCCTGGAAGATGGCGTTCAGGCCGCGGAAGGGGCCTTCCAGGATCTCCATGCGGTCACCGGCCTTGATGCCTCCCACTTCTTCGGCCTGGTTCAGCCCTTCCCGGATCTGGTTGATGATCGCGTCTTCGATCACGGCCGGCTTGTTCGCGAAGCTCACCACTTTAGCCACCCCCCGGGTGGAGCGCAGCTTGTGCCAGATGGGGTCGGTCAGTTCCAGGTTGATGAAGAGGTAACCCCGGAACAGCGGCTCGCGCTTGATGGTGCGCTTGCCCTGGCGGATGGTCTCCACATCGATTTCCGGATAGAAGCACTCGATGCCCTGGTATTCCAGGTTGGCCAGGGCTCGCTTGGGCTGAGCTGGTTTATGTTGGACGGCGTACCATGCCATAAGTGTGAGGTCCTTTCCGGTCTTGGTTGCTGGGCGTCAGTTCAATTCACCCAGTTTGTCACGCGAATGCCCGGTGCGTCTTCGAACTGTCTGACGTTGTTGGTTACCACCACCAGCCCTCTGGAGCGGGCATGGCCGGCAATCATCTCGTCATAGGGGCCGATGGGGCGGCCTGCATTTTTCAGTTCCGCTCGCAACTGACCCGTGTGTGCCGCCGCCTGGCTGTCATAGGCCAGCACGTCCAGCCTCGCCGCAAACGCTTCAACATCCCTTAAATTACGGTCAACGGCGGCGGACGCCTCCGCGCCGTGGAGCAGTTCCATGAGTGTGACGGTGGAAATGCACATCTGGCCATCATGGGCCTTAAAGGCTTCCCGCACTTCCGCGGGGCGACTCTTGATCGTGTAGATGGCGATGTTGGTGTCCAGCATATACTTCAGCATCAGAGCGACTCGCGATCCTGGGCGCTGGGTTCATCGCGGGTAGCCATGAAATCCTCGGATACACCCTCACCTTCAAACCATGAATCCCAGGACTCTCCTGCAGGGGTTATAATGCGGGCCTTGCCGATTACCACTATGTCCACCTGTTTTACGGAATCCGGGTAAGCTACGGCTTTGGGCAGGCGAACCGCCTGGCTTCTGTTGCTGGTAAAGAGGGTTGTTTTTTCCACTTCTGCCATTCTCTCTGCGTTTTGGGATATGCCTATAGTATATCCCACTCTAGGGTGCAGGGTTGAGAAGTGTCAACGGCTTCAGGCGGGCGGTGTATTCTCGGTTGTCGTGTTCAAATCCTTTCCTTTCTGGGCAATTGCCCTTTATTGTAAGTGGGAACGCGGCGGGATTTAAGCGGTCTCCCGAGAGGCGGAAGGGACACGAAGGGACACAATGACATCGATCCTCGCGTAAGGAGCACATCATGAGCATCGTACTACTGATTCTGGCGGCACTGGTTCTGCTGTATCTGGGCGTGAGCTGGTGGCTTGGCGCCATTGGGCTGGCTGTCGCCACCCTGGCGGGTATGTGGCTGGATGCCTTTCACTGGGCCAGCGTGGTCTTTGGCGGGCTGATTCTGATTGCGGCGCTGGTGGTGATGATTCCCTCGCCGGTGCGCCGGAGCCTCTTGAGTGCGCCCCTGCTGGGGATGGTGAAGGGCATGCTGCCCAAGCTGTCGGATACCGAACAGGAGGCCCTGAACGCCGGCAGCGTGGACTGGGACGGGGAGCTGTTCTCCGGCAATCCGGACTGGGAAGAGCTCCTGGGGTATGAGCACCCGAAGCTGACCGATGAGGAGCAGGCCTTCCTGGATGGCCCCGTGGAAGAGCTCTGCGGCATGCTCGATGACTGGTCCATTACCAACGAGCGCCTGGACCTGCCGGAAGAGGCCTGGCAGCTGATCCGCGAGAAGGGCTTTTTCGGGCTGGTGATCAGCAAGGACTATGGCGGTCTGGGCTTTTCGGACATGGCCCATTCCGAGATCGTGATGAAGCTTGCCTCGCGGGGCGTCTCCGCCGCCGTGACCGTGATGGTGCCCAACTCCCTGGGCCCGGGTGAGCTGATCACCTATTACGGCACCGATGACCAGAAGAACTATTACCTGCCGCGCCTGGCGAAGGGCGACGAGATTCCCTGCTTTGCCCTGACGTCGCCGGTGGCGGGCTCGGACGCCGGTGCCATTCCGGACAGCGGCATCATCTGCCGGGGCTACTGGAATGGCCAGGAAACCCTGGGCATGCGGGTGACCTGGAACAAGCGCTACATCACCCTGGCGCCGGTGGCCACGCTCATTGGCCTGGCCATCAAGGTGTATGACCCGGAGGGACTGCTCGGGGATGAGCACGACCTGGGCGTGACCACCGTGATGGTGCCGGCCGACACCGAGGGTGTGAACCACGGCCCGCGCCATCTGCCCATGAACACGCCCTTCATGAACGGGCCCACCTGGGGTGAGGATGTGTTCATCCCGCTGGACCAGGTGATCGGCGGCCGGGACATGATCGGCCAGGGCTGGCGGATGCTTCTGGAATGCCTGTCCATCGGCCGCTCCATCTCGCTGCCGGGTCTGGGCACCAGCGCGGGCAAGATGGCCTGCCTGACCACGGGCTCCTACGCGGCCGTGCGCGAGCAGTTCGGGCGCTCCATCAGTGACTTCGAGGGCGTCCAGGAGGCCATGGAGCCGATGGCGGGCTACACCTGGATGATGGATTCCGCGCGGATCTTCACGGCCGGCATGCTGGATCGTGGCGTGAAGCCCTCCGTTCCCTCCGCGCTGCTGAAATACCGCAACACGGACCTGATGCGCACCGTGGTGAACAACGCCATGGACGTGGTTGCCGGTCGTGGTGTTATCCGCGGCCCGCGCAACTTCCTGGCGCGCATCTACCAGGCCATTCCCATCGCCATTACGGTGGAGGGCGCGAATATCCTGACCCGCAGCCTGATGGTCTTCGGCCAGGGCGCCATCCGCTGCCATCCGTACATTGTTCAGGAGATTGAGGCGGCGGGCATGGAGGACAGGAGCAAGGCCGTCAGCAAGTTCGACGGGGTCTTCTTCGCCCACATTGCCCATACCACCCGCAACGTACTGAGGGCCCTGCTGCTGGGGCTGACCGGTGGCCGGCTCGAGCCCACGCCCAGGCAGGGCAACCTGCGCCGCTACTATCGCCAGCTCTCGCGCTTCTCAGCGGCCTTTGCGGTGCTGACGGATGTGAGCCTGATCAGCCTCGGTGGCGGCCTCAAGGCCCGGCAGCGCTTCACGGGCCGGATGACGGACTGCCTGGTGGGGCTCTATTACGCCTCCGCGTCCATCAAGCAGTGGCACGAGGAGGGCTACCCGGAGCACATGCGCGATGTGGTGGAGTGGAGTCTTGAGACCTCGCTGCACGACATCCAGACGGCCCTCTACGAGGCCACCACCAACTTCCCGGTCAAGCCGTTGCGCTGGCCGCTGAAGTTTATGGCGCTGCCGCTGGGCGTGCGCCTGCGTAAGCCGGATGACGAGCGGGGCAAGCGTGTGGCCCTGAGTATTGCCCGGCCTGGGCCGGTCAAAGACCGGATCGTGAAGGGCGTCTACATGGACGATAACCCCAATGACGCGGTCGGGCGCATTCTCAACGCCCAGAAGCTCGCGGGTGAAACCAAGCCGGCCCGGGATCGCATCAACGAGGCCATCCGCAAGGCGGACCCGGACGAGCTGCAGGACATTGAGATGCTGCTCGGCCACCAGCGCGAGGAACTGCTGGACTGGGCCCAGGAGCGTGAGCTGATTGACGACAGCGAGCGCAAGGCGGTGTCGGAGGCCATGGCGGCCATGTACGACACCATCCGCGTGGATGCATTCTCCAAGGAGAGCGTGGCGGAACTGGGCAAGGACGCTGTAGGGCGCCTGAAGCTGGTGGAGCGGCCCAAAGCCGAGGATGAGCCGACGAACTGAAGGCCGGTCTGGTAGACTCGGCTGCATACATTGATTGGAGGATTTGCACTCATGCGTGACGTGGTTATTGCGGCGGCAAAACGCACAGCGGTCGGCACCTTTGGCGGCGGGCTGGCGGGGCAGAGCGCCTCCCAGCTTGGCGCCACGGTGATCCGCCAGCTCCTGACAGACACAGGGGTTACCTCCGAGCATGTGGACGAGGTGATCCTCGGCCAGGTGCTCACGGCCGGCGTTGGCCAGAACCCGGCGCGCCAGGCGTCCATCGGCGGCGGGCTGACGGAAGCTGTGCCGGCCATGACCATCAACAAGGTCTGCGGTTCCGGCCTCAAGGCCCTGCACCTGGCGACCCAGGCCATCCGCTGCGGCGATGCGGAGCTGATCATTGCCGGCGGCCAGGAAAGCATGAGCCAGGCGCCCCATGTGCTGCCCAACAGCCGTAATGGACAGAAGATGGGCCACTGGCAGCTGATCGACAGCATGATCCAGGACGGGCTCTGGGACGCCTTCAACGATTACCACATGGGCGTGACCGCCGAGAATATTGCGCGGGAATACAGCATCGGCCGCCAGGAGCAGGACGAGTTCGCGGCCGCATCCCAGCAGAAGGCGGAAGCGGCGATTAACAGCGGACGCTTCGCGGACGAGATTGTTCCGGTGAGTATTCCCCAGCGCAAGGGCGACCCCAAGGTTGTCGAGAACGACGAGAACCCGCGCCCGGGCGTGACTGCCGAGGGGCTTTCCGGGCTCAAGCCGGCCTTCCAGAAAGACGGTGGTGTGACTGCCGGTAATGCCTCGGCGCTGAACGATGGCGCCGCGGCCGTGGTGGTCTGTTCCGCCGAGAAGGCCAAAGAGCTGGGTCTGGAACCGCTGGCGACCATCAGTGGTTATGCCAACGCGGGCGTGGCGCCGGAAGTCATGGGCACGGGCCCGATTCCGGCCACCCGGCGCTGCCTGGAGCGTGCCGGCTGGTCCGTCAATGACCTGGACCTGGTGGAAGCCAACGAGGCCTTCGCCGCCCAGGCAATCGCGGTCAACAAGAACCTCGGTTGGGACACCAGCAGGGTGAACGTGAACGGCGGGGCCATTGCCCTGGGGCATCCGATCGGCGCCTCCGGCTGCCGGATCCTGGTGACGCTGCTGCACGAGATGCAGAAGCGCGATGCCCACAAGGGCCTGGCAACACTGTGTATTGGCGGTGGCATGGGAGTCGCGCTCGCGCTTGAGCGCTGATCCCGATGCTCCATATTGCGCTGTTCGAGCCGGAAATTCCCCCGAACACCGGCAATATCATCCGCCTGGCGGCCAACACCGGCTTCAGCCTGCACCTGATCCGGCCACTGGGGTTCACCCTGGATGACCGGCGGATGCGGCGGGCCGGGTTGGACTATTCCGAGTTCGCCAGTATGCGGGTGCACTCGGACTATGAGACCTTCCTGGCCGAGGCCGGCGTGGATCCCGGGCGTGTGTTCGGGGTTTCCACGAAGGGCAGCACCGGTTACCACCAGGCCACCTTTCAGCCCGGCGATACCCTCCTGTTCGGCCCCGAAACCCGGGGCCTGCCCGATGCCGTGCTCGATTCCCTTGCGAAAGGTCACTGCCTGCGCATTCCCATGCGGCCGGAACGGCGCAGCCTGAACCTCTCCAACGCGGCGTCCATTGTGGTGTACGAGGCCTGGCGGCAGCTGGGGTTTGAGGGAGCGGAGTAATGAAGCAGTATCTGGTCGGCGGTGCGGTCCGTGATGAACTTCTGGGAATCCCGGTAAAGGATCGGGACTGGGTAGTGGTGGGCGCCACACCGCAGGAGATGCTGGATGCCGGCTATAAGCAGGTGGGGGCGGACTTTCCGGTTTTCCTGCATCCGGAGACAAATGAGGAGTATGCTCTGGCGCGCACCGAGCGCAAGCAGGGGCATGGCTACCATGGGTTCACGGTGCATGCCTCCCCGGATGTGACCCTGGAAGAGGACCTGCAGCGCCGGGATTTGACCATCAATGCCATGGCCAAGTCCGTGGATGGGGCAGTGGTTGATCCTTTTGGAGGCAGGGAAGACCTTGAAGCTCGCCTGCTTCGACATGTTTCAAGTGCCTTCTCCGAAGATCCCTTGCGCATTCTGCGTACCGCCCGCTTTGCAGCCCGTTTCGCACCCTTGGGATTCCAGGTGGCTGAGGACACCATGGCGTTGATGAAGCGCATGGTCGCTGAAGGGGAAGCCGACCACCTGGTGGCCGAGCGGGTCTGGCAGGAAACCTGTCGCGCCCTCCATGAGAAAGCGCCTGCCGTTTATTTCGAGGTCCTTGATGCCTGTGGCGCACTGGCCGTTGTGATGCCGGAGATTGGCGCGCTGTTTGGCAGGGAAGGGCGCGAGCCCCTGGATCATCTGGAAAAGGCAACGGAGCGCAGCGATGATACCGACGTCCGTTTTGCAGCCCTGGTTTCCGGTCTCGATTCCGGGGAACGCGAAGCGTTGAACAGCCGGATGAAGGTGCCCAATGACTGTAAGGAACTTGCCGCGGCATCCGGATCGCTACTGGAGCGGTTTCCTGCTGATGACAATCCCTCTGCAGAGCAGATTCAGGCGTTGATCGATGAAGGCGACGGCTGGCGGCGCCCCGAACGATTTGAACGGATTCTGCTGGTGCTGGAATCTGTTGGTATTGGAGCAGATTGGACGACGATGCTTGCTGAGGCCCGTTATCAGGCCAGCCAGGTCGATCCCAAGGCGTTGATGGCAGAGGGTTATAAGGGCAAGGCATTGGGCCAGGCTATCCAGCGTGAGCGGCTCAGGTGCATCCATGATGTTGTAGTATCTAAATGATCAATCAAGGTCCATGGCATGAAAGAATGGATCCGACGTACCACATGGAATAGGGGGCGATCATGTCTGAGAATACGGGAGTAGCACTGGTAACCGGCGCTGCCCATAGACTCGGCGCTGCAACGGCCAGGGCCCTGCATGCGCGGGATTACCGGGTGGTTGTGCATTATCGGAGTCGCCAGCATGATGCGGACGCGTTGGTGGCGGAGCTTAATGAACTGCGCCCTGGCTCGGCGGTTTCGCTCCAGGCGGACCTGGCGGACCCGGAAGAAATCCAGCGGCTGGCACGGCAGGCAACGGATTACTGGTCGCGCCTTGACGTGCTGGTGAACAACGCCTCGGTCTTCTTTCCAACACCAACGGGTGAACTACGACTGGATGACTGGGACCGCCTGGTGAATACCAATCTGCGGGCGCCCGTACTGCTGGTCGAACACCTGGTGGAAGAGCTGAAATTGCAGGGCGGCTGTATCGTGAACCTGATCGATATCTATTCGGAACGCCCTCTGGTGGATCACCCGGTCTACAGTGCCACCAAGGCGGCCCTGGCATCGCTGACCCGTTCCTGGGCCCGCGATCTCGCACCCGAAATCCGCACCAACGGCGTCTCACCGGGCGCAGTACTCTGGCCGGAGAATGATGCCGAGCCGGATAGTGAATCAAAGAAGGCGTTGCTGCAGAAAGTACCCATGCACCGCACCGGCGAGGCAGGGGATATTGCCGGCGCGGTGACATGGCTGGTGTGCGATGCGCCCTACGTCAACGGCCAGATCATCAGCGTTGACGGCGGGCGCAGCATCTCCATGTAGTCAGAAGGACATTCCGAGCTCGGCCGCAGCACCCACTTCCTCGCTGCTGACGAGCGCGCCCAGTTCCACTCGCAGTGCCCAGGGCGAGAGCGCCAGGCCGGCGGTGAACTGGGTTTCCTCTTCAATACCCTCCTGGCCGGTGTCGCTGGCCAGGTTCTGGCGCGCGCCGGCGCGGACGTTGACCCAGTTGTAGACGTTGAATTCACCGCCTACGGAGAGGAACTGCTGGTCGCCGGCTGGGCCGATGCCTTCGTTCTTGGTCAGGTCGAGATCCGCCGTCAGCGTGTGCCAGCTGCTGGTGTGCGCGACACCCACGGTGACAAGGGGATCCAGTTTCATTTCTTCCTGGCCGTAGAAGAGGCTGTTGTTGTTCTCCACGGTCTTCAGGGTCTGTGGGATCAGGTTGCGTACGGAGGCGCCCAGCTGCCATTGGTCTTCCGCGCCAAGCTGGGTGCTGGCGCCAATATCCAGGTTCAGATGGGTGTCGTCGGTTTCGAAGTCGGAGGCGTCAAAGTCGTTCTCATCAAACTCGTTGACGTCCTGGACGTAGTCGAAGGTCCGCATCTGCACCATCTTGGGGGTGACGCCGATGTTGACGTCATGACCCTGGATGCTGAACCGCCGTGCCAGGCTCAGGCCAACCTCGGAAACCGCGCTGGCCAGCACGCGGCCATCGGACTCCAGTCCATCCACCTGACCGGTATTCGGGTCATAGACGTCGCCCAGCGCAGTTTCTATGTCGTTCTGGGTCGATGTGTTGGGGTCCAGACCCGCAAACTCCTCAAGGGCTCCGGTGTCATTCTCGGAGATACGGCCCTGAACCGTTGCCCGAAGCTGGGCATTGGCATGGACGCCCACGGCCAGCTTCGGCGAGGGGACGGCAAAGAGGGTGCCCAGCCCGGCGTCAACCCGCATGCTTTCCTGGTTGATGCCGCGCAATTGCTCCGCGAGCGTCTGCGCGTCGTTCTGGGCGGTTTCAAGGTCACTCGGGTTCGTCGTGTTCAGCGCGGTGCTGATCGAGGTTTCAAGCTGCGCGACGGTATCCTGGATCTGGTCTATCTCGTCCGTGACTTCATCATTTTCGGCAACGCGCGCGTTCACGGACGGCAGTGTCGCGGCGAAGCCGTCGTTCCAGCCACTATGATCGGCCGAGAGCAGGGCCGGGTTGAACAGGGCTGCGCCGCTGGGCCGTGCCGCTGCCACACCCGTGCCGCCCATGCCGAGAGCGCGGACGTCCTGGAACGCCGGTGGTGCGGCATGGACGGATGTGGCCGTAGCGGCTACGAGTGCAACGGCCAGTGTGAGTCGGGACTGACGGAACAGGGTGGAATGCTGGTGCAGGGTCATGATGATGGTCACCGTTATGCTTGATGGGAAAACCGGATGTGAGTTTGAACTCAGAATAGCGGTTTCCCCGGATCATTCCAGTTGGAAAACGGTGTGGAAACAACTTTTTACAAAGGGCTACCCTGCCCTTACCTGGATTGCGTGAGGGGTGCCTCAGGCCGCCTCGGCCTGGGCGATGTTCTGGATCCTGCCGACCATGGCGCGCAGGCCGTTGCCTCGGGTTGGGGAGATGTGGCGCATCAGGTCCAGGTCCTGGAAGATTGACTCGATGTCCACCTTGAGCAGCTCATCCGGCGTACGGGCGTTGAAGGCGGTCATGATGATGGCGGCCAGGCCGCGCACGATCATGGCGTCGCTGTCGATCAGCAGGTAGAGGCGGCTGGTGTCCGGGTCCAGGTGGTGGATCAGCCAGACCTGGCTCTGGCAGCCATGCACGTAGTTCTCTTCCCGGCGCTCTTCGTCGGGGAAGGGCGGCAGTTTCTTGCCCAGGTCGATGATGTAGGCGTAGCGCTCTTCCCAGTCGTCGAGCAGCTCAAAGCCGTCCCGGATCTCATCAATCGTGAGTTCGGTGCCGAGTTGGGTGTTGGTGAAGGCGTCTGTGGATGTGGTCATAGCAATCCGAGTTCCAGCTTGGCTTCGTCGGTGAGCATCTCGCTGCTCCAGGGCGGATCGAAGGTCAGTTCCACTTCCACGTCGTCCACGTTGGGGACGGCTTCCACCTTGGTCTTGACGTCGTCGGCGATGACCGGACCCATGCCGCAGCCCGGCGCCGTGAGCGTCATCAGGATATAGGCGTGGTTGCCTTCGCTGTCGCTCCAGACCTTGCAATCGTAGATGAGCCCCAGGTCCACAACATTAACCGGGATTTCCGGGTCGTAACAGGTCTGCATGGCTTCCCAGACCTGGTCCTCGCTGATGGACCCGTCGCTCGGCGTCTCGAACTGGCTTTCGGGAACTTCCTTGCCGATGGCGTCGGCATCCTTGCCGTCGATGCGGGCCAGGTTGCCGTTGACGGCCACGGAGAAGCTCCCGCCCAGGGCCTGGGTCAGGGTGACAAAGGTGCCTTCCGGGATCTGGATGGATGTTCCGGAGGGAACCAGCTTGGCTTCCACGTCGCGCTGGGTCACGACAACTTCACGATCGTGCATGTTCGGGCCTGTTCGGTTCAGGAAACCGCAAAGCTCTCGCCGCAGCCGCATTCGGCGGTGGCGTTGGGGTTGCGGAATTCAAAGACGCTGTTGATGCCTTCGGTAACGAAGTCGATCACCGTGCCGCTCACCATGGGTAGATCCTGATGGCTGACGTAAACGGTCACATCGTCCGCCACCGGGAAGGCGGTGTCGTCGCTGCCGGGTTCGGCCACGAAGTCGGTCGTGTACTTGAAGCCGGAGCAGCCGCTTTTCTTGGTGCCCAGGCGGATGCCGGCCATTTCCGGGCGCTTGCGGAGCTGGCCGCGAGCGTGTTCGATGGCCGCCGGCGTCATATTCACGCCGGTCTGGGGTGTTACGGTTTCCGTGGTCATGCTTGCCCCCTTATTCTGCAAACAGACGCTGAATTTTCTGCAGTCCCTGGAAGAATGTATCCACCTCTTCCACCGTATTATAGAACGCGAAGGAGGCCCTGGCAGTACCGGGAACCCCGAAACGCTCCATCAGCGGCATGGTGCAGTGGTGACCCGTGCGGATGGCAACCCCCTGCTGGTCAAGCAGGGTGCCCACGTCGCTGGGGTGGAGGCCGTCCAGGGTAAACGACAGCACCGGGACCTTGTTGCTGCTGGTTCCGATGGGGTGCAGGCCCGGGAAGTCGGCGGTCCATTCGTTGACGCGCTGCTGCAGTGTCTTCTCCGCCGCCTCAATGGCATCGCGGCCCAGTCCGTCCAGGTACCGGATGGCTTCGCCCAGGCCAACGGCTTCGGCGATGGCCGGCGTGCCGGCCTCGAAGCGGTAGGGTGAGTTCTGGAAGCTGGTGCCCTCAAAGCTCACCCGGTGGATCATCTCGCCACCGGTCTGGTAGACCGGCCATTCGTGCATCAGTTCTTCCCGCCCATAGACCACGCCGATGCCGGTGGGCCCGAATACCTTGTGGGAGGAGAACACCAGGAAGTCGCATCCCAGCGCCTGAACATCCACGCTCATGTGGGGCACGGCCTGGGCGCCATCCACCACGGTGAACGCGCCGGCTTCCTTCGCTGCCGCCACCATCTCCGTGACCGGATTGATGGTGCCCAGAGTATTGGAGACCTGGGTGATGGCGAACACGGCGGTGCGTTCGGAGAGCTGTTCCCGGAAGCTGTCCTGGTCCAGTTCACCCTCGTCGGTTACGGCAATGACCTTGAGCGTGGCGCCGGTCTTCTGGGCCAGCATCTGCCAGGGCACGATGTTGGCGTGGTGTTCCATGTGCGAGATCAGGATCTCGTCCTCGGGGCCGAGGCGGTCATAGAAGCCGTTGGCGATCAGGTTGATGCCCTCGGTGGCGCCGCGCACCCAGACGATTTCACTGATGCTGTTGGCATTCAGGAAGCCACGTACCGTGTCCCGTGCACCCTCGAAGGCCATGGTGGCACGGTCGCCCAGGGTGTGGGCGCCGCGGTGGACGTTGGAATGGGACTCACGGTAATACTGGTCCATGGCGTCCAGAACCGCCTGGGGCTTCTGGGCCGAGGCGGCGTTGTCCAGGTACACCAGCGGCTTGCCGTTGACGGACTGGTTCAGCGCCGGGAAGTCCCGGCGGACCTGCTCTATGTCCAGCGCCTGTGGTGTCCGGGGTGCGGCCTGGTTCATGCGTTGGTTTCCTTGAAGCTTGCCTCGATAAACTGGTTCAGCCGCACATCCACCACCTCACGCACGTCCTCCAGCGGCACCTGGCCGACCAGTTCGTGCACGAAGGCCATGCTGAGCATGGAGGCGGCGGTCTGGCGATCCACGCCACGGGCCATCAGATAGAACAGCGCGGTTTCATCAAGCTGGCCGACCGTGGCTCCGTGGGTACAGGTGACGTCGTCCGCGTAGATTTCAAGCTCGGGCTTGGTGTCGATCTCCGCGTTCGTGGACAGCAACAGGTTCTTGTTGTTCATGTCCGCGTGGGACTGCTGGGCATCCTTGTGGATATGGATGCGCCCGTTGAAGACCGCGTGGGACTTGTCGCCAGCCAGGCAGCGGTAGGTTTCCTCGCTGTCGCAGTGCGGCACCACGTGCTCGATGGCGGTGTGGTTGTCGAAGTGCTGGCGGTTCTGGGTCAGGGCGATGCCGTTGAGCCGGGCGAAACCGTTCTCACCTTCCAGTCGCACCTGCAGGTCGTGGCGGCGCAGGTCGCCGCCGAAGCCGATGGCGTGGCTGTCCAGGTTGGCGCCGTCGGCCATGCGCACGCCCGTCGCGCCCACGTGGCGGACGTTGTCCGGTTCCATGCAGAGGCGGATGTAGGTGACGTTGGCGTTGCTGTCCAGGGTCATCTCGGTGACCGCATCCACCAGCACGGGTTCGTCACCCTCACAGAGGTATTCCTCGACCAGGGTCATTTTACTGCCGTTGCCGGCCTCGACCAGCACGCGCGGGTAATTGGAGCCGCTCTGCTGGGCATCGGTGACGCACTGGACGTAGATGGGGTGGTCGACGCTGGTGTCCGGCGCCACGCGAATCAGCAGGCCATCCTCAATGCGCGCCGTGTTCAGGGCCGCGATCTGGGTGGTCGAGTTGTCGATGACGGTGTCGAGCTTGCGTGCCACGCTCTGGGCGGTGACTTCGTCCAGGTCCGTGAAGCGCTGGATCTCGACGCCTTTCTGGTCGGGCAGGACGCTGCTTTCGCGGTCCACAACGCCGTTGCGGATGACCACCCGGTAGGCGCCTTCCACGGCGCGGCCGACGGCCATGCCGGAACCCTGGGTCAGCGGCGCCAGGCTTTCGTCCAGCTTGAGGTACTTGCTGGAGTACTTCCAGTTCTCGGTGCGGCGGTTGGGCAGCACCATTTCCGTGAGCGCCTTGCTGCGGATGTCGCGCAGGTGGCGCAGCGGCTGGGGCAGTAGTTTGCCACCCTCGGGCGTGAAGGCCGGCTCGAGGGTGACCTGGGGTGTTTTATGGGCCAGTGTCATCGAATCCTCCTTCAGCCGGTGGCTTCGGCATCGTCGATGCCGAGCCCGGTGTAGCCGTGTTCTTCGAGTTCCAGCGCGAGCTCCTTGCCGCCGGTCTTGATGATTTTGCCGCCGGCGAGGACGTGGACGACGTCCGGGACGATGTGTTCGAGCAGGCGCTGGTAGTGGGTGACCACGATGAAGGAGCGGTCGTCGGAGCGCATGCTGTTGACGCCATTGGCGATGACCTTGAGGGCGTCGATGTCGAGGCCGGAGTCGGTTTCATCGAGGATGCCGAGGCGGGGTTCGAGCATCAGCATCTGCAGGATTTCGTTGCGCTTTTTCTCGCCGCCGGAGAAGCCTTCGTTGACGCCGCGCTTGAGGAAGTCGGGGCTCATGTCGACCTGCTTGGCTTTCTCTTTCGCCAGCTTCATGAAGGAGACGGAGTCCAGTTCGTCCTGGCCGTTTGCCTTGCGCCGGGTGTTCAGTGCTGTGCGCAGGAACTGGAGGTTGCTGACGCCGGGGATTTCGACCGGGTATTGGAAGGCGAGGAAGAGGCCGGCCAGGGCGCGTTCTTCCACTTCCAGGTCGAGCAGGTTCTGGCCGTCGAAGAGGACTTCGCCTTCGGTGACTTCGAAGGCTTCGTGGCCGGCGAGGACCTGTGCCAGTGTGCTTTTGCCGGAGCCGTTGGGGCCCATGACGGCGTGGACTTCGCCGGGTTTTATTTCGAGGTCGATGCCCTTGAGTATGGGGGTGCCTTCGACGGTGGCATGGAGGTTTTTGATCGTCAGCATTTGGGTGCTCTCTTCAAGTTCAATAATCTTAAGCTGTTCGGATTCGGTGCCTTCGGCGGGTGGGGTACTGCTCCCCGGGAATCGCTGTAAATACGTCCCTGTACGCTGCGCCTCCGCCATCCATGGCTCCGGAGCTTCCCGGGGAGCAGTACCCCACCCGCCTTGTTCGAATTTTGTGCGGGCCGCCGGTAGGCTTTTAGCCTACTGAGCCTTCCAGGCTCACTTCCAGCAGTTTGCCGGCTTCCACCGCGAATTCCATGGGGAGTTCTTTGAAGACTTCTTTGCAGAAGCCGTTCACGATCATGGAGACGGCCTGTTCCGGGTCGATGCCGCGTTGGCGGCAGAACATCATCTGTTCGTCGCTCACCTTGGAGGTTGTTGCCTCGTGTTCGACGGTGGCGTTCTGGTTCTTGCTTTCGATGTAGGGGAAGGTGTGCGCGCCGCACTTGTCCCCGATCAGCAGTGAGTCACATTGGGTGAAGTTCCGTGCGCCCTTGGCGGTGGGCTGGAATTTCACCAGGCCGCGGTAGCTCTGGTCGCTTTTGCCGGCGGAGATGCCCTTGGCGATGATGGTGCTTCGGGTGTTTTTCCCGATGTGGATCATCTTGGTGCCGGTGTCGGCCTGCTGGTAGTTGTTGGTCAGGGCTACCGAGTAGAATTCGCCGACGCTGTTGTCGCCCTTGAGCACGCAGCTGGGGTATTTCCAGGTGACGGCGGAGCCGGTTTCGACCTGGGTCCAGGAGATCTTGGAGTTTTTGCCCTGGGCCATGCCGCGCTTGGTGACGAAGTTGTAGATGCCGCCCTTGCCGTTCTCGTCGCCGGGGTACCAGTTCTGGACGGTGCTGTACTTGATCTCGGCGTCGTCCAGGGCGATCAGTTCGACCACGGCGGCGTGGAGCTGGTTTTCGTCGCGCTGGGGCGCGGTGCAGCCTTCGAGGTAGCTTACCGAGGCGCCTTCGTCGGCGATGATCAGGGTGCGCTCGAACTGGCCGGTGTTTTCGGCGTTGATGCGGAAGTAGGTGGACAGCTCCATGGGGCATTTGACGCCCTTGGGGACGTACACGAAGGAGCCGTCACTGAAGACCGCGGAGTTCAGCGAGGCGAAATAGTTGTCGCCACGGGGCACGACGGTGCCCAGGTACTTCTTCACCAGTTCCGGATGCTCCTGGAGGGCTTCCGAGATGGAGCAGAAGATGACGCCGGCTTCGGCGAGCTTTTCCTTGAAGGTGGTGACCACGGATACCGAGTCGAAGACCGCGTCCACGGCGACGTTGCTGTAGGCGCCACCGCCGCCGCTGCCGGCTTCAGCCTCGGCCGGTGTGCCGGCGCCGGCCACGCCCGCGAGCGCTTTCTGTTCGTGCAGCGGGATGCCGAGCTTTTCATAGGTGCGCAGCAGTTCCGGGTCCACTTCGTCCAGGCTCTGGGGCTTGTCGGTGTCTTTCTTGGGCGCCGAATAGTAGGAAATTGAGTGCAGATCGATTGGGTCAAAGCTGACCTTCTGCCAGTTCGGCTCGGTCATTTCCTGGAACTTGCGATAGGCTTCGAGACGCCATTCGACCATCCATTCCGGCTCTCCCTTGATCGCGGAGAGTCGGCGGATGACGCTTTCATCGAGACCCGGCTCAAACGTATCCGCCTCGATGTCGGTCACAAAACCGGCCTCGTATTCGTGCCTTACAAAGTCTTCAGGCTTGTTGGATTCCGCCATGGGAGTGACTCCGTCTGAGTTGGGTCTGTAATGGTTCAAATTGTACAATACCTGAGTGTTTTTGTCAGGTATTGATGGTTTTGCCGCCTATTATACCTGATCCGGCATGGGCTCGCTTAATCGCGCTGATAGAGGGGCTCTAGGTCGGTGGAGTAGCTCACGCCCACGAGTACCCATTCATCCGCTGGCCGGTAGAAGCTGAACTGCCAGTGCAGGGCGGCGGATTCGAACTTCTGCAGGTAGCTCTGGCGGTGGAAGTGGTCATCGATTGATTCCTGGCGGACAAGTTCGCCACCCAGCGGCTTGCCCACGCGCTCTCGGACCTGGCCAAAAAACTGCCGAGCCTTCTCCGCGTCTTCCATAAAGGGGTCGGTATCCACGCCCAGCACGCCTTTCATATTCCTGTAGGCGGCCAATACATGACCCTCTTCGAGCCGTTCCATGAAGCTGGCGGTCTTGTCTCGAATGGCCTCTTTGTCCGCGAGGCCGTCGGGCTCATCATTCGCCTGGGTGCTGATGCTGAACAGGAGGGGGAATAGCACCAGGGGGAGCAGAATGGGCAGCAAGCGCATTGGGAAATTCTCCGAAGTCGGTTCAGGTACCGGGATTCTGTCGTATATCAGGGGCAGGCGCAAAGCGGGCAGCCGCTTACCGATTGTTTATTATTGTCCGCCCTGGAACTGAAAGCGCTGCTCGCAGGAATCCTGTGAGCACGCATATACCGGCGACGCATAGTTCATGTTGATTAAAGGCTGTAATGATCTAACCGTATGTATTAAAAGGAATTAAGCAGTTAACTGGTGGTAAGTTGATGGGGCGGTGGTCAATTGCCAGATTTGTTCCCGGGTTGAACAAAGCAATAGACCAGAGGAGGAAAACCCATGACACTGAAACAGCAGTTCCTTGCACTTGCATCCGCCACTCTGATCGCCGGGGCGCCTATGGCATTCGCCCAGGATGGTGGGGCATCCGGTAGTGCGGAAGGTCAGGGCCAACAGGAGGGGCAGGGTCAGCAGGAAAGCTGGGGCTCCGGCCAGGAAGGTGGTTCCGGTCAGGGGGCTGGCCAGAGTGGTAGCGGTCAGACTGGCAGTGGCTCGTACGGGGCCGAGGGCAGCGGGGACGCGGGAGCCTCCGGTAGCGCCGGCAGCGCAGGCGCGGCCGGCAGTGAAAAGGACAGGGATAAAGACGGCGATGATGACAAAGAGGGCGATGGTGGAAGCGAGTGGTAAATCCGCGCCCAGCCTTTCGGGTGGCAGCTCCGGCTGCCACCTGTTCCCTTCAGACTTTCCCCCCGAATGTGCATAATTGGCCTTCCAATCATCGACGTTGACGGAAGAGTAGCGTGGAAACCATTAGTTGGGACGATTTTGCGCGCGTGGAAATCCGTGCGGGCACCATTGTCAGTGTCGAGGACTTCCCCGAAGCGCGACGCCCTGCCTACAGGCTTCAGGTGGACTTTGGTCCGGAGCTTGGGGTGCTTAAATCCAGCGCCCAGATCACGGATCTTTATGAGCGCGAAGCGCTGGAAGGGCGCCAGGTGCTGGCGGTGGTGAATTTCCCGCCCAAGCAGATCGGCCCGATGCGGTCCGAGTGCCTGGTGACAGGGTTGCACAATGAAGACAGCGCCGTGGCGCTGGCGGTGCCCGATAAGCCGGTGCCCAATGGCGCAAAACTGGCCTGATCCGGGCTTCAGTCGGGAAGCTTGAGCCGCAGGGCAATGGGTACGGTGATGGCCGCGAAAGCGAGAATCAGCCATACGGCGGCCAGGCTGTTGCCGGTGACGTCGGCCAGCGCGCCCCCCAGCAGGGGCACGAAGAAGGCCAGGGTATAGCCGATGGTGAAGTTGCCCGCGGACAGCCGGCCAGCGTGGCCGCTGTCCGCCAACTGTGGCGGCAGGGCGACGATCAGTATCAGCAGTACACCGGCGAAGAAGCTCATGGTGACGGCAAAGGCCACACCGGGCCAGCCCTCGAGAAGCAGGAAGCCGAGCATGGCGGCCACACTGATGCCCGCGCTTGCGATGACGGGGCTGCGGCGGGCGACCCAGCGATGGGCCATGACCAGCATCAGCAGAGAGGCTCCTACTTGGGCCAGGTTGAAGAAGAACAGGGTGGTATCCAGCCGTTCAATTTCCCCTCGTTGTTCCAGGACGCTGGCCATATAGGCATTGGTGCCGAAGAACAGGGAGGCGGTTCCGCCGAGCAGGAAACCCAGCTTCCACATCAGCGGATCGCGCAGTTCCGGGAGCCATTGGGTGCTTGTGCTTTTCTCTCCGTAATCGCGGCGCGGAAGCGTCAGTGCCAGGGCGACGAGCAGTGCCGGGAGCGACCAGACGGCCAGCGTGGCCCGCCAGCTGTCACCGGTCAGGGGCATGATGACCGGGAGGGTCAGGCCGGCACCCGTGAACTCGCCCATGAGCATGCCGTTCATGTAGCAGGCGGTTCCCAGGGCGATTCGTGTTGGTGTCAGCCAGCGGGGCAGAAGTGCTGGCAGTGACGGCTGCATGACCGCAATGCCGAGCCCCATCAGGCCGCTGAAGACCAGTAGTGTTGTGGGCGTGTGGGCAAGTCCCCGCGCAGCGGAACCAAGTGCGACCACGACGAGTGCAAGGATGAGCGCATTACGCGCCCCGAGGCGCATGATAAGCAGCGAGCCCATCAGCGCCCCGAGCGCCAGCATGAAGACCGGAAGGGTGGTGAGTGCCCCGATGTGCGTCTGGCTCAGCGCCAGTTCATCCGCAATGGCCGGAGACAGTGCCGGCGCCACCAGTATGGGCAGGCGCATGTAAAGCCCCGCGAACCACAGCAGGGCAAGGACGCCAAGATCCGGAAAGCGGTTTTTTACCCCTTGAGCCACAGACTGCCTCCTTTAATGCACCACGATGGGGCAGTCTCGTTCAGGGGCTGGGCGGATTGCTATGGGGAGAAACCGAGATGGATCAGAAATGGAACTCAACGGCGCCCGATATCTTCTGCATCTCACCAACATCAAATCCGAGGACTTCAATTTCCGGGATATAATCGTAGTCGGCGCGCAGAGAAATGGACTCAGTAACACCAAAGCGAATACCAGCGCCCACCTGAACATCACTTCCCTGGTCGTTGGTGTTTCCGACTTCCATATCCCAGAAAAAGGCTCCTGCTTTGGCAAAGACATCCAGGCGGTTGCCCATGGGCAGGTGGAACAGCGTAGTCAGGTCAATGCCCCTGGGCCTGACCGGGACGGTGCTGATGCCCATGTTATCGGTATGGGTATACCCGACCTCGAATCCGAAGGCGGGAAGCAGGCGTGCACCCGAGTAGATGCGGTAAAAGTTGGCGCTGTCATCGCATCCGGAGCCCGATCCGGCCCCGTCACAGAGCTCGGTCAGCTCGGCGGAACCACCGGAAATGCCCGTATAGGGGTATTCATAATTGTCGGCAGCCGCCACCTGGAAGGAACACAGTGCTGTCGCCATTGCCAGTCCGGGCAGGATTCGGTTCATTGTCACGCCTCGTGTCCGTGGAAATTCGTTGGGGAACCCACCCCCAATACCTGCCGGAATGTATAGTCTTTGCGGGTGAATCTGTCAATTGCGGGGGTGCTGTATGCTGCCTGCGTCGGTTTGCGGCCCCGCTGACGTTATTGCGGGGCACCGCGGCATGGACGGGACGGCGGCCCTGAGCTGTAAACTGGCCCGCAATACCCAAATACGCAAGCGAGTCCTCCGGGAGGAGACAGCATGACAAAGGATGAAGCACGCCAGCTGGCGGAAAGGCTGCTGGAGCAGCATGTTCAGCATGAGCTCGAGTATTTTTCACGGAGCCGGGTTCTCGAGGATCTGGGGCGGGACCTGGATCTTCTGCTGGAGGCGGCGGACGCGGTGACGCTTCGGCAACTGGTGGGGCCGGAGACGATCAAGGCCATTATTTCCCGGCACACGGCGGAGCGCGAAATTCCGGCCATTGTTCCTGAGATGGCGGCGGAGTTCACCAACTACCTGGTCAGTCAGCCCTTCCACCAGCAGGCAACGCCGGCGGATATTATCAGCCGTGACCGGATTGAGGGCTTTGTGGATGAGCTGCTGTTGTTGAAAGAGCAGCGCGAGGAATTGATTGACCGGCTTCTGGAGCAGCCTGTCTACAAGGACCTGGTGGCAAAGCTCACCTTCGATGCCATTGTCCGGTATGTTTACGAGGAAAACCTGTTCAGCCGGCGGGTTCCCGGGGTGAGTTCAGCCCTGAAATTCAGCTCCCGCATGCTCAACAAGGCGGTTTCCGGACTGGATGAGGTCTGGGAGAAGAGCATCAAGAGCTATATTGCCCGCAACGTTGAGAAGTTCGTGAAGGAAAGCGCCGATTTCCTCAGTGAACACCTGACCGATGACGAGCTCAAGACCAGCATCATGGATGCCTGGGACAGCTTTTCCGGCAAGTCCCTGGACACGCTGCAGAGCGGGCTCGGCGAAGTCGAGTGGAGCGAGTTCGTGGTGATGGGGTACGACTTCTGGCTGTCGTTCCGCCAGACCGAGTATTTCCGTCACTGTTACGGGACGGTTGTGGACCGGTTGTTTGAGCAGTATGGCGATTACCGCCTGTCGACCCTGCTCCAGGAGTTCAATATTGACCGTGACACGGTTATGACGGAGCTGGAAGCGATATTACCGGATGCGCTTGAAGCACTCCATGCGAGTGGGGTTGTTGAGGCCATGCTGAGACGTCGCCTGGAGCGGTTCTATACCAGTGATGCGGCGCTGGAGTTGCTCAGGAAAGGGTAGTCGGGCAAGGGCGGCGCTGGAGCGCCGCCCTGATGCAGGCTGGTTTCAGAACGCCGCGTTGAGGCGAACGAAGCCGGGTATACCGAAAGCGGTGGCACCGGCATCCGCGTAAACCATGAAATCCATGGAAATACGGTCATTGAAGGCCCAGCGGGTCCCGGCTGTCAGCAGGTTGTCGTCCTGGACATCAGCACTGATTACGGTGTATTCGATCCCCGGCGAGAAACGCCCGAAGTCCGTATCCGGCAGCTGATAGTGGGCGCCAAAACCAAATTCGAACCGGGTGTCGCGGTCCGGTGTGGTGTCGTCCAGGACCAGTTGTGGATTGACGTTGAGCTTCAGCGCGTCGATATCCATGGTAAATGCCGCGCCGGCACCCAGGTTGAGGTAATCCATGCCCTGGCCCTGTCCCGCTGGATCAATATCGATGTAGGACAGACCCCCATAGACGTTCCAGTCGATGTTGTTGCCGTTCATGTTCAGCGGCTTCATGCCAAGCTTCAGGAACATGTCCGTATTGGTGCCGTTGGCGCCGCTCATGTTGCTCTGGTTGATGATGACTTCGGAGTTCGGTGTGCCGAGGCGGATGCCGCCGGCGCTCCCGCCAAGCTGGTTGACATTGCCCATGGCGCCAATACCCGTGGCCAGGTCGACCGACGCCGAGCCTTCTTCGGCAATGCTGCCACGCTCCAGTGTGAAGCCGCGGGTGGGCTCGTTGTAGTTCTGCTGCTGCGCCACGGCGTTGCCCGCGAACAGCGAGGCGGCTGCCGTGGTGATAACGGCTGATGCAAGGATGGACTTGTGCATGGAAATACTCCTTTATTGGGGGTTGGTTCCCTTAGTGCGCTGAATGGATGCGCCCATTAAATCGAGAACGAATGTTAATCCGGTTTTGTGGTTGCTGCAATTAACGCCCCGAAATAAACCACGCAGTGTGAGGCGGTCGCTTTACGGCCGTGATGGAACCCGTATGGTTATCGGAGTGGATTCCATGACTGAGGAGGTAATGTGAGCGCGATACAGACACTGATTGGCCGGCTGGTCGTTACGCCGGTGCTCGTTTTGTCCGCGTCGGCCGCCCTTGCCCAGGGGCCTTCCTACTCCCTTGCTGAGGCGGGGCTGGCGCTTTACCCAACCTTCGAGGGCGAACCGGCCATCGGCGCGGATATTCGCGCGAGCAAGGCGCTGAGCACGGACTATTTTGCGTTCGGCGGCTTAAAGGCCCTGGCCGGAGATGTGGAAGTGACCGCGCTGCATGCGGGGGCCGGTTACCGCCATCCGCTGGATCATCGCACGGATGCCTGGGCGGGTGTCACCGCGGAATACCAGGAGATTCAGGTGGAAAGCTGCGAAACGGATCCGTTGCAGAACCAGACAGTGTGCTCCGACGTCAGCACGGATGATGTCGCTCCGGGGCTGCGTGGCGGGATTCGCCGACAGGTGCACCGGGACTTCGAGATAGGCGCTTCGGCGCGGCTGATTACCGGGGATATGGATTATCTGGGTTTTACAGCCACCGGGCGCTATCGCTGGCAGCAGGACATCCATGTCCTGGTCGAGGCGGATTTCTACGACGGTAATTTCGGCCTGATTGGCGGCCTGTCGGTTCCCTTCTGATCAGGCGGCGGTGTTCCGGCTGTCGGAATCGGGCGGAACCCGATAGCGTTCCGCCACTTCGCCGTTGTCCATGCTCTCCAGTATCACGTCGAAGCCCCAGAGCCGGTGCACATGCTTGAGCACTTCCTGGGTTTCCTCGGCCATGGGGATGCCGTTGACCCGGGTGTGGCGCAGCAGCAGTGAGCGGTCGCCGCGGGTGTTCACGTTCCAGACCTGGATATTCGGGTCCCTGTAGCTCAGGTTGTACTGGCGCGCGAGCTTCTCGCGCACGCGCCGATAGCCGCGATTGTCGTGAATGGCCTTGATCTCGTAGGCGTCGTCGTCTTCCTCGTCGGCAATGGCGAAGAGCTTCAGGTCCCGCATCACCCTGGGCGAGAGGTACTGGAGGATGAAGCTCTCGTCCTTGAAGTTGCGCATGGCGAAATCCAGGGTCTGCTTCCAGTCACTGCCGGCGATGTCCGGGAACCACTCGCGATCCTCGTCGGTGGGGTTCTCGCACATGCGCTTGAGATCCGTGTAGATGGAAAAGCCGAGGGTGTAGGGGTTGAGCCCGGAGTAGTAGGGGCTGTCGAACGATGGCTGGTAGATCACGGCGGTGTGGTTCTGGTAGAACTCCAGCATGAAGCCGTCGTCCACCAGGCCTTCCTCGTACATCTGGTGAATGATGGTGTAGTGCCAGAAGCTGGCCCAGCCTTCGTTCATGACCTGGGTCTGGCGCTGCGGGTAGAAGTACTGGGCAATCTTGCGCACGATGCGCACGAGCTCGCGCTGCCAGGTCTCGAGCAGGGGCGCGTTCTTCTCGATGAAGTAGAGCAGGTTTTCCTGGGGTTCGGCCGGGAAACGCCGCTGCTGGCCTTCGCCGTCGTCGTCACCCCCCATCTCCGGGATGGTGCGCCAGAGGTCGTTGACCTGTTGCTGGCGGTATTCCTCGCGTTCCTTCTGGCGCCGGCGTTCTTCTTCCGCCGAGATGGGCGGCGGACGCTTGTAGCGGTCCACGCCCTGGTTCATCAGCGCATGGCAGGAATCCAGGATGGCTTCCACCTCGTCCACGCCGTAGCGCTCTTCGCATTCGGCCACGTAGTTCCGGGCGAACATCAGGTAGTCGACAATAGAGCTGGCATCGGTCCAGGTGCGAAAGAGGTAGTTGTTCTTGAAGAAGGAATTGTGGCCGTAGCTGGCGTGGGCGATGACCAGCGCCTGCATCATCATGGTGTTTTCCTCCATGAGGTAGGCGATGCAGGGGTTGGAGTTGATGACAATTTCGTAAGCCAGCCCCATCTGGCCCCGCCGGTAACCCTTCTGGGTCTGCACGAACTGCTTGCCGAAGGACCAGTGGTGGTAGCCCACGGGCATGCCCACGGAGCTGTAGGCGTCCATCATCTGTTCGGCGCTGATCACCTCGATCTGGTTGGGGTAGGTGTCCAGGCCGAAGTCGGCCGCAATCCGGGCAATCTCCCGGTCGTATTCATCGATCAGATCAAAGGACCAGTCCGAGCCGCTGGAGATGGGTTTCGTCATGGCGGCCTCCTCAGGTCGTCTTCTGCTCGAACAGCTCACGGAAGATCGGGTAGATCTCGCTGGCATCCGTGAGCTGCTGCATGGCAAAAATTTCGGGAAATTCCTCCTGCACGCTCTCGTACTCGTACCAGAGCGCCTGGTGCTCATGCGGCGTGATCTCCACATAGGCGTAGTACTGCACCAGCGGCAGTATCTTCTCCTTGAGCAGCCGGCGGCAGATGGGGGAGTCGTCGTTCCAGTTGTCGCCGTCCGAGGCCTGGGCCGCGTAGATGTTCCAGTCCTCGGTGGGGTAGCGCTCCTCGATGATGCGGTGCATCAGCTTGAGGGCGCTGGAGACGATGGTGCCGCCGGTTTCGCGGGAGTAGAAGAATTCCTCCTCGTCCACTTCCTTGGCGGCGGTGTGGTGGCGGATGAACACCACCTCGATGCGCTTGTAGTTCTTCTGCAGGAAGAGATACAGCAGGATGAAGAAGCGTTTGGCGATGTCCTTGTGCACCTGGGTCATGGAGCCGGAGACGTCCATCAGGCAGAACATGACGGCGCTGGTGGAGGGCTTGGGCTCCTTGCGGTGCTGGCGGTAGCGCAGGTCGATCTCGTCGATCCAGGGGATGCGCTTGACCTGGCGCTTGAGCTCGTCCCGCTCTTCCCGGAGTGTCTCGAGCGGGCGCTCCTTGGAGAAGGCGGGGTCTTCCGCGTCCGGCTCGGCTTCCAGGGCCGCAATCTGCTGTTCCAGCTCCCTGATCCGGCGCTTGCGTTTGCCGGCCAGGCTGATGCGCCGGGCATAGGCCTTGCGCAGGGAGCGGACCACGTTGAGCTTGGCCGGGGTGCCGTCGGTGGTGAAGCCGGCATGCACGTACTGGAAGGAGTCGGTGTCCTTGAGTTTCTTGCGCACCAGAAAGGGCAGCGCCAGGTCGTCAAAGAGGAAGTCGAGGAATTCCTCCTGGGTGATCTGGAAGACGAACTCGTCCATCCCCTCGCCCTGGTCACTGGCCTGGCCCTGGCCGCTGCCGCCACCACCGCCGCCGGGCGGCTTCGGGAGACGGTCCCCGGCCACGAATTCCTTGTTGCCCGGGTGGACCATCTCGCGGTTGCCGCCAGCGCCGTGGTGGAAGACCGGCTCCTGGATGTCCTCGTTCGGAATACTGACCTGCTCACCCTGCTCCATGTCGGTAATGGAGCGGTTGTGAACGGCTTCGGACACCGCTTTCTTGATGTGCCTGCGGTAGCGCCGCAGGAACCGGTTGCGGTTCACGGCGCTTTTGTTCTTGCCGTTCAGGCGACGGTCAACAACGTGACTGATCCCCATTAAGACACCTGCTGGTTACTGGGATTTCCGGACGCGCAGATACCACTCGGCAAGCAGCTTGACCTGCTTCTCGGTGTAACCGCGCTCGATCATCCGGTCCACGAACTGCTGGTGCTTCCGCTGATCTTCTTCCGAGCCCTTGGGGTTGAACGAGATAACCGGGAGCAGCTCCTCGGTGTTCGAGAACATCTTCTGTTCGATCACGCTGCGCAGCTTCTCGTAGCTGAGCCATGACGGGTTCTGGCCGTTGTTGCTGGCCCTTGCGCGCAGCACGAAGTTGACCACCTCGTTGCGGAAATCCTTGGGGTTGCTGATGCCCGCCGGTTTCTCGATCTTTTCGAGTTCCTCGTTGATGGCGGCGCGGTCGAACATCTCCCCGGTTTCCGGGTCCCGGTAATCCTGGTCCTGGATCCAGAAGTCCGCATAGGTGACGTAACGGTCGAACAGGTTCTGGCCGTACTCGGAGTAGGACTCGAGATAGGCCGTCTGGATTTCCTTGCCGATGAACTCCACGTACTCCGGCGCCAGGAATTCCTTGATGAAGCGCAGGTAGCGTTCGTGGGTCTCCGGCGGGAACTGTTCCTGCTCGATCTGCTTCTCGAGCACATAGAGCAGGTGCACCGGGTTGGCCGCCACCTCGGTGGTGTCGAAGTTGAACACCTTGGACAGGATCTTGAACGCGAAGCGCGTGGACAGCCCGTCCATGCCCTCGTTCACCCCGGCTGCATCGCGGTATTCCTGGATGGACTTGGCCTTGGGGTCCGTATCCTTGATGTTCTGGCCGTCGTAGACCTTCATCTTGGAGTAGATGCTGGAGTTCTCCGGCTCCACCAGCCGCGACAGCACCGTGAACTGCGCCAGCATGCTCAGGGTGTCCGGTGCGCAGGGGGCGCCCGCCAGGGAGCTTTCCCGGAGCAGTTTCTGGTAGATTCTGGTTTCCTCGGTGACGCGCAGGCAGTAGGGCACCTTGACGATGTTCACGCGGTCGAGGAAGGCCTCGTTGTTTTTGTTGTTGCGGAAGGTCTGCCACTCGGACTCGTTCGAGTGGGCCATGATGATGCCGTCGAACGGAATCGAGGACATGCCTTCGGTGGTGTTGTAGTTGCCTTCCTGGGTGGCGGTCAGCAGCGGGTGCAGCACCTTGATGGGCGCCTTGAACATCTCCACGAATTCCATGATGCCCTGGTTGGCGCGGTTCAGGCCGCCGCTGAAGCTGTAGGCGTCCGGGTCGTCCTGGCTGTAGTCCTCGAGCATCCGGATGTTGACCTTGCCGACCAGTGCCGAGATGTCCTGGTTGTTGTCATCACCGGGCTCGGTCTTGGCAATGGCGGTCTGGTCCAGGATGGAGGGGTATTTCTTGACCACCCGGAATTGGCTGATGTCGCCGCCGTATTCGTGCAGGCGCTTGACCGCCCAGGGCGACATGATGCTCTTGAGATACCTGTGGGGAATCCCGTACTCCTCTTCGAGGATGGGGCCGTCTTCTTCCGGGTCGAACAGGCCCAGGGGGGATTCGTTCACGGGCGAGCCCTTGATGGCGTAGAAGGGTACTTTCTGCATCAGGGACTTGAGTTTTTCCGCGAGCGAGGATTTGCCGCCGCCGACGGGGCCGAGCAGGTACAGGATCTGCTTCTTTTCCTCCAGGCCCTGGGCGGCGTGGCGGAAGTAGGAGACGATGTTCTCCACGGCTTCTTCCATGCCGTAGAACTCGGAGAACTCCGGGTAGCGCTTGATGACCTTGTTCTGGAAGATCCGGGAGAGGCGTGGATCGAGTGAGGTGTCCACCAGTTCCGGTTCGCCGATGGCGAGGAGCATCCGCTCGGGCGCCGTGGCGTAGGCGGACGGGTCTTGCTTGCAGATGGCCAGGTATTCTTCCAGGCTCATCTCTTCTTCCTGGGTCGCCTTATAGCGATCCTGATAGCGCTGCAGTATTGTCATGCTCGGCCCCCTTGCTGTGACCACATGTGGGAGCGGGGCTTTCCAGCCGCACGTCTCCCTTGATGGTGTCAGTTCATCATGATCTCTTCCTGGATTCTGGTTCTTTTTTCAATTCTAGAGTGTGGCGCACCAATAACGAGCCCGATTGTGGGCTTTGTGAACTGGGTGCAGCCGTTGGTCTTCTATTGAGAATAGTAGAAGGGGGCGGGATTGAATAGGGGGATAGTGGGTGTCTTTTTGTTCAGCTCTGGGTTTCGAGGGTGCTGTGTGTTGGGTACAGCTCCGGGGGCGGGTGGTGCTTTTAGGGCTGGTTGATCGTGCTTGGGTGCGCGCTGGTTGGTTTCGTGCAGCTCCGGGGCCGGGTAACCCTTTCAGGGACCGCTGTGAACCCATCCCTGGGCGCTGGCGCGATGACATCCTGTCATCGAGCCTCCCTGAAAGGGTTACCCGGCCCCGGAGCGTCAACCTCGGGAGTTTGCCGTCTGGCCTTTCAGTCCGGCATATCCGTTACCGCGCCTTCGGAGGCAGAATTTACGGTTTTAGCGTATTTTGCCAGGGTGCCGCGCCGGTATTTGGGGGCGGGTTTCTGCCACTGTGCCCGGCGTTTTTCCAGTTCTTCGTCGCTGAGGGCCACGTCGATGCGGTTGGTTTCCGCGTCGATGGTGATGGTGTCGCCGTCCTGGAGGAGGGCGATGGGGCCGCCGTCGACGGCTTCGGGGGTGACGTGGCCGACGACGAAGCCGTGGCTGCCGCCGGAGAAGCGGCCGTCGGTGATCAGGGCGACGTCGTTGCCCAAGCCGCGGCCCATGATGGCGGAGGTGGGGGTGAGCATTTCGCGCATGCCGGGGCCGCCCTTGGGGCCTTCGTAGCGGATGACGACGACGTCGCCGGCGGTGACGGTGCCATCCGTGATCTTTTCCTGGGCTTCTTCTTCGGACTGGAAGCAGCGGGCGGTGCCGGTGAATTTGGTGCCTTCCTTGCCGGTGATCTTGGCGACTGAGCCGGTGGGGGAGAGGTTGCCGTAGAGGACCCGCAGGTGGCTGTCGGCTTTGATCGGGTTGTTGAAGCTGTGGATGATGTCCTGGCTTTCGGGGTAGGGCTCAACATCGGCCAGGTTTTCGGCCAGGGTCTGGCCGGTGACGGTGAGGCAGTCGCCGTGCATCAGGCCGCGCTCCAGCAGCATCTTCATCAGGGGCTGGATGCCGCCGATGGCGACGAGTTCGGACATCATGTACTGGCCGCTGGGTCGCAGGTCTGCGAGAACCGGGACGCGCTTGCCGATTTCGGTGAAGTCGTCCAGTGACAGTTCGACGCCGACGGTGTTGGCCATGGCCAGCAGGTGGAGGACGGCGTTGGTGGAGCCGCCGAGGGCGATTACCAGGGTGATGGCGTTTTCGAAGGCCTTGCGGGTCATGATGTCCGAGGGCTTGATGTCCTGTTCGAGCAGTTTCAGAACGGCAGCGCCCGCGTCGTGGCAGTCCTTGGCCTTGGTCTGGGAAACCGCGTTCTGCGCCGAGCTGTTGGGCAGGCTCATGCCCAGCGCTTCAATGGCGGATGCCATGGTGTTGGCCGTGTACATGCCGCCACAGGAACCCGGCCCCGGAATGGCGGTTTCCTCGATCTGCTTGACCTCGATCAGCGACTTGTCGCCCTTGGCGTGGGCGCCAATGGCCTCGAACACGGACACGATGTCGGTATGCCCTTCTCCGGGCTGGATGGTGCCGCCATAGACGAAGATGGACGGACGGTCGAGGCGCGCCATGCCCATGAGCAGGCCCGGCATGTTCTTGTCGCAGCCACCGATGGTGACAAGCCCATCAAAGCCTTCACAGCCCGTAACGGCCTCGACGGAGTCGGCGATGATCTCCCGCGAGACCAGCGAGTACTTCATGCCCTCTGAGCCGTTGGCAATACCGTCGGAGATGGTGATCGTATTGAAGATCACGCTCTTGCCACCGGCCTCATCCGCTCCCTCGCCGGCATGTTCCGCCAGCTTGTTGATGTGCATGTTGCAGGGGGTAACCATGCTCCAGGTGGAGGCAATGCCGACCTGCGGCTTTTTGAAATCCTCGTCGTTGAAACCAACGGCGCGGAGCATGGCACGGCTGGCGGATTTGCCAACGCCGTCGACAATCTTGCTTGAGTAGCGGCGGTTACTGTTTTCGGCCATCGCTGGGAGGTCCTCCAATGTTTGGGTTTGGCTGCCCGACTGAAAGGGTCAATGAAAGCGAGTCAAAGTTGGTGTAAAATCAGTTGAAAATCAAAATGTTAATAAATATTTCCGCATGTAATCACAGTGTAACATGCGGCTATTGATTCGAAGGAATGAGCATGGAATCCAGTTCGTCGGACTCCGTTTCCCGCAGGGGAGTTTCGCGCCTCCGATCGGCTTTATGGGCATTCCGCACAGGGCTCTGGACGCCATTGCTTTTCATGGCCGCAACCCTGCTGGCGGGCGCGCTGCTTCTTATGCCCGCGAGCGAACCGGGCAGTCCCGCCTCGGCCTCGGTTGTTGATCGGGGCGGGTGGCCCATCCAGTACGAGCCTACAGAATACCGTAAACAACCACTGTCGGAAATTCTCGCCGGTGATCTGGCCCGGGATGAGGGGTGGGCTGAGCTGCAGTCGAACTGGTCCGGCCTGGGATATCTGGAAAAACCTGCCACCTTCCGGGTGAGCATCAAAAACAGTGGGACCAGTCCGATTGAGCGTTGGGTGGTGGTGCCGGCACCCTTCCTGGATCAGATCCGGCCGGTGCGTATCGACTCGAAAACGGGGCGCGCGCTGCCGATGGCAACCATGGGTTCACTGAAACCCAGAAGTCAGCGTCTGCTGGATCTGCCTTTCTGGGCCTGGCCGGTGAATGTGCCGCCGGATTCGGAAACCCTGCTGCTTTTTGAGGTCAGCAATGATGGGCCTGTCATGTTGCCAGTGTCGGTTCAGCGCACCTGGGAACTTGCCGGCGTGGCTGCCCGGATGGTGGCCTGGGAGAGCCTGCTGATTGGGCTGTTGCTTTTCGGGCTGGTCATCAACCTGGCGGTTATACTGTTTTTCCGGCAAAAAAGTATTGCCTGGCTTACCGTTCTCCTTGTCAGCATCCTGCACAGTGAGCTGGTCCTGAGCGGGTTTGGGCTCTGGCTCCTCTGGCCGAACCTTCCGTGGATCAATGCGCTGACTATTGTCACCATGCCGGTGTGCCTGGTTTCAATCAGCCAGTTCGCGCGCCACCACCTCAGCCTGGGAGGCTGGGAAGATGCCGGCATGCAGCTGCTGTCATTTATCGGCGTGGGCATCATTGGCGCGGAACTCCTCGGGTGGCCTTTTCCCGGGCAGGGCACATTACTGGTTGTGGGCATCGGCGGATCTTTCCTCATTCTTGCCCTCTCCCTGCGCCGGCTACAGTATTCGCTTAATGCCCGCTATTTTGCACTTGCCATGATGATGGTGGGGGCGGGCGTGTCCGTTGCTTCACTGCGCACCGTGGGCTGGCTTCCCATCAACACCATTACCAATGCGGGTTTCTCGATCGGGGCGGTCCTTGCCACCCTGACCCTGACTGGATCCATGGCCCACCTTTTCATTCGCGAGCAGCGTGAAAAGCTGCGCCTCAAGCGCGAGGCGAGACAGGAGCAGTCACTGCGCAGCCGGCTGCAGAGTGATTACCACCGTCTGCTGCGAACGCACCGGGCTACCGGCTACCCCACAAGGCCTGTTTTTGAAGAAGCGCTGGCGGGGCTTGATCCCGATCGGGAGCCCTATACGGTGGTCTGTTTCTACTTTGATCGTTACTACGAGATTGAGCGCACCGTTGGCTATCAGCACGCTGAGGCTCTCCTGCGGACCTACCTGGGTCAGCTTGAATACTTTCTGGAGGACTGGCTGGGTGAGTCGCTTATAAGGATCGAGGGGGCATGCCTGGCTACCTTTGATCTCGCCAGCCATGCGTTCGCATTCCGGACCAGTGCCGGAGCCGGACAGGAGGATTTCTGGGTGGCATTATCAGCCTGGTTTGAGCAGGATTTCATCAGTGAGCATTTCGTATTCAGTTGGGGCGCCTCGGCGGGCGTCGCATCCGCGCCCGAGCATGCCAGCCTGGCATCCGACATGCTCTCCTGCGCGGGCTTTGCGAGCCATGACCCGGAAAGCCAGCTGACCTTCTATGAACCCACTCGAGCGGAGAAACACCATAATCGCCAGCTCCTGATGCTGGATCTGGAGAGGGGATTGGGCAGTGGGGATGTCCAGCTTCATTACCAGTATAAGGTGTGCCTGGCGACCGGCGAGGTGGTGGGGTTCGAGGGCCTGGCCCGCTGGAATCACCCGGAGTTTGGTTCTGTGTCACCGGATGACTGGATTCCGGCGGCGGAACAGTTGGGCGCGATTCACCAGGTCACAATGTGGGCGCTTGATCGCGCCGCAGCCGATCTTCCGGTGCTGAGTGAGCGGTACGGCAATCGCATCCGGGTTGCGGTGAACATCTCGGCGCGCGATCTGGTTGAACCGGGGTTCACGCAGAAAGCGGCGTCTGTGGTACGTGCGCGCGGCGTCGAACCCGAACGGATGCTTCTGGAAATTACGGAAACCGCTGTTATGTCCGATGAGGAGACGGCCCGTTCCGTCATCAAGGCCCTGGGCAGGGAAGGGTTTCATATTGCATTGGATGATTTCGGTAAGGGTTATTCTTCGCTCGGGACACTCGCGGGGTTGGACCTGGATGAGCTCAAGATTGATCGCAGCTTCCTTGCGGACATTCTGGAGAGTGAATCCCGCCAGAGGGTCTTCCTGAGTGCCATTGAGCTTGCCGATTCGTTGGGTCTCACAGTGGTTGTTGAGGGCGTGGAAAGCGAAATGGTCGTGGACTGGCTCAAGCGTTTGCCCGGCTTGAAGGGGCAGGGATTCTACTGGGGAGTTCCGCTATCCGTTGAAGAACTTCATTAATCTGTGTTTTCCAGCCCCTTCGGTAGGGTAAAGTCGGATACAGCGAATCAAAAAGGAGCTTTGCGTGATCCCTGAATCCCTTCGCGACCAATGGAACGGCTGGAAATACTGGCTCCTGCAGCGCCAGGAACAACCCATGTCGCGCGCTGCCGCGATTGCGCGGCGGCAGGCCCGTATTGCCTATGCCGTTGTCAGGGACCTGAGCACGGGCATCCTGAATCTGCATGCCATGAGCCTGGTCTACACCACCCTGCTGTCCATTGTGCCGCTGCTGGCGCTGAGCTTTTCCGTGCTCAAGGCCATGGGCGTTCACAACCAGCTGATGCCCTTCCTGTACCAGTTCTTCCAGCCCCTGGGCGCCCAGGGCGAGGAAATGGCGGAACAGGTGATCGCGTTCGTGGATAACATCGAGGTTGGCGTGCTGGGTTCCGTCGGCCTGCTGCTGCTGGTTTACACCGTGGTTGCCCTGGTGCAGAAGATCGAGGGCTCGTTCAACATGGTCTGGCGGGCGCCCCAGGGGCGACCCCTGGGCCAGCGTTTCTCCAACTACCTCAGCGTAATCACCATTGGGCCACTGTTGATGGTGGCGGGTATCGGCGTCTCGGCCACCATCTTCGGGTCCGAGGTGGTCCAGGACATCCGGGCCATAGAACCGTTCGGAACGCTGGTTGCTCTCATTGGACGTCTCACTCCTTTCCTGCTGACGGTCGTTGCGTTCACCTTCGTCTACATCTTTGTGCCCAATACCCGGGTAAGGCCCCAGAGTGCCTTCGCCGGGGGCCTGGTAGCGGGCGTGGCCTGGCAGGCCGCAAGCATCGCCTTCGCCTCATTCGCGGTGAATGCCACCCGCTACGAGGCTATCTACTCCAGTTTTGCCATCGGGATCCTGATGCTGATCTGGCTCTACATCAACTGGATGATCCTGCTGACCGGCGCCAGCATCAGTTACTACCACCAGCACGAACAGGCGATCTCCGCGCGCCGTGACGTGCGTTCCTCGCCGCAACTGGAGGAGCGTCTGGCCCTGGTGATCATGCGCTGGGTGGCCACGGCCTTTGATCGGGGGGATAAGCCGCCCCGTCAGGAGTTTCTGTCCCTCGACCTGGGAGTGCCCGGCGATATTACCCAGAAGGTCAGTGACAAGCTCATTCGCGGAGGCCTTCTGCACCCGGGAGGCGACGACGGTGAGGAGCTGATCCCCGCGCGCTCGCTGGACCGTATGCGGGTTGTTGATGTCCTGGATGCGGTTCGTGCGGATGAGGACGGTCTGGTTGAGCGTCTCCCTGAGGTGGATTGCCCCGAATGGACCGCCATGGGCGGCGAAATGCTTCAGCGTACACTGGCCCAGTGGATCCGGGATGAAAGCGCCTGTAACTCGATAGCGTGATCCATTTCCGCACAGGGCGTTTGCTTGGGGGTAAACTGGTAAGTCCAATAACAATAGTGTAATGGGCTTATGGGTACTCCGATGAAGCAGGCGATAATACGCCGGGTTCTGATCGTGGATGACCATCCCTTTTTTGTGGCCGGACTCGCCCAGGCGCTGCAGGTGACACACGGTGTTGAGGCGGTGGCTACGGCGGATTCCCTGGGCGAAGCAACACGGGTGCTGCAGTCGGGTCCCCATCCGGACCTGATCCTGCTGGACCTGAGCCTGCCGGATCGGGGCGGGTTGGGGCTGTTCGGGACCCTGGAAACCATGGGGCTGCCGATCCCGGTGGTGGTGATTTCCAGTCGCGATGATGAGGAAGCCGTGAATGCGGCGCGCGCGGCGGGGGCGATGGGCTTCGTGGCCAAGTCCTGTGATCAGCAGTCGCTGGCCCGGATGCTGTCCACCATTGCGGGCGGGGGGCTGTTCTTCCCGGATGCCATGGTGACTACGAGCCAGACCCCGATGTCACTGACGCCAAGGCAGCGCGACGTGCTGGCTCTGCTGGCGGAAGGCTATCCGAACAAACGGATCTGCCAGAAGCTGAGCCTCACTGACCATACGGTCAAGACCCATCTCAAGTCGCTCTATTCCACCCTGGGCGTTCACAACCGCACCGAATGCGCGAACCTCGCCCGCAGCATGGGGCTCGTGGACTAGTCACGCTCAGGCCACGCCCATGATCTGCCTGATGGCGGTGTGCAGGCGTGCCGGGGCAAGGGGTTTGTGCAGGATTCGCAGGCTCTGGTCCGTGGGAACGTCGTCGACGGTCTCGGCATCGCCGGTGATGACCAAGGCGGGCAGCTGCGGGTAATGGCTCCGGAACTCCTGAATCAGCTCCATGCCGCTGCCGTCGGGAAGGTTAAGGTCCGTCATCACCAGCGCGAAGGGGCCGGTTTCATCAACGGCGTCGCGGGCGCTCTGGCAGTCGGGGCAGGCAACGGCCGTGTAGCCCCAGTTACGGATCATTGACTGGAGCCACTGGCGCGTATCGCTCTGGTCTTCCACCACCAGAACGCCGTCCTCCACAAGGGCGGTGCGGCCTTTGATGGCGGATTCCGGGAGGGCGTCCGGGGGTGGCGGCCGGGAGGGCAGCTCCACCCAGAAATCACTGCCGCTACCGGGGGCTGACTGGACACCACATCGACCGCCCATGAGTTCGGTCAGTTCCTTGACGATGGCCAGGCCCAGTCCCAGCCCCTTGTCTTCGACGGGCCCTTCCTCGGGCCGGTAGAACGCCTCGAAAAGGCGGGACTGGATGGCTTCCGGAATGCCCGAGCCATTGTCCGAGACCTGGAACCGGATCCGGGCGCCGGACTGGACGGCGGACAGGCGCACGTTGTCCGCGCCGGCATGTTTCAGGGCGTTATAGACCAGATTGACCAGTACCCGGTGCAGCAGGGTGGGATCGGCGGCAACGCCGGATGCCTTCGGCATGTCCTCGATGGTGAAGGCTACGCCGTCCGCCTGGGCCCGTTCCTCAACACTTAAACGGACCTGCTCCAGGATATTGGTAATCAGCAATGGGCGGATATCCGGTTGGACCATGCCCTCCTTGATGCGTGAGATATCCAGAAGCGTGTGCAGCAGGCGGTTCAGCTGTGTGGTGGAGTGGCCCAGGCGCTCAATGATGGCCTCTCTGCGGGTCTCGTCGCTTTCTTTCTGCAGGTTGTCGACCAGCAGATTGATCACGTTCAGCGGCTGTCTCAGGTCATGGCTGGCGGCGGCAATGAAGCGGGTCTTCTGGTGGCTGGCGCTCTGGGCCTGCTGGCGGGCGCGTTCCAGCATTGAGCTGTCCAGGTAGTGGTGGCGCCCCGCGTGTTCCTGGAGCCAGGCCCCCACCATGCCGATGGCATGGGTCGTCAGCAGGAAATAGCCGTTGGCGGTGGCGGAGATCCCGGGCACCTTCATGGAGGTTTCCATGGCGATGTACGCCGCGACGATTCCGCTCGCCATAAGGGCTGCCCCCCGGAATGGCAGACCCATGACCAGGTAGCCGAACATGAGCATGATGTGGAGGCCGTCATAGGGGAGCGGGTCTCCCTGGCGCCGTGCCAGATAGAGAATCAGCACGATAAAGAGGCCGCCGATCAGGAAGGACAGGGTGTAGCACCGGGCGAAATGGATGGGGTTGAGCTGCGAGTAGCTCAGCGCCAGGATGGCAATGATCAGCGGGCAGATCAGGAAAAGGCGGACCACCACCGTCTGTTCGGCCAGTTCCAGGGGCAGGGTCTGGAAGTCCAGCAGCGCATAGACGATGAACAGGACCAGGGCGCTGGCGGCCACGGGGCGCGCACGCAGGCGCATGTTCTGTGCCCGGTGCTGCTGGTAGGCGGTCTCCAGGGGTTCGCTGAAGCGTAGCCCCTTAAAGCCCTGCTGCTTCTGTTTCTGGAGCTGTTCGTAGGTCATTCGGGAACTGCCCTGTCTCCGGAAAGGCTTTATTAAAGCAGTTCCCGAACCGCCCGTACCACCCTGATGCGCGGATCAGCCATCAAGATCCCGGAATTGTGCCTTGCTTCGCGCCTGCCGGCTTTCAAAGTGCTTCTTTCGCAGGCGTTCCAGAGTCTGCTCCCGGTCCTGCTCGCTGAGGCCGGATTCCAGAAGCTCTTCACGCTTGCGGCGATAGTCGGCGTAGCGATCCTCAAACTGTTCGTCGCTGTGCATCTGCTCGGCAATGCTTTCAACCTGTTCGTCGGAAAGTCCCAGCCGTTTGAGCTGATCGGCTGCGTCATCCGGCGACGAGGCCCGGTCGATGGTCTGTTTCACCTGTTGCTGGTAGTCATTGGTTTCCTGGATATGGCGCTCCGTCTCCCGGATGGGCTCCGGAAGCTGCTCTTCGGCGAGGCGCAGCTGCTGCTGTTTTTCCTGCGCGGACAGTTCGCTGTTGCGCTGGATCTGCATGCGCTGGAGGGTGAATTCGCCATAGGCTTCCTCCAGGGAGAAGAAGGCATCGACGGCCTCCGGTGGCAGGGTGTCTCGCCGCGCGCGCTTCATGTCCGCCAGTCCCTGCTCAAGAATCCGCATCTGCCCCTGTGGGCTCTGCGCGGCTTCCCGGTCCACAGGCTGGCTGTTGATGGCAATGGCCTCTTCCTTGTAATCGATATAGTGCTCGAGAAGATCCATCGCTTCCATGACGGCGGATTCAGGCAGGTGGGACTCGGCAAGCGCCCGGATCTGGTCCACGGCCTCGCCTTCCTCGACCTCACCGACGGTGTTGAGGAAGTAGTCAAAGAAATCGCGGGTTTCCAGATCCACGATCAGGCGGCCCTGGGCATCCGCCTTGAGGCTGCCATCAATCTCGGTGCCCTGCAGCGAAGAAGTAAAGGGCTCGCCCTCCCACTCCTTACGGGTGGCGTAGGCGGCTTTCACATCCTTGCGGTTGGCATTGACGATGCCTGGCTCCTCCCCCGGGGAGGTGCTGTCTTCGGCAGCGGTTTCAGGCCCGGTCCCGGCTGGCTCTGTAGACTCCGCTCTCTCGCTGGATCCCGAGGACTGCGCAAGCAGCGCAATGATTCCGATCAGCAGCGTTGCGGCGAGAACAGCGGTTCCGAACAGTATGGGTTTGAAGGTTGTTGTCTGACTCACGACGTGGCTC
Organism: Halospina denitrificans; assembly: GCF_004364635.1. Lineage (GTDB taxonomy): Bacteria > Pseudomonadota > Gammaproteobacteria > Pseudomonadales > Oleiphilaceae > Halospina > Halospina denitrificans. The sequence continues at coordinate 518,993 of NZ_SOAX01000002.1, read as the reverse complement.
CCATGAAGCAGTCCTGCACAACTGAAAACCGGCCGGGACCGGAACTGCTTTATCCGGTGCCGGCCGGCAAGGCCTTAAGGATGACGTTTTACAGACCGCGATTCTTCAGGCGGTTTGCGTGACTGCGGTACAGCGAGACGGGGTTGGTCCAGATGGAGCGCAGCCCGAACAGGTGATTCACCGCGTCGATGTGGTTCATGGTGTAGTGGGTGCCAATGACGTTGCCCAGTTTCATGGAGCAGGTGCTGACCAGACCGTCGTTCCTCTGATTGAAGACCAGCCCCGTGGTCACAAGGAACGGATCGGTTGCGTCCAGGGCGTTGGTCCAGCGACCACCGCCACCCCAGGAGAAGTAACGAACCGGATGGCCGTTGATGTGATAGGTTTCCTGGGTCCCGGCGCAGCTGCCGCGGTTGACCCCGCGCCACTGGGTTGCGTCATTGATGGCGTTGGTCCCGGGGGTGGTCAGGGTTTCGAGGGCCGCAACACCATCCTGCGGGTTGTCGCTGCCGGTGAGTTCATTGATCAGGCTGCCAGCCGCGTCCGCGATGGCGGAGACGCCCCCTTCAATGGAGCTGTCCGGCGGGAGAACACCCCTGAGCACGTCGGCGACCTTCGAGCCCTTGTTTACCCCGTTTACGGAGGTAACGGATGCCACCTTCTCCGGAGCAAGGTGGGCGGCGACTCGTGAGGTGGGAGAGCCCTGGCTGTGGCCGATCAGGTTGAACTTCTGGCCGGGGAGGGCGTAGAGCTGGTCGCGCAGCTGCTCGCCGCGGGTCCAGCTGTCATTCACGAAGGAGACGCTGACCGTGTGTACGGTAGCGCCCGAGCGCTCCAGTTGATACGGAATCGAGTGGAAATAGTTGACCAGGCCGCCAACCGTGTCAAAACCGGCAAGGCCGTGAACCAGAACTATGGGGTGCTTCGTGTCCGTATAGGACGCGAGGGCCGAGGATGGGGCGCCGATGATTACGGCACACAGGAGTAACAGGGAAAGCTTGAATTGTCGCATTATTGAACCTCTTTGTTGTTGTTAAGCAGGTGCAACTATTCTTGCCCTTAACGGCCACGATCGCCCATCCCCCATTCAGGGGAGATGGGTGCGAGCTGGTGGGTGCTACTCGAATTTCTTGTAATAGTGGAAGGTTGGAAGTCCATCGTTCTGCTTCAGCTTCCTGAGGTGATGGTCCCACTGTTCAATGATTTGCTGTGCACCGTCGGTCTGCCGGGAGACAAACAGGTGTATGGGGGTTTTTCCAATAACCTGGCCTTTCAGGCCACTGAGGCCATTCCGCGCAATGACGGTTTCCGCGGGGATCTGGTAGTTGAGCAGGTAATCCGCGCGTTCGTAGAGAAGCATCTTCAGCGCCGAGACATGGGTGCGCGCATAGTTGATCTGCATGTTATCCGCTTCTTCCTCAAAGAAACGACGCAGTCGCCCGTAGGAATAGCCCTGCATGAGGACAACCCGCTTGCCCTTGAGGTTCTCCACGCTGAAGACGGGGTCAGTATCCTGGCGGTGGTAGATGGCAAGGGTGAGGGTTATTGCCGGCTCCTGGCTCTCGAGGGCCGCCCGACGCAGCTGGTGCAGACCCGCAGGCCCCATGGTCAGGGCCGTATCGCCGGTTTTCAGCTGATGGTAGAGCCGGGAAGCCGGATGCTGCTGATAGTGCACCGGCAGCCCCATTTCCTGGAAGACCTGTTTTGACAGCTTGGCCAGATAGCCGCTGGCTTCGCCCTCGCTGTTTGTGTACCCAAACGGGGGGAGTTCGATGTAGCCGAACTCGAGTGGTTCCGCCTGCACATTGGCGGATAGTCCCGCGATAGCGGACACTGCGATGAGCAGGAAGGAAAGGCTGTACCGCGTCATCTGGGCCTTCTGGATTCCCGGATATCGTTATGCGCACCCCTGGGGCTGCGTCTGTTTAGTAACCGGAATCATACACCAGCGCTTTCACCGAATGGGTAACAGCTTGTAGGCGTGTGCGCTCCATCAAACCCATGGCTGCTCAGAACATCGTCGCCCCGAAGATAAAGGTCAGCTGCGCCAGACCGGCCAGGAAACCCAGTGCGGCGCCGGCGGCGATGAGCTTGATCTCGTCCTCCTGGAAGCAGGGGCGCAGCAGGTCCTGGAATTCCTCGGGGGAGAGCTCTTCCATCCGGCGCCGCATGATCTCTTCAACCGCCTGGGCCCGGTCGTTGGCGAACATGGGGTCGTCGAAGGTTTCCCCGGCGATTTCAATGGAGAGATCGCCGACCCGCTGCTTGAGGTTCGCGAATGACGTCGGGCCGAAGGCCACCTGGGTGAAAGCCTTGCCCATTCCGGCGGTCTCATCCACCAGCTTCTTCATGTGCTTGCGCACCAGATTGCGGGCACGGTGCGATTTGGACCCGTTGAGGATAGCGTCCACGAGATTGCCCACGGTCAGGATTTCATGGGTGACAATGTGGCAGAAGGACTGGGCAACTTCCGGCTGGCGCCTCAGGAACTGGCCCTGCAGGCGGAAGGGGCCGATCTTCACGGGGTAGAGGGGCCGGAAGATGAAGTTCAGGGCGATCCAGTTGGTGGCCCATCCGACCAGGAGGCCGAAGGCGGGCAGGATCCAGCCGGCCGGAAAGAAATACCAGGTCGCCATCTGGATCAGGCCGAAGCCAAAGCCGAAATAGAGGCCGGAGTTGATGATGAAGCGGAATTCCTTTTCGCCGCACTCCAGGAAGATTCGGTTCAGCAGGGTCCGGTCCTCGCCCAGTTGCTCTACAACCATCGACTGGATGTCCAGGAGGTCTTCGGCATTGTCGGAGAAATCGTCGACCAGGTTGTCCACCAGCTCCGGTGAGCGCTTGCGAACCCGTTCATAGACCATTTCGCGGGCCCGCTGGGGGAGGTTTTCCCAGAAGGTGGGGTGTTCCGCGAGCATGATCTCATCCACGTACTCTTCGGTGCGCGGTACGGTGTGGTCGACCACGTACTGGGTCAGTACACGCGGGTCGATGTATTCGAAGATTTCCTGGACGGTACCGATCTTGGCGATGGTGGCGTCCACGGCAATGGTGGCCATTTTCTCGGCCTTGGAGGGAATGATGCCCTGCCAGCCGAGGAAGGGGCGGATGCCGATGAAATCCAGCGGATAGAAGGTCAGCTTGATGGCCATCCAGTTGGTGACCCAGCCGATCAGGGCGGCGATGACGGGGATGCTGAGGTACTTCCAGAGTTCCGGATTGGCAAGCAGGTCCATCATGCAGTTTCAGCCTTATTTGATTGGTGGAAGTCGCCCCAGAGCCATTGGCAGAGGCTGAGGGCGGCAACAGGCGCCGTTTCGGTACGCATCACGCGGGGGCCAAGGGCCAGTGGCAGGAAACCCGCGTTATGAGCGGCTTCGATTTCGGGGGATGCAAGACCCCCCTCGGGCCCGACAAGCAGGGCGATTGAGTCGGGCCGGGCAATGTCGCGGCCGAGTGGGCGGCCCTGGTCGTGCAGCACCAGGCGCAGGTCCTGGTTGCAGGCGCTTAACCAGTCTCCGAGCTTGATCGGAGGCGCGATGTCCGGAATCCGGGCGCGGCCGCACTGTTCGGCGGCGCTGATGGCAACCTGCTGCCAGTTGGCGACCCGTTTGCGCTCCCTGTCTCCGCTGAGCTTGACTTCGCAGCGGTCACTGGTCAGTGGCTGGATATGGGTAACGCCGAGTTCCGTCGCTTTCTGGATGGCGTAGTCCATCCGGTCACCCCGCGACATGACCTGGCCCAGGGTGATGATAAGAGGGGATTCCGTGCCCGGAGCTTCGGATTCCGTTATCCGCACCTGCAGAGACTTGCGTCCCGCTTCGAGGATTTCCGCGTGGTAATCCAGGCCGTCGCCATTGAACAGGGTGAGCCACTGCCCAGCTTCCATGCGCAGGACGCGCCCGGCATGGTGGGCGGCATTGCCGGTCAGCATCTGCTCGGTGTTGGCGGTCAGCGTTTGCTCGGTGTAGATCCTGGGAATCCGCATCCACTCTCAGTCCCGCGTTGCGATATCAATGCCTTCGGTTGCCACCTGTGCCAGATGGCGAATCTCGTCCTCATTTATGACGTAGGGCGGCATGAAGTAGGTGACGTTGCCCAGCGGGCGCAGCAGTGCCTCGCGGGTGATGGAGTGCTGGTAGACGCGCAGCCCGCGGCGTTCCTGCCAGGGGAAGGGCTCCATGGTGGCCTTGTCCTTCACCAGCTCCATGGCCAGGATCATGCCGTGCTGGCGGATATCGCCCACATGGGGATGGTCACGCAGGTGCTCCACGCTTTCCCCCATGACCTGCGCCTTGCGCCGATTGCTTTCCAGGACATTGTCGTCCCGGAAGATGTCCAGGGTGGCCCTGGCCACGGCACAGCCGATGGGGTTGCCCGTGTAGCTGTGGGAGTGCAGGAAGGCCTTCATGGTGTCGAAGTCGTCGTAGAAGGCGTTGAAGACGTCGTCCGTGGTCATGGTGATGGACAGCGGCAGGTAGCCGGCGGTTAGGCCCTTGGACAGGCACATGAAATCCGGCGAGATGTTGGCCTGCTCACACGCGAAGAGGGTGCCGGTACGGCCGAAGCCCACGGCGATTTCGTCGGCGATCAGGTGGATGTTGTAGCGGTCACAGGCTTCGCGCAGCTTTTTCAGGTAGACCGCATCGTACATGCGCATATGGCCGGCGCACTGGACCAGGGGTTCAATGATGACGGCGCAGACGTTGTCCGCATTCTCGGCCATCAGCTTTTCCATGTGCTCGAACTGGCGCAGGGCATAGTCTTCCCAGCTTTCGCCCTTTTCCCGGTGGAAGGCATCAGGTGCCGGAGCCGTCAGCATCTCCATCAGCAGCGGTTCATAGGTCTTGCGATACAGGCCCACGTCGCTGAGTGCCAGCGCGCCCAGGGTTTCCCCGTGGTAGCTGTTGGAGATGTTGATGAAGTTCTTTTTCTCGGGCTTGCCGGTGTTGCGGAAATAGTGGTAGCTCATCTTGAGCGCCACCTCGATGGCGGACGACCCGTTGTCCGCATAGAAACACCGGTTCAGCCCCTTTGGTGTGACGTCTATGAGTCGTTCGGACAGGTCAATTACTGGCTCGTGGGTAAAACCCGCAAGCATGGCGTGCTCAAGCTGCTGCGTCTGCTGGTTGATGGCCTCGTTGATGCGCGGGTTGGCATGGCCGAAGAGGTTGACCCACCAGGAGCTGACCGCGTCGATGTAGCGGTTACCGTCGAAATCATGGAGCCAGACGCCCTTGCCGCTCTTGAACGGAATAAGGGGCAGGGTTTCATGGTCCTTCATCTGGGTGCAGGGGTGCCAGACGGCTTTCAGGTCCCGTTCAATCATCTCGCGGTTGGATGTCACACCAGACCTCCTGGATTGGCAATCAGTAATGCGGGTGGGGGCTGATGATACGGTGGAAAGGTGGTCAGGGGAAAGGGCTGTAGTGACGGGAACTCGCGCGTGGCGGGCAGGGAACCGGAAATGGAGATGAAAAAAAGCCCGCCGGAGACATCGCTGTCTCCGGCGGGCTTTTTCGGATCGTCATTACCCGAGGTTTCAACTCAGAATGCGATTTTTTCGGCCCGTTCCTTGTCCAGACCCAGGTTATGCCAGATATTGAGGCTGGCGTCGGCCTGGTTCAGGGTATAGAAGTGGAGGCCCGGAGCGCCGGCGTCAAGGAGCTCCTCGCACATACGGGTAACCACTTCTTCGCCGAACTTCTTGATCGACTCCGAGTCATCCCCATAGGCTTCCATCTGCTTGCGGATCCAGCGTGGGATGTCAGCACCGCACATCTCGCTGAACTGCGATATCTTCTGGAAGTTGATGATGGGCATGATGCCCGGTACCACGGGAATGTTCACGCCCATCTTCTCCAGCCGATCCATGAAATGGAAGTAGGCTTCGGCGTTGAAGAAGTACTGCGTGATGGCACTGTTGGCACCGGCGTCGATCTTGCGCTTGAAGTTCAGCAGGTCTGCCTCGGCATTGGGCGCCTGGGGATGGAACTCCGGATAGGCGCCGACTTCCAGAGAGAAGTGGTCGCCGCTGTGTTCACGGATGAATTCCACCAGCTCGTTGGCATAGCGCATTTCGCCGTAACCGGTATTGCCCATACCAGATGGGATATCGCCACGCAGCGCAACGATCCGATCAACACCGTTGTCTTTATAGGTGTCGAGCAGTTCGGAAATGATCTCTTTATTCGACCCCACGCACGAAAGGTGCGGTGCCGTTGAGATGCCCTGACTGTTCAGGTCGATCACGGTGTTCTTGGTACCCTCACGGGTTGAACCGCCGGCACCAAATGTGACCGAGAAAAAATCCGGGTTCAGCTCAGCAAGCCTGTCCCGTGTTGTCTGCAGTTGTGTCACGCCCTTGTCGGTCTTCGGGGGGAAGAACTCGAAGCTGAAGCGTCTCTGGAACTGCTTTTGGCTTTGCATGGTTCTGTTCCTTCCGGGCTCCTGGCCCGATGTTCACTGAATCAAAACCGGGCAGCCGGAGCGCGTAGCGCCCCGGCTGCTGCCATCCATACTGATCCCGGGGATCAGTACTTGTAGGCTTCCGCCTTGAACGGACCGGTAACCGGAACGCCGACGTAGTCGGATTGTTCCTTGGTCATCCGGGTGATCACGCCACCGAAGCCTTCGACCATGTACTGGGCAACTTCTTCGTCCAGTTCCTTCGGGAGGACGCGAACGTAAAGGTTGTCCTTCTTCTGGTCTTCCGGCAGGTCGGCGAACTTGCGCTCGAACAGGTACATCTGTGCTGCAACCTGGTTCGCGAAGGAGCCGTCCATGATCCGTGACGGATGGCCTGTGGCGTTGCCCAGGTTAACCAGGCGGCCTTCAGCCAGCAGGAAGAGATGGTCGTCCTTGGACTTGTCACGATAGATCTTGTGAACCTGCGGCTTGATCTCGTCCCATTCCCAGTTCTCGCGCATGTACGCAGTATCGATCTCGTTGTCGAAGTGACCGATGTTGCAGACGATGGCGCCGGACTTGACCGCGGCCAGCATGTGCTTGTCACACACATCAACGTTACCGGTAGTGGTTACCAGAACGTCAGTGTCCTGCAGCAGCTGCTTGTTGATGGAATCGGCATTGCCCTTGTTCTCGCCATTGATGTAGGGAGAAACAACTTCGTAGCCGTCCATGCACGCCTGCATGGCACAGATCGGGTCGATCTCGGAGATGCGAACGATCATGCCTTCCTGACGCAGCGACTGCGCGGAGCCCTTGCCAACGTCGCCATAGCCGATGACCAGCGCTTTCTTGCCGGACATCAGGTGGTCGAGTGAACGCTTGAGTGCGTCGTTCAGGCTGTGGCGGCAGCCGTACTTGTTGTCGTTCTTGGACTTGGTGACCGAGTCGTTCACGTTGATCGCCGGCACCTTGAGGCTGCCTTCTTCGATCATGTGCTCGAGACGGTGAACGCCCGTGGTGGTTTCCTCGGAAATGCCGTGGCAGTTCTTGAGGATTTCCGGATACTTCTCGTGCAGCATCTCGGTCAGGTCACCGCCGTCGTCCAGGATCAGGTTCGGTTCCCAGCCGTCAACGTCGGCGCCGATGGTGCGCTCGATGCACCACTCGTACTCTTCTTCAGTCTCACCCTTCCAGGCGAATACCGGAACGCCAGTCGCGGCGATGGCGGCAGCGGCCTGATCCTGGGTGGAGAAGATGTTGCAGGAAGACCAGCGCACGTTGGCGCCCAGTGCGGTCAGGGTCTCAATCAGCACGGCCGTCTGCACGGTCATGTGAATGCAGCCCATAACATTGGCGCCTTTCAGCGGCTGATCCTTGCGATACTTTTCACGCAGCTTGATCAGCGCCGGCATTTCGCTCTCGGCGATGGCGATTTCCTTGCGGCCCCAGCCGGCAAGGTCGATGTCAGCTACTTTGTAGTCAGTAAAATTACTGTCCAAAGGCATTGTTAATACTCCTGATTCGTTTGGGTAAATCTGTGCCGCAACAGGGGCGGCCCGAGGCCGTCCCTGCAGGGTAGAGCTGGATTACTTGGCTGCGGCCTTCAGTTCGTCCGCCTTGTCTGTCTTTTCCCAGGGGAAGGTTGTGAAGGTCTGGCCGTTAACAGTCTTCTGGACCGGCTCGCGGCCGAAGTGACCGTAGGCAGCTGTTTCACGGTACATCGGATGCAGCAGATCCAGTTGCTTGGTCAGTGCATAGGGACGCAGGTCGAAGGTCTTGCGAACCAGCTGCTCGATCTGACGGTCATCCATCTTGCCGGTACCGAAGGTGTTGATGGAGATGGACGTCGGCTCGGCAACGCCGATGGCGTAGGAGATCTGGATCTCGCACTTGTCGGCCAGGCCGGCAGCAACGACGTTCTTGGCAACATAACGGCCAGCGTAGGCAGCGGACCGGTCAACCTTGGACGGATCCTTGCCGGAGAATGCGCCGCCGCCGTGGCGTGCCATGCCGCCGTAGGTGTCAACGATGATCTTACGACCAGTCAGACCCGCATCACCTACCGGACCACCGATTTCGAAGTTGCCGGTCGGGTTGATGTGGAACTTGGTGTCGTTGTGGATCAGGTTGGACGGGATCACGTCCTTGACGATCTCTTCCATGACGGCTTCACGCAGCTGCTCCAGGGAAACGTCCGGGCTGTGCTGTGTGGAAAGGACAACGGCGTCGATGCCGGTTACCTTGCCGTCTTCATAACGGCAGCTGACCTGGCTCTTCGCGTCGGGACGCAGCCAGTCAAGCTTCTTGCTCTGCAGCAGTTCGGCCTGCTTTTCGCACATACGGTGCGCGTAGCAGATCGGAGCCGGCATCAGGACGTCGGTCTCGTTACAGGCATAACCGAACATCAGGCCCTGGTCGCCAGCGCCCTGATCTTCCGGCTTGGAGCGGTCAACGCCCTGAGCGATGTCGACGGACTGCTTGCCGACAACGTTGATGAAGGCACAGGTGTTGCCGTCAAAGCCAACGTCGGAGTGGTTGTAGCCGATGTCGGTGATGGCCTTACGCGCTACTTCTTCGAACTCGACGTTCGTGTTGGTGGTGATCTCGCCTGCGATCAGGCACATGCCGGTCTTGACCACGGTTTCGCAGGCGACACGTGCATAGGGGTCGTCCTGCAGGATGCGGTCGAGAATGGCATCGGATACGGCGTCGGACAGCTTGTCCGGATGGCCGGCTGTTACCGACTCGGATGTGAAGAGACTGTAGTCACTCATACTTGCTTTCCTCCTTTTGAAGGTCGTTTAAGGTCATTAAAGGAAGCCGGTTTCTAGGCCGTGAATTCCCTGACCTGGATCTGAAAACCGTTGCGCAGTCCGATGAACAGGGTTTCGCCCTGTTTCAGACCCGCGTCTGTTGCCCACCCCGTAAGCTCTTCCGGTTCGAAGCCCTGCCAGATGTCGCCACAGTTGTCCCTGACCCAGCTCTGTTCGTGCCGGCAGAGTTCACTGATGATCATTCGGCCGCCGGATTCCAGCAGCTGGGCGCTGTCGCGAAAGATGTTCGCGGGGCTGGCCACGTGGTGAAGCACCATGTTGGCCACCACCAGATTGAACGTTTCGTGCTGTTCAATCACATCAGGACACTCGCCATGTACAAGCCGTACATTGCCGAGTCCCTTCTGTTCACAATACTGTTCGGCGCGATCAAGCATGGCGCGAACGTTGTCCACCGCTACGAGCTCTTCAAAACAGCCCGAGAGCATCGGCAGAAAAGGGCCCTCGCCCGGCCCGATCTCAAGTGCCTTCCCGGTTCCGTCACAGGGGAAGCGGCGGCGGATGAGCTCCGCCACGGGCTGGGCGTAGCGTTCATGGCCCGCAATCAGCTCCTGCTGCTCGCGGAACCGACGTGCGTATCGGGCGAAAAAGACCTGGGACTGCTCCGAGCGCTGGCGCCGGATATTGCGGATTCGGTCGAGCACCGCGTCGGAAAGGGCAATCTGGTCGACAGCATCAAATACTGCCTTGACCGCCGTGTATCGGGGCTCGTCGCCGATCCTGAGCAGGGGGCGACGATAGAAGGTCGCATTGCCTTCCCGTTGCGGCTCAAGCAGCCCGGCCTGGGTCAGCACCTTAAGGTGATGGCTCATACCGGACTGGCGCATGTTAAAGAGCTGGCACAACTCCATGACCCCGAAGGTGTCGCGCTGGAGAACCCGCAGGATATCGAGCCTGAGCGGGTCACCGCCCGCTTTGTACAGCGTCGCCAGGGACTGGAGCGCTGTCTCGGTATTTGCGGATTTGACGGGTGCCGTTGAATTCATTGGCGAGAGTCTACGGCTGAAGCGGGTGAGGGTCAACGGCTATATCAAAAAAAATTGATATAGGTGGTTGCTAATTATTTGCTCAATGGCGTGCTGATCGGTGAAAATACGCGCCTTTAATGGGGCCCGACCTCCGGGCACCACCCGAATCCAGTTAATGGGGAGATTCCGTTAATGCCCTCGCGTAAAGACCTTGCCAATGCCATCCGTGCCCTGAGTATGGATGCGGTTCAGAAGGCCAAGTCGGGCCATCCAGGGGCCCCGATGGGAATGGCCGACATTGCCGAGGTGCTCTGGAACGACTACCTGAACCATAACCCGTCCAATCCGTCCTGGCCGGACCGTGACCGTTTCGTCATGTCCAATGGCCATGGTTCCATGCTGCAGTACAGCCTGCTTCATCTGACGGGCTATGATCTGGGTATCGAGGATCTCAAGCAGTTCCGCCAACTGCATTCGCGCACACCGGGGCACCCGGAATACGGCTATACGCCCGGCGTTGAAACAACAACCGGCCCGCTCGGCCAGGGGCTGGCGAATGCGGTTGGCATGGCGGTGGCGGAGAAAACGCTGGCGGCGCAGTTCAACCGCGAGGGTTACCCGGTCGTGGACCATTACACCTACGCCTTCGTGGGGGACGGTTGCCTGATGGAGGGGATCTCCCACGAAGCCTCGTCGCTGGCCGGCACCCTCGGACTGGGCAAGCTGGTGGTGTTCTACGATGACAATGGTATTTCCATTGATGGCGATGTCAGCGGCTGGTTTACCGAGGATACCCCCAAGCGCTTTGATGCCTACGGCTGGCAGGTGATTTCCGATGTGGACGGGCACGATTCCAAGGCGGTGAAGACGGCCATTGAAAAGGCACGAGCCAACACCGCCCAGCCCACGCTGATCTGCTGCAAGACGGTGATTGGTTTCGGCTCTCCCGGTAAGGCCGGTTCCGAGAGCAGCCATGGTGCGCCTCTCGGGGATGATGAGATTGAGGCCACCCGCCAGAACCTGGGGTGGACCCACGGGCCCTTCGAGGTTCCGGACGATATCCGAAGTGCTTGGGATGCTCGCGAGCAGGGCGCCAGTGCCGAGAAACAGTGGCAGGCACTTTTTGATGACTACGAAAAGGCCTATCCGGAGTTGGCAGCGGAACTCAAGCGCCGCCTGGCGGGCGACCTGCCAGCGGACTTCGCTGAAAAAGCCGACGCCTACATCCGCCAGTGCCAGGAAACCGGGGAAAGTATTGCGACCCGTAAGGCCTCGCAGAATACCCTCAATGCATACGGCTCTGTGCTTCCCGAGCTCCTGGGAGGGTCCGCGGACCTGGCCGGCTCCAACAACACGATCTGGGAAGGCTGCAAACCCATTACGGCCGAAGACGCCAGTGGTAACTACATCTATTACGGCGTGCGCGAGTTCGCCATGACCGCCATGGGCAGCGGTATGGCGCTGCACGGTGGCTTCGTGCCCTACGTCGCGACCTTCCTGATCTTCATGGAATACGCGCGCAACGCCACGCGCATGGCCGCGCTCATGAAACAGCGCAACATCCTGGTCTACACCCACGACTCCATCGGTCTCGGCGAGGACGGCCCGACCCACCAGCCGGTGGAGCAGCTGGCAAGCCTGCGCCAGACTCCCAACATGAGCCTCTGGCGCCCCTGTGACACCGTCGAGACGGCGGTTGCCTGGAAAGCGGCACTGGAGCGTAATGACGGCCCAACTGCTCTGGTGTTCACCCGTCAGGGACTGGCCCACCAGGATCGTGACGAACAGCAGCTGGCCAATATCGCCCGTGGGGCTTATATCCTCTCGGATTCGGACGCAGAGCCGGAACTGATCTTCATCGCCACGGGTTCCGAGGTGGCACTTGCACAGGAAGCGGCCTCACAGCTGCGCGAGCAGGGCCGCCAGGTGCGCGTGGTGTCCATGCCGTCCACCGATGTATTCGAAGCCCAGGATGCGGCCTACAAGCAGGAAGTACTGCCTGCCCAGGTAACCTGCCGCATTGCGGTTGAAGCCGGTATTACCGATTACTGGTACAAGTACGTTGGCATCGACGGCCGGGTGCTCGGCATGACCACCTTCGGGGAGTCCGCGCCGGCAGGGCCGCTGTTCGAGGCCTTCGGGTTTACGGCGGATAATCTTCTTTCCATGGCGGAAGAACTCCTGGAATCCATCGAGTGAGCGAGGCGGGCAGCGTGGTGGCACGGGTCGCCATAAACGGGTATGGGCGTATCGGGCAATGCGTCCTGCGCGCGCTCTACGAAAACGGCTACCGGGACCGCTTGCAGGTGGTGGCCATCAATGAGCTGTCCGACCCGGATACCATCGCGCACCTGACAAGCTTCGACACCACTCACGGCCGGTTTGCGGGCCGGGTGGCGGTGGACGGTGAGAACCTGATCGTCAACGACGATGCCATCCGCGTCGCGCGCGAACCCTCACCGGCGAAGCTGCCCTGGAAGGAGCTGGACGTGGACCTGGTGCTGGAATGCACCGGCGCCTTCACCAGCAGGGCCTCTGCGGAAGAACATATTGCCAGCGGCGCCCGACGGGTCATGTTTTCACAGCCGGCCGAGCCGGATGTGGACCGGACGTTGGTGTACGGGGTCAATCATGACACCCTGGGCCCCGAGGATCGCATCGTCTCCAACGCCTCCTGCACCACCAACTGCATCGTACCCATCATCCAGCGCCTGGATGAAGCCTACGGCATTGAATGCGGCTCCATCACCACCATCCACTCGGCCATGAACGACCAGCCGGTCATCGATGCCTACCACCACCAGGACCTGCGCCGCACCCGAAGCGCCTTCCACAACATGGTGCCGGTCCAGACCGGCCTGGCACGCGGCATTGAACGCCTCCTGCCGGCCATGAAGGACCGCTTCAGTGCGGTCGCCGTGCGTGTGCCAACGATCAACGTCTCGGCCATCGACATGACGGTGACTGTGCGCTCGACGACAGATGCAGCGGCGGTGAACGAGCTGCTCCGCAATACCGCGGCATCGTCCCTTGAAGGTATTATTGGGTACAGCGACGAACTCCTGGCCAGCACGGATTTCAATCACGATGCCCGGTCCGCGATTGTCGACGGCGGGCACACTCGGGTGAGTGGGGGGCAGATGATCAAGGTGCTGTGCTGGTTCGATAACGAGTGGGGGTTTGCGAATCGGATGCTGGATGTTGCCGGTTATTGGACAGCATTGAAGTAGAGATAGCAGCCTGCACGGAGCTTGGAGCATTGGAGCGGGGCAACGCTTTCAGGGAGGCTCTTCGTCAGGGATGACGAAGCGCCAGCGTCCATGGATGGACTTGCAGCGGTCCCTGAAAGCGTTGCCCCGCTCCGATGCCGGCACTGGAATTGGACGGCTTGTTGGGTGCGGGCACCGAAGTGTGGTGGCCCTTTCAGGGACCGCTGTGAACCCATCCCTGGGCGCTGGCGCGATGACATCCTGTCATCGAGCCTCCCTGAAAGGGCCACCACACTCCGGTGCTTCAGGCAATGTGCAGGTCGCCGGTAGTTTGAGAGTTTTGGGCAGATTTAAAGACTTAAACCCTTAAAGACTGAAGGAAGGACACCATGACCATTAAACGCATGACCGATCTGGATCTGAGGGGCAAGCGGGTACTGATCCGCGAGGACCTGAATGTTCCCATCAAGGACGGCAAAGTCACCAGCGACGCACGCCTGCGCGCCTCCCTGGAAACCATCCGTGCCGCAACGGACGCCGGTGGCCGGGTCATGCTGATGTCCCATCTTGGCCGCCCCGAGGAAGGCGTCTATTCCGAGGAGGACTCTCTCAAGCCTGTTGCCGCTCGGCTGGGTGAGCTGCTTGGCCAGGAGGTGCGTGTTATCCAGGATTATCTGGATGGCGTTGAGGTGGACGAGGGCGAGGTTGTCCTGTGTGAGAACGTCCGTTTCAACAAGGGCGAGAAGAAGGACGACGAAGCCCTGGCGAAGCGTTACGCGGCGCTTTGCGATGTTTTTGTTATGGATGCCTTCGGGACGGCCCATCGGGCCCAGGCGTCCACCCACGGGGTGGCCAGATTTGCGCCGGAAGCCTGCGCCGGGCCATTGCTGGCCGGGGAGCTGGATGCGCTGACCAAGGCGCTGGAGCATCCGGAGAAGCCCGTGGTTGCCATTGTGGGCGGCTCCAAGGTTTCGACCAAGCTCACGGTGCTGGAGCAGCTTTCGAAAGTTGTCGACAAGCTGATCGTGGGTGGCGGTATTACCAACACCTTCCTGGCGGCCAGTGGTAAGCCGGTGGGCAAGTCCCTGTGTGAGCACGATATGATGGACGAAGCCCGCGCGTTGATGGAGAAGGTGGACATTGCCCAGCCCACGGACGTGGTTGTCGCCTCCGAGGTGTCCGAGACTGCAAGGGCCACCACCAAGTCGGTGGACGAGGTGACCGATGACGACATGATCCTCGATATCGGGCCCAAAACCGCCTCGGCCTTTGCGGATCTGCTGGTGGATGCCAAGACCATTATCTGGAACGGGCCGGTTGGCGTGTTCGAGATCGATGCATTCTCTGGCGGCACGCGGCGCCTTGCCAATGCGATTGCGGACAGTGATGCGTTTTCTCTCGCCGGTGGCGGTGATACCGTAGCGGCGATTGACCAGTTCGGGGTAAGCGACCGGATTTCCTACATTTCCACCGGTGGCGGCGCCTTCCTGGAATTCGTGGAAGGGCATACCCTGCCGGCGGTTGCGGTACTCGAGGAACGCGGCGCCTGAGCGTCATTCAATTACCATTAAGGAGATGCCCCATGGCTCTGATTTCCATGCGACAGTTGCTCGACCATGCTGCTGAGCATGGCTACGGCGTTCCAGCGTTCAACGTGAACAATCTGGAACAGATGCGCGCCATCATGATGGCCGCGAACAAGACGGACAGCCCGGTGATCGTCCAGGCCTCAGCCGGTGCGCGCAAGTACGCGGGCGCGCCTTTCCTGCGCCGCCTGATGGAAGGGGCGGCCGAGGAATGGCCGCACATCCCGATCGCGGTGCATCAGGACCACGGCACCAGCCCGGCCGTCTGCCAGCGTTCCATCCAGCTTGGTTTCACCTCCGTGATGATGGACGGTTCCCTGGGCGAAGACGGCAAGACGCCCATGGATTACGACTACAACATGGGCGTGACACGCAAGACCGTCGAGATGGCCCATGCCTGTGGCGTTTCCGTAGAGGGCGAGCTGGGCTGCCTGGGGTCGCTGGAGTCCGGTGAAGCCGGGGAGGAAGACGGCGTGGGTGCGGCCGGCAAGCTCAGCCATGACCAGATGCTGACGGACCCGGAAGAAGCTGCCCAGTTTGTAAAGGACACCTACTGTGACGCCCTGGCCATTGCCATCGGCACCAGTCACGGCGCCTACAAGTTTACCCGGCCGCCCACGGGCGACATCCTGGCAATCGACCGGATCAAGGAGATCCATGCGCGGATTCCCGATACGCACCTGGTCATGCATGGATCCTCCTCCGTGCCCCAGGAGTGGCTCGACATCATCAACCAGTATGGTGGCGAGATTCCGGAAACCTATGGCGTGCCCGTTGAGGAGATCGCGGAAGGCATTCGCCATGGTGTGCGCAAGGTGAACGTGGATACGGATCTGCGCCTGGCCGCGACCGGTTCGGTACGCCGCTTCCTGGCCGAAAACCCGGCGGAGTTTGACCCCCGCAAGTTCCTCAAGGAAGCCCTGGCGGGCATGTATGATGTGTGCGTGAAGCGTTATGAAGCCTTCGGCACCGCCGGTAACGCCAGTAAGATCAAGCCCATCAAGCTGGAGGACATGGTCCCGCGCTATGACAGCGGCGAGCTGGATCCGAAGGTCAATTAACCGGTTGTCAACGTAATTTTACACGAGAAAATGTGAGCTGATTCACGTTCTGGGCTAGGCTGCTGTCATGAAACCATTGCGGCAGTCTGGTCCCAACGTCAGTGCCATTATCATTTGCATGCTGGTAATGGTACTGACTGCTTCGTCTGTCACTGCGGCGGATCTTCAGAACGTCTATCAGATGCCGCTCAACAGCCATATCGAATTCCTGGAAGACCCGTCCACCAATCGGGATCTGTCGTCCGTCAGACACCGGGATGACTGGCAACAGCAGGGTGAGGGCGCCTTCAACCAGGGGTATTCGGATTCTGCCTGGTGGCTCCGGTTTACTCTGACCAATGATGCGGATACCGGTATTGAGCGACTCCTTTCCCTGGAATACCCGGTTCTGGGTGATGTGCAGGTCCATGTAGTATCGGATCGCAACGATCGCCAGTTCCACCAGCTTGGTCACAACTACCCCTATAATCAGCGCCCCGTGGATCACCGCTTCTTTGTTATCCCCCTCGAGTGGCAACCGGGTGAGACGCTGTCGGTCTATATGCGTGTCAGATCCCAGACGTCGGTACAGGTACCGGCAACCCTGTGGGAGCGGGATACGTTCCGCAGCCACGATATGACTGCAAACATCCTCCAGGGGATCTATTTCGGGGCCTTCCTGGTTATTGCGGTCTACAACCTCCTGCTGTATTTCGCGCTGGGCGAGCGTAACTACCTCTATTACGTCGGTTTTGTGATGAGCATGGCGCTACTCATGGCGTCACTCACGGGCTATGGGTTCCGCCATCTATGGCCCGGCGCAACGGTATGGAATGATCAGGCAATACTGGTATTCATTTCCGGTATTCTCGGGTTTGCAGGGCTGTTCATTCGCCGCTTCCTGGAGCTCAGTAGAATCTCGGTCATGCTGGATCGACTGGCTCTGGCGTTCGTTGTTGTCAGTGCTGTCTGTGTCGTCCTTGCCTTTTATCTGAGCTATTTCACCCTGATTGCGGTGCTGATTCCCCTGGTGGTTGCCGGCTGTATTTTTGCGTTCCTGGGCGGGATCTATGCCTGGGGGCAAGGTCAGGCAACGGCCAAGTATTTCGTGATGGCCTGGACCTTTATCCTGGCCGGAGGGTCGATTCTGGCCCTTTCAAAGGGGGGCGTTCTGCCGTCGAACTTCTTCACGGATCATGCGGCCCAGCTTGGCTCCATGATTGAGGTGGTATTGCTGTCGTTTGCACTGGCACAGCGCATCAACGTGGAGCGCCAGTTGCGTTACCAGGCTCAGTCGGAAACCCTTGAGACCGCCCGGCGTCTGAACCGGGAGCTGGAAGAGCGTGTCCAGGAACGCACCCAGGAACTGGAAAAACTGAATGAGAAGCTGAATGAGCTCAGTGTTACGGATGAGCTGACGGGGCTGCGTAACCGGCGCTTTCTGGATCAACAACTGGAACAGGAGGTCGGGCGCGCGTGGCGTTCAGGGAGTTCCCTGGCGGTTGCGATGCTGGATATTGATCATTTCAAGCCGGTTAATGATACCTATGGTCATCAGGTGGGGGATGCGTGCCTCAGGATGGTTGGCGAGATCCTGCGTGGGTCGCTGCGCTCGCCTTCGGATACCGGGGCGCGGTACGGCGGTGAAGAGTTTGCGCTGATATTACCGGATACGGATTGCGAAGAAGCACTGGCGGTGGTCGAGCGCGTGCGTGCGCGGATCCATGCCACCCGGGTTGAGTCTGACGGGGTGGTTCTGGAATTAACGTTGAGCGCCGGGGTTACGGCTCACCCGGTGAATGAGTCGGTCACCCCGGATCAATTTCTGGTGGAGGCGGACGAAGCGCTCTACCGTGCCAAGGAAACCGGACGTAACCGGGTCTGTGCCTACGGGGATCAGGCTCAGTCCTGATCCGCCGCGTCGCTAACCATGCTTTCTGAGGGCTCAGGGCGTTTGAAGTCCCGGATGAATATACCCCAGAAAGCGGTGAAAAGGGCGGCGATCAGGGGGCCGATCACAAAGCCGTTGATGCCGAAGAGCATCAGGCCGCCCAGGGTCGAGAGCAGGACAATGTAGTCCGGGAGCTTGGTATCGCGGCCGACGAAGACCGGGCGAAGCAGGTTGTCGATGAGGCCGATGACAACGGTCCCGAACAGAACCAGAACGATGGATTCGATCCATGCGCCGACGGCAAAGAGATAGATGGCCGCTGGCACCCAGATCAGGCCCGCACCCACGGCGGGAATCAGTGACAGCACGCCCATGACAACCCCCCACAGAATGGCCGCAGGCAGTGACAGTGCCCAGAAAATGAATCCTCCCAGTGCGCCCTGGATGGCGGCGATCAGTATGTTGCCCTTGATGGTGGCCCGGGTAACCTCGGCAAACTTGCCCTGGAGCAGTGCGCCCCGCTCCTGGCTCAGTGGCAGGGCCTGTGCCAGCAGGTTCTTGAGGTAATCGCCGTCGCGCAGCAGGAAAAAGGCGAGATAGAGCATGATGGTGAAATGGATGAAGAACCGGACGGTGTTCTGGCCGATGTTCAGGGCACTCTGCGCGAAGAACTGGCTGCCCTGCATCAGGGTGTTGATGGCGCGCTCCCGAAGGTTGTCCAGGTTGATGCCGGCTGCTTCCATGGCGGAGCCGATGAAGGGGACGGTTTCGCCGATCCGTCTGATGAACTGTTCGGGGTCGATTTCACCGGCCTGCATCTGCTGGTAGAACTTGACGCCTTCGTACACAAAGGAGGCGGTGACGAAGAGCGTGGGCATGATGACGATGAACAGGCAGAAGCCCAGTGTGGCGAGGGCGGTCAGGTTGGGGCGTTCGCCCCAGAAGCGGGTAAAATACTTCTGGATGGGGAAGAAGATGATGGCGAGGGCGCAGGCCCAGAAGATGGCGCCGAAGAAGGGTTTCATGATGTAGAAGAACAGGGCGGTGACGATGGCCAGCAGTAAGAGGAAACTGCGTTGTTCCAGGCGAGCCTGCATTCGGGGCCTCCGTGCGGTGGTTGATATTGTGCACGGTGAAGGATGGAGGCCGGTGGTCCTTTCCGGGAATCGCTGTAAATACGTCCCTGTACGCTGCGCTTCCGCCATCCATGGCTCCAGAGCTTCCCGGAAAGCACCACCGGCCTCCATCCTTCACCGTTTCTGGTTGTTGATGAAGTGAGGGCTGAGGATACTGCGACTGATGGACATGCACAAATGAATGACGCCGCACTTTATCCGGTGCCCGCCAGCACAGGCCGGGCAGAGACCGAGGTTCGCAAGAGTCGTTTCATTGCGGTGGCCGCGCGTGCCGAGACGCGGGAGGAGGCGTTGGCCGTTGTTGAGGAGGCGCGGGTGGCGCATCCGGAGGCGCGGCATCATTGCTGGGCTTATGTGTTGGGGGAGCCGGGAGCGGCGACGAGTGCGGCCATGAATGATGATGGGGAGCCTTCGGGGACGGCGGGGCGGCCGATTCTGAGTGTGATTGAGCACAAGGGGATCGGGGACGTTGTTGTTGTGGTCAGTCGTTATTTTGGGGGTGTGAAGCTGGGGGCCGGTGGGCTGGTGCGGGCCTACGCGGGGGCGGCTGAGGCGGTGCTTTCGGAGCTGCCGGTGACGCAGCGGGAGCCGGTTGTGACACTGAGTCTGAGCGGTGGCTTTGCTGATGAACAGCCTCTTCGCCACGAGGCGGACCAGCTTGGTGGCTCGGTGGATGAGGTGCGTTACGGCGATGGGATTGAGGTGATCATGACGATTCCCTCGGCGGCCCGCGAGACGCTGGTGGCGATGTGCCAGGCACGCCAGTTGGAAGTGGTGGAACTGGGCTGAGGCCCTAGAAGCGCACTGACAGGCCGATGCCGTGGCGCGTTGCGTAGATATTGGATTGGATGGGGATGGTGGTTCGCCCCATGGTGATCTCCGATGCGTCGCTGAAGGTGGTGGGGGCGGTCCATAGTTTGAATTCGTTGACCAGTAGGCCTATGGCTGCTGTGCGCAGGCCGTCATCCGGTCGATCATCACCCTCGGCGATGGCTGCGTAGGCGCCCGCGTTCACGATCAGCGAACCTATCCGCCCGCGCCAGCCACGGAGCCGGGCTTCGGAACCGGCGGCTTCCCGGGCGATGGCGCTGGCCTTGTCCGATGTGTCCCGGTCGTCGTGTGAAAGTGCGTGATAGTCCCGGTAGGCCTGGGTCTGGGGCGGGGTGGTGATCAGTGTATCGATCAGGCCCAGGCCGGCGGTGACGGCGCCGACACGGCCGTCGTAGCGATCGTCGGGGTCGTCGGCGCTGGTGCCGAGATACAGGTTGTAGGTTGCCGATCCGGCGAAGAAGGCAGCCCACCCCCAGCGCCAGGTTTCAGCGGATTCCATACCCTCCACCATGAGTGCGCCCAGCTTCCCGCGCTCAAGGTTAGTCTGGGCGAATGCCTGGGGCAGGGTGGCAGCCAGTAACAGTATGCTGGACATCAGCAATCGGCAGTAGCGCATTCCGGCTTTCATTCGGGCGGTGATCCAGCGTTGGTTTTGGTGACGTACTCAGGCACTCACTTTATAGTAAATGGGTACGCGCCTGGCGTGATCCAGTACCGACCCGGGCTTTCTTGTCATCGATCAAGGGCTTCGGTATCCTCGTCTGGATTTTCAGGGCCCTGAGGCGGTTGCTCGGGAAAGTGGTACGGGAAGGAGTTTACTGATCTCATGCTGATAGCCGTACTGTCCGGATTCCTGCTGGCCCTGATCGCTCCCGCTGTCTGCGCGGTATCCAGGGAGTGGGCGGGGTGGACGCTGGCTCTGCTGCCTGCGGCGCTCTTTGCCTGGTTTGCCAGCTACCTTCCCGGTGTAATGGCGGATGGCGCCCAGGTCATAACCTATCCCTGGTTCCCCGCGCTCGATATCCAGCTCAGCTTCCTCATCGACGGCCTGTCGCTGATGTTTGCGCTGCTGATCAGCGGCATTGGCACCTTCATCCTGATCTATGCCGGGGGCTACCTGAAGGGGCACCCCGACATTGCGCGTTTCTACGTGGTGATGCTTGCCTTCATGGCGTCCATGCTGGGGGTGGTGCTCTCTGACAACCTGATCAGCCTTTTTGTGTTCTGGGAGCTGACCAGTATTACGTCCTACCTGCTGATTGGTTTTGACCATGAGGATATGAATGCCCGCCGCAGTGCCCTCCAGGGGTTGTTCGTAACCGCTGCAGGGGGGCTGGCGCTGATGGCCGGGCTGGTCATGCTCGGGACGATTACGGGTAGTTATGCCCTGAGTGACGTGCTGGCATCGGAAACCGTCCTCTCGGAGCATCCCTGGTTCACGCCGTTACTGCTCTGCGTCCTGGCCGGCTGCTTTACCAAGTCCGCCCAGGTGCCCTTCCATTTCTGGTTGCCCAATGCCATGGCGGCGCCGACACCGGTATCCGCCTTCCTCCACTCGGCCACCATGGTCAAGGCGGGGGTCTACCTGCTGGCGCGGCTGAGTCCGGCGATGGGAGACAGTGAGCTCTGGACGCTGTTGCTGTCACTCTTCGGCGGGATGACCATGTTCCTGGGTGCTTTCATGGCGATTACCCATACCGGGGCCAAGAAGCTGCTTGCCTACTCCACCATCATGGCGCTGGGGACGCTGGTCATGCTGATCGGTATTGGTACCCACTACGCCATGGTGGCCTTTGCCACTTTCCTGATCGCGCATTCCCTCTACAAGGGCGCGCTCTTTATGATCGCGGGCATTCTTGATCATGAGACGGGGACCAAGGACGTTTCTGAAATGGGGGGGCTGGCTCGGCTGATGCCGATAACAGCGATTTTCACGGTCGTGGCGGCCCTGTCACTGGCTGCTGTTCCGCCCCTGCTTGGTTTTGTGGGCAAGGAGCTGATGTTCGAGGCGGTTCTGGGTGCCCCGGTTCTTGGCGGGCTGCTGATCGTGCTGGCCGTCGGGGCCGGGGTTGGCGTGATGGTGGCGGCCGGCGTGATTGCGATAAAACCCTTCTTTGGCGAGCGGCGTGAGACCCCGAAGCATCCCCACGAGGCGCCCGTTTCCATGCTGGCCGGCCCCGTGGTTCTGGCCTCCCTGTCGCTGCTGTTCGGGCTGGCGCTGTTCATCCCGGAGCAGGCACTGGTCGGCCCCGTGGTGACGTCATTGGGAGGCGCGGCGGACAAGGTGCATCTGTCGCTATGGCACGGGATCAATGTGCCGCTGATGCTGTCCGGGCTGAGTCTGGTCATTGCCCTGGCGATCTTCGCCTTCTGGTCGCGGCTTCAGCCCTCCCTTGCCATCCTGCGTGAGGCGGGCGGGCGTTTTGGGCCCGAGGCCGGGTACTTCCGCATCATGGAGTGGCTGACCCGGATTGCGTCCTGGCAGACACGGGTGCTGCAGAACGGCACCATGGGGAACTACCTGATCACCCTGGTGATGACCACGGTCCTGATTACGGGCTATACGCTGCTGTCCCAGCATGGTTCCACGCTGCGGGTGCCGGTTCCGGCCCTGGACTCCGGTTTCGCCTGGTCGATTGCGCTGTTGATGCTTGTTTCGGCGCTCTTTGCGAGCATCACACGCTCCCGGCTGGGCGCCGTGGCGTCCATGGGGGTCATGGGGTTCAGTGTCGCCCTGATCTTCATTCTGTTCAGTGCGCCGGACCTGGGTATCACCCAGATCCTGGTGGAAACCCTGACCGTGATCCTGCTGGTACTGGTGCTTTTCCGGCTTCCGGGTTTTATCCGGCTGTCGTCACCGCTCGAGCGGGGCCGCGACATTGTGGTGGCGATCTTCGCCGGTGTGCTGATGACACTGCTTATCCTTGCGGCGACTGACCTTCAGTTCTTTGATCCGATTTCCGCGGAGCAGGTCGCTCGCAGTGCGCCGGACGCCCATGGTCGTAATATCGTCAACGTCATCCTGGTGGACTTCCGGGCGCTGGATACCCTGGGTGAGATCTTCGTTCTGGCGCTGGCGGCGGTTGGGGTCTACTCCATGATCAACCTGCGGGCGGAGGATCAGCGCTCATGAAC
The DNA here is from genome assembly GCF_004364635.1 of Halospina denitrificans. GTDB lineage: Bacteria > Pseudomonadota > Gammaproteobacteria > Pseudomonadales > Oleiphilaceae > Halospina > Halospina denitrificans. The sequence continues at coordinate 495,952 of NZ_SOAX01000002.1, read as the reverse complement.
GAAAGCAATACGCTGATACTGCGAACGGCGGCGCTGTTCCTGATGCCGCTGCAGTTGCTGTTTTCGGTCTTTCTGCTCCTGCGGGGTCACGATGAGCCCGGAGGCGGTTTCATCGCCGGGCTTGTGGCCTCCGGGGCTGTGGTGCTGTTTCTGTTCTCCTACGGGGTTCGCGAGGCCCGTTCCCTGCTGCGGGTGGATCCGCGCGATCTTCTGGCTGCGGGACTGTTGTTTGGGCTCGCCTCCGTATTTCCGGCGCTTCTTGTGGGCGACCCCCTGATGACCGCCCAGTGGTGGTATCTGCCCATGCCCGGCGGTGGCACGCTGAAGCTCTCGACGCCCCTTATTTTTGACATCGGTGTCTACCTGACGGTGGTTGGGGCCATCCTGACCATGGTATTCGCGCTCTCCCAGGCCGAGTCGGATGCCTGAGGCAGAAGGAGGGATCTAATGGAAACACTCATGGCCTATGTGGTGGGAGTGATGTTTGCAGCCGCTGTTTACATGATGCTGCGGCGCTCCATCGTCAAGCTCGTGATTGGGCTGATGCTGCTCAGCAATGCTGCCAATCTGCTCATCTTCACGGTGGCAGGTATGAAGCAGGGGGCACCACCACTGATTCCGGAAGGCGCGGAAGCGCCCGCGACGGCCGTTGCCGACCCGCTGCCCCAGGCGCTGATCCTGACGGCCATCGTGATTGCCTTCGGCGTGCTTGCCTTCTCCGTGGTCCTCATCCACCGGGCCTATGAGGTGGTTGGAACCGATGATCTGGACCAGATGAAGGATACCGATACCTGATGTCCCTGGCCGCACTCCCCATACTGGTTCCCCTGGCCGCGGGCGCACTGTCCGTGGCGTTCTGGCGTTCAGTGGCCGCCCAGCGGGCCATCGCGCTGGCCGGGACCCTCATCCTGCTGTTTGTGTCCATACTGCTGATGCAGCAGGTGCACAGCGAAGGCTTTGTGGTCCTGCACATGGGGGGCTGGCAGGCCCCGCTTGGCATTACCCTGGCGGTGGACATGCTGGGGGCCATCATGGTGTTGCTGACCGGCATCACGGGGTTGGCGATTGCGTTGTTCTCGCTGGGGGACACGCCCGAACGCCATGAGAAATTCGGCTACTACCCGTTGATGCACCTGTTGCTTGCCGGTGTCGCCGGCTCCTTCGTCACGGGGGACATCTTCAACCTCTATGTCTGGTTCGAGGTGATGCTGATCGCCTCCTTTGCGCTTCTGACCCTGGGCGGTGAGCGTGCCCAGATGGAAGGGGCCATCAAGTATGTGACCCTGAACCTGTTCTCCTCGGCGATTTTCCTGTCGGCCGTGGGCATTCTCTACGGGCTGGTGGGGACCCTGAACATGGCGGATATCGCCCAGAAGCTGGGGCAGGTGGAAGACACCGGCATGGTCAATGTGGTCGCGGTCATGTTCATGGTGGCCTTCGGCATCAAGGCCTCGGCATTTCCGCTGTTCTTCTGGCTGCCGGCTTCCTATCACACCCCGCTGGTGGGCGTTTCAGCGCTGTTCGCGGGGCTGCTGACCAAGGTGGGCGTCTATTCGCTGTTCCGCATGTTCACCGTGGTGTTTGATCATGATGTGGCCTATACGCACACCATCCTGCTCTGGGTGGCCGCCCTGACCATGCTCTCCGGGGTTCTCGGGGCCGCCGCCCAGTTCGAGTTCCGGCGCATCCTGTCGTTCCACATCATCAGTCAGATCGGCTACATGATACTGGGACTGGCGCTCTACACCCCGCTCGCGATCATCGGTGGTGTTTTCTACATCATGCACCACATCATTGTTAAGACAACGCTGTTCCTGGTCAGCGGGGTGACCTATCGACTGACCGGCACCCACGAGTTGAGCGAGCTGGGCGGTTTCTACCGCGAACGGCCCATGCTCTCGGTCCTGTTCCTGATTCCGGCGTTCTCGCTCGCCGGAATGCCGCCGCTGTCGGGCTTCTTTGCCAAGCTCATTGTGATCAGGGCGGGCATTGAGGCCGAGGCATGGACCGTGACTGCCGTGGCATTGCTGGTGGGGCTGCTGACGCTTTATTCCATGGTCAAGATCTGGGCGGAAGTCTTCTGGAAGGCGCGCCCGGAGGCGGAGGACGGCGTCCAGCGTCCTGAACCACGCACCGAGGGGCTGGTCTGGATGTATGTTGCCATTACGGGGCTGGCGGCCTGTACGATCTTCATTGGCCTGAACGGGCAGCCCATCTACAACCTGGCTGAGGTGGCCGCCGAGCAGCTCATGCAGCCGCAGGGCTATATCGATGCGGTTCTGGAGGGCAGGCCATGATCGGATTTTTCTGGAATGTGGTGCTGGCCCTGCTCTGGGTCGCTCTGACCGGGAGTTTCTCCGGCGGTAACCTGGTGGCAGGGTTTGTGTTCAGTTACTTCGCCGTGGCGGTTATGCAGCGCCACGTCCCGGCGCTTCGCGGTTATTCACAGCGGGTGCCCCGCTTTATCCGGTTTGCCGTGTTCTTCATCAAGGAACTGTTCGTGGCGAACGTCCGGGTGGCGTATGACGTGATCACCCCCGTCTGGTACATGAAACCGGGCGTGATTGGCTATGAGCTCGAGGCGAAGACGGACATCGAGATTACCCTGGTTGCGAACCTGATTTCCCTGACGCCGGGCACGCTCAGTCTTGACGTTTCCGATGACCGGCGGGTGCTCTACATACACGCAATGTTCATGGCGGATGAAGCCGAGCTGCGGGAGAGCCTGCATGAGCTCGAGCGGCGCATACTGGAAGTATTGCGCTAGATGCGCTGTTGCTGGAGGTGCACTGGATGAATGGTTTTGTGTTTTCCCTGGTCTACGCCATGCTGGCCCTGGCGCTGTTCATGGCGACGATCCGCCTGTGCAAGGGGCCGTCGTTGCCGGACCGAGTGGTGGCGCTGGAGTTGATCAGTTCCATCGTGGTTGGCGTGATCGGGGTGCACGCGATTGATACCGGGGTTCTCAGCCTTCTGGATGTGGCCATTGTCGTGGCCCTGATCGCATTCCTGGCCGCCATCGGGTTTGCCCGATTCATCGAACGGGGAGGGCCGCGCAGTGATTGATCTTTTTATTGCCGTGTTCCTGCTCAGCGGTGCTGCCTTCATGTTCCTGGCTGCACTGGGCATTCTGCGTCTGCCGGATCTGCCGACACGCATGCATTCGTCCACCAAGGCCGGTGCTCTGGGCGCCATGCTGATCATGGTCGGTGTTGTTATCGGATTCGCCGAGTGGCTGGCGTTTGCCCGTGGCGCCGCCATCGTTCTCTTCATCATGCTCACGACCCCGATTGCGGCCCATGCCATAGGCCGTGCGGGTTACATGGTGGGGGTTCCGCTGTGGGATGGCACGATCAAGGACGAGCTGCGCGATAATTACGACCTCCAGAGCCACAGCCTGCAGAGCGAGCGGCGTGAGCAGGAGCCCGGCAAGGATCGCGAAGAGCCCTGAAAACAGCTGACGTCCTCTATTGAAACCGTTATGGTTGCACTAGCAATGCTTTAACGGTACCAGTCGGAGGTTGATCGCAATTATGGGCGCGGAATCCAGGTGGCAGTTCCCTGTGTTGCAGCGGGTCCGTGAATGGCTGCTCAATCCCCGCATCAATGAACAGCGGCTTGGGGAAGCACTCGATACCGCAACCGAGAGACAGCCGCCGCCTGTCATCTGGCTCCTGGGTAAGGCCCAGTCCGGCAAGACGTCTGTGATCCGGGCGCTCACGGGCAGTTCCCGCGCCGAGATCGGTAACGGCTTCCAGGCCTGTACGGCCACCGCCAGTTTCTATGATTTCCCCCAGGAGGCTCCCGTCATCCGTTTCCTCGACACCCGGGGACTGGGTGAGGTCGACTATGATTCGGGGGAGGACCTTGCCTTCTGCGAATCCCAGTCGCATCTGGTGATGGTGGTCATGAAAGTGTCGGATCCGGACCAGCAGGCCGTGATCCGGGCGCTCAGATCCGTTCGCCGCCGTCATCCCGAGTGGCCCGTCGTGGTCCTTCACAGCTGCCTGCACGAACTCTACCCGGATGACAGGGACCACGTTGAACCCTGGCCCTTCGGGCAGTCGCCACTGCCGGAGTCCGTTCCGGAGGATCTGCGCCGCGTTCTCGCCGAACAGGGCCAGTTGCTTGAGGGCTTGCCGGGCTACGGGCCGATCGTGCGCGTGCCGGTGGACCTGACATTGCCCGAGGACGGCTTCAGCACGCCCTGCTACGGCCTGGAAGCCCTCTGGGATGCCATCGAGGAAACCTCCACCTTCGAGCTGCGGGCCCGCCTCCAGCATGACCCCGCCATCCGCGATGTATTCAGCCGGGCGGCCCATCCGCACATCATGGGGTACAGTCTCGCCGCCAGTGGCGTTGGTGCTCTGCCTCTGGTTGACGTGGCGCTGCTGCCTGCCCTGCAGGTCAAGCTGCTGCACACCCTTGCGGAAATCTACCAGCAGCCGTGGAATGCGCGCACCACGTCCGAGTTCTTCGGCCTTCTCGGCGCGGGGACACTGGCCGGGTATGGTCTGCGCTGGGCAGGGCGAAGCCTGGTGAAACTGGTTCCGGGATGGGGGCAGACCCTGGGTGCGGCCTGGGGGGCCTCCAGTGCCGCGGCGGTTACCTATGCGCTGGGTAAAGCCGCGGACTTCTATCTGTCGCGTACCGGCCAGGGTCTGCCGGTTGAGGCGGACTCGGTGCGCCGCATCTATTCCGAAGCCTTTGCCCGGGGCGTGCCCTTCAGCCGTGATGACGATCAGGCGGCCTCATGAGCGCCCTGTTGCGCGAATTCGGTTATCTTCGGCTGCTGGCGGTGGTCGTGGCCTTCCTGCCCATGGTCGTTCTGCCCCTGCTGGGTATCGCGGCACTGTGGGAAACAGGGTATCTATGGTACTGGCTGGCCGGGCTTGCCCTGTGTGGCCTTGTCGGTTATGGACTGCACGCACTGAGCCGCTGGCATAACCGCAACCGCATGGAAGAGGCCATAACCGGGCCGGATCCGAACTGGGCTCCCGGGGCCACCTCGGCCTGGGCCATGGTGGACGCAAAGGCAGCGTCCGTGACGCCAGAGCAGTGGCCGCTCAATGATGCCTCCGGGCTTTTCCGCCTGGGACGGGATACCCTGGAAGACGTGGCCCGCCATTTTCACCCCAGGCGCCAGCGTCCGCTCCTGGAACTCACCGTGCCCCACATGCTCCTGATTATTGAGCGGGCCAGCGCTGAGCTGCGCCAGGAGATTACCGATCATATCCCGCTGAGTCACAGGCTGACGCTGGGCCGCATGGCCCGGTTCCGCCAGTGGAAGGATACTGCGGCGCGACTGGAGAACCTGTATCGCCTGGGGCATGCGGCGGTTGATCCCACCAGCGTGGTGTTCCGCGAACTGCGCCGTGACATGGGCAACCGGATCCTGGGCTATGGCTCGGAACAGGTCCAGACCTGGCTGCTTCGCGAGTACGTGCGCAAGGTGGGCTACTACGCGATTGAACTCTACAGCGGGCGCCTGCTTCTCGATGACGCGGGCCGGGTTGAGAAGCTGACCGACGCCTCACGGATGCAGTCAGAGGAGGACGAGCCTGAGGCGGAACCGCTGCGGATACTGATCCTGGGGCGCTCCGGCAGCGGCCGTTCGAGCCTTGTGAATGCGCTCCTGGGTGGGCAGCGCGCGGCAACGGACGCGGTTACCGGCATCACGGAAGGGATTCAGGGCTACCGCTGGGAGCCTGATTCGGGCACGGGCGCCCTTATGCTGGATACCCCGGGGATTGAGACAGACACCATGGATACGGCGACCCTGCGCCGGGAAGTGTTACGGGCCGACCTGATCCTGTGGGTCACGTCCGCGGTGAGGGCGGACCGGGCCATCGAACGGGAAACCCTGGACCGGATCCGCGAGTGGTTCCGGGATGATCCCCGGCGGCGGCCTCCGCCGATCGTCGGCGCACTGACCCATGTGGACCGGTTGCGCCCCCTGCGTGAATGGAACCCGCCCTATGATCTGGCGGACCTCTCCTCGGCAAAGGCCTCATCCATACAGGCGGCAGTCACGGCTATCGCCGACGAACTGGCGATTCCCACGCAACGCCTCGTCCCGGTCTGCCTTCGCCCCGAGGCAATCTACAATGACGATGCGCTGCTGACCGTGATCTGTGGCGAGTTTGATGAAGCTCGGCGCGTGCGTTTTCTGCGCTGCCTCAAGGATCGGCACCGGGATGAGAACTGGCGTTACCTGTGGCGCCAGCTGGGTAACGCCGGGCGTTTTGTGGTTGAGCAGAGTCGGCGCATGGGTTGATTCGGATGTCAGGGAGAGCAATGGCCATGCGGAGCAGGGTGGGCACGATCGGCGTCCTTCTGGGTGTGTTGGCTGGCGGGGTCCAGGCTTCGGACACCCAGCTTGACCTTGATCCCATCGAAGTTACCGCGCCCGGTCTGATTCGCGATCAACTCGATACCCCGGCGGCGATCAGCGTCGTTGAAGCTCCCGAGCTCCAGAGAGCACGCCAGCGCCTGGCCCTGGACGAAACCCTCAACCAGGTGCCGGGCGTGTTCTTCCAGAACCGTTACAATTTTGCCCAGAACCTGCGCCTGTCGATCCGTGGCTTCGGCGCCCGGGCGCCTTTCGGTGTGCGCGGGGTGCGTGTCCGTGTTGACGGTATCCCGGAGACGCTGCCGGACGGGCAGTCCCAGGTGGATACCATCGACCTGGAAACCGTCGAACAGGTGGAGGTGCTGCGGGGGCCATCCTCGGCACTCTACGGCAATGCGGCCGGTGGCGTGCTCAATGTGCGGACCCGCTCGGGCGATACCGAGCCCTATGTGCAGGGGCGCATGACCAGTGGCAGTTATGGTCTGCGACGCACCACCGTGATGGGCGGCGGGGAACAGGGCGCATGGCGCGGTCATGCCAGTGCCTGGCACATGAACTACGACGGTTATCGCGACCAGAGCGAAACCGAGAAGATGATGTTCAACGGCAAGACCAGCTATAAGGTCTCGCCGGGGCGGCGCCTGACAACGGTCTTTACCGCCTACGATCAGCCCAAAGGGGAGGACCCGGGCGGCCTGACCCGTGAGGAACGGCGCGATGACCGGCAACAGGCCGCGCCCAACGCGGATCGCCTGGACACCGGGCAGGTGGTTGATCAGCAGCGCCTTGGCCTGATCTATGAAGACAGCAGGGCACTGCCCGGTACCCTCAATCTGACCGCGTTCTACACGGCCAGAGACTTTGAGCAGCAGTTGCCTTTTCCAGGCCCCAGCCTGCTTGGTTACGATCGGGATTTTTACGGGGTTTCATCGGAGTACCGGCACGGCCTGGCGCTGGGCGGAATGCCCGTTGATTGGGTGCTTGGCGCCGAGGTCCGTGAGCAGCGGGATGACCGGGAACGGTACCTGGTCGATGCCGATGGCAATCGGGGTGACCGGATCCAGGATGCGTTGGAGAAAGCCACCAGCAGCGCGGTCTACGGCCAGCTTGAAATCAAGCCCACCTCGGGCTGGCGCTTCAGGCTGGGTGGTCGCTATGACCGGGTGCGTTTCCGGATTGAGGATCGGCGCGGGCAGGGGCAGGCCTCCGGAAGCCGGGTTTATGATGAGTTCAGTGCCAGCGCCGGCGCCCTCTGGCGGTTTCACCCACGCCACCGCCTTTACAGCACTGTTGGAACCGCCTTTGAGACGCCTACCTTCACGGAATTCTACGACCCGACCACGCCAGACGAGGGTTTTGATCCGGACCTGGTTCCCCAGCAAGCCCTCAACCTGGAGCTTGGCATGAAGGGGCAGCTGGGCGACCGGACACGGTATGACCTGGCGGTTTTCCGCATCCGGACCCGGGATGAGATTGTCCAGGTGGACAGCGAGCCTGATCGTTTTGCGAACCTGGGGGAAACGCGCCGGGACGGCCTTGAACTGGGGATTCAGCACTTCCTTGATTATGGACTGTCACTGAGTGGCGCCTATACCTGGTCGGACTTCCGTTTCCGGGATGATTCGGGGGCCGGTAACCGAGCGGGTAATCGTCTTCCGGGGCTGCCCGAACATAACCTGTTCCTGGAGCTTGCCTGGCGTCAGGGCGGATGGTTTGCCGCCATTGATGGCCTTGCGGTCAGCCGGGTTTATGCCGACGATGCTAACCGGGAGGCGGTGGCCGGATACGGGGTTCTGAATGGCCGTGTGGCTCGCACCCTGGACCTTCAGGGTGGTGAGTTCGAGCTTTCAGCCGGGATAAACAATCTGATGGACCGTGACTACAACAGCAATGTGCGGATCAATGCGGCGGCGGATCGCTTTTTCGAGCCGGCCCCGGATCGTAATTTTTACGTCGGGGCCCGGCTGCGGTTCTAGAGCCCGGGGTCAGCTCTTTTGAATCACACCACAGGCAACCCGCGCACCCGCGCCCCCGATGGGCTGCGCCTTGTGATCATCCGGGTTCTCATGGATCACCAGGGCGGCACCATGGTCATTCAGGATTTTGGCGCCGGTGTTGCCCTCCAGGCTGGCGCGCTCATTCAGCAGTTGAACTTTGGCCGTGCCGTCGCTGTTTACGTGGAAATTGGCAAAATCGCCGGCATCCGGGCCATCGTCGTTGAGAAGGCCGTGCTTGCGGTCGTCCGGATTCAGGTGGCCGCCGGAGGCCTTGAAGCCACTGTTGTTGTCTGAACAGGTCCCATTACCGTGGATGTGGATTGCTTTCCATCCCGGTTCAAGCCCCTGGATTTCAAGGTCGACCACGATGCCGGCGTTGCCTTCACGGATGGTGGCTTCTCCCACTTCGGAGCCATCGGTACTGATGAAACTGGCGCTGGCCGTGTCGCCATGATCGTCGGCTATCGCCGTGCCAGTGGCCGCCAGCATGCCGGCCATGAGTGTCGAGATGACGAGCTGTCCTGAAATGTGCATACAATGACTCCTTTCGTCCTGCCGTGAGTGTCAAAGAGAAGCCTCAGATTGAATGCATTCAGGCCAACAGTAAAGGGGTAAGCAATGGTGGAAGCCCGGCGTGCGCCAGCGCGGGAGATTTTTGGCTGGGCCATGTTCGACTTTGCGAATCAGGCCTATACCCTTCTCATCATTACCGTGGTCTTTGGTGATCTCTTTACCCGTGTGATTGTGGGGGACGGCCCGGACTATCGCCTTGGCAATTTCCTGTGGAGCCTGGCTCTGGCCATCAGCTACCTGATGGTGGTTGTGGCCAATCCGGTGTGCGGCGCGGTGATGGATCACACGCGCTCGCGCAAACGCTTTCTGTTTGCCAGTTATCTGCTTACCGTTGGCGCCACCGGCCTGCTGTACTTTGTCGAGCCGGGATGGATTGTCACGGCCGTGATCCTGATCATTGTCTCGAACTTTGCCTATGCCATCGGCGAGGGGTTTATCTCCAGCTTCCTGCCGGACCTGGGGCCCCGTGACGAGCTGGGCTGGATTTCCGGGCTCGGCTGGAGCCTGGGGTATGTGGGCGGCCTGGTGGCCACGGCCTTCACGCTGGCGTTCCTGGGCGATGTCTCGGCGGAGAACTATGACACCATCCGCTGGGTTGGACCCTTTGCCGCGGTTTTCTTCCTGGTAACGGCCATCCCGACCTTTGCATGGCTCAAGGAACGGGGCCACGCCAGGCCCATTCCAAATGGCCAGTCACTGGTGTCCCTGGGCATGCACCGGATGCTGGAAACCGCCCGCGCGGTGACCTATTTCCGGGACCTGAGAGCCCTGCTGGTCTCCATTTTCTTCTCGATGGCCGGGATCTACATCATTGTCAGTTTCTCGTTCATCTACGGCTCCCAGGTGATCAAGTGGGACGAGGCCACCCGGGTGTTGATGTTCATCACGGTGCAGATCACGGCGGCCATTGGCGCTATCCTGTTTGGCTGGCTGCAGGGGCGCATCGGGGCCAAGACCACCTATCTGATGACGCTCGTGCTCTGGGTGGTGGCCATACTGGCCATCTGGCAGACGCCAGCCGTGACCCCGCTGATCAACGCGGCCTTTGGGGTCGCGCTTGAGGCCCAGGACGTGTTCCTCTTCGCCGGGGTGCTTTCCGGGCTGAGTCTCGGCTCGGCCCAGTCGGCGGGTCGAGCCCTGGTTGGGGTGCTGACGCCCTCCGGCAAGGCCGCCGAGTTTTTCGGGTTCTGGGGCACCGCCTCCAAGCTGGCGGCCATTTTCGGGATCCTGGGCCTGGGCTTTATCCAGTGGGCGCTGGGGCTTGCCGATGCCATCCTGTTCTGCCTGGTGCTTTTTGTGCTGGCGATGGTCACCGTGCTGCCGCTGAACGAGGCGCGCGGTCGCGCGGCGGCCGAGGGCTGGCGTGACAGCGAGGAGGCGGCCTGACGGCGACGCAGGTTGGGTTTTTGTAATGCCGGGTTAATGGGCGCTTCGATGGATGTGTGTTATCTAATGCCCTCAGATATGGCGCTGGTCCCGGCCCCCGTAATCAACCAGTTTTGCATAACCGGGCTGGGAGGCGGATCATGTGATTGAACTCACCACGGCTGAGCCCACATCAGCCCGAGGCGGCACGAACAATGGAGGTCACGTTGCCATGACAAAGGAACCTATCGCAGAAGTAATGCCCACCCAGGCGTTTTTCCGGGTTGCGGGCGCACGACGGGAGAAAACGCTGGAAGCGCTCCTCGAGCATCATCATCGCGGCGCCACGCTGGTGCTCTGCAACATGAAGCAGCAGTGTGAGATAGTGGCGCGCAACCTGCGCGCCGGTGGCTGGTCCGCGCGGGCACTGCACGGCAATCTTGAACAGCGCGATCGCGAACAGGTGCTCGTCCAGTTCGTGAATGGGAGCTGCAACGTGCTCGTGGCCACGGATGTGGCGGCGGAGGCCCTGGGTGAGACAGCGCTGGGGCTGGTGGTGAGCTTTGATCTCCCGCGTAACCCGGCCATTCATGCCGTGCGTGCCGGCTTTGTCTCCGATAAGGGGCTGATGGCGAGCCTGGTGGCACCGGACGAACGCCAGCGCTTCGAACGGCTTGCGGAGCAGTATCCCGGCGTCAGCGAGCCGGAAAACCTGCCGTTTCCGGACGAGATGCACCCCCAGGTCCGGCGCGAAGCACCGATGGTGACATTAATGCTCGATGGGGGTGAAAAGGACCATATTTCCTCAAGAGCGGTGGTCGATGCACTGACCAAACAGGGCGGCCTGGAAGCGGACGAAGTGGGGCGTATCGATGTGCGCGATTTCTGTGTCTACCTCGCGGTCTCCCGGGAGCATGCGCGCGAAGGCCTGCAGTCACTGCGCACGGCCCGTCTTCATGGCAAGACCTTCGGCGTGCGCAGCCTGTCTCTTTACCAGTAGCGGCCTCCGGCTGCAACAAGAATGACGATCAGGCCAATCAACAGGTTGATCCCGACAAACTGGCGTATCTGACCCACACGTCGGGAGCCCTCATCCATGTCGCCGCTGTGGACGGCCTGCTTCAGGCGCCGGTAGGGAGCGAAGAACAGGTGCAGGAAAATCAGCATCATCAGCAGGCCGAGCCCGTGCATGACATGGATATGCCAGTTAACTGACCCCATCCCGCCAAGGGCATGAATAAGGCCGTAGCCGGTAACCAGGAGCACGCCAACACAGCCCCAGACATACCGGAAGAAGAGTGAGAGGGTGTGGCACCAGAGCTCAGGCCGGCGTGACGGTTCGATGACTCTGATGACGGCTGGTCTCATGGCCATGTAGGCGAAAAACATGCCACCGACCCAGATGACGGCTGCCAGAGCATGCAGTGCAATGGAAATTCCCATCGTGGTAATCCCTGCGGGTTACTGTGAATTGTCGGTCAGTGCGTGCTCGGTGTTACCAGCGGAATTCAGGGCCTGTACCTGTTCCCGTTCGTAACGCCGGGCTGCGCCCGCAACGGCACCGCTGTTGCCGGTTTCAATCCAGCGCCGGACGCGGCCGGCATCACCCAGCGGGGTGCGCTTGCCGAAGGAGTCGAGAAAGACCATTCCGAGCGTGCGACCATCCACGGTCGTGGCCATCATCAGGCAGCGACCGGCGGCGTCGAGGTAACCGGTCTTGGTCAGCTCAAGGTCCCAGCGGTTGCGGTGCACCAGTACATTGGTGTTGCCGTAGCGGAGCTCGTAACGCGGGTTCTGGAACCAGATGCCGAAGTAGCGAGTCGTTGAGAGCTCCCGGATTTTCTCGTGTTTCCAGGCGGCCGCCAGCAGGCGTGCCATGTCAGAGGCACTCGCGCGGTTATCGGATGACAGGCCGGCGGGGTCGACGAACCGGGTGTTGCTCATTCCCAGGGACTGGGCCTTGTCGTTCATGGCATTGATGAAGGCATCGAAGCCACCGGGGTAATGGCGCGCAAGCACGTGCGCCGCCAGGTTTTCCGAGGCCATCAGGGCGATCCGGACCAGGTCCTCGCGTTTCGCTTCGGAGCCGATGCGGATGCGCGAATACGCATTGACCGGCGTGGGTCGGTGGCGCTCGACGATGGTGATGTATTCATCGAGGGGTTGATCCGATTCCAGGATAACCAGGGCCGTCATGATCTTGGTCAGGGATGCGATGGGCACCGCCGTGTCCGCGTACTTCTCGTGCAGCTTTTCACCGGAGTCCAGATCCACAACGGCCGCGTGGACGGATGCCAGGTTCAGGTTCTGAACGCTTGGGGTCTGCGCTGCCAGCGCATTGATCGGCATCAAGCCGGCAACGAGAAGGAGGATGCCGGCCAGGGTGAAAGACAGACGCTTGAAGTGCCAGAATTCCATTGCAACCCCTTTGAGCTGGAAAGCCCATATTGTTCCACAGCTAACCCGGCGTGGGAACCGGTTTTCCGCTGATGTCAGCGAACGTCCACGACTCGGCTCGCACGCCGGTAGCGGACCTTCCAGCCCTGCCATGCCGGGAGCTCCCAGCGTTTGGGTTCGGCCTTACGGGTTCCGTGACGGTAATCAAGTGTAATGCGCTTGAGTGTCGGCTGGTAGGACACGTCCATGACCAGGTCACCGAGTGACACCCGTCTCGGGTACTGGCGGTCAAAACGCTCGCGCTCCCATTCGGGAATCCCATCGAAGCGCAGGTCGTCGGGCTCCAGCAGGCCCTCATCTCCGGGCTCTTCCACACCAAGGCGCTCAAGCTCCGCCTCCAGCCAGGCTGCGGCGCTTTCCGGGACTTCGCCGTCGGCATGGCCCAGCCCAACGTAGAGCGACCACTGCGCGACATCGGTTTCCAGTTGTTCCCCGGACGGGTGAAGAAGCTCGCCCCTGAGGATCAGGTCGGCGAGCGCCCGGCGCAGTGGCGCTCCGGAAGGGGTGGTTTCGCGGCGCTCAATTACCCGGCCCGCATAGTGGCGCTCCTGGGTCGTGCGCGGTTCACCCTCCTCAATCGAGACCGGGCCCATCCGGACCTCGCCCAGGCCGGCCCGGGACAGCCATTCCACAGGGATCGGCGCCAGACAGGTGGCGATGGTGATGGTCTGGCGGTGGCCGCGTTTGCCTGGTGTGCTGTGTTCGTCCAGCACCAGGGCCGCTTCGCTGTCTTCGGGAAAACGGGATGCTTCGTCGGGAATGACTTCACGCTGGTCATTGCCCATGGCCTGGCGTCGTTTTTCCCGGCGTATGAACGCCAGCTCCGGGGCGGCTTTCAGTATGGCGTTCATCAAGGCATTCCGGTCGCCCAGTGGTTCATCCGGAATGCCCGGAAGTTCAAGGGTCTCGCGGATCCGGCTGGCCAGAGTCCGTGCCTCCCGGCGGGCGTTCTGATGGGTCGCCAACGGGGCAGGTGGCTGCTGGCGCAGCATACTGATCAGCGTTGCCGCGTCGCAGGGCTCCGGAAGCCAGTCCCCGAGCGCCCGCCTCTGATCCTCTTTGTCAGGGAAGCGGAACAGTCGCGGGCGCGTGCTCAGCGCCGCCGTCAGGTCCACCATCGCACCCCGGGTGCTCGCATCGGGCATGCTGGAAATGAGATGCGCGAAGAAGCTGTCGATGGGGAGAGCAAAGAGTCGCTGGCCATGGGTCGTTGCGAGCCCTTCGTCATCGATGGCGCCCATCCGCTGCAGTTGTTCGAGCGCACTGTTGAGGGATTTCCCGGGAAGCGGGTCGGGGAATGACAGCTCATGGACCGGGACGCCGGAACAGGCGGCGGCCAGCACCAGCTCGGTCAACTCCTCACGCTGGACTTCCGGGGCTGTCCGCTCCTCGAGCGGCGCGTGTTCACCCCAGAGCCGTAATGCCGTCCCCGGGGCGGTTCGCCCGGCGCGGCCACTGCGCTGATCCGCCGCTGCGCTGGAAATGGGGGCCAGGGTCAGCACGGTACGGCCATTGCGCTGATGGGTGCGCCGTTCAAGGCCACTGTCGATAACAGCGGTTACACCGGGAATTGTCAGCGAGGTTTCGGCCACGTTGGTCGCAAGAATGACCCGTTGGCGCCCATCATCGGCGAGCGCCGCCCGTTGTTGTTCGTTGCTGGCGCTGGCATGCAGAGGCTGGACAGGCATAGCCAGATCCCGCAGCGCGCTCGCCGCATCGTTGATCTCGCCCCGCCCGGGGAGGAAGACGAGTATCTGGCCCTCCGTTTCCTTCAATGTCTGGCGTACGGCTGCGGCAACACGCTCGGCGAGCTTTCTGCTGTCCGGCATGTCGTGGCTTTCGCGGGCCTGGTGACGCACCGAAACGGGGTAGCGGCGGCCTTCTGCCTGGATCAGAGGGGCTGCCAGGTATTCGCCGAGGTCCTCCGCGGCGAGCGTGGCGGAGGTGACCACCAGCCGGTGATGGCCGGAATGGCGCAGCAACGCCAGGAGCAGGTCCGTGTCCCAGCGCCGCTCATGGAATTCGTCCAGGATAATGGTGCCGAAGCGCTCAAGATCGCCCTGCCCCAGCCAGCGCAGGGCCATGCCGGGTGTCGCAAAGATCAGGCGGGTTGCCGCTCGGTAGCGCGCATCAAAGCGGATGGCGTAACCCACTTGGTCACCGGGCTCCGTGCCGTGCTGCTGAGCCAGGTAGCCGGCCAGGGCGGTACAGGCCACGCGCCGGGGTTCAATCACCAGTGTGGGTGAGCCTTCACTGGCCCAGACGGGAAGGCGTGTTGACTTGCCTGAACCCGTATCCGCAGTTACCACTACATGCCCGTTTTCAAGGGCATTCTGGAATTGCTGATAGTGGTCATCAATGGGTAATGGGTGCATTATAGCCTTAAGCTGGATCGTTTGAGCGAATGCCACGAACGGTTTGCAAAGATGGCCCTGAGTGGCCCACGGTGGGCTTAATAACATTTTTGAGGGTATCACGTAAGCTTGCCGGGGCCCGAGATCATGAACCTCCGGCTTTGACAGAATCAATACACGCAACGGAGTGGATAATGGAAAAGAATCCCAATAAAGGCTACGTGGCCCTGCTGGGCTGGAGCCTCAGCGCCGTCGAGGCACTGGACAAGTTTGACCGCCGTTACATTGTGGTCGCGCCCCCCTGGGCTGAGGATTACTGCAAGCAGCATAATATTCCCTACACCCCCTGGGATTTCGAGCGCCTGAACGACCGCTCCCTTGAAATCGCGGAACGGCTGAAAGACGAGGGCGTGGATGTCGCCATCCCGCTTTTCGAGGAAACCGTGGAATGGGCCGGCGCCATCAACTCGGTGCTCATGGGTAATCCGCGTCTCCACGGACAGGCCGTGCTCATGCGCGACAAGGCCCTGATGAAGCGCCGTGCGCAGCTCGGCGGCATCCGGGTGGGGATCTTTGAGGAAGCCCACGACCGTGACGACGTGATCCGCTTTCTCAAGCGGGTCAACCAGACCCTGCTCAAGCTGGATGGTGACCCGGATGACCCGATTCACCTCAAGGCGTTCGACAAGGCGGGTTGCCTGGGGCACCGCGTGATCCGTACGCCCGAGGAAGTGGATAACATCCCGGAGGAAGAGTTCCCGGTATTGATGGAAAGCCACCTGGATGGCTGGGAATTCGCGGTCGAGGCCTGGATTCACAACGGCAAGATCCGTTTCCTGAACATCTCCGAGTACGTCACTCTCGGGTATTCCGTGTTTGTTCCGGCAACACCGGAGCTGGAAAGCTGGCGTAACCTGATCACCCAGGAAATCGAGAAGCTCATCAAGGCGTTCGATATCCAGTTCGGGTTTATCCACCCCGAGTACTTTGTGACCAGTGATGGCACCATGTACTTTGGCGAAGTGGCCTATCGCCCACCGGGTTTCAAGGTCTTCGAGCTGCTTGAGCGCGCTTACGGGTTCAATGCCTATCAGGGCATGGTCCTGGCATTTGATCCGAAGACCACGGAGGAAGAGATTGAAGCCTTCTTCCCGAAGGAAGTGACGGATGCCAAGGGTGTCGCGGGCTGTTTCGGGGTTTACCCGAGACGCCGGGTTGTCAGTAAGCTGGAGATTCCGGAAGAGACCGAAAACCACGAGTATTTCGAGTGGCATGAGCTGACAGCACCTGCGGAGCAGACGGTCACCAAGCGTACCGCCTTTGGTACCCACTGGGGGCTGATCTACTTCTTCGGCGATGATCCGCATAAGATGCGCGACCTGCTCAAGCACCAGGAAGAACTGGACTTCTACATCTAGAAAAGTCCCATCTGCTCACCCGCTGGACGCCGGAATTGGCCGGTGTCCAGCGGTTCCTCCCCCGCCTTGTTAAGACCCAGTGCCCGACACTTGCGGTGAAATCGCTGCCGGTACAGATCCGCCAATGGCCCCGTTCCCCGCATCCGTTCCCCGAAACTGCTGTTGTTGGTACGCCCGCCCCGTAGGTCGCAGATGCGGTTCATGACGTGTCCGGCCCGATCCGGGTAGTGCGTTTCAAGCCAGGTTTCGAACAGGGGCGCGACCTCATGGGGGAGTCGCAGAAGTACCCAATCCGCTCGCTCAGCGCCGCTGTCCGCCGCCGCTTCCAGCATGGATTCCATCTCATGATCGTTTATGAAGGGGATGATCGGAGCGGTCAGCACCCCGACGGGGACGCCGTGTCCCGCCATCTCCCGAACCACCTTCAGGCGGGTGGCCGCTGCCGTGGCCCTGGGTTCGAGTTGGCCCTTCAGGCGGTTATCGAGGGTTGTCAGGCTGACGCTCACCGAGCAAAGGCCCCTCGCCGCCAGCGCTTCCAGCAGGTCCAGATCCCGCAGGATCAGGCCGCTCTTGGTGATAATGGATACCGGGTGACGGTATTCGAGAAGCACTTCAAGAATCTCCCGGGTGAGCCGGTAGCGCTTTTCCAGGGGCTGATAGGCGTCGGTATTGACGCCCAGGGCAATGGGCGAGGGCCGGTAACCGGGTTTGTCCAGGGTAGCGCGGAGCTGCTTCGCGGCATTGGGCTTGGCAATAATCCGGGTTTCAAAGTCCAGCCCGGGGGAGAGTTCCTGGTAACTGTGCGTCGGTCGGGCAAAGCAATAGATGCAGCCGTGCTCGCACCCCTGATAGGGGTTGATGGACTGACTGAAGGGCACATCCGGCGACTGGTTGGTGCTGATGATGCGATCAGCCCGGACTTCCCGGACCTCGGTGGCGATGGAGTCCGGCTCCGCCTCCCGGTGCCAGCCATCATCGACCGGGTCTACCGAATCCGGTTGGAAACGGTGTGCAATGTTGCCGTGGGTGCCTCTGGCGCGCATGGGGTTAAACCTTAGCTGTATATAAAAACAGTATAAGGGAGGCTTGCCTCAGCTGGCAATGATGGCTGTCAGCGGTGAGGTGTTGGGTCGCAATTGCGGGTGAGGATGTCCATTATTGAATCGGTTCATACGGGTTCTGAGTCTTTTATATTAGTTAAAGCTAAATTAGTATTGGCGACTGAAACAGCACCTTTCCCCTTGCCCGGAGGCGCATATGGAGTTAGATCCCGTCCTGATTTCCCGCATTCAGTTCGCCTTTGTCGTGTCTTTTCATGCGATTTTCCCGGTCTTCACCATTGGCCTGGCTTCCTTCATCGCCTTCCTTGAGACGTTGGCCTTTCGCACGGGCAATCCGATATACACCCGGCTCTCGAAATTCTGGATCAAGGTCTTTGCAGTGGTGTTCGGCATGGGGGTCGTGTCCGGCATCGTCATGTCCTTCCAGTTCGGGACCAACTGGAGCAACTTTGCCCAGGCGACGGCCAACTTCATGGGGCCGGTGCTCAGCTACGAGGTGGTGACGGCCTTCTTCCTGGAGGCGGCGTTCCTGGGGATCCTGCTTTTCGGGCGGAACAAGGTTCCGGCGGGCGTCTATCTGTTTGCCTCCTTCATGGTGGCCATCGGAACCTTCATTTCGTCATTCTGGATTCTGTCCGCCAACAGCTGGATGCATACCCCGGCGGGCACGGAAATGGAGAATGGCATGCACCAGGTGGTCTCCTGGAGCGCGGCGATCTTCAATGATTCGTTCTGGTATCGGTTCGCTCACATGGGGCTTGCCTCGTTTCTCACGGGCTCCTTCGTGGTGGCGGCGGTCAGTGCCTGGTTCCTGCTCAAGGGTCGGGAGGTTGAGGCCAACCGCAGGGCCCTGTCCATGTGCCTCTGGCTGCTGCTGATCATCGCCCCGGCCCAGCTCTGGGTGGGCGACCTGCACGGGCTCAATACCCTCGAGCACCAGCCCACCAAGGTGGCGGCGATGGAGGGCAACTGGGAGACCTCCGGCAATGTGCCGCTGCTGCTCTTTGCCTGGCCGGACCAGGAGGCCCAGACCAACCACTTCGAGGTGGGCATTCCCGGGCTGGCGAGCCTGATCCTCAAGCATGACGTGGAAGGCGAGGTGCCGGGTATTTCCGCGGTGCCCCGCGACGAGCAGCCGCCGGTGGCCATCGTGTTCTGGTCGTTCCGCGTGATGGTTGGGCTCGGCATGCTCATGATCGCCTTTGCCGTCGCCGGGCTGCTGTTGCGCCCCGGTGGCCGCTACTGGCAGAAGCGCTGGTTCCTGAAGGGGCTGGTGCCCATGGGTGTTGCGCCCTTTATCGCGGTGCTTGCCGGTTGGTTCGTCACCGAAATCGGCCGCGTTCCCTGGCTCGTCTATGGCCAGATGACGCAGGCCGAGGGGGTAACCCCATCGCTCAGTGGTGGCGTGGCGCTGTTCAGCCTGATCGGCTACATGCTGGTCTACGCGGTGGTATTCACCGCCGGTGTCTACTATCTGACCCGGCTTTTCGAGGCCGGGCTGGAGGCCGACGATGCCGAGCAGGCGCATGATGACGCCGAACGCCCCAAGCGGCCTTTCTCCGCCGCCCACGTACCACTTGAAAGCACAGGAGGGCAGGCCTGATGGAACCTTTCGACCTGACACTGATCTGGGCCGGCATTATTGCCTTCGGCGTTATCATGTATGTGCTCATGGACGGATTTGACCTGGGCGTGGGCATCCTCTTTCCATTGGCGCCGGACGAGGAGTCCCGGGACCTGATGATGAACTCGGTGGCCCCGGTCTGGGACGGCAACGAGACCTGGCTGGTTCTCGGGGGAGCAGGGCTGCTGGCAGCGTTCCCCATGGTCTATACAATCATGTTGCCGGCGCTCTACATTGGCGTTTTTCTGATGCTTGCCGGGCTGATTTTCCGGGGGATTGCCTTTGAATTCCGGTTCAAGGCCAACCGCTCCCGCTATCTGTGGAACATCGCCTTTGCCGGTGGTTCCACGGTGGCCGCTTTTGCCCAGGGTGTGGTTGTGGGCAAGTATATTGAAGGCATCCAGGTGGCGGATGGTGTCTTTGTGGGCGGCCCCTTAGACTTCCTGACACCCTTTACCGTACTCACCGGCCTCGGACTGGTGGCCGGTTATGCCCTGCTTGGCAGCACCTGGACCATCATGAAGACCGAGGGCACCACCCAGGCCTGGGCTTACCGGATCACACCCTGGTTGCTCGGTGCCGTGCTCGCGGTATTCCTGCTGATTAGTATCTGGACGCCCTCCATCGACCCGGCAGCCTATGAACGCTGGTTCTCGACAATTCATGTTATCTGGGTCCTGCCGGCCCTGGCGCTGTTCTGTGCCTGGAAGATCTGGCGATCGGTTCGCCAGGGTCGGGAAGGTGTGCCTTTTGTGGCCACCATGGGGATGTTCGTATTCACCTACCTGGGCCTGCTGGTGAGCAAGTGGCCCTATGTGGTGCCGCCCGATATCACGCTCTATGACGCGGCATCCGCCTGGGAGTCCCAGCTGTTCCTGCTGCTCGGCCTGCTGTTCGTGCTCCCGTTTGTGCTCATCTATACCGCCTGGACCTACTGGGTATTCCGGGGCAAGGTGCGTGCCGGTGACGGCTACCACTGAGCCACGGGCCGCTGGCCACTGGCTGGCAGCGCAGGCCCGTGGAGTCCGCGGAACGCTGACTCTGTCCGTGGTGGCGGGGGTAATCAACGCCCTGGCCACCATCGCCCAGCTTTTCCTGATGGCTTGGCTGGTGCACGAGGTGGTTGTGGGCGGAGGTTCGTTCAGCCTCCTCTGGCTTGGTGGTGTACTTCTGCTGGCAGTCGCCATCCGGGCCCTTGCCCAGGCGGTGCAGGAAATTGCCGGCGCCCGGGCCAGTGACCAGGTCAGGGCCGGGGTGCGTCAGTCGTTACTGGCGGCCTGGGCCGGCGCTGGACCGGTTGGCCTGGCAGGAACGGATGCCGGGCGGCTGGCGAGTGAATGGGTGGAGCAGGTTGACGCGCTTCACGGCTATTTCGCCCGTTTCCGGCCCCAGGTCATCCTGGCGGTGGCGGTTCCAGTCATCATCCTGGTATTGGTGTTCTATCTGGACTGGCTCGCGGGCCTGTTCCTTCTGGCGGCCGCGCCCCTGATTCCTCTGTTCATGGCGCTGGTCGGCATGGGCGCCGAGCGTGTCAACCGCCGTCATTACGAATCCCTTGCGCGTCTGTCCGGGCATTTCCTGGATCGCATCCGGGGCCTGACCACCCTGCAGCTGTTCGGCGCCACCACGGCGGCCGTTTCCGATGTGGCGGAAGCCGCTGAGGATTATCGCCGCCTGAATATGGCCACGCTCCGGATTGCCTTCCTGTCCTCGGCGGTATTGGAGTTCTTTGCCTCCGTGGCCATCGCGGCCGTTGCCATCTACGTGGGCTTTGCGTTGCTGGGTTCGATCGAGTTCGGGCCGGCGGCGGACATGACGCTGTTTTCAGGTTTGTTGGTGCTGTTGCTCGCGCCAGAGTTCTTCCAGCCCCTGCGATTGGTTTCCCAGTACTATCATGACCGGGCTGCGGCGCTGGGGGCGGCGTCCCATCTGATGGCGCGGCTGGATACAGGCGCCGAGAGGTCCGCTGTCAGGGCGAATGTGGAGGATCAACCAGATGGTGACATGGGGCAGGGGATTCACGCCGCCGGGCTCAACGTCTCTCACCCCAGGCGGCCCCCGGTTCTCACGGACGTCAGTTTCGACCTGAATCCGGGCGAAACACTGGTCGTGTCGGGCGCCTCGGGATCCGGGAAAACCACACTGCTGGCGGTGCTTGCAGGCTTTATCCGCCCGGACTCAGGGGAGGTCCGTGTACTTGGCCACCCGCCCGGCTCCTTCCCGCTGGGCTGGATGGGGCAGCGTCCCTGGCTCATCACCGGAAGCTGGCGGGAGAATCTGCAACTCACGGCACCCCGGGCCAGCGATGCTGAGATGGAGGAGGCGTTGCAACGTGTCGGTATGGGCAAGGTACTGGCGGCGCAGGAGGCAGGGTTGGATGCGACCCTTGGCGAGGGCGGCGTTGGACTTTCCGGAGGGCAGGCCCGGCGCCTGGCCCTGGCACGACTGTTCCTGACGCCCTCGCCAGTGATGCTGCTGGATGAGCCCACCGCCGGTCTCGATGCCGCGACGGAAGCGGAAGTCCTTGAGGGATTGAAGGGAATCATCGGGGGCGGCCGGATCTGTGTGCTTGCGACCCACCGCCCTGCTGCCATGGCTCTGGCGGACCGCCACCTGTTGCTGGGAGATTGTCGCAATGACTGAGCTCAGACCCTGGCTCAGTCTGCTGCTCCGGCATCGAGGGAGGCTGGTGCTGGGGGCGCTTCTGATGACGGCGACGCTGCTGTCAGGGGTTGGCCTCCTGGCCTTGTCCGGTTGGTTCATTACCGCCACCGCCGTGACCGCGCTGGCCTGGGGAGCCGGTCTGCAGGCCAGCCTGAACCTCTATGTGCCCGGCGGCGGTATCCGTTTCTTTGCGCTGTCCCGCACGGCTTCCCGGTATTTCGAACGCCTCCACAATCACGATACCGTCCTGCGCCTTCTCGCGGATCTCCGGGTATGCCTGTTCCAGAATCTGGTGTGCCTGGATGAGCGCGCCCGCTCCGGGTTGCGATCGGCCCAGCTCCTGAACCGGTTGGTCAGCGATGTCGATACGCTGGATAACCTTTACCTGCGCCAGATTGCTCCGCCTGTTGTGGCCCTGGTTGCCGTGCTGGCCGTCACGGGCTTGATTGCGTTCTTTGCGCTGCCTATTGCCCTGTTTGCGGGGGTGGTTCTGCTGCTTCTGCTGGGCGTAGTGACTGTTGGTGTCGCGCTGGTGACACGTCGGCTCAGTGCCAGGGAGGGGCGAGCCCGTGACCTGATACGCAGTCGTGTTGTGGATCAGCTTCGGGGCCTGGCTGAGTTACAGGCGGCGTCGCAGCTGGTTTCCCACCAGGAGCAGCTGTTGAGGCTGGAGGCCGGGCAGCGCCACTGCCAGTACCGTCTTGCGAAAAGAACTGCGCTCGCGCAGGCCCTGAGCACCCTGGGGGTTCAGGCGCTGGTGGTTATTGTCCTGATTCTTGCCGCTCTGGCCTGGCAGGCAGAGGTTGTCTCAGGGCCCGTGATGGTCATGATGCCACTGGCGGTGATGGCTCTCAGTGAGGGATTCTCCGTGTTGCCCGCTGCCTTTGCCCAATGGGGCGCCACTGAGGCCGCCGCCTCGAGGCTCAATGAACAATCGTCCCTGACGGGGTGTCTTCCCGAGCCGGATGAGCCGGCTCCCGTTCCCGCTCACCCCGCAATAACCTGGTCCGGAATCGCGGTGGCGCGGGGAACGCCTTCGGTCTTTGATGATTTCAACCTCTCCCTGGCACCCGGGGAGCATATCGCCATTACCGGGCCCTCCGGGAGCGGGAAGTCCACCCTGGCGCTGCTCCTGGCTCGTCTCCTTGAACCGGATGAGGGAGCGGTTCTTGCTGATGGGCGGGATATTCGCCAATTCCATGGTGATGAATGGCGACAGCGCATTGCACTCCTCTCCCAGGACGCCCACCTGTTCAATGAATCCATAGCGGAAAACCTCCGGCTGGCGTTGCCCCAGGCCACGGATGCGCGGTTATGGGAGGTGCTGGCAGCGGTTCAGCTTGATGAAACGGTGCGTGCGTTTTCCCTTGGGCTCGAAACCCGTGTGGGCGAAATGGGTGGTCAGGTTTCCGGGGGTGAAGCGCGCCGCCTGGCGCTGGCCCGGGTACTGCTGAAACAGGCGCCCATTGTTGTATTGGATGAACCCTTCACCGGCCTGGACCGGGGCATTGAGGAGCGCGTGCGCACCAGTATCCAGCCCTGGCTGGCAGGGCGGAGTGTGGTATTTCTGCTACATGAGGGCCCAGGCCCAGACTCCGTTCAGCGGGTAATACGCCTGCCCCTGGATCCGGGATGGCAGAGTCCAGCCTGAAGTGTCGGATTTCCTTACACTTGCCCTGTTCCAGGATTTCCCGTCCTTTCCCAACCCTTTGTTTGACCCGAAAATGCCCTTTCACGGCCCGCTCTATGCTTGATGGTTACAGGGGTATCCTGGTCCTGGTCCCATTGGTATTCCGGAGTCGTTGAAGGACAAGCGGCCCCTATCTGTTTCGATGGGAAAGCGTATGCGCATTCGTAGTTCTGCTGCTTTACTGGCACTGATGCTGTTGACGCTCTCATCAGCCCATGCTCTGGTCATTGATCGGTTTTTTCCGCAGCCACCGTCGCAATACCGGCCTGGTATTGAAGCGCTTGAGAATGAGCGTTATCAGGAAGCAATCTCGCTGGGCGAGGAGTACGCGCGCCTGGCACCAAAGGATGAGCGAGCCCACCTGATTCTTGTGTTGGCCTGGTACGGACAGGGTGGACACACGGCGATTGATCGCCACCTTCGCGAACTGGATGCGCGTTTCCCTGATATTGCGCAGTCCATACGGTCGTCACTGATGACGCTTTATGCGCGGGACGGACGCAGTGAGGCTGCGTTGAGGCATTTCGGGAACTTGCAACCGGAGGCGAAAACCACCGACCTCTACGTATTGGCAGGGGATCTGCATCATCAGGGCAATCGCATGGACCTTGCGGTCGTTAACTACGAAAAGGCTCTGGAGCAGGCGCCACGGCATGAAGGGGCACGCCTGGGCCTGGCACGCACTCACCTCGTCAGCGGTCGCTTCCCGGAAGCGGCCGATCATGCAGAACGGCTCTTGGATCAATATGCGGAGCATCGCGGCGCGCTTACCGTTGCCAGCACGGCCTACCTCAAGCTCAATCAACCCCAAAAGGCCCTGGCCAAAACACGTACCTTCAGGGAACGCGCGCCGAACCCCGCCGCCCTGTCCAATATCGCACTGAGCGAGTTTGCCACCGGCCATTATGAACGGGCGCACGAGGCGTTTTCAGCGCTGGGCCGGTATTCGGAGTGGGGCGATGACGCCGTGGTCGGGCGGGCGCTGTGCGATATTGCCCGGGAGCGTATCGACCAGGCGCGCAGCGTCCTGAATAATGCGGACACCCGGGATGCGCCCCTGTCGACCATCCTGGCCGCCAGCCTGATGACCAATGAATCCGGGAACGATGGCGTGCAGCATACGCTGAAAGCCGGTTCTCCCGTCTGGCTTGACCTCCAGCGGCCGTTGCTGTCGCTGTCCGGGCTGGTTGGGTCCTCGCCCATGAGCGAGGCCGATTATAATCAGGAGCTTGTGGCTGTGGTCACCGCTCAGCTTTATCTGAATCAGGGGTTTCCGGAACTGGCATTATCGCTTTCGGAGCCGGTGGGAAACCTGAAGGCGTCCGCGTTTGGGCGTCTGGTCCTCGGGCGGGCGTACGGGAAGATGGAGAGAGCCGATGAAGCCGTCCATACCCTTGAGGCCCTTGTCCGCGACTACCCGAAACTGCTGGCGCCCCGTCTGGAGATTGCTGACATTCATTTTCACCAGGGCGACCATGCTGAAGCTCTGGCCACCTATGAGAATGCCGTAATTCGACATCCGGAACTGCCGGAGCTGCAGGTGCGGCTCGGCGATCTCTATAACGAGCTGGGGAATCCGGCATCGGCGCTGCTTCAGTACGAGCGTTTTCTGGAGCAGGAACCGGATTCTCCCTATGCGCTGAAGCAGGCTGCCGCGACTCTGGCACGGCTGGATCGTCCGGAGGAAGGACTGGAACTGGCAGAGCGGGCCCATGAGCTGGCCCCGTATGATGCCAACATTGCCGATACCCTGGTCAGCGTGCATCGAAAGCTGGGTAATGAGGCTGCAGCCGCAAAAATACAGTCGTCGTTCAGCAGGACCCACGGCGAGGACGTGCCATCCAACTCAACCCTGTACTAAAGGAGGCTGAGCAACAGTACGAGCAGCAGCATCGTCAAACCCATCCCCTGGCGGAACTGTCGCTCCTTGGCCTCCAGGATTTCCCTGAGTCTCCCGAATAGATTCATATAGGACGGTTTTTGCCCGCGCGTCATTCGCGGCCTGGTGGGTGCCCTGAGCACCCCTGTGCCAATGGACGACGCCAGCCGCTCGATCAGTACGATGCCATCCCCTGCGGGCACTGATGGAGTTCCGGGCGCGGATCGGGATACCATCCAGGCCAGCACCAGTGCGGTCAGCATGGGCCAGCCCAGCTTCCAGAGCTCGTAGGGCGAAGGGAGAAATCCCGGGGCGTTGGCCAGGTTCCATGGCATCAGCCAGAAGCCCAGCAGGCTGATCAGGACGGTTGCCAGCCATCCCATCAGAACGGCGCGATGGTTTGGTGCCGTGCGGGTGTGCTTATGGAGCACCCACAGATAGCGCAGGACCAGCAGCAACGTCGCAATGGCACCGGCGCTTATCAGGGGCGCCAGCAACGCCCTTGGCCCGAGTTCCAGAGCCTCCGGGGCCAGCGCCTCTTTCATGGCGAGCTTGGCAACAGCGCCACTGGTAAAAGGGAGGCCGGCAAGCGCCAGGCCGGGAAGCGTGATTAACGCCCACATCAACCAGCGTTCCTGTTTATGGGCAGGGATTGAGAGGCCGGCAGAGAGAAAGAGGCTGCCCTTAGCCAGCCCGTGATGCAGCGCATAAAGGCCGATGACCGGGATAATGACCGGAGCACGTTCCGGATCAGCGAGCGCCACCCCCAGCATGATGGTGATCAGCCCCATCTGGCTGATACTCGAGTAGGCAAGGACGGCTTTTGCCTGTTGCTGGCAGACACCGATAAGGGCCGCACCGATGGACGCCAGGGCGCCTGCCATGATCATGACGGTTCCCCACTGTGGCAACGCCGTTTCCGCCAGCGGCAGTGTCAGCAGCCAGCCCAGAAGCCCCGCCTTGATCATTGCGCCGCTGAGCACGGCGCTTGCCGGCGTCGGCGCTACTGGGTGGGCCAGGGGCAGCCAGAAGTGAAGCAGTGGCAGACCCGCCTTGACGCCAAAACCGGTGATCAGGAGCCCAAGGATGAGGTCCCGGTGCTCAGCCTCCGCGATGGCGGGTGGCAGATCCTGCAGCATGCCGCTCTGCGCTTCGGAGGCGGAAAAGATGAGGCCCGCCAGCAACGCCATTTCCCCCAGAACCGCCATGACCAGATAGATCCGCCCGGCACGGAGCGCCTGAGGTGAGCCCTCATGCACTACCAGGCCATAAGCGGCAAAGGTCATGAGGGCAAAGAAGCTGTAGAAACTGGCAATGTCGCCTGCCATGATCAGCCCAAGGTTGCCGGCCAGGGTAAGCCCCCAGAACGCGCAGAACCGACGAAGATGTTCTCCATGCAGGTAACCGGCGGCATAGAGCCCCGCGGTTGTCCAGAGGCAGGCAGTCAGCAGCAGGAACACCCGTCGCAGTTCATCCAGCAGCCAGACACCCCCGTTGAGCAGGTAGGGAAGCTCGAGTGTCCAGCCGGGCCCGGACAGAAGCGCCACCGTCAGTGCTGGCAGCGGTAATAGCGGTAACCCGTAGCGCATGATGCGCCCCGAGTCGGGCACCAGGGCCAGCGCGGGAAACAGCAGGGGCAGAAGAACGGCGGCAGGAACCAGCACCGGCATCATGGCAGATACTCCCTTGCCGCGATCAGCTCAGCCCAGCTGAGGGGACTGAAGGGCATGGAGGCCAGCACCCCGACCATGATGGTCATCAGGGCCGTGATCAATGGGGGCCAGAAGAGCCAGGCACTGGTTTCCAGACGCCCCCAGAAACGCTCATGGGGCCAGTCGTTTACCGCCTCCCGGAACCAGAGTCGTTGGACGACGGGCAGGAAATAGGCGGCATTGAGAATGCTGCTGAGTAGGAGAACCGCGATGGCCCAGTGCATGTTCGCGGCAATGGCCCCGGAAGCGATGGTCCACTTGGTGATGAAGCCAGCCAGCGGCGGGGTGCCAATCATGCCAAAGGCGCCAATGGTGAAGGCAATTGAGGTGCCCGGCATTCGTCGCCCGGCACCGTCGAGTTCGTCAACCCGGTGTATGCCCAGGGTTTCGGCGTAGTTGCCGGCGCAGAAGAAAAGCGTGATTTTCATGATTCCCTGATGCAGCAGGTGCACCAGTCCTCCGGCCGTACCAATGGGCCCAAAGAGGCTGATCCCCAGGATGATGTAGGACACCTGGCTGATGGTGGAAAACGCCAGTCGTCGCTTGAGGTCCGCCTGGCTCAGGGCACGGACCGAGCCGTAGAGAATGGTGAAGGCAGCCAGCCAGGCCAGTGGCTCCAGCAACCCAAGTGCTGCGACCGATTCAATCCCATAGATATCGTAGACCACCCGGACAATGCCGAAAGCCCCCGCCTTGACCACGGCAACCGCGTGAAGCAGGGCACTGACGGGGGCGGGCGCCACCATGGCCTGGGGCAGCCAGCCGTGCAGGGGGAAAATGGCCGCCTTGACCCCGAGACCTGCTATCAACAGCACAAAGATCAGTGTCAGCGGTGTCTCCAGGTCCGATGCCGCCTGCTGGAAATGACCTCCCTGCCGGAATGGAAGATCCCCGACGAGCCCGTGGAGCCAGGCAATGGCGACCAGCAGCACCGCGCCACCCGTCAGCGTGTAAAGGATGTAGGTGCGCCCCGCGCGCAGGGCCTCAACGGTACCCCGGTGTACCACGAGCGGATAGGTGGCCAGGGTCAGCATTTCGTAGAAAAGCAGGAAGGTGAACAGGTTGCCGGCCAGGGCAATGCCCATGGTGCTGGCGACACAGAGACTGAAGAAGCCGAAGAAACGGCTGCGGTTGGGCGAGTCCTCGAGGTACCCCACCGCATAGACGGTTGTCAGCAACCAGAGGATGGCTGACAGGCCGGCGAACATCACGGAGAGCGCATCGGCTTTCAGGGTAAACGCCACCCCGGGGAGCATGGTAAACGTCAGATGGTAGTCGACGCCCTGGAAGACCCCCCAGACCATGATGGCCACCAGGAGCAGTTTGATCAGGGCTGCCGTCAGATTGATGGTGGTCCTGAGCCCTGAACGGTGTTCCGGGGTGGCAAAAATGAGCACGGCCGCCAGAAGGGACGTCATCAGGGTAATGGGTGGCAGCAGGGCGCTCAGGCTCATGGTGCCCCTCCAGTTTCAAGCGACAGCGCCATAACCGACAGTAACGGTTCAGCTACCAGTGCCAGCCCCAGCGACATCAGGGCCAGCAGCAGGGGGATGACCTCAAGGCTCCCTGGTGGGTGGTAGAAGTCATCGACACCGGTTTTCGCAACAAAGGATGCCTGGTAGATCCGGAATACATAGGCCGCCGACAGCAGGCTCCCCGCTACCAGGACCACAATCCACCACCACTGTCCGCTGGCAAGGCTGGCCTGGAGGAGCATCCACTTGGCGGCAAAGCCGCCGGAAGGCGGCATGCCCATGAGCGATACGCCGGCCAGCCCGAAAGAGAAAAGCGAAAACGGCAGGAAGTGGCTGACGCCGGCGAGCCCTGCGACCTGATGGCTTCCCGTGGCAAGGATCAGGTTGCCTGCTGCCAGGAACATGGCCGCCTTGGCCAGGGCATGGCTGACCACCTGAAGGGTCATGCCCTGCTGCGCCTGCAGGGAAGCCGTATCGCTTACCGCAAACGTCAGCGGAAACAGCAGGAAGAGGTAACCGATCTGGGCCACGGATGAGTAGGCAACCACCTGCTTGAGCTGCGACTGACGGCAGGCCAGCCAGCTCCCCCAGATAACCGCGGCGCCCCCAAGGCCGCCAATAAGTTGGGCAACGGCCGTTGAGCCCAGCTCATGGCCGAACTCAAGCCAGAGCCGCGCCGCAATGTAGAAGGAAGCCTTCACGACCAGTGCCGAGAGCAGTGCGCTGACCGGTGATTTTGCGATTCCGTGGGCGGGGGGCAGCCAGCCATGCAGCGGAAAGAGGGCCGTTTTCAGGGCCAGCCCGGAGAGCATGAGTGCCATTGCCATGCCGGGTCCGACCAGCGCCTGGGTTTCAGGTAGAAGCGAGGCGATGCCGGCAATGGACAGGGTGCCGAACTGGCCGTACATCAGTGCCACACCAAGCAGGTAGGCCATGGAGCCAAGCAGCGCGGCCAGGAGGTAGCGCAGCGATGCACGCAGGGCATTGATGCCACCGCCAAGGGCGACGAGACCAACAGCCGACAGGCTGAGCAGTTCCAGCCCCACATAGAGGTTGAACAGGTCGCCACCGAGCCAGACGCCATTCAGTCCCGCCCAGAGGAACCAGAACAGGGGCCAGAAATAGCGGTACCAGGCGTTGTCCGGCGCCAGATAGACACTGGCATGAAGGCCGCAGGCACCAGCGACGATGGCCGTAAGGAGGATAAAGGTGACGGCCAACCCGTCCACGCGCAACTCAATACCGAGTGGCGCCTCCCAGCCGCCAAGTCCGTAAAGGAAACCGCCCTCGCGGGCGACTGCCACCCAGAGCCCCAGTGACACCAGAACCTGTACCGTGATACCCAGACAGCTGACCAGGCGCCCCCGTGAAAAGTCGAGGAGCAGACAGAGCACCGCCCAGGCCAGAGGCGTGAACAGAAGGCCAGCCATAAGCCATGCCGTGATCATTCAGCCCCTCCCTGCCCGGAATCACTGTCATCGGCCTCCAGGGACGTATGGCCGGAGAGGTGGAAGTAGCGACGTATCAGGACAATGGCCAGGGCCGTGGCGGCAATGGATACCACGATGCCCGTCAGGACCAGTGCCTGGGGCACGGCATCGGGGCCCTGGCCGTGCTGGGCCAGCCCCACCAGTACCAGGAAGGTACCCGAGCCGATCAGGTTGAAGGCGAGAAGCTTGCGCAGCAGGTGTCGGAGCTGGATGAAACCGAACATGCCAATGCCGCAGAGCCCCGCACCGGCAAAGGCGTACAGCAGGGATGGCGTCATCAGGAATCGTCCTCCCCGGGAGCCCCGGCGTCATTCACGGGTGCGGATACAAAAAGAGCCAGCAGCACCATGGCGATGGAGAAGGTCAGAACGGTTTCGATCGTGATGATCAATGGCTTGGTCATTCCTGGCGGATAGGCCAGGAAGGCCTCGCCGGCCATGGCGCTGAGCACGGCCACCAGCAGAAAGACGGCAAAGCCGAGGCCAAGCCCCACCCTCAGCAGCAGCCCGGGACGAAGAAACCCCAGGGGAATGCCGCCCAGACGCATCAGCACCCCGCAGCCGGCGAGCACGGCCCCGGCCTGAAAGGCGCCGCCAGGGCGATCGGCCCCGGCCCACAACAGGTAGCCCGCAAGCAACAGCATCAGCGGAATGAACCAGCGCTGGAGGGCGTAGAGGAGCGAATCCGAGGTTCGCAGCTCGGGATCTTCCAGCGACGCGGTCCTTGCCATTGATATGCCCGTGATGCCAGCGATGACAAGAACGGCGATTTCCAGGAGGGTGTCGTAGCTGCGGAAGTTCAGCAGCACGGCGGTAACGGGATGATTCACACCGCTTTCGTTCATTTTCCCGGCAAGAAGCTCTGGAAGATTAACCGGTGTCTGGCTGCCGGCAATGCTCCAGAGACTGGCCCCAAGGAGCAGGACCAATGCCATTGAGGCCAGCAGCGGGAGGGTAACCGCGAGAATCCGCTTCATTGCTCCCTGCCTCCTGCCGCGTCGGAACGCCCTGATGCTGCAACGGTCCCGCCGCGCCGGAAGTGGCTGACCGCGTCAAGCAGCAATACGCCGGTCAGACCCGCGCCGATAGCGGTTTCCGCCAGGGCGATGTCCGGCGCCTGGAGTCGCACCCAGGCCACTGCCATCAGCAGGCCGAAGGCGATGAAGACCACGACCGCGCGGAAGAGATCCCGGGAACTGAGTGTGGCGATGGCCGTGGTCAGTAGAGCCGTGACCAGCAGGAGATCCAGGAACCATTCAAGCATCGGGACCCTCTCCGCCTTCTGTTCCCCTCTGTTCAGAGACCACGGCCCGTGCCACGAGGTGGGCGGACGTGGCGCTGGCGGCAAGCGCCACCATCCAGATCAGCAGCACTTTAAGGCCCACAGTGGGGGAGGCAACCTGTGGCAGCAAGGCAATGACCAGAAAGCCGAGTCCGAGGTTGTCCACCTTGGTCAACGCATGAATCCGGCTGAGGGTGTCGCGGAAGCGGAAGAGGCCAAGCGTGCCGATGGCAAAGAACAGACAGCCGGTAATGAGAAGCAGGACCTGAACCAGTTGGATTGTGAACTCAATCATCAGCCGGACTCCGGTCTATTCGAACCACCCGTGTCACAAAGCCGGCAATGGCCAGCACCGAAAGCATCGCCAGCACCAGCGCCACGTCCCTGAGTGCCGGCATTGCCTGGGCCTCCGCCAGTACCAGCATCAATGCCACGCCGGTGGTGCCGAACAGTTGCGAGGCCAGCATCCGATCCGCCGGATCCGGACCGAGCCATATCCTGACCAGGGCAATCATCAGCGTCAGCAGCAGGAAGGCGGCCACAGTGTTCAGCAACAGCGTCATGATTGGGCTCCGCTGTCGTCTGGCGGGGTGATGCCGTACATGGCCGCAATGCGCGCTTCGGTCTGGCGCACGAAGGCGGTGACGGGCATGCGCTGGTCCAGGCAGTGCAGTTCGAGTTGGTCATCAATAAGGTTGACGCTGAGCGTGCCAGGCATCAGTGAGAGCGCATTGGCCAACAACCACCGGGGGCTGCCTTCGGGGAGTCTGGTCGTCAGCGTCAGCGACCCCGGATCGACTGGGAGCCGGGGCAACAGCAGTCGCCGGGCGACATCCACGCCCGCGATGACGGAGTTTCCGACAAAGTGGCCTGTGAAGGACAGGACGCCCAGAATACGGAGCCGGTAGCTGCCCGGACGGACGGCATAGGTTCCGGGCGGAAAAAGCCGGATCGAAACCAGTGCAACAAGGAGGGATACCACAGCCCCGAAGACTGCCCCGGAGCTGTCACCCTCGGTCAGGGCCCACCAGACGATGAAAAGGCTGAGGGTGCGAAGCAGGGCAGTCTTGATGGTTTGCATGGTCCGGCGTCCGGAAAAGCGTTTGATGAACGGGAAAAGGCTAACACAGGCGCGCCCCGGGGATAATCCGGTTATCAGAGGCCTTCCCGGAAAGGCAGTTCCTGGCGCGCCTGCTGGGCGTAAGCCCTGACGGCTCGGGCCTCCCGCCGGCAGAAATCGGCAACCGCAGGGCGAAGCCGGGGATCCTGGATCCAGTGAAAGGACTCGAACAGGTGCGGGCGGAAGCCCCGCTTGAGTTTGTGCTCTCCCTGCGCACCCGCATCGAACCGGTGCAGCCCCCGTTCAATGCAGAAATCAATGCCCTGGTAATAGCAGGCCTCGAAATGCAGCTGGTCGTATTCCTCAAGGCAGCCCCAGTAGCGGCCGTAAAGCCGGTGTTGATCGTGCAGGAAGAGGGAGGCGGCGCAGAAGCGGCCTTCGTGTACGGCCATGACCAGGAAAAGCTGCTCGGGCATGGCGTTGACAAGGTGCTCGAAGAAGGCCCTGTTGAGGTAGGGGCGCTGGCCGCGCTTGAGATAGGTGGCCTGGTAGAACAGGAAGAAGGCGTCCAGGGCCTGTTCCGTGATCTCGTTACCCCGGAGTTTCTGAAAGTGGATGGACTGCTCGGTAACCGCGCTGCGCTCCTTGCGTATCTGCTTGCGCTTGCGGGATTTCAGTGACCCCAGAAAGTCTTCGAAGCTGCCAAACCCCTCGTTGTGCCAGTGGAACTGGCAGCTCAGCCGCGTCATCCATTCCTCGCGGTGGAGGCTCTGCCGTGCGGTTTCATCCGGAAACAACAGGTGCCAGCCGGAGGCGGACTGCGCCAGGACTTCATCAAGCATGGCCTGAGCGGCACGGCTTCCGGGCCCGGACGGATTCTCTCCGGGCGCGACCAGGAGCCTGGGCCCTTCACAGGGTGTAAAGGGGATGGCGCTGAGCAGCTTGGGGTAATAGTCGAGTCCGTACTGGGCCCAGGCTTCGGCCCAGGCCCAGTCGAAGACATATTCCCCGAAGGAGTGAGTCTTGAGGTAGCAGGGCAGGGCGGCCTTCAGAACGCCGTCGTCATCCCACTCAACCCAGTGGTGGGGCTGCCAGCCGGTTTCGGCTGTTACACAGCCCGTGGATTCCAGCCCCGACAGGAACTCGTGCCTGAGGAAGGGGTTGCCGGTTCCCTCAAGACGGTTCCATTGGTCCGGGCTGAGGTCAGAAATCCGTTCAGCGAATGCCATGCATGGCCACCTAGGCGCCTGGTACCGAAAGCAGTGCCGAGGCGATGGCGAAGTAGACAAGGATCCCGGTTACGTCTGCGATGAAGGTAACCACTGGCGCGCTGGCCGTTGCGGGGTCGAGGTTCAGGCGGTTGAGCACGAACGGCAGAGACATGCCCACCAGGCTGCCGCTGAGGACCACGATGATCATGGTCAGGGCAACCACCATGGCCATTTCATACCCGCCGCGATAGAAACCGATAGCGGCCACCGCAATGGCCATGGTCAGGCCGAGCAACATGCCGACACTGATCTCGCGAAACAGCATGCGGAGCCAGTCCCGGCTGACCACATCGCCGGTGGCGATGGCGCGAACCATCAGTGTCGAGGACTGGGCACCGGCGTTACCAGCGCTGGCAATCAGCAGCGGCAGGAAGAAGACCAGGCCAACATGGGCCTGGATGGTGTCCTCGTAGAGGGCAATGCCGCCGCCTGAGAACACGTTGGCGAAGACCAGCAGAACCAGCCAGAGGATGCGCTTCTGGTAGAGGGTGGTCAGCGCGGTTTCCTTGAGGCTGCCGGGGAGATTGCCGACCGTGGCACCCTTGTGGATGTCCTCGGTGGCCTCGGCCTCCTGGACGTCCATGGCATCGTCGTGGGTCACGATCCCGACCATGCGCTCATTGTCATCCACCACGGGAATGGCGAGAAGGTCGTAATCCGCGATCAGCCGGGCAGCCTCGGCGCTGGGGGCGTCCGTGTGCACATTGACCACCTCGGTCTGCATCAGGTCCTCGACCGCTTCCTGGGGTGAGGCGACCACCAGCCCACTGAGCGTGACGATGCCCAGGAGGCGCCGATCCGAGTCGAGCACATAGGCAATGTAGATGGTTTCCTTGTTCAGGGCCTGGAAGCGCAGCCGTTCGATGGCCTGACGTGCCGTGATGTGGGCCGGGACCGTGGCGTATTCGCTGGTCATGACCGACCCCACCGTGCCCTCCGGGTAGCTGGTCAGGCGCAGCAGGTCTTCCCGCTCCGCCTTGGCCAGGGCGGGCATCAGGGTTTCCTGAACCTCCTCGGGCAACTCCTGGTAAAGGTCGGCACGCTCGTCCGCGTTCATGTCCGTCAGCAGGCGGGCCTGGGCGTGGCGGCTCAGGTGCTGCACCATGCTGAGCTGGTGGGACTCCTGCATGTAGGGCAGGATGCGTGCCTGGGTGCGGCGGTCCAGGCGGTCAAACAGGAAGAAGGCCGATTCCGCTTCAAGCTCGTCAATAACCCCACCAATCTCTGCCGGGTGACGGTTATTGAGGAGCTCGACAACGGTATCGATGTCTTCCTCTTCAAGCAGCGCCCGGACCTCGGACTGCAGTTCGGTTACTTCAGTCATGGCAGTCTCTCCGGGTCAGTCGGTTAAAAGTCGCTCAACGTCTTCCCCGGCAAGCATCTCTCGCAGTGCCGGGGATATGCGTGTACGGAAATCTCCCCGACTCCGTTCAATTACCAGCACCGGGATCTCGTTCTTCCGGGCATAAGTCAGGGTATCTTCCGTCCCCATCACCATGAAGGCGGTTGCCAGGGCATCCGCCATGGTGTTTTCCGGATGGAAAACACTGACCGACGCGAGTGTGTGCTGCACGGGTCGCCCGTCCCGTGGGTCAATGGTATGCGAATATCGTTGGCCATCGACTTCAAAATAGTTCCGGTAGTCCCCGGATGTTGCCAGTGACATGTTCAGTAATGGCAGTGCATGCCGGGCGACCTGTTCCCCATCGCGCGGCAGCTCGATACCAATCCGCCAGGGTTCGCCGGAACGCTTGCGGCCGTTGGCCAGTAGGTCGCCGCCGATATTGACGAGATAGGCCTCATAACCAGCCTCCTCGAGCAGCATGGCGAGACGGTCAACAGCGTGCCCCTTGGCGATTGCCGAGAGGTCAGCGTAAATGTCGCTCAGCCGGCGGGCCCTGCCCGCGTCCTGGTCCACGTCGAGCTGCTGGAATCCGACCTGTTCAAGGCGCTGTTGCAATGCCTCGTCGGAGGGTTTTTCCCGGGGGCGTGCCTCGGGCCCGAAACTCCAGAGGTTAACCAGTCCACCCACGGTAATATCAAAGGCGCCGTCTGTTGCTTCCGAGATCGTCCGGGACAGGGCGAGCAGCTCGATGACGGGGTCGGGCAGTGCGACCCACTCGCCGGTCTCGGCGCTGTTGAGTCGGTTCAGGTCGGAGTCCTCACGGTAGGTGGACATCTGCCGGTCCACCCTGTCCAGTTCAGCCTCAAGCTGGCTGCGAAGCGTATCCTTCTGCTCATCTGCCAGGTCGTTGGCCACACTGACCTGATAGAAGGTGCCAAAGGTCTCCCCCTGGATTCGGGTGGGACTGGTTTCGGGTGGGGCATCGCTACAGGCGGCGAGCAGGATGAGCAGGATGGGGCTCAGCAGGCGGGCCGTTGCGGCATTAGGGCTCATAGTCCGCTCCCGGAATCAGTCTAAGAGTGGACGCATTATAGCGGCTGAAGGCCCGCTTCTCATCCGTTTTCCAGGCAAAAAAAACCCGGCGCATGGCCGGGTTTCATGGGATGGTGGCCGGGTTCAGGCCGCGTCATCCATTTCTTCGTCTTCGTCTTCGTCTTCGCCTTCAGATTCGCCTTCAGATTCGCCTTGGCTTTCAGCGTCGGCTTTCTGGGTCCTTTCGAGGAGACTGTTGAGGATTTCCTCCCCTTTCTCACCAGCCTGCTCCAGATAGATCTGGCGTACGTTCTTGCTGGCTTCACGGAAGACGTCACGCTCGTCTTCGTTGAGCTCAACAAATTCAGTACCACCCGCGTCCAGGATTTTCTGCAGCCGTTCTTCGTTGTATTCACGCTGCTTCTCATCAATCCAGGGCACCATGTTGTCACGAACCTCCAGGATCAGTTCCTGTCGCTCGTCCGACAGACCTTCGAACCAGTCGTTGCCCGCCGCAAAGGTGGAGATGAACTGCGCGTGACGTGCCGAAGTGAGCACATCCTGCTCTTCATAGAAGCTCATTTCCTCGATCGCGAAGATCGGGTTGACCTGGCCGTCGATCTGACCGAGCTGCAGGCCGCTGTAGACTTCCGAGTAGGGCGTTGGCGTCGGGTCGGCGCCATAGGCCTTGTAGGATTCCACCAGGATCGGAGACGTCATGGTACGAATCTTGAAGTCCTCGAAGTCCTCGGGGCTGCGCAGCGGCTTGTCCGCGCTCCAGACCATCCAGCCTTCCTGAACAATGTCCAGAAGCTGAAGATCCTGCTCTTCATAGAGCGGCTGGAACAGGTCGTAGGTCTGCGGCGAAGAGAGTACTTCGCGGTTTACATCCGGATCCTGGGACAGGATGAAGTGCAGGGTGAAGATACCGACTTCGGGAATCGCGTCCGCGAGATGGCCGGGTGATGCGAATGCCAGTTCCACCGCGCCATTCTGCATGAGCTCGGTGAGCTGGGAGGAGGTTCCGAGTGTGCCGTAAGGGTAGACTTCAACCGTTACGCCACCATCGGTTTTCTCTTCGATGCGCCGCTTGAATTCCTTCGCGTAGGCGTCCTGAACGCTGCCTTCCACTTCTTCAAGCGCGAAGCGCCAGGTGTCGGGTTCGCGTTCCGCAGCCAGTTCCTCTTTGGTCTTGCCCTCGTCACCGGAATCACCGGATTCACTGGAATCGGAATCACCGGAATCCGAGCAGCCATAGAGGCCCAGTGCAAAAATCATCATCAGGCCTGTCAGCCATTGGCGAGATTGGATCATAACGTGTCTCCCTGTATGGATTTTTTTTCGTTATCCCTGTTAAACATAACACAGTTTTTGTTCAGCAAAAGTCCTATATCGAATTTTGCGTTTGCAGAATCTATTTACAGCCGTTGTTGCCCAACAGCAGGTCTACCCGCTATTGTTACCAAGGGCTGATTGAGGGAGTATCCAATGACCGACCGGGGCAGGACCGGTTCAGGACCGGTATGGAAGGCGGTTTCCAAGAGTTCATTCGAGTGGGTGGACACGGGGCTCGACTGGTTTGAGCGAAGCGCTCTTATTGCGTGCGTGATCGCCATGGCGGTGGTAACCGTCGCCAATGTCCTCGCCCGGAACCTGATGGGTTTCAGTCTTCAGTTCGCCAATGACGCCGCCCAGATACTGCTGGTCATGGTGACCTTTCTGGGTATCGGGATCGGCGCGCGTCACGCCCGCCACATCCGCGTCTCGGCGGTGCACGATCTGCTGCCGCCGCTGGGCCAGAAGATTCTGCTGATTTTCGTCAGCTTCACGACTGCCGGCCTGCTGTTCGTGTTTGCGGATTACGCCTGGAACTACGCCGGGGCGGCGCAGCGAAGCTGCCGGGTTCTGCCGGAAGCCGTGAACCTTGGCCTGTTCAATATGCCGGTCGGCGGCATGCCCCTGACCGCTGGGGTCATTATCACTGTGGTGGCACTGGCCATTGCTGGCCATGGCATCCGGCTCGTTGAAGCCCTTTATGCCCGACTGGTCAACCTGTTTACGGGGTGGCAGCGCAGTGTTGCCCTCTGGATTTCCATTCTTGTGGGCCTGTTGCTGGCCTACTGGCTTTTCAGCCTGTTCATCGGCCTCGTGGAGGCGCGTTCCGGCCAGTGTCGTGTCACTTCCTCCACGGGTTTCCCTGTCTACCTCTACTATATGGTCGTTCCTCTCGGGTTCCTGCTCGGGGGTATCCAGTTTTTCCTCGCCGGGGTCCGCAACCTGATCAGTCGTGAGAACTACCTGTCCTGGTATCAGAAGGACGAGTACGAGGAAGAAGGTATTGACCCTGGGTTGGCGACGGCCAGTGGCCTGAGTGACGAGGAACTGGAAGTGGCTGAGGAGAATAATAACAGCGAGGGAGGCGACAACCGTGATTGATTTTCTCGAGTGGCTCAACATCGCATCCCTGGCAACTTCCGATGCCGCACTGCTCGTGGGCGTTGTGATGATCGTTCTGCTGCTCATGGGCTACCCCATGATGGTGCCGCTCACAGTGGGCGCGCTGCTGCTGCTGATGGCGAAATTCTCGGGGCTGCACCCCTCCAACCTGGTTCAGCAGATGATCGGTGGGGTGGAGCAGACCGTTCTGGTGGCGGTCCCCATGTTCATACTCGCCGCCGATATCATGATCAAGGGCAACACGGCGAACCGGCTGCTGGATCTGGTCAGCAAGTTCGTGGGCCATATCCGTGGCGGACTGCCCGTCACCACCGCCATTTCCTGCACCATGTTCGGGGCGGTTTCAGGTTCGACCCAGGCCACGGTTGTAGCCATGGGGCGACCACTCAGGCCCAGACTGATCGAGGCCGGTTATACGGACCGGTTTTCCATCGCCCTGATCATCAATGCCAGCGACATTGCGCTGCTGATTCCGCCCTCCATCGGCATGATCATCTACGGTGTTGTCTCCGGCACCTCTGTCGGTGCCCTTTTCATTGCCGGTATCGGGCCTGGGCTCATGATCCTCGCGCTTTTTGCCGCCTACTGTTACGGCATTTCCGTCTGGAAGGGCATTCCAGTGTTGCCCAAGGCGAGCTGGTCCGAGCGGCTCCTTGCGCTCAAGCGATCCATTCTCGCCGGTGGTTTCCCGGTCATCATCATCGGTGGCATTTATTCCGGTACCTTCAGTCCCACGGAAGCGGCTTCGATGTCCGTGGCCTATGCGCTGCTGCTGGAAATGGTCATCTACCGGCAGGTGAAGATGTCCCAGATCCCGGAAATCGCGCTTTCAACCGGAATGATCACGGCTGTGGTCTTTATCCTGGTGGCGGCGGGTATGGCATTTTCCTGGATGATTTCGTTCGCTCAGATCCCCAGCCTGTTGCTCGGGGATATGCTCACGGCGGCGTCGGAGCACCCCTACCAGTTGTTGATCCTGATCGCCGTGGCCTACTTCGTGGGCTGCATGTTTGTGGATCCCATCGTGGTCATCCTGGTGCTGACACCTATCTTTTCTCCCGCAATCGCCACCGCCGGCCTGGATCCGGTTCACGTCGGGACACTGGTAGTGCTGCAGGCGGCGATCGGGTCTGCGACACCACCGTTCGGATGTGACATATTCACTGCCGTGGCGATTTTCAGGCGACCCTATATGGAGGTGATACGCGGGACACCACCCTTTGTGGCGATCCTGCTGCTCTCCACCGCCCTGCTGATTATTTTCCCGCAGATTGCTCTCTTTCTGCCTGAACTGATGCGTAACTAGTCCAGACGCGACGGAGATTATCACTGATGGAACTGCAACAGACGGATGTGCGCTTTCGGGTGGACGGTGATGCCGTCGCTGCCTGGTGGTTCTGGCCGGAGACACCGGTTTCGAAGCCGGCGCCCTGCATCGTTATGGCACATGGTCTTGGCGGGACCCGGGATGCCGGACTGGTTCCCTATGCCCGTGTCTTCGCGGAAGCTGGTTTTCCAGTACTGCTTTTTGATTACCGCCATTTCGGTGACAGCGAGGGTGAGCCGCGTCAGCTGGTTTCCGTGTCCCGCCAGCTTGCCGACTGGCAGGCGGCGATTGATTTTGCCCGTCAGCAGGAGGGGATTGATCCCGAGCGAATCGCGCTCTGGGGCTCATCGTTCTCCGGCGGGCATGTGATTGTTGCCGCGGCCCGCGACAGGCGCGTAGCCGCGGTTTCCTCCCAGGGTCCGATGATGGATGGTCTGGCGGCGGTCACCAATGTGCTTGGATACGCCGGTCTCGCGGGACTCACGAAGCTCAGTGGGCTGGCGGTGCGGGATCAGTTCCGAGCGTTGCTCGGCCGTTCACCTTTGTACGCGCCCATCGTCGGCGCCCCCGGGGAAACCGCCGCCATGGCCACCGATGATGCGCTTCCCGGCTATAAGAGTATTACGCCTGAAAACTGGCGCAACGAGCTGGCAGCCCGCATTGCGCTGCAGCTGCCGTTCTATCGCCCGGTGCGCCATGCGAAGCGCCTGCCCTGTCCGGCGCTGATTATCACCTGTTCCGAGGATTCAGTGGCGCCACCGGAGGCGGCTGAAAAGACCGCCCAGCGGGCCGGTTTCCGGGCGGAACTCCGTCGCTATGATGGTATGGGCCATTTCGATATCTATACGGGTGAAGGCTTCAAGCGCTCGTCCTCGGATCAACTGGATTTCTTCAGGCGGCATCTTCTGGAATGACCTTATACAGCGAAGAGCCTGAAGCGACCGTCTACGCATCATCGTGGGACCGTGACGCCGTGGTGGCCGCCATGCCGCCGTTCCGCTTTGCGGAAACCGAGGCACCCGGCGAACCGGTTTACCCCTACCTCCAGTTCTACGGCCTGGAACCCGGACCGGACACTCCGAACACAACCTATCGACTCGGGTATCTTGATGCGGCGGGCTACCGGTTGGCGGTCCACTATTACCGCCAGCCCGAGAGTCTCGGCACGGTGTTCCTCTTTCATGGCTACCTGGACCACACTGGGCTCTATAGCCGCATTATCCACCATTGCCTGTGGCAGGGCATGGACGTGCTCGTCTATGATCTGCCCGGCCACGGCCTGTCCAGCGGTGAGCCCACGGCGATCCAGAGCTTTCGGGAGTACCAGCGGATTCTGCTGACGGTTCTGGCACTGAGCCGGGGGCAGACAACAGACCCCTGGATTGGGGTTGGGCAGAGTACCGGTGGCGGTGTGCTGGTGGACTACCTGCTGTCCTGCCGTGAGGCGCCCGAGGCCATCGCCTTCAGGGGTGTGGTTCTGCTCGCACCGCTGATTCGGCCCGCGGGGTTCCGGATGGGAAAGCTGGTCCATACCCTGACGCGACCCTTCCAGGATCAGTGGAAGCGGGTATTCGTCGCCAACAGCAATGACGGTGATTTTCTCCGCTTCCTGAAGGACCATGACCCGCTTCAGGCCCAGGGTATTGCGATGGCCTGGCTGACGGCGCTGAGGCGGTGGGTTTCACGTATCGAAGCAGCCCTGCCTGTAGACTATGACCTGGCCATCGTGCAGGGTGAGCAGGACACGACCGTGGAGTGGCGCCACAACCTTCGCGTACTAAGACGCAAGTTCCGGCGGGTCCGGGTCTATCAGATCCCCGAAGGCCGTCATCATCTGGTGAATGAGGCCGACCCGATACTGGGGCAGGTGCTGGGAGCGGTTTCCGCGGAAATGGAACGACTCCTGGGGTCGCAGGACACAATCAACGAAACTCTGGAGACGACTTGATGAAAAAAGTGCTTATGGCCGTCGTGGTCAGCGCGGCGATGATCAGTGGCTGTGCGACACAGGATGCCTACACGGGTGAGGAGAAGACGTCGAAGACGATGATGGGCGGTATTATTGGTGCGGTCACCGGGGCTGCGGCCGGGGCTGCCACGTCCAGCAAAGGGGACCGGAACAAGGGCATCCTGATCGGTGCGGCTTCAGGCGGTCTGATTGGCGCTGGCGTGGGCCAGTACATGGATCGCCAGGAGGCGCAACTGCGGCAGAGACTCGAGGGTACCGGTGTACGTGTGAAGCGTGACGGGAACCAGATCGATCTTATCATGCCGGGGAACATCACCTTTGACGTGGACAAATCCAACATCCGGACGTCGTTCTATGAGGTCCTTGATTCGGTAGCCATTGTGGTCAAGGAATTTGATCAGACGGCAATTGCCGTTGGTGGGCATACGGACAGTACCGGAAGCTTCGAGTATAACCAGCAGCTGAGTGAACGTCGTGCCCAGTCGGTGGGGTCTTATCTTCGGGATAAGGGTGTGGCTCAGGGTCGGCTTCATACCAAGGGCTATGGGCCGCGTTTCCCGGTTGCGAGTAATGATACGGAGCAGGGTCGGCAGCAGAACCGGCGTGTTGAGATTCAGTTGATGCCCATGGAGTGAATTGCGTTTTTGGGGAGTGAAGAAGGAAGGAGGGGCGAGGGCACACTGTCAGGGAAACGCTGTGAATACGTCCCTGTACGCTGCCCTCCGCCATCCATGGCTCCGGAGCTTCCCTGACAGTGTGCCCTCGCCCCTCCTTCCTTCTTCACCATGGTTTGGAGTGTGGGGTTAGAGGGGGTAAAGCAAGGAAACCGTTGTAACCGTTGCAATGCCGCAGATGATGTTGAGCGGCAATCCCGCCTTTGCGAAATCTATAAACCGGAATCCCCCCGGGCCGAATATCATCAGGTTTGTCTGGTAGCCCAGTGGCGTTGCGAAGCTTGCCGACGCGGCCATCATTAGTGTCAGGACGAAGGGCTCGGCGGGCATGCCGGCGTTCTGGGTGACGGCCAGTACGATGGGCAGGGTCAGGAGGGCGGCGGCGTTGTTGGTGATCATTTCGGTCATGACGTTCACGAGCACGTAGGTGGCGATCAGCATCAGCAGGTAGTCGCCGGCGGTGAAGGACAGCATGCCGTGGCCGAGCCAGGTGGCGGCGCCGGTTTTGTCCAGGGCGTTGCCCAGGGCGAAGGAGCAGGCGATGGTCAGTAGTACGTGGCCGTCGAGGCTGCGCCGGGCCAGGTTCAGGGTCAGGCAGTTGGTCAGCAGCATGGCCAGGGCGCCGACCATGGCGGCGTGGAGCATGCTCAGGGTGTTGGTGGCGGCCAGAAGGACCACGGCGATGAGGATGGCCCAGGCCCGCCAGGATTTGCGGTGGTCGGGGCTCTCTTCCTCGGTGTCGTTGACCAGCAGGAAATCTCTGGAGTAACGCTGGCGTGTGACAAAGACGGGGCGTGCCTCCAGTAGCAGGGTATCCGCCGGTTCAAGCCGGATATTGCCGAGATTGCCTTCGATGCGCCGGCCGTTGCGGGCGATGGCGAGGACCACGGCGCCGTATTTCTCGCGGAACCGGCTTTCGCGGATGGTGCTGCCCACGGCCAGGCACTCGGGAGAGACCACGGCTTCGACGATGCGGCGCTCCGGGGCTTCCTTGGCCAGTAGTGGCTGCTCTTCGGTGGAGGGGACGAGGCCGCGGATCTGGCGGAGCTCCATGACGGATTGTACGTCACCGGCAAACACAAGGCGGTCACCACTGCGCAGTCGTTCCTCGGAGGGCACGGCGGTTACCACGCCGCCTTCGCGCTCGATTTCAACCAGGTAAAGTCCGCGAAGGTGGCGCAGTCCTGCGTCCTGAACGGACTGGCCGACGAGGGGGCCATCATTGGCGACGGCCATTTCCACGGTGTATTCCCGGAAGTCCCCGAACATCTGCTTGCCGTTGCCTTTCCGGGACCGAAGCGCAAAGGGCAGCCAGACGACGATGAAGGCCAGGCCGATCAGGATCACGGGCAGGCTTACCCAGGTGATGTCGAAGAGATGGAAACCCTCGGAATCGGCCAGGTCCATGTAGAGGCCATTCACGATCAGGTTGGTGCTGGTGCCGATGAGCGTGAGGGTGCCGCCGAGTATGGCCGCATAACTGAGTGTCATCAGCAGTGGCGGAAGGGGCACCTGCTGGTGGCGGGCCCAGCGTGCGACGGCCGGGATGAAGGTGGCCACCACCGGGGTGTTGTTCAGGAAGCCGCTGAGACCGGCGACCGGCGCGATGACCCGCGCCTGGGCGTAGCGCACGGATGCCGGACGGCCAAGCAGGTTCTTGATGATCCAGTCCAGTCCGCCGGTGTTATGGATTCCGGAGGCGATGACGTACATGAAGGCGACGGTGATGAGACCGCTGTTGCTGAACCCCGCCAGGGCTTCCTGGTGTGTGAGAATGCCGGAGACGCTCAGGAATATAAGCGCCGTGAGCATGACCATGTCCGTGGCCAGGCGCGTGGTCATCAGGGTTGTGAGAACGGCAACTACCGTCAGAAGGCTTGTCCAGCCGGTCCAATCCATGCAGGTTCTCTACGGGTCATGTCAGTGATAGCGCAGCCTAGCACTGGTTTTATATGACCAGAAAGAATGATGTTTCATCTTGATAGATTGTTTTGATATAAGGAGGGTACGCACCCGGACCGGGCCGGGTGCGTCAGGACTCAGGAGTTCCGGTTCAGCCAGTCTTCAACCTGGCCGCGGACCTCCTTCACATGGGATTCACCGCTTTCACGCAGTTCGGAGAGGCGCCTGCGGGCGGACTCGACCTTCTCCTGAAGGTCGCTGATCCGCTTGGCGGTCTCCTGTTTCAGCTCTTCCGTGGCTTCCTGGTTTTCCGCTTTCTGCTTGTATTCATTGAACTGGGCCTTGAGGGTGTCCAGCCGGCTTTCCCAGCTGTCCACCTGTTTTTCCAGCTTCTGAATCAG
Source organism: Halospina denitrificans (assembly GCF_004364635.1). Lineage (GTDB taxonomy): Bacteria > Pseudomonadota > Gammaproteobacteria > Pseudomonadales > Oleiphilaceae > Halospina > Halospina denitrificans. Next base: position 451,122 of record NZ_SOAX01000002.1, on the reverse strand, counting down.
CGTGTCTTTCATAGACATGGTTAATTCCTTATCAGAACAGTACCCGTGCGCGGATGGTGCCCTTCACTTCCTTGAGCTTGCGAAGGGCAACATCACTGTAGGCCTTGTCGACGTCGATGACGACGTAGCCTATCTCATCATTGGTGCGCAGGTATTGTCCACATACGTTGATGTCATTTTCCGAGAAGATCTGGTTGATCTCGGACATCACACCCGGAATGTTCTTGTGGATGTGGAGCAGGCGATGCTGGTCCGGATGCGAGGGCAGCGCCACTTCCGGGAAGTTGACCGAGCCAACGGAAGTGCCGTTGTCGCTGTAGGTGGACAGCTTTTCCGCCACTTCAAAGCCGATGTTCTCCTGGGCTTCAACGGTGCTGCCGCCAACATGGGGCGTGAGGATGACGTTGTCGAACTCGCGCAGCGGCGATACGAATTCCTCATCGTTGGACTTGGGTTCGGTCGGGAAGACGTCCACGGCGGCGCCCAGCAGCTTGCCGGAGCGCAGGCTCTCGCTCAGCGCCTCGATGTCGACAACGGTGCCACGGGAGGCGTTGATGAGGATACTGCCTTCCTTCATCTGGTCCAGTTCCCGCGCGCCGAACATGTTACGGGTTGACTCGGTCTCCGGCACATGCAGCGTGACCACGTCGGACAGCGCCAGCAGTTCCTTCATGGAACCCACTTGTGTGGCATTGCCGAGGGGCAGCTTGGAGACCACGTCGTAGAAGTAGACGTCCATGCCCAGTGACTCGGCCACAACGCTGAGCTGGGTGCCGATGTTGCCGTAGCCGATGATGCCCAGCTTCTTGCCCCGGGTCTCGTAACTGTTCTTGGCGGACTTCATCCACTTGCCGCGATGGGCCGCCGCGTTCTTCTCCGGGGTGCCGCGCAGCAGCATGATGGTTTGGGCCAGAACCAGCTCCGCAACGCTCCGCGTGTTGGAGTGGGGCGCGTTGAATACAGCAATACCACGCTTCTTGGCCGCTTCCAGGTCAACCTGGTTGGTGCCGATGCAGAAGCACCCGACCGCGACGAGTTTCTTAGCGTGGTCGAAGACTTTCTCGGTGAGCTGGGTGCGTGAACGGATGCCAACGAAATGGGCGTCGGCGATCTTTTCCAGAAGGTCTTCTTCCGCGAGCGAATGGCTCAGGTGTTCGATGTTGGTGTAGCCGGCAGCGTTGAGCTTTTCCACGGCGGATTGGTGAACACCTTCGAGCAGAAGAAAACGGATCTTACTCTTGTCGAGCGATGTGTTAGCCATGACAGAATCCAGATTTAATCAGGTTTTCGAAAAAAATGAAGGAAAATCAATTAGTTGCGGCATTGGCCGCATCCTGGGAACAGCTATGGTAGCATAGCTCCCCAGAATTTCCCGATTTTTGATCGGATTTTGAACAGACATCAGAGGATTTCCGAGTCTATGAGTAGCACGGGCACAGCTTTTGATCCGCAAACTCTTGAGTCACTGCTGACCGACGGGGGCAAGGTTCTCACGGCGCCTGACGACCTTGCATCCTACGGCTGCGACTGGACACGCATCTATGAACCGGCGCCCATCGCGGTCGTGCTGCCCAAGAGCACGGAAGAAGTGCAGGCGATTGTTCGGTTTGCGAACGAGCAGCATATGGCGCTGGTGCCTTCGGGTGGGCGTACCGGCCTCAGTGCGGGTGCTGTTGCCGCGAATGGCGAGCTGGTGGTGGCGTTTGACCGCATGAACCAGATCCTGGATTTCAATGCCAGTGACCGTATCGTCCAGTGCCAGGCGGGGGTTGTGACCGAGCAGCTTCAGAACTTTGCCGAGGAGCAGGATCTGTATTACCCGGTGGATTTTGCCTCCGCCGGCTCCAGTCAGCTTGGGGGCAACCTCTCGACCAACGCCGGCGGCATCAAGGTGATCCGCTACGGCATGAGCCGTGACTGGGTGGCCGGGCTTAAGGTGGTGACCGGCAGTGGCGAGATCCTGGAGCTGAACAGGGGGCTGGAGAAGAACAACACGGGTTACGACCTGCGCCAGCTGTTCATCGGCGGCGAGGGGACCCTGGGTTTCATCACGGAAGCGACCATGAAGCTCACGCGCCAGCCGACGGGGCTGACGGTGATGGTGTTGGGGCTCAATGACCTGACCAATACCATGGATGTGCTTCAGGCATTCCGGAACAAGCTGGATCTGACCGCGTATGAGTTTTTCTCCCATGAAGCGATCCAGCATGTGCAGCAGCATGCGGAGGTCCAGTCGCCATTCGAGACGGAAGCGCCGTATTACGCGCTGCTGGAGTTCGAGGCGATTTCCGATGGCGTGCTGGAGGAGGCCATGGGGATCTTTGAGCAGTGCGTGGAGTCCGGCTGGGTGCTGGATGGCGTAATCAGTCAGAGCGAGGCCCAGGCCGAGAAACTGTGGCAGCTGCGTGAGCGGATTTCGGAGTCGATTGCGCCGCGTACGCCCTACAAGAATGATCTGTCCGTGCGGGTTTCCCGGGTGCCGGAGTTCCTGCAGGAGATTGATTCGGTGGTGCAGAAGGAGTATCCGGACTTTGAGATTGTGTGGTTCGGGCACATCGGGGACGGCAATCTGCATCTGAACATTCTCAAGCCGGAGGACATGGAGAAGGCGGAGTTCTTCAGGCGGTGTGAGACGGTGAATGATCTGGTGTTTGGGATTGTTGAGCGGTATGAGGGGAGTGTTTCTGCCGAGCATGGGGTTGGTATGGTCAAGAAGAAGTATCTTGGGTATACGAAGAGTGAGGCGGAGATTGCTGTTATGAAGGGGATCAAGAGGGTGTTTGATCCTAACGGCATTATGAATCCCGGGAAATTGATCGACTCCGAGTGAGTTGCTCCTAGCCTTCAGGGTTGGTGCGGGTGGCACGGCGGGGGCTCCCTTTCAGGGACCGCTGTGAACCCATCCCTGGGCGCTGGCGCGATGACATCCTGTCATCGAGCCTCCCTGAAAGGGAGCCCCCGCCGTGCCACTTCGTGGTGGGTGCGGGGCGCTTCCTGGATCTCCAAAAAAGCTTTATTCCTCAGGCTGCATCTGTTTGGCATGCGCCTATTCTGCTGTTTCTTCCTTTTTGATGTATTCCTCCAGCAGCGGCCGGAAATCGGTTTTTACGCCCAGGCGTTTGAGCATCCAGTAGTGGCCGGCGACCATGCGGTCGATGAGGATGCTTTCGACCGGGGGTTTGAAGGCGTTTAGGTGTTTGAAGACGGTGTGGGTGTTGGCCGCTACCTGTTGGTGGAGGTCGGATTGGGCGAAGTCGTAGGGTTGGTTTTCCGGGGCGAAGGGTTGGTAGAGGATGTTGCGCCACATGGCGTAGTAGTCGGGGTCTACCGGGGGGTGGTCTTCGACTCGGGCGCCGAGGTGGATGAGGTGTTGGTCCAGGGATCGGTAGTTTTCATCCAGGGCGTCGATGATGCAGTTGCGGTAGGCTTCGACGGTGGATGGGCGCAGGTTTTTGATGCAGCCGAAGTCGTAGAGGATGATGGTGCCGTCCGGCCGGTAGGCGAAGTTGCCGGCGTGGGGGTCGCCGTGGATGGCGCGGTGGCGGAAGAGGCCGTCGGCCATGGCCTGGAAGATGCGCTGGCCGATGAGGTTGATGGTGTCCTGGTCGTAGCGCTCCCGGGTGACTTCGCTGATGTGGTCGCCTTCGACTTTCTCCATGGTGAGCACGCGGCGTGAGGAGCGTTCGTGGACGACGTCCGGGATCAGCAGCCAATGGTCATCCTTGTGCTGTCGGGCGAACTGTTCGATATTGCGGGCTTCGTTCTCGTAGTCGAGTTCCTCGTGGAGGCGGTCGCGGACTTCGTTGAACAGCTCGTCCACGCTTTCCTTGGGCATTTTCAGCAGGCCGCCCAGGCGCAGGGCGGTGCGGAGCTGTCTCAGGTCCGAGTCGCAGGAGCGGTCGACGCCGGGGTACTGGACCTTGACGACGACTTCCCGGCCGTCATTCAGGCGTGCCCGGTGGACCTGACCGATTGAGGCGGCGGCGTAGGGGGTTTCGTCCACTTCGGCGAAGAGGTTCTCGATCCGGTCCCCGAGTTCGCTCTCGATCTGGTCTTTGATGACCCCGTAATCCATGGCCGGCGCCTCTTTCTGGAGGCGCTGCAGGGCATCGGTCAGTTCCCGGGGCAGGAAGTCCTGGGTCTGGGAGGCGATCTGGCCCACCTTCATGACGGCGCCCTTGAGCTCCCCCAGGGTGTCGACGATTTCCTCCGCCATTTGGCTGTAGTACTCGTGACGGCTCTGTTCCGTGTCTTCACTGAACCAGTTCTTCGCCCGCCGGGCCGCGTAGCGCGAGGCCACGGAGCCGGTCATGCCGGCGAGACGGAAAAAGCGCCCGGTTCGCGTGGTTACCGGTTTTCTGCTCATAGTACCTCGTTCAAAAAGTCAGGAGACGTTGGTTTCGACACGCAGCCGGTCTTCCAGGGTCAGCGCCAGTTGCTGGCCGGATTCAAGTCGGCCGACGCCGGCGGGCGTTCCCGTCAGGATCACGTCTCCGGGCTCCAGCGTAAAGTGTTCACTCATATACGATAGCAGTGCTGGAACGGGTTTGATCATGTCCGCAGTGTCACCGTCCTGGCGCAGCTCGGCGTCAACGCTCAGCGAAAACCGGAAACGATCAGTATTACGGAATTCATCAATCGGGACGAACGCTGAGAGTGGGCATGCGCCGTCAAACGCCTTGGCGACTTCCCAGGGATGGCCTGAAGCCTTGAGTTGGCTCTGGCGTTCCCTCAGGGTCAGGTCGAGGGCCAGACCAACACCGGCAATAGCCTCCATGGCCGTTGTCTCGCCGGCGGCCCGCAGTGTCCGGCCAATGAGCAGGGCCAGCTCAGTCTCATAATGCACGGGTTCGTTCCCCGGGGGAAGAACGATCGGATCCTCGAGCCGGACCACGGAGGAGGGCGGCTTCATGAACAGCAGTGGTTGCGCCGGAACCGGATTTTCCAGTTCTTTGGCGTGTTCGGCATAGTTGCGGCCCACACACACCACCTTGCTGATGGGGGACTCGAAGCGGCTTCCATCATGGAAGCGGGCGTAGGGTAATGGCACGGGTTCTCCTGCTCTCTTGTTCTGATATTCCCCGTAGCATAGGCCAGTCCGGCTTTAACGAAAACTAACAGGTATCGACTATACCGATCGGAACCCCCGTGCTGTACTTTACGTAAGTTATGGTTGATAGGGGATTCTCCGGGTGAAGGAGAGATCGGAGCAGGTTCAGCATTCGAGCCGGCGCTCTTCGATTGAGGCGCAGCGGCGTGCGTTGCTGCATTGGCTGCTGCTGCTGACTGCCGCATTTACCCTGGGGTTCAGTCTTGTGAATCTTTCCAGAGGCATTCTGTTTGTCGCGGCGATAGAGCTTTTTGTCACCGTTTTTGCTTTCGCTCTTCTCTTTGTGATCCCACGCAGTCGCAACATCCAGGTCTGGAGCTTCCTGTACCTCCTCGTCCTGTTCAGCATGCTGGTCGTTGCGCTGCTGACGCCGAATCTTTCCGACAAGGTCTTCGTCTGGTTCTACCTTATTCCCGTACTTGCGCTTTTCATTCACGGCCGCACACTGGGACTGGCGCTCTCCCTGGTTTATCTGGCGGTGGCCTGGCTGCTCTACTACTACCGTTACTACGATGCCCCTGAACTTCTTGACGTGGTTGGCCTGACCAACGTGGTCGCCTGCAGCCTGGTGCTCACAGGTGGCGTCTACGCCTACGAATACTCCCGTGAACAGGCGGAGGACAGGCTCCATCGTATGGCTTCAACGGATTCACTGACCGGGCTGGCGAACCGCAAGCATCTGCGCGAGCTTCTGGATTATACGGTCGAAGAGTGCCATCGCACGAAGGCCGGCTTCAGTATCCTTGGCATGGACCTGGACTATTTCAAGTCGGTCAATGATCGCTATGGCCATGACGTGGGGGACCAGGTGCTGCAACAGGTGGGCTCAGTCCTTGAGCAGCGCCTGCGGCAGGCGGATGTGCCGGCGCGCTGGGGTGGCGAGGAGTTCATGGTATTGCTGCCCGGAACGGACCGGGAAGGCGCCTCCCGGGTTGCGGAGAATGTTCGTGAAACCCTTGCCGCCTCGCCTGTCAGGGTGAATGGGGAAGACCTGTCGATAACAACAAGCATCGGGATTGCCGAGTTTCCCGAGGACGGCAATACTGTCAGGGAACTGCTGATTGCCGCCGATAACTGCCTTTATGAAGCCAAGTGCCGGGGGCGCGACCGTGTCGTGAATGATGCGGTTTCCTGACAACCCGCCAGTGGAATGATCAGCGCCATGGGTGGAAGGGACTATATGCATGCTTTAATGATTCTGTAATACTGCCGCTGGTTGTCTTTGTTCGACACCCCGACATGGAGAGGCGGAGATGAGGCTCAGTGAGCAGGATCATTACTACTCGGCAGGCGTGCAGAGGATAACACTGCTTCGCGCATTGCTCATTCTGACCATGGTTTTCGCAGCGGGGTTTGGTGTCCTCAACCTTTACCGTGGGCTTCTGATACTCGGAGCTGTTGAACTGGGTGTCGCCTTCCTTTCCGGCATCCTGATGTTGATATTGCAGGGAAGCCGCTACCCGCAGTACTGGGGATTGTTCTACCTGATTCTTTTCTTCGCCATGCTGATCACCGCCCTGGTCACCGCCGGCAATTCAAGAACGGTTTTCGTCTGGATCCTGATTATCCCCATAATTGCTCACTTTCTGCATGGGCGACAACTTGGCCTGTTGCTGTCGCTGGCCTTCCTTGCATCGGCCTGGGCCGTCTATTACCTGAACTTTCTGGACCTGACCCTTCTAGGGTTTACCGATATGGCCAATGTGGTGGCCAGCAGCGTGGTGCTGACCGGATTGATCCATGTTTATGAATATTCCCGTGAGAAGGCAGAGGACCGCCTGGGAAAACTTGCTGCCACGGACTCGCTGACAGGGCTCCCCAACCGCAAGCGCCTGCGGGAGGTTCTGGATCGAACCCTGAGTGAAGCGGAGCGCACGGGCGCGGGTTTCTGCCTTCTGGGTATGGATCTTGACCATTTCAAGAACGTGAATGACCAGTATGGCCATGATGCCGGTGACCAGGCGTTGCGTCAGGTCTCCGATCTTCTTCGCACCCGTTTGCGGCGTACGGATACCGCGGCTCGCTGGGGCGGGGAAGAGTTCTTTGTGCTCCTGCCCGGGACCAGTTCTAAAGGCGCCCTGCAGATTGCGGAAGCAGTGCGGGCGGACCTTGCGGAAACGCCTATCAGGGTGGGGGGTGAACGGTTGAAAGTGACGGTCAGTATCGGAATCTCGGAGTATCCTGCGGATGGGCGGGAGGTTCGCGAGCTTCTTGTGTGCGCGGACCGCCGGCTGTATGAGGCCAAATCCCGGGGCCGTGACCTCGTGGTCAATGAGGGCGGGCCCGGGATTGGCAAAGGGGTTACCGGACCAGCCTGACAACCCGCCCGTCAGAGTGGTCCGTGAGCAGCCAGAGATGGCCATCGGGCCCGTCAACGACGGCCCGGATCCGCTCGCCATTGTCCGTCAGCAGGTCTTGCTCCTGCTCGACGCTTTCGTCGTCAAGACGGAGTCGAACCAGCTTCTCCATGGCCAGGGCGCCGACAAAGAGATCGTCCTTCCAGTCCGGGAATACATCACCGGTGTAGAAGGCCATGCCCGAGGGAGCGATGGAGGGATCCCAGTAGTGCAGCGGCTGAGCCATGCCTTCCTTGTGGGTTTCCTCGGAGATGATGCTGCCGTCGTAATCAATGCCATAGGTGATCTCGGGCCAGCCGTAATTGGTGCCGGCGCGGATGATATTGATCTCGTCGCCGCCCTGGGGCCCATGCTCATGACTCCAGATATCGCCTGTTTCCGGGTGCCGGGTCATGCCCTGGATGTTGCGGTTGCCGTAGGTGTAGAAGGTGTCGTTGGTGCTTGGGTCATCCAGGAAGGGGTTACCCGCAACGGGTTCGCCGTCCATGGTGATGCGGTGAACGCCGCCGGCGTCATCCCCGGTGTCCTGGGCCCGGTCCTTCTCTCCGCGATCTCCCACGGCAATATACAGGTTGTTATCGTCATCAAAGATCATGCGCCCGGCAAAGTGGCGGGTTGTGGAGGAGCGTGGCAGGGCCTCGAAGATCACTTCCCGGTCCCGGAGGGCGTTATCCTCAAGCCGGGCCTTGCTGACCCGTGTCGTCATGCCCTCACTGGTGCGGTGGGCGTAGCTGATTACAAGCTGCCGGTTTTCCTCGAAGTCGGGATGCAGCACCACGTCCAGAAGCCCGCCTTGGCCTCGTGCAGCCACCTCGGGCACGTTTTCAATGGGTGAACCCAGCAGCTCGCCATCCTCGATCAACCTCAGGCGGCCCGCGCGCTCGGTTACCAGGGCGTCCCCGTCGGGCAGAAATGCCAGACTCCAGGGGTGTTTCAGCCCGGAGGCTACGGTTTCCAGCCTGAAATCATCGCTGGGGGCCTCAGCCGTGCAGGCGATGGGCAGTAACGCGAGGATCGGAATGATGAGCTTCTTCTGGTGTTTCACGACGATCTCCTGTTAATCCGGGGTTATGAGCCGAATTTATTTGATTATGGACAGCTAACTGCAATAGCGTAAAGCCATTCGTCAATTCATGAACAGTTCAGGAGAAACAGGGATGCGCGCGATTCTTTGCCGGGAATACGGCCCCGCCGACACACTCGAGATCGGGGAACTGGACTCCCCCGAGGCCAAGGGGAGCAGCGTCAAGGTCCGCGTCAAGGCTGCTGGTCTCAACTTCCCGGACACCCTGATCATCGAGGGCAAGTACCAGCTCAAGCCCCAGATGCCGTTTGCCCCGGGCGGGGAAATGGCCGGCGAGATTCTCGACGTGGGGGATAAGGTAACCCGCTTCAAGCCCAGCGATCGCGTCATGGGCCTGACGGGCTACGGCGCCTTTGCCGAGGAAATCGTCGTGCCCGAGGCGCAGCTGATCCCGATTCCCGACGGCATGTCCGACGAGGAAGCCGCCTCCTTTTCCATGGTCTATGGGACCTCGTACCACGCCCTCAAGCAGCGCGCCAACATCCAGGAAGGCGAAAAGCTCCTGGTCCTCGGTGCCAGTGGTGGTGTGGGCCTGGCAACGGTTGAGCTGGGCAAGGCCATGGGCGCCCATGTGATCGCCGCCGCCAGCAGCCAGGCCAAGCTGGATGTGGCGAAGGAAGCCGGCGCGGATGAGCTGATCAACTACACCGAGGAAAACCTCAAGGATGCCGTGAAAAGCCGGGCCCGCCAGGGCGTGGACGTGGTCTATGATCCGGTGGGGGGCGACTTCACCGAGCAGGCCCTGCGCTGCATGGCGTGGAATGGCCGGCATCTCATCATCGGCTTCGCCTCCGGCACCATTCCGCAGATTCCCGGGAACCTGCCGCTGCTCAAGGGCTGCTCCGTGGTTGGTGTATTCTGGGGCAACTTCACCATGAAGGAGCCCAAGACGAACATGCAGAACATCATGGAACTGCTCAAGCTCTACGGCGAGGGGAAAATCCGCCCGCGTGTCAGCGAGGTCCACCCCTTCGAGGACTACGTCAAGGCACTGAACGGGCTGAGTGAACGCCGGGCCACGGGCAAGATCGTTCTAAAGGTGGCGGACTAACCCGCCTCCAGTTCGAAACCAAGCTCCAGGAGCAGCCGCTCGTGGCCGTGCCCGGCGGCAATATGGACGCTAATGGGCAGGTTGTCGGCTGTCCGCCCCATGGGCATGGAGAGTGCCGGACCGCCCGCCGTATTGAAGTAGGGCGTGAAGCTGGCATAGGCCTGGAGTCGCTCAAAGAGTGTCTCAAAGGGCACATCGGGCGACAGGTAGCCGATCCTCGGCGTTGTGTGGCCCACGACCGGCGACAGCAGGGCATCATAGGTCTTGAAGAAGTGCGCGTACTGCTGTCGGGTTCGTTTGAGGCGGGCCACCATGGCGGGCGTCCGCCACATATTGTGCCGGTAGTGCCGGCTCAGCCCCTTTGAAAGCCCGTCCATCTTCTCCGGCTGGAAACCGCGCCCGAAGGCGTGCCAGCCCAGTTTCTCGGCCATGAAGGCCAGGAAACCCCAGTAGAGCTTGAAATCCTCGGGGAAGGACGGCTTCACCGGCGGTGCCACGGACTCCACGATATGGCCGTTGCGTTCCAGCAGGCGCGCCGTGGCCTCAACCGTCTGGCGCGTGTCGTCGTCGGTGCGGTGGCCGTTGATGGAGTCCGTCATCAGGCCGATGCGCAGGCGCCTGTTACCAGGGCCTTCCACCCGGCCAATGGGTGGAAGCCTGCGGTTGCTGTAGACCGTCTCCATTTCCGCGTGGAAAAGCGCTGTGTCCCGGACGGTCCGCGTCACCACCCCTTCACTGAGAACGTTAACCGGCAGCTGTTTCGCCTGGTCGGTAACACGATGGCGTTCCCGGGTGGGTTTCAGGCCCACCAGGCCGCAGCAGGCGGCCGGAATGCGGATGGAGCCGCCGCCGTCATTGGCGTGGGCCATGGGCACGGCCCCGGCGGCAACCAATGCAGCCGAGCCGCCCGAGGAGCCACCGGTTGAAAACTCCGTATTCCACGGGTTGCGCGTGGGTTCGGTGTAGTCCGGCTCGGTGGTGGCGTTGAAGCCGAACTCCGGCAGGTTGGTCTTGCCCAGCACGTTCAGGCCAGTGCCAAGGAGCTGGCTGGCATAGGCGCCGTCTTTCTTCGCCGGCCGCCGGGCCACGGCGGCGGAGCCATGGCCCGTGGGGAGGCCGGCCAGATCCGTATTGTCCTTGACCAGAAACGGGATGCCGGAAAGTCCATTACCGTGAGACACCGCGCCACGCGCCCGTTCATAGGAACGGAACGCCATGGCGTTCAGCGATGGGTCTACTTTTTCAATTCGTGCAATAGCCGCCTCGGTAAGCTCCCGGACGCTGCACTCACCGCTGCGCAGCTTCTGCGCGAGGCCAACGGTGTCCGCTTCGCCCAGGGCATCATCCCCAAAACAGTGGATGCTTGGCTTGTCCGTTTCAGCCATCACGGTCTCCTCAGGTCAGAAACTGTACTCGCCCTGATCAATGGCCCGGGCGGTGTTCGCGTCAATCTCCTGGTACTCCCGCGTGCCCGGCAACAGTGCGAAAACCCGATCCCCGTCGTCGCCGGGGTGATAGGCCTGTTTCCGGAGATCCGTCTTCTTGTACTTGAAGGTGCCGGTCTTTTCGATGGTCTCGGTCAGCCGCAGGAAGACGGGGATGGCATAGGGCGGGAGGTTGTCCCGAAGGTACCGGTAGAAGGCCTCCAGGTCCGGTGTCTGTTCCCGGGGCACCAGGGTGGCCATGCCGGCCTTGCCGTCGGTTCCGGGGACCTCGATGCCATAGACAATGGCTTCCTCGAAACCACCGAAACCATCAATGATGTTCTCCACTTCCGTGGTGGAGACGTTTTCCCCCTTCCAGCGGAAAGTGTCACCCATGCGGTCGACAAACTGCAGGTGACGGCAGCCGATGTCGCGCATCATGTCGCCGGTGTTGAACCAGGCATCGCCCTTTTTGAAAGCGTCCCGGATGATGGATTTCTCCGTCGCTTCCTTCTGGGTATAGCCCTCGAACTGCCACTTCTTCGTGATTTCGCCGATCAGCAGACCAGGCTCGCCCTGTTTCACTTCCTCCAGCCGTCCCTTGCTGTTGCGGATGGGCTCCTTGGTGCCCTCTTTTACGCGCACCAGCTTGTAGGGGGCGGTGGACATGCCCACGGTGTTGTCCAGGTTCAGGATGTTGGTGAAGCCGATGTTGCCCTCGCTGGAGGCGTAGAACTCCGCGACGTGCTCGATGCCGAAGCGTTCCTTGAACTCCTTCCAGATGGAGGGGCGCAGGCCATTGCCGATCATCTTGCGAAGCGGGTGGTTGCGGTCCTGGGGGCTGGGCGGCTGGTTCAGGAGGTAGCGGCAGAGTTCGCCCACGTAGCCGAAGGTGGTGGCGCCGTAATAGCGCACATCGTCCCAGAAAGTGCTGGCGCTGAAGCGCCGTTTCATGACCAGTGAGGAGCCACCCGCGACCACTGACCCCCAGCACACCAGCAGGGCGGTGGCATGGTAGAAGGGCAGGGTGCAGTAGAGGACGTCGTCCGGTGTCATGTTCAGCGCCATGAGCCCGAAGCTGCCGCTGGCCTTGTAGAACTTGCGGTGGCTGCTGGGTGCGGCCTTGGGCAGGCCGGTGGTGCCGGAGGTGTAGATGTAGACGGCCGTGTCGCCGCGCCGGGGCGGGTCGGCGGGGGCCGGGTCTAGGTCATCAAAATGGCTGACGGCTTCGGCCAGGTTCTCGTAGCCTGCGGGCGCCTCTCCAAAGTCGTTTCGGGTATTACGATCCGCCAGGTAGAGCAGGGCATTGTTGCGTTCTTCCGGCATGACCTTCTCACGCACGGCTTCGAAGCTGTCCAGAAGTTCTTCACCCACCACAATCATCTGCGGGTTGACCAGGCTGATGCTGTGGGCCAGGACATCGCCTTTCTGGGAGGTGTTGAGCATGGCGCAGGCGATGCCGATCTTGGCGGCACCGGTTACCGCGGCCAGCAACTCCGGGCGGTTGCCGAGGAAGATGGCAATGGTGTCACCCCGGCTCAGGCCCTGGTGGCGGAAGTAATGGGCGTAGCGATTGGCCCAGGCGTTGAATTCGTGCCAGTTGATCTGCCAGTCGTCGTAGTGGATGGCGGGCTGTTCGCTGTGGCGTTTTGCGTTCCGCTCGATCAGGGTGCCCATGGAGCCGAGCTTGTCGTCGTTGCTCATGGAGTAGTAGTAATAGCCTCGGGCCATGAAGGGGAATTTGCGCATCAGGCCGGGGACTTTGCGGAGGACGTCTCTGCGGCGGATCTGTTCCGTGGTCATGGGGCTCCCTGTTCTTTTTGTCGGGTTCGTGGCGGGGTCCCGGTCGGGGGCGGTAATCCGGGAATCGCCACAAGTACTTTTCAGCTGCGCTGTCCTGCTCCGCTGAAAAGTCCAGGCCTTACATCCTGTAAGCCCGTTTACGCTCAGTCGCGTAAACCCATGTAGGCTGCCCTCCGCCATCCATGGCTCCGGAGCTTCCCGGATTACCGCCCCCGACCGAGACCCTCTGGTTCAGTGCTAGTCGTCTAGGAAAAAGTCTTTCATCAATTCCGGACCGTTCGGGTCGTAACGGTATTGCTCCAGGTCTGTTATTCCTTCTTCCGCCAGCACGTTGTCATCGATCAAGCACTCGCCCGTGGTTCGTGTGGGCGGGCGCTGGAGGATGGCGCTGGCGGCGTCGCCCATGATTTCGGGTTTGCGGCCCTTGGCCATCAGGTCCGGGCCGCCCACCTCGAATTCGATGGCGGCCGTGGATACCAGGGTTCGTGGCCAGAGTGAGTTCACCGCCACGGGCATCTTGCGGAATTCTTCCGCCATGCCGATGGTCAGCATGGACATTCCGTACTTGCTGACGGTGTAGGGGGCGTTCTGGGCGAACCACCTGGGGTTCAGGCTGATGGGGGGCGACAGGTTCAGGATGTGGGCGTGGTCGGATTCTTTCAGCCAGGGCAGGGCGGCCTGGCTGCAGACGAAGACGGCTCTGGCGTTGATGGACTGCATCAGGTCGTAGCGTTTGACCGGCAGGTCTGCCACGCCCTGGAGGCGGATGGCGCCGGCGTTGTTGACCAGGCAGTCGATGCCGCCGAAGTGGTCGGCGGCCTGTTTCATCACTTCGGCGACCTGGTTTTCGTCCTGGACGTCGAGCTTCAGTGCCAGCGCCTTGCTGCCCGTTTCTTCCACTTCCTGAGCCACCGTATGAATCGTGCCGGGCAGCTTGGGGTGCGGTTCGTCGGACTTGGCCGCGATGACGATGTTGGCGCCCTGGCGCGCGCAGGCGAGGGCGATGGCGCGTCCGATGCCGCGGCTGCCCCCGGTGATGAAGACGGTTTTTCCGTTAAGCGTGCTCGTCATGGTGATTCTTCTCCTGGATTGGATGAATCCTCGGCTGAGACGGTCATGAGGACCTGTCGATTGCGGACCTGGTCACCCGCGCTTACGCGGATGCCTGAAACACTCCCGTCGCGGTCCGCCCTGAGGGGGTGCTCCATCTTCATGGCTTCGAGCACCGCCAGTGTCTGGCCAGCCTGGACAGTGTCTCCCTCAGTCACGCTTATTTCAATGACGGCGCCGTCCATGGTGGCGCGGACTTCGCCGCTGCCCTGTTCATCGGCGCGCCGGGCCGGGGCATGGGTATCGTCCCGCAATGCCAGTGTTCGCCCGGACAGGTGACAATATAGGGTCTGATCCACGAGCTGATATTGGCACGTCTGACGCACGCCGTCCGCACTGAGGATCAATTCCCCGTTGCGGTGGTCTTCGGCGGTCAGTCTGAGCTCATGGTCGCCGACCTGAACCCGGGCTTCGCCCCCGTGATCCCGAAGCCGGACCCAGGTGGCGGTGTGCCCGTCATTGAGCAGCATCGGGCAGGCACTCGGCAGGCTGTTGCTCCAGCCGCCCCGGTCCGCGTACTCGGACCTGATCTCGTTCCGGTAAAGCACCAGTGCGGCAACGGCCAGTTCCATGGAGATGGCCTGGATTGGCTGCAGGCTGGGGTCGTCCCTGAACTCCGTGTCCAGGAAGGCCGTGGTTGCCTCGCCGGCGGCGAAGGTTTCGTGTGCCAGAACCCGGGACAGGAACCAGGCGTTATGGGTGACCCCCAAAAGCACCGTGTCTTCCAGCGCCCGGATCAGCCTCCGGCGCGCCGTGCCACGATCCGGACCACCGGCCACCACCTTGGCGATCATGGGGTCGTAATGGGGCGTCACGCGCATCCCCGCAGAAATCCCATGATCCACCCGGATGCCGTCGCCTTCAGGCGGAATCCAGCAATGAACGGGCCCCGTCTGCGGCATGTAGTTCTGAGCGGGATCCTCCGCGTAAAGCCGCACCTCAATCGCATGCCCGCAGATCCGGACCTCGTCCTGAACGAGCGGCAGCGGCTCCCCGGCCGCAATCCGTAGCTGCAACGCCACCAGATCCAGCTCCGTCACCATCTCGGTAACGGGGTGCTCCACCTGCAGCCGCGTATTCATCTCCAGGAAGTAAAAGGCCCCGGACTCATCAACAATAAACTCAACCGTCCCGGCCCCGACATAACCACAGGCCTGCGCCGCCTTAACCGCCGCATCCCCCATGGCCTGCCGCATGGCTTCATCAACAAAGGGCGAAGGCGCCTCCTCCACCACCTTCTGGTGCCGGCGCTGCACCGAACAGTCCCGCTCCCCCAGATGAATGGCATTACCCTGCTGATCCGCAAACACCTGGATCTCAATATGCCGCGGCCGGACAATCGCCTTCTCCAGAATCAGCTCCCCGTCCCCAAAGGCCGACTCCGCCTCCGACCGGGCCCGCGCCAACTCATCCGCCAGCGCCGCCGGCTCATGCACTAACCGCATCCCACGCCCACCACCCCCGGCGGACGCCTTGATCATCACCGGATACCCAATCTCATTAGCCGCCTCCTGCCAGGCCCCCGACTCCGTCTCCGAACTCTGGAACCCCGGAACCGTCGGCACCCCCGCCTCAGCCATCGCCTCCTTCGACCGCCGCTTCGAGCCCATCAGCTCCATGGCATGCGCCGGCGGCCCGATAAAGGTAATGCCGTTGTCGGCACAGGCCGACACAAAGCCCGCATTCTCGGAAAGAAACCCATACCCCGGATGAACCGCATCAGCTCCCGTCTTCCGGGCCGCTTCAATGATCGCGCCCACATTCAGATACGACTCCGAAGCCGACGCCGGCCCGATACACACCGCCTCATCTGCCACGCTCACGTGCGGCGCATCCCGGTCCGCTTCGCTGAACACGGCAACGGTCCGATATCCTAGCGACTGCGCCGTCCGATTCACCCGAACCGCAATCTCGCCCCGGTTAGCAATCAATACTTTGTTGAACATCTATCACCCCTTACTGGTGATGCATTGCTGTTTCTTATGCGGCGTTTTCCCATGAACTCTAAGTGGTGCGGTGGGGGCTCCCTTTCCGGGAGGCTCGATGACAGGATGTCATCGCGCCAGCGCCCATGGATGGGTTTACAGCGGTCCCGGAAAGGGAGCCCCCATCGCGCCACCTGCACAAACCCAACCGTCTGGAGACAAACCAACCCTATTCCTCAGCCCAGGAAGGCTTCCGCTTCTGCATAAAAGCCATAGTCCCTTCCTGCCCCTCGTCACCGCGAACAGCCCCCGCAAAATCCGCAGCCGCCCGATCCAGCAACGACTCCAACGGCTCCGTCTCCACCGAAAGCAACAACTCCTTGGTCATCCGGGAAGCCCGAGGCGCACAATGCCGAACCCGCTCCAAGGTCTTCGCCACCTTCGTCTCCAACTCCTCACCAGACTTCGCAAAGTCATGCACAACACCCAGCCAGAACGCCTCACTCCCACCAAACCGGTGCCCCGTCAGAGCCAACCGCCGAGCCCGAGTCAACCCGATCCGCCGCACCACAAAAGGCGCAATCTGCGCCGGCGTAATTCCCAACGTCGTCTCCGGCAACCCAAACTTCGCGTCCTCCATGCACAGGGCCACATCCGTCACACAGGCAAGCCCGAAACCACCGCCCATCACGGCCCCCTCGAGCACCGCAACCGTCGTCTGCGGCGCCGACTCCACCTCCGTCAGCAACCGCCCAAAAGCCCGGTTCAATTCAAAGATCGGATCCTCGCCATCCTCCACCTTCTGGCTCCGCGCCGAGGCCATATCCTTCACATCACCCCCGGCACAGAAATGACCTCCGGTACCGCGCAGTACCACGGCCCTGGGCTCCGTCTCATCCCGGATCGCCGCGAATACCTCCCGCAGCTCGTGCACCATCGCCAGGCTCATGGCATTGCGGCTGTCCGGCCGGTTCAGGGTCACATGGAGAAGACCCTTCTCTGTTTCCAGCTTCAGCGTCTCGCACTCGGGCAGGGCACTCATCACGCGCCTCCTTTGTCCTTGCCGGGCAGTGTGCCCATGAGTTTGCAGATGATCCCGAGCATGATCTCGTCGGCACCGCCCCCCACCGACACAAGCCGCACATCGCGGTAAGCACGGGAGACCGGGTTGTCCCACATATAGCCGTTGCCACCCCAGTACTGCAGGCAGGCATCGGTCACCTCGCGGCCCAGGCGCCCGGCCTTGAGCTTGGCCATGGAGGCGAGCTGGGTAACGTCCTTCTGCGCCACGTGCAGTTCACAGGCCTGGTAGGTGAGGGCACGCAGCGCCTCGATCTCCGTCTGCAGCTCGGCCATGCGGAAGTGGATGGCCTGGTTGTTGATCAGAGGTTGTCCAAAGGTCTCACGCTCGCGGCAGTACTCAATGGTCCGGGTCACGCAGCCCTCCAGTGCCTTGATGACGTTGGCCGCACCCCAGAGCCGCTCCTCCTGGAACTGCAGCATCTGCATCATGAAACCGGTCCCCTCGGCACCAATGCGGTTGCGCTTGGGCACGCGCACGTCGTCGAAGAACACCTGGGCGGTCTCGGAGGAACGCATGCCGAGCTTGTCCAGGTGTGGCGCGACGCTGATTCCGGGGGTGTCCATGGGGACAATGATCAGGCTCTTGTTCTTGTGGGGCTTGTCGTCGCTGGTGTTGGCCAGCAGGCAGATGAAGTCGGCGCTGGGGGCGTTGGTGATCCACATCTTATGGCCGTTGATGATGTAGTCATCGCCATCGGATTTGGCATTGGTCTTGAGCCCGGCCACGTCCGATCCAGCACCCACTTCGCTGACGCCGATGCAGCCGACTTTCTCGCCGGTGATGGCGGGGCGCAGGAATTCTTCCTTCTGTTCATTACTCCCGAAGCGCGCCAGGGCGGGTGTGCACATGTCGGTCTGGACGCCGATGGAGAGGGGCACGCCGCCGGCGGCCGCAATGCCAAACTCCTCGGCGGCGACCAGGTTATAGCTGTAATCGAGACCCATGCCGCCGAATTCTTCGGGTTTCTGGATGCCGAGGAGGCCGAGGTCGCCGAGTTTCTTGAAGACCTCGTGGATGGGGTAGCGGCCGTCGCGTTCCCATTCATCGCAATTGGGGTTGATTTCTTTTTCGACGAAATCGCGGACGGTTTTTCTTAGGGCTTGGTGTTCTTCGGTGAATTGCATTTGGGTTTGGCCTCTGGCTCTAGATTGGTTGTTGGGTGCCGGGCTGTGGAGTGGGGGAACCTTTCAGGGACCGCTGTGAACCCATCCATGGGCGCTGGCGCGATGACATCCTGTCATCGAGCCTCCCTGAAAGGTTCCCCCACTCCCCAGTCTTTCCAGGTTTGGGGGTATCGCCGGCCGTTCCAGTCGTCGCTCTTGGCTGAAAACAGCCCCACTCCGGCGCCTTATAACTTTCCGGGTTACGCTGGCAATACTGACAGCATTCTTCATTCCTGGGCCTCTTGGATTTCCGCATAAATCCGTCTGTCTCGATTTTTCGCTCCAAGACTTCGGTTGCTTTTTGATGCCCACGCGAAGCCCCGATTCTGCTCTGGCTCTGGGGACGGTGACCCTTGCAGGGAGGCTCGGCGGCAGGACGCCGCCGCGCCAGCGCCCATGGATGGGTTCACAGCGGTCCCTGCAAGGGTCACCGTCCCCAGAGCCCCAAGGCCCGAAGCCCCGCTCACAATCTCGCAACCCCAAAGCTGTTGGATTGCAAACGCCGCTCATCGCCTTCAGCACAAATCGCCAGCGCCTCACCCACAACGCGACGTGTGTCCCTGGGATCAATCAGTCCGTCATCCCAGAGTCGGGCGGTGCCGAAGAGGGAATGGGAGCCGTCGTTGAGTTTCTTGGCGGTGGACTGTTCGAGGACATCCAGTTGCTGCGGGTCGGGTTCGATGCCGTTCTTGCGTTGTTTTTCCTCGGCCACGATGCGCATGACCTTGCCGGCCTGGGCGCCGCCCATGACGGCGGTGCGGCTGTTGGGCCAGGCGAAGATGAAGCGCGGGTCGAGGCCGCGGCCGCACATGGCGTAGTTGCCGGCGCCGTAGGAGCCGCCGATGACGACCGCGATGCGCGGGACCCGGGCGTTGGTGACGGCCTGGATCATCTTGGAGCCGTGTTTGATGATGCCGTTCTGTTCGGAGTCGGTGCCGACCATGAAGCCGGTGGTGTTGTGCAGGAACAGAAGCGGTGTTTCGGACTGGTCGCAGAGCTGGATGAACTGGGCGGCCTTGGCGGCACCGCGTGGCGTGATCGGGCCGTTGTTGCCGATGATGCCCACGGACCGGCCGTAGAGCTCGATCCAGCCGCAGACGGTCTGGCTGTCGAAATCGTTCTTGAAGTCGAGGAAGCGCGAGCCGTCGGCGATGCGGGCAAGGATTTCGCGCACGTCGTAGGGCTTGCGGCTGTCGGCGGGGATGACGCCTGGGAGTTCCTCCGGGCTGTAGATCGGATCTTCCCAGTCGCGGCTGTTTTTCGCTGGTTTGGACTTGTTCCAGTCCAGTGACGCCATGATCTCGCGGGCCTGGCGTACGCCGTCGGCGTCGTTCTCGGCCAGGTATTCGGCGGTGCCGGCCACTTCGCTGTGCATGACGGCGCCGCCCAGGTCCTCGTCCGTGGCGATCTCGCCGGTGGCGGCCTTGAGCAGGGGTGGGCCGGCGAGGAACATCTTGGACTGGCCGCGCACTACCACCACGTAGTCGGACAGGCCGGGCTGGTAGGCGCCGCCGGCGGTGGCGTTGCCGTGGACGACGGTGATCTGGGGAATGCCGGCGGCGGACATGCGGGCCTGGTTGGCGAAGCCCCGGGCGCCGGGGACGAAGATGTCCGTGGCGTAGTTGAGGTTGGCGCCGCCGCTTTCGGACAGCGAAATCACCGGCAGGTTGTTCTCCATGGCAATTTCCTGGGCCCGGAGTGTCTTATCGAGCCCAGCCGGGGTGATGGTGCCGCCCTTGATGGCGCTGTTGCTGGCCGAGATCAGGCAGCGTGCGCCGCCCACATAGCCGATCCCGCAGATCATCCCGCCACCGGCCATGCTCCCGTCCTTGTCTTCATGCATCTTGTAGCCGGCCAGCGAGCAGATCTCCAGGAAGGGGCTGCCCCGGTCCAGCAGAAGGTTGATGCGCTCCCGTGGCAGCAGCTTGTTCTTCTGGTTGAACTTTTCCCGCGCCTCTTCCGCCTTGTCGCGCACGAGCTGCTCGACGCTCCGGAAGGTATCAATCTCCGCCTGCATGGCCTCGGCGTTCTCGGTGAACTCCGGGCTGTTCGGGTCGATGGTGGATTCAATCACCTGCATGGCGTTCAGTCCTCGTCATTCTGGAGTACCCGGGGCGTGACCGCCCGGTGGAAGCCGTTGAAGGCCTCGTTGTTCTTCGCTTTCGGCAGCGGCCAGACGCTCCCGCCCTGGGAGGCGCCGCCGTCGATGCGCAGTGTGTCGCCGGAGATGAAGCGTGAGCCGGGGGAGAGCAGGAAGCAGATTGCCGCGCTTACCTCGGCTTCCGTTCCGATGCGCTTGCAGGGCACGGCCTCACGCAGACCCCGGATCCAGCTCTTCATGCTGTCCGGGTAGCTGTCCATGCCACTGGAGCCGATCCAGCCCGGGGCCACGGCGTTCACCCGTACCCCGGAAGCACCCCATTCCACGGC
Source organism: Halospina denitrificans (assembly GCF_004364635.1). GTDB lineage: Bacteria > Pseudomonadota > Gammaproteobacteria > Pseudomonadales > Oleiphilaceae > Halospina > Halospina denitrificans. Next base: position 430,581 of record NZ_SOAX01000002.1, on the reverse strand, counting down.
GGCAGTCTGAGTGAAGTTCACCATCCCGGCCCGCGCGGCGCCGGAGTGCCCCATACCGGGCATGCCGCCCCACATGTCGGCAACGATGTTCACAATGGCGCCGCCGGTCTTGGTCATGCTCTGGTTGTAGACCTCGCGGGAAACAAGAAAGCCGCCGGTGAGGTTGGTGCGCACGACGGTCTCCCAGCCTTTCTGGTTAATGCCGGCCAGCGGCGAGGGGAACTGGCCGCCGGCGTTGTTGACCAGGCCGTGGATGGGGCCATGGTCGCTGATGATGCTCTGGACCACGGGTTTGACGGCGTCCTCGTCGCGGATGTCGCAGCTGTAGGGGTGGGCGGTGCCGCCGTCTTCCTTGATTTCATCCGCGACAGCCTGGACTTTCTCGAGCTTGCGGCCAATGAGGATGACGTTGGCGCCCAGCGAGGCCAGTTCATGGGCGGTGCAGCGGCCGATGCCGGAGCCGCCGCCGGTGACGATAATCGTCTGGTTCTCGAACAGGCCTGCTTTGAATACTGATTGGTAGCTCATCTGGGTTTTGTCCCTAGCCTTTTGGTTCTGTGCCGGCACCGCTGCGGGGGAACCCTTTCGGGGACCGCTGTGAACCCATCCATGGGCGCTGGCGCAATGACATCCTGTCATCGAGCCTCCCCGAAAGGGTTCCCCCGCATCGGTGCTTCTGAATTTTGGGGGGAGCGCTTATTTTTAGAGCTCTATTTCCGTCTGCACTCACTCAATGATTGTTCTTCCTGTAGTTCTTCGAGCATTCTTACCAGTCTAGGGCCCCAATACCTCGGTTGCGTTACCGTTGAGCTTGCAGCGCCGCAGTGGGGAGTGCTTTCAGGGAGGCTCGGCGGCAGGAAGCCGCCGCGCCAGCGCCCAGGGATGGGTTCACAGCGGTCCCTGAAAGCACTCCCCACTGCGGCGCCCCCTCAAAGCTCACAATCCAAAAGGCTCAACGCACCAACCCCGAAGGCACCGGAACAGGAATTTCCAGCAACTGTTGGGCAAACGCCTTCCCCTGCGGATCAATCCGCAGACTGGCAACGCCGCCGCCACCAAGGCTGTGCTTCAGCAGAAAATTCAATCCATGGATCCCTGGCATATGCCACCGCAGTACTTCGCCTTTCTCGGGATCCAGCGTGTGTCCCATCCATTCAGCTACGCGCTCCGGCTTCAGCGCCGCCGCAATCCAGGGCAGGTAGTCCTCGCGCCGGGCAACCACACCGATGTTGCAGTGATCGCCCTTGTCCCCACTGCGCCCCCAGGCCAGATCCACCAGACGCACTTCGGTATCCGCCTTGCCCTCAGCCCCGGGGATCGGTGCGTCTTTTGATGTTTCGCCCGTGTTGAAACCGCCCTCCGTGGGCACATCGACCTCTTTTTTCTCACCGTTCATATCCACAGAGACGGAAACCATGTCTTTCGGTACCAGGCACGAATACAGCCGGATCTTGGGCCAGACCGTGGGGCGGCCGCCGACGATGCCGGTCAGACCCGGGGCCATGCCGGTGCCGGCCTGGGCGATCTCGCGGGAGAAGATGACCAGGGCTTTCTTGTCCGGGTGGGTCGCGCTGATCTTGATGACGACTTCCCGGGTATCGGCGTGGCGGCCCTGGGGGCCGTAGGTGGTTTCGGTGCCGAGAAGCTCCACGCTGGTGTCGCTGTAGGGCGCATGGCCGTATTCCTGGATGACTCGCTCGGACTTTCGCAGTATGGCGTTGGCGACGGCGTCGGCCTTGCGCGCGGCGTCCATGCCCGCCAGCAGGAAGGTGACGGTGCACTTGTGGCCGTCCGGCCAGGTGCCGGCGACTTTGTACGTGTCGGTCGGCGGAAGGCCCCGGGCGCCGGTGACTTGGACCTGGTCCGGGCCGGTTTCTTCGAGGCGGACCTGGCTGAAGTCGCAGGCAACGTCCGGCAGGTGGTAGGCGTGCGGGTCGTCGATCTCGTAGACGAGCTGTTCCGCCACGGTGCCGAAGTTAACGGCACCGCCTGTCTCGGGTGGCTTGGTGATGATGAAATCGCCGCTCGGCTCAACCTCCACAATGGGGAAGCCCATGTTGTCGAAACCATCCATGACGCTTTCCCAGTCGGTGAAGTTGCCGCCGGTGGCATGGGCGCCGCATTCGATGAGGTGGCCAGCCAGGCTGCCCTGGGCAAGGCGGTCGTAGTCATCCGCGGCCCAGCCGAATTCGTGCATCAGCGGGGCCAGGACGACGGCGCTGTCGGCAACCCGACCGGTGACGACAATATCGGCTCCCTGCTCCAGTGCACTGACAATACCGGGTGCGCCCAGATAGGCATTGAGGCTGACCATCATGCCGGGCAGGGGAGCGTCTGTGTCGATCTCGGTGATGCCGGCCTTTGAAAGCTGGTTCTTCTGTGGCATCAGGTCGTCGCCCAGGACCATCCCGATCTTCAGGTCCAGCCCCTGTGCATCCACCAGGGCCTGGAGGGCGTCGCGGCAGGCGACGGGGTTAACGCCGCCGGCGTTGCTGATGACCTTGAGGCCCTGCTTGCTGATCTCGCCGAGCAGTGGCGCCATGACGGTATCCACGAAATCCCGGGCATAGCCCTGTCCCGGATCCTTCATCTTCTGGCCGGCCATGATGGACATGGTGATCTCGGCCAGGTAGTCGAAGACGAGGTAGTCGAGGTTGCCTTTTTCCACGAGCTGGCGCGCGGCGGTCTGGGTGTCGCCCCAGAAGGCGGCGGCGCAGCCGATGCGCAGGGACTGGCGGCTTGTCATGGGTGTGTCCTTTTAGGGTTCAAAGCCTGTTGGAAGAAATGTACCTAGCAAGCGCTTGGTTTGTAAAGCGTGCTATGCTGAAACTGCTAGAATCATGGCCGTTGTCCCGAATCCGTAAAGGAGCATTCGCTTGCCTACTGCCCAGGCTGGTCCCTCACAGAGCTTTACCGACCCGAACAGTGCCCGCGGGCGTCTTCTCAAACAGGCCGCCCATCTGTTTCGCGAGAAAGGGTATGAGCGCACCACTGTGCGTGACCTGGCGGCAGCCGTGGGGATCCAGTCCGGCAGTATCTTCCATCATTTCCGTACCAAGGAAGACATACTCAAGGCGGTGATGACCGAGGCCATCCTGGTGAATACAGAGCGCATGCGGGCCCGCCTCAAGGGAGCCTCTTCCACTCGTGATGCCGTTGAGGCGCTGATCCTGTGTGAACTGGAATCCATTAACGGGGAGACCGGGGAGGCCATGACCGTCCTCGTCTACGAGTGGCGAAGCCTTTCCGAGGAAAGTCAGCGCTCCATTCTCGCGCTGCGTGAGACCTATGAGGGCCTGTGGCTTGAGGTGCTGAAGCAGGCGCGCCAGGAAGGACTGATCCAGGCGGATCCTTTCGTGCTGCGCCGTTTTCTGACCGGCGCCCTGAGCTGGACAATCACCTGGTACCGGCCAGAGGGCTCCATGACCGTTCCCGAGCTGGCCCGCCAAGCCATGGCAATGCTTAAGCTTTAAACAGCCCTTGGTGCTACCGCATTTCCCTTTTGGTGCCACTCGCTGTGGTGACATCACATTTTGCCACTTCGGCCATCCCTTCCGGTTGCATCGTCCTTCAGACTGCCGTTTCATATTCATCCATTGAGAAATGTCACATTGTGACCCAGGAACTGTTGACGCAATTCAAGCTGTCGAACAACTCAAGTATTGTCTCGGTCGCGTGATGGCGATAGCGCCTGAATCGGATGGCCGTGGATCCAAAAAGGAGTTTTACAGATGCATAACAAGACCAATAAGAGCATGCCTCTGGTTCGCGTTCTCGGGGTAATGGCCCTGGTAGTGACGCTGGCCGGGTGTTCGGTCAACCCGCTTCACAAGATCACCGGTGACGTCATGACCGGTTACGCCCAGAAGGAAAACACGCCCTATGTGCTGGCCATGACGGATATCGAGATGGCCTGCTCGCTGGGGGAGTCGGTGGACCCGCTTCTCTATTCGTTTTCACGCGTAACCATGGCACCGGAGAAGACCGGTACGCTGCTGCAGATTCTTTCCGGCATCTGCATGGAACAGCGCGCGGTTGAGGAAGAGCTGCGTTACCTGCGGGCCGATTACAACGGCAATACCGGCAATATGCGGGACGCGCGCGAGAACATGCAGCGCCTCTACGGCATCACTGCCAACCGTCGTGTTGAAGCCTATCAACGGATGCTGCGCGGGTTCAGCTACGATCCTGTTCCGGGTGCTGAATGCCCCGACTTCTATACCGACCAGGACGAGATTACCTTCCTGCTTGGCCTCGCCGCCGGTGCCCAGGCTGTTATTGACAACGGCAAGGCCCGGGGCCGGGCCGAGGTTCCAAGGAGTATTGCCGCCGAGGTGGAGCGCTCCGCTGACTGCGTGGACAACGAGAAATGGGCCGGACTGCCCAAGGCACTGCAGGCCAGCATCTGGGTACTGCTCCCCGACCTCCGCCCGAACAAGGACGTGGACCCATGGGCAACCCTCAAGAACAGTCGTGAACTCGGTTTCGAACGTGGGCTTCGCACCTCGGCCGCGCTGGAGCTGTTGATGGCGGAAAACGTCGGCAAGGACAAGGTGATTGCGGACTCCCTGGCCTACCTGGAACGGACCCGGGACGAATTCCAGGTCAACCCTGAATACAGTCTCCCGGACCTCGTGGGAATGCGCATCGCGTGGGCGGTCTCGGACCGTATCTGGACCGAGAAATACGGCTACCGCACGCCAAGGGATCAGTTCGGAAAGACCGGAAAAGAGACTGACAGTAAAGACGATGTTGATACGGAAGGCCTCCTCTGAGGAGGCCTCAATCCAAGAGCCCTACAAAAACAGGAACAGGAGCCATTCATGCGATTTCGTTCACTGAGTGCATCACTACTTCTGGCAATGGCGCCGTTGGCCCAGGCACAGGATGACGCAATTGATATGTGCGTGTTTGACCTCATCGGCTCCAGTGGCGACCAGTTCGCACTGGTGGAGGATTACGCGCTGGATATGCGCGACAAGGGGGTGGAGTACAACCTGGAGCCCTACACCGATGAAGGCGTTGCCATGTCCGACTTCGCTGCTGGCAAGTGTGATGCCCTGGCGGCAACGGACCTGCGTATCCGTCGCTACAATGAATTTACCGGGACACTGAGTGCAGTAGGGGCCATCCCCTCCTATGACGCGCTTGAAACAGCGCTCACGGCAATCGCCCAGCCCAAGGCGAGTGATTACATGGAGGAAGGTAACTATGAGGTGGCCGGTATCTTCCCACTCGGTGCCGCTTACCTCTTCGTGACCGATCGTGATATCAACACCGTGGAAAAGCTGGCCGGCAAGCGCATTGCAACGCTCGACCACCATCCGGATGCGGTGCACATGGTGAACTACGTTAATGCCAGTGTTGAGCCTTCCGAGATCACCGATTTCGGTGGCAAGTTCAACAACCGTTCCGTGGATGCGGCCTATGCGCCGGGCTGGGCCTATGAGGCGCTGGAGCTCTATCGCGGCATTGGCGACGAGGGCGGGATTGTCGACTACCCCCTGGGTCAGCTCACCCTGCAAGTCATTGTTCGTGATGACGTTCTGAGTGACAAGAAAGCCCAGCAGTCACGCAATGTTGCCCTGGACCATTTTGACAGTGCTCTCTCCGTGATTCAGGAATACGAAGAGGATATTCCTGACCAGGCATGGGTCGATATCCCGGATTCCGACATCGAGGATTATCAGGAAATGTTCCGCCAGAACCGGATTGAACTGCGTGATGGCGAGGATGAGGACGGCGACAAGGTGAAGCAGGTCTACCATGGCGAGATGCTGACTCTGCTGCGCAAGGTGCGTTGCAAGCTGAACCCGGATGCGTCCGAGTGTACGGCATCAGATCGCGAATAAGTCCGGAATCCATAGCCTGAGGTTGTAATGGTGGAACAGTCGCCCTCGTCCTGGGGGAGCGCACGCTCCCCCAACCATGCACGTCGGTTGCATGGAAGTATTGTACTCCTGCTGCTGCTGGCATTGCTGCTCATGGGGCTTGGAGGCTCCATGCACACCCGGCTGCTGTCGATGGGGGAGCAGATCTGGCCCGGCTACTACTCGCTGAATCCCCACGCCAGTGCGCCGAGCTGCGAAACCGACATCGATCTGGATAAGCGCGTCCAGGAAGAGATCGCCGAAAAAGAGGATGACCCTTTCGGGATCAGTGGTGGTGATGCGCCGAATGAGAAGGCGATCAGGGACTCCATCAAACGCAACCTGGAGCGGTGCGAGGAGCGCCACGAGAAATTCGAGGCCATGCAGGAGCGCATTACCCCTGTTCTCATTGCCTACAAGGCGGTCGAACGGGGTATGTCCGAATGGCTGACGGATAACCGTTCCCTGTCAACCTATCTGTTTATCCTGCTCCTTGGGTTTGGCGCGGCGACTGCTGCCTTCAGCAACCACCACATCAGCATTGTGCCCCCCATGAACCGCCCGGACTGGGCGCTCGCCCAGGGCGGGCAGCTGGTGGTGAATCTGCTGATGGTCCTGTCCCTGAGGAACTACCTGGGCGACCTGGAGTCGACCCCGGATACCCAGAGACTGCAGGAGGTTCAGCACGCCTGGACGCTGATGTTCGGTGTATTGGCGGTCATCAATCTCTGGCGCATGTTCAGGATGCCGGACTACCTTCCGAAGGGACGTTTACGCCTGGGGTCACCTCTGGTTCTGCCTCTCTACTGCTGGATGGGGCTGGCGGGCTATGTGTACTTTGCCCATGATGGCAGTTGGGATACGGCCGGGTTGGGAGTCTATTTCAATCAGCTCACCAAGCATGCCTCGCTGTTCGTCAATATCGGGCTCTATGTTTTCGTGGGCATGATGCTCAAGCAGACGTCGATCCCTCAGCGTCTGCTGGCTGTCATCCATCCCTGGCAGTTGCCGCCGGCGGCACTGGCGTCCCTGGTCATATTCGCGACGGCCTTCCCCACCGCATTCACCGGGGCGTCCGGGATCTTCATCCTCGCTGTTGGTGGCACCATCTACGATGAGCTGCGGCGTGCCGGTGCCGGGCGTCAACTGTCATTGGCGACAACCGCCATGTCCGGGAGTCTCGGCGTGGTGCTCAATCCCTGTCTGCTGATCGTGGTTGTCGCGGCCCTGAACCGGGAAGTGACCACCACCGAACTCTTCGGATGGGGCTTCTGGGTCTTTGTGCTCTCGGCCTGCATCTTCACCTTCATGGTGTGCAGCAGCGAGAAGGAATGGAAACCCCGGGTGGTGAACAAGCGTTATGCCATGAAGACATCGCTGCGCGCTCTCAAACCACTGATTCCTGATGTGGCGCTGGTGGCGGTTGTGGTTTTTGCCTTCTGGCTGGTTCTGGGTATGGAATTCAATGAGTTCAGTGCCCCGACCATGCTGCCGATCATCATGATGGCGCTGGTCTGGCTCGATCATTCGGGGGAGGGCAGCAGGACCCTGGGCACTGCCAGACGGGTGGCAGTGGGCGCCGGCGAATCGGCGGTCCACGTGGGGGCGTTGCTCACGCTTATCGGGCTGTCGATGACGGTCGGAGGCGTGCTGGAGCGCTCCGATATCATCGCTGGCCTCTTCCCGGCGCAGGCGGACTCGGTCCTTCTGGTGGTGCTGGCGCTCATGGTGATGCTGACCATCATCGGCATGTTCATGGATCCCTTTGCGGCCGTGGTTCTGGTCTCCGCCACCATTGCCCAGCCGGCCATCGGCCTGGGCGTGGATCCGCTCCACTTCTGGGTCATGACCATTGTTGCCTTTGAACTTGGATACCTCACGCCGCCAGTGGCGCTGAACCATCTTCTCACGCGGCAGGTGGTCGGCGTTCGCGAAGCGTTCGTACCGGAACCCGAGGCGCCCAATTTCTATCGACGGTTCCAGCGTCTGCTGCTGCCGTTGATGGTGATGTCGCTGACGCTGGCTCTGGTGGCATTGGTGCCGCTCCTGTTTTACGGTAAGTAATCTGTGACAAGGTAAAACATTGTGGAATCGCGGCATTCTGTGCCGCGTTTCCTTCCGGCATCATGATGTGCGTGCCAGACTTGATGGACAGAGTTGAATGGAGCTGTACGTGATTGGGTCGCGATCGCGGTTTTCACAAGGACACTTAACAGCGCGTCTCTCGCTGCCTCTGGTTCTGGGTATGTCATTGACCGGCTGTGGCGGGGATGGTGACGGGTTTATGGATAATCAGCCCGGAACACTCAGCGGCACCATCGAGATAAGCTCTGGAACGCGCGTTGATAGGGATACCGCTCTTGATCTGGAGATTGGAGGGCTGGACAGCTCCCTGAGCAGTCCGATCGAGGGTGTCCAGAATCCCAGTGCCCCCTTTCCGGGTAATGTCATTGCCGGGGGCTACGTCAGTGCGTATTCCGGGTCCTACGATGCCGAACTCGACTACCCAAAAGATGACCGGGACACATTGCGCCTGCAGCTTTCAGAAGGCCAGCGTGTCTCGGTGAATTTCTTTCCCGCCCTTGCCGACTCATCAGGCGAATTCGAAACTGAGGATGCTCCCCAAACCAAGTTGACACTCACGCCTGTAGGTAATGAGGCAAATAAGGTGTCCAGTGCCGAAGACAGGGAGCTGAATAAATCGGTGCAGGCTCCACAGAACGGGGAGCATGATCTCGTTATTAGAACGACCGATGGAGGTCCCGCCCGTTACGTACTTCGATCAACCTCACTCAGCGGGAATGAGACCCTTGGGCAGGCATCTGCAGATTTCGAGCCTGGCGAAGCCATAATCACCAGGGAAGCAGTGGAATCGGGTGGGGCGATTCGGGCACAGGCCAGCGGGTCGGTTGAGCTCGCAGACCAGGTTGCAAGTCAGAAGGGGCTTGGAGGTAACCAGTTTCAGGTCACTATGCCAATAGAGCGAGAGGCCATTCTGCCGGCGGGTGCGAGCAATTCGAGGCGCAAGGCGCAAACGCTGGAGTGGATCCGGGAGCTCAATGACACCCCGGGTGTTGCGTCAGCAGTTCCCAATCACAGGGTTCGTGCAACCCAGTCCACGATTGACTGTGCAACAGCAGAGCCGGACCATCCCGAGTGCCAGGATCAGTTTGGACTCCAGGCGTGGCACTACAATCTGATCAACACGACAGGGGACTCAGGGGCGTGGAGCAAGGCGGCAGGAACCAATACTCGGATTGCAGTCCTGGATACCGGGGTGGCCTGGATGGATGGCGACTGGCATCCCGATCTGGCCCCGAACATCAACTGTGGTGAACCGGGCGGGTGTTTTGACGCCGTGGACGGCTCTCTCCCGATTGATGAGGATGGCTCCCATGGGACCCACGTCTCCGGACTTGCGGCGGCAGCCGCAACAGACGACGGAGACGTAACCGGGGTGGCGCATGACGCAAAGCTGGTTCCTGTTCGTGTACTTGGGGGTGATGAGGGGACCGTTGCTGACGTTATCGAAGGCGTCCGCTGGGTCATCAATAATGGCAATCCTCATGCGGATGTGATCAATCTCAGTCTTGGCAGTCAGACACAGAACCCAACGCTTGGCGATGTGCTGGCGGAAGCGACAGCGGCTGGCATTCTCGTGGTGGCTGCATCTGGAAATGCGGGCGACGATCGGCAATTCTTTCCGGCGGCCTTCCCCTCCGTTCTTGCGGTCGGTGCCGTGGACTGCGAGGGCAATCGCTCCAGCTTTTCCAATTTCGGAAACTGGTTGGACTTGGTCGCTCCGGGCGGGGGTAATGCAAGAGCTTGCGACAGTAATGGTGAGGCTGACGATTCTGTATTCAGCTCTTTCCCTTCCGGTGATCCGCCGGTTGGTGGCCTGGAAGGTACTTCTATGGCGGCACCCCATGTCGCAGGTGTGCTTGGCCTGATGCGCGAGGTGAATCCCGGTGTTGAAATGCCGATTATCCGGGCCTTGCTGCGTGAAGGCAGGCTGACCCAGAACAATGATGCCGGTACTTTTGACCAGGAGCTGGGGCGGGGCATTATTGATGCGAACGCTTCGGTCACGGAGGATCTGTCCGGTTTTGCAGCACTGGCGCCGAGCCTGGAGCGGCTGCGTCTTGACGACGACCGGCAGACGGTTGATCTGTCCTTGGATGCGGTGGGTAACGACTCCGCCACTTTCAATGAGGTAACGGTTACTAATGGAAAGCAGCCCTGGCTGGTCGTCGAGCCTGCGGACGGTGAGCGCAACTTCCGGGTATCGCTGGATACAGAGGAGATGGATGAGGGCCAGTTCTTCCGCAGTGCGATCAATGTGAGCTATAGGGTGGATAACGGTGAAACGCGTGAGTACCAGATTCCGGTGACGGCCACCCTGGAAGCCAATGAGTCCGACCGCAATGCTGGCGCCCACTTCGTTCAGCTGGTCCCGGTGGATGCCGCCAACGATGGGTCAGTTTCCGAGAATACCGTACAGACCCTGGTGGAAGCCCGGAATGGTCAGTACCGGTTCAAGTTCGACACCAGTGAGATGGAGCCGGGAGAGTACCTGCTGATTGCGGGCTCGGATCTGGATAATGACGGGGCCTTCTGTGGTGCCGGCGAGGCCTGCGCGGAATTCCCGGTTACGGGGCAGCCGCGGCCCATCGAGATTACCCGGAACATGAGCCGGAGCGTGGAACTTGAAACCGCCTTTACCCGTCCGTTCGATTCCCAGGGTGGTGGCGTAGTGCCGGTAGGTGGTTATCCGCGGCTGAACCAGGATGAAATGGAGTAGGGACATGAAGCGTTTTATCGGGGGTGTTGCCGTGTTGGGGAGCCTGTTGCTGGCAGCCTGCCAGTCGGGAACGGCGGACGATGGGGTGGCCGTTGAGATGGTGGCCAGCGCGGATCAGTGCGGCCGCGATGAGGCGGCACTGGTATGGGCTGAAAACAGGTCGGATTTCCCGGCCGGTTCGGAAGCGATGGCCACCGCCAGTGAGTCGGTCCTGAACGCGGGTGACCCGGTCCTGCTGGTCTACCTGGGTCAGAAACCAACGCCCGGCTACAGTGCCGCGCTGCAGGGCTCGGCGCTCACCGACGGGCGCCTGCACATTGATCTGAAGGCAGAGGAGCCTGATCCCGGTGCCATGATGGCGCAGGTTATCACCACCCCCTGCGTGGCCCTGCGCATTCCCTCCGGCGTCGATGCGGGAGAACTGGTCGTTTCCATGGACGCGGATGGCTTCCCGCTCGGGCTCCGGATCCCGGATTGACGCTGAACAGAGCCCGAATCTCTGTTACATTAGCGGACGCCTTCGGGCACACCACATGCGTCTACCGGGTATCGACCATCCATGACACAGCGAAGTGACTACAACGCCGATTCCATTGAAGTCCTGAAGGGACTCGACCCCGTCCGCAAGCGGCCGGGCATGTACACCGACACCTCCCGTCCCAACCATCTGGCCCAGGAGGTCATTGATAACAGCGTTGACGAGGCGCTGGGCGGTTATGCGAAGCGCGTGGATGTGGTCCTGCATAAGGATGGTCGCCTCTCGGTAACCGACGATGGGCGCGGCATGCCGGTGGATTGGCATCAGGAGGAGGGCGTTTCCGGTGTGGAACTGATCCTCGGGCGCCTGCATGCCGGCGGCAAGTTCTCCACTGAGAACTACCAGTACTCGGGTGGCCTGCACGGTGTTGGCGTATCGGTCGTGAATGCCCTCTCCCTGGAGCTTGAGGTCCTGATCCGCCGTAATGGCCAGCTCTACCGAATCCGTTTCGAGAACGGCCACAAGGTTGAGGACCTGACCCCCATTGATACGGTGGGCAAGCGCAACACGGGCACCTGCCTGAGCTTCCTGCCGAATCCGGACTATTTTGAGAGCCCACGCTTCTCCATCAGCCGGCTGCGCCACAACCTCCGGGCCAAGGCGGTGCTGTGCCCGGGCCTGACCGTGACCTTCCTGCAGGAGGAAAGCGGGGAGAAGGACGAGTGGTATTACGAGGACGGCCTGACGGATTATCTGAAGACCGCGCTTGCCGACCGCGAATGCCTCCCGGCAGAACCCTTCACGGGCAGTATTGCCGGTAATACCGAAGAGGTCACCTGGGCACTGCAGTGGTTGCCCGAGGATCCCGAGGTAGTGGCGGAGAGTTACGTCAACCTGATCCCGACCACCCAGGGCGGCACCCACGTCAACGGGCTGCGAACCGGTCTTCTGGAGGCCCTGCGTGAGTTCTGTGAGTTCCGCAGCCTGCTGCCGCGCGGGGTCAAGCTGACCCCGGATGATATCTGGGAACGCTGCAGCTATGTGCTTTCCTTCAAGATGCAGGAGCCCCAGTTTTCCGGGCAGACCAAGGAGCGCCTGTCATCCCGTGAGGCGGCGAGCTTTATTTCCGGCGTGGTCAAGGATGCCTTCAGCCTCTGGCTGAACCAGCATACCGATGTGGCGGAAGCGCTGGCGGAGTTCGTGATCGGCAATGCCCAGCGCCGTCTCAAGTCGTCCCGCAAGGTGGCCCGCAAGAAGGTTGCCTCAGGGCCGGCGCTGCCGGGCAAGCTGGCGGATTGCACCGGCACGGATCCGGCGCGCTCCGAGCTCTTCCTGGTGGAGGGGGATTCCGCCGGCGGCTCGGCCAAGCAGGCCCGGGACCGGGAATACCAGGCGGTCATGCCGCTGCGGGGCAAGATCCTCAACACCTGGGAGGTGGATTCCGGCGACATCCTGGCCTCCCAGGAAGTGCACGATATAGCGGTGGCCATCGGTGTGGACCCGGGTTCCGGGGACCTCACCGGGCTGCGCTACAACCGCGTGTGCATACTGGCGGACGCGGATTCCGATGGCATGCACATCGCCACGCTGCTGTGCGCACTTTTCGTGAAGCATTTCCGGCCGCTGGTGGAGGCGGGGCACGTGTTCATGGCCATGCCGCCGCTCTATCGCATCGACCTTGGCAAGGAAACCTTCTACGCCCTGGACGAGCATGAGAAGCAGGGCATCCTGGATCGCCTGGCAGCGGAGAACCGCAAGGGCAAGATCCAGACCCAGCGCTTCAAGGGCCTGGGTGAGATGAACCCGCTGCAGTTGCGCGAAACGACCATGGCCCCGGATACCCGTCGCCTGGTTCAGCTCAGCCTGAGTCCGGACGACGGTACCGATGACCGTATGGATATGCTGCTGGGTAAGAAGCGGGCGGCGGATCGCCGCACTTGGCTGGAAGAGCACGGCAACAAGGCCGAGGTGGTGGGGTAGAGTCCGCCACGCCCGGCCTGGGTTACCTCAGTCCTTGAGCTGGCGGAACACCAGGCTGGCGTTGGTGCCGCCAAAGCCGAAGCTGTTGCTCATGACCAGCGGCATGTCCGCATTGTCCTTGCGTTCACGCGCAATCGGGTAGGATTCCGCACCTGGGTCCAGGTTCTCGATGTTCGCCGATGCCGAAATGAACTTCTCGCGCTGCATGATCAGCGTGTAGATCGCCTCGTGCACGCCCGCCGCGCCCAGGGAATGGCCGCTCAACGGCTTGGTTGAGCTGACCGGCGGCATATTGTCGCCGGTGACCTTGTGGATCGCATCCAGCTCGACGATGTCCCCCATGGGGGTGCTGGTGCCGTGGGTGTTGATGTAGCCCAGCGGTTCTTCCAGCCCCTTCAGGGCCTGCTGCATGCAGCGCACCGCGCCTTCCCCGTTGGGGGCGACCATGTCGGCGCCGTCCGAGGTGGCACCAAAGCCCACCAGTTCACCCAGGATGGTCGCGCCGCGCGCCTGGGCGTGCTCCAGGGACTCCAGGGCGACAACGCCACCACCACCGGCAATTACAAAGCCGTCACGGTTTTCGTCGTAGGTGCGGGAAGCCGTCTCCGGGGTGTCGTTGTACTTGGTCGAGAGCGCGCCCATGGCATCAAAGAGCAGGCTCAGGGTCCAGTGAAGGTCCTCGCCACCGCCGGCGAACATGACGTCCTGGCGCCCCATGGCAATGAGATCCGCCGCATGGCCAATGCAGTGGGCACTGGTGGCGCAGGCGGAGGTGATGCCGTAGTTGACGCCCCGGATACCATACGCGGTGGCGATGTTGGCATTGATCGCACTGCCCATGGTGCGGGGAACGCGGTAGGGGCCAACCCTGCGGATGCCTTTCTCCCGGTGGGTGTCGATGGCATCCATGAGTTCCACGGTGGAGGCACCACCAGTGCCCATGATTACGCCGGTGCTGTCCGCCTTGATGTGCTCATCCTTCAGGCCGGACTGCTCAATGGCTTCCTGCATGGACAGGTAGGCATAGGCCGAGGCCGGACACATGAAGCGGTACAGCTTGCGGTCAATCAGTTCCTTGGGGTCAATGTTGACGGTCCCGCAGACATGGCTGCGCAGCCCGTTATCGCGTGCCTCCGGACTGAACTCAATGCCGGGGCGCCCCTCTCGCAGTGATTCCGTCACTTCCTGTTGATTGTTGCCGAGACTTGAAACAATGCCCATCCCGGTAATGACAACACGTCGCATGATTGTGCCTCTGTTCAGAAATTCTCTGTTGATGTGAATAGCCCGACCCGCAGGTCCTTGGCGTGATAGATGGGGCGCTCGTCAACGGAAACGATGCCGTCCGCGATTCCCATTGTAATACCCCGCCGGACCACGCGCTTGATGTCGAGCTGATAGCGGACCAGTTTATTGGAGGGTAGCACCTGGCCGGTGAATTTCACTTCACCGGAGCCGAGCGCACGCCCGCGGCCCTGGCCGCCACCCCAGGCGAGAAAGAAGCCGGTCAGCTGCCAGAGTGCGTCCAGACCAAGGCAGCCGGGCATAACCGGGTCGCCCTTGAAGTGGCACTGGAAGAACCAGAGGTTGGGGTCGATGTCGAGTTCTGCAATGAGCAGGCCCTTGTCATAGTCACCTCCCTCATCGCTGATGTGGGTGATGCGGTCGAGCATCAGCATCTGGTCCACGGGCAGCCGCATATCACCTTCAAACAGCTCCCCGTTACCGCATTTAATGAGGTCGGATTTGTCAAAGCTTTCCGCAGTCATTCAGTGGCTCTCATTCAGAAAACAGTCGTTACCCTAAAAAATAATGGCGCGCCTGTCTTGATACGGCGTAATCCATATTTGACCAAGGAATCCAACCTTCCAAGCTAACACTTGTTAGCTTTTATGTGAAATAAAAGGATGGCTGCCAAGCAGGTTTTCAGACCCTTAGTATGTCACAGCATGGAACAACGGTTCTATCATTGTGGTCAAAAGCCTGTGTACGCGTTCAGTTTTTCTGAACGTCTGAGGCAAAAGTTTTCTGTTTCATCCCCGGTCCTGTGGATTTACAGTTCTGGTACGGGTCGGAGAAACAGCAGGGAGAAAGGACATGCGCTGGCGTAACACGCACGACGGTTGGGGGTTGGTCAGCATTGCCTTTCACTGGGTTTTTGCCCTCGTGATTGTTGGTCTTTTTGCCATTGGCCTCTATATGGTGGACCTGGGATACACGGATCCACTGTCCAATGTGTTGCCCGAGTGGCACCGGAGCCTGGGGCTCCTGCTGGGCGCCGCACTGCTTGCGCGCCTGGCCTGGCGCTTTCTCTCGCCCCCGCCGGCGCCATTGCCCAACTATCAGCGGATTGAGCATGTCATGGCAGTGCTTATGCATTGGGTCCTGTACCTGTTGATGATCGCCATCATTGTCAGTGGCTACTTCATATCAACGTCGGACGGCCGCGGGGTCTCGGTCTTCGATTGGTTCGAAGTGCCGTCGGTGACCGGCCAGGTCAATAACCTGGAAGATCTTTCGGGCCAAATCCATTACTGGGGGGCCTGGATTCTCATTGTTCTGTCGGCCATGCATGCACTGGCGGCCCTTAAGCATCACTTTATCGATCACGACCGGACTCTGCGGCGGATGCTCAACCCCGCCTCCACAAATCACCAAACCAGTGACAACAACAGGAGAACACCATGAAGATGACAACATTGCGTCAGGGAATTATCGCCGGCACTGCCCTGGTGGGAGCCGGCCTGTTCAGTAGCGCGGCATTTGCCGACGAGCACGGCGGCACCTATGCGTTCGACCGGGATGGCCAGCACCAGTTCATCCAGTTCCGCATCAGCCACCTGGGGTTCAGCACCCTCTATGGCCGTTTCAATGACTTTGACGGCGAGTTCACCTATGACGCGGAGAATCCCGAGGACTCCTCCGTGGAGGTCACGGTGGATACGGCCAGCGTGGATTCCAACCACTCCGAACGTGACAAGCACCTGCGTGGTGAGGACTTCCTCTATGTGAGCGAGTATCCCAAGGCGACCTTTGAAAGCACCGATGTCGAAATGCACGATGACGATTCCGCCACGGTCACGGGTGACCTGACGCTGCGCGGTGTCACCAAGGAGATTGAGCTGGATATGGAGCTGATCAAGCACGGTGTGGATCCGTGGGAGAACTATCGCATGGGCTTCGAGGGCACGACCACGCTGACACTTGATGATTTTGGCATTCCGGAGAATCTGCCGGAAGCTGATCAGGTGGAGCTGATGCTTTCGGTTGAGGGCATTCGTCAGTAACCCCGACCCGAAGGATCGTGGCCGGTGGTGTGGCGGTGATCGCCATGCTGCTGGCTGCATGTCAGGGTTACAAAGACAAACACGCTCACACCCAGACTTGCGAGTACATAGAGCCGCAGGTCGACAATCCCGCCGGCCCAGATTGTTTCCACACCCAGTATCAGCGCAAACGTCACAATTCCCACTACGAGCCCCTGTGCCAGGGCCCGGCGTATAATGCGAGAGCGGCTTGGCGTCATAAGGGGTATTGGCTCCACCTTGAAATGGGGCCGGCATAAGCCGGTGAGAAGAGCCTAGCGGCAGTCGCCCGAGGCAAGCTATTCGGGAAATCCACTATCGCCGGTTTGGAGTCCGGCCCCAGCCTCCCTATAATGGCGCTTTGCCCGGACCGGGACCGGGCACCGAATCCTTCACCTGGTAGAGGGCTTATGCCGGAATTTGAGACAACGGACGACGGGTTCGAACGCGTAGCGCTGCGTGATTACACCGAGAAGGCGTACCTGGAGTATTCCATGTACGTCATTCTTGACCGCGCGCTGCCCCATATCGGGGATGGGCTGAAACCGGTCCAGCGGCGGATCATCTATGCCATGTCGGAGCTTGGCCTGGCCGCGACGGCCAAGTACAAGAAATCCGCCAGAACCGTGGGCGACGTCCTGGGCAAGTTCCATCCCCATGGTGATGCCGCCTGCTACGAAGCCATGGTGCTGATGGCGCAGCCGTTTTCCTATCGCTACCCGCTGGTGGACGGGCAGGGGAACTGGGGCAGCCAGGATGACCCCAAGTCCTTTGCCGCCATGCGCTACACGGAATCGCGTCTGGCGCCCTTCTCCGAGCTGCTTCTGAGCGAGCTCGGGCAGGGTACCGTGGACTGGGTCCCGAACTTTGACGGCACCATGAACGAGCCGGCGACCCTGCCCGCCCGGGTGCCCCATGTGCTGCTCAACGGCACCACCGGCATTGCCGTGGGCATGGCCACGGATATTCCGCCCCACAACCTGAGGGAGGTGGCGGCGGCCTGCCTGCGCCTGCTCGATGATCCGGACACGGACGTGGATGGGCTCTGTGAACACATCCAGGGGCCGGATTTCCCGGCCGGTGCCGAAATTGTTTCCGCCCCGGAGGACCTGCGCCAGCTCTATAAGAGCGGCCGCGGCACACTGCGCATGCGCGCCCGCTGGCAGGTGGAGAGTGGCGATATCGTGATTACGGCCATGCCGCACCAGGTGTCCGGCAACCGCATCATGGAGCAGATTGCCCAGCAGATGCATGCCAAGAAGCTGCCCATGGTGGGCGACCTGCGCGATGAGTCCGACCACGAGAACCCCGTGCGGATGGTGATCTCCCCGCGTTCGAACCGGGTGGATACGGACGCGCTCATGACCCACCTCTTCGCCAGCACGGACCTGGAAAAGAACTACCGCATGAACCTCAACGTCATCGGTATGGACGGTCGCCCCGCGGTTCGGGACCTGCGGGAAATGCTGCAGGAATGGCTGACCTACCGCCGGGAGACGGTCCGGCGCCGCCTCGAACACCGCCTGGGCAAGGTGGAGGCGCGGCTGCACATCCTGGAAGGCCTGCTGGTGGCCTACCTCAACATTGATGAGGTCATCGAGATCATCCGGACCGAGGACAAGCCCAAGCCGGTGCTGATGGAGCGCTTCGAGCTCTCCTCAGACCAGGCGGAAGCCATACTGGAACTCAAGCTGCGCAACCTCGCCAAGCTCGAGGAAATGAAGATCCGGGGCGAGCAGGATGAACTGGCCCAGGAGCGGGACAGTCTCAACAGGATATTGGGCTCTGAGAAGCGACTGACCGACCTGATCAAGTCCGAGCTGGAAGCGGACGCGGAAAAATACGGCGATGACCGGCGAAGCCCCATCCAGGCCCGGAGCGAAGCCAGGGCTTTCAACGAAACCGACCTGATCTCCGGCGAGCCGGTCACGGTGGTGCTCTCGGAAAAGGGCTGGATACGCTCGGCCAAGGGGCACGATATTGATCCCACCGGGTTCAACTACAAGGCCGGCGACCGCTATTTCCTGTCGGTGCGGGGGCGCAATAACCAGCAGACCCTGGTGCTGGACACCACCGGCCGAAGCTATGCCATTGCCACCCACTCACTGCCATCGGCGCGGGGGCAGGGCGAACCCCTGACCACCCGGATCAATCCGCCATCGGGAGCGGGCTTTGCCGGGCTCCTGATGGCGGAGGAAAAAGGCCGGGTATTGCTGACCACCACCGCCGGCTATGGGTTTGTGACCCAGTGTGACTCACTGCTCAGCCGCAACCGTAACGGCAAGGCACTGCTCACGGTGCCGAACGGGGCGCAGGTGCTTCCCCCCAAAGTCGTCCGCGAGGGAGAGAAGGTCTGGCTGGCGGCCATTTCCAGCGACGGTCGGATGCTGGTTTTCCCGCTGGAGGAACTGCCGGAACTCGGCAAGGGTAAGGGCAACAAGATCATGGGCATTCCACCGGACCGGCTTCGCAATGGCGAAGAGTCCATGGTGGCGGTGGCAACCTTCACCGAAAAGGATTCGCTGGTCCTCTACGCGGGCAAGCGCCATCTCAAGCTGCGCTTTTCCGACCTTGAGCACTACCTGGGTGAGCGCGGACGCCGGGGCCACAAGCTGCCCCGTGGCCTGCAGCGGGTGGACCGGCTGGAAGTAACTGAACATAACGAACCCGGCGAGGAGGCTCCTTCAACGGATGAGTGAACTGGTACTGATCAATGTGTCCGGGCGAGACAAGCCCGGACTGACGTCCGAGATCACGGGCATCATGGCGAACTTCGACGTGCGCATCCTGGATATCGGCCAGGCGGTGATCCACGACCACCTGACCTGGGGCATCCTCGCGGAAATTCCCGAGGAGAATAATGCGCCCCAGGTCTTCAAGGAGTTGCTGTTCCGCATCCACGAGCTGGATCTGCAGGTGCGCTTCGAGCCCATCACGCCGGAGGCCTACGGGCACTGGGTGGAAGGCAAGGGGCGTGGCCGCTATGTGGTGACGCTGATGGCCCGGGATATTACAGCCGACCAGATTGCACGGGTTTCCAGCATCACCGCCCAGCACGGCCTCAACATCGACAATATTGCCCGCCTGTCCGGCCGCACGAGCCTGGAGCGCAGTGACCGGATCGCCTGTGTGGAGTTCTCGGTGCGCGGCACGCCATCGGATCTGGAAACGCTGCGAGCGGACTTCCTCAAGATCGCCACCGACCTGAACGTGGACATCGCTTTCCAGGAGGATTCCATCTACCGGCGCAACCGGCGCCTGGTGGTTTTCGACATGGACTCCACCCTCATCGAGGCGGAAGTTATCGATGAACTGGCCCATGAGGCCGGGGTGGGTGACCAGGTTGCCGAGATCACGGAAAGGGCGATGCGCGGTGAGTTGGACTTCAGTCAGAGCTTCCGCGAGCGTGTGGCGCTGCTTGAGGGTATGGAGGAGTCTGTGCTCCAGAACGTGGCCAGCCGGCTCAAGCTCACCGAAGGGGCCGAGCGCCTGATCACGACTCTGCGTAACCTGGGTTATCGTACCGCCATACTTTCCGGTGGCTTTACCTATTTCGCGCGCGATCTTCAGCAGAGGCTGAATATCGACTATGTCTATGCCAACGATCTCGAGATCAAGGACGGCCAGGTAACCGGCGAGGTTCAGGGTCCCATTGTTGATGGCAAGCGCAAGGCGGAGCTGCTGGAACAGATCGCCCAGCAGGAGCGCATCAGCCTGCAGCAGGTGATTGCCGTGGGTGATGGCGCCAACGACCTGCCCATGCTCAGCCGGGCGGGTCTTGGTGTTGCCTTCCGGGCCAAGCCGCTGGTGAAGGAATCGGCGCGCCACTCCATCTCAACACTGGGGCTGGATGCGATCCTGTATCTGTTGGGGTACCGCGAATCCGACAGGGCGCCGGATCTGGTAGCTGTGAATAACAGCCAGTGAGGGCTTATTCCCCCTCACCAAAGTCGTAATTCATTTCCGGTGTGGGCTCCTGCAGGTAGTAGCCCTGGATGTAGTTCACACCGGACTGCCACAGGGTTGCCAGGACCGTGGCATTCTCCACGAGTGGCACGATCGCCAACTTGCCCTGCTGCTGCAGGCTCTGGATCATATCCTTGATCGTTTCCTTGGCTTCGTCATTCTTCTGGATCTCTTCGGTATAGGAGCCGTCCAGTTTCACGTAGCTCACATCCAGGTGCTTCAGGGTGTTGAACGGATTCAGGGCACCGCCGAAGTGGGTGAGCGAGAGGCTGCAGTGTAGTTCCGAGAGGGCCTTGGAGAATTCCTTGACCTGCTTCAGATAGGTGGTGGCGTCCTTTTCGGCAATCTGGAAGATCAGGGAGTCGCCGGGGAGCCGCGCCGCCTTGAGGACCTTGCCAAGCCAGGATGGAAATGTCTGGTCCTGTATGGTTTCTCCGGCCAGGTTCAGGAAAAGCCGGGTCTCGTGCCCCTTGGAACGATGGGAAGCGAGCTGCTTGATGGCCTGGAGTGCCACCCAGCGGTCGATTTTTGCGGCCATTTCGATCGGGCCGCCAGGGGGCAGGAAGTCATAGGGGGAGACTTCCTTGCCGTTATTGTCCAGCATCCGCACAAAGGCTTCGTAGTGCTCTTCGCCTTCACCCCTGAGGTTGATGATGGGCTGGAAGAGCAGGCGGAACTGGTCGTTGTCCAGCGCGTGCTGGATGGCATCCACGGTTTCGTCCGTATTCTCATCCCCATCAACCTTGGGCGCGTAGATGTGGACGCCGTTGCCCTGCTCATGGCCTTCCTGGTTGCGTACGTCGTCGGAAGCCGTGTGCGCGCGCCCGATCAGGTCCTCGGCCCGTGGGGCATTTTCGGTAATTGCCGCGATACCAATACTGACCGTCAATTGGATGGTGCGCCCGGAGACATCGAAGAGGTGGTCCTCCACCTTCTTTCTGATCGCTTCCGCCGTGCTGGCAAGCGTGTCCGCATTGCCCTGGGTCGCCAGGATACAGAAGGCGTCGTCGCTCAGCCGTGCCAGTAGCTGGTGGTCTTCGACGGTTTCTGAAAGGATGGTGGCCATGTCGCCAATCACCAGGTCGGCGCCGGATATGCCGATCTGGGTTTTCTTCTGTACGAAGTCATCCAGGTTGATGTAGGCCAGCGCCGCGTCCGTGTTCTCCTTCTGGACGCGGGTAATGGTCTGATTCAGGGCGTCCATCAGGTACTGTCGGTTGTAGAGGCCCGTCAGCACGTCCTTGCTGCTGATTTCCTTGAGTCGTTCCTCGAGCTCCGCACTGTCCTGCTGTGGACGCGCAACAATCTGGATACAGGGTTCGCCGTCATAGGTGGCGGAGGAAATCTCAATGGACACATCCACGGTTTCCGAGTCGGCACGCTCGATGGTTGCCGCCAGCGAGTCCGCCGTTTCCTTGCCCTCTCGCTGGGCTTTCATGAACTTCTTGAATTCGCCCTGGCTCTCGCCGGTGAGCGTGTCCAGTATGGGCACCGCCAGAAGATCGTCCGGATCCTCGTACCCCAGCAACTCCATGTAGGACTGGTTGGCATAGACGTGCATGCCATCGTTGATGTAGGCGATGGCATCCTTGGAGCTTTCAAGAAGCAGGTGGCAGCGCTGTTCCGCATCCCGCAGGTAACCGGCCAGGGATCGGCGGTTACGGCGCTCGAAGAGGTTGGTCAGCTCGCGTTCGATGACCCTGGACAGCAGAACGGTCTGTTCGAAGGGAACGGCATCCTGGGCCCCTTTGCCCATAATCGCCTGGCGTCGCTCGGAATCCTCACTCTCCATCATAAGGATGGTGGGGATATCCTTGTCCAGCCGTTTGATGTGGGCAACGGCTGAATCGGGGTCTGGTTCCTGCTCGGCGTCGCGTATCAGCATCAGGTCCCAGGTGCCCGAGTTCAGGGTTTCAAGCAGGTCTTCCTCAGAGGTGACGCGGTGCGCGCGGGTCGCCCGGCCGGCGTTGCGCAACAGGCTCACAACCTGTTCCGCGTCGTTCTGGGATGGATCGAGAAGCAGCAGATGAATGGTTTCAGTGTTTCTGGGCATAAAGCCGGAAACTCTCCAACGTCATAGTAATGGTGGCCATAGTTTTACAGGGAATGCCACAGGGAATCAAAGTCGTCTTCTTCTCCCGATCCCATGGGGCCGCGTCCTGCTGCGGGTTCGGGGGTGGGCTGACGGAACTTCAGCTCGAACTGGCTAATGCTGCTGGTGGTTGAAACCCGCCTGCTGAGTTGGGCCTGTTGCTGTTGGCCTTCACGCAGCAGGGTAACCCGGTTGCCCGCCTGGAAGGGCATGCGGGGCGTGAGCATGGTTGCAGGCTGGCCGATGCTGTTGAGCTCGGGGAGCAGAAGCCCGCGCAGGAACTCACTGCTGTTACCAACCTTCTGGTCGAGACGAAGTGCACAGGCAGTAGCACCGGGCGCGAGTAACTCCACCCCGAGCTGGGTTCCCTGCTTGCCCACCTGGCGTATCCAGCGGATCAGGGCGATGCTCCAGGGATGGTCTTCATGCTCTCGCACACCCAGTATCTCGCCCGTCTGCAGGGACGCAGGCATGTCTGTATTCCAGTTGATGCAGTAGCCGCCCGGACTGGTATTTTCAAGGTTGACCTCGTACCAGGGATAGGCGCGCTTATGCTCCTCGTTACCCGCAATGTCACCGCCGGCGCCCCGGAAGTTGATGGGCGTATCCGGGGAGACCATGCTTTCCGATTTTTCCGCGTCAAAGGCGCCGGCCCAGGCATCGTTCCTGCGCTGGGCAGTGCTCAGGAAGATGTTCTCGTCGCTGCCGCCATCGAGGCTGTTGACGAATCGGTTGAAGGGGATTTCGCCGGCGCAGAAGTAGTGCAGGGCGCTCATGCCCAGGGCGATCTGCAGCTTTCCGGAGCTGGGCATCCGACGGAAGGACCGCTTGGTGAGTATGCCCAGGGCCTGGCTCAGGTGCATGATAAGCGCGTCATTGATCTTGATCGGGATCTCGGGGAGATCGTCATCCTGTTTCCTGCTGTCCCGGGCCTCCGGGTAGCGCGCAAGGGCTTCCGCGAGGCGGGTGCTGTCAAAGCCAAGGTGATCGCTGCTCAGCGGTGTTTTCATCAGGTTGCGATAAACCGGCGGCCCGTCCTGATCCAGCGAAATGATGAACAGCGCCTTGTCCATCCCCACCTGCACGAGCTCCGTGTGGTCTGTCCAGCATTCAAACAACTGGTAGGCGTCCGCCAGCTCTTTCTGGCGCAACTGGTTGGGACGACAGCAGCCGAGTAAAAGCAGCCGCTTGTACGCATCGGCAATGGAGGTTTCCTGGCGGAACTGGTTGGTTGTATCCGGGACCAGGTAGTCGGTCAGTTCATGCTCCAGTGCATAGCGGAAGATCTGGTGGATTTCGTACCAGCTTCGCGCGGGACTCGGGCAATAGAGCTGACTGGCACGCACGACGGTGTTACTGAGTCCGGACAGGGCCCTGTGGCAGGCCTTGGTTACCAGTTCCCGATGCTTGCTTTCCTGGGCCTGTGACGCAATCTGGCTCAGTGCCAGCTTATAGCCATTGGCCAGGTGCAGCTGAAGTGCCTGTGCCAGGTTGGCGACTTTTCGCTGTTTTTCCGTCAGCGCTATGGACCGCCCAAGAAAGTGCTGGGCCAGCTGGTCGCACACGAACCGGACCTGGGGGCGGAGGCTGCCGAGCAGCTTCATGCGCAGCTGCGGAGAGGCTTCAAGCTGGTTGAGTTCAATGATGGCATGGTACAGCTGCCGCGCGGATTCACCCACATTGGCGATCGGCAGCCCTTCCACCCATGCCTTGAAGGCGCGCGGATTCGCCTCACAGAAAGACAGGCTCGTGAGTTTCTGTTCCGGAAGTGTCAGGTCGGGCTGTCCTCGGTTGCCTGCCATGGGTCGTTACCGCTGCCTTGTATAAGCCATAGAGTTCATTTTCAGCATCCCGGGTACAATACAAGCCCATGGTTGGCATAAAAGCAAGCAAACCGGGGATTGGGTTGGTTTTTTGTGACGTCAGAGGTTTAGTGGTCGTTTCGAGCCTTCGCCCGGGATTTCGCGTACCAGGCGTGGCACCAGAAAGCCCGGAAGGCGCGTCATTAACTCCCGAGCCAGCTCCCGGGCCCGCGCATCCCCCGGATCGTAGTGGGCCGCTCCGGCCACCGGGTCGAAAGCGTGCAGGTAGTAGGGCAGCACGCCCGCATCGAAAAGAGTCTCGCTCAACTGCTCGAGGGTGTGCGCATCGTCGTTGATACCGCGGAGAAGGACGGCCTGGTTCAGGAGCAGGACACCGGCTTTCTTCAGGCGTTCCATAGCGTCTTTCACGTCACCATCGATTTCCGCCGGATGATTCACATGCACCACCAGGATGGTCTGCAGCCGGGTGTTGCCCAGCCATGCCAGAAGCGTCGAATCCACGCGCTGCGGAATCACCACCGGCAGGCGGGTGTGCAGCCGGAGCCGCTTGATGTGTGGAATCTGTTCTATCTCGCCGGCCAGCCGCCCCAGGACCCTGTCGCTGGTCGCCAGGGGATCGCCCCCGCTGAAGATGACCTCGTTGATGCGTTCGTCCGCCGCCAGTTGCGCCAGGGGTTGCTCCCAGCCGGAGCCGCCGAGCTGGTGATCGCCATAGGGAAAATGGCGCCGGAAGCAGTACCGGCAGTTGATGGCACAGGCTCCGGTCACCACCAGCAGTGCCCGGGACTGGTATTTGTGGATCAGGCCCCCGTTGGCGCTGGCGGACGCATCCGCGAATTCTGCCAGCGGATCCGCCACATAACCCGGTGCCGGCTCGGATTCCGCGGGCTCGGGCATGACCTGGCGCAATAGCGGGTCCCGTGGGTTGCCCGGCTCAATGCGACTCAGGTAGGGCTCTGGGACCCGGATCGGGAAGTATTGATGGCCGGGCTCCATGCCCTCGATCAGGGACTCCGGAAGCGCCAGCCGCTGACAGAGTTCCCGGGGCGTGGTGACGGCCCGGGCCAGGATTTTCTGCCAACGGGGCTCTTCATTGTGTGCCCTGGTTTCGACAGGGGCCTGGGCGGGTTGTATCATTGGCCACCTACTTTAATTGGTAATCCGAGCGAGGAATCGATGGCGACCTATTCTACCAACGAATTTCGTGGCGGGCTTAAGGTCATGCTTGATGGCGACCCCTGCGTGATTCTGGAAAACGAATTCGTGAAGCCCGGCAAGGGCCAGGCCTTCAGCCGGGTGAAGCTGCGTAACCTGATGACCAACCGGGTCTGGGAACGCACTTTCAAGTCCGGGGACTCCCTGGAGGCTGCAGACGTGATGGAGCTGGACATGGAGTATGTCTACAGCGACGGCGAATTCTGGCACTTCATGAAGACGGATGGCTCCTACGAGCAGTTCGCGGCCGACGAGCGCGCCGTAGGCGATGCGGTCAAGTGGCTCAAGGAGCAGGATGTCTACAACGTGACACTCTACAACGGCTCTCCCCTGAACGTCACGCCGCCGGCTTTCGTGGAGCTTGAGGTTGTGGATACCGATCCCGGCCTCAAGGGTGATACCGCCCAGGGTGGGTCCAAGCCTGCAACCCTCTCCACAGGGGCCGTGGTCCAGGTACCCTTGTTCATTGAAATCGGTGAGGTCATCCGCGTCGATACCCGCAAGAATGAATACGTGGCACGCGCCAAGAGCTGATGAGCTGGCAGCCTGGCGCATCGCTTTCCATGCTCCGGGCTCGCGCCCGGCTTCGGCAGCAGGTGCGTGACTTCTTTGCTGAGCGCGGTGTTCTCGAGGTGGATACGCCGGTACTGGGTCGCTACGGCGTCTCGGAGCCCGCCATTGACAGCATAGCCGCTTCGGCGCCCGGGCTGGACGGTGTCCTGCAGACCTCCCCCGAATACTTCATGAAACGCCTGCTTGCCGCCGGAAGCGGCTCCATCTACCAGATGGGGTCGGTGTTCCGTGCGGGCGAGTCCGGGCATCGCCATAATCCCGAATTCACCATGCTCGAATGGTACCGGCCCGGGTTCAGCATCGAGGCGCTGATGGAGGAAGTGGCGGCGCTTGTGCGGGTGGTGCTCGAAATCGGCTCACCGGTTATTCACGATTACCGGGACCTGCTGCGCAGCCATGCGGGTGTGGATCCCTGGATGGATGATGATGCGATCCTCCGGAGCCGGGCGTCCGAGGTCAGCGGTATTCCAGCGGACGCTCTGGATCGCGGCGAGGCGCTGGATCTGCTCCTGAGCCATCAGGTAGAGCCAATCCTTGCCGGAGAAGAGGCGGTCTTCGTGCGCGGCTACCCGCCCGATCAGGCAGCCCTGGCTCAGGTCGTGCGGGAAGGGGATATCGAGGTCGCACAGCGCTTTGAGCTCTATGTAAGGGGCGTGGAGCTGTGCAACGGGTATCGGGAACTGACCGATGCCGGAGAGCAGCGGGCGAGGTTCGAGCGGGACAACCAGATTCGCCGGCGCCAGGGGAAACCCGAAATGGCGCCGGATCCGGGGTTGCTGGCGGCGCTGGAAGCGGGGTTACCGCCATGCAGCGGTGTCGCACTGGGGCTGGATCGGTTGCTCATGCTGCAGACGGGGGCAGCCAGCCTGGATGAGGTGCTGCCGTTCTCCGTCGACCGTCTATAACGCTCTTGCCAGGGCGTTGCCCATCCGCAGGCTATCTCCCGAGCTCAGGTCGGCTTCAGGGGCAAATTGACCCCGGGGGAGCATGACGATAGCGGTGCTCCCAAGGTGGAAGCGCCCCATTTCCTGTCCCCGTTCGAGCGTCAGGGCCTTCGAACCGGTTACCGGGTAGCTCTGGCTCCACATCCGGCGTCCGGCCGGAGCGACGGACCCGGCCCAGACGGTCTCGATGCCAGCCACGATCATGGCGCCCACCAGAACCACCACCATGGGGCCCCGTTCGGTGCGGAACCAGGCAACCACCCGTTCATTGCGCGCAAAAAGGCGTGGCACCTTTTGCGTGGTAACCGGATTGACGGAAAACAGGCGCCCGGGGATATAGGTCATTTTCTCGAGCGTGCCGGTCAGCGGCATGTGCACCCGGTGGTAATCACGGGGAGAGAGGTAGATGGTCGCAAACAGGCCCTGTTCAAACGGCTCCAGGGTGGGTTCCGCCTCGCCGGTCAGTTCCGCCGCGGAAAACGTCTGTCCCTTGGCCTGGAAAAGGCGGCCGCGACGGATCTCTTCGCACTGGCTCAGGGTGCCGTCCGCCGGCGAGATCACGGTCCCCTCATCGCCGCTCAGGGGGCGGGCATCGGCCTTCAGGGCGCGGGTGAAAAACGCGTTGAAGTTCGGGTAAGCCTCGGGGTCCGGCTCCAGCGCCTCGTTCATGTCCACGCCGTAGCGCGCGATGAACCAGTTGATGAACCGGCGCCTGATCGCGGGGTTGGTGGTGTTGGCCAGCGTGCCCGCCGCCCGCGAGATAAGGTGCTGGGGCGCCAGGTGCTGTGCGGCCACGAAGGCGCTGTCGGTCAGGTCTTTACTCATTCGACGGGGGTCTCCGAACGGTTACCCCATTCCGCCCAGGAGCCGGCGTAGGCCCTGACTTCCGGGAAACCCAGCGCTCTGGCAACCACGTAGGTCAGCCCGGAGCGGTGATGGCTCTGGCAGTGGGTGATGACCCCGGACTCCGGCGTAATGCCATGCTCGCTCAGCTTCGCGCGCAGCTGGTCTTCGGGAAGCAGCCGGTAATGGCGGGCCGGGTCCATGAGTTCCGTCCACTCCAGGTTGACGGCGCCGGGTATATGGCCGTTGCGTGCCGCGGACTGGCGTTCGCCCCGGTACTCTTCGGGGGAGCGGGCATCCCAGATGGTGATGTCATCCGCTTCAATGGCCGAAAGCACCTCCTGCATGTCCGCAGTCGGGCCGGTCTGGATTTCAATGTTGGGTTGCGTGGGCTGGGGGCGCGGCATTTCTGTGTTGACCGGGTAGCCCTCCTCGACCCAGGCGATACGCCCGCCGTTGAGCAGGCTGTAGCGGCTGTGGCCGGCACAGTCGAGCAACCAGAGGAAGCGCCCCGCCCAGCCGCCGCCTTCATCGTCGTAGGCCACCACGTGGTGCTCTGGGGTCAGGCCGATCCGGCCCAGCAGTGCCTCCAGTTCGGCACGCTCCGGGAGCAGCCCGGGAACCGGCGATGAAGCACCACGGGTTTCGCGGGGATGAACATGGATCGCGCCCGGAATGTGACCCTGGGCGTAGTGTTCCGGCCCGGACAGGTCGACGATCAGGAGATTGTCGTATTGGTCCAGGGATTGGGCCAGCGTTTCCGGCTCCAGGATCAGTGGCAGTTCGCTCATGGGCTCCTCGGGATCATTATGCTGAGCGAAGGATACCAGAGGCCCCCGGGGTTCACTAGCGGGCCGGTAGGGGGGCATACTTTAGTCCGGGTTCAACTGGTAGGGCGTTGCCGTTCGGCCTCGTCACGGATTCTCAGGTAATGCTCGAACCGTTCCCGGTGCAGTTCGCCGTTTTCCACGGCTTCCTTAAGGGCGCAGCCGGGCTCATTCCGGTGGTTGCAGTCCCGGAACCGGCAGTGGCCGATCCAGCGCCGTATATCCACGAAGCCTTCCGTAATGTCGTCCGGCGTCATGTGCCAGAGCCCGAACTCCCGGATCCCCGGTGAATCAGTGATGGCGCCGCCGCTTTCAAGGCGGTAGAGATAGGCGGTGGTGGTCGTGTGGGTGCCTTCCCCGTGGCGCGACAGGCCGCCGGTCCGGAGGCTGGTCTCCGGCAGCCAGTGCTGGATCAGGCTGGACTTGCCGACCCCCGACTGGCCCGCAATCACGCTGATGCGCCCTTCCAGGAAAGCCGGCTCATCCTGGCCGGAAGGGTCATCCTGGGCCGAGGTCCGCTCAACCCGGTAACCCAGATTCCGGTAACGCTCCAGCAGTGACTCGATGGCGGGCTCGGACTCGGCGTCCAGCAGGTCCGATTTGTTCAGCAGGATCACCACATCCAGGTCGTGGATTTCCGCCGCCGCCAGGTAGCGGTCCATGAGTTCCGGCTGCGGGGCTGGCTGCGGGGCGATCACCAGAACCAGTTGGTCCACGTTGGCGGCAATGGTCTTCAGCCGCCCGAAGCGATCCGGGCGCTGGAGTTCGCCGTGGCGCTCATGGCGGGACACGATCACGCCGTCACCCGCGTCGTCTTCCTGCCAGACCACCCGGTCTCCGGCAACCAGGCCGCCCAGGTTGGTCCGGGCATGCACACGCCGCTGCCGGAACTCGCCATCCTCCTCGGCGTCCATCAGGAGCTCGCCCCCGAAATGGGCAATGACGGTTCCGGCCTGGCCCTCGGCAACGTCCTCGGACTGCCACTGCTCCTGGCGGGATTGGATGCGCTTCTGTTGCTGCTGACTGAGCTTGCGTTTACTCGGCACTGTGTCTTGTCTGTTAGCTGTGAGAAGATGCGGATACTTTGAGGCGAACGCACAGAATAGCGAAATGGGAGACGCTCAGCCATGGCGGAAACGAACGAACGGGCCCAGCGCCTGATCTGGATCGACCTGGAAATGACCGGACTGGAGCCGGAACGGGACCGCATCATCGAAGTGGCCACCATCATCACGGACGCGGACCTGAACACCATCGCCGAGGGCCCGGTGCTGGCCGTTCACCAGCCGGACGCCGTCATGGAGCAGATGGACGAATGGAACACCACCACCCACGGCAACTCCGGCCTCACCCAGCGGGTGCACGACAGCAAACTCACCGAGCGTGACGCCGAACTGGAAACACTGGCCTTCCTGAAAGAATACGTGGACGCCCGCCAGTCCCCCATCTGCGGCAACAGCATCTGCCAGGACCGCCGCTTCCTGGCCCGTTACATGCCAGAGCTGGAGGAATACTTTCACTACCGCAACCTGGACGTGAGTACCCTCAAGGAACTGGCCAAGCGCTGGAAGCCGGAAGCGCTGGAGGGCTTCACCAAGAAGGGGACTCACCAGGCGCTGGATGATATCCGCGAATCCATCGCGGAGCTGCAGCATTACAGGAAGATGCTGTTCGGGCTTTGAGCCCGCCCCGTTCCCCCTGGAATGCTGACTTATCGCGATTAATCAGGATTCGGTGGTTTCCACCAGATCCTGAAGGATCTCGTCGACGTGTTCCTCCGGCTTCACCTTGGCGTAGTGCTTGCGGATCACGCCCTGCTCGTCGATCAGGAAGGATTCCCTGTTCACGCCCAGCGCCGGCTTGCCGAACATCTTCTTTTCCTTGAGCAGGTTGTAGGCTTTCAGAACGTCATGTTCCGGATCGGCAAGAATCGGGAAATTCAGTGATTCCTTGTCCGCGAATTTGCGGTGGGATTTAACGGTATCCCGACTGACGCCGAGTACCTGTACGCCATACGCTTTCAGCTCATCGAGCCGGTCACGGAACTGCTGCGCCTCCACGGTGCAGCCCGGCGTATTGTCCCTAGGGTAAAAATAGAGCAGGACGGTCTGCCCCCGGTAATCCGCCAGAGAATGTTCGTTTCCGTCCTGATCCTGAAGCCTGAAATCCGGCGCCTGTTGTCCTTCCCAGCTCATGATTGGGTGTGTCCTCTGTTGGGTGATCAAGTATGGGCGGGGCGTAGCTTACGAAAAAATGGAGTGTTGATCACCCTCGCCAGAAATCGCCAATCGGGCTTGAACCTAATGATTGGCATCCTCGCGAATCATTGCCTTCAGGGCCTCATCAATCCTGGTTTGCCACCCTTTCCCCTGGCTGCGGAAGTACGCTACAACTTCCGGGGAAAGGCGGATCGTTACCCGCTCCTTGGTCACCTCCGCTTTCGGTCGCCCAACGGGCTTTAGCTGGCGAAACTCATCCTCCGAAAGCTCGTAGGTGTCAGGATCGGCATCAATTCCCGCGTTGATCCGGGCATCCTCGTCCTCATCGGGAACCTCAAAGTTATGGTTTCTAGTCTTTTTGGCGGGCATATCGGTTTACCTCTCGTGCATTGGCCTTTCGCAGGCTGATGATGCGCCTGGTCTGTTCACGGTCTGTAAAGACGACACAGAAAACGCGTCTCTCAATCGGGGCGAAGCCGATGTATCGAGCCTCACCGTAGTGATGCGGATCATCAGGTATTGCCAGCAGTTCGTCCCATTCAAGACTTTCTGCTTCAGCCAGCGACACCCCATGCTTACTGATATTCGCCGCATCCTTGGCGGGGTCGAAGTCGATGTCCACTTAGTTAATGTATGTACAAAAAATGGCGGCGTCAACGATTTGATCTTAGGGGGGAAGTTTGGCTGATACAATTATCTGGATGCACTAGCTTGAGTGCTTATTTGAGTCCATGGCCCACAAAAAATCGGCGATGAGCCCAGCCTTTTAGGGGGCTCCTAAAGACTTTGAAAGTGAGATATGGATCCAGATAATATTTTAAAAATTGTAGGCTTGCTTTGGCTTGTTTTCTGCGTGGTTTCTGGGTTTCTAGTGGGGCGCAAATTGCATGTCTCGGTGAAGCTATTTGTTGAAAGGCTCAGGCAAACTGATGAGAATCTGTATAAGAGGCTTCTCGACAACAGAGGGCAAACTTTTCTAAAAAGAGGTCATGTGACATTAAGGGA
The DNA here is from genome assembly GCF_004364635.1 of Halospina denitrificans. Taxonomy (GTDB): domain Bacteria; phylum Pseudomonadota; class Gammaproteobacteria; order Pseudomonadales; family Oleiphilaceae; genus Halospina; species Halospina denitrificans. The sequence goes on along the minus strand of NZ_SOAX01000002.1, from coordinate 398,640 downwards.
TCAAAAAGAGATTCGATATATAGTTGATAATTTTGAAGATATCACTTCATCGTTAGACGAGGAGCTTAAGGAAAACGTAGAGAGAGTACGTTATTGGCGTAAGATATGGACTTTCGGAGCGATCGCAATGATGGTTTCAGTTCCCGCCATCCCACTACCTGTCACTTTACTATTAGCGGCGATCTTCTTGTAGGTTGGAGCGGGTCGAAATCTGAATTTTGAATGCTATCACCACACACCACACACCACACACCACACACCACACATTCAGGTTTAGGCGACTTCATGCCTCCGCAAAGCCCATTCAACATGCTCCCGCACCATCTCAGAAGGATATTCCTTCCGCGCCCTCAACGCCTCAATCACCGGAATGGTGCTCGGGGCGTTGCCCAGCCCCACCGCCAGGTTCCGTAACCACCCCTCGTAGCCGGCTCGCCGAATGGCGGAGCCTTCGGTGCGTTTCAGGAAAGTCTCCTCATCCCACAGGAACAGCTCGGCCAAGGTGCTGTTATCCAGTCCGTGGCGGGGCTGGAAGTCGGGTTCTTCGGTGGATTCGCTGAACTTGTTGAAGGGGCAGACCAGCTGGCAGTCGTCGCAGCCAAAGACGCGGTTGCCCATCAGCGGTCGCAGTTCTTCCGGGATGGGGCCGTTGTTCTCGATGGTGAGGTAAGAGATGCAGCGGGCCGCGTCCAGCACATAAGGTTCCGGGAAGGCGTTGGTGGGGCACACATCCAGGCAGGCGGTGCAGCTGCCGCAGTGGTCGGTAGGGTAGGGGGCGTCCATAGGCAGCGGGGCGCTGGTGTAGATCTCGCCCAGGAAGAACCAGGAGCCGGCTTTCGGGTGGAGCAGCAGGGTGTGCTTGCCCTGCCAGCCCAGGCCCGCCTTCACGGCGATGGGCTTTTCCATCACCGGGGCGCTGTCGACGAAGGCGCGGTGGTAGTAGCCGGGCAGCGCCTCGTCGATCCATTTCGCCAGTTTCGCCAGGCGCTTGCGCATGAGCTTATGGTAATCCCGGCCCAGGCTGTAGCGGGTAATGTAGGCCTTTTCGTCGTCGGCCAGGACCGCGTCCGGGTCGTCCGGGTCCGGGCGGTAATCGAGCCGCACCGCGATGATCCGCTCGGTACCTTCCACCAGTTGTGCCGGCCTGTAGCGCTTCTCGCCGTGCTGGGCCATGTAGCCGAGATCGGCGTTCAGTTCCCTGTCCAGCCACTGGTTCAGGCGCTGGCCGGTTTCCTCCAGTTGCGTATCCGTAATACCCACGGCCTGGAACCCCAGTTCATGGGCCCAGTCACGGATCTTGTCGGCGGTGGCTTGGAGGGAGTCAGTCATCAATCTGCTATGGTGATTCAATGAGAATTTGCTATTCTTAACAGGGTTCTAGCCGTTTTTTTTAAACCGGCTTCTTATAACTGGTTCATTTTTGAGCGAAAACCGCTCGAAAAGCCGCAACAGGGGCTCTGGCGCAATGCAGGCACCTCCATTGTACACGGCCGAGCAGGTTCGGCACCTGGATCAGGTGGCCATCGAGTCATTCGGCATCGATGGCTTCGATCTGATGAAGCGTGCGGGCAAGGCAGCCTTCCGAGTGGCGCGCCGTCATTGGCCCGATGCTCGCTCTATGGTGGTGCTTTGCGGTGGCGGCAACAACGGGGGCGATGGCTATGTGGTTGCGGGCCTTGCGAAGCAGCAGGGGTGGGACTCTCGCTGTATTGCCGTGTCGGACCCGGAGAAGCTCAAGGGCACGGCCCGGCAGGCATTGGATTTTGCGGGTGAAGCGGGTGTTGACGTGGAGCGCTATGACGCGCTGACGCCCGATTCGTTCAATGAGGCGCTGGCAGGTACTGAACTGATTGTTGATACGTTGCTGGGAACGGGCCTGGCCGGTGAAGTCAGGGAACCCTACGCATCCGTGATCGAATCGGTGAATCATTCCGGTGTGCCGGTGCTGGCAGTGGATATTCCGTCCGGGCTGTGCAGTAATACGGGGCGGGCGCTCGGGAGCACGATCATCGCCAATGCCACGGTTACCTTTATCGGCCGAAAGGCCGGGTTGTATACGGGTAAGGCGAGGGATCACACGGGCCCGGTTATTTTTGATGACCTGGCTGTTGATCCGGCCGTTTATGACGCGGAACCCGAACCCGCAGCCCGCCTGTGGAGCCGGGAGGTGATCCGGGCCGCGTTGCCGGGACGGCGGCCGACAACCCATAAGGGCGACTGTGGCCGGGTCCTGGTCGTCGGTGGCGAGCAGGGTATGGGCGGTGCGGGCATCATGGCGGCGGAAGCCGCGCTGCGTGCCGGGGCCGGGCTGGTGTTCCTGGCAACCCGGGACGCACACGTGCCGGTGGCGCTGGCTCGCCGTCCCGAAGTTCAGGCACGGTCCGTGGAGCACGGCAATGAACTGGATGCGCTGCTTGAGAAGGTTGATGTGGTCGTGCTTGGGCCTGGTCTGGGGCGCGATGCCTGGGGGCAGCAGATGTTCCAGCGGGTCTGCAGTTTTGAGGGGCCGGTGGTTGTGGATGCGGATGCCCTGAACCTGTTGGCCGAGGCGGGGGAGAAGAAACATCCGAACTGGGTGCTGACACCGCATCCCGGGGAAGCGGGCCGGCTTCTGGGAACAACGGTGCCGGAGATTGAATCGGATCGCTATCAGGCTCTGAAGAACCTGGTGGATCAGCATGGCGCGGCTGTCGTCCTGAAAGGGGCCGGCAGTCTGGTGGGCGCGCCCGGTCAAGTCCCCGCGCTGATTGATGCCGGGAACCCCGGCATGGCTACGGCGGGCATGGGCGATGTGCTCAGCGGCGTGATTGGGGCCCTTTTGGGTCAGGGGCTCGACGGGTTCAGCGCTGCTGCCGCCGGCGCGGGCTGGCATGCCCTGGCCGGGGATGAAGCGGCGCGCCATGTGGGGATGACCGGCCTGCTGGCCAGTGACCTGTGCGACTACATGTTCGTGGCTGTTGCCGATCATCCGGCGGAGACGCCTGATGACTGAGTCCCTCTGGCTGGCCGACGAGGCCGCAACAGAGGCGCTGGGCGGCTGCCTGGCCTCGGTGTTCGCCAGCGGCGGCCTGCTCTTCCTCGAGGGCGACCTGGGCACGGGCAAGACCACACTGACACGCGGGCTGCTGCGTTCACTGGGACACCAGGGCGCGGTCAAGAGCCCCACCTACACACTGGTGGAGCCCTACGAAAGCCTGGAACCGGCGGTCTATCATTTTGACCTGTACCGCCTGGGCGAACCGGAAGAACTGGAAATGATGGGCATTCGCGACTACATGGATAAAGAGGCACTGGTGATTGTGGAGTGGCCCCGGCGGGGCGAGGGCCTGCTGCCGGAGCCGGATTGCCATCTGGTACTGGAACATGCCGGCAGGGGGCGCTGGGCAAGACTGACGGCGACCTCGGTGCAGGGAGAAACACGGGTTGCCAGGGCGGTGAACGCCTTTGAGAGTCGGGAGTAGGATCATGATGGGACGCTTAACGGGAATACTGGTGGTCTGCCTTCTCTGGCTATCGACCCCGGTGCTGGCCCAAACCCCGGTTGATAACGCCCGCATCTGGCCGGCCACGGACCACACCCGTCTGGTGCTGGAAACCGGCGATGCCGTGGAGCATTCCCTGTTTGCCCTGGAGTCGCCGGACCGGCTGGTAATCGATATTGAGAAGGCCGACCTGAAAACCAACCTCTCGGCCCTGGACCTTTCGGAGACCCCGATCAAGAGCATCCGTACCGGGCGCCGCCAGGGTGGTGAATTGCGCGTTGTGCTGGACATGAAAAAGGAGGTGGAACCGCGCAGCTTCCTGTTGAAGCCCAACCAGAAGTATGGCCACCGCCTGGTTGTTGACCTCATGAGCCAGGACAGCGAACGCAAGGAAGAGCAGCAGGCGGTGCTCGAGGATCAGAGCGAGAGCAAGCGCCGGGACGTTATCGTGGTGGTGGATCCGGGGCATGGGGGTGAGGACCCCGGTGCCATCGGCGCGTCCGGCGTTCACGAGAAGAAGGTGACGCTGTCGTTGTCGAAGAAACTGGTGGATCGGATCAACGCGAAAGAGGGCTACCAGGCCTACCTGACGCGCAAGGATGATTATTTCCTGGGGCTGCGAAAGCGGGTGGAGATCGCCCGTGACTACAACGCGGACCTGTTTATCTCGGTGCACGCGGATGCCTTCCATTCCCCGCAGCCCCGGGGAGCGTCCGTTTACGCGCTGTCCACGGATGGCGCGAGCAGTGAGAACGCGCGCTGGCTCGCTAAGAGCGAGAACCGTTCGGACCTGATCGGCGGCGTTGGCGGCGTGTCACTCAGCGACAAGAATGACATGCTGGCCGGTGTCCTGCTGGATCTCTCGATGACGGCCAGCATCCAGCACAGTATCGGCGTGGGCGGCAATATACTGGATACCCTGGACCGGGTCGGGGAGTTGCATAAATCGTCGGTGGAACAGGCTGGCTTTGCGGTGCTGAAATCACCGGATATTCCCTCCATTCTTGTGGAGGCCGGCTTTATCTCCAATCCTACGGATGAGATGAAGCTGACCCGGGAGGATCACCAGGACCGACTGGCGAGGGCGATCGTGAACGGCGTCAGCGACCATTTCCAGTCCTCGCCGCCCCCCGGTTCCCTGATTGCACACCGCCAGCGAAACGGTGGAGGCGACGGTGGGCGCCACTATGAAATCCGGCGAGGGGATACCCTGTCCGCGATTGCGCGCCGCACCCAGACCTCGGTGACCCGGATCAAGGAAATCAACGATCTCAATACGGAATCACTGAAAATCGGCCAGGTGATCAGCATCCCATCCTCCTGATCTGGTAGCATGAGCGCATGGCCCCGATCGAGATACTATCACCCCGCCTTGCCAACCAGATCGCCGCCGGCGAGGTCGTTGAACGACCCGCCTCGGTTGCCAAGGAGCTGGTGGAGAATGCCCTGGACGCAGACGCAAGCCGCATCGACCTGGACGTGGAGCAGGGTGGTGCGCGCCTGATCCGGGTGCGCGATGATGGCACCGGTATTCCGAAGGACGACCTCACGCTGGCCCTGAACCGCCACGCTACCAGCAAGATCCATAACCTGGATGATCTGGAGGCGGTGAGCTCACTCGGGTTTCGCGGCGAGGCACTTGCCAGCATCAGCTCCGTCTCGCGGCTGAACCTCACTACCCGGGCGCGGGGGGCGAGCGAGGGCTGGTGCGCGGAGGCGGAAGGCCAGGACATGCAGACGGCCCTTTCCCCGGCGCCCCACCCCGAGGGCACCACCGTTGAAGTGCGCGACCTCTTCTTCAATACGCCGGCCCGGCGCAAGTTCCTGCGCACCGAGAAAACCGAGTTCAACCACATTGAGGAAAACATCCGCCGCCAGGCCCTGAGCCGGTTCGAGGTGGGCTTTTCCCTGCAGCACAACCAGAAGGCTGTCCACTCCCTGCGCCCCGCGACTTCGGAGACGGACCGGGAGCGGCGGGTCGCCTCGCTCTGCGGCAGCCGCTTCATGGAAAACGCCGTGCACATTGACGCGGAAGCCTCGGGGCTCAGGCTCTGGGGCTGGGTGGCTCTGCCGACATTCTCCCGCAGCCAGGCGGATCTGCAGTATTTCTTCGTCAATCGCCGACCCATCCGCGACCGGCTGGTGGCCCACGCCGTGCGCCAGGCCTACCGGGATGTGCTCTTCAATCAGCGTCACCCGGCCTTTGTGCTCTATCTGGAGGTGGACCCCGCGAGCGTGGATGTGAACGTCCATCCCACCAAGCACGAAGTGCGTTTCCGGGACGGTCGTCTGGTTCATGACTTCATCTTCCGCACCCTTCACCGCGCCCTGGCCGATGTGCGGCCTGATGACCACAAGCGTGGCATGGAGGCCGGGTCCGGCCCCGCAACCGATGAATCCCCGGCTATACCGGCTGGTGGGCAGGGTGGTGCCGGGGGCGCACCCGCGGGCTATGGGGCAACGGCTTCCCCGGCCTCCACGGACGCCCAGATGGCGTTCTACGGCGGGCTTCACGAGGGCGGCGGCATGGCCTCCGGTGAGGGGATTGGCGAGCAGCAGGCTGATCCCTTCCTGCAGAGCAGCCCGGCATCCGCGGATCGGGAAACGGGCGAACAGGTGACGCCGCCACTGGGCTATGCCATTGCCCAGCTTCACGGCATCTACATCCTGGCCCAGGGCGAAGAAGGGCTGGTGGTGGTGGATATGCATGCAGCCCATGAACGCATTGTCTACGAGCGGATGAAGCGGGGTATGGCGGGCGAGGGCATCAAGACCCAGCCCATGCTGGTGCCGTTGAGCCTCAACGTAAGCCAGCGCGAGGCGGATCACGCGGAGCAGCATGCCGAGGAGCTGACACGGCTTGGTCTGCACCTGGACCGCCTGGCGCCCGAGACCATTGTGGTGCGCCAGATCCCCGCCCTGTTGCGGGAGGCGGATATTGAGCAGTTGGTGCGGGACGTGTTGGCGGACCTGGTGGCTGAAGGTCAGAGCCAGCGGGTGGAGGCGCGCATTGAACACCTGCTGGGGACCATGGCCTGCTATGGCTCGGTGCGGGCAAACCGGCAGCTGACCATCCCGGAGATGAACTCACTGCTGCGGGACATGGAAGCCACGGAGCGCAGCGGCCAGTGCAACCATGGCCGGCCCACCTGGACTTTGGTGACCATGGCGGAGCTGGACAAGCTCTTCATGCGGGGGCAGTGATGGCAGATGTCGAGCCCCCGCTGGCCGTCCTGCTGATGGGGCCCACGGCCTCGGGCAAGACGGAGCTGGCCATCCGGCTGCGGGAGGCCCTGAATGGCGAGCTGATCAGCGTGGACTCCGCCCTGGTGTACCGGGGCATGGACATCGGTACCGCCAAGCCGGATGGCGAGACTCTGGCCAGGGCGCCGCATCGTCTTATCGACATCTGCGACCCGGCGCATCCCTATTCCGCCGCCGACTTCCGCGAGGATGCCCTTCAGGCGATGAATGAAGCCGTTGCGGCGGGGCGGACGCCGATCCTGGTTGGCGGTACCATGCTGTACTTTCGGGCGCTGTGCTTCGGCATGGCATCAATGCCGGCTGCTTCCCCGGACACCCGGGAGGCCCTGGCGCGGCGTTTTGACGAGGAGGGGGGCGAGGCCCTGTACGGTGAACTCACCCGAGTGGACCCGGTCGCCGCCGCCGGCATGCACCCCAACAATCGCCAGCGCCTGCTCAGGGCCCTGGAGGTCTATCAGGTGGCCGGAAAGCCAATTTCCGAACTCTGGGCGGAGGAGAAAGCGGAGGGGGCCGGCAACCCTCTGCCGTACCGGACCATTCCCATTGCACTTTCTCCCCCGCAACGCGCCGATCTGCACCAGCGGATTGAGCGGCGTTTCCGTGCCATGCTGGAGCAGGGGTTGATCGAGGAAGTGCGGGGCTTCTACGAGCGCGGCGACCTGTCTCTGGATCTGCCCTCGATGCGTGCAGTCGGATATCGCCAGGTATGGGAACATATCGACGGTAAAACCGGTTACAATGAGATGATTGAGCGTGCGCTGGCAGCGACCCGTCAGCTGGCCAAGCGCCAGATTACCTGGCTCAGACGCTGGCCCGATTGCCACTGGCTTGATGGTGGCGATCCTGAGTGTCTGGGAAAGGCCTTGAAAATCATCAGGGCCGGGGCCACATTGGAGAGTGATCTGCCGGCCGCTGCTGAGGGTATCAAGGGAGGACCCGTCCGGTAGTCAGAGGCTCGGGGCGGCACTAAACATAAAAAACAGGAGAAGCACCATGTCAAAAGGGCATTCCTTACAAGACCCTTACCTGAATTCACTGCGCAAAGAACGCATTCCCGTTTCCATTTTCCTGGTAAACGGCATCAAGCTGCAGGGCCAGATCGAGTCCTTTGACCAGTTTGTGATCCTGCTGAAGAATACGGTCAGCCAGATGGTCTACAAGCACGCCATTTCCACGGTTGTGCCTGCCCGCAACATCAAGGCACCCCAGCATCCCGGCGAGGAGGGTGAGGTGCCCGATTCCGTATGAGGAGTACCGCCTGATTGTTTGAAAGACCCGAAGCCGGTGAACGGGCCATACTTGTTCACATCACGCTAGCGTCGGAAACGGAACCCGAGGACCCGGAGGAATTCCGGGAGCTTGCCGAATCCGCGGGCGTTACCTGCGTCGGTCTGGTGACGGGAACCCGTCACCAGCCCAGTTCCCGGCTCTTTCTCGGCTCCGGTAAACTGGAATCCCTGCGTGAACTCATGCAGGCCGAACAGGCGGACGTGGTCCTTTTCAACCATGTGCTCAGCCCCAGCCAGGAGCGTAACCTCGAAGGGGAGTTGCGGTGCCGGGTTCTGGATCGGACCGGCGTCATCCTGGATATCTTTGCCCAGAGGGCGAGAACCCATGAGGGCAAGCTCCAGGTTGAACTGGCGCAACTGGAGCACATGTCCACACGGCTGATCCGGGGCTGGACCCACCTGGAGCGCCAGAAGGGCGGTATCGGCCAGCGGGGGCCTGGTGAGACCCAGCTGGAAACGGACCGCCGTCTGCTTCGTGGTCGCATCAAGCAGATCAACCGTCGCCTGCAGAAGGTACGCAAGCAGCGAGAGCAGGGGCGGCGGGCTCGCAGGAAGGCGGATATCCCCACCGCCTCACTGGTGGGATACACCAACGCCGGGAAATCCTCCCTGTTCAACCTCATGACCCAGTCTACCGTCTACGAGGCGGACCAGCTGTTCGCGACCCTGGATCCCACGGTACGACGGATCTCGGTGCCGGATGTTGGGCCGGTTGTGCTGGCGGACACGGTGGGCTTCATCCGCCACCTGCCGCACACCCTGGTTGAAGCCTTCAGGGCGACCCTTGAGGAGACGGTTGAGGCATCGATCCTCCTGCATGTTATCGACAACACGGATCCGGAGCGCGACGAGACCATACACCAGGTCGAGTCCGTACTGGCGGAGATCGGGGCTGATGATATCCCGGTACTCCAGGTCTGTAACAAGATTGATCGGATGGAGGACGCCTCGCCCCGCCTGGAGCGCGATGAGCAGGGTCGGCCCGTGCGTGTCTGGCTCTCGGCCATGACCGGCGAGGGACTGGAGCTGCTCTACGACGCCATGGCTGAACGGCTGGCGGAGGACGTGGTTCACCATTACGTGAAGCTATCTCCGGCGGAAGGCTGGCTGCGTGCGCGCTTCTATCAGACCGGCGCGGTGGTTGCGGAGCGCTGGCTGGATGGCGGTGAGCCTGCGCTGGAAATCCGGATGCAGGAACGGGACTGGTGTCAGCTCCTCGGGCATGCGGGGGTTTCCGAGGATCGGCTGTCATTCCTGGGCAATCAGGAGTGGATGTCGGCCCAGGCCGAAGGCTGAACGGTACGGTTGTCCCAGCCCGTCAGAACACCTACTATTTGCATCTGTTGTGCAGACTCGAGCGGGCGTCGGGTCATTCTGCAGAAGTTTGAATTAAAACGGAGACAATTATGGCCTGGAACGAACCGGGTGGAAACCGCAACAACGACCGGGACCCATGGGGCTCGGGCAATCGTGGCGGTAATAACGATCAGGGTCCGCCGGATCTTGATGAGGCATTGAAAAAGGGCCTCGATAAGCTCAATCGCCTCTTTGGCGGCAAGGGCGGCGGTGGCCGTGGCGACAGCGGTGGTTCCGGACAGGGCTCCGGTGGTTTCGGGCTGATTCTGGCGGTTGTTGGCCTTCTGGTCATCGGCTATCTCGGCTATCAATCCGTCTACATCGTGGATGAGCGGGAAAACGCGGTTGTGCTGCGTTTCGGTGAGTACCACACCACCGCCATGCCCGGCCTCAACTTCAAGCTGCCGCTGGTTGATGACGTGCGCATGGTTACGGTTACCGACGTCCGTTCCTTCCAGTCCGAGGGCCACATGCTCACGGAGGACGAGAACATCGTTAACGTGAACCTGGGGGTCCAGTACCGCGTCAACGAGCCCAAGCAGTTTGTGCTGAACGTGCGGGACCCGAATATGACCCTGCAGTTCGCGACGGACAGCGCTTTGCGCCACGAAGTCGGCAGCTCGGATCTTCACGGGGTTCTGACCGAACGCCGGGCCGAGTTGGGGCAGTTGGTGGAGGAGCGCCTCCAGCGTTTCCTGGATAACTATGCGGTCGGCATGCAGATCCTGAGGGTTAACGTCGAAAGCACCCAGCCTCCGGAACCGGTTCAGGAAGCGTTCCGGGATGTCCAGCGTGCCCGCGAGGACGAGCAGCGCTTCCGCGATGAGGCTGAGCGCTATCGCAACAAGGTCGTTCCGGAAGCCCGGGGTCAGGCCCAGCGCATTATTGAGGAATCCGAGGGCTACAAGGCCGAGGTGGTACAGCGCGCTCAGGGTGAAAGCCAGCGCTTCCTGGAGGTTTTCGACATCTACCAGCAGGCGCCGGAAGTGACGCGCGAGCGGCTCTACCTCGAAACGATGGAAAAAGTGCTCTCAAACAGCAGCAAGGTGGTGCTCGATGTTGAAGAAGGCAATAACCTGATGATGCTGCCTCTGGACCAGATGGCCAAGGGTGGAGCCAGGGCCATGACACAGAGTGGTGACAGTGGCAGCAGTAGTGATGGCGGATCCGCCTCCTATGATCTGGAACAGCTGACGGATCGGGTCGTTGAGCGGATCCGTTCGCAGGAAAATAATTCCGGCCGGAGGGGGCGTTAATCATGAATACCAAGGGCATTCTGGCCATTATCTCCGGTGTAGTACTGCTTTACCTTGTATCAGCCACAGTCTATATCGTGCCTGAAACCCACCGTGGCGTGCTGCTGCGGTTCGGGGAGCTGATCGAGACCAATATCCAGCCGGGACTGCATTTCAAGCTCCCCTGGGTGGACAACGCCAGGCACTTCGATGTGCGGGTGCTCACGCTCAACATTGAGCAGCAGCGCTATCTCACCATCGAGAAGAAGCCGCTGGACGTGGATTCCTATGTCACCTGGCGCATCCAGAACGTGGATCAGTTCTACCGGGCTACGGGCGGCGACGAGCGCCGGGCGGAAAACCTGCTGGCGTCACGGATCGAGAACGGCCTGCGCGACCAGTTTGGTGTCCGCACCATGCGCGAGGTGGTCTCCGGCGCCCGCGATGAGCTGATGGTGGAGATCACCAACTCCGTTGATGAACTGACCAGCTCGGAATTCGGTATTGAAGTGATCGATATCCGCATCAAGGGCATTGAGCTGCCTGACGAGGTGAGTGAGAACGTCTATGCGCGGATGCGCACCTCGCGGGAGAAGGAAGCCCAGGAATACCGTTCGCGGGGCCGCGAGCTGGCCGAAGGCATCCGTGCGGACGCGGATCGACAGGCAACCGTCATTGTCGCCGAGGCGCGGCGTCTTTCCGAGGAAATCCGAGGTGAGGGTGATAACCAGGCTGCCGGCACCTATGCGGACGCCTATGGCCAGGACCGTGACTTCTATGAACTCTATCGGTCCCTGACAGCCTATGAGTCCACCTTCCAGAACAAGAGCGACATGTTCCTGCTCGATACGAAGAGTGATTTCCTGAAGTTCATCAAGAACTCCGGCGGCGCTGAACGCTGAATCCTAAGGCGGTGACGGAAACCGGAGCCCTGGGCTCCGGTTTTTTTATGGGCTGGATCAGAGTAGAATCGCCGCGTTGTAAGGACCGTACCGGGCTGGAGTGAGAGAAGGGGGAGGCTATGTGGCAGGAACTGTTGATCGCCTTTGCCCTGCTTCTGATTATCGAGGGCATCATGCCTTTCCTGTACCCACAGCGCTGGCAGCGCATGGTGGAGGTGCTGGCACAGATGGACCCCTCGACCATGCGCAAGGCCGGACTGGCCAGCATGGTCCTCGGCCTGGTGCTGCTTTACGTGGTTCGATAGGGTGGGGAAGACTCCGGTCCGGCCCGCCAATCGTTGTCCGAGTTGATAGAGCACGGATCCTGTAATCCATGAGCAATTCCGATCGATGGCTGCTTCCCGATGGCGTGGCGGATGTACTGCCGCCGCGCGCGCGCCGGATTGAAACCCTGCGCCGCACACTGCTGGACCAGTATCAGCGGTGGGGCTATGAGCTGATCATCCCGCCTCTCATTGAGTACCTCCAATCCCTGCTGACAGGGACCGGCAATGATCTTGACCTGCAGACCTTCAAGCTGACCGATCAGTTGACGGGCCGCATGATGGGGGTACGGGCTGACATGACGCCCCAGGCCGCGAGGATGGATGCCCACAGCCTGCGCCGGGGTGGTGTGACGCGGCTGTGCTATGCGGGGCATGTGCTTCACGCTCGCCCGAACAGCATGCTTGCAAGCCGGACCCCGCTGCAGGTCGGGTGTGAGCTTTTCGGCAGCACCAGTCACTCCGCCGACCAGGAGATACTGGACCTGATGCTGGGCACGCTCCAGACCGCTGGTGTTGCACGCGTTCACCTGGATCTGGCCCATGTTGGCATCTTCCAGTGCCTGGCAGCCGCCGCCGGACTCGGAGAGCGTGAAGAGTCACGTATTTTTGACGCCATGCGCCGCAAGTCCATTCCGGAACTGGATGAACTCCTGGGCGATACGCAATCCGGGAGCTACCGCGACATGATCCGGAGCCTGGCCCGGCTCAATGGGGGCGCCGATGTGCCGGAAAGGGCCCGCCGGATGCTTGCGGGGGCGCCCGACAGGGTGCAGGCGGCCGTGGATGAACTGGAAAAAGCCGCCGAGCGCGTTCGGCAGCGTCACCCCGAGGTCAGCGTGGGTTTCGACTTCTGTGAGTTGCGCGGCTACAACTACCACACGGGGCTGCTCTTCGCTGTCTATACGCCGGGCGAGGAAGAAGCGGTGGCCCAGGGCGGCCGATACGACGCCGTTGGCGAGGATTTCGGGCGCGCCCGCCCGGCAACCGGCTTCAGCGCGGACCTGAATCGACTTCTCAGGGCCGGCGGTGATGCAGACGGGGAGGCGGAGCCGGCCTGCGCGATATGGGCACCGGCCGAGGATGACGCCGAGCTGCGCGCCCGGATCAGTGAACTGCGCAGGAATGAAACCGTTATCCAGGCCATGCCTGACGATACCACCTCGCCCCGGGAACTCGGCTGCAACCGCCAGCTGGTCCGGAGTGAAGACGGCTGGGCCATTGAGTCACTTTAAGAGAAACTATCAGCGAGCCATTCATGGGTAAGAACGTTGTTGTACTGGGCACCCAATGGGGGGATGAAGGCAAGGGTAAGATCGTTGACCTGCTTACGGAGCAGGTCAGTGCGGTAGCCCGTTTCCAGGGCGGCCACAATGCGGGCCATACCCTGGTTATTGACGGGGAGACCACGGCCCTGCACCTGATTCCTTCCGGCATCCTGCGCAAGCACATCACCTGTATGATCGGCAACGGCGTGGTGCTGGCCTGTGATGCCCTGTTGGACGAGATCCGCATGCTGGAAAAACGGGGCGTGGACGTGCGCTCGCGTCTGCGGGTCAGCGAGGCGTGCCCGCTGATCCTGCCTTCCCATGTGCGCCTGGACCAGGCGCGTGAAAGGGCTCGTGGCGCGGAATGCATCGGTACCACCGGGCGTGGCATCGGGCCGGCTTATGAGGACAAAGTATCGCGCCAGGGGTTGCGTTTTGGTGACCTGGCGGATCCGGACGCCTTCGAGAAGGGGTTGCGCTCATTGATGGCCTACCACAACTTCATCCTGGAGCATTATTACCAGGAGGCGCCGGTTGATGTGGAAGAGACCCTGGCGGCTTTCCGGAGTTACGCCGAAGAGCTGCTTCCCATGGCGGCGGACGTCACGGATATGCTCCATGCCTTCCGCAAACAGCAAGAGCACATCCTGTTTGAAGGGGCCCAGGGTTCACTGCTCGATATTGATCACGGCACCTATCCCTACGTGACCTCTTCGAATACCACCGCAGGGGGCGCGGCAACCGGAAGTGGTTTCGGGCCCATGTACCTGGATTACATCCTCGGGATCACCAAGGCCTATACCACCCGTGTGGGGTCCGGTCCCTTCCCGACGGAGCTCTTCGATACCGATGGTGAGCACCTGGCCAGCAAGGGCCATGAATTCGGCACCACCACCGGGCGGGCCCGGCGCTGTGGCTGGTTTGATGCGGTGGCGCTGCGTCATGCCATCCAGATCAACAGTGTTTCCGGCATCTGCCTGACCAAGCTGGATGTGCTCGACGGCCTGGACGAGATCCGCGTCTGCGTGGGCTATGAGACGAAGGAAGGCCGGGTGACGCGGCCGCCGATCCGTGGTGCACAATACGAAGCCATTGAGCCCGTCTATGAGACGTTGCCCGGCTGGCAGGAGAGCACCTCCGGACTGACTGCCATGGATCAGCTCCCGGAGAATGCCCGTCGCTATATCCGTTTCATCGAAGAGCAGATCGAGGCCCCCATCGATGTGATTTCCACCGGGCCGGACCGGGTGGAGACCATCACCCTGCGCCATCCCTTCGACGCATAACCCGTTTCAGGCGGGTTTTTCCGCGACCAGGGTGGCGCGGATTGGGGCCGGATAGCCCTCAATAGTGAGGGTCGGGTCTCTCGGGTCGAGAAAATCCGGCAGTGACTGGAACTGCATCCAGTCCGTTGAGCGCTGTTCTTCCGTTGTCGTGGGCGTCACGTCCACGGCCCGCACCTTCCGGAAACCGGTCCGCTCCAGCCAGCGCTGAAGCATCTCAACACTGGGAATAAACCAGACATTGCGCATGCGCGCATAGCGGTCTTCCGGCATCAGGGTCTCGGTGGGGCCGCCTTCGATCACCAGGGTTTCCAGCACCAGCTCGCCGCCCGGCTTCAGGGCGGACTTCAGTTCCAGAAGATGATCCAGCGGTGAGCGTCGATGGTAGAGCACGCCCAGGGAAAAGACGGTATCGAAGAGGCTCAGGTTCGGGGGCAGGTCCTCCATGCGCAGGGGCAGCAGATCCGCCGGAGGCGCTGACGGCAGGTAGTCCCGCACGGCGAGGAACTGCATCAGGAAGAGTATGCCGGGATCAATGCCGATCACCCGCCGGGCGCCCGCGCCCAGCATCCGCCAGCAGTGATAGCCCGAGCCACAGCCCACATCCAGCACCACGCGCCCTTCCAGAGGACTCAGTTGCGGGGCAATCCGCTCCCATTTCCAGTCGGAACGCCACTCCGTATCCACATGCACCCCGAAGAACTCAAAGGGGCCCTTGCGCCAGGGCATCAGGCCCCGTAATCCGGATTCGATCTGACCAAAAGTCTCGTTATCCAGTGGCTCAGGGCTTGAGAGCTGAACCGTCGGGGACTGGAAATCCGCCGCAACCCGGGGAATCGCGGGTAATGACGTCAGGGCCGCAAGCCAGCGCGGCAGGTCCCCGTGAGGACTGGTTTCAAAGACCCGTTCGAGCCGGTTCTCCACCTGGCTTCGCCATTCGTGCCGGTCGCTGTCGGCCAGCCAGTCCAGTAGTGGTGTATAGCGTGAGCGCCAGTCAAAGCCGTCAGACACTGGTTTCCTCCCGGCGGTTGTCTTTCTCAGGTGCCAGTGCCAGCAGTGAGACAAAGTTCAGGGACTGCTGCCAGAGCGTGACCCGGGCGAAGCCGGCATCGAGCAGGCGCTGGCGGTGGGTCTCGAGGGTTTCCGGGATCAGCACTTCCTCAAGGGCGTTGCGCTTGCGGCTGATCTCCATTTCGGAATAGCCCTGTGCGCGCTTGAAGTCCCGGTGCAGCGCTTCGTGCAGTGCCTGTTCGTCGCTGTCCGCAAATGCGATCTTTTCCGAGAGAATGAGAGCTCCGCCCGGCTCCAGGGACTCCCGGAGTCGGTTCAGCAGCGGCGCGCGCTCCGCTACGGGAATGAACTGCAGGGTGAAGTTCAGGGCCACGACGCTGGCGGGCTGATAGTCGATCTCCTGGATATCGGCACACATCAGCTCCACCGGGAGCTGGCCATCGTCCAGGGCAATGTAGTGCTGGCAGCGTTCGATCATGGACTCGGCGTTGTCCACAGCAATGATTCGCCCGTCGGTATGGGGGATGCTGTGGCGCATGGCCAGGGTGACGGCGCCCAGGGAGCAGCCCAGGTCGTAACAGGCGGTGCCGGGACGTGCGAAGCGGGCGGCGATGAGCCCGATCATGGGGACGATGGTGGTGTAGCCGGGGACGGAGCGGCGGATCATGTCCGGGAAAACGCGGGCCACGGCCTCGTCGAAGCTGAAGGGCTCCGTGCTGATGCCTGCCTCGGAGTAGACGGTGTCCGTCTCGGAATCAAAGCGACTGGTTGGATTCGTCATAGCGGGACTACTGTGTCTCTCAAACCACCGGTGGCGACACCGGCGGTTGCTGGAGGTTGGCGAGCTGTTCCCGGAGCATCAGGATGTGGTCGGACCAGAACCGGGGCTGGCCGAACCAGGGAAAATGCATCGGGAACGTGGGGTCATCCCAGCGCCAGGCGAGCCAGGCGGCCTGGTTGATCAGGCGCATGGTGCGCAGTGGCTCGATCAGGAAGCGTTCGCGGGGATTGAAGTCGTTGAACTGCTCGTATCCCTCGATCAGCTCGCCCATTTCCAGGCTCTGTTCCGCGCTGTCGCCGCTGAGCATCAGCCAGAGGTCCTGGATGGCCGGGCCCTGCCGGGCGTCATCGAAGTCCACGAAGAGGATGCGCTCCTCGCGCACCAGGATGTTGCCCAAATGGCAGTCGCCATGAAGGCGCAGGCTGTTTACCGGGCCGGCCTCCTCGAGGTTGCGTTGGATCTCGGTGAGCAGGTCCCGGATCAGGCTCTGGTAGGGGTGCCGGAGATCGTCGGGAACGAAACCACTCTCGAGCACGAAGCGGTGGCCGCGCTCGATGGTTTCAACCGGGTCAATGGTTGGGCGGGCCTGGAAGTCACTGCGGGCACCGACCTGGTGGATGCGACCGATCCACTGGCCCACGCGGAAGAGGGTGTCTGGCAGGGTGATGTCCGGCGCCTGGCCGCCCCGCTGGGGAAAGAGGGCGAAGGTGAAGCCGCCATAATCCGCCAGATACCCCCCGTTGGCCAGCTTGATAGCACCGACCACGGGGATTTCGGCCTCTTCGAGCTCGGCGACAAAACTGTGCTCCTCAAGGAGCTGTTCCCGGCTCCAGCGCTCGGGTCGGTAGAACTTGGCGATCAACGGTGTGCCGTCCTCGATGCCCACCTGGTAGACGCGGTTTTCGTAGCTGTTCAGTGGAAACAGGCGGCCATTGACCTCAAAGCCGCAGGATTCCACGGCGTCGAGGACCAGGTCCGGGGTCAGGTGCTGGTAGGGATGGGCCGATTCGTCCATGACTCAGGATCCCCTTGCCGGGCTGAGTGCAGGGTTGCCGAGTCCGCCCTGGCGCAGCTCCATATCGTTGAGGTAGTACCAGTTCTCATCGAGTTCCCAGCGAACACGGTGGATCCTGGGGGAGGCCAGAACCGCCTGGCTGGCACGGACCTGGAGGCGCGCGTATTCCTGCTCCAGGCGCCGCATTTCCGCGCTGTCCTCGGAAGTGCCTCGCAGGCTCGGGAAGAGTTCGCGCAGGGCCTGTTCCGTCGCGATGCGCGGCGAGCGAAGCGTGCTCATGACGGCTGTCCCACCCTCAACCCGCAGGACCCGGAACGGGTAGGGGTAATCGGCGATTTCCTCATGGCTGCGGATGTTCTCGTTCAGTTCCATGACCACATAGCCGCGCCAACCCAACCAGCTGACAAAGAGTGCAGCAATGATCATGACAAAAATAAACTGGCGACTGTCGGACATTATCTGGCCTTCCCAACCATGATCAGACGCGGTTATCCATCATAACCGCCGAGAATTCGCTGAAGCAGCGATTACCCATTATAACCCGGAAAGGCATTCCAATCAGAGCCCCCAATGGTATCCTCGCGTCCATGGAGAGCTATGAGGCAGATGCGGTTGTCATTGGCGGCGGTGTCGTGGGGCTGGCGGTCGCCCGTGCCCTGGTCCGTGAGGGACTGGGCGTTATCGTGGTTGAGCGTAACGGCCGCACTGGAGAGGAAACCTCATCGCGCAACAGTGAGGTGATCCATGCGGGCATCTATTACCGCACGGGTTCGCTCAAGGCCCAACTGTGCCGGGAGGGGCGGGATCGGCTGTACAACTTCTGCCGCGACTGGCGGGTTCCCCACCGGCAGTGCGGCAAGTGGATTGTGGCCGTGGAACCGGAGCAGGTCCCCGCGCTGGAACGCCTGAAAACCAATGCCGCCGCCAATGACGTGCAGTTGGAGTGGCTTGCGTCGGCAAGGCATCGTGAGGAACCGGCGCTGCGTGCGGAGGCAGTGCTCAGTTCGCCGCTGACGGGGATTATTGATGCGCATGCCTATATACAGGCGCTCGTTGCCGACATTGAGGCCGGCGGTGGTTGGGTCGTCTGTCATACACCCGTTGAGCAGCTGGTTTCGGAAGATCGGCACCATCGCCTGGTGCTGGGCGGCGATGCGCCCTGCGAGCTGCGGACGCCGCGGGTGGTGAACGCGGCCGGACTCGCGGCTATCCCACTGGCCCAGCGCTGGGAGGGCATGCCGGCCTCGGAGATTCCCCGGGCTTACTGGTCCAAGGGCCATTACTTCGCCTACAGCGGGAGGCACCCCTTCAGCCGGCTCATCTATCCCCTTCCGGATGCCACTGGCCTGGGGGTGCATCTGACTCTGGATATGGCGGGTCAGGCCCGCTTCGGGCCCGACGCCCACTGGGTTGAGACCGGGGATCTCACGGTTCCGGCGTCGCTTCGCGAGCGCTTTGCCGAGGCGGTGCGCCCGTGGTGGCCGGGGCTGGATCCGGACCGTCTCGTGCCGGCCTATGCCGGGATTCGTCCGCGTATCCACGGGCCCGACGATGCTCCGGCAGACTTTGTGATCCAGGGCAGTGAGCGGCATGGCCTTCCCGGCGCGGTCAACCTCTTCGGTATTGAGTCGCCCGGCCTTACGGCGTCTCTGGCCATTGCGGAGCGGGTTCGCGAACGCCTGGCTTAGGGGGTTCGCGCCAATGCCCAGAGGTCCACGCGCCTGATGCCCGCCTCGCGAAGGCACGCCGCCATGGCGTCCCCGCTTGCGCCCGTGGTGATCACGTCCTCAACAATCGCAACATGCTCCGGCATTCCGGTTCTGGTGGTCACGTAAAAGGCACCCTGAAGATTGCGCCGTCGCTTGCCCCGATCCAGGCCTGCCTGGGGCTGATATCCGGGGTGTCGCTGCAGTAGCCCCGTCTCCAGGGGAGTCCCGGTCTCCCGGCTTATCCAGTCGGCAATCTCCGCCGTCTGGCTGAAGCCTCTTTCTGGCAGCCGCTCCGGCGCAATCGGAGCCGGGATCAGGGCCTGGGGAATTTCTGGGAGAGTACCTGTTACCTGATCGGCCCAGTTGAGGGCCAGGGCCCGGCCCGGTGCGCGCCATCCATCGTACTTGTATCGCCGGATCATCTGGTCGATCGGGAACTCATAGCGCCAGGGTGTCAGGCAGAAATCCTGCGCCGGGCTGCGGAGCAGGCAGGCGCTGCAGAGCCGCTGCGGATTGGGTGCGGTCAACGGCAGTGCGCAGCGCTCGCAGGCGGTGTGATTAGCGGGAAGATCCTGGAGGCAGGGCTCGCAGAGCCCGGTGCGACCGGCCCTGGCAAGGCACAGGACGCAGCGCGAGAGGTGTAGGCCGCAACGTCCGCTGTTAACCCAGCGGGTTGCCCAGGTTGACAGCGTCCGGGCTATCCTTATCATACCCATCATCCCTGATCGAGAAATGTACGGATTCACACAAGGCCCACAGTATGACTGCTTCTGCATCCATCCGCCATGACTGGACTCACCAGGAAGTGCAAGACCTGCTTTCCAAGCCCTTCAATGACCTGATTTTTGAGGCCCAGCAGGTTCACCGCACCCATTTCAATCCCAACGAGGTCCAGGTCAGCACCCTGCTGTCCATCAAGACCGGTGCCTGCCCCGAGGATTGCATGTACTGCCCCCAGAGCGGGCACTACAACACCGGGCTTGAGAAAGAAAAGCTGATGGAGGTGCAGAAGGTACTGGACGAGGCCAAAGCGGCCAGGGAAACCGGGGCAACCCGTTTCTGCATGGGCGCGGCCTGGCGCAGCCCCACCAAAAAGGACCTGCCCTATGTCCTGGAAATGGTGCGCGGCGTGAAGGAAATGGGCCTGGAGACCTGCATGACCCTTGGCATGCTGACCGAAGAGCAGGCCACGGAGCTCTCGGAGGCCGGGCTGGATTACTACAACCACAATCTGGATACGTCCGAACGCTACTACAACCAGATCATCACCACACGGACCTACCAGGACCGCCTGGACACCCTTGAGAATGTCCGTAACGCCGGCATGAAGGTCTGCTGTGGCGGCATCATGGGCATGGGCGAGGACGAGGCGGATCGCGCCGGCTTCCTGATGGAGCTGGCGAATCTGCCCGAGCATCCCGAGAGTGTGCCCATCAACCTGCTGATCAAGATTCCGGGAACACCGCTGGAGAATGTGGAAGACCTCGATCCGATTGAATTCGTGCGCACCATCGCGGTGGCGCGGATCCTGATGCCGAAGAGCCATGTGCGGCTCTCCGCCGGTCGCGAGGACATGACCGATGAGATGCAGGCCCTGTGTTTCATGGCCGGCGCCAACTCCATTTTCTACGGCGACCAGTTGCTGACGACCGACAACCCGGAAGCCGACGCCGACCGCCGGCTCTTTGAACGTCTGGGCATCCGCCCGGAGCCCCTGGCAACGGACCGGAGCGACGAGGACGAAGCGGCCGAACTGACTGAGCGGGTGGAGCAGGAGCGCCAGAGCCACCTCTTCTACGATGCGGCTAATGCCTGACCTGGAAAAGACGCTTCAGGACTTACAGGAACAGGGACTATTACGCCAGCGCCGGCTCCTGGAATCCGCCCAGGGGCCGGAGGTCACGATTGACGGTCGTACCATGCTGGCCTTCTGCAGCAACGATTACCTCGGGCTGGCAGCGCATCCCGCCGTCACCGAGGCCATGACCGATGCGGCCGCCATCCACGGCGTTGGCGCCGGCGCCTCGCATATGGTCTGTGGCCATCACGACCTCCATCATCAGCTTGAGCAAGCGCTGGCAGCCCACACCGGGCGCGAGGCCGCGCTGCTCTTTTCCACGGGCTACATGGCGAACCTGGGTGTCATCTCGGCACTGGCAGGGCGTAATGACGTGGTCCTCGAAGACCGTCTCAATCACGCATCGCTTATCGATGGTGCCCGGATTGCCGGCGCCCGCCTCAAGCGTTACGCACACGCCGACCACAACAGCCTGGAAGAAGCGCTGAATACCGGCCAGCGGCATGCGCTGGTGGCCACTGACGGCGTGTTCAGCATGGATGGTGATCTGGCGCCGCTGGATGGCATCGCGGCGCTCTGTCATGACCATGGCGTGCCGCTGATGGTGGATGATGCCCATGGGATAGGGGTGCTTGGGCAAATGGGGGCCGGCATTACCGAAATCCGCCAGATGTCGTCGAAGGAAGTGCCGATCCTGGTGGGAACCCTGGGTAAGGCCCTGGGCGTCTCCGGGGCCTTTGTGGCGGGATCCCGGGTACTGATCGATTACCTGATCCAGAAAGCGCGAACCTATATCTATACGACGGCCATGCCGCCGGCACTCGCCGCTGCGACCCTGAAAAGCCTTAACATCTGTCGTGATGAATACTGGCGCCGCGAGCGGCTGGCGAAACTCGTGGCCTGGTTCCGGGATGAAGCGGGGGCGCTGGGGTATGACCTGATGCCGTCCTGGACCCCCATCCAGCCGCTGGTAACCGGCTCCTGCGAGTCGGCCATGGCCGTGAGCGCGGCGCTTGCACGGCGCGATATTCTGGTGCCTGCCATTCGACCGCCAACAGTGCCCGAAGGGAGTGCCCGATTGCGCTTCACCTTCAGTGCCAGCCACACGGATGAGCACATGGAGCAACTCCTCGAAGCGCTGGCTGCGGCCCGGTCCGAGACGGGGATACTTTGATGGCGGCAAGGTTGCCGGTGGTGGCTGTCAGTGGCTGGGGAATGCCGTCCTCGCTGCTTGATGCCTGTCTCCCGCAGGGTCGGGATCTCTTCCGCATAACACCCGAGCAGCTTCTGGAGGCCATAGAGGACGAGCCTGAAACTGCCATTGCCCGCCGGATGCCAGAGTTGCCGGAACGCGCGATCTGGATCGGATGGTCACTGGGCGGACAACTGGCGATGCAAGCCTCAAAGCGGACACCCCAGCACGTGGCCGGGGTTATGACGCTCTGTGCCAACCCTTGTTTCGTGGGCTCAAAGACCTGGTCGGCAGCCGTGACGCCCCAGGTCTTTGATGATTTTCAACGCCGCCTGAAGCGCTCATCAACCGAGACGCTGTCGCATTTCTGCTCATTGATGATTCATGGCGCCGACCGGGCCGGGGAGGATCGCCGCTGGCTGCGTCGTGCCGAATGGCTGGAGCTTCCCGAGGACTGGCGCCTGGAACGCACGCTCGGCTGGCTCGGCGAACTGGATCAACGGCCGCTGTGGAAAACGCCCTCTGTGCCCTCCTGGCACCTTTTCGGAGAAAAGGACGCCCTTGTCCCTGCGTCGGCAGGAGCGGAGCTGGGGATTCCGGAGAGCCGCTGGCAGGTCATGCCGGCGATGGGGCATTGGCCCGGCGGCTACTTTGCCAGCCGGGTGCGGGAGTGTCTGGAGCAATGGTGCGACCGGGTGAGCGAATGAGTACGGAGGGGGTGAACCGGGTTTCCAGGGAGAGAATCTCCGATGATTTCGGTGCCGCGGCCAGTCATTACGACTCGGCGGCACGGCTGCAGCAGCAGGTTGGCGCGCGCCTGATTGAGCGTATGGATTCAGGGAGTGGTGGGCAGGGCATGGATCTTGGCTGTGGCACGGGCTACTTCCTGCCGATGCTTTCCGAGTGCCTTGATCCGACGGAAATCGTAGCGGCGGACCTGTCACCCGGAATGATCCAGTACGCGCGCCAGGAGCGCGGTATTGCGTCGGACTGGCTGGTGGCAGACGCGGAAGCGCTGCCTCTCCCGGATGCCAGCCTGGACTGGATCTTTTCCAGTCTCATGATCCAGTGGTGCGGCGATACCGCAGCGGTTGCCAGAGAAGCGTGCAGGGTTCTGAAACCGGGTGGTGAGGCGGTTTTTTCGACGCTGGTCTCCGGTACGCTCAGTGAGCTTGAATCAGCATGGGCGGAAGCCGACCCTGGCGGGCGCCACGTCAACCGTTTCCTGACGGTCGAGGAACTCAGGGCAGAACTTGGCAAGGCTTGCAGGCAATTCTCTGTTGAGGTTGAGCCCATGGTGCTCTGGTATCCGGACGTTATGGCACTGTTGAAGGAGCTGAAGACCCTGGGCGCCCGCTACAAGGATGAAAACCGCCGCCGCGCGGCCATGGCTCCGGCACGGCTCAGGGCGCTCAGGGCCGCCTACGAGCGCTTCCGCCAGGGTGATCAGGGCGTGCCTGCAACCTGGCAGGTGGCGTACGTGCGCCTGGTCAGGGAAGAATGATTCCAATAGTTTTCGAGGGGCCTCAATGCCAAAGACATCCTTCTTTGTAACCGGTACGGATACGGATTCGGGCAAGACAGCGATTGCCGGCGGCATCCTGGCCCTGGCGGCGCAGCATGGTCTGCGGACGCTGGCGATGAAGCCCATAGCCTCCGGTTGCCATCAAACCCCTGACGGGTTGCGGAACCCGGACGCGCTGCACCTGCAGAGCGTTATTACTGAATCCCTCAGCTATGACGCCGTCAACCCGGTTGCGCTGGAGCCGGCCATCGCGCCCCATGTTGCCGCCATGGATGCGGGCCGAAGCCTGTCCGCCGAACGCCTGGCCGGTTACTGCCGGGGCACCATGACCCGCCCCGGCGATCTGTTCCTGGTGGAGGGGGCCGGCGGCTGGCGTGTGCCGCTGAACAGCACCGAGACCTGGTTCCATTTCGTGCGCGACCTCAACATGCCCGTGGTGCTGGTCGTTGGCATGAAGCTCGGGGCGATCAATCACGCGCTGCTGACGGCCGAGATGATTCGCCGTGATGGACTGGAGCTGGCGGGATGGGTGGCGAATTGTTGTGGGTCAATGCCCATGGAGCGCGAGGATGAGACCTTCGACTACCTCTGTAAGCATATTGAGGCTCCCTGTATGGGGCGAGTGCCCTGGCTGGAGGGTGGCGACGGTTTTCCGTGCGCGGAAGCCGTGGCGCGATACCTGTCCTTGCCACTGAATGCGGCTGATTAAAACCTGATCAGAAAAGCGGTCATTAATCTCTTGACAGAGCCTTGGCTTCAAACGTATGTTTCAAACAGCCGTTTAATTATTGTTGGAACCGAGGTACAACGCCATGCCCCAATACAGAGCACCCCTGCGTGATATCCAGTTTGTGATGAATGAGCTGCTGGATACGGAAACGCATTATCAGCATATCCCGGGTGGCGAGGAAGCTACGCCCGACATGG
Organism: Halospina denitrificans; assembly: GCF_004364635.1. Classification (GTDB taxonomy): domain Bacteria; phylum Pseudomonadota; class Gammaproteobacteria; order Pseudomonadales; family Oleiphilaceae; genus Halospina; species Halospina denitrificans. The sequence goes on along the minus strand of NZ_SOAX01000002.1, from coordinate 374,280 downwards.
TCAACGCCATTATCCAGGAAGGGGCCAAGTTCTGCGAGCAGGTGCTGTCACCGCTGAACCAGACCGGGGATCAGGAAGGCTGTACCCTGGAAAACGGTGCAGTGACAACGCCGAGCGGTTTCAAGGAAGCGTATCAGCAGTATATTGCAGGCGGCTGGCCTTCAATGACGGCGGATGAGGAACTGGGCGGCCAGGGGCTGCCGGGCTCACTGTCCATAGTCATGAATGAGATGGTGGGCACCGCCAACTGGTCCTTCGGTATGTATCCCGGTCTCAGCCATGGCTGCCTCAACACGCTGGAAGCCCATGGTTCCGATGAGCAGAAGCAGACCTATCTGCCCAAGATGATCAGTGGCGAATGGACAGGCACCATGTGCCTGACGGAATCCCATTGCGGTTCCGACCTGGGGATCCTGCGTTCCAAGGCGGAACCCAACGACGACGGCAGCTACAACATCACCGGCGAGAAGATCTTCATCTCCGCGGGTGACCACGACATGGCGGACAACATCATCCACCTGGTTCTGGCCAAGCTGCCGGATGCGCCCAAGGGCACCAAGGGTATCTCCGTCTTTGTCGTACCCAAGTTCATTCCCGACGAGAACGGCAATCCGGGCGAGCGCAACAGTGTTTCCGTTGGTTCCATCGAGCACAAGATGGGCATCCATGCCAACGCTACCTGCGTGCTGAACTTCGACGGTGCCAAGGGCTTTCTCATTGGTGAACCGCACAAGGGCCTGGGTTACATGTTCACCTTCATGAACATCGCCCGTATCGGTACTGCCATCCAGGGTCTGGGTTCCGCCGAGCTGTCCTTCCAGGGATCGCTTGAATACGCCAAGGAACGCCTGGCGATGCGGTCGCTGTCAGGCCCGAAGAACCCGGATGGCCCTGCCGATCCCATCATCGTGCATCCGGACGTGCGCCGTATGCTGATGACCCAGAAGGCGCTGGCCGAAGGTGGCCGTGCCATGATCTATTACGCGGCACAGCAGGCTGACGTCGCGACGCGCGGCCAGGACGAGGACGCGCGCAAGGAGGCCGATGAACTGCTCGGATTCCTGACGCCGATCGCCAAGGCCTTCCTGACCGAGACCGGGATTGAGGCGGCCAACCAGGGCATGCAGGTTCTGGGTGGCCACGGGTATATTTCTGAGTGGGGCATGGAGCAGATTGTCCGCGATGCCCGTATCGGCGCCATTTACGAAGGCACCACCGGCATCCAGGCCCTGGATCTTCTGGGCCGCAAGGTGCTGATGAGCCAGGGTGAGTCGCTCAAGCGCTTCACCAAGAAGGTGCACCTGTTCTGCAAGGAACACGGCAATAACGACTCCCTCAAGGAATTCATCGAGCCGCTGAGCGCCTTCAACAAGGAGTGGGGTGATCTCACCATGAAGCTGGGCTCGGCCGCGATGAAGGATCGCGAAGAAGTCGGCGCGGCCTCCTACGACTACCTGATGTACTCCGGCTACGGCGTCATGGCCTACCTTTGGGCATCCATGGCGGAAGTGGCTCAGCGCAAGCTGGAGGAAGGCACCTCCGAGGAAGCCTTCTACACGGCCAAGCTCCAGACAGCCCGTTTCTACTTCAAGCGGATGCTGCCGCGGGCCAAGGCTCACGCCGATGCCATGATCAGCGGCGCAGACACCCTGATGGATATGCCGGAAGAGCACTTTGCCTTCTGAGCAGAACGCCAGGCATGCAACGGAAAGCCCGCCTCGAGCGGGCTTTTCTGTGAATAACCTCCGGATTTCCGTAAAGACCGTAACCTGATTGATACATTCATGGGCGTGCCACGTACCTTTAGGGTAAAATGCGGCGCCGCCAATTAAACAGCATGAGGGACTAATTCCATGGCTGAGTATCAGGCTCCCCTGCGCGACATGCGCTTCCTGTTGAACGAGATTTTTGATGCGCCGGGCCAGTGGGCGTCACTGCCGGGCCTGAGCGAGAACGTGGATCCGGAAACGGCCGATGCCATTCTGGAAGAGGCCGGCAAGATCGCCGCCGGCAGCCTTGCGCCCCTGAACCAGAGTGGCGACGAAGAGGGCTGTCACTGGGACAACGGCACCGTGACCACGCCGGAGGGCTTCAAGGACGCCTACCAGACTTACGCCGAAGGCGGCTGGGTCGGGCTCGGTGGCGATCCCAACTACGGCGGCATGGGCATGCCCAAGAGCCTGGTGGCCCAGGTCGAGGAAATGGTCCAGGGTGCCAACATGGCCTTCGGGCTCTGCCCCATGCTGACCGCCGGCGCCTGCCTGGCGCTTCATGCCCATGGCAGTGAAGAGCTCAAGCAGAAGTACCTGCCGAAGATGTATGAAGGCACCTGGTCGGGCGCCATGGACCTGACCGAACCCCATGCGGGCACCGACCTTGGCATCATCCGCACCAAGGCGAAGCCGAACGATGACGGCTCCTACAGCATCACCGGGACCAAGATCTTCATCACCTGGGGCGAGCACGACATGGCGGAGAACATCATCCACCTGGTCCTCGCCAAGCTTCCCGACGCACCTCCCGGACCCAAGGGAATCTCCCTCTTCCTGGTGCCCAAGTACGAAGTCAACGATGACGACTCCCTGGGCGAACACAACGCCCTGTCCTGTGGCTCCCTGGAAGAGAAGATGGGCATCCACGGCTCCGCCACCTGCGTCATGAACTACGACGGCGCCCGTGGCTTTCTCGTGGGCGAGCCCCACAAGGGCCTGATGGCCATGTTCACCATGATGAACTACGAGCGCCTGGGTGTGGGCATCCAGGGCGTGGGCGCCGCTGAGGCGTCATACCAGAACGCACTGGCCTATGCCCGCGAACGCCTCCAGAGCCGTTCCCCGACAGGCGCCCAGGAAAAGGACAAGGTCGCCGACCCCATCCTCGTCCACCCGGATGTGCGCCGCATGCTGCTGAAAATGAAGGCCCACACCGAAGGCAGCCGCGCCTTCATCACCTACGTGGCCCAGTGGCTCGACCAGGCCAAGTTCGCCGAAGACGCGGAATTCCAGAAGAAAGCCGACGCCATGGTGGCCCTGCTCACGCCCGTCGCCAAGGCCTTCCTCACCGACCGTGCCCTGGACACCTGCGTCATCGGCCAGCAGGTCTTCGGCGGCCATGGCTACATCCGCGAATGGGGCCAGGAACAACTCGTCCGCGACACGCGCATCACCCAGATCTACGAAGGCACCAACGGCATCCAGGCCATGGACCTGATGGGTCGCAAGGTAGTGGCCAACAACGGCCAGTTCTTCGAGTACTTCGCCGACGACGTCGCGGATTTCATCACCGAAAACCAGGACGACCCGGCCCTCGAAGGCTACATCCAGCCCCTCGCCAGCGCGATCGAGCGACTCGCCGACGTCACCGAGCACGTCATCAACAGTGCCGGCGACAACCCCACCGAAGTGGGCGCCGCCGCCGTCGACTACCTCGACCTCTTCGGCCTCACCGCGGAAGCCTACCTCTGGGCCCGCATGGTCAAGGCGGCCAAGCCCAAGGCGGACAATGACACCTCCGGTTTCTACACTGGCAAACTCAAGACCGCCCGCTTCTTCTACGACCGCCTCCTGCCACAGACCGTGGCCCTGGCAGAAGGAATCCGCAACGGATCCGACTCCATGATGGCGTTTTCGGAAGAAGAGTTCGGTTGATCAGAGTTTTAGAGCCAGAAGGTAGGAAAAGGGGAGCTTAGCTCCCCTTTTTTATCGGCGTATTGCTTGATATCAGAAGGAGGGGATCAGGGCCCGCTTTCCGGGAAGCTCTGGAGCCATGGATGGCGGAAGCGCAGCGTACATGGACGTATTCAAAGCGGTTCCCGGAAAGCGGGCCCTGATCCCCTCCGGCACCCAACCTGAAATCTACTTTTCTTAACGCCCGGAAAGCGTCTCAATCAAAGCCGCCAAAGCCGACCAGACCGGCAAGGAAGTATCATACCCCTTGGCCGCCCGATCCACCCGCCGACACTGCTCCCGAGCAACCTCACACCGCCGCGAACTCAACCGCCGCGCCCCCTGCTCAACCGCCTTCTGCAGCGAGCGCTGCCGAATAAAGCTCGCCTTGAAAAACTCCGCCGAATTGCGCCCCGACTTCCAGGCCTGCTGAAGATTCACCAGATGCTTCAGGTCCCGCTGCAATACGCCAAGAATCGCCAGCGGACTGTTGCCCTCCTCAGACAGACGCCGCAGGATCTTCAGCGCATGGGCCCGGTGCCCGGCCAACGCCTCCGTACTCAGCTCAAACGCATTGTAGCGACTGCTGTCCTCAACACCGGCCATCATCACCGCATCATCAATGGGCTCATCGCCGGCCACCAACTGCAATCGTTCCAGTTCCTGGTGGGCGGCGAGAAGATTGCCCTCCAGGCGCTCACAGAGCTGCTGAAGGGCGTGGCGGGTCAGGTGCAGGCCCATCCCCCGGGCGCGGTTCTCAAGCCAGCGCGGAAAGTCTCCAGGGTCTACGGGCCAGACTGGCACATGGACCGCCTTCTGCTGCCACTGCTTGTACCAGCTCTTCCGGAACTCCCCGGAATCCAGCCTGGGCCCGGATACAAGGAGGATCACATCCTCGGGCGGCGACTCCAGGTAACGCTCAAAGGCTTCCCGCCCCTTGCCGGGCTTACCGCTGTGCAGACGGACTTCCACGCGTTTCAGGGTCGAGAAGAGGGACAGGGACTGGGTTTCCTCGGTGACCTGGTTCCAGTCGAACTGGTTGTCCGTCTGGAAGACGGTTCGCTCCTCATAGCCCTGTTTCAGGGCCGCTTCCCGGATCTGGTCACAGGCCTCCTGGACCAGTAGCGGCTCGTCGCCGGTGACCAGGTAGGCCGGATCAAGCCGCTTGTTGAGCTGATCGGCAAGCTGGGGCGGATTGACCTTCATGAGCCCTCGTTATCGCTGTCTTCATCCGCGTCATACTGCTCACGAAGCAGGCGGATACGTTCCTCCGTGAAGGGAGTAAGACGGCGTGTAACCTGCTGGGCCAACTGCTGTTGGAGAACGCCTTCAATGCCACTCTGCTCCCGCTCTCCCGCAAGAACCTGCTCTTCGTCCGCCCGGTACACCTCGCTGGCACTGAGCTGGGTATCCGCGAGCAGGGGAATATCATCGCTGGTGATCAGCCGGAGTCCCACGGTTGCCTGGATCTCATATTCCGCGGCCGCTGCCCGGTCCGTCAGGGCGCTGGTCCGGCGGTTCTGCTCATAGGTCACCAGTTTCAGGGTATGGGCCGGCTCCTCGCCGTCGCCGGCCAGCAGTTGATAGAGCTCAAGCTGTTCCCGCACCTCACTGCACAGGGGGCCGGGGATATCGTCGGCGCAATCGAGGGCGAGGGGCGCCAGCGCGTCGGGAATACTGCCCGCGCCACGAAGCTGGAAGCCGCAGCCGGCCAGTATCAGTGTCCCCAGCAGGAAGGTGCCAATCCGCAGCCGTTTGATCATGGGCTCCCTATTTCGCAACCACATTCACCAGCTTGCCGGGCACGACTATCACCTTGTGAATGGTCGTGCCCTCGGTGAAGCGCTGAACATTCTCGTCCGCAAGCGCCATGGCCTCCAGTGATTCCTTGTCGGCGTTGGCATCGACGCTCAGCCGCGAGCGCAGCTTGCCGTTGACCTGGACCACCAGTTCAATGCGGTCTTCCTTCATGGCCGCTTCGTCGGCCACGGGCCATTGCGCATTCACAACCGGCTCCTGATGGCCGAGTGCCTCCCAGAGTTCATGGCCGATGTGGGGCGTAATCGGCGCGAGCACCAGGACCGCCGTTTCCAGCACTTCCTGCATCACGGCTCGGTCACCCTCGGAGGTGACCTCGAACTTGCCCGCATCGTTGAGCAGCTCCATCACGGCCGCAATGGCGGTGTTGAAGGTCATGCGGCGGCTGAAATCGTCGCTGACCTTGGCGATGGTCTGGTGGGTCTTGCGGCGCAGCTGCTGCTGGCGCTCATCGGGTTCCCCGGGAATCGCCGCCCCGCTACCGCCTGATTCCAGGTGCTGGTGCACCATGCGCCAGAGCCGGCGCAGGAAGCGGTGGGCGCCTTCCACGCCACTGTCCGACCATTCCAGGGACTGCTCCGGCGGAGCCGCGAACATCATGAAGAGGCGGACGGTGTCGGCCCCGTACTCATCAATGATGGACTGCGGATCGATGCCGTTGTTCTTGGACTTGGACATCTTGGTGACGCCGCCCGGGTGAACGGGCTTGCCGTCAGCCTTGAGCGTTGCCCGGACCACCTGGCCCTTGCCGTCGTACTCCGCGTCCACGTCCTGGGGCGAGAACCATTCCTTGCCGCCGTTGTCGGTTTCCCGGTACCAGGTTTCCGCCAGGACCATGCCCTGACAGAGCAGGCGGTTGAAGGGCTCGTCGCTCTGCACGAGGCCGGTGTCGCGCAGCAGTTTGTGGAAGAAACGGGCGTAGAGCAGGTGCAGTATGGCGTGTTCGATGCCGCCAATGTACTGGTCCACGGGCAGCCAGTAGTTGGCTGCCTCCGGGTCCAGCATGCCCTGGTCGTTATGGGGCGAGCAGTAGCGTGCGTAGTACCAGGACGACTCCATGAAGGTATCGAAGGTGTCCGTCTCGCGGAACGCGGGCTGGCCGTTGTAGGTGGTTCTGGCCCACTCGGGGTCGGCCTTGATGGGCGACTGGACCCCGTCCATGGTCACATCCTCGGGCAGCCGTACCGGCAGGTCGTCTTCAGGAACCGGGACCGATTCGCCGTTTTCCAGGCTGAGCATGGGAATGGGGGCGCCCCAGTAGCGCTGCCGCGATACACCCCAGTCCCGCAACCGGTAGTTGGTGGTGCGGCGCCCCAGGCCCTTCTGTTCGAGGTCCTTGGCAATGGCCTCGAAGGCTTCGTCGGAGCCCATCCCCGTGTAGGGGCCGGAGTTGCTCACCAGTCCCTTCTCGGTAAAAGCGGCCTCATGGCAGTCAATGTCGCGACCGTCGTTGGGGCTGATCACCTGGCGGATCTGGATGCGGTACTTGCGGGCGAACTCGTGGTCGCGCTCGTCATGGGCGGGCACCGCCATCAGGGCACCGGTACCGTACTCGTGCAGCACGAAGTTCGCGATCCAGATGGGGATGCGATCGCCCGTCAGCGGATGCAGGGCATAGAGGCCCGTCTCGACCCCTTTCTTTTCCATGGTTTCCATGTCGGCCGTGGACGCGACCGTGTTGCGGCATTCCTCTACGAAGTCCGCCACTTCACGATGGCGCTCGGCCGCTTTGTCAGCCAGGGGATGCCGGGCGGACAACGCCATGTAGGTCACCCCCATCAGTGTATCCGGGCGGGTGGTGTAGACGGACAGGGGTTCGGAGCCGTCCTCCACCTGGAATTCCAGCTCAACGCCCTCGGAACGGCCGATCCAGTTGCGCTGCATGGCCTTGACCTGTTCCGGCCAGCCGTCGAGCTTGTCCAGGTCGTCGAGCAGTTCGTCCGCGTAGTCGGTGATGCGGATGAACCACTGGGGAATATCCTTCTGTTCAACCACGGCGCCGGAGCGCCAGCCGCGGCCTTCAACCACCTGTTCGTTGGCGAGCACCGTCTGATCCACCGGGTCCCAGTTCACCGTGGCGTTCTTCTTGTAGACCAGACCCTTCTCATGGAGCCTGGTGAAGAACCATTGCTCCCACCGGTAGTAGTCCGGGTCGCAGGTGGCGAATTCGCGGTTCCAGTCGTAGGCAAAACCCAGGCGTCGGAGCTGGGCCTTCATGTGCTCGATGTTCTCCCGCGTCCACTTGGCCGGCGCCGTTTTATTGCTGATGGCGGCGTTTTCCGCCGGCAGACCGAAAGCGTCCCAGCCCATGGGCTGGAGCACGTTTTTCCCCTGCATGCGCTGGTAACGGGAGATGACGTCTCCGATGGTGTAGTTGCGCACGTGCCCCATGTGCAGCTTGCCGCTGGGGTAGGGGAACATGGAGAGGCAGTAGTATTTGGGCTTATTGGGATCTTCCGTTACCGCGAAGGAGTCGTTGGATTCCCAGTAGGCCTGTGCTTTGCGCTCGACCGCCTCAGGGCGATATTGCTCATCCATGGTAAGAGGTGCCTTTTGCTTACGATTCTGAAAATGGTTGTTGCATTGGAAAAGGGCTCATTCTAGCGTAGTGAAAGGGCTACAGGTAGCCATACACACCAAGCCGAGGGAAACTCAATGGCCGAAAAGCAACGTCCGGAACTGAGCAGCAACGCAGAGAAAACCTATGACCGCATGCTCGCGCGCGTGGAGGACCGGCTCGCCGACGCCGAACACCGGACCTGGGAGCGGCTCCAGCAGGAGATCGAGGACGCGGTGGAGTTCGAACAGGATGTGGCGGAACTGACCAACGAGGAGATTCATCTGCTCCGGGCATACCTGAAGCGGGACCTGTCCCATCTTCTGGGTTTCATCTCGAGCACGGGTGAGGGGGTCCGCGAATGGCTGATGCGGGATCTGGAGTGGTTTGAGGACCGCGTGCTGAACCTGCTGTTCTCCATTGCCGACCCCACCCGGCTGGATACCCTGGAACTGCAGCAGAAACTGGCGGACAGCGACAGTGAGCACTACTTCACGGGGGAACTGGCGATGGCGGGTGTGCTCCGCTGCCTCAACTGCGGGAATCTCGTGACGCTGTCGGGCACAAGCCGGCTGGAACCCTGCCACCAGTGTGAGTCCCACTACTTCGAGCGCGTGACGACGCATACGCCAGACGTGGATACCGACGCCGTTTAGCGCCCCGATTTGACGGCGGCCCGTTCTCCGTTACATTTAGGATCGTTAACGATTCAAACTGTTCTGGAAGGAGTGAGTGGGAATGGCCGTCGCTGCATTTCTGGGTGTACTTGCATTCGTTGCCATATCCATGGTCTATGTCTATCGGTTTCGGGGCCACGAACGCTATGCGAGTCTGGCGGAGTACTGGCGCAAGGGCTGGCCCATCTTTACTCCCCTGAACTGCCTGCTCTACCTGTTTACCAAGCCACGGGGCCGGGGCTCGATCCAGGACCTGGAGCGTTTTCCCGAACTCCGGGCGATCCGGGACAACTGGGAGACCATCCGTCGCGAGGCCGTGGCGCTCCACGAGGACCGGGTTTTTGACCGTACCAGTGACCCGGAATCCAGCGCCTACTACGACATCGGCTTCCGCACCTTCCAGAAGTACGGCTGGAGCAAGTTCTACCTCAAATGGTACGGCACTCACTTGAACTCCGCCCAGGCTGCCTGTCCGGAAACCCTGAAGATCCTGGACCAGGTTCCCTCGGTCAACGGCGCCATGTTCTCGGTGCTGCCCGTGGGGTCCAAGCTGACCCGCCACTCCGATCCGATTGCCTGCTCACTGCGGTATCACCTGGGCCTTGCGACGCCCAACGACGACAGGTGTTACATCAATATCGATGGCAGGGATTATTCCTGGCGTGACGGGGATGACCTGCTGTTTGACGAGACCTATCTGCATTACGCGCACAACGATGCGGAGCAGTACAGGCTGATCCTGATGTGTGATGTGGAGCGCCCGACCTGGTTGGTGGGTCGTGTGGTCAATTTCTTCTACAAGGGACTGATGCGTCTGACCATCGTGCCGAATACGGACGGAGACCAGCGGGGCCTGGCGAATACCATTTTTGCCAGGGTGTCACCGGCGATTGCGCGGGTCCGGACGCTCAAGAAAACCAATCGCCGCCGCTACCTGGCGATCAAGTATTCGGTCAACACGGTGCTGGCGCTGGCAGTCTGCGGGCTCGTTTTCGGTGGTTTCATCGCCGCGCAGGAAGTTTACGAGGCCGTTGTCTGAGGGGCATTGTTTCCCGGCCGGCGTTGGCGGCCGAAGACGATCATAATCGCCGCCAGCGTCACGACCGGCCAGGATCCCGCCAGCATGAAGGGGGTCTGGCCGGTGACCGGCTGGAGTGATCCCGTCAGCACGTCCCGCTTATAATGAGCCGCCTTTTTTACCACCTTCCCTTTACCATCCACGATGGCGGTGATCCCGTTATTGGTTCCCCTGAGCAGGGGTCTGCTTGTCTCAAGCGCCCGGGTGCGGGCAATCTGCTGGTGCTGGAAGGGGCCGATGGAACGGCCGAACCAGGCATCATTGGAGACGGTCAGCAGGAAACCGGTACCCTGGCTGTTACGCGCGACAAAATCGGCGTAGGTGATCTCATAACAGATGAACGGGTGCACGGCGACGCCGGCCAGACGCAGCGGGCTCTGGTTTTCCGGTCCCGGGCGGAAAACCGACATGGGCAGATTGAGGAGCTCGATGGTGCCGCGCAGCAGTGACTCGAAAGGGACGTATTCGCCAAAGGGGACGAGTCGCTGCTTGTGATAGGTGCCCTGGGCTTGGCCCAGGGTGATCAGGCTGTTGTGGAACACGGACCCTGGGTAATGGGGTGTGTTTCCGTACCAGGGAATGCCGGTGATGAAGGCCGTGTCGGTTTCCAGGGCCCGGGTTTCAATGGCGTCCAGTGTGGGCGCGGCCTGGCCCTGGGTGGCGGGAACGGCCGTTTCCGGCCAGAGAATCAGGTCCCGGTCCCACAGGGGTTCGGACAGCTCCCGGTAGGTGCGGATCTGCGCCCGCATCTGTTCGGGATCCCATTTGTTGTGCTGGGAAATGTTGCCCTGGACAGCGGCTACCGACAGCGGGTCGCCGTCGGGATGGGTCCACTCAATCGTGTTCAGGAGGGGACCGGCAAGCCAGGGCAGCAGGGCCAGGCCCAGTGCCGCCAGGGCGGTTTTCGGGCGTTGCCGCCAGCCTTCGGTGCCGGCCAGCAGGAGCAGAACACTGGTGCCGACGGTCAGCAATGTAGCCCCGTGAACCCCGAGCAGCGGCAACCAGCCCGCGAGGGGACCATCGGTCTGGGCGGTCCCCACATAAAGCCAGGGGAAGCCGGTCAGCAGCCAGCCGCGCACCCAGTCCGTGAGCACCCAGACCGCGGGGAAAAGCCAGAGCCGGCGGCGCTCATGGTCGCCGCCGAGTTTGCCCCAGCACCAGAAGGCAATCGCCGGAACCAGGGCCAGGCCGGCGACGAAGACCAGTGTCATCAGCACCGCCAGGGGCGCCGGTGTATTGGCATATTCGTGGATGCTGACATACACCCAGGAGGCGCCCGCCCCGAAAAGGCCGAACCCGACCAGCCAGCCATCCCCAAAGAGGGCTTTTGGATCCCGGTGCAGGCACAGCGGGATCAGGACCAGAAAGGAGAGAATTGCCGCTGGCCAGACGAAGAAGGGGGCAAAGGCCAGGGTCTGGAGGCCCCCCGCCAGCACCAGAAGGGCACGGCGCAACAGGCGTTGACCACGGGATTGCATCAGGAGACTTGTTTCAGGCAATGGGCTTCACTTGGATCAGTCGGACTTTGCGGTTATCGGCGTTGAGCACCTTGAAACGGAACCGATCGACCGTGGTGGATTCGCCGCGTCTCGGGAGGCGGCCGAACTCCTTGAGCAGCAGGCCCCCGATGGTATCGAACTCGTCCTCGTCGAGCTCGGTGCCGAAGAACTGGTTAAAGTCCTCGATGGCGGTCTGGGCCTTGACGGCGTAGATGCCGTGCTCGCGCTCCATGATCTGGTCGTCGTCGTCCACATCATGCTCGTCCTCGATGTCACCCACGATCTGTTCCAGCACGTCCTCGATGGTGATCAGCCCGGCGACACCGCCGTACTCGTCAACCACGATGGCCATGTGGTTGCGGTTTTCCTTGAATTCCTTCAGCAGCTGGTTACAGCGCTTGCTTTCCGGGACCACGGTAGCAGGTCTGAGAATATCCCGGATGCTGTCGCGGGTGAGGTTGTTGCGCAGCGCCAGCGGCAGAAGGTCCTTGGCCAGCAGAATGCCAACCACGTCGTCGGAGGTATCGCCAATAGCCGGGAAGCGCGAGTGGGCGGAGTCGATGATGTCGTTCATGTAGCTGGACGGGTCCGCCTCGGCCTTGACGGTGACCATGCGCGAGCGCGGGATCATGATCTCCTCGACGCGCATGTCGGTGACCTGCATGGCCCCTTCGATGATGCTCATGGCATCCGCATCGATCAGCTGCTGGAATTCCGCGTCGCGCAGCATTCGCTGCAGGTCTTCGGGACTGCGGGGTTCGCTGGAGAATGCCTGGGATAGTCGGTCAATCCAGGATTTGCTGGCCTGACCGTTATTCGACGGGTCGTCGTTCATGGAGCCTGGGTCCGTGTCCTCATTGATACGGGTCGGGAAAGCCTAGTTCGCCCAGCAGGCGCACTTCAAGACTTTCCATGATCTCCGCTTCCTGGTCATTCTGGTGATCATAGCCCTGCAGGTGAAGCATGCCATGAATCACCATCTGTGCCCAGTGAGCCTGGAGTGTTTTGCCCTGTTCTTCCGCTTCGTGTTTGACGACGTCCGCACAGATCACGAGATCGCCGAGCAGGTCGAGTTCCACGCCCTCGGGCACGTCAAAGGGGAAGGAGAGCACATTGGTGGGAGAGTTTTTTCCACGATAGCGGCTGTTGAGTTCGGCGCTCTCCGTTTCATCCACCACCCGCAGGGTGATTTCCGTTTCTACCGCGCCCTGCCAGCCAGCCTCAGCCCATTGCTGGAGCTCAGCCTCATCGGGCACTGACCGGCTCTCACAGGCATTCTGGAAATCGACGACAATCCTGCTCATGAGCCCTGGGCATCCCAGCTGTCGTAGGCTTCAACAATGCGCTGTACCAGCGGGTGCCGAACCACATCCTCGGCGCCGAACCAGGTCATGCCGATGCCCTTGACCTCCTTGAGCACCCGCAGCGAGTGCTCGAGGCCGGAGTGCTGGCCGTGCGGCAGGTCAATCTGGGTGATGTCGCCGGTGATGATGGCGGTGGAGCCGAACCCGATCCGCGTGAGGAACATCTTCATCTGTTCCCGGGTCGTGTTCTGGCTCTCATCCAGGATGATGAAAGAGTTATTCAGGGTCCGGCCGCGCATGAAGGCAAGCGGGGCGATCTCGATGACGCTGCGCTCGATGAGCTTGTTCACCTGCTCGAAGCCCAGCATTTCATAGAGGGCGTCGTAGAGCGGGCGCAGGTAGGGGTCGACCTTCTGGGCCAGGTCACCGGGGAGAAAACCCAGTTTTTCGCCGGCTTCCACCGCCGGGCGCACCAGCATCAGGCGTTTCACTTCCTCGTTCTTCAGCGCCTCCACGGCACAGGCGACGGCCAGCCAGGTCTTGCCGGTGCCGGCCGGGCCGACGCCGAAGTTGATGTCGTGGGTGCGGATGGCGTGGATGTAGCGCTGCTGGTTCTCGCCCCGGGGCTGGATCTTCATTCGCGGGGTATGGACCACCTGGACACTGCCATCATAGTCACTGGTTTCAGGCAGGCGTTCGAAGCCGGACTCGCGGATGAACAGGTGCACGGTGTCCGGACTGATGTCCTCATTGGCCTCGGTTTCCCGGTAAAGATGCCTGAGCACTTCCATGGCGGCGGTGGCGGTTTCCGCCTCGCCGGTGACGCGGAAATGATGGCCCCGGTAGCCGATGCGCACACCCATGCGCTTCTCGATGTGTTTCAGGTGCTCGTCGAACTGGCCGCACAGTGCGGCCAGCCGTTCCGAGTCAACGGGTTCCAGATGGAATTCGCGGGTATCAGCGCTCAAACAGGCCTCGATTCAGTAGCGATTATCATCAATCATTTCACCGCGAAGGGAGTTGGGCAAGGCCTCGGTGATGTGCACATCAACAAAATTTCCGATCACGCCCGGAACCTCGGTGCGGAAGTTCACCACACGATTGTTCTCGGTGCGGCCCTGGTATTCACCCGGGTCTTTCTTGGAGACGCCGGTCACCAGGATCCGCTCGGTGTTTCCGACCATCTTGCGGCTGATGTCCAAGGCCTGCTGGTTGATGCGGTCCTGCAGGATGGCGAGGCGCTCCTTCTTGACCGCCTCGGGCGTATCATCCGGCAGATCCGCCGCCGGCGTGCCCGGACGGGCACTGAAGACGAAGCTGAAGGAGACATCGAAGCCCACATCGTTGATCAGCTTCATGGTGTCCTCGAAGTCCTTCTCGGTCTCGCCGGGGAAGCCGATGATGAAGTCCGAAGACAGGCTCAGGTTCGGGCGGATGCGACGCAGCTTGCGGATCTTGGACTTGTACTCGAGCGCCGTATGGCCGCGCTTCATCAGCGCCAGTATGCGATCGGAGCCTGCCTGCACGGGCAGGTGCAGGTGGCTGACCAGCTCCGGGACCTGTTCGTACACGTCAATCAGCGCGTCGGAGAACTCCACCGGGTGCGAGGTGGTGAACCGGATCCGGTCAATGCCATCGATATCCGCCACCCAGGTAATCAGCTCCGCCAGATCCATGGTGTCGCCGTCGAGGGTCTCTCCGTCATAGGCGTTGACGTTCTGGCCAAGCAGGTTCACTTCCCGGACACCCTGGCGGGCGAGGTCGCGGACTTCTTCCAGCACGTCCTCGACCGGGCGGCTAAGCTCTTCACCCCGGGTGTATGGAACGACGCAGAATGAGCAATACTTGCTGCAGCCTTCCATGATGGAAACGAACGCGGTCGGTCCGTTAACGCCGGGCGCGGGCAGCTCATCGAATTTTTCGATCTCGGGAAAACTCACGTCCACCACACCGACGCTGCCTTCACCGTCCGCCTTGGTGATCATCTCGGGCAGGCGGTGCAGGGTCTGCGGCCCGAAGACCATGTCCACGTAGGGCGCCCGGTCGATGATCGCCTGCCCTTCCTGGCTGGCCACGCAACCGCCGACGCCGATAATGGCATCCGGGTTGTCCTTCTTCAGGTGCTTCCAGCGGCCAAGCTGGTGGAAGACCTTTTCCTGGGCCTTCTCGCGGATGGAGCAGGTGTTGAGCAGCAGGATGTCCGCGTCATCGGCGGTGTCCGTCAGCTCGACCTGGTGACTCTCGCGCAGGAGGTCGATCATGCGCGAGGAGTCGTATTCGTTCATCTGACAGCCGTGGGTCTTGATGAAGAGTTTCTTTCCCATAATCTGGCGTCGTTCTGTGGTGGTTGAAAGATCGCCGATTATAACGCCGGGGGCGTGCTGGACGTAAGTGTTATCGGTCGCTGTCTTTGTGGGTGCTTTGGGGTTTTGGCACAGGACTGTGGGGTGGGTGCGGGTGTTGGGGTGTGGTGGTCTTTTCGAGGACCGCTGTGAACCCATCCCTGGGCGCTGGCGCGATGACATCCTGTCATCGAGCCTCCTCGAAAAGACCACCACACCCCAACACTCTTAGTTGAGTGCTATTCGCTTAAAAGGATTCGGCTAGCGTTTCGAAATGACCACGAGCATCGCGGCGGGGGATCGCTTTCAGGGAGGCTCTTCGTCAGGATGACGAAGCGCCAGCGCCCAGGGGTTTGCGCGATTGAGCGCAAACGGGCTTACAGGACGTAAGCCCTGGACTTTTTAGCGGAGCAGGACAGCGTAGCTAAAAAGGGTTCACAGCGGTCCCTGAAAGCGATCCCCCGCCGTGATGCCGGCACCAACCCTCAAGCTGGGGCAAGCACTTTCAAGCCACGCTCAAAAGTGGACCTTATTCACCCTGGTCCAGATAGCTCTGCAGTTGTTCTTTCAGGCTACGGGGCACTTGGGTAATCACCAGTGCATCCCGATCACGGTCGTAATGAACCGCCTGATTCACGAGGTCGGAAGAGAAAGACAGGCTCAGGCCGTTCCCCTTGCCGGAAATCCGTACCAGCTTCCGCAGTTTCCGCCGATCCGGATGCAGCACACTGTCCGGCGGCAGCGCCTGCTCCTGGGCCACATGATTGGCGAAGCGCTCCGGCTCCGTATCATCAATATACCCGGACAATGCCGACAGAGGCACCGGTTCCCCCAACGCCTCCTGCTCATTGCAGAACTCATAGGCCCGGTTGCGGACCTTCTGGGCCTCTTCCGGCTCAGACTGGCTGGCGTAGGATTCCACCGCCTCCAGGAAAGTCCGCGTCTCCTGGCCCACATCCACCTCGCGCTGGAACCCGACGAGACGTGCAAAACAGCGCCCGCGCTCGCCGGTACCGCGCCCCTGGAGCAGGGTCAGGTAGTTGGCGGAGCCGTGGTCGCCGCGCCAGTCATGGATCTCGATGCGGGCCGCGAGGTTGAGGCGGGTCAGGCTGATGCTGTGGGCCGGGTGGAGTTCCAGGGCGGAATCGAGCTGGAAGATGGGGTCCATCTCCAGGGCAAAGAGGTAGATGACCTCGCCGTCGGCCAGGGACTCGTGGACCAGAACCAGGGGGCTGTCGATCTCCGCTTCGGCACGGCCGATCTCGTCCTGCCACTGTGAGAGGACGCGGTCCGAGAAGGCCTGGAAATCCTGGCGGCCATCAAGGTAGTCGGCGAGCCAGCCCTGGAATGGGTGGCTGCCGATGTCTTCCGAGAAGCGGCCGTATTCCTTGCCCGGGCGGGCGTTGAAGCGTTGCTTCAACTGGCGGTGGAGGGCTTCGTAGTCGCCCCCGGGGTCCGCCAGAACCTCGCCGGCCCGGGTCTTAACGGACTGTCCGCCTCCGTGATCCGTAGCCTGAAGCAGGCGCAGCTGTTGGATCGCCATGGATCAGGACTGCAGCTGCCGTTCCCGGCGCAGGGTATGGATCAGATCCTGCGTGGCCTTGCTGACTCCGGCCTGGTCGGACGCGCTGATGTTGTAATCCGAGGGCGTGCCGCTTACGCCGGTGCAGATGGCGATCATACCCTGGTTGCGCAGCATGTCCCCAATGCGACCACGCTCTTCATCGGAGTCCGTGTTCGCCTTGTCCAGCACAATCGCGGTCTTGCCAACATCGAAGAGGCTGCGCTGGAGTGCGGTTGCCAGGGTGCTGTCGGCGTCGCCGCCGCAGTTGATGATCAGGGCCTTCTGGTCCAGGCGCCGCTGCCATTCCTCTTCGGAAACCGGCGTCAGAAGACCTTCGTCGCTCTTGGCGCTTCCCTTGATCATGCCGGCACCAATGGTGATGTTGGTCAGCCGGTCGATGATGATGAAGGCACCGGTGGAGCCACAGCTCGGATAGGGGTCGAACGCCAGCGGGTGACTGACGGCGAACTCGCAGAGTCCGATTTCGTTCAGCCCGAGCTCCTCCGCGTCTTTCTGGTCCAGAGTGTTCACGTCCGTCTGGTAGTGAACCTTGCGCACGGAGCCGGAGCTGTAGCGCGGTCCCTGCTTGATGTCGTAGAGGCGGCCCGGTTTCAGTGGCTCGTCAATCATCCAGACCACGTTGGCATTGAACGCGGTGGCAACTTCGGGCAGGTCGTCGGAACGCACCAGCATGTCGCCCCGGCTGATGTCGATCTCGTCCTTCAGCGTCAGGGTGACGGGCTGGTCAATGTGGGCTTCTTCCAGGTTGCCGTCGAAGGTCACGATGTCCTCGACCCGGCTGGAGCGGCCCGAGGGCAGCGCCACCACTTCATCGTTGCGGTGAATCACGCCCGAGGCGATGGTGCCGCAGAAGCCCCGGAAATCGAGGTTGGGGCGGTTGACGTACTGCACCGGGAAGCGGAAGTGATCGAAATCCTTGTCCTGGGCGATCGGGACATCTTCCAGCACCTGCATCAGTGGCAAGCCGTCGTACCAGGGCATGTTCTCGCTGGGGTAGACCACATTGTCCCCTTCGAGGGCGGACAGCGGTACGAACCGGACGTCGTTCAGACCCAGGTCGCCGCAGAAGTGCTGGTACTCTTCACGGATTTCGTTGTAGCGCTCCTCGCTGTACTCCACCAGGTCCATCTTGTTGATGGCAACGATCACGTGCTGGACGCCGAGCAGCGACGCCAGGAAGGAGTGACGCTTGGTCTGCGTGAGAACGCCGTGGCGGGCGTCGATCAGGATGATCGCCAGCTGTGAGGTGGATGCCCCCGTGACCATGTTGCGCGTGTACTGTTCGTGGCCAGGGGTGTCGGCGACAATGAACTTGCGCTTGGCCGTGGAGAAGTAGCGATAGGCCACGTCGATGGTGATGCCCTGTTCGCGCTCGGCCTGGAGGCCGTCAACCAGCAGGGCCAGGTCGAGTTTCTCGCCCGTGGTGCCCATCTTGGCGCTGTCGGATTCCAGTGCTGCCAGCTGGTCTTCGTAGATCATGCTGGTGTCATGCAGCAGGCGGCCGAGCAGGGTGCTTTTGCCATCGTCCACACTGCCGCAGGTCAGCAGGCGCAGAAGCTGCTTCTGCTCGTGCTGCTTGAGATAGGCATTGATGTCGGTGCCGATCAGGTCTGACTGATGTGACATTGATTCTGTCTCCGAAAACCGGGTATGGAAGGGTGCTTTAGAAGTAACCTTCCTGCTTTTTCTTTTCCATGGAGCCGGCGCTGTCATGGTCAATGACCCGGCCCTGGCGTTCCGAGCTGCGGGTGAGCAGCATTTCCTGGATGATCTCGGGAAGCGTATCGGCTTCCGACTCCACCGCGCCTGTCAGCGGGTAGCAGCCCAGGGTGCGGAAGCGTACGGATTTCATCATGGGCTCTTCCCCGGGCTCCAGGGGCATCCGGTCGTCGTCGACCATAATGAGGGTGCCGTCGCGCTCGACCACGGGACGCTTTTTGGAAAAGTACAGCGGCACAATCTCGATGTTTTCGAGGTGGATGTACTGCCACACGTCAAGCTCGGTCCAGTTCGAGAGCGGAAAAACCCGGATGCTCTCACCCTTGTTGATCTGGCCGTTGTAGATGTTCCAGAGCTCGGGGCGCTGGTTCTTGGGGTCCCAGCGGTGATTCTCGTCGCGGAACGAGTAGACCCGTTCCTTGGCCCGGGATTTCTCCTCGTCCCGGCGCGCGCCACCGAAGGCCGCGTCGAACTTGTACTTGTTCAGCGCCTGTTTCAGGGACTGCGTCTTCATGACGTCGGTATGCTTGGCGCTGCCATGGGTAAAGGGTCCGATGCCCTGTTTCACGCCCTCTTCGTTGATGTGGACGATCAGGTCAAGGTCGTACTTCTCGGCCATCCGGTCCCGGAACTCAACCATTTCCCTGAACTTCCAGGTGGTGTCCACGTGGAGCATGGGAAAGGGGATCTTGCCCGGCCAGAAGGCTTTGCGGGCCAGGTGCAGCATCACCGAGGAATCCTTGCCGATGGAGTAGAGCATCACGGGGTTGTCGAATTCCGCAGCGACTTCCCGGAGGATGTGGATGCTCTCGGCTTCGAGCTGTTTGAGGTGCGTGAGATTGTATTGGGTCATCGCGCTCTGTACCGCAGTTGACTCGGAATGGAGGTGACCCTGGAATGCAGGGTCTAAACGAAGGGCGGATTATATCAGATAACAGCGCGCGTTAAGAAGTGACAGTTTGGGCGTCAGGCGCCGGTCGCAAGCTGCTCGTTGATGTAGCGGTCGACGAGGGTTTCGCCTTCGTCTTCGAAGCTGGTGAAGGACATTCCGACATGGAAGCAGTCCCGGGCAACCCGCCGGACGGTGACGACGTCGCACCCACAGTCGACCCAGGCGCTGCCGTTATCCCCCATTGGAATTTCAAATTGGGCGCGGACGGGGATCGCCATGTGGGGTGCTACGGACTCCTGGTTGGGAGCGATCTGGTCAAGGATTTCCTGGGAGCAGGGGACCATGATGCCGGATCGTGAGAGGTTGCCGACGCGGCAGGGGGGGAGTTTTTCCCCGTTGACTTCCAGGTGCAGTTCCAGGTCGACAGGGATGCGGTGGTGGTATCGGAGGTTTGGGCGGCTTGTTTGGCCCGACTTGGTATTGTTTGAGTTCATCGGCAACCTCGGGTGACGCAATTTTCCACCAGCGTAGACCCTGACCATTAAATAAACAAATGTTCGGTGGGGTGGGGGTTGTAGACTGTGAACTATTGGGCATCGGGGGTAGAGGGGGCCTTTATCGGGAATCGCTATGAATCCATCCCTGGACGCTGCGCTTTCGCCATCCATGGCGAAAGAGCTTCCCGATAAAGGCCCCCTCTACCCCCTTGATCTGACATCGAGTCGGCGCCGTCTCAGTTTTTTGACAGCTTGCTCTGCAGGATGTCGTTGACCTGGGCCGGGTTGGCCTTGCCCTGGGAGGCTTTCATGACCTGGCCGACGAGGGCGTTGAATTTCTTTTTCTGTTTCTTGGCGACTTCCTCGCCCAGGTAGTCTTCGACCATTTCCGGGTTTTCGGACAGGACCTGGTCGACGAGGCTTTCGATTTCGCCGCTGTCGGAGACCTGTTTCAGGCCCTGGTTCTCGATGATTTCGTCGGTGGTGCCTTCGCCGTTCCAGAGGGCTTCGAAGACCTGTTTGGCGATCTTGGTGGAGATGGTGCCGTCCTGGATGCGGCCCATCAGTGTGGCCAGGGATTCGGCGGAGACGGGGCACTGGTCGATGGTTATGTCGTTCTGGTTCATCAGCCGGGCCAGTTCGCCCATGATCCAGTTGGCGGCCTGGCGAGGATCGCCGGAGGCTTTTGCGACGGTTTCGAAGTAGTCGGCCTGGGCCTGGTTCTGGACGAGGGGCGCGGCGTCGGCTTCTGACAGGCCGTAGTCGCGGGTGAAGCGGGCCTGTTTTTCGTCCGGCAGTTCCGGGAGTTCGCCGCGGACGTCGTTGATGTAGTCGTCGTCGATCTCGACCGGGAGCAGGTCGGGATCGGGGAAGTAGCGGTAGTCGTTGGCGAATTCCTTGGTCCGCATGGAGCGGGTTTCGTTGCGGTCCGCGTCGTAGAGGCGGGTTTCCTGCTCCACAGTGCCGCCGTCCTCGATCAGTTCGATCTGGCGTTCGGCTTCGGTGTTGATGGCTTTTTCCACGAAGCGGAAGGAGTTGACGTTTTTGATTTCGGTGCGTGTGCCGAACTCTTCCTGTCCGACCGGACGCACGGAGACGTTGCAGTCGCAGCGCATGGAGCCCTGGGACATGTCGCCGTCGGAGATGCCGAGGTAGGTGACGATGGAGTGGATCTTGCGCAAATAGGCGGCGGCCTGTTCGGCGGAGCGCATGTCGGGTTCGGAGACGATTTCAAGCAGCGGGGTGCCGGCGCGGTTGAGGTCGATGCCGGTCTGGCCGTGGAAGTCCTCGTGCAGGGACTTGCCGGCGTCTTCTTCCATGTGGGCATGGTGGATGCCGACGGGGCGGGTGCTGTTGTCGGGCAGGTTGATGCTGACTTCGCCCCTGCCGACGATGGGGTAGTACATCTGGCTGATCTGGTAGCCCTTGGGAAGGTCGGCGTAGAAGTAGTTCTTGCGGTCGAAGACGGAGCGGTGGGCGATGTCCGCGTTGACGGCGAGGCCGAATTTGACGGCCATGCGGACGGCGCCTTCATTGAGCACTGGGAGCATGCCGGGCATGGCCAGGTCGATGGCGCAGGCCTGGGTGTTGGGTTCGGCGCCGTAGTTGGTGCTGGCGCCGGAGAAGATCTTTGATTGGGTGGCGAGCTGGACGTGGACTTCCAGGCCGATAACGGTTTCCCATTGCATGGTGCAGTGCTCCTGCCTTATCAAATCTTGTTATGCCGTCTGGGTTGGTGCCGGGCGGCGGGCGGGTGTGGCTTTGCGGGAATCGCTATGAATCCATCCCTGGACGCTGCGCTTTCGCCATCCATGGCGAAAGAGCTTCCCGCAAAGCCACACCCGCCCGCCGCCTCAATCTACGAGTAAGCTTCCGCTAAACAACTTCCCTCAAACAGCCCCCTCGGGCGCCTTCTCGTGCCAGTCCGTGACTTTCTGGAACTGGTGCGCCGCATTCAACAGGCGGCCTTCGTCGAAATAGTTGCCGATGATCTGCAGGCCGATGGGCAGGTTGTTGACCATGCCACCGGGGATCGACATGGCCGGGAGGCCGGCCAGGTTGGTTGAGATCGTGAAGACGTCTTCCAGGTACATGTTGACTGGGTCGTCGGTCTTGTCGCCCTGGGCGAAGGCCGGTGAGGGCGACGTTGGGCCCATGATGACGTCGACCTTCTCGAAGGCCTGGATGAAGTCCTGCTGGATCAGGCGGCGGACTTTCTGGGCCTTGAGGTAGTAGGCGTCGAAGAAGCCGGCGGACAGGGCGTAGGTGCCGACGAGGATGCGGCGTTTGACTTCTTCGCCGAAGCCTTCGGAGCGTGAGCGCAGGTAGAGGTCGTTGAGGTCCTGCGGGTTTTCGCAGCGGTGGCCATAGCGCACGCCGTCGAAGCGTGACAGGTTGGCCGAGCACTCGGCGGGAGCGATGACGTAGTAGGCCGGGACCGCCAGATGCGAGTGCGGCAGGCTGATCTCGGTAACGGTGGCGCCGAGTCTTTCGTATTCGCGTATCGCTTCGCGCACCTGTTGCGCCATGACCGGGTCCAGGTCGTCGGAGAAGAACTCGGTGGGCAGGCCGATGCGCAGGCCCTTGATGTCGTTGTTGAGCCCCTCGGTGTAGTCGGGGACGGCGCGGTCCATGCAGGTGGAGTCCCTGGGGTCGAAGCCCGCCATGGCGTTGAGCATCAGGGCGCTGTCTTCGGCGGTGCGGGTCAGGGTTCCGGCCTGGTCCAGGCTGGAGGCGAAGGCGATCATGCCGTAGCGCGAGATGCGGCCATAGGTGGGCTTGAGGCCGGTTAGGCCGCACAGGGCCGCGGGCTGGCGGATGGAGCCGCCGGTGTCCGTGGCGGTGGCGCCGGCTACAAGGCGGGCGGCCACGGCGGCGGCGGAACCGCCGGAGGAGCCGCCGGGGACGAGTTTGTCGCCCCATGGGTTGGTGACAGGGCCGTAATAGCTGGTTTCGTTGGACGAGCCCATGGCGAATTCGTCCATGTTGGTCTTGCCGACACAGACGGCACCGGCTTCGTCCAGCTTCTCAGCCACCGTTGAGTTGTAGGGCGGCACGAAGTTGTCGAGCATCCGCGAGCCGCAGGTGGTGCGCAGGTCGCGGGTGCAGAAGATGTCCTTGTGGGCGAAGGGGACACCGGTCAGCGCGGAGGCTTTACCCGAGGCCCTCTGTTCATCCGCCTGGCGGGCCGAGGCCATGGCCTGTTCCTCGGCCAGTGTGATGAAGCTGTTGTAGCGGCTGTCCTGGGCCTTGATCCGGTCCAGTGTCTCGCGGGTCAGTTCCTCGCTGGAGGTCTCGCCGCTGTCGAGCATCCGGGAGAGTTCGGAAAGCGTTTTTGTGTGCATGGTCAGTCCGGTTCCGGCAATTCAGGGAGTTGGGCGTTATTCGACGACGCGCGGCACGAGGTAGAGGCCGTTTTCGGCTTCCGGTGCCAGCTTCTGGAATTTCTCGCGCTCGTTGGGCTCAGTAACTTCATCCGGCCGCAGGCGCTGAGTGGCGTCGAGTGGGTGCGCCATGGGCGTGATGCCGTCGGTATCCGCGGCCTGGAGTTCGTCCACCATGTCCAGGATGCTGGAGAGCTTGGACTCCAGGGCGGATTTTTCCGCGTCACTGATCTGGATGCGGGCCAGGTAGGCAACCTGTTCAATCTGCTCTTTTGAAATGCTCATGCCGTTTCCCTCTTCTGGAGAGTCGCGATGATAGCAAATCCTCGCGGCTGGTGGCTTCCCCGTTTGTACAAATGAGACTAGAGCGGGATCCTGACCTGCAGATTGCCGCCCCCAAAGTCCCCCTTGGCAAGGTGAAGCGTGGGGTTGAGGGTGAGGCTGGCCCCCTTGGCCCCGCGGGGGTGCCATTCAAACGGTAGCGTGAGCTTGTCGTTCACCCCGTCCTCGCTGGAAGGGGTGCTGTTTGAGGCACGCTTCGACTCGCCTTCGGTTGCACTGATATAGAGCGTGGGCCGGAACTGCCATTCAGCGCTGAGTTTTCGGCTGATTCCCGCGAATACCATGGCTTCCTGCTGGTCGCTGAGTTGTTGGTTGTTGCCAATGAAGGTGCCCGTTTCCTGGAGTGAGAGGGCCTGGGTGCCCACTCGCCAGTGCGAATCGTTGTCGCCGGGAAGGGTCAGCTCAACCCTGGATCGCCAGAATCGGCGTGACATGGTATCCAGAGGGCCCCCGTCCAGGGGGGTCTCTTCGCGGTCCATGGCCTTGCCCTCGACAAGCCATCGCCAGCGGATTCCGTCATCCGTTTCCCAGTCCCAGGCAATACCGGCCCGCGCGGACTCGTTGCGGAACAGGCGGTTACGGTCCCTTGCTTCCAGTGCGGTATCCGGGGTTACATCGAGGTAGCCCCGTAGCTGGTGGTTGGACGAGAGTTGCCATTTGCCGGCGAAAAACCAGGTGACGGGTGCTTCGCGGTAAGCGTTAATGTCCTGCTTTTCGTTGAACATGGCGTCGGTCAGTACAAGCGTTGCGCGGGCCGAGTGGCCATCCGGGTGTTCCCAGCTTATCTCGGGCTGCAGATCCGTTCGCGACTTGTCTCCGGTGACGTCCGCCATGAACCGCAGGGTCCAGTGGCGGTGGGGATGGAGGCCGAATCCGACCAGGTTGCGGTCGAATCGACCGTCAAGGTCCTCGGTCCGGCGGAATCGGTACTGGAAGTCAAGACGGTCTGTGAACGCCCTTGTCGCCTGTACGCCAATATCCAGAAAGAGCTCGGTGCTGCGGGCGCTGCCGCCGGTTCCGGCCATGTGGTCGGGTGCCACTGGACTGGCGGTGAGTGGGTCAGGCATGGCAAAACTTGCCCGGTGCAGGAAACTCTCGTCGTTGTAGAACAGCTCGCGGCCTTCAAAGACGCGCTGCTGGCGAAAAGGCAGGGGCTCCATCAGTAGGTCGCGTCCGAAAAGGGCAAGCGCGTCTGTGGCGGTAAGAGCGAGTAAGCCAACCACCAGGGCCCTGAGCGGGCGGCCGCGAATACCGATTCCTGTTATCAGGGTTCGGCTCTGTGGCGCTGTTTTAAGGGGCAAGCTGCTCTCCCAGGTCGTCTGTGCTGTCCATGGCGGGATTCTGGAGTGACGATGTCAACAACAAATTATTTCATTGCAGACACGTGATAACAACTCAGTTGTGCCTGCTCTGCCTTGCCTGCACTCCCCGCCACTGCTAAAGTTCCGGCATTCATCGCTTTTCGCGGACTATTTCGCATTTGGTCCCGGACTCTAGAACCCGCATAGCCAGGTTGAAACGACACTGATGCTCATCAAGAAACTGAGAGGCGTCTTTTCCAGCGATCTTTCCATCGATCTTGGAACCGCCAATACCCTTATTTTTGTACGCGGCCGTGGCATCATTCTGGATGAGCCCTCCGTTGTGGCGGTAAGCTCGTCCAACGGCCAGAAGAAAGTCGCGGCGGTGGGCAGCGAAGCCAAGCGTATGCTTGGGCGCACGCCCGGCAATATCACAGCGATCCGTCCGCTCAAAGACGGCGTCATTGCCGACTTTGTGGTGACTGAGAAGATGCTCCAGCATTTTATCCACAAGGTCCACGAGAACAGCTTTATTACACCAAGCCCGCGCGTTCTGGTCTGTGTTCCCAGTAAGAGCACCCAGGTGGAGCGCAAGGCGATTCGGGAATCGGCGCTCGGTGCGGGCGCCCGCGAGGTTTTCCTGATCGAGGAGCCCATGGCTGCGGCTATTGGTGCTGGCCTGCCCGTTGAGGAGGCCAGCGGCTCGATGATCGTGGATATCGGCGGCGGGACCACCGAGATTGCCATCATCTCGCTCAATGGTATCGTCTATGCGGAATCCGTCAGGGTTGGCGGGGACAAGTTTGATGAGGCCATTGTGACCTATGTACGCCGAAACTATGGCAGTCTCATTGGCGACTCCACGGCTGAACGGATCAAGCACGAGATCGGCTGCGCTTATGAAGGCCTTGAAGTCCGTGAGATCGATGTGCGCGGCCGCAATCTCGCCGAAGGGGTCCCACGGCAGTTCACCCTGAACAGTAATGAGGTTCTCGAGGCACTGCAGGAATCCCTGGCGCAGATTGTTCAGACCGTGAAGAGCGCTCTGGAGCAGTCTCCCCCCGAGCTGGCGTCCGATATCGCCGAACGCGGCATCGTGCTGACCGGCGGGGGTGCGCTGCTGCGCGGTCTTGACAGCCTGATCAGCGAGGAGACCGGTCTGCCGGTAGTGGTGGCGGAGGATCCGCTGACCTGTGTTGCCCGCGGTGGTGGTAAGGCGCTTGAGCGCATCGATCGTTCCGGTACGACCATGTTTGCCCAGGAAGGCTAGGGCCGCTGACAGCTATTACTGCCGGAACCCGGGTTTCCGCCGCTGTCGCTGCCGCGTCAGCGGCGGCTGTCGTTTGGAATCGGGGGTCAGCTCATCAACAATCTGTTCACGCAAGGTCCTTTCATCAGCACCCGCTTACTGTTGGTCGTGCTTCTCTCTGGAGCGCTGATCGGTGGGGACCTGTATCTGCCCTATGGGGATCGTCTTCGCAGCTGGCTGATGACTGGCCTGACGCCAGTTTATTGGCTCGGGCAGTCCCCTGGGAATGTGGCTGAGTGGCTGGGAAATGTTACTGCCAGTCGCGACAGTCTGATTGAGGAGAACGAGGCGCTGGAATCCCGTCTGCTTGTACTGGAGCGACGGGCCCAACGCTATGCGGCGCTGGCGGCTGAAAACACACGGCTGCGTGAGCTTCTCAATGCCTCGTCGGATCTTGATGACCGCGTTCTGGTGGCCGAGGTGATCGGGGTAACTCCGGATCCGCTTTCCCATGAAGTCATTCTCGACAAAGGGGCGGATGACGGTCTCAGGAAAGGGCAGGCCATACTGGATGCGGGTGGTCTGATGGGGCAGGTGGTGCACACGAGCAAATACACTGCGCGCGCGATACTGATCTCGGATAACAGCCATGCCGTCCCGGTGGAAGTGAATCGCAATGGCGTACGGGCTGTGCTGCTTGGCAATGGGGATCGTGATCGATTGGAGCTGGCCCATGTCCCGGACACCGCCGACATTGAGGAGGGCGACCTGCTCGTGAGTTCCGGCTTGGGTGGCCGCTTCCCCCAGGGCTATCCTGTTGCTCGGATCAGCTCCGTAGCACATGATCCCGCCGAGCCGTTTGCCCGTGTTCTCGCCAAGCCCATGGCGAGCCTGAACAGCAGCCGCCTGGTGCTGGTGGTGTTTACCGAACAGGACCAGGAGGACGGTGCCGGGGCCGATTCGGGGGAGGGCGACTGAGATGTTAATCCGTTCCGTCAGTTATCCGCTCTTTGTCGCCGCCGCACTGCTTGCGCTGGTGGGGACCATCTCCCTGTTTCCCCAGTCGCTGTCGCAATGGCGCCCGGAGTGGGTCGGTCTCGTGGTTGTCTACTGGGTTCTGCGTGCGCCGAATACTTTTGGCGTTTTTACAGCCTGGGTTCTTGGCCTGCTGGTGGATGTGCTTCGGGCTGATATTCTGGGAATGAACGCTCTGGCAATGGCGCTGATCGCCTATCTGGTACTGGCGGCCCATCAGCGATTCCAGCTGTTTCCGCTGGCACAGCAGTCACTGCTTGTATTCCTCCTTGTAGGGCTGGCACAGATGGTGGTTCATTTTCTCCATCAGCTGCTTGGCGCGAGCAGTAGTGGCTTTGATTACCTGTTACCGGCGCTGACGAGCGGTCTGGTGTGGCCAGTTTTCCGCGCGTTCTGGGACGCCGTGAACAGGAAACTGGGATAATGCGATGACAGCAGACGGACTCTACCCACTGATCCTTGCCTCGGCGTCTCCCCGTCGACGTGAACTTCTTGAGCAGATTGGACTCCGCTTCACCGTACAATCCGTTGATGTGGATGAAACCCCCAGGGAACACGAAGCGCCGGATCTCTATGTTCTGCGCATGGCCCGTGAAAAGGCGTTGGCGTGTCAGCGGTTACCCGGTAATACCGACTCGCTGGTTCTGGGTGCGGATACGTCCGTGGTTCTTGATGGCGTCATTATGGGTAAGCCCCATAGCCGGGATGATGCCCGCGCCATGCTGCAGCGACTCTCCGGCCACCAGCATGAGGTAATGACCGGTGTTGCCCTGGCAGGTCTGACCGCGGTGCGTGAACGGGTGGTGACCACACGGGTTGTGTTCCGCCGTCTTGCGGAAAACGAAATTGACGCCTATCTGGATACCGGTGAACCCTATGACAAAGCGGGCGGCTACGGTATCCAGGGGCTGGGGGGTATTTTCGTGACATCCCTTGTGGGCAGCTACAGTGCCGTGGTTGGCCTGCCCCTGGATGCGACGGCGGACCTGCTTGCACAGGTGGATCAGCCGGTATGGCAATGGTGGGCGTCGGGCGATGAGTGAGGAGATCCTGATCAACGTTACCCCCGTGGAGACGCGGGTGGCGCTGGTGGAAAACGGCATGCTCCAAGAGGTTTATGTCGAGCGCACCAGCAACGAGGGCATTGTGGGCAACATTTACAAGGGCCGTGTTGTACGGGTGCTCCCCGGCATGGAGGCGGCTTTTGTTGATATTGGCCTGGAGCGCGCCGCCTTCATCCATGCCTCCGATGTGGCGGAACTGGGGGGCTCAGAGGAAGGTGAAACGCCCAGGACCGTGCCGGATATCCGCTCGCTCCTGCGCGAGGGCCAGTCCATCATCGTACAGGTGACAAAGGACCCCATTGGCACCAAGGGCGCACGCCTGACCACGCATCTGTCCATTCCGTCGCGCTACCTGGTTTACATGCCGGCCATGTCCCATGTTGGCGTGTCCCAGCGGATTGAGGACGAGTCCGAACGAAAGCGCCTTCGTGACCTCATACAGAGTGTCGCGCATGAGTATGAACTCGACAGCGGCGGCTATATCGTTCGGACGGCCGCCGAGAGCGTGGGCGAGGACGATATCCGCCGCGATATGGCCTACCTCAATCGCCTGTCGTCTTCCATTATGGAGAGTGCCCGGGATGTTAGCGCTCCCTCGGTGATCTATGAGGATCTGCCGCTGTTCATACGCACGGTGCGTGACCTGGTGCGATCCCAGACCGAGAAAATCCGCATTGATTCCCGGGAAAGCCATGAAAAGCTGGTGGCCTTTGCGGATCGCTTCGTGGCGGAACTCAAGGAGATGATCGAGTTCTATCCGGGGGAGCGACCGCTTTTTGATCTCTACAGCGTGGAGGATGAGATACAGAAGGCGCTGAGCCGCCATGTCCAGCTCAAGTCGGGCGGGCACGCGATGATTGACCAGACTGAGGCCATGACCACTATTGATATCAACACCGGTGCCTTTGTGGGTCATCGCAACCTCGAAGAAACCATCTTCAAGACCAACCTGGAGGCGGCAAGGGCCATCAGTCGCCAGTTGCGGCTGCGCAACCTTGGCGGGATCATCATCATTGACTTCATCGACATGGACGATCCCGAGCACCAGAGGCAGGTCCTGCGCATGCTGGAGAAGATGCTTGAGCGGGATCATGCGCGGACCAAGATAACCGGGGTCTCCGAGCTGGGCCTGGTGGAGATGACCCGCAAACGCACCACGGAAAGCCTTGGGCAGTTGCTGTGCGCGCCCTGTCCCGTCTGCGATGGCCGCGGATTCCTGAAAACGCCCGAGACGGTGTGTTATGAGATCTTCCGCGAGATCATGCGGGTTAACAGGGCCTATGATGTGGAAGGGTTCCTGGTGATGGCATCCCAGAATGTTATAGATCGGCTCCTTGATGAGGACTCTGATAACGTCGCGGACCTGGAGAGCTTTATTGGCAAGACGATCAAGTTCCGGGTTGAGCTGGTCTACAGTCAGGAACAGTATGACGTGGTCCTGCTATAGAGACGGGCTCCGCTGATGGCGCATTCCCCCGCTGTAAAAACGTCCCTTCCCCAACGCCTGTTGCGCTGGTCCGTCAATATTGTCTGGCTGAGCGTGCTCACTGTCCTGATTCTGGTTGCGCTCTATGTGGGGCTTGGGCGCCAGGTTATGGACAATCTTCACCACTTCAAGAGTGATATTGAACAGCAGGTTTCTTCAATTGTTGGCCAGCCGGTAAGCATTGAACGGATTCGGGGCGAGTGGCAGGGCCTGGATCCGATCCTTCGAGTCCAGGGGGTGGCGCTCGAGGGTGTCGACAGTGAGCGCACCGTTGCATCGCTTGGTGAGCTGCGCCTGAGGTTGGACAGCTGGGCGTCGCTGCGCCGCTTGCGGATTGTGTTGAGTGAATTCGTGCTGCGTAACGGAGATGCGTCACTGGTGCAGCAGCCCGACGGCCGGGTTGGGGTTGAGGGAATATGGCTGCCGCCGGAGCAGGAGTCTGAACCCTATGCCCTGCCCGAGGTGGCAGCGGCTGCCAGTGAAAGCTTTGAGGCCCGCATAGGGCGCTGGATCGGTGAGCTGGGCGATGTGCTGTCCGACCCGGCGGTGACCGTTGAGGAACTGGCGCTGCACGTGAAGCCGGCAGGGGGTGAAGCCAGCCATTTTGTTGTCCCGCATATGGACGTGCGGTTCGAGTCGGGGATTTTCCGGGCAAGCGGGCGACTGTCCAGGGCCAGCAATAACGTTCGGACAGGGCTATTTGCACTCAGGGGCCGCCATTTTTTCAGTGGCGGCTTTTCCGGGAGTCTTTACCTGGAACTTGATTCCGGCCGTTTTTTCGATGCTTTTCTGCGCCATTACAGCTGGAGGAACCTGACCATTGCGGGGATCGATGCGGAGGCGAAAGGCTGGTTCCATTTCAGTGATGGTCGGCTCAGCCGCGCAAACGGAAGGATCCACCTGCCATTTCTGGATATGGCCGTAGGTGGCGACTCCATTGAGCCCCTTCGAAACCTGACCATTCGCGGCGGATGGGAACGTGATGGCAAGGGCTGGCGGGCCCAACTGGTCAGTAACGGCTACAGCTGGAAGGGTTATGAAACGGGCTCAACGGCGCTCAGCCTGGAAGACACTGATGAGGGGCTGGCGCTGCAGGCGGGTTCCATCGAGCTTGCTCCATTAGGCGAGCTTGCCATGGCTTCCGGCATGCTTCCCTCGGATCTGCACGATAATCTGGTTGACCATCAGCCCCAGGGGATGGTCCGGAATGTCCGGTTGAATCTGCCGGAAGGTAAGCCGTGGAGCGTCACCGGTGAATTCCAAGGCGGGGGCGTTGATGCGGTTGATGGCGCCCCTCGGATTCGCGATCTGGGCGGTTTTTTTGAGGCTGGCCCGGACTCTGGTCGTGTCGTTATCGAGCCCGGAACGGTTGAACTTGGTTTTCCGGACCTGTTTACCGGCCCCTGGACCTTCACCCGGCTCAGTGGTGAGTTGCGTTGGCAACGCCGTCGGGATGGCTGGTGGATTGGTTCCCACAACCTGGCAGGCCGTTACAGGGGCGCTGTAGCAGAGAGCGCGTTCGGGCTTCGATTGCGGGAAAATCAGGATGATACCCTCTCACTGAGGGTTGGTATATCCGATGCCCGTGCCGCGATGCTGGAGGCCCTTGTGCCCAGACAGATTGTGCCGGATCAGCTCTACCGCTTTCTGACCCGGCAGGTTGGGGAAGGGCGTATTCCACACGGCTGGTATTACGGACATGGAACCCTGGGTGACGCAGCCTACCCGGGATTCACCTCGTCACTTCGGTACGGCTTCGAGAGTACCGATCTGACCTACCATCCGGATTGGCCGCCGCTCCGGAACGCGTCAGGGCAGGCGAAGCTGCAGGGGGAAGAGGCTACAGTAACGCTGAGTCAGGGGCAGGTTGGTGGCATTGAGCTTGAACCGGGGCGGGTGCGCATAACCCCTGCCTCGTCTGGGGTCCGGGTGGATGTCGAGACGGGGGTCCGCCGCCAGCAAAGGTTCCTGACGGAGCAGTGGCGCCGCAGCCCCCTCCCCGAAATGCTGGGTGACTGGATCCGGGAGACCACACTCTATGGCCCGGTGGCGGCGGACTTGAGCATGAGTCTATGGCCGGAAATGGAGCGCGCACCGGAATTTGACCTTAATGTTGACCTCAATGAAGCCGGTTTCGATTTCCGTCCGGCTGATCTCCAGTGGCGGAATCTGACGGGCAGCGTGCGATACGGCTCGGACTCCGGTATTGAACCGACAACCCTGGAGGGCCGTTTCCTGGACGCCCCTGTCACGGTACGGGTTGAGGAAGATGAGGATGCGGCGTTGGTGGTCCGGCAGAAGGGGACCGCTTCGGTGGAAGCTATTGAGGAGTGGGTTGGGCGAAGACTCATTGGGCTTTCAGGGAGTCTGGGCTATGAGGCCAGCCTGAGGCCGACCGAGGGCCCGCTGTTGCGGCTGGATGCGGATCTGGAGCGGGTTGGGTCCAGCCTTCCACGGCCTTTGAGTAAGAGGGCTGGCGAGGCGCACTCCCTGACCACAACCCTGGACTTCTCCCAGGACCAGCGCCTGGTTGTGGATGGGAACTGGAATCCCCTGGGGGCCTTTCAGATGGTGTTTGCCGGGGGCGCTCTTGAGCGCGGGAGGATCGCCCTGGGTGTGCGTTCAACCCGGTTGCCGGAGGAGCCGGTTCTGAGTCTAACCGGGGCAATTCCGTACCTGAACCTTGGTGAATGGAGCTCGGTGCTGGACAGCGACCTGGGTGCCCCGGAGTCCGCGTCCGAGTCCGAAGGAAGCATGATGCCGGATGTGCGCTTCAATCTGGCCGTGGAGCGGACCGAGGTTGCGGGGCGCAATATGGGGCATGTGCGCGCGGAGGGCGAAAGCCAATCGGGGAGTGGCTGGCGTATTGGCGTTAAAGGCAACCGGATTGACGGTGAGTTCATTCTGCCCGGTGACGAGGTGGAGCCAATCGGTGTTGAGTTGAGCAATCTGGACATACCGGAGCCCAGTGATTCGGTTGATCCCGATGTCCCGCCCAATCCTGACGGAATGGATGTGGGGTCCTGGCCGCAGGTGGATGCGAGTATCGCCGATCTGCGCTTCGAGGGACGTGATTTCCGTAATGTTCGCCTTCTGTTACGTCCCGGTGCGGAGCGAATGGTGATCCGGGATCTGAGCCTTTCCATGGCGGACCTGGATCTGACCGGGGATCTTAGTTGGCAGCCGGGCCAGACACCCGGTA
Organism: Halospina denitrificans; assembly: GCF_004364635.1. Lineage (GTDB taxonomy): Bacteria > Pseudomonadota > Gammaproteobacteria > Pseudomonadales > Oleiphilaceae > Halospina > Halospina denitrificans. Next base: position 341,585 of record NZ_SOAX01000002.1, on the reverse strand, counting down.
CCACCGAGTTCAGTGGGACTTTATCGGGTGGAAGCCTGAAAGGACTTGAATCCCTCCTCGGGCAGCCGGTTCCCATCCGCAACAGGAAGACGCGGGCACGCATTGATTTTGCGTGGCCCGGCGGGCCTGCGGATCTTGAGCTGGCTTCCCTCGAGGCTGAAATCGGATTCCGGCTCGAGAACGGTACCCTTGAGGAGGGAAGCGATGCCTCACGGGTTTTCCGGGTTTTCGGGCTCCTGAACACGGACACCATCTGGCGCCGACTGCAGCTTGATTTTTCAGATGTCTATGAATCCGGCATCCCCTTCGATTATATGGAGGGCGACGCGCTTATCCATGAGGGGCGGCTTATCTTTGACCCCAAGGTTGTCATCCAGGCGCCCTCGGGGGGCTTCCGGATGAGTGGCGAAGCGGACCTGATCGAGGAGACGCTGGATATGCGTCTGGTCGTGGTCCTGCCGATTACCCAGAACCTGCCTCTTGCGGCGGTGCTTTTCGGGTTTGCCCCTCCGGTAGGGGGTGCGCTGTTCGTGATCGATCAGGTGTTCGGCGGACTGTTGAGTCGGGTTACCAGTGCCACTTATAGTGTTGGTGGAAACTGGAATGACCCGGCTGTAAGCCTGCGCAACCTGTTTGATACGGAGTCCGACCTGAACAGTTACGAGCGGCCCGAGATGGATCTGAATACCGGGGAATCTGACGATCCAGCCGAGGAGATCAGGCGATGAGCAAGTCCCATTCAGTAGCGGCCATCCAGATGGTCAGCGGCTTTGAGGTTGAGCCCAATCTGGTCAAGGCCAGGGAGCTTCTGGAGGAAGCCGCGGGCCGTGGTGTATCCGTCGCGGTCCTCCCGGAGAACTTTGCGGCTTTCCAGAGTCGCCACCTGCTCGAAATCGGCAAGGCCGAGGCCGGTGCCGAGGAGGGGTCTATACAGGCTTTCCTGGAGCGCGAGGCACGGCGTCTTGGTCTGTGGATCGTGGCGGGGTCCATTCCGATGGCAACACGTCCCGATGGCAGCGCCGTCGATGAGGGCCGGGTACGGGCAAGTTGCCTTGTGATCAATGCTGACGGTCGTCAGGTTGCCCGCTACGACAAGATCCACCTGTTCGATGCCGAGGTGGGGGACTCCCAGGGGCGATATCGCGAGTCCGCCGTCTTTGAACCCGGGGATACGGTGGTTTCCGTGGATACGCCCGCCGGGCGCCTCGGGCTTTCAATCTGCTACGATCTCCGCTTTCCGGAGTTATACCGCCGTCTCCGCGAGGAAGGGGCAGAGTGGGTGGTTGTGCCTTCGGCCTTTACCTACCGCACCGGTGAAGCCCATTGGGAGGCCCTGCTGCGAGCCAGGGCCATTGAAAACCAGTTCTGGGTCTGCGCGCCCAATCAGGGCGGGCAGCATGATGAGCGGCGTCGTACCTGGGGGCACTCCATGATCGTTGATCCCTGGGGCGGGATCGTCACAGAGCTGGAAGAAGGTCCGGGCGTGGCCGAAGCGCAACTGGATGCGCAGATGCTCGCCAACACCCGGAGTGCGATCCCTGTTTGGGATCATCGGCGACTCTAGTCGACCCGGATACGCTCGCGGTTGCTGTCAAGTGTTGCCGTGCCGATGCCATTAACCTCTTCCAGGTGCTCGGGCGTTACGAATTCGCCCTCTTTTTTACGAAACTCGACGATCGCCTCGGCTTTAACCGGACCAACACCGTCCAGTTCGGCGGCCAGGGTCTGGCTGTCTGCTTCGTTGATGTTGACGGCTTCGGGCGCCTCTTCCGCCTGGGCGATGCCTGTCGCCAGCAGGAGAGCGAGTGCTGCGGATTTCATTTTCATGGTTCTGAATCCTCCTTGGGTCAATCAATGATCCAGGGATGCGTTGATGACCAGGAGAGGGGGCCGTGGTAGGAAAAGAAGAACAGACCGGTTGCGCGTCCATGCGCAGCCCGCCTGCTCTGTGCTCTGCCTGTTCCTTCAGGCCGGGTCGTCCCTGATCATGCGTCCCTGTATGTTGTTGCCTCCATGCTGTTGAGCATTTTAGCGATCTGGCGCGCAGGGAATAGAGGAAATTCGCGACATTCTATGTAAGTCATTTCCTACAATGATCACCGGTAGCGCTGGCGCTCGGCTTCGTCAATCTGTTCGCGGATGTATCGATAAAGGCGGCGTTTGGGGCTGTTGCGATCATTCGGGCTGCTCTCCTGTTTCGCTGCTTTCCCGACCAGTTGCCGCAGGTGCTGGCGATCCGTTTCGGGGAATGCCTCGATAAAGGCGGTGAGGGCGGGCTTGCCCTCGTCAAGCAGGCGTTCTCGCCAGCGCTCGGCCATGTGCAGGCGGCGCGCGTTCTCTGTGGTGCCGCTCTGCTGGCTGTCAAGCTCGCGTTGCAGGGCCTGCTCGTCTTCTTCAAGAAGTCGCCGACCGAGGTAGTGGATGTGACGCTTGCGGGGTTCCCCCTCCGCGAGCTGCTTCAGGCCCAGCAGGCCGTCACGGAATTCGGCGGAAGCAGGCAGGCTGTTGATCCGGTCGCTCGAGAGCTGGCCCAGGGCGGCCGCCATCTCACGCAATGCCTGCATTTCACGCTTGGCCTGACTCTTTGTGGGGAGCCCCTCGTCGTGCTCATGATGGTCCTGGTCGGACTGCATGGTCACTGATCCTCTCCGAAGCGGTCGTTGATGAGCGTGACCAGGGCGTCCCGTGCCTGGTTCTCGTCCTCGCCCTCGATGATGAGTTCGATGTCCGTGCCACAACTGGCAGCAAGCATCATCACGGACATGATGCTCTTGCCGTCAACTTCCCGGCCGTCCCGCGCCAGGCGGATGCGGCTCTGGAAGGCTTCGGAACAGGCCACCAGCTTGGCTGCGGCCCTGGCATGAAGGCCCAGCTGGTTGATAATGGTGATGGTCTCCCGGATCATGGTAAGGCCTCGTCTTCCCCAAGGCTGGTTTCACGATGTTCAGGCAGCTCAGTGTGGCGAACCTGGACGTTGTTGAAGCGGGTGACAAAGTGGGCAGCGAGCTGTTCCGCCATATAGACGGAACGATGTTGCCCGCCGGTACAGCCAATGGCGACGGTCATGTAGGAGCGGTTCACGTTGTGGAAACTGGGGAGCCAGCGGTCGAGAAAGTCCTGAAGGTCTCCCAGCATCCGGGCGGTATCCGGCTGCGCCTCCAGAAAGGTCTGTATCGGGGCGTCGATGCCCGTATAACCGCGCAGGCTGGTGTCCCAGTATGGATTGGGAAGGCAGCGGACATCGAACACGAAATCCGAATCCACGGGTACCCCATGCTTGTACCCGAAAGACTGGATCAGCAGGGCCATCTGCTGTACACCGCGCCCGGCAATCCGTTCACGCACCATCTCCCTCAGCTCGTACATGGACCGCTCGGTGGTGTCGATATGCAGGTCCGCGAGGCGGGCGATGGGCTCAAGTAGCGCCTTTTCATCCTTGATGGCCTCGGAGAGGGAACGTTCCGGCGTGCTGAGCGGGTGTTTGCGCCTTGTGGCGTGGAAACGCTGGATCAGCATCTGGTCCGCGGCGTCCAGGTAGATGATTTCCAGGCTGAGATCCGGGTGCTGAAGCTGATTGTACAGGGTTTCAAAATTTGCAATGTCGCCGGAGAGATTGCGCGCATCGATGCTGACGGCAATATGCTGGCGCGCTTCCGACGAATTCATGGCCTCGCGGGTCAGGGGGGATAGCAGCCCAATGGGGAGGTTATCAATGCAGTAGTAACCCAGGTCCTCCAGTACATGCAGCGCGGTACTTTTCCCCGAGCCGGAGCGCCCGCTCACGATGATCAGTTTCAATGGCAGACCTCCCGGATTCGGTTGCTGTGGTGTTCTATTGAGACTCCTGTTCGCTGCTCACGATCAGGTTATAGAGATCGTCCGAATCGTCGCACTGTCGCAGTTTCTTGCAGAGACTGCGGTCGTTGAATTTTTCGGCGAGCTGACTCAGCAGTTCAAGGTGTTCACTGGTCGCGTTCTGGGGCACCAGCAGCACAAAAAGCAGATCAACCGGTTCATTGTCGATCGCGTCGAAATTGATGGGCTCGCTCAGAGTCAGGAGGGCGCCGACAACCCGCTTGCAATCCTCCAGTCGACAGTGGGGTATGGCTATTCCCTGGCCGATGCCGGTGCTGCCTAGCCGCTCGCGGGCGACCAGATTATTGAAGATCTGGTTCTCGTCCAGTTCGGGATAGAACCGGGCGACTCGCTCGGCGATGGTCTCGAGAATGCGCTTTTTACTGGTTCCCGGAACGCCGCAGAGGGTCAGTTCCGGGGCCAGTATTGACTCTATGGACAGTGTTGAAGTGGGCATGAAAAACCGTGCCGGATTCAGCGGGCGGCCGCACCATGCATGCGGTCAACCTGCTTTTCCTTGTGTTTGAGAATTTGTCGGTCCAGCTTGTCCACAAGCTGATCGATCGCCGCGTACATATCGTCGTGCTGGGCTTTGGCGTTGATTTCGCCACCGGTTACATGGAGCGTTGCCTCGGCCGTCTGTCGTTGTTTCACCACTGACAGGGTGACCCGGGTGTTGCTGATCTGGTCGGTATGGCGCTCAAGCTTTTCCATCTTGGTGTTCACATAGTCCTTGAGCGCGTCGGTGAGCTCGATGTGATGACCCGAAATGTTGAGTTGCATAGTCCGCTCCTGTTTTCGGTTTTGCCCTGCCACCGAAAGGTGGCCATCATACAGGCGTGAAGCCTCCTAGACGAGACGTTTTCGCTCGTTTGAAGGCGGAATGTGCATCGCTTCGCGGTATTTCGCGACCGTCCGGCGTGCGACATTGATGCCCTGGTCGCTCAGTATAGCCGCTATGCGGTTATCACTGAGCGGTTTTTTGCTTTCTTCCTCGTTGATCAGCTTCTTGATCATGGCCCGAATGGCTGTGGAGGAGCACTCGCCGCCCTCGTCCGTGCTGACATGACTGGAGAAGAAATACTTGAGTTCGTAGATGCCACGGGGGGTGTGCATGTACTTCTGGGTTGTCACCCTTGAGATGGTTGATTCATGCATTTCCACAGCCTGGGCGATTTCGGAGAGGATCAGAGGTTTCATGGCCTCCTCGCCTTCCTCGAAGAATCTCTGTTGATGGTCGACGATCTGCGAGGCCACTTTCAACAGGGTTTCGTTACGGCTCTGCAGACTCTTGATGAACCATTTCGCCTCCTGCAGCTGATCCCGCAGGTAGGTGTTGTCCGCGCTGCTGTCCGAATGACGGATCATGGAGGCGTAAAGGCTGTTAACCTGCAGGCGTGGCGCAATATCAGGATTCAGCTCAATTTTCCAGCGCCCGTTCTGGCGCGTGACGATGACGTCCGGCACTACATATTCCGGCGTCGTGTTGTTGATGGCATCCCCGGGCCTTGGCTGCAGTGTCTGGATCAGCTCCAGCACTTCCCTGAGCTGCTGCTCGCTCAGCCGGCTTCGGCGCATCAGCTGGCGGTAGTCGCGATTACCCAGCAGCTGAATGTAATGGCTGATGACCAGGCGGGCCTGCTTCAGCCAGGGGGTGTCCGGAGGCAGCTGCTGCAGCTGGGCCAGCAGGCACTCCTGCAGGTTGCGGGCGGCGACGCCCGGTGGGTCGAAATGCTGGAGTCGATGCAGTACGGCTTCCACCTCGGAGGCCTCGACGGGGTCCTCGTCCTCCGGGCTCATCAGTCCCGGCAGCAGTTCCTCGATGCTCTGGGTGAGATAGCCCGTGGTGTCCACGGCGTCAATCAGGGTATGGGCAATGGCCCGGTCGCGCTCGGACATGGGCGTGAGGTTGAGCTGCCAGAGCAGGTGGTCCTGAAGGGTCTCGCCGGCGGAGTTGCGGCTCTCGAAGTCCGTGTCGCCGTCATCCTCGGGGCGGGGTGCTGCCGGGGCGGGCGCACTCTGGTACACATCGTCCCAGGCGGTGTCGACCGGCAGGTTGTCGGGGATTTCGCTGTTGTCCTGCCAGTTCTCGTTTTCCCAGCTTTCGGGCTCCGCAGTGGCATCCTCGCTGCTCTTGTCCTGGTCGCTTTCCTCTCCGGGGTCCGCGCTTTGTTCGTTTGAGTTGTGTTCTTCGCTGGTGGTTTCTTCCGCGTCTTCGGTGGTTTCCAGCATGGGGTTGGATTCGAGGGCCTGCTGGATCTCCTGCTGGAGATCCAGCGTGGAAAGCTGGAGTAACCGGATTGCCTGCTGAAGCTGGGGCGTCATGGTCAGCTGCGCGCCCATCTTCAACTGCAGTGAGGCTTTCATTACCATCGGTTGCGTTCCCGTCCTCTCGGCCTGTGTGCCGCCCCGGATCAGGAGCCGGCAGGAATTTTGCTTAGTTCCTCTTGGCCTGAGTGTACTAGCGATCTTCGTTCAGGAACAACGGTTCAGGTTGCGACTCTGTTTCAATTCTTAAAGATGGAATTCCTCGCCCAGATAGACCTGCTTGACCTGCTGGTTGGCGAGGATTTCGGCAGAGGTTCCCGAGGCGATGATATGCCCTTCGCTGACGATATAGGCGGTTTCACAGATGTCCAGCGTATCCCGCACGTTGTGATCAGTGATCAGTACGCCGATGCCTTTGTCACGGACCTGGCGCACGATCTGCTTGATATCGCTCACCGAGATCGGATCGACGCCTGCAAAGGGTTCGTCGAGCAGAATGAATGCGGGTTCCACGGCCAGCGCCCGCGCGATCTCGGCCCTGCGTCGCTCGCCGCCGGAGAGGCTCATGCCGAGGTTGTCCCGGATATGGGTAATGTGGAATTCCTTCAGCAGCTCCTCCATTTTCTCGTGGCGCTGGCTACGGCTCAGGTCCTTGCGGGTTTCCAGGATGGCCATCAGGTTCTGTGCCACGGTCAGGCGCCGGAAAACCGAGGCTTCCTGGGGCAGATAGCCGATGCCGGCCCGGGCGCGCCCGTGCATGGGGTAGCGCGTGATGTCCTGATCGTCAATCAGGATCTGGCCGCGGTCCTGGGGGATCAAGCCGACAATCATGTAGAAACAGGTGGTCTTACCGGCGCCGTTGGGGCCGAGCAGGCCGGCGATCTGGCCGCTCCGGATGGTCAGGGAGACGTCCAGGACCACCGGTTTTTTCTTGTAGCTCTTGGCAAGGTTGTGGGCTTCAAGGACTGCCATGGATTCGCTCCGGTCAGTTGTTATCCCGGTTCTTTCCCGGCTGTATGGTCATTTCCACCCGGTCCTCATCATCGTCATCCGCGCTGGTGGCGGTTACGACGCGTTTCTCAAGGTCGTAACTGATGCGATTACCACGAAAACGGTCACCGGCCTGTCGGATCAACGCATTCCGCTCAAACACGATCAGGCCTTCACCGGCGGCGTAATGGATGCGGTTCCCTTCCGCATACAGGGCGGGGGCGTCGGGGGTTTCCGGCTGTTCATAGGTGGCCGGCTCGCCCGTAGCATCAAGGCTGTCAAGTTCCCCTTCCTTGCGGGTCAGCACGATCCGTTGCGCTTCAAGGCGGGCTTCTCCCTGGGTAACGCGCACGTTACCTGTGTAGGTGGCGGTCCCGGCCTTGTCATCGAGCCTGGCGCTCTTGGACTCGATGCGAATGGGGTTGTCGGAGTCGAGGTCGAAAGCGAAGACAGGAACTGTTACCCCTGCGAGCAGCAGGCAGAGGGTCAGTCTGATCCATGGGGTGATGTTTGGCGGCGCAGGATTATGGATGGTCACGGTTTCCTCTCGATCGTTCGGTTACCGGCTGTAATAGTAACCGTCAACCTGGCTTTCCAGTTCCAGTACCCGTTCGTCGATCCAACCTTTCATTCCGGTTGTCCGCGTCAGGCTGGATTCGTTGATGATGGTGACGGGGGCATCAGTGTGCACAATGCGCTTGCGGTTATCCACAACCAGCCGTTCGGTTTTCAGGAGGGCTTCTCCGCGTTCACGGGTTTCATGGCGGATGCGGACGTTGCTGTTGAGGGTAAGGCGTTCCGCGTTCAGATAATACTCGCCGCGTTCGGCCGCCAGATGCCATGGGGCACGGCTGTCCTTTTCGAGGAGCAATCCGCGGGGCGACTCCATGGTCACGCGCTTATCGTCATCAAACTGTTCCCCCCGGGGGCTCGATATCCGTGCCGAGAGGCGTCCCTCACTATCAAAGGACCGGTAGGTGGCGTTGATGACGAATCCATCCGGCTTGTCGGGCCCCCTCAGTTCCTCCGCATCACGGGATGTTACGGGCTGCTCACTGCGCAGCAGCAGCAGCACCAGTGCCAGGGCCGTAAGCACGGCCGCGCCCCAGAGCCAGAGCGACCGGTCCTGCAGATCGGAGATGAAGGCCTGCAGCCAGTGACCCATCATGGCGCCCGATACCCGTCAATGGCACCCTGCAGCAGGCCCTTCGCCTGCAGCAGGCGCTCGCAGATTTCACGCACCGCGCCTGAACCACCGGCTATGGTGGTGCACCAGTCGGCCGCTTCCCGGACCGTGGCGCACCCGTTGGGAACACTGATGCCGAGCCCCGCGAGCTCGATGGCGGCCAAATCCGGGAGGTCGTCGCCCACATAGGCCATTTCGGAAACACCGATACCGGTTTTGTCGCTCAGCTCAAGCAGGGCCGCAGCTTTGTCTTCGCGGCCCTGGTAAAGATGGTCGATTCCCAGGTTGGTTGCCCGGGTTTCAGTGAGTGGCGATACGCGCCCCGTGATAAAGGCGGTCTGTATCCCCTCGCTGCGGAGCAGTTTCAGGCCCTGCCCATCCAGGATGTTGAATGCCTTCAGTTCGTCGCCGGAGGCGGCGAGGTAGATGGCTCCGTCCGTCAGGACCCCATCCACATCCATGGCAAGAAGGCGGATACCGGAGGCAAGCTGGTGGAATTCTGTGTCCATTCCGGACCTCCTAGACAACGCCCGCCCGCAGCAGGTCGTGCATGTTCATGGCGCCGACGAGGCGACCTTCAGTATCCGTGACCAGCAGTGCATTGATTCGGCTGTCTTCCATCACCTTCAGTGCCTCGGCCGCGAGAATATCCTCGCCCACACTGCGGCAGTGACTGGTCATGACTTCCTCAATACGCGTCTGGTGGATGTCCAGTCCCTGATCCAGGGTGCGGCGAAGGTCACCGTCCGTGAAGATACCGATGACCCTCCCATCGCCATCGGTAATGGCGGTCATGCCAAGCCCCTTGCGCGATATCTCCAGCAGGGCTTCGCTCATCAGCGTTTCGGGGTTTACCCGTGGCAGCTGATCGCCGGTATGCATCAGGTCGGAGACCTTCAGGAGCAGGCGGCGACCCAGGGTGCCGCCCGGGTGGTAGAACGCAAAGTCCTCGGCGCCGAAGCCGCGGGCCTCGAGCAGGGCAACCGCCAGCGCATCGCCCATGACGAGCGTGACGGTTGTGCTGGATGTGGGGGCCAGCCCCATGGGGCAGGCCTCCTGCTCAACGCCGATATCCAGGTTCGCGTGGGAGAGTTGGGCCAGTTGTGAGTCCTCTTTGCCCGTCATGCTGACCAGTGCTGCCCCGCGACGCTTGATCAGCGGCAGTATCGTGACCAGTTCGCCGGTATTGCCGGAGTTGGAAATGGCAATCACCACGTCGTCACCGGTTATCATGCCGAGGTCGCCGTGGCTGGCCTCGCCGGGGTGGACGAAGAAGGCCGGGGTGCCCGTGCTGGCCAGGGTTGCGGCGATTTTGCTGCCGATATGGCCCGACTTTCCCATGCCGGTCACCACCACGCGCCCCCGGCATTCGAGGATCAGCCGACAGGCGTGGGCAAAGCTGTCACCGATTCTCGGCAGCAGTGCGTCGATGGCATCACGCTCCATGGTGATGGTGCGACGGGCTGATTCCAGCATTGAGGCCGCGTTCTCCATAGAAATCCTCAAAGGGCCGAAGGCGGGGGTGGGTTTCCCGCCAGTATGAATACAACATAACCGATGTAGAAGGCCAACAGTATACCACCCGCCAGCCGTGGAAGATGACCCCTTCGCCCGCTGACAAGGGCCAGCCCGCCCACCAGCAGGGTAACCAGCACCATGGCGCCGTAATCGCGGGTCGCCGCATCCGGGTTCAGCGGGATGCCCGCCACCATTGCCGGGATAGCCAGTACCAGAAGCAGATTGAACAGGTTGGAGCCGATCAGGTTGCCCAGAACCATGTCGTGCCGGCCTTTCACGGCGCTCGCAATGCTGGTGGCGAGTTCCGGAAGGCTGGTTCCCACGGCCACGACGGTCAGACCCACGATGAGCTCGCTGACCCCCAGAATGAGCGCAAGCTCCACGGCGCCCCAGACGAGCAGCCGCGAACTCCCCAGAAGCAAGACCAGTCCGCCGACGATCTGCAGGGTTATGAGCGGTGTTGAGGTGGCATGGGGGTCCGGGACCTCCGAGGCCAGCACCGTGGCCGCCTGACCGTAACGAACCAGTATCGTGAAGGACACGGCCAGCACCAGCAGCATGGTCAGTCCATCCCCAAGGCCAAGGTGGTCGTCAATGAACAACAGCCAGGCCACCAGGGTGACCACAGCGAGCAGCGGCAGCTCCAGCCGTCTTGTGGGGAGTGCGACGACCAGGGGTGCGATCAGGGCTGTTACACCCAGTACCAGTCCAAGGTTGGCGATATTGGAACCGATGGCATTGCCGACGGCAATGTCGCCGGCCCCTGTTATAGCCGCCACAACGGAAACCAGCACTTCCGGCGCGGAGGTGCCGAAAGCCACCAGGGTCAGGCCGATGAGCATGGGGCTGAGGCCCAGCCGGCGTGCGCTGTCGATGGCGCCCGTAATGAACTGGTCTGCGCTCCATATGAGCAGTATCAGCCCAAGCAGCAGGGCGCCAAGCGCTGTAAGCATGCGTTGTCTCCGATACTCTTTGGTACAGGGGTGGATGCGGAACCGTACTTTATCGATCGCGTCCCGCTTCGTACAGCACGTTGGCGGTGGTATGATACCTGATGAGCAGGAATGGGGAGCAGCTACGGTTGGTGAAAGAACGTTTGGTATTCTTTGTGCTGGGGGTGGTTGTCACCCTTTCACTGCTGCTTCTGTCAGGCGTATTTCCGGAAATGGAAAGTGCCGACAGCGGCGGTACCTATCAGGTATTTGCTGAATTCTCAGACGTTGGTACCTTGAAGCCCGGTTCCCGCGTGGCAATGGCGGGGGTGACCATCGGGAAGGTGACCCGGGTTGAGCTTGACACTGATTCCTACCGTGCACGGGTGGCCATGGAGGTCCGTGAGGACGTGGACAGGATCGCGATTGACAGTTCGGCGGTCATCCGGACGGCGGGCCTGATGGGCGAGCATTACATCGAGATCTCACCCGGAGGTCATCCGGACTCCATCTCGGATAATGACTATATCGAGGATACACAGTCCGCGATCAGTATCGAAGCATTGATCCTGAGGCGCATTACAGGTGGCTGAGACAGGTCGTATTCACAGCAACAGGAGACTGCAGGTGACAAACCATTCATACCATAGGGCGGCCCATTTTCTGGCGTTGATCGCGCTGCTGGTGCTGCCGTTCCAGATAGTAGCAGCGTCTTCGGAGGAAGAAGCGCTCAGGGAATATGTGGAAGACAATACGTTAGATCTCGTTGACAGGCTCGGGAAGATCCAGGATCTGTACAGCGAGGATCGGGAGGCCTTCTACGAGGAAATGGATCAGGCACTCGGTGAGTTCGTTGCGTTCCGCCGGGTCGCGGCGCGCGTTATGGGCAAGTATGCGCGACAGGCTTCCGGGGAGCAGCGGGACCAGTTTGTCGAGGCCTTTCGGCGCAGTCTTTATGACGCCTACGGTGGTGCAGCGGTCAGTATCAACAGCAGCGACTTCGATCTTGCCGTGGAAAGTGTTGAGATCAACCCCCGCCATGATGACAGGGCTACCGTGAACCTGCGCATCACTACCGACACTGGTGAGCGTTATGGGGTTGCCTACTCCATGTACCGCCCCGAGGAGGGCAACTGGCAGATGGAGAACGTCATCGTCGAGGGCATCAATATCGGTCTGGCCTTCCGGGACCGGTTCGAGCAGCAGATGCAGGCCCAGGATGGTGACGTTGCCGCGGTCATTGACCAGTGGTCGGCCGAAGCAGCCGATATTGATGGCCTGGAAGACGCCGTCAAGGATGGGGAAGCTTCCGACCAGTAGTGCCTCCAGTGCGTCAGGCCGCATCTGTGATGAGTCGGCCTGGTAGGGTATAATGCTCAGCTTTCATACGGGCAGATTGGAGCTTCCATGCAGGCGGAGGATGTTCGCGAACGACTGGCAAGTGCGTTACCGGATTGCCAGATTGAGGTTCAGAATGATGGCAACAAGTTTCTCGTGATCGCGATCGGGGAGCGTTTCAATGACCTCAGCCGGGTCAGGCGGCAGCAGCTCATCTACGCGGAACTGAACGATCTGCTTGCCGAAGGCACCATTCACGCCCTGACCATCAGGGCCATGACACCGGAAGAATGGCAGGCGCGCCAGCAGTAACGGCCGCGCATTCCGTCAGGGGATAATCGATTGGACAAACTGCTGATTCAGGGCGGGCAGCCGCTCCACGGCGAAATACGGATTTCCGGAGCCAAGAACTCGGCGCTGCCGATCCTGGCCTCGACCCTGCTGGCTGACGGCAAGGTCAGTGTTGGTAACCTGCCGCATCTTCATGATGTCACCACCATGATTGAGCTTCTGGGCAACATGGGGGTGGAACTGCTCATTGATGAAAAGATGAGCGTGGAGGTGGATGCGAACAGCATCAAGAACCTGACGGCGCCCTATGAGCTGGTCAAGACCATGAGGGCCTCGATCCTGGTTCTGGGGCCGATGGTGGCCCACTTCGGTGAAGCCCACGTGTCGCTCCCCGGCGGCTGTGCGATCGGCACCCGCCCCGTCAACCTTCACCTGCAGGGGCTGGAGCAGATGGGGGCCGAAATCGAGGTGGACAGTGGTTACATCCACGCTTATGCCCCCAAAGGCCTGAAGGGCGCGCATATTTTCCTGGATACCGTGACCGTAACCGGCACGGAAAACCTGATGATGGCGGCAACGCTCGCCGAGGGTGTAACCATCCTTGAAAATGCGGCGCGGGAACCCGAGGTGGTTGATCTGGCTGAATGCCTGAATGCCATGGGCGCCGATGTCCGGGGTTACGGAACGGCCACCATTGAGATTCACGGCGTGCCCCGGCTTCAACCCTGTCATTACGATGTGCTGCCGGATCGCGTCGAGACCGGGACCTACCTGTGTGCAGCGGCTGCTACGGGTGGAAGTGTAATGCTCAAGGATACGCGCGAGGATATCCTCGAGGCGGTCCTGCTCAAGCTGGAAGAAGCAGGGGCGCACATCGCGACCGGCAGTGACTGGATTTCTCTGGATATGGCGGGGCGTCGTCCCCGGGCGGTTAATGTGCGCACCGCGCCCTATCCGGCCTTTCCCACGGATATGCAGGCGCAGTTCGTCGCGCTCAATGCCATTGCGGAAGGCACAGGGTGGGTGACGGAAACGGTGTTCGAGAATCGTTTCATGCACGTCCAGGAGATGATCCGCATGGGCGCGGACATTGGGCTTGAGGGCAATACCGCCATTGTGAAGGGCGTGGACCATCTGACGGGCGCGCCGGTTATGGCTACTGATCTCCGGGCCTCCGCGAGTCTCGTGATTGCCGGGCTTGTGGGACGGGGCGAAACCACTGTTGACCGGATTTATCACATTGATCGTGGCTACGAATGCATCGAGGAAAAGCTGCAGCTTCTCGGGGCGACGATCCGGCGGATACCAGCCTGAACACTGAAAGGCAGTTTGTAGAATGATGTCGGACCAATTGACCATTGCCCTGTCCAAGGGGCGTATTCTGGAAGAGACGCTGCCCCTTCTGGCGGCGGCGGGTATCGAGCCGGAGGAGGATCCGGAGAAGTCCCGCAAGCTGGTGTTTGAAACAACGGTCCCGGGGGTGCGCCTGCTTATTATCAGGGCCACAGACGTGCCCACCTATGTTCAGTATGGCGGCGCCGACATGGGCGTGGCTGGCAAGGACGTGTTGATGGAACATGGGGGCGAGGGCCTGTATGAGCCACTGGATCTGAGAATTGCAAAGTGCCGGCTGATGACGGCGGGTGTTGCCGGTCAGGCGCCGCCGGAGGGCCGGGTCAGGGTTGCCACCAAGTTTACCCGGCTGGCGCGCGAATACTACGCGGCGGAAGGCAAACAGGCGGATATCATCAAGCTCTACGGCGCCATGGAGTTGGCGCCCCTGCTGGGTCTGGCTGATGAGATTGTGGATATTGTAGACACCGGGAACACGCTGAAAGCCAATGGCCTGGAGCCCAGGGAAACCATTGCCTGGATCAGTTCGCGGGTGGTTGTCAGTCGCGCCGCCATGAAAATGAAACACGAGAGGCTTCAGCCCGTCCTTGATCAGATGGCTGAGGCCGTGTCCCGGAAAGAGACACCGGAGTAGTCCCATGAGCTCGCTTGATATTACCCGACTTGATACCGGTTCTGCTGAGTTCGATCAGAAGCTGCATCAGAAGATCGCCTGGGACGACAGCATTGACCCGAAAGTGCAGGAAACGGTTCGGGAGATCCTGGATGCGGTGCGTACCGAGGGCGATGCCGCCGTTCTGCGTTACACGGCCAGCCTTGACCGCCTTGATGCGGCCTCGGTTTCAGACCTGCAGGTTTCCCGGGAGCGTCTTGATCGTGCACTGGACGCGATTGGCGCTGATGAACGCGAGGCGCTTGAGCACGCTGCCAGCCGGATCCGGGCCTATCACGAAAAGCAGCGGCCCGAGTCCTGGCAGTATGAGGAGGCAGACGGGACCCGCCTGGGCCAGCGTGTCCTGCCCGTCGATCGGGCAGGCCTCTATGTGCCGGGTGGCAAGGCCGCGTACCCCTCGTCGGTCCTGATGAACGCGATCCCGGCCCGGGTGGCTGGTGTGTCAGAAGTGGTCATGGTGGTACCCGCACCCGACGGTGAACTCAGCGACCTGGTGCTGGCCGCGGCCGTTATTGCCGGTGTGGACCGGATCTACACGCTGGGAGGGGCGCAGGCCATCGCCGCGCTGGCCTATGGAACCGAGACGGTCCCCGCCGTGGACAAGATTGTTGGCCCCGGGAACATCTTTGTTGCCATGGCCAAGCGCGAGGTTTTCGGGATCGTTGGCATCGATATGGTGGCCGGTCCCTCCGAGATCCTGGTCGTTGGCGATGGCACCACCGATCCCGACTGGATTGCCATGGATCTCTTCTCCCAGGCAGAACATGACGAGCAGGCGCAGTCCATTCTGGTCTCCCCGGATGCGGACTACCTGGACCGGGTGCACCAGAGCATGGAAAAGCTGCTTCCGACCATGGAGCGGGCGGAGATCATCCGGCGCTCTCTCGAGGATCGGGGCATGCTCATCAAGGTAGCCTCTCTCTCGGAGGCAGCGGATGTGAGTAATCGCATTGCCCCCGAGCACCTTGAGCTTTCCGTTGCTGATCCGGATGGCCTGCTTGCGGAGATCCGCCACGCGGGCGCCATCTTCATGGGATCCTACACGGCGGAAGTTCTCGGTGATTATTGTGCGGGCCCCAACCACGTGCTCCCCACCGGCGGAACGGCGCGTTTCTCATCGCCCCTGGGGGTCTATGATTTCCAGAAGCGTTCCTCCGTGATCTACTTTACGGGCGAGGGTGCCTCGCAGGCGGGTCGTACCGCCTCCGTTCTGGCCCGGGGCGAAGGGCTTACCGCGCACGCGCGCTCCGCCGAATACCGCTTGCGGTCCTGAGGCTGCCATGAGTCGTTTCTGGAATGCCCGGGTGCATGAGCTCAAGCCCTATGTGCCCGGCGAGCAGCCAAAAGTGCCCAACCTGGTTAAGCTCAATACCAATGAGAGCCCCTTCGGCCCTTCTCCAAAGGTGATTGAAGCGATCCAGGCGGCAGCGGACGAGTCTTTGCGTCTTTATCCGGATCCGGAAGGTGAAAGGCTGCGGGACGTCATTGCCGGCTATCATGGCCTGGATGCCAGTCAGGTTTTCCTTGGCAACGGGTCGGACGAAGTGCTGGCTTTTATCTTCCAGGGGTTATTCCAGCCGGATGAACACGTTCTGTTTCCGGACATTACCTACAGCTTCTATCCGGTTTATTGCGGCCTTTACGGGTTGGAGGGCAAGACCTGTCCGCTGGATGAGGACTTCCGTATTGACCCGAATGGTTTCCAGCCGCCCAATGGTGGCGTTATCTTTCCGAACCCGAACGCGCCCACGGGGATCTTCCTGCCGCTCGAGTCGGTGGAGACGATCCTGGCAGCGAACCCGGAACGGGTCGTTGTGGTCGATGAGGCCTATGTGGATTTTGGGGGCGAAAGCGCCAGTCGCCTGATTAACCGGTACCCGAATCTTCTGGTCACCCAGACACTGTCAAAGTCCCGTTCGCTGGCAGGCTTGAGGGTCGGGTTCGCCCTCGGTCAAGCACACCTGATCGATGGGCTGAGCCGCATCAAGAACAGCTTCAATTCCTACCCACTGGATCGTCTCGCACAGGCTGGGGCCATTGCCGCCATTGAGGACGATCACTACTTTCAGCAGTGCCGGGATCTGGTGATCGATGGGCGGGCCTTTATGGTCGAGGCTCTGGAGGCACAGGGCTTTACGGTATTACCGTCAGCAGCCAACTTTGTCCTGTGTCGGCATCCGGCTGGTAGCGGCGATGTCCTGGCCTCGCATCTGCGTGATTATGGCATTATCGTTCGCCACTTTGATAAGCCGAGGATTCGGGATTTTCTTCGCATTACCGTAGGCACCCGGGAGCAGACCAATGCGCTGGTCAAGGCGCTGGGTGAGATTCTTGAACGGTTGCAGTGAATCGGGAGCGGAAGCGTCATGGGCACTGATCGCGATACCATACTAAAGACACTGAATGGGTGGCTGGAGCCGGACCGGTTCCAGGACTATTGCCCGAACGGGCTTCAGGTTGAGGGGCGCCACCCGGTCGCCCGGGTGATTTCCGGTGTTACCGCCAGTCAGCGTTTTCTGGAACAGGCCATCGAGGCCGGTGCGGATATGGTCCTGGTTCATCATGGCTACTTCTGGAAGGGGGAGGATCCCTGTATCCGCGGCATGAAGCAGCGCCGGATACGCACGCTACTGGCCAATGATGTTTCCCTGGTGGCCTATCATCTGCCACTGGACGCCCATCGAACCATGGGCAATAACGCCTGCCTGGGGGCGACCCTTGGCGTACGCAATCCCGAGCCGGTGACCGATGATCCCCGCGAACTGCTATGGCAAGGCGAGCTCGACGAGCCGGTTTCTGCCGAGGCATTGGGGAGGCGTATGGAGGACGGGCTGGCTCAGACGCCCCTCCATGTCGCCGGCGGTCCTGAAATCATAAAGCGTGTTGCATGGTGTACCGGTGGTGCCCAGGGAATGATCGACCGTGCAGCAGGGCTGAGCGTGGACGCCTATATCAGCGGTGAAATTTCCGAGCCAACGGTTCACAGTGCCCGGGAAAACGGCATCCACTTCTATGCCGCCGGGCATCATGCCACCGAGCGGCACGGAGTTCAGGCGCTCGGCGCAGCGCTCGAAAGCGCGCTTGGAATTGAGCATCACTTTATCGATGACCCCAGCCCGGCCTGAGGGCGGGCTCAGGTTCCGGAGCGTTCTTCCCGTTCCGCCTTCTCGGAAAGCCCGTAGTCCTCGGAGAGTGTGCCATTGTCAACATTGTCATTGCGTGGCGCGTAATCCCGGGGAGGTTCCACACCGTCGTCGTCTTCCTGGTTCTGATAGGCGAGCTGGTTGTCCTGTCGGGCCTGCTCAAGCTCCTGTCGGGCATCATTTTCGGTGCAGAGTTTGCTCGCGCCCTTGGCCAGATGCTGGTGGACATCCCGGTAGGAGTCATTGAGTCGGCGAATCAGTTCGGCGGTCTCCATGAAATGCTCGTTGACCTGCGCCTGGTAACGGGTGTGCTCTGTCTGCAGGGCGTCGAGCTGCTGGGCCAGTCGCCGTTGGCGCACATTACGGTTGCCGGTCGTTCGCGCGATGCCCCAGCCAAGGGCTAGGCCAATAGCCAGTGCCGCGATGCCGACCACAAGCATGGACTCCATATCATGATCCTTATATTGCCTGGTATCTACCGGATTCTACCGGGAGCGTGGTGTGAGCACCATGGTATGACAAAGCGTCTCCCGGCAACAGCCCCAGCTTAACGGGTTTGGAGACCGGCGCAAAAATCCGGATAATGAGCCCTCCCTGAACCGCATCGAGGAGTGCATGGAAAACAGCCAGGAAATGCCGTCCCAAAGGCCCGAAACACCATTGGAGCAATATCGGCGCGATCAGAATGAAGCGGGGTTCCAGCATGACTCGGCCCAGGAGCTTGCCATTCAGCACCTCGATGCGCTTTATCGGGAGCTGATCCGGGCCGAGGAGCAGCTCAACAAACCAATGAAGCGCCTGGGGCGCTGGCTGCACGGCGGGCGTGAGACGCCCGTAACCGGGCTTTATTTCTGGGGTGGGGTGGGGCGCGGCAAAACCTACCTCATGGATCTCTTTTACGAGTCGCTACCGTTCGAACGCAAGATGAGGATCCATTTTCACCGCTTTATGCAGCGGGTTCACCGCGAGCTTGCGGAAATGGAAGGTTACAGCAACCCGCTGGATGCGATTGCCGAGCGTTTCGCCCGGGAGACGCGGGTGATCTGCTTCGATGAGTTCTTTGTTTCCGATATCGGTGATGCCATGATTCTGGCCAATCTGCTCAAGGGACTCTTCTACCGGGGCGTTACCCTGGTATGCACCTCCAATATTGAACCGGATGGGCTCTACTGGAACGGTTTGCAGCGGGCTCGGTTCCTCCCCGCCATTGATCTTCTGAACCGTTACACCAGGGTTCTGAACATTGATGGCGGTGTCGATTACCGGTTGCGGACCCTGGAGCAGGCCCAGCTTTTCCATTGGCCGCTTGATGAGGTGGCGGAGACGGGACTGGAAAAGAGTTACCGCGACCTGGCCATAGAAGGGGGGGATCATGAACGGGATTTGGAGGTTAACGGCCGTTTCATACGGGCTCGTCGCCATGCGGACGATGTGGTCTGGTTCGAGTTCCAGGAATTGTGCGATGGACCCCGGAGCCAGAACGACTACATCGAGCTCGCCCGGGAATTCCACGCCGTGATCGTCAGTGGTGTACCGGTGATGGATGCGAACTCGGATGACCGTGCACGGCGCTTCATCAATATGGTCGATGAGTTCTATGACCGGTGCGTTAAACTGATTCTGTCAGCCGAGGCACCGATCCACGAATTGTATCGCGGCACCAACCTCGCGTTCGAGTTTGAACGGACGGAGTCGCGGCTGCTGGAAATGCAGTCGCGCGACTACCTGGAGTTGCCGCATAAAGCCTGAGGTTGGCTCTGTGATGGTTCGTTCTATAAGCACTCAATAGCCACGGCCGTGGCCTCGCCCCCGCCGATGCAGAGTGAGGCGATGCCCCGCTTGCCGCCGGTGCGTCGCAGCGCGTGAATCAGCGACACAATCAGCCTTGAACCGGTGGAGCCGATAGGATGCCCCTGGGCGCAGGCGCCGCCATGGATATTCACCTTATCGGCGGGCAGGCTGAGCTGGTCCATGGCGATCATGGTGACGACAGCAAAGGCCTCATTGATCTCGAAGAGGTCGACGTCCGAAGCGGCCCAGCCGGTTTTTTCAAGAAGCCGTTGGATGGCGCCAACCGGGGCCAGGGTGAATTCCGACGGATGCCGGGAGAAGGTCGCATGGCCGTGGATCCGCGCCAACGGCGTAACGCCCTCTGATGCGGCCCGGGACTCGGGCATCAGCATCAGGGCGGAGGCGCCGTCGGAAATGGAAGAAGCATTGGCCGCAGTGATGGTCCCATCCTTTGCAAAAGCCGGGCGCATTGAAGGGATGCGCTCCAGGTCGGCCTGGCCTGGCTGTTCGTCATCATTGACCTCAAGTGTTTCCTTTTTCCCGGGAACGCTCAGCGGTGTCATCTCCGGCGCCAGCCACCCCTGTTCAATGGCTTCCCGGGCACGCTGCAGGGAGCGGATGGCAAAATCGTCCATGGCCTCTCGGGAGTAACCCTCCCGGTCTGCTGTCTCCTGGGCAAAGGCCCCCATCAGGCGGTCGGTTTCCGCATCCTGGAGTCCATCCAGGAACATGTGGTCCTGGGGCGGCTGCCCCGGCCCCATCCGATAGCCCCTTCGCGCCCCCTGGAGCACATAGGGGGCATTGGACATGCTTTCCATGCCGCCCGCCATAACGATTCCGGCACTGCTGGCGCGCAGCAGGTCATGCCCGAACATGACTGCCTTCATGCCCGAGCCGCACAGTTTATTGATGGTTGTGGCACCGCATCCATCGGGAAGTCCGCCTTTTCTGGCGGCCTGACGTGCCGGCCCCTGACCCACGCCGGCCGGCAGGACGTTGCCCATGATGACTTCATCGACGGCTTCGGGTTGGATGCCTGCCTGGGATAGGGCACGGCGTATTGTTTCCGCACCAAGCTGTGGCGCACTCAGCGGTGAAAGACTGCCGAGAAAGCTTCCCATAGGGGTGCGTGTTGCTCCGGCAATGATAATGGGATCTGCACTCATATTCTATCTCCGGTTACAGCGGCTTCCGGTCACGGGCGCTAAAAAATCTGTGACCGAAAATTGGTTGATTCTGGATTTTGTGTCTATAGTGAAGGTCAATCTGTAGTAACCCACAATACCAGAGCAGCGATCCAGATAAACGGAGAAGCGTTCAATGATAAAAAGAACACAACAGTGGCAGAAATGGGTCAAGATGCCGCTGGCTGCCGCCATTGCCGCCGGCCTGGCCTCTCCGGTCAGTGCCTTCAATTTCAACGTTGGCGAGATGGAAGGCGCCTTCGACACCCAGCTGACCGCCGCCGCCGGCTGGCGGACCGAGAGCCGCGATAAGGACCTGATTGGCCAGGGCAACCTGGACGGGGTATCGGCTGGCGATACCACCGGTGCGTCCTCGACCAACTACGATGATGGCAACCTGAACTTCGATTCCGGCGACACCTATTCCGAAATCATCCGTGGCACCAGCGAACTCTACCTGAACCGCAACTACTATGGGGGCTCCCTTACCCGGGCAGGCGGTTTTGTGCGTGGTCGCTACTGGTATGACTTCCGCGTCAAGGATGACGACTTTACGCGTGATGGCCGACAGACCATCAGCGAAGACGGCAAGGATAATGCCTCCGGAGGTGAGCTTCTCGACGCGTACGTGTGGACTGACTGGAATGTTGGGGAAGTACCGGTGAGCCTGCGGTATGGCCGTCAGGTTTTTAACTGGGGTGAAAGCACGTTCATCCAGGGTGGCATCAATTCCACCAACCCGATTGATGTGGGTGCCATCCGCTCCCCGGGGTCCGAACTCAGGGAAGCGCTGCTTCCGATTGAGGCCTTCTATGCGTCTGCCGGTATTACGCAGTCGCTGACGGTTCAGGCTTACCTGCAGTTTGACTGGGAGCCTACCCAGATTGATGATTGTGGTACCTATTTCTCCACGAATGACTTTACCGCTGATGGCTGCGGGCCGGTTTACGGTCTTGGCCAGGTGAGTGAACGTGTGGCGGATGAGAACTTCGGTGCCGTGATTGAGCGCGAGGGGGACCGGCGTCCCGATGGTGATGATCAGTTTGGTGTCGCGCTCCAGTGGTATTCGCCGGAACTGGGTGAAACCGAGTTTGGGCTTTATCACGTTCGGTATCACAGCCGCCTGCCCTACGTCAGTGGGCGTGTGAGTGATCCCGCCAACGGTGAGACGCTGCCCAGCTACTTCATTGATTATCCGGAAGACATCAAGCTGTACGGCATCAGCATGAATACCAACATCCCGGGTGGCTGGTCTGTCGGGGCTGAATACAGCTTCCGTGAGAATATGCCGATTCAGTGGAACGCCTTTCAGCTGATCACCGGTGGCCAGCAGGAGCCATTCTCGAAGCTGTACCAGCAACGGACCGATGGTGGTGATCCAGCAAAGGTGGCGGAGCTTCAGGGTGCGCGGACAAAAGGTTATGACCGCTTCAAGACCTCACAGGCCCAGGCCACGTTCATCAAGTTCTTCGACCGCGTCTTTGGGGCAAGCCGTCTCAGCTTCATAGCTGAGGTGGGGATGACCTATGTTCATGACCTGCCTCCCAAGTCCGAGGCTCGCTATGGGCGTTCCGGTATCTACGGCCTGGGGGATTTCGATTCGAGCGGTTTCTCAACGACCTGTGAACAGGAGAACATTAACCCGAGCAATTGTACGACCGACGGATTCGTTACCGACTTTGCGTGGGGTTATCGGCTCGCGGGCAGCTTGATGTATAACAACGCCTTTATGGGCGCAAACCTCAAGCCAACGTTCTCTTTCTACCACGACGTTAACGGCAATTCGCTTGAGCCCGGTGGTGCGTTCAGCGAAGACCAGAAGTCTGCGTCCATCGGTCTGACCGCTGAGTACAAGAGCAATTACGAGGCGTCGATCAAGTATTCGAGCTTCTTTGGCGGAGACTACAATGCGATGGCCGATCGGGATAATGTGACTGCAAGCCTGAGCTATGCCTTCTGAGGGAGGCATCACAGGCCGGCACGCCGTAATATAATAAATTGAAACACGGTCTAATAAGGGTAGACGACTAATGACATTCAGAATGAAGGCTCTGGCGAGTGGGATTGTTGCAATGTCACTCGCTGCGGCGCCGGCAATTGCCAAGGTGTCGCCGGAAGAGGCAGAGCGGTTGGGCAAGGAACTGACGCCCATGGGCGCTGAGCGCGCAGGGAATGGTGACGAGATTCCGGCATGGGACGGCGGCCTGACGAAAGTGCCGGAAAGTTACGAGGAAGACGGCCATTACGTGAATCCGTTCCCAGAGGACGAACCGCTTTTTGTTATCGACCAGAGCAACGTGGACGAATATGAAGACCGGTTGTCCCCCGGCCAGATCAAGATGATCAAGAAATACGACGACTACAAGATGCCGGTCTACAAGACCCGTCGTACCGCGACCTATCCCCAGGAGGTTTTCGACACAGTCAAGAAAAATGCCGTGAATACGACGCTGGTGGAAAGCGGTAATGGTCTCAATGACTTTGAGGCTACCACACCATTCCCGATTCCGAGCAGCGGCCTCGAGATTATCTGGAATCACATTACGCGCTATCGTGGCGGTTCCGTTGCTCGGGAGATCCACCAGGTAACACCTCAGGAAGATGGCGACTACACACCGGTTCGTTTCGATGAGGAACTGGCGTGGCGGGCGTCGCTTCAGGATTATGAGCCGGGCCAGGACTCCAACGTCCTGTTCTATTTCCTGCAGAAGATAGTGGCTCCCTCACGCCTGGCCGGTAACGTACTGCTGGTGCACGAGACGATCAACCAGGTGAAGGAACCCCGTCGTGCCTGGGTGTATAACGCCGGCCAGCGTCGTGTTCGCCGCGCGCCCCAGGTTGCCTATGATGGGCCGGGCACGGCGTCAGACGGACTGCGGACCTCTGACAACTTCGATATGTTCAATGGCGCGCCGGATCGCTACAACTGGGAACTCGTCGGAAAGAAGGAGATGTACATACCGTACAATTCCTATCAGTTTGATGATCCCGAGTTGGGCTATGATGAGATTGTCCATGCGGGTCACGTCAACCAGGACCATGCCCGCTATGAGCTTCACCGGGTCTGGCATGTGCGGGCAACCCTGCAGGAAGGGGCGCGTCACATCTACGCCCAGCGCGATTTCTACATTGATGAGGATACCTGGACGGCATCGGTCATTGATCATTATGACGGACGTGGCGAACTCTGGCGTGTCTCCGAGGGGCACAACATGTTCCTCTATGACGTCAAGGTTCCCTGGTTTGCCTTTGAGGTCATCTATGACACGCTGTCAAACCGGTACCTCGCACTTGGCCTGACCAATGAAATAGAGGATCCCTACGAGTTCGGCATTGAGCGTCGTTCCAGAGACTTTACACCGTCGGCTCTGCGCCGGTCCGGTCGGCGCTGATCAGTTGTCGCTCCACAAAGAACCCCGCTTCGGCGGGGTTTTTTGTGTTATGAATAGCGGGCGTAAAGTGACTCGATCCGCTCGTCCTTTTCTTCCCAAAGGGCGGTCACCCATTTCTGGAAGTTGATTCGGAACTCGCGGTCCTCGTTGTAATTGCAGCCCAGGAATTCAGGTGGAATCGTTTTCTGGTCGATGTGAACGACCACTCGCCTTATGCGCCCACTGAGATAATCCCAGATCCCGCCAACCCCATCGGGGTAGACGATGGTGATGTCGAGCATGGTCTGCAGTTTGGTCCCCATGGCACCCAGAACAAAGCCAGTGCCTCCCGCACGGGGCTTGAGCAGATGACGATAGGGCGAGGACTGCTGGGCATGCTTTTCGGGTGTGAAGCGTGTGCCTTCCATGAAGTTGAAGACAGCGACGGGAGTGTACTCGAATTTCTCACAGGCACGCTTGGTGGTTTCGAGATCCTTGCCCCGGAGTTCGGGCTTCTTCATGAGTTTTTCACGGGAATAGCGCTTCATGAAGGGGAAGTCCAGGGCCCACCATGCGATCCCCAGAAGCGGTACCCACAGCAGTTCCTTCTTGAGGAAGAATTTCATCAGGGGGATGCGCTGATTGAGGACGTTCTGCACCACCATGATGTCTGCCCAGGACTGGTGATTGCAGGTGACGAAATACCAGCGTTCGCGACTGAGTTCTGCGTTGTTCTCGACGTGCCATTCAATCCGGTTGAACAACCGCATCAAGGTGCTGTTGTTTTCAATCCAGATCCGGGCAATCCCGTTCAGCCCTCGAGTGGCAAGGGTGCGCACCGGTCTCAGGGGGATCAGCAGCTTGATGAGTGCCAACAGCAGCAGCAAGGGATATAAGATCAGTGTGCTGATCAGGATAAGGAGGATGACCAGAGCACCCTTTAGGGGTGCGGGCAGAAAATCCAGCATAGCAGGGGCCGTATGTTGTCGATGAATGATCGTGAACTACAACGGCCTGCTATTATACATCTGTAGGGGTAAGTGCCAATTCCCGGCGTACAGTTGTTTTCCTAATTGGCGTAGCGCTGCCGGTAATCGCTGACCGTCTTTTCCAGCTCTGCAAGGGGGGCGTCGGCATCCATGAGTTGTTTGAGTCTGGCGTCATAGGCCTCCAGCTCATTGAAACTGATCATGGCCCTGATCTCACGGACGTACTCATTGCCACGTTCGGAGTAGCGTTCCAGACCGCCGGCCAGGTAGGTGCCATCCGTGAACTCGTTCCGCTGGCGCTTCCGGGCGCGAAGCTCCCGAAGGGGCGTATAGGCGTTATGACGATTCAGGTTGGTCAGATAGCTTCGTATTGAGGCGTAGGGGTGCTTGTAGGCCGCTACCTCGTGGCTTCTGCCTTGTGTGCGTTGGCCGGGCACAATGCCGCAGCCTGGGGTGAAGCACCATTGGCCGAAAAGGTTATTCCCCCGCGTTGCAAACCGGCTGGTTCCCCAGGCTGATTCGTTGGCCGCCTGGGCCATCACCAGAGAAGGCGGGACAATGTCCAGGCGATTCAGAAGCTTTTCAAAAAAGGCGTCGTCGTCCATGCGAACCCGCAGACGCAGGGCGTGGCTCTTGAGCCACTCTTTCTGCTTCTCTGACAGCGCATCCATGCGCCGCAGGGCCTTCACGCCTTCCCGTTGCCTCAGAATCTCAAGATTCGCCAAAGCGATGCGCGGGAAGAGAAATCCGAAAAAGGCTTCCTTGCGCTCAGTGCCCGCCGAGTACCGGGTGAAATCGGGGAGGGGAGCCGAGCGCCAGCCGGGAAGTTCCGGTTTTTCAACCATCTTCGGAACATCCACTGTCTTTTCAAGATCCAGGCTGGCGACGAGGGCGCCTGCGGCCAGGGCTGCGATGAGGATCGCGGCAATTAAAGCAAAGACAGCGGTGGTGCGAGACTCCATTGATTCCTCCGGGACGTTATGACATCACGAGCGCTGGGGTAATCCGGGTCTCAACTGCTCGGGCACCCCGCCGGCTCATCTTCCCGAAAGCCTAACATGATTCCCAGGCTTTGCTCGGTTTTCTTGAGCATAACTAGGGTGTTGCCCTCGTCGGCAATAAAACCCTTGATGACGGTGTTGGGATCAGTGTCCGAATCCGCGATTGTGAAACGACCTGCCTGTGGCTCAATGGAATCGAGCTCCAGATCAGGATTCTCAAATGCTTCGGGGGACGTGTAGCTACCAGTATTGGAGGGTGTGTGGGATACTCTCAGACCCCGCTCCACAAGTAAGGTATTACTACCCCCGGCCACAAGGCACGAGCCGTTCAATTGCTCAAGCTGCTCCTCGTCGTTATTGAGCGTAATGTCGTAACCGACCAGCCGATAAGCATC
The DNA here is from genome assembly GCF_004364635.1 of Halospina denitrificans. Lineage (GTDB taxonomy): Bacteria > Pseudomonadota > Gammaproteobacteria > Pseudomonadales > Oleiphilaceae > Halospina > Halospina denitrificans. Next base: position 315,307 of record NZ_SOAX01000002.1, on the reverse strand, counting down.
TCCGAATGTGATGCTGTCCTCGCCGTCATGGTGATGGGCAATACGGATGAAATCGCCGGTGTCCGTGCCACTGCCTGATCGAGCGGAGAAGGCCATCCAGCGGTGGTCCGGGGAGATGGATCCGTTGGGCTTGCCCAGGCCAGCTTCCTGAATCTCGACAGTATCGTGGTTGTAGAACACATGGCCCTTGAAGGCCGGGTCTCCATCAGAGCTGAATTGGATATCAATGGCGTTGATGTCAAAGCCTGCTTCATCATATGGGGCTGTGCCGGTATTTGTGCCCACCGGCGCATTGTTTGTCAGCTCCCAAACGACGCCATCGCTTACCGATGTGTCCTCATTAGCGGTGATCCGCTCATCATCCCCAAAGATACTATTCCATGCACCAAGCGTCGCACGGACCATTGCGGGTGAGCCGCCACCGTCTGCTGGAATCAGTTCAAAACCAATCAGATTGTAGTCGGGGTGAGGGTTGAGGCTGGTGCCATCGCTGTCGCCCCACTGGGGAAGGTTGATCTCAAGTGCCGAGGTGGCCTGCTCCTCCAGGGTTTTATCCCGATCAAACTGCTCGTCCCCGGTTGCCGTAAGCGAGAGCGTCTTGCCGGCATGGAAGTAGCTGGACAGCAGCGCTTCCGGGTCGTTCGTCTCGCCGAGAAGATACCCCGCCAGGTAATGGGGGTCTGGTGCCCAGCCCGTTGTCCGGTCACCCTGTCGCGTAATGGACTGGAATACCGGGCGGCTGGCAATCAGCGATTGCCCGTCGCGGATAAAGGCGGGGCCGGGGCTCGTCGAGTGGCTGTTCGTTATACCATCAAGATCGGAAAAACCGGCGCTGTTACGTATGTAGGGGACGTCCGAAGCCAGTGAGGTAATGTTGAGGTCCAGCAGTTCCACGGCAAAACTGGTCAGCGTAAGGCTTGGATAGGCGAAGCCCACGCCATTGTTACTGACGCTCTCGCCCCGGCTGATGGTTCTGGTGGCCCAGAAGGGAGTGTTTTCGGTGCGGTCCAGGTTCAGGCTGGTTCCGAAATACACGGTGTTGAAACTGGTCGTGCTGGTGGCAACACCTTCGAGGCTGCCGATGCGGTCCTGGTCCAGCGTCAGTGCCTGTGTTGCCTGGGCCACGAAGTCGGCAAAGTCGGCACGCTCATCCAGAAAACTCCTGGCCTGACCGGCGGAGCTGTTGCTGGGAATGTCGATCTCGAAGTTCTGTACCTGGTCCACCAGTGGTGACCAGACCAGGGCCTGCGGGCACAGGTTCTCCGAGCAGGTCTTCAGGTTGTTGATATCGGTTTGACTGAGCTCATCGTCAATAACGCGATGTACCAGGTAATCGGTGAAGGGGTTAAGGCGTACATGGCGGCTACCGGCGGCCAGTGGCGCCTGGTAGGTATTGCTGCCGACCGTTGCGGTAACAATCAGGTCGATGTCCGAGGGGACCTGGCTTCGGTCTCGGAACGTGATGATGAAGGCATTATCCTCGGTTTTGATCCGAGGGTTAAGGTCATCGACGGTCTGCAGGTTCTCGTCGACACGGGTCACGCTCAGGTCGGCATTGGTCGTGGTCAACAGATTCCGTCGGCCTCCCTCCCCATCAGCGATGCCTTCCGGAACCTGGACGCTGACACGCACCTGGTTCCGGTCCAGGTTGCTCTCATTGGTGACGCTCCCGGTGGTGGACTCCGAGAATCCCGAGCCGGTGCCGTCGCCCTGGGGAAAAGAGTTCACATTGCTCGCGGACTCACTGGCGCTCTCCAGGCAGCCCGTCAGAAGGGCTGAAGCAGTGATCACAGCCATAAGCGCCGTGTGCGGAAGAAGCTTCGTCAGCAGATACATACCATGCCTCGTTCAGGGCGGTCCGGGAAAAGGGAAGGGGTATCAGGTACGGCAAAGGGGGCTACTGCAGGGAGGCCCGAACCCCAACTCTATCCATGAGTATAGAGGAAATTCGAGCCCTTTAGCGTGAAACAATTCGTGCTGCTTTGCTTCTCTTCTAGAAGAGGATGCGCATGCCGCCAATCAATCCTTCCTCGAGGCGGAAATCGTCGCGTGAGTTCTCCAGGTCGGCTCCCACGTAGCGATAGCCCACCAGTAGCTCCGCGTTACGGATCAGGCGGTAGCTTACAGAGGTTTCAACATGCCTCATGCCGTCGGCATCGCCGAAGGAGAGTATGGACGGGGACATGTAAAGTTCCGCGTTGAATGAGAGCCCGGGCGCTTCCGGAATGTTGGCCCTGACGTAGCCCCCTGGCGCGGTTGCGCCACCCTCAATGGGGCTGTCGCGGAAATAGATGTTTCTCAGGCCCAGACCCACGGTCATAGGCAGGTTGTTGATGGCTGTGCGGCCCTGGGCGTGAAAATCCACATTGGCAATGTGGCGGCTGCCCGTGTGGTAGGTATAACCGGCCCCGACAGCCAGCTGGTCACTGGGTTGGCTGAAGCGGAAATAACCACGAGCTGAATCGTTCGTGAGGCTGAGCGTGAAGTCATCGGCACTGGCTGCCAATGGTGCCACCATCAGAAACAGCAGAAGCGTGTGGTGAAGTGCTCGACGGGGAGGGTGAATAGCTGGCGTTCGGCGCATAATGTGTCCGCGACCCTCTTGTTGTGTGGGGATTTCATCGCCATCGGCGACGTCCGTATAATACCGGCCTGTACCAGCCCAGGCAATTAAAGGTGTGTCATTGTGAACAGCAGTACGCGAACGGACGCAGAGGCCTTTGAGTGCCGGGCTGGATGCGGTGCCTGCTGCATCGCGCCTTCCATATCATCGCCCATACCGGGCATGCCTGACGGGAAGCCGGCTGGTGTTCCCTGTGTCCAGCTGGATGATGACTACCAGTGCAAGTTGTTTGGGCTGCCCGAGCGCCCCAGGGTCTGTGGCGGTTTCCAGGCTGAGCCTGCCATCTGTGGTGATACCCGTGAGGAGGCCATTCGTATCCTGTCCGGGCTCGAGGCCGCGGGGGCGCATCAGGCTTGAGGCGTGCGCGGCGTAATCGCGCAGACCTCGCAGACGGTGCCCACCACGCGCCAGTGAATATCCAGATCGAAGAGTGACAGGGCATAGGTGCGCGTGTCGTCATTATCGGCATGGTAGGCAGGCCTCGGGTCCTGTCCAAGCACCTCCTCAATCAGTGCGGCCAGATCCGGATAGGCCGGTGCCAGCGATTCAAGGTGCTGTTGAGCGCTCTCCGAGCAGATAACCGTCAGGCTGTGTCCTGGGGGTGCGCCGGCCCATGCGCCCGTTGCATCGGCACGGCTGTCACACCACGGCACATAGGGTTTGATGTCGAGGATTGGGGTCCCGTCAACAAGGTCGATCTCGGAGATGCCCAGGCAGAGGTTCCCCTCATTCCGGAACAGCCCATCCTGCCGGACCAGTGAGAGGCCAAGCCGGTTGGGCCGGAAGGGCGAGCGGCTGGCAAAGACGCCAACCCGGGTGTTGCCCCCGAGTCGTGGTGGCCGGACCAGGGGGCGTGCCTCCCTGCTGGCGGGAACCTCGTGAAAGATAAAGGTCACCCAGATATGCGAAAACGTCTCCAGGCCCCGGAAGCAGTCCGGGTCATTCCAGGGTGGATTGAGCACGATCGACCCTCTTGCACTGGGGCAGAGGCCGGGCTGGCGTGGTACCCCGAATTTATCCGGAAAGCAGGAATGGACGGTTCCAATCGGTGTCAGTTCATGGGTTGAGGTCATGCGGCAGATCCATGGCAGAAGAGGGGGTCAGTTCAGGGAACCGCTGCTTGAGAAAAACATTTCGATCCGGAATGTCAGTGAGGCTTCCGGCTTGAAGTCTTCCGCGCGTCGAAAACGCATTGACGGGATGATTTCTCCGTAGAGCCAGGTGTCGTGCAGCCGTTTGCGGTACAGGAAATCCGAGAAATATTCCGTCTTGCGCCAGGTGTTAAAGGTCTCCCCCAGGGCCCCAATCCGGTATCGGACGAAGCGACGGCTGCCATAGTAGCGCTGGAACCGGAAGATCTGGGCGAGCTCAAACCCCCGGTTGCGGTGGACCCAGCGCGCCTCCGAGGCGGCACGGAAGTCCCAGTGCTCGCCGAGGTCATGATGGAAACCCAGCCAGCTCCGGGAGATCCACCCCTCATGGTTATACCAGAAAATACGCTGGTCAACCCGCAGGCGCCAGTCAGCCAGTTGCCAGTCCGACCAGGTTCGCGCCCGCATGAAAATCTGGGGCGGGAAGCGCAGGCGCGCACCAATGTCGGCACTGGCATCCCATTTTTCCGAGATGGGGTTAAGCCAGCGCAGCGCCCCTGAGGTGAAGCCCGCTTCATCCTGTTCGGCCGGAGTCAGTGTTCCGCGCTGCTCCTGTTCGGACAGTGGAGCCAGGTCATCGGAATCACTTTCGACAATCAGGCGGAACTTTTCTTCCACCGTAGGCAGGTCCAGCCGGAACCGGATCTCGGGCTCAAAGCCCATCCGGCCGTCCTCGGTGTACTGGTTATAGGCACCGATTCTGAGGTAGGTATCATTGCTCTGATCGATATAGGTTTCGCCGGACAGGGTCCGGTCAAGGCCCAGCCCCAGCGCTTCAATCTGACGCGAATGGTACCGTCGGCGCTGGATGACCCAGCTATTGAACCTGTCGAGGGTGCTGTCTTTGGGGTCCAGGTAGCGTGGTTCGTCGTCCCAGACAAAAAAGTCGGGCGGCAGGGCGTTGAGATGAAATGTCTCGGCTTCCTCAAGTCTGAGGGCTTCCGAGGATTCTCCCGCCATTAACGGCGAGGCGATCGTTACCGCAAAAACGCTTGTAAAGAACAGGCCGGTCCGGGGATGGGATTGCAACTGACTGCCTCCCGTTATCACGGCATGATTAACCCGAGTACCACAGCAGTATAGAGGCCCATCAGGCCGATCGACAGCGCGGAGAAGGCGCCGGTTTCGGGGCCCATTTCAAACGCCCGTGCCGTGGCAACCCCATGGCCGGTCATGCCCATGGCACAACCCCGGGCCGCCGGGTGGGTGACCCCCGTAATCCGCAATATGGGCCCGCCGAAGGCAGCCACCAGTATCCCGGTGACCATCACGAAAGCGGCCGCCAGCGGCGGATAGCCGCCAATCGTCTCGGTTACTGAAATGGCGAAGGGGGTGGTGATGGATTTGGTGGCCATGGACAGCAGCATGCCACGGTCCGCGCCAGTCAGCCACAGGATCCCAACGGCTGTTCCGGAGGCGACAATGCCGCTGACGGCAAGGGTGATGGCCAGCGGCTTCAGGTGGGTGCGGATGAGCTTCAGGTTCTGGTACAGCGGCAGGGCCAGCGCCACGGTGACGGTTCCCAGCATGAAATGGATGATGGCGGCGCCATCCATGTAGCGCTCGTAATCCAGGCCCAGAACATAGAGGGCAAGGCACACCAGAGCGATCCCGGATACCACCGGCTGCAGGAAGCTTGGCTTGCCGGTGAGCCGGTAGATCCAGTGGCCGGCTAGATAGGCCGCCAGGGTCAGTGTTATGGCGAAGTGGGGTGAGTTGATCAGCGCCGTCATCGGATTAACCATTGCATCAGGAGGCCCGTGACGACGAATGCCACCAGGGTGCCAAGGGTCAGTGCAAGGGTAATGCCCAGCGCCTGCTCCTGAAGGAGCGACCCCAGCGTAATGATGCCGGCCCCCGCCGGAATAAAGAAGAGTGGCATGTGATTCAGGAGCTTGCGTGCGGTTTCGCGCTCCGGGTCAAAGCCACCATCGGTTACCAGCAGGTACAGGAAGAACAGGATCATGCCGGTAATCGGCCCCGGTAGCGGCATACCCGGGATCTGCTCCAGCGCCAGACCGGCAAGCTGGAAGGCGAGGATGAGGGTCAGCCCGCGGAGCATGGCGAGGACTCCGCAAGCTGGTGTTGTAGGGCGCGGGCCTGGTCCTCAAGGCGTTCGCGCTTCTCCGCCCGCCCGAAAAGGCCGGTAACATGGAGGCCGAGTCGCCCCAGCATTCCCAGGCCGTCGCGCTTTTCGCGGGGGGTGATGTGGACGTGGGCATGAGGCACCATCTGGTTGGCGCGCGGTCCGTCATTGAGCAGGATGTGAGAGCCCTCCAGGCCCCATCCCAGGGCACGCTGCGCACCGAGAATACGATGTGCGACTGTGAACAGGTGTTGTACCGTCGGCTCCGGGAGCTCTGTAATCTGCATCGCGTGTTCCCGGGGAATGATCAGTACATGCCCCCGGCTCAGGGGATGGATATCCATAAAGGCAAGGCAGGTGTCATCCCTGTGCACTATGGAAGCCGGCAGGCTTCCCTCCAGGATTGCGCAGAAGATGCAGTCACTCATCGGTGCCTACTGTAGACGGAAATCGTCATCGTCCGGCGTCCCGGTTTCGTCATCCTCCTCGTCAATCCAGGCGGGCTCACCGGGAATGCGATAGCTCTCGTTCGCCCAGGCCCCGAAATCAAGGTCCCGGCAGCGACGGGAGCAGAAGGGCCGCTCCGGCCAGTTTTCGTTCCAGTTGATTACCCGGCTGCAGCCTGGACAGCTTACCTCCGGGCCAGTGTTCTGGTTCATGGTGCTGCGTCTCCGCTGAATTCGGCGGCCATCTCAAGATAATGCCGGTGGAGCTCGTCCACCTGTTGGCGAACCCTCGCCACGGGCTGATCATTGTCAATCACATCGCCCGCCGCAGCAAGACGCTTGTCCCTTGGCATCTGCGAGGCAATGATCCGTTCGATCTGCTCCCGGTCATTGTCATCCCGGGCCATGGTGCGATCGATCTGTGTGTCTTGGTGGACATCGACCACCAGCACATGCTGGCAGAGGCGGTACTGCTCGGTCTCCAGGAGCAGGGGAGAGACCAGGAGCTGATAGGGAGAATCCGCTTCCTCCAGGTAATGCTTCAGGCGTTCATTGATGCTGGGGTGGAGGAGTGCTTCCAGCCACTGCCGTTCCGTATCATCCTCGAAGACGCGTTTGCGCAGGGCAGCCCGGTCCAGGGTGCCGTCCTCGTTCAGGATGGCCTTCCCGAAGTGTTCCGCAATAGATTCGAGCGCCGGTTCTCCCGGCATCACCACTTCCCGTGCGACGTCATCCGCATCAATGGCGAATACGCCCAGCTCCCGGAACAGATCCGCCACGGTACTCTTGCCACTGCCAATGCCGCCCGTGAGGCCAATCACAAACATATCAGGCTCCCAGCCATCGCAGCCACAGGCCCTGTATCTCCGGTCCCCACCAGAGGCAGAGTAGGCCGGCTGCGGCCAGGTAGGGGCCGAACGGAATGGGGATGTTGCGGTCGTGCTGCTGGAACACCATCATCGCAATTCCGACAATGGCACCGACAAGACTCGACAGAAGGACAATGGCGGGGAGCATGGTCCAGCCAAGCCAGGCGCCAAGGGCGGCCAAAAGCTTGAAATCGCCATAGCCCATGCCTTCCTTGCCGGTGAGGACCCGGAAAAGCTGGTAGATGCTCCATAGACTGAGATAGCCGGCCACCGCCCCCCAGAATGCTGCCTCAAGACTGACATAACCACCCGTCGCGTTGACGATGAGCCCCAGCCAGAGCAGGGGCAGGGTGATGCTGTCGGGCAGCAGCTGGGTGTCCAGGTCGATAACGGTAAGCGCAATCAGTGGCCAGACCAGCAGGAGCGCAATCAGGCTGTCGACTGAGACGCCCAGTACAAGAACGGTAATGATCGACAGTGCCGCGGTGATGGCCTCGATGATGGGGTAACGTGCGGAGATTCCCGTGCCGCACTGGCGGCAGCGGCCGCGCAGCAGCAGGTAACTGATGACCGGGATGTTATCCAGGGCCCCAATGGTGGCGCCGCAGGACGGGCAGTGGGAGCGTGGCATTGCCAGGCCCAGGTCGGGCTCGGTGCTGGCTTCACCCTCGGTATTGCCCTGGAGTGCCTCGCACTCGCGGCGCCATGCCTGCTCCATCATTCTCGGGAGGCGGAGTATGACCACGTTGAGGAAGCTGCCCACGCAGAGTGAAAACATCACCAACGCCGGCCAGAAGATCCATGGCGTTTCAGCGATTGCCTGAAGTGTGGAATTAGCCAACGGCAGAACCCATCTGGAAGATTGGCAGATACATGGCGATGATCAGACCACCAACCAGAACACCCAGTACAGCCATGATCATAGGCTCCATGAGGGCCGTCAGGTTATCTACTAGATCATCAACCTCTGCTTCATACTGATCCGCTACTTTTGACAGCATCTCATCCAGGTTGCCGGACTCCTCACCGATCGAAGTCAGCTGGACAGCCAGGACAGGGAACACGCCGGTTTGTCTCATGGCAGTTTGAAGTTGTGTGCCAGAGGAAACTTCGGTTTTTATAAAGACGATGGCGTCACGGTAGACGGCGTTACCCGTTGCCCGGGAAACCGAGTCAAGTGCGTCGACCAGCGGCACGCCTGAAGCAAAGGTAGTGGAGAGTACGCGTGCAAACTTGGCAACGGCTGAGCGATCCAGAATGAGTCCTACGACGGGTAGCTTTAGAATGTACTTATCAACAATATCGGAAAATTTCTGGGATTTTCTTTTTGCTGCTTTGAAACCAGTGAAAAACAGGATGATCCCGATAAGTGCAACAATCCACCATTTCTGGAGCCATTCGGAAATCCCAATGACAAACTGGGTAAAGGCCGGGAGGTCAGCGCCGAAGCCCTGGAAAAGGGCTTCAAACTGCGGGACAACCTTCACCAGAAGAATTGAAGTAACGATGATGGCCACGATGATCACTGAGATTGGATAGGTCATGGCTTTTTTGACCTTTCGTTTCAGGTTCTCTGTCTTCTCCAGATAGGTTGCTACCCGGTCCAGCATGCCTTCCAATGCACCTGCGCTTTCTCCGGACTCAACCAGGTTGCAGTAAAGATCATCGAAATGCTTTGGATGCTGCTTGAGCGCAGCAGCAAAACTGTTTCCAGCCGATACGTCATCCCTCAGGGCAATGACCAGCTCCTGAAGCCCTTTGTTCTCAAGACCGTCAGCGACAATGTCAAAGGACTGAACCAGCGGGACGCCCGCCTTCATCATGGTGGCCATCTGGCGCGTAAATGTCGCGATGTCAAAAGGCGTAATTTTTTTGTTGCCACCGAACAGCGGCTTGCTTTTCTTCTTGATCTTTTTGGGGGTGATGCCCTGTTTGCGAAGCTGGGCTTTAAGCAGTGCCTGGGAAGCACTGCTTGTCTCGCCGCTGGTCTTGTTCCCCTTGCGGTCTTTGCCCTCCCAGGTAAAGGTATCCAATTTCTGTTCTTTTGCTGCCATGAATTAGTCCTTCGTGACCCGGTTAGCTTCTTCCAGGCTGGTAGCGCCCTGGATGACTTTCTTGAGCGCGGACTGCCTCAGGTTGTCAAAACCTTCAGCACGCGCCTGCTTGCCCAGCTCAATGGAGCTGGCCTCGTTCATGATCATGGACTCCATCTCCTCGGTAACCTTGACGACTTCAAGGATGCCGACGCGCCCCTTATACCCTTTATTACATTTATCACAGCCCTTGGGTCTGTAAAGTGTAAACCCTGTATCAATCTGTTCCTCTGTGAAACCTTCCTTCAGGAGAGCCTCCCTGGGCACATCATAGGCTTCCTTGCAATTACTGCAGAGACGCCGCCCCAAGCGCTGCGCAATGATGAGGCTGACGGAAGTGGCGAGGTTGAACGAGGCCACCCCCATGTTCATCATCCGCGTCAGGGTTTCCGCCGCGCTGTTGGTGTGCAGGGTTGAAAGGACCATGTGACCGGTTTGAGCCGCCTTGATAGCGATGTTGGCGGTTTCGAGGTCCCGGATCTCGCCCACCATGATGATGTCCGGGTCCTGACGCAGGAAGGAACGCAGTGCCTCGGCAAAGGTCAGGCCCACCTTGTTGTTTACATTGACCTGGTTGACGCCTTCCAGGTTGATTTCGGCCGGATCCTCTGCCGTGGAGATATTCACTTCCGTCGTGTTGAGGATGTTCAGCCCGGTGTAGAGGGAAACCGTTTTCCCTGAGCCGGTTGGCCCAGTCACGAGGATCATGCCCTGTGGCTGGTGCAGGGCCTCCATATAGAGCTCTTTCTGGTCCTCCTCGTAACCAAGCTGATCGATGCCCATCTGGGCCGCTGTCGGATCCAGTATCCGAAGTACAATTTTCTCGCCCCAGAGCGTGGGCAGGGTGTTGACCCGGAAATCGATCGCCTTGGTCTTCGAAAGCTTAAGCTTGATCCGGCCGTCCTGCGGGACGCGCCGTTCAGAAATGTCCATCTGGGACATGATCTTCACACGGGCGGCGAGCTTATGGGACAGCTTGATCGAGGGCTTGGCTATCTCCTCCAGAATGCCGTCCGTCCGGTACCGCACGCGGTACATTTTCTCATAGGGCTCGAAGTGAATATCCGAGGCCCCTTTCTTGATCGCGTCCAACAGTATTTTGTTGACGTACTTGACGATAGGCGCATCTTCAACCTCTCTCGCATCAACGGCGTTCTTATCCTGGCCTTCCTCATCCTCGCCCGCTTCGAAATCGACATCACCCAGGTCCGAATCATCCATATCCTGCATGGACGTATCCTGGGATTCCAGATAGCGATCAATAGCCTGTCGCAGACTGCTTTCTTCGACCAGTACCGCTTCGGTGCTCAGGCCGGTGTGAAACTTGATCTCATCAAGGGCCTGAAGGTTTGTGGGGTCCGCCATAGCAACGAAAAGCCGATTTCCGCGCCGGATCAGTGGAAGCGCACTGTGGGAACGGATCAGCTTCTGGTCGACCAGGTTCTCGGGCATCATTTCCGGCGCGAAGGCGTTCAGGTCCATTACGGGGACCCCGAACTCCATCCCGGCCGAATAGGCCAGGGCCTGCCCTTGAGCCAGTTCGTTCTGGATCAGGTAGGTGATCAGTGGGATCCGGTCCCGGTTGGCTTGAACAAAGGCATCTCGAGCGACGCTATCGTCAAGTATGCCATCGTCAACAAAACGCCGGGCCAAACCAGTTAAAGTGACATTGGATGGATCAGAAGCCATGATTATCCGTTGATGATTGTTCGTAAGTGTGTCAACGCCTTGAGATCAGTAAAGCGCCAGTTGTGAGTCGTGAGTTTAGTCTCTGTAAAGCGGGTCAGCCAGTCATGAACGTCTGGGCAGGATGACGTTTTGCGTCACCCCGGCTGACCTTGAATGTCGCTTTTGGCGGTTTGTAGGGGCGGGGTGGCTGTTCTTGGTTCGTGTAGTACTCTGATTTTGCATGATAAATATTTAATAATCGGAGTTGGCACAAAACCTGCTACCATTAACTCAAGGCAATTCTTGTGAGGTTCAAGATGCCGTTAAACGAAATAATGACAACACCTTGGAGGTGCGCTTTATGCAATCCGTAACGACTAGTAAGCAGCAGGGCTTCACGCTTATCGAACTGATGATCGTGGTCGCGATCATCGGCATTCTTGCAGCAATCGCTGTGCCGCAGTATCAGAGCTACATTGCCCGGTCGCAGTTTTCTGAAGCACCGACACTAATGACTGCAGCCAAGACAACCATTGAAGAGCGTTATCTTTCTACTGGGTCCATAAAGGAGGCTTCTACCGAGACTGAGATTTCAGACCTGGGTATTAAACCAGTGGGTAAATACGGCTCAATCACAGAGATTTCGAATCCCGGTGGCAATGCTGGTGAGGCAGAGATTGACTTCGAGTTCGGCGCCGATGGTCAGGCTGTGAACGCTGACCTTAAAGGTGGCGTGGTAACCTTTGTGCGAGCTGCCGACGGTACATGGTCATGCACGACCGATGCATCCTCCGCTGGTGCCGACAGTCTTGATCCGTTTGCTACTGGCGAGTGTGCTCCCACCTAAACCGTGGTTGTAGATCCAGAAAAATAAATATATATCGATTAGAGGGGGTGGAGACCCCCTCTTTTTTACGTATGGCTCTCGGGAATACGGCCTAGACTATCCTTCCTGGGATTAAGCAATAACTAAGTGCCAGTATTCAGGGCGCCTTCGCAATCTATCAGAATATCTCCGCCGAATTGCTATAATAAGCTTGTGGGCTGTCCTTGCCGATCATTGTGGTGGTCCAAGCTACTGGGGGCAGGTCACCTTGGCGGCGGTGGATGGGGGATGCACTGGTGCTGCAACCGGCCTCAGTCTGGTATCTTTGTCGCTATCGCTGGCCTGTTGTCGGCATCCCATCCGCAGTTCATTTGGCTAGTAAAGGTGCGGAAGAGCCTCTTTCTTATTCCGGTCTGCATCAAAGTACTGCCGTTACTAACTGGATTCAGGTTTAAATTCATGGCGCACAAATACAGTCTGATTTTTCTTGTCGGTATAGTTAGTGTTGCTGCGCTATGTTTCGATCTTTATCCGTCCTTATTGGGCAGCTATGCCGATCGACGATTTGTGCTGACGTTTGTGATATTACTGACAGCGCCTTTGAGCGTTTTCGCAGGCTTCGGGCGGATGCGGGGAGTCGTTTACGGTTATTGGGTTTTCGTGGCGTCAGTGGTTTTTTCAGGCTTATTGGGTACCTCCGGTTCAGAATTTCTATATGTTGAGTCGGTCTTTTACCCGGCGCTTCTGTTATCCGTTGTGGGTATTGGGTATCTGATCAGTCAGCAGTCCCTCGCCGTCGCTGGTCTGTATGTAAACGCGGTGGTGGCAGGCGCTGTAGTCTATTCCCTTTTAACGCCGGCTGTGTATTTATTCGCAATCACGGATGGGGTAGGCCGCTTGGATCAATTTCTGCCCTGGGGGTTCTGGAATATCCGGTACTGGAGTCAGGTCGCTTCCTGGATGCTTCCAGTTCTGCCTTTGGCAGTTATGGTTGGCCCTCTGCGGGACAACCGGCTTTGGCGTTTGGGGGTCGCTATTACGGCCGGCATCTGGTGGTGGTTGGTATTGGTGTCTTCTGCTCGCGGCTGCGCGGTCGGGCTCATTGCTGCGTCGGTTTTGACGACTCTGCTCTTCGGAAAACCTGCTTGGCGTTGGCTTAGGGTGTTTGGAATACATCTCGGCTATGGATTGATTGTTTGGAGCCTGTTTTCTCTGGCAATCCCTTGGCTTCTTTTTGATCATCCGGAGATGCGAACTATTGGTTCTGACGCGTCTGGTCGTATACCACTGTGGTACGAAGCATGGAGAATGAGCTTACAGCATTTCCCTTTTGGTATGGGGTCGCAGTCATGGCTGACTCATGATGTGATTACGTCAGCCTATGAGGGAGGCAAAAAATTTGGGCATCCCCATAACATGTATCTGATGTGGGCAGCCGAGTACGGGTGGCTAGCGGTTGGGGGGCTGGCAGTTATTGGGTGCTCTGTTGTGCGGCGTCTATTCGTAGTGCGTCACCAAATGCAGTCTCAAAGGTTGGCGCCAGAGCATTCGGTATTAATCGTTGGTATAACTGCTTCGGTGATTGCTGCAATGGTTCATGCAGGAGTATCGGCTGTCTTGTTAGCGCCTTCTTCGTTGTTGATCGGCTTACTTATCGCAGGACTTTTCTGGGCATTGTTAACTCGTGATATTGAGTTGGGTCGCGATCAAGGTTGTGATCATCTTTACGGCCAAGTTGGGTGGGGGCGCTATAGCTTGTGCGTTATTGTAGTTGCGATCCTCGTTGTATGGCAGTTTGAGGTAATTAGGTACTATCAAGCAATGCGCGATGATGAGCCCTTGTACCTAGAGAATGTACCTCAGTCTAAAATGCCCAGATTCTGGATTCACGGTAATTTCCCGCGTAATGAGGAGTGGAGTTGGGGTGGTGATGATTAGGGCTTGTAAACAATAATAAACCATTTAAAATAACTGATCAGGGATTTTGAGGCGTCCAAAATCTGGGATTTAGCGTTAATTAAAAAGGTATTTCAATGGGAAAAATATCCACATACTATAAAAAGAAACAAATGGCCGAACAGCTCCAACAGGAAATCCAGAAAATGGAGGAAGACAAGGAGCTTCGGGAAGAGCTGGATTTCAAGGAAGACCTGAACCAGTTGATGCAGAAGTACGACAAGTCCGCCAAGGATATGCTGGAAGTTCTGGCTACCATGGATTCCGGTGTTCGAAATAGAATCGAGCAGGGCGGCAGCGGCGGTAACAGCGATGGCCGCAAGAAGCGTCCGCTGAAGACCTATCGCAACCCGCACACCGGTGAAGTGGTTCAGACCCGTGGCGGCAACCACAAGACGCTGAACGCCTGGCGCAAACAGCACGGCAAGGAAGAAGTGGCGCGCTGGCAGGAAGACTGACTCCGGGTCTTTGTGACTACTGCGGGCCGGGTGCTTCACGCTGGCGCCGGCCTGCGGTACCCTAGCGTTTTTCACCATCCAGGGATGAGCTATGCACGCTGTGATTCTATCCGGAGGATCCGGTACCCGTTTGTGGCCGCTATCCCGCGAGGCCTATCCGAAACAGTTTCTTGCACTTAACAGCAACGATTCCCTGCTTGAGGAGACGCTTCAGCGCGCCCGTGCAGTGCCGGCGTGTTCTGGTCTGCTGGCAATCACCAACGAAGCCCATCGTTTTATTGTAGCGGCGCATCTGCAGCGGCACGAGACGCCGGCAAGTGGCAGCCGTATCCTGCTTGAACCGGACGGGCGCAATACAGCCCCCGCGATTGCCCTTGCAGCCATGCAGATCCAGGCTGAAGAGCCGGCGGCGGTCATGCTGGTGCTCCCTTCCGATCATGTGATCCAGAATACGGATGCCTTTGTTGCGGCCGTCGAGGAGGGCATCAAGGCGGCGGAATCCGGGAAGCTGGTGACCTTTGGCGTCATGCCCTCGACGGCGCATACCGGCTATGGCTATATCCGCGCCGGTCAGCCCCAGCAGGGCGATGCGGCGTGGCTTCCGGTCCGCGAGTTCGTGGAGAAGCCGGATTCGCCAACAGCGGAGTCCTACCTGGCGGATGGTCATTACTACTGGAACAGCGGCATGTTCATGTTCCGTGCGGACCGTTATCTGGAAGAGCTTGAGCGCTTCCGGCCAGATATTCTCGAGGCCTGCCAGAAGGCCTGGGCGCAGCGCCAGGACGACCTTGATTTCGTGCGCGTGGGGGAAGAGGCGTTTGCTGCCTGCCCGGAGGATTCCATTGACTATGCGGTCATGGAGCGTACCGAAGAGGCCGTGGTTCTGCCGCTCGATGCTGGCTGGAGCGATGTGGGATCCTGGAGTTCGCTGTGGGAGCTGCACGACCAGGACGATGACGGCAATGTGGTTCGCGGCGATGTCCTGACGGAGGAAGTCACCCAGTCCTATCTCCACTCCGAGGGGCGCCTGATCGCTGCGATCGGTGTGGATAACCATGTCATCGTGGAAACGGACGACGTGGTCCTGGTGGCGGACAAGAACCGGGTCCAGGATGTGAAACGGCTGGTTTCACGGCTTCGGGAGGCCGGGCGTGACGAGTACCGGCTCCACCGCAAGGTGCACCGTCCCTGGGGCAGTTATGAGGGAATTGCACGCAGTGACCGCTTCCAGGTCAAGCGCATCACGGTCAATCCAGGGGCGACCCTGTCCCTGCAGAAGCACCATCACCGCTCGGAGCACTGGGTGGTGGTGAAGGGCTCGGCCGTTGTGACGCGCAGCGGCGAGGAAACGCTGCTGACTGAGGACCAGTCCACCTACATCCCCCTGGGCGTGGTTCACCGTCTGTCCAATCCGGGCGTTATCCCCCTGGAAGTTATTGAAGTCCAGACAGGGAGTTACCTTGGCGAGGATGATATTGTACGATTTGAGGATACGTACAACAGAGTCTGAATGAATGCGGGCCGGACGCCCGCTCACACAAGCAACCAAAGGGAGTTGGTATGGAAGACTGGTTACAGGAGTTCGATCCACTCGTTCAGGGTGCCCTCAGCAAGGCATTCCGCCTTATCGAACAGAGGGGCGGCGATGCACTCTCCATTGAAGACCTCCTTCTCGTGCTTCTGGAATCCCATTACCCGCTGGCAGCGTTCCTTCAAGGCCGGGGGGTGGACATCGATGAACTCGTGCGCGCCATCCAGTGTGAGCAGCCGATTGTGTCAGTGCCTTCCGAACAGGATGGATTTTCCCAGGATATGATTGCCTGGTTTGCACGGGCGCGGGAAAACAGCCGTGGGATTCGGGGCTTGGCACAACTGATGCGGACGCTTGTTCATGAGTGTGAGTGGTTGAGCCAGCGGGCCTATATTGCTGTTCTTGAACAGGTGGGGGAGCGGCAGTGGGGCGGGATTGATGACCACGGGGCAGCCCGGATCTCCGGGGTAGAGTCCGTGGCGCGCTCTCTGGCGCCGCTTGAATCAGGGGCCTGGCCGGCCTCGGACGAGGGATTTGCTCAGGCACGCAGGATCGCGGCACTTTCGGCTTCCGAAACATCCCCACTGCTGCAGATGCCCACTCGCTCCATCGTCCAGGCCAAGGGAATCATGACCTGTGCCGCGTCTGTTTATGCGGATTGTTTCGGTCAGTCGGTAGCTGCCTGGCACGTTCCGGTTGCTGCTCTTTCCCGTAACGGGAGGCGGATCAGTCAGGCGCTGAGCGAGGTTGCCCGGGGCTCTGAAGCCGCGAATCACTGGTTTTTCCTGGATGGTGTGCATCCGGAGCTCCTTGCCGCTGTCGTTGAGCGGGAAGGCATTCGGCCATGGGCGGAATTGGCAGCGGATCCGTCCACGGTCCTGGTCCTTGCTCACCCACCCGATGAGGCTGATTCCGGGACAACCACACGACTCTGCGCCCAACTCGGCCTTTCCTGGTCGGTCCTCTGGCAGCCGCGGGTCTCCGGAGCTGATGTTCTGAGGTATTGCCAGGACAATCAGCCGCGGCTGGAGGCATCAATTGGCATGACCGTGGAGATAGCGGCACTGAGACTCGCAGTGGCGGCCTCGACCGGCCAGGAACCAGCGATGGCGGTAGAGAATGGGCTCTGGCTGGACGCGGCGGCTGACTATGATCGCGCCGAGTCCATTCTTCGAGCTGCGGGGGCTCTCGTTCAATCCGAGTGGGCGCTTGGGCCTGTCCGGCTTGCGACACTCAGGAGCAGGGAGAGAATGGATGAACAGGCTGAATTACTGACCCTCGCCAGGGAGGATGCCACCGCTGCAAACCTGGTTGATGAGGCGGCGGCGCTTGAGAAGGTCGCTACCGAGGTGGACTGGCTGGAGCAGGTAAGAGCTGGTACGCCGGCCCTTGATAAGGCCGCTGTACTGCGTTGGCTGGAAAGCAGTGATTCGGCTTCGTCATCGCCCGACGGGTTCTGGTATGATGCGCGCTGCGTGAGTGTTGCCACAAGAGAGTAAGAGGATCATGCCAATAAATCTTAAAGCACTTTATGCGTCGTTACTGGCGGCACTGCCCGCGCCCTTTATCCTGGCGCTGGTGTTGATGGGAACCGACGCGGAACTGAATCTTGGTTCCATGCCACCCGTGGTCGCCTATCTGATCGCTTTTGTTGTTTTCGCGGTCGTTGCGTTTATTGCTACACGTCTGGCTACGCTTGGACAGGGTAGTGGTGCCGGAAAAGCCAGCAAGCCCAGAAAGAAAGCCCGTGGCGCAGACAGCAACGCCGAAGAAGGCACGGTGAAGTGGTTCAACGTCAAGAAGGGCTTCGGTTTTATCACCCGTGATAGCGGTGGCGATGTATTTGTCCATTTCCGGGCGATCGAAGGTGAGGGTCGCCGCGCCCTGCGTCAGGGCCAGCGTGTGCGCTACAGCGTGGTGGAGGCTGAGAAAGGCCTCCAGGCCAACGATGTCGTGACCCTGGACGACGAATAACCTTCAGTATATGGAACGGGCTCCGCTGGAGCCCGTTACCCCAGAAGCTTCTCCAGAATTCCCTCATAGATCCCGGACAGTGCTTCCAGATCCTCCGTTTTTACGCATTCATTTACCTTGTGAATGGTGGCGTTCACTGGTCCGAGCTCCACGACCTGGGCCCCTGTGGGGGCAATAAAACGTCCGTCCGATGTGCCGCCCGCCGTTGACAGGTGGGGGCTGATGCCCACCCGATCCCGGATGACCTCTGTTGCCGCGTCAATGAGGTTGCCTTCATCCGTCAGAAAGGGCGTACCACTCAGGTGCCACTCGATGTCGTAGTCGAGCCGGTGGCGTTCAAGCAGAAGAGCAACGCGCTCCTTAAGGGCGTCGGCACTGGTCTCCGTGGAATAGCGGAAATTGAATGCCACCTCCACGCTTCCGGGGACCACGTTGTTGGCGCCTTCGCCGGCACGCAGGTTGGTGATCTGGAAGCTTGTTGGCGGGAAATAGGTGTTGCCGGTATCCCATTCCGTATTCACCAGGTCCGTCAGCGCCGGAGCAGCACGATGGACGGGGTTATCCGCGAACTGGGGATAAGCCACATGCCCCTGTGTCCCCTTGATGGTGAGCGTGGCGGACAGCGACCCCCGGCGTCCATTCTTGATCGTATCGCCCACCTGGTTGGTGCTTGAGGGCTCGCCAACCAAGCACCAGTCGGGCTGGATGCCCTTCTCGGTCAGGGCCTCGACCACCCGTTTTGTTCCATCCTGGGCTGGCCCCTCCTCGTCGCTGGTGAGCAGCAGGGCAATGGATCCCTGGTGATCCGGGTTGGCTGCCACGAACCGTTCAACAGCACAGACGAAGGCGGCCACGCTCCCTTTCATATCGGCGGCGCCACGCCCATAGAGGTAGCCGTCACGGTCGGTTGGCTCAAAGGGCGGTGTCTGCCACTGATCTTCCGGTCCGGGAGGGACCACATCGGTGTGTCCGGCAAAGACAAACAGCGGCTGGCCCTCTCCCCGGCGCAGCCACAGGTTGTCCACATCGCCATAGCGGTAGCGTTCCGCCAGGAACCCCAGGGGCTCAAGGCGTTCGGTCAGCAGGGGCTGGCAACCCGCATCGTCGGGTGTTACCGATCGTCGGCTGATCAGCTCCCGCGCCAGTGCAAGCGTAGGGGCGTCCTGTTCCGTCATGGGGCCTCAGTTGTTCGCATGCAGTTCTTCGTTCAGCGCGATGGCGCTCTTGTTGGTACGGCACTCAACCGCCCCGGTCTCGGAGTTCCGGCGGAAGAGCAGGTCTGACTGTCCCGCGAGATCCCGGGCCTTCACGGTACGAACCTGCTCGTTGTTGTCGTCCAGCACTTGGACCTTGGTGCCCGCCGTTACATAAAGACCGGCTTCCACCGTGCAACGGTCCCCCAGCGGAATGCCGATCCCGGCATTGGCGCCAAGCAGGCACTCCCGGCCAAGAGAGATGACGATCTTGTTGCCGCCGGACAGGGTTCCCATTGTCGAGGAGCCGCCGCCCAGGTCGGAGCCTTCCCCAACCATGACGCCAGCCGAGATACGGCCCTCGATCATGGACTTGCCCTCGGTTCCGGCGTTGAAGTTGATGAACCCCTCGTGCATGACGGTGGTGCCCTCGCCAACAAAGGCGCCAAGGCGAACCCGCGCGGTATCCGCAATGCGGACCCCGCTGGGTACCACGTAATCGGTCATGGGCGGGAACTTGTCGACGGCCTTTACTTCCAGAATGCGCCCGGCGGCCCGCGCCTGGAGTTGGCGCTGGGAGAGTTCCTCCAGGTCGATGGCGCCTTCATTGGTCCACGCCAGGTTGGGCAGCAATGGGAAGATACCATCGAGGTTGACCCCATGGGGTTTGACCAGTCGATGGGACAGCAGATGGAGCTTGAGGTAGACCTCTGGCGTGGTGCTCGCCTTCTCATCCGTATCCAGAAGTGTGACCACGACCGGCAGGGAGCTTTCGCTGCTCTGGTCGGCAAGCTGGGCCTGATCCTCGTAACCGGCCTCTTCGAAGGCGTCCGCCAGGGTCTGGAGTTGGTTGGCATCCGCTTTAACGGCTGCGTTGCCTTCCAATCCATCCACGTTCTCGCGAACCAGCCGGGCGAGTTCCGCATCCGGCTGGTAGACGGGATGCTGGTAGTAGACCTCAAGCCATTCCTGTTTCTGGTTGCGGCTGCCAATGCCGATGCCAAATGCAAAACTCATGGTGGTCTGTTTCTCCTGGTGCTTGGATGACTATGGGTTATCTATAGGACTCATGATACACCGAACTGGTGTTTTTCCATGAATCGCGCAATACGTTTGGCTGCCTCGAGGCACTGGGCCTCCTCGGCTACCAGCGCCATTCGGACGCGGTTGCTGCCCGGGTTGATGCCGGCGCTCGTTCGGGAGAGATAGCTTCCGGGCAGCACCGTTACGTTTTCCTCGGCGAAAAGCTGCCTGGCAAAGGTCTCATCGTCCATGGGCGTCCTGGGCCAGAGGTAGAATCCCGCTTCCGGCATGCTAACGTCCAGCCAGGGCTCAAGGATTGGCAGCACGGCTTCAAATTTGCGTCTGTAGGCGTCGCGGTTCGCCACCACGTGGGTTTCGTCATTCCAGGCGTCGATGCTGGCCAGTTGGTGATGGATTGGCATGGCACATCCGTGGTAGGTCCGGTAGCGCAGGAATGCCGACAGCCTGTCCGCATCACCGGCAACAAAGCCCGAGCGCAGACCGGGGAGGTTGCTGCGTTTGGACAGGCTGTGAAAGGCGATGCAGCGGTTGAAATCCCTGCGGCCCATTGCTTTACAGGCTTCAAGGAGCCCGGTCGGTGGGTGTTCCTCGTGCGGATAGATCTCGGAGTAGCATTCGTCGGCGGCGATCACGAAATCATGTTGGTCCGCTTTGCTGATCAGGTATTCGTAGTCCGACTGGCCCATAACCGCGCCGTTGGGATTGCCCGGCGAGCAGACATAGAGCAGCTGGCAATGGTCCCAGGTCTCGTCGCTGATGCTCTCAAAGTCCGGAAGGCCGCCGCCGTCCAGGGTGGCGTTGATGAATAACGGCGTAGCCCCGGCAAGCAGGGCCGCCCCTTCGTAGATCTGGTAGAAGGGGTTGGGGCTCAGCACCACAGGGTTGTCCCCTGGCGCCAGGGCGGCCTGGGCAAAGGCAAAAAGTGCTTCCCGGGTACCATTGACGGGCAACACCTGGGTTTCCGGATCGAGGCCGCCATCACCAAGCCCAAAGCGACGGCTGGCCCAGGCGGCAATAGCCTCCCGCAACTCCGGCAGGCCCTTGGTGCCGGGGTATTGCGCAACCCGGTTCAGGCTCTTCGCCAGGGTTTCAAGAACAAAATCCGGCGCCGGGTGGCGGGGTTCGCCAATGGACAGGGGAATGGGCTCGACCGCCGGCGGTTCGACGCCGTCAAACAACGCGGCGAGTTTCTGGAACGGGTAGGGATGAAGTCGGGCAATATCGGGGTTCATGCGGAGGCGTCGCTTTCCTGGTGGCCGTTGAGTCCGGTGACCTCATCCAGCTGCTGGCAGAGGGAGTTGCGCACGGTTTCGCACAGTTGCGGGTCCTCCAGTGGGTTACCCTGCTCGTCGGTGACGAAGAAGATGTCCTCAACCCGTTCACCCAGTGTGGCAATCTTGGCGCTGACAAGCCGGATATGCTGTTCCAGCAGGATCCGACCGATTCGGGCGAGCAGTCCGGGCCGGTCGGGAGTGACCACTTCAAGGATTGTGCGCTGATTGGCCGTGTCCGTGGAGATCGTAACCTCGGTCGGGAAGGCAAAATGCTTGAGCTTGCGCGGTACCCGCCGCTCAATGATGGCCGGGTAGTCGTCCGGGTGGCTCAACTCCTCTACCAGCCGGTGCTGGATGTGATCGCGTCGTTCCGGGTCCTTGCCCAGGGGCTGGCCCTGCTCATCCACCACGATGTAGCTGCTCAGATTGTGCGCACCCTCTCCCGAGAGAATCCGGGCATCGACGATATTGAGATGGACCTGCTCAAGCACGGCAGTGGTCGCCGCAAAAAGTGCCCGGCGGTCCCTCACATAGATGATGATGTGGGTGTAGCCATCGGTGGGCCCACCCGTGGTGTCGCGGATCATCACCAGGGGTTTGGGGTCGGAGCCGTGCCGGATAATGGCGGCAGTCTGCCAGACGATATCGATGGTGGCGTCCTGCAGAAAGAAGTCATCATCCAGCGTGTTCCAGACCTCGTCGATGCTTTCGTTGCTGTAGCCCTGGGCGCGGAGCATATCCCGGGCCTCCTCGCAGGTGGCGCGGATCCAGTCGTTGCGGTCGAAGGGGCTGTCGATGCCGCGTCTCAGCACCCGGCGTGTCTCAATATAGAGCTGCCTGAGCAGCGAGTCACGCCAGGTATTCCAGAGGGTCGGATTGGTGGCGGCGATGTCGCAGACCGTCAATATGTACAGGTAGACCAGGTGGACGCGGCTCGGAATCTTGCGCGCGAACTCACGGATGATGGCCGGGTCCGAGATGTCACACTTCTGCGCTGTGAGTGACATGAGCAGGTGGTTCTCGATGAGCCAGGCAACCAGCTTGGTATCCCGATCGCTGAGGTAGTGCTGTTCACAGAAGCGGGTCGCATCAATGGCCCCAAGCTCGGAGTGATCACCGCCGCGCCCCTTGGCAACATCATGGAAAAGGCCGGCCACGTACAGCAGTTCCAGCTTGGGAAGCTGATGAACCAGTCGCGAGGCCAGCGGGAACTGGTCGCGCCCCTCCTCAGTCTGCATGAGCACCATGTTGCTGATCACCCGGATGGTATGGGCATCAACTGTATAGACATGGAAGAGATCATGCTGCATCTGGCCGATAATCCGCCCGAATTCCGGGAGATAGCGACCCAGAACATTGTAGCGCTTCATGTAGGACAGGGTGGTGTCCAGTTCATGGGGCGTGCGCAGCAGTTCCATGAAAAGAGAGTTACAGGCCAGGTTCTGCCGGAAGGCATCGTCAATCAGGTGGCGGTGCGCGCGTATGGCGCGGATGGTTGGTGCGCGGATTCCCTCGACTTCCGGGTGCTGCGCGAGCAGTACAAAGATCTCCAGCAGCGAGTAGGGCGCATAGGCGAACACCTGGGTGTTGGTGGCTTCCAGGTAATTGTTGCGGATCTGGAACCGGCGGTTCAGTGGCCGGATGTCCTCGGGATCTTCCGCCCTGAGTATCACCTCGTCCAGGTGTTGAAGGATGGCGTCCGCCAGCTCAGCGAGACCCAGAACGCAGCGGTAATACGCCTGCATCATCAGTTCAACGCCCAGCTGGTCGTCCTTGTCCTCGAATCCCAGCATGCGGGCCAGATCAAGCTGGTAGTCGAAGAGCAGCCGGTTCTCGTTACGCCCCGCCAGCAGTTGGAGCCCGTAACGCAGCTGCCAGAGAAAGGTCTCGCCTTCACGCAGGAGGGTGAACTCTTCGTCCGAGAGGATGCTGAAACGGACCAGGTCCGAGGGGTCGGCAAGCCCGAAATGGCGCCGGGCGATCCACATGATGGTCTGTATGTCGCGCAATGCCCCCGGCGCGCCCTTGATGTTGGGCTCCAGGTTGTACTCGGTAGCGCCGTACTTGCGATGCCGCGCCTGTTGCTCACGGCGTTTTGCCGCAAAATAGTCCCGGTCGGACAGGGTTTCCGTGGAGTACGCCCGTTCCCGAAGTGTTTCGGGGAGGGTCGTATTTCCGGCGATATGGCGTGTTTCCAGAAGGTTGGTCAGTATGGTCGCGTCTTCCCGGGCGGCGCTGACGCACTCCTCGATGCTGCGCACGCTGTGGCCGATATCCAGGCCCAGGTCCCAGAGCAGGGTGAGGAAGTTCGAGAGCGCGTCCTGCCAGCTGTCCGCATTGTCCTCGCCGGTCAGTATCAACAGGTCAATGTCGGAGTAGGGATGGAGTTCACCGCGCCCATAGCCGCCGACGGCGATCAGTGACAGGTTCTGTGCCTCGCTCAGGGGGGATTGGTTCCAGAGCAGGTGGAGGATCGCATCCATGATGCGGCTGCGACCGAACACCAGTGAGCGCACATCGGTTCCGGCACGGAATGCCTCTGCCATGGCCTGCTGGACCTGCGCGAGATGCTCGCGTACTGGCACCACCGGCGATTTCGCCGTGGCAATGTCGCCGGCGAGCCTGTCCAGGTCGAGGTGGTCCTGCGGATCAAAGTTGACCGCTGGTTGGTCCATTGTCAGCCGTACCCCCGGGCCGCCCGCATTGGTTTCCAGGCGGGAATTGACTGCTTTTGGGTGGCGGTCTGTCAGGCCGGTTCTTCGTCGCTTCTCAGCGTCAGAATCTCGTGCCCGTCCGCCGTCACCAGTATCGTGTGTTCCCACTGTGCTGACAGTTTGCGGTCGCGCGTCACCACTGTCCAGCCGTCGGGGAGTACCTTACTGTGGCGCTTGCCCTGGTTCACCATTGGCTCAATGGTGAAAGTCATGCCTTCCTGCAGCTCCAGGCCGGTTCCGGGCTTGCCAAAGTGCATGACCTGGGGCTCCTCATGGAAACCCTTGCCAATGCCGTGCCCGCAATACTCACGCACAATGCTGTAGTGATTGGATTCCGCGTGTTTCTGGATGGCGTCGCCAATGTCACCCAGTCGCGCGCCGGGCCGGACCAGCTCAATGCCCTTGAAAAGGCATTCCCGGGTAATGCGGATGAGCCGTTCGGCGGCGGGATTGGCGTTGCCGGCAATAAACATCCTGCTGGTATCGCCGTGGTAGCCGTCCTTGATGACGGTGACATCAATATTGAGGATGTCGCCGTTCTTCAGCAGCTTCTTCTCATTCGGGATGCCATGGCAGATCACCTGGTTGACCGAGATGCACACCGACTTGGGAAAACCCTTGTAGTTCAGTGGCGCGGGCACGGCGCCATGGTCAGTAATGAACTGGTGGCAGATTGTATCGAGCTCCTCCGTCGACACGCCGGGGCGCACGTGCTCCTCAATCATTTCCAGCACCTGCGCGGCCAGCCGCCCGGCGGCACGCATTTTCTCGATTTCATCCGGTGTTTTGATCTGAACGCTCATGCCACTCCCGAAACTGCCTTTTCAGAAAGCGGCATTCTAGCGATTTGCGCTCTGGATTGAAACGCCGTGGGTCGTCCTGAAGGTTCCGAGCTTCCGTTTTCGCCTGAATTATGGTAAAAAACGCGCGCCAAACGGGGAATCTCCAAAGGAGTGACCCGGGCAATTCAAAAATACACACACACATCGGCACATTATCCCGGGTGCCCCGCCGCAGGACGGTCAGGGGTTGGGTAATGGGATGTGTGGAGGCGTAACCCGATACTAAAAGGTGAAACTAAAATGGTACAGGTAAGCATGCGCGACCTGCTCAAGGCGGGCGCACACTTCGGACACCAGACGCGTTACTGGAACCCGAAAATGGGCAAGTACATTTTCGGCGCACGCAACAAGATCCATATCATCAATCTTGAACACACTGTTCCCGCTCTGAATCAGGCGCTCAGCCAGGTCCAGCAGATGGCGGAGAACAAGAACAAGATCCTGTTCGTCGGAACCAAGCGCTCCGCGAGCAAGATCGTCAAGGAAGAAGCACTGCGCTGCGGCATGCCCTATGTGGACCACCGCTGGCTCGGTGGGATGCTCACCAACTACAAGACCCTGCGTCAGTCCATTCGTCGTTACCGCGATCTGGAACAGCAGGATCAGGACGGCACCCTCGACAAGCTGACCAAGAAGGAAGCCCTTGACCGCCGTCGTGAAATGGCCAAGCTGGAACGCAGCATTGGTGGCATCAAGGACATGGGTGGTCTTCCCGACGCGCTCTTCGTTGTGGATGTTGACCACGAAGACATCGCGATCAAGGAAGCCAACAAGCTCGGCATTCCGGTGATCGGCATTGTTGACACCAACAGCGATCCCAAGGGTGTCGATATCGTGATTCCCGGGAACGATGATGCCATCCGTGCCGTACAGATCTATGTGCAGGCCGTTGCCGATGCTGTCATCGAAGGCACCCAGGCGGGTGGTGGTGCGGCCGACGAATTCGTCGAGGTCAGCGAAAACGAGGAAACCCAGACTCCGACGGCTGAATAAGCCGTCGCGGACTCTGGACTGGAACGAATCCAAATTTTAGTGGGGAAAAATCATGGCTGCGATTTCTGCCGCACAGGTTAAAGAACTTCGCGAGCGCACCGGCCTTGGCATGATGGAATGCAAGAAAGCGCTGGTCGCCGCTGACGGTGATGTGGATGCCGCGATTGAGGAGCTGCGCAAGTCCTCTGGTCTGAAAGCTGCCAAGAAGGCTGGCCGTACCGCCGCGGAAGGCGTGGTTATGCTGCACGTGGCTGACGATGGCAAGAGTGGCATGCTGCTTGAGGTGAATTCGGAAACTGACTTTGTCGCCCGCGACGATGCGTTTATGAAGTTCGCCAACAACGTCCTTAACGCCGCTGTTGAGGGCAAGCAGACCGACGTTGAAGCGCTGATGCAGGGTGAGCTGGAGAAGGAACGTGAAGAGCTCGTGCAGAAGATTGGCGAGAACATCACGGTCCGTCGGGCGGTGCACCTCGAAGGTGAGAACGTGGGTGGCTACGTTCACTCCAATAACAGCATGGGCGCGCTCGTCGCCCTGAAGGGCGGTGACGCTGAGCTGGCTCGCGATCTGGCCATGCACGTAACCGCGGTAAACCCCCGTGTCGGCCGTCCGGACGAAATGCCCGAGGAAGAAGTCGAAAAGGAACGTGCTGTTATCCGTGCCCAGCCTGATATGGAAGGCAAGAAGCCCGAGATTGTCGAGAAGATGATGGAAGGCCGGATCAACAAGTACCTCAAGGAAATCAGCCTGGTGAAGCAAGGGTTTGTGAAGAACCCGGATCAGGCCGTCGAGGATCTCCTGAAGGAGAAGGGTGCGGACCTGGATACGTTCGTGCGCTATGAAGTCGGCGAGGGCATTCAGAAGGAAGAGACTGATTTTGCCTCGGAAGTTGCCGCGCAGCTCAAATCCTGATTGCTGCATACAGGGTGATGGGTAACATCACCAGGGTGGATGGTCACTGTGATCACCCACCCAGTCCAGGCCGCACCGTTCCTGCTTTGATGGGCTTGAACGGATGCGGCCGGTTTGTATACAGGGTGGTAGTCTTTCGGGACTGCCAGCCAGCCACCGACGGTTACGAGGTCAGCAGCCATGCCCAAACCCACGCAGAGTACCGCTCAAACCCGATACAATCGCGTCCTTCTCAAACTCAGTGGCGAGGCCCTGATCGGGGAGCATGAGTTCGGGATTGATCCCAAGGTTCTGGATCGTATGGCTGTTGAGATTGATGCCCTGGTGGGGATCGGCGTCCAGGTGGGTATTGTGATCGGCGGCGGGAACCTTTTCCGGGGTGCCGCGCTGAGCGAGGCGGGCATGGACCGGGTCACCGGCGACCATATGGGGATGCTGGCAACCATGATGAATGGCCTGGCCATGCGCGATGCCCTGGAGCGCTCCAATATCCAGAGCCGGGTGATGTCGGCAATCCCAATGAGTGGCATCGTTGAGCATTACGACCGTCGCGAGGCGATGCGGGATCTAAAGGGAGGCGATGTCGTGGTGTTCTGTGCAGGCACCGGCAACCCTTTCTTTACGACCGACTCCGCGGCCTGTCTGCGAGGAATCGAGATCGATGCCGATGTGGTGCTCAAGGCAACCAAGGTGGATGGTGTCTACTCGGATGATCCGGTTACCAATCCGGATGCGTTCAAGTATGAGCGCCTGACGTATGATGAAGTACTGGAGCGGCGCCTTGGGGTTATGGACCTGACGGCCATCTGTCTTTGCCGTGATCATAACCTTCCGGTTAGGGTTTTCAACATGAACAAGCCCGGCGTACTCAAGCAGATCGCCCTTGGCGGCGATGAAGGAACATTGATCGAGGAAGCCTGAACCTGTTGGCATTGAAAGAAACCAATGGAAAGCGGCCAGATTCAATAGAGGGTGGATAAGTGATAGATGATCTGAAGAAAGACGCTGACGAGCGCATGAAAAAAGCCGTTGACTCGGTGACCAAGGCCTTTAAGCGGATCCGCACGGGGCGGGCTCATCCCAGCATTCTGGATGAGGTGAAGGTGGACTATTATGGCCAGATGACGCCTTTGCAGCAGGTGGCCAATGTGGCCGTGGAGGACGCGCGCACATTGACCGTCTCGCCCTGGGAAAAAAGCATGGTTCCCAAGATTGAGAAGGCCATCATGACCTCGGATCTCGGGCTGAACCCCGCAACGTCCGGTGAAGTTATCCGTATTCCGATGCCGGCGCTGACCGAGGACAGCCGCAAGGAATACGTCCGCCACGCCCGTAATGAGGCGGAATCGGGTCGTGTTGCCGTGCGCAATGTCCGCCGGGACGTCAATAGTGATCTCAAGGAGCTTCTCAAGGACAAGGACATCACCGAGGACGAGGAGAAGCGGGCGATGGATGACATCCAGAAGCTGACCGATAAGCACAACGCCCGCATTGACGAGATGCTGAAGGAAAAGGAAAACGACCTGATGTCCATGTAAGGGCGTGCGGTGGAAGACTCCGGCCCTGGCACCCGAGGCGAGAATGACAGATACGGAACGCGAAACACGGATATCGCCACTGCAGGGCTGCCCAAGGCATGTGGCGGTGATCATGGATGGCAATAACCGCTGGGCCCGGGCCAGGGGCCTCAGGGGGGTGGCCGGCCATAGAGCCGGGGTGAGTGCCGTGCGGGCGGCTGTTGAGACCTGCGGTAAGTCGGGCGTTGAGATACTCACGCTTTTTGCGTTCAGCAGTGAAAACTGGCGTCGGCCCGAGGAGGAAGTGGGTGCCCTGATGACCCTGTTCCTGAGGGCGCTGACCCGGGAGGTGCGCAAGCTCCGGGAAAACAACATCCGTTTGAGTTTTATCGGCAATCGCAACCGGTTCAGCAAGACCCTGCAGTCGCATATGGACGAAGCAGAGGCGAGCACGGCCCACTGTACGGACATGGAGCTTGTTGTCGCCGCCGATTACGGGGGCCGGTGGGACATAACCCAGGCCACTCGGCGGATTGGTGCGGAAATTGAAGCGGGTCGACTTCGCCCGGATGATGTCACGGAAGACCTGTTCCAGCGCTATCTGTGTCTGGGTGATCGACCCATGCCGGACCTGCTTATCCGCACCGGGGGCGAGCAGCGCATCAGCAACTTCCTGCTCTGGCAGTTTGCCTATACGGAATTCTACTTTGCGCCCGAGTATTGGCCGGATTTCCGTCATCAGCAGATGCGGGCCGCGCTTGAGGATTACTCCTCCCGCCAGCGCCGGTTTGGCCGGACTGCGGAGCAGGTATCCGCCAGGACCGCGACCACTGATTCCCACTAGAGAGAGACCTTCGTGCTCAGACAGCGAGTGATTACCGCCCTGGTTCTGGCCCCCATCATCGTTGGTGGCCTGTTTTTCCTGCCCCCCGTAGGCTTCGCGCTCTTTACGGCGCTTGTGCTCGCGATTGCGGGCTGGGAATGGGCCAACATAGCGGGCATCGAAACCCAGCCCGGCCGCTGGGGTTATGCGCTGGTGATCCTTCTGGTGATGGGGCTGAGCTATGCGGCGCCGGTAATTCCGATCCTGGGTGCCCTGATGGTTTTCTGGGTTCTGGTGGCCATTGCCGTGGTCCGTTACCCCGCCATGGAACAGGTCTGGGCACCGGTTCCCGTCAGGCTTGCCATGGGGGTTGCTGTCCTCGCGGGTGCCTGGTTGGCACTCAACCATCTGCGGGTCGGTGCCCTGCAGTTGGGCGGCGCCACCAGCAATCTCCTGCTGATTCTCTATACATTCCTGGTTGTGTGGGCCGCCGATATCGGCGCCTATTTTGCCGGGCGGGCACTGGGCAAGCGTAAGCTGGCGCCGGCCGTGAGCCCGGGGAAAACCCTTGCCGGCGTCTGGGGTGGGCTTCTGGTGGTCGCGCTTCTTGCCACCGGGGTGGGGCTGTGGTTTGAGTTGCCGCCGATGGTGTTTATCCAGTTCCTGCTCGTCTCCCTGATTACGGCGGTCGCCTCAGTATTCGGCGATCTTTTTGAAAGCATGCTCAAGCGCCACAGGGGTATCAAGGACAGCAGCCAGTTGCTGCCGGGGCACGGCGGCCTGCTGGACCGCCTGGACAGCCTGGTGGTTGCGATACCGGTTCTGGCGTTGTGCTTTACGGCGCTTGGATGGCTGAAATGACACCACAGAATGTCACTGTCCTGGGAGCGACCGGTTCCATCGGGACCAGCACACTGGATGTGATTGCCCGTCACCCGGAGCGGTTTCAGGTCTTTGCGCTCAGCGCTCACAGCCAGGTTGAAGCACTTGGCCGCCTTTGCCAGCGGTTCCGGCCGCGCTATGCGGTCATCAGCGAGCCTTCCCGCCTTTCCGAGCTTCGGGATGCGCTGGCAGGAACCGGAACCGAGGCGCTCTCGGGGGAGCAGGGGCTCTGTGAGGTGGCAGCAAGCTCCGAAGTCGACATGGTTATGGCTGCCATTGTTGGAGCCGCCGGGCTTGTGCCTACCCTGTCAGCCATCGAGCAGGGCAAAAAGGTGCTGCTTGCCAACAAGGAAGCGCTGGTCATGTCCGGTGGGCTGTTTATGGAGGCGGTGACGCGTTACGGAGCCACCCTTTTACCCATAGATTCCGAGCATAACGCGATCTTTCAGTGTCTGCCCCAATCACACCCGGTTGCCATGGGTGATGCTGGCGTTACCCGCATCCTCCTTACCGCCTCGGGGGGGCCTTTCCGGAATGCCTCCCGGGAAGAACTGGCACAGGTCAGGCCGGATCAGGCGTGCGCCCATCCCAACTGGTCCATGGGCCGGAAAATATCGGTGGATTCGGCAACCCTGATGAACAAGGGACTGGAGCTCATAGAGGCGTGCTGGCTGTTCCAGACAACGCCCGAGCACATCGAGGTGCACGTGCACCCGGAGAGCATCATCCATTCGATGGTGGAGTATCGGGACGGGTCCGTTCTGGCGCAGCTTGGGAGCCCCGACATGCGCACGCCGATTGCCAATGCCCTGGGCTGGCCTGAGCGCATCGACGCCGGCGTAGCCTCCCTTGATCTGTTCGAGCTCGCCTCCTTTCACTTTGAAAAACCGGACCTGGAGCGCTTCCCGAGCCTGCGGCTTGCCGCCGAAGCATTCCGCGCCGGCGGAACAGCGCCAGCCGTGCTCAATGCGGCCAATGAGGTCGCTGTGCAGGCGTTTCTGGAGGAGCGGATTGCCTTTACCCGGATTGCCGGTGTGGTGGAAGAGACGCTGGCCCATATTACCCCGGTCCCCGTGGATTCCATTGAGGTGGTGATGACGCAGGACGAGCGTGCGCGCGAGTACGCGGCACAGTGCATTGAATCCCGCCCCGTCATGCAACGCGAATGGGAGAAGAATTAGACCATGGCTGTGATTCAGACCGTTCTCGCCCTGATCGTTACCCTCGGGATCCTTGTTACCGTCCATGAGTTCGGCCATTTCTGGGTGGCCCGCCGGGCCGGCATCCGGGTTTTGCGTTTTTCGGTCGGCTTTGGAAAGCCGCTGCTGCTCTGGAAAGACCGCTACGGAACCGAATTCGCTGTTGCGGCCATTCCTCTCGGCGGCTATGTCCGCATGCTTGATGAGCGGGAAGGGGATGTTCCGGAGGAAGAGCGTCATCTGGCGTTCAATCGCCAGACCCCGGCACGACGCATCGCGGTGGCGTCTGCGGGCCCTATCGCCAACTTCATTTTTGCGATATTCGCCTACTGGCTGTTGAGTGTAATCGGCTTCACGACCATTGCCCCGGTTGTCGGCAGTGTTGAGCCCGAGTCGCCGGCTGCCCGCATGGAGCTTGCCGAGGGTATGGAGGTGGTTGCCGTTGATGGGCGTGAGACGCCGTCCTGGCGTCATGTGGGCATGGCACTGCTGCAGCGCGCCGGTGAACAGGGCCAGGTTACCATGTCACTGCAGGATCAGGGCAGGGAGGTTACGCGCTCGGCGATGCTCAACGGCTGGCTTTCCGGTGCCCGTGATCCGGACCCCGTCCGAGAATTCGGCATTGAGCCCTGGCGGCCGGACATCCCGTCCGTCCTGGGTCAGATCAGGCCTGATAGCCCGGCCGAGGACGCGGGACTGCGCAGCGGCGATGAAATCATTGAAGCGGGTGGTAAACCGGTGGCGGACTGGTTTGAGCTGGTTGATATCATCCGCGCTTCCCCCGGCAGCGAACTGACCCTGCGTATTCGTCGGGAGGGTGAAGAGCGCACACTGGCCGTGACGCCGGAGGAGACTCAGCTGGAGGATGGCGAAACGGTTGGCCGGATCGGAGCCGGTGTTCAGTCCGTCTCCTGGCCGGAGGAAATGCAGCGAGCTACCCGTTTCGGCCCCGTAGAAGCGGTGCCTGAAGCGTTCGGCCAGTTCTGGAATGATACCCGAACCACCCTGGTGGCGGTCGGCAAGATGGCCAGCGGGCTGCTCTCGGTCCGCAATATCAGCGGCCCCATCACCATCGCCCGGGTGGCGGAAACCACGGTCAGCTCCGGTTTCGAGTCCTTTATGCGCTTTCTCGCCTACCTCAGCATCAGTCTCGGCATCATAAACCTGCTTCCCATACCGATTCTGGATGGCGGGCATATCCTTTTTTATGCCTGGGAATGGATTCAGGGAAAGCCTTTGCCCGAGGCCGTTCAGGCGATATGGCTGCGTGTTGGACTCGTGTTGATCGGTACGTTGATGGTCCTGGCACTTTACAATGACGTGCTGCGGTTGTGAGAATTAGCCGGCTTTGCCGGCATTGGCACCATGGTCAGGCATAAAATCCGTGATAGCGCAGAATGTATTCTGGCACAGCCGGTTCGTTACCCTTGTTATGCGCTATTACCAAGTCACTATTGCAATCAGGCGACTATTAATTACATGAAAGGCTTCTTGCGGAATGTGTTGCCGGCGATGGTGCTGGCGTTATGGGTGCCGACAGCAGCGCCGGAATCCTTCACCGTCTCCGATATTGAGGTCGAGGGCCTGCAGCGGGTTTCCGCCGGTAACGTCTTCGGGGCACTTCCAGTCGAGATCGGGGACCGGGTCAATAACAACCTTCTATCCGAATCCATCCGCACGCTGTTCCGTACAGGTCTTTTCTCGGATGTATCGCTCGCACGGGATGGTGACATCCTGATCGTGGAGGTAGAGGAGCGTCCATCCATCAGTGATATAGAAGTCGAAGGCAACGAGAATATTGAAACGGAACAGCTCATGGAGGGCATGCGCCAGGCCGGCGTCGAGGAAGGACAGATCTTCCAGCGGGCTACCCTTGAACGTCTCGAGCTTGAAATTCTCCGTTCCTATGTTGCCCAGGGGCGTTACAACGCGGATGTCCAGGCAGAGGTTGAGGAACTCCCCCGAAATCGTGTGGCCATCAACTTCAATATCAACGAAGGTGACGTGGCCGCTATCCAGCACATCAATATCATCGGCAATGAGGAATACAGCGACAGTGACCTCATCAGCCGGATGGCGCTTCGCGAGACCGGCTGGTGGAGCTCCATCACCAACAAGGACAAATACGCGCGGGAGAAGCTCTCTGGGGACCTGGAAACCCTGCGCTCCCACTACCTGAACAATGGTTTCGTGGACTTCACGGTGGAATCGAGCAATGTCTCACTTGCACCGGATAAACAGAAGGTGTTTGTGACCCTGGCGATTGATGAGGGGCCCCAGTACAGTGTTCGCGAGGTCAAGCTGGAAGGTAACCTCATTGTTCCGAAGGAAGAACTTGAGAAGCTGATTGTGCTTGAGCAGGGAGAAACCTTCTCCCAGCAGCGGATGACAATGACCAGTAACCTGATTACCCGGCGGCTGGGGCGGGAGGGCTACAGCTTCGCCAATGTTGAAGGCGTTCCCCAGGTTCACGAGGATGGGACCACGACCGTGGTGTTTGAGGTGCAGCCGGGCAAACGAACCTATGTGCGCCGCATCCATTTCCGGGGCAATACCGCGACCCATGACGAGGTGCTGCGCCAGGAGATGCGGCAGATGGAAGGCGGCGTTGCCTCCAGCGACCGCATCGAGTCGTCCCGCACGCAGCTTGA
This sequence comes from Halospina denitrificans, assembly GCF_004364635.1. Classification (GTDB taxonomy): domain Bacteria; phylum Pseudomonadota; class Gammaproteobacteria; order Pseudomonadales; family Oleiphilaceae; genus Halospina; species Halospina denitrificans. The sequence goes on along the minus strand of NZ_SOAX01000002.1, from coordinate 281,581 downwards.
ACGGACTGGCTTTTTCCAGCAGGTCAACGTGGATACCTCACCTGTTGCCGGCACCGACGACCAGGTGGACGTAACCTACACGGTGGAAGAACAGCCCACCGGGAGTCTTTCGGCGAACATCGGTTTCTCCCAGGTTTCAGGCTTGATCTTCGGCGCCGACATTTCCGAGAAGAACTTCTTCGGGACAGGGCGTCGCGCCTCTTTCGGGGTCAATTCCAGTCAATCCGTGAACAGCGCCAATATTTCCTATACCAATCCGTTCTACACGGTGGATGGGGTCAGCCGGGGCTTCAGCCTTCAGGCCCGGGAAACGGATTTTGAAGAGGAGGACATTTCCTCCTTCGTCCTGGATACCATCACGGCACGTATGACCTTTGGCTATCCGATCAGCAATAACACCCGGCTGAACTTCGGGCCGGGGTACAGCTACAATCGGGTCAAAGCAGGTCGCTTCCCGGCTGTTGAGATCTCCAATTTCATCGATGAGGAGGGAGACTCTCAGAGTGCTTTCCTGCTGAGTGGTTCCATCGTTCGCAATACCCACAACCGGGGCCGGATGCCGACGTCGGGCTCACGCAACAGCCTCAGTATTGAGTCTGCCGTTCCGGGCAGTGCTCTGACTTATTTCAAGATCCGGCACAAAACGGATTCCTTCTTTCCCATAGACAGCCGGCACCGCTGGGTTGGACGGCTGAGAACGGAAGTCGGGTATAGCGACGGGTATGGTGATGTAAACGCCACCCCTTTCTATGAGCATTTCTTTGCAGGTGGTTATGGCTCGGTGCGCGGTTATGAGGCCAACTCGCTTGGTAATGAATCCACGCCAGCAGATGACGCGATGTTCCAGAGGGAGCGTCCCTTCGGTGGTAACGTACTGGTTGAAACCAGTGCCCAGCTCATCTTTCCCGTGCCCTTCGCCGCGGACAGTCGCAGCATGCGGACGGCGGTATTCGTGGATGGCGGAAACGTGTTTGATACCACACGCGGCTTTGACCCCGCCGCGGATGAGATCCGCTATGCGGCCGGGATCAGTTTTGAGTGGATCACGGCAATCGGTCCGCTTGGGTTCAGTCTTGCCGAGCCCCTCAACAGCCAGGCCGAGGACGATACCCGACGATTCCAGTTCTCCCTCGGCCAGCAATTCTGAGCGGGTGGTCTGGAAGATTTAATGATTGGGCGGCAGAATGGGGGCCCACTACAATTGACCACAATCAATCAAGGAGCGTGGTGATGCATGGAATAAAACAGGTAACAGCGGTAATGATGCTGTTGTTGGCGGCGATGCCGGTACTGGCGGAAAACAGGATTGGCGTGGTCAATCTGCGTGAAGCCGTGTTCTCGTCCGATGCAGGCAGCGAGTTTGGCGATGTGATTCAGGGTGAGCTCAAGAAGGAGCAGGAGTCGATCAGGGCCCTGGAGGAGGAGGCGAAAGAGCTGCAGGAGCGGCTGAAAACCGATGGATCCATGATGAATGAATCGGAGCGCGGCGACCTCGAAAGCGAATTTGAGCAGAAGGCGCGTGAATACCAGCAGCGCCGCGCCAGGTTCGAACAGGCGGTGAGCCAGCGCCAGCAACAGTTCCTCCAGCAGTCGCGTCCGGCCGTGGACGCGGCCATGGAGAAGCTGCTGGATCAGCATGACCTCGATCTGATTATCCCCGGCGAAGCAGTGATCTATGTTAAGCCGGATCTGGACCTGACTGACGAGATGATCGAGTTGCTGGATGCACAGGCCGAATCCGGGTCCTGATGATGGGCGATTGAGTAGCTGGAGTGTGGATGAGCGGTTTGCGGAAAACACTGGCTGAAGTGGCACAGCTTCTGGGTGCGGAGCTTCGCGGTGAGGAATCAGCCGAGGTTACCGGCCTGGGAACGGTGCATAATGCCCGGCCGGGCCAGGTGACCTTCCTTGCCAATGAGAAATATACCCGCCACCTGCCGGAAACAAAGGCCACGGCTGTGCTGATCCGGCCTGAATTGGCCGATCAGTGCCCGGTCAACGCGCTTCTGTTGGACGATCCCTACCTTGGCTTTGCCCGCCTCAGCCACCTGTTTGACCCACAGCCATCGCCGGAAGCCGGTATCCATCCGTCAGCCAGCGTGTCGCCCTCTGCTCATGTGGCCAGTACCGCCTTTATTGGGGCTGGCGTCGTTGTCGAGTCCGAGGCGCGAATCGAGGACGGCGCCCGTATTGGGCCCGGTTCCGTGATTGGCGTGCGCAGCCATGTCGGTGAGGGGACAGTTCTGGCGGCGAATGTCACCCTTTACCACGACGTTGTCCTGGGCCAGCGTTGCCGTATCAGCAGTGGCGCGGTGATCGGATCGGATGGATTTGGTTACGCCCATGCCAGCGACCACTGGGAACGCATTGCCCAGATTGGCGGCGTTCGTATTGGCAATGATGTCGATGTTGGCGCCAATACGAGCATTGACCGTGGTGCCCTGGATGACACCGTGATCGGTGATGGGGTGAAGATCGATAATAATGTCCAGATCGGCCATAACGTCGAGATAGGTGAACACTCAGCCATGGCTGCGCTTGTCGGCATTGCCGGCAGTACCCACATTGGCCGGCACTGTATTTTTGGTGGCGCCTCAGCCATAGCGGGCCACCTTAAGATTGCCGATCACGTTCACTTAACCGGCATGACCATGGTCACGAAGAATCTGAATGAACCTGGTGTCTATTCCTCCGGAACCGGTGTGGAATCAAACCGCGACTGGCGTCGCAGTGTGGCCCGTTTCCGTCAGCTTGACGACATGGCCCGGCGGCTGCGCCAACTTGAAAAGAAACTCAACGACTGAATCCGAGGCTTCGGCATGAATATTGAAGAAATCATGGAATTCCTGCCTCACCGTTATCCCTTTCTGCTTGTGGATCGGGTAACCGATGTGGAGAAGGGTGAGTATATTGTTGGTCTCAAGAACGTCTCGATCAATGAACATTACTTTGAGGGGCATTTCCCACAGAAACGCATTATGCCGGGTGTGATGATCATTGAATCCATGGCCCAGCTGTCGGGGGTACTCGGCTTTGTAACCGTGGGCCGCAGCCCGGCTGACGGGTTCACCCATTATTTTGCCGGTTGCAATAAGGCCCGCTTCAAGCGCCAGGTCGTGCCTGGCGATCAGCTCGTCATCCGGTCTACACTGCTCGCAGACAAGCACAACATCTGGAAATTCGACTGTAAGGCCTGGGTTGGCGATGACCTGGCCTGCGCGGCCGAAATCATCACGGCCGAAGGAGCAATCTGATGACAGCGGGTTCGGACCAGGCGATCCATCCCCAGGCAATTGTCGATCCCTCGGCGAAGCTGGGTCAGGGAGTGACGGTTGGTCCATGGACCTGGATCGGTCCGGATGTGGAAATCGGTGATAACACCGAAATCCTGTCCCATGTGGTCATCAAGGGCCCCACGACGATTGGCGCGAACAACCGGATATTCCAGTTCTCCAGTGTTGGTGAAGCCTGTCAGGACATGAAATACCAGGGCGAGCCCACGACCCTGGTCATTGGCGATAACAACATCATCCGCGAGAGTTGCACCATCCACCGGGGCACTGTCCAGGATCGCGGGGAAACCCGCATCGGTGATAACAACCTGCTTATGGCCTATGTCCATGTTGCTCACGACTGCGTGATCGGCAACCAGGCGATCCTGGCTAACTGCGCCACCCTGGCCGGCCACGTGGATGTGGACGATTATGTGATTCTGGGGGGTGGAACCATGGTGCATCAGTTCTGCCATCTGGGGGCGTACTCCATGAGCGCTGGCGGGAGCATTGTCCTCAAGGATATCCCGGCCTACGTGATGGCCAGTGGTCAGTCGGCCCAGGCCCACGGTCTCAACGTGGAAGGTCTCAAGCGTCGTGGCTTTGCCCGGGATGTCATTCATGACCTGCGTCGCGCCTACCGGATTCTTTACCGCGAGGGCAACACACTGGAACAGGCCATCGGACAGCTGGAAAGTGAGTTTGTCGGCCATGATGAAGTCGCCCTGCTGGTGAAGACCCTCAGGCGTGCCGAACGGGGCATCGTGCGCTAACGCCCCATGCAACCCGTACTCTCCCATGCTGCCTCGCCCCCACCTGGTCCCGTCATCGTCATGGTTGCCGGGGAAGTCTCCGGAGACCTCCTCGGTGCGGACCTGATTCAGAGCCTCAGGAAACGTTATCCACGCGCTCATTTTGTAGGCATTGGTGGCGAGCGCATGCGGGCGGCTGGATTCCAGTCCATCGTGCCCATGGAACGTCTCTCGGTGATGGGGCTGGTCGAGATTGTCGGTCGCCTCCGTGAACTTTTTCAGATTCGTGCCCGGATCCGGGACTACTGCCTCCAGAATCGTCCGGCCGTGATGATTGGTATTGATTCCCCGGACTTCACTCTCGGCCTTGAACGGCAGGTGAGGGAAGCGGGCATCCCCACGGTTCACTATGTCAGTCCTTCCGTCTGGGCCTGGCGGCGGGGGCGGATCAAGGGTATAGCAAAGTCCGTTGACCTGATGCTGACGCTGCTTCCATTCGAGGCCCGGTTCTATGAGGAGCATGGCGTACCGGTACGCTTTGTGGGCCACCCCATGGCCGACCAGATTCCCCATGAGCCGGATCGGGCGGGCGCCCGGCAGGCCCTGGATCTCCCTGAGGAAGGGCCTGTGGTGGCCATGCTGCCCGGAAGCCGGCGAAGTGAGGTTGCCCATCTGGGGCCGGTTTTTCTGGATGCGGCGCTCTGGCTCAAGCGTGAGAGCCAACTGTCACCCATCTATGTGATTCCCTGTATTAACCGTGCACGTCGGGAACAGATCGAGGGCTTTCTGGCGGAGAAGGCTGATTATGACGAGCTTGATGTCCGGCTTGTGGATGGTCGCTCCCGTGAGGTGATGACGGCCGCGGATGCGGTCCTGATGTTTTCGGGAACGGCAACCCTGGAAGCGGCCCTGCTGAAATGCCCCATGGTGGTTGCCAATCAGATCAACCCGGTGACCTTCTGGATTGTCTCCCGCATGGTTTACATCGAACACGTGGCCCTGCCCAATCTGCTGGCGCCCGAGCCCATACTGCCGGAATTCCTGCAGGAGGACGCCAACCCGGAGGCGCTCGGTCAGGCCCTGCTCCAGCGCCTGACCTCGACGGACACCATTGAGCGTGAGCGCCTGGAGTTCGAGAAAATCCATCATCAACTCCAGCGCAACGCCAGCGAGCGCGCTGCCGAGGCCATAGCAGCACTGATCGAAGGGCAGCCCCTGCCCACGGATACGGAGGAGCAGGACCATGGATGAACCGGTTATTCCCTATCAGGGTACCCTGCTGGCCGGTGTGGACGAGGTGGGAAGAGGGCCCCTGGCCGGGCCGGTGGTAACCGCCGCCGTTATCCTGGATCCCAACAACCCCGTGGAGGGCCTGCGCGACTCCAAGAAGCTCAGTGAGCGCAAGCGCGAGGGGCTTTACGAGCAGATCCGGGAGCGGGCCCTGGCCTGGTGTCTGGGGCGCTGTGAGGTGGCGGAGATCGATCGGCTCAATATCCATGGCGCCACCATGCTTGCGATGGAGCGGGCAGTGTCGGGCCTGATGCCGGCGCCCGAGTTCGTGGTGGTGGACGGGCACCGGTGCCCCGAATGGCAGTGGCCGTCACTGGCCGTAGTCAAGGGAGATGACCGGATGGACGCCATTGCGGCCGCCAGCATCCTCGCCAAGGTTACGCGGGATCGGGAAATGGTGGCCATGGACAGGGACTATCCAGGCTATGGCCTTGCGGGCCATAAGGGCTATCCCACCAAGGCCCATATTGAGGCGCTGAAAGCCCAGGGCGCGAGCCCCATGCACCGGCGTTCGTTTGCGCCGGTTCGGGATTACCCGCCGACCAGCTGATCGAAGATCCGGAACCCGGCAATGTAGGTGCCGGCCGCCGAGCCCACAGATGCCAGAATAAAGATCATGAGGGTGCGCGATACCCGGTTGTGCCACCAGCCTTTTACGTTTGCGACGTCGTGTTTGAGGTTTGAGAAATCCTCGACCTTGGGGCGGCGAACCAGCAGCTCCACGCCGGCAGCAACAAAACCGGCCCCGATTGTCGGGTTGAGCGAGGTGAGTGGCGCGGCAAGAAAGGTTGCGATAATCGTCAGGGGGTGGGCCAGGGCAATCGCCGAGCCCAATGCGGAAAGCACGCCATTGATCAGGAACCATTCGGTGACCAGTTGAATGCCCAGTTCCGTATCCCGGCTGAAGCCGATGGCAAACCCGGCGATTACCAATGCCGCCACAATCCAGGGAAGGTACTGGAAAAAGCGGCTCCCCGGTGGAATGGTATCAAGCGCTTCGCGCTCTGCCGCCGGGTTTGTGGCGTTTTCGCCTTCCAGATGGGCGCGCAGGCCTTTCAGGTGCCCGGCACCGATAACCACCAGCACGTTTCGGTAGCCCTTGTCGGCCATGTCCTCCATGAGCCTCAGGGCCATGTAGCGGTCGCGCTCGGTGATGAGCGGCTCATAGAGTTTTTCGGACTGTTCCGCGAACTCGGCGAAGGTGGATTCGAGGACGTCGCCTTCCTTCAGCTGTTCAATGCTCTCGGGGCTGACTGTCTCGCGTGTGATCAGGCTCGCAAAGAGGCCGCTGCCCAGCTGCATTCGCTGCCACCAGGAGACATTGCGCCAGACCCGTTTCAGGGTAGTGCCGATATCCCGATCCACCATGCTCACCGGCAGGCCCGCCACCTCAGCTTCGTGCAGGGCGGCGCGCATCTCCGCGCCCGGTTCGATGCCGGACTGTTCGGCAACGCGCTGCTGGAAGGCGCTCATGGCCAGGTTGGCGGCCACCATACCGGCCCGGCCCTCGCGGATCACCTGGAAAAGATCCATGGAGGCCATGCGGTCCGGGTTGGAGAGGTTCTCGTAACGGGAGTCGCAGAGTTCCAGGGCGACGGCATCGTACTCACCGGAACGGATCAGTTCCGAGACCTCATCGGCAGAAGCCTTGGACACATGGGCCGTTCCTACGAGGGTAAAGGTGGTGCCGTGATGCTCAACAACTGCCCGGGGGCCGGTCTGTTCGGTGCCTGCCATGGATGAGACTCTTGCGCGCAAAAGCGGGATTGTCGCCCAGTCAGTGAGTCGAGACAAGGTAACTTCCTGGTGAGCCGCATAAGTTTCTGAAAATGGGGATGTCAAAGGTAGACTGTTGCTGAATAGCCGCCTGTCGCCCCGCGCGTCCTGTGACATCCTGGTGTCGGCGAGCCTCACATTCATAGCAATATTTCGTCGGGAACTGTCGAGTGCATTCGAAATACGCCTTTACGAACATAAGGGGCTTTCACATACTGACGCCGAATCAATCCCGGGACCGGAAAGCGGAAAGTGAGCACGAGAGAAGCCGTGTTCTTTTGAATTGCGCCAGGAGAAGACAAGGATGATTACGGACCGTGAAACCTTTGACGTCGTTGTCGTTGGTGGAGGCGTCAACGGCGCCGGTATCGCCATGGATGCGGCGGGCAGGGGACTGCGGGTTCTGTTGTGTGAAATGAATGACCTGGCATCCGCAACGTCTTCCAGCAGCAGCAAGCTGATTCATGGTGGGCTTCGCTATCTGGAGCACTATGAATTCCGGCTCGTCAGGGAAGCCCTGGGAGAGCGCGAGTCACTGCTGCGCAACGCGCCGCACATCATGTGGCCTTTGCGCTTTCATCTACCGCACCGCTCGCATCTGCGCCCGGCATGGTTGATCCGCTCTGGCTTGTTTCTTTATGACCATCTGGCCAAGCGGGAAATGTTGCCGGGTTCGCGCTCAATAACATTTGGAAGCTCGGACCCACTGAAGCCGGATATCGTTAAGGGGTTTGAATACTCTGATGGCTGGGCTGACGACGCGCGACTGGTGGTGCTCGCCGCGAAAAAAGCCCAACAGTGCGGGGCAACGATTATGACCCGCACCAAGTGTGTACAGGCAGAGCGGGGCGAGCGTGAGTGGCAGGTCAGGCTGCGTGATAGGTGCAGCAATGATGAATGGGTGGTTTCAAGCAAAGTGGTCATCAATGCCGCAGGACCCTGGGTGAGCAGCCTGTTCGGGGATTCCCTGGGGATGAAGGCGCCGAAAACGATCCGGATGGTGAAGGGCAGTCACATCGTTGTGCCCCGACTCAACAAGGATCAGGAAGCCTATATTCTTCAGAATGAAGATGAACGTATCGTGTTCGTCATCCCTTACGAGGATGAATTTTCGCTGATCGGTACGACGGATGTTGAATACGAGGGCGATCCCAACAATGCCAGGATTTCACCGGAAGAAATCGAGTACCTGCTCGATATCGTCAATGATCATTTCAAGCGCCAGCTGAAGCCCGAAGAAGTCATCTGGTCCTACTCCGGCGTCCGTCCATTGATGGATGACGAAGGAGGTGATGCTAAGAAAGCCTCCCGGGATTACAGCTTTGAGGTCAGCCAGGATCAGGCTCCTTTGATCTCCGTGTTTGGCGGCAAGCTTACGACTTACAGAAAGCTTGCCGAGGCGGCAACCAATAAGCTGTGTCAGTTTTTCCCGAAAGCGGGAGAGGCATGGACAAAGAACGCCGCATTGCCGGGGGGTGATTTCAGTGGCCATGAAGCGCTCGAAAAGCAACTCAGGGAGGATTTCCCCTGGCTGGACAATGGGTTGGTCAAGCGCTTTGTGCGAACCTACGGCACGCTTTCCTACGGTATCCTGACAGGCTGCGAGTGCATGGAGGACCTGGGGCACTGTTTTGGCGGCAACCTGTATGCAGCCGAAGTGGACTACCTGGTTGAGCAGGAGTGGGCGATGACTGCGGAGGACGTCCTCTGGCGTCGCACCAAGCAGGGCCTGTATGTCTCCGAGCAGAATGTTGTCAGCCTGGAGCGGTACCTGGGAAACCGCGACTGTGTAGAGGTGAGGGGCGAGGCATCCCCGCGGCGCAGCGCCTGAATCGATCCCGTGCGTTCTCGCTCCAGCGCGTCACGGTTTTGTCACAACTGTGTCACAGAGCTTTGAAGAAGCCCTGAACGCAAAAAAGGCAGACCAGTAACGAACTGATCTGCCTTTTTGAAATCTGGTAGCGGGGGCAGGATTCGAACCTACGACCTTCGGGTTATGAGCCCGACGAGCTACCTGACTGCTCCACCCCGCATCAATGTATCGCTGCTGTAGGGCTTCGTGCCCTGCCTGCGATGTGGTGCGAATAATAAGGATTGGTGAGGGTTTCGTCAAGCGGTTTTGTGCGGGAGTTCAATGAAAAGGCCAGCTCGGAGGCTGGCCTGATCGGTTACTGCTCGGATGTTGTCTGTCTCAGCTCTCCAGGTAAATCCTTCACTGGATTGGAAATGAAGTTGAGATAAGCACCATCTTTTGGAATCTCAAGTGGAAGCTCTAAGGTAACCAGTCCACCTGCGTTAGCAGTTACCAATAGCTCATCATTCTCTCCAACTAGATTTGTATTCCACTGCTCGACTTGCATTCGCCCATCGTCGAAGAAAGTGATATCTCCTTTAAGCTCCAGAGTAAATGGGCGCCCGTAAAGGTCATGACTCCCACTTAAGGGGATCAGCATGTCCGGAGCATCAAGCAACAGTTCAACCCGAGTCCTGAACACCGGCTGACCATCATCTCCTGTCGTTATGACTCCGGGAATCAGCGAGCTTCTTTCACAGTCACTACTACAGGTCGGGTCATCCTTCGCATACCGCATTCTGAGAACCTGGGTATTGGTTACAGACTCCTGTTCACCTATACCTAAACTTGTAGCGTCCACAAAAACACTAATCGAGGATGTCGCAAGCGCGGTTGGATAAAGGTGGACTCGAATTCCTTCTACTTCGTCACCACTATTCGGATCAGCAGGAGTAGGATCATAAGTCCCTGGCCCTTTGACCTCAGTATTCAGGGCGTAAGTCTGATGAATAAATTTATCGCGGGGGCAGGTTTCTCGTGTAGGGCACCCAACACGCGCAGGACTTCCGCCTTTTGTTTCATTCCCTCTGATACGGAGTTTTGTTGAATTCGCTGCAGGTTCCCATCCGCCCTCATCACTTCCTTGATGAGATGCTTCAAAAGGCTCTAGGCAGTCGTTGTTGTCGTTATCAAATTCACGATTCCCATCGCTGTTTTCCGAGGGGTTACAATCTATCAGGAAGTTCGAGTTTGTATCACGTATCGGCAGATTGCGCAGGGGCGTAAAGACCGTCTCTTTGGGCTCGGCCCCCTCGAAATAGATCACCAGAGGGTCCTCACCGTTAGCGCCATCGCCATCATCGAGTCCCTCAAGGAGATCTGTTTTCAAAGCGAGATCGTTGGCACCGCACACCGCCTTTGGGGGATTTTCCGTACAGGTGTCCGGGTTAGGGTCCGCATTGGACGCCATGGTGTAGCGATAGAAGCTTCCCTCCTCCCAGGATTCGTCAGGATAGAAGCGAATACGCTGGTTGTTCTTCTCCAGACGACCGGATACGAGCTCGCCCTCACCGACTTCCGTCACCGGTTTGCCATCAGCATTGGCTTCTACTTTTTCCACAATGAACGTTTCACCGAGCCGAATTGACTCCAGATTCATCGATTGCGAAAAAACAACTGTGATAGGCCGATCCGCTGGCATGGTGCTCACCGGCAACATATCCCTCACAATCTCAGTATTCGTGTCGTAAGCTTCATCGCTATCATCGAAGCATTGCCCAAGAACGCCTTCAGTCAGGTTCATATTCGAGTGGTCAGTTTCACAGGGAAACCCCGGATAGGTTGTCAGGGCCAGAGGCGGACGTTCCGGAATCAGATCAGAGTTTGACTCGGGTGTTGAGGGCAGGGAGAACATAAGCGGTTCTATCCCGGTTCCATTGCCGGCCAGGTCTGTCAATTGATTATTGATGTTGAGCTTGTAATCAACATTGTGCTTCAAACCATCTTCCGGGTTAATGGTGACTGTCGTGCCATCGACCTTGGTATTGAGAGCTTCAATTGCTGAGCCATCCGCAAACAGCGTGATCCCTTCCTCAACCGAATCCCCATCAATAGGCTCGTTGAAGTTCAGGGTCACCGGATCGCCAGGCCGCTGCATATCCTGCCTTGTATCGGGTACAGCATCTTCCGGGCCAGGAGTCCAGCTGATCAACTCCGGAGGCTCGTTGTCTTCCGGGCGCAGCTCTGCAGCATCCGTAGGTGCGTCCTCAGAGAGGTCCGCTTCAAGATTGAAGGCGATGGTGGAATCCGTGTATTCCTGCCCCAGTAGTTCCGGCTCCACCACACCAATCGCATCAATGGTGAGCACGCCATCACGAACCAGGGCAATACCACGCAGCTCCACGCCCATCAGATCCTGGGAAAGGGCGGCGTTGGGTTGTTCGCTTTCGGTGTTCATGGCGATGTCCATGAACAGGGTGACGTGCCGTGGGGCGGAATCATTGTCCGTATAGGGGTTGGGGCTGAGATAGCCGGTTGCATCCGAGATCATTGTGACCTTGATGTCACCGGTCGTTTCCTGCTCGCCAAACTCACCGTCAGGTAGAGCTTTGAGGATGGGCACCTTGCCGCCAACCTTCACGTCAATGCTGGTACTGCGCAGTACGCTGTTACGCGGAATGCGCAGCGGCAGCGGTTCGTCCGAACCAAACGAGGGCGCGTAGCCAAGCTCTGCAAACAGGGAGCCGGTCTGCTGGGAGGTGTCAGTCACGCCCTGCAGCACTGAGTTCAGGGTTACCCCGTTGATGATCTGGCCGTTCAGGACGGATCTGGTGGCCTGCTCCTGGCTTTCGCCGCTTGCCAGCCCGGAATCCACATTAACCTGTTCCGCAACCACGGTCGGAGCGGTGTCGCGGGGCGTGTACTTGAACTCCTGGCTTAGCGTCTGATCACCATTGGTCTTACTTGGCAGGTTATCAAGGCTCAGCGTGTAGGTTTCGCCCGCCTCAAGCACGTCCTCTTTGCTGCCGCATCCGGCAAGTGTCTCCGTGACACAGGGATCAACCGTAATGCTGTTGCCCCGGATGATTACCTTCGCATCAACCGGCTCACCGCTGCTGTCCGTCAGCTCAACGCTGCCACCCTGGTCTTGCCACTGCGGGTGCACAGGGTGGGTGGTTTTCAGCCGGAAGGTGGAGAAGTTCATTGTGCCAAAGTCACCGGGCTGGTTCTTCTGGCTGTCCGGCAGTGGCACGGTGGAAGCGACTTCAAAGGAATCACTCGCCTCCACCTGGTTGTTCGGTCCGTCAAACAGCGTCCGGGTTGCGAACTGGATGCCCGGCTCACCTTCCGCGTTGGGGGTATCAAAGGAGACGCCATCCGCGCCGGAAAGCGGGTCGGCAAAGGTTACGGTGTACTCAGCTTTGGCTTCCAGCCCGTCGTCCGGGCTCAATACCAGGCTGCGGTCGCCATCCACTTTTTTCAGCGAATAGCCCACTTCCTGGCCATCCTTCATGAGCTGGATCTTGCTGTCGGCCTCCTCATCCGTAATGGCATGGGAGAACCGCATCACCACGTCGGCTTCGGGGCTCACACCACTCTGGCCATCGGTGGGGTAGGAGTAGCTCAGATAGCCGCTGCTCGTGCTTTCAACGGACTGCTCTTCGCCGTTGCAGCCCGCAAGAATCAGCAATGGAAGCAGAGCCAGGGAATATTGTTGTTTCATGGCATGATCTCCGCTTAGAACTTCAGTGTGATGGAGCCACTGACGACGTGGATATCGCCATCTGCAGTGACTGGCTGTGTGTTGCCGTTACCATCTTCGATTGTGAAGTCACGCTCCTGCAGTTGCTGATACTGGTAACCGATATCAAACCTGACGGGGTACCGGAAGAAACGCGTCCGCTTATAGGTGCCACTGAGGCCCAGCCCGGCAATGATCCGGTCATTGTCGATGTAGTTGAGCTTCGGGGTGCGCGTGCTCTCAAGCGGTGATTCCTCGTAGGCGAGGCCGCCCAGCAGGCTGAAGTGGCCAAAAAGATCCATCTCACCACCAATCCGGGGAACCACGGTATCCTGGAATTCCGCTGTCAGTGGTGTGCTGCCGGAGGCGTCCTGCTGGTCCTTGATGGTGTCGGACTCAAGCTCGTCTTCGAGGCCGGACCAGTTGCGTTGCTCCACGGTGAAACCGGCGCGCCAGCCGTCCCCCTTATACTGGGTTCCGAAGGCATAGATCTCCGGTTGATAGGAATCAATCGTGGATACCCCAAGGCTCAGACCCGGGTCAGGAATCGTCTGCTTCACGATGATGTTCGACTGCACGGAGGTGGAGGATGCGGAGCTGTTCCGGAAGCTGAGCGCGCTCTCAAAGCCACTGAGGAAGCAGCCGTTGTCCGGGCAGAAGGTATCTTCCCAGTTGAGGGTCAGCCCAACGATGGAGCGGATGTTGGGTTCCGCTTCCACGGTGAGTTCTTCTTGCTCAGTCTCTCCGCCGAGCGTGGAGGTGGCGTTCAGGGAGGCTGCGGCATCCAGGGTGATGCGTGATGCAGCGCCTGCGCTTATGCCGCGCCAGATCCGGGTACCCGCTCCCAGGGAAAGGAACAGCGGCTCACGCCCGTAGCGCATGTACTGCCCGGTCTCTGAAGACTCGGAGCCAAAAGCAAGCATTTCCTTGCCGTATTTTTCAACACCGGCGACGAAGCCAAGATGAATCGGATGGCCGGACTGGAGCAGAGAGCCAACATTGGTCTTCATGCCAATCAGGACGCTCTGGCTGGGGTCATCGGACATCACGTCGCTGTCAGCGTCAGCTCGCTCGGCTCTCAGTTCCTGTTCCGCGTGCAGAATCGCCTGGGTCAGCTCCCCCCGCTCGTCCTTCACCAGGGCAGCCGGGTTGTAATAGGTTGCTGAGACCTGGGAGTTGAACATGGAAAGAGCCTGGGCGGTTGCCAGGTCTTCCGGAAAGAGGCCGTAACTGGTGCCAAGGTTGCCCATGCTTGCGGATGCCGCCGCTGGTAGCCCGAGACTGGCTGCAAGGATGGTTTTGGCGAGAGCGCTGCCACAACGGGTATTTGAACTGCTGGACATTCTGGCTCCTTGAAAGGATTTGTTAGTGAGCCGAGTGAAAGAGGTCTGCGTATGGAGAAACCAGAGCGCTGGTGTGTGACGTCTCTCACTCATTACAGATTGTTACAGTTTCAATTGTACAAAGCCTTTCGATAATTAATTTGGCCCTGCTGACAGCATCCCGATGTCAGTAATGGCAAAAGAGGTGACTGATTTTGTTAAAAATCGCCAAACCACTCTGAATCTTTTCCGGTATTCAGCTACTTATTTTTTGACATATATCAAAGATTGAGTCTGTTACCGGCGGGTTGGGTTTTGTATACAGTGCTTTACATGTGACGCGTGTCACATTTTGGGGTGGTGGAGCGGCATAGCAGCCTTGGTGCTGAACTGGATTGCCGGGTCTGTGATCCTGTTGGATGGTGGGAGCGCTGACGGTTCTGTGGAGACATGGTATTGTCTCTACCAAACGATCTGTGACCGGATGGGTCAATAATAAAAAAGGATCAGACGGACCATGCCGGAAGCCTTTCAGCAGTACCCGGACCACATCTCATTGGACGCGCTCCTCGAACATGCCCGTCACAACGAACGGATTGCCCGCACCCTGTTTGAGATTGAAACCGAGATCATGCGACTCCGCGACTGCGCCACTTTTGTGGACTGCCTCGTGGATCGCGTGCGGGAGCGCTTCCATCTGGAAGAAGTATGGCTGGTTCTGACGGATATTGAAGCCAATGACAATCTGCTCGAGCTGCTGAGCGAGAACGGGGCGCTCAGCTTGATTCTGCGTGGCGAGACCAGGGATTACCTGCACCTGACGCAGGGAAGTCACAAGCCTGTGCTGGTTAAGGACGCGCAGCCTTACCGGCGGCTGATTCCGTCCGCCTGGCGTGAAACCATCAAGTCCATGGCGATACTGCCGCTGGTCATGGATGACCGCCTGGTGGGTGGTCTGATCCTGGGGACCAGCAAGGCGGGGCGCTATCAACCGGATATGGATGCGTTCTTCCTGGAGCAGTTGGCGGTCAAGGCCTCCATAGGCCTGGATTCTGTCCATGCCCGTGAGCAGCTCAAGCGCCTTGCCACCCGGGACGCGCTGACGGGGCTTCGCAACCGCCGTGAGATGGAAACCGTCCTCCGGAAGGAACTCAGCCGCTCCCGGCGATACCACATGCCTCTGTCGCTGCTGTTCATCGACTGTGATGGATTCAAGCAGGTGAATGACCATTACGGTCACGAATGCGGCGATGCCTATCTCTGTTTGCTTGCTGACTCCCTCCAGCACCTGCTCCGCGCTGATGACAGCGTTTTCCGGTTTGCGGGGGATGAGTTCGTCGTGGTGCTGCCCAATCAGACGGTCGCGGATGCCACCTACATCGGCGAACGCCTTCAGGAGCATATCGAGGTTCAACACCTTGAGTGGGGAAACGCCAGTATCCCGGTTGCGTTCAGCCTGGGCGCGGCGGGCAATGAGCAGCCGGGCATGAACGATTCCCGCAGCCTGTTGCGCCACGCTGAGCAGAACCTTTATGAGCAGAAGCGACGCCGCGCTAACGCAGACCTTCCCGATAGGCACCAGGCGTCAGCCCCGTCCACTTCTTGAAGGCCCTGTGGAAGGTGGACGTCTCCGTAAAACCCGCCCGGTGGGCGATCTCGTTGATCGAGAGGTTGTCGCGCATCAGGTGAAAGATGGCAATATCCCGGCGCAGGTTGTCCTTGATCTCCTGGAAGGACGTATTCTCCGCCTTGAGGCGTCGCCTCAGCGTCTGGGGGCTGGTGTTCAGCTGATCCGCAATCCACTCGAAATCCGGCAGGGGTTGGGTGAAGTCGCGCCCGATCAGCGCCCGGATGCGGGCTGTGTAGCTGTTGCGGTCGTCCGGGCGGGCCAACAGGTCCGCCGGTGAGGTTTTCAGGAATTCCCGCATTTCCAGCTCATCGCGGATCACCGGGCGATCCAGGAAGCGCGCCGGGAAGGCCAGTCCCGTGGCCGGTTGCTTGAAGGCCAGCGGGCAATGGAAGAGGCCCCGATATTCCTGGACGTGGGGTGGTTCCGGATAGCGGAAAAAGACTCGGCTCAGGGGAATCCCCTGTCCGATAAGCCAGGAACTCAGCCGGTGCCAGATCACCAGTAATGATTCCTGCAGGAAATGGTGGCTGTCCCGGAGCGGTCCTTCGTGAGTGAGCTCGATGATGGCCTCATCGCCCTCGACCCTCAGTGGCAGGGTCACGCCAGTCTCGAACAGTGCGTAGAAGTGGCTGGCGCGGCGCAGCACGCAGTCCAGATTGTCACAGTGGATCACCAGTTGGCAGAGGGTGGCAAAGGTGCCAGGGCGACTGCGCCCCGGGGCAAACCCCATGAATTCGTCCTGCATCCGGTCCCAGATCACCTGCATCAGCTGGGTATACTGGATGTCCGTCACCCGGGCCTGCTCATCATGGATCAGCGTCGGATCAATGCCCGCGTCAAGCAGCATCGCGTCCGTATCGAAGCCATCCCGGGCTGCACCGGCAAGCGCCGCCGTAACGAAGTGAGCTGAGACCGTGAGTCTAGTCATGAAGTTCCGTCTGTCCGCTGAGCGAATCCGCCAATGGATCTGAGCACTGGTGCCGGTGGACACCCCCAATCACTGGGGTATGGTAGTGGCAACCAGCCAAAAGGGGAAAGTGTTGATGCCCGGACCACTGACATCACTGAAAGTGCTTGATTTTTCCACCCTGCTCCCGGGGCCCTACGCCACCATGATGCTGGCGGATATGGGCGCGGAGGTGCTGCGGGTGGAATCCCCGGACCGCATGGACCTGACCCGGCTGACCCCGCCCCATGACGAGGGCGTGGCCACGGCTCATGCCTACCTGAACCGGGGCAAGCAGAGTATCACGCTCAACCTCAAGGAACCCGAGGCGGTCGAGACCATCAGGTCCCTGGTGGCCGATTACGACGTGGTGGTGGAACAGTTCCGACCCGGCGTGATGGCGCGCTTCGGGCTCGGCTATGAAAGCCTCAGCGCCATCAATCCCGGCCTGGTCTACTGCAGCATCACCGGTTACGGTCAGACCGGGCCCTATAAGGACCGGGCCGGCCACGACATCAACTACCTGGCGCTCTCTGGAGTTGCCAGCTACAGCGGTCGCGCGGATACGGGACCGCCGCCGCTGGGCATCCAGGTGGCGGACGTGGCCGGCGGTTCCCATCATGCCGTAATGGGCATCCTCGCGGCGGTGACCCACCAGCGCCAGACCGGCGAGGGCCAGCACGTGGACATCAGCATGACCGACGCCGCCTTCGCCATGAACGCCATGGCCGGCGCCGCCTGCCTGGCCGCTGGCGAAGAGCCCGCCCCGGAAACCGGCATGCTCAACGGCGGCGCCTTCTACGATTACTACCAGACCGCCGACGGCCGCTGGCTTTCGGTGGGCAGTCTGGAACCGCCGTTCGCCAAGCAGCTGTTCACTGTGATCGGCCGGCCCGAACTCGCCGCCAAGGGGCTGAACCCCAAACCCGAGGACCAGCGCCAGCTTAAGAAGGCTCTAAGGGAGGCGATTGGGGAGAGAACACTCGCGGAATGGCAGGCCATCTTTGATGAACAGGATGCCTGCGTTGAACCCGTCCTGACCCTGCGTGAGGCTACCCAGCATCCCCAGATCCAGGGTCGCCACATGGTCATTGAGGTGGATCGTGGCGATGGCCGCACCCAGAAGCAGATTGGCCATCCGTTGAAGTTCAGTGCCACACCCTGTGAGAGCGCCTTTATCGGCAAGTCGCCGGGGGCGGATAACGAGCGCTACCTGAATCGTGGGTAGCGATGCGTTCGGAGTTTGTTCAGCTTTCTTGTAATCAATATATTGAAAATCTGCTTCTCGTGTCAGATACTTGTAACCAATATATTGAAAATTTGAGCTGACACGATGGAGAAAGAACTCACTCTACAGGCCTTCTGGGGAGGTGTATGGCACGATGCCGGTGTGCTCTCCTTCCCGGAGCCAGGCCAGGGGCTGCTCAGTAAGGAAGTCGGTTTTGCTTACAATGCTGGCTATGTGCTTGCGGCCTACGACCACCGCGAATCAGGTGATGGTGAAGCCCTTTCGTTCTCCGATGAGCGTGCGTTCTCCATGGATCTTCCTGCAACTATATCCGGCGATTATCGCGGCCATACGGTAACCTGCGCGCTTCGAGACATCATTCCACAGGGTGCAGGCCGCCGTGTTCTATTGCGTGCCCTCGGTTACGACATGACGGCGGAACAATCAGCGGATATCGAACTTCTTGAAAACGGCTGTATTGCGCCTGTCGGAAATCTTCGAATCCGGGAGGCGTTCGAACGCTTTTCCTATCGGCTTGAGCAGACGCCAATCCGTGGGTATACGACCCAGGAAATCAGCAACCGCGCAGATCCTCTGATTGAGCAGGCACGAGAGCTGAATATCGCGATCGGTGGCACCACGGGCGTGGGCGGTGATGCCCCGAAGGTGATGGTCTCGGAAGCTGACGATGGGCTCTACTACATCGAGGGTACCTGCGATGAGCGGCGAGTCGTTCGGCACTGGATTATCAAGTTTGCACGCGGTCGCCGGACCAGAATCGATCAGGATGTGTTGCGCGCTGAGGCCGCAGTCTACAGAGCGCTGGAGCCAACCCCCGTACGATCGATAGATGACACCTACCTGATTGAAGGCAACAACGGCCCTGCGTTGTGGCTCCCGAGATTCGATCGGCGTGTGAACGCGTCGGACGGTGTCGAACGTCTAGGAATGCAGTCGATTTACTGCCTTATGGGCATGCATGGTGACGGGGCGGCTCTATCCCATAACGAGGTGGTCCAAATGCTGATGCGTCGCTTTCATGACGACGATATTCTGGTGGACTACCTCGTTAACGACATCATCAACGAGACCATTGCCAATCGCGACAACCACGGCCGGAATACTGCAATCCTCACGGACGCCGGCCACCGCCAGCTGGCGCCGGCGTTTGATCTTGCGCCGATGGTCATGGACCCGGAAGGTATCAGCCGAAGCAGCGCCTGGCGGGGAGAATGGCAGCATGGCCAGCGTGGCGAATACGCAAAAATACTCGAGGAGGCTGCTCTCGCGCCGTCGGTTGCTTGCCGACGACTCAAGGGCATTCTGGAAAGGGTGGAAGATCTCCGTGCTCGCCTCGAGACCCAGGGCGCGCCCGAAGCAATGCTGGATCATCAGGCGATGCGCTTCAACCTGATCCAGCAGATCATCGCTGAGTTGTGAGGACCTGAAAGTCATGCCGACACTCAGACCCATCAAGCCGACAGAACGTTCAGCCCAGCGCGAACACCTTGAGCAGGCGCTGGCGAATGGTGACGTCACCATTGGGCAGGCGATCAAAACCATCCGCCGCGACTGGATGGGGATACCTCAGAAACGGATGGCCGAGATTGCCGGCATCTCGGTTGGTACCCTGTCGAGCATTGAGCGCGACAGCGGTAACGTAACCGTGGCCAACATCAACCGGGTGCTGCGGGTCTTTGGGGGGTATCTCAATATTCGGTTGAAATGATGTGACCGAAACTGGACAAAAACACTCTTAGTGGTGTATCGAGGGCATCTTAATAAGAAACGCCTGACATGGAGTACACCGCATGCGACGCTGGAATGGCTGGGGCGATGACAGTTTCCACCTGGAACTACCCGACAACGGCATCGATTTCCTGAGGGAACGCCTCGGTACGGCCGAACCCCTGCCTGAAGCCACACTGGAAGCGGTCTGCAAACAGGTCCCGAAATCCCGAATCCCGGCCCACGACCATGTGTACACAGATTCCGAGACCCGCATTCGCCATGCCCGGGGCCAGAGCCTGCCGGACTGGCTGGCCATGCGCAGTGGCGAATTCGGGGTATTCCCGGATGCGGTAGCCCTGCCGGAAACCAGCGAGCAGGTGGCCGAACTGCTGCAGTGGGCTCGGAAGCAGGACCTGGTGGTGATTCCCTACGGGGGCGGCACCAGCGTCGCGGGTCACATCAACCCGGCGGACAGTGGCAAACCGGTGTTGACCCTTTCGCTGGCACGGATGAACCGCATGGTGGACCTGGACCCGGAAAGCCAGATCGCCACCTTCGGCGCGGGCACGCCGGGGCCGCTCGTGGAGTCCCAGCTGCTGGCCCAGGGCTACACGCTGGGCCACTTCCCCCAGTCCTTTGAGTTGTCCACCATCGGGGGCTGGGTGGCCAGCCGCTCCAGTGGCCAGCAGTCGCTGCGGTATGGCCGCATCGAGCAGTTGTTTGCCGGTGGCCGCATTCAAACCTTTGATGGCACCTGGGACATCCCGACCTTTCCCGCCTCCGCGGCGGGTCCGGACCCACGTGAGATCGTGCTGGGCTCGGAAGGCCGGTTCGGGATCATTACCGAGGTGAAGGTACGGGTAATGCCCGTGCCGGACCGGGAATCCTTCCACGTCCTCTTTTTCCCGAACTGGGAGCAGGCCCGCTCCTGCGCCCGTCGCCTGGTGCAGAATCGCACCTTTCTGTCCATGCTGCGGTTGAGCAACGTGGTTGAAACGGAAACCCAGCTGGCCCTTGCCGGGCACCCGCGCATGATTGGTGGCCTGGAAAAATTCCTGAAATGGCGCGGGGCCGGGGAGGGCAAGTGCAT
This sequence comes from Halospina denitrificans, assembly GCF_004364635.1. Taxonomy (GTDB): domain Bacteria; phylum Pseudomonadota; class Gammaproteobacteria; order Pseudomonadales; family Oleiphilaceae; genus Halospina; species Halospina denitrificans. The sequence goes on along the minus strand of NZ_SOAX01000002.1, from coordinate 261,010 downwards.
GATGACCGTGGGGCTGACGGGAACGCCCCTGCAGTGCCGCACTGGACTCGGAGAGCTCAAACAGATCGCCCGTGACTACGACGGAGTCTATGCCGGCACTTACCTAGGCAGGAAGTGGGAAGCCAAGCGCTTCACCATGCCCTATCTGCGGGAGGCACTCTGGCAGGGTGGCTATGTGGTGGATACCCTGGAAACCGCCACGGACTGGGACAACGTGGACACGCTCATGGCGCGTATCGAGCAGACACTGCGACAGGGGCTGGAGGCCGACGGGGAGCCGGTGCATGTCTTCACCCACCTGTCCCACGTCTACAGCCAGGGCTGCAGCATCTACACCACGTACGTCTTCCGCTGCGCGGATTCCTACAGCGAGACCCAGGCCCGCTGGGCGCGCCTCAAGCACGCCGCCTCGGAGGTGATTGTCCGGAACCGGGGTACCATCAGCCACCAGCACGGCGTCGGCCGGGATCATGCGCCCTATCTGCCCATCGAGAAGGGCCCGGTCACCATGATGGTGCTGCGTTCGCTCAGCCGGACCCTGGACCCGGATCAGCGCCTGGCACCCGGGGTGCTTCTGGACGACCAAACGGCCTCGGAGGTCAGCAATGACTCATGAAGATTCCGAGCGGGAGCGGCTGCTGGCGGAGAACCAGGTCTGGGACCTGGTGATCATCGGCGGCGGCATTACCGGGGCCGGCGTCCTCAGGGAGGCGGCTCGCGAAGGCTACAATGCTCTGTTGGTGGAGCAGCAGGATTTTGCCTGGGGCACCTCCAGTCGTTCCTCCAAGATGGTCCACGGCGGGCTACGCTACCTGGCCAGTGGCGACTTCCGCCTCACCCGTGATGCGGTGAGCGAGCGGGAGCGGATGATGCGCGAGGCCCCCGGCCTGGTGGACAACCTCTACTACATCATGCCCCACTACCGGCGCCAGTTCCCCGGACCCCGGCTCTTCGGCCTGCTGCTTCGCATCTACGATTTCATGGCCCGGCGTCGGACGCGGCGTTATTTTCCGGGCGAATCCGTCCTGCGCTGGCTGCCGGGGCTGAGGCGGGAAAAGCTGGTCGGTGGCACCCGCTTCTCCGATGCGGTCACCGATGATGCCCGGCTGGTACTGCGCATCCTGCAGGAAGCCAGGGCGGCGGGCGGCCGGACCCTGAATTACACCCAGGCGGAAAGCGTCACCCCCGGTCATGGCGGCCACGCCACAGTCACGCTTCGGGATACCGGCGGTGACGGCGGGGAGACCCGTGTCCATGCCTGTCGTGTGGTGCATGCCACCGGCGCCTGGACCGACCGGCTACGCAGCCAGCTGGGCGGCGACCAGCGGATCCGCCCATTGCGGGGCAGCCATCTGGTGTTCCCGTTCTGGCGACTGCCGGTGGCGGTCAGCCTCTCGCTGATTCATCCGAGGGATAAACGCCCCGTCTTCATCTACCCCTGGGAAGGGGTAACCGTGGTTGGCACCACAGACCTGGATCACGACGGTGACCTGCAGAAGGAAGCCGTGCTCAACCAACAGGAAATGGACTACCTGCTGGAGGCGGTGCACTACGCCTTCCCGAGCTCGGGCGCGAGTGAGGAGGACCTGATCAGCACCTGGTCCGGCGTGCGGCCAGTGGTTTCGGATGCCAGCGCGGGTAAGAGCAAGGACCCATCCAAGGAAAAACGCGAACATGTGATCTGGGACGATCAGGGCGTGATCAGCGTGGCGGGCGGCAAGCTCACCACCTTCCGCCTCATCGCCCGGGAGGTGCTGGACCGGGTCCGGGGCGATATGCCGAAGCGCGAAAACCAGGAGGGTGATGCCAGAAATGTCTTCGCTCCGGCACCGGACATTGGCCGCCCGGCCGGCATTACCGCCCGCCAATGGCACCGCCTCTGTGGCCATTATGGGTCTCGTGTGGAGGAAGTGCTGGGCGAGGGTCAACTGACTCCCATCGGACATACGGATACCCTGATGGCGGAACTGGTCTGGTCCTGCCGTCATGAGCAGGTGCACCATCTGGATGACCTGCTGCTGCGCCGCACCCGTCTGGGACTGCTGCTCCCCGAAGGCGGCCGGGCCTGGCTGGAGTCCATCCGCACGCACTGCCAGCCGGTACTGGGCTGGAGCAACGAAGAGTGGCAGGCCGAAGTCGAGCGCTACCAGCGCATCTGGCACCAGTACTATTGGTTGCCGCGATGAGTGACGCCCCCCTGATCCTCGCCATTGATAACGGCACCCAGAGTACCCGGGCGCTGCTGTTCAACACCCGGGGCGATTTGGTTGCCAAGGGGCGGGAGGAAATCGAACCCTACGTGTCCCCGGAACCGGGCTGGGCGGAACAGGACCCGGACTATTACTGGCAGAGCATCGGCCACGCCTGCCGGGCCCTGTGGGCCAACACAGACGCGCGCCCCGAACAGGTGAAGGGCGTCACCGTCACTGCCCAACGCGGCACTGTCGTGAATCTGGACGCCAACGGCGATGTGCTGCGCCCGGCGATTATCTGGCTGGACCAACGCCGCTCGCCGGGCCCCGTGACTGTGGGCCCTTTCTGGCAGCTGACATTCCGCCTACTGGGCCTGACCGAAACCATCCGCCGCCTGGGCGAACAGACCCAGGCCAACTGGGTTGCCGCCCACCAGCCGGACATCTGGGCCCGCACGCGGCACTACCTGCTGCTCTCCGGCTACCTGAACTGGCGCCTGACCGGCCGTTTCGTGGACTCCATTGGCAGCCAGGTCGGCTATCTCCCTTTCGATTACAAACGTCACGACTGGTGCAGAGAAGGGGACCTGAAGTGGCAGCTCATGGCCGTCAAACGCGACATGCTCCCGGAACTCGTCCAACCCGGTGCCACCATGGGCCACCTGACCCCCGAAGCCGCCGCCCACCTGGGGCTCGCCGAAGAGATCCCCGTTCTCGCCTCCGCCTCCGACAAGGCCTGCGAAATCCTCGGCTCCGGCGGCCTCTCCCCGGATATCGGCTGCATGAGCTATGGCACCACCGCCACCATCAACACCACCAACGCCCGCTACGTCGAACCGACCCGCTTCCTGCCCCCATACCCCTCGGCACTGCCAGGCCATTACTCCAGCGAAGTGATGATCTACCGGGGCTTCTGGATGGTCAGCTGGTTCAAGCGCCAGTTCGGCCAGCGGGAACAGGCCATTGCCGAGGAAAGGGGAATCACCCCCGAACAGCTCTTCGACGAACTCATCAGCGACGTCCCCCCGGGCTCCATGGGCCTCATGCTCCAACCCTACTGGTCCCCCGGCGTCCGACAGCCCGGCCCGGAAGCCAAGGGCGCCATCATCGGCTTCGGCGACGTCCACACCCGTGCCCACATCTACAGGGCCATCCTCGAAGGCCTCGCCTACGCCCTGCGCGAAGGCATGGAACGCCTCCAGAAACGCAACGGCCAACGCATCACCCGCCTGCGCGTCGCCGGCGGCGGCTCCCAGAGCGACTTAGCCATGCAACTCACCGCCGACATCTTCGGCCTCCCCGCCGAACGCCCCCACACCTACGAAACCTCCGGCCTGGGCGCGGCCATCAACGCAGCGGTAGGCCTCGGCCTGCACCCGGATTACGAAACGGCAGTGGGGGCGATGACGCGGGTGGGGGACCGCTTTGAACCGGAGCCGGAACGGCAGCATCTCTACGAGCGCCTGTATTCGGAGGTGTACCAGCGGATGTACAAACGGCTTTCACCGCTCTACCACCGAATCCGTGATATTACGGGTTATCCGGAATAGACAGACAGGGAAAGACTAGGGAAGAGGTGGCAGGGCTGGGGGTGGCTTTTCGGGAAGCTCCGGAGCCATGGATGGCGGAGGGCAGCGTACATGGATGTATTCATAGCGATTCCCGAAAAGCCACCCCCAGCCCTGCCACCTCTTCCCGGTCCCGAATACACCCAAAAACCCATAAAAAAAGGCGAGCAATAAGCCCGCCTTAAAAGTCGTAAGGGAAGAATGAAAAGCCTGAAAATTCATAATCCCAATGGAAGAGAGTGACCCGGATTGCGGCGAAAGTACTACTACCTCTTTCGCCCCGGGGGATACTGCTCAAATCCACAATTACAAGGTACCGCCACGCCGCCCCCAAGTCTGTTGGCGACCAGTGAGCACCCGTAACAGGAGTATAGCGCAGCGTTACGGAATGTGAACGGGGTCACAGATTTTTCGGGTGCGCCTTAACCAGCGGATGCCGTATTCAGGCGGGAACGGGTCAGGGTACGGGTCTCATAGGCCGATTTCAGGCCATCAACAACCGCTTCCTCCATCGCCTCCACCGTCGGCAACGGCTCCCGCTCCGTCGCAATGCAGAGCGTCGTGGCCGCTTCCAGAGAAACGAAACCCCTGCTGGTCTTGAACGCCTTGTGATTGATGCCCTCGTGCAGCCGCCGGAAAGCCGCTGGCCGGCAACTCTGCTCATCCAGAAAATGCGCGATGATGGCAAACTGATCGTCGCCGACCCGGCAGAGCGCATCCAGGGGCCGAATCAGCCCCGTCAGCCGGCGGGCAATCCCTGACAGCAGCTCGGAAACAACCGCATCGGGATTTTCTGAACGATGGCGTTCCCAGTTGTGGATGCCCATCAGAAGGAAACCAGCTGCGCCGCCACGGGACTCGGTGTAATCAAGCGCCTGCTGCAGCCGCTTTCGCGCATAGTGGTGATTCCCTAGGCCCGTCTCGGGGTCCACGAAACTGTGCGCCGCCAGCTGGCGATTCTCCTCCATGAGAAGTTCGTTCGCATCGAGCAGTGTATTGTGACGGTTCGCCAGCCGATCAGCGGCAAAGACGCGGGGCAGGAGCTGCTTGGTCATGTCCGACTTGTAGATGAAGTCATCCACGCTCCGGTCAAAGGCGCTGGCCAGCGCTTCCACACTCTCCTTGGCGGTCAGCAGGATCACATAGGTGTAGTGGTTGTTCTGCTCGTCCTGCTGACGTACTGAGTCCGTCAGCTCGAGCCCGTCCATCTCCGGCATCAGCCAGTCGGCAATCAGCACGCTGACCGGGCGCTCCTCCAGGCTCTTCAGCGCTTCCGGCGCGGCATTGACCACCCGCACATCGCGATAACCGGCCTGCTTGAGCGTACGACTGACAACAGCACTGCTGAAGCGGGCATCATCAACAACAAGAATGGGAAGCTCTGGATTCATTGGGGGTCCGTCTGTTGTGAACACATTGAGGCCCGGCACGGGCAACCAGTCCGCTAACAGTATAGACATTTCAGGTCAGCTCGCCTGCGGCAATTTGCAAAAGTTTTCAGAGGGTTGAATTAATTGTGAGCTGTATCACTCGAACCTGTCGGCTTGGGCGTGTCCGGATGGGCAAAGCGAAGCAGCATCACGGCCAGGATGATGGCGGGAAGGCCGAGCATGGCGGTAATCAGGAAAAAACCCACCCAGCCCGTGCGTTCGGCCACAACACCGGTAAAACCGCCGGCAAACTGGCCGGGAAGCGTCATCAGCGAACTGAAGAGCGCATACTGTGTTGCCGTGTAGGCAGTGTTGGTCAGGCTTGAAAGGTAGGCGATGAACACCGAGATGGAGAGCCCCCCCGTTACGTTATCCGCAATGATGGCGGCAACCAGACCATAGGTCTCCGGACCCAGGTTGGCCAGCCAGGCAAAGGTCAGATTGGTGGCCGGGGCCATGAAGGCTGTGAAAATCAGCATGGCGGCAATGCCGAATCGGGCGACCAGGAGACCGCCGAGAGCAGCACCGAAAAGCGTCATGGCAAGGCCGAAAGCTGCCGCAATATTGGCGATCTCCTCCTTGCTGAAACCGAGATCGAGGTAGAAGGGGTTCGCCATGACGCCCATGAAGATATCGCTGATCCGGAAGGTGGAGACGAAGAACAGGATGATGATGGCGGCCTTGCCATAGCGCTGGAAGAAGTCGGTGAAGGGGCAGACCACCGCACCAATGAACCATGCCGTGAGGCGGCGTTGAAAGCCCGTATGAGCGGTGTCCGCAAGATAGCTGATAACACGCGCTTCGGACTCCGGGGCTACCCGGTCGGGGTTGGGTACCGGTTCACGGCTGATGAGCGTGGTGATCATGCCGACTACCATAAAGGCGCCCATCAGCGAGTAGGAAAGGGCCCAGCTGCCCACGGCGGCAATATGCAGCGCACCGGCCCCCGCGACCAGGATCGCGACCCGGTAGCCGGTTACATAGGTGGCCGCCATGGCCGCCTGGTAGGTCGAGGGCGCCGCTTCAACGCGATAGGCATCAATGGCGACATCCTGGGTTGCTGAGCCAAAGGCTGCGATAACCGCCCAGACCGCCACGAGCCATAACTGTTCCCTGGGATCCGTCAGGCCCATGCCCAGCAGGCTGACGGCAACGGCAACCTGGGCCGCCAGCATCCAGGCGCGCCGCCGTCCGAAAATGGCCGACAGGACCGGCAGTGGCAGCCTGTCCACAAAGGGCGCCCACAGGACCTTGATCGAGTGCGCCATGCCGACCCAGCTCAGGAAGCCAATGGCCGCAAGCTCAACGTTCAGGTCCCGCAGCCAGGCCGTGAACGTGCCCCCCACCAGCAGGAGGGGCAGGCCTGCGGAGAAGCCCAGGAACAGCATGCCCAGGACCCTGGGGTTCAGATAGACTCGCCAGCCCGGGTAAGCCGTTGATTCGGAAAATTCATTCATGATGCGCTGTTCTCCGGGGATTGAATTGTTGCCGCTTCATCCCGATATCCATCTGGTAGACTGACCAGATACATCCGACCCAACGCGCCCGACTCCGGAGATTTCATGCCTGTTTTCCTGATTGCCTTCATTATCATCCCCATTCTCGAGATGGTCGTCCTTATTGAGGTCGGAGGCATTATCGGTTCGCTCCCCACGGTTGGTCTGGTCCTGCTGACGGCCGTTATTGGCGCGGCCATGCTGCGCCAGCAGGGGGCGGCAACACTGCTGCGCGCCAACCAGCGCATGGCCAGTGGTGAATTGCCGGCCCAGGAAATGGCGGAGGGCATCCTGCTCGCCGTGGGTGGGGCGCTGTTGCTCACCCCGGGGTTTATTACCGACGCCGTGGGTTTCGCCTGCCTGATCCCCTTCACTCGCAAGTGGCTCACGCACTATGTGGTGAATCGTATGGTGGTCACGGGGCAAATGTCCATGGGCGGCGGAGGGTCCTATACCCAGGGCCCCCGTCGTGACCGTTACGGAAACATCATCATCGAAGGTGAATATGAGCGCGCTGGTGAGCCCCGCCATGACGACCCACAGGACCCGGACCGCCTGAATCGACCGTAAATTTTTTTGCGTCGGGGTATTGAAAACCACTCTGCCGTCCCCACTTTAAGGAACCACAAGGCCAACGTGCTTTGACGTCCCTTAACTCATTGCTTAACCGACAACTGAAACTGGAGATAAGCAGCAATGAAAATCCGTCCGTTACACGATCGCGTTGTCGTGCGTCGCAAGGAAGAAGAAGAGAAGACCGCTGGTGGCATCGTGCTGCCCGGAAATGCTCAGGAAAAGCCCTCCCAGGGTGAAGTGCTCGCGGTAGGCGAGGGCAAGACTCTGGACAACGGCGAAGTACGCAAGCCGGCCGTGAAGGTTGGCGACCAGGTCGTGTTTGGGCAGTTTGCCGGCAATACCGTCAAGGTTGACGGCGAGGAACTGCTGATCATGAGCGAGAACGACATTTACGGTGTGCTGGAAAAGTAAGTTTCCGGGCACCTGACAGGTTTCAACGGTCAACGAACAGGAACAGATAACTATGGCGAAAGAGATCAAGTTCTCCGATTACGCCCGCAAGCAGATGGTAAACGGTGTTAATACCCTGGCTGACGCGGTCAAGGTCACACTCGGCCCCAAAGGCCGTAACGTGGTGATCGACAAGTCCTTCGGTGCGCCCAACGTCACCAAGGACGGCGTGACGGTTGCCAAGGAAATCGACATTGAGGACAAGTTCGAGAACATGGGCGCGCAGATGGTCAAGGAAGTTGCTTCCCAGACCAACGATAACGCCGGCGATGGCACCACCACCGCGACCGTCCTGGCCCAGGCCATCGTGCGCGAAGGTGTGAAGGCGGTAACCGCCGGCATGAACCCCATGGACCTCAAGCGCGGTATCGATAAGGCCTGCGAGGCGGCCGTGGCGGAAATCCGCAAGCTGTCCACGCCCTGCAACGACTCCAAGACCATTGCACAGATCGGCACCATCTCGGCCAACAGCGACGAGACCGTTGGCCAATTGATCGCCGATGCAATGGAGAAGGTCGGGCAGGAAGGTGTTATCACCGTTGAGGAAGGTCGCGGCCTTGAGGATGAGCTCGAAGTGGTCGAAGGCATGCAGTTCGACCGTGGCTACCTCTCGCCCTACTTCATCAACAATAACGAGAGCATGAGCGTTGAGCTGGATGACCCCTACATCCTGCTGGTCGACAAGAAGATCTCGAACGTACGTGACCTGCTGCCGACACTGGAAGCCGTTTCCAAGTCGGGCAAGCCGCTTCTGATCATCGCTGAAGACGTTGAGAGTGAAGCGCTGGCGACCCTGGTAGTCAACAACATGCGCGGCATCGTCAAGGTCGCGGCTGTTAAGGCGCCCGGCTTCGGTGACCGTCGCAAGGAGATGATGCAGGACATCGCGGTACTGACCGGCGGTACTGTGATCTCCGAGGAAGTCGGCCTGACCCTCGAGAACGTCTCCCTGGATGATCTGGGCAGCGCCAAGCGCGTCAACATCACCAAGGAAGACAGCACCATCATCAACGGCAACGGCCAGCAGCAGGATATTGAAGCCCGCACCGGCCAGATCAAGAAGCAGATCGAGGAAAGCACCTCCGACTACGACAGGGAAAAGCTCCAGGAGCGCCTTGCCAAGCTTGCTGGTGGTGTTGCCGTGATCAAGGTGGGCGCTGGCTCCGAAGTGGAAATGAAGGAGAAGAAGGCCCGCGTTGAAGACGCGCTGCACTCCACCCGCGCTGCTGTTGAAGAAGGCATCGTGGCTGGTGGTGGCGTGACCCTGGTCCGCGCGCTGCAGGCGATTGAAAGCCTCAAGGGCGACAACGAAGAGCGTCAGATGGGCATCAACCTGCTGCGTCGCGCCATGGAAGCGCCGCTGAAGCAGATCGCCTACAACTCCGGTGACGAGCCTGCTGTTGTCGTTGCCAAGGTGCTCGAGTCCAAGGGCAACCATGGCTACAACGCGGCAACTGGCGAGTACGTGGACATGCTGGACGCCGGCATTATCGACCCGGCCAAGGTTACCCGTTCCGCACTGCAGGCAGCCGCTTCCGTTGCCGGTCTGATGATCACCACCGAGTGCATGATCGCCGACAAGCCGGAAGAGAATGACGGCGGCGGTGCCGGCGGTGGTATGCCGGACATGGGCGGCATGGGTGGTATGGGCGGCATGATGTAATGCCCAACCACGACGCCGCTTAGCCGGTTCGTTCTCAAACCCCCGAAGTGGTTCACGCTTCGGGGGTTTTCTTTTTCTGGCCCCCTGCCATATCTTGCAGTTATCCTGAGCCCCCTGTGTCATCAATGGACCACCCTGTACCATGAGCAGTACCGCCCAGGCATCGACATCCGCCCCGTCAGAAGACGCTGGGCGCTTTCGGGTTGGTCCCTTGAGGGGATTCCTGCTGGTTCTGCTGTTGGTGCTGACCTGGGTTGTGGCGCTGGCGGTCTACCTCCCCGCCGGCTGGGTCTGGTCTCAGGTCTCACGTGGTATCAATCTCCCCGAGCAGGTTGAAGTGGCCTCTGTAGGCGGCACGCTGTGGTCGGGCACGGCCATCGTTCGGGCCCTGGGCAAGCCGGTCAGTGTCAGCTGGCACCTGGAGCCGGCTTCCGCCATCTATGGGTTTGTTCCCCTTGAATGGGAGGCGAATACCGCCAATTCGCGGGCGGAAGGCAGTCTGACCGCCGTATTTGAGGGCCGGTTGAGATTCCTTGTGCGCGAGGCCGAGATTGATCTTGCGGAAATTACGGCCATGGGCGGTCCGCTGGAACGGGTCCGGGTGCCCGGCATCATGGAGCTGGAGAGCGTCTTTGTGGTCTGGGGCCCCGACGAGGGCCTGGTGGATGCCCGCGGCAGGGGGCAATGGCCGGGAGGCCCGGTCAGCTGGCCCATGGGCGGACGGATGCAGCAATCCAACCTGCCACCGCTGGAAGGTGTGGTGAAGCAGCGGGACCAGGGGGTCGTCCTGTCGATTACGGACCGGGATCAGGGGATCACAGGGGTTGAGGCCGCGCTGGATAACGATGGCTATGCCAGCCTGGAGCTGCGCAAGCACTGGATTGACCTTCTGGGACTCGACTTTGCAGCCAATGCGGAACCGGATGAGGTGGTGTTCAATGTTCGTCGGCGCATTCTGCAATGATTGGAGACTGAGCCCATGAGCGCGCGTTTGCCCAATCTCCTGGCTCACCTCCTGCTCCTCGTGCTGGTGATCCAGGCTGGCTGGTTTGGAGGGCAGTGGACCTGGCGGGTGATCTGGCCCCAGTCCATAGCCGCCGGGATGGCGCGGACCGCCCCGGAGCCGGGCTCCGGTGTGGCCAGGATTCGCCCCGATGAACTGACATTTTTCGGTCAGGTCGAAGGGCGTGAGGGCGATATTCCGGACGTGGTTCGTGAAACCGCACCGGAAACAGGTCTCACTTTGAAGTTACACGGCGTGTTTCTGGGGACCCAGGCGCAGGCGTCCAGTGCTATCCTCTCAGAGGATGGCGCGTCGGCCGAGCTGTACCAGGTGGGGGATGAATTGCCCGGCAACGCTGAACTCATTGCTGTCGAGCCCCGGCGCATTCTGCTCAAACGCAACGGCGAGGTTGAGTCACTGGGCTTCGAGGATGAGGGCATGGCGCTTGGCAGGGTTGCTAGCTCGGGGCAAAGATCCGAAGATAGCGAGGCGTTTCTGGAGCAGGCTTCGGACGCGCTTGAGAACAACCCGGAGGAGGCGATTGCTTCCGCCGGCTTCCGGCCTCGCGAGGACGGACCCGGTTATGTGTATGATGGCACCAATGAACGGCTGTCTGACATGAATCTGCAGCCTGGTGATGTGATCATTTCCATTAATGGTCGCGAACTCGGCAATGTGGAAGAGGATCGCGAGCGCCTGGAGCAGTGGATGTCGTCCGGGACGCTGCAGCTGGAAATCGAGCGTGGCGGAACACGCTTTTCATTCACGGTACCGGTTCCCTGAGGGAATCCCTTAAACAACAGGCGTATTATTCGAATGACCCGTATTCGACGAGTTTTCCTGGTGCTGATGCTGAGTCTCCTGCTGCCAATGCCGTTGGCCGCGCAGGAAGAGGTTAGTGAAGGTGAGACGGCGGACACCTGGACAGTCAACCTCAAAGAAGCCGACATCCGGGCGCTGGTGGATCAGGTTTCAGATATTACCGGCTACAGTTTTGTGGTCGATCCCCGGGTCAAGGGGAAGGTCACCGTGGTTTCGGAAACCCCCATGAAGAGCGAGGAAGTCTACGACCTCTTCCTGTCCGTGCTCCACGTTCATGGCTTTACGGCGGTACCGGGTGATGACGTCATCAAGGTGATCCAGCAGAGTGACGCCAAGCAGTCGGCTGAGAACATCAGTCGCTTTACGGACGTCCCCTCAGAGCAGCTGATGACCCGGGTGATCCGGGTGGAGAACATAAGCGCCATGCAGCTGGTGCCCATCCTGCGTCCCATGATTGCCAGTTACGGGCATCTGGCGGGCGTATCGTCCTCCAATGCGCTGATCATCAGTGACCACCAGGCGAACATCGAGCGCATGCGGAAGCTGATCGATGATCTGGACGAGCCCACGGATTACGAGATGGAGGTTATCCAGCTTGAGGAAGCCTGGGTGGGGGATATGGTCGAGATGCTGGAGGAACTGGGCCCGGATCAGCTTGCCCAGAGTGCCGGCGAGAGTGACAAGCGCAGCGCGAGCGTGGTCGCGGATGAGCGCAGTAACCGGTTGATCGTGCGGGGCACCGATCTGTTCCGGGAGAAAGTGCGCAGCCTGGTCGAAAAGCTGGATACGCCCAGCACCAGTCGTGGTACCACCAAGGTGCTGCGTCTGAATCACGCCGATGCCACCAAGCTCAGTGAGCTTCTGAGTAACCTGATGGGCGAGGTAACCGGTGAGGACACCGACGGCAAGACCGGTGTTTCCGTGTTTGCCGACGAGGGGCTCAATGCGCTGGTGGTGCGTGCTGAACCCTCGCGGATGAACGAGATTGAATTCATTGTTGAGCAGCTCGATGTGCGTCGTGCCCAGGTGCTGATTGAGGCGGCGATTGTGGAAATCAGTGACCAGGCCGGCCAGGACCTGGGGGTCCAGTGGGCCGCGGGTGATGAATCCGGCGGGTCCACCCCCGTTGCAGGCACCAATTTTGACAACGTGGGGGTGAGCCTGGGGCAGATCCTGGGCTCAATCCAGGCAGAGGAGGCGGTTTCACCCGGCTCCGGAGCCACCCTGGCCGCCGGCCAGGAGGATCGGTCGGGCATCTCCTGGGGGGTCCTGATCCAGGCTCTGGCCACCTCCAGCAAGGCGAATCTGCTCTCCACTCCGTCGATCATTACCCTGGATAATGAAGAGTCCGAGATCGTGGTGGGTCAGAACGTACCCTTCCGCACCGGTCAGACCACCAATACCAGCGATGGGTTGAGCAACCCCTTCACCACAATCGAGCGCCGCGACATTGGCCTGACCCTGAACGTCAAGCCCAGCATCAGCGCGGATGACGTGGTCAAGCTGGTGGTTGAGCAGACCACGGAGGACATCGGTCAGTCGTTGGAGAGTGCTGCCGATCTGATCACCGAGAAGCGGGAAATCAAGACGTCTGTCCTGGCGGATGATACGGAGACCATTGTTCTTGGTGGCCTCATGAACGAGGATTACCGTACGACAGAGAGCAAGGTGCCGCTGCTGGGCGACATTCCATTCCTCGGCGCCTTGTTCCGCAGTGAAACACGCACGCGGGAAAAGCGTAATCTGGTGGTCTTTCTGCGCCCGACCATTCTGCGCGAAGAAGGCGAGGGCTCGGGTGTAGCCAAGGAGCACTTCAACCGTCTCTGGAACGTAAACCTGGGCATTACGGAGAATGAAGAGGCGGAGGATGCGGAGCGCCCCGATGTTGATTCCGTGTTTGAGAGCAATCCTCTTCCGCGCATGGAATAAGGCGTTACTGGGGCGGACCAAACTGCTCGATAAAGGCGAGGAAGTCTTCGGGGGCCACCGGCTTACTGAAGTAGAACCCCTGGGCCATGATGCAGCCGCGATGCACCAAGTAGATACTCTGTTCCCTGGTCTCCACCCCTTCCGCGATGACATCGAGGTTGAGGCTCTTACCCAGATCGATGATGGTGTTGGCGATCTGGGTGTCTTCCTCGTTGGCCAGCAGGTCCCGGACGAACTGCTTGTCGATCTTGAGGTGGTGCACCGGCAACCGCTTCAGGTACGTCAGAGACGAGTACCCCGTGCCGAAGTCGTCCACGGCGATGCGCACACCCTCGTCTCTCAGGCGTGACAGCTTGCCAATGGCGTCGTCCAGGTACTGCATGAAGCTTGTTTCGGTAACCTCAAGCTCGAGACGCGACGGGGGCAGATCGTGCTGGCGCAGAACCCCCAGAATGACATCAACAATATTCTCCTGACGCAGTTGCACGGGGGAAAGGTTCACGGACATCCGCAGCTCCAGGCCCTGATCCATCCACTCCTTGGCCTGGCGGCAGGCTTCGTCCAGTACCCAGTACCCGATATCGATGATGGAGTGGTTGAGTTCGGCCAGCGGAATGAATTCATCCGGCGGGATAAAGCCCCGCTCCGGATGATTCCAGCGTATTAACGCCTCCGCGCCCAGTACCCGGTGGTTTTCCATGTCGATCTGGGGCTGGTAGAGCAGGTGGAACTGGCGCTGGGCGAGCGCGATATCGAGGTCGCGCTCCAGGTGTTTGCGGTCCCGGATGGCCTGGTCAACGCTGGCCACATAGAACTGGAACTGGTTGCGGCCTTCGGACTTGGCCAGGGTCATGGACTGTTCCGACTTCTGCAGCAGGCGATCGGACTGGAGGGCGTCGTCCGGATAGACGGCGACCCCTATGGTCGCCGTAACATTCAGCTCAGCACCGCCAACGCTCAGCGGTCGGCTGATCTCATGCAGCAGCCAGTCGGCCATGGCGGCGGCCTGGTAGGTTTCCGTGATGTTGCCCTGAATCACCGCGAACTGGTCCGCGCCCAGGCGGCCGCCGTTGACCAGGTTGTCCTGGTCGTTGCTCATGATGCGCTCGGCGATGATCTGCAGGAGGCGATCCCCGGACGAGAAACCGTACTGTTCATTCAGGCTCTTGAAGTCATCCAGGCCGATACAGAATATGGCAAGCATGTTGCGCTGGCGACGGGCCGTTTCCAGGGCGCTGTTGAGCAGTGTCAGGAACATTTCCCGGTTGGGCAGGCCGGTCAGGGTATCGTAGCGGGAAAGCCGTGTGATGCGGTCCTGGGCCGCCTGATGCTTCTGTTGGGTCTCCGAGATCGAGGACAGCAGTTCATTGGTGGCCTGCACCCAGGTATCCAGCTCGTCCCGGTCATGGCCCTTGGGGGTGCGGATAAGACGCTTGCCGGGATCGGCCGGATCCACTTCCGAAAGGTCATCCACGATCCGGAACAGTGGTCGCGTTACCAGGATGTGATAAACAACGTACAGCACCAGTCCCAGAAGCAGGGCGCGGGTAATACCCGATACCAGTATGATCGAGGCGCGCTCCAGCCACAGGCCGGCCGCATGGGCGGTGTCCACCCGGATACTGAGCGTGCCGTACTGGACTTCCTCCGGCTGGGAACGGATCAGGGCGACATCATAGGTGCGTTCTGCGCCGAAGATGGCATCCGTCAGTCCCCGGTAGGGCTTGTCACTGAGGTCACGGTCGCTCTTGGCAAGCGGTATGCCGTCGGGATGGGTGATGGTGGCACCGCGAATGGACTGCTGTTCAAACAGTCCGTCGATGACCTGTTGGGCCAGGTCCTCATCGATGCTGTAGACCGACTGGGTTGCCGCTTCGCGTACCAGGGCCAGGGTTTGCCGGGCACGCGTGTCCATTTCGTTGGAGACAGTGCGGAAGTCAATCAGGGTCTGGATGGTGCCGATGGCAATGCCCACCGTTAAAGCCGTGAGGAGCAGCCAGAGGAGGATTCTGTAACCAAGACGGCGTTCTGGTCTGAAAAGTTTTCTCATCCAATTAATCCGGAACCTGATTCGAGGTCGGGACAGCCAAGCGCCGGCCACCACCCAAGCGTAGCAGGCTTCGGGAAAAAGCTAAAAAATCAATGCCCGGGGACTTCAGGGCCGCCACTCAAAATCCGGGCAGCCGGGGAGCAGGCTGGCGGTGTTCATGGCGCGCCAGCGCAGCTCTTCAGGGGAATCGGCCCGGATGTTGATATGACCGATCTTGCGGCCCGGCTTGGGAGACTTGCCATAAAGATGAAGATGCGTGTAGGGCAGTTCCAGAAGTTTCTCGACGGGCCCGGTTTCGCCGATCACGTTGATCATGCAGGTTGGAGCAAAGGCCGAGGTGTCGCCCAGGGGCAGCCCGGAAACCGCCCGGATGTGGTTCTCGAACTGGCTGGTGGTGGCACCGTTCTGGGTCCAGTGGCCGGAGTTGTGAACCCGTGGCGCCATTTCGTTGGCCATGAGGCCATCACCGGTATCGAACAGCTCCAGCGCCAGAACGCCCACGTAACCAAGTTCATTCATCAGGGCCCGGATCATACGCTGGGCTTCCTCTTCCAGTCCGGGAGCAAGCTTCTGGGCGGGCGCGATCGAGAACCTCAGGATGCCTTCATGATGGATGTTTTCCGCCAGGGGGTAGAAGGCAATCTCGTCATCACTGCCACGCACGGCGACGATGGACACTTCCCGCTTGAAGTCCACGAACTGCTCCGCCACCACCTCGCTGTGTCCAATAGCGTCCCAGGCGCCTGCTGCGTCTTCGGGGGACTCAATGACGGCCTGTCCCTTGCCGTCGTATCCCTCCGTGACGGACTTGGCCACAACCGGCCCATCAAGACGCTCAACCGCCTCCCGCAATTCCTCGGCGGAGGTGGCGATATGGTATGCGGCCGTGGGAATGCCGAGTTCACTGAACAGTGCCTTCTCGTGACGACGGTTCTGGCAGACCTCGAGGGCGCGCGGTACGGGATGTACAGGTTTCTGGCGCGCGATCTGGTTGACCAGCTCCAGTGGAAGGTGCTCGAACTCATAGGTGATGGTGTCCACCTGGCGCAGAAAGATGTCCAGGACAAGTCCGTCGGGATCGTTGTAGATGGTTCCGACACCGGCGGATGCCTTGCCGTTGGGGTCATAAAGACTGAAATCATGGCCCAGCCGGAATCCATCAAGTGCCAGCATACGACCGAGCTGGCCGGCTCCCAGAATACCTATTTTCATAACGGCACCTGTTCTGAGGTGTGAATCTGCCATGCACTACTGTAGCGGAAAGCGGCGTTCATTCATGACCGGCGGAGGGATCGGGGTTGTCCAGTACGTCCTGGGTCTGCTTCTGGCGGAAGGCCTCAAGATTTCCCTGGATACCGCTGTCCTCCAGTCCCAGGATCTGGGCGGCCATGATGCCCGCATTACGCGCCCCTGCCTTGCCGATGGCCAGCGTGCCCACCGGAACACCGCCGGGCATCTGTACAATGGACAGAAGCGAGTCCAGTCCGTTGAGCGTGCGCGATTGCACGGGAACGCCCAGTACCGGCAGCAGGGTATGGGCGGCAATCATGCCGGGGAGGTGGGCTGCACCGCCGGCACCGGCGATAATGACCTTCAGCCCTCGGTCCGCCGCTTCACTGGCGTACTGCGTCAGCAACGCCGGCGTCCGGTGGGCCGAGACCACGCGTGTCTCATAGGGCACGCCCAGCTCGTCCAGCATTGTGGCGGCGCTTTCCATGGTGGGCCAGTCCGACCGCGACCCCATGATCAACCCAACACGTGCCTGTTCCGTCATGCGCTTCTCTGCATCACTCTGTTCTACCCGGGAAGCGCGCCATTCTATGCCGCTAGTCAACGCAGTGCAAATCGTGACCAGAGCATTTGCTTTCCGGCAGGGACATGCGGGGTTATGATGCCAATCCATGGATAATTCACGACCCGGTAAGCAATGAGGTAAGGCTGAATGGAACCGCTAAGACCCGACGAGGATGAACTGACCGAACACGAAGCGATCACTGGCACGCGGGATCGGCCCAATACCGCAGAAAAGAAGGAGACTGCGGGCGGTGTGCGTCAGACCACCCTGTGGCTGTTTCTGGTGCTGGCTCTGGTCATGGCGGGGACCGCGGGATGGACCTTCTGGCAGCAGCAACAGAAGCTCATCGAGCTGGAAAGGGAGCTTGCGGAAGCCGGCACAACGGCCCGGGAGAACAGGCTGCGTCTGGGGTCCGTGAATCGCGAGCGCTCAGAGACCGGCGAAGCCATTTCTGAGCAGCTTTCAACACTCGATAGTGAGATGCGCAAGCTCTGGGTTATTGCACACCAGCGCAACCAGCCGGCCATTGAAGGCCTCCAGGAGGAAGTGAAGTCCATCAAGGGCAGCGTATCCGGCCTGGAAGAGACAGTCACCGGCATGACGGAGACCTCGGATAACCTCGCATCCCGGATTGAGTCATTGCGGTCGGACCTGGACGCGCTCCCGGACATTGATGAGCGCTTTGCCGAGGCTGAATCGGCCAGAGATGCCCTGGCGGATAACCTGGAAACACAGATGAACAAGCTTGAGCAGGACCGTGGACTTGCCCTTGAGGAGATCACGGCGCGCATTGATGGATTGCGCGGTGATGTCGATTCGCTGGCCGATGCCGGTGACCTGAAAGGCGAGATTGAGTCCATCCGCGAGCAGGTGAGTGAGCTGCAATCGGTTGTGGACTCGATTGACAGTGCCCGTTCGCAGCTCACCCAGCGTTTCGTACAGCTGAAGAATCGTGTTGACAGCCTGTCCGCAAACGGGGAACAGTGAGGTATGAGTGATGACAAGGCGGTAAACCGCACCCAGAGATCCTGGCGCCGGCTCTCTGAGCGGTTGCTGGCGCGCAATCGCCACCGGCTGGATGAGGCGGGGGGCGTCCTGGCCCGTCAACTTGATTTCTGGAACCGGAAGCTGGCGGAGCGCGCGATACCCCGGGCACGCCGCGAGCGGGTAGAAGCCATGGCCCGCAAACGGGGGCCTTCCGGGGCGCGCCTCAGTGTGGTCCCGGCGAAGTCGCGGACGGATGACGAAGGTTTGTCGTGAATTGTCCGGATTTTTTTGAAGGAAAGGGTTTGACACCCGCCACGAAATGCTTAAAATGCGCATCTCGTTCGACAGGGAAAGCCCTGAAGAGCGATTTCGGAGCGGTAGTTCAGATGGTTAGAATGCCGGCCTGTCACGCCGGAGGTCGCGGGTTCGAGTCCCGTCCGCTCCGCCATCTTTTGGGTGGTTAGCTCAGTTAGGGAGAGCATCGGCCTTACAAGCCGAGGGTCGCTGGTTCGATCCCAGCACCACCCACCATTCCCCTCTGCTTTTCCAGAAAGTTCTTCAGCTCCCTGAAGATTCCAAACCATCTGGTTTCGCCAGTCCTTGGGTCCTTTTGGATCTGTTTGGCCCTGATCTTAAGCTGATATACACAAAAGCATTCGCGGCCACTATCACTATGGGTTAGAACTGGAGTCGAAACCCGCCTGTGAAAGAGGTTTGATCCTCCTGTGCGGCGGCCGCAAGTGACAGTCGCGCCTCTTCAGGGCTCAGCCACCAGCCGATTACGAAGCGGGTTACTGGATCAGCATCATCGAGAGTCGTTTGAGCCAGGCTCGCCCCTGCTTCAACGCGGCTGGTCACCCATGCCCGGGCACCAATCGCGGCAACTCCGCCGCTATCGGACTCGTCTGCGCAGGTGCTGTTGATACATACTTCGGCTTCGGAGCGGACCAAACCTACCTGAGGATAAAGATCGATGCTGTTGTTGAGTGCGATCGGAAACCCGCCGGCAATAAAGGCTTCAGTGGCGTTGATTTCGGAATTGTCGCCATCGTTGAACCCACGCGTGAACCCTGCCTCCAGAGTAACTCCTTCTTCTGACTGGTAAGAGCCAACGGCGCCAAAGGTTCCCAGGCCATCGTACTTGTCATTCGCGATGACAATGGAGTCATCAAACTCCACTGTTCCAAGGTTGCCTTGCAGGAATGTATACGAAAAATTACTGGCTGACGCCGTGACGCTGAAGAGGCCAATTGAAGCAGCAAGTATGGGTTTGAGTACATCCATGGATCTCAGTCCTTTTTCAGTGAGTATTCGATATGAGGATTAAAGTAGCTGATATGCCGCTTTTGGCAAATGGCCCTAATAGTTCTTTGTTAGGACAAATAAGTCCGAGCTTGGCGGATCATCACGGGGAGGCCGGATTCTGCTGAGTAAAGGCCAGTCTCTGCGAAGGATCATCGCTTCCGTGCTATTCCCGTATGATCTATCCTGCACAACGGGTTTGGTTGAGGCTTATGTGCCCAGCCGTGTATCAGGGAAACAAGTAGCCTCCGGTGCTGTCTCAATGGATAAAAAGACGTTCAGCGAACGCGACATCTGCACCAAGTACATCACGCCCGCCATTGAGCAGGCCGGATGGAACATTAAAAGCCAGGTGCGCGAGGAGGTGTCGCTGACCGACGGCCGCGTCATCGTCCGTGGGCGCATGCACACACGCATCAGGCCCCTCCGTGCGGACTACGTGCTCAACTACCAGAAGAACCAGCCCATCGCCGTGGTGGAGGCCAAGGACAACAAGCACAGCCTTAGAGAGCAGCACGAAATCGTCCAAAAAGTCGATGAACTCATGGCCCTTTGTGACCGACTCAAAGAACATCTGAGTGAGGCGGATGAAATCCGCCTCCAGCTGGCCGAAGCGAGTATTTTTGCAGCACTTAAATAGCCGAAATCAGGGATGATTTGACGTGTACGACAAGCCATGGCTCAGTTATCAGGACCAGCTCGAGAAGCTTAAACACAGGGGGCTCAAGGTAACCGACGAAGAGAAAGCCCTCGAATACCTTGAGCGCATCGGTTACTACCGGCTCAGTGGATACTGGTACCCGTTTAGGGTGCGCACGGAACTCTGCTGCCCTATTGGAGAGCAAAGCGGCAAAAGGAAGAAGACAAAGCCCACCCGAATCGTGCTGGATCAGTTCAAATCTGGCTCATCTTTTGAGGCTGCAGTCCATCTCTACGTATTCGACAAAAAACTCCGGCTACTGACCCTCGATGCACTTGAGCGTATCGAAGTCGCGCTTCGCGCGGATATTGCCCACACCTTGGGCGAGCAGGATCCATTCGCCTACTTGAAGCCGGATCTACTTTTTGAGGGCTTCGCCAAGGGGGCCGATAATAAAACCGGTCTCCCGCGCCATGTGGAATGGATGAAGGCGCAAGCCAACCAAGTAACCCGCTCCAGGGAAGATTTCATCAAACACAACAAAAGCAAGTACGGACACCCTTTGCCCATATGGATAGCATGCGAAGTCTGGGACTTCAGGACTCTCTCGGAGTTGTACAGTGGAATGCGACCGAAAGACCAGGACGTCATCGCGAGAAAATACGGCATTCAGAGTGGCAGAGTACTCGCCTCTTGGTTCCGCAGCCTGAACTATCTCCGTAACGTCTGTGCGCACCATAGCCGCCTATGGAACCGGAACATCGTTGATCAGCCGCAAAAGCCGCCGCGGGGCACTGCTCCAGAGCTGCAAACCGCCTGGGAACCGGGCAATGAACACATCGTTGCACGCCCATTTCTACTGCTTTGCATATCCCAGAAGCTCCTGGATACAGTCAATCCGGCTTCCAGTTGGTGGCAACGTCTGTCCGAACTCTTGAGCGAGTTTCCGATGCAGGAAGATTTGGGAATTGGGTGGAGCGCTTTCGGTGTTGCTGATGAATGGAAGGACTGGGATTGCTTTTCAGGGCTTAGGCAATAAAAAACCCCGAAGCAACTTCACCGCAAAGCGGATCCACTGAACGGGGCCGTGTTGCCATTAATAGTAGTGCTATTAGCGTTCGCTATCAACAAGATGTTTAGATCATTTCGTTACAAAGCAGATAGCAACGGTAATCCGACCATTTTTGGTGGTTTTTGGGGAGGGCGTCCCTGCGGAGACGGGGATGCCCCCCCCTACTCCGCAGGAAGCGTGCAAGCAGTGCCTTTATTTACCCACCAGACTCTGTCCACACACGCGCACCACGTTGCCGTTCACGCCCCGTGACAGCGGGTTGCAGTACCAGGCAATGGTCTCGGCAACGTCCACCGGCAGGCCGCCCTGGGAGAGGCTGTTCATGCGGCGTCCGGCCTCGCGGATGGTGACCGGCATGGCGGCGGTCATCTGGGTTTCGATGAACCCGGGCGCCACCGCGTTGATGGTAATGCCGTTCTTAAGCTGCCGTGCCATGCTTTCCACATAGCCGATGACACCTGCCTTGGAGGCCGCGTAGTTGGTCTGGCCGAAGTTGCCGGCGAAGCCGGCGATTGAGGAGACGCAGACAATGCGGCCGTTCTCGCGCATCAGGTCCCTTTCGCTCAGCTCCTCGTCAATCCGCTCTTCCGCTGTCAGGTTGATGGCAATGGTCATGTCCCAGAAGTGCTCCGGCATGCGGCCCAGTGTCTTGTCGCGGGTTACGCCGGCGTTGTGAACGACAATATCAATCCCGCCGAACTCATCCTCCAGGTGGTCCGCAATCATGCGCGGGGCGTTGTCCTCGGTGATGTCCGCCGCCAGTGGCGAGCCGCCAATGTCTTCCGCCACCCGGTTCAGGTCCTCCATGGTGGCTGGAATATCCAGGCAGACCACGCGGGCGCCGTCCCTTGCCAGGGTCCGTGCGATGGCCTCACCGATGCCGCGCGAAGCGCCGGTGACCAGGGCGACCTTGCCCGTCAGCGGGGCATTGGTGTTGGTGGCCGTCTTGCCCTTGGAGCCACCCTTACCGATCCGGATGGGTTGACCGGAGACATAGGCGGACTTGGGTGAGAGGAAGAAGCGGACTGATGACTCAAGCTGGTTCTCGGCGTTGGGGGCCACCCACAGCAGCTGGGCCGTGGCGCCTTTCTTGCCGATTTCCTTGCCTACGGAACGCACAAATCCCTCCAGGGCCTTGTGCGCAGCCGCACGGGCCGGCGACTTGCAGGAGGCCGGGTCGGTGCCAATAACCAGCACGCGGCCACATTTGGCCAACTGGCGGATGCTGTTATGGAAGAAGTCGTACAGGCAGCGCAGCTCGGTCGTATCCTTAACGCCGGTTGCGTCGAGGATCAGGGCCTTGAAACGGTGCTGCGACAGGGTTTCCTCGTCCATGGCAACGGCCTTGCCGGCACCGGATTCGGTGGCGGAGGCGGACTCATTCAGTGACTCGGGGCCCTCGGCGATGTGCAGGCTGCCCGCGCTTGAGCGCAGGATGTCGGTCAACGTGGCCAGGGCCCGTGGCCGGGGGCCGGCGCCGAGCAGGACCTTGCCTTCCAGGAAGGGCTGGTCCTGGCGCTTCCAGCGCTCCAGTTCAATGGGGGCGGGGAGGCCCAGGGAACTGACGGCCTGTTTGCCAAGTGAGGTGTTGACCAGCTTCAGGTAAAGGTCGGACATAGATGGCTCCTCTGTGAGCAGTAAAAATGAATTTTTCCGATTCAAAACAGGGATGTGTTACATTCGCTGGAAACTCGTGTCAGCAGTCTGGGTATTGTGGCTTTCACGGTATTAATGCGGCTGTATTGAGCGCTTCCGTCCCTGTTTTTGCAATGAACGCCGCGTCACAGTAAAACGTCAGCTCGGCCAATGAGCCTCTGCGTGCGCTCCGGACATTATGCATTGAATGTAAAAGTATCTCTAAAGTAATCAGGATGAAAAAGTCATGGCAGAAGCAAAAAGCACCAGCAAGAGCAAGGGCCGTTCCACGGCAAAATCCACTGCAGGCACTGTCCGACCGGTTGCGATTCTCGGTGGTAACCGGATCCCCTTTGCCCGTTCCAACACCGCCTACAGCAAGCTCAGCAACCAGGACATGCTGACCGCGGCCATCCGTGGGCTTGTCGATCGCTACAAGCTGGACGGCGAGCGCCTGGGAGAGGTAGCCGCCGGCGCGGTCATCAAGCACTCCCGGGACTTCAATCTGACCCGCGAGACCGTGCTGGGTTGCGGCCTGGCCGCGGAAACCCCGGCCTATGATGTCCAGCAGGCGTGTGGCACGGGCCTTGAGGCGGCCATCCTGGTGGCCAACAAGATTGCGCTTGGGCAGGTGGATTCCGGTATTGCCGGTGGTACTGACACCACCTCGGACGCCCCCATCGGGCTCAGTGAAGGGCTGCGTGAGCTATTGCTGGACCTCAACCGCGCCAAAACCAATGGCGAACGCCTGAAAATTGCGGCCCGCTTCCGTCCGAAGCATCTGATACCCCTGACTCCGGAAAACAGCGAGCCCCGGACCGGTATGTCCATGGGCGAGCATCAGCAGATTACCGCCCATGAGTGGAAGATTGGTCGCGAAGAGCAGGACAAGCTGGCGCTTGAGAGCCACCAGAAACTTGCGGCCGCCTATGACGAGGGCTTCTTCAAGGATCTGATGACGCCGCTGGCGGGCCTGGAGAAGGACAACATCCTGCGGCCGGATTCCAAGCTTGAGAAGCTGTCGACCCTCAAGCCGGTCTTTGACAAGCAGAAGGGCACGATGACCGCAGCGAACAGCACGGCACTGACCGACGGCGCCTCCTCGGTGCTGCTGGCCAGCGAGGACTGGGCCAAGGCGCGCAAGCTGCCGGTTCGCGCCTACCTGACCTACACCGAAGTGGGTGCCGTGGATTTCGTGGATAAGAAGGAAGGGCTGCTGATGGCCCCGGCCTATGCCGTGCCGCGACTGCTGGAGAAGGCCGGCCTGACCCTTCAGGATTTCGACTTCTACGAGATCCACGAAGCCTTTGCCTCGCAGGTGCTCTGTACCCTCAAGGCCTGGGAGGATCCGACCTTCTGCAAGGAGAAGCTTGGACTCTCCAAGCCGCTTGGGAGCATTGACCGCAAGAAGCTCAACGTTAAGGGAAGCAGCCTTGCTGCGGGTCACCCCTTTGCCGCCACGGGCGCCCGCATCCTGGCCACGGCCGCCAAGATCCTGGAGGAGAAGGGCAGTGGCCGCGCGCTGATTTCCATCTGTGCCGCGGGTGGCCAGGGCGTTACGGCTATTGTGGAGCGGTAAAGCCGCTCAGGCCCTGCTCTTCCAGAAGCTGGGCGAAGCGGATGGTGGTCAGGTCCTGTCCCGGTGCGCCGATGATCTGGATCCCGAATGGCATGCCATCCGCGTCGCGTCCCACGGGCGCTGATGTGGCCGGCAGGCCAAGCAGCGTGGCAAGGGCAATCCAGTTCATCTGATCGGTATAGGGCCGCTTCTCACCATTGACGTCAATGGTGCGCCGGAACATGGGCTGGCTTTGGTCATGGAGAATGGCTGTCGTCGGCGTAACCGGTGTCAGCAGGACGTCCGCCTCGGAGAACAGCTCGTCGACCAGGGCCGCGCGCATTTTCTCCCGGCGCTCATGGTTCTGGATGTAATTCAGGAAAGACTGGTTGACCCCAACGGCGTACTGGTCAAGGCCGACGGGGATTCGCATCCAGCGCCCGAAAACCCGCATGAACCGCTCCATCCATTTAAGGTTCCTCCGTTGCTTCGGCTTGAAACCCGTGCCCAGCAGACTGCCCAGCAGGTTGTGGTAGAGCGGCAGCAGCCGGGTATGTTCGAGTTGGGAAGCTGCGGCGGGGCTTACATGGGCGCCGAGCTCTGACAGTGTTTCCGCAATCGCTTCATAGCGCTGGGTCAGGGTCGCTTCCACTGGCGTAACCGGATCATCGAAGCGGGTGACCACGCGCGTGCCTTTCAGGGTCTCCGATGCAGGCTTGGGCAGCGCCAGTCGCCAATGCGGCCCTTCATGGGGGCGTGGAGCGGCGATGATCTCCAGCAGGAACTCGAGGTCATCGGCACAGCGCGCCATGGGGCCGCCTTCGGCCATATCCGGCTGGCTCAGTGTGCCGGGAGGGCCGGGGATATGCCCGCGCAGGGACAGGATGCCCCGGCTTGGCTTGTGCCCGAAAACGCCGCAGAAGTGAGCGGGCGTGCGGATGGAACCGCCTAAATCCGATCCCACCTCCAGGGGCGTCATGCCCGCGGCCAGAGCAGCAGCTGCACCGCCGGAAGACCCGCCTGGTGTGCGGCTTGGGTCGTAGGGGTTATTGGTTACGCCGTGCAGCCGGTTGTAGGTCTGCAGGTCCGAGGCGAAGACGGGCACGTTGGTCTTGCCCATGATGATGGCGCCGGCATCGCGCAGGCGCTGGACCACATCCGCATCCCGCTCCGGAACATGCTCCCTGAGCCCGGAGGAACCCGCCGTGCAGGGCATTCCAGACACTTCCCAGACGTCCTTGATGGTCATGGGCATGCCGTGAAGCAGACCGCGGATATGCCCCTGGCGGCGTTCCTCATCGAGGGTCCGGGCCTGTTCCATGGCCTGCTCTTCCTCCAGGTGGATGACGGCGTTGAGGGCGGGGTTGCGGTTGCGGATCCGGGCGAGCAGTTCCCCGGTCAGAGCCTCGCTGGTCAATATGCCGTCCCGCAGGGCCCTGGCAATGTTCCGCGCACTCTGGTTATTCCAGTCATTCATGTCTGCTTCATCCTGTCTTTTTCATCCAGTGCCTGGCGCCAGCGCTTGACGTGGACCTGTTGCTTGACGAGTTCCAGGGTCTCGATAACGCCTTCGATCATGGCTTCATTGGTGGCCATTTCGGACTCCTCCCGCTCGTAAAGGAAGGCGCCGACCAGGTCCTCCACGAAATCGTGGTTGTCCGGTGAGCTCAGATCCTCAAGGATTTCCTCGATCACCTCTGCCGTGATGTCACCCACCGCCCGGTCCAGTGTGCCGGAGGCCCAGCTGCCGAACACAGGGAGGTCCCGGATGCGCTTGAGGTCCTGGTTCTGTTTCATGGCCCCGATGACCCGGGCGTTGAGGTAATCACGCAATTCCTGCCGGCGCGGAATGTAGCCGTGTTGGGCATAAGTGGCGATCTTTTCCGACAGCCAGTCCACGATGCGGTCGCTGCGGGGGACCAGGATTTCCTGCTGGATACGGTGCAGCAGTGGCGAGCCCCGCTGGACCTCCTCCTGGGTGCCGCTCAGGACCTTGACGACCACACGGTCCGACAGTTCTTCCATAAAGGCTTCGTAGTAGAAGATCAGGAACTGGAACAGGCGGGTATTGGCGAGGTCAATGACGCGGTATTTCTGCAGCCGGTAGATAATACTGAAGACCCTGAGAACACGCAGGATACGGGCCCCCGAGGCGGGTACGCAGCCCAGCAGGTCATACCAGTGGATGAAGGGATAGAAGTACCAGCGCCGATAGGTGTGGACATAGACGGCATGAACCCAGCGCACCACGAATTCCGAGAGGAAGATGCTGACAAATACCAGGTCATAGAACAGAAAGTTCTGGTGAATGGGGCTGTAGGCGTCGGCAAAGGACGGGACCTGTTGTGTCAGGAAGTCACTGACAAGGGCCGTGGCGTACAGGGAATCGAACGTCAGCCAGAGAAGATTGATAACCAGAAGCAACAGCATGAGTGCATCCAGCGCAAACCAGATGGTCTGGTGGCTGGTGCGCAGATTCTTGATGTTGAAAGACAGCAAGGTGACTCCCGGGTCGTCCTGGTGGTCAGGTGTGTGAAGGCCCTTGTATACCAGAGGACGTGCTGTGATGCATTAAATGCTACCCTGAACGGACAGGCAAAGGAGGAACGTCATGGATACCGAAAAAGCTCTTACCGATCCCGCCGCCGTATTCAGCACCCCCAGGGAGGTTGTGGCCGAGCAGGCGCTGAATACGGACCAGAAGATCCAGATTCTGCGGCGCTGGGAATACGATGCCCGGGAGCTGTCCGTGGCTGAGGAAGAGAACATGTCCGGAGGGGATGGTGAGCTCCTCGACCAGGTCCTGCGCTGCCTTCACGAGCTGGGCTTTTCACAGGATCAGGGCGAGGGATCACCCACCAAACAGGGCGGCGTCTGAATCCGGGAAAGTGAACCGGATTCCAGAATTGTAAGACTGGCTGCCTTATCGGGCCCGTTGCGTCACTTCGGTCTTTGGTGCCAGGTGGATTCAGGTACAATGGCCGGTTTATTCCGCCATTATTTTCACCGTGCGCAATGGAGAGGATCCGATGAAGCGAATGAGTGTGCTGGACTCGTCCTGGCTGAAAGTTGAGTCTGAGGATACCCCTATGCATGTGGGCAATCTCCAGATCTTCACTTTGCCTGACGATGCGCCGGAAACATTCCTGCGTGATATGGTCGAGCGCATGAAGGGGACGGGTGATATCCAGGCCCCCTGGAAGTACAAGCTGTTCAGTGGCAGCAAGCTGGGCCGAAGCCTGGCGCCGGCCTGGGTCGAGGACAAGGACCTGGATCTGGATTACCATGTGCGGCATTCGGCACTGCCGCGTCCGGGCAGTGAGCGGGAGCTGGGCATTCTGGTATCCCGCCTGCACTCCCATCCCCTGGATTTCTCCCGGCCCCTGTGGGAATGCCATATCATTGAAGGGCTTGAGGGTAATCGCTTCGCGCTCTACACCAAGATGCATCATTCGCTTATCGACGGCATCAGTGGTGTCCGGCTGATGCAGAAGATCCTGACCACGGATCCCACCAAGACCAATATGCGGCCACCCTGGACCGTGGAGCCCAGTCAGCGGCGATCCCAGTCAGGGCAGGGCGTAACCTCGGTCCAGGGGGCCTTTGAGCAGGCCCTGGAAGCCCTCAAGATCCAGGCCGGCTCGACGCCGCAGCTCGTGACCGCCCTTGCGCGTATCGCCAGTGCCGGGGTGCGCAAGGACAGTAAGCTGACGGCGCCCTTCGTGGGTCCGCAATCCATCCTCAACAACCGCATCACCGGACAGCGGCGTTTCGCCACTCAGCACTATCAGATTGACCGGCTCAAGGCGATCTGCGCGGTTACCGACGCGTCGCTGAATGATGTGGTACTGCAGATATGCGGCACAGCAATGCGCCGCTTCCTGCTCGAGCAGGACAAGTTGCCGGAAGAACCCCTGACGGCGGGTATTCCGGTCAACGTGCGTCCAGCGGACGACGAGGGGACTGGCACCGCGATCAGCTTCATGATTGCGAGTCTCGCCACGGATGAACCGGACCCGGTGGCGCGACTGGAGCAGATCAAGGACTCGACCCGGGTGGCCAAGGAGCATCTGCAGAGCCTGCCCCGCCAGGTTCTCAACCAGTACACCATGATGCTGATGTCGCCCTATATCCTGCAGCTTATCTCGGGGCTGGGTGGGCGCATGAGGCCCGTCTTCAACGTGACCATCTCCAATGTTCCCGGCCCGCCCGAGCCGCTGTACTATGAAGGTGCCCGCATGGAAGCCATGTATCCGGTTTCCCTGGTGACCCATGGTGGTGCCCTGAATATTACCTGCCTGAGCTATGCCGGCGCGTTGAATTTCGGGTATACGGGCTGCCGGGATACATTGCCCAGCATGCAGCGTCTGGCGGTCTACACAGGGGAGGCTCTGGAAGAGCTGGAGCAGCGCCTGTTGTAATGAAAACCAGTTTGCAGTGTACATTTGTGCACGGTATTGTCCTGTTATGGCAATTTTTCAAAACCATACTGGACAGATATGGACATGAAGCATACGGACAGCTACAAGCCGGCACATCTCGACTACCACCCCGTTGAGGAGCTCTGGAACGCACTGACGCACGGGGTTGGGGCGGTGCTGGCACTGGCGGGCGCCGTGGTGCTGGTGGTGATCGCGGCAATCTACGGTGACGTCTGGTCGGTGACGGGGGCGGCTGTCTACGGAACAACCATGGTCGTGCTGTTTCTTGCATCGACGCTCTACCACAGTGCCCGCAAGCCCTCGTTGCGGTATGCATTCAAGGTGTTTGATCACTGCGCCATCTTCCTGCTGATCGCGGGTACCTACACGCCCTTTCTGTTGGTGAATATGCGTGGAACCCTGGGGTGGACCCTGTTCGCCATCATCTGGGGGCTGGCGGTGGCCGGTATTACCTTCCAGCTCGTGTTGGGGGATCGGTACAAGGGGGTGCAGGTGGCCACTTATCTTGGAATGGGGTGGCTTGTGGTTGTCGCGGCGACGGAGCTCCCTACCATGCTGGCCGTCACCGAACTCAGTCTCCTGGTGGCCGGCGGCATCGCCTACACACTGGGTGTTATCTTCTACCTTGGGCACCGCATTCCTTTCAATCACGCGATCTGGCACCTGTTCGTGCTCGCCGGCGGCGCGCTGCACTATTTTGCGGTCTATAACGGCATGGTCACTGCCTGGAATAGTTGAACCAGGTTGCTGATCTGTTAGCAGTCCCGCCATGGCGCAGCTTTTCTGCGGTGGTATGATGCCGTGATGATGAGCCTATCCCTCCCCCGCCTCACTACAGGCCTGTTTCTGGCCCTTTTTCTGCCTTTTTCGTGGGCGGCTGAACTGCAGCTCAACCTGGACCCCGCCAACGACGCACTGGAAAGCAATATACGGGCTTTTATCGGCGATCCGGGAGACCGGGACGCGGCCTCACTGCGCCGGTTTTCCAGCCACGCCCGCGAGCGGGCAAGACAGGCGATGCGGGCGCTTGGGTACTACCAGGGGCGTGTGACCTCCCGGGTTCTGGAGCAGGACCCGCCTGTCCTGAAGCTGGAGGTGGTGCCGGGGGAGCCGGTTCGTTTTCGCCGGGTCATCATTGAGGTCGAGGGTGAGGCTGCAGGATTGGCAGCGTTCGAGCTCCCGGATGAGCTGCGACCGGAAGAAGGCGAAGTCCTGGACCACGGCCGCTATGAACGGATCAAGCGTTTCTTTCGTAATCAGGCACAGACCCATGGTTTTTTCGATGGGGCATTCGTGACCCGGGAGTTGCGGGTGGACCCGGAGGCAGGCTACGCGGATATCAATCTTGTGTATGACAGTGGCGAGCGCTACACGCTCGGGGACGTTCGCTTTCCCGAGGAGATCTATTTTGAGAACACGCTTCTGGAGCGGTTCGTGCGCTTTGAACCCGGGGAGCCCTACCACTCGGATCGGATTATTGAATTGAATCGGGATCTGCGTGGTTCCGGGTATTTCAGCAACGTGCGTGTTGAGGCCGACGCGGAAAATGCCGTGAAGGGGCGGATTCCGGTGCAGGTGGCACTCGATGAACGCAGCCGTCATTCCATTGGTACAGGACTGGGGTTCAGCACCGATGTGGGGCCACGCTTCCGTACCACCTGGGACCAGCATTATGTGAACCCGGAAGGGCACCTGCGCGGTGCCGAACTGGAACTCTCCGAACCGCGCCAGAACGCGGGACTGTATTATGAGCTGCCACTGGACCCGCCGATGACGGACAGCCTACGTTTCACGGGGTCCTATCAGCGGGAGGATATCGAGGATACGGAATCGAAACGGATCAGTACCGGGGCGCAGTGGCATAAAGAACTCGATTCCGGCTGGCAGCAGGTCCTGTCACTGCGGCGCGAGGATGACCGCTTCAAGGTTGGGGACGAACGCGGCCGCACCCTGCTGATCCTGCCCGGCGCGAGCTACAGCTACCTGAAACGGGACTCGCCGGTGGACCCCAGTCGTGGTTACCGTCTCCAGGTTGAGGCGGCAGGAGGGCAGCGTGACATGCTGTCTGATATTGATGTGCTCCATGCCACGGCAGAGGCAAAAGGGTTGGTCACCCTGGGAACCGGCGGTCACCGGTTTCTGTCCCGGATTAAAGTGGGGGCGGTAGGCACCAATAATTTTGACCGGGTTCCGCCTTTTCTGCGCTTTTTCGCCGGTGGTGACCAGAGTGTCCGCGGTTATGGCTTCCGCACGCTCAGCCCGGTTGATGAGGACGGGGACAGTATCGGTGGTCGTTTTCTGATAGCCGGGAGTGCGGAGTACCAGTACCCACTGTCCCAGAGTTGGCGGCTGGCCGCTTTTGTGGACGAGGGCAATGCTTTTGACGATATGGGGGACCCTCTGAAAACCGGTGTCGGCGTGGGCATCCGTTGGGTCTCGCCAGTGGGACCGATCAGGCTGGATATTGCCAGGGCCCTGGATTCCCCGGAAAACTTCCGTCTGCACTTCTCCATGGGGCCGGAACTTTGAGGGTACTTGGGCATGTCGTCCGTATCACCCTGCTGGTCCCGTTGGTGGCCCTTGCGCTGGCGCTTCTGGTTGTCGGCTGGCTCCTGCTGACCGAGACCGGTGGGCGCTGGGCGCTCGACCATGTTCCGGGGCTCCGGGTTGAGGGCTTCGAGGGTGCGTTGGCCAGTGACTGGCGTGCCCGGTCCCTTGTATACAGTAACGGCCAGGGCATGAGGCTGGCGGTGGAGCAGCCTGAGCTGTCATGGCGTCCCAGCTGTCTGTTCAGCGTTTCCCTGTGCGTGGACAACCTGAGTGCGGACGGGGTAGCGATTGCTCTTCCCGATACCGGGGACGCGGAATCGCCCGATACGGATGCGGCCATCACCCTGCCGGAAATCAGTACCCCCTTCTCGGTTGAGGTGGCCAGGCTGGACGTCGGGACCATCACCCTGAATGACAGCCTGATCCTGGACCACATCGGGTTCTCCGGCGTTTTTTCGGGATCCCGGTTGACCATTGGTGCCCTGGATGTGGAGCGCGAAGCGCTGAGTGCTGGCCTGGATGGCACTGTGCGTTTCGAGGGTGACTGGCCCGTCGATGCGGGCCTTGAACTTGAGTATGTCCTTTCCGGGGAGGATTATCCCGGAACCCTGGCGTTGACCAGCGGGCTTACGGGAACGGTTGCGGAGCTCGCGGTGAGCGCCGACCTTACCGCCCCCTGGCAGGCGCATCTGGCCGGCGTCGTCGAGCCACTGAAGCCCGGGGTCCCCGCCGATGCCTCCCTGACATCAGCCCGCTTCCAGGCCACGCCGGACCTGCAGCAGAGCCTGATCCTGAACCAGGTCATGATCCACGCACAGGGCAACCTGGATCAGGGCTGGCAGGTCGCGGGCAATGCGCATCTGAACACGGCTCCTGAACTGCCGTTGTCGGTGAGGGGGCACGTGGATACCCAGGGAGCCGTGGTCGAGCACATCAATATCCAGGATGAACAGGATCGTTACCTGCGCGCGCATGACGGTGCCGTAAGCTGGACTGATGGGCTTGAGGTGTCCGGTGTTCTCGACTGGTCCCGTTTCCCCTGGTTGCGGCTGTTTCCGGATCTCGAAGCACCGCCGGTAGCCCTGGAGCGGGCGGGCCTCGACTTTTCATTGCGTGGTGATCGCTACACGGGCGTGTTGGATGCCCAGCTGTTCACACCCGGTGGGCCGGTCGGCTTGAAGACGGACCTTGAGGGCAACTTCCAGAAGATCCGTCTTGATGCGCTCTCTGTTGCCAGCGCGGATGGCCGGGCTTTCGGCAAGGCAGATATTGCCTGGGTTGATGGCATTTCCTGGAATACACGGCTGGAACTTGCCGGCATTTCCCCGGCTCGCTGGGTCGCCCCCATGCATGGTGAGCTTTCCGGGCTGTTACGCAGCCAGGGGCGTTCGGGCGATGAAGGGCTCCAGGCGGATGGTGATCTCAGCCTGGCAGGAAGTCTGCGGGGTCAGGCTCTGTGGATGAAGACAGCGGCGGAACTGGACGGGAATCAATGGCGGGTGCGGGAACTGGAGGCCATGTTCGGCGATAACCGACTCACTGGCAGTGCCACGCAGACGGACTCCCTGGCGGCCAGGATGGAGCTGGATCTTCCGGTTCTGTCTCAGCTCTGGACGGGTCTCAGCGGCGACGTGAACGCAAGCCTGGATGCCACGGATCTCGTCCGCGAACCGCAGGGGAGCCTGTCCGTCGAGGGGAGTGATATCGGTTATGAACCGACGGAACTGACGCTGGAGTCCATCAATGCCTCGGCAACACTGCGCGAAGCGCTTTCCGGGCAGGCGCGAATCCTCTGGCAGGGGCTGGACGTTGCGGGTCAGCGCATCGACTCGGGAGAGGTGCATGCCGAAGGCAATCAGCAGAACCATGAGGTTTCCGTTTCCGTGAGTCACCCGGATGCAAAACTGCGGCTCAGTGCTGCCGGGGGATGGCAGGACGGACAATGGCAGGGGCAGCTGGATGGTGGCGGGGTTCAGGCGGTGGAGCAGCACTGGTTGATGACCACGCCGGCGTCTTTGTTGGTCGACGCCACTGGCTCAGTAGCACTGGGCAGCCACTGCTGGGGCTGGAACGATGCGCAGCTCTGTGCCGGGGATCAACGGCTCTATCCGGAACAGCACCTGGAGCTGGCACTCAACAACTTCCCGACAGAGGTGCTGAGGGGCGTCCTGCCGCTGGATATGCGCTGGCGGGAGCGCCTGAACGGTGCCGCCAGGATCTCGATGACGGATGCTGGTCCGCAAGGGTCGGTATGGCTGGACGCCGGCGCCGGTAAGGTATCGCTGCGCCAGATTCTTGATCCCGATGATCTGGATGCCGCAGAGGTGGATCCGGAAACACAGGAGCGGTGGGTGCCCCTGGTCTACGATGCCTTCCGCGTCGAGGCGCGTCTCACGCCCGAAGAAGCGGAGGTCAATGCGCGTCTCTCCGGGCCTGAACTGGGTCAGTTCCGGGCAGACCTGAACGTTGACCCCAATAAGCCGGGGAACCCCCTGAATGGGGAAATCGCTGCTGAAAACTTTGACCTGGCCTTCGTCAGACCCTTCCTGGATCTGGAAACGGTGGAGGGTCGGCTGCGGGGAAATGCCAGCCTTTCCGGCGTCCTGACCTCGCCCCAGGTGCAGGGCAGCATCCAGCTTGAAGAGGGCCGGCTTCTCGATCAGAGGCTGCCTCTGCGGTTTGATGCGCTGTCGCTGGATGCCGTCATTGACGGCACGCAGGCGGATATTACCGGTGAGTGGCGCAGTGGCGAGGAGGGTACCGGAACCCTGGATGGGCAGGCCTCGTGGGATGAAGGACCCAGGGCGGATCTGAGCCTCACGGGCGATAAACTGCCGGTTAGCGTGGAGCCATTCGCCCGGGTCACGGTCTTTCCCGATATGAGGGTGCGTTACGGTCCGCAGGGGCTCAACGTTACCGGGCGCGTGGACGTTCCACGCGGTTCGGTTACCATCGAATCCCTGCCCGAGTCCGCGACCGGTGTCTCCGAGGATGAGGTCATTGTTGGCGAGGAAAAGGAGTCCCGTGGCCTGCGCCTGGGTATGGATCTGGTGGTCGTCATTGGCGAGGAACGCGTGAGCTTTAACGGCTTTGGGGTGACCGGGGACCTCACCGGGCGTCTCAGGCTCACCGATGACATGACCGCGAACGGCGAGTTGAACCTTGATAACGGCCGCTACGAGCTTTATGGACAGGACCTCACGATCCGGCGCGCCCAATTGCTGTTTTCCGGGCCCCTGGACAGGCCCTATCTGGATATCGAGGCGATTCGTACGGTCGATGAGGTTGTCGCAGGGATTCGCCTGACAGGGCCGGCGGATGAACCGCGCGCGGAGATTTTCTCGGAACCGACCATGAGCGAACAAGAGGCCCTATCCTACCTGGTGCTCGGTCGCCCCCTTCAGGGCGAAGGGGACAGCTATGCCATGGAGCGGGCGGCGATCGGACTGGGATTGGCCCAGGCCGCACCCGTGACGCGCGAGATTGGCGAGAAGGTCGGCATCGAGGATCTTCAGCTGGAGACCGAGGGGCGTGGCGATGAAACCAGTGTTGTCGCCTCCGGTTATCTCACGGAGCGTCTCAGTGTTCGTTACGGGGTGGGGTTGTTTGAGCCGGTCAACCGCGTCGCGCTGCGCTACGATCTGTCACGGCGTTTATATCTGGAAGCTGCCAGTGGTCTCGCGAGCTCACTGGATATATTCTATCAGAGGGACTTCGGCAAACCGGGAGAGTAATCCGATGATGGTTCACGGCGAGCAGGTTCGTTTGACACCCCGGGAGCGCAAGGTGATCCGGAAGCTGACCGGTATCGATCCCCATTTCATCCGTGACCGCGAGGGGCTGGAGCGCTTCTACAACCAGTACCTTCAGAGCTATCCTACCGACACCCCCGAAATCCGTCTCGTCAAGGCGCTGCTGCGGCGCAGCATCCAGTAGGCTTGCCGGCGACTTCTTCTGTTATTGCTTTCTGTATTAACTTTTAAAACATTGATGTTTCGCAAGGGCGTCATTCGTGTGCTTTATTAGAGTAATAGAAAGCGGGAATAATAAAAGAGGCTTCCGATGTCCGACCCAGGGGAAGTGCCGGAACAAGACCGCAGAAAGCATGAAATCCAGCTTTTCATCTTCCTGATCGTACTCTTATTTCCTCTGCTGACCTTCATGATCGTCGGCGGGTATGGCTTTGGCGTCTGGATGTTCCAGGCGCTGGTCGGCCCGCCCGGTCCTCCCGGCGGCTGAGGGAGTGGAACAATGACCGACAACCTGAGTCGTCGCGGATTTTTCCGACAGGCCAGCGGGCGCGGTGATGTCCGGCGTCCGCCCTGGACCGGGGACGATTTCACCGACCAGTGCACCCGCTGCAATGCCTGTATCGATGCCTGTCCGGAAGCGATCCTGATCAGGGGTGACGGTGGCTTCCCGGAGATCCGCTTCGACGTCAATGGCTGCACGCTTTGCGGTGACTGCGTTGCCGTCTGCGAGGAAGCGGTCTTCGATACGGCCAGACCGGCTTTCCCCTGGCATGCCTCCATCCAATCCCACTGTCTTGCCCTTGCGGGCATCCATTGCCAGAGCTGTCAGGACGCCTGCGACTACAACGCCATCCAATTTCCGCCACGACTGGGGTCGGCACCCCGGCCCGAGCTGGATACGGACGCTTGCGTCGGGTGCGGGGCCTGTCTCCCGGCCTGTCCCAATAATGCCATTGCGCTGGAGGTTGCCAATGGATGATCCCATCCACATCGCCAGCCTGCTTGTTCAGGTCCAACCGGATCGGCTGGTGTCGGTCCGGGACTGGCTCGCGGCGCAGTCCGGCGCCGAGATACGCGGTGAAGACGCGGCTGGCAAACTGGTAGTGGTCCTGGAGAGCAGTGGTGAAAGAGCGATTCTGGACCTGATTGAAGCGACGGAAGTCCGCGAAGGAACCCTGTCGGCCAATCTGGTTTATCACGAGATCATCAACGCGGAAGACGCGGAACAACATGAGGAGGTCCAGCCATGACGATGACGCGTCGGGAGTTCGCCAAGGCCAATGCGGCCGCGGCGGCAGCGGCCACGGCGGGAATGGCTATTCCCGCCGGAGCCAGCAATCTGATCACCAACCAGGAGCTGACCTCCCTGAAGTGGAATAAGGCACCCTGCCGGTTCTGTGGTGTGGGGTGCAGTGTCATGGTGGGGACCCGCGACGGGCAGATTGTGGCAACCCACGGGGACAATCAGTCCGAGGTCAACCGCGGCCTGAACTGTGTTAAAGGCTATTTCCTCTCCAAGATCCTCTATGGTCGGGACCGACTCCAGCAGCCGCTGCTTCGCAAGAAGGACGGCGAATATCACAAGGAGGGTGAATTCGAGGAGGTTTCCTGGGACGAAGCACTGGACATCATGGCAGAGAAATTCAAATCCGCGATCCGGGAACATGGCCCCGAGAGTGTGGGGATGTTTGGCTCCGGGCAGTGGACCATCTGGGAAGGCTACGCGGCCAGCAAGCTCATGAAGGCCGGCTTCCGCACCAACAATATCGACCCCAACGCCCGCCACTGCATGGCCTCCGCGGTGGGCGGCTTCATGCGCACCTTTGGGGCGGACGAGCCCATGGGCGTGTACGACGACATCGAGCATGCCGATGCCTTCGTCATCTGGGGCTCGAACATGGCGGAGATGCACCCGATCCTCTGGACACGGGTAACCGACCGGCGCCTCTCCTTCCCGGATACCGAGGTGGCAGTGCTGTCCACTTTCGAGCATCGCAGCTTTGACCTGGCCGATACCGGCATGGTCATGCATCCCCATGCCGACGTCGTCATCCTGAATTACATTGCCAACCACATCATCCAGTCCGGCAATGTGAATCAGGACTTTGTTGAGAATCACACCAACTTTGTCCGTAACGTGACGGATATTGGCTATGGCCTGCGGCCGGAGGATGAGCGCCAGAAGAACGCCGAGAACGCGGACAATCCCAACAGCTGGTCCTCCATGACCTTTGAGGAATTCCGGGACCACGTCAGCGAGTTCACCCTGGAGCGGGCCTCCCGGGAGTCCGGCGTGCGGGAGTCGCAGCTGAAGAAGCTGGCGGAGATCTACGCGGATCCGGATAAGAAAGTGATGACCTTCTGGACCATGGGCGTGAACCAGCACACTCGTGGTGTCTGGGTAAACAACCTGATCTACAACCTGCACCTGCTGACCGGAAAGATCGCGCAGCCGGGCAATAGCCCCTTCTCGCTGACAGGGCAGCCG
Source organism: Halospina denitrificans (assembly GCF_004364635.1). Classification (GTDB taxonomy): domain Bacteria; phylum Pseudomonadota; class Gammaproteobacteria; order Pseudomonadales; family Oleiphilaceae; genus Halospina; species Halospina denitrificans. The sequence goes on along the minus strand of NZ_SOAX01000002.1, from coordinate 223,610 downwards.
TCAGCCTGTGGCACGGCCCGTGAAGTGGGCACCTTCGCCCATCGGCTGCCGGCGGACATGGTGGTCGCGAATGAGGACCATCGCCGGAAGGCCGAGAAGATCTGGAAACTTCCCGAGGGCACCATTCCGGGCAAGGTCGGCTTCCATGCGGTGGAGCAGAGCCGCCAGCTCCGCGACGGCAATCTCAAGGTCTACTGGACCCAGGTGACCAACAACGTCCAGGCGGGGCCGAACTCGACCGAGGAGACCTATCCGGGGTGGCGGAATCCGGAATCCTTCATCATTGTCTCCGACATGTATCCGACCGTCTCCGCCCAGGCCGCGGATCTGATTCTTCCGACCGCATCCTGGACGGAAAAGGAGGGTGCTTTCGGCAACTCCGAACGACGCACCCAGTTCTGGTATGAGCTGGTCAAGGCACCTGGCGAGTCACGCTCCGATGTGTGGCAAACGGTTGCCCTGTCCAAACGGATCCGCATTGACGAGGTCTGGTCGGAGGAGCAGCTTGCCAAGGCACCGGAGCTGCGTGACAAGACGTTATTTGACGTGCTCTTTGCCAATGGCCAGGTGGATCAGTATCCATTGGATGATATGAATGCCGAGTACCCGAACCATGAGTCCGAGGACTTCGGGTTCTACCTCCAGAAAGGACTGTTCGAGGAGTACCGCCGATTCGGTGAGGGCAAAGGCAAGGACCTGGCGGACTTCGAGACCTACCATGAAACGCGTGGTCTGCGCTGGCCCGTCATTGATGGCGAGGAAACGCTCTGGCGCTACCGCGAGGGTGCTGATCCCTATGTGGAGGAAGGTACGGGCTTCCAGTTCTACGGCAAGCCTGACAACCGGGCCCTGATCTTTGCAGTGCCCGATGAGCCGCCGGCGGAAAGCCCGGACGACGAATATCCGTTCTGGCTGTGCACCGGCCGTGTCCTGGAGCACTGGCACACCGGTTCCATGACGCGTCGTGTTCCGGAACTGCATCAGGCAGTACCGGACGCGCTGGTCTACATGAATATCGAGGACGCGGAGTCCCAGGGACTGCGGCGGGGCAGTGAGATAAAACTCAGCACCCGACGCGGGGCCATCCGCGCGCGGGTTGAAACCCGCGGCAGGGTGAAGCCGCCCAGGGGGCTGATCTTCGTGCCCTTCTTTGACGCCAGCAAACTGATCAACAAGCTTACGCTTGATGCCACGGACCCGATTTCCAAGCAGACCGACTTCAAGAAGTGTGCGGCGCGCGTGGAAATGGTGAGCCTGGGTTAATGCGTCGGGAACAGGGGGAAAGATCATGAAAAGCTTCATTGCCAGTATCGTTATCCTGGTGACCGCTGTTCTCGGGATGGCGGTTGCATCGGAAATCTCCGATCCACCCAGACCGGAGGGGGTCCGTGGTGCGGCATTCAGCGAAACCCCGGAGGCGCCGCCCATTGCGGGTGTCACGGAAAGGCGCGGGCGCATGGAACGCAACTATCCGGAACAGCCGCCGGTGATCCCGCACAAGGTTGAGGGCTACCAGCTCGACAAGCGGTTCAATCGCTGCCTTGACTGCCACAGTCGAAACGCCTCGCCCGAGTCCGGCGCACCGATGGTGAGCGTCACCCATTTCATGGATCGCGATAAGCAGGTTCTCGCCGCCGTGTCCCCGGATCGGTATTTCTGCACCCAGTGCCATGTCCCGCAGACCGATGCCGAGCCCCTGGTTGAAAACCAGTTCCGCACTGTGGATGAGGTTCTCCGGGATCTTGCGGACCAGAGAAAGCAGTAAGGAGAGCGCATCATGAAAGACTGGTTCCGCTACTACTGGCGGCTTCTCTGGCGCCCAAGCGTGCACATCAGCCTGGGTATTCTGGTGTTGGGAGGATTCATTGCCGGGATTATCTTCTGGGGTGGCTTCAACACCGCCATGGAATACACCAACACCGAGAAATTCTGCGTGTCGTGCCACGAGATGCGGGATAATGTGTTTGAGGAACTGAAGCAGACGGTGCATTACAACAACCGCTCGGGTGTTCGGGCGACCTGCTCCGATTGCCACGTTCCACACGACTGGACCCATAAGATCGGCCGGAAAATGGAAGCGTCCAAGGAGGTCTGGGGCTGGGTGTTCGGCACCATCAATACGCCGGAGAAGTTCGAGGCCAAACGGCGTGAGCTGGCGGAACGGGAATGGCAGCGGCTGGAAGCCAACGATTCGCTGGAATGCCGCAACTGCCATGAGTTCGACTCCATGGATTTCACGCGGCAGAGCCCGAGAGCCGTGGAAGCGCACTCAACGGCGCTGGCCGGCGAGGAGGCCACCTGCATCGATTGTCATAAGGGCATCGCCCACGAACTGCCGGATATGTCCGGCGTCCATAACCGATAGCCACCAACAGAAACGCCCGCACGGAGGCGGGCGTTTGAGGGCTACTGGAGCGGCTGTGGTTCAGTAGCGGTAGGTGGCCTGAACACTCAGGATATCGGCGGAGCTTTCGAACTCGCCGTTGAGTGTCGACTGACCAACTGGTCCCGCGCCAGGCGCATTGATGACCTGAGTGTTGTTGATTTTCGTGTCTTTAATGAACAGGTGCGAGTAGCTGGCATCCAGTTCGAGACCGTTAGCGAACTCATACCCAGCACCAAGACTGACCCAGTTGCGGTGGTTGTCCGGAACACGGGGCGTACGGGTTTCCGCATTTTGTACGGCCGATTCCTCGAAAGTATAACCCCCGCGAAGCGTCAGCTGTTCAGTTTGCTCCCAGGCAGCACCGATCGAGCCGCGCCAGCTGTTTTTAAAGTCCAGTGCAAGGGAATCACCGACCCCAGGTGTTGCTGTTTCAATGGTGATGGTATCTACACGGCTCCAGCGCGTGTAGGCCGCATCGGCCAGAAGCGTCAGCCGGTTTTCATCCCCAAAGCCTTGGCTGAAACTGAGCGTTGCACTTTCGGGAAGTTCGACCGAGGCACTGGCATCAACGCTGGTGCCGCCTAGAGTCAAGTCACCGTCCAGAGAATGGGAAATCTCGGAGCGATAGGCAAGGCCAATCCGGGTTGCTTCGAGAGGCTGAAACAGCAGGCCGGCGTTATACCCGACGCTCCATGAATCGCCCTCTACTTCGGTTTCATCAGTAATTAGTGCGCCGGTGTTTGGGTCTTGACCCACAACCCTTTGCTGAATAAGCGTAGCGTCAAATTTCTGAATATTGATACCAAAGCCGATACTGACCGAGTCATTAATTTCATGGGCAATATTGGGGTTGATATTAATTCCCCGGATATCCGACTCAATTCCGTTAAAACGGCCGATCCAGTCAGAATCGTACTTGGTGTTGGAGCCGTAGGGCGCGTTGATGGAAATGCCCACTGCCCAGTCGTCCCGGAAGGGCGCCATATAATAGAAGCTGGGAGCTAAGCCTCCCTCATCTGACATGCTTTCATCCCCCGGAAGAGGGGTGCCACCAATAGTTACCGATGAATTTTCGTCCGTGAAATCAAACTCCGGCATGATCTGCGCAAAGCTGCCGCTCACGGCTGCCTTGTCATTCAGAACCATCCCCGCCGGGTTGTAGAAAACGGTTGCCGGATCTTCCGCCATAACGGCCGTGCCGGCATGGGAAGTACCGCCGGATTTGGCGCTGTGACTGTTAAGGCCGAAACCGGCGCCCTGAACCGATACAGGAATAACGGCAGCGGCGATCGCGACGCTGATGAGTTTCTTGTGGGTCGTTGCCATGACGTTGTTCTCCATTGGAATTGTACTGTGCGGACAGCGTGGCCCAATAATACATGGCAATTGCCTGAATAAAAGGCAATGTTACACAGTGTAACCTTAGGTAATTGTACGCACGGGGCACCTCTCCGCGGGTCGAGGTGGGGAGGGAGTTCCACTGCTGAAGAGCCGGTGATAGAGTGAGTGCGATCCCGGTTCAGCGGTCAGGGCTTCTGTTATGACTACCAAAGAAGAGCGCAAACAGTTCCTTGAGGAAATGGAAGGTGTGAAACCCATCCGTAAACCCGACCGTGCGGATGTGGATGCGTCACAGCGGATCACACCTGGCCAGCTCGAACGTCGCCGTGCCGCCGTGCTTGAGGCTACGCCGGATCGTAACCCGCTGACGGTCACGGAGGTTGGGTGGCTTGGCCCGTCCGACGAGCTGAGCTTCAAGCGCGATGGCATCCAGCATGGCGTCTTCAAGAAACTGCGCCTGGGCCAGTACCCGATTGAGGCGCGACTGGACCTCCATCGGATGACGGTCGAGGAGGCACGCCAGGAGGTGTTCAACTTCCTGCGGGAGTGCATGCGGCGTGGCGTTCGTTCAGGACTGATCATGCATGGCAAGGGCGAACGCAATCCGGACCGTATTGCCACCATCAAGAGTCATCTGGCGGTTTGGCTGCCCCAGCTTCCGGATGTTATGGCCTTCCACTCCGCACAGAAACACCATGGCGGGACTGGCGCCGTCTACTTCATGCTCCGCAAGAGTCCGGAAGAGCGGGAGCGCAACCGCGAGCGCTTCAGCGGCCACTGATAACCAAAAACAACAGACAGAGAGACAACCATGAGCAGAAGCCTCAGGGTCAATGGTACTGACCACGAGATCCATTCCGATGGAGAGACCCCACTGCTGTGGGTATTGCGCGACGAACTTGGGCTTAAAGGCAGCAAGTTCGGCTGTGGTATCGGCCAGTGTGGCGCCTGTACTGTGCATATTGATGGCAGGGCCATGCGCAGTTGCATCACCCCGGTGCAGGAGGTGTCAGCGCCAGTGACGACCATTGAGGGTCTGGCTACGGAAGCCGGGCTTCACCCCGTCCAGGAAGCCTGGATTGACCACAACGTCCCCCAGTGCGGTTATTGCCAGTCAGGGCAGGTCATGAGCGCCGTGGCGTTGCTGGAGGAAGAACCGAATCCGGACGACGAGCGTATCCGCCGTTTCATGTCCGGTAACCTGTGCCGCTGTGGCACCTATCCTCGCATCCATGCCGCCATCCGTGCTGTTGCTGACGGAGGTGATGCATGAACGTTTCACGCCGTGACCTGTTCCGCCTGGGTGCCGCCGGTTCCGGGGCCCTGGTTCTGAGTATGACGCTTCCGGGCTGTGCCAGCCGCCAGGGCAGGGAGCCTTCCCATGAGGGAGGATGGGCGCCCAATGCCTGGCTGGAGCTGGACCCGGAGGGTAACGTGATCTTTACGCTGGCCCGCGTAGAGATGGGCCAGGGCACCTACACGGGGATCACAACCCTGGTCGCCGAGGAACTTGATATACCCCCGGAACGGATCGAGGTCCGGTTTGCGCCGGTGGGGTCTGATTACACCAATCCCCAGTATCAACTCCAGGTGACGGGCGGCAGCACCAGCCTGCGCACCAGCTGGCAGCCAATCCGTGCCGGAGCGGCGAGGGTGCGCCACGTTCTCGTTAAGGCGGCCGCGGCAGTCTGGCAGGTTAAGAGTGAACAGATCACCACCCGTGACGGCGCCGCCCATCATCCGGATGGCAATCAGAGGCTGCCATACGGGGATCTGGTTTCCCTTGCCTCACGCCAGTCACTGCCGGATGAGGTTGAGCTCAAGCACGAGGATGACTTCCGCTATATTGGCAGGCATAACCGGCGTCTTGACGCCCGCGCCAAGGTGACCGGCGAGGCGGTATTTGGTATTGACGTGGAGCGTGAGGGGCTGGTTTATGCCGTCGTGAGCCGTCCGCCAATGCAGGGAGCCTGGTTTGAATCAGTGGAGGACGCAGAGGCCCGGAAAATGCCGGGAGTGATTGACGTTTTTACGATCGATCGCGGCGTGGCCGTGGTGGCGGAAACCTACTGGCAGGCGCGCAAGGCCCAGGAGAAACTGGACATCCGCTGGGATGAAACGGATGCCGTAACCAAGGACCATCAGGCGGTTTTCACCCAGTATCGTCGCGCGGCTGACGACAGCAGCGGGGATACCGAACGCAGTGAAGGGGATGCCATGGGACGCCTTGAAGCCACCGATGACCGGTTCGAGGCGGAATACGAGGCGCCTTTCCTGGCGCATGCCACCATGGAGCCCCAGAACGCGACTGCCGAGGTGACCGATATCGGCATGCAGGTCTGGGCGCCGACCCAGGGACCGGATATGGCGCGGATCGCCGCCGCCCGGGTCAGCCGTTTTTCGCCCGACGAGATTACCGTGCATACGACCTTTCTGGGCGGCGGGTTCGGGCGCCGGCTCACCCAGGAGTACGTTGAGGAAGTCGCTGCCATCGCTGACCGCGTGGAGCGCCCGGTCAAGCTGATCTGGTCCCGGGAGGAGGACATCCGGCATGACATGTACCGCCCGGCCATGCTCCACCGGTTCCGGGCCGCGCTTGACGGCTCGCGCATCCAGGCCTGGGATCACCAGATTACCGGTCCGCTGATTTTTGACTGGTTTGCCCGCAATGCGGCGGCTGCCCAGTATCCCTGGGCGCCCAAGTTCCTGTACAACACCCTGGCCTCCATGGGGCGCATGACCGAGGACACCTTCCTCACGCCCAAGGACCATTCCGCCATTGAGGGCGCGGTGGAGTACCCCTATGACGTACCGGATATCATGGTCCGACATACCCACGCGGATGCCGGGATTCCGGTAAGTTACTGGCGCTCCGTGGGCCATTCCCACAATGGCTTTGCGGTTGAGACCTTCATGGACGAGCTTGCCCATCAAGCGGGTGAGGATCCGGTAGCCTTCCGGCTCAAACACCTTGCGGACATGCCGCGGCACCGGCGTGTGCTGGAACTGGCGGCCGAAAAGGCGGACTGGTCCGGTCCGCTTCCCGAAGGGCGCGCCCGTGGCGTGGCGCTGCACCGCAGCTTTGGCACCTATGTGGCCCAGGTTGTCGAGGCCAGTATCGAGAACCAGCGCATCCGGGTGCATCGAGTGGTCTGTGCCACCGACTGTGGGCAGATGGTCAACCCGGATGTTGTGCGCATGCAGATGGAAGGCGGGATCATTTTCGGCCTTACCGCAGCGCTCTATGGCTGGATCGACTGGGAGGACGGTCGGCTCCAGCAGAGCAACTTCCACGACTATACCCTGATGCGCCAGGACGAAACCCCTGAGATTGATGTGATCCTGGTGGACAGCGACGAGGGGCCCCAGGGCGTTGGCGAGCCCGGTACGCCTCCGGCAATTCCGGCCCTTGGGAATGCGCTTTTCGCGTTGACCGGTGATCGCCAGCGACGCACGCCCTTCAGTGCGGGAACCGCCAATGCCTGAGCCCGGCGATGCTGACCTGAGTACTCGCGTGATCCGGGACCTTGCCCGCTGGCTGGGCAATGGCCAGCGGGCCTGGCTGTGCACGGTGGTGCGCACCTGGGGATCTTCCCCGAGGCCTCCCGGCTCGCTTCTTGCCGTGAATGAAGAGGGCGAGTGGAGCGGCTCCGTATCCGGGGGCTGCCTTGAGGAGCAGTTGATCCGCCAGGTCTCGACGGAATCGAATCCAGGCACAACCCCCGAGGTGGTGGATTACGGTGTCACGGAATCGGATCAGCAGCAGTGGCGGCTGCCCTGTGGTGGCCGGATGCGTCTGGTGGTGGAACCTCTGGACCCGGGTCGCCACGCGGCGCCCGTTTCGATGCTGCTTGAAGCGATTGACGAACGCCGACCGGTCACACGTCGGGTCAACCTGACGAGCGGCGAATGGAGTTTTGTAGCGTCTTCGGTTCCGGAGACCGTTGAGGAAACCGACGGGACACTGCTCCACACCCTGGGCCCGCAGGCCCGGATGCTACTTATCGGCGCCGGTGAAGTGGCCCGCTATGTGGCCCGGATTGCCTTGATGAACGGGTTCTCGGTCACGCTTTGCGAACCCCGCGAACTGTTTCTCCAGGGGTGGGATGAGCCCGGCGTCGAGGTTCGGGAAAGTCTCCCGGACGATCTGGTGCGCACGGAATTCAGTGATGCCTACTGCGCCATACTGGCCCTTGGGCACGACCCGCGTATCGATGATATGGGCCTGCTTGCCGCACTGGAATCCGAAGCCTTCTACATCGGAGCCATGGGGTCACAGCGAACAGCAGCGCAGCGACGCGAACGCCTGCACCAGCTGGGCGTGACGGACTCCGCCATGGAGCGGTTGCATGCCCCCATCGGATTCCAGATCGGGAGCAAGTCACCACCCGAGATTGCGGTGGCGGCCATAGCCGAGGTGCTGGCTGAACGCCATCGGCTGCTGCGACGTATGATCTGTAGCCATCCTGAATAAGGCCATTGTCCACGCTACGGGGTTGCTGCCTTGATCCGGTCCTGTCTCACTCTTGTGCTCAGCCTTCTGCTCCTGATGGGGTGTCCTCTAACCGGCAGTCGCGAGGACGCGGCGGCATCCTACGTTGAGACGCTTGGGCAGAGCCTTGAGATTGATCCTGACTTCTCGCGGATCCCGACCGTAACGGCGCTGCCCAGCAAGCGGGCGCGTCGGCTGGAGATGCCCGAGATTGATATGGGGCTGATGGACTTCCTGTCTCTCTACGGGTGTGAACTCCAGCTCGTTGTCGGTGAGCGCACCAGTACTCTGGGGCGGGTCGCGCATCCCGGGACCCGGCTGGACTACCACATCAAGTTCATAAGCGCGGCCGAGGATTGCCTGCCGAAGATCGACAGCGAGACGCGTGCCCAATCCCTGCGCGCCGCCGCCCAGGCCAAGCGTGATTCCATACCCGAGGCCCTCTGGAATGGCATCTGGGGCGCGAGTGAAATGGAAGGCTTCTTCAGCCGTAGCGGGGGAACCCTGCCCGCAGATCCCGACCCCGAGGTATTTCGGGACGCCTCCGCCCGGATTGGGATCGTGTTGGCCATGATTGATGCCCTCGAACCTGGCCGGGTTCCCGAGGAGCTTGGCCAACTCAACAGTGTCTATAAGCACTGGCAGGCCCGCCCTTTGGCCGGACAGGTCCTGCGCAGCGCGGAAGCGCTCCGGGCCCGGCTGGACGATGCGACCGATCTGCTGCGCAGGCGCCTTGGTCAGGCCTCTCCGTGCGCCGCGGGTGCTGATGCCTATCGGCGCCTCTTTGAAAAGCAATACCTCGGTTCCATGGTGCCGCGACTGAGTCTGGTCCGCCATGATGGCCGACGGCTTTTTGATCGCCTCCACCACTTGCTGCATGCCCCCGGAGCGCCCGTGCCCGATGCCATGTCGCCCTTTATCGAGCGGAACCTGCAGACCGGCCCGGGAAGCATCTGGTATGCGCTGGATCAATCCATAAGCGGCCATATCAAAGCGTGGAACCAGCTGTTGGCTCAATGTCGACAGAGCTGATCATCGCCGCTTTGAGCAAGGAATTGCGCGGGATGTGAGCCGGTCGCTTTTGCCGGCCCGGGGATCCTGTTAAAACCCCATCACAACCCTCAAGTGAAAAAGGATGGAAGTCATGGGAGCGCGTTTCACGCTCACGCTTGTCGTGGTGATGGCGGCTGGCCTCGGTGGCTGTTTCGAGTCTCAGCGGGATGAGACCTTTGAAGACACCGTCGTTCTCGATGATGTGGACGTCCGGGTCCTGAATGCCATGGCCGATGCGCCAGAGCTGACGCTGGACGTGGATGATGAAGCCCGGGCAGAGGCGCTGGGCTATGCTGAGACCGGCGATTTCACCCTGCCCGCCAACCACTACCGCTTCCGGGTGAGGGGCGATACCGGGCATGAGACCCTCGCGACCCTGCTTGACGGTGCCCAGGATAACCTTGAGGAAGACAAACGCTATGATCTGATCCTCACTGGCCACCTCAACAATGACTCCCAGCAGGTGGTGCTCTTCGGCGAAGATGACGAGACCTTTGAAGGCGAAACCCAGGAGGAACGGGACGCCGAGAACGAAGAAAATGACCCGGAAACGGACGACAGCCCCCTGGAGCAGGTCCGGCTGCGCGCGGCCCACCTCATTCAGGGCGCCGACCCCGTGGACCTGTATCTGGATGACGAGCCCGGCCAGGCCCTGGACGGAGACAGGGAGCCCGATGCCACCCTGGGTTTCGCAAGTCGGTCCGAGCCGCTGCTGGTAGAGAAGGGGGTCTATCGCCTTCGGCTGACCGAGGCGGGGAACCAACAGAATGTGATCTATGACAGCGGTTCCCGCCTGGACTTCGAAATGGACCAGGATCTGCTGCTTGCTGCCGTGCCTAACACGGGCATTGATAACGCCGATCACCCGGTGAGCCTGGTCGTTCTGGATGAATTGGAAACCAGGGTGTTTCCCCACAACGATCAGCAGGGCGGTATCCAGTTTGTTCATGCAGCTGAGGGACTCGAGGATCCGGTTGATGTGCTTGTTGATGAGACCGTCCTTGCCGATGAGGTGGTGTTCCCGGATGTAGAACCCGGATCGGGCCCTCTTGGTTATGAGTTGAGCAGCGCCAACGACTATGAGGTTGAGGTCATAGACTCTGCGACTGCAGAGGATGACGATCCCCCACCGCCAGTCGCCAACAAGAACGTCCGAGTTAATCGTGGCCGTGGTCTGAGTGCGGTTCTGGTTGAGAGCGAAGAGGATCCGGCGAGTGAGGAGATTATCGTTCTGAATAACGATGATCGCCCCGTTGTGACCAATGCGCGTGTTCGGGTGGTGCATGCGGCCGGCGGAATCAGGGACAAGAATGTCGACATCTACGTGCTGCCGCCAGACCAGTCTCTCAGCGAGGACGGAACCGTGCAGGAACCCTGGGTTTCGGGTCTGGGGTATCTGGGGCGATCAGGATACCGCCCTGTTCCCGAGAATACCGATTACAAGCTGGTGGTAACCGCCAGCGGAGACTCCGAAGACCGCCTGTTGGAAGAAAGTCCAATATCGCTGGAGAATGGAGGAAACTATCGCCTGATCATTTCGGGAGATGATGGCACCAGCGACCCTGTTCACCTGATCCGCCTGGGAGGCGTCAGGTAGTCTCCCAGGGATGCTTGGGCCGGTCGACTTCCAGAACCCGGGCCTTGCCCGGTTCAATATCCTTCCAGTGCCCCACATCGAATGCCATGCGCACGACGGCGCAGGTGGGCAGGTCATGGGTCTGGAACCCGGCGAGTCGATTGACCAGCTCGGTAATGTCCGGGTTGTGACCCACGAGCCAGACTTCCCCGGCGCTGTCTGGAAAACGCCGTATACGCTCCAGCAACTGCGTGTCGTCGGCCATGTAGAGGCCGGATTCGGCCTCCAGGTCCGCTTCCGGGTAACCCACAGCCTGCGCGAGGATCAGTGCGGTCTCCCGTGCCCTGCGGGCTGAGCTGCAATAGAACCGGTCCGGTCGCTGGCCTCGCGCCGCGAGCCGTGCCCCCATGTCAGGAGCATCACGCTGGCCGCGTTCGTTAATGGGCCGATCGAAGTCGCGCATATTCGGATCGTCCCAGCTGGACTTGGCGTGACGGATCAGCACAAGGATACGTGTTTGCGGTTGTGTCTGGGGCATTGGGCTCTCATGCTCCGTGAGTTGTCTGGTCCAGCATGCATTCTGCATGGGAATCCGTGGGTGCGTGAAGTCTGGCGGCAGCCCACTCGACTACTTCCGGTTTTTGGTCATGCGGAAGGTCAGCTCCGGGGAAAGCCGCTTGAGCCACAGGGCCATCATTTCCTTGCCCTCGCCAACCGGGATTTCCCGCTTCCCCTTGCCGAGACCGGCCAGAATCACCTCGGCCGCCTTGTCCGGTGCCATACCGCCGGCATTGTCGGCGTCCGCCTCGCCAAAGGGTGTGCCGTCCCCGGTCAGGGAATTCTCCGCCACGGGCGTACTGACGAAACCGGGGACAATGGTTGATACCTCAATGCCCTCGTCCTCGACTTCGGCGCGGAGGGCGTCAAAGAATCCCATAACGGCGTGCTTGGCCGCGCAGTACCCTGTGCGGAGCCGGACACCGACCTTGCCGGCAACACTGGATGTGACAGCGATATGGCCACTGCCGTGTTCAAGCATGTGGGGCAGCACCGTCTTGGTCAGCGCGATCTGCCCCATCACGTCCACATCCATCAGTTTCTGGTAGACCGAAAGGTCGGTGTCCTTGCAGAGTGAGCGCTGGGAGATGCCCGCGTTATTGATCAGCAGGTCAATCCGCCCGAAGCGTTCCAGCACCTGGTCCGTTGCCGGGGCCAGGGTGTCGGTCTGCGTAACGTCCAGGGGCAGAACCATTGCATGATCCGCAGCGTTGCTCTGTCTGTTGCACTCGTCGGCGACCCGCTTGAGTTCTTCTTCCCGGCGTGCGGATAGCACGAGGCGGGCACCCTCGCGCGCGAATGCCACCGCGAGTGCTTCTCCGATACCGGAGGACGCGCCGGTGATCCAGATAACCTGATTCTGGAACATCATCATTGGCTCCTGATCTTGTATTTCCGTCCATCTTCGCCGCGTTGAAGGTGGATTGTCGAATTTCTCCCGGAACCTGGCTTTCCGGTTAAACTGCGTCATGGGTCTGTGAAGAGACCAGTACAGATGCGATGTCTTTATAGGGGGATGAATGATCACGGATGGCGTTCTACTGGTCGCGGGTATTGTACTGCTGGCCCTCGGGGGTGAGTTCCTGATCCGGGGCGCGCTCGGTGCCGCACGACGGGTTGGTATATCCCCATTGCTGAGCGGGCTTGTGATTGTGGGGTTCGGGACCTCGGCACCGGAGCTGGTGGTTTCCGTGGATGCCGCCCTGGCGGGTAAGCCGGATATTGCGGTCGGTAATGTTGTCGGCAGCAACATCGGCAACATTCTGCTGATTCTTGGTGTTACCGCGGTCATCCTGCCGTTGGGATACCAGACTATGGCGCTGCGTCGGGACGCGGTGGCCATGGTTGCCGCCTCCCTTGCCGCTGTGCTGCTTGCCTGGGGCAGTGGCTTGGGGTGGTTTGACGGTCTTGTCATGGTTTTAGGGCTGGGCGGGTATCTTTGCTGGGCCTATCTCACGGAACGCAGTGGGTCGACGCTCTCCGGTGAGGTTCACAGGGCGGAGGCAGGGGAAGTCTCGCTTCTGCCCTCGACAGCCTGGATGCTGACCCTGGCGCTGGTGGCGGGGCTGGCGTTGCTGATTGGCGGATCCCGCCTGTTGCTTCATGGAGCCACGGGCCTCGCGACGTCGCTGGGTGTACCGGAGGCGGTGGTCGGCCTCACCATCGTGGCGGTGGGAACCTCTCTGCCGGAGCTTTCGGTATCGGTGATCGCAGCCCTGCGTCGGCACGCGGATGTGGCCGTCGGCAATATCCTGGGCAGTAATATTTTCAATGTCCTGGGCATACTCGGCCTCTCGGCACTGCTGCAGCCATTGCCGTTCGCCGAGCGCGTCCTTGAGTTTGACCAGTGGGTCATGCTGGGAACGGCCGTGCTGCTGTGCGTTTTTCTGGTTACCGGCAAGCGGCTGGACCGTATTGAGGGGGGACTCCTTCTGGCAGGCTATGTCGGTTACCTGGTGCTGAGTTTCACGCTCTTTGCCGGGTCAGGAGGGTAAAAGGCCCCGGCGCTTGGCGCGCACCAATCGCCCGATGGTGATCAGGTTGGTTACGAAGATAATGGCTTCCGTCAGGGTTCCGCCAATGGAGCCGATCAGGATGTTGTTGAGTGTCCAGGCGAGGGCGGCTCCGGCCAGCACAATGCGCATGGGAATACCACGCAGGATGAACATGCCAACGGTTCCGAGGACAGCGGCGGTCATGGGAAAGATATCAATGGGTCCCTGCCAGGTGAAGGCGGCGGCGAGGGCGCTGAGAAGCAGCATTATGGTCATGGCGGTCCAGCTGCCGTAAAAGCGTCGTGCCAGGGCAATGCGGACAATAATGAGAAGGGTTAGCGCGGCTGCGGTCCAGCTCGAGAACAGCAGGAAGTGGATGGCGAAGGCAATATTGGCGCCGATGAGAAGAACCAGCAGGCGGTCGTCCCGCTTGCTGGAAAAACCGGCAATACACAGGGCCAGCCCCACGAGGCTGATGATCTGGCCGGCTAAAAGCTGGGGGGTCAGGTTATCGAGCATGAACCCGATGATACATGCCCGTTAACCGGAAGGTCTGTAGGGGGTTGCCACAGGCAACCCCCGCACACCCTATCGCTGGAAGGAGCGACGTCCACCCTGGCGGTTGCCGTTTCCGTTGCCCGGACGCGGTCCCTGGCGGGGCCGTTGCTGGGGTTCAAAACCCTGCACGGTGCTGGACGGAATCTCTTTCTTCACAACCTTGCGGATACTGGCGAACTGGCCCTTTTCGTGACCGCTGACCAGCGATATCGCTGATCCCTGCTCGCCACCACGGCCGGTACGGCCAATCCGGTGAACGTAGTCGTCCGGGTTGTCCGGCATGTCGTAGTTGACGACGTAATCCAGCCGATCGATGTCGATGCCGCGAGCGGCTACGTCGGTAGCGATCAGGGCGCGTACGCTGTTCTGCTTGAACTGCTTCAGGGCCTTGGTCCGTGCGCCCTGGCTCTTGTCGCCATGAATGGCGGTGGAGCGGATGCCGTCCTGTTCCAGCTGCTTGGCAAGCTGGTCAGCGCCGCGCTTGGTGCGGGTGAATACCAGCACCTGGCCCCAGTTCTCGGTGCCGATCAGGTGCGTCAGCAGCTCGCGCTTGCGGTTGGAGTCGACCATATAGGCGCTCTGGTCGATCTGCTCGCCGGCGGAGTTGCGTGCTGCGGTTTCGATCAGCTCGGGGCTGTTCATGAAGTTGCGTGCCAGCTTCTGGATCGGCGCCGAGAAAGTGGCGGAGAACAGCAGCGTCTGGCGGGACTTGGGCAGTGTTTTCACGATTTTCTCAATCGCCGGGAAAAAGCCCATGTCCAGCATGCGGTCGGCTTCGTCCAGGATCAGTGTTTCCACACCGGAAAGATCAACAGTGCCACGCTCCATGTGGTCCATCAGACGGCCGGGTGTTGCCACAAGGATGTCGACGCCGCTGTTCATCTGGCGGATCTGCGGGCCGATACCTGCGCCGCCGCAGACGGAAAGCGAGCGCAGCTTGAGATGACGGCCATAGGTGCGGACGCTGTCCTCTACCTGGGCGGCCAGTTCCCGTGTGGGAGCCAGTACCAGTGCCTTGATATGGCGGCGGCCGCCGTCGGCCTGGGCCGCAATCTTCTGCAGCATGGGCAGGGTGAAAGCGGCGGTCTTGCCCGTTCCGGTCTGGGCACTGGCCATCAGGTCCTTACCCTGGAGGGCAGCCGGAATGGCTTTCTCCTGGATGGACGTGGCCTTGGTGTAACCCTGATCCTTGATCGAGCGAAGCAGTTCGGCCGAAAGGCCGAGAGAGTCAAAAGACATTCAGTGTTTCCTGTTTATAACGCCAGAGCGGTTAGCGCCTGAACTGTATGCAGGCGGATTTTTAGCTGATCGGGAATGGCCCTGGCTCGTGCAGTCCGCGATGAGCATGCGGAGACCAACCGGCGAAACAGAGGCCGGGAAACGGCCGAAGGAGGCGGAGGGAACAACGCAGGGCGGAGTCTAACACAGCGATTGGTCAGCGGCTATCGGAATTATTCTCTGAAAAGCGCTGCATGATGTCGAGGGTCTCCTCGCTTACGTGGTGTTCCATGCCTTCGGCATCAATCCGGGCCGTGGCATCGTCCACACCCAGCGAGCGCAGGAAGCGCAGAACCACCGCGTGGCGCTCCCGCGAGCGGTTGGCCATTTCCCGCCCCCGGTCGGTCAGGAAGATGGAGCGATAGGGTTCGTTGTTGACGAAGCCGAGCTCGTTCAGACGCCGGATCATGCGCGCCACCGTGGCCTGGCGGACGCCCATGCGGGCCGCAATATCGGTGGCCCGGGCCTCGCCGCCGTGGTCGAGCAGGTCACCGATCAGTTCCACATAGTCCTCGATCAGTTCCGTTTCATGAGCATCCCGTACCGCCTTGTACTGACGGGCGTGCTGCTCGGTCGGTGGCAGGGCGTCTTCCGCGTCGGTGGGGCGGGCGCTGCTTCTGGCCTGGTCGGTTCTATCGTTCATGGTCGGACTATATCGAAGTTGGTCGGAGGCAACAACCAGGACCCTATAAAAGTTAGCACTTGCTAAAAAGGTTTGTCCTGCTGTTAGAATAGCATTCAAGACAAGAGCGGTTTCATGTGGGAAGGTTGCTCTGAACGGACAGGCACATTTATGAAGGAATGCACGATGAAAGCCCGTTACCTGTTGCTGTTGTCGCTTCTGACCTTGACGGCCTGTGGTGCCGACACGGCGGATGAGCGGCCCAAGGTGGTTACCACCATTGCCATGATCTCGGATGTCGCGCGCAATGTGGCCGGAGACTGTGTGCAAGTGACGCCGTTGATGGGGCCCGGGGTTGATCCCCATCTCTATGAAGCAAGAGCCAGCGATATCAAGCGGCTCAGGGATGCGGACGCGATCCTGTATGCCGGCTTTTCGCTGGAAGGCCAGATGGCCAATGTCCTGGAGAAGCTGGGCAGCCGGAAACCGTCGTTGGCCGTGGGACCGGCTTCGTTCGACGAATCGGATCTGATCTCCCATGAGGATTACGCGATTGATCCACACCTTTGGATGGACGTCGGGCGTTGGTTGCAGATCGTGCCGTCGGTAACCGAGCAGCTGGTGGACATTGCCCCGGAGTGTGAACAGGCAATGCGCCAACGCGCTGAACAATACCGCGAGGAACTGGCGGCGCTGGACGGCTGGATTCAGGAGAGCATCGCGAGCATTCCGGAACGACAGCGGATCCTGATCACCGCCCATGATGCTTTCGGGTACTATGGTCTGGCCTATGATATTGATGTGAAGGGGATTCAGGGCATCAGCACCGATAGCGAGGCGGCCATTGCCGACATCCGGGACATGGTGACGACCGTGGTTGAGCGCAACGTGCCCGCCGTGTTCATCGAGAGCACCATTAATCCGAGGACCATTGAGTCCGTGATTGATGGCGCGGGAGAACGTGGTCACAGCGTTCGCATTGGCGGCGAACTCTTTTCCGACGCCATGGGCGAGGAAGGGACTGCCGGGGGAACCTACATTGGCATGCTGCGCTCGAATACCGTTGAGATCGTCGAGGGCCTGGGCGGTGAAACCGCCTCCTGGCCCGCCACTCTGGATGGCTGGAAGCAACGCTGGGAGCCATAGGAATATGTCAATCCGAAAACTGCTGGGGAAAAACGACACGGCGCAGTGTCATCGGCTGCACGAACCGGATCAGGCCCTGCATATTGAGGATCTGACGGTGGCCTATGAGGGCAAGCCGGTTCTCTGGGATATTGACATCAACATCCCTCCCGGCGTCATGGCCGCCATCATCGGTCCCAATGGTGCCGGTAAGAGTACCCTGATCAAGGCGGTGCTGGGCCTGGTTCGTCCGACGGCTGGCCATATCTGTATCCACGGCCATCCACCGGCCGAATCATTGCGCCGGATAGCCTACGTACCACAGCGTTCCGCCGTGGACTGGGATTTCCCCACCACGGTGCTCGATGTGGTGATGATGGGGCGCTACGCCCACCTTGGCTGGTTCCGCTGGCCGGGGCGGCGTGAACGCAGGCATGCCATGGAGGCACTCGAGTCCGTGGGCATGGCGGAGCTTTCCCATCGCCAGATCAGTCAACTCTCGGGCGGTCAGCAACAGCGGGTATTTCTGGCACGGGCGATGGTTCAGGACGCCGATGTCTATTTCCTGGATGAGCCCATGGCGGGGGTGGACGCCACCACCGAGAAAACCGTGGTGCGTTTGCTGCAGGAGCTGCGCGACGCGGGTAAGACCGTGATCGTGGTCCACCACGACCTTCAGACCGTGCGTGATTATTTTGACTGGCTCGTGATCCTGAATGTGCGGGTGGTTGCGCAGGGGCGTGTTCCGGAGGTCTACACCGGCGAGAATCTTCGCCGTGCCTACGGCGGGCGCATCGCGCTTATTGACTCCGGAACCGGGGAGGATTCGAGCGGTGCGGTGGCCAGGGAGGCAAGCCGCTGATGCTGGAGCTGCTGGGAAATTTCACGGTCCAGACTGTTGTCATCGGCGCCGTATTTCTTGGCATCGCCAGTGGGCTGCTGGGCTGCTTCGCGGTCCTTCGCCAGCAGAGCCTGATGGGGGACACGCTGGCGCACGCGGCCCTTCCGGGCGTCTGCATCGGCTTTCTGATTGCCGGTTCCCGCCATCTTGGCTGGATCATGGCCGGGGCCCTGGGGACGGCAGTGGTCGCAGCGCTGTTTGTGCAGATGGTCACCCGTCACAGCCGGATCAAGACGGATGCCGGTCTGGGAATTGCGCTCTCCGTTTCATTCGCCCTCGGGGTGGTGCTG
The DNA here is from genome assembly GCF_004364635.1 of Halospina denitrificans. Classification (GTDB taxonomy): domain Bacteria; phylum Pseudomonadota; class Gammaproteobacteria; order Pseudomonadales; family Oleiphilaceae; genus Halospina; species Halospina denitrificans. The sequence continues at coordinate 205,436 of NZ_SOAX01000002.1, read as the reverse complement.
CTGACCTATATACAGGGCCAGTCAAACGCCTCCCAGGGAGGCCTGGACAGCTTTCTGTTCGGGCAGGCTGCCGCCACCCAGCGGGAGGATCTGTGGTTCATGGGCGGCGTAACCCTGGTCGCCCTGGTCCTGGTCATGCTGTGCTGGAAGCAGTTCAAGCTGGTTACCTTTGATCCCCTTTTTGCCGGTTCCATCGGGCTTCCCGTTGTTGTTCTGGAGTCGGTACTGACCAGCATGATCGCGCTCGCCGTGGTGGTAGGCCTGCAGATGGTGGGTGTGGTTCTGATGACGGCGATGGTGATCGCTCCCGCGGTGGCCGCGCGACAGTGGGTCAAGCAACTGCACCACATGGTGATCCTGGCCGTGGTGTTTGGCATTATCTCCGGCGTGATCGGCGTGCTCATCAGTGCATCCGTGCGCCACCTTGCTACCGGGCCGGTTGTGGTGCTCGTGATTTCCGCCATTGTGGCAGTGTCGATACTGCTGTCTCCGGGGCGGGGTGTTCTCTGGTCCTGGATCCACCGTCAGCGTGAGCGCCGCACCATTGGCCAGCGCCAGATGCTGACCACCATGTACAAGCTCGCGGCCCATCACGACGATCCCTATTATCCGGTCGAGCGCAGCATGCTGGACAGTTTCTATGGCGTCCGTACCGACGCGATCCTCAAGCGTCTTCACAATCAGGGCCATGTGGCCCCGGCAAGCCACATGCCCACCGAGGGCATCCACTGGACCCTGACGGATACGGGGTACAGCGAGGCCGTGCGGATCCTTCAGTCAATCGGAGCGGAACCCTCGCCATGATTGCGTCCTTCTTCCTGCAACCGGTGGCCATGATACTTCTGACCGGAGCGCTGGTGGCCGCCGCCGGCGCCCTGGTAGGTACCTTTCTGGTGCTGCAGCGCAACAGCATGCTGTCGGATGCCATCAGTCACTCCATTGTTTTCGGGATCGTGGTGGTCTGGTTACTGACCCATGCCCAGAGCGGCCCTGTCCAGATCCTGGGGGCAGCCCTGACGGGCGTCCTGACGGTTTTCCTGACGGAGCTGGTCGCCGGGACACGACGCGTGAAACGGGATGCGGCCATCGGGCTGGTCTTTCCCGCGCTCTTTGCGGCCGGGGTTCTGCTTCTGAACCTCTATGCCCGCGACGTGCACATTGATACGCATACCGTGCTGCTGGGTGAAATCGGCTTCGTCTGGCTTGATACCATGATGCTCGGGAGCCTGGAACTGCCCCAGGCGGTGGTCTGGATGAGTGTGGTAACGCTGGCCAACCTGATCTATGTGCTGATGTTCTATAAGGAACTCAAGCTGGCTACCTTTGACCCCCAGCTTGCCGCGGCGCTCGGGTTTGCACCTACGGCACTGTTCTACGTCCTTCTCGCGCTCACCAGCACCACGGCCGTGGCTGCCTTCGATGCCGTCGGGGCGGTGCTTTTCATCGCCTTTGTGATTGTGCCTCCGGCAACTGCCTACCTGTTGACGGATCGGCTGTCACTGATGCTGGTCTACAGCGTGCTGATCGGCGTTGCCTCAAGCCTTTCGGGTTACCCGGTTGCCGTGATGTTTGACGTATCGGTTGGGGGGACCATGGCGGCGATGACCGGCGTTTTCTTCCTGCTGGCATTTCTTCTGGGTCCCCGTCACGGTCTGCTGGGGCGTGAATGGCAGCGGCGCAGGGGGGAGTAGTAACCCCGGTTTTCATTTCTGATCAACAGAGTATAGTTAAAGCACAACACTTGACCACGGACCCGAAGGGGCCTCACGGAGGCAGGCTTGGCTGAGCGGTTGATTGATGACAGCGGGAAACCGCGCTTTGGGTTTCACGAGGCGCCCGTGGATGTTGTCAATTTCATGGATTACGACCTCAGGACACCCATGGATCGCCGCCGTTCAAGGCTGTCACGGCGCATGGGCTTCAACCAGTTCCAGTTTGTCGGCCTGATGGGGCCTGACTGGTGCGGGGGAGTGGCGATCGTCGACCTCAAGTGGCTCGCCCTTGCCTTTGTCTACATCTACGACATTCCCGAGCAACGCCTGCTTGAACGAAGCTTCCGGATGCCCCTGTCCATTGGCGTGCAGCTCGATAATCGGCCTGATAACGGCGCCGCCTGTTTCCGGCGGGGTTCCCACCAATTCCTGATTGAGCCGGGCTCCAGTGAGCGCGTGGTGACACTGGCGAGTGGCTCCGACCTGTCGGGTGAATTCCGTGTTGGCGGGCCGGGTTCCGGCAACCCACTGCGGGTCTGCTCGCCCGCCGGTTACCAGGGCTGGACCTATACCCAGAAGTGGGCGGGGCTCACGCTTGAAGGTCAACTCCAGTGGGGCGACAGGGTGTACAGGGCCACCGCCGATCATCATGCCTCGGTGGATTGGAGCTGCGGCTTTATGCGTCGGGAAACGGCATGGAACTGGGCCTGTCTCTCCGCCGTGGCAACCTCTGGTGAGGTGGTAGGGCTCAACCTGGCGACGGGTATCAATGAGAGCGGTGTCCTGGAGAACGCGCTCTGGGTCGACGGATGTCTTGAGTACCTGGGGCAGGCCCAGTTCCGTTTCGAACGCTATGATCACGATTCCCCCTGGTATGTGACCACACGGGACGGTCGGGTGGAGCTGTCTTTTTTTCCTCTGGGCCATCGCTCGGAAAGGGTCAATGCCGGACTGATCGCATCCAATTTCCGTCAGTTTTTCGGCCATTGTTACGGGATGCTTGTGACCGCTGACGGCCGGACCCTGACCATAGAAGGCAGCCTGGCCTTTATGGAGGACCACTATGCCCGCTGGTAAGGACGTTGTTGCATTCTATGACGAGCGCATGCTGGCTCATGAGCCGGACGTGGAGGTGCCTTTCCTCAAGGGGCGTCTGGACAAGCGTATTCGCGAGATACTTGCGGGTCTGAATATTCAATGGAAGTATCCGGAGCACCCGGGACGGCTGAAAGCCATACTGGACCTGCTGGAGCGCGACCCCATTGATGGGCTTCGGATGGAAGCCGGGCGGGCTGCCACTCGAGAGGAACTGGCCCGGGTCCATACCACCTCTTATCTGGATACGATTGAGGAGCTGCGAGGGCAGAATGCCTGGTTGGACGTTGATACGACAGCGGTCTCCGAAGGCAGTGTCCTGGCCGCCGAGGTTGCCGCTGGAACCGCCATTGCCGCGGTTGAGGCGGTGGTTGAAGGGCGTGCATCAAGCAGCTTTGCACTGGTGCGGCCGCCGGGGCACCATGCGGAACCGGTTCGGGCCCACGGGTTCTGCCTCTTCAATAACGTGGCGGTTGCCGCTGCTCACGCCCGGGCTGAGCTGGGCTGCGAGCGTGTCCTGATCCTGGACTGGGATGCCCATCACGGCAATGGCACCCAGGATATTTTCTGGGCAGACCCCAACGTGCTCTTCTTCGACATCCACAGGTCGGCTCCCTTCTACCCCGGCTCCGGGAAGCTGGAGGAGATCGGTGAGGGCTGGGGTGAGGGGGTCAACGTCAATGTTCCTGTCCCCGGCAGCACGGGGGATGTGGCCTATCTGAAAGCGTTGCGCGACATCTTCGTGCCCGCTGCCGAGTACTTCAAACCAGAGCTGATCCTGGTCTCCGCAGGCTTTGATGCTCATCGGTTCGATCTGGCGCTTAACGTAACCTATGAGGGATTTGCGGCTATGACGCGCATCCTGCAGGACCTGGCGGGCCGGCTCTGTGAGGGGCGGCTGGCCTTTGTGCTTGAGGGCGGGTACAACACCGAATCCCTCTCCCACGGGGTTCATGCGGTTTTGCGAACGCTGGCGGGCGAGGAGCCGCCTGAGCCGGGGGCAGCAGGAGTCCGGGAGGTGGAGGCAGCGGCCCGCTTCCATCGTGATGCTTTTTCAGCGCCGGATACCGACTATTAGAGGTTCAGGCGGGGCCATGTTAATGGCTGACCCAATGATCCGCTCCCACGAATATCAGCCGCAGGAACTGTGTGGTCTGTTGGCGGATACGGTTCAGCTGTTCATCGTCCTGCGGTGACACCGCGAGAATGTCAGTGAGGCTGAAGGCCACGGTTCGAACCACCAGATCGCAGGTCATGTAGAGGTCCGCGTCGCTGAGGTGCTCATCAAGGCGCAGGCGCCGAAGGTCGCTGGCCAGTTCGCTGGCGAAGAACTGCATTTCGCTGCGGATCCCTTCCTGTATCGCCTGGCTTTCGCCGGCGAGCCCCTGTGCCATGAAGGTAAAGAAGTTGCGATTGGCCTGGACGTGAGTGATGAAGATGGCCACGGACTCATCCATCAGTTTTTCCGCCTGAACCACGTTCGAGCGCGCCTCGCGCATCATCTGGCGCAACACCACAGCCAGCTCATCCACGAGCTGGAGGCCGAGATCGTCCATGTTGGTAAAGTGCCGGTAAAAGGAGGTTGGCACCACCTCCGCCTGGCGGGTGACCTCCCGAATCCCCAGGCTGGCAAAATGACGCCCGTTGCCAACCAGGGTCAGGGCGGCTTCCATCAGTTTCTCCCGGGTCTCTCCAGGCCTGCGTCTTTTCTGTGTCGTCATTCCCGTTTACCACAACATCTGGGTTCTGATGCGTCAGTGTACAGCGCGTTGTCCGCATTAGAAACGCAGGTGTTGACAGCCTGTCTACTCGGTGTGTACATTTGTTCACAAGATGTGAACACTTGTGCACATAGAGGAAAAAGCCATGCTTGCCAGCGTTTCCAGTCGCCAGTCCCTGAAGTGGATTGGCAGACAGATCTCCAACCGGGAAAACCCGGCGACCTATTTTGATCCGGTGCTGGAAACCCTGAATCCGCTCTGGGTTCAGCGCTACATCCCCGCACGAGTGGTTTCCATCACCAGCGAAACCCATGACAGTAAAACGCTGGTTCTGAAGCCTGCGCGGCGCTGGGGCGGTTTCCAGGCCGGTCAGCACCTGAACCTCGAAGTGGAAAAGAACGGCCGCTGGTACAGCCGGCCCTTCAGCGTCTCCTGTGCGCCGTCGCGCTGGGAGCGGGATGGCACCATCACGGTGACCATCAAGGAGGTACCGGACGGCGAGATTACCCCCTTCTTGCTTCACGAGTTCAAACCGGGGGACATCCTGGGCATCAGTAAGGCCTATGGGGGCGAACCCCTGCCGGAGCCGACGCAATCCGCCCTTTTTATCGCTGGCGGAAGCGGCATCACCCCGGTGCTGAGCCAGCTCGAGGCGCTGGCCGACCTGGGGCACAGCAATCCGCTCACCCTGCTGTATTTCGTGCGCACCAACGCGGATGTCATCGGGGCAGGAAGGTTGGAGGCACTCAGTAATCGTCTGCCCAATCTGACGGTCAGGGTTGTGGCTTCCCAGGCCGATCCGGAGAACCCGGAATTTCTGAACGAGTCCCATCTGTCGGCCGTTCCGGACCTGCAGTCCCGTCACTGCTTCGTCTGTGGCCCGCCCGGTCTCATGGACCAGGCCCAGGGTCTGCTCGAGGAAGCCGGTGTACCCGAAGAACAGGTTTACAGCACGCTCTTTGCCGTCGGTCCCGGCGTCGTGGTGACCGAGGGCGGTGGAGGCACGGTCCGGTTCGAGCGCAGTGGCCTGGAAGTGGAAAGCGAAGGCAACCGCCGTCTTCTGGAAGAGGCCGAAGCCGCCGGCCTCAATCCCCGTTATGGATGTCGCATGGGGATCTGTCACCAGTGCAGTTGCCGCAAGCACAGCGGTGTCGTGATCAACCAGCATACCGGGCAGGTATCCGGACATGGCGACGAACTGGTCCAGCTCTGCATTTCGGTCCCCCAGGGGCCGGTCAGCCTGGACCTGTAAACGAATTTCTCAATTACCTACTGCAAGGAGAATCACCATGCAGAAGCTCGACGAAGACCAGCTTGAAAATCTCGCGGCGGATCTGGACGCGATCCGCAATGAACAGATGGCCGATCTGGGCCAGCGTGACGCCGACCACATCCGGGGCATCATCCGCCTGCACCGGACCCTCGAATTCGGTGGCCGGGCCATGATGCCCCTGGGCATCATCCCGCCGTTCCTGCTGGCCGGTATGACCTCCCTGGGGCTCGCCAAGATCCTGGAGAACATGGAGATCGGCCACAATGTGATGCACGGCCAGTACGACTGGATGAACGACCCGGAGCTCAACTCCCAGACCTATGAGTGGGACACCATCTGTACCGCTGATTCGTGGAAGCGGACCCACAACTATGAGCACCACACCTATACCAACATCATCGGCAAGGACCGGGATTACGGCTATGCGGTGCTGCGCCTGGAAGACGAAACGCCCTGGCAGCCCAAGCATCTTCTGCAGATGATCAACTTCATCAACCTGAGCGTTTTCTTCCAGTGGGGTGTTGGCGTGCACGAGCTGGAGTTCGAGAACCTGCGCAGTGGCGATGTAACGCTCCGGGAGAAGGCGGAGTTCCTTCGGGATTTTGCCCGCAAGGGCGGCCGTCAGGTATTCAAGGACTATGTGTTCTTTCCGGTACTGACGCTGCCCGTAGCACCGGTCGTGATCGCAGGCAACGTCGGCGCCAACCTGATCCGCAACCTCTGGGCCTCCAGCGTGATCTTCTGCGGCCACTTCACCGAGGACGCGGAAAGCTTCACCGAGGAAGAGTGCGAGAACGAGAGCCGTGGCCACTGGTACCTGCGCCAGCTCACCGGTTCCAGCAACTTCACCGGTCCGGGCTGGGTCTACACCCTGAGCGGGCACCTGAGTCACCAGATCGAGCACCACGTGTTCCCGGATATCCCGGCGTACCGTTATCCCGAGATCTCTCCGCAGGTCCAGGCCGTCTGCGAGAAGTACGGCCTGCACTACAACTCGGCGAGTCTGCCGCGCCAGTACGCGACCGTCGTCAAGCGCGTGGCGGCGTTCTCGCTGCCGGACCGGATGCGCGAGCGGCTGTTCCCGGAATTCAACGAGGACGGTGGCCAGGTGGTAAACCAGGACAATACCCGCTCCCTGGTCAGCCGCCTGCGCAACCGCGTGAGCAACAGGCTCTCTGCGGCGGCCTGATCTAGCGCAGTTCGCCCATCCAGAAATTCATCGGCTTGGCCGTCTCCTCGGCCTGGTCGATGTCCTTCCAGGGGTAATGGGTCCGCAGCTCCGGCACGGGCTTGTAACCCCGCTTTTTCCAGAAGTCATCCAGTGGCTGGTAGCCTTCCGGTCGCAGCGGATGATCCGACGGTCTCTCAACCGCACAGAAGCAGCAGAAACGGAAGTCGCCGAGTTCACGGGCATGGGCTTCACGTTCCCCGAAAAAGCGCACGCCGATTCCCTGTCCCCGGTACTCCGGTAACAGCACGGATTCCCCGAAGTAGAAGATGCTCGCGGGATCATAACCCTGGTCCACGAATGGCTGGATGAAGGCCTCTTCCTCGTCCTCCAGTGGCAGCCCTGTAGCGGCACCCACCACCTGTTCCCCATCCCGTGCCAGTACGAGGACGCTGCGTGGTGATTGGACGTAGGTGTCCAGGTACTGCTCCTCGTAGGCCATGTCACCGTCATAGAGGTAGGGCCATTCACGGAAGACCCGGATCCTGAGATCGGCGACCTGCCGGACCCAGGGGCGGATTGCGTCACCGCTGACACGTTCGAGCCGTACTGCCATTCGCTGTTGCCTCCCGGAGGCTGATGAATCAGTGCTATCCGGGAATGGATCCTACCTGATCAGGCGTTGCCGAAGAAACGCTCCAGCACACCGGCCTGGCGTATGCCTGGGACCGGCAGGCCCGCGTACTCCTCCATGGCTCGTTTCCAGTAGTGCTCGGGATCATCCATGGCGGCCGCCTGCTCCCGTTCTGAAGTATTGAAAGAGTTGCGCTCGCCGCCTAAGCCCGCCTCAATGAGGTCGAGGGCCCAGAGGTAGACCGTCGCGCGGATCAGGCGCAGCAGGTCGGAGTAGGTCTCGCGGTTGATGGCAATCGACAGGTCAGTGGACAGGTTGATCCTTGTCTGCAGTTCACGCATTTCGTCGGCGGAGAGGGCATGCTGGATGAAGCTGTCCTTGCGGTAGCGGAGACAGGTCTTCTCCAGGCTGCGGAGACCGTCCCTCAGGTCCATGTGCGCTTCCTTCCGGTTCTGTTCCTCGCTGACCGGAGCCGGTATCCAGCCGTACTGGGGCGATCGCGTCATCAGGTGACCGGGGAGGTCCAGCCGGTAGTCGGGCAGCTCCGCGTCCTCGCTGTAACCGGCGAATTCGTTCTGCAGCCAGTTGCCCATCTTACGGTTGCGGAGCATCAGCGCGAGGGTGATTGATGCGGGCAGGACCTCCTCCAGCGGGTCCTGGGCATCCCTGACGCGCTGTTCCAGTGAATCAACAGGTGCTCCCATGACATGTCTCCTTATTGTCTGGCGATCGAGCCCGGCCAGGGGGTGGCGGACCCTTTCGTTCTTGTTGTTGGTTTGCGTTCTGCGTTTAGCAAGATGTAATGAACATCATAAAACCACGCTAGGTAAGGCCGGGAGGGGAATCAACTGGACAGATGTTGATTATCTGTAACACATTGTCAGTAGGGCCATCGGGGCGTTCCATTCGGGGCCTGCTGTTGTGGAAAGAAAATACTAAATTAGTGTTGTCTAAATACCTTTGGGCTCTTAATGTTGACGGGGATAGGGTCTGTTTCCGGAAAAAGGCCGACACATCATTGGGAGGACGGGTTATGCGATTCAGGTCAATCATCATGGGTCTGGCGACGGCGCTGCTGATGGCAGTGGCGGGCTCAGCAACGGCGGAAGACACCGACATCACCATCCGGGTATTGAGCAAGGATGCCAAGTTCATCGGAACGAGTATGGGGGGCATGCGGGTTACGCTCCGTGACGCACACACCGGTGAACTGCTCAGTGAAGGCGTCACCGCCGGGGGCACCGGTGATACCAGCAAAATCATGCACAAGGACGGTGGTCGCAGGATCCTCATGGCGGATGACTCGGCGGCCTCCTTTGAAACCACCCTTGACCTGGAAGAGCCGCGCCTGGTCGAGGCGGAAGTCTACGGGCCACTCGGTCAGCCCCAGGCCGCTCACAGGGCCAGCGCCACCCAATGGGTAATCCCGGGCGGTGACCTGTCCGTGGGTGATGGCTGGGTGATTGAGTTGCCGGGCTTTGTTGTCAATATTCTTGAGCCGGCTGCTGCCCAAGGTTGGTCGAGCGCTGAAATGGACAGCGTCAAGGTAACCGCGAACGTGATGATGATGTGTGGCTGCCCCATTACGCCCGATGGGCTCTGGGATGCCAACCGTTATGAGGTTGGCATGACCGTGACGCGTGACGGTGAAACGGTGGCCGAACAGTCCATGAACTATGCCGGCAAGGCGAGTCACTTCGAGGGTGAGGTTCCCGTGGATGAGGCGGGTGTCTATGAGGTGACAGTTCATGCCTATGACCCACACAATGGCAACACTGGCGTCGACAGGACAACGCTGAAAGTCCAGTAAACCGGAATCGGGCCTTGTCGCGTACTCCGGTAGAAAGTGCTGGATTCAACCGGATCCGGGGAATGCGATGAGACCCGTTACACGGAGACAACTGCTGGAAATCATGGGCGCGGGGGCAGCCCTTGCTGCCTTCCCGGCACTGGGCGCTGTCGATTCCAGGCCTTCTGAACCTATCCGTAAGCCGATCCCCGGCACCGATGAGGCGCTGACGGTGATTGGCATGGGCACCTGGCAGACCTTTAACGTTGGCAGCGATCCCCAGTTGCGCGCTGACCGCACACGGGTCCTGGAGAGCTTCTTCGCCAATGGTGGTGAAGTAGTGGACTCCTCGCCCATGTACGGTTCCTCGCAGGAAGTGCTTGGCCATGCTTTGGATGAGCTGGGTAATGATGGCGGACTGTTCGCAGCGGACAAGGTCTGGACCCGGGATGGGGAGGCAACCCGGGAGCAGTTCAGGCAGACCGCCTCAAGATGGAACCTGGATACCATTGACCTGATGCAGGTGCATAACCTGCTTTCCTGGGAGCCCCATCTGGAAACCCTGAAGACCATGAAGGCCGAAGGGAAGGTGCGATATATCGGCATTACCACTTCCCATGGCCGGCGTCACCGGGAAATCGAGCATATCCTGGAAAGCCAGGATATTGATTTTGTTCAGCTCACCTACAGCCTCGCCAACCGGGACGTGGAGCAACGCCTCTTGCCGCTTGCCCGTGATAAGGGCATTGCGGTCATTGCCAACCGCCCCTTTGAGGGCGGATACCTGATCAACCGCCTCCAGGGACGTAATGTCCCGCTGCCGGATTGGGCGGGTGAAATTGGCTGCCATAACTGGCCCCAGCTCCTGCTCAAATTCATTGTCTCCCACCCGGCGGTTACCTGCGCCATCCCCGCGACGACACAGGTTGAGCATATGCGCGAGAACATGGGGGCGGCTCGTGGGGCGTTACCGGACGCGGCCATGCGCCGTCGTATGATCGACGCACTCGACTCGGTCTAGGCCCATGCTCGGCGAACTGGATACCTACACTGTCAGCCAGTTTATCCCCATGACGCCGGAAGTGTATTTCCGGCTTTTTGAGCGGTTGAACGAAGCGGTCTGGCCCTGGCAGGTGCCGGTGTTCGCGGCGGCAGTCATTGCACCGTTCCTTCTATGGCGGGGGCGTGGCCTCAGTGCCGCCGTTTTGATGGCCCTCTGCTGGTTCTGGGTGGCCGCCGTTTTCCAGTTTTACTTCCATGCTGAGCTCAACTGGGCCGGTCCGTACTTCGGCTGGGCCTTCGTCCTGCAGGGCTTACTGGTGCTGATTGCCGGCGCCCGCGGCAGGTTGCCTGGCACCTCCGGGGTGCGGGCCATGATCGGCGCCGGTTTGATGGGGTTTGCACTCGTTCTCTACCCCCTGCTGGGGCCGCTGACCGGTCGCTCCTGGGCCGGGCTTGAACTCGCGGGCACTGCGCCGGACCCGACGGCCATGCTTACCCTGGGGCTGCTGCTGGTACCAGTGCGGGTTCCATGGCTGTTAGTGCCGATCCCTGTGATCTGGTGTCTGTACAGCGGCGCAACCTGGTGGGCGCTGGGATGGGCGCCAGGGCTCGTCAATATCGTGGCTGTGCTGATTTTTCTTTTGAGTCTTCCTTTCAGGAATCGGTGACGTCTGTCATGGCATCATTCGGTTCCGGGATTTCCCGCTTCCAGTGCCTTTTCGAGTTCCTCCGGGTCCATCACGTAGACCTGGTTTCTGCCCGCGCGTTTGGCTTCGTAGCAGGCCTTGTCGGCGGAATGAAGAATGGCGGAGGCATTCATCTGGAGGCTGCTGAGCTCGACCAGTCCAATGCTGGCGCTCAGTTGAAAGGTGTCGTTGTTCCAGTGGAACTCAAAGGCGGCCACGTTGCGGCGAATCTGCTCCGCGATCCGTTGGGCTGCGTTCAGGGGGCAATAGTTCAGGATCAGTGCGAATTCATCGCCGCCGAGACGGGCGAGCACGTCGCCTTCGCGTAACTGCATGCGCAGGATCTGGCAGAGTTGGATAAGGCACTGGTCGCCCGCCGCGTGGCCGCAGGAATCGTTCACTTCCTTGAAGTAATCAAGATCCACGAAGCACAGGACGTGTCTTGAGTGCTCTGTCTGGCACGCGTCCAGAACCATGTTCAGCCGTCGCTTGAAGTCCCGCCGGTTGATGAGGCCCGTGAGTGCGTCATGAGTGGCTTCATAGGTCAGTTCGGCGACGCGCGTCTGTTCCTCGGAAACATCCTCTACGACCAGGATCAGATCGGCAGGACGCTTGCCATGGCTATTCATGGTGCTGAATGTGTAGCGCAGGCACAGCTGCCGACTGTCCGGACCATTCCAGGCGCTGTCCATGGTGACTTCCCTGCGCCCGCCTTCCAGCTCGTCACGGATTTGGGGCAGTGATACGGGGTATTCCATGAGTGTCGACAGCGGCGCGCCAATGAGGTCATCTCCGGTAAGACTGAATGTGTCACAGAGACGTGTATTGGCCGATTGGATCAGCCCATTCTGGCCGATACGGGCCATCCCGACACCGGCGTGTTCAAGTGTATTGCGTAGTTGGCGCTCCGAGCGTTCGAGGCGGCGCGCTGCCCACCAGACCAGGCACATGGTCAGGATGCCAGCCAGCGCCAATGTGGCTACCACGCTGATGAACACCATCCGGTTGAGCCAGCGGTCCGCAGCACCAAGGCTTTCCAGAAAATCGGTCTCCAGTTCATGCAGGCGGGCATTCAGGGTATTGAGTTCCGACTGGAATTCGTCGATCTGCTCTGGCGTAATCGCTCCGTGCTCAAGCAGGTTGGTTATTTCCTGAAGCCGCAGAATATAGGGGTCCGTTTCCTGCCAGATGGTAACCGCGTTGCGCATGTGGCTGACATGCGAGAAGTTCTGGAACAGCCAGATGAGGCGTGGGACGTCGTTCGGGTGATTGCCGCCCTGCAGAAAACCACGCCTCGCTTTGGATGGATCAGGGGGAGAGGCCTGCAGGGCCTGGCGTGCGTTGAGGTCGCCGATGGGAACGGCAATTCCCTCCTTGGCCCGTTCCAGATCCTCGGGCCTTCCGGTTTCCATGTAGCGATCCAGGTAGAACACCACATCCTGGCGCCCCTTGGACCACAGGCTTTCGCCAGTGACATAGGCCCTGAGGCCTGTCTTTACCTCAAGTACGGCGTAGGTGGTCAGCATCGTGAGCAACAGCAGGATCAGGATGCTGCTGATGCCGGCGATCACCACATAGGGGGCTGAGGACCCCTGGCCCTTAGCGCGGCGGAGCAAGCGTGTCCGTTGCTGGATTCGGGCAAACAGTGAGGCACCCATGGGCGGATACTCCCGGAAATAGGCTAGTCCTTGCTGAAAGTCACGATAGCAGCTTTGTCCTCAGTGTTGAGTCACAGTTTGTGACGGGGTTTCATTGTTTCAGGTGATGCTCGAGCGCCCTTGACGCAATCTCGAAAGACCGTTTTCGTGGTTCATGATCGTGGATCTGGCCGGTCACAATGATCTCGTCCGCGGCGGTCCTCTCCAGGAAACCATTGATCCAGGAATCAACCTGCCGGGGGGTGCCCACGGCCGACTCCTTGAGAGCGTGTCGTGCCATGCGCCGTTCCGCGGCATTGCCAAGGCTGTCCGGGTCATCAACGGGCGGCTGAAGGGGGCCGGGGGTGCCACGCGTCAGGGCAATGAACTGCTGTTCCATGGAGGTCATCAGCCGGCGTGCCTCGGTTTCGTCATCGCTGGCAAAGACATTGATGGCCGCCGCCGCATAGGGGGTCTCCAGGAAGCGCGAGGGCTGGAACTGGGTGCGATAGACTTGAAGCGCCTCATCCAGCATATCCGGTGCGAAATGGGAGGCAAAGGCGTAGGGCAGCCCCATGGCCGCGGCCAGCTGCGCACCGAAAAGGCTGGAACCAAGAATCCAGACCGGAACCCGTGTCCCTGCGCCCGGCACAGCCTGGATCCGTTGCCCTGGTTGGACCGGCTCCAGGTAATGGATCAGTTCCTCAACGTCCTGGGGAAAGCGGTTGGCGGCGGTATGATCGCGGCGCAGGGCCCTCAGCGTCTCCTGATCGGTACCCGGCGCCCGTCCCAGGCCCAGATCAACACGGCCGGGATAGAGGGCCTCAAGGGTGCCGAATTCCTCGGCAACCACCAGAGGCGCGTGGTTGGGCAGCATCATTCCGGCCGCGCCCACGCGGATGTGCTCCGTGCCGGCGGCGATGAAACCCAGCGCCACTGGTGTTGCGGCGCTGGCGATGCCCGTCATGTTGTGATGTTCCGCCATCCAGAACCGCCTGTATCCAAGCGTCTCGGCATGTCGGGCCAGGTCCAGGGCGTTGAGGAGGGCGTCGCGCGCGGTGCTCCCCTGGTTGATGGGGGCCAGGTCAAGCAGGGAGTAGGCCTGCATAGTAGCTCCGTCTTCTGTGTGTCCGCCAAGGGTATCCCGGCGGTTACATTTCCGGCAATAACTGTGGAAACTGTCCTCTTCGCAAGGGGACTCTGCGTCTGTAGTATGCCCCTGTTTCCAGCGTGGCCCCTTATGAGGCCCGAATTACAGGGTAAGGAGTGCGTGAATTGGATTTCCTGCTCGAAGTAACGCTGTTCCTGCTGGCCGCGGTGATTGCAGTCCCGGTTTTCCAGTGGCTCGGTTTTGGGGCGGTGTTGGGCTATCTGGTCGCTGGTGTTGTCATGGGGCCGTCGCTCTTTGGCGTCATTGATGACGTTGAGAGCATGCTGCAGTTTTCGAAGATCGGCGTGGTACTGCTGCTCTTTCTGGTGGGCCTGGAGCTGGCCCCACAACGCCTCTGGGTGATGCGCCACAACATATTCGGCCTGGGCATGGCAGGGGTTCTCGTCTGCGCGTTGCCGATCGGCCTGGTCGCATTCTGGAGCTTTGGGCTTGACTGGCAGGCGTCGCTGATAGTCGGGCTGGGTCTTTCCTTTTCCTCAACGGCCTTTGCCATGCAGGTGCTGGCCGAGCACAACGAGATGTCCTCTCCCCATGGGCGCAGCGCCTTTGCCATGCTGCTGTTCAAGTACATTGCGCTGCTTCCCCTGCTGGCGGCCATTCCGCTGATGAGCGAGGGCAGCAGTGCCTCCATGTCGCCCGGCGACGTGGCACTGGCCATTGTCCGCACCCTGGCCGTGCTGGTCGCGGTTATTGTCGGTGGCCATTACCTGCTTCGCCCCGTATTCCGGACGGTCGCCAGGGTGGGCGCGCGGGAAACCTTCACGGCAACCGCGTTGCTGATTGTTCTGGGCGTGTCCCAGATCCTCAAGATGGCCGGTATGCCCATGGAGCTTGGCGCCTTCCTCGCTGGTGTCCTGCTCGCCGACTCCGAGTACCGGCACGAGATCCACGTCTCCATTGAGCCCTTCAAGGGGCTGCTCATGGGGCTTTTCTTCATGTCCGTTGGCATGTCCGCGGATCTGCATATGTTGGCGGATATGCCTGGCCTGATCTTTGGGATTACCGGGGCGGTGCTGGTACTCAAGATGGTACTGATCTATGCCACGGGGCGGGCAGGCGGTATGGACGGGCGTTCGTCGAGGGCACTGGCGGCGCTTATGCCCCAGGGGGGCGAATTGGCGTTCATCCTGTTCTCGATGGCAGCCGTTTATGGCGTGATGGGGGAAATGACAACGGATGTCCTGATTGCGGTAGTAATCCTGACCATGGCGGCCACGCCCTTTACCGTACTGTTCAATCGCAGGGTGGTGGATCCCTTGCTTGCAAGCGACGTCATTGATAATCGCCCCTACGACGCCGTGGACCAGGACGAGGAAAAACCCAAGGTCCTGATCTGTGGTTTCGGTGGATTCGGGCAGATGGTCGGCCGGCTGTTGCACAGTGCCAATATTCCCTTCTCGGCCCTGGACTCCAACCCGCTGCAGGTCGACTTTATCCGGCGTTACGGTCACCGCATCTATTATGGGGATCCGGCCCGGGTGGATCTGCTCAAGTCCGCGGGTGCCGCGGATGCCGAGGCCATTATCGTGGCCGTTGAGAATGCGGAATACTCCATGCGGATCGTGGATCATATCCGGCGCAACTTTCCCTGGGTGCCGGTTTATGCCCGGGCCCGTAACCGCCAGCATGTATGGCGCCTTATGGACCTGGGGTGCCGGGTCATAACCCGGGAGACGCTGGCGGGCAGTCTTAATATGGGCGAGCAGCTCCTGCAGATTTTCGGCTGGGACGAGGAGGAAGCCAGGGAGTCCGTGGAGCATTTCCGTCAGCATGACGAAGAGCAGCTGCGCAAGTACTACGCGATCCACCAGGAAGAGGGCAGCCGTAATCCCAGCGACCAGGAGATCATCGACGAGCTGGAGGGGCTGTTCGAATCCGACGAGGCGGAATCCATCGATCCGGAAGGCCTTCACCAACCCGATACCTGACCGCGACCGGGCCGCTCGCCCAAGGCTTAACAAAGTCCGCGCTTTCGCCTACTGTTACCCCCTTATCAACAACAATAATGCAGTGACAGAACGGAGACGGTATGGCGGAACAGGCGGACGTCATCATTGTAGGGGCCGGTATTGCCGGCCTGGTGGCAGCAACGGAACTGGCCGATGCCGGGCGCCGGGTCCTGGTCGTGGAGCAGGAGTCGGAACAGAACCTTGGCGGCCAGGCATTCTGGTCGCTCGGCGGGCTACTCTTCGTGGACTCGCCGGAACAGCGCCGCATGGGCATCAAGGATTCGCCGGAACTGGCCTGGCAGGACTGGCTGGGAACCGCGGGCTTTGATCGGGAGGAGGACTACTGGCCCCGGCGTGTTGCCGAGGCCTATGTGGACTTCGCCGCTGGAGAGAAGCGCGCCTGGCTGCGCGAGATGGGCCACCGGGTTTTCCCCGTGCTCGGCTGGGCAGAACGCGGCGGCTATGACGCCTGCGGGCATGGCAACTCGGTGCCACGCTTTCACATTACCTGGGGCACGGGCCCGGGGATCGTGGAGCCCTTTGAGCGGCGGGCCCGGGAGGCCGAGCGCGAGGGGCTGATCCGCTTCCTTTTCCGCCATCGCGTTGACGAGATTCTTGCCACCGACGGGCATATTGATGGGGTCCGGGGCATGGTCCTGGCGGATGACCACTCTGAGCGTGGGGTGGAGAGCAATCGGAACGAGCAGTCTGAATTCGAGTATCGCGCCCAGGCAGTGATCGTGGCCTCCGGAGGTATCGGGGGGAACCACGATCTGGTGCGCAAAAACTGGCCAGAGCGCCTTGGGAAGCCCCCGAAGCACATGGTCTCCGGGGTGCCGGCCCATGTGGATGGGCGCATGCTGGGCATCACTGAACAGGCCGGTGGGCGCATCATCAACCGTGACCGCATGTGGCATTACGTCGAGGGCATCCAGAACTGGGATCCGATCTGGCCGATGCACGGCATCCGTATTCTCCCCGGTCCTTCCTCGCTCTGGTTCGATGCTGAAGGACGCCGGTTCCCCGCGCCCCTGTACCCCGGTTCCGATACCCTGGGGCAACTCGCGCATATCCAGGCCAGTGGCTACGAGTACAGCTGGTTCATTCTGGACCAGAGCATCATCAAGCGGGAGTTCGCGTTGTCGGGCTCGGAGCAGAACCCGGATATTACCGGCAAGAGCTGGATGCAGACCCTGAAGCGCCCCTTCGGGAAGAAGGGCACCGGGCCCGTCGAGGCCTTCAAGGAGCATGGCGCGGACTTCGTGGTCCGGGACAACATCGAGGACCTGGTCAGGGGCATGAACGAGCTCAGTGGTGACCATTTGCTCGACCCCGCCGATATACGGCGCCAGATCGAGGCCCGGGACCGGGAGCTAGACAACGACTTCACCAAGGACTTTCAGGTGATGGCTATGCACAACGCCCGGCGTTTTACGGGCGATAGGATTGTGCGCACGGCCAAACCCCACCGGATACTGGACCCGGCTCATGGCCCGCTCATCGCCGTCAGGCTCAATATACTGACGCGCAAGACGCTGGGTGGGCTCGAGACCGATCTTGAGGCCCGCGTGCTGAACGAGCAGGGTGAGGCTGTGCCGGGCCTGTACGCTGTGGGTGAGGCGGCAGGCTTTGGCGGCGGGGGCATGCACGGCTACCGGGCGCTGGAAGGAACCTTCCTGGGCGGCTGCCTGTTCTCAGGACGTAATGCCGGGCGTGCCGCAGCGAAGGCGGTTATTTAGCGGGCTCTGGTTCCGCTTTGCAAAGTGGGCAGCCATCGTCCGTCTCGATGGCGCCGCCGCTTTCCACGTAACGGATGCGGTGTCGGGCGGAACCACGGTTGCGGCTGACCTGGTAGCGTCTTGCTTCCCCGGATTGCCCCTGGTGCGGGTCTTTTGGGTGTTCAGTCGCAGCAGTCATCGGGCTCCTCCTTCATCAAGTAGCGCCTCAGCTTTGGAATACCAAGAATAACGAGAATGGCGAGCGCTAACCATTCAACAGCAGCGGGCACCCATTCCTGAACAGCGCTCACGGATGTGAGGATGTCCAGATCCAGTACCCCAATGAGCCAGTCCGTCGCCAGACCAACGCCCACAGTACTCAATATGATGCCGGTCAGATAGAATCCAAGGGCGGGGAGGCCCATTTCACGCCGGAAAACCGCAAGGGTGGCAAGGCTGGTGACAGGGCCGGCCAGCATCAGGACCAGTGCCGTTCCGGGGCTGAGCCCTTCCAGCATCAATGCGGCTGCGACAGGCGTCGTGGCTGCTGCGCAAAGATAGAGTGGTATACCGATTACCGCCATCAGCAACATGGGCCCAATGCCGCTGCCGAGCACGGCCAGCCCCTCGGGCGGGGTCAGCGTCATCAGGATTCCGGCCACGGCCAGGCCGATAACAATCCAGAGGCTGATGTCGTCCAGCATATCCGAGAAGGCGTAGCGCAGCCCGTAACGCAGCCCGGGTGCGGCACCGGTATCCTGGGTGGTGTCGCAGCTGTCGTCGCTGCAGCCGCCGCATTCTGCTGATGCCGCTGTCACCGCCCGGGGCGATGACGGGCTCATGGCGGTGAGAAGGCCGGTAGTGACCGCGGCAATAACGGCTCCGACTGCTCGTGCCACCATCATGAATGGCCCCATGAGCGCCAGTGTTATCGACAGTGAATCGAGACCAGCGCCCGGCGTTCCGACCAGAAAGGAGGTTGTCGGTCCCCGTCCGGCACCGCCGCGATAGAGCGTAAGGGCCGTGGGAATCGCCCCGCAGGAACACATGGGCAGGGGCAGGCCCAGCACCGCTCCCCGGAGGATCGGCATGAAACCGGTGCCGCTGAGCCATTGCTGGATCAGGCGTTCCGGGACCAGGCCTTTGACCAGACCCGCCACAATCAGCCCAAAAAGCAGCCAGGGCGCGGCCAGCAGCGTCAGTTCCAGGATGGCTTCAGGGATCATCATCATAGTGTCAGTGTACCGCAGGATGGGGTGATATGGTGTTGCGGATTGGGAGACCGGATTCCGTAAATTGAGCCTGGCATCCCTTTCTGGTAGTCTGTCATCCCATCTTGAGACGTCGTCTCCCTCCTCATAACAGGCAACCTGGCAAATACGGGATTCGCATGACGCGCTATATTTTTGTCACCGGCGGGGTTGTGTCCTCGCTCGGGAAGGGTATTGCATCCGCTTCGCTGGCGGCGATTCTGGAAGCCCGCGGGCTGACGGTAACCATCCTCAAGCTGGACCCCTACATCAACGTTGATCCGGGTACCATGAGTCCCTTCCAGCACGGTGAAGTTTTTGTCACCGATGATGGCGCGGAGACGGACCTGGACCTCGGCCACTACGAGCGCTTCATCCGAACGACCATGAGCCGCCGCAACAACTTCACCAGCGGGCGTGTCTATGAGGAGGTCATCCGCAAGGAGCGCCGTGGCGACTACCTTGGTGGTACCGTCCAGGTCATTCCCCATATTACCGATGAAATCAAGCGCCGCATCGTGGAAGGCGCGGGCAATGTGGACGTGGCCCTTGTCGAGATTGGTGGCACCGTGGGCGACATCGAATCCCAGCCCTTCCTTGAGGCGACCCGTCAGCTTCGTGTGGAAGTGGGGCCGCAGCGCGCACTCTTCATGCACCTGACCCTCGTCCCCTATATTGCGACGGCCGGCGAAATCAAGACCAAGCCGACCCAGCACTCCGTGAAGGAGATGCGCTCCATCGGTCTGCAGCCGGACATCCTGCTGTGCCGCTCTGAGCACGAGGTGGACGCCCCCTCGCGCCGCAAGATCGCCCTCTTCACCAACGTGGAGGAGCGCGCCGTCATTCCGCTCTGCGACGCCCCCAGTATCTACGCCGTTCCCCGGGTTCTGCACGAAATGGGCCTGGACCAGCTGATTGTTGACCGGTTCAACCTGGAGGCCGGGCCCGCGGACCTGTCCGAGTGGGACAGGGTCTTCGATGCGGAGCAGAACCCGGAGCAGGAAATCACCATCGCCATGGTCGGCAAGTACATGGAACTGCTGGATGCCTACAAGTCGCTCATAGAAGCCCTGAACAACGCCGGCCTGCAGACCCGGACCAAGGTCAACATGACCTATGTGGATTCCGAGGATATCGAGCGTGATGGTACCGACGCGCTTGAAGGCGTGGACGGCATCGTCGTTCCCGGGGGCTTTGGCGAGCGTGGCGTGGAAGGCAAGATCAGCGCCGTGCGCTACGCCCGGGAAAAAATGATCCCCTATCTCGGGATCTGCCTGGGCATGCAGGTTGCCGTCATTGAGTATGCCCGCAATATTGCCGGCCTCTCCGGCGCCCACAGCACCGAATTCCGCAAGGACTCGCCGTACCCCGTGGTGGGCCTGATCACCGAATGGGTCAACGAATCCGGTGAGGTCGAGGAACGGGCGGAAGACTCGGACCTGGGCGGCACCATGCGCCTGGGCGCCCAGGACTGCCGCCTGGTGGCGGACAGCACTGCCTATCATTGTTACGGCAGGGAACTGATCCGGGAGCGCCATCGTCACCGTTACGAGGTCAATAACAACCTGCTGCCGCGACTGAAAGACGCGGGGCTGCGCGTTGCCGGCGTCTCCGGGGACGGCGGACTGGTGGAAATCGTGGAAGTGCCGGATCACCCCTGGTTCGTGGCCTGCCAGTTCCACCCGGAATTCACGTCAACACCCCGTGACGGGCACCCCCTTTTCGAGGGATTCGTGGGCGCGGCTCTCAAGCATCACCGTGAGCCCTGACACATCAACCAAGGTACAGGGAGTTGCGACATGCCCAGAGCCAGCATCGACATTGCCGACCTGACCATCGCCAATGACCGCCCCTTCACGCTTTTCGGGGGCATGAACGTACTCGAATCCCGGGACCTCGCCCTGGAAGTGGCGCACGCCTACCACGACGCCACCCAGCGTCTCGGCATCCCCTACGTCTTCAAGGCCTCCTTCGACAAGGCCAACCGCTCATCCATGCACTCCTTCCGGGGCCCCGGCCTCGAGAAGGGCCTCGCGATCCTGGAAGAAATCCGCACCCGCTACCAGATCCCGGTCCTCACGGACGTCCACGAACCCCACCAGGCGGCGCCCGCGGCGGAAGTCTGCGACGTCATCCAGCTCCCCGCCTTCCTCAGCCGCCAGACCGACCTGGTCGTAGCCATGGCCCGGACCGGCGCCGCCATCAACGTCAAAAAAGCCCAGTTCCTGGCGCCGCACGAAATGAGCCACATCATCAGCAAGTGCGAAGAAGCCGGCAACGACCGCGTCATCCTCTGCGAACGCGGCACCAGCTTCGGCTACAACAACCTGGTCGTCGACACGCTCGGCTTCGGCGAAATGAAAAAACTCGGCGCCCCCGTCTTCTTCGACGTCACCCACGCCCTCCAGATGCCCGGGGGCAGGGCAGACTCCGCCGGCGGCCGCCGCGAACAGGTCACCGAACTGGCCCGAGCCGGCCTCTCCCAGGGCCTCGCCGGCCTCTTCCTGGAAGCCCATCCAGACCCGGACCAGGCCAAATGCGACGGCCCCTGCGCCCTGCGCCTCAACCAGCTGGAACCCTTCCTGGAACAGCTGAAACAACTGGATGACCTGATAAAAAGCTTTAAACCGTTGGATACCGCCTGAGAAAAGTTACGGTCCTCGCTTTTTTGGGCGGATTGCAGAAATGATTGGGGAGTGGTCGGGGACCGCTTTCCGGGAAGCTCCGGAGCCATGGATGGCGGAGGGCAGCCTACAGGGACGTACTTGTGGCGATTCCCGGAAAGCGGTCCCCGACCACTCCTGCACTGAGTCACCATCTACTTGAAACTGAAATGAATCGACCGTTGATTCACTGATAAAAGAGGTTGAACGGATGACAGCAATAGCAGACGTGAAAGCCCGCGAAGTCCTCGATTCCCGCGGCAACCCCACAGTAGAAGCCGACGTAATCCTCAAGACCGGCGAAATCGGCAGCGCCTGCGCCCCCTCCGGCGCCTCCACCGGCTCCCGAGAAGCCCTCGAACTGCGCGACAAAGACCCCAACCGCTACCTCGGCAAAGGCGTCCAGACCGCCGTCGGCGCCGTCAACGGCCCCATCCGCGACGCCCTCAAGGGCCTTAACGCCACCGACCAGCGCGCCCTCGACAACGTCATGCTCGAACTCGACGGCACCGACAACAAACAGAAGCTCGGCGCCAACGCCATCCTCGCCGTCTCCCTGGCAGCGGCCAAGGCCGCGGCCACCGCGCGCAACAAGCCGCTGTTCGAACACATCGCCGAACTCAACGGCGCCCCGGGCCGCTTCTCCATGCCCGTGCCCATGATGAACATCCTCAACGGTGGTGAACACGCCGACAACAACGTGGATATCCAGGAATTCATGATCCAGCCCGTCTCCGCGCCCAGCTTCCGAGAAGCATTGCGTTGCGGCGCCGAGGTGTTCCACAGTCTCAAGAAGGTCCTCAAGAACAAGGGCCTGAACACCGCCGTAGGCGACGAAGGCGGCTTCGCCCCCAACCTGCCCTCCAACGAAGCAGCGCTTGAGGTCATCCGCGAGGCTGTGGAAGGCGCCGGCTACAAGCTCGGCACCGACGTCACCCTGGCACTGGACTGTGCCTCATCCGAGTTCTTCAGCGATGGCGTCTACGATCTCAAGGGCGAGGGCAAACAGTACAACGCGGCCGAGTTCAGCGATTACCTGGCGGGCCTGTGCGACCGTTTCCCGATCCTCTCGATCGAGGACGGCATGGACGAGGGCGACTGGGATGGTTGGAAAACCCTGACCGAGCGGCTGGGCGATCGTGTCCAGCTGGTGGGCGATGATCTCTTCGTCACCAACACGCGCATCCTCAAGGAAGGTATCGAGAAGGGCGTCGCAAACTCCATACTGGTGAAGTTCAACCAGATCGGAAGTCTCACCGAAACACTTGACGCAATTCGCATGGCACAGGATGCTGGCTATACTGCGGTTATATCCCACCGTTCCGGCGAGACCGAGGATACGACCATTGCCGATCTGGCGGTGGCAACCAATGCCGGGCAGATCAAGACCGGCTCCCTCTGTCGTTCGGACCGGGTGGCTAAATACAATCAGCTGTTGCGCATTGAAGAACAGCTGGGCGAGCGTGCGCTTTACCGCGGGCGTTCCGAAATCAAAGGGCAGGGCGACTGATACGCCCTGGGCCCACTGGGAGAGTGGTCACTCATGAAGTGGTTATGGGGCATTATGGCTGTGCTGATCCTGCTGCTGCAGGTCCGGCTCTGGACGGGCGAGAACAGCCTCATCCAGGCCTGGGACCTGCATGAGCAGATCGAGCAGCAGAAGGAGATCAACGCTGGGCTGGAAGCCCGTAATGCCGAGCTCTTTGCCGAAGTGAACAACCTCGGTGATGGGTCAAGGGCCATCGAGGAGCGTGCCCGGGTCAATCTCGGCATGGTCCGTGAGGATGAGACCTTCTTCCTGGTGGTCGATCCCTGAGTCCCTCCAGGGAAGGGCCTGACATGTCGGCACTAGATCGCAGATTTTCAGCGGACCTCACCGTCATCGTTCCCGCCGCGGGTGTTGGCGCCCGCGCCGGGGGCGACCGTCCGAAGCAGTATCAGTTACTGGGCAATGATTACCTTCTGGATGTCACCCTTGATCGGCTGTCTTTGGCGCTTCCGTCCGCCTCTGTCTATGTCGCCCTGCATCCCGGGGATCAGTGGTGGCAATCCTCCCGCAGCGCCTTGAACCCGCAGATTCAGGCCTGTACAGGAGGCAGCACCCGGGCGGAATCAGTGCGAGCGGGCCTGTCGGCCATGAGTGCGCGCGGTGATGACCCGGTGCTGGTTCACGATGTTGCCAGGCCCTGTGTCACCGCCATTGATATCCACCGCCTGATTGGGGAGGTGGCCGACGTCCAGGCGGGCGGGCTTCTGGCAGCGCCGATCACGGATACGGTCAAGGAAGTTGACGACGCCGGACGGGTTGTCGCAACCCGGGACAGACAATACCTGTGGCGGGCCCTGACGCCTCAGTTATTCCCCTATGGCGTACTCTGTCGCGCCCTGGACCAGGCCCGGGACAGGGCGATTGATGTTACCGACGAGGCCTCGGCCGTGGAGGCCCTGGGGCTTAGCCCGCGCGTGATCCGCGGGCGGGCGGATAACATCAAGGTAACCCATGAGGGCGACCTGGCGTTTGCCGCCTGGATACTGCAACAGCACGATCAACAACTGGAGAGCGGTGCATGATTCGAGTTGGGCAGGGGTTTGATGTCCATGCGTTTGAAAAGGGCGATCACGTGGTCATCGGGGGTGTTCGTATTCCCCACGACCATGGACTCCGCGCCCATTCCGACGGTGATGTGCTGCTGCACACCATCGCCGATGCCCTGCTGGGAGCGGTGGCGCTGGGTGATATCGGCCACTGGTTTCCGGATACGGATCAGCACTGGCGGGATGCGGACAGCCGGTCCCTGCTGCGGGAGGTGTATCGACAGGTCCGGATGCGCGGCTATCGCCTGGTCAACCTGGATGCGACCGTGATTGCACAGGCACCGAAGATGGCCGAGCACGTAGAGGCCATACGCCGAAACCTCGCCGAGGACCTGAGCGTGGACCCGGAGCAGGTGAGTGTGAAGGCAACCACCAGCGAGAGACTGGGGTTCGTGGGTCGCGAGGAAGGCATTGCGGCCCAGGCGGTCTGTCTTGTCGAAAGCCTTAAAGCGGATCAATCCCCCTCGTGAGTGCATGGAAACTGGAATGGGATCGGGCTTGGGGTGGTCCGACGGGGCAGGGCCGTGTCCGGTGTGAGAACGCGGACTTCGAGGTCGCTGAAGCACTCGGCTGGGAGCCCACCGGTACCGGTGAACACCTGCTGCTGTACCTGGAGAAGGACGGGGACAATACGGACTATGTGGCGCGCCTCATTGCGGAGTTCGCCGGGTGTCGCGACCATGACGTGGGTTATTGCGGCCGCAAGGACCGCCAGGCCATTACCCGGCAGTGGTTCAGTGTTCCCTGTCCAGCCGAGCGGGAGCGGACCCTCATCGGCCGGGTGTCCCAGCGCTGGCGGGTCCGCGACCAGCATCGCCACGAGCGCAAGCTGCGCCGGGGCCAACATGAATACAATCACTTCCGTATCCGCGTGCGCTCCCTGGATGCCGACCGGGCGGCGCTGGCGGAGCGCTGGCGCCAGGTGGCAGAACTGGGGTGCCCCAATTACTTCGGGCCACAGCGGTTTGGCTGGAACGGGGGGAATCTGGACGCGGCTGCCGAGCTCAACCCGGACGCCCTGCGCAACCCGCGCAAGCGGGCGCGCTCGGGGATGCTGCTGTCCGCCGCACGCAGCTGGCTCTTCAATGAATGGCTGGAACAGCGACTCCGGGCCGGGGATTGGCAGGAGGTGACGGAAGGTGAGCCGGAATCCGAACCCTCCGGCCCGCTCTTTGGTGATGATGCCTGTGGGGCCGGCGAGCCCCTGGCCGGACGGGAGCTGGCGTTTGCCGGTGACTATCCGCATTTCATGGCGCTGTTCCGGGCCACCAGAATGCAGTCGGCACGTCGCGCGCTCGCCGTGAAACCGCTAAACTGCGCTCTGGATCACGATGGCGACTCGGTGCTCCTGGCGTTTACCCTGCCCAGGGGCGCTTTCGCAACCGCCGTGCTGAATGAACTACTGATTATTGACGACGACGTCCGGAACTCATGAAACTTCTACTTTCCAACGATGATGGTGTGCATTCTCCGGGGCTCCAGGCGCTCTATGAGACGCTCCTGGATCTGGGTGAGCTGCGGGTTTCCGCGCCCGACCGGGATCACAGCGGGGCGAGCAATGCCCTGACGCTGACCCGCCCCCTGTCCGCCACCGAGCTGCCCAACGGGTTTATGGCGATTGACGGCACCCCTACCGACTGTGTCCACCTGGGTATCGGGGACATGTTCGATATCGAATTTGATCGGGTGGTCTCCGGCATCAATACCCACTCCAACCTGGGCGACGATATCCTCTACTCGGGAACCGTGGCCGCTGCCGTTGAGGGTCGGTTGCTGAGGCATCCGCCCATTGCGGTCTCCCTGGCAAACCGGGGAAACTGGCATTTCGAGACAGCGGCGCGTGTGGTCAGGGCCCTGCTTTGCCGCCCCGATCCGCTTGCCGTGCCGCCCCGAACGGTACTGAATGTTAACGTGCCCGATGTGGAGTGGGAGGAATTGCGGGGGGTCCAGATCACCCGCCTGGGGCACCGTGGACGTGGTGAGCTGCCCCAGCGGGTCTCCTGTCCGCGCGGACGTGAGATGATGTGGATCGGCGCCGCCGGGGATGAGGATGACGCGGGCCCCGGAACCGATTTCCATGCCATACGGGAAGGTTATGTGTCGATTACGCCTGTAAAGGTGGATATGACGCACTATGATACGTTCCAGAGTCTGAGTGATTGGTTGAAAGACGGGTTGTAAATGAATACGGAACTCCAGGGTATCGGTATGACCTCCCAGCGGACACGTATGCGGCTGGTGGAGCGTCTCCGGGAAGAAGGCATCGAGCGCTTCGAGGTTCTGGATGCCATATCCAGGGTCCCTCGCCACATCTTCCTCGATGAGGCGTTGTCCCACCGCGCCTATGAGGACACAGCGCTGCCGATTGGCCATCAGCAGACGCTGTCTCAGCCCTATGTTGTGGCGCGTATGACCGAAATCCTGATGGAGGCGGGGGCACGACGGGTGCTGGAACTGGGCACAGGGTCGGGCTACCAGGCGGCAATCCTGGCAGAGCTGGTGGAGGAGGTTTACAGCATCGAGCGGATCGGGGCGCTGCATAAGCAGGCCCGCGAGCGGCTTCAGCGCCTGGGTTACCGCAATGTGCATCTGCGCCTGGGTGACGGCAGTCAGGGCTGGCCGGATGCTGCTCCGTTTGACGGGATGATTCTCACAGCAGCCCCGGGCGGTGTTCCGGAAACACTCCTCAAGCAACTGGATGAGGGTGGAACCATGGTGGCCCCCCTGGGCTATGAGACCCAGATGCTGACCTCCATAACGCGTCGCGGTGACACCTTCGAACGCCACGAGATCGAACCGGTGCGCTTCGTCCCCGTGCTCGGTGGCGTGGTGCGATGACCGACGGCACGGGAAAGCAGTCCCCGCTGGGAATCGTCGCCCGGGGTTGCGTGATGGGGGCGGCCGACATTGTGCCCGGCGTCTCCGGCGGGACCATGGCGCTTATTACGGGCATCTATGGGCGCCTTCTCCATGCCCTTGGACGGATTCCGGAAGCGGCCGTGATCCTGGTGCGCCAGCGCAGCATCCCTGAGGCGTTCCGCCGCGTGGATGGTGCTTTCCTGCTTCTGCTTCTGACCGGCATCCTGATCAGCGTAATCAGCCTGGCTCACGGCATCGGGTACCTGCTTGAGCATCATGAACGCCTGGTGCGGGGCTTTTTCTTTGGCCTGGTCGTGGGCGCCATCATTCATGTAGGCCGTCAGGTTCCGCACTGGCGAGCGCCGGCTTTTGCCGGTTTTGCAGCGGGTGCGCTTGTGGCATGGGGGATTACCCAGTTGACGCCCGCCACCCTGACCCTCACCCCGCTGATTGCGTTTGGCGCCGGTTTTATCGCGATTTCCGCAATGATCCTGCCCGGTATCTCGGGGAGTTTCATCCTTCTCCTGCTGGGGCTCTATGAGCCGGTCCTGACCGCCATCAGGGGGGCTGACCTTGCCATTCTGGCCATCTTCGCCATTGGCTGCGCCCTTGGGCTCGTGGCCATGGCGCGTGCGGTTTCGGCAACCCTGGACCGTTATCCCAGCGCCACGCTGGCTGTCCTGGCGGGCATCATGCTGGGCTCCCTTGCCAACCTCTGGCCCTGGCGCGTCATGCCTTCCGGCGCGTTGGTTCACGACAATCTCGGTCCTCTGCACTATGCTCAAGTGACCGGTGAGCCCCATCAACTGCTTGCTGTTGGTGGTGTGCTGCTGGCGGGGATTGGTCTGGTCATGCTCCTTGAGCGCTTCTCTGGATCTGACGTCACGGTTCCGGCAGAGTAGACTCCGGAAGAAAAGGGCAACTCCTCGAATCGTGTATTAAGGAAAAGATGTAACCCCGGGAGAAAGCTCACAGAATCCGTGTGATCTGTTACCGGTAGTGTTCCCCCAGGTAACACCGGCCTTAATCATGTAACCCCGAATCGCCCAAAATTTATTCAGATAAAAGAGCGGGTTACCGGAGAAAATTCATGTTCTGGTCAATTTTTAAGATTTTTTGGGTATCAAAAAAACATTATAATTCCAAAAAAGAATAGAAAAATGCCATACCGGGCCTCAAAAGTAAGCGGTAACCTTATGAGTCAGCGCCGTTTTATTAACTCTGCTCCCGGCCTTATCGGTCTGGTGGTGCTGCTTGTGCTCAGTGGCTGTAATTCCACGGAACTGCTTCTCGATGATGATTACAACCCCAGAGTGACCTGGGGGCGGCATGTGGTTTCAGAGGGGGAAACCCTCTACAGCGTTGCCATGCGATATGGCTGGAACTACCGGGATCTCGCCGCTGCCAACGGGATTCAGGAGCCTTACGAGATTCATCCCGGGGATGTCATTCACCTGAACAGAGAAGTAGAACAGGGAACCGGCGCGCGTTCATCGGCGGGTCGGTCCTCGCCGAGCTCTACCGATCAAGGTACCGAAAGCACTTCACGCAAGCCCTCTCAGAACACCTCATCGAGCACTCCGAAATCATCCTCCGTAGCATCTTCCGGCAATCGTGCAAGTAACACAGAGTTACAGGCCGGCAATACTTCCGTTAATGACATCGTTTGGCGCTGGCCCCATTCTGGCCCGGTTATTGCGAAATATTCATCTGAAAGCGCCGATATGAATAAAGGTATTGATATCGGCGGCGATGCGGGAGACCCCATCGAGGCTGCTGCCGACGGGAGTGTGGTGTACGCGGGCAGCGGTTTGCTGGGATATGGCAATCTGATCATTGTCAATCACAGCGAACACTTTCTCAGTGCCTATGCCCACAGCCGGGCCATCCTGGTTGAGGAGGGCGAGAAAGTCAGCCAGGGCGAGACAATCGCCGAGATGGGGAGCACCGGAGCGGACCGGACCATGCTCCACTTTGAAATAAGAAGAAAAGGGGATCCGGTCGATCCGGCGCAGTATCTGCCGCCTCGTTAGACAAAAGTGGCTTCCTGATAATCAAACAATAACGGAAGCCTTCAAGGGGTAGTATTACAAGCAGGGTGAAAACTATGTCGGTAGAGCGAGACGAAATAGTTCAGGAAGTGGCTCTGGATGAAGAGGCAGCGGTGACTGAAGCGCCGGAACAGGCGGCTGTTACCGAGGATGATGGCGCCGCAGCACTCGAGCGTGCCCGCAACAACTCCTCGCGGTACAGCCAGACAGGCCGCCAGCAGCAGGCGGATGCAACCCAGCTGTATCTCAACGAGATCGGTTTCTCTCCACTGCTGACGCCGGAGGAGGAAGTGCATTTCTCCCGCCTGGCACGCCAGGGGGATGAAAGTGGCCGGCGCCGGATGATCGAGAGCAACCTGCGCCTTGTGGTGAAGATTGCGCGGCGTTACGTGAACCGCGGGCTGACACTGCTGGACCTGATCGAAGAGGGGAACCTGGGCCTGATCCGCGCCGTGGAGAAGTTTGACCCGGAGCGTGGCTTCCGCTTCTCCACCTACGCGACCTGGTGGATCCGCCAGACCATCGAGCGCGCCATCATGAACCAGACGCGCACCATCCGTCTGCCGATTCACGTGGTCAAGGAGCTCAACCTCTACCTGCGTGCCTCCCGTGAGCTCAGCCAGAAGCTGGACCATGAGCCTTCCGCCGAGGAAATCGCCAACAAGGTCGACAAGCCGGTTGCGGACGTCAAGCGCATGCTCGGCCTGAACGAGCGCGTCGCCTCCGTGGACACGCCCATTGGCAACAACGGCGACAAGTCGCTGCTGGACACGGTTCCGGATGAAGGGTCCGCCGATCCGGCCTCCCTGCTCCAGGAAAACAACATCAAGGGCTGCATCGAGCAGTGGATCGACCAGCTCAGCGACAAGCAGCAGGAAGTCCTCTGCCGTCGCTTTGGCCTTCGGGGCTACAACACCAGCACGCTGGAGGAAGTGGGTTCCGAGATCGGACTGACCCGTGAGCGGGTGCGCCAGATCCAGGTCGAAGCTCTGCGCCGCCTGCGGGAGATTCTTGAGAAGGAGGGGCTCTCAGGCGATATGCTTTTCGAGGGTTGATTCCGTTTGGCGTCGCTGACAGCGACGCCAAACAGTTCTATCCTCGTTTTCAGATGGATTGAACCACATCCGAAAGCATATCCCTGACGTTCCCCGCGACCTGTTTAAGCTCATCGTTATCAATGGCGGTCATGGACGCGACAGGGTCTATTGCGCTGACCTCGATGCCCTCTGAACTTTCGCGAAGAATGACATTGCAGGGCAGCATAGCGCCGACCCGCGGTTCCAGGCCAATAGCCTCCCAGGCCATGCCTGGGTTACAGGCACCAAGAATCCGGTAATCGGACATATCCTTATCCAGTTTCTTTTTCATCGTAGCCTTGACGTCAATTTCCGTCAGTACCCCGAAACCGTGGTCGGCCAGAGCCTGACGCGTTCTACCATCCACATCCTCAAAATCCCCATCCGTGATAACCCGACTGATCGTATATGACATAGCTGCTTCTCCTTAATCCATGCTCTATTGAGTTTAGCCCGGATTTCCGGACAATCCCATGGGCTGGTATCCAAGTATTGCAGGCTACTTATTCTATGGTAGCCTCAATTCCCTGATGCAAGCGGCAATTCCGTATCGGACTCTGTTGGATTAATGAACCCATGTCTCTTCAGGCAAACGCAATGTTGGTGAGCAATCAACGATTCGGCCGCCGGCTCAGTGTCGCCCTGGCGGTTGTTTTCGTGGTGCAGCTGTTGCTCGGTGCGGGGCTTCATTTCCATCAGTTGGGAGACCATGGGCAGTCCGGTTCGGACACGGTCCATGCGGATTTTTCCCATGAGTTGCACGGGGATCAGAATGGCCTGGATGCAGACCCGATAAGCCGGGAACAGTCCGGCGACTGGTCCCTGGACCTCGTGATTACCGGCTGGCCACAGCCCATAGTGGTCACTGCGGCCCCGATCGATGTGGGCTCGCAGCTCGTACAGGCACCCCAGCCACCACCACGCTACACGCTTCCCCAGCCCCGCGACCCACCTCACGCCTGAACACTCCCAATCCGCGGTATGTGATTTTCCCGCATACCGAACGAAATACTGCGTATTGGAGAACACCATGCAGCACTTGGCTAAGTGTATCTGCAAGGGCAGGCGTTTACCCTGGGCATTGATCACCGCGCTGATGCTGGTTACAGCCGCGCGGGTGTACGCCGGAAGCTGGACATTGCAGAAGAGCATCGAGCGGGCACAGTCTGTCTCACCCGTCATTGAGCGTGAAAAGGCAGCCCTTGTCAGTGAGCAGGGCAAGTACGAGCAATCCGGTGTCTGGCCGAACCCTTCGCTGAGTGTTTCGGCGGGAGACACGCTCGGACAGGAACTGCAGACCAACGATATCCGCGTTCAGAACGTGCAGCTGATGCAGCCCATTCCCATTGGCGGGCGCACCGCCGCGGATGCCGAGGCTGCGGAGCAGGCCGTCTCGGCGGCGCGTTCCGGCGTAACCGGGGCATCGCTTTCCGTAGCCCACGAGGCGGCGCGGCTGTACCAGCGGCTGCAGCACGCACAGGCCCGGATGGCCATCGCTCAGCGCCAGACCGAGCAGGCCGATCGCTTTGACAATATTGCCCAGAAACGCTCGGAAAGTGGCGACATCGCGATGCGTGAGGCCAGCCGCCTGTCAGTATTGGCCGCCCAGGCGGATGCCACGCTTTCCGATGCCAGTCGGCATCGAGCGACGGTGCTGGAGCGTTTCCGCAACCTCCTTGATCTCAGTGGCGGTGAAGACCCCGAGTTTGAGACCACTCTCGCCATATCAGAGCCGCCTCGCCTGTCTGACCTGAAATCCCGCCTCGCCAGCCATCCGGAACTCAGGCAGGCGCGGCAGGAAACGGAATCCGCGAGGGCCAGGGCGCGTGAAGCGAATGCCTCACGCATTCCGGATCTGAACCTGACGTTCAGTCATAAGCGGTTCGCGCTACGGGGTGAGGAAGAAAACGCCTATGCCGTTGGGCTGGGCGTGGAAGTTCCTCTCTGGACGACCTACGGCGGCCGCGAGGCGGCTGCCAGGGGCAGGGCGGAACAGGCGAACCAAGCCCACAGGGAAGGACGGCGTGAACTTGAGCGCCAGATTGCAACAGCGTACGAGTCCCTCGGGCGTTTGATGACTCGCCTGGAGCGTCATGAAGAGCAGATACTCGAGCCATCACGAAAGGTTGTTGAGCAGAGCGAGCAGGGCTATCGGGCAGGTAACGTCACGCTCACGGAACTGATTGATGCCACTAATGCCGTCTGGCAGGCCGAGCGTAAACGGGCGGACCTGCTCCTTGAAGCACGCCTGGCGAAACTGGAATTGAAAGAGGCGGCCGGTCTGGCCCCCGGGGAGTCGATGCAATGAGGCGCCGGAACGTCCTGATCACATTTGTATTTATGGCAGTGCTCGCCGGTTGTGGTAATGGCCACGAGCCGCATGCCGGGGAAGACGGGCACGGGAATCATGGCCATGAAGAGCAGGCCGAGGGAGAAAAGGGCGCGTCGGGGAAATCCGGAGAGCATGATCATGAAAGCGCCTCAGAGGAAAGCCGCGAGGGCGAAAAGGGTAGCCAGGAACTTGCTCTCTCAGACGAGGTCATCCGTGAATTCGGCCTTGAGGTGCGTGAAGCCGGACCCGGCTCACTGTCGATCAGGCGGGAATTCCCCGGCGAGGTCGTGTTCGATGAAGGCCTGATCACCCACGTGACGGCCCGTGTTTCCGGACGGGCGGAGAAGCTGCTGAAACAGAGCGGCGAACAGGTCAGCGAGGGTGAGGTGCTCGCCGTGCTTTCGAGCCGTGAGCTGGCCCGGGTGCGTTCGGAATTCCTGTCGGCGAAGGCCAGTCTCGAGCTGGCGCGGGCCACCTTCCAGCGCAAGCAGCGACTGGCCAACGATCAGATCGCGTCTCAGGCGGAACTCCAGGAGAGCCGTCAGGCACTGAGCGAAGCACAGGTCAAGGTTGAGCTGGTACGCCGCGAGCTGCGCACCCTGGGCATGACCCCGAAGGGCATCAAAGCGCTGGATCTGGAGAGCAATGAAAGTCTTGCCCGTTACGAGCTGACCGCCCCGGTGGATGGCACCATCATTGAACGCCACCTCACCCGGGGTGAACGGGTGAGTGCCAATGCTGGCGGGGATTCGCCCTTCGTGATCGCCAGCCGGGATCGTGTCTGGGGGCAGCTCAGCATCTTTCCCCAGAGCATTGATGATGTGAGTCCGGGCCAGAGTGTCACCGTGAAGGCGACGGATTCCGATGCGTCGGCCACCAGTTCCGTCACCTATGTCACGCCATTGATGCAGGAATCCACCCGCTCTGCCAGGGCCCGCGTGGTGCTGGAAAACGCTTCCGGTCAGTGGTATCCGGGCCAGTTCATCACGGGGAATGTGACCGTGGAAACGGTGGATGCGGATGTGGTTGTGCCGCAGACCGCGATCCAGACCATGGATGGCGGGCCGCGGGTGTTTGTACGGACCGACCATGGTTTCAGGGCCCGGCCGGTCAAGCTCGGGCGCAAGGCTGACGGCAAGGTCGAAATCCTGAAGGGGCTCTCTGCCGGAGAGCCCTACGCTGCCGTCAACACCTTCACGCTCAAGGCGGAATTCGGCCGTGAACAGCTTAAGCATGCCGGCCATTCCCACTGAGGCCCCTGCGACCCGGGAGCATTGAAACATGATTGAACGACTGATGGATGTCTC
The DNA here is from genome assembly GCF_004364635.1 of Halospina denitrificans. Classification (GTDB taxonomy): domain Bacteria; phylum Pseudomonadota; class Gammaproteobacteria; order Pseudomonadales; family Oleiphilaceae; genus Halospina; species Halospina denitrificans. The sequence continues at coordinate 171,748 of NZ_SOAX01000002.1, read as the reverse complement.
CCTCCGCAACCGTCTGTTGATGGTATTGCTGGGGGTACTGGTACTGGCCAGCGGGATCTGGAGCTGGCAGAAACTGGCGGTGGACGCCGTGCCGGACGTTTCGCCGACGCTGGTGCAGGTCTTCACGGTGACCGACGGTCTCGCGCCCGAGGAGGTGGAGACCTATGTGAGCTACCCCGTCGAGCAGGCCATGACGGGGCTGCCGAAGGTGCGGGAGATCCGGAGCAACTCGAACTTCGGGCTTTCGGTAGTGAGTGTCTACTTTGAGGACGGCACGGACATCTACCACGCGCGACAGCTGGTTAGCGAACGCCTGCAGAAAGCGCGGGAAAGCATCCCAGAGGGCTTTGGCGAGCCCCAGATGGGCCCGATTGCCAGCGGTCAGGGCCTGATTCTCTACTACTACCTGGACGCTCCCAGGGACGAGTACAACCTTACACAGCTGCGCACCATCCAGGACTGGCTGATCAAGCCGAAGATGGAAACGGTGCGTGGCGTCACGGAAGTGCTCGGGATCGGCGGTTACAAGAAGCAGTACCAGGTGAGCGTCAATCCGGACGCGCTCCAGCGCTATGATCTGGATCTCCAGAAGGTCATTGATCGTGTGCGCTCCAGCAACCTCAACGTGGGCGCTCAGTTCCTTGAAGAGGGGGGCGAGCAGTTCGTGATCCGGTCCGAGGGGCTGGCCAAGGGCATCAGAGATCTGGAGCGGATTACCGTCAAGACGGTGGATGGAACCCCGGTGCGGCTGGCAGATATTGCCACCGTTGAGATCGGCGGCGAGGTCCGTCAGGGCCTGCAGACGCTCAATGGCGAGAAGGAAGTGGTCTCGGGGATGGTCGTCAAGCTTTATGGCGCCAACACCTCGGCCGTGATCCAGCGGGTGGAAGATCGTCTGGAATCGATCCAGCAGAGCCTGCCCGAAGGCGTGAGGATCGTGCCGTATTATGAGCAGAAGACGCTGGTCCAGAATGCGGTGAACACGGTCTCGAATGCCCTCTTCCAGGGGATCGTGCTGGTGGTGCTGGTCCTGTTCGTGTTCATGGGCGGTTTCCGGCCCAGTATAGTGGTGGCCGCAGCTATCCCATTCTCCGTGTTGTTCGCGGTTGTCGGGATGTACTGGTTCGATATCTCCGCGAACCTGATGAGCCTGGGAGGGCTGGCCATTGCGATCGGCCTGATGGTGGACGGCACCATCGTGATGGTCGAGAACATCGATCGACACCTGCATGAAGCGGAACGCTACGAGCGGCGGATCCGGGTGGTAGCCAGGGCGTGCCGCGAGGTGGCTTCGCCCATCCTGTTCGCCATTGCGATTATCATCATCGTCTTTCTGCCCCTGTTCACGCTGACCGGCGTGGCCGGCAAGACCTTCCGGCCACTGGCCTACACGGTGGCATTGGGCATGGTTGGTTCGCTGGTCTATGCGTTGTTTATTACGCCGGTACTGGCGAGTCTGATGATGCGTCGACCCAAAGAGAATGCCGATGACGGAAAGCAGCGCTGGTGGCACCGTCTCACCCCCTCCAGACCGATCGCGGATGAATCCGAGGACCATGGTTACAGGCGCGAATCACTGATCGTCCAGTGGATCCTGGTGCTTTATCGCCCGCTACTGCGTTTCTTCATTGCGCGTCGATCCCTGGCGGTGCTGTTGGCAGTGGGTCTTATCGGTATGGGCGGCATTCTTTTCCCGCAGTTGGGCTCTGAGTTTGCGCCACGCATGGATGAGGGCGACCTGATCGTGAACATGACGTTCGCACCCTCGATCTCACTGAGTGAAGCCAAGCGCAACACCATGCTCGCCGAGAAACGGATGCTCGACGTTCCGGGTGTGAAAAAGACCGTGAGCCGTGTGGGCCGTGGCGAAGTCGGCGCCCATGCCGACCCCATCAATACCGTGCATTCGCTGGTGGTTCTGGAACCGCGTTCCAAATGGGACGAACTCGGCTACGAGTCCCAGGACGGGATCGAGCAGGCCATCCGTGAAAAGCTGAAGGGCATGCCGGGGATCATGACCAACATGACCCAGCCGATCCAGCTTTCCGTGAATGAACTGGTCGGTGGCGTGAAGTCCGAGCTGGCCGTCAAGCTTTACGGGGACGATCTGGCCACGCTGAAACAGAAGGCGGACGCCATCGCAGGGGTTCTGCGAGAGGTCCCGGGCGCGGCCGACGTCAAGGCGGATCAGGTGATCGGTGCACCCCAGATGCGCATCCAACCCGACCGGGATGCGCTGGCACGTTACGGCATCACCATGGAGCGCGTGCAGAAGCGCATTCGCAATGCCGTTGGGGGCACAACGGCCGGGCAGATCTTCGAGGGGGTACGGCGTTTTGATGTGTATGTCCGGTACCAGGAAAAGGACCGGAAAGATCTGGAGGCCATGAGCAATATCCTGATCGAGGCCCCTGACGGTGCTGAGGTCCCCCTGAGCCAGTTGGCTCAGCTCGAGAAGATCAGTGGCCCACGCCAGATCAGCCGTGAAAATGCCCAGCGCTACATTACGGTGCAGGCCAACGTGGAGAGCCGGGATATCGGCAGCTTTGTGGAAGCCGGCCAGAAGGCGATCAGCGAACAGGTAGAACTGCCCACGGGCTACCTGCTTGAATGGGGCGGACAGTACGAGCTGCAGCAGAAGGCCAATGCCCGCTTTGCCATCGTCATCCCGGTAACACTGGCATTGATCTGTCTGATGCTTTATATCAGCTTCCACTCGGTACGCAGCACTCTGCTGATCCTGTCCAACATCCCGCTGGCGCTGGTGGGCGGTATTGCTGCGCTCTGGATTTCCGGCCAGAATCTCTCGGTGCCCGCCTCGGTGGGCTTCATTGCACTGTTCGGTATAGCGCTGGAGAACGGCATGGTGCTGGTCTCCTATCTGAACCAGCTGGTGCGTGAGGGAATGAGCGTGGATGAGGCCTCTATTCAGGGCGCCTGCCTGCGGGTACGGCCGGTGCTTATGACGGCACTGACCACCTCACTGGGACTGCTTCCGCTGTTGGTTGCGACTGGCACCGGCAGTGGGGTGCAGAGGCCATTGGCTACGGTAGTCGTGGGTGGCCTGTTTACATCCACAATTCTGACCCTGGTGGTGATACCGGCGCTTTACCGTTGGTTTGCGGCGAAGGCGGGCGATTGAGCCGCTCATCCTTTTGCAAAATAGGCCAATGTGGTGAGAACTGTTGGGCATTTAACCGCAATTAACAATGCTAGACTCGCCAAGCCTGTTAAGGATCGTCGGGTTTCCGCAAAAATGCAGTTGCGGAGCAAGACAATAATTCAGAAAAACGGACTATGAGGAAGATCCCATGAAGAAACTGATCTGCAGTGTTTTTATCCTGTTCTGCATGTTCTCTGTAACGGCTCAGGCGGAGAGTCGGGAAATCGCGGGCGTTGAGATTCCGGACACCATTACGGTTGACGGCAATGAGCTCAAGTTCAATGGCGGTGGCATCCGCTCCAAGTGGTTCATGAGCCTGTACGTGGGCAGCCTCTACCTGCCGGAAGAAACGGATAACCCCGATGAGGTTATCGGTGGTGAGCAGCCGATGGCGATCACACTGGATATCGTTTCCGGCATGATCACCAGTGAGCGCATGACCGACGCTACCATTGAAGGCTTCGAGAACGCCACGTCCGGCAACATGGAGCCGATCCAGGAAGACGTTGATGCCTTCATGAAGAACTTCGAGAAGGAAATCAAGGAAGGCGATCACTTCCGGATTGCATACCTTCCTGAAGAAGGCGTGGTTGTCTACAGGAACGGTGAGAAGACTGGCACCGTCAAGGGTGGCATGGACTTCAAACAGGCCCTGTTTGCGATCTGGCTTGGCGATTCCCCGGCCCAGGAAAGCGTGAAGCAGGCGATGCTCGGCAAGGAGTGATTGCCGGGAATCGTTGAGCCATCGGCGTTCCGGTCAATGAACGGAGCGCCTGGCTGATTTACTTTGCCCCGAAACGCGGCGCCCGGAGAAACCCGGCGCCGCGTTTTCGTTTCATTAAAGGGTGCAGGAACTGATTACGGGAGATCCTTCTCCTTGAACTCGCACAGGTCCTCGATGACGCAGCTGCCGCAACGCGGTTTCCTGGCCACGCAGGTATAGCGCCCGTGCAGGATCAGCCAGTGGTGGGCATCCTTCAGATAGGCCCTCGGCACCCGCTTCATCAGCTTGTCCTCAACCTCGCGCACGGTCTTGCCTGGCGCAATGCCAGTGCGGTTGGCGACCCGGAAGATATGGGTATCCACGGCCATGGTCGGCTGGTCAAAGGCGGTGTTGAGGACGACGTTGGCGGTCTTTCGGCCCACACCCGGCAGTGCTTCAAGGTCCTTGCGGTTGTCCGGGACCTGTGAGTTGTGCCGCTCCACCAGCCCTTGGCAGGCCTTGATGATGTTGCCGGCCTTGCTGTTGTAGAGGCCGATGGTCTTGATGTACTCCTTCAGACCCTCTTCGCCCAGTTCCAGAATGGCTTCCGGGGTGTTGGCGACCGGGAAGAGTTTGGCCGTGGCTTTGTTAACGCCGACGTCAGTAGCCTGGGCCGAGAGTATGACCGCGACCAGGAGCTCGAACGGGGTGTTGTAGTTCAGCTCCGTGGTCGGTTCCGGATTGGCTTCCTTGAGGCGCGCGAAGATTTCCGCGCGTTTGGCGTCGTTCATGAAAAATACCCTGTTACTCGAACGCGTTTGCTGCCGGGGTCCACGGTTTCCGGCTGTGTGGAACGGTGTTTCTCAACCTGGCTGTCGATCCGATTCTTGAGGGCGATCAGCAGACCGAGGCCGATGAAGGCGCCAGGGGGCAGGACGGCAATCAGCGCGTCCCGGTAGTTGGGGAAGACGGTGACTTCCCAGCTGGCGGCTGTTGATCCCAGTAGGAGGTCCATGCCGGCGAAGAGTGTTCCATGGCCAATCAGTTCCCGCATGGCTCCGAGCGCCAGCAGTACGCCGAGGAAACCCAGCCCTGTCATCAGGCCATCCAGGGCTGCGGGGAGGATGGGGTTTTTGCTGGCGAAGGCTTCGGCGCGGCCCAGGATGGCGCAGTTGGTGACGATCAGAGGGATGAAGATGCCAAGGATCTGGTACAGCTCGTAGGCGTAGGCCTTCATCAGCAGTTCGGTGCAGGTGACGAAGGAGGCGATGATCATCACGAAGGCGGGCAGGCGCACGGACTCGGTGACGAAATTGCGGATTAGTGAGACGGCGATGTTTGAGCCGGTGACGACCAGCAGGGTGGCCAGACCGAGGCCGAGGGCGTTGACGACTGTGCTGGTTACTGCCAACAGGGGGCACAGGCCCAGTAACTGGACCAGGGCTGGGTTGTTGGTCCAGAGGCCGTTTTGGATGATGTCTTTTGTCTGGGGCTCGGTCATGAATGCCTGCTTTCATTGTGCCGGGGGTGTGAGCGGGGAACCCTGTTCAGGACACGCTGTGAATACGTCCATGTACGCTCCCTTCGGCCATCCATGGCCTCAGAGGGTCCTGAACAGGGTTCCCCGCTCACACCCCTTCGAACATCAGGGGTTATTCAGCCTTGGGGGCTGTCTCATTCAGAAATTTATCCTGGTTATCCTCGAAGAAAACCAGCCCCCGGAATACAGCCCGAACAACCGCTCGACTGGTGATGGTAGCGCCGCTGAGGGCGTCGAAGCGACCGCCGTCGGGGGCTACATGCCACTCATCAGGAGGGGGATTGTCCAGTGAGTGGCCTTTGAAATCCAGTATCCAGTCGCTCTTGGAGGTTTCAATGGCGTCGCCCAGGCCCGGGGTCTCCGCGTGTTGGGTGACGCGCACACCGGTCAGTTTACCCTCCGGGGTGATGCCAAGGATCAGGTCAATATCTCCTGAATAACCGTCGGGAGCGGTTACGGGGAGGATGACGCCCGTAACCCGATCATCCTTTAGCGCAAGGAACGCTTCGTCGCCTGCCTCGGTTCCGAGCTCCTCATTATCCGGTAACTCAATGGTATTCGTGCCCAGGGTATTGGTGTAGTTGTCTTCCGGGATGACCTCCCGCAGTGCCTTGTATCGGGCTTCCGATTCCTGCTCTTCGATCCGCTCTTGGGTCAGGACCTGGGTAACACCGATGGCGCCGGCCGTGATGGCGGCAAAGAGGCCGAGGCCGATGGCGTTGTTGAGCATGGCGCGGGCGAGGGCGTTCATGAGGGGAGCCCCCGTTCCGGTTTGCGGTGGCCGTAAGTTCGCGGGCGGGTGTAGTAGTCGATGAAGGGGACGGCGAAGTTCATCAGTAGGACCGCGAAGGCTACGGCGTCGGGGTAGCTGCCCCAGGCGCGGATGATGTAGAGGAGGATGCCGATGCCGGCGCCGTACCAGAGTTTGCCCTTGTTGGAGGTGGCGGCGGAGACGGGGTCGGTGGCGATGAAGAAGGCGCAGAGCATGGTGGCGCCGGCGAACAGGTGCATCTGGACGGGGACGGATTGGTCCGGGTCGTAGCCGAAGAGCAGGGTCATGAGGGTCAGGGCGCCGAGGAAGCTGGCCGGGATGTGCCAGGTGATGATCTTCAGGCGGATCAGGAAAAGGCCGCCGGCGAGGAAGGCCAGGTTGACCCATTCCCAGCCCCGGGCGATGCCGTCGCCGAAGATGGGGTCGGCGGTGACGGTGCTGGCCAGTCGCGAGCCGATTTCGTGTTTGTAAACATCCAATGGGGTGGCGCCGGTGATGCCATCGATGGTCGCGGGTTCGGCGAGGCTGGCGATGATCGCCAGGGTATCCAGTAGTCCCGGGGCCTCATCCAGCAGCGCCAGTGGCTGGGCCCAGTTTGTTGTCATGGCTTCCGGGAAGCTGATCAGCACGAGCGCGTAGCCGACCATCGCGGGGTTGAAGAGGTTGGAGCCGAGTCCACCGTAGAGTTGCTTGGCCAGGAGAATGGCGCTGGCGGCGGCAATCAGGGATATCCACCAGGGCAGCAGCGGGGGCAGGGCCAGGCCCAGGAGCACGCCAGTCAGGGCGGCGCTGCCGTCGCTGAGAAAGAAGGTTACGGGGCGCTTGCGAAGGGCCAGGATCAGGGCTTCGGTTCCCATGGCCACCAGGGTGCACCACACCACGTTGATCAGGTTGCCCCAGCCGAAGAAGAGCGTCAGTGCCAGCAGGCCGGGGAGGGTGGCGGCGATGACCCATTGCATGATGCGTCCGGTGGTCAGCATGGGCTACTCCGTTGACGACTCATGGGCATTGGCGAGCGCCTGTTCCGCGCTGTCCAGCCGCTTCTGGTGCTTGTTCAGCGCCCGTTCCAGTTTGGTCACGGCCTCGGGTGCCGTCTCCCGGGCTTCTTCGAGCTTCGCCCGGGCCTCATCCACCTTTTCGCGGGCGTCATCACGGCGCCGGGTCAGGGTTTCCAGGTCGGGCCCACTGCTTGCCGCACTTTCGGGCGTGGCGCCGGAGGCCTTATGCTTGCGGGCTTCCATTCGCGCCTGGCGGCGTTCCTCCTTTTCCGCCTTCTCTTTCTCAAGTCGGGCCTGGCGCTGCTCGAACCGCAGCCGGGCGCGGTCGGCCTCTTCCTGTTCACGTCGCTGCTCCCGGATGGCCCCCTTGGCGTGCTGGTAGTACTGGACCAGCGGGATGCTGCTGGGGCAGACCCAGGAGCAGGCACCGCATTCGATGCAGTCGAAGAGGTTGAAGTCTTCCGCCTTGTCGTATTCCCCGGAGCGGGCGAACCAGTAGAGCTGCTGGGGGAGAAGCTCCATGGGGCAGGCCTGTTCGCACAGGCCGCAGCGGATACAGGGTTGCGGGATGGGCGAATCCGGGAACTCGTCGGCCGTTCCCGCGATCAGGCAGTTGGTGCCCTTGACCACGGGGGCGGTGATCGAGGGCAGGTCGAATCCCATCATGGGGCCGCCCATGATCAGTCGCTTCAGATTGTCCTCGTGCAGCCCCGCCTCGTTCAGGAGGTGGATGATCGGTGTCCCGATGCGGGCTTCCACATTGCCTGGGCGTTCCAGGGCCTTGCCGGTCAGGGTGGTGATGCGCGATATAACCGGCTCCCCGAAGCGCAGTGCCCGGTAGATGGATTCGGCGGTGGCGATGTTCTGGCAGAGCACGCCGATGTCGGCCGGGATGCCGTCGTGGGGGACTTCCTGGCCTGTCAGCAACTGGATCAGCTGCTTCTCGCCACCGGACGGGTAGCGGGTGCGGACCACCACAACCTCAATCCCGGTTCCGTTCGTCGCCTCCTGCAGCGCCTTGATGGCCTCGGGCTTGTTGTCCTCGATGCCAATCAGGCATTCCTCGGCGCCCAGCAGTGAGCTGATGATCCGGGCCCCGGCAATAATGGCCTCCGGGCGTTCACGCATCAGGCTCTGGTCGGCAGTGATGTAGGGTTCGCATTCGGCGCCGTTGAGGATCAGGGTGCGGATCCGGGCGCCATCGCCCGCCACCAGCTTGGCGTCCGTGGGAAAGCCCGCACCCCCGAGCCCGGCAATGCCGGCGGCGTGAATCCGGCTGAGCTGTTCTTCAACCGGCAGTTCCGCGTAATCCGGGCAGTCGGCCAGCTCCGTCCATTGGTCCCGCCCGTCCGGCTCGATCCGAACGCACCAGTCCTCCAGTCCGGAAGGGTGGGGCACCTGGCGGGCCTCGATGGCGGTGACGGTGCCCGAGGTGGGCGCGTGAACCGGCACACCGGCGCCCCGGTCCGAGTCCGCCAGCCGCTGCCCCTTGAGTACGGTGTCTCCCGGCTGGACGCAGGCCCGGGCGTGTTCGCCGATATGCTGGAGCAACGGGACGGCGAAGTGGTCCGGCAGTGACGGCTGTCGGATGGGGCTCTGCAGGGATTGCGTCTTGTTGTCGGGAAGCTCGATGCCACCGGGGAAATCGAAAGGTCGACCCATCTCAGGCGCCGGCCTCCGCCGTTGCTGGTTGCCGGTCGGTGGCGATGACCGGCTCCGGATGGGTGAACGGTCGATCGGCGGGGGCGTTCGGGTACCATTCCCGAATGTCCTTGCTCACGGTAACCATATCGATGCAGTCCACGGGGCAGGGATCGATGCAGAGGTCGCACCCCGTGCACTCGCTCTCGATCACGGTATGCATGAGCTGCGCGGCCCCCACAATGGCATCCACCGGGCAGGCCTGGATGCACTTGGTACAGCCGATGCACTCGTCCTCGCGGATAACGGCAACCCGTTTCTCCTGCTCAACGCCGTGCTCCGCGTCCAGGGGCTCCGGCTCCACATCCAGCAGATTGGCCAGGCTCTGGATGGTGGCCTCACCGCCGGGCGGACACTTGTTGATTTTATCACCCTCGACAATCGCCTCCGCGTAGGGCTTGCACCCGGGGTAGCCGCACTGCCCGCACTGGGTCTGGGGCAGAAGCGAATCCACCTGTTCCACCAACGGATTGCCCTGAACCCGGAAACGCACGGACGCATACCCGAGCACGGCCCCGAAGAGCCCCGCAAGGGTAAGCAATGTTCCGACGGCAATGGCCAGGTTCATCCACATGGTGTTGCAGTCTCTTGGTCTTGGCCGCTCAAAGTGTAACCAGCCCGGTGAACCCCATGAAAGCCAGCGACATCAGCCCGGCGGTGATCATGCCGATGGCCGCGCCCTGGAAGGGTTGTGGCACGTCCGCCGCCGCGATCCGCTCCCGCATGGCGGAAAACAGGATCAGCACCAGCGAGAAACCGGCCGCGGCGCCGAACCCATAGAGAATGGATTCGATGAAGCTGTTCTGGCGCTGGATATTGAGCAGCGCCACACCGAGCACGGCGCAGTTGGTGGTGATCAGCGGCAGAAAGATGCCCAGTACCCGGTGAAGCAGCGGGCTGGTGTGGCGGACGACGATTTCGGTGAATTGTACCACTACGGCGATGACGAGGATAAAACTGATGGTCCGAAGGAATTCCACCTCCAGCGGTACCAGCAGGTATTCATGGACGAGGTAGCTGACGACGGAGGCCAGAGTGAGAACGAAGGTGGTGGCCATGGACATGCCCATGGCCGTCTCCAGCTTGTTGGAGACACCCATGAAAGGACACAGCCCCAGGAACTGGACCAGCACGAAGTTGTTGACCAGCACGGTGCTGACCAGTATCAGCAGGTATTCGGTCATGGTTTCTTTGTCCTGAGAGTTCTGTGCCGGGCGGGTGGTTGGTGCGTCTTTCCGGGAACCGCTATGAATACATCCATGTACGCTACCCTCCGCCATCCATGGCTCCGGAGTTTCCCGGAAAGACGCACCAACCACCCGCCCCAGAGCTTTGCGGGAGATTCGGCTTCTCTCCGTTGAATTGTACTTATTTAGAGTGATATCCAGAAGTGCAGTGAGGCGGGCCAGCAAGAGAGGCATTCGGCTGGACAAGACGAGTTTGAATGGAGTACTCTGTACATACAAACGTCAATACAGGGATGTGTATGCGCTTTGAATGGGACGAAGCTAAAAATGCGGCCAACATCCGCAAGCACGGCATCGATTTTGTTGATGCGCAGGACATTTTCAATCATCCCATGCTGGCACTGCCTGATGACTGCCATGACTACGGCGAGGAACGGTGGGTGGCGATTGGCTGGATACGGGCCCTGATCGGCGTGGTGGTCTATACCGAGCGCCAGGGTGACGTCATCCGCATTATCTCGGCCCGAAAAGCGACTAAACGCGAGGTGCGCCGCTATGAGCAACGAGTCAAAAACTGACTGGAACCGGTTGGCGGAGACGGAAGACCGCGACATTGATACCAGTGATATACCGGAACTGGACGATAGCTTTTTCCGCGATGCCGAACTGAAAGTACCCGCCAAACGCGCGGTGACACTGCGCCTGGACGAAGACGTGCTGAGTTGGTTCAAGGCACAGGGGAAGGGTTATCAAACACGAATCAACCAGCTGCTGCGCCGCTATATGGAGAATCAGCAGTCCCGGCGCTAGGGTCGCGAGGGCCCCGCTGCGGGCCGCTTGATGTCTGGGGAGGAGAGGTGCCGGGCGGCCTTGTCGGGAAGCTCCGGAGCCATGGATGGCGGAGGGCAGCCTACACGGACGTACTTGTGGCGGTTCCCGACAAGGCCGCCCGGCACCTCTCCTCCCCCCCCCTAAATCAACCGACTACATAATCCGAAGGCCAGGCGTAGCACCAGAATCAGGAGCCAGGAGCCAGATGTCAGAACCACCGGGGCCGGCAGCCAAGACCATCCCCTCAGAAGTCCCGAATTTCATCTTTCGGGGCTTCAGGTTGGCCACCATCACCGTCAGCCGCCCAATCAGATCCTCCGGCGCATAAGCCGACTTGATGCCCGCAAACACCTGCCGCTGCTCCCCAATATCCAGGGTCAGCTTCAGCAGCTTGTCGGCCCCCTCCACATGCTCCGCATTCTCGATCCGCGCCACGCGCAGATCCACCTTGGCAAAGTCATCGAATTCAATCTGCGGGGCAATCGGGTCCACGTTGCTCTCCTGGGTCTTGGTTCCCGCCGGCTTCTGGTCCTCGGCCACGGCCTCCTTAGAGGCCTCGAGCATGGCGTCGATCTGTTTGCGGTCGATGCGCTTCATCAGCGGTTTGAACTTGTTGATGCCGTGATCGAGCAGGTGATCATCCAGCTTCTGCCAGTCCAGCGTTGTATTGAGGAAGGCCGCTGAATTCTCGGCAGTCTCCGGCAGAACCGGCGCCAGATAGGTCATCAGGATGCGGAACATGTTGAGCGCATTGGTGCTGATCGCCTGGACCTGGTCGCGGGTGCTCTCGTCCTTGATCAGGACCCAGGGCTTCTCCTCGTCCACGTACTGGTTGGCCTTGTCCGCCAGCTCCATGATGCGTTTCATGGCGCGGCCGAATTCGCGCTCCTCGTAGTAACCGGCAATCTCCTCGCCGGCCTCCACGAATTCGCGCAGGCGTTCGGGTTCGGTGATCTCGCCACCCAGCTTGCCGTCGAACTGCTTGGTGATGAAGCCGGCGCTGCGGCTGGCGATGTTGACTACCTTGCCCACGAGGTCCGAGTTCACCTTCTGGATGAAGTCGTCCAGGTTCAGGTCCATGTCGTCCACGCCCGAGGTGAGCTTGGCCGCGAAGTAGTAGCGCAGGTACTCCGGGTGCAGGTGCTTGAGATAGGTGTTGGCCATGATGAAGGTGCCGCGCGACTTGGACATCTTCTGGCCATTGACGGTGACAAAGCCGTGGCAGTTGATGGCCGTTGGCGTGCGGAAGCCTGCGGTCTTGAGCATGGCCGGCCAGAAGAGGGCGTGGAAGTTGATGATGTCCTTGCCGATGAAGTGGTAGACCTCGGCCTTGGAATCCGCCTTCCAGTAATGGTCGAAGTCCAGATCACTGCGCTGGCTGCACAGGTTTTTGAAGCTGGCGAGGTAGCCTACGGGAGCGTCAAGCCAGACGTAGAAATACTTGCCCGGCGCGTCCGGGATCTCAAAGCCAAAATAGGGCGCGTCGCGGCTGATGTCCCAGTCCTGGAGGCCGGCTTCCAGCCATTCGGCCAGCTTGTTGGCCATCTGCGGCTGCAGTGTGCCGCTGCGCGTCCACTCGTGAAGAAAGTCGGCCATGTCCGGAAGCGTGAAGAAATAATGCTCGGAATCACGCTCCTCGGGGGTCGCGCCAGAGTGGACGGACTGTGGCTCGATCAGCTCCATGGGCGTATAGGTGGCGCCACAGGCCTCGCAGTTGTCGCCGTACTGGTCGGGTGTCTTGCACTTCGGACAGGTGCCCTTGATGAAGCGGTCCGCCAGGAACATGCCCTTTTCCGGGTCATAGGCCTGGGTGATTGTGCGGGTGGCAATGTGGCCGCTGTCGCGCAGGCGCTCATAGATGTAGCTGGCGAACTCGCGGTTTTCCTCGGAATGGGTCGAGTAGTAGTTGTCGAAATTGATGAGGAAGCCGGCGAAATCTTCCTCGTGTTCCTTCTGGATGCGCTCGATCAGCTGTTCCGGAGTGATCCCTTCCCGTTCAGCGCGGAGCATGATGGCAGTGCCGTGGGCGTCGTCCGCGCACACGTAATGGCAGTTCTCGCCCCTGAGCTTCTGGTAACGGGCCCAGATGTCGGTCTGGATGTACTCCAGCAGGTGGCCCAGGTGAATGGGGCCGTTGGCGTAGGGAAGGGCGCTGGTTACCAGAATATCGCGGCGGTCACTCATGAGCCTGTGGTTGCTCCGTGGTTTGGATTGCTGAACCGGCGATGATACCGTTCAACAGCCTTTTTTTCATCCCGTCGCTGGCAGCGGCGGAGGCCTGCTCGGTATTATTGGTCCAGAGTGTCATAAAACGGATTCCGGAAGTGCTATGTCGAGTATTGATCGCGGTGCCGTCGAGGCGGCGATACGAAACGCCTATCAGGACCCTTACCTGAACCAGGACCTGCTGGCTCTGGATGCCATCCGCAATCTTGAGATTGACGGTGGGAAGGTCTCTTTTGAGATCAGCCTGGGTTATGCCTGGCAGGGGGTTGCGGGCGCGGCGCGCAGCATCCTGACCCATGCGATCGAGGACATCGAGGGTGTGGAGGACGTGTCGATCACCACGACCCAGAATATCCATGCCCATAAAACTCAGGGCGAGCTTCACCCGATGGGCGGCGTCAGCAATATCATCGCCGTGGCCTCCGGCAAGGGCGGTGTGGGCAAGTCCACCACCGCCGTCAATCTGGCGCTGGCGCTGGCAGGTGAGGGCGCGCGGGTCGGGATCCTCGATGCCGACATTTACGGGCCGAACGTCGGGCTGATGTTGGGAATCCCGGAGGGAACCCGCCCGGAGACGAAGGAGGAGAAGTACTTCGTGCCCCTGCGGGCCCATGGCATCCAGGCCATGTCCATGGCTTTCATGATCACGGACAAGACGCCGATGGTCTGGCGTGGTCCAATGGTCAGTGGGGCCGTGCAGCAGTTGCTGACGCAGAGCCTCTGGGATGACCTGGACTACCTGATCGTGGATATGCCGCCGGGGACCGGGGATATCCAGCTCACACTGGCCCAGAAGGTTCCGGTGACCGGCGCCGTTGTGGTAACCACCCCCCAGGACATTGCCCTGATGGACGGACAGAAGGGCATCGAGATGTTCGGTAAGGTGGATATTCCGGTGCTTGGCGTGGTGGAGAACATGAGCACCCATATCTGCAGCAACTGCGGCCATCATGAGGCGCTGTTCGGCAGCGGCGGCGGTGAGCGCCTGGCGCAGGATTACGGGGTCGAACTCCTTGGGCAGATGCCACTGCACCAGACTATCCGTGAGCAGACGGACTCCGGTTCGCCCACGGTGGTGGCCGAGCCGGATTCGGAAGTGGCACGGCTTTATGCGGATATGGCGCGCCGTCTGGGCGCTATCCTGTCGCGGCGGGAGCGGGACACCAGTGCGGCCATTGGCGCTATCAAGACATGATTAACAGATTCTTAATGGCACTCCCGGACATTTTGCGTTAAAAGGGGCCTGCCCGTGTGGCCGTCCAGCCGGGCAGGTATTCATTTTACGAGCTTTAAACCCGATGGCGGTTTCCATGAAAACCCTGAACACCCTCCGAACCCGCTATCGTGTGCTTCGTCGCCGGGGGCATAACTGGCTGGTAAGCCATCCCAGGCTCTGGCATTGGCTCTACGTCACCGGCTGTCTTCGTGGTGGTCCTGAAGCAACGGCCCGGGGGGTCGCGGTCGGACTGTTCATCGGTCTGACCCCGACAGTCGGATTCCAGACGGTTTTCATGATCGTGGGCTGCATACTCCTGCGCGGGAACTTTCCGGTCGCCTTTGCAGTGTCCTGGTTGAGCAATCCGATCACCATGGGGCCGCTTTATTGGGGTTTCCATCAGCTTGGAAAGTTCCTCTACGAGATTATTCCGTTCGCACGGGACCCGATTCCGTCCTGGATGCTGGATGGTCCTGCGAACACCATGGTGTTTACGGCTGTAGGCAGTCTGCTTGTGGCCACCACCTTTTCCGTGGGTGGCTATTTTCTCTCCCACTGGCTTCACCGCTTCATGCTGGCGCGCCGCAGGGCACGCAAGGCGGCGCGGGAAGACTCGGCGACCTGAGACGGGCTCTGGTTTCGGTTACGGCGCACACTGCGGTATCATTGCCAACTGTTTGTCATGAGCCCCGATGGAAGCACCTATGAGTATCAAGTCCGACCGCTGGATCCGCCAGATGGCGCTGGAACAAGGCATGATTGAACCCTTTGAGGCCGGTCAGGTCCGTGAGACCGAGGCCAAGGGGCGCGTCATTTCCTATGGAACCTCCAGTTACGGCTACGATGTGCGGTGCAGTTCGGAGTTCAAGATCTTCACCAATGTCCACTCGGCGACCGTGGATCCCAAGCACTTTGACGAGGACAGCTTCGTCAACGTCTCCGGTGAGTCCTGCATTATTCCGCCCAACTCCTTTGCCCTGGCACAGACCGTGGAGTATTTCCGCATTCCGCGCAGCGTTCTTACGATCTGCCTGGGCAAGTCCACCTATGCCCGCTGTGGCATCATCGTGAACGTGACGCCCCTGGAGCCCGAATGGGAAGGGCAGGTGACCCTGGAGTTCTCCAACACCACCAACCTGCCGGCCCGGATCTACGCCAATGAAGGCGTTGCGCAGATGCTGTTCTTTGAATCCGATGAGATCTGCGAAACCAGCTACAAGGATCGCAAGGGCAAGTACATGGGCCAGCGTGGCGTAACCCTTCCCAAGACCTGATTCAATCCATCTGGCCTGGCCGAGGTAACCATGAATCCCAGACAGCAGCAGAAACAGCTGGATAAGCTAGGAGGCTGGCGTCAGTTTGCCTTTCTGTTGGCGTTAGCCGAGCGCGCCTTTCCCAACTTTGCGCTTTTCTCGGATCTGACCGATCCCGCATCGGGCGACCGTTTCCGGGACGGACTCAACCTCGGCTGGAGCATGCTGTTGCGCAAGGATCACAATGTGGATGTGCTTCAGCTGCTGACCCGCCTGGAGCGCGGCTGCCCCAATCCCGATGATCATGACGTCTACGGCGTGCAACCGGCGCTGGACGCCTGGTGGCTCCTGGAGCAGGCGCTGCTGTGCCATGTGAATCCGGACAAGAAACGCGCCGCCGAGGGCGCTTCCGTCGCCCTGAATACGGTGACCACTTTTATCGAGGTCACGGAAGGCGAGGGGCTTGGCGACGAGGAGCTCGTGCAGCTTTTCGACAATCACGACCTGACCCGCGCGGAAAAGGGGTTCCAGGAAGCGTTGCTGGAAATGCTGCGCAAGGCCCGCGCCCCGGACCCGGGCGTCATCCACGAGATCCTGGGGATGGCCCACAATGAAGGGGTCAGTAACCTGGGGCTGGAAGTGCCCGAGCGCTGGGCCGGGTATCCGGACCTGACCGTCGAGGATATGCAATGAGGCTTTCCACCTTTGGCCAGAAGCTCGGGGCCGACGCAGGCATCAATTCCCTGATGGATGACCTGGGCGAGGCCATGGCCTCCGGGGATGACGTGATCATGATGGGTGGGGGCAACCCCGGCTACCTGCCCGAGGTGACAGACCGGCTCCAGACCATCGCGAAGCAGCTGGTGGATGATCCGGAACAGTTCCGGCGCCTGACCGGCGTCTACGATCCACCCCAGGGCGAGAAGCAGTTTATTGCCAGCCTGGTGGAACTGCTCAATAGTGAGTACGACTGGGGCCTGACCCCGGAAAACGTGGCGCTGACCAATGGCAGCCAGTCCGCCTTCTTCATGCTGTTCAACATGCTGGCCGGGGAACACCCGGATGGCAGCCACAAGCACATCCTGTTGCCGCTGGCGCCGGAGTACATCGGTTATGGCGATGCCGGGCTGAGCCCGGGCCTGTTCCGTGCCGTGCGCCCGGAGATTGATGAACTCGGGGATCACCTCTTCAAGTACCGGGTGGATTTCTCCGGACTTGATATCACCGAGGATACCGCGGCGATCTGCGTCTCGCGGCCAACAAACCCCACGGGGAACGTGCTGACCGACGGCGAGATGCAGGGGCTGGAAGAGCTGGCCCGGGAGCACGACATCCCGCTGATTGTGGATGGCGCCTACGGCACGCCCTTCCCGGACCTGATGTTCACCGAAGCCACGCCACGCTGGACGCCCCAGCATATCCTGTGTCTGAGCCTGTCCAAGCTGGGTATTCCGGCGGCGCGTACCGGCATCGTGATCGCGGATAAGCCCGTAATCCGCGCCCTGTCCGGAGTCAATGCCATCATCAACCTGGCGACGGGAAGTTTCGGGGCCATGCTGGCGGAGCCACTGGTGCGCAGTGGTGAGATCATCTCCATGAGCCGGGAGCGAGTCCAGCCGATCTATCAGCAGAAGATGGAGAAGGCGGTGGCCGCATTCCGCGAGGCCATGGGTGAAGACTGCCCATGGCGGGTGCACACCCCGGAAGGCGCCATGTTCCTGTGGTTGTGGTTCCCGGATCTGCCCATCAGCAGCCTGGAACTGTATCGGCGCCTCAAGGCCCGGGGCGTGCTCGTGGTATCCGGGCACTACTTCTTTCCGGGGTTGCCGGATGAGGAGTGGCGCCATCGCCATGAATGCCTGCGCGTAACCTACTCACAGGACGAGGCGGATGTGGCCCGTGGCCTCCAGGTTATTGCCGAGGAGGTGAAACGGGCCTGGCGGGATCAGGGCTGAATCTCACGGTCGTGTAGAGTGGCTTCCTTGAGATAGATCTCGAAATTCTCACCTTCCTCGTTATGCTGGTCCAGCCGGACCAGCAGGTAATCCCACTCGGGTGCAAACCACATAAGGGTGGTCCGTGGTGAGTCCTCGTCGCGGACCCGTTCTACAACAACCGTCTCGACGTCACCGAATTTGCGGGTTTCAAGGGTTTCCTCGCGCAGCACCTCAAACTGGTAATCCTTGAAGTCGCCTTCGTCGTCGAGGATCACGTACTCCATTTTCTGCATGCCGGCCTGCAGGTCAATCCAGAGCTGGAGCTGGGCGGCAAGCTGATCCTGTATTCCAGGCTCATCGCTGATGTCGATGTCCCGGTCCTTGTCCAGATACCGGACCAGCATGTCCTCCCAGTTGAAGTTGTAACGGGTGCTGCGGTTGCGGATGAAAAAGCCTTCGAGGCTGTAGCGGTAACGATCGGAGATGACCCGTTGATCCTCGTAGCGAAGGACACTGGATTCCCGGATGTCCGCGATAAATGAGTCCACATCGAAGCGGTACAGCCAGCGTCCATCCTCGCGTTTTTCCAGTGACCGGGTGGCCTCGCCGCTGATGGAAACACCGCGCTCAAGGGTTGCTCCGTACGTCGCTTCCATGGGTTGGAGCTCAACCTTCCTGGTTTCGGGCTCCGATTGCGTGTCCGCAGTTTCGTCGGCGAATGCGGGGATTGCAACAAACAGGGCCAGCCAGAGGGGGAGGTACCGTTGCATCAGTTCCATGAAGAGGTCCTTGTTGGTAGATACAGTTCCTCAACCCTATGAGAAGCGGCGCCGTGCCTCAAGCCCGCATGATGAAATAATCGTAATGGCTAGGACGGGGCGCCGCTGTCTATGTCCATGGGTTCGTTCAGCGGGGTGCCGTCGAGTTCTGCGCCCGAGGCCGTCAGTCTCAGTCGGCCCTGGCAGAACCAGCTGACGGCCTGGGGATAGATCCGGTGTTCCTGGCCAAGTACACGCTCGGCAAGCGTTTCAGCGGTGTCGGTCGGGAGCACGGGAACCCGTCCCTGGAGCACGGGTGGCCCCCCATCGAGTTCCTCGGTTACAAAATGCACCGTGGCTCCGTGCTCCTCATCACCCGCTTCCAGAACGCGGGTGTGGGTGTGCAGGCCCGGGTAGGCGGGCAGCAGTGACGGGTGGATGTTGAGCATCCGGCCCCGGTAGTGGCGTACAAAGCTGTCCGTGAGAATGCGCATGAAACCTGCCAGTACCACCAGGTCAGGGGCATAGGCGTCAATGGTTTCACGCAGGGCGGCGTCAAAGGCCGCGCGTTCGGGGTAATTACGGTGGTTTACAACGGCGGTTTCAATCCCGGCCCGGGCCGCCCTGTCGAGGCCGCCCACGCCCGGTTTGTTGCTGATCACCGCAAGGATTGAACCCCCCAGCTGGCCTTTTGAGGCCGCGTCGATCAGGGCCTGGAGATTGGTGCCTCCGCCTGAGACAAGGACAACGATCCCTGGCACGGTCCGCGCCATTACCCGTCCTCACTGCGATCAGGGACAAAACGCACACCGGCCGCCTCTTCGGACGCCTGGACATGGCCCAGAAGCCAGGCGTCTTCGCCCGCGTCATTCAGCGTCTCAAGGACCTGGTCCCGCTCCGTGTCCGGGATGCATATAACCATGCCCACGCCGCAGTTGAAGGTCCGGAACATCTCATCGGTGGCAATTCGTCCAGCCTTCTGAAGCCACTGGAAGATATCCGGCCATTGCCAGCTGTGGGTATCGATGACCGCCTCGGTGCCTTCCGGGAGGACGCGCGGAAGGTTCTCGGTCAGGCCGCCTCCGGTGATATGCGCCATGGCGCGGATATCGAACTGGTGCAACAGCTCCAGCAGTGGTTTCACGTAGATACGGGTAGGAGCCATCAGGGCATCGCCCAGGGTTTCCGTGCCCACGGACTGTTTGAGGTCCGCGCCGGTCTCGTCCAGTACCCGGCGGATCAGTGAATAGCCATTGGAGTGGGGGCCGGACGAACCGAGGCCGATAAGGGCGTTTCCAGCCTCTACCCGGCTGCCGTCAATGAAACGCCTGCGCTCGACAATGCCCACGCAGAAGCCGGCCAGATCGTAATCATCGCCCTGGTACATGCCGGGCATCTCGGCGGTCTCGCCGCCGATAAGCGCACAGCCCGCTTCCTCGCAACCAGCGCCGATACCGCGGACCACATCCGTGGCAATGTCCAGGTTCAGCTTGCCGGTGGCGTAGTAGTCCAGAAAGAACAGCGGCTCGGCGCCGGTTACGATAAGGTCATTGACGCACATGGCCACCAGGTCGATGCCGATGCGGTCGTGACGCTCAAGCTGCATGGCAAGCTTGAGCTTGGTGCCAACGCCGTCCGTTCCGGAGACGAGGACAGGCTCCTTGTAGCCTTCGGGCAGCGCAAAGGCGCCCCCGAAGCCGCCCAGTCCCCCGAGTACCTCCGGTCGATGGGTGCGGCGGACGCTCTCCTTGATACGGTCCACCAGCTCATTGCCGGCATCGATATCAACACCGGCATCCCGGTAACTCATTCCTCGGTTCTGGTCGGTCATCAGGTGCATCCTAGAAGCAGGGATTGAGCGGATTCTAGCAGGCCCTGCAACCCCCGCCAAATGGCCGGGTGTCGTGATTCCCGGGCTTGTTGTATCCTGTCTCGTCATTCGCAGCTTGCAGGAAGGGATGGGCACGGTGAAACAGGTAGCAGGAAAACAACGATCCCGGACGAAGGCCCAGGCGGCATTGCTTCTCGCTGGCGTTCTGGTGCTTTGTACGGCGGCTCCCGCCTGGGGCGTAGTTGTGAATAATCTCTACGATGCCGTTGTCGAGGTTCCGGATACCGGTGAAAAGGCTCGCCGGGAAGGTTTCGAGCAGGCACTGGCCCAGGTCCTTGTCCGTCTGACCGGCAGTCGCGGGGTACTTGAAACCCTTCGCGGTGACTCCGGGGGTGAGGGCGGGGAGAAGATTCTGGGCCGGGGTGCCGAGCTTGTTGACGCCTACAGCTATCGACGTGACGGCGACACTCTGGAGCTGCATGTAACCGTCAGCGCCCCCGCTCTGGGGCGCGCCCTCGCCGAGCCTGAGATTTCGGTCTGGGGGGCCAACCGCCCGGGGGTTCTTGTCTGGTTCGTGGTTGATGACCGGGGGCAGCGCGAGCTCGTGCACCGTGATGCCAGGTTTCCGCCTTTTCTTGAGAAACCCATGCAACCGCTGGACGCCGCACGAGTGACGGAAAAAGGGCCCTGGAAAGGCCCGTTGATGAAACAGGCCAACCTCCGTGGCGTCCCCCTGTATCTGCCCTTCAATGATGAACAGGATCGCGACATTCTCAATCTTTCCGAGATCTGGGGGCTGTTTCCGGAGCCGATCGAGGAGGCATCGCAGCGCTACGCCCCGGATCGCATTGCCATCGTGAGGGTCAGCCGGCGCGGTGACGGTTGGCGGGCACGCTGGGTCCTGCGTAAGCCATTCGGAAGTACCGTTGTCGATGGGGTGGTGCAGGGAGACTCAAGGACGGATGTTACCGAAGCACTCATGGATCGCTGGGCAAGCCACTTTGCCGGGGTATTCGCGGTTGACTACGGGGATGAGCGTGAAGCCCGGGATCTCGAGGTGATTGCCAGCAATGTGGACTCCCTCGGGGATTACGCATCAATCCGCAGGGCATTGATGAGCATGGAACCCATACGCTCGGTGGAGCCACAGGCCATGAAACGGGATCAGTTGCATCTCGCGGTGCGTTACAACGGGGATTTGCCATTGGTGCGCGATTACATCGCCCTGGACACGCGTTTCAGATTGATGGCGGGACCGGAGGATGGCTCGATTGGCCCGGATTTCGGGGTGTTGTCGCTGCAGGATGCCGAGTCTTCGGGCGCTGACAGTGGCCGGGTGCTCTACTACAGCTGGCAGTTGGAGGACTCCGGGGAAGAACTGGAATCGGTCGATGACGATGACCAGCTGAAGATCGTGCCCCTGTCGGAGCCGGGCTCGTCCGGCGATGGGGATACCGACATGCCGTCGATGTAGGAAGCGTCGGTCTTATGGTGGGACCCCATGACGGGCAGCTGTCATTGCGCATCAAGCTCCGGGATGAGGCCCGGTTCGCCAACTTCCACGAGGGGCGTAACGGAGCTGTTGTTACCCGGGTCCAGTCCTGGCTGGCGGAGCCAGGTCCAGAGCCCATGCTGGTCTGTGGTGACACGGGCGCGGGTAAAAGCCACCTGCTCAACGCGGCCTGTCTTTCGTTTGAGGAGCAGGGGCGGGACGCCCTGTACCTCAGCCTGAGTGAGGCAGCCGCGCTGGCGCCCGAGGCGCTTGAGGGTTTTGAACGGTTTGACCTTGTATGCCTGGATGAACTCGAGGCCCTGCCCGCAACCCCGGAGTGGCAGGAGGCCCTGCTGCATCTCTATAACCGCGTTCTGGATTCGGGAGGGCATCTTCTGATTGCCTCACGGACCCCGCCCGGTGCCCAGAGCTGGGCACTCGCGGATCTTGCCTCCAGGCTGCGCGCCCTGCCGGTGGTGCAGCTCTCGTTGCCCCGGGATGAAGACCGTCACGCGATGCTCACTGCACGGGCTTCAAGCCGGGGGCTGATCCTTCCCGATGAGGTGGCGGCTTATATCCTCAAGCGGGCGCCCCGGGATACCGGTGAACTGCTGGGCATCCTGGAGCAGCTTGACGATGCCTCCCTGCAGCACCAGCGTCGGCTGACAGTCCCGTTCGTAAAGCATATTCTGGGCTGGTAGACTTCAGCACAAATAAGGGACAACAACAAAGAATAGGGGGATAACCATGCGACGGGTGGTTTTCAATCAGAAAGGCGGTGTCGGCAAATCCAGCATTGTCTGCAATCTTGCGGCCATCAGCGCCAGTCGCGGGATTCGGACCCTGGTCGTGGATCTGGATCCACAGGGCAATTCCTCGCAGTACCTGCTGGGCCAGCCCGCTGACAGGCTCCGTGACACTGTCGCGGACCTGCTTGAGCAGACAATCTCGTTCCGGATTTCCAGCCGGCGACCCGAAGAGTTCGTTCATGCCACGGACTTTTCCAACCTGCACGTTCTGCCTTCAAGCCCGGAGCTCGACTTTCTCGAGCGTAAGCTTGAGGCCAAGCACAAGATCTATAAGCTGCGGGAATACCTGAAGAAACTGAGTGATCTCTATGACGCCATCTACATCGACACGGCGCCAGCCCTCAACTTCTATACCCGTTCCGCGCTGATCGCGTCGCAACGCTGCCTGATTCCGTTCGACTGTGATGATTTTTCACGCCAGGCGCTCTACAACATCATGGGTGAGATCCAGGAGCTCCAGGAAGACCACAACCCGGATCTGGTCGTGGAGGGCGTTATTGCCAACCAGTTCCAGTCGCAGGCCAGCCTGCCGCGCCGCCTGGTTCAGGAGCTGATCGACGAGGGGCTTCCGGTGCTTCCCGTGCGGCTATCTTCCTCCGTTAAGATGAAAGAGTCCCACCAGGCCGGTAAGCCGCTGATTCACATGGCACCAAAACACAACCTGACGCGTCAGTTCCAGGATCTGTACGCGCTGCTGCACGGGGAAACGGTTGAGGTCGAGCCGTTGGAGCCGGCCAGGGCATGACGGATCCGCAGCATGCCCGACAGATGCTTGATGAGGCCCTGGCGGAGGTGGAAGCCCAGCTCCGCCATCACGGCCTGCTGGAATCCGAGCCTCCGGCGCCGGAAGCGCTGGCCAGCCGCCAGCCTTTCTGTATCGATACGCTCAGGTTCCCGCAGTGGGTGCAGTTTGTCTTCCTTCCCCAGTTGAGCGAACGCCTCAATGCGGACGACCCCATGCCGGACTACTGCGAAGTGGCGCCCATGGCCGAGGAATATTTCCGCACGGAACAGATGGCGGCCGACGCCTTCATTGAAGCCCTGCGTGAACTGGATCGCCTGGTGACGGCCAGCCACTAGCCAGCGGGCTGGCCAGGACTCCAGCGGTGGCGTATTCGGTATACCGGGCCCTGGGGTGTGGTCTGGCTTTCATAGAGACAGACCTCCCCGATCGGAAGTTCCGCCTGCCAGAGGGTGGGGGTGATTCCGGGCCCACCGTTCTTCCTGAAGCGACCCAGGGTTATGTGGGGCCGCCATGCCCTGGGTTCCTGGTTTCCGATGAGATCCTGAAGGCCCTGGCGGAGGCTCTCCTGCAGCATCTCCGCGCTTGGCGACGCGTCGCCTTCAAGGACCAGGTGCCTGGGCCGCTGCTCTGAGGGGAAACCCGCGAGCTGGTGAAAATAGACCCACCCCGGCGTCGCCTCGTCGACAATCTCAGTAACCCGCGGGATAACGGTGTTGTCGAGCTGCTCTTCGGTCAGGTTGCCCAGGAACACCAGCGTCAGGTGCAGGTTGTCCCTCGCGGTCACCCCCAGTGACGGCAGGTCTTTCCGCGCGACTTCCGCACTCTCCATCAGAGCCGCGGCCAGCGCCTCAGGGACCGGGGTGGCCAGGAAGCTGCGGATCTTTTTTTTGCCGGAACGGATGTTGTCAGATGTCACTTCAGGGCTCCGTGGTTGTCAGCAGCTCATATTGAATGCCGGCATGGAAGCTGTGACCGTCGCGCCTCTGTCTGAACAGTTCCGCAAGTTCACTGCTCGGGACCGGCGAACACAGCCGGTGCCCCTGGACCAGCTCACAGTTGATTGAGCGGAGAAACTGCAGCTGTTCGTCGTTTTCCACGCCGCTGGCGATCACGGTCAGGCCCATTTCCCTTGCCAGGGTTACAAGAGTGCGCACAATGGCGCAGCTGTTACGGCCCTCGGGGATGTCTTTGACCAGGCTGCGATCAATCTTGACCTGCTTGAAGGGCAGATCCCGCAGGAACCGCACGGAAGACAGCCCGCGGCCAAACCGATCCAGCACCAGTACCACGCCCAGATTGTTCAGCTCTGTCAGCACGTTCATGGCACCTTCCAGGCGTTCCGCAAGTATGGCTTCATCCACTTCGATGCGCAGCAGGCCGGGATCGATGCCTGTGTCGTCAATGATGCGGGCAAGCTGTTCGATGAGCATGGGGTGGTGGTACTGGCGTGCCGAGAGGTTGATGCTTACCGGGGTGGGACGTTCATGCATGGCCTGTACGGCCCGGGCCTGAAGGCAGGCGTTATAGTAGACCCATTCGCCGATTTCCAGCAGCTGACCCGTCTGTTCGGCCACGTCAAGAAAGTCCGCTGGCGTTTTCAGTCCATCCCTTGCATGGTGCCAGCGCAGAAGTGCCTCGAGTTCCTGGATCTGCCCGTGCTCAATATCAACGACGGGTTGATAGTACAGATCCAGTAACCCATCCCTGACCGCATCGCCCAGCTCCTGCTCGACCCGGAGTTGTTTCTGGATTTCACGGTTCATGCTCTGGTTAAAGAACTGGATGTTGTTGCGGCCTGCCTTCTTGGCCCTGTACATGGCCATATCCGCATTCTTCAGAAGCGTTTCGTAATTGAGGCCATCCTGGGGAGCCAGTGTGATCCCGAGGCTGGAGGTAATCACCAGTTCGCCCTGCTGAACGGAGACAGGATGGGTGAGTGAGGCGAGGATGTTGCGCGCCACTTTCTCGCAGCCGTCGGCTCCCTTGACCTGGTTGAGCAGTACCGCGAACTCATCACCGCCGAGGCGGGCAATAGTATCCTCGCCCCGGATAGCGTCGCGCAGGCGCTGGACCATCTCCTGGAGCAGTTCATCGCCGGCGTCGTGGCCCAGGGTGTCATTGATGCGCTTGAAATGGTCAATGTCGAGGGTAATGAGCGCGCAGGAATGGCCGTAACGCTGGCAGCGGGCCATGGCCTGGTTGCACCGGTCCTCGAACAGGCGGCGGTTGGCGGTGCCTGTCAGGGTGTCGTAATGGGCCAGGAAATGGAGCCTGTCCTGGGTCTCCCGGATCTCCGATATATCCTGTCCGATCAGAATCAGCTCGCTCTGTTCGAGATCATCCTCACCCTCCAGACGGTTGATGTTCCAGAGTACGGTATGGGGTTCGCCACTGAAATCGGCCACGCCAATTTCAATGCTCTCCCGCCACAGGGTGCTGCTTCGGATCTTGTTGATGGTCCAGGCGAAGTCATCCTGGTGGCCGGCGGGGATGAAGCTCTGGATGAAATTCCGGCCGACCGCATCATCCCGGCTGTAACCGAACAGCTCTTCGGCGGCGCCATTCCACTGGCTGACCTTGAAATCCCGGTCCAGGAGGATGATGGGGTTGCTGGTCGTTTCCAGCAGGGCACGGTAGTGTCGGGCTGAGCGCCGAAAGGAGCGTTCCGCCTGTTCGCGGACGTAGATTTCGTCCGTCAGTTCCTGGTTCCGGACCTTGAGCTCTCGGGTCCTTTCGCCCACAGCCTGCTCGAGATCCGCTTCAAGGCGCGAGCGATAGCCCAGCAGGAGACGGACATAAAGGGAGACGGCCAGCATGATCAGAAGCAGCACATGCAGGATCAGGCTGTGCTCACTGGCAATGGAGCTGGTGCTTTGCTGGATGGTGGCAAGACCGAAGAGGGTGCACAGGATCAGGGCCAGGGCGAACCAGAGGGCGGGAAAGCAGGTGGCGGCCCAGATCATGAGCGGCAGCATGAGCGCGAGCGCGCTTTCCTGATGCTGGCTCGTGAGGGCCGCAGTGGCCGCAAACCCCAGTGTCCAGAGGACCACGTGTCCGGTTGTTGTCCCCCTGTACCCGGGGGTGTTCGAAGCTCCTTCCATTTGGAACCCTTGCCTTTACCGTGGCTTTATTCCCGGACTATATCCTGTCCGCCTCCGGGTATTTCTGAACAATATGTAATAAAATGTTACGGCATGTAATCCGTAGTAACCCGCATGGACAGATCCACCGCAGTGACGTCCTTGGTCAGCACGCCAAGGGAAATGAAGTCGACGCCGGTTTCCGCGATTACCGCCAGATTCTCCTCCGTGACACCGCCTGAGGCCTCGAAGTGGACTCTGCCTGCATAGCGGGAAACCATATCCCGTGTGGCTTCCAGGGGAAACTCATCGAGCATGATGATGTCAGCGCCGGCCTCAATGGCCTCCGCCACCTCCGCGGCGGTTTCCGTCTCCACCTCAATCGGTACCCGGCTCGATTGCTTGCGGGCCTGTTCCACCGCGGCCGTGATGGAACCGCAGGCCATGATGTGGTTTTCCTTGATCAGGATGCCGTCATAGAGGCCGATGCGATGGTTGTGGCATCCGCCCTGGGTGACCGCGTATTTCTGGGCAATGCGCAGACCGGGAAGCGTCTTGCGCGTGTCGAGCAGACGGGCCTGTGTGTGGGCAACCCTGTCGGCGTACTGTCGGCATCGTGTTGCGACGCCGGATAACGTCTGCAGCCAGTTCAGAACCGTCCGCTCGGCGGTCATCAGGCTCCGGGCGGGGCCTTCGAGGCGCAGTATCACCGGATCGGACTCACTGGTGACCCACTGGCCTTCATCAATGTGCCAGTCCGCACGCAGGAGCGGATCAATCTGGCGCAGCGTTTCCTCGACCCAGGGACGCCCGGCGACGACGGCGTCATGGCGGGCGATGACCGTTGCCGAAGCCGCTCTGTCGCTGGGAATCAACGCAGCGGTAAGGTCGCCGGTGCCCTCATCCTCCGCGATGCTCGCGGCAACGTCCCGGCTGACGGCCTGACGCAGAACAGCAGGTGGAATCATGCTCATGTCTGGTCACTTTTCTCTGATTGGACGGCCCGGGAGTCTATCACAGCCGGGCGGTGACAAAAGGTGACAATCCCTGACACCCCTTGACGTCCTCCGGTTCTATGATTGAAACGTTGCAAACCATTCATCTCCGGCTCCGGGACAAAACCAGGGGTGATGCGGCAATGGGCCATTATAACGCTGGCGCCGAGGGAGGTGCTGATATGGAAACCCTGCTTCAGCTGCTTCACAACAGTGGCTCCGGGGATGGTATGGCGTCCGGCGGTTCGGGCGGTGGTGACGCCGATGTAATCAATCTGGTTTCCATGCTGTTTGACTTCATCCTGGAGGACCGCAACCTTCCCGAGACCATGAAGGCATTGATCGCGCGACTCCAGGCTCCAATGGTCAGGATTGCCCTGGTTGATCCTGAACTCTTTGAGCGTGACAGTCATCCGGCGCGCAGGCTCTTGAATGAGCTCGCGGGTGCGGCCATGATCTGGAGCGGCGATGCGTCCGCCTGCAAGGACCCGCTGTATAAGCAGATGGATGCGACAGTGAGCCGGGTCCAGAATGAGTTCTCCGATGACGTGGCGGTCCTGGAGTCGGTTCTTGATGAGTTCACCGCCTTCATGCGGAAAGACCAGCGCCGCCGTGAGCTGGTCGAGCGGCGTCTGCGTGAGGCCGAGGAAGGCCGCGCCCGGGATGAAGTGGCGCGCCGGGCCGTTAGTGCCGTGATCGAGCGCACTGTTGCGGATCACGACATTCCCGGGGGGATACAGGACTTTCTGAACAGTGGCTGGTACCGGGTCCTGAAGAGCTATCACCTGCGTGAGGGGGAGGGAGGGCCTGGCTGGCAGCACCAGTGCGACCTGACAGAGCGCCTTGTATGGACGCTCGATCCGCAGCCCTGGGTGCGCTCGACAAGGCCCACCCTGCTGCGGGAGATTCCCCGGGTCGTTTCAGGCCTGCGCGAGGGCCTGAGCGCTATTGACTGGGATCCCGTTGATATCGACAAGTGGCTGCATGAGCTCGAACTGAAGCATGTGGATGTACTGCAGCAGCTGAAAGCGGCCCCGGATGGCGGTGCCGACGATACCGGCATGGCAGAGGCATCCTCCGGGGCTGTTGAGAACACCGATGACGCTTTCAGTGTTGCCCCCGACCTCAATGTGGGGGCCTGGGTGGAGTGGCGTCCGCACGAAGGCAAGGCAGTGCGCTGCAAGCTGGCGGCGGTGATCCGCGCCACGGGCAAGTACATATTCGTGAACCGCAATGGTGCCCGTGTGGTTGAATACATGCAGGCTGAAGTGGCGCGGGCGCTTGGGGATGGGACTCTGGAACCCCTGGACGATTGCATGATTTTCGATCGCGCGCTCGAGTCGGTGATTGGCAGTCTTCGCGAGAGCAAGGCCGGATAACTCCGCGCTGCGGGCCTTGCAATTTCCGGCAGCTGTGCTTCACTGCGTGCTGTATGGGTCAGGTGGGAGCGGAACGCATTGAGCGAGGAAAAGAGCAGCGCCTTTGCCGTGAATGACGATGGATGGCTCAGGGGCGCACGTCCAGAGCCCACCGACAATGCGGACCCGCGGCCAGAGGCTGAGCCCATAACCCTGCTGGTTCTGCATAACATCAGCCTGCCGCCCGGCGAATTTGGTGGCCAGGCGATTGAGGCCTTTTTCTGCAACCGTCTGGATTGTTCCTCCCACCCCTGGTTCGAGCGTCTCCGCGAGCTGCGTGTTTCCGCTCATCTTCTGATTCGCCGGGACGGCGAGCCGGTGCAGTTCGTGCCCTTCCAGGACCGTGCGTGGCACGCTGGCCGCTCAATCTTTGAGGGCAAGCCCGAGTGCAATGACTATTCCATTGGAATTGAACTCGAGGGTACCGATGATGATCCGTACACCCCGGAGCAGTATCAGAGCCTGATCGAGATCACGCGTTCCCTGATGACCGCCTATCCTTTGATTACCCCGGACCGTATCGTCGGTCATGAGCATGTGGCACCGGAGCGCAAGACGGATCCGGGCCCGGCCTTTGACTGGGCCTACTTTCTGGATCACCTCACCGTCATGCAGCCAACGAATGATGAAGAGACCTCCTGATGCGGCTGCTGGTGATCCTGCTTGCCTGGATCCTGCGCCGCCAGCTTGATGCGCGCGGCCGGATGGACCCGGAGCAATGGCAGCGCCAGATACTGCAGCATGCCCCCAGCGACAACGGCGATGGGCGCCCCGGCCCGCTTCGCTGGGTGATTCCGGTGTACATCATTGCGGTACTGTTGATGGGTGTTGTTGCCTGGGGGTTGAGCGGTATAGCGGGCGGGCTTCTTGCCAGCCTGGTGGCCCTGGTGCTGATGGTAACTGCAACGGGGATGCCGGGATGGCGGGAACCCCTGCAGGATTACGGGGATGCCTGGAGCGACGGCGATATGCAGCGCGCCTGGCATGAGGTCAGCCATCTGCTTCCGGCTGATCAGCGTGGCGAGGCCCTTCCCCCGGATGTGCTGCATATGGAGGTCGCGACCTCACTGATCCATACCACCTTCGAGCGGTATTTCCTGACGATTTTCTGGTACGCGTTGCTTGGCCCCGCTGGACTGGTGCTGATTCTGGGTGCGCTGGCGGTACGCAATCACTATCCCTCGGCCCCGGTGAGAGAGTGTTTCCGGGTGTGGGTTGAGTGGTTGTCATGGGCGCCGGCCTGGCTGTTGTCGTTCAGCTTCGGGATTGCCGGCGACCTGTCCGGCTGGCTGCACGAGCATAAACCGGAAAGTCGCCCTTCGGGCGAGTCCGCGCGGCACTGGCTGGTTCGATCGGCCAGTGGTGCCCTCTCCAGCTATGCGCTGGATCCGCACCGGTTTGAGAAGTACCACCCGGAGGCCTGGCCCGATTTCGGCACTCGCAGTCTCCTCGCCGTCAGGAACCTGCTGAACCGCAGTATGTTTGTCTGGCTGGCGTTGCTGGCGGTTCTGGCCATCATGGGCCTGTTGCCCTGACAAAGGGTGTTACGTCACCCACTGCACCAGCCGATTGAACGCTTCAGGGTTTGGGCTGGCTCATGCTCTGATCCCACAGCACTTCCTGCGCGCCATTCCGGCGCGCCAATACCCTCGATGCGACGAACAGAAAGTCTGACAGCCGGTTCAGGTAGTGGCGTGCGTCCGGGTTGATGGATTCCTCGTGGCCCATGGCAACGGTAACGCGCTCGGCCCGCCGGCTGACGGCGCGTGCCATGTGGCACTGGGCGGCGGCCATGGATCCGCCGGGGAGGATGAAGTTCTTCAGCGGTGGGAGATCTTCGTTCCATTCATCGAGTGTGTTTTCGAGCCATTCGATATGGGTGTTGTTGACGACCTTGCTGCCGGGGATGGCGAATTCGCCGCCGATGTCGAAGAGGTGGTGCTGGACCTGCTGGAGTACGGGGCGCAGGGGGTCGTCGGTGGTGAGGGTTTCGATCAGGATGCCGGTCTGGGCATTGAGTTCGTCCATGGTGCCCATGGCTTCGATGCGCAGGCTGTTTTTGGCGATTCGGCCGCCGTCGGCGAGGCCGGTGGTGCCGTCGTCGCCGGTGCGGGTGTAGATTTTGGAGAGGCGGTTTCCCATCGCTGGTTCCTCATGATTGTGGAAGGGAAGCTGTTTGGTGCCGGGTGAAGGGGCGGGCGCAGCTAATCGGGACACGCCGTGAATACGTCCCTGTAGGCTCCCTTCGGCCATCCATGGCCTCAGAGGGTCCCGCTTAGCTGCGCCTGCCCCTTCACCTTCCTGCATCGTGCCCGTCGCTGACTGAGCTGATGGACTAACCATACGCTGGGTCAGAGGGCGCGGATTTTCTCCAGTTGGTCGTCCAGGCGCTCGCGGTGGTTGCGGGCGTCCTGGAGTTTGTGGCGTTCTTTTTCGACCACCTCTTCCGGGGCTTTCTGGATGAAGCCGTCGTTGCTGAGTTTGCCGTCGAGTCGGGTGATTTCCTTGTCGAGTTTTTCCACTTCCTTCGAGAGGCGTGCGATCTCTTCATCTTTGTCGATGAGGTTGGCCATGGGGACCAGGACTTCCATGTCGCCGACCAGTTGGGTGGCGGACAGGGGAGCTTCCTGGCCGTCTAGCCACTCGATGCTTTCCGCTTTTGCCAGGGAGGCCAGGAAGGTGCGGTTGGCTTCGAGGCGTTTGCGGTCGCGTTCCTGGCCGTTGCGGCAGAGTACGGGCAGGGCCTTGGCCGGGGAGATGTTCATTTCGCCGCGGATGTTGCGCACGGCTTCGACGACGCCCTTGACCCATTCCGCGTCCGACTCGGCTTCTGCGTCTTTCAGGTCCGGGTTGGGTTCCGGATAGGGCTGGAGCATGACGGTTTCGCCGGAGACGCCGGCCAGGGGGGCGACGCGTTGCCAGATTTCTTCGGTGATGAAGGGCATGAGCGGGTGGGCCAGGCGCAGGACGGTTTCGAGTACCTGGACCAGGGTGCGTCTTGTGCCGCGTTTGCGCTCGGGAGTTTCGTTGTCGTCGTAGAGGACCGGCTTGGACAGTTCCAGGTACCAGTCGCAGTATTCGTTCCAAAGGAACTCGTAGACCGTGTGGGCGATGCGGTCGAAGCGGTACTGGTCGAAGTGGCTGTTGGTTTCCTCGATGCAGGTCTGGAGCCGGCTCAGGATCCAGCGGTCGGCCAGGGAGAGTTCGATGGGCTCGCTGCCCACGCCGCAGTCCTCGCCCTCGGTGTTCATCAGCACGTAACGGGCGGCGTTCCAGAGCTTGTTGCAGAAATTGCGGTAGCCCTCAAGGCGTTTCATGTCCCAGTTGATGTCGCGGCCGGTGGACGCCAGTGCCGCCAGGGTGAAGCGCAGGGCGTCGGTGCCGTGGGGCTGGATGCCTTCCGGGAACTCCTTGCGGGTGTTCTTCGCGATCTTCTCGGCCAGCTGGGGCTGCATGAGGTTGGCGGTGCGCTTGGCGACCAGGTCCTCGCAGCTGATGCCGTCGATCATGTCCATGGGATCCAGGACGTTGCCCTTGGACTTGGACATCTTGTCGCCGTGCTCGTCCCGGATCAGGCCGGTGACGTAGACGTCCTTGAAGGGCACCTGGGGCGTGCCGTCCTCATCCTTCATGAACTGGAGCGTCATCATGATCATGCGCGCGACCCAGAAGAAGATGATGTCGAAACCGGTGACCAGCACACTCGTCGGGTGGAAGGTGCGCAGGCGCTCGGTGTCTTCCGGCCAGCCGAGGGTGCCGAAGGTCCAGAGGGCGGAGCTGAACCAGGTGTCGAGGACGTCCTCGTCCTGTTCCAGTGACAGGTCCGCGGACAGGCTGTATTTATCGCGCACTTCGGCTTCGTTGCGGCCCACGTAGACATTGCCCTCGGCGTCGTACCAGGCGGGAATCCGGTGGCCCCACCAGAGCTGGCGGGAGATGCACCACTCCTGGATCTCGCGCATCCAGGCGAAGTACATGTTGGCGTACTGCTCGGGCACGAACCGGATGTCGCCGTTTTCCACGGCCTTGATCGCCGGTTCCGCCAGTGGCTTGGTGGCGACGAACCACTGGTCAGTGAGCAGGGGTTCGATGATCAGGCCGGAGCGGTCGCCGCGCGGTACCTTGAGGGTGTGCTTCTCGGTCTGGTGCAGCAGGCCTTCGGCTTCGAGGTCTGCAAGGATGCGCTCGCGGGCATCGAAGCGGTTCAGGCCCGCGTAGGCGGCGGGCATGCTGCCATCAACCTCATGGTTGGGCGTGCCGTCCGCGTTGAAGACTTCGGCGGTTTCCCGGATGGCGGCATCGGGGGTCAGGATGTTGATCAGCGTCAGTTTCTGGCGCTGGCCCACGGCGTAGTCGTTAAAGTCGTGGGCGGGGGTGATCTTGACGCAGCCGCTGCCCATGGTCGGGTCGGCGTGCTCGTCGGCAACCACGGGGATTTCCCGGTTCACCAGGGGCAGGCGTACGCTGCTGCCGATCAGGTGCTGGTACCGTTCATCCTCGGGGTTCACGGCCACGGCGGTGTCGCCGAGCATGGTTTCCGGGCGGGTGGTGGCCACTACCAGGTAGTCCTTGCCTTCGGTGGTGGTCTGGCCGTTCATCAGCGGGTAGCGGAAGTGCCAGAAGTGGCCGTTTTCTTCCACGTTCTCCACTTCCAGGTCGGAGATGGCGGTGTGCAGCTTCGGGTCCCAGTTGACCAGGCGCTTGCCGCGGTAGATGAGGCCTTCATCATGGAGCTGCACGAAGACTTCCTGAACCGCTTTGTAGAAGCCGTCGTCCATGGTGAAGCGT
Source organism: Halospina denitrificans (assembly GCF_004364635.1). Classification (GTDB taxonomy): domain Bacteria; phylum Pseudomonadota; class Gammaproteobacteria; order Pseudomonadales; family Oleiphilaceae; genus Halospina; species Halospina denitrificans. The sequence continues at coordinate 138,305 of NZ_SOAX01000002.1, read as the reverse complement.
TCGTGGTCCCAGTCCACGGAGGTGCCCAGGCGCCGCATCTGGCTGGTAATGGTGCCGCCGGATTGTTCCTTCCATTCCCAGACTTTGTCCAGGAAGCCTTCCCGGCCCAGGTCGTGGCGGGTCTTGCCTTCGTCGTTGGCCAGGTTGCGTTCGACCACCATCTGGGTGGCGATGCCGGCGTGGTCGCTGCCTACCTGCCAGAGGGTGTTGTCGCCTTTCATGCGGCGGTGGCGGATGAGGGCGTCCATCAGGGTGTGCTGGAATGCGTGGCCCATGTGCAGGCTGCCGGTGACGTTGGGCGGCGGGATCATGATGCAGAAGGGGTCGCCTTCGCCTTTGGGGGCGAAGTAGCCGCGCTCTTCCCAGGTCTGGTACCACTGGTTTTCGATTTTTTCCGGCTGGTAGGTCTTGTCCATGCTTGTTGTGCCTGGCATCTGGTTTTGGGTTCGGGTTTTCGAGACTTGATTTGGGGGTTGATTATACATGGTGCTGGGGGTGCGGCGAAGTTTGTGGTTTGATCCGGTTTTCTTGAACTGATGGGTTCGTGCCGGGGGATCAGGTGGGCATCGTTTCCGGGAACCGCCAACAAGTACGTCCCTGTAGGCTGCCCTCCGCCATCCATGGCTCCGGAGCTTCCCGGAAACGATGCCCACCTGATCCCCTTCAGGGTTTTGGGGTTACCCAGATCGCTGGTCGTGAACCTGGGGGGTTACTCCGAGATCTTTCAGCTGTCGGTATTGGTTTCTTGCCTGTTGGAGGCTGTCGTCATCGTTGCTCGCGATGAGTGCCAGGCGTTTGAATTGTTCGGCTGCTGTCGGCAGCCGGGTTGAGAGGACGATTAGGGTGTCCCAGTCCTGGGGGGATGGGTCGCAGGTTAGGGCAGCCACCTTGGTCGACGGGGTCTGGTCGTTGGTGGTGATGATTTCGTGGGGCAGGAATGCGTCTGGGCGGAAGGTCCAGAGGGTGTGGTCGAGTTGTTCGGCGTCCTCTTCGTTGTTGCACAGCAGGCCGACGCGGTCGCCTTCCTGCCAGGCTTTTTCGGCCAGGCGGGCGGCGTGGTGGTATCGGGCTTCGGGGCCCGAGCGTTTGAGGATGTGGAACCAGTAGCGGCTGGGGTCGGTCATGTCAGGCGGTTCCGGTGCGTTTGAGGAGGTAGTCGAGCAGCAGGGGCACGGGGCGGCCGGTGGCGCCTTTTTCGGTGCCGCTGAGCCAGGCGGTTCCGGCGATGTCGAGGTGGGCCCAGGAGTAGTCCTCGGCGAAACGGCTGAGGAAGCAGCCGGCGGTTATGGTGCCGGCGGCGCGGCCGCCGACGTTCTGCATGTCGGCGAAGTTGGAGTCGAGCAGTTTCTGGTATTCCTTCCACAGGGGCAGCTGCCAGGCGCGGTCGCCGCTGCGCTGGCTGCTTTCCAGCAGTGATTCCACCAGGGCGTCGTCGTTGCCCATGACGGCGCTGGCCTGGTCGCCCAGGGCGATGATGCAGGCGCCGGTGAGGGTGGCCATGTCGATGACGTTGGCGGGGCTGTAGCGCGCCACGTAGGTGAGGGCGTCGCACAGGGCCATGCGGCCTTCGGCGTCGGTGTTGATGACTTCGATGGTCTGGCCGGACATGGAGGTGACGATGTCTCCGGGTCTTGTGGCGTTGTGGCCGGGCATGTTCTCGGCGGCGGCGATGACGCCGATGATGTTCGCCTTTGGTCTGAGTCGCGCCACGCTGGTCATGGCGCCGAATACGCCGGAGGCGCCACTCATGTCGTACTTCATCTCGTCCATCTGGGCGGCCGGCTTAAGGCTGATGCCGCCGGTGTCGAAGGTGATGCCCTTGCCGACCAGGACCTCGGGCGGCGCGTTCGGGTCGTCCGCGCCCTGGTAGTGCATCAGGATGAGTCGGGCGGGCTGCTCGCTGCCCCGGGAGACCGCCAGCAATGCTCCCATCCCGAGGTCTTCCATGGCGGGCTCGTCCAGGACCTCGGTGCGTATATGCGGCGCTTCCCGGGACAGTTTCTTCGCCTGTTCCGCGAGCCAGACGGGCGTGCAGATGTTGGGTGGTGTATTGCCCAGTGTTTTCGCGGCGTTCATGCCATCGCCAATGGCGGCGCCGGTTTCAAGCGCCCGGTTGTGGCTCTCTTCCATGCTGCTGGCTGCGACAGTCACGGTGGCGAGGGCTTTTTCCGCGCCCTTGTCACTCTTGAAATCGACAAACCGGTAAAAGGCGTCCTCAAAGGAACGAGCGGTCACCTCGATCCGCCAGGGCTCGTCCGTTCCCGGAACAGGGAGGTCCTTGAGGCCGACGAGGGCGGTTTGCGCACTGGATGTTGCAAGCCGTGTGGCGGCTGCAACCAGGCAGCGGGCAAACACAACCGGCGTCAGGTCCCCGGGCTTGCCGGTACCCAGCAGCAGGAGACGCTTCCACGGACCCTGGTTACGCAGCGGGTACAGCTCGGTTGTTGCTGTGCTGCCTTTGATGTCACCGTTGTCACGCAATTCCGAGATAAGGCCCCCGGTTGCCCTGTCCGCTTCGCGTGTCGACTCGGGGAGTGCGCCGGATTCGGGAACGGCCACCACCAGGCAGTCGCTGGGTGTGTCGGCAAGGGCGCTGTCTGTAAGCGTGTAGTTCATCGGTGCTCCGTTATGCGTCTTCCGCTGTCATTGGGGGAACAGGTTAACTAGAATAGCCTGTCCTGTCAGGCGAAGGAAAAATCAGGGAATTCTGTGTTCATAATATTCCGTTACCTCGGTCGCCAGGTCCTGACCACCATGCTTGCCGTGGCGCTGGTGCTGCTGCTGGTGTTCATGAGCGGGCGCTTCCTGCAGTATCTCGCCGCTGCCGCCCGGGGTGAATTCGCCGCGGGTGTGCTCTTTATCATCATGGGGTACCGGTTGCCCGAGTTCCTGGAGCTGATCCTGCCCCTGAGCTTTTTCCTGGCGATACTCCTGACCTACGGGCGCATGTACCAGGAAAGTGAAATGACAGTCCTCACCGCCTGCGGGGTGAGTGAACGCCAGGTGCTATTCCTCACGCTCGGGCCAGGGCTGCTGGTCACCGCGGTCGTGGCATCCATGAGTCTCTGGCTGACGCCGGCCGGCGTGCAGCAGGTTGATCGCATCTTTACCGAGCAGGCCAGCAAGACCGGTTTTGAGATGCTGGCGCCCGGGCGCTTCCAGAGCATCGGTTCCGATGAGCGGGTGGTCTATACGGAGGCGCTGTCACGGAACAAGCAGGAGCTGGAGAATGTCTTCATTGCCCATGGAAGTGAGGGCAGCGGGCGCATGAGCCTGATGATGGCGGACCGCGGCACCCAGGTCATCGACGAACAGGCGGAGGGGCGTTTCCTGGTGCTGCACCAGGGCGCCCGGTTTGAGGGGCGTCCGGGGCAGGCGGATTTTGATGTCACCACCTTTGAAAGCTATGGCACCCGCATTGAAACGCCTCCGGATGCGCGCCCCCGGCAGTCCAAGGAGGCGGTCGGAACGGGGCAGTTGCTGGATTCTGAAAAAGCCGAACAACGGGCCATGCTGCACTGGCGCGTGGCCCTGCCCGTACTGGTCCCCGTCATCACACTGCTTGCGGTTCCCCTGAGCCGGGTCAATCCCAGGCAGGGGCGGTTCTTCCACCTGCTGCCGGCAATGGTTATCTATATCAGTTACCTGGGGCTCCTGATTGTTGGGCGGGATGCAATCGCCAGCGCATCGATTCCGGGCTGGCTCGGTCTCTGGTGGGTGCATGGCGGCTATCTGCTGCTGGCGGTTGTGTTGCTGTTCTGGCCGGACTGGCGACTGCGGCAGAGGGGGCGGCACGATGCGGCTGATTGACCGGTATGTGATGCGGGCGGTGTCGGCCTCGATTCTGCTGATACTGCTGGTGATCCTCGCGCTTGATTTCGTGTTCGCCTACATCGCCGAACTCGAGGATGCCGCGAACGACTATCAGGCCCTGGAAGCCCTGATGTTCATGCTCTACACACTGCCACGGCGCCTCTACGACTTTCTTCCATTGGCCGCCTTTATGGGCGTGCTGATTGGGCTGGGGCAGTTGGCCAACAATTCCGAGCTGGTGGTGATTCGCGCGGCCGGGGTTTCGCTGGCGCGGGTTACCTGGTCCGCCATGAAGCCGGCGCTGGTTGTGGTGGTTATCAGTCTTGCCATCGGGGATTTCGTGGCGCCGGTTACCGAGCGCATTGCCCAGAGCGAGAAAGCGGTAGCCCGCTATGGCGGTGATTCCGCGGCGGCGAGTCAGGGCTTCTGGCACCGCGAAGGCGACGTGTTCATGCATTTCAACACGGTGCGCTCCAACGGCGAACTGCACGGGGTCTCGCTCTTCCGGTTCGAGGACAACTGGCTTCAGGAGGCTTTGTTCGCTGCGCGTGGCGAGTATCGGGAGGATCACTGGGTGCTCCACGACGTCACCCTGTCGGAACTGTCCCGGCACCAGATCTCAACAGAACAGATGGATCGCTTCGAGTGGGAAAATCAACTCTCTCCGGATGTGCTCAGTGTGCTGATTGTTGAGCCGGACCGGCTGGCGATTCACGGGCTCTACACCTACGCCAGCTACATGGAGAGCCAGGGCCTCAATGCCAGCGATTACTGGCTGGCGTTCTGGAAGAAGGTGCTCCAGCCGCTGGGGACTGCGGCGATGGTGCTGATGGCGATCTCCTTTGTCTTCGGGCCCCTCCGCGAGGCCACCATGGGCGGGCGGATATTCACCGGGCTTATTGCCGGGCTCGGGTTCAAGTACACCCAGGATCTGCTGGGCCCCATGAGCCTGGTCTACGGCTTCAATCCGGCGCTCGCGACCCTGGTGCCGATCGTTATTGCCGGAACCATTGGCGCGGTGCTGCTCAGGCGCGCGGGCTGACGAGAACAGTGACACTGTCGGAGGCGAGGTCGGTCCACGACCTGCGTCCCGTATCGAACCACTGCCACAGGTAGCCGAGCCCCAGGGCCAGCCAGCTCAGGATCCCAACCAACACCCGCATGAAGGCCTGCAGCCAGGTGATGGGCGAGCCGTCCTCGTTCTGGATGCGGATCTTCCATGCCTGCATACCCAGTGTCTGGCCCCGGCGGCGCCAGAAGAAGCCGAAAAACCCCCAGAGGCTCGCCACCAGCAGCACGGTAAGCACCGGGTCGTAGCTGATCGCCGTGTTCGCCTCAAGCATTTCTGCGTAGCGGTCGGCGCCCAGCAGCTCGAGATGGATCAGGAGCTTGTGAAGGCCCGTATACAGACCCGTTACCACCAGCAACAGGGCAATGCACAGCAGGCCGTCGTAGAGCATGGCGGCAAGCCGGCGCAGCAGGGGGGCGGGGCGGAGTTCGCTGCTCTTTTCAAACCGAGTCGACATCGATGGGTTCCGGTCCTGTTCGTGACTTTGGCCGGCGGTATTGTACGCGCTCCACCGACAGGGGGCGACTGCCACCGGAATCAGTGCCCCAGGCGTGATCTGGTCCCGGTCAGGCGCGTTCCCCGGCTTTCCCGAGCTGTGTTAGAGTACGGGTCCAATTTCAGGCGTTTGAACAGGTCATTGTGCTATGAAAACAGCAGAAGTACGCAGTGCGTTTCTGGAGTATTTCAGACAACAGGGTCATACGATTGTGCCGAGCAGCTCCCTGGTGCCGGCCGATGACCCGACGCTGCTGTTTACCAATGCGGGCATGAACCAGTTCAAGGACGCCTTCCTCGGGCGCGAGGACCGGGGTTATACCCGGGCGGTTTCCGCCCAGCGCTGTGTGCGGGCCGGCGGCAAGCACAATGACCTGGAGAATGTTGGCTATACGGCCCGCCACCACACCTTCTTTGAGATGCTGGGCAACTTCAGCTTCGGCGATTACTTCAAGAAGGAAGCGATCCACTATGCCTGGGAATTCCTGACCAGCCAGGACTGGCTGGGGCTGGACAAGGAGCGGCTCTGGGTCACCGTCTATGAAACGGATGAGGAAGCCTACCGCATCTGGAATCAGAAGATTGGGGTCCCGGAAGCGCGCATTGTGTGCATCGGGGACGAGGATGACGTGCCCTATAAATCCGACAATTTCTGGGCCATGGGTGATACCGGGCCCTGCGGTCCCTGCACTGAGGTGTTCTACGACCATGGCCCCGAGGTTGAGGGTGGACCGCCCGGCAGCCCGGAGGAAGACGGCGACCGTTATATCGAGATCTGGAACGTGGTCTTCATGCAGTTCAACCGCACCGCCGACGGGCAGATGCACAACCTGCCAAGTCCGTCCGTGGATACGGGCATGGGGCTTGAGCGCATCACCGCAGTTCTACAGGGCGTCCACAGCAACTATGAAATCGACCTTTTCCAGGATCTCCTGGCGGCGGTTTCTGACGTTCTCGGTGGGGTGGATACCTCCCAGGCATCCGTGCGTGTCATTGCCGACCATATCCGTTCCTGCGCCTTTTTGATTTCCGATGGCGTGATGCCTTCCAATGAGGGCCGGGGTTTCGTGCTCCGCCGCATCATTCGCCGGGCCGCGCGGCACGGCAACAAGCTCGGCGCCACGGGGGCTTTCTTCCACAAGCTTGTGGCACCCCTTGAATCGCTGATGGGTGAAGCCTACCCGGAACTCCAGAAGGCCCGTCCCCAGATCGAGAAGATCCTGCTCCAGGAGGAGCAGCAGTTCGCGCGGACGCTGGAGAAAGGGCTCCGCCTCCTGGAGGACGACATCAGCAGGCTGGAGAACAACGAAATACCCGGGGAGACCGTCTTCACGCTTTATGACACCTACGGATTCCCCGTGGACCTGACTAATGACATTGCCCGCGAGCGCGGTCTGACCCTGGATCTTGAAGGCTACGAGAAGGCCATGGAGGCCCAGCGGGAACGGGCGCGAGCGGCCAGCAAGTTCGGGGTTGATTACAATGCGGGCCTGTCACTGTCAGGCCATACAGAGTTCGTGGGATACAATAACTTCCACGGTAAGGGCGAAGTCCGGGCCGTTCTGGTCGACGGCGAGCAGAAGCAGGCCACGGTCGGGGATCACGCTGTGGTGATCCTGGATCAGACGCCGTTCTATGCCGAGGCTGGCGGCCAGGTGGGTGACACCGGTGTGTTGAGCTGGGCCGGCGGGCGGTTCGAGGTTGAGGATACCCGCAAGGAGGATGGCCACCACCTGCATATCGGCCGCGTGGTTGCAGGCGAGGTTGAGCCCGGCATGAGCGTGGACGCGGAAGTGAACGGCGAACGCCGGGAAAAGACCGCCCTCAATCACTCCGCGACCCATCTGCTGCATGCCGCATTGCGTGAAGTGCTGGGGGAGCATGTGGCGCAGAAAGGGTCACTGGTCAACGCGGAGCGCCTCAGGTTCGACTTTTCCCACTTTGAGGCGGTTACCCCAGAGGAAATGGCGCGTATCGAGGACAGGGTCAACGAGCAGGTCCGTGCCAATACCGGCGTGGAAACCCGCGTGACGGATATGGAAACCGCCAAGTCCATGGGGGCCATGGCGCTCTTCGGGGAAAAGTACGGTGATACCGTCAGGGTGCTGTCCATGGGAACCGATGGCTTTTCCATCGAACTCTGTGGCGGAACCCATGTTCACCGTACCGGCGACATTGGTCTTTGTCGGATTGTCGCAGAAACCGGGATCTCCTCCGGCGTGCGGCGGATTGAAGCACTTACAGGGGACGCGGCCCTGGCGCACGACCGCAGTGTTGAAAACCAGCTCAACCGTATCTGTGGCCTGGTCAAGGGCTCGCACGAGAACGTCGTTGAGCGGGTGGAAGGCCTGAGTGAACGCAACCGCTCCATGGAGAAAGAGATCGAGCGGCTCAAAGCCAAGCTCGCAAGTTCCGCGGGCAGCGATCTGGCCTCGAGCGCCGTCGATGTGAATGGCATCAAGGTTGTGGCAGCGGACATGCAGGGCGCCGACCGCAAGGCACTGATGGAGACAGCAGACCAGCTCAGGAACAAACTCGGTACTGCCGTGATCCTCCTGGGCGCCGTTGAAGACGGTAAGGTCACCCTGGTGGCCGGTGTGACAAAGGATCTCACCGGCACACTGAAAGCGGGCGACCTGATGAAGTCCGTCGCCCCCAAGGTTGACGGCAAGGGGGGCGGTCGCCCGGATATGGCCCAGGGAGGCGGCAGTGATCCGGATGGCCTTCCGGACGCCATTGCAGCGGTTGAAGGCTGGGTTCGGGACAACTCGGGCGCCTAAGGGCTATCCCTCCCTGTACACAGTAGTCATGATGGTTATAATTCGCGGCGGCCGTGAGCGGCGACTCAAACAGAGCCTGACCCTCAGAGAGGAACGAGCATAGAATGGCGTTGTACGTAAAAAAGTTCGGCGGAACATCCGTCGGGTCGGTGGATCGCATTGAAGCGGTTGCCGATAGCCTGAAGGCCGCCCGCGATGCCGGAGACGATGTTGTCGTGGTCGTATCGGCCATGAGCGGTGAGACCAACCGGCTGATTGAGCTTGCCCAGGCGGTGACGGATGAGCCCGCTCCCCGGGAAATGGACGTTCTTGTGTCCACGGGTGAGCAGGTCACCATTGCGCTGCTGGCGATGGCGCTTCTCAAGCGCGGTATCGATGCACGCTCGTACACCGGCAGCCAGGTTCGGATCACCACGGACAGCGCCCATACAAAGGCCCGCATCCAGAATATCGATCAGCACAACATGCGTGAGGATCTGGACGCTGGCCGCGTGGTGGTGGTTGCCGGTTTTCAGGGCATGGATGAACAGGGGCATATCACCACGCTGGGTCGGGGCGGCTCGGATACCACGGCCGTGGCCCTGGCGGCAGCGCTGAAGGCGGATGAGTGCCATATCTACACCGATGTGGACGGTGTCTATACAACAGACCCACGGATCGTGGACAGCGCGCGCCGGCTGAGCACCATTACCTTCGAGGAAATGCTGGAAATGGCCAGCCTCGGCTCCAAGGTGCTGCAGATCCGGGCTGTGGAATTTGCGGGTAAATACAACGTACCGGTGCGGGTGCTGTCCAGCTTCAAGCAGGGGCCCGGCACCCTCATTACGTTTGATGATGAGGACGATATGGAAAAGCCAGTAGTCTCCGGCATCGCATTCAACCGCGATGAAGCAAAACTGACCGTCGTGGGTGTAACAGATATACCGGGCTGCGCGTCCCGTATACTGAAGCCTGTCAGTGACGCTGGCATCGAAGTGGATATGATCCTCCAGAATGTGGGCTCGGATAACCGTACCGATTTCACCTTCACGGTCCACCGTAACGATTACCGTCAATCACTGGAGCTTCTGCAGGCGCTGGGCAGCGAACTGGACGTGCGGGCTGTCCAGGGTGATGAGCACATTGCCAAGGTATCCATTGTGGGCGTCGGAATGCGCTCCCACGCGGGTGTCGCCTCCAGGATGTTTGACGCATTGTCCGCGGAAGGCATCAATATCCAGATGATTTCCACGTCCGAGATCAAGATCTCGGTGGTGATTAACGAGAAATATCTTGAACTGGCTGTTCGCACTCTGCACAGTGCCTTCGAGCTGGATCAGGTAGAAGCGCGGGAAGAATAACAATAGGACAGGGAATGACTGGCGAAAATGCGTGTAAGCTCCAATAATGAGGAAGCTGAAGCGATAACGATAAGATAATCGCTCCAGAGCCGGCAATACAGTCGGTGTATGGAAGCGTATAACCGTGAAGCGGTTTTTTGGGACAAGGAGCTTGGGAAATGCTGATTCTGACACGGCGTGTTGGCGAGACACTGATGGTCGGCGATGAGGTAACCGTTACGGTCCTCGGCGTTAAGGGAAATCAGGTGCGTATTGGGGTTAACGCCCCCAAGGAAGTCGCGGTTCATCGCGAGGAGATCTACCAGCGCATCCAGCAGGAAAAGGACGAAGGGGAAACCGAGGAAGACTGAGTGCTTTATCTCGGTCCCCTGCGGCGTATATCGGGAATTTTCTTGGGCACATCCCTATGAAATCTCATCAGATATGCTAGTATACGCCGCGTTCTCAAGGAGAGGTGGGTGAGTGGCTGAAACCAGCTCCCTGCTAAGGAGCCGTACGCATTGCGCGTACCGAGGGTTCGAATCCCTCCCTCTCCGCCATTACTTGCGGCTGTAGCTCAGCTGGATAGAGCACGTGGCTACGAACCACGGGGTCGGGGGTTCGAATCCTCCCAGCCGCACCATATTCAGACTGATACCAGGAAGGTGTCAGCATCTGCTCAGTTGAAGTGAGCAGAAGTGTTCAGCTGGGAGGTGAGAACCCCCGGGGGTTCGACCGAAACCGAACGCAGTTCGGTTGAGGAACAGCGCCGCAGGGCGGCGCTGGCCCCGGAGGGGCGAGGCCGTCAGGCCGAGTAATCCTCCCAGCCGCACCATTTATTAATGACCAGAACCTGCCTTAATTGAGCGGCTGTAGCTCAGCTGGATAGAGCACGTGGCTACGAACCACGGGGTCGGGGGTTCGAATCCTCCCAGCCGCACCATCCTGATCGATCCAATCGGTCCATCCCCTGATAAAGCACAGTTGTCCCAACCCAATGAAATAGAAGCAAAAATTTCATTCCAAGACTGGGTGAGGCCGTATTTTTTGTTGCTCGCAGGATTGAGAAACTGTAAATTATGGCAGATTTTCCAAAGGCCGTGACCGGCAATCCACCACACCAGATATTCCCTTAAGGTGAGAGTTCCATGACTGAACTGATGGGAAACGCCCTTGATCTGATGATGGTTGGAATGGGATTCGTGTTCTCATTCCTGATCATCCTTGTGTTCGTGACCATGCTCATGTCGCTGATCGCGACGCGGATCGCCCCGGCGGAAGCCAAGCCGGCGCGCACCGGCGGCGACAACAGGACCGGTGGCGGATCATCGCCCATGGATGACCCAAAACTGATGGCAGTGATCTCCGCGGCCGTTTCAAAATATCGTGACCGCCACCGACAGTGACCGATAAGAGGCCCATCGCAGGGCCCGGCTCCTCATTTGAAAACAGAAGGTCTCAATGATGACAGATACCAAACAGCCTCTGGGAATAACGGATCTCGTCCTGCGCGACGCCCATCAGTCCCTGTTTGCAACCCGCATGCGCCTCGACGATATGCTTCCGATTGCCGACAAACTGGACCAGGTCGGGTTCTGGTCTGTTGAATCCTGGGGCGGCGCCACCTTCGATTCCTGCATCCGCTATCTGGGCGAAGACCCCTGGGAGCGGATTCGTGAACTCAAGAAGGCGATGCCGAATACCCGCCAGCAGATGCTGCTGCGCGGCCAGAACCTGCTGGGTTACCGGCATTACGCGGACGACGTTGTGAAGCGTTTTGTCGAGCGTGCGGCCGACAACGGCGTTGACGTCTTCCGCATTTTTGATGCGATGAACGACCCCCGCAACCTGGAAACTGCCATCAAGGCCGCCCGGGAGACGGGCAAGCACGCTCAGGGCACGATTTCCTACACCGTGAGCCCCGTGCACACGATCGAAATGTGGGTGGACCTGGCGAAGAAGGTCGAGTCCATGGGAGCCGATTCACTGGCGATCAAGGACATGGCCGGGCTGATGAAGCCCTATGTCTGTTACGACCTGATCACCCGCCTCAAGAAAGAACTCAGCATCCCCATCCAGTTCCATTCCCACGCCACCACCGGCATGTCCACCGCCAGCATCGTCAAGGCCGCCGAAGCGGGCGTTGATCGTGTGGATACGGCCATCTCCTCCATGAGCATGACCTACGGGCACTCACCGACGGAATCGGTAGTGGCCATCATGGAAGGCACTGGCCGTGACACCGGCCTGGATATCGAGAAACTGGAAGAGATCGCCAAGTACTTCCGTGAAGTGCGCAAGAAGTACGCGCAGTTCGAGGGCTCTCTGCGCGGTGTCGACTCGCGCATTCTGGTGGCGCAGGTGCCCGGGGGCATGCTCACCAACATGGAAGGCCAGCTCAAGGAGCAGGGCGCCACTGACAAGATGGACGAGCTGCTGACGGAGATCCCCAAGGTGCGCAAGGACCTGGGTTATATCCCGCTGGTGACGCCGACGTCCCAGATCGTGGGCACCCAGGCGGTGCTCAACGTGCTGACCGGCGAGCGCTACAAGTCCATTTCCAAGGAGACGTCCGCGCTGCTCAAGGGTGAATACGGCGCGGCGCCGGCCGACTGCGACAAGGAACTGCAGAAACGCGTCCTGGATGGGGCCGATCCCATTACCTGCCGTCCGGCTGATCTGATTGAGCCGGAAATGGAAAGACTGACCAGCGAGCTGAAAGAAGAGGCCAGCAACAAGGGCTTCAAACTGGCCGACCAGGAAGTGGATGACGTCCTGACCTACGCGCTCTTCCCGCAGATCGGTCTCAAGTTCCTCGAGAATCGCGGTAATCCGGATGCCTTCGAGCCGGCACCCACCCTCGAGTCTGCCCAGGCGGCGGCCGCTCCGGCCAAGCAGTCGGGCGAGCCGGAAACCTACACCATTACGGTGGAGGGCCAGTCCTATGTGGTTCAGGTGGCCGAAGGTGGCGACATCACCAACGTCCAGCCGGCACAGGGTGGCCAGGGTGGTGGCCAGCAGCAGGGATCCCAGCCGGCGGCTGCGCCCGCTGGCGGTGGTGAGCCGGTCTCCGCGCCGCTTGCCGGGAACATCTTCAAGGTCCATGTGGGGCCCGGTGACCAGGTCAACGAGGGTGATGTGCTGATCATTCTCGAGGCCATGAAGATGGAAACCGAGGTGAAGGCGGACCGTAGCGGTACCGTTGGTAATGTGAGCGTCAAGGTCGGCGACAGTGTCGTCGTCGGTGATGAACTGCTGACTCTGGGATAAAAAGGCTGTACCAATGGACAACCTGATGACGTTATGGACCGGAAGCGGTCTTTATAACCTTTCACCGGGCGCAGCGGTAATGATGCTGGTCGGCCTGGTACTGCTTTATCTTGCGATCAACAAGAAGTTTGAACCGCTGCTGCTGGTGCCGATTGGTTTCGGCACCATTATGGCGAACCTCCCGGAGGCTGGCCTTGCGGCCAGTGCCGTGGAGAACGCCATCTACAGCGAGACGCCAAGGGTTCTCGCGGCGCTGGCAACCGTGATGGATGTCAGCTTTGAGGCCTCCCAGAAGGTGACGCCGGAAGTCGTTCAGACCTTCATTGAAGCCTATAAGAACCTGGATGCCGAGGCGACGCTTGCAGCCAAGCAGATCGCTGCGGACCAGGGCTATTCGCCCGGAATTATCCAGTCCTTTTATGTGGTTGCCATCGAAAGCGGGGTGGCGCCTCTGCTGATCTTCATGGGCGTCGGCGCCATGACCGATTTTGGGCCGTTGCTGGCCAATCCCAAGACCATGCTGCTGGGGGCAGCGGCTCAGTTCGGTATCTTCAGCACCGTTCTCGGGGCTGCACTGCTGGATATGTCCGGCCTGATGAGCTTCAACATCGCCGAAGCGGCTGCGATCGGTATCATCGGTGGCGCGGATGGGCCGACCTCGATCTATGTCTCCAGCGTTCTGGCGCCGCACCTGCTTGGCCCGATCGCCGTGGCGGCGTACTCCTACATGGCGCTGGTGCCGTTGATCCAGCCTCCGATCATGAAGGCGTTCACTACTGCGGAAGAGCGCAAGATCAAGATGACCCAGCTTCGCGAAGTGGGCAAGCTGGAGAAGATCGTCTTTCCGGTCTCAATCCTGCTGCTGGCCGGCATGTTCCTGCCGGATGCCACGCCGCTTCTGGGGATGTTCTGCTTTGGTAACCTGATGAAGGAATGCGGGGTGGTCGACCGCCTGAGTGATACTGTTCAGAACTCACTGATCAACGCGGTCACCATTATCCTGGGCCTGTCCGTCGGCTCGAAGATGGCCGCGGAGCAGTTCCTGAACGCCCAGACCCTGGGTATTCTGGCCCTGGGCATGGCGGCTTTCGCCGTGGGCACGGCCACGGGCGTGCTTATGGCCAGGCTCATGAATGCGATGACCAAGGAAAAGATCAATCCGCTGATCGGTTCCGCCGGTGTCTCCGCCGTGCCCATGGCGGCCCGGGTGTCCAACAAGGTCGGCCTTGAGGCCAATAATCAGAACTTCCTGCTCATGCACGCCATGGGCCCCAACGTGGCCGGCGTTATCGGCTCCGCTGTGGCGGCTGGTGTCATGATCAAGTTCGTGGGCGGCTAAGGCTCACTCGCTCGTGGTGGCTGGCTCCGGAAGAGGCCAGCCACCCAGCGCCTTCCAACGATTGACGATGAAGCAGAACAGGTCCGCGGTCTTCTCCGCATCATAGGCGGCCGAGTGCGCTTCCTTGTTATCAAACGACAGTCCTGCCAGCCGACAGGATTCCGCCAGCACCGTATGACCCAGCGCCAGTCCCGCCAGGGCGGCCGTGTCGAAGGTGGAGAAAGGGTGGAAGGGGTTGCGTCGGATCTCGTTGCGCTCCGCGGCTTCCTTGAGGAATCCCAGATCGAAAGTCGCGTTGTGGCCCACCAGGATGGCGCGCTTGCACTGGTTCCGGCGAATGGCCCTGCGGATCGGCTGGAACAGCTCCCGCAGTGCCTCGCCCTCGGGACGGGCATCCCGCAGCGGGCTCCAGGGATCAATGCCCGTGAACTCCAGGGCGGCCTTTTCCAGGTTCGCCCCCTCGAAGGGCTGGATGTTGTACTGGAGGGTTTCGCCGCGCTCCAGCCAGCCATCGTCGTCCATTTCGACGAGAACGGCGGCGATTTCCAGTAACGCGTCCGTTTTATCGTTGAACCCGCCAGTCTCCACGTCGATTACCACGGGCAGGTAGCCACGGAAGCGTTGCTGCATCAGGGTGGGCGTTTCGGATGTCTTGCTCACTCAGTCCTCGTTTCAGCCGTCGGCCAGTTGCCAGTTCAGAGTTGCGCCCGCATTCAGGGGGACGATGGGCTCCGCGTCCTCATGCAGGACCTCGGGAATGGTCCAGGGGGCGCGGCGCAGGGTGATGCGGTCGTTGTTGCGCGGCAATCCGTAGAAATCAGGCCCGAAGTGCGACGCGAAGTCTTCCAGCCGCTCCAGGGCGCCCGCCTCCTCAAAGAACTGGGCGTAGAGCTCAATGGCCGCAAATGCCGAGTAGCACCCCGCACAACCACAGGCGGACTCCTTGCGGTAACGGTCATGGGGCGCCGAGTCCGTGCCCAGGAAAAAGCGCGAATCGCCGCTGATGGCGACCTCCCGCAGCGCTTCCTGATGATCCCGTCGCTTGAGGATGGGCAGGCAGTAGAAGTGCGGGCGGATACCGCCCACCAGCAGGTGGTTGCGATTGAACAGCAGGTGCTGGGGGGTAATGGTTGCCCCGAGGTTGCGCTCGCGTGAGCGCACGAAGGCGGCCGCATCCGCCGTGGTGATGTGCTCCATCACGACCCGGAGCTCGGGGAGGCGGCTCAGCAGCGGCTCAAGGACGTTATCAATGAAGGCTTTTTCCCGGTCAAAGATGTCGATCTCTGCCTGGGTAACCTCGCCATGGACCAGAAGCAGTATGCCTTCCTCGGCCATGGTTTCCAGAGTCGCCTGGAGTT
This sequence comes from Halospina denitrificans, assembly GCF_004364635.1. Taxonomy (GTDB): domain Bacteria; phylum Pseudomonadota; class Gammaproteobacteria; order Pseudomonadales; family Oleiphilaceae; genus Halospina; species Halospina denitrificans. The sequence goes on along the minus strand of NZ_SOAX01000002.1, from coordinate 122,862 downwards.
TGCGGATATCCATGACCCCGGAATCAGAGTTCGTGGTGGCGCCGGCCGGATAGAGCTTGCACGCGATGATGCCCTGGGCGGCGGCCTCCCGGATCATCTCCGGTGTGGTGTTGTCCGTCAGGTAGAGCGTCATCAGCGGCGTGAACGCGCTCTCCGGAGGGCAGGCGCCCAGGATGCGTTCCCGGTAGGCCAGTGCCTCCGCCGTGGTGGTCACCGGGGGCGTCAGGTTGGGCATAACGATGGCGCGCCCGAAGCGTCTGGCCGAGGCCGGGGTCACCTGTTGCATGAGGGCACCGTCACGAAGATGCAGGTGCCAGTCGTCGGGGCGAGTCAGGGTAATGGAGTCAGTCATGGGCGAAAGTGTACCAGAATCGCGCCTGGAGTTTATCGGAAACCGGCCGGGAATTGACGATTGACCCATTGGCTCTGACACCCACCCTTGCCGTACAATAGCGCCTGTTTTTCAGGATCAAGTCGCAGACAGACAGGCGGAGCAACGATGTCAGACATCAACAAGGTCGTACTGGCCTATTCGGGCGGGCTCGATACCTCGGTAATCGTCAAATGGCTTCAGGAAACCTACAACTGTGAGGTCGTCACCTTCACGGCCGACATAGGGCAGGGCGAGGAAGTCGAACCGGCACGGGAGAAAGCCAAATCCCTTGGCGTGAAGGAAATCTACATTGAGGACCTGCGCGAGGAATTCACCCGCGACTACGTCTTCCCGATGTTCCGGGCCAACGCCGTCTACGAGGGCGAGTACCTGCTGGGCACCTCCATTGCCCGCCCGCTGATCGCCAAGCGACTGGTTGAGATCGCCGACGAGACCGGCGCCGATGCCATTTCCCATGGCGCAACAGGCAAGGGCAACGACCAGGTCCGCTTTGAACTGGGCGCCTACGCCCTCAAGCCCGGCATCAAGGTGATCGCCCCCTGGCGCGAATGGGATCTCAACTCCCGCCAGAAGCTGCTCGACTACTGCGACCAGCATGGCATCAAGGTGGAAAAGCAGAAGGGCAAGTCTCCCTATTCCATGGACGCCAACCTGCTGCACATCTCCTATGAAGGCGAAGTGCTGGAGGATCCCTGGGCCCAGGCCGAGGACGACATGTGGCGCTGGAGTGTCTCCCCCGAGGAAGCGCCGGAAGAGCCCACCATCATCGACCTGACGTATCAGTGCGGCGACATCGTGGCCATCAATGGTGAAGCCATGAAGGCCCATGAAGTCCTGTCCTACCTGAACAAGGTCGCGGGCGAGAACGGCATCGGGCGCATCGACATTGTCGAGAACCGCTATGTGGGCATGAAGTCCCGGGGCTGCTATGAAACCCCCGGCGGCACCATCATGCTCAAGGCCCACCGCGCCATTGAGTCCATCACCCTGGACCGGGAAGTGGCCCACCTCAAGGACAGCATCATGCCGCGCTACGCCGAGGTGGTGTATAACGGATACTGGTGGTCACCGGAGCGCCGTGCCATGCAGGCACTGATTGATGAGACCCAGGGGCCCGTGAACGGTGACGTTCGCCTCAAGCTCTACAAGGGCAACGTGACGGTACTTGGCCGCCGCTCCGAGGACTCACTGTTCGATGAGAAAATCGCGACCTTTGAGGAAGACGAGGGCGCCTACGACCAGAAGGACGCAGAGGGCTTCATCAAGCTCAACGCCCTGCGCCTGCGTATTGCGGCCTCCAAGGGGCGCAAACTCTGAGGCTGTGAATGCCGGCCAGGCTCCCCGCCTGGCCGGATGCACAAGGACCGGGTTGGCAGAACTGCCAGCCCGTTTTGTTTTGTCGGACAATGAGTTTACCCTGCCGGCCGGTTACACTCTGCCCCTGTTCGTTACATACGGTAATTGCAGCCTTACGACCCATCACGTGAGCGTGGTTGCAATGTTGTTAAGGTATTAACAGTACCTAACTCTTTGACCTTTCCCCCTCATTAAGGACTCGCCGTGCTTCAAGACCGAATGCGCCACCTTGCTCTGGTGACTCTGCTCATTGCTCCGGGAATGGCGCTCGCCGATGGTGACTGGGACCAGTGGTCAGCCTCGGCCATGGTTGAGTATGTAAAGGCCGACGATGATCGCTTTGATATTGACGATGGTGCCGGTATGCGCTTCGCCGCGGGGCATCCGATCACCGAGTCCCTGGTCGCCGAGGTGGCGGTATTCGGGAATTCGCTGGATCGTGATGAGCGCAGTGGCAAGGACTGGCAGTACAACCTGGGGGTGGATGCCCTCTACCGCCTCCGTGAAGGGACTGTCACCCCCTATGTGATTGGTGGCGTGGGCGGCATGTACAATGACTATGCCGTTGGCACGGATACGGCACCGTATGCCAATGCCGGCCTCGGCGTTGAAATCCCCGTCTGGAAAAACCGCCTCTCCCTGCGTGCTGAAGCCCGTTACGCCGTTGACTGGGCGGACGACTTAGGGGGCAACGCCCCCTATGGCGATAATCGCTTCTTTGTCGGCGTCTCCATCCCGCTTTTCGGCGAGCCCGAACCGCCTGAACCAGTCATGCACACCAAAGTCGTCGAGCGTGAGCGGGTCGTGAAGGAAATCCCCGATATGCAGCCGCTGGACGGGGTTACCTTCGAATTCGACTCCGCCACGCTGACCCCCAATGCTCGCGTGGTGCTGATGCGCGTCGCCAGGGACCTGGAATATCACTCGGATGTCACCGTCCAGATCCGGGGCCACACCGATAGTATCGGCACCGCTGAATACAACCGGAAACTCTCCCAGGATCGCGCGGATTCCGTTAAGGACTTCCTGGTGTCGCAGGGAATCGCGGAGGAACGGATCACCACAAAAGGCTTTGGATTCAGTAAACCCGTGGCAACCAATGACACGGAAGAAGGGCGCCGCCTCAACCGGCGCATTGAAATGAAGCGGACCGATAAGGGTCAGGACAATGAGTAAACAAACACACTGGATAATCCCGACCCTTCTGGCCCTTCTTGTGCTCGCGGGCTGCCGGGCGGATGAATTTGATGAAGAGGCCCTTACGGAGGTATTCGGAGACACCATCGTTACCATTGAAAACGAAGACCACGGGGATGGGGAGATGGTGCTCTATGCCGCCGGAGATGAGGAACTGAGCGAGGTAAACCGCGTCTCAATGGATCATGCGGACAAGCTGTTTTCCGATGTGACCATCCCCAATCCCGCCGTGGTTGAGGCGCAATGGAAGGACGCCCCCAATCATGGTTCTATCGTCACTGGCATGGCGGAAGGGGATACCCTCGCCATGTGGCACCTGCCCCATGTCGGCTATCTGCTCGGCGAAAGGGATGGCTGGGCTCAGCTCAACGCGACACGGACCGATGCCCTGAACAAGGCCGTTGGTGATTCGCTCGCACCGGGTGTAGACAACCTCCATGCAGCGACCGGTTACCTCGATGAAGACCCGGAGTCGCGCAGCCTCGGTGTCAACGATCCTGACCTGATTACCCTCTACCGCATGGCGCTTGAAAGCCTTGTGATGAGTGACAGCACCCAGGCTGAGGACGAACTCGAAGCTTTTCTCAATGATGCCGGATCCGGTGTTCTGGACGGCCGGGGTCGCAATGGTTACCTGCTGGACCTGGTCCAGTACAATCCCCTGAAGTTCAACCCCTTATATAAAATGGAGCTGAGCGGATTCGCCCGTGAATTTGGCAATGATGAGCTGATTAGAACCATCACCGATGATGGGGACACCGAGGGGGTCGAGCCGAGGCGCTTTGTGTCCAGCGACGGACGTTGCGACGACCAGTTTGTGTCCAACTACTTTCGGGCCAACGCACAGGCCGACATTAAGCTGGACGCCGTCGAAGTGAACGGCCAGTACGGCGATTTTCTGGAGCAGGGAGTGACATACACCTTTGCCATTGATGAAGACGGCACCGTGACCGTTAAGGACAGTAATGGCGATACCGTTACGGACGGCAATGACGATCCGCTGACGGTTGCCCGGCCGGAGCTTTTCACCTGCAGCCAGCAGGCCTTTGACGGCAGCCAGGACCAGAGCCTGGTGCGCTATGTTTCGGACTCGCTCTCAAGTGCCGCACCGGAGCAGAGGGAAGAGCTCGTCATGGTTGGCAGCGGCGATCAGGCCCTTGCTGGCGAGGGCGAGGGTGGCGGCGTCTACATTGCGACAGAGTCCGGGGATCAGCTGGCTGTATTCGGGGATGTGGATCCCTATCGCGGCTATGAGCCTCCCAAAGAGGACAGTGTTTCCTCAGCCTGCGGATTGGATGGCTATTACTATTTCGCCCGGGAAGCAGAAAATGTCACAGCGACGACTGAGACTCCTGACCTCGGGGCCTCGATCGACAACGAAGAGCTGTTCGTCGACGGCGAGGCGGGAACGGCGGCCTCCATCACCATAGATCTCAGCCTCTTGGGGTCCGGCACTGCCGATCTGACGGCCACGGCCGATGAGGCACCAATGGGGGACCTGGAGAATGTGCTGGTCCTGGTTTCGAGAGCTGATGACGAGTCTCTGAGTGTCAGCGCGCTGGACGGTGTCACCATCACGACCTACAAGGATGGTGAGGTGCAGACTGTCTATGAGGAGGGCACGTTTCTGGACGCGGACCTCGCGGGCACGTTGAGTAACGATAACCTTGAGGTTATCAAGTTCAGCACCACCAAGGCTTTCGATACGCTCGAGTTCAGCGTTGATGGTAATCTGGAGCTGGACACTGGAATCGAGGTACACGAAGCCTGTTACGGCGCAGGCACAACAAACTGATACATGGTGGGCCGGGGTCATCCGGTCCATCCTGTCGTTCCGGCTGGGAGCCACCGCTGCAATGGCCTCCTTTTAGTTACAGTACGCAATAATGCGAATTGGGAACTTGCTCCCAAAAGCATGCCTGCCATAGTGTTGCGCTGCCTGGATCAGCCGGATTCAGAAAAGCGCCACCGTATTAAGGGCTTATCGCCCCAAGCAGTATTACATCATGCAGTAAAGACCTGGGAGAAACCGTTGTCGGATTCGTTGTTCCGTCTGGTCTGCCTGGTTCTGCTGGCTGTCCCCCTCCTGTCCGGGGCAGAACCGCGGGAACAGAGACTTGTTGTTGGGTACGTCGACTTCCCGCCTTTCACCTATACGGATGATCGCGGAAAAGCTGTGGGGTACCTGAATGAGATAACCCGTGAGGTCGCCTCACATTCCGGGCAAAAGCTGGAATTCGTTGAGCTGCCGCCGGCAAGGCTCGAAAGGGGACTTCGCACTGGCAAGGTGGATGTGTTTCAGGGCATCCGCACCTTCGCGGATCAGTCCGATAGGATGGTCGCCGGCGACAGCCTGCTGCTCCCCATCACTCTGGCCGTCTACCAGCGGCCGGGGGACGAGCCATTCAGTGCATTCGAGGACTTTGTCGACAAACGTGTCGGCGTGCTTCGAGGCTACGCCTATGGCGGTCTCATTGAAAAACTGCGAGCCAACCCCGCCATCAGCCTGATGACCGTAAACTCCCGGGATTCCGCCTACCGCGTGCTGATCGGCGAGCGGGTGGACTTCCTCCTGGATTACGTTCACCCCGCCAGCGAGGCTCTGGCAGAATTGGGGAGCCCGACCCTCCAGCATAAACCTCTCAGGACCCTGGATACCTACTGGACGGTGTCCGACGTCGATGGCGATGCGAGGCAGATTCTTGAACGCCTTGAGGCAAGCTACGCAGAGCTGAAGGAGGAGGGCGAGGTGGTGACCTCCTTCAGCAGCCAGTAAGTTCTATTTCAGACGCTCAGGCAGGTGCTTTCTGAGGTTCTTCGCGTCCATGTGTGAGAAGTCCTTGCCGATTTCCTCGACCACCAGGGACTTCAGTTCCGGCTTGAAATGCTTGCGAAGCTCGCCCAGGAACCTGGGTGGCGCCGCGATATAGAGCTTTTCCAGCTCCCCCTTGTTTCGTGCCTTTTCCAGCTTGTCGGTAAGTTCCCTGGCAAACTTCTGGGCTTCAACCTCCTTGGGATCCGTGGGGTCTTCCATGGCACTGCGACCACTGTAGTTGGAATCCGCCGCTCGCCCGGGTTTGTCCGTCGTCAGGTCGCTGTCATGCAGTCGCGCCTCCGGGTTCACATCGGAGCTCAGTTCAATAAGCTCACCCGTGGGCGAGTCCACCCGGAACAGTCGCGCCTTGCTGGCATCAGCCACCAGAATGCGGACCTTGGGCATGGTGAAGTGCGGATTGTTCATGAAGCCTCTCCTTTGCGAAGTGACTGAAATGGCGGGGAAATCAGAGTGACCCCAACTTCGACAATAGATGATCTGCGGGGGTGGGGCAAGAGGCAGGTGAGCAGACATAAAAAAGCCCCGGCGGACCGGGGCTTGGGTAGCAACATTAGATCAGTTCTGGATTACAGATCCATCCCGGTCACCGCCAGTTACTTCTTTTGGAGTTGCAGTTGATTCGATCAGGTCAACTGTTTGGAAAACCAGCTCCCCGAAGAAGCTACTAGCATTCCCCTGGGTGACCAGTGGTTCACCTCCTTGGGCGATTTCACGGGTCTTCAGAACATCACCCTCTTCAGCTGTTTCCGCGCGTGGGAACACCGGAGTAGCGTGGAGACCTTTAGTATATCGAGTGATCGCCGGCGTGGCGGTTGTAGCGGTCCCAGTATTGGTGGCGCCTAGCAGTGTTTGAAAAGGTTCTGAACCGCTAAGAGGCGCTGCCGGTGAATCCACATTCAGCCCGTTCGGGAAAGTGATCTCCAGCGGAGCAGTATCGTAGATTTCAACGTTACTGCTGTACCTGGTATCCGCACCATTAGGAGTTGTCCTATCGCCGTTAACCTGAGAAAGCAGGATGTTGGTTGATTTCAAGTCTGATGCGAAGTTGATCGGATCAACCGTATCCAAAGTGTTCTGGTTAACGTTCAGGAAGGTTTCCAGGTCTGCATCACCCTGGCTAAGGCCGGCCGCCTGCTGAAGCCCGCCAAGAATAGTGGGGGCAAAACTTGGCGAGTTCTCCAGCAGCCGAGTGATGCCAGCAACCGGCGTGATCAGGTGGGTGCCGCTGACATCAAGGGAGTCCAGATTCGTCCACGAGGACTGGATGCTTGCATCGGTTCGCTGAACAGCGCGTGCAACAGAACCAGCAAAAGCGCCGCCATTCAAGGTGCCAAGTGAGTGGCCCACAAAATAGACGTTGCTTTCATCAATATTAAGCTGGGATAGCGAAGCCCGAAGATTCATCATGTCTAACGAGCCCTGCCGCAGATTATCGCGGTTGTTCAGGAAATTGGTCAGGTTTATGAACAGTGACCCGGAGGAGCCAAAAGCTGCAGATTCATCGAAATTCATCTCAGCCGGGGCATTAGCTTCGTTAGCGCTATACCCGAAATGACGTTCGGTTACACCGTCGCCATTGATCCCGGCTTGTTCGTAGACCGGATCAATCCCTGCAATGGTGCTGCCTGCACGAGTATTTGTGTCGATAAAGGCGTTCACCGTACCGGAATCGAGATTGCCATTAGTATTATCTACTACCGTTTGAGTATCGCCTTCGACAATCGCTGTTCGGTTCTCTTCAGTGTTGAAGCTGGGGTCTGCACTCGCAAGCAGCGTTCCAGCCAGTTCAAGACGCTCTTCGGTAGAAACCGGCGCAATCCCGTGTAGCGGCTGGTCAATGGCCATGACCACAAGATCACCACCACCTGTTGCCGTTTCATAAGCATTGATCAGCTGACTTCCGAAAGCGAGCGCGGCGCTACGATCAGTTGTGATCCCATGTTGAAAGATGACCACCGGATAGTCTGTGCCGCTGCTCTCAAGGGTGCTTGCGTCGACGTTAGCGTTGGTCATTGTCAGCAGTGGGACTTCGATATCCTTCTGCTTTTCCGGGAATGGGAAGTTGTAGTTCAGTACTGAGCTCTTCTCAGAGTCTGCCTGTGGAATATCGAAGCCTGTGGCGCTTGCAATTGCGCTAGCAAGGGACTCGTCAGGTGTCCACGCGCTGGTGCGAATAGGTGAGCCATCTGAAGAACTGGGCGCTTTCAGGTAATAGGGCAGCGTAATAGAGCCGTGGTGAATCAAGATGTCGGTTGGGTCGACGAAGTTATCAAGCAATACCGATTGCTCTACAGCGTCAACGTTAGCTGCTTTGCTATCCACATCAACTGTTACCGCAGACGGTTCAGGAAACTCGATGTTATTGGAGTTGAGGTTTGATTTGACCAGCGTGCCGACGCAAGTGAATTTGCTTTCGAAGGTAACAGTGCCAGACCCAAGGTTGGTCTGGAAACCGTCAGTGGCGTCGTCCTGATCGGTATTACAGGGAGTCAGACCATCGTTATCAAAGTTCTTGCTGGGCGTAAAATCGGTAACAGCCGTGTTTACCGCATCGCGCACAGAGGAGAAATCGCTTGCGCCACTTTCTACCGCTGCAGAGGCGGCGCTTGTGGTTACCGACCGTTCAACCTGATCCCCAATCCACAGAGCGGGCCGGGCGAGGTAACTGAGGATGTCTTCATCAGCGCTGGTCGTAAAACTGTAACTCACCGCGATATCGTCAGCGCTGATCGGATCCATCTCCAAAGCATCACGGGTACCGTTGTTCACGGCAAAATAGCTTGAAGCTGTCGCTTCCCAGAAATTGTTGATCAGGCCTCGAACTGTATCAAGTGCCCCTCCGAGTGGATCCCCGTCGTCTTCCGTCAGCTTGGAGTAGGTGGGCGAAGCGGAAATGGGGTCGCCATTGACGTCCTTCACCTCGTTCGTGACGACTACCACATAGCGTTTTAGCGGATCCAGTGGCTGATTTGGGCGTATCCGGAGGGCGGAGGTGCCGTCCAGCTCCACTACGTCATGGTCAAAGCGTGGATTGGTCGCGATTTTGCCCAGATAAGTGCCAGCGTTGCCTGGGGTGGCGTCGGTACCGATCAGATCAGCCACGGCTTGCTTTTGAGCTGCGGTCAGGGTCGCCCCTCCAGCCAGCTGGGCCGTCAGCGCCACTGGCAACGTAGGCGGTTCCTGCGCGCTCAGTGCCCGTACCGGTTCTTCGCTGGGGTACTCCGTCTCGAGAAGGAAGACGTTCTGGTTCGGGTTCGGAATCGGATTACCTTCCGGGTCGAGGATGAACGACTGGGAATTGACCGTGCTCGCATCAATCTTGCCGTTAAACCGGAGAACCGCTGGCGCGACTGTTGAGGCGCCACTCAGGTTGTTCAGGGCATTCAGCACCGGGTTGTCTTCCTCGCCGGGCGGGATGCTGACGTCGAATGAGCCGTCGCCCGCTTCCGAGTCAAAAATAAGATCGTTCGGGACAGGAAGCTCGCTGGTTACCGGATTGAAGACCGGGTATGTCTTACCCTCGAACTGCGAGTCCTGGATCTTGGCCCGGGAACCCGCATTGGTATTGTCATTCGCATCTTCAAAGCAGCCCGTCAGAGCCACGGACGATGCCACGGCAAGGCTCAATAATGTTTTTTTGTACATAGGTAGGACCTTCCTTCCTTTTTCTTGTCGTATCTCGAGTCGGCGCTGGCGCTCCGATCAACCCAACTGATGAGACCGGTTGGTCCGGCCGAGTTTACGGTGCTTAATTGAAAAGGTAGTCCGTCGCCGATGCTTTGTCGAGGATGACGAACCGTTAATTTGGAGGCTTTACTGTCCGGGTTCAGGGCGTGATTATGGGGCGAGGACAAAACCATTAAGCGATCAATGGAGTGGGTATTATGAGCGAGCTGAAGAATGAGGCCTGTGAAGCCTGCAGCAAGGATTCACCCCTGGCCACGGAGGAGGAAAAGCGCAGCCTCGGCGCCGATGTGCCGGAGTGGCGCATGGTGACCCGCAATGGGGAAGAGCAGCTGGAGCGCACCTTCAAATTCAGGAATTTTGCCCAGGCGCTGGCGTTCACCAACCAGGTGGGCGAGTTGGCCGAGCAGGAGGACCATCACCCGATGCTGGTCACCGAGTACGGCAAGGTGACGGTGGTCTGGTGGACGCACAAGATCGGCGGTCTGCACCGCAACGATTTCGTGATGGCGGCGCGCACGGACGAGCTGTACGCGCAGCAGTAACCCGCCACCCGGGTGCGGGTTGTTCAGGGGTCAACCGCACCCGCACGATCCCTCTTTTCTGTGATATTATGGCGGGCTTTAGCGCGCCCGGCCCGGGCTGCGCTTGATCGCCGGACCACAACAGCCATAACCGCCAGTACACAGAAAGGATTACTTCCCGATGGGAGAGCTAGCCAGAGAAATCCTGCCGGTCAACATTGAAGAAGAGCTGAAGCAGTCCTACCTCGATTACGCCATGAGCGTCATCGTGGGCCGGGCCCTCCCGGACGTTCGGGACGGGCTCAAGCCGGTGCACCGCCGGGTGCTCTTCGCAATGGATGAGCTGGGCAACGACTACAACAAGCCCTACAAGAAGTCCGCCCGTGTGGTGGGTGATGTCATCGGTAAATACCACCCGCACGGTGACGCCGCCGTTTACGACACCATTGTGCGCATGGCGCAGCCTTTCTCCCTGCGCTACACCCTGGTTGACGGCCAGGGCAACTTCGGTTCCATCGACGGCGATAACGCGGCCGCGATGCGGTACACCGAGGTGCGCATGCGCAAGCTGGCGCACGAGCTGCTGGCGGACCTGGACAAGGAAACCGTCGATTACGTGCCCAACTACGACGGCACGGAGCAGATCCCGGAAGTACTGCCCACGCGGGTGCCGAACCTCCTGGTCAACGGCGCCTCCGGCATCGCGGTGGGCATGGCCACCAACATCCCGCCCCATAATATCGGCGAGGTCATCAACGCCTGCCTGGCGCTGATCGAGAATGACGAGCTGACCGTGGATGACCTCATGGAGTACATCCCGGGGCCGGACTTCCCCACCGAAGGGCTGATCAGCGGCCGCGCGGGCATTGTGGAGGCCTATCGCACGGGTCGTGGCCGCATCTATGTGCGCGCCCGCCACGACATTGAACATGACAAGAAGACCGGCAAGGACGTCATCGTCTTCAACGAGCTGCCGTACCAGGTGAACAAGGCGCGGCTGATCGAGAAGGTGGCCGAGCTGGTCAAGGAAAAGCGCATCGAGGGCATTTCCGAGCTGCGCGACGAGTCCAACAAGGAAGGCATCCGGATCGTGATGGAAGTCCGCAAGGGCGAGAATCCGGAAGTGATCGTCAACAACCTCTTCAAGCACACCCAGCTCGAGAACGTCTTCGGCATTAACGCCGTGGCGCTGGTTGATGGCGAGCCGCGCACCCTGAACCTCAAGCAGATGCTTGAGCGCTTCCTGCTGCACCGGCGCGAGGTGGTCACTCGCCGCACTATCTATGAGCTGCGCAAGGCGCGGGAACGGGGCCATATCCTGGAAGGCCTCTCCGTAGCGCTGGCGAACATCGACGAGGTCATCGAGCTGATCAAGTCGTCTCCTGCCGCGGCGGAAGCCAAGGAAAAGCTGCTGGCTAACGGCTGGCGCCCGGGCCAGGTGAACGAGATGCTCGAACGCGCGGGCCCCGATGCCTGCCGCCCCGATGATCTGCCCGAGGGCTACGGCCTGCGGGAAGGGAAGTACTGGCTCTCGCCGGAGCAGGCCCAGGCCATTCTGGATCTGCGCCTGCACCGCCTGACCGGCATGGAGCAGGAGAAGCTCTTCAGCGAGTACAAGGAAATCCTGGGTAAGATCGAGGGGCTGATCGAGATCCTGAGCGATCCGGACCGGCTGATGAGCGTGATCCGCGAGGAGCTGGAGAAGATCCGCGAGGAATACAGCGATCCGCGCCGCACGGAGATCGTCAGCTCACGCCAGGACCTGACCACGGCGGACCTGATCGACGAGGAAGACCTGGTCGTGACCATTTCCCACAGTGGCTACGCCAAGACGCAGCCGCTGGAGGACTACCGGGCCCAGCGCCGTGGCGGCCGTGGCAAGTCCGCCACCGCCATGAAGGATGAGGACTTCATCGAGAAGATCCTGGTGGCGAACTCCCACGACACCATCCTGTGCTTCACGGACAAGGGCAAGGTCTACTGGCTGCGGGTCTTCGAGATTCCCCAGGGCAGCCGGACCTCGCGCGGCCGGCCCATGGTCAATATCCTGCCGCTGGACGAGGACGAGCGCATCTCCACCTTCCTGCCCGTGCGCGAGTACACGGAAGGCCACTATGTGTTCATGGCCACCGCCAGCGGCACCGTGAAGAAGACGCCGCTGGAGAACTTCTCGCGGCCACGCTCCGCCGGCCTGATCGCCACCAACCTCGATGAAGGCGACCACCTCATCGGGGCGGCGATTACCGACGGCAGTACCGAGATCATGATGCTGGCGACCTCCGGCAAGGCCGTGCGCTTCACCGAGGACCAGGTCCGCTCCATGGGCCGGACGGCCCGGGGCGTGCGCGGCATCCGCCTGAAACCGGGCCAGCAGGTGGTCTCGCTGATCCAGCCGCATCCGGAGGGCTATATCCTCACGGCCAGCGAGCACGGCTACGGCAAGCGCACCCGCGTGGACGAGTTCCCGGCCTACAGCCGGGGCAGCCAGGGTGTGATCGCCATGCAGCGCTCCGACCGTAACGGTGACCTGGTCTGTGCGCTGCAGGTGTTCGAGGGCGATGAGATCATGCTGATTACCGACCAGGGCACGCTGGTGCGGACCGGCATCGAGGATGTCTCGGTGACCGGGCGTAATACCCAGGGTGTTCGCCTCATCCGCATGACGGGTGACGACGAGAAGCTTGTCGGCATCCAGCGGATCGAGGACAGCGGCAACGATGATGACGATGACGAAGTGGAACAGGACTAACCCATGACACGAGCCTATAACTTCTGCGCCGGGCCGGCCGCATTGCCGGCCGAGGTTCTGGAACAGGCGCGCGACGAGATGCTGGACTGGCAGGGCCGCGGCCTGTCGGTGATGGAAATGAGCCACCGGGGCGAGGCCTTCATGGGCATCGCCGAGCAGGCCGAGAAGGACCTGCGCGAGCTCATGAACATTCCCGATGACTACGCCGTGCTCTTCCTGCAGGGCGGCGCCAGCAGCCAGTTCTCGGCGCTGCCGTTGAACCTGGCCGGCCCCAATGACCCGGTGGACTACGTCAACACCGGCGTCTGGTCCCGCAAGGCCATTGCCGAAGCCGCCCGGATGGCGGATGTAAAGGAAGTGGCCAGCTCGGAAGCGGATGGTTACGCCCATGTGCCGGATCCGTCCCAGTGGCAGACCCGGGACAACGCGCGCTACCTGCACATCACGCCCAACGAGACCATCGGCGGGCTGGCCTACAATCGCTTCCCGGAGGCGGGCAATGTGCCGCTGGTGGCCGACTGGTCCTCCGCCATCCTCTCCGAGCCCGTGGATGTCTCGCGTTTCGGGATGATCTACGCCGGTGCCCAGAAGAATATCGGCCCCGCCGGCCTGACGCTGGTGATCGTGCGCCGTGACCTGATCGGCAACGCCCGCGAGGGCACGCCCGTGATGATGGACTATGCGGTGGCGGACAAGGCGGACTCCATGTACAACACGCCGCCCACCTATGCCTGGTACCTGGCCGGACTGGTCTTCCAGTGGCTCAAGCGCCAGGGCGGGCTGGAGGCCATGGCCGAGCGCAATCGTCGCAAGGCCAGCAAGCTCTATTCCTTCATTGATGAGAGCGCGTTCTACGCGAATCCGGTTAACCCGGAGAACCGCTCGTTGATGAACGTGCCCTTTACCCTGGCCGATGACAGCCTGAACGCGGCCTTCCTGGAAGGCGCGGAGGCGCGCGGCCTGCTGAACCTCAAGGGGCACCGCTCCGTGGGTGGTATGCGTGCGAGCATCTATAACGCCATGCCGGAAGAGGGCGTGGATGCACTGATTGATTACATGGCCGGATTTGAAAAAGAAAAAGGCTGATCATGAGTGATGAAGAGACGCGCCTGGGTGAACTCCGCGAGCGCATCGATACCATTGATGACGAGCTGCTGCGACTGATCAGCGAGCGTGCCGAGTGCGCGCGCACGGTGGCGGAGGTGAAGCAGCAGGCCAACCCGGATGAAGCCGTGGCCTTCTACCGCCCGGAACGCGAAGCCCGCGTTCTGAGGCGGATCAAGGAGCGCAATCCGGGCCCGCTGGCGGACGAGGAAATGGCGCGTCTGTTCCGGGAGGTGATGTCCGCCTGCCTGGCCCTGGAAAAGCCCATGACCATTGCCTTCCTGGGGCCCGAGGGGACCTTCACCCAGGCGGCGGCGCTGAAGCACTTCGGCCACTCCGTGCTGAGCACACCCCTGGCGGCCATTGATGACGTCTTCCGGGAAGTGGCTTCCGGGAACGCGGAATACGGCGTGGTGCCGGTGGAGAACTCCACCGAGGGCATGATCAACCATACCCTGGACATGTTCATGAGCTCGCCGCTGAAGATCTGTGGCGAGGTACAGCTGCGCATCCATCACCATCTTCTGGTCTCGCCGGAGGCGGATGCTGCCAGCATTACCCGCGTCTATTCCCACCAGCAGTCCTTTGCCCAATGCCGCAAGTGGCTGGACAGCCACTGGCCGATGCTGGAACGGATCACGGTGAGCAGCAACGCCGAGGCGGCGCGGCTGGCGAGCCTGGAGGAGGGCGCGGCGGCCATCGCCGGTGATATGGCGGCGTCCCTCTACGGGCTGGAAATCCGCCATGCCAACATCGAGGACCGGCCGGACAACACCACGCGCTTCCTTATTGTGGGCACGGAAGAGGTGCCGGTCAGCGGTGAGGACAAGACTTCCATCCTTGTCTCCATGCGTAACAACCCGGGTGCCCTTTACGGGCTGCTGGAGCCCTTCCAGCGCCACGGCATCGACCTGACCCGCATCGAGACCCGGCCCTCGCCCAACGAGACCTGGGCCTACGTCTTCTACATCGATTTCCGGGGCCACCGTGATGAGCAGGCCATACAGGCGGTGCTCGGCGAGGTGGAGGCCCAGTGCGTGGAAATGAAGCATCTCGGGTCCTACCCGATGGGGGTGCTGTGACATGAGCTGTGATTACGAGGCGCTTGCTGCCCGGGGCGTCCAGGGTCTGAGCCCCTACCAGCCCGGCAAGCCCATTGAGGAAGTGGCCCGGGAGATCGGGCTGGATCCGGCCAATATCATCAAGCTGGCCAGTAACGAGAACCCGCTGGGGCCCAGCGAGCAGGCCCTTGCCGCCATCCGGGAGGCCTTCCCCGAGGTAACCCGGTATCCGGACGGCAACGGTTTCCACCTGAAGCAGAAGCTGGCGGAACGCCTTGGTGTTGGCAGCGACTGCCTGACACTCGGCAACGGCTCCAATGATGTGCTGGAAATCGTGGCCCGCGCCTTTGCGGAGCCAGGCACGGAAGTGGTCTATTCCGAGCACGCCTTTGCCATCTATCCCATCGTGACCCAGGCCATCGGCGCCACCGGCGTCCAGGTGCCGGCGGTGGACTGGGGGCATGACCTCTACGCCATGGCGGATGCCGTGACCGAGCGCACCCGGGTGGTGTTCGTGGCCAACCCGAACAACCCCACCGGAACCGTGGTGGAAAAGGAAGGCGTGTACCGCTTCCTGAAGCGGATTCCGGAGAACGTCATCGTGGTGCTGGACGAGGCCTACTGCGAGTACCTGCAGGGCCCGGAATACGCCGATGGCGTCCAGTGGCTGTCCGAGTTCCCCAATCTCATCGTCTCGCGCACCTTCTCCAAGGCCTGGGGCCTGTCCGGCCTGCGGGTGGGCTATGGTATCTCCAGCCCGGAGATTGCGGACGTCATCAACCGCGTGCGCCAGCCCTTCAATACCGGCGTCCTGGCCCAGGCGGCCGCCACGGCGGTGCTGGATGACCATGCCTATCTTGAGCGGGCCATCGAGGTGAACCGGGCCGGGCTGGAGCAGCTTCGCGACGGTTTCGGGCGCCTGGGTCTGGACGTGGTTCCTTCCGTGGCCAATTTCGTTGCCGTGGATACCGGGCGTGATGCCAACGAGGTTCACAACGCCCTGATGCGCGAGGGCGTTATCGTGCGGCCCATCGGGGCCTATGGCATGCCGCGTCACCTGCGTGTGTCGGTGGGGCTGGAATCGGAGAACCGGCGTTGCCTGGATGCCATGGAAAAGGTGCTGTCCTGATGGCGGGCGGGGATGCGCCGCATTTCCGGAGGCTGGTGGTGATCGGCCTGGGCCTGATTGGCGGCTCCCTGGCCCTTGCCGCGCGCCAGAACGCTCTCGCCGCCACCGTTGTCGGCTGTGACGAGCGTCAGCAGTCCCTGGATGAGGGGCTGGCGCTGGGGATTATCGACGAGGTGGAGCCGGACCCCGCTCAAGCCGTTGCCGGCGCTGATCTGGTAGTGATGGCCGTTCCGGTCCAGGCGAACGCCGAGGTTCTGGAACGTATCCGCGGGACACTTCCGGAGACGGCGATCCTGACCGACGTGGGCAGTGTTAAGGGGCGCTTCGTCGCTGATGTGGAACATGCTTTCGGGCATCTTCCCGCGAACGTGGTGCCGGGGCACCCCATTGCCGGCTCCGAGAAGAACGGGGTAGGCGCCGCTTCCGCCTCCCTGTTTGAGCGTCACAAGGTTATCCTGACTCCCTCGGACTCGACGGACTCAACGGCACTTTCGATCCTGGCCGCCTTCTGGTCCGCCTGCGGGGCCGAGGTCCTGACCATGCCGGTGGCGCGCCATGATGAAGTGCTGGCCGCGACCAGCCACCTTCCTCACCTGATTGCCTTTTCCCTGGTGGATACGCTCGCCGGCGAGGAGGACAACCAGGACATCTTCCGCTATGCCGCCGGCGGTTTCCGCGACTTCACCCGCATCGCCGCAAGCGACCCCGTGATGTGGCGGGACATCTTCCTGTCCAACCGCGACGCGGTGCTGGAAGTGCTGACCCATTTCTCCCAGGACCTGGACCAGCTCCGAGGCGCCATTGAAAGCGGCGACGGGCGCCGGCTGCTCCAGGTCTTTACCCGCGCCAAGGCGGCGCGTGACCATTTTTCCCGCATGCTTTCAGGCGAGGCCTATCTCACGACCATGAACAACGAATCGGTACGCTACCGCGCCATTGCCGGCGGTCCGGTCCGGGGTGACATCCGGGTGCCCGGCGACAAGTCCATGTCCCACCGCGCCATTATGCTCGGAGCCCTGGCTGATGGCATTACAGAGGTGGAGGGCTTTCTTGAGGGCGAGGACAGCCTGGCCACGCTCCAGGCCTTCCGCGACATGGGCGTGACCATTGAAGGGCCGGAACGGGGCTTCGTGCGGATTCACGGGGTTGGCCTGCATGGCCTGCAGCAGCCTCATGGCCCGCTTTACCTGGGCAATTCCGGTACCGCCATGCGCCTGTTCGCGGGCCTGATGGCCGCGCAGTCCTTCGATGCCGAGCTGACCGGCGACGAGAGCCTGACCCGCCGCCCCATGGAGCGGGTGGCCACACCCCTGCGCACCATGGGCGCGCGCATCGATACGGCCGAGGGTGGGCGTCCGCCGCTTCGGATTACCGGCAACCAACGCCTGAAGGGCATTGATTACGAACTGCCGGTGGCCAGTGCCCAGGTGAAGTCCTGCCTGCTGCTGGCGGGGCTCTATGCGGAGGGCGAGACCATCATTACGGAACCCGCGCCAACCCGTGATCACACGGAGCGCATGCTCAACGGCTTTGGCTATCCGGTAGCGCGGGAAGGAGCAAAGGCCCGGCTCCGGGGCGGCGGTTCCCTGACGGCCATGCCCATTGATGTGCCGGCGGATATCTCGTCGGCCACCTTCTTTATCGTGGCGGCCGCCATTACCGAGGGTTCGGACCTGTGGTTGCGCCATGTTGGCGTTAACCCCACGCGCATCGGGGTGATCAACATACTGCGCCAGATGGGCGCGGACATCAGCCTCCACGATGAACGGGAAGCCGGCGGCGAACCCGTTGCCGATCTGCGGATCCGCTATGCGCCGCTGAGCGGGATCCGGATTCCGGAAGACCAGGTGCCGCTGGCCATCGACGAGTTCCCGGCCATCTTCATTGCGGCCGCCAACGCAAGCGGTCGCACTGAACTGACGGGCGCGGCCGAGCTGCGCGTGAAGGAGAGCGACCGCATCCAGGTCATGGCCGACGGCTTGGGAACGCTCGGGGTGACCCATGAGGTGCGCGACGATGGGATCGTGATCGAGGGTGGCCCCTACGGGGGCGGCCGGGTGGACAGCCACGGCGATCACCGCATTGCCATGGCCTTCGCGGTTGCCGCGCTGCGGGCCTCGGGGCCCATCGATATTGACGACTGTGCGAATGTTGCCACGTCCTTCCCGGGCTTTGTGGAACTGGCAAACCAGGTGGGGCTGAGTATTCAGGTTTCAGGGGAGACGGCATGAACCAGGTTTCAGAGGCACCCGTTATTACCGTGGATGGCCCGGGCGGCGCGGGCAAAGGCACCATCACCCAGCTTCTGGCACGCCGGCTGGGGTGGCACCTGCTCGACAGCGGCGCCCTGTACCGGCTTACCGCACTTTCGGCAATGAAACAGGACGCGGATTTTGACGATGAAGCCCAACTGGCGCGCATTGCCGGCGAACTGGCCGTTCATTTTGAGCCCACGCCGGAGGATGAGCCGGTGCGGGTCTTTCTGGACGACGAGGAAGTCACCCGCGAGATCCGCACAGAAGCCTGTGGCGACAAGGCCTCGCGGGTAGCGGCCATGCCGGCCGTGCGCGACGCGCTTCTGCAGCGCCAGCGTGATTTCTGCCAGCCCCCGGGACTGGTGGCCGACGGCCGGGATATGGGGACGGTTGTCTTCCCGGATGCGGAGTACAAAATCTTCCTCACGGCGTCCGCAGAGGAGCGGGCCTGGCGCCGCTACCAGCAGTTGCTGGAGCAGGGGCAGAGTGTTAAACTCCCCGACCTTGTAAAAGACATAGAAGCGCGGGACGAACGGGATATAAACCGTTCCACGGCGCCGCTCAAGCCGGCGGAGGACGCGCGGGTTGTCGATACAACCGGATTGTCGATCGAAGAGGTGCTGGATCAGGTCCTGGCAGTAACGGGCCGTACCTGACAGCGCCTTTTTGTTATTGAATGAGTGCATGGCCGCTGTGGCAGAACCAGCATGGCAGCGGGCGTGCTATTAACGAACAGACCCCGGAGGGCTGGATCCGGGGGGGATGGCATTGATCACATAGGACACACAATGAGCGAAAGCTTTGCTGAACTTTTTGAAGAGAGCCTGCAAGACATTGATATGCAGCCGGGGTCCATCGTCAAGGGCACGGTTGTGGACGTTGACAGCGACTGGGTCACTGTCAACGCGGGCCTGAAATCCGAAGGCGTCATTCCCACTTCCCAGTTCTACAATGAAAACGGTGAGCTGGAAGTTGCGATAGGAGACGAGGTCGACGTGGCGCTGGAGGCCGTCGAAGACGGTTTCGGTGCAACCCGCCTCTCCCGCGAGAAAGCGAAGCGCGCTGAAGCCTGGAAGGAGCTGGAGAAGGCCTTCGAGGCGGAAGACGTGGTCAAGGGCGTGATCAATGGCAAGGTCAAGGGCGGTTTCACCGTCGATCTGAAAGGCATCCGGGCCTTCCTGCCGGGCTCACTGGTCGACGTTCGCCCGGTGCGCGACACAGCGCACCTCGAGAACAAAGAGCTGGACTTCAAGGTCATCAAGCTCGACGCCAAGCGCAACAACGTTGTGGTTTCCCGTCGTGCCGTGCTCGAAGCCGAGAACAGCGCCGAGCGCGAGCAGCTGCTTGAAACCCTGACCGAAGGCATGGAAATCAAGGGTATCGTCAAGAACCTGACCGACTACGGTGCCTTCGTCGATCTGGGCGGCGTTGACGGCCTGCTGCACATCACGGACATGGCCTGGAAGCGCATCAAGCATCCGAGCGAGATCGTGAACGTTGGCGACGAGATCAACGTGAAGGTCCTGAAGTTCGATCGCGAACGCAACCGTGTGTCCCTGGGTCTCAAGCAGCTGGGTGAGGATCCGTGGATCAACATCAAGCAGCGTTACCCCGAGAACATCAAGGTGCCGGCCAAGGTTACCAACCTCACCGACTATGGCTGCTTCGCCGAGCTGGAAGAGGGTGTTGAAGGTCTGGTACACGTCTCCGAGATGGACTGGACCAACAAGAACATCCATCCCTCCAAGGTGGTTGATGTTGGCGACGAGATCGAGGTCATGATCCTGGATATCGACGAGGAACGCCGTCGTATCTCCCTCGGCATCAAGCAGTGCCAGCAGAATCCCTGGGAAGAGTTCTCCAGCAACTACAACAAGGGCGACCGGATCACCGGCAAGATCAAGTCCATCACGGACTTCGGTATCTTCATCGGCCTTGAAGGCGGCATCGACGGCCTGGTTCACCTGTCCGACATCAGCTGGCACGAGACCGGCGAAGAGGCAGTGCGCAAGTACAAGAAGGGTGATGAGGTTGAAACCGTCATTCTCTCTGTCGATCCGGAGCGTGAGCGCATCTCCCTGGGCATCAAGCAGCTCGAGAGCGATCCCTTTGCGGAGTTCACCCAGGTCAACGATCGCGGCAGCATCGTGACCGGTACGGTCAGCAGCGTTGACGCCAAGGGCGCCACCGTGACCCTGAGCGACGAGGTTGAAGCTACGCTGAAGGCCTCCGAGATCAGCAACGACAAGGTGGAAGACGCGCGCAACGTCCTGCAGGAAGGTGATGAGGTTGAAGCCAAGATCATCAGCATCGACCGCAAGAGCCGCGTGATCAACCTGTCGGTCAAGTCCAAGGATGTGGAAGACGACAAGGAAGCCATGCGGGATGTGCGCGAGAAGGCGGACAGCTCCAGCACGGCGACCACGATCGGTGACCTGATCAAGGAACAGATGCAGCAGAACGACAACAGCTGAAGTCTGTTTCCACAAGGGTCGAAAAAAACGGGCTGTAACAGCCCGTTTTTTTTGTCTTTTTTGCAGGGTCCGCTAAACTGGATATGCAGTAACCGAACCTGTAAGGAAGGACGGGACCATGACAAAATCAGAACTGGTGGAAATGATTGCCTCCAAGCAGTCACAGCTCTCCGCTAAAGATGTAGAATTGGCTGTGAAAACCATTATTGATCATATGTCCCAGTCGCTTGCCGAGGGACAACGCATCGAGATCCGTGGTTTCGGCAGTTTTTCCCTTCACTACCGGGCTCCCCGGGTGGGGCGCAATCCCAAGACCGGCGAATCCGTGGATCTTCCCGAAAAGTATGTGCCGCACTTCAAGCCGGGCAAAGACCTGCGCGAGAAGGTTAATGACAGCATGAAGGCCGGCTATTGAGCTGGTGACAGGAGATCCCGATGGCCAGGGTGCGCCGATTCTTATTATTACTGCTTGTCGTAGTGCTGGTTCTTTTTGCCATGCTGTTCACCCTGAACAACCAGGAACCGGTCGTCCTTGATTTGCTGTTCTACCAGACGCCGTCACTCAGTGTTGCCCTATGGCTGGTGCTCGCGCTGATTCTGGGTGCTATTCTGGGAGCGGCAGCGGCTTCACTGACGGTTGCGCGGTCACGGATGGCTCGGCGACGCACCGAGAAGCAGCTGAAGCGATCCGAGAAATCCCTTAAAAGGCAGCAGCGGGACGCGGCCAAGAGTATTGAATGAACACCATCCTGCACTGGCTGTTACTGGCGGTTGCGGTAGGCATCGGCTGGGCGCTCGGGCGCTGGCGTTTGCGCCAGCAGTCCGAAGAGGCGGTCATTGACGATGAGGATACCCTCCGCGACCGGCTCCAGTTCCTTTTCACCAACTATTCCGACGAAGCCATCGAGTCCTTCCTGGATACGCTTGCCGTCAGCCAGGAGACGGTTAACCTGCACCTGTCCATCGGCACGCATTTCCGTGAGAAAGGGGAGGTGGACCGGGCCACCCTGATTCACCAGAACCTGCTCGCTCGCCCGGAACTGTCGGGGCGTTACTCCTCCCAGGTGACCTATGAGCTGGCGCTGGATTACCTGGCCGCCGGGTTGCTGGATCGCGCGGAAGCACTCCTCCATGAACTGCTCGGTGTGCGGCACTACGGGGCCCAGGCGGCGGATCAGCTGGTCAGCATCTATCAGCAGGAAAGAGACTGGGATAAGGCGGTTCGTGTCGCGCGCACCCTTGTTGAGGTCCGGGATACGGCGGATGTACGCAAACAGCTGGCGCACCTGCTCTGTGAGAAATCCCGTGAGAGTGATATCTCAGCCAGCTCAGTCGAGGCGAGGAAGTTGCTGGAGCAGGCCCTGGAATACGATTCGGGCTGTGTCAGGGCATCACTGATGCTGGCGGACTGGTGCCAGCAGAGGCATCAGTGGCGGGAGGCGCAGCAGTACCTGAGCCAGGTCTTCGAGCAGAACCCCGCCTTTGGCCCCGAGGCCGTTGTACGGCTGGTGCGTTTCGCGAGGGAGGCGGGCAACGAGCGCAAGCTGCGCAAGCGGCTCTACCGCTTCTATCAGGATCACCCCTCCACGACACTGCTGCTTAACCTGGTGGAGCAGGAGGAGCGTTTCAACAGCGTTGAGACAGCACGCTCCCTGCTCGAGACGGAGGTTACCCGGCGTCCGAGTCTTCGGGGAATGCTTCGACTGATTGAGATGAACGATCCGGAGCCGCGCGGCGAGGGGGCCCAGAGTCGCCTGATCGGTCGCGTCGGGGATATGCTGCTTGAGAACAAGCCGACCTACCAGTGCACGCGCTGTGGCTTCGGTGGGCAGCAGCTCCACTGGCTCTGCCCGAGCTGCAAGCACTGGGAGACCGTGGAGCCCCTGCACGGGGTCGACGGCGAATAACCAAGAGGAGACAACTGCATGTCGCGCGTAATCGTGGCCCTGGACTTCCAGGACCGGCTGGATGCGCTTCAGCTGGTGGGTCAGCTGGATCCGGCTCGCTGTCGTCTGAAGGTGGGCAAGGAGATGTTCACCCGTTTTGGCCCGGGCTTCGTCCAGGTGCTGCAGGGGCGCGGATTTGATGTGTTCCTGGATCTCAAGTTCCACGATATCCCGAATACGGCGGCCGCTGCGGTTGAGGCGGCGGCGGATCTGGGCGTGTGGATGGTGAATGTTCATGCCTCCGGGGGGCGTCACATGCTGGAGGCCTGTGCGCGGCAGCTTGCGGTGCGCAATGCGGATGAGCGGCCGCTGCTCTATGGAGTGACGGTGCTGACAAGCCTTACGGACAATGAGATCCGGGAGATTGGCTGGAGCGGTTCCTCGGAGGAAGCGGTCACACGCCTGGCCGGTCTCGCCCATGAATCGGGGCTGGATGGGGTGGTGTGCTCGGCCATGGAGGCGGAATTACTGAAATCGCGCTTCGGGCCGGGTCTTGGGCTGGTGACGCCTGGGATCCGGCCGGCGTTCGCGGTGCAGGGGGATCAGCAGCGGGTGATGACGCCGGCGAAGGCGCTGGCGGCCGGGAGTGATTATCTGGTCATCGGGCGGCCGATTACCCGGGCTGAGGATCCCATGGAGGCGCTGGCAAAAATTGAGGCGGAGATTGCGGGTTAGCCGCCGGCTTTCTTGACGGTCCAGCCCTGTTTTTCGAGTTCGGTCTGCAGGGTGTCTCTGTGGTCGCCCTGGATTTCGATGACGCCTTCCTTGATGGTGCCGCCGGTGCCGCATTTGGCTTTCAGGGTTTTGGCCAGGGCCTTGAGGTCTTTTTCGGGGAGGTCGAGGCCTTTGACGAGGGTGACGCCTTTGCCTTTTCTGCCTTTGGTTTCGCGGTGGAGGCGGACGATGCCGTCGCTGCTTGTGGAGCGCTGTTCGGTATTGCACTGGCACTGGTCCAGGGGTTGGCGGCATTCGGGGCAGGTTCTTCCGCCGGTTTCCGTTGAGTAAACGAGGCCTCCGGAATTCTTCTTACTCACTGGTCTGTCTCCTGAATGCTGCTGGCTCAGTGCCTTGGCCGGGGTCCGGTGGTACTAATCGGGAATCGCCACAAGTACGTCCCTGTAGGCTGCGCTTTCGCCATCCCTGGCGAAAGAGCTTCCCGCTTAGTACCACCGGACCCCGGCCATTTCGAGTTCTGAGTATGCTGTCACTTCTTTAGGTGTTCTGGAAGTGGTCCCTCATTGCGCTTGCGAGTTCCCGGAACAGATCTTCATCGAAAGATTCTTCTGGCGACAGGCCTTTTGGCCGCCATGGGATTGTTCCTTTAGCGATGAATCCGCCCGTCGACATGATTCCGCAGTCCAGCATCAGGTTATCGCACAGGCCGAATCCTTCAACCATGGTGCCCTGTTGGTCGGTGTCTGCGCCGCCAGCTACGCGCTCGTTGTAGGGGGTGGCGCAGGTGGTGTAGGCGCATACCGGCTTGTTCTGGGCCGTCATGTACCCGAGTTCGTAGATTGTGCCGGCGTCGGCGCTGGGGCCTCTGAAGGGGGTTAGGTTGGCGATCAGGCCTTGGGCGCGGTCCATGAGGGCTTTGTTGGCCTCGAAGATGACTCGGGCCGGGTCCTGGGCTTGTTCCAGATCAAGGTCGTTGTCGCAGGGGGAGAGGGCGGTGAGGCCGTGGTCTTCCAGGATGGCTTTTTTTCGGGCTTCGATCCGGGTGCGGATGGCTTCCGGGAAAAAGACGTCGGGGCCTGCCAGGTAGATGAGGGGCGTTCGGCTCACGGTTGGGTCCTTTTTTCAGGGCCGTAAACGAAAAAAGCCGCTCATCTGAGCGGCTTTTCGGAATATGGCTCCCCGAGCTGGGCTCGAACCAGCGACAACCTGATTAACAGTCAGGTGCTCTACCAACTGAGCTATCGGGGATAAGCGAGGCGTATATTAAGAGCGCCATACGCCGCCGTCAAGTCTCAGAGTGCTTTTGAAAGCCGATCGATGGCATTTTTCAGGTTGTCCATGCTGGTGGCGAAGCTCAGGCGCATGTGGCCGGGGGTTCCGAAGGCGGAGCCCGGGACCAGGGCGACGCCGGCTTCGCTGAGCAGGTGTTCGGCCATTTCCACGTCGTCGTTCACGCCTTCGGTGGCCTCAATGGCGCCCTGGAAGCCGGGGAAGGCGTAGAAGGTGCCGTCGCTGGGCTGGCAGGTGACGCCGGGGAGCTTGTTGAGGGCTTCCACAACGTAGTCGTGGCGTTCCTTGAAGGCGTGGAGCATCTCCGTGACGCACTCCTGTGGGCCGTTCAGAGCCGCCGTGGCCGCGGCCTGGGAGATGGACGCGGGGTTGGAGGTGCTCTGGGACTGGATCTTCTTCATGGCGGCGATCACGTCGGCCGGGCCCGCGGCGTAACCGATGCGCCAGCCGGTCATGGAGTAGGCCTTGGAGACGCCGTTGAGCACGAAGGTACGGTCCTTCAGCGACGGGGTGGCGTTGACGATGTTGGCGAAGGTCCCGTTCCAGAGGATGTGCTCGTACATGTCGTCGGTGGCGATCATCACGTCCGGGCGCTCTTCAAGCACCTTGCCGATCTCGGCAAGCTCCTCGATGCTGTAGGCCTTGCCGCTGGGGTTCGACGGGCTGTTGAGCACGACCAGCCGGGTGCGGTCGGTCATGGCGTTGCGGATCTGCTCCGGGGTCACCTTGAACTGGCTCTCGGCGCTGCTTTCCAGGATCACCGGCTTGCCTTCGGCGATCTTGACCATGTCCGGGTAGGACACCCAGTAGGGCGCCGGGATGATGACTTCGTCACCCGGGTTGAGCAGTGCCAGGGCCAGGTTGAAGAAGCTCTGCTTGCCGCCGCAGGAAACCAGGATCTGGTTGCGTTCGTATTCCAGGCCATTGTCGCGCTTGAACTTGGCGATGATGGCGTCCTTGAGCTCCGGCGTGCCGTCCACGGCCGTGTACTTGGTCTGGCCCGCGTCGAGCGCGGCCACGGCGGCGTCCTTGATGTGTTTCGGGGTGTCGAAATCAGGCTCACCGGCGCCAAGGCCGATAATATCCTTGCCTTCCGCCCGCAATTCAGCAGCCTTGCTGGTGATGGCGAGGGTGGGTGAGGGCTTGATCTGCTGGACGCGGTTGGAGAGTTGCGCGCTCAAACTGGGTGCTCCCTGTTGAAAAGTCGGAATGCCGGAACAATGCAGGACTCATGATAGCATGAGCGCATCGGGCATGCGCGACCCCAAAAGAGAAGGTGGTATGGCCAAAGAGGATTTCAGTTTTCACGTCGCCGCGGATTTTGAACCCGCCGGGGACCAGCCGCAGGCCATCGAGACCCTGGTCGAGGGGATCAACGACGGGCTGATGCACCAGACCCTGCTGGGCGTGACCGGGTCCGGCAAGACCTTCACCATGGCCAAGGTCATCGAGCGGGCGCAGCGGCCAACCCTCATCATGGCTCACAACAAGACGCTCGCGGCCCAGCTCTACGGGGAGTTCCGGGACTTCTTCCCGGATAACGCCGTGGAGTACTTCGTTTCCTATTACGACTACTACCAGCCGGAAGCCTATGTGCCGTCCTCGGACACCTTCATCGAGAAGGACGCCTCCGTGAACGAGCACATCGAGCAGATGCGCCTCTCCGCGACCAAGGCGCTGCTGGAGCGGCCGGATGCCATCATCGTCTCGACGGTCTCGTCCATCTATGGCCTGGGTGATCCGTCATCCTACCTGCGCATGATCCTGCACCTGGACCGGGGCGACGAGATCGGCCAGCGCGACATTGTGCGCCGTCTGGCGGAGCTTCAGTACACGCGCAACGATGTGGAACTTCACCGGGGCCATTACCGGGTTCGCGGCGACGTGATTGATGTCTTCCCGGCCGAATCGGAAGACCAGGCGGTGCGCATCGAGCTGTTCGATGACGAGGTGGAGAACCTGGCCTGGTTCGACCCGCTCACCGGCGAGATCATCCAGCGCGTGCCGCGCGTGACCATCTATCCCAAGACCCACTACGTCACGCCTAGGGAGAAGATCCTCAACGCGGTGGACAACATCAAGGTGGAGCTGGATGAGCGCCTGCAGCAGTTGCGCGACAACAACAAGCTCCTGGAGGCCCAGCGCCTTGAGGAGCGCACCCGCTATGACATGGAGATGATGCTGGAGCTCGGCTACTGCAACGGCATCGAGAACTACTCGCGCTATCTCTCGGGCCGCGAGCCCGGCGCGCCGCCGCCCACGCTCTTCGAGTATCTGCCGGATAACGCCCTGCTGATGATCGATGAGTCCCACGTGACAATCCCCCAGATCGGGGGCATGTACAAGGGCGACCGGTCCCGCAAGGAGACGCTTGTGGAGTACGGTTTCCGGCTGCCGTCGGCGCTGGACAACCGGCCCATGCGTTTCGATGAGTGGGAGCGTCTGGCGCCGCAGATGATCTTTGTGTCGGCGACGCCGGCGAAGTACGAGGCGGAGCATTCAGCCCAGACGGCGGAGCAGGTGGTGCGGCCCACCGGGCTGGTGGATCCGGAGATCGAGGTGCGCCCGGCCACGACCCAGGTGGATGATCTGCTTTCCGAGGTGCGCCGCTGTGCGGAGGCGAACGAGCGGGTTTTGGTGACAACCATGACCAAGCGCATGGCGGAGGATCTGACGGATTATCTGGAGGAGCACGGGGTGCGGGTGCGTTACCTGCACTCGGATGTGGATACCGTGGAGCGTGTGGAGATTATCCGGGACTTGCGCCGGGGTGAGTTCGATGTGCTGGTGGGCATCAACCTGCTGCGTGAGGGGCTGGATATGCCGGAGGTCTCATTGGTGGCGATCCTGGATGCGGACAAGGAGGGCTTCCTGCGGTCGGATCGGTCGTTGATCCAGACCATGGGGCGTGCGGCGCGGAATGTGCACGGTAAGGCGATTCTGTATGCGGACCGGGAGACGGGGTCGATGCGGCGTGCCATTGATGAGACGGAGCGGCGTCGGCAGCGCCAGATTGCCCATAATGAGGCGCATGGTATTACGCCCAAGGGGCTGGAGAAGAAGGTGGCGGACATCATGGAGGGTGTGCATGTTCAGCGGAAGCGCACGGACCAGGCCAGGGAAGTGGCGGAGCCCCAGGCGTCCTATACCGCGGATGTGAAGGGTAAGGATGCGGATCAGATTCTGAAGGATATCGATCGGCTTGAGGATGAGATGTACAAGGCGGCGCAGGATCTGGATTTTGAGAAGGCGGCTCGGCTTCGGGATGAGGCGGCCAAGCTCAAGGAGGCGGCGCTTCGGTTTGGGTGACTGGTAGTCGTCGAGGTTTGGTGCCTGGCATTCAGGCTGGCGGGGATTGTCCTCCGGGAATCGCCACGAGTACGTCCCTGTAGGCTGCGCTTTGGCCATCCATGGCCAAAGAGCTTCCCTACGGACAATCCCCGCCAGCCTGAATACCGAGATCGGGGTTTGTGCTGGTCGCCTTACTGGCTCGCATCGGACATACCGACTGATCCTGCCTTTTTGTCGAAGCTCACTACCATGCTACAACCCCGGTTCTCGCTAATCACGGCAATCAGAGCGTCGGCGAAATCCCCGTTGCTGGCCGAAAAGCGCTTCAGCGCCAGATATACCAGGTCGGCCTCATCGATGACCAATTGCTTGGTGGTCAGCAGAGCGTTGACCACCTCTGCGACGGCCTCCCGGCTCTGGTCGTAACATGCCTCCAGGACCCAGACGACCTCGACCAGCACGATCACGCTGATAAAACCGGGTTCACGGGGTGTCAGCCGTTGCTCGATCCATTCATTGGCCTGGGCTGCCTGCGCTGGGTCGTCCTGGGTGAGGTAGCGTACGACGACATTCGTGTCGAGCCCAATCATTCCCGGCCTGCCTTGTCCCGGATGGCTGCATTCATTTCCTCGATGCTGACGGCACGTTTCGGGCTGATCATGCCCCGCAGCCGCTGTACGTCCTCCGTGGCCGCCAACACTTCCCAATGCCCTTCGGCTACTTTCACGAATTCGACGCGGTCACCGGGGCCAACCCTTAGATCGGATCGAACATTGGCGGGAATCGTGATTTGCCCTTTACTCGTTACCGTCGCTGTGCTCATTGCCTTACTCCAATGATTTAACCTTACCTAAGGTAAGGTACCATGGGCGTGAGCAGGCTTCCAATAGCGGTAAAAACCGTTGCTCAACCCGAGATGCGGGTTCGAAGCTTAGGGGTAGGGTACTTCGCCGCTTTGTCTAGTTCCGGTTGGGACCCGTCCGGAATTCGTCCGCGTACCAGATCTTGATGTCGCCGATCCAGGGCAGGTCCTTGGTGCGGGACTTGAGTTGGCAGGTCAGGCACTGTTGGTCGCGGGCGTCTTCGTTCACGGCGGTGCGGCTTTCCAGGTAGAGTTCCACCGAGACTTCGTCAGAGAGGTAGTGGAGCCTTGGGGGGCAGGTGTTGTGGAAGTTGATGAGGTCGCCCCAGCGGTCTTCGAGCTGTTTGGCCACGGCGCTCCTTGAGGGGAGGATGGCGGCGTGGACGGATTGCTGGAGTTCTTCGTCCTCGGCGTCGATGTGGAAGGTGACTTCCCGAACGTCCGGGACGGCTTCGAGGAGGCGGTGTTCGGCACGGACGCCGATTTCGTGGCCTTCTGAGACGCTGACTTCGGGGTCGACCTGGAGGTGGATGTCGAGGAGGAAGTCGGAGCCCATGCGGCGGCTTTTGATGGCGTTGACAGAGCGTACGCCTTCGGTGGCTTCGGCGACTTCGCGCAGGTGGCGCTGTTTTTCCACGGGCATGGCGGTGTCCACCAGCTCCTTGACGTTGTCCCAGGCCAGGTGCCAGCCGATCTTGGCGACGATGATGGCGATGCCGCAGGCGGCGACGGCGTCGAGCCAGGGGAAGCCGAGCATGGCGCCGGAGGCGCCGAGCATCACGATAATGGAGGAGAGGGCGTCGGTGCGGCTGTGCCAGGCGTTGGCCACGATGAGGTCGGAGCGTATGGCCTTGCCGACTTTCAGCGTGTAGTGGTAGATCCATTCCTTGCTCAGCACCGAGACCAGCGCTACGACGAGAACCGGCCAGCCGGGAATGAGCAGGGCGGCACTCCAGACGCGCTGTACGGCTTCCCAGGCCAGGGCACCGGCGAGGGCGATGAGGACGCTTCCCAGAATGACGGCACCCAGGGTCTCGAAGCGTTCATGGCCATAGGGGTGGTCTTCGTCGGGTTCTTCCCGCGAGATACGGAAGAGCACCAGCACCATGATGTCCGAGGCAACATCGGAGAAGGAGTGGATGCCGTCGGCGACCAGGGCGTAGGAGTTGTAGAGAAAGCCTACGAGCACCTTGAAGACGCCGAGCAGGGCATCCAGAACCAGGCCAACCAGAGTGACCCTGCGGGCGGACTGGAGCTCGCTGTCGGGCTGTTGGCTCAGGACTGTATCTTCGGACGCGTTCATATCGATCCGCACTGCAGTTGTAGGACGGCACAGGATAACCCGGAAGGTGCCCTTACGAATAGAGGATTACATTGGACAATGTCAGTAACGGCGTGTAAGCGGCATTGACGGGCACTTAGCGCTGTGTAGTGGGCTGAATATACACACACGGTATATTTTATGCACAAATAGCGGTCAATGCGCCCCGTTTTGCAAAGTTACGTTAAATGCTTGATTTGAGCTGTTGAACTATATAAGTAGTTGTTTTTAAAGAATAAAATAACTGATTAAAATTTGTTCAATCTGTAGACCCTCGCCCGACACAAGGGTTCTGGCGGTTTACCACAGAATTATCAACAAAGTTTTCCACAGATTCCGTGGAAAAGGTCATGGATTCTTCATCGGTCTGTCACGGAACTGTCATCGCTGGTGGTTATAAGCATTGGTTTGCCACCGACGGGGATCTCTTCCTGTATACTTCGGATTCCGGTTGAATACGTTCCCGATCAAGGCCCTGAGATTCATGTTTCGAGCGTTGCGTTCCCTGCTATTCCAACTCCCCCCTGAAGTGGCTCACAGCCTGGCGCTGGAAAGTGCCCGTGCGGCCGAGCGGACCGGTGTTCTGCAACGCCTCTGGACACCGCCGGTGGGCCGTCCTGTCGAACTCATGGGGCTCAGGCTGCCCAATGCCGTGGGTCTGGCGGCCGGTCTGGACAAGAATGCCCGTTACATTGATGCCACGGCGGCCCTGGGATTCGGGTTCCTGGAGGTGGGGACGGTAACGCCACAGCCGCAGCCCGGCAATCCGAAGCCCCGTCTGTTCCGCCTGGCCGAGTATGAAGCCATCATCAATCGCATGGGCTTCAACAACCAGGGGCTGGCGGCACTGGTCGCCAACATACGCCGCAGTCACTATGACGGGGTGCTGGGCGTGAATGTGGGCAAGAACCGGGATACCGCCATGGAGGACGCGGCCAGCGACTATATTGCCGGCATCGAGCGCGTCTGGCCGCTGGCGGACTACATCACCGTGAATGTGTCTTCCCCCAATACGCCCGGGCTGCGGGATCTGCAGTTCGGGGACTCCCTCAAGCACCTCCTGGAAGCCATCAGGACCAGACAGCAGGCTCTGGCGGCGGAGCACGGGCATTATGTGCCCATAGCGGTGAAAGTGGCCCCGGACATGGATGATGCCGCCATCCAGTTCATGGCTTCCGCACTGCTGGAGTCTGGGCTGGATGGTGTTATTGCCACCAATACGACACTGGATCATTCCTCCGTGGTGCGTCATCCCCAGGGAGAGGAGGCCGGGGGGCTCAGTGGTCGGCCACTGGCGGGGCGCTCCACCGAGGTTATAGCGGCCCTGAGCTCGGCGCTGGGCGGCCAGCTTCCGATTATCGGTGTAGGCGGCATTACGGATGGAGAGACGGCCGCGGACAAGATCCGTGCCGGGGCTTCTGCGGTGCAGCTCTATTCCGGTCTCATCTACCGCGGACCGGCCCTGGTTCGAGAGGCCGTGGAAGCGGTGAGCGCGGTTCAGGGAGGCTGAAATGAAACGGGCCCGCTTGACGGGCCCGGGAGGGACGAGTGGTCCCTCGTTTTTTACTAGAGACGAGCTCTGCTTGTAGTAAGGGTCGAGTGGACCCTTTGGGATCGACAGCCTTTTGTCATCTGTCGGTTATCCGGTCATGTTTTGTTCTGGCCGCCTACCGGCGGTCGATTCACGCTGTCAGGTTCGGCATTCGATGAATCGAGGAGACACCGTGTGTCAGTCCGCTCCAGTGATCTTCGCGTCCTTCCCGCCAACCGTTAATCCATTCCTGGCGTACTTCGGGTTTGTCCTGCGGGCACAGTTCCTTGGATTTACCGGAAAGCCCTGCCATGTAGCCCCTTTTGTAGGCGCGAGCTGACATGTCTCTTTTCTGTCTTTTCATGCTTCTTCACCTCATGTGGTAATCACAGTCTTGCATGAGCGTGCGCACGTTTCCGCCAAACTTTTGTGTTCTGCACCCGTTGCGACGTACCGGCAGCGTGAAACCGGCCATCCATTCGCTCGGGGGCGTTGGCGGACAGATCGATCCTATCAGGGCCCTTGACCGGTTGCTTTCCACAACCGGTGTCTTTGACGCGTCATAGTCAGTAAAGCTCAAAATCTGAGCGCTGTATACCCATAAATTCAAATGGTGGAGGCGCTTCTGATTAGTCCATCCAATAACGCTTGTGTGCCGGGCTTCTACGGGGCATAGTCGCGCCCATGAAACCATTACCGTTTTTTATAACCTGCCCGAAGGGGCTGGTAGAGCTGCTTGATGAAGAAGTCTCGGGCCTGGGGGCCACGGTCACCCGGCGTTCCCCGGCCGGTGTCTGGATCGAGGCGCAATGGCGGACGGCCATGGCGATCTGTCTCTGGTCACGCCTCGCCAGCCGGGTGATCCGTCACCTTGGCCGCTTTGATGCGGCCTACGCGGAGGATCTCAAACGCGCGTCCGCGAGCATTTCCTGGGAGGACTGGCTGGTTCCGGGAACCAGCTTCCGGGTCAGCTTCCAGGGTACGGATGACAATATCCGCAACAGCCACTTCGGGGCCCAGTGCATCAAGGATGGGGTCCTGGATCGCATGAGCGCCGCGGGCGCAACTCGGCCCTCGGTTGAGGGGCGGGATCCGGATCTGCCCATCCACGCGCGCCTTCATCGGGGCAAACTCGAGTTGGGAGTGGACCTGGCGGGTGCCAGCCTGCATCGCCGAGGTTACCGAACCGATGCGGGCGAAGCGCCTCTGCGGGAAAACCTGGCGGCCGCGCTGCTCCACCGGGCGGGATGGCCGGCCATTGCCGCCGACAACGGGGACTTTGTTGATCCACTCTGTGGCTCTGGAACCCTGCTGATTGAGGCGGCCATGATGGCCACGGATTCAGCGCCGGGCCTGTCGCGCTCCTTCGCGTTTGAACGCTGGCCCGGGCATGACGCCGACACCTGGCAGCAGCTTCGTCATGACGCGGAGCAACGCCGGGCCGCAGGCCTCAGCTCCAGCAGGAGTCGTTTTCGGGGCAGCGACCGCGACAGAGCGGTGATCCGGGCCGCCTGGCACAATATTGAACGGGCCGGGCTGACGGATCGTGTCCATGTTGAGCGCACGGACCTGGCCGACTGGGCACTCCCGGAAACAGCAACGCCTGGGCTCATTCTTACCAATCCGCCCTATGGGGAAAGGCTCAAGGCCGATGGTCAGCTCGCCAGGCTCTACCAGCTGCTGGGTGAGCGTGTGCGCGCCTGCGCGGCGGGATGGCGGCTCGGTGTCTTCACGGCGGTACCGGAAATGGGGCACCAGATTGGACTGAGAAGCCATCGTCAGTACCGGCTGTTCAACGGGGCACTGGAGGCGTCGTTACTGCTGTTTGAGGTCAACCCGGAACAGTACCGGACGCCGCAGCGGACCCCGGAGGAGATTGAAGATGGCAAGCCCAGGCCTCATGTTTACAACGAAGAGCGGGCCCGGATGCTGAGCAACCGGCTGCGCAAGAACCGCCGGGTCCTGCGCAAGCGCCTGCGTAACCAACCCGAGGCCCGGTACCGGCTTTACGATGCGGATATTCCGGAATTTGCGGTGCGGGTTGAATGGGAAAACGGCCGGGTTGAGGTGCGCCAGTATACGCCTGCGGCTTCCATGCCGAAGGCGGTGGCAGACGAGCGACTGGCCGAGGCGCTGGCGGTCATTCCCGAGGCGCTGGAGGTTGCGCCCGAGGATGTCCACTTTGAGCCGCAGCGGTTGGATCGCTAGAAATCGAAGCGGATGCCCGTGTTGTACTGCCAGACCTGTATGTTGGTGACGGAATCATCATGCAGGCGGCCTGCCTCAAGGAAAAGGTCGGAGTTCCAGAGGAAATCCGTGTCGATGCCAAGGAGGAAGCTCGGGCCCAGGCTGGTTTCCAGGTAATCCTCGTTCAGCTCCGAGAAGGGTGTCCGGCTCTCGCCCAGGTCTGTCCCTCTCGCTGAACTCTCTATGTGGCTCATGCCCACCTGGGCATAGACGCGCGAGAACATGCTCCAGTGGTGATAGAGGCCCATATAGGCGCTCGCGTAGCGTTCAATCTCCACCTCTTCCAGGCCCTGTGCCGGGCTATCCGTCTTATGGCCGGCCCCGGCGCGAAACTCGACCTTGATGAAGTCATTCAGGTATTTCCCGAACATCAGCCCATAGGCCGGGGTATTGGCAGTATCGCCGTCGGCGCCGATGGAGCGGTGGTAGAAGTTGGTGGCGGTGACCCCCAGGTAATAGCTGCCTTTCAGGCTCTCCGGTTCCGGCATTTCGGGGCGTTGGCGCCTGGGCTGCTGGGCATGGGCAAAGGAGGAAATCAGCAGAACCAGGATCAGACCGGTTACGGGAATAAGGGCGCGATTCATATAAAGGGCCATTCCTTGCTCGGGGTAGGCTCGGATTGTGACGGTCACATGGCAGGATGTCATCGAAGCCCGTCACAAACTGCAGCCTCAGCCGCTGCTGTCGGGGTCCATCAGCCCTTCTTCCTTTGCCAGCAGCAGCTGCGCGTAAACCGCATTCTCCGCCACGGTGGGGTCCAGCGTCTCGCGTGCCATCAGGTCCTGATAGCGGTCGGCGAGGTCCTCAAAGCTGGTGTGATGGAGCAATGCGACCATCGGGGCAAGCTCGAAGGCGGCCTGTTGTCCGACGGTTTCACACAGGCATTCCAGCAGTTCATCGTCCGGGTCGAGGCCGTCGGAAAAGACGGTCGCTTCGGCGAGGTCCTCGTTCATTTCCCGGAAGACATCCACGGGGGCCGCGCCGTGCTCCCGGAAGAAGCGGTCATCCAGCATGCGCTCGTCCTCGTCGTCCGCGAGCCACTCATCCTCCGGCATGATGACCACATACTTGATGCGGCCGTCGGTCAGCGACCAGGAGGCCGCGGTTGGAAACAGCTTCGGGCCGCTGTCGTTGTACTCGAACTTCAGAAACTGGGGTGCTCGCATGGGTCGGCATCAACTGCGTTATCCTGTGGTACCCGTAATGATAAACTGCATCCCCTGATGCTGGCGACCGTTAAAAATTCGACCGATCGGAGACCGTATGGAACTTAATGCTTTCAATCAGGGGCTGCTGGCGTTTCTGGAGGCGTCGCCCACGCCGTATCACGCTGTTTCCGTGATGCGCGAACTGCTGGATAAGGCAGGCTTTGAACGATTGGATGAAACCCATGCGTGGAACCTTGAATCCGGCAAGGGCTATTACGTGGTGCGTAACGATTCCGCGCTGGTGGCTTTCAGGACGGGGCGGAACGATCCCGCCGAAACCGGATGGCGCATGATGGGCGCCCATACCGACAGCCCCTGCCTGCGGGTCAAGCCGCAGCCGGAGATCCGGGAACACGGGTGTTTCCAGCTCGGCGTTGAAGTCTACGGCGGCGCGCTGCTCAATCCCTGGTTCGACCGGGACCTGTCCATCGCCGGGCGGGTCACCGTTGAGGATCGGGACGGCCAACGCCGGGATACGCTGGTGGATTTCCGAAAGCCGATCGCAACCATCCCCTCGCTGGCAATCCATCTGGACCGGGAGGCCAACAGTGGCCGCAGCATCAATGCCCAGACCCATCTGCCGCCACTGGTCATGCTTACCGGCGGCAAGCCGGAGAAGAGTTTCCGGGAATTGCTGGAGCAGCAGCTTCAGGCCGAGCAGCCGGATCTGTCCGTGCGCCAGGTCCTGGATTATGAGCTGAGCCTCTATGATACCCAGGCCCCCGCAATCACCGGACTGCATGACGAGTTCATCGCCTCGGCGCGGCTCGACAATCTGCTGAGCTGCTACCTGGGGCTCCAGGCGCTGCTGGAGGCGGATGGCGAGCAGCCCTCGGTTGCCGTGTTCAACGATCACGAAGAGGTGGGCAGCATGACCGCCGAAGGCGCGCAGGGACCCTTCCTTGAAACCGTTCTGGGGCGCTGGGTCACGGGCGAGGACTATCACCGCGCCATGGCCGCTTCAATGATGATGTCCGTGGATAATGCCCACGCCATTCACCCGAACTATGCGGATCGGCACGACAGCCGTCATGGCCCCCTCCTGAATGAAGGGCCCGTGATCAAGATCAACAACAACCAGCGCTACGCCACCAGCAGCCGGACGAGCGCCCTGTACCGTCATCTCAGCGATCAGCTTGGGTTATCCTGCCAGAGCTTCGTGGTGCGATCGGATATGGCGTGCGGCAGCACCATCGGCCCACTGACAGCGGGCAATCTCGGTGTTAAGACCCTGGATATAGGGGTTCCCCAGCTGGCCATGCATTCCATACGGGAGCTGGCCGGTACGCAGGATGCGCACAACCTGTACCAGGTACTGAAAGCCTACTTCGGTTTGGATGGGCTCTGGTGATGAGAGGTGGCTCCCCGAGCTGGGCTCGAACCAGCGACAACCTGATTAACAGTCAGGTGCTCTACCAACTGAGCTATCGGGGAATGCCGTAAAGCACGGAATCCTACCGCCACCTGTTGCGGACGTCAAATCATGCCGCGCGGCCATGGTGGGTTTCATGTAGGAACCGGAGGCCTGAACCTTTACACTTTCCCGCATGAAAGATCAGTCGCCCTCATTGTCGCCGTTTACGCCACCGCTGTGGCTGCGCAACCCCCATCTGCAGACCGTCTGGCCGAGCCTGTTCCGGAAGCTGGATTTTGAGCCCGATGTCGAGGAGCGCCTGGAAACGCCGGATGACGATTTCCTGGATCTGGACTGGTACCGCCGGGGCAATCGGCGCCTGCTGGTGCTCAGTCACGGGCTGGAAGGTTACAGCCGCCGGCCCTATATGCTGGGTATGGTGGCTGCGGCCCTGGAGCGGGGCTGGGATGTGCTTGCGTGGAATTTCCGCTCCTGTAGTGGTGAGATCAACCGTCAGCCGCGCTTCTACCACAGTGGGGCATCGGAGGATCTGGATACGGTTGTGACCCGGGCGCTTGCCGATGGGGCAGGGTATGAGGCGGTTGCGCTGGGCGGTTTCAGCATGGGTGGCAATATGACGCTCGTGTATCTGGGCGAGAAGGGTGCCTCGGTGGATTCGCGGATTGCGGGGGCTGCCGTCTTTTCCGTGCCCTGTGATCTTGCCGGGAGCGCGGAACAACTGGCGCGGCGGTCGAACCGGTTCTACATGCGTCGTTTTATCCAGGAACTGCGGGTGAAGATGGAGGAAAAGCACGCCCTTTACCCGGATCTGATCAATCTGGATGGCGTTGAGCGGATGCAAACCTTCAAGGAGTTCGATGACCAGTTTACGGCGCCGTTGCATGGGTTCCGGGATGCGGAGGATTACTGGTACCGGTGTTCGAGTCGGCGGTTTATTGGTGGGATTCGGGTGCCCACATTGATTGTGAATGCGGCGGATGATCCTTTTCTGAGTGAATCGAGTTTTCCAAAGGAGGTGGTTGCGGGGAATTCCCGGGTTCGGTTGGAGGTGCCGGACTATGGGGGGCATGTTGGGTTTGTGGGGGATGAGCGGGGTGGGGTTTACTGGTCGGAATGGCGGGCCATGGAGTTTCTTTCCTGTGTTGTTGGGTAGGGGGCTGCTGGGGGTGTGCCGGGAAGCGGATCGGGTACGGCTTTCCGGGAATCGCCACGAGTACGTCCCTGTAGGCTGCCCTCCGCCATCCATGGCTCCGGAGCTTCCCGGAAAGCCGTACCCGATCCGCTTCTCAGGGTTTTGAGTTTGCTCGCCTAGAGCATGGGTTCGAGCTTTTCCCAGACATTTTCCAGAACAAGAGGCTGGGCTTCCGCAGTGGGGTGGATGCCGTCGTTTTGCATCATACCATTCCGGTTGTAGATGTCTTCGAGGAGGAAGGGCAGGAAGTTGATCTCGTGGTTGTTGGCCAGTTGCTGGTACTGGTTGCGGAAGGCGGTTGTGTACTGTTGGCCGTAGTTGGGGGGGATTTCGATGCCGATCAGGAGGACTTTGGCGCCGGTATCCTTGCTGCGTTCGATTATGGTGGCGAGGTTGTTGCGCATGGTTTGCGGATCTTTGCCCCTGAGGCCGTCGTTGCCGCCGAGTTGGAGGATGACGATTTCAGGGGTGTGATGGTCGAGGGCTTTGTTGATGCGGCGCAGGCCGCCGCCGGTGGTTTCGCCGCTGACGCTGGCGTTTCTGACCTGCCATTGGGGGTGGGTTTCGGCGAGTTTTTCTTCGAGTAGGGTGACCCAGCCGTCTTCTTCGGCGATGCCGTAGGCGGCGCTGAGGCTGTCGCCGAAGACGAGGACGGTGTTTTCCGCCATTGCGGTGGCGGGCAGGGTCAGGCAGAGCCAGAGGAGGATCAGGGTCAGGACTGAACTCCTGGTGCTGTGGCGCGTATCAATGGGTTGTGTACGCCGGCTTCCGGAATGATTAGGATTTCGTGGGCTGAGTGCAGTCATAGGGTGTTTTTCAATGGTACCGGGAGTAAGTGGGTGACGGCTGGTGATACGGTAATGATAAGGGCGACGGATCTCACGCACCAGGTGTCGGTGGCGGAGACGTCGCTGACCATCCTTAAGGATGTGGACCTGGTGATCCTGCGCGGTGAGTCCGTGGCGATACTGGGTAAGTCCGGGTCCGGCAAGACGACGTTGCTGGGGCTTCTGGCCGGGCTGGATGTGCCTTCCGTGGGGCGTATTGAGATGGCTGGCGAATCCATCAGTGACATGGATGAGGACAGCCGGGCCCGTCATCGCGCCAACCGCGTCGGCTTTGTGTTCCAGTCCTTCCAGCTGATGCCGACCCTGACGGCGTTGGAGAATGTGCTCCTGCCCCTGGAGCTGGGCGATGCAAAAGACGCCGAATCGCAGGCGCGGGAGCTGCTTCAGCGGGTGGGGCTCGGGGATCGGATGACCCACACGCCCCGCCAGCTTTCGGGTGGGGAGCAGCAGCGGGTGGCGATTGCACGGGCTTTCGCTTCGACGCCCGATGTGCTCTTTGCCGATGAACCCACGGGTAACCTGGATACGGAAACCGGCCAGCAGATTGCGGACCTGCTCATGGACCTGAACCGGGAGCACGGGACCACCCTGGTGCTGGTGACCCATGATGAGGAGCTGGCCGCGCGCTGCAATCGCCAGATCCGGATGGACGGAGGGCGGCTCCTGCCGCCTGTCGACCGGGAGGACCACACGGCATGAACAGTTTCAGTCTGTTCCGCTGGCTGTCCCGGCGCGACTGGCGCCAGCGCGATGTGCGCGTGGTGCTGGCCTCGCTGGTGGTAGCGGTTGCCGTGGTTGCCACCATTTCGCTGTTCGCGGACCACCTTCGCCGCACCATCATGAGTTCGGCCACGGAATTTCTTGCGGCCGATGGGCAGCTTTCCGATGCCCGGCCATTACCGGATGAGTTCCTGACGGAAGCCCGGGATCGGGGGCTGGAGACGGCGCGCCAGGTGTCTTTTGCCACCATGCTCCAGGGTGAGGACGCGCTGGAGCTGGTGCGGGTCAAGGCGGTGAGTGACGCCTATCCGCTCAAGGGAGAGGTTGAAACCCAGTCCGACAGCGATTCGGAACGGGAAAGCGTTGGGCACGGCCCCGAGCCCGGGGAAATCTGGATCAATGCGCGTCTTCTGCCTTTGCTGGATCTTGAGATCGGGGACCAGGTTGGTATTGGTGACGTCGATCTTGAGGTCAGCCGCATCCTGGTGCGCGCCCCTGATGGGGGATTCGATCTGGCGGCCCTCGCACCCCGGGTGATGATGCACCTGGACGACCTTGAAGCAGCGGGCGTGGTGCAGCCGGGTAGCCGTGTGGATTACCGCAATCTCTTTGCCGGGGATGGGGAACAGGTCCAGTCCTTCCGCGACTGGCTTGAGCCCCAGCTCAAGGATGGCCAGCGCTGGCGCAGCATCGACGACGGTCAGCCCGGTGTGGTGGAGGCGCTGGACCGTGCCGAGCGCTTCCTGCTTCTGGGTGGGAGTCTCGCGGTCCTTCTGGCCGCTGTGGCCGTCGCCGTGGCCAGCCGTCAGTACGCCCTGGGTCAGCGCGACACCGTCGCCCTGCTCAAGACACTTGGGCTGGGCGGCAGGTCGATCGGGCGGCTTTTCCTGATGCGGCTGGGACTCTGGGGGGGCATCGGTGTCCTCCTGGGACTGCTGGCGGCGATTCCGATATTCGCCCTGCTGGCGAACGTGGCGAACCGTTTCCTGGAGGATCCGGTGGCCTGGCAGCTCAGCCCCATGGCGCTCGTTGCACCGCTGGTTACCGCCTTTGTGGCGCTCTTTGCCTTTGCGTGGCCGCCCATAAGGCGTCTTCGCCGGGTCTCTGCGATGCAGGTGCTGCGCGCTGAGCCGGGCGAGGGCAACGGTACCCTGGGTCTGGATCTGGGCATCGCCGTGGTGGGCATTTTCGGATTGCTCTGGTTCTACAGCGGCGAGATCTGGCTGGTGGTGGCGCTGCTGGCCGGATTGGCGGCCCTGATGGGCGTTCTGGCCCTCTTTTCCTGGCTGATCGTGGCCCTGTTGGGGCGGGTGCGCGGCGGTAACCGGGCCTGGCGACTGGCGTTGGTAGCCCTCTATCGACATCGGAAGGCCAGCCTGGCGAAAATGGCCGTGTTCTCCATGACGCTGATGCTGGCGGCCACGCTCTTCCTGGTCCGCACGGCATTGCTTGAGGACTGGCAGCAGCAGTTGCCGGCGGACGCGCCCAATCATTTCCTGATCAATATTGCCCCGGATCAGGTGGATGAGGTTGAAGCCTTCCTGAACAATGAGGGGGTAGCGTTTGAGGCACTGTACCCGATGGTGCGGGGACGATTGGTACGCATCAATGATGAGCCGGTGCGCCAGGCTGTTTCCAAGCATGAGGAAATCGGTGCGCTCAATCGGGAATTGAACCTGACCTGGATGGATGACGTGCCCGAGAACAACCGCGTCACCCGGGGCGACTGGTGGCGGGAAGGGGATACCGAGGGTGTTTCCGTGGAAGCCGAGTTGTTCGAGGAGCTGGGGCTTTCAATGGGCGACGAACTGACCTTCCGTATCGGCGACCGCGAGGTCAGCGCCAGCGTGCGTAATGTGCGAACCGTGCAGTGGGACAGCATGCAGCCCAACTTTTTCATGGCGTTTTCACCGGGCAAGCTGGACGACTTTTCCGCCACCTGGATCACCAGTTTCCATCTGGGTGAGAATCGGAAGGGACTTCTGAACGAGCTCGGCCGCGCCTTTCCGTCCGTGTCCATTCTGGAAATCGACCACTTCATCGAGCGTATCCGGACGATCGTCTCCCAGGTCACCACCGCCATCGAGACGCTCTTGATGATGATCCTGGTGGCGGCTGTTCTGGTAATGGCGGCGGTTGTGAGCGCGACCCTCTCGGCACGCCAGCGTGAGGGCGCGCTTTTGCGCACCCTGGGCGCCCGGCGGGAGCTTCTCGTGGGCAGCAGCATGCTGGAATTTGCCATCATGGGGCTGATTGCCGGCTTCCTGGGCGTGGTGGCGGCCGAGCTGGCGGTCTGGGCCCTGCAGTTCCGCCTGTTCGAGGGCAGTTTCCGGCTGCACGGCTGGGTCTGGGCCATCTTCCCCGTGTTGAGCGCTGTATTACTCGCGCTGTTCGGGCGCTGGCAGCTTGGTCCGGTGCTCAATGTGTCGCCCATGTTGTTGTTACGACGACTGGAAGACTAGGTTCCCCGTAGAAAAACGGGCACTGAAACGTCATACTATTAGCGTTAATTTCCCCAAATCCCCGGAGGGAGAGACTCAATGAATAACGAGCAGCTTCAGGCTCTGAAGGAAAAATACGTTGCCGCTGGCGGTGCCAGCCCCAATCCGCAGTTCGCTGATTACGCGGAGAATGCCCAGGTCTGGGATGCGGACGGCAAGCGGATGGTGGATTTTGCCGGCGGTATCGGAGTTCTGAACCTCGGGCATCGTCATCCCCGGGTCGTCGAGGCGGTCAAGGCCCAGCTGGACAAGGTGATGCACACCTGCCAGACCGTCATGCCTTACGCCCCCTACGTCCAGCTGGCTGAAAAGCTCAGCGGCATTGTGCCGGTGCGCGGCCACGCCAAGGTTTTCCTGGCCAATTCGGGCGCCGAGGCGCTGGAGAACGCCTACAAGATCGCTCGTGCGTATACTGGCCGTACCAACGCCATCTGTTTCTCCGGCGCTTATCACGGCCGGACCTTCATGACCATGGCGATGAACGGTAAGGTCAACCCCTACCAGACGGACTTTGGCCCCATGCCGGGTGGCATTTACCGTGCCCCCTTCCCGGTGCCCTATCACGGCGTCAGCGAAGAAGAAGCCTTGCGTGGCCTTGAAATGGTCTTCAAGACCGATACAGGACCCAAAGACACGGCGGCCATTTTCATTGAGCCGGTGCTGGGTGAGGGCGGCTTCTATGCGGCCTCTCCCGAGTTCCTCAAGGCCGTGCGCAGAATCTGTGACGAGCACGGCATCATGATGATTGCCGATGAAGTCCAGTCCGGCTTTGGCCGTACGGGCAAGCTCTTCGCCATCGAACACAGTGGTGTCGAGCCGGATATCATGACCATGGCCAAGAGCATGGCGGACGGCATGCCGATTTCTGCGGTTGTCGGTTCCGACCATGTCATGGACGCCTCCGGCCCCAACTCCCTCGGTGGCACCTATACTGGCAGCCCGCTCGCCTGTGCGGCGGCCAACGCGGCCATTGACGTGTTTGAAGAGGAAGACATCCTCGGCAAGAGCCGGGCACTCGGCGCCAAGCTCGAGGAGCGCTTCAATGACTGGAAGGACCGCTTCAGCCATGTGGACAATGTGCGTCGCCTTGGCGCGATGGCCGCTTTTGAACTCGTGAAGAGCCGGGATACCCATGAGCCGGACGCTGAAATGGCCGGTGCCATCGTGAAGAAGGCCAAGGAGAAAGGACTGATCCTTCTCAGCTGCGGCATGTACGGCAACACGCTGCGTTTCCTGATGCCGATCACCATCGAGGATAATGTCCTTGAGGAAGGGCTCTCCATACTGGAAGAGGCGTTGGCGGAAGTTCACCAGTAATCGGGGTGAACACCTCAACGCACTGAAAAAGGGGCTCGATTGAGCCCCTTTTTTTGGTCCGTGTCGGGGAAGGGTGTCTGTACAGGGTTTGCATCAGTGGTTAAGGTTCACTACAAACAAGAAACCGACAGATCAGGGCAGTTAAGCAGGAGGATGTTGTGACGAGCTGGTTGATGGCACTAATTGCCTTCGTGGTCTTTTTTCTGGGATATCATTTCTATTCCCGCTTTATTGCGGAACGCCTTTTCCAGCTGGATCCGGATTACCGGACCCCGTCCCGGCGTTTCGAGGATGGCGTGGACTTCGTTCCCACCAACAAGTATGTCCTCTGGGGCCACCATTTCACTTCGGTAGCAGGCGCCGCGCCCATCATCGGTCCGGCCATCGCCATGATTTGGGGCTGGGGGCCAGCCCTGGCCTGGGTGCTCATTGGGACCGTTTTCATGGCCGGCATCCATGATTTCGGGACCCTCTGGATCTCGGTCCGCAATCGCGGCCAGTCCATTGGCGCTATTGCCCGCAACGTCATCAGTCCCCGCGCGCTGACGCTTTTCCTGCTGATCATTTTCTTCCTGCTGCTGATGGTGAACGCGGTGTTTGCCGTGGCCATTGGCACGCTCTTCTCCACCTTCCCGGAGAGTGTGCTTCCGTACTGGCTGCAGATTCCCATCGCCATCGCTATCGGGTTCCTGGTCTACCGTCGCCAGTGGGGTATCGTTCTGCCTTCCCTGGTTGGGCTCGCAGCCCTGTTGGGGCTGGTGTACGCGGGTACCATCGTTCCCCTTGAGTTGCCCAAGGAGATGGCGGGCTACTCCAGCACGGCCTGGTGGGTCCTGATCATGCTCGGTTATGGCGCCATTGCCTCGCGGCTGCCGGTCTGGCTCCTGCTCCAGCCACGGGATTTCATCAATTCGCATCTGCTGTTTGTGTGCCTGGTCCTGGTTTACCTGGGCGTCTTTATCGGGCAGCCCGAGATCGTCGCCCCCATGTACAACGAGGCGGTGCCGGATGATGCGCCCCCTCTTCTCCCGCTGCTTTTCGTGACCATTGCCTGCGGTGCCATCTCCGGCTTCCATGGGCTGGTCAGTTCCGGGACATCCTCGAAGCAGCTTCGCTATGAAACCGATGCGCGTTTTGTCGGTTATCTGGGCTCAACCGGGGAAGGGCTGCTGGCGGTCGCGGCCATCCTGGCAACAGCGGCCGGCTTTGCCACCGTCGGGGACTGGAACGACCATTACGGCACCTGGGCTCAGGCCAGCAGCAAGGGCATTGCCGCTTTTGTTCAGGGTGCGGGTAACCACGTGGAGAACCTGGGGATTCCGGTGGAGGTAGCGACCACATTCATGTCCATGATGGTGGTTGCCTTTGCCGCCACGACCCTGGATACCAGCATGCGTCT
Source organism: Halospina denitrificans (assembly GCF_004364635.1). Taxonomy (GTDB): domain Bacteria; phylum Pseudomonadota; class Gammaproteobacteria; order Pseudomonadales; family Oleiphilaceae; genus Halospina; species Halospina denitrificans. The sequence continues at coordinate 78,376 of NZ_SOAX01000002.1, read as the reverse complement.
CCAGCGCTTCATCCTGGGGGAGATTGGTCGCCAATACCGCATGCCTGCGCTTGGCAACATTAACTTCGCAACCGTGATCGTCTTCCTGAGTTGCGCGGCACTCGCTTTCTTTGCGGACCCGAACAACCCCGGCGCCGGTGGCATGGTGCTCTGGCCGTTGTTCGGTACAACCAACCAGCTCACGGCGGGTCTGTCGCTGCTGATCCTGACGCTGGTGCTGTGGCACCTCAAGCGTCCGATTATATTTACCCTGGTTCCCTTCCTGTTCCTGGGCGTCATGACGGCCTGGAGCATGGTGATCAACATCGGTGGTTACCTTGCGGATGGGAATATGCTGCTTCTGGTGATTGGCGGCGGTATTCTGGTGCTGAACGTGTGGCTGGTCCTGGAGGGCGTCAATGCCTTGCGCCATTCACGCGAAGCCTCGGAAATGCTGGATATGGGTGATGGTTAGGCTATGGTGGCAGGGCCTGGTGCGCTTCTATGACGAGATGTACCAGGCCCCTTATCGACGGATATCACGACGGGCCCAGCGGCGGCAGGACGATCTGTTCCGACTGATGGTAATGTCCGAGTCGCTGGGCATCCCGAATCCGGTCTCCTTCTACACCCTGGAGCTGATGCCGTTCGTGCTTGAGGATTTTCATGAGTGGCATCAGCGCATGGGCATGGAGCATTCCCCGCTGGAGGGGTTCCGATGCTGCTAGGGTGGCTTTTCCGTCGTCCCCAAAGGCAACCGGATACCGGTGCCGGTGCCCGAATGACGTTCTTCGGGGGCAAGGGCGGTGTGGGTAAGACTACCTGCGCGTCCGCCTTCAGTGTGGCTCTGGCCGAGCAGGGCCAGCAGGTTCTGCTGATCTCAACCGATCCCGCCCACTCCCTGGGCGACCTTTGGGAACAATCTCTGTCCGCCAATCCGGTTTCCGTGTCAAAGGGCGTGGATGCGCTGGAGCTCGACCCCGACGCCGCGCTCAAGCGTTACATGGGGGAGGTGCGTGAGAATCTCGCGAATCTCGCCAGCCCGGAGGTCCGGGATGCCGCCATGCGTCAGGCGGATCTTGCTGCCTCATCGCCGGGCGCCGAGGAGTCCGCCCTGATGGATGAGCTGGTTCGGCTCACCCTCGAGAACAGTGAGCGCTACGATCAGATTGTGTTTGATACCGCGCCCACGGGGCACACGCTCCAACTGCTGCAGTTGCCCGAGGCTATGCGGGGGTGGACGGACGCCCTGCTCTCAAAGCGGCGTGAAACACTCGATACCGGGAGGGCCATGCAGGGCGGTGATGCTGCCCCAGAGGATCGTGCCGCCCGAATACTGGAAGCGCGCCGGGACCGCTACGCGGCCATGAGGGACAGGCTTCTGGACCCGAACCGTACCCGTTTTGTTCCAGTGCTGAACCCCGACCGGCTGTCACGTCAGGAAACCCTGAGGATGGTGAAAACCCTGGGGGAAGTCGGAATGCGAGTGGACACCCTGGTGATTAACCGGGTTCTGCCGGATTCGGCGGATGGTGACTTTTTGGCCCGTCGGCGTGAGGCGGAAAGGGAGCACCTTGAGGCGATCCGGAGGGATTTCCCGTCGCTGGAGCAGGTTCTGGTGCCCCTGGCGACCGATGATGTCAATCGCGAACAGGGGCTGGCTGCCGTTGCGGCAGCACTGGCCCCTCTGGTCCGCAGTACCAGCCCGGTTTAGCCCCAGGCTTTCTCGAGAACCGCCCGAGCGTCTTCCAGAGTCGCTTCCCTTGGATTGAACATGATGGAGCCATCATCAATGGTCGCCTGTGCAATCCGGTCCAGCTGGCTCTTGTCCACCTTGCCGGTCTCCTGGAGCGTGCGCGGCAGCTTGCAGTCGCGGTAAAGATCATCGCGCATCTTGCGGATGGTGGCGATGGACTCCTCCGCGCGCTGGGACTTGGGCGTCATGGCGTAGATTTCCGGTCCGGCCAGCGGCAGCAGCAGCTCGCTCAGCGGCTCGCGGATGCTCTCCAGGTTGTATTCCAGCACATAGGGCAGGAAGAGGCTCATGCAGAGGCCATGAGGCAGGTGGCAGATGGCACCCAGCGAGTGGCCAAGGGCGTGAACCAGTCCCACCATGGAGTTGGAGAAGGCAATCCCGGCCATGGTGGACGCCTGGGCCATCTCCAGCCGTGCTTCCGCATCGTCCGGCTTCTTCATGACCTTGGGCAGGTTGGCGCTGATCTTCTTGATCGCCGCGGATGCGTAGGCATCACTGAGCGGGTTCTTGGCCATGCAGGTGAATGCTTCCACCGAGTGGGTCATGGCGTCCATGCCGGTAGCAGCCGTGATATGGGGCGGCAGTGTCAGCGTCATGCGCGGATCGATGACAGCGGCGTCCGGCAGCATAAAGCTTGAGGCAAAGGCCAGCTTGACCTCTTTCTCGGTGTCCGCGATAACCGCAACCGAGGTTACCTCGGACCCGGTGCCCGCCGTGGTGGGGATGACAATAAACGGTTTCAGGGGGCGGGTGAGAACGCCGGCGCCGGAGTACTTGGCAATGTCATCACCGCCTTCGGAGACGAGGATGTTGACCGCCTTGGCGGTATCAATGGGCGAGCCACCGCCGATGGCCAGGATGGCGTCGCACTTCTTGCTGCGGTATTCCTTGGCGATGGCCTTGACGGTTTGCTTGGACGAGTCCGCCGGAACGTCGTCATAGATGACGGTCACGTCCATGCCACCCTCTTCAAAGGCGGTCAGGACCTTGTCCAGGAGGCCAGCGGCCCGTACGCCCTTGTCGGTGACAATCATGGGGCGCTTGCAGTTCCGGGACGAGAATTCGTAGGGAACATGTTCCAGTGCTGCCTGGCCGGCAATAACCTTGACCGGGCAGAAAAATTCGTAATAGCTCATGATGACCTCACCGTGTCCACAAAATTGGTAACCACTTTCAGATAGATGCGTGCGCCGTTAATCAGCTTCTCAGGCAGCCCCAGGGAATCCGGGTACTGCTTGACAGCCCGCTCCGCGACCAGCTTCGGCAGGATAAAGGTTTCCAGCCGGTTGAGGACCCGGGTCATGCGCGTGGCGTAACCAAGGTCCCCATCGACAAGGATGCGGTCGTTGGCGAAGGCCTGGGCGGTCTTTTCCTGAAAGGAGAGCACCATGAAGGCGTGATGCAGGTGCTTGAACTGGACGCTCAGGTCCGGCTTCTGGGCACTGTCACCGCCAATATACTGCAGGCTTCCGTCGCGCTGCTTGCGCATCACAAGAGCCGGTCCATTGGGCATGACGCGCATCGCGAAAAGGAATCCGTTGGGCAGGACGCTGACTTCACCGCGAACCTGCTCGTCCACCTGACTGATGGCTTCCATGGATCGTCCGACCACTTCCAGCATGAGCCGGACATAGCCGCGTTTTGCCTGGGACGCCAGAGGTCGTAATCGTTCTCTGATCATGAATGTCTGTTCCCTGATTTGCAGTGGAATTAAACGAGACATGGTAGGCTACGAAGCATTTCGAGCCTGCCTGAATTGTCCGACGCCTTTTGTAACACAAGGACAACTTTGATTACAGGATAACGCTCAAAAAGCTGTTGGAGTACCGTCTTGAGTGAGAGCACTGCCAGCCAGACCGGCCTGAGATACTGGGAAAAACAAACCTCCGCCGGCCACCGGGTCAGCGGCTACCATTCCGAACCATCGGACCGGCCCGTCATCCATTTCGTCCACGGCAACGGCTACAACGGCCTGGTGTACTGGCCACTGCTTCGGCGCTTGGGCGAACACTACGACCTCTTCATCAGCGACATCCAGGGCCACGGCGAGAGCGAGGCCAACGGCCACTTCAAGGGCTGGAACCAGACCTCGCTGCTGTGCGAGGAAGTCTGGCGGGATTACCGCCACCTATGGCCGGATCAGCCCCATTACGGCATGGGACACAGCTTCGGCGGCATCATGACCGCCTTCATGATGGCCCGGGCCCCCTCCCTGTTCACCCGCTCGGTGCTCCTGGACCCGATCATCTTCTCGAAGCGGATGCTGCTGATGATGAAGGTGGGCACCTTCCTGGGCCTCTGGCAGCGCAACAGCTTCGCCCAAAAGACCCGCCAGCGCCGAAGCCACTGGCTGGACCGGGAAACAGCCTATCAGAGCCTGGAAGGGCGCGGCATGTTCAAGGGCTGGGAACCAGAGGCGCTGCAGAGCTATGTGGATTTTGCCCTGAAGGATACGGGGGAGGGCATTGAACTCAAGTGTCCGGCGGAGTTGGAGGCGGAGATCTTCTCGGGTTTTCCGCGTGGACTTTGGCGGACTCTAAAGAAGGTGCGGACACCGACGCATGTGATCTACGGGGAGAGTACCTACGATTTTGTTCGGGATTCCGTGGCTCGCTGGGACGGTTTCAATGAGTGGATTTCCACTGAAAGGGTGTCCGGTGGACACTGTTTCATGCAGCAGCAGCCGGAAGATACTACAAAAAGGGTTTTAAAGGCTCTCGGCCAGCACAAGGTCTGAAACAGGGCAGCGGGGGACACCTGTTCAGGACTGTCTGAGGCCATGGATGGCCGAAGCAAGCTTACATGGACGTATTCACAGCGTGTCCTGAACAGGTGTCCCCCGCTGCCCTCGGCACGATGGCCGATTTCTGGTGCATGAGGAAGGCGGGTATTGCTTTCCGGGAACCGCTATGAATACATCCATGTACGCTGCCCTCCGCCATCCATGGCTCCGGAGCTTCCCGGAAAGCAATACCCGCCTTCCTCATTAGAGTCTGTGCGAGCCTGAGAGTATGCTCAGCTGCCCATTGCCTTAAGTCGCTGACGAGCAAGCTCCCCGATTTGCCCCTGATCCTGGGCAGCCCGCTGGTAATACTGTCTGGCCTCCGAATTCCTTCCCTGCGCCGCCACCGCATCACCAAGCCCAAGGTAGGCAATGCTGGTCTGGACCGAATCCAGGGAGGCCTTCAGGTCCTTTTCCGCGCTCTCCCAGTTCTCCTGCTCACGGTGGAGCAATCCACGGTTCAGGCGGTAGCGGAACATCTGGGGATAGAGCTCCACGGCCTGGTTGTAGTCGGACATCGCCTGGTCCGCGTTATCCATTTCCCGCCGGATATCACCCCGCAGACTGAAGAATGCTGCTTCATTCGGCACCTGGTCAATCGCGGATTCAATCAGGGCCATGGCCTTTTCACGCTCTTCCTCCTGCATCGCCTTCCGCGCCTTGTCGTAGGCCGTGTAGGCATCGCGGTCCCGGCGCAGGCCGGCGAGCTTCTGCTCATAGCGCTCAGAGTAGAATTCACCCGTGCTGCCCAATTCCTTTGCGATTTTCCGGTTGGCCTCGACCCGTTCCTGTGAGGGCGGATGGGATTGGAAAAGGCCGGTGATGAAGTCGTTGTTGCCGCCCTCGGACAGTTTCACGAACACCTGCTGCAGTTCGACGGCGGCCTCGGGGTTGTAGCCGGCCTTTGCCATGTACTGCATGCCGTAGCGGTCGGATTCCAGTTCATGGGCCTGGCTGTACTGGGCCATGATCAGTTGGGAGCCGACGGCGGCGCCGCCCATGATCAGCGGGGCGTAGCGGTTGTCACTCAGGGCCACGCCGAGGCCGATGCCGGCCACGCCCAGATTGATGAGCATGCCGCGCTGCATGCGCTGGGCGCTGTGGCTGGCGGCGGCGTGGACGACCTCGTGGCCCAGGACGGCGGCGAGCTGGGCTTCGTTGTCCAGCTCTACGAGCAGCCCGCGGTTGATGGCAATTTTGCCCCCGGGCAGGGCCCAGGCATTGGGGACACCGCTGTTGATGACCGTGAACTCGTAGGGCATGTTGGGGCGGTCGCTAACCCTGGCCAGGGACTGGCCCACCTCGCTGACGTAGGCATTGAGTTCCTCGCCCCGGTAATAGCGCCCACCCTGGATCTGGAGGGTGGGCTGGTACTGTTCCTTGCCGATGGCAACTTCCTCGTCCTCCGACATCATCAGGCGGAGCTGGCTTTCACCGGTGACCGGGTTGGTGGTGCAGCCGCCCAGAACCAGTGCTGTCAGAAGGATAAGGGGAAGGGTCCGTAAGGCCGGATGTTGCCGCATAACCTGTCTCACCTCGCTGTGAATCATGTCCTGTTTTCGTTATAGTGCGCCCGTTCCCAATCGAAACGCAAAACCGCCATGAATGATGAAACCCTGTTCGGCCGGGTGTCCCGTTTTATCGGTACGCTGCGCCATTGTCAGCACCTCGGCATCCAGGCCGTTTCCGCCCGGAAGAATGAGCTGGTCGTAGAGCTTCCCTACACCGACGCCATTGTCGGTAATCCGGAGACCGGCGTCATTCACGGCGGCGCGATCACCACCCTCATGGATACGGCCTCGGGCACGGTTGTGATCTGTGCGCTGCCGGAATTTGAGCTGTGCCCGACACTGGATCTGCGCGTGGACTACATGCGGGCGGCCGAGCCGGGCCATCCGGTCTATGCCCGGGCCATTGTCTACCGGGTCACCAACAACATCATCTTCACCCGCTGTGAAGCCTACCAGGCAGACCCGGACCAGACGATTGCCCACTGCGTGGGCACTTTTATGCGGATCGGGCCGGAAGCGACGCCCAAGGCCTATCGGGAACTGATTACGGGAGGAGACGCGGAGTGAGCCTTTCCCAGGAAATGCGCAAGGCGCTTCAGGCAGGGGATTACCAGAAGCTGATTGATGCCGTCCCCTATGCTCGCACCCTGGGGATGGGCAGTGAGACTTTCGGCGATGAGGTGGTCTTCCGGCTGCCGCGCAACGAGGACAATCTGGGGAATCCGATACTGCCAGCGATCCATGGTGGTGTTATCGGCGGCTTCATGGAGATGTCCGCCATGATCTCACTGATGATGTCCCAGGAAACGCCCCGGCTTCCGCGCATTGTCGATTTCTCGCTGGACTACCTCCGTGCCGGCCTCGACCGGGATACCTTCTCGGAATGCCACCTCACGCGCCAGGGCAACCGGGTGGCGAACGTCATTGTCACCGCCTGGCAGCAGTCCCGCCGCAAGCCCATCGCCACGGCGCGCGCCCACTTCATCATGGATTAATCACAAGGGGCGGTCCGCGTCCCTTGAAATCCACACCGCCGCCCCCATCTTGCGCTGTAACCCTTAACAAAAGAACCGGCATCGTAAGGAGAATCTCGCATCATGACGGTGGAGACGCAGAAAGAAACACTTGGCTTCCAGACCGAAGTCAAACAGCTCCTCAACATTGTCATCAACTCCCTGTATTCCAACCGGGAAGTTTTCCTGCGGGAGTTGATTTCCAACGCCTCCGACGCCGAGGACAAGCTTCGCTTCGAGGCGCTGTCCAACAACGCGCTGCTCGAGGAAGATCCGGATCTGGCCATTCACCTGAGCCATGATTCCGAAGCCGGCACCATCACCATCCGGGATAATGGCATCGGCATGACCCGGGACGAAGTGATCGAGAACCTGGGCACCATCGCCAAGTCCGGTACCTCCGACTTCCTGAACCAGCTCACCGGCGACCAGCAGAAGGACGCCAAGCTGATCGGCCAGTTCGGCGTTGGCTTCTATTCGTCCTTCATCGTTGCGGACCAGGTTGAAGTCACCACCCGCAAGGCCGGCACCGAATCCTCCGAAGGCGTGCACTGGGTGTCCAGCGGCGACGGCCAGTTCACCATTGAGCCGGCCCCGGACGCGCCCCGTGGCACAACCGTTGTGCTGCACCTGCGCGAGGATGCCAAGGACTTCGCGGACGGCCACCGTCTGCGCCATCTGGTGAAGAAGTATTCGGATCACATTTCCTTCCCGGTTCGCATGCCGCCGGAGCCTACCGGTGAAGAGGATGAGAACCAGGAGGACAAGCCGGCGGAGGAGACCGTCAACGAGGCAACGGCGCTCTGGACCCGGCCGCGCAGCGAGGTTTCCGAGGACGAGTACAAGGCGTTCTATAAGCACATTGCCCATGACTTCGAGGACCCGCTGACCTGGTCCCACAACCGGGTGGAAGGTTCGCTGGATTACACCAGCCTGCTCTACATCCCTGGCCGTGCGCCTTTTGACCTGTATAACCGGGAAGCGTCACGGGGCCTGAAGCTCTACGTGCAGCGCGTCTTCATCATGGACGACGCCGAGCAGTTCCTGCCGCTGTACCTGCGGTTTGTGCGCGGCGTGATCGACAGCAACGACCTGTCGCTGAACGTCTCCCGTGAGATCCTGCAGAACGACAGCACCGTCGAGAGCATCCGCACCGCGCTGACCAAGCGGGTTCTGGACATGCTCAAGAAGCTGGCCAACAACGATCCCGAGAAATACCAGCAGTTCTGGGACCAGTTCGGCCAGGTTCTCAAGGAAGGTCCGGCGGAAGACTTCGGCAACCGCGAGAAGATTTCGCCCCTGCTGCGCTTCGCCTCCACCCACACCGGGGAAGCGACCCAGAACGTCTCGCTGGACGATTACGTGGGCCGGATGAAGGAAGGCCAGGAGAAGATCTACTATCTCTGCGCCGATTCCCACCAGGCGGCCAAGAGCAGCCCGCACCTGGAAATCTTCCGCAAGAAGGGCGTCGAGGTGCTGCTGCTGTCCGATCGCATCGACGAATGGATGATGGGCTACCTCAGCGACTATGAAGGCAAGCATCTCCAGGACATCACCCGGGGCAGCCTGGACCTGGACGAAGTCGAGTCCGAGGAAGAGAAGAAAGAACAGGAAGAGGCGTCCGAGCAGCACAAGGACCTTCTGGAGCGCGTCAAGAAGACCCTCGAGGATCGCGTGAAGGAAGTGAAGGTGACCAAGCGCCTGACCGAATCACCGGCCTGCCTGGTGGTTGGCGACTACGACATGGGTCACCAGATGCGCAAGATCATGGAAGCGGCCGGCCAGCCCGTGCCGGACAGCAAGCCGATCTTCGAGATCAACGTGGACCATCCGCTGGTCCAGCGCCTGGAAAAGGAACAGAGCGAGGACCGCTTCTCCGACCTGACCCAGGTCCTGTTCGACCAGGCCTCGCTGTCCAGCGGCGAGCAGCTTGAGGATCCGGGCACCTACGTGTCCCGCCTCAATCGGCTGCTTCTGGAACTGGCCGAGTAATCCGGGGGGAGGCAGAGCAAAAAGGAGAGACCCTATCCGATGCTCGCCTCCCTGAAGGAAACCAGCCGCCGTTTGTCCTCGTCCCAGAGCGCCAGACGCACCGACTCGATGCTCTCGCGCAGCGTGATCCGACTGAATGTCTGAAGTTGCGGGTAGTCCCGCAACACTTCGGGTAGGCGGTAGGAGGGGATGCGACTGGCCAGGTGGTGGACATGGTGCACACCGATATTGGCGCTGAACCAGCGCAGGATACCCGGCAGCACATAGTAGGAACTCCCCTGCAAGGCGGCGTCGTGGGCGTTCCAGTGTTCGTCGTGTTCCCAGTAGGTGGTCTCGAACTGGTGCTGAACGTAGAACAGCCACACCCCCAAGGTTGAGGCGAGCAGTGTGATCGGAACCTGAACCAGCAGAAAGGGAACCACTCCCACCAGCCAGATCATGCCGGTTACCAGCACTGCAATGGCCGCGTTGGTGCCCATGGTGCTGATCCAGGGCATCCAGCCGTCACGCATGGACCTGAAAGGCAGCCGGTAGTTCAGCAGGAAGATGTACATGGGCCCGAAACCGAACAGCACCAGCGGGTGGCGGTACAGGCGGTAGCGCCATTGCTGCCACCGGGGCAGGGCCTGGAACTCGCGCACGGTCAGGGTGTCGAGCCCGCCGATGCGCGGCCGGTCAAGGTTGCCGGAGTTGGCATGGTGAAGGTTGTGGCTGTGGCGCCAGTAATCGTGCGGGGTCAGGGTGAGCACACCGATGATGCGGCCAGCCCAGTCATTGGCGCGCCGTGACCTGAAAAACGACCGGTGGCTGCAGTCGTGCTGGATCATGAACAGCCGTACCAGGAATCCCGCGGCAGGAATGGCCAGTACCAGAGCCACCGGCCAGTACCCGGCACTGAGGGCCAGCCACGCCAGAGCCCAGGTCAGCGCGAAGGGGATTGCGGTGATGAGGATCTCCACAATGCTGCGTGCCAGACGTGGCTTGCAGTACGCCCTGAGTGTCTGTTTCAGGGATCCGGGGGCGGTGGTGATGTCAGGTGGTGATGCTGCTGTACCCATGGTGCTTCTGTCGCAAATCCGATTCTCGAAATGCCAGCGTGCATCAGAATGGGCATTGTCTCTGTACGCTACCGCACCTTCGCCGGTAGCCTTATCAGTCATTCACACGGAAATACTCCTCAAAGGCATTGAAGACGCGTTCCGGATACCAGGTCTTGCCCGTGCTCCCGTTGTAGCGTGCCAACGCTCGGGCCAGATCCCCGTTTTCCTTCTCAAGGTAATAGCTCAGGATCGTCGTCCCATAACGAAGGTTGGTATCCACCTCGGTGAGATTGTCCTCCGGCCGCCCGATTTCATTCTTCCAGAAGGGCATTACCTGCATCAGCCCCTGGGCTCCGACCGACGAGATTGCAAAACGGTCAAACCCGCTCTCCACCTGGATGACGGCGAGAACGATTTCCGGGGACAACCCCTGGCGTGTCGCCTCCTGATGCACCAGCTTCAGGATCTTCATTCGGCGGCGGTTGTTCTCAAGCCACTGATCCGTCCGCCCCGACATGTCGACGAGCCAGACTTCCGCATCAAAACGGTCCTCGAAACTGTTGGCTGAATTGACCGTCTCGCGAAGCTCGCGACGAAGCTCCGGGTCCGGCTGTTTGGTGGAGCCGGGCGCCGGCAGGGGAGTGAGCAGTGTTAGCACTACCAGAAAAAGAAACGGGTACTTCATGTCCCTGAGTCTAGTGCGCCTTGACTCGAGCCGCCAGGAAACCAGGAATGTCATCGGCCGGAATATCCTGCTTGTCTTCGTCGGCCCGCCCCTTGTATTCGTAGGTGCCCGCCTCGATGCCCCGGTCGCTGATCACAACCCGGTGCGGGATACCGATCAGCTCAAGGTCGGCGAACTTCACGCCCGGGCGTTCCTTGCGGTCGTCCAGCAGCACGTCGTAGCCGCTTTGGGTGAGCTGCTCGTAGAGCGCTTCGCCAGCCTCGCGCACCGTTTCGGACTTGTGGCCGTTGAGGGTCACGATCGCTACCTGGAAGGGGGCGATGGCCTCGGGCCAGATGATGCCGCTGTCATCGTGGTTCTGCTCAATGGCGGCGGCGACCAGGCGGGAGACGCCAATGCCGTAACAGCCCATCTCCATGGCAACGGCCTTGCCGTTCTCATCCAGGACCGTGGCATTCATGGCTTCGCTGTACTTGCGCCCCAGCTTGAAGACGTGGCCCACCTCGATGCCGCGCCGGATTTCCAGGATGCCCCGGCCGTCAGGGCTGGGATCACCTTCCTCCACTTCGCGAAGGTCGGCCGTCTCGCCAAGGGCAACATCCCGATCCCAGTTGGCGCCGGTCAGGTGGTAACCGGTGCGGTTGGCGCCACACACGAAGTCCGCCAGGTGGGCCGCGGCATGATCCACAACCATTGGCACCTTCAGCCCGACCGGGCCGATGGAGCCCGTATCCACGCCCAGCGTTTTGCGGATGTCCTCGTCGCTGGCCATGGTCAGCGGCTCGGCGACATTCGCGAGTTTTTCCGCCTTGAGGTCGTTCAGGGTGTGATCGCCGCGCAGGACCAGGGCGACAAGGGGTTGATCGCTGCTGTTCTCATCCTTCTTCGGCGCGTGGACCAGCAGCGTCTTGAGCACGCGGTCCGGCGTGGTGTTCAGGAAACCGGCAACCTGATCAATGGTGTTCTGGTCCGGGGTAGCCACTTCCTGCATGGTTTCGGTGGCCGCGGGACGCTCGCCCTTCGGAGGCAGGGCTTCGGCCAGTTCGGTATTGGCCGCGTAATCACTCTCGGAGCTGAAGGCGATGGCATCCTCGCCGGAGCTGGCCAGGACGTGGAATTCCTGCGACTTGCTGCCGCCAATGGCGCCGGAATCCGCCTCCACGGCGCGGAAGTCCAGGCCCAGGCGACGGAAGATGGCGCTGTAGGTCTCGACCATGACCTGGTAGGTTTCGTTGAGCGATTCCGGGCCGACGTGGAAGGAATAGGCGTCCTTCATCAGGAATTCACGTGAGCGCATTACGCCAAAGCGCGGGCGGCGCTCATCCCGGAACTTGGTCTGGATCTGGTAGAAATTGGCCGGCAGGTCCCGATAGCTCCTGAGTTCGTTGCGCACGATATCGGTGATGACCTCTTCATGGGTCGGGCCGTAGCAGAAGTCCCGCTCATGGCGGTCCTTGACCCGCAGAAGCTCATCGCCGTACTCGTTCCAGCGCCCGCTCTCCTGCCAGAGTTCGGCGGGCTGGATCGCGGGCATCAGCACTTCCTGGGCGCCGGAGCGGTCCATTTCCTCGCGCACGATCCGCTCGACCTTGCGCAGCACCCGCAGTCCCAGAGGCAGCCAGGTATAGAGGCCTCCGGCCAGTCGGCGGATCATGCCGGCGCGCAGCATCAACTGGTGGCTGATGATCTCGGCGTCGGCCGGTGTTTCCTTGAGGGTGGCGATCAGGTACTGGCTTGCGCGCATAGTGTTCTTTCCGTTCGAAGGAATGAAAGGTTTTGGTTGCGACCCGGGTGCGGTATTTTACGAAGCCCTGCGGCTTAGGTACAGGGCTTGGGTTTGTCGTGCTGCATGATTTGTGCGGTGGTCAGTGCGAGGAGGTCTTTCCGGGATACGCTGTGAATACGTCCCTGTACGCTGCGCTTCGGCCATCCATGGCCGAAGAGCATCCCTCCAAGACCTCCCCGCACTGACCACTTCGAGTTATGAGTATGCCGTCCCGACGCTGGCGTGAGAGCTTGGGTTAGGCAGCCTCGGGCATTGATTGGAGAGAGCTATGAAGTTGAAGGCCGAAGACGTGGAAAAGCTGATCCGGGACGGGGTGCCCATGGCCGAGGATATTGATTTCCGGGTCGATCGGGTGGATGAGAACGTGGCCGTGGCTCGGGTGCCGTTCAATGAGCGCCTTGTCCGTCCCGGCGGCACGCTTTCCGGGCCCGTGCAGATGGCGCTGGCGGATGCGGCTATGTATGCGGCGGTACTGGGGACGCTGGGCGAGGTGCAGATGGCGGTGACCAGTAACCTGAACATCAACTTCCTCCGCAAGCCCGGTCAATGCGACCTCGTTGCCACGGCGGACGTAATGCGGCTTGGCAAGCGTAACGCGGTCTGCGAGGTGCGGCTGGTGTCTGTCGATAGTGATGAACTGGTGGCTCACATCACCGGGACCTATGCATTGCCGTGACAGTAGGCTCCTTCACGCGACCCGTGGTGTGATTTCCCGCTCGATGGTGTCTGCCGTGTTCTGTCGTGCCTGGCGCAGTTCGTAGTCCGCCTGCAGGCGCATCCAGAATTCGGGTGTTGTGCCGAAATAGCGTGCCAGACGCAGTGCCGTATCCGCAGTCAGGTTACGCTGTCCGTTAATAACGCCGGTGATGCGGTTGGCCGGCACGTGGAGTTCCCGCGCCAGCGCTGAGGCGGAAAGCGCCAAAGGCTGCATGAATTCTTCATGCAGGATTTCTCCCGGCGAAACGGGAGCTTCATGATTTTCTTCCGCCACCACGCCAGCAAAATCAGTTTGATGAAGCTGATCCCGCTTGATAGTCATAATAATCCTCTCTGTTTAATGGTAATCACAGAATTCAACATCCCAGGCATGGCCGTCTTCAAAACGGAAACAGAGCCGCCATTGGGCATCCACCCGCATGCTCCATTGCCCGCTGCGGTTACCGCTGAGTTTTTCCAGCCGGTTACCCGGCGGTATCCGTAGCTCTTCCACTCGTTCAACAGCATCCAGTTGCACCAGTTTCCGTCGGGCTTTGCGCTGTAAGGGCTTGGAGACCTTGCGTATGACGCGGTCATCAAAGAGCGCAGCGGTCGTCTTGTCCGCAAAAGATTTGATCATACTTTATTTTAATATGTATTACGTAACGCGTAAAGGTGCGTCTCGTGAGACTACAGGTACTTCAGAGGCAACTCGGTGTTATCAATCACCCGCCGCATCACGAAGCTGGAATGCACGCCACTGACGCCGGTAATGCGGGTGACCTTGTTGAGAAGGAACTGCTGGTAGTGCTCCATATCCGGCACCACCACCTTCAGGATGTAGTCCGCCTGCTGACCCGTGATCAGGTAGAGTTCCTGGACCTCCGGGTAGGTCGCGACCTGCTCCTCGAACTCCTGGAACCGCTCCGGGGTGTGGCGGTCCATGCCGATCTGCAGGATAACAGTGAGTGAAAGACCCAGCTTGCGACGATCCAGAAGTGTCTTGCGGCCAAGGATGATGCCGGCTTCCTCCAGCGCCTTGACCCGGCGGGAGCAGGGGGAAGGAGACAGGCCAACCCGTTCAGCGAGTTGCTGATTGGTCAGCCCACCGTCCTTCTGAAGATGTTCCAGAATCTGGCGGTCGATACGGTCAATCTGGACCAGTTCGGAGTCCGTTTTCGCCATGGAATAACGCCTTTTTTCTTGGGTAAGCCATACATCACCGAATATATGGTTAATAGTAGCATTATATTGCGTAATTATTCGAAAACACCACAAATTCGCAAACACATTGCTCGGTTATTTGGTTATTGTATGACTGTCCCCGAAGGGCAGCCTCCCTGTTACCGCAGGATGAGCGACCTTCGGAAAGGCGGACCCGCATCAGGGACGCCGGTGATGCCGAACCGGGTCACCATGGACCGGAAGTCAAAAGCTTCTGAAAGCGCGGCAGACGTGTGATCCACGGAGCGCGATAGAGCCGCGGCGGTCGGGGCAGGCCCAGTGGGCTTGCCCGTATGCCGTTGTGCCAGAAAGCAAATAATCCAGAGAGGACAAGCCATGGCGTTTGATCATCGTAAGTACCGTCCGTTCAAGCCCTTGAACAAGACCGATCGGCGCTGGCCGGACCAGGTCATCGAGAAGGCACCGATCTATTCGGCGGTGGACCTTCGCGACGGGAACCAGGCCCTGGTCAAGCCCATGAACATCTCCCAGAAGCAGCGTCTGTTCGACCTGCTGGTCAAGCTGGGATACAAGCAGATCGAGATCGGCTTTCCGGCGGCGAGCCAGCCGGATTTCGATTTCTGTCGCAAGCTGATTTCCGAGAATCGCATCCCCGAGGATGTGACCATCCAGATCCTCACCCAGGCGCGTCCGGAGCTGATCAAGCGGTCCTACGAGGCGCTTGATGGGGTGCATCGCGCCATCGTCCACGTCTACAACTCAACGTCCACCGTCCAGCGCGAGCAGGTGTTCGAGATGGACATGGAAGGGGTCAAGCAGATTGCCGTGGACGGCGCGAAGGAAGTGCAGCGCCACGCGAAGAACTATCCGGACACTGAATGGATCTTCCAGTATTCCCCGGAAAGCTTCTCCACCACCGAGGTGGATTACGCGGTTGAAGTGGTGGATGCCGTCAACGAGGTGTGGCGTCCCGACCAGGGCCAGCATGTGATCATCAACCTGCCGGCCACCGTGGAAATGGCTACCCCCAACGTCTTTGCGGATCAGATCGAATGGTTCTGCGATCATGTGCAGAAGCGCGAGCATTTTGATCTCAGCGTGCATACCCACAACGATCGGGGCTGCGCCGTTGCGGCGGCGGAGCTGGCCATCATGGCCGGCGCGGACCGTGTCGAGGGTACGCTGCTGGGCAACGGTGAGCGTACCGGCAACATGGACCTGGTGACCTTCGCCATGAACCTCTACTCCCAGGGGATCGATCCGAAAGTGGATCTCTCGGGCATGGCGGAGGTTGTGGACGTGGTGGAAGCATGCACGGAGATTGCCACCCATCCGCGCCACCCCTGGGCGGGCGAACTGGTCTTCACGGCCTTCTCCGGCAGCCACCAGGACGCCATCCGCAAGTGCATGGGCAAGCGCAGCGAGGGCGACATCTGGAATGTGGCCTACCTGCCCATTGATCCCAAGGACATTGGCCGCCGTTACGAGGAAGTGGTGCGGATCAACAGCCAGTCCGGCAAGGGTGGCGTGGCCATGGTCCTGGAGCGCGACTACGGCATCAGCCTGCCGCGCTGGCTCCAGATTGAATTCGCGAAGGTGGTGCAGAAGGAAGCCGAGATCACCGGCGGTGAGGTGGATTCGGATACCATTCACCAGCTCTTCGAGCGGGACTACCTGCAGGTGCCCAAGGGCTGGACGCTGCACACCTATGACCTGCACCGCACCGATGACGGCGTTCGAGCCTCGGTTGTTGTGGGCAATGGTGAGCGTACCGAGCTCAAGGGCTCCGGGCAGGGTGCCGTGGAAGCCGTTGTGGCCGCGCTCCAGGAACGCCACGATGTGACGGTGGCCGTGGAGGCCTACGATGAGTTTGCGCTGGGTGAGGGGACCAGTGCCAACGCGCTGGCTTGCATCCGTATCCAGGTGGACGGCGAGGTCTACAGCGCGGCGGCCCTGGCGGAAGACACCACCTCGGCAACGCTGCAGGCGCTGCTGTCCTCGGTGGCGCGCTGCGTCAACGCCAGCGTGGTGGACACCAGCGCGGTGATGTGACGGTCGGGCGTCAGCCTACCGTCCTGACCGGGATGATGTTCGGGTCCGGCTCGCTGCCGGGCACTTCCGGTGTTTCCGAGAGTCCCAGGTTGTTCTTCTCGAACACGCGGTCCGCGCGGTAGCTGGAGCGGACCATGGGGCCGGAAGGCACTTCCAGGAAACCCTTCTCCAGACCCTTTTCCCGATACCACTCGAATTCCTCCGGCGTCACCCAGCGTTCCACGGGCAGGTGGTTGCGCGTGGGCTGCAGGTACTGGCCGAAGGTAACGATGTCGACGCCGATGGCGCGCAGGTCATCCATGGTCTTCAGTACTTCATCCTCGGTCTCGCCGAGGCCCAGCATCAGGCTGGTCTTGGTGATGACCTTGGGGTTGTGCTTCTTGGCGTGCTCCAGCACATCCAGGGTCTTCTTGTAGCCGGCCCTGGGGTCGCGGACGCGCTCGGTCAGCCGTTCCACGGTTTCCACGTTCTGGGCGAAAACTTCCAGGCCGGAATCAACCACGGTTTCGACGTGTTCCGGGATGTTATCGAAATCCGGAGTGAGGGCTTCCACGGCGACGTGCGGGGTGCGGCGCTTGATGGCGCGCACGCAATCGGCGTAGTGGCCGGCGCCGAAGTCGTCCAGGTCGTCCCGGTCGACGGAGGTGAGCACGATGTAGCGCAGGCCCATCATTTCCACGGAGTGGGCGGTGTTTTCGGGCTCTTCGGTGTCGAGCCAGCCCTTGGGGTTGCCGGTGTCGACGGCGCAGAAGCGGCAGGCACGGGTGCACACGGAGCCCATGACCATGATGGTGGCGGTGCCGCTGTTCCAGCATTCGCCCATGTTGGGGCAGTGGCTTTCTTCGCAGACGGTGCTCAGGCGGTGTTCGTGGACGTTCTTCTTGACCTGTTCGAAGCGTTCGCCGCCGGGCATTCTGGCGCGCAGCCAGGAGGGTTTGCGGGTGCGTTCGACTTCCTGGGCGCGGGAGGCTTTCTGGCCGTCCTTGATGGCGGCGAAGCCGTGTTCGCTGCGGTATTTCTGGCCGCTTTTTGGTTTCTGGCTATCACTCATGTGGACCGATACTCCGTTGAGTCCGCTGCCTGAAACTTTCGTGCAAAGGGGGTTCCGGCCACTTTCTCCGGGAATCGCTATGAATACATCCCTGTACGCTGCGCTTCGGCCATCCATGGCCTCAGAGCTTCCCGGAGAAAGTGGCCGGAACCCCCTATCCATCATCGTGCAGCGGGATGATCGATTGGGAAGTGATCAACATTGTAACGAATTTGGCACCAAAAATCGCGGGTGGGTGGACTCGGCCGGCTGGTGACGCCACAATTCCGCCCACTGAAAACGGCAGCGATGGACACCGGATATGAACTACGACGCGCTTGTTCCCGAATTGCTTGAGATCGCCGCGCGCGCGGGCGAGGACATCATGAGGTTTTATCACCATGGTTATGAGGTGACGCAGAAGGCGGATGACAGTCCGCTGACGGAGGCGGATATGGCGTCCCATCACCGCATTGTGGAGGGGTTGAAGGGCCTTGATGTTCAGTACCCGATCCTGTCCGAAGAGGCGGAGGTGTCCTGGGAGGAGCGCCGCAATTGGGAGGCATTCTGGCTTGTGGATCCGATTGATGGGACCAAGGATTTTATTAACCAGACGGGGGAGTTCACGGTCAATATTGCGTTGATCGAGGACGGTGTGCCTGTGCTTGGGATTGTGACGGTGCCCGCCCTGGGGCTGGAGTACTGGGGTACGGCGACGTCCGGGGCTTTCCGGCGTCGGGGCCGCGAGGAGGAGCGGCTTCGGGTGATGGATCCGCCGGAGGAGAAGCGCGTGGTGGCGAGCAAGAACCATATGAACGAGGAGACGGAGCGGTTCATTGAAGGGCTTGGGCCGCATCGGCTGGTGCAGGCGGGGAGCTCGCTCAAGTTCTGCCGTATTGCCGAAGGCGAAGCCGATATCTATCCGCGCATCGGGCCGACCTGTGAGTGGGATACGGGCGCCGCGCAGGCGGTCCTGGAGGCGGCCGGGGGCCGTGTGCTGACGTTTGAGGGAACGCCGCTTCGCTATGGCAAGGAAGACGTGCACAATCCGCATTTTGTGGCGGCGGGCCCCTGGTATGAGCCGGTCTGAGTATTGATTGCAAGTTGCAGACCGGATAGGGTTTGCCGATCACTCGACATTCAAAAAATGATAATCAGAGGAAGGGCTCAGCAATGACTGAAAAGCGCAGTTCGGTACATGGTGAGTGGTCCAGCGGCCTCATTTTCATACTTGCCGCGACAGGCTCGGCCGTTGGGCTGGGGAACCTCTGGCGTTTTCCGTATCTGGTTGGGGAAAACGGCGGGTCCGCGTTTATTATTCTCTATCTGGCCTGCATCCTGCTCGTGGGCCTTCCGATCATGATTGCCGAGGTAACCATCGGCCGCAAGGGCCGGCGCAGCCCGATCAACAGTCTTCGCTTGGTCGCCCGTGATGAGGGGATTTCCCAGAAGTGGTCGTTGATTGGCTGGATGGGCGTCATTGCCGGCTTTCTTATTCTGTCCTTTTACAGCGTCGTCGGCGGCTGGTCGCTGTTCTATACCTTTGAGGCCCTGAAGGGTGGGTTCAGTGGGATTTCCTCCGATGCGGCCTCCTCTCTCTTTGAGGGCCTGGTCGCAAGTCCGGGGTCCGTTCTTGTCTGGCATACGGTTTTCATGGTGATCCTGTTTGGCATTGTGGCCGCCGGGGTCAAGCGCGGGCTTCAGCGTGCCGTTACCCTTCTGATGCCGTTGCTCTTCCTTCTGCTGGTGGGCCTGGTCCTGTACGGGATGACCACAGAAGGGTTCGGCGAGGCAATGACGTTCCTGGCAACCCCCGACTTCAGCGTGATTGACGCCAGCGTTTTCCTGAAAGCGCTGGGGCAGGCCTTCTTTACCCTGAGCCTGGGCATGGGCGCGATCATGGTCTATGGCGCCTATCTGCCCCAGGAAAATTCGATCCCGGTCAGCACGGGCTGGATCGTGGGTATGGATACGCTGACGGCACTTCTGGCTGGCCTTGCTATCTTCCCCATCGTCTTCACCGTCGGCATGGAACCGGGCGAGGGTCCGGGGCTGGTTTTCGTGACCCTGCCCATCGTCTTTGGTGAGATTCCGCTGGGCCTGCTTCTGGGTATTGTCTTCTTCGTCCTGCTCTCCGTCGCGGCCATTACCTCGGGCATGTCCCTGCTTGAGCCCTCGGTGGCCTACCTGACTGAGTCCACAGGCGGGAGCCGCGTCAAGTCCGCGGCCATAATCGCCTTCCTGATCTGGCTGCTGGGTGCGGCCTGTGGGCTGTCTCTCAATATCTGGTCGGGGGTTACCCTGCTGCCGGAGAAGAGCATCTTTGACTCGGTGGAATACGTCTCCAGCAACATCCTGCTTCCGCTCGGCGGCCTCTTCATGGCCTTCTTTGTTGGCTGGATGATGCGGACCCACACTGTTGCCTCGGAGCTCGATACGCACCATCACCACAACCTGTTCCTGCTCTGGCTGTATGTGACGCGTTTTGTGGCGCCGGCAGCGGTACTCTTTATTTTCCTGAACGCCACCGGCCTCCTTGCCTTCTTTACCGGGTAGCGTGATCGGTCATGGCCAAGCTGACCCTGGATCTGCACCCCATATTCAATCGTGGGGCGCAGATCGAGCAGGAGTTGGAACGGGTGATTGACGAAGCGGAACGCAAAAAAATCACCACTGTGGAAATCATTCCAGGCAAGGGAAGCGGGCAACTCAAGAAGCGGGTGCTGCGCTTCCTGGACCGGAAGGACATCAAGCAGCGTTACCACCGGCTGGACAAGGACCGGAACAATCACGGCCGGCTTTTTGTCTACTTCCGGTTCCGGAGCGGGCAATGAGCCGGGGGTGGCTCCAGGTGGCCGGCGCGCTGCTTGCGCCGCTTGTGCTGTTATCCGCCTGTACCAACCAGATCCCCGGAGATTCCTCTCCGGCAAGCGTGACCCTGTGTCTCCCCGGTAACAACGGGTGGATGCCGCTGAGCGCGGAAATCGCCGCAACGCCGGAGGCCAGGAGCCAGGGGGTGAGTGGCCGGGAGCGTCTGCCACGACGGTCGGGTATGCTTTTCGTCTATCCGCAGAACCAGGGGCCAGGCAATCAGTTCTGGATGTATCAGACCAACATTCCCCTGACCATTGCTTTTATGAAGGCCGATGGAACCATTGCCAGGCTTCAGGGAATGAGTCCCTGCCTGAACGAGGATGGAGATCAGTGCTCCCGTTATGAGGCGGGTGTGACCCATCGGCTCGCCCTGGAAGTGAATCAGGGGCTGTTTGAGGCGCTGGGCGTGAAGGCTGGAGATCGAATCGCACTGGACCCGTCACCGCGGGGCAAGTGCCGGGAGCGGGTTCCGTTCTCCGTGGACACGCTCCCTGGGGCTCACTGATCGGTCCCGTCGTCCCGATCAGACAGCTCACGATCGACGATGGCGCTCAGTTGCGCCCAGTTGGTGCGGGTCAGTGGGATGTTGTCCACGAGGACCGTTGGCGTGCTGGTAATGCGAAGATCCCTGGCCAGGTTGTGGCTCTCGTCAATCTCATCCCTGTGAATATCGCCGGACATGCAACGGCGAAAGCGTCTTGTGTCGAGGCCCTGGGATTCCGCATAGTCCAGGAAGATCTCGTCCGGGCTGTCGGCACCACTCCAGTCGGACTGCTTCTCGAACAGCGTCTTGTGCATTTCCCACCAGCCGTCCTGGTCCTCGGCACAGCGGGCCGCCTCAGCCGCGGGGATCGCATTGGCGTGTTGGCGGAGGGGCAGGTCAAAAAACACCAGCCGGACCTGACCACTGTCAATGTATTCCGCTTTCAGGCGCTCGATCGTACTGGAAAAGTCTGCACAGGCCGGGCACTGGTAGTCCGCGAATTCACGGACCACGAGTGGCGCGTCATCATCGCCGATGCTTACGCCCAGCCCGTCCTGCTCCGCCGGGAAGGCGCTGCGCCCTTCCGCCGTGGGCAGGGAGGAGGGCTTCATGAGCTTCGGGTTGCTGAGCCAGTAGACACCGAAGACCACCGCAATGAGCGCGACCACGCTGAGGCTTGCCGCCAGTAGTCGCTGTTTCTTCTGCTTGTGGGCGAGGGGGCTGCGTTCGCCCGTCTGGCGCCGACGTTTTGCTTCTCCCATGATTAGGCGGTCCCATTGTTGGTTCGTTATGATGGAATCGGACGAACAGAGGTTAGCCCGGTGACGGGGTGCTGACAACAGGTGGCGACAATGAAGGACAAGACCACACCCTTGAGTGTGTACTATGACGGCTCCTGCCCTTCCTGCGTGAAGGACCGACAGTGGTACGAGAAACTTGCCGGTCGCCATGGCGACCGGGTGCGGTGGGTCGATATTACCGGTCGCGACGAGATGCTGCGTGAACGTGGTATTGACCCGGAGCATGCCCTGATGGAGCTCCACGTGGAGGATGCTGACGGCAGGGTTCACCGTGAGCTGGATGCCTATATCCTGCTCATGTCACGGGTTCTGGTGCTTAAGCCACTGGCGTGGGTTCTTGGCCTTCCAGGCATTCGTGGCCTGTTATCCCGGCTATACCGCCGATGGGTGCGACAGCGACTGGCGCGGGAAGGGCGTCTTCCGGATACCAAAAAAGGGGATTCTGAATGAGTAACGATGATGACGAGCTTGACCGCGAGGTGCGGGAACTGGCCAGCCAGCTGACGGATGAGCAGATGGACTCGATCGCGCGCAAGCTCGGGTTGCGTGACGATGAGCGGGTCCGCAGGACAGGTGAAAGTGAAACAGGGAACTGTTCTTTCTGCGGTAAACCGAGTTCCGAGGTGGGTGATATGGTCACCAATGGGGCGGGAGCCCGTATCTGCCGGCAATGCCTGGGCGCATTCAGCAGCGGACCGGCATAAAAAAACCCGCACACAAGGGGTGCGGGTTTTTTCCTCTGGGCGGAATCCTCAGGTTGCGGCTGCCGCCTTCCTGCTACGACCGCGCTTGGCCTTGGACTCGGCCGGCTTGATACCGCGCTTCTCCATGGCCAGGCTCCGCACACGGTCGAAATCCTCGTCCGTGTAGACGCCGTTCACCCCGGAGATGGACGCCAGCTTCATGCCGTGCTTGAGGCCGAGCTGGTAGATCTCGCGGACTTTTTCCCACTCGATCTCCCGGCCCACGGTGAAGGTTTCGTAGCGGCCCTCCAGCGCGAGAACGATGGTCTCCGCAAGGCAGGCATAGGCCACCTTCGGCGGCAGGCCAATGTTCTTCATGCGGACATCGCCCGGAAGCTCCACCTCGCCGGATTCAATGACCAGCACGTCGGGGCGCTTGGCCACGTCCTCGGGCGGAATATCCAGAGGCCGAGCCACGTCGGTGATGACGCATCCGGGCTTCACTTCCATGATGTCCAGGATCCGCTTACCGGCACCGGAAGTGGAGGTCACGATCATGTCCATTTCACCCAGGTACTTGTTGGGGTTGGACGTGACGTGGATCTTCGCTCCCGGCGTCTCCTTCATGATGGATTCCTTGAGCGCCAGCAGCCGGGCCGATTCGCGGGCCACGATGTAGACCTCGTCCACGGCCTTGGCGAGCAGGCGGGCACAGACGGCGCCGATGGAGCCGGTGGCGCCAACCACCATGGCCTTGGCCTTCGCCTTGTTGTTCTCGCCGACCTCAACCAGGCCGAGCTTCTTGAGCGCCTCGTGGGCCGCCCAGAGGGCACCGGAGGCGCTGTAGCTGTTGCCGGTGGTGATCGGCAGCGGCGAGCGCTTGGATACTGTCAGGCCGGCATCGCCAACCACCTTGGTAAAGGCGCCGAGACCCATGATCTGGGCCCCCAGCCGCTTGGCCAGCCTGGCGGCGGCAAGCAGGCGGCGATAGGTGAATTCCGGGCTGTGCGACATGATTTCCTTGGGCGTACCCCCCACGGTGATCAGCCAGCCCTCGGCTTCCGCACCGGTCGGGGACTTGATGCCGGAAACCTTGGAATAGACGAAGGGTGGCGAGTAGGCCATCACCTTCTCAACACTGTTCATAAAGGTCTTCGGTGCATAGCTGGCCACCACATCAAGCGGCTTGGCGTTGCGGAAATACTGCTGGGACAGCGGGTGGATGACGAATGCGAAACGGCTGATCCGCTTGTAGCCGGAGGGGTAGAGAATGCGCGGCTCAATGCCCTCGTTGGTGATGATCTCGAGGTAGTCGTCGTGAGTGATTTCCGACGGTGAGCGCTCAAGCGCGGCCAGGATCATCGCTTCGACGACATTGATGCCAATGGTCTCGTTGAAGATCTGGGGGGTGTAGTCAATCACGACGTTGACGCCGCGGTCGCCCAGCTCCTTGAGACGCTCATCGGAAATGGAGGAGGTGAGCACGGTCTTGCCGGCCAGCTCCTCAAGGCCCATTTCCTCAAGTTCGTTGTAGCGGGCCGCAATAACGTCCGCGTTCTGTGCGCCCTTGCGCAGAACGTAATTGGTGACATTCTTGGCCACCGGAAGTCGGCCGACGGTGTCACCGATATTCCATGACTGGAGGTAACCCGTACCCGTTGCATAGGTCTCGAGCGCGTCGAGTGAGGTAAGCATCTTGGGTACGCCCAGCTGCGTTACCGGATCCGCAAAGAAAAGATTTTCCGTGTACTCGGAGAATACCCGTGCCGGGCGGTAGTTGGCCTGGCCATTGAGGAAGAGGACCTTGGCATTGTTGAAGCAATGCTCCAGTTCCAGCTGGGTGTGACGCACCGCCCAGTCCTGAAGAATGCCGCGCAGCGTGGCGCCGGTTGTCACGGGCACGGACTGGACGGCCTCCTCAAGGCGGCGCGTTTCCTGGTGAGTAACGGTGTGGGTGCCAACCTGGTAGTGGTCCTGGACCATGCCCAGGCCGATCACATCCGCCCTGGGTTCCCATTCGCGGATTGCTGATTCGGCGCGGTCAACATTGCCATCGGTGCCGATGCGGATGACCCGGATCGTCTGGCCCAGAAACTCTGTTTCCAGATCATAGTCCAGCCTTGCAGGTCCAAGGCTGATACTGACTACAGTCTTCATATTTAAAATCTCCCCTTACTATCCCGACTGAAAGAACAGTCCATGACCGATTGTGGTGAATCGGTGGAAATTCATCGTCGGGAAAACCGACATCCTCCCATCGGAGTTGTCTTTTCGTTGTTGTGATTTCCGAGGATCCCGGAGGCGTTAGTCCATTTGCAATCAAACGGCTTGGTAGGACCGATTGTCTGTCAAAGTATAACAGGGTTCAAAGGCGAAGGGGTACAGTGGGGGGTGTGCTTTCAGGCACAAAAAAACCCGGCTTTCAAGCCGGGTTTTTTCGACCTGCGTTCGCTTTACAGCGGCGAAACGTTTTCCGCCTGCGGACCTTTCGGGCCCTGTGTAATAGCGAACTGGACTTCCTGCCCCTCGGTCAGCGTCCGGAAACCGGTTCCGTTGATCGCACTGTAATGTACGAATACGTCGGAGCCGTCTTCACGCGCGATAAAACCAAAACCCTTGGCTTCGTTAAACCACTTGACGCGACCAGTATTGAGATCAGACATGATGCACTTTCCTTCAAAAACACGATTTTCTTACAAGCCCACAATTGGGCTCTTTGGGGCTGTGACGCTTGGCAATTCTGTGAGGAACGATCGATGAGTCCTGAGGCAGGTCGTCGTAAAGCTTTCACATGCAGAGCCGCTTAACGTGCGCAGCAGATTTCATTATAGGAGCTCGCAATAGGCGGTCAACCCTTTTCTGGCGCATTGGCGGAAGTTTTTTCCACTGAGTCCACGGTGCACTGGAGGGCGCCGTGGGCCAGTCGCAGGCGCAGCGGATCACCCGGGTTGATGCTTTCGGGGTCGCGGAGGATGTCCCCGCCGGGCTTCTCGGCGATGGCGTAGCCCCGCTCCAGTGTTGCCAGGGGGCTGACCAGGTCGAGCTGTGAGGCGAGCCCCCTGTAGCGTTCACGTTCGCGTCTGAGCCGGGTGTTGATCGAGAGGCTTAAGCGTTCGCCCAGGTCGCTGACCCGCTGCTGGTACTGTCCGATGCGGTAATCCGGACGACTGGCGTGGAGCCGGTTGCGGAACTGCTCCAGCTTCTCCCAGCGGGCGGTGAGTTGTTGCTGCATGCGCTGCTCAAGACGGAGTTCCAGGTCGTCAACGCGCTGGGCCTGTTCCTGCAACTGCTGGCTGGGGTGGCGCAGGCGTGCGCCCAGCTCCTGCACCCGGTCGTGGCGTTGGCGCAGTATCTGGCGGGCCGAGAGCAGCAGCCGCTCCTCCAGTCGGGTAAGCATGTCCAGCCACTTCTGGCGGTCGGGTGACACCATTTCGGCTGCGGCCGAGGGGGTCGGGGCGCGCTGGTCCGCCACCAGGTCGGCAATGGTGATGTCCACTTCATGGCCGACCGCGCTGATGATGGGGATTCGGCTGTCGTGGATGGCCCGTGCGACCGCCTCTTCATTAAAGCACCAGAGGTCCTCAAGGGAGCCGCCGCCACGGCCCACGATCAGGGCGTCGCAGCGTCCATCGCGATTGGCCCGTTCGATGGCCTCGACGATCCTGGCGGTTGCCTCCTTCCCCTGGACCGGAGTGGGGTAGAGCGTAACGGGCAACCCCGGGAAGCGACGGTTCAGCACCGTGAGGATGTCATGGATGGCAGCGCCGGTGCCGGATGTCACCAGGCCCAGGCGTTGCGGCGGAACCGGGATCGGCCGTTTGCGGTCCTCGCTGAACAGCCCCTCCCGATCGAGCCGCGCCTTGAGTTCCTCGAATGCCTTCTGCAGGGCGCCCAACCCGGCGGGTTCGATGGCTTCGGCAATCAGCTGGAAATCCCCGCGCGCCTCATAAAGGCTGACTTTTGCCCGGACCAGGATCTGCTCTCCCTCGGCAGGGACCGTTTTGACGCTGCGGTTACGGCTGCGGAACATCGCGCAGCGGACCTGGGCGCGGTCATCCTTGAGGGTGAAGTACCAGTGCCCCGACGCCGGGCGCGACAATCCGGATATTTCGCCCTCCACCCAGACCTGCAGAAAACTGACTTCCAGAAGGTGGCGGACCTGGTGGGTCAGTTCGCTCACGCTGACGGCGTGAGCGGCGGATGTCGGGGGATTGCCTTCTTTACGCATTCACTTGCCACAACGTATAATGTTCGTTTACTTAAACCGGCGCCACTGGCGCTCTGAAAGGCCATCCGGATGGCGTTGTACAGCGGCAGAGTGAACCAGAGGTTCCCCGAATTGGCAAGTTCATAAGGCGGATTAGATGCTGCGAATTGCGGAAGAAGCGCTCACCTTCGACGATGTCCTTCTTGTTCCCGGCTACTCCAATGTGATGCCGAACGAAGTATCCCTGAAGACACCACTCACGCGCGGTATCAAGCTCAATGTTCCGCTGGTATCGGCGGCAATGGACACGGTTACCGAGGCGGATCTGGCGATTGCCATGGCCCAGGTGGGTGGCATTGGCATCGTGCACAAGAATATGACGGTTGAGCAGCAGGCCGCGGCAGTACGCAAGGTCAAGAAATACGAAAGTGGCGTGGTCAAGGATCCCATCACAGTCACGCCCCAGACCACGGTGCGCGAACTTCTCGATATCACCCAGGCCAACCGGATTTCCGGACTTCCCGTCGTGGATGGCAAGGATCTGGTGGGCATTGTGACCGGGCGTGATATCCGGTTCGAGGGCGGCCTGGATACCGCGGTTTCTGAGATCATGACACCCCGCGAGAAACTGGTGACGGTCCGCGAGGGCGAGGACGTCGAGAACATCAAGGACCTGCTGCACAAGCACCGCATCGAAAAGGTGCTGGTGGTGAACGACAACTTTGAGCTGCGCGGGCTGATCACGGTCAAGGATATCCAGAAGGCCGAGGATTACCCCGATGCCTGCAAGGATGACCAGGGCCATCTGCGGGTCGGCGCGGCCGTCAGTACCGGTGGTGACACCGAAGCCCGGCTTGAGGCGCTCACCCGGGCCGGAGTTGATGTGGTTGTTGTGGATACTGCCCACGGCCATTCCCAGGGCGTGATCAACCGGGTTCGCTGGGTCAAGGAGCATTACCCGGATCTGCAGGTGATTGGCGGCAACATCGCCACAGCCGAAGCCGCGATCGCGCTGGCCGACGCCGGTGTTGATGGCGTCAAGGTGGGCATCGGCCCGGGTTCCATCTGTACAACCCGTATCGTGGCCGGTATCGGCGTCCCCCAGATCTCCGCTGTGTCCAATGTGGCGGAAGCGCTCAAGAACCGGGATGTTCCGCTGATTGCCGATGGTGGCATCCGTTTCTCCGGCGATATTGCCAAGGCTATCGCGGCCGGGGCTCACACAGTCATGGCGGGCAGCCTGCTCGCGGGTACCGATGAGGCGCCGGGCGAGGTGGAGCTCTACCAGGGCAGGACCTACAAGGCCTATCGTGGCATGGGATCCATTGGAGCCATGGGGCAGGGCTCCAGCGACCGTTATTTCCAGGATGCAGCCGAGGGCCTCGACAAGCTTGTCCCTGAAGGCATTGAAGGTCGCGTTGACTGCAAGGGCCCGATGAAGAGCATTGTGCACCAGTTGATGGGTGGTCTGAGCGCGGCCATGGGCTATACGGGTTGTGCCGATATCCAGGAGATGCGCACCAAGCCCCAGTTCTCGCGCATCACCAATGCCGGCATGCGCGAAAGCCACGTTCATGACGTGACCATCACCAAGGAAGCGCCCAACTACCGGGTCACCTGATAAACGTATTGCCACAGAGGACCTGCATGGCCAAGAACATCCACGACCACCGCATCCTGATCCTGGATTTCGGCTCACAGTACACACAGCTGATTGCCCGCAGGGTGCGTGAGATCGGGGTCTATTGCGAAATCCGCCCCTTTGATCTGACCCCCTCCGAGATCAGCGAGTTCTCCCCCCGTGGCATCATCCTGGCCGGTGGCCCGGAGTCGGTCACCGAGCTCGGTAGCCCCCGAGCTCCGGAAGGACTCTTTTCACTCGGGATTCCGGTGCTTGGCATCTGCTACGGCATGCAGACCATGGCGGAAGAGCTGGGTGGACAGGTAGCCGCCTGTGACAAGCGCGAGTTCGGTTACGCCCAGGTTCGTGTGACCGGCGACAGCAAGCTGCTGCACGACATTTCAGACCATATTACCGAGGGTGGCGAACGTCTCCTGGATGTCTGGATGAGCCATGGCGACCAGGTGGTGGCCGTGCCGGACGGCTTTGAAGTCCTTGCCGGCACCGGCAGTGCCCCCATTGCGGCCATGCAGGATGAAAGCCGCGGTTTCTACGGCGTCCAGTTTCACCCGGAAGTGACCCATACCCTCCAGGGCCAGCGGATACTGTCCCACTTCGTGCTTGATATCTGCGGCTGCGAAGCGCTCTGGACCCCCAGTGAAATTGTTGACGACGCCGTCGACCAGATTCGTGCCCAGGTGGGCAGCGACAAGGTGCTTCTGGGTCTCTCGGGCGGCGTGGATTCCTCGGTGACGGCGGCGCTGCTGCACCGCGCCATTGGCGACCAGCTCACCTGTGTTTTCGTGGATAATGGGCTGCTCCGTCTCAATGAAGGCAAGCAGGTGATGGACATGTTCGCCCGCAACATGGGCGTTAACGTCATCCATCACAATGCCGAGGATCGCTTTCTGGACCTCCTGAAGGGCGTCGATGACCCGGAGGAAAAGCGTCGTATCATCGGCAATACCTTCATTGATGTGTTCGACGAGGAAGCCGTTACCATCCGCGACGTGAACTGGCTGGCTCAGGGCACCATCTATCCGGATGTGGTGGAGTCCGCCAAATCCCGGAGTGGTAAAGCCACTGTCATCAAGTCCCACCACAATGTTGGCGGTCTCCCGGAAAAGATGAAGCTGAGCCTGGTTGAGCCGCTGCGTGAGTTGTTCAAGGATGAGGTGCGGCGTATCGGCCTGGAGCTGGGGCTGCCCTACGACATGGTCTACCGTCATCCCTTCCCCGGGCCAGGGCTGGGGGTGCGCATTCTCGGCGAGGTGCGCAAGGAATACGCGGATATGCTCCGCGAAGCGGATGCCATCTTTCTGGAAGAACTGCACAACTACGACTGGTACCACAGGACGAGTCAGGCATTCGCGGTTTTCCTGCCGGTGAAATCGGTTGGCGTTGTAGGGGATGCCCGTCGCTATGAATACGTGGTGGCGCTCAGGGCCGTGGAGACGCTGGATTTCATGACCGCGCGCTGGGCGCACCTTCCCTATGAGCTACTGGAGACGGTGTCCAGCCGCATCATCAACGAGATCCCCGGTATCTCGCGGGTGACCTATGACGTGTCGTCCAAGCCGCCGGCTACCATCGAGTGGGAGTGATGGTCCTTGACCGCCGCGAGCACGCCAGACGCTGATCGTTACTGGATGCGGCGTGCTCTGAGCCTGGCGGAACAGGCGGCGGAGTACGGGGAGGTGCCGGTGGGTGCCGTGGTGGTCCTGGATGGCGAGCTGATCGGGACCGGCTTCAATGCGCCCATCAGCGGTCATGATCCGACCGCCCATGCCGAGGTTCGCGCGCTGCGGGACGCCGCCGCGACCCTGGGCAATTACCGGCTCCAGGGCGCCAGTCTTTACGTGACCATCGAGCCCTGTACGATGTGTGCCGGAGCACTGGTGCATGCCCGCATCAGCCGGTTGGTTTTCGGCGCCAGGGAGCCCAAGGCAGGCATTATCCGTTCCAGGGATCGGCTTCTGGAGCACGCCCATTTCAACTGGCGCGTGGAGGTTCTTGAAGGGGTTCTGGAAGAGCAGTGCCGCCAGCAATTGACGGATTTTTTTGCACAGAGGCGCGCGGCAAAGAAGGCCGACCGGCTGAGAATGAAGGGAGACGAGCAGTGACCGATAAGGTATTGGTAACCGGCGGCGCCGGCTATATCGGCAGCCATGTGGTGCGCCAGCTTGGCGAGGCGGGCTATGACGTGGTTGTCTACGACAACCTTTCCACCGGCCATGCCTGGGCCGTGACCCATGGTGAGCTGGTAGTGGGGGACCTCGCCGATACCGAGGCCCTCAATGCGCTCTTCGAACATCACCGCTTTTCCGCCGTCCTGCATTTTGCCGCGCATATCGTGGTGCCTGAGTCCGTCGCCGCTCCGCTGAAGTACTACAGCAACAACACGCGCAACACACTGAATCTGCTTGGCGTTATGAACCGCCACGGGGTGTCCCGAATCGTTTTCTCTTCCACGGCGGCTGTTTACGGTATGCCCGAGCAGACGGTTCTTACGGAAGACCTGCCGCTGGCGCCCATCAACCCCTACGGGGCTTCCAAGATGATGAGCGAGCGCATGATCATGGACCTGGCCAATGCCAGTGACCTGACCTACGTCATCCTGCGCTATTTCAATGTGGCCGGCGCGGACCCGCAGACGCGGCTGGGCCAGGCCACACCGGAAGCCACGCACCTGATCAAGGTGGCCTGCGAGTGCGCCACCGGTGCCCGGGACGGCATGCAGATCTTCGGTACCGATTACGACACCCGTGACGGCACCTGTGTGCGGGATTACATCCATGTTGAGGATCTTGCCAGCGCCCACGTGCGTGCCCTGGAGTACATGAACCAGGGGGGCGATTCACAGGTGCTGAACTGTGGTTATGGCCGGGGCTTCACCGTCCGGGAAGTGATCGACGTGGTCCAGAGGCTGTCCGGCGTGGCCTTCCCGGTGAGCGAGACCGCCCGGCGGGCAGGGGACCCGGAAGCACTGATGGCGGACAACACCCGGATACGCGGGACGCTCGACTGGCAGCCCGCCTACGACGACCTCGACACCATTGTACAGACAGCGCTTGACTGGGAACGCCATTGGCAGGCGCGGCAGAACTCTTAAACGGATAGCAAAGGACACGACGGCATGCGTATTACCATTTTCGGAACCGGTTATGTAGGGCTTGTGACAGGCGCCTGTTTGGCCGAAGTGGGCCATCACGTCATGTGCATGGACGTGGACCAGAACAAGATTGACCGCCTGCGCCAGGGCATCATCCCCATCTATGAGCCGGGGCTCGAGCCGATTGTCAGCCACAACACCGAATCCGGACGCCTGCAGTTCACTACCGATGTGGCGGAGGCCGTGACCTTTGGAGATCTGCAGTTCATCGCCGTGGGCACCCCCTCGGACGAAGACGGTTCCGCCGACCTCAAGTACGTGCTGGCGGTGGCAGGCAGCATTGGCGAGCACATGGACGAATACAAGGTGGTGATCGACAAGTCCACGGTCCCCGTGGGCACGGCCGACAAGGTCCGTAACACCATCTCGGAAAAACTGAAGGCGCGTGGTGTTTCCACGGAGTTTGATGTGGTCTCCAATCCGGAGTTCCTGAAGGAGGGGGCGGCCGTCGCTGACTTCATGAAGCCGGATCGCATCATCGTGGGGACCGAAACCGAGCGCCCACGGGAGCTGCTTCGCGAGCTGTATTACCCCTTCAACCGTAACCACGAGCGGGTCCTGTTCATGGATGTGCGTTCCGCGGAGCTGACCAAGTACGCGGCCAACGCCATGCTTGCCACCAAGATCAGCTTCATGAACGAGATTGCGAACCTGGCGGAGCGCCTGGGCGCGGATATCGAGAATGTGCGGCGGGGCATTGGTTCGGACCCGCGTATCGGCTATCACTTCATCTACCCGGGCTGCGGCTACGGCGGTTCCTGTTTCCCCAAGGATGTGAAGGCGCTGGCGCGCACCGCCCATGAATACGACTATGACGCCCGGCTCATGAATGCCGTCGAAGCGGTTAACAACAGCCAGAAATACGTGCTCTTCGACAAGGTCAGCCACTACTTCAAGGGCGACCTTAACGGCAAGACTGTCGCCCTCTGGGGACTGTCCTTCAAGCCCAAGACCGATGACATGCGAGAGGCGCCGAGCCGAGTACTTATGGAGAAACTCTGGGCAGCGGGTGCCAGTGTCCAGGCTTTCGACCCGGAAGCCATGGAGGAAACCCAGAAGATCTATCCGGACCAGCCGGGGCTGCAGCTCTGCGGCACCAAGGAACAGGCACTGAAGGGCGCGGACTGCCTGGTGATCTGTACCGAGTGGAAGGAGTTCCGTTCACCGGACTTCGAGCAGATCGCGGCGGCGATCCGCTTTCCGGTGGTGTTTGACGGGCGTAATCTCTATGACGAGCAGATGCTGGGTCGCTACGGGCTGAGCTACTACGCCATCGGGCGTGGCCTCAACCAGTTCGATCGCACCTAGTCCGGCGTTTCGTAACCTTCCTGCGCCATGGTCTGGGCTCCCACCAGAACCATGCGCAGCTGCACCTTGAGCTTCTCCTTGAGCTTGTTGCGCTGGCGCGGTGGCGCGTCCAGCGCCTCGGCGCCAAGATGGAACACCAGAACCACCATGGATTCCGCCACCATGTGGGCGTCCAGCAGGGGGCGCTGCTTGCCGTCGGCGAACTTTTCCAGATCCTCAGCCAGTTCCGTTACGAAATGGTCGATTTCCGCCTGCACGGCGGTCCGGAATATGCGGGAAACCCCGGTACGCTCCCGTAACAGCAGGCGGAAAAGGTTGGCGTTGTCACTCAGGTACTCCATGAAGGTTTCAACTGAGGTGTCGATGGCGCCGCCGTGGCGCTCGATGCGCTTGCGGGCCTGGCGCATCAGCTGGCGCAGCGCGACACCGGCCTCGTCCACCAGGGCCAGCCCCAGCTCATCCATCTCGGTGAAGTGGCGATAGAAGGAGGTGGGGGCGATGCCGGCCTCGCGCGCGATCTCGCGCAGGCTCAGGCTGCCGAAACCACGGTCCGCGCTGAGCTGACGCAGGGCCGCATCCATCAGGGCGCGACGGGTCTTGAGTTTCTGTTCAGCACGTACGGACACCGGCGATCCTCTTACTCAGTCGTTGCGGAGGGACATGTTAGCGGTTGGATGGCGGGACGTCACTATAGGCCGTCACTGTGATGCCTGTCGCTCATCGGGCGCATTATTCATCAGATGGTCTGACTTCGCCCGCTGTAGCCGTTATAATACGTGGCTTTTCCACGCCGAACCTCTCAGGCAAACAGGACAGAATGGGTATGCGCAGTCATTATTGCGGCGGAATCAACGAATCGCACATCGATCAGGAAGTGACCCTTTGTGGCTGGGTCCATCGCCGGCGTGACCACGGTGGCGTCATTTTTCTGGATCTCCGGGACCGGGACGGTATCGCCCAGGTGGTGTTTGATCCCGACACGCCGGAGAGTTTTGCCCAGGCGGACCGGGTACGCAGTGAGTACGTAATCCAGATCAAGGGTCGCGTCAGGCACCGTCCTGAGGGCACCGAAAATGCCCACATGGCCACGGGGCAGGTGGAAGTCCTGGGCTATGAGCTGGAGCTGCTGAATGAAGCCGCCACACCGCCGTTCCCCCTGGATGAATACTCGGATGTAGGCGAAGACGTCCGCCTGCGCTACCGCTATGTGGACCTGCGCCGCCCGGAGATGCTCAACCGCCTGCGTTTCCGCTCCAGGGTGACGAGCTACCTGCGCAACTTCCTGGACGGGCACGGTTTCATGGACGTGGAAACCCCTATCCTGACCCGGGCCACCCCGGAAGGTGCCCGCGACTATCTTGTGCCGAGCCGCACCCATGCGGGCAGCTTCTTTGCGCTGCCGCAGTCGCCCCAGCTGTTCAAGCAGCTGCTGATGGTTTCCGGCGTGGACCGCTATTACCAGATTGCCAAGTGCTTCCGTGACGAAGACCTGCGCGCCGATCGCCAGCCCGAGTTTACCCAGGTGGACGTCGAGGCCTCCTTCGTGCGCGAAGAGGACATCATGAACACCATGGAGCAGATGATCCGGAACCTCTTCCAGGATCTGCTCAGCGTGGAACTTCCGGAATTCCCGCGCCTGCCCTATGCCGAGGCCATCCGCCGTTTCGGCAGCGACAAGCCGGACCTGCGCATCCCGTTCGAGCTGGTTGATGTGGCCGACCTGGTGGCCAACGTGGACTTCAAGGTCTTTTCGGGCCCGGCCAACAATCCCAAGGGCCGTGTCGCGGCGTTGCGCATTCCCGGCGGCGGTGAGCTGACCCGCAAGCAGATCGACGACTACACCAACTTCGTCGGCATCTATGGCGCCAAGGGGCTGGCCTACATCAAGGTCAACGAGCGCGCCAAGGGCATTGAGGGGCTGCAGTCGCCCATCGTGAAGTTCCTTGGTGACGATGTGGCATTGGCGATCATGGACCGTGTCGAGGCCCAGGACGGGGATATCGTCTTCTTCGGCGCCGACAAGGCCAGCGTCGTGGATGAAGCCCTGGGTGCCCTGCGGGTGAAAATCGGCCATGATCTGGATCGTGTTGAAGGCGACTGGGCGCCCTGCTGGGTCGTGGACTTCCCGATGTTCGAGGAAGACGACGACGGCAAGCTGCACGCGCTGCACCATCCGTTCACCGCGCCGGTCTCCGCTGAAGAGCTCCAGAGCAATCCCGCCGGGGCGCTGTCCAGGGCCTACGACATGGTCCTCAATGGCACCGAGCTGGGCGGTGGTTCCATCCGTATCCACGAGGAACAGACCCAGCAGGTCGTCTTTGAGAGCCTCGGCATTGGCAAAGAGGAAGCGCGCGAGAAATTCGGCTTCCTGCTGGACGCGCTGCGATTCGGCTGCCCGCCCCACGGTGGTCTGGCCTTTGGCCTCGACCGCCTGGTCATGCTGATGACGGAAGCCGGCTCCATCCGCGACGTGATTCCGTTCCCGAAAACCCAGAATGCAACCTGCCTGATGACCGACGCCCCGGGCGAGGTGGATGAGAAGCAGCTCCGCGAGCTCAACATCCGTCTGCGCAAGAGCGCGAAGGACCAGCAGGAAGGCAGCAACTGAGCGAGGCGAGACATGGCCGGACACAGTAAATGGTCCAACATCAAGCATCGCAAGGCGGCCCAGGACGCCAAGAAAGGCAAGATCTTCACCAAGCTGATCCGCGAGCTCTTTGTGGCGGCGCGCGAGGGCGGCGGCGAGCCCGAGGACAATCCCCGGCTGCGCACCGCCGTCGACAAGGCCCTCTTCAACAACATGAAGAAGGACACCATTGAGCGCGCCATCGAGCGTGGCGCCGGCAATGCGGGCGACGAGGATTACGAGGAGCTTGTCTACGAGGGCTATGGTCCCGGTGGCATGGCCGTCTACGTGGAGGCCATGACGGACAACAAGAACCGCACGGTTTCGGATGTTCGCCATGCCTTCAGCAAATTCGGTGGCAACCTGGGCACCGACGGCTCGGTGGCTTTCCTGTTCAACCGCCAGGGGACGCTGAGCTTCAGCGCCGACCATGACGAGGACACCATCATGGAGGCAGCCCTGGAGCACGGCGCCGAGGATGTCCGGGTGAACGAGGACGGTACCAAAGACGTCATCACCACCCCCGAGAACTACATGGATGTGAAGGACGGCATGAAGCAGGCCGGCCTGGAACCCGAACAGGCGGACATCAGCATGGTGCCCGTCACTACCGTCGCCATGGATGACGAGGTCGCCGAGACCAACCTCAAGCTCCTGGAATGGTTGGAAGACCTGGACGATGTCCAGAACGTCTATACCAACGCCGACTTCTCGGATGAGGCCCTGGAGCGCTTCGGTTATGCCTGACGCCGGTGAGGCCCATGGCCATCATCCTCGGGGTTGATCCCGGATCGCGGGTCACCGGCTACGGGCTCATCCGCAGCGGTGGCCGTGAGCTTGAATACCTCGACAGCGGCTGTGTCGTCATGGGCGACAAGCCCATGGCCGAGCGGCTCCAGATCATCTACGCCGGCCTTACGGAAATCATCGAAACCTACCGCCCGGAAGAGTTCGCCATAGAAAAAGTGTTTCTTTCCCGGAACGTGGATTCCGCCCTCAAGCTGGGTCAGGCGAGGGGCGTGGCCATCGTCTGTGGCGCCAATGCCGGGCTTCCCGTTCACGAATATTCCGCCCGCCAGGTCAAGCAGGCCACGGTGGGCAGTGGCAGTGCCGGTAAGCACCAGATCCAGCACATGATCCAGGCTATTTTCCATCTTACCCGCCAGCCGCGCGAGGATGCGGCGGACGCGCTCGCGATCGCGCTCTGTCACGCACACCTCAGGGCCGGACTGGCACGAACCGGTTCCTCCAGCAGCCGTGGCGGCCGGGCCCGTTAAAGGATTGTCATAATGATCGGACGACTCAGGGGCATTCTCGTCGAGAAACAACCCGGCGATGCGCTGATTGAAGCCGGCGGTGTGGGCTATGAGGTCGACATTCCCTACACCACCTTTTTCCGCCTGCCCGAGCTGGGGCAGGAAGCGGTCCTCTATACCCATCTCGCGGTCCGTGAGGACGCCCAGCAACTCTATGGTTTTGCCGCCAAGAGTGAGCGTGAGCTGTTCCGCCTGCTGATCCGCACCAGTGGTGTCGGCCCCAAGCTGGCGCTGGCGATTCTCTCGGGCCTGGAAGCGGATGCCTTTATCCGGGTGGTTGAGGACAACGACGCCGCCGCTCTGGTCAAGATTCCCGGTGTGGGCAAGAAGACCGCGGAGCGCCTGCTCATCGAGATCCGCGACCGTGTCCGCAAGCTCGATAAGGCGCCCGCCACATCGGGCCGGGAGGAGGCGGTATCCGAGCTGCCGGGCATTTCCGCCGTGGAGAGTACACCCCTCGAAGAGGCCGAGGCCGCCCTCATAGCGCTGGGATATCGACCCCAGGAAGCGGGGCGTGCGCTCAACGCCGTTGCCGAAGAAGGGATGGCCAGCCAGCAGCTGATACGACTCGCCCTGAGGAACATGCTCAACCGCTGAAGGGTAGCGTGTGGTATAACATTAACGTAACGTGACTGCCTGTATGCAGGCGATACAATGCCCTGCGAATGGCACCAGGTCAGTATCAGGACAAACATGATTGAATCCGATCGACTGATATCCGGCCAGGCGGATCCCGGTGAAGACAGGCAGGACCGGGCAATCAGGCCCGCACGGCTCCAGGACTACGTGGGTCAGCCCACGGTGAGCGAGCAGATGGAGATCTTCGTGGGGGCCGCCAGGGGCCGCCGCGAGGCTCTGGATCATGTGCTGATCTTCGGCCCTCCCGGACTTGGCAAGACCACACTGGCCAACATCATCGCCAATGAAATGGGCAGCGCCATCAAGGCCACCTCGGGTCCTGTGCTGGAAAAGGCCGGGGATCTCGCGGCGCTGTTGACCAACCTGGAAGAGGGCGACATTCTCTTTATTGACGAGATTCATCGCCTGAGCGCTGTCGTCGAGGAAGTCCTCTATCCAGCCATGGAAGACTACCAGCTGGATATCGTGATTGGTGAGGGGCCGGCGGCGCGTTCCATCAAGCTGGACCTGCCCGCTTTTACCCTGGTGGGCGCAACGACCCGGGCGGGCCTGCTGACATCGCCGCTGCGCGACCGTTTCGGCATCGTGCAGCGCCTTGAATTCTACAGCACGGACGACCTGACCCGGATCGTGACACGTTCGGCGGAACTCCAGGGCATCCAGGTCCAGGCCGAGGGCGCCCGGGAAATCGCAAGACGCTCGCGGGGCACGCCCCGGATTGCCAACCGGCTTCTGCGTCGGGTCCGCGACTTCGCCGAGGTGCGCTCGGACGGCAGCGTGAGCGCGGAGGTTGCGGATCAGGCCCTGAACATGCTTAAAGTCGACTATGAGGGCTTTGATCATATGGACCGACGCCTGCTGCTGGCGTTGATCGAGAAGTTCGGGGGCGGCCCCGTGGGGGTGGAAAGCCTCTCCGCGGCGATCAGCGAAGAGCGGGGCACCATCGAGGATGTGCTCGAGCCCTTCCTGATCCAGCAGGGTTTCATGATGCGAACGCCACGCGGGCGCATGGCGACGACACACGCCTACCTGCATTTCGGTTTTGACACGCCGGATGCCGGAGGCGAGCAATGACTGATTTCCGCTGGCCCGTGCGTATCTATGTGGAGGATACCGATGCCGGCGGTATTGTTTTTTATGCGAATTACCTGAAGTATTTTGAAAGGGCGCGCACGGAATGGGTTCGCTCCCGGGGCGTGGCGCTGCGCGGACGGCTTGAGGAGGGCATCGCCTTCGTCGTCCACAGCCTGAATATCCGCTATCTCCAGCCCGCCTTTCTGGATGATGAGCTGGAAATCAGCGCCGATCTTATCTCGGCGACCCGGACCGCCATGACGTTCCGTCAGGAAGCGTGGCGACGGGACGATGGGGCAGCCCTGGTGTCGGGGGAAGTCAAGGTGGCCTGCGTTCAGCTGCCATCGGGGCGACCCAGGCGGATCCCGGAGGATCTGGACAGGGTATTGAAGGACACTCTCAGTGGTAACGAGTAAGCAATAGGAGCCTTACGTGGACGAACAGCTTTCTGTCTGGCATCTGGTCACCAACGCCGGCATCATCGTGCAGTTTGTGATGCTGTTACTGCTGCTGGCCTCCATTCTCTCATGGGGGCTGATCTTCCAGCGTATCCGGCTGTATCGCCAGACCCGTCAGGCGCAGGCCTCCTTCGAGGAGCGCTTCTGGTCCGGGATGGATCTGGGGCAGCTTTACAAGGAGGTCTGTGGGACTCCCACGCCGCAGGCCGGTGGTGAAAACGTCTTCCGGGCGGGATTCAAGGAATTCAGTCGCCTGCGTCAGCAGAGCGAGGACGGGGAGGCCGTCATGGACGGGACCCAGCGGGCCATGAAGGTGGCGCTTTCCCGGGAGCTGGAAAAGCTGGAATCCCATCTACCGTTTCTGGCTACGGTCGGCTCCACCAGCCCTTATGTGGGCTTGTTCGGTACCGTCTGGGGCATCATGAACAGCTTCCTGGGATTGGCTCAGGTCCAGCAGCCGACGTTGCAGACCGTGGCCCCGGGCATTGCCGAGGCCCTGATCGCCACGGCCATGGGTCTGTTCGCCGCTATCCCGGCAGTGGTTGCCTACAACCGCTTTACCGCCCAGTCGGATGCCCAGGTGAAGAGCTATGAGATGTTTGCGGAAGAGTTCGCCAGCATTCTGCATCGGCGTGTTCACAACAACAGCCAGTAAGCACCCAGGGTGCCAGGAGTCGACAGCATGGACATGAGTCCCCGAAAGTCCCGGCGGCCCCAGATGTCGGAGATGAACGTCGTTCCCTACATCGACGTGATGCTGGTGCTGCTGGTTATTTTCATGATCACGGCGCCCATGCTCACCCAGGGCGTGAATGTGGAGCTGCCATCGACGGAAGCCGAGCCGCTGCCGGTGGATCAGAACAATGAGCCGGTGATTGTCTCGGTCGATTCCAACGGTGGCTATTACCTGGAAGTGGGCGAGGATCGCAGCGATCCCAAGCCCATGAACCAGATCGTGGAGGAGGTGTCGACGATCCTGGCGGAGCGTTCCGATGCCAACGTTTATGTGCGGGGTGACCAGCATGTGCGCTATGGCGTGGTGATACGACTGATGTCGGCTCTGCAGGTTGCCGGCGCCAGTGAAGTGGGCCTGATCACGGACCCGCCCCGGGAGGATTGATGCGCATCAGTGGAAGCGGCGGCGCGGGAGCGCTATGAAGCTGGACTGGAACCGGATTGTGCAGGCGACGGGCGCCCTGGGCGACAGGGCGATTCCCTGGGTAAGTCGGGTCCTTGGTGTGCCCGAGGACGAACTCAGGGAATGGAAGTGGCCGTTTCTGGGGTCTGTGGGGCTGCACCTGCTTATTCTGATCATGGCTATTGTGGGTTGGTCCTCGGTGCCGCCGGAACCCGAGACCACACAACCCCAGGCGGTCAAGGCCCGGCTGATCGAGGCTGAGGAACCGGAGCCGGAACCCCAACCAGAGCCAACTCGCGAGCCGGAGCCGGAGCCTGAGCCAGAACCGGAGCCTGAGCCAGAGCCAGAGCCAGAACCGGAGCCTGAGCCAGAGCCAGAACCGGAGCCAGAACCGGAGCCTGAGCCAGAACCTGAGCCCGAGCCAGAGCCGGAACCTGAGCCAGAGCCGGAACCTGAGCCAGAGCCAGAGTCGGAACCTGAGCCAGAGCCGGAACCTGAGCCTGAGCCGGAACCTGAGCCTGAGCCTGAGCCTGAGCCTGAGCCTGAGCCAGAAGATGATCGGCGCTCTGAATGGGAAAAGCAGCTCGAAGCCATGGCAGAGGATACGGAAACCGAGGAAGAGGATCCCTCACCCGGCCAGGACGAGGGTATGGAAGCGGAGGTTGATTCCGAAAATGGCCAGCGGTTGCTGGAGGAATGGGAGCGTTACCGCAGCCTTATCAAGCAGACCTTTAAGGACAACTGGTACATACCGCCGGGCAGTGACGAGAGCCAGACCGTAACGCTAAGTCTCACGCTGCTGCCAACGGGTGAAGTCAGTAACGTCAGCATTGTCGAGGGCAGTGGCAATCAGGCGCTGGATGAATCTGCCCTCAGAGCCGTCGGGCGGGTAGATAATTTTCCGGTCCCGGACGACCCTGCGGTTTTCAATGAGTATTTCCGGGGCGGCCTTACCATGAAATTCAGCCCCAAAGAGTGAGAGCAAGATGGCGATAACCCCCATGCGGCTATCAACAATACTTCTGGGAGTCGTGCTGTGCTTCTTGGCACTCACTGCCCAGGGCCAAATGGTGATCCGCATCACCGAGGGCGCCGAAAAGCGGATGCCCCTTGCCGTGGTTCCCTTTGGCAGTACGGATGGCCAGGGCGCGCCGGAAAATCTGGACGAGATCATCCGCAATAACCTGACCATGAGCGGTGATTTCGAACTGCTGGCACCTCAGCGCATGCTCAGTCTTCCCAGTTCGGGCGACGATATCCACTTTCGCGACTGGCGGGTTCTGGGTCAGCAGTTTGTTCTGGTCGGTGAAGTTGACTATCGCCCGGATGACGACCGCTACGTGCTGAGCTATGAACTCTTTGACGTCAGCCAGCAGAAACGGATCCTTGGTTCCCGTGCCTCGGCCGCGCCCTCGGAGCTCCGGAGCCTGGCCCACCATGTCAGTGACCGGATCTATAAGACCATTACCGGTATCCCGGGCATCTTTTCGACCCGTCTTGCCTTCGTTACCCGAACCCGGGAGGAGGGGGACGTGGTCTACCAACTTCAGGTCAGCGACGTGGACGGAAAGCGCGCCCAGGTCCTGCTGCGTTCCAGCGAACCCATCCTTTCCCCGGACTGGTCGCCGGATCGCAGGGAACTGACCTATGTATCGTTTGAAGGTGGCCGGCCCGGCGTCTACCGCCAGGTCATCAAGAGCGGTGAACGGCGCAGGCTCACGAGCTTTGAGGGACTGAACTCGGCGCCGGCGTGGTCACCGGATGGCGACTCATTGCTGGTTACCCTGTCCAAGGATGGGAGCGCCGAGGTGTACCGGCTGCCACTGGATACCCTGGAGCCCGAACGCCTGACCCACCACTCCTCCATCAACACCGAGGCCAGTTGGTCGCCGGATGGTGAGCGCTTTGCGTTTACCTCGGACCGTTCGGGCAACCCGCAGGT
This sequence comes from Halospina denitrificans, assembly GCF_004364635.1. Taxonomy (GTDB): domain Bacteria; phylum Pseudomonadota; class Gammaproteobacteria; order Pseudomonadales; family Oleiphilaceae; genus Halospina; species Halospina denitrificans. The sequence continues at coordinate 36,527 of NZ_SOAX01000002.1, read as the reverse complement.
CTACATCAAGGACCTGGACGGGGGAAGGGCGCAGCGCCTGACTTTTGAAGGCAGTTATAACGCGCGGCCGCGCTTTGGGCCGGACGGCGAGGAAATATTCTTTCTCCACCGACGCGAGGGGCGCTACTATCTCGGCGCTGTTGAGCTTGAGAGTGGCGACGAGCGGGTTTTTTCCGCGTCGGAGATGGATGAGGCACCGGCCATCTCGCCCAACGGGCGGCTGGCCATCTACGTTACCCAGGCGCGCAATGGTCGCAATGCCCTGGAGCTGACCACCGTGGACGGGAACGCCCGTTTCACGCTCCCGGTACGTCATCCGGGGATCCGCGATCCGGCCTGGTCACCACTCAACTAGATGGTAGGGAGGTTTGCAGTATTACCAGGAACGTCATACATTAATCCATGACTGAAACTGTGCGGACCGTTTTGGTCCTAAAAACATTCAGTCCAACAAACCGAAACAAAGAAAAGGAATGCCAATGATTGATCTGCTGAAAAACAGGGTACTGATTCTGGGCCTGTCGCTTGTTGTGCTGGGCGGTTGTAGTGCCACGGACACCCAGCCGGATGAACCGGCGGATGACCAGACCATGACCGAGGAGTCCACCAGCGAGACGCAATCCGACAGCGAAGCCTACAGCGCTGAAGATGGTGATGGCGTCAGCTCCGAGGATATGAGCGCTGAAGAGCGCGCCGACCAGATGCGCCAGGAGGCCGAACAGAAGGCCATGCAGGCGGCGAACACCATCTATTTTGACTTTGACAGCGCGGACGTCCGTCGCGAGTCCAGGAGCATCCTGGAAGCGCACGCGGCTTATCTCGCTGCAGACGACAGTGCATCCGTCGTTCTGGAAGGTCATACAGACGAACGTGGCAGCGGTGAATACAACATGGCGCTGGGTGAGCGTCGCGCACAATCCGTCGCTCGCTTCCTGAAAGTCAATGATGTCAGCGAGGACCAGATTGAGACCGTCAGTTACGGCGAAGAAAAGCCCGCGGTTGATGAAAGCAACGAAGATGCCTGGGCGCAGAATCGTCGCGTTGAAATCAACTACGAGTGATTCCATGCGGTATCTGCTGACGCCGGTTTTTGCTGCTGTTCTGATCTTGCCGACGACGCTCCCCGCCCAATCGGACGGGGATGCGCCGCTGGTCAGCAGCGATTCCGGCGCGGGCGGCGGCTCCTCCACTGAACTCTTCTTCATGGTGGAGGAGCTCAGTGAGGAGATCCGGCAGCTGCGGGGCCAGATCGAGGAAACCAACCACGAGCTGGATCGACTGAACCGTCAGTCCCGGCAGCGTTATGTTGACCTGGACCAGCGTCTGGTGGATCTCAGCAGCCGGGTGGCGGAGCTTGAGGATGCCTCGGGTAACGCAAGCTCGAGTGCAGACTCGGAGGAGAGCGATTCGGCTTCCAGTGCGGATTCCGGTGATTCTTCCGGGGAGCAGGGCTCTGCATCCTATCGGCAGCCGGGTGAAGAGGAGCGGAAGGACTATGCGTCCATCCAGAATCTGATTCACAACGAAAAGGATTTTGACGCGGCGATTGACGAGATCTATCAGTTCCTTGATAAGTATCCGGAAGGCGATCTGACGGTGAATGCCTATTACTGGCTGGGCGAGCTTTACCTGAGCCAGGAATCCTATGAACAGGCACGCCAGGCTTTCACCATCGTTACGTCACGTCATAAGTCGCATCGCAAGGCGCCGGACGCGCTCTTCAAACTGGCGGTCAGTCATGATCGGGCCGGCAACCCGGAGAAGGCCAAAGAAGCGCTTGAACGCCTCCAGTCCGAATACCCCGAAACAGAATCCGCTGCCAAGGGCAGACAGTACCGTTCCGAAGAAATGGGTTGACTGGGATTGGTCAGGGGTCGTGAATCAGATCACGAAAACGGTTGCGAAACGCGAAAAAATAAGTACCATATGCGCCTCGTTTGGGTCGTTAGCTCAGTTGGTAGAGCAGTTGGCTTTTAACCAATTGGTCGGAGGTTCGAATCCTCCACGACCCACCATCTTTATCCCCCGGTTTTACCGAGCACAGGGTCGTTAGCTCAGTTGGTAGAGCAGTTGGCTTTTAACCAATTGGTCGGAGGTTCGAATCCTCCACGACCCACCATCCGCCTTTAAGGCTTTGCTTACCCGGCACCTGATTGAACCGCACCATTGAAAAATGCCGGTTGCAGAGGCATAAAGGTAGACAGGAACTACCTTATTCCAACGGTGGGGAGGGTAAATACACCCTATGACTTACATGCAGGATCGAATTCTCGTCCAGGAGCATCTGGCCCGTGAAAAAGAGGCGCCAACGCTGGACGAAGCCAGAGCGAACGAGCTTCGCGAGCGTATCCAGGAAGAGCTGAAAGCCCAGAACGCGGCGCTTGTTGCCCATTATTACACGGACCCTGATATTCAGTCCCTGGCCGAGGAAACCGGCGGCTGTGTTGCGGACTCTCTGGAAATGGCCCGGTTCGGGAGTGAGCATCCCGCCTCCACGCTCGTGGTTGCCGGTGTCCGTTTCATGGGCGAGACGGCCAAGATCCTGAACCCGGAGAAGCGCATTCTCATGCCCACTCTGGAAGCGACCTGTTCGCTGGATATCGGCTGTCCCGCCGATGAGTTTGCAGCCTTCTGCGACCAGCACCCGGATCGCACGGTTGTCGTTTACGCAAACACCTCAGCGGCCGTGAAGGCCCGCTCCGACTGGGTGGTGACCTCAAGCTGCGCCGAGGATATCGTGGATTATCTGGACTCCAGGGGTGAGAAAGTCCTCTGGGCGCCGGACAAGCATCTGGGCGAGTACATCCGTCGTTCCACACAGGCGGATATGCTGCTCTGGGATGGCTCCTGCATCGTGCACGAGGAATTCAAGGGCCAGGGGTTGGCTGACCTGAAAGCCACCATGCCACAGGCGGCCGTTCTGGCTCACCCGGAGTCACCGATGGCGGTGGTTGAGCAGGCGGATGTCGTTGGATCCACCACCAAGCTCATTGACGCGGTCCGTACGATGCCCAATGAGGATTTCATCGTGGCCACGGACAGGGGCATTTTCTACAAAATGCATGAGGTCGCCCCCGACAAGAACCTGATTGAGGCGCCAACCGCCGGCGAGAGTGCGACCTGCCGCAGTTGTGCCCATTGTCCCTGGATGGCGATGAATGGCCTGGAGAACCTGTTGGCGGTGCTGCAGAACGGGGACCAGGAGATTCATGTCGATGCCGAGACCCGGGAAAAGGCCTTGATCCCGGTGCAGCGCATGCTCGACTTCACGGCGCAGCGTAATATCAAGGTTGCCGGAAACGCCTAACCATTGCCTGCTCGAGGCCGTCGGTCACCCAACCGGCTCAACCGCCGGTTGGCCTCCTCAAGGCGCTCTCGCAGCACTTCAATACGGGTGTGGCTGCTGCCGGCCCTGTCCAGCGCCTGTCGGAATTCCCTCACCGCAACACGCGGATCCCCCAATAGCAGGCTCCGCTCGCCCCGGGCACGATGGACCTCGATGACATTGCCGGCACGGCCGTGGGCCTCGGCAAGATCCTTCCAGAGCGTGGGGTCATCTCCGTATTCCTGGGCAATACGTTCGTAAAGCCGCGCGGCCCGATCCGGGTCGTTCGCTTCCATGTGGGTGTCCGCCAGGGTTCTGGAGAGTGTCAGGTTTCCCGGGTTTCGCTCCAGGTGCTTCTCCAGCAACGTGATGGCCTTCCGGTGGTCACCGGACTCGCGCAGGGCTCTCCCCAATTCGGCCGCATAGATAATATAGCCCTCATTATCAGCGAGCAGTGCTTCCAGGTGTGGGATGGCTTCATCGGGCCTGCCCGCTTCAATCAGGGTGTAGGCCAGCCCGTAACGCGCGGCGGCGCGTGCCTGGCCTTCGGATTTCTCGAACTGCTGACGGAACAGCCCTTCGGCGTTTCCCAGATCGTTCGTGTAGCGCACGCGCAGGCGGTTGCGCACCAGGTGATAGGCCAGGTCTTCCCCGTAGCTTTCCTGATCGCGGTAGTCCTTGACCCGTGCCCGGGTGTCCGAGACCCGGGATTCGGTCAGCGGGTGGGTCGACAGGTATTCCGGTGGCCGGTTCCCCTGGAGTCGAGCCTGCCTGAGCATGCGCTCGAACATGGCCGGCATCCCCGCTGGGTCGTAGCCGGCCTCGGCCAGCAGTTCCAGCCCCAACCGGTCCGCTTCCTGTTCGTGGGCGCGGCTGTGACGGAGCATGGTGTCGATGGCAAGGGCCTGGGTGCCGGCAATGGTGGCAATGCCGGCCTGGGAGCCGGTAGCCGCAGTCAGGATGATGCCGGCGAGAATACCGGCAATGGTCAGTGGTGTGCTGCGTTCCTGCTGCTCGAGGCGGCGCGCGTAATGACGCTGACTCAGGTGCGCGATCTCGTGGGCCATCACGGCGGCAAATTCGTGTTCGCTCTGGGCCGAGAGAAAAAGCCCGGCATGCACACCGACCACATTGCCCGGAACTGCGAACGCGTTCAGTGACGGATCGTCGATGGCAACAATGCTGATCGAGCGGTCCTCCATAGGGGCGTGGGGGATAATTTGATAGAGGGTATTCTCCAGGTATTCTGTCAGCACGGGGTCGGACAGCAGCGGTGCATTGCGTCTGAGCTGGACGAGCACGCGCTGTCCTATCTCCTCTTCCTGCTGTTCTGCCAGCAGGCCGCTGCCGCCCAGGGTGGGCAGTTCATCGGAAACCGCCAGGGGCATCAGCAGCGGGTTCAGCAGGGTCAGGATCAGTACGATCGAAATCAATCTATGCATGCCTGAAACAATGCCAGATTCCGGGCCTGTGGTATAGATTGCATCGTGGCCCTCCCGTATTCCGGTGGAAGGGCCTTTTCGTGCTATCATCAGCATCACTTTCAGTCATTATTACGTGATGCAGTGCGTGCCATGTCAGCGGAAGCGGATCAGACACTCGACGCCAGCGGCCTTCAGTGCCCCATGCCACTGCTGAAAACCAAGCTGTGCCTGAATGGCATGGAACCGGGTGAGAGCCTCAGGGTGATCGCCACCGATCCCGGTTCGGCCCGCGATATCCCGGCTTTCCTACGACTCTCGGACCACGAGCTTGAAGTCGAGGAACATGACGAGGACCGTTACGTTTTTGTCATCCGGCGCGGCCAGGACAAATCAGGAACCAGGCATGGTTAGGATGTTCCACCGTTTTGTGGCGCGGTACTTTTCCGATGAAGAGGCGGTTGTTGTACTGCTGATGCTCATCGGCTTCTTTCTGGGCATCTTCTTCCTTGGGCGTATTCTCGCGCCGTTCATCGCGGGCCTCATCATCGCCTACATTCTTCAGGGCCTGGTTATCAAACTGGTGCGGGTGGGCGTTCCCCATCTGCTGGCGGTGTTTGCTGTCTTCATTCTGTTCATCGGAATCTTCATCGCCTTCCTTCTCGGCCTCATGCCGCTGGTCTGGTCCCAGGTGTCCGGGCTGGCCTCGGAACTCCCGCGGATGATGCGCGCCGCGCAGCACTACATTGAAGGGTTGCCACAGGAGTATCCCCAGCTGGTATCCATGGAAGAAGTGAATACGCTGTTCCGGCAGGTGACCGCGGAGGTGGGGCAGATCACGCAATGGCTCGTCTCTATGTCGCTGGAAAGCATTCCGGGCCTGATGGCGGTTCTGGTTTACCTGGTGCTGGTCCCGATACTGGTTTTCTTTTTCCTCAAGGATCGGGATGTGATTCTGCTGAGGCTCAGCAGTTTTCTGCCTGACGAGCGCCCCCTGATGGATCGCATCTGGGCCGAAGTGAACATGGAATTCGCCAACTTCGTCCGGGGCAAGGCCATTGAGATCCTGATCGTCGGCAGTGTGACCTATGTGTCGCTCAAGTTCCTGGGGCTGGATTACGCTGCGCTGTTGAGTCTGCTGGTGGGCTTTTCCGTGGTCATTCCCTATATCGGTGCGGCGGTAGTGACGGTGCCCATTGCCATGGTGGGGCTCTTCCAGTTCGGATGGACGGATCAGTTCTTCCTGCTCATGGTTGTCTATCTCATCATCCAGGCGATTGATGGCAACATTCTGGTGCCACTGCTGTTTTCGGAGGTCGTGGACCTGCATCCCGTCACCATCATTCTTGCGGTGCTGATTTTTGGTGGCATCTGGGGCATGTGGGGCGTTTTCTTTGCGATTCCGCTGGCGATTGTGCTCAACGCCGTGCTCAAATCCTGGCCCGTTACGGAGCCAGTGTCGGATGAATCCCCGGGGTCGGTTGACTGAGAGGCTCTTGTGTCACTCAGGTCCCGGGATTACCATTACTTTTTTACCGGTTCGGAGCGGATATGATCACTGGGAGTCTGGTTGCACTTGTTACCCCGATGGACGCCGAAGGGCGTATTGATTGGGAATGCCTGGATAAACTGGTGGAGTATCACATCGACGCCGGTACCAACGCGATTGTCGCGGTAGGTACGACGGGTGAATCCTCCACGCTGGATCCTGATGAGCATATCAGCGTGATCCGGCGCGTGGTTAAACAGGCTGACGGGCGCATTCCCATCATTGCCGGAACGGGCGGCAATTCGACCCGTGAGGCGGTCGACCTGACCCGCGAAGCGGCCGAGATCGGTGTGGATGCCTGCCTTCTGGTGGTGCCGTACTATAATAAGCCCACTCAGGAAGGCCTCTATCAGCATTTCCGGACCGTTGCCGAATCGGTGGACGTCAACCAGATTCTGTACAACGTCCCCGGTCGCACCTCCTGCGACATGCTCAATGAAACCGTTGACCGTCTGGCCGATATCCCCAATATCGTCGCCATCAAGGACGCGACCGGTAATGTCAGCCGCGGCGAGGAACTGGTACGCATGGTCGGCGACCGGATCGCGGTCTATTCCGGCGACGATGGGACATCCCTGGAACTGATGCTGCGTGGCGGCAAGGGCAATGTCTCGGTAACGGCCAATGTGGCGCCCCGGCTGATGGCGCAGGTCTGCGAAGCAGCTGTTTCGGGGGACGAGGCGCGGGCCAGGGAGCTGAATGAGACACTGGCGCCGCTGAATCGCAAGCTGTTCCTGGAGGCCAACCCGATTCCGGTTAAGTGGGCATTGAACCAGATGGGGTTGATCGGCCCCGGAATCCGGCTCCCCATGACGCCGTTGAGCCCCGAATACCATGAAGACGTGCTGGAGGCCCTCAGATCCGCGGGCTGTCTCTGAACCGCGTCCTGCTCAATCCAACGGAGTAACGGATGTACGAAACACTTCAACGGGGCGCACCTGTACTGCGCCCCGTTATCGTTGTAACGCTTGTTTCCTCGGTGGCCGGGTGTGGCCTGTTTCCGGATCGCTCCATGCGCTACCAGCAGGAACCCCTGGGTGAGCCGCTTGAGATGCCGGAAGAGGTGTCCCGCGAAGCCTTCCAGAGCGAGTACCGGATTCCGCCGGTCAGGGGGACCAATGGGCTTGGATCCGGGGAAAACTATGAACTGCCCCGGCCCCCGGACCTGACCGACCAGATTCTGGAGGATAATTACCTGGTCCGGACTTCCGGGGATCTGACCTGGCTCGTCGTCAATGACGTGCCCGGGCGGGTCTGGCCGGCCTTGTCGGCTTTCTTCACGGAACAGGGAATTGAAATTGCCCATGAGGATCCGAGGGAGGGGCTCAAGCAGACCGGTATTCTCAACAATTCCCAACAGGCCCGCCGCTGGATCGGCCTTGATGATGCCTCAGTACAGGAGGATCTGATCCTCCAGGCCCGGGTGGAGCATGGCGTTCAGGGGCGCAGCACGGAAGTCCAGGTGCGACTGGTGCCGGTGGAAGAGCCTCCACGGTCGCTGCTGCCGTGGCATGACAGCCCGGGGAATTCTGCGCGCGAGGCTACCGTTATCGAACGGATGGCAGAGTACCTTCGCGAGAACGCCGATACCAAGAGCTACTCCCGCGTTGCATTGAATCTGCCCCGGGAAGAGCGTGTCGACGCCGTTAGCCAGGATGGCCGGATCAGCCACCTGGAACTCGAATTCGGGTTTGAGCGGGGCTGGGCCGAAGTCAGTCGTGCCATCGCATCGCTGGATATTCCGGTCGTGGATCGCAACCGGAGTGAAGGAGTCTGGTACCTTGATATGCGTCCCGAGGAAGCCAGGAACCGTGGCTGGTGGTTATGGGCGTATCAGCTTGAACCGGAACAGACGGGCCTGATACGACTCAGAGAGTCAGGCGACCGGCTTGTACTCAGGGTGGAGCCCGATCCGGAGCGGGAGAACAACATGCCTGCCTCCCAGGTTCTTGACCGGATCTACGACAACCTGCGCTAGGCTCAGATCATCCAGCCCGCGCCCAGGCCCACCAGCAGGGACAGGCCCATGGGAACGCCAACCCGTCTTCCCAGGGCCTGCGGGCCTATGAACCAGGCCATGGTCGCCTTGACCAGGTTATTGACCGAGGAGGCGATGACGATCCCGATGACCGCCGTGTGAGTTGTGATGGCGGATTCGGACATGCGGGTGAGCGACAGGGTGATGGCGTCCACGTCCGCAATGCCGGAAGTGGCCGCCAGCATGTAGATGCCCGCATCCCCAAACCAATCACTCAGCCAGTGGCCCACCAGCAGGATCAGCGTCAGTACAACCCCGAAAAACAGCGCCGGTTTAAGGTCCAGGGGGTTGCGGTTGAGCATTGGTTGATCCACTTGCAGGCTTTCGCGGTTACGGTGCCAGATCAGCCCCGCTGGCACGTAGAGCATGAGTGCCATGGCGATGACCGGCACCACGAGGCTTGGGAGCAGCGCCGGGTTGATGATGCCGCAGTAGATCAGGATGCGCGGGAACATGGTGCCGCACGCGATCAGGATGCCGGCGGCAAGCTGGGGCGAAAGCACCGGGGTTTGCCGTGCCTGGCGGGAGAAGTGGAGCGTCAGGGCTGTGGAGGAGCTCAGGCCGGCAAAGAGGCTCGTGAACAGAATGCCCTTGCCGGGGCCGCCCATGCGTATCGCGAAGTAGCCCACGAAGGATATGGAGGCGATCAGCACCACCAGCCACCAGATCTCGTAGGGGTTCAGCACACCGCCAGGACCCATGGCGCGATTGGGAAGAAGTGGCAACACCACGACGGTGATCAGCAGCAGCTTAAAGCCGGCATCCAGTTCGTTGGCCTGGAGCTTGTTGAGCAGGCCGTGGATCTCTTCCTTGTTGTCCAGGATCAGGGCCGTGATCACGGCCAGTGCCGTGGCCAGGGTCACGTCCACGCCTACCGCCATACCGCCAAAGCAGAACGTCAGGGTAAGGCCGATAATCCCGGTAATGCTGTAGTCCCCGGTCGAAGGGGCGCGTATCCAGTAGGCCGTGAGATTGAGTAGCATCAGGGCCACCAGTAGAACGGGGAAGATGCTCGCACTCAGCTCCCGGGAGAGCAGAGCCCCTACGCCACCCAGGAGCGCTGTCAGGGCATGGGTACGGATACCGGCAACGCGTTCCCCGGGGCCCCGGTCTCGTGCCTGCCAGCCCCGCTGGATGCCGATGAGCGTGCCCAGAAGAAGCGCCACAATCAGATGAAGGGCATCCCGGTTGGTCGTGATAAACTGCTCGAAAAGGTCTTCCATAGTCCCCGATGGTCCATGAGGTTTCGCGAACAGTATAGGCGGTGAGTGCCCCGCACGCACTGTGTGTGATGGTGGCCCGCCGTGGTGGCGTAGAGCTGGCGCCATCGGCTATCATGCGCCACGCTGGGGCGTCCGGACGGAGCCCGTATGAACAGGCAGCGGAGATGGTAATGCAGAAAGGTGACGAGCTCTACGCGGGTAAGGCCAAATCCGTCTTCAGGACGGAAGACCCGGATTATTTTGTTCTGGAGTTCCGGGATGACACGTCCGCCTTCGACGGGCAGAAGGTCAAGCAGCTCAGTCGCAAGGGCCGCGTGAACAACCTCTTTAATGCCTTCATCATGGAGAAGCTCGAACAGGCGGGCATTCCCACCCATTTCGAGCGTGTGCTCGCCCCCAATCAGTCCCTGGTGCGCAACCTCGACATGATGCCGGTCGAATGCGTCGTCCGGAATATCTCAGCAGGCAGCCTGTGCCGTCGCCTGGGCGTTCAGGAAGGCCAGGACCTGAACCCGCCGACCTATGAACTCTTCCTCAAGGACGATCAGCTCCACGATCCGATGATTAACGAGTCCCTCGCGGAGACCTTCGGCTGGGCGGGCGCTGAAGAACTTCACGAAATGAAGGAACGAACCTACCAGGTCAATCGTGTTCTCAAACAGCTCTTCCTCGACGCGGATATGCTGCTTGTGGATTACAAGCTGGAATTCGGGCGCGCCGATGGCCGTGTTGTGCTCGGTGACGAGTTCACGCCGGATGGCTGCCGGATCTGGGACCGGGAAACAAGACGCAAGATGGATAAGGATCGGTTCCGCCAGGATCTGGGCGATGTGATTGAAACGTACGAGGAAGTTGGCCGCCGGCTCGGAATTGACTTTGAAAGCTTGTGAATCCGGGTCGATACTGTAGGAGTTACTTCAAAACCCAAAAGGGGAGGATCTATGAAAAGAACAATGACAGCGGCGGCGGGGATGTTGCTCCTGGCTGGTGCCAGTACGGCTCATGCGGTGATACCGCTGATTGATGTGGATGTTACGGCCAACTCCTGGCAGGCCGGTCCCACGGGCACGGTCCAATCCGGTGGCAACGAGATTGATGTCGAGGATGATCTGGGCTATGACGACGAGTCCCATACGGGCTTTGCGGTGCGCTTTGCGCATCCGGTACCGGTAATCCCGAACCTGCGGCTGCGCTATAACGACATTGAGCATAAAGGGCAGGGGACGGTGACTACTCAGTTTCGGGATTCCACCTATGCGGAAGATGTGGATAGCCGCATTGATCTCACCCACTATGACTACACCATCTTCTACACCGCACCGGTGCCGATCGTAACCCTCGACCTCGGCTTCAACGTCAAGCATTTTGACGGTCAGTTCGACATCGAAGGACAGACTACGGGCCAGGCGGAGTCCGTCAAAATCGACGAATTCCTGCCCATGCTTCATGCCCGGGGCGACGTGGACCTACCGCTGACCGGACTGGGTGCCGGCGCCGAGATCAATTACGTGTCCTATGACGGCGATTCCGCCCGCGATATTGAGGCCTACCTCAAGTACAGCGTTGATCCGGTCTATGTGGAAGGCGGCTATCGCGAGCTGTCGATGGATGTGGATTCCAATAACCTCAACGTCGATACCGACCTGGGTGGCCCCTTCGTGCGCGTCGGCATCGGCTTTTAATCAACAGGGAGAATGCAGTTGAGGATACTGGTAACGGGAACAGCCGGGTTCATCGGGTCCCATGTGGCTCACCAGCTTCTGGACCGGGGCGATGAGGTCATTGGCGTCGACAACGTCAACGACTATTACGACGTCTCCCTCAAGGAGGCAAGACTTGCCCGACTGACCGCCAGGGATGGGTTTACCGAGGTCCGCGAGGACATCGCCGACCGTGAGAAAATGGCGGAAACCTTCCGCGAGTTCGCACCGGCACGCGTCGTCCATCTGGCGGCGCAGGCCGGCGTTCGCTACTCCATTGAGAACCCCCATGCCTACGTGGACGCCAACCTGGTTGGTTTCATCAACATCCTTGAGGGATGCCGGCACAACGGGGTTGAGCACCTGGTCTACGCCTCCAGCAGTTCGGTCTACGGCGGCAACGAGACCATGCCGTTCTCGGTTCACGACAACGTGGATCACCCCCTCAGTCTCTACGCGGCTTCAAAGAAGGCCAATGAGCTGATGGCCCATACCTACAGCCACCTGTACCGGCTGCCCACGACCGGGCTGCGGTTCTTTACCGTCTATGGTCCCTGGGGCCGTCCGGACATGGCGCTGTTTATCTTTACCAAGCGGATTCTCGAGGGCGAGCCGATTGATGTATTCAATCACGGCCACCACAAGCGGGATTTCACCTACATTGATGACATTGTCGAGGGCGTGGTTCGGACCCTGGACAACGTGGCAACGCCGAATCCGGAATGGACCGGCGTCACCCCGGATTCCGGTACCAGCAATGCGCCATACCGGCTGTACAACATCGGCAGTAACAATCCCGTGGAGCTCTCGCGCTTCATTGAGGTGCTGGAAGAGTGCCTGGGGCGCAAGGCGGAAAAGAACTACCTGCCCATGCAGCCCGGGGACGTGCCGGCCACCTATGCCGACGTCCAGGACCTGATCGACGATGTGGGCTACCGTCCGGAGACGCCCGTGGAGACGGGCATCAAGCGCTTCGTGGACTGGTACCGGAACTTCTACGGCGTCTGATCTCAGCCCCGGGGGCTGAGGAAGGGCGCTGCCACCAGGAAAACCCAGAGGCTGATCAGCACGATCGCGACCAGGCTGACCACGGCCCCGGCTCTGGCCATCTGCATCACGCTCAGGCGTTCACTGCTGAAGATGATCGCGTTGGGCGGTGTGGCCACCGGGAGCATGAAGGCGCAGGAGGCGCCCATGGCCACCGGGATCGCCATATAAACCAGTGGCAGGTTCTGGGCAAGGGCAAAGGAGGCCGTCAGGGGCAGCATGGTGGCCGCTGTGGCCGTGTTGCTGGTCACGTGGCTGAGCAGCATGATCAGCGTTGTGACAGCTCCCATAAGCAGCCAGAGGGGCAGGTTTGCCAGCCCCTCAAGCAGTGCTGCGGCGGCCTCTGCAAGACCGCTGGATTCGATGGCTGTTCCCAGGCTCAGCCCACCACCGACCAGGATCAGCACACCCCAGGGCAGATTTCTCGCCTGCTCCCAGGACATCAGGAACTCCAGGTTGCGCCAGTGTGACGGGATCACGAAGAGCAGCAGGGCGCCGGTAATCGCAATGCCCGCGTCTGTCAGCTGTATGCCGCCGATCGCGGCGTCCAGCAGGGGGCGAGTCAGCCAGGCCAGGGCCACCAATCCGAAAACCAGGCTGACCATGAACTGCGGATAGTTGATGGCACCGAGGCTCTCGCGCTCACGGTGAATCAACCCTTCCAGCCCCTGTATGTGCTGGTGTCCCAGCGGGTAGACGCGTCGGGTCAGGAGCCACCAGGCACTGGCCAGAAGGATTGCCGCCAGGGGGGCGGCGACAATCATCCAGCCCACGAAACTCACCTCAATGCCGTGGCTGTCCCTCAGGTAACCGGCAAGCAGCGCGTTGGGCGGTGTGCCGATCAGGGTGCCCATTCCGCCGATATTGGCCGCCATGGCAATGCCCAACAGAAGCGCCAGGCTCAGGTTGCCGTGGTCATGCTGCTGGTCGCCCTCGTCCACGAGGGCCAGCACCGACAGGCCAATGGGCAGCATCAGTGCCGCCGTCGCCGTGTTGCTGACCCACATACTCAGGCCCGCCGTGGCGATCATGAAACCCGCAACCACCCGGTCCGGACGTATGCCGGCCAGTGCAAGAACGCCCAGGGCCAGACGCTTGTGCAGGTTCCAGCGTTGAATCCCTTCCGCGAGAATGAACCCCCCCAGGAACAGGAAGATCAGGGGGTTGGCATAGGGCGCCGCCGCCTCGTCGATGGGAACCACATCCAGCATCGGCAACAGGGCCACGGGAAGCAGGGCGGTAATGGCAATGGGGAGCGCCTCGGTTACCCACCAGGTGGCCATGAGCAGTGTAAGTGCGAACACACGCCAGGCATCCGCGGTCATCCCCTCCGGCGGCCCGAGGACCAGCATCAGCAGGAAAATAACGGGCCCGGCAATGAATCCCAGCTGAACCCGCCAGTGGCTGACGCTCGCCATCAGCGATGGCTCGGTGGAGGTCAGGGAAATGCCGGAAAACCTGCGGAATCGCCTCATTCAATACCCTGTATCAATTATTGGTGTGACGGTTGACCCAGCCCGAGCGGCTCGCTATATTACGCACCCATCGCGACAGGACCGTAGCTCAGTTGGTTAGAGCGCTGCCTTGACATGGCAGAGGTCGGTGGTTCGAATCCACTCGGTCCTACCAGATTCTACAGAAAAGGGGTTTCCGGTTTTCCGGAGACCCCTTTTTTATGTCCTGCGGTAAAACTGCCGTAAAACCACAGCGAGATACAGTACCAGATCACTGGTGTTTGAAAACCGCTGTGATGCCCTGGCCGGCACTCATCCCATCGTCGTTCCGATCCCTGAAGTAATTTCCCTCGTCGGATCCGATTATCCCGCTTTCTGTAACAGCTGAACTATCTTTCTGTCCGTTATGACGCTACCAGAACTAGCGTAAGTGCAATCAGAGACCCCCAACGGCCGATGCTTGGACGACCTTTGCGGAGTTCACCCGTTGACTCAAGAAGCAGGCGGTTGTTGGATAGAGAGCAAACTGCATCAGTGGCGACGCTGAAACGGGAATAACGATGTCTGAGAAACCTATGGAATCCGGGTCACGCAGCGGTGGGGCTCCTTATCGTGTCCATCGTCCAATATGGATTCTGCCGGCAATTGTGGTGGGGCAATGGATGGTGACGTCGCTGTGGTTCGCCACGAACGCGGTGATGGGTTCGTTGCAGGAACTCTGGGGTACCTCCGGCGGAGAGGGGATTGTCACGACCGCCGTCCAGCTTGGTTTTATTATTGGCACCCTGGTGTTCGCTTTAGTCGGCATTGCCGACCGATTCCGTGCAACCACCGTATTTCTGATCTGCGCCGTACTTGGGGCCGCAGCCAACGCAACAGTGCTGGTGGTGCCCGAGTCGTTCGCCCTGGTGTTGCTCTTGCGCTTCCTGGTCGGGGTATCCCTGGCTGGGGTCTATCCGGTCGGAATGCGTATAGCTGCCGGCTGGTACGCCGGTGGCCTGGGTCGGGCGCTGGGGTTTCTTGTCGGCGCGCTCGTGCTGGGGACGGCTTCGCCGCACCTGTTGAGTGCGGTTGGCGCTGAGTGGGACTGGCAGATGACCGTGGCTGGCACGTCAGTGCTGGCGTTGGCGGGTGGATTGATTGTCTGGTGGGTGCCTGAGGGGCCACAGCTGACCCGCGGCGGGCCGGTGCGCTTTCGGGGCGTGCTCTCGGCGTTTCGGGATCGACGTTTCCGGGCTTCCGCTTGCGGCTATTTTGGCCATATGTGGGAGCTTTACGCCTTCTGGGCCTTCGTTCCTGTCTGGATCGCGAGCCATGGCATGAGCGGCGCCTCCTCGTCATGGATGGCATTCGCCGTGATTGGGGTGGGTTTTGTTGGCTGTGCCGGGGGTGGTCTCTTTGTAAAGCGCTTCAGCGGTCAACGCATTGCGTTGGGGCAGCTTGGCGTATCGGGTGTCTGCTGTCTGGTATCGCCATTCATGCTCCACACACCGACTCCGGTTTTCACGGCGTTTATGCTGGTGTGGGGCATTACTGTTGCGGGTGATTCTCCCCAGTTTTCAGCGCTGACGGCCCAGTTCGCCCCGCGCGAGGTCGTGGGCTCGGCGTTGACACTCGTAAACTCAGGTGGGTTTGCCATTACGATCCTGAGCCTGTCGCTGCTGGAATGGATGAGGTTTGAAACAGCGCCGCAGTGGCTCCTGATGCCACTCGCGCTTGGACCACTTTTCGGGCTGGTCACAGGGGCGTACCTGCTTAAACCGAGCGGAAGCACCAACCCATGACGCTTGTGGTGATCCCCTCTGGGAGCCGGGTCGTGCTTGTTCCCGTAGCGGCGTCGTGGAACGCCAGGTGCAGAACATTATCTGGCCACAGTTCGTTGATCACCTCGCGCACACCGTCGCAGAGCTGTGATATTCCGGGCGACGCCCAGGCGCAAGCGGTCTTCCTCAGACCAGCGCGCTGACCACAGGATAGGGACGACACTGCCGTCCCTGTGGAGATACGTGCGCGTTGCTATAGGACAATACCTGTGGTTACCCGTCCCGCAGCAGGTTAATGATGTCGATGATGCCCGCATTGGCCCGGGTCATGTAGGACGACATGGCCAGTGAATAGTTCGGCACCAGACCGAACTCATAACCATTGAGCACCATGGGGCTGTACAGGGACTTCTGGGTGGATTTCAGCTCACGGATGATCTGGTCCATGCTGGGCTGGGCATTCTTGTCCTCCAGCACCCGATCGAAATCCTCCTCGAAGGCCTGCAGGTAGGCCAGCATTGCCCAGGTGGTGCCGCGCGCCTGATAGAAGACGTTATCCACCTGCATCCAGGGTGTTTTCATGACCTCGGCCGGGGGACGGGCTTTTGCGGATGACGACGTGGGATCATTGGCAAGGGCGGTGTAGCGCCGCTCTTCGGCAACGCTGGCCGCCAGGTTCTGGGACATGCTGCCGAGGCGCTTGCTCATCAGTTCGAGGGCGGCGACCAGGTTGTCGGAGCGCGCGTAGAAATCCCCCTCGCGCGAGTCCGTGTCCACAAGATGTTCCCGGTAGCTCCTGAGCCTTGAAATCGCCTCGTTGTACTTGCTTTCGGCGGACGGGAAGATCCATTTCTCGGAGTCGTTGTTGAGCAGTACCTGCGCCTGGACCATGTCCGGGTCTTCCTCGGACTGCGACTGGGACCGGGTGATGTCATTGCGCATGGCCAGTGACAGGTCCCGGGCCTGGCGCAGCGCGCCCGTCTCCCAGGCCGGGATGTTGTCCATAAGCACAAACGGCGGCATTACGTCGTTGGATAGGAATCCGCCGCGTTTGTTCACCACAATATCAATGGAGCGGATCAGGGTTTCGGTGGTGTGGTAACCCACCGGAGGCGCCTCGCCGTCGTGCTGCGCTTCGAATTCAGAGCGGATCGTTTCCTGGGAGGGAATCTCGGGAAAACTGGATGGCACCAGTGAAACAACGAACATCAGGACCAGCAGTAACGCGATCGCAATGAGTGGTGTCATCACCACGCTGCGCATTCGCAGGCCAAGCAGGAACGTTTTCAGCCTGCGGAACAGGCCGCTCATTCTTGGTCGTAGCCACGTCATGGAAAACCTCGCTCAGGGCATTAGCTCTTTCAACAATGCGCCATTGTCCCGGTCCCGGACGCGCTCGTCCATGGGCAAATGGGACTTTACGGAACAGCGTGAGAATCGTTATTGTTTGCATTATTTATTTGAGAGAGGAACGCATCATGACGACACGGATTCCGGCTCCATTAACCAGCATGGCTCTGGTCCTGCTTTTCGCGGCAATGCCGGTGACAGCGCTGGCCAGCGGCGAAATCGGCGATCACGTCGAGGACCTCAAGGCCCACCTGGGTGAGTACGACAGCGAGGTTAAGGATTTCAACGCGAAAGTGGACGGCCTGGTCGATTCCTATGCCGAGAAGGGCGGTGAATCTGTGAATACCGCCAAGCTGATTGAGTGGTGGGAAGACGTGAAGTTCCACGCCGCGGTTGAAGTCAATTACGTCCCGGTCTACGCCTCCATCTGGCAGGGGATCTATGGCGTCAAGGAAGCCATCGACGAGGGCAAGGCGGCTGCCGAGGTCCGTAAGCAACAGCGTGCGCTGGAGCAGGCCATGTGGAAGGGCATGGGTGCCGTTATGCTCGCCGCCAAAAATCAGGCCGACGGTGGCACCTCCGAGGGTGACGACAGCGGAAAGGTTTCCGGCAGCGACGCCGTTGACCGGATTTTGACAAATCTCGATGAAGTGACGATTGAATACGCGGAGAATGAAAGCGAAGAAGCAACCGAAATCATTCACAACACCTATCTCAACCTCTTCGAGGGCATAGAAGGGGCGTTGATCGAGCAGGACGCCGAGCTGGTTGAAGACCTGGAGAAGGATTTCAACGTGGGACTGCCGAAGCTGATTGAGAACGGGGCATCCGTCTCCGAGGTGACCGACTACGTGAAAGCCATGAAGAAGAAGCTGAAGCGCGCCCAGAAGCTGTTGGAAAAGGGCGAGCAGGACAAGAAGGACGTATTCTGAGATGGAGCGTCGCGAGCTGCTGCGTGGCCTGGCCGCGCTCGGGCTGCTGGGAAGCTGGCCAATGGGGGCACTTGGCGCCGGTGATGCCGGTGACGCTGTCTCCGTTGATGAGCTTCCCGAACTGGAAGGTGAGCTGACCCTCTACTTAGGCCGTGGCGAGGGCGGGCTTTACGAGGATGTGATCGAGGCGATCCGTAAGCGTAACCCGAAGCTGACGCTCAACATCCGGCGCGGCCCAACAGTGGCGCTGGCCAACACCCTCGTGGCCGAGGCTGAGGCGAGCGCCCAGCAGGCGGACCTGTTCTGGGCGGTCGACTCGGGGTCGCTGGGCCTGGTCAGTGAGGCCGGCCTTGCCAAGCCCGTGCGCGAGGAAGCTCGCTCGCATCTTCGAGAGGGATTCCGCTACGAGGATTGGGCGCCGGTATCGGGCCGTGTCCGGACCCTGCCATACAACCCCGACCGGCTTGAGCCCAAGCAGATCCCTGAGAGCATCATGGCCCTGCCGGACACGGATCTGAGCGTGGGCTGGGCGCCGGCTTACGGCTCCTTCCAGTCGTTCGTCACGGCCATGCGCCTCCTGGAAGGCGACGCCGCCACCCGCGACTGGCTGCGTGGCATGAAGGCGAGGACGCGTCAGTACGCCGGGGAGCTCGGCGTGGTCATGGGCGTTTCCCGGGGTGAAGTGGATATTGGCCTTGCCAATCACTACTACACCCTGCGCTTGAAGGCAGGCCAGCCTGATGCCCCCCTGGAACTGGCATTCACGAAAGATGACGCCGGCTCGCTGCTCAATGCTTCCGGCGTGATGGCGCTGCGCGATACGGACCTGGCCCACAACTTCATCCGTTACCTGCTGACGCAGGAAGTGCAGTCCTACCTTGCCAGCGAGGCCTATGAGATCCCCATGGTCGAGGGGGTTGCACTGCCTGAAGGACTGCCCGAGGCGGCGAGCGCAAACCCGCCGTCCATTGAACTGACCCGTCTGGCGGATGTACGTCCGACCCTGACGCTGATGCGTGACGCCGGGGTGCTATGAGGCAGTGGCCCCTGTCCCCGGTACTGGCGGCACCGGTTGCGCTGACGGCGCTACTGCCGCTTCTCGTACTGCTGGATCTGGGCGCCGAGGCGGAGAGTCTCTGGGATCCCCAGTGGCTTTCGGTTTTTGGCCAGTCGATCGCGCTGGCGGGGCTGACCGTCCTGGGGGCAGTGCTGATCGGCGTGCCCCTGGCCGTGCTCATGGCCTACGTGAAACTGCCGGCACAGCGCCTCTGGCTTGCCCTGCTGGCGGCGCCCCTTGCCATGCCCAGCTATATTGGCGCCTTCACCTTCTACGCCGCCTTCGGCCCCGATGGTGAGGTTGAGCAGCTCATCGGCCTGCCAACCCCGGACATGCGCGGGCTGCTCGGCGCCGCTGTCGTGATGACGCTCTATACCTTCCCGTTCGTGCTCCTGACGACTAGGGCCTCGCTGCGAAGCCTGGATGCCAGCGTTCTGGATGCGGCCCGTACCCTCGGGCTGTCGCTGCCTGAGGCGCTGTGGCGTGCCGTGCTGCCCCGGGTCCGCCGGGGTATCGCTGCTGGCGCCCTTCTGGTGGCGCTGTACACGTTGTCGGATTTCGGGACACCCGCCATTATGGGAGTGGATACCTTCACCCGCGTGATCTTTGTGGAATACAACGCATTCGGGTTGAGCCAGGCGGCGATGCTGTCACTGCACCTGCTGGCCATTGTCGGACTGGTGCTGTTCCTCGAGAGTCGTCTGGGTACGGAGCGCGAGCATCCGGGGCGTACACTGGTTCTCCATTTGCGACCCTGGACCCTGGGGCTGGCGCTGGTCATCGTGCTGGTGGTGTTCGGGCTGGCGGTGGGCCTGCCCCTGGGCTTGTTCGGAGTCTGGCTGGCGCGTGATGGCATGAGCGGGTTTGACCCGGCCCTGGCGATGAATTCGGCCATGGCGGCTCTGCTTGCGGCACTGGGGGCGGTCCTGCTGGCGCTGCCTGTGGCCTTTGCGGCCCTGACCGGACGTTTCGGGCGGATCATGGAACGCATAACGTACCTTGGTTTTGGCGTGCCAGGGATTGTCATGGGGACGGCGCTGGTCTATCTGGGCCTGCAGGTCACCGTGCTGTACCAGACGTTGTTTCTGCTCGTGATGGCCTATATTCTTCGGTTCCTGCCGCTGGCGGTCGGCGCTGTTCGGTCCACGGCGGCACGGCTGGATGCGAACCTGGTGCAGGCGGCCCGGGTGCTCGGTGCTTCGCGCAGCGAAGCGTTTCGCCGGGTGAGTCTGCCGCTGACCCTGCGCGGCATGGCGGCCGGCGCAGCACTGGTTTTTCTGGAGGCGATGCGGGAGCTTCCGGCCACACTCCTGCTGCGGCCCACCGGTTTCGAGACCCTGGCGACCCAGCTTTGGCAGGTCTATGAAGCCGGCTATTTCGGCCGGGCGGCGGTACCGGGACTGCTACTGGTACTGATCTCCGGCCTGGGACTGATTCTGATGTTGAGTGGAGAGCGCGAGCGCCATCATGCTTGATGTACGTAACCTGGGAGTCAGCTACGGGGGTACCCCCGTCATCGAGGACCTGTCATTCCGGCTTGAGGGCAGTGACATCCTGATGCTGGTCGGGCCGACAGGCTGTGGCAAGACTACGGTCCTGCGCGCCCTGGCGGGACTGGTCCGACCGTCCTCGGGCGAGATACAGATCGGCTCCCGACGCATTACCGCAGGCCGGGATGTTCCGCCGGAGAAGCGCCGCGTGGGCATGGTGTTCCAGGACTTTGCGCTCTTCCCCCATCTCAGCGTTATCAATAACGTGAGCTTTCGGCTCAAGGACAAGCGCCTTGCCCTGGACTGGCTGGACCGACTCGGTCTGATGCCGGTGCGGGACGCCATGCCGGAAACCCTCTCGGGAGGCCAGAAACAGCGGGTCGCACTGGCGCGGGCGCTGGCTCACGAACCCAGGCTGATGCTGCTGGATGAGCCGCTTTCCAACCTGGACGCGGCGCTCAAGGATACGCTTCGCTGGGACATCCGGGAGGCTCTGGAGGAGGCGGGCGTACCGGCCGTGTGGGTGACACACGACCAGGAGGAGGCGCTTTCCGTGGGCGACCAGCTTGGCATCCTCAACCGGGGCCGCCTTGAACAACTGGACACGCCGGAGCACTGCTTCAGCATGCCGCAGAGCCGCTTTACCGCCAATTTCCTGGGTGAGGCCGCCTTCGTGCGGGGGAAACTGCGGGCCAATCGTGTCGAGACGCCCCTGGGCAACGCCCGGGTACGTGCCGTGGAGGGCGCCACCGACGAGGTGGACCTGATGGTACGTCCGGACGACCTCAGCCTGACCCCTGCCGAAGCGGGTAACGGGCGGGTCACCTGGAGTCGTTACGAGGGCGAAACACGCCTTTACGCGGTTCGCATTGATGACGGTGAGCCCCTGCGGGTAAGGACCAACCATGAAGTGGACCTGCCCCGTGGTAGTGCCGTGAACCTGCATATCAACGCTGAACACACGCTGGCGGCCTTTCTGCCGGTGGGCCGGGATTCGCGTTAAAACTCTACCGGATGGCTTCAGCGTTTGCCGTTCAGGGTATCGAGGATGCGTTTAGGCAGGCTCTGGAGCACAGGCTCCGTTGGTTCCTCGTGGTAATTGCTGTGGATGGTCCGACCATGCTGCGGTCGTCGTTCGTTGGCAGCGTACTGTTCCAGGCGCTGCACCAGCTTATCGGTCCAGTGCAGTTCTCGGGTAAGCAGGGCGAGAGCTCCCGCCAGGACCAGCCCGAGAAACAGGGTTATGACGCTCATCAGCATTGGCCTTTCCTCCTAGCGGTATTCAACACTGATTTCGGATTCAATACCACGCTCTGAGAGCGCATCGTCCAGTTCCTCGGTGAGCTGGCGGAAGACCATGCGGCGAATGGTTTCGGGCATGTAGCCGCCAATCAGCCGTGCGGACGCGGATTCGCGCCGGGCCACCTCGAGCGGGTTCAGCACACGCACTGTCATCAGCATCTCCGGTTCCGGGGTATTGGGGTCGGCGACCCGTGCCAGCGCGTGCTCAAGCCGCTCGCGCTGGGCGATGGCACGACGCCACAGCCAGAAGGTCAGCCCGCAGAGCACCAGCAGAATCAGACTCAACAGATACAGCATGGCCTTATTTACCCCTGCGTTTCCCCTTGTTCCACGCCCTTGCCCAGGGGCTGGAAGGTTACGATCAACTGCGGCAGCAGCGTCAGAGCCCCCAGCAGGGCGATGGCCATCGCCAGCCCCGTGAAGAGGCCGAAGTAGATCGTGGGTATGAAATTGGACAACGCCAGTATCGAGAACCCGATGATGATCGTCAGTGTTGTATAGAACATGGCCCGCCCGATGGTCCTGTGGCTGCGGTGCATGGCATCCAGGTAGTTGCCGCTGCGGGCGAACTCCTGTTTGAAGCGGTAGATATAATGGATGGTGTCATCCACCGCAATACCCACTGTAATCGCCGCAATGGTGATGGTCATCATATCCAGTGAAATACCCAGCCAGCCCATGATGCCCAGCACGGTTCCCGCAGCCAGAAGGTTGGGGGAGATGGCAATGAACGCGATCTTCAGGGACCGGAACAGGATCATGAACATGGCCATGATGGCCAGGAAAACCGCGCCCAGGGTCTTGATCTGGGAACTGAACAGGCTCTGGAGCATGTTGTTGTAGAGCACGGCCATGCCCGTCAGGTGCACCTGCTCGTCTTCCAGCCCGATCTCCTTCGTCAGGTGCTCGCGGATGTCGTCGAACAAAGCCTGGCGACGAAGATCCGGGCTGGATTCGACCAGCCTTATGCCGATGCGGGCCTGGCGCGTGTCCATATTGACATAGGGCCTCAGCAGGATGTCGCGAAGGTCATCCGGGAAGGCACGCCCCATCAGGCCAAGCTGCAGGCGGTTGAGCTCGCCCTGGTTGATGCGCTCGGCGAGGCGAACCGTTGTTGCCAGTGAGATCACCTTGCCGGTTTCCGGGCGCTGGTCCAGGTAGTCGTGAACCTTGTTGAGCAGCGCGACGCCGTCAGGGCTGAAGAAGGTCTCGATCTGTTCCTGCTGGGGCTCTTCACAGTCCGGATCCACGAATGGATCGCAGTCAGGCTGATTGTCGGCGAGGCCCTCACGCTCCTTGAGGTCGATGATCACGTCGAGAGGGGTGGTGCCGCCGAGTTTCTGATCGATCACCTTCATGCCCTGATGGATCTCGGTATCGGACTTGAAGTAGTCGATGAAGCGGTTCTCCACGGACAGCTGCGTGATGCCGCCGATACAGAAGGCCGCCAGGAGCACGCTGAAGGCCAGGATTCGACCCCCGTGGGCCTGGGTAAACGCCGCCACATAGGCCGTAACCGGTGCCTTGTTCAGGCGCTGGCCCGGACTGGCTGCCCGGGGCAGCAGCATCAGGATGGCGGGCAAAACCAGGAAGACCACGACGTAGGCGATCATGATGCCCACGGCCATCATGAGCCCGAAGTCGATCACCGGCCGGATCTCGCTGAAGAACAGCGAGCCGAAGGCCACCACCGTGGTCAGTACCATGTAGAAACAGGGCAGGCTCATGGCCGTGACGGTTTCCTGCACGAGCTGGTAGGCACTGGCCTCTGGCTCCTCCTGCTGGTATTCGCGGTAACGAACGATCAGGTGGATGGTCAGCGACAGCGTGATGATCAGAAGCAGCGAGACGAAGTTGGAGGAAATAACGGTGACCGGCCAGTGGGTCCATCCCAGGTAGCCGAGCGTGAGCCAGACCGTGGTTGAGCAGCATATCAGTGGCAGCAGCACCCAGCGGACCTGGCGGAAGATAACGGTGAGCGTCAGCAGGATGAACGCGAGAACGCCAAGGCCGAAGGTAACCAGGTCGCTGCGCACGAAGTCCATCATGTCGGCAACGATCATGGGCACACCACCCAGGTGGATTGTCGCGTTGTCCTGGTAATCCTTCAGGACCTGCCTGACATCGGTAATGATACGGTCCTGCTGCGCATCCAGCTCGATCTTGCGCTGGCGGTACTCCCGGACCACCGAATCGAGTTCGTCCGCTTCGTCGTCGCTGAGGCCTTCTTCGCGGGCTTTCTCCTGCAGCTCGTTGCGGCGTTCGCGCAGCTCGTAATAATGCTCCGCCGAGGGGAAAATCAGCTGAATCGCCGTTGTTTCCGCATCCTCGCTGATCAGCATGTTGGGGTAGAGCGGGTTGGACAGCAGCGACTTCCGGGCCACGTCCAGGGGCACGTCGTCCCCGTCCAGCGTTTTCTGGTGCTGGCTTACCGTGGTCAGAGAGATTTTGGGGCTGTGCAGCAGGGGAACACTGAGGATGCTGTTGGTTTCGCGAATGCCCTCAACTGCCGCCAGCTCGTCCCTCAGCGATCGCAGGTGGCTGATGCTGGATTCACTGAAAAGTTCGCCTTCCGGCTCATAGCTGACGACCAAAAAGTCGTCCGAGGTGGTGAAACGGCTGCTGATGGTCTGGTAGTACTCAAAGGCGCTGTCCCCTTCCTTGACCAGGGAGTCGGGGGAGGCGTCCAGACGGAACTGGTCGAGCCGAAGCCCGGCGATGATCGCAACCACCAGGACGAAGAGCAGCGTCAATATCGGATGGGAGAGAACCGTGCGATCGTAGATTTTGAAAATTCGCGAGCCCAAGATTACACCTGCTTGTTGTGGTCGTGTATCGGTTAATCGTGGCGGTGAGCCGTCAGGGAAAGGCGCGCCAGGCGCTGCTGTTCGTCCAGCGCCAGGATGGCATCCGCCGCCGGAGGTTCACGCAGCAACTGCCGTGTGATGCGTTCGTAGTGTGCCATAAAGCGCTCGAAGGATTCGCCTTCATCCAGATGGCCCCGGTAGTCGTCACCCCGTTCCCGGATCAGCTTGGCTTCCTGGCGCAGGCGCCAGCGCCGCACTGCGTCCCAGCCGGGCGCCTTGAGGAAAAGCAGCCGATCAAAGCGGTTGAACAGGGCCTGGTAGGGGCCAGCAAGCTGCTGGTTCACGTACCTGCGCCAGTGTGCCTCCGGGTCCTCGCTGGCCTCAAGCGCGTTGATCGGTTCGGCGAGGGTTACTTCGGATTCCGGCCGGGCCCCCAGGCACCAGCCTTCGAGCAGAATGATCCCGGGCCGCCCCTGGAACTGCTGGAAGTGGTCCTCCGCAGCCCGGGTATCGCGCCCCTTGTCGAAGGTCGGGATGCTCGTGACGCGGCGCGAATCCGCCGCCGACAGGGCGTCCAGCGTGTTCATGAGCAGGTCCACGTCGTGGGTTCCCGGCGCCCCGCGCGTCGCCAGTAGTGGATGCACCTCTTCGGCGAGCCGGGCGCGTTCCTCGTGGGGCCTGTAGAAATCATCCAGGCTCAGTACGCAGGACGAGACCGCAAAACAGTGATGCAGGGCCAGGCGCAGACCACGGGCCAGGGTGGTCTTGCCGCTGCCCTGGCTGCCGCCAATGCCCATCACTAATGGTCGACCCAGCTTCTGCTGTTCGCGCAACAGCCAGGCGCCCATGGGAATGATCAGCTTCGGGAACAGGCTGCTGTAGGCCTGGGGAAGCTGCTCATCCGCGATGAATCGCTGCACGGCCAGGACTGCATGCTGCTGGGCGCCGTGAATGGCATCGCCGGACAGCGGTTCGCCCAGCGGCCAGCAGGCCTCCGGCAGGATCAGCTCTCTCGGAGCGCTCGCGTGGTCCGCTTTGCGTGTCGGCATTGCTGTTTCCCGGCCCTGGGTTAACCTTTCTCCGGCTGGCGATAGACGTTCTCGTAGACGTAGTTCGTCGCTTCCACGAAGCCGTCAATGCTGCCGCAGTCGAAACGCCGCCCCTTGAACTGGTACGCCAGCACGCAGCCGTCGCGCGCCTGTTCCAGCAGCGCATCGGTGATCTGGATCTCACCGCCCTTGCCGGGCTCGGTGCGCTCCAGGATGTCGAAGATATCCGGCGTCAGGATGTAACGGCCGATGATGGCGAGATTCGAGGGCGCCTTGTCCTTCGGTGGCTTCTCGACCATGTCGGTAATCCGGAAGAGCCCTTCCTTTATCGTATCGCCCGCAATCACGCCGTACTTGTGAGTCTCGTCTTCCGGTACTTCCTCGATGGCCACAATGCTGCACCGGAACTGGTTGTAGAGCTTCACCATCTGCGACATGACGCCGTTGTATTCCGCATCGGCAACGCAGAAATCGTCTGCGAGGATCACGGCAAAGGCATTGTCACCGATCAGGGTGCGCCCGGTCAGAATGGCGTGGCCCAGCCCCTTCATCTCGTTCTGCCGGGTAAAGGCAAAGCGGTGATTCTCGATCAGTTTGCGGATGCTCTTGAGATTATCTTCCTTGCCGGTGCCGGCAATCTGGTGCTCCAGCTCGTAGCTGGTATCAAAATGGTCCTCGATGGCGCGCTTGCCGCGCCCGGTCACAAAGCCGATATCCTTGATGCCTGCCTCGGAGGCTTCCTCGACGGCGTACTGCACCAGCGGCTTGTTTACAATCGGCAGTATTTCCTTGGGCATGGCTTTGGTCGCCGGAAGGAATCGGGTTCCGTAACCTGCTACCGGAAAAAGACACTTGCTGATCATTGCTCGCTTTCCCTGTTATGAATGAGCAAGAAAGTACGCGGACAGGTCTTTCCAGAACACGCTGTAAATACTTCCATGTACGCTCGCCTCCGCCCATCGCGCTTCGCAATCCTGCTCCGCGCGCTGGTCCTGGGTTGCCTTCCCTGGCAACCCGTTAGGCCTTTCGACCTAACCCATGGCTCCGGACGGTTCTGGAAAGACCTGTCCGCGTACTTTCTTGCTCATTAGTATTAGTATGTCGTGATGTTGGATCATTCCAGAAGCGCCCAGTGTAAACAATCCTTTGGGTAAAAAGGAGGGGGCGGTGAATAAGGATTTGCGCTGGTCAGCGCGTTTGGTCATGCTGTGGTAATGGACACACAGCAGACGCCTTTTACCCTGGTTCTCTTTGGCGCCACCGGCGACCTGGCGCGCCGGCGGCTGCTGCCCTCCCTGTTTGCGCTTTTCCGTGATGGCCGTCTTCCAGCCCAGTGGCAACTTGTTGGGGTAGGGCGCAGTGAGCGTACCAGTGAGGAGTGGGAGTCGGGGCTGGTTGAGGCGCTGCGCGAAGAAAAGCCGGACCTGGAAGGCTGGCAGGATGACTGGGCGGCCTTTGCCGGGCATCTTGCCTATTTCCAGGGCGACGCCAGTGCGGCCGGAGATATGCAGCAGCTGGCAACCCTGGTCCAGCACGAACGCTGCCTGTACTACCTCTCCACGCGTGCCGACCTATACGGTTCCGTAACCCGGGCGCTCGCATCGGCTGGCCTTGTCGGGCCGCGCGCCAGTATCGTGATGGAAAAGCCCATCGGGCTGGATCTGGAATCGGCCCGGGCGATCGATGACGTGGTCTCGGAGCATTTTGCCGAGAGCCAGATCTATCGAATCGACCACTACCTGGGCAAGGAAACCGTCCAGAACCTGCTGGTGTTGCGCTTCGCCAACTCCATCTTCGAGAGCCAGTGGAACCACCGCTACATTGACCACATCCAGATCACGATTGCCGAGTCCGGCAGCGTGGCCGGGCGGGCTGCCTTCTATGACGAAGTCGGGGCGCTGCGGGACATGGTCCAGAACCACCTGCTGCAGCTGCTGTGCATGACCGCCATGGAGCCGCCCCATGCCCTGACCGCCGACGCGGTGCGCGATGAGAAGGTCAAGGTGCTCAAGTCCCTGCGCCCGCTGGACAACAACGTCATCCCGGAGAAAATCGTGCGCGGCCAGTATCAGAGGGCCGGGGACGAACCGGGCTACCTGGCGGATATTGGGGCGGAGGACAGCGACACGGAAACCTTCGCCGCCCTGAAGGTGGAGGTCGACAACTGGCGCTGGGCCGGCGTGCCCTTCTACCTGCGCACCGGCAAGCGCCTGGCGGAACGGGCCTGCGAGATCGCGGTGCACTTCCGGCCTGTGCCGCACTCCATATTCACGCAGCAGCACCGGGCGGCCATGGCCAACCGGCTGGTGTTCCGCCTGCAGCCGGACGAGGGCATCCACCTCTCACTGAGCGAGAAGCAGCCCGGGGCGGGCATGAACATCAAGATGTCCGAGCTCAGCCTGAACCCGGAAACCCTGGCCGGCAAGCGGGTTCCGGATGCCTACGAACGCCTGCTCGGCGATGTACTTGCCGATAACCAGACCCTGTTCGTGCGCCGGGACGAACTCATGGCCGCCTGGGAATGGATCGACCCGATCATCCAGCACTGGCGCCACTCCGGCGTCCGCCCGGAGCCCTATCAGGCGGGAAGCTGGGGGCCCTCGGCAGCGACACTTCTGCTGGCCCGGGACGGACGGCTCTGGGATGAGCTGGCCGGCGGTGTTTACGGGCAATGGACATAAGGGGACTATTACCATGAACCCGGAAATCGAGCGCATTACCCGCCGAATCCGCGAACGCAGCGCCACCCACCGTGACCGCTACCTGGCCCTGATGGCCCAGATGCGCCGGAAGGGGCCGCAACGCGACGCCATGAGCTGCACCAACCTGGCCCATGTAATGGCGTCCAAGTCGGAATCCGACAAGATGATCCTCCGGCAGACGGAGCAGAACGCCAACATCGGCATTGTATCCGCCTACAATGAGATCCTCTCCGCCCATCAGCCTTATGGCAGCTACCCGGAGCAGATCCGCCGGGCCATGGCGCGCCAGGGGCATGTGGCCCAGTTCGCCGCCGGGGTGCCGGCCATGTGCGACGGGGTCACCCAGGGCCAGCCGGGCATGGAACTCTCCCTGTTCTCCCGGGACGTCATCGCCCAGGCCACCGCCGTGGCGCTGACGCACAACATCTTCGACGGCGCCCTGTGTATGGGCATCTGTGACAAGATCGTCCCCGGCCTGCTCACCGGCGCCCTGCGCTTCGGGCACCTGCCGGTGATCTTCGTGCCCGCCGGGCCCATGCCCTCGGGGCTGCCCAACAGCGAAAAGGCCGCCGTGCGCCAGCGCTACGCCCGGGGCGAGATCGGGCGGGACGAGCTGCTGGAAGCCGAGGTGGAGTCCTACCACTCGCCCGGCACCTGCACCTTCTACGGCACCGCCAACTCCAACCAGGTGCTGATGGAGGTGATGGGGCTGCAGCTTCCCGGCTCGTCCTTCGTGAACCCCGGCACCGAGGTGCGCGACGCCTTTACCGAGAAGGCCTGCCAGCAGATCACCTCGGTTACAGATCTCAGCAATGACTACCGCCCCCTGCACGACGTGGTCTCGGAGAAGACCATCGTCAACGCCATGGCGGCGCTGCTGGCCACCGGCGGCTCCACCAACCACAGCATCCACCTGGTGGCCATCGCCCGGGCCGCCGGCATCCGCATTGACTGGGAGGATTTCCACGAGCTTTCCCGGGTGGTGCCGTTGATGACGCGCCTGTACCCCAACGGCGAGGCGGACATCAACGCCTTCGAAAAGGCCGGCGGTGTGGCCTTCCTGATGCGGGAACTCCTTGGCCACGGGGTGATGCACGAGGACGTGAACGTCATGTTCGGAGAGTCCATTCACGACTACACGAAGCCCGCCGGGCTGGATGAGGCGGGACGCCTGGTCTGGCATCGCTCCCGGTTGGCCTCGGCGGACACAAGCTGCCTGCGCAGCGCGGATGATCCCTTCGAGGCGGACAGTGGCCTCTATCGGGTGGAAGGCAACCTGGGAAGGGCCATGGTCAAGACCTCCTCCGTGCCCAAGGAAAACTGGTGCATCGAGGCCCCCGCCCGGGTCTTTGCGGACCAACAGGCCCTGCTGGCAGCCTATGAGGCGGGCGAACTGAACCTGGACGCGGTGGTGGTGCTGCCCGGTCAGGGCCCCGCCGGCAACGGCATGCCGGAACTGCACAAACTGATGCCGGCGCTGGCCAACCTCCAGGCTGACGGCTATCGTGTTGCCCTGCTCACGGATGGCCGCCTATCGGGGGCCTCCGGCAAGGTACTCAGCGCCATCCACCTGCATCCCGAGGCGGTGCGTGGCGGCGCCATTGGCCGGATCCGGAACGGCGACTGGATACGCATCGATGCCACCGCCGGGGAAATGCACTGGGAGGCGGCTGACGACCATGGGTCGGCTGCCCACTGGGGCAGGGCCAACGAAGGACTGGGGCGCGAGCTGTTTCGGGTATTCCGGCAGCAGGTGACCCACGCGGAGGCCGGCGCCACGATTTTCAGGTGGGACGACTGATGGGAGGCAGGATGACGTTGATCCGCCAGTTTGAAATCAACGACTGGCCTGGTGTCTGGCCCATGCTGGAACCGGTATTCCGGGCCGGGGAGACCTATGCCGTCCCCACAGACATCACCGAGGATGACGCCTACCGGTTCTGGGTCCAGGCACCACAGGCCACCTTCGTGGCGCTGGACGATGATGGCCACTATCTTGGCACCTATTTCATGAAGACCAACCACCCCGGCCCCGGGAGCCACGTCTGCAACTGCGGCTATATCGTGGCTGAATCCGCGCGGGGCCAAGGGCTTGCCGGTGAGCTCTGCCGCCATTCGCTGGACGTGGCCCGTGAGCGGGGCTATCGCGCCATGCAGTACAACCTGGTGGTGGCCAGCAACACCGCTGCCATCCGGGTCTGGAACAAGCACGGCTTCCACATCGCCGGGACCCTCCCCGGCGCCTTTCAGCACCCGCGCGAAGGCGACGTGGACGCCCATGTGATGTTCCGGACCCTGGTCCCATGAACCAATCGGGATGAAACCATGACTACAACCCACGCCTTCACCCATTACGGCACCGACTTTTCCATGTACAGCGGGAAAACCCGGTCCTATCTGCGCTACAAGGGCATCCCCTTCGAGGAAAAGCTGGCGACGGCCAGCGTCTACCGCAGGATCCTGATCCCCAGGACCGGCGTTGCCATGATTCCCGTTCTGGAAACACCGGAAGGGGAGTTTATCCAGGACACTACCGAGATCATCGACAGCCTCGAAAAGCGTTTCCCGGAACGCGGCGTCTACCCGGCGACACCCCGGCAGCGGCTGGTGGCATTGTTGATGGAGCTCTACGCCGATGAGTGGCTGCTGATCCCCGCCATGCACTTTCGCTGGAGTTTTCCCAGGGTGAATAAAAAATTCATCTACGGCGAGTTCGGAAAAGTCGTTTCGCCCTGGCTGCCAGGGCCCGTCCGCCGCATGGCCGGCAAGCGCCTCGCCAGTCGCTTTTCCGGCATGCTGCCGCTTCTGGGCATCACGGACCGCACCTCGGACGCCATTGAGAACTGGTACTACACGGTACTGGACCAGCTCAACACCCACTTCAGCCAGTTCCCGTACCTCTTGGGGGAGCGGGCCAGCGTGGGCGACTTTGCCCTGATGGCACCCATGTACGCCCATCTCTACCGCGATCCGGCCCCGGGGCGCATCATGAGGCGCCGCGCGCCCCACCTGGTGAACTGGATCGCGCGCATGAACACCCGCAAACCCCGGATAGGGGACTGGCTGCCGGATGACCAGGTGCCGGATACACTACTCCCGCTGCTGCAACACCAGTTCCAGACGCAGTTCCCCGTCCTGAGGGATACCGTCTCCGCCGTGAGCGACTGGATTGAGGCCCATCCGGGCGATCGCGTGCCGCGCAAGGTGGGTGAGCACAGCTTCCGGCTCGGGGCGGAGGAGGAGAACCGAGCGCTGCTGAGCTTTCCCCAATGGAAGCTCCAGCGCCCGCTGGACTGGTACCAGGGGCTGGATGAGGCCCAGCGCGGCCCGGTGGATGAGATGCTGGACAGGGTTGGCGGGCGGGAGGCCATGCAGATGACCATCCCGCACCGCATCAAGCGCGAGAACAACCGCCTGGTGCCGGAATGATAGGGGCTGATGAGCAATAAGGGGGAGGACAGGTCTTTTCAGAACACGCTGTGAATACTTCCATGTACGCTCGCCTCCGCCATCCATGGCTCCGGACGGTTCTGAAAAGACCTGTCCTCCCCCTTATTGCTCATCAGGCTGTTTAATGGAGTTTCATTTTGGGCTTGAAGACCCGGTGCAGCCGGTCCGTCATGGCCATGAGCAGGCCGCGCATCACGCCGAAGACTGCGATCTGGTGCATGCGGTAGAGGGAGACGTACACCAGTCGGGCAATCCGGCCCTCCACGCGCAGGCTGCCCTTCGAGAGCCCGCCCATGAGTGTGCCCACGGCTGAATACTGGCTGAGGTTGATCAGTGAGCCGTAGTCCCGGTACTGGAAGGCCCTGAGTTCCTTCCCGGCCAGCTGGCGTTCCAGGTTGTCCGCAAGGTGGTTCGCCATCTGGTGGGCGCTCTGGGCCCGGGGCGGGACAAAGCCCTGCTCCTGGGGGCAGGCCGCGCAGTCGCCCATGGCAAAGATGGCCGGGTCGTCCACCGACTGCAGCGTGGCGGACACCTTCAGCATGCGGTTGGGCTGCAGGCTCAGTCCGTCCAGCTCGTTCATCAGCTCCGGCCCCTGGACGCCCGCGGCCCAGACCATCAGGTCGCCGGGCATCTCATGGCCGTCCTGGTCCACGAGGGCTTCGGGGGTGGCCTGGGTGATGCGGGCATTGAGCTTCACATCCACGCCCAGCTCCTGGAGCTCGCGCAGGGTATCGCGAGAGATGCGCTCGGGCAGGGCGGGGAGCAGCCGGGGGCCGGCTTCCAGCAGGGTGATCTTCACCATGCCCCGGTCCGCGCGGGTAAAGCCGTACTCGTGCACTGTCTCTGCCGCGTACACCAACTCTGCCGCCAGCTCAACGCCGGTGGCGCCGCCTCCCACAATGCGGATGCGCGCTTTTGCCTCCGGGTTCGTGGCCCGCTCGCTGTTAACCCGCATCAGCGTGTTCAGGAAAGTCTTCTGGAAGTGCTGCGCCTGTTCCGGCGAATCCAGGAAGTAGCAGTGATCCTTTACGCCGGGAATGCCGAAATCATTGGTGATGCTTCCGAGCGCCAGCACCAGGTAGTCGTAGGGCAGTTCGCGCTCGGGGAGCACGGTGTTGCCGTCCTCGTCCAGGATCGCATTCAGCGTGATCGTCTGGTTCTGACGGTCCAGCCCGGAGAATTCGCCGAGCATGAACCTGAAGCGCCGGTAACGGGCCACCGCCCGGTAACTGATCTGGTCCACCGACGAGTCCATGGCCCCGGAGGCCACCTCGTGAAGCAACGGCTTCCAGATATGGGTGGGGCTGCGGTCCACCAGGATAACGTTGGCCTGGCCGCGCTTATCCAGACGGCGCCCGAGCCTGGTGGCCAGCTCCAGCCCTCCGGCGCCCCCGCCAATGATGACAATATCCGGTTTCATCAAATAATCTCCCTCTCCGAGGGCATAAACCTTAACACAGCGCGGCTGATGCGTGCCCGGGGCCATTCGGAGTACACTCAGACTTTGAACCAGGGATTGCCCCAGCGTCATGACGATGAGAACCGCTTTACTGCTCCTCCTGCTCGGCCTCTATTCCGCGCCGCTTGTGGCCAGCGAGTGCGTGATCCTGCTGCACGGCCTGGTCCGCACCTCCGACTCCATGGCCGACCTGGAGTACGCGTTGAAGGACGATGGCTATTTCGTCAGCAACATCGACTATCCCTCCCG
Source organism: Halospina denitrificans (assembly GCF_004364635.1). Taxonomy (GTDB): domain Bacteria; phylum Pseudomonadota; class Gammaproteobacteria; order Pseudomonadales; family Oleiphilaceae; genus Halospina; species Halospina denitrificans. The sequence continues at coordinate 3,160 of NZ_SOAX01000002.1, read as the reverse complement.
GGACATGCGGGTCCAGCCCCTGGCCGAGGAAGCCGTGCCGAAGGGACTCAGGGAGTGCCGGGAAGCGGGCGCCAACCCGGTGAACTTCGTGACCCATTCGCTGGGCGGCATCCTGGTGCGCCAGTACTACAGCCAGAACAGCCCGGAGAACGTCAATCGCGTGGTGATGCTGGGCCCACCCAACCAGGGCAGCGCCGTGGTGGACAACCTCAAGAACATGCCCGGCTTTGACCTGCTTAACGGCCCGGCGGGACGCCAGCTCGGCACCGGGGATAACAGCGTGCCGGACGACCTAGGGCCGGTGAACTTCGAGACGGGTATTATTGCGGGCACCGAGTCCATCAACCTGATCCTCTCCACCTTTCTGGAGGAGCCCAACGATGGCAAGGTCTCGGTGGAAGCCGCAAAAGTAGAGGGCATGTGTTCCTTCGTGACACTGCCGGCCATGCACCCCTTCATGATGCAGAACGAGAACGTCATCCAGGAGGTCAGGAACTTCCTGAAGACCGGCAGCTTCGGCAGCGAGCACGCCCAGAACCTGGACTGTGCCTTCCGCTAGACGGCGTTACTGGAAATCCGCGAACTCGTGATCCTCGGCGCCCAGGGAAAGGCAGAGACTGCCGGGGCCGATGTAGATGCAACTGGTAATGCCCATCTGCGACAGCAGCAGCTCCACGCCGTTCTTCTCGCAGGTCTCCTTGAGGCGGTCGAGCCCGGGCAGGGCATGGATCTCCGGCCAGGACATACCTACAGAGAGCGAGACATAGGGCGTGAGCAGCCCCGCCTCCACGCGCCCGATGGCGTAGTTGATGGCCTTCTCCACCGCCGCCTCAAAACTGCGCGTCTTGGCTGCCGGCTTGGCTTCCGCGCCCTTGCCGAAAAGGACGGGTGTAATGTTCAGGGCCTTGCCCAGGAACGCCACCAGTCCCGAGACGCTCTTGTCGCCCCGCCGGCGCGCCCGCTCGCGGATGTAATGCAGGTCCCGGGGAATCACGCAGGTGTGGATTGTGTCAGCAAAGGCATCCACCTCGTAACGGAGCTGGTTCTTGGAGTGGCGGTCCTCGTCGATAAGCTTCTGGGTGTGCGCCGCCAGCAGCCCCTGGCCGGCGAAGATCTGCTTGCTGTCGATCACGCGCATGGAGAAGTTGCCATCACTTCCGCTTTCCTGCTGCTGGCGCCGGTACTCGGACATCACCGAATTCATGGCGAGCATGGCGTTGTCGTAGACCAGGCTGCGGGAGCGCGTGACCGTCTCGCAGATGGCCACATCGTAGTTGTTCACGATCTTTTCCATGAACAGCTTATGGATCTCCTGGGCGGAGAAGGGTTCGGTCTCGGCGTGGTGACCCTTTTCCAGCAGTCCGGAATCATAGAACTCCTGAGTGCGCTCCGGATCGTGATCGTCCACGAACGTCTGGTCATCAATGCGTGCCGTCACCGGCAGCACGAACAGCCCGTTACGGCGGCTGAACCAGTAGGGAAGGTCACAGGCGGAATCCACAATCAAACCTACGCGCATCATCAATCTCCGTGCCTATTGTCCCTGGAGCCCAGGGAGTAATTGTTGTATTGGCTTTACCTTTAACACGGCAGCCACGGAGTTTCTGACGAGCAGGTAACATTTCGCAAGCGTATGACAGTTTTTAACCGAAAATGGCAAGCCCATGGCCGGATCCGTATCGGAAACGGCACTTAATTCCCGCCGTCGCGCGCGGGTCGTCAGGATTTGATACAGTCGGTGGCTACAAACAACGAAATATGACAAGGAGGGGATTATGAAAGTCGCCAACGTACCGAGCCCCGGTGGTCTGGACAAACTCAGCGTATCCGACCAGCCCGCACCGGGCGAACCCGGCCCCGGAGAGATCCGCGTGCGCGTCCACGCCAGTTCGCTCAACTTCCACGACTACAGCGTCGTCTCCGGCGTGATCCCCACCGAGGACGGCCGCATCCCCATGTCCGACGGCGCGGGCGTAGTTGAAGCCGTGGGCGAGGGGGTTACCGAATTCGCCGTGGGCGACAACGTGGTCTCCACCTTCTTCCCGCCCTGGCTGGAAGGCGAACCCCAGCAGGGCAACTTCAGCGCCGTGCCCGGCGACGGCATGGATGGCTACGCCCGGGAACAGGTGGTGCGCCCCACCAACTGGTTCACCCACGCCCCCCAGGGCTACAGCCACGCCGAGGCCGCCACCCTCACCACCGCGGGCCTCACCGCCTGGCGCGCGCTCACGGTGGACAACCACATCAAGGCCGGCGACACCATCCTGGTCCTGGGCACCGGCGGCGTCTCCATCTTCGCGCTGCAGTTCGCGCGCCTGATGGGCGTTAACGTCATCGCCACCTCCTCGTCCAACGAGAAGCTCGAGCGACTCAAGCAAATGGGCGCCCAGCACACCATCAACTACAAGGACGACCCCAAGTGGGGCAAGACCGTGAAGAAGCTCACCAACGGCCGGGGCGTGGACCAGGTCATTGAAGTGGGCGGCCCGGGCACGCTCGCCCAGTCCATCGATGCCATCCGCATCGGCGGCATCATCTCGCTGATCGGCGTGCTCACCGGCACCGCAGGCGACGTCCCCACCGCCAAGTTCATGACCAAACAGGCCAAACTCCAGGGCCTGCTCGTCGGCAGCCGCCGCCACCAGATCGACATGGTGCGCGCCATCGAATCCAGTAACCTGAAGCCGGTGATTGACCGCAGCTTTGGGCTGGAGGAGATTGCGGATGCGTTCCGGCATGAGGAGGCCGGGAAGCACTTTGGGAAGATCTGCCTGGAGTACTAACCCAGCTGTCCTGCCTTCCGCGCCGGGGTTCCAGGCCCCGGCGCTCGATCAGTTTCCCGCAATAAGATTTGATGCTCAAAAACCGTATCCTGGGGTGGCGCCGAGCGTTGGGAGTGCTACGGTAGTGGGATGGTTATGAGTGATATGTGGAATTCTTCATATCACTCATCGGGAAAAGGAAAGGGCGATAGATTCTTGAATTTAAAGATAATACGAATGTTGAGATTTGAGTGATATCACGCGGTCACGAATATTGATATCGCTGCGTTCCACATATTACCTGTTGTGCGACGAAAAGCGCACCTCATTGATTCGGTGCAAGCGGGTGGTATGATAATGTCATACATTTGACTTATTAGGGGCACCAGCTATGAGCT
>NZ_SOAX01000001.1:576863-774860 GCF_004364635.1 Halospina denitrificans | reverse complement strand
CTCAGCCAGCGCCCACACAAATAATCTGACCCAATTGTTAAAGAACCTCAGCCGCGTTAAGCCGCTGATTTAGGACCGCAAATTCTAAAGCAATTCAGCGATCTGTCAATCCCCAAAAGCCACCCGTTTTGCCGTTTCCGGCGGGGCGTTGCCTCAAGAGAATGCGCATTCTACACCCACAGCCGTTGGCGTCAACAGGAAGTTGACCAGCGGTGGCGGATTTTTCCGGTGAGCCGCAGAATCGCCCTTCAATTGATGGTCACCCGGGCAATCTTCTTCTTGCCGGCCTGTACGATATACGAGCGCCCCGATTCCAGTGCCTGGCGGTCGCCAAGGGGCTCACCATCAATATAGACAGCACCGCGCTTGACCACATCCTTGGCAGCCCCACCGGACTGCACCAGGCCCGCCTGCTTGAGCACGGTATAGATGAAGAGCTCCGACTGCCCCTCCGCATCCAGGGTCACCTCTGGAACATTCTCGGGGATCTCACCCAGCTCGACGCGATTCCCCGCGGAGCGATGGGCGTTCCTCGCCGCCTCCTCGTCGTGATAGCGGCTGATGAGCTCATGGGCGAGGACCTTCTTGGCCTCCTGGGGATTGCCGCCGTTGGCCACCTCCTGGCGCAACGCTTCAACCTCCTCCATCGGCTTGAGGGTAAGCAGCTCGAAGTAGCGCCAGGTCAGTTCATCCGGAATCGATAGAAGGCGCCCGTACATCTCACCCGGGGAATCCGTGACCCCCACATAGTTGCCCAGGGACTTGGACATCTTCTGAACGCCGTCGAGCCCTTCAAGAAGAGGCATAGTCAACACAACCTGGGGCTCCTGATCGTAATGGCGCTGCAGGTGGCGCCCCATCAGAAGGTTGAACTTCTGGTCGGTGCCACCCAACTCCACATCCGCCTTCAGGGCTACGGAGTCGTACCCCTGGATCAGCGGATAGAGGAACTCATGGATCGCGATGGACTGGCCGCCTTCGTAGCGCTTATGGAAATCATCCCGTTCCAGCATGCGGGCAACCGTGTACTCACTGGCAAGACGGATCATGTCGTCCGCCTTCATCTGCCCCATCCAGTCCGAATTGAATACGACCGTGGTCTGCTCGGGATCCAGAATCCGGAAGACCTGCTCTTTATAGGTTTCCGCATTTCTGGCGACTTCCTCGCGGGTCAAAGGGGGACGCGTCGCACTCTTGCCGCTGGGATCCCCGATCATCCCGGTGAAATCACCAATCAGGAACAGAATCTCGTGGCCCAGGTCCTGGAACTGGCGAAGTTTATTGAGGAGCACCGTATGACCGAGATGAAGGTCCGGTGCCGTTGGGTCAAATCCAGCCTTGATGCGCAGGCGCCGCCCGCTGCGCAACTTCTCGACCAGGTCCTCCTCGGGGATCAGTTCGTCCACACCACGCCGGACACGGCTGATTGCCTCATCGATTGACGTCATAACATTAACAACCCTGCTACCGCTACACTTATTGACAATTTACAAAGCCGATTTACACAACGGTAATCCAGCTCCGTTTGGCGTTCTGTTTCGGGCACTTGCGAGGCTGGCGAGTATAACAGGATTCACCCCGCAGAGCTGCAGGCGCATTTGGTAACCAAATCCTTTTTGCGCCCGCCCATCTTTTCATTATACTTCGAGTAATTCTGCGAATCTGAGCGCCAACTTGGCACATCAAAAGCAAAAACGGGCTATCACTGTGTTGAAGAAATTCCCGAAGATCCATCTACTCGCTGTTTCAGGACTATCCCTTGTGGTGGGCGCAACCCTGCTTGTGAGCCCCGGCAGCAATGAAGGTAAAACCGAGCAGCGGTTCTCGGGTCAGCCGGTTCCCCTGATTGGTGTGGATGACGCGAAGGCGGAACCACAAACCCCGGGCAGCACTCCCGAGCTGGCCTCGCTTAACGCGGAAGCGAAACCACTGCTGAGCAACATCCTCCCGGTAACCGACCCCGAAGCGTCAACCAAACCGGAGCCCGCCGAGCCCCCGGAACCACAGATTGAATGGCAGACCTTCACGATCAAGGCAGGCGACACCCTATCCCGCCTTTTCAAGCGGGCAGGCCTGAACAATGACACGATGTACAGGGTACTCAATGGCAGTGGCAATACCGATGAGCTGACCAGACTGCGCCAGGGGCGTGAGATTGAATTCGGTTTCGATCAGGATGGGGAATTCGCCGGCCTGATGATCCACAACAGCAGGACCACCAAGCTCAAGGCACTCCGCGATGACGATGGCTTCCACACCATCGAGGAAATGCGCGAACCGGAAATAGAGCTGGCCTTCGCGGGCGGTGAAATCCAGACATCCTTTGCCCTCGCCGCAAACCGAGCCGGGCTGAGCGGCAACGTGCGCAATAAGCTCTCCCGGATTTTTGGTTGGGAAATTGATTTTTCGCGGGATCTCCGAAAGGGCGACCAATTCGGGGTCCTTTACGAGAAGCAGTACCTCGACGGCGAAATGATTGGCTATGGCCGCATTCTCGCCGCCAGCTTCATCAACAAGGGCGAGGAATACTCCGCAGCGCTCTTCACGGACAGCGAAGGACAAAGCGACTACTATGCACCGGACGGCAGCAGCCTGCGCAAAGCGTTCCTGCGCGCGCCGGTCAATTACGGTCGCATTTCCTCCCACTTTGACATGAACCGCAAGCACCCGATTCTCAACCGCGTCCGCCCGCACGAGGGCACGGACTTTGCCGCATCCTCCGGCACACCCGTGCGCGCGTCCGGAGATGGACGAATCATCCATCTCGGACGGGATGGTGGCTACGGCAAGACCATCCGCATTGACCACGGGAATGAAGTCACCACGGTGTACAGTCACCTGCGCGGTTACAAGCGTGGCATGCGCTCGGGCAAACGCGTCCAGCAGGGCGACGTTATCGGCTATGTAGGCATGAGTGGTCTGGCCACTGGCCCGCACCTCCACTACGAATACAGGCTCAGTGGACGTCCCAGGAACCCGCTCCACGTGGACCTTCCTGACGCCGACCCGATCCCGGCCGACGAAATGCAGGCATTCCGCATGCAGGCAAACCCGCTCCTGGCACAGCTGTCGGATCACGACGAATCCTTCCAGGTGGCCATGGCCGAGGACTAAATGGCTGAGACCTCCGATCCGGCCTATTTTATAGGCCTGATGTCCGGGACCAGCATGGATGGCATCGATGCAGTGCTGGTCTCCTTCGGGGAGGATGCCCGGATGCAGGTGCTCGGCCATCACAGCCTGACCCACTCCACCCCACTCAAACGCCGTCTTGAAGCACTTGCCAGCAACCGGGGCTGCCCGGCGGAGCTCGGCGAGGTCGACGCACTGTTGGGCGATTCCTTTGCCCAGTGCGCTCTCTCACTGCTCAGGGATGTAGACCTGGCGCCCGCGCGGATCACCGCCATCGGCAGTCATGGACAGACCATTTTCCATCGCGCATCCCCGTCTCCGGCTTTCAGCATCCAGATTGGCGACCCCAACCGTATTGCGGAGCGCACTGGCATTACCACGGTTGCGGATTTCCGCAGAAGGGACATTGCTGCAGGTGGCCAAGGCGCTCCGCTGGCACCGGCTTTTCACGAATGGTATTTCTCAGCACCAGGCGAATACCGGGCCCTGGTGAACCTGGGCGGGATCGCCAACGTCACCCATCTCCGGGGTGACGGATCGGCGCCGCTTGGATTTGACACCGGCCCGGCGAACCGGTTGCTGGACCTCTGGTGCCAGGAACACACCGGCGCGGATTATGACAGCAATGGCGAGTGGGCCGCGGGTGGGCACACCCTGCCGGCATTGCTGGACGCCATGCTGGCGGACCCCTACTTTTCGCTCACGGGGCCCCGCAGCACCGGACGGGAATACTTCAACCGGGACTGGCTCGAGCATTACCTGGCGGCCTACGGCAGCGCCGACCCTCGGGACGTCCAGAGAACCCTGGCAGCTCTCACTGCGGAAACGGTCAAGCGCGGTATTCTCGCGGAGCAGTCCCCGGATTCTGTCTTCATCTGTGGCGGCGGCGCCTTCAATCCGGTACTGGTGCGGGAAATCAGCGAACGCCTTGCGCCGGCACGGGTGGAAACAACACAGGCCCTGGGGCTTCACCCCCAGAGGGTCGAGGGCGCAGCTTTTGCCTGGCTTGCGCGTCAGCGTCTGCTCGGGATGGCGGGTAATCTTGCGACGGTTACGGGCGCCGACGGCCCCCGTGTGCTCGGCGCCGTCTACCCGGGAGGTCTTGGCGGGTCAGATACTGAATGAGGAGCCGCAGCCGCAGGTGCTGGAGGCATTGGGATTCTGGACCCGGAACTGCGCTCCCATCAGCCCCTCTTCATAATCGACCGTGGCACCAATGAGGTACTGGTAACTCAGCGGATCCACCAGCAGCGTGACGCCATCGCGCTCGACCGCAGCATCATCCTCAGCCTGGTTCTCATCGAAGGTAAACCCGTACTGAAAGCCCGAGCACCCCCCTCCAGTCACAAAGACGCGCAGTTTCAGCTCGGGATTGCCTTCATCCTCAACAAGCTCTTGAACCCGATGAACCGCTGATTCGGTAAAAAACACCGGTATGGCAGCCTGTTCCTGAACAACGCTCATTTATTAACCTCTATTGATGTCATCACTGGTTTATTATGGCCAGTGGGGGATCGCCCTGACAACCTCATACTTTCTCGAAAGAGGCATCATCTTCGCCATGAGCAACAGAATCGCCAGCGTCCCCGTCATCACCACCTTCAGCGGATGAACCTGTATCCTCCAACTGCTCGGACCTGCGACTCTGCGAGGGCAGTGTCCTGGCACCCGCCGGCACATTGCCTTCCTTGCGGTGCAGAAGACTGCCATTGACCGCGGCGCCCATCGCCATCTCGATCAGATGGTAATAGACGTTGCCGTGTATGGCCGCCTTGGAGGCCAGCTCCAGGTCTTCCGAGGAGTAGACGTTGCCGTAAACCGTCCCATTGATAATGATGTGCGGCGCGTAAACATCCCCCTCGATCTCGCCGATATCACTGATCCGGAGTACGGCGTCACTGCCCTCTTCCGCATAGACGGTGCCCTCAATTTTCCCGTCCACATGAAGGCCTCCGGAAAAATGAATATCACCCTTGACCGAGGTCTTGTTTGAGACCAGCGTATCGAACTGGACCGACCCCGCTTTACGGGCCGACTTGGACTTTTGAAACATCAGCTTCTTCTCCCGTTTTGTCCTGCCAACGAAACACCCGCTCCGAGCGTTGATTGCCACGGTCAGCAACAGCTGTAACCTGAATGGAATCGGGCTTGAAATCTTCCGGGATGGTCATATCCCCATCCACGGACTGAAAATAGCGAAACCGGAACTCGATGTTGCTTTTCTCCCTGGAATCCGAGATCTGATCCAGGGACAACGTCTTCCGGTTCCCATCAACATAGCCGATCAACTCAACATTAACATGCCCTGATACAAACCGATTGTTATCCCCGATCTGACTCAGTACCAGATTGTAACGCCACCGCTTCCTGTCACGGGTCGGGTCCAGATCAAGACGGAAAACCTGCAGCCCGGTTTCAATGTCCCCCGGGGCCATGATGGACTTGTAAAAGGTAATCTCGGACTTTCGTTCCTTCAGCTTCTGTTCCAGCTCACGGATTGTGCTCTGGGCCTGTCGAAGGCTGTGCTGGTCAATTTCCTGATCCCGTCTCAGACCGATCAGCTCCTGACGATGCTCGGTCACCTTCTCCTGCAGATGGTCCCTTTCCTCGCGCACCGACTCGAACCCCTCGCTGGTTGTCTGGAAGCGGTCATGGTAGTAATACCCACCCACCCAGAAGCCGCCAATGCCACAGATCAGCGAGAACACCAGCAATATCGATAGGCGCCGTACACGCTCACCACGCCGCTGGCGGACAACCACCAGTTGCTCTGAATCACTACGCGGGTCTGTCATCGAACTACGTCCGTAACCATTTGTTCGTTAAACCGATATCAGGGTAGAAGAGCGGGCGCCTGAAGTCCTGCCCCTTCCTCAAAACCGAACATCAGATTCATGTTCTGTATGGCCTGGCCGGCAGCGCCCTTCACCAGATTGTCGATCACCGAACTGACAATGATCGTGGACTGGCCCGGCTGCTGATGCAGCGCCATGCGACAGGTGTTTTCACCCCGCACCGAGCGGGTCTCGGGATGTGCCCCCCAGGGCATCACATCCACAAACGGCTCGTCCCTGAAACGGGATTCATAAAGCGCCTGCAGATCGGTCGTTGTGTCAGTCAACTGCGCGTAGAGCGTCGCCTCAATACCGCGGACCATGGGAATCAGGTGCGGCACAAAGGTGACCTGTACCGGCAGGTCCGGATTCATCAGGCGAAGCCCCTGCTCAATCTCGGGGCCGTGACGGTGACCGGATGCCGCATAGGTCTTGAAACTCTCGCCGGCCTCACCAAGCAGCATCGGGGTTTTCGCCTGGCGACCACCGCCACTGGCGCCGGACTTGCCGTCAGCCACGAGATGGCTCGGATCGACCACCCCGGCCTCAATCAACGGCAGAAAACCCAGCTGTATGGCGGTGGCGTAGCACCCCGGGTTGGCCACGAGCTGCGCCCCGCGAATACCGCTCCGGTTGATTTCCGGGAGGCCGTAAACCGCCTCATGGATCAGATCCGGCGCAACATGCTCGGTGCCATACCACGCTTCCCAGACAGCCTGATCCTGGAGCCGGAAATCCGCGGACAGGTCGATCACCCGCACCCCCTTTGCCAGCAGATCCCGCGCGCTGTGCATGGCAACCGCATTGGGGGTGGCAAAGAACACCAGATCGCAGGCGGCAAGGCGGGCATCGTCAGGGGCTTCAAAGGCAAGGTCACAGTGCCCCCGGAGACTCGGGAAAAGCTCATCCACCCGCATCCCGGCCTCGGCACGGGATGTGATCAGTGCCACCTCCACATCCCCGTGCATGGCCAGAAGCCTGAGAAGCTCCACCCCGGTATAGCCGGTTCCCCCGACAATGCCTGCCCTGATCAATGCATACCCCCTTTCTGGCGCGTTGGCGTTGGTAAAGCCCCATTGTACCATGCCGCCCGCACGGTCCCGATCTGTTCCGCGTCGACTCGATCCTCTAGTATGGACCATGATTTCCAATCCTTCGGATTACATTCCTGAAATGAGGCCAGCCATTGCTCTGGATTAAAGCGATACACCTGATGGCCATGGTGACCTGGTTCGCCGGCATCTTCTATCTGCCACGACTCTTTGTTTACCATGCCATGGCCGAGGATCAGCCCAGCATCGAGCGCTTCAAGGTCATGGAGCGCAAGCTGTACCGCGGTATCACCACACCCTCCATGGTGGTCACCCTGGTATTCGGCTTCTGGTTGCTGGGGACCAACGCGGAATACTACCTCTCGCAGGGCTGGCTTCACGCCAAGCTCGTGCTGATCGCCATACTGGTTGGTTACCATTTTGTGTGTGGGCGGTTTGTACGGGTATTCCGCGATGACCGGAACACCCGAAGTCACGTTTTCTACCGCGTGTTCAACGAATTGCCGGTGCTGCTGCTGGTCGGCATCATCATTCTTGCTGTCGTGAGGCCGTTCTGATGCTTAACGAAAAACCCCATGTGCTCGTCCTGTCCGGCCTGGACCCATCCGGTGGCGCCGGCATACAGGCAGACATCCAGGCCATCACCGCCCTGGGCTGCCATCCCCTGCCCGTGCTCACCTGTCTGACCGTCCAGGATACCCGGAACGTCTACGGAGCAGAGCCCGTCGATGCCGACCTGATCCACCGCCAACTCCTCCACCTGGAGGCCGACACGCCCATTCACGCCATCAAGACAGGCGCTTTGGGGGACGAAACGGTTATTCAGGCACTTACCGAATTCCTGGACAACCGCGAGCCGATCCCCTATGTGCTCGACCCGGTCATCAAGGCCGCGGGGGGTGGCGAGCTGGCCGATGAAAAGCTGATCGCCGCCATGCTCGAACAGCTGTTCCCCCGGGCCAGCCTGGTTACCCCCAACGGCCCCGAGCTGACACAGCTTGGCGGAAACCCGGATGAAACCACCTCAGCGAAGACACTCCTGGAGTACGGCTGTGGCGCCGTCCTTGCTACCGGCGGCCACGGGACGGGGGAGTTCATTGAGAACCGGCTTTTCACCTCGGATGGCGGTGACAGAACCTGGCAGCAACCGCGTATTGGCGGTGAGTACCACGGCAGCGGCTGTACCCTGGCGGCCGGAATCAGCGCCGGCATGGCACGGGGCCAGGCGCTTGAGGCGGCCATTGAAACCGGCCAGGAATTCGTGGCCGCCAGCATCCGGAGCGCCCTGCGGGTAGGCCATGGTCAGCCAGTCCCCGACCGGAGCCGCGACCATGGCTGAGTCCAGGGTGCCCCGGGGGCTGTATGCACTGACCGACACCGACCTCCTGCCGGACGAGCGCATCGTGGACGCGGTGGAACAGGCCCTGGCGGGGGGCGCCGCGATGATCCAGTACCGCGACAAACGGCCGGACAGAGACCTGAAAACACGGATTGCGACAGAACTGCGCGAGTGCTGCCACCGCTACGGGCGCCCACTGCTCATCAATGATGACCCCGAGCTGGCACTCCGGATGGGGGCCGATGGCGTGCATCTGGGACTGGAGGACCACGACCCCCACGAAGCGCGGGCCATGCTCGGAGAAGATGCCATCATCGGCGTCACCTGCCATCAGTCGCTGGAGCGTGCCCGGGCACTGGCAGGCAATCCGGCCGATTACGTGGCCTTCGGACGCTTCTTCCCATCCCAGACCAAGGCCGGCCCGGCTCTCGCGGACCCCAGCCTGCTGAGCGAATGTCACCGCCTTGGCATCCCCTGCGTCGCCATTGGCGGCATAACCCTGGATAACGCCGGCCCGTTGATCCGTGCCGGCGCGGACCTGATCGCCGTTATTCACGGCCTTTTCTCGGCACCCGATATCGAGGCACGAGCCCGTGCCCTCAGCCAACTTTTTGCAACAGGAGCTGATTCATGACCCAATCCGAAACCCTTTTCGAAGAGGCACGCCAATACATCCCCGGCGGCGTCAATTCCCCCGTGCGCGCTTTCAAGGGCGTGGGCGGCACCCCGATCTTCTTCAAGAACGCCGAGGGCGCCTACCTCTGGGATGAGGATGACCAGCGTTACATCGATTACGTTGGGAGCTGGGGCCCGATGATCCTGGGCCACGCCAACCCCGCCATCATCAACGCCATCCGGGACCAGCTCACACACGGCACCGGTTACGGCGCCCCCAGCTCCACAGAAACCGCCATGGCCCGCAAGATCTGTGAACTCATGCCCTCCATCGAGATGGTGCGCATGGCCAATTCAGGAACCGAGGCCACCATGAGCGCCATCCGACTGGCGCGCGGCTACACCGGGCGGGATAAGATCCTGAAGTTTGAGGGCAACTACCACGGCCATGTGGACTCACTGCTGGTCAAGGCGGGCTCCGGCGCCCTCACCCATGGCCAGCCCAACTCGCCCGGCATCCCCGCCGCGCTGGCTGAGCTTACCCTCACCGCCACCTTCAATGACCTGGAGAGCGTGCGCGCCATTTTCAGGGAGCATGGCCCCGAGATTGCCGGCATCATCGTTGAGCCCGTAGCAGGCAACATGAACTGCGTGCCTCCGGTCGAAGGCTTTCTGGAGGGGCTGCGAGAGGTCTGCGACGAATACGGCAGCCTGCTGATTTTCGATGAGGTGATGTCCGGATTCCGGGTCGCGCCGGGCGGCGCCCAGCAGCGCTATGCCATCAAGCCGGACCTGACGGCACTGGGTAAAATCATCGGTGGTGGACTTCCCGTGGGCGCACTTGGTGGGCGCAGGGACATCATGAGCCACCTGTCACCGCTCGGCCCTGTCTACCAGGCCGGCACACTCTCTGGCAATCCGCTTGCGATGAGAGCCGGCCTTGCAACCCTTGAGGGACTGTCCGAACCCGGATTCCATGACGACCTGGAGGCAAAGACACAACGCCTGATGCAGGGCTTCCGTGACTGCGCCCGAGAGGCCGGCATTCCCCTGCACGTCCAGGGTGCGGGCGGCATGTTTGGTCTCTTCTTCACGGATCAGCCGGAAGTCACCCGCTTTGAGCACGTCATGAACTGCGATACGGAGCGCTTCGGGCGTTTCTTCCATGCCATGCTGAAACAGGGCGTCTATCTTGCGCCCGCGGCCTTTGAGGCCGGCTTTGTCTCCGGCGCTCATACAGACGCGGATATCGATGCGACCCTTGAGGCGGCCAAAGCCGCTTTCAGCACCCTGACCTGATCCCCCTCCCTCGCTGACGGCCTCCAGGCCGTCAGCGAATGTGACCCCCATCACAACGCAGACGACTGAAGCGCTCTTCAGTCATTTGAGCCGTTGCAGCCCACCCCCTAAAAGCATTAATACTGGTTAATACATGACCAGCACCCAAAACCAATAATCCGCTGACTCTAACAACAACAAGAGACAATAAGGCGACAATCATGAAGAACCTCATTCGAGTGTGTTCCCTCGTAGTACTGCTGTCCGTTTCCAGCTCGGCAATGGCCTGGTGGTGGGACAGCACCCCCTCCGACTATACCGACACGCGTTATCCGATTGTGCTGGTTCACGGCATGTTCGGTTTCGACAACATCCTTTTCGTGGATTACTGGTACGGGATTCCCTCCGAGCTGGAGAAATACGGTGCGGATGTCTACGTTCCCCAGGTTCCAGCGCTCGAGAGCACCGTCGCCCGCGGCGAGGTGCTGCTTGATCAGGTCGAAGAGCTGGCGGCCATCCACGGCAAGGTCAACATCATCGGCCACAGCCACGGCGGCCCCACGGCGCGCTACGTCGCTGAAGTCCGGCCCGACCTGGTGGCTTCGATAACCTCGGTGGGCTCGCCCCACACCGGTTCCGACGTGGCGGACGTTATCGTGAACTCCCCCGGAAGCAGCCTGGCCAATACCCTGGGGAACACCCTCGGAAGCCTGATTGACCTGCTGTCGGGCGGTGACTTCGACCAGAACATGGAAGAGAGCCTGCGGTCACTCAGCAGCCAGGGCAGCGCCGAGTTCAACCAGATCGCACCGGCAGCCATCCCCACGACGCCCTGCGGCCCCGCACCGTCCGTGGTCAACGGCGTGCGCTACTATTCCTGGGCAGGCACGGCCACCTTCACCAATGCCCTGGACCCGGACAGTGCCCTGTTGACCACCACGAGCCTGGCATTTGACGGGCCGAATGACGGCCTTGTGGGTCAGTGCAGCGCACACATGGGCAAGGTTATCCGCGATGACTACCGGATGAACCATCTGGACGAGGTCAACCAGACCTTCGGCCTGACCAGCCTCTTCGAGACCGACCCGAAAGCGGTGTATCGCCACCACGCGAACCGCCTGAGAAACCAGGGGCTGTAAGCACTCAGAGGCCCGGCCAGGCCGGCCGGGCCAACCTTCCTATTCCCAGCTCAGCTGCTTTTCCACGCCTGCACGAATCTCAAACCGGTCGTAATCACGGCTTTCGAGGCGGGCGCTGTTCGTCTCCCACTCGCCATCAAGCGTCAAGCGCCATCCATCGCCGAATGAGTAACGTGCCTGTGAGGAAAAGCGCCAGAGATCTTCCTGCCGGCGCTGCTGTTCAACCCCTTCACGAATTTCGGGATCCGGATACCGGGAATGCTCATAGAACGCCGAAGCGCGGAAATCCCACGGGCTTTCCGGGTAGAAGCGCGCCTGTGCCCGCACGCCATGGCGTCGGGGAGATGTGCTCAAAAAATAACCCGGGCGACTCAGGTCCTCACGATCCTCGTCCGTGAAGCGATATTCGAGGTCGGCGACCCAGGCGTCGGACCAGAACCACAGAACGCCCAGGTCCAGGCCAATATCCCGCCCATCCAGCTCCGGAAAACGACTGCCGGCAGCAACATTGACGATCTCGCCGCCCGCATCAATCCAGCCCGCATCAAAACGCCGACTGACTTCAGCCCGCAGCCGATCCCGCCGCTCTAACCGTTTCCCATCCAGCCATTGCCATTCGGAGTCAGCCATTCCTGTGCCCTGC
The DNA here is from genome assembly GCF_004364635.1 of Halospina denitrificans. Lineage (GTDB taxonomy): Bacteria > Pseudomonadota > Gammaproteobacteria > Pseudomonadales > Oleiphilaceae > Halospina > Halospina denitrificans. The sequence goes on along the minus strand of NZ_SOAX01000001.1, from coordinate 762,828 downwards.
CAGTCATCCTGGCTGTAATCCAGGGCCAGGCCCGGTCGGGCCAATTGCTGGTCTGCCTCACTGGCGCCATTATACTGGCGAAAGCTGGCCAAACCGGTAAGACGCAGATTCAGGTTGCCGCTGCGGGCAACATCCTGGCTCGCCCATAAAAATCCATCCTGGAAAGCCGAACTCTCCTGAAGGGTCTGATCGCTCGCGAGGTTGAGATTATCCTCATGCCCGGCGCCCAGACCGGCGAGAAGCGTCCCGGGCCCCGGGGCCGGAGAGGGGGCCGTTACGGGTGCGTCAAGGCGAGCAAGCTGTTCCCTGGCAAGCCCGCGTATCCGGTCGTCGGCCCCGGCCTGATCCGCAGCCCGGAAATGGCGGACAGCAGCCTCAGTATCCGCCTGCTCGAGGGCGATGAGTCCGAGATTATAGTGGGCGAGGGCCTGCTCATCGGGATAGTCAAGCAGGGCCCGGAAGTAGCCCGCTGCGGCGTCCAGGTTGCCCGCCCGGAAATGGGCGACACCCAGATTGTAGAGAAGGCCGACCGAATCCTTGCCTGCTGCTTTGGCCTGTTCCAGATAACGGACGGCCTCCTTGAGATCGCCCCGCTGGAAGGATTCCACGCCTTTGTTGAAGAGAGCATCCGCCCGATTATCTGCTGCCTTGACGTCGTTTCCGCCAAGCGCGAAAAGCGCGGCGGTACTGACGAGCAGAAGAGAGGGGAGCAACCGCCGAGTGTCTAAATCCATTATCGGTTCACATACGCCAGGATCATATGGCGTTGATCCTAGCACTTAAAGCACTGTTCTTCAGCGCCTGCGGACTCCCACTTCAATCCTATTGCGGGTTCTGCTGACCCCGATCCAGCCGATTGCCGCCAGTATCCGGGGCTCCGTCTCCCGGCCCACTGGTATTCCCGTCAGGGCTGGTTCCCCTGCGCTGATTGCGTTGCTCAAGCCCCCGGCGTGCACGCTCACGGGCGGCATCCGAAGCCTCGCGCCCCTTCTCGGACGCCTCGTTGGCACGCTCAAGGCCGGGAGCCGCTGCTTCACGGGCCCTGTCAGAGGCGTTGCCCGGCAACCGGATCTCACTTGCCACGTTATCGGAGGCCGAGTCGTCCTCGGTGACCATACGCATGGTCACATCCAGATCATCCTGGGCCATGGCGCTGCCGCCGAACAACAGCAGGAGTGTCATGATGTAGAGTATGAGGCGTTGCATAAATACTCCTTAGCCGTCTCTTTGCGTGCCACCAACGGCGGCACGGAATGTCTTGGTCTGGTTGCCGTGCTGTACACGGGCAACAAGCTCACCCTCACCCGGGAACAGGGTCCTGAGGGGAAGCGCCAGCCGGTTTTCACCCTTTTCCAGGTTCACCTGCCAGCTGATCCGCCGTTCGCCGGGCATTGAAGCCAGTTCAGCATGTGGCGGAAGCTCAAGCGTCAGAGTCACATCCTGCAGTGCCTTACCGGACTCAAAGGCCAGGTTAACCGTCTCCACATCCTGGCTCGCCACCGGCCCCACAACCGGCGCACCGGAAGGCTCGGAGCCACTCGGCAGCCACTGCCCCAGGAACAGGCCACCCACCAGGCAGGCCGCCATGGCTGCGCCCACAACAGGGGTTGTCCAGCGGCGCCGGGCGTCGCCGCCACCGTGTGCGGCCTGGAGCATCCGTTGTTCAAACCCGGAATCGGGCTCGCTCACCGGCTCCGCCAGCATCAACCGCCAGCGCCGTTCGGCGCGCACCTTGCGATAGCAGCTTTCACACCCGTCAAGATGCTGAGCAACAGCCTGCCTGTCCTCAGGGCCCAGGCTGGCGTCGCAGTAGTCCTCAATCCGAGTGATCACTTGATTACAATTCATGATCCACCTCATGCCGTCTTACCCCACTCACGACAGCACCCGCCTCAGGGTTCCATCTTTGCGAGTATTATTTCACGCAGCCTGGCCCGGCACCGGGAAAGACGCGATTTAATGGTTCCCGGCGCCACATCCAGAACCTCAGCAATATCGTCCTGAGGCCATCCTTCCACATCATACATAACGATCAGGGCCCGCTGGTCCGGCGCCAGCTCATCCAGTGCCGAATGAATCATCGTCCGGGCCCTGTCGTTCTCCATATCCGCCAACGGGCCCAGCCCCTCGCCGGAAAAACGATCCAGAAAGGCATTATGATCCTCATCACTGCCAAGGTCACTAAAGGCCTGCTCATGGCGACGCTTCTCGCGCCGGCTGCGATCCACAAAACAGCGATAGAGAACGCGGTTCAGCCAGGGCTGCAAGTCCTCGACTTCCCTGAGTTCCTGGGTCTTGGGATAGAGCTTGAGCATCACCTCCTGCACCAGGTCCTCCGCGTCATCAGGATTCCCCGTCAGACGGCAGGCAAAGCGGTACAGCATCCTCAGATGGGGTTTGACCAGGCGATCAAACTCTTTGGCCTGGGAGCGGGTCAGAAACAAACAGCACCTCAACCGTGGGTTGCGAGTGAATCTACTTATAGCAGAGTCCAGATACAACTGCCGGATTACAGTTTGTTACTGCAATCTTCTGGAACCTTTCATCGCAGCCGCCGTGAGCAGGGGTAAGCACCGACAATTCTGTCGACTCCAGTGCTATTGATCCAACAACACGTACAACAGGAGCTTCATCATGAAGACCCCGATCCTCAAACCGCTGACGCTTGCCATTATGGCGACTTCCCTCACCGGTTGCTTAAGCAGCTCCTCCGACGGTGAATCCGGCACCCTGTCCCTGGGGATTACCGATGCGCCGGTGGATGATCTGCAAAAAGTCAAAATCAGCTACACGGGGGTCACGCTCAAGCCGGCCAATGGTAACCGAGTTGAGATCGATTTCGACGAACCGAAGAATCTGGACATGCTCGAACTCCAAAGGGGCAACGCTGCCAGCCTGCTTGAGGACGAAGAAGTCCCCGCCGGTGAATACAACTTTATCCGGCTGAAGGTCAAAGAAGGCGATGACATGTTTGTTGAAACTCTGGAGGGCGGAGAAGAACCCCTGACAGTCCAATCCGAGGAGCTCAAGCTGGTCAGTGGCTTCACCGTTCCGCAGGGTGGCGAAGCCGATTTCACCATTGATTTCGACATGCGCAAGGCCATTACCGAACCGGATGGTCAGGATGGGTTCTTCCTGCGCCCTGCTCTGCGCCTCGTTGACAATACCGAGGTTGGCGCCATTGAAGGCATCGTGGACGGCACTTTCGCGAAAGGTGAATGTGACGACGTTCAAGCCTACGCAGGTGCCGCCTATGTCTATGAAGGCGCTGACGCCGACTTGGTGGACCTCAACAGTAATGCCGAAAAAGAGCCTCTTATGGCAACCCCGGTAGATACCACGGACGATAGCAACGAGCTGAGCTATAAGGCGGCATTCCTCACCGAGGGTACCTACACAATCTCTTACAGCTGCTCCATGGATGATCCGGACGCTGATGACGATCTGACGTTCGCCGAAACACGCAACGTAGACGTAACCGCCGACACTACCGAGGAAGAGAACTTCGGCACTGGCGACAAATAAACCAACCTTCCCTGCCTGACGGAAAGCCCGGCCCCCGGCCGGGCTTTTTTATTTCCAGAATGCTCCCCCTCAACGCCCCCGAGGTGAATGTTGAGGACAGCGGTTCCGATAATTCCATCCCAGCCTCCACAGCTCTCCCACCCAGCGCCAACGGACTTACGTTTTGGTAATCCAACACACGGAACCTTCTGCCTGAGGCAGCGTGGTTGCAGGCGGGGATCGCGGTTCGAGCGATGCCTACCACCAAACTTAAGGAAGGGAATGCCACTATGAATAGACAGATGCTTAAACCACTGACAGTCGCTGTTGTCGCAATCACCCTGGCGGGCTGCAATGACTCATCGAGCTCAGGCTCGGGCGACGGGTCCATGTCGCTGGATATGACGGACGCGCCGACGAACGAATTTACCAGCGTCAACATCACGGTCACGGGTGTAACCCTGCAACCGGCAGACGATGCCGAAGAGGACAGCGGCGACGGTGATACGGAGGACGGCAATGGTGAAAACGGCGACGGTGACGACAGCGATCGGATCAGCTTCAACGTTGAAAACGACGAAGGCGAACCCAAGACAATCAATCTCCTGGATCTCCAGGGCGGCGTGACGGAAACGCTGCTCAGCGACGAGGACGTCCCCGCGGGTGATTACGCATGGATGCGGCTGGACATTGTCGCGGACGACGTTTTCGTGACCAGCGATTCCGGGGAAGAACATTCGGTGTTCGTTCCATCAGGGGCCCAGAGAGGCATGCAGACCACCAGTTTCACGGTTTCCGAGGAAGGTGAGACGAACTTCACCATCGATTTTGACGCCAGGAAGTCCATCGTTACCCGTGGCAGCAGTGGCAAGGATCTCATCCTGAAACCGATACTGCGCCTGGTGGAGAACGAGGAGGTGGGCGCCATCTCGGGCACCGTTGATGTGGCCACCCTGAAGCAGAACAACGACGCGTTCTGTGAAGACGACTTCGACGGCATGGTCTATGTCCACCAGGGGGCGGACGCGACGGTCGGTGAATTCGGCAGCGACTCCGAACCCCTCGTTGCCGCGCCGGTTTCCATGGATGACGAGGAAAACAACTACACCTACAAGGCTGCTTTCCTGGAGGAAGCCAGCTACCAGGTCAGCTATGTCTGTGAATCGGATGACAACGAAGAGGAAGGGGATATTACTGAGTTCATCAATACGGAAGAGGTTGAAGTGACCGCGGGTGAGACCACTACCCACAACTTCGACGGCAGCAGCCAGTAAACCAATACTCCCCGCCTCAAGCCCGGCCCCTCGGCCGGGCTTTTTCGTTCTAGGACCGGGACGCCCGCTTTCTGGCCTCGCGGGCCCCTTCCTCATCACCGCGACTGGCACGGACGTCGGCCAACAGGGACCAGCCCGTCCGGCGCAGCTTCGGGTCATTGCCGGCCTTGCTGATGCCTTTCAGCGCAAACTGCTCGGCACGTGCGTGGTCACTGCGTTTCTGGTAGATCTCGGCCAGGCGGTAATACACCTGGGCCGCATCCGGGGAAATCCGCTGGGCCCGTTGCGCCAGGTTCAGGGCGCGTTCCGTGTTACCCGCGAGCAGCATCCCGCGGGCACTGGCCAGCAGGCTGGCGGCCGCCGGAGACAGCTCCGAGCCGGTCTGGCGCTGGCGGGCATCCCGTTCCGGTGTGTCGGGTTCCTGTGTTTCGACGTCTTCAGGCTCTTTCGTTTCAATCGGCGCGATGACTTCCTGGTCGTCGCTCGGCCGGTCCTGGACCATACTGCAACCGCCAAGCAGCAGCACAACCATCAGGGCCACAGCCTGGCGAACGCGGCACAATCGCACGATTTGATGCCCACTTTCTTCTCTCATCAGAACAATCCTTCGAACCATCGCTGAATCTGGCCGCCCATGGTATCACTGCAGGGCACTTCTTCCTGCGGTTCGCTGCCCTGGATGAAGGGAATTCGCCGGGCGCCTTCGCAGTTGTCCGCCGTCAGGGCACCGGTGGCATCGTCCACCCACTCGTAGCGGACGCCCTCAGGCACCACCGGCGAGAAGCTGCGCTGCGGGAGATCGGCCATGGTCCGCCCCCAGACCTGCAGCGCCCCGGAGGCGCCCGTCAGCTCGGTGGCGCTGTAGTCATCACCGCCAACCCAGACAACCCCGAGGTGCCCCCCGGTAAAGCCGGCAAACCAGCTGTCACGGCCCTCGTTAGTCGTGCCCGTCTTCCCGGCGACCTGGAGGTTGTCGGGAATCAGGTTATACACGGAGCGCCCGGTGCCCTCGCGCATCACTTCCTGCATGCCGTAATGCAGCAGGTGCATGGGGCCTGCGTCCACGGTCTGCTGCAGATCGAGATCATAGCGGGAAAGCACCTCACCCTCCGGGGTCGTCACCGCCCGGATGCTGCGCAGGGGCACCTGGAAACCGCCGGAGGCAATGGTCTGGTACATCCGGGTCACATCCAGAGGCGTCATGGTGATGCTGCCGAGCAGCAGGGACGGATAGAGCTCGGGCTCATCCTGCAGCCCCAGCCGCTGCATGGTCTCAACCACCCGCGGCAGCCCCAGTTCAAGCCCGAGCCTGACGGTGGCCTGGTTATAGGAGTGGGAAAAGGCCTCGTGCAGCGGCACCGTGCCGTGGGACTCACCACTGTAGTTGCTGGGAGACCATTCCTTGCCGTTATCAAACTCAACCCTGAAGGGCTCGTCCTTGATCGGCGTCACCAGGGTGTAGTCCTCGGGCGTTTCCAGGGCGCTGAGATAGACCGCGGGCTTTGCCAGCGAGCCGATGGGTCGATCCGCGCTCATGGCCCGGTTAAAGCCCGCATAGCGGGTTTCGCGCCCGGGCACCAGGGCTTCCACCTCGCCGCCCTCGCGCCGGGTAATAACCATGGCGCCCTCAAGGGCTCCCGGCTCCTCCCCCTGCTCCAGGGCGGCCAACATTTCCTTCATCCGCTGCTCCGCCACGGCCTGCACATGCGGGTCCATGGTCGTGAAAATCCGCAGCCCCGACGTCTCCAGATCCTCGTCCCGATAATCCCGCCCAAGGTGCTCACGAACCAGGTCCATGAAGCCCGGGTAACGGTTCATCTCGTTGCTCGGTGTTGCGACTACATCCAGGGGCCGGGCCTGTAGTTTCTCCACGCGGTCAACACCAATAATGCCGCGCTCCCGGAGTAACCGAAGCACCAGGTTGCGTCTTTCCCGGGCACGGTCGGGGTAACGTCTCGGGTTGTAGTAGCCCGGCCCCCGCACCATTGCGACCAGCAATGCGGTTTCGTGCAGCTCAAGATCCTCGAAGGATTTGTTGAAAAAGAATTCGCTCCCCAGGCCAAAGCCGTGAATGGCGCGGCTGCCGGACTGCCCGAGATAGGCCTCGTTGATGTAGGCCTCGAGAATGTCATCCTTGGGATAACGCGCCTCCAGCAACAGGGCCATGATGGCCTCGTTGAACTTGCGCCAGTAGGTCTGTTCGCTGGAAAGCCAGAAGTTCTTGACCAGCTGCTGGGTGAGCGTACTGCCGCCCTGGACAACACGGCCCGCCCTGAGATTGGCCAGGAAGGCTCGGGCAATGGAGGACGGGGCAACCCCATGGTGGGATTCAAAGTTACGGTCCTCGACAGTCAGCAGCGTTTCCCGGAACAGTGGCGGCGCATCCTCCAGCTGTACCAGAACCCGGTCCTCACCGTGCCCCGGGTAGATGCCGGCGATCTGCTGGGGTTCGAGCCGGGCAACCGCGACACCATCGCCACCAGTCGCCCGGAACCGGGTAATCACACCGTCTTCAAACCTCAGCTCCAGCCGGCGGGCGGGCGCCTTACCGTCCGGAAAGGGAAAACCACGGGTATGAACCACGAATTCGCGGCCATTGCGGGTAAAGGTCCCCGGCTCGGTCGCCCGCGGGTCCCGCTCATACCCCAGGCTATCGAGCTCGCGCCGGAAGGCGTCCAGCGTAACCGGTGCGCCACTGTAGAGATCCAGGGGACGCGCAAAGACGCGCGAGGGGACCTCCCACCGATGATCCTCGAACCGGGAGGTGACCTGGACATCCAGGTAAATGGTCCACCCGACCAGCAGCAGCAACAGGACCAGGCCCAGTTTCCAGGCGAGCCGGAAAAAGGAGAAGGACGTTACTGATTTGCCGCCGGATTTGCGGTTTTTTGATGGGGTCTGGCGTTTGCCTGTCGATCTGCGCTTTGTCATGGGCGCTGATTATAGCGCGTTTATCAGTGGCGTCATCGACCCGACAATGTTCAAAACATGACGACACCGTTATGATGTTGACTCAAAGCCGAAATCAGGGAGTTCTCCATGGAGTCAAGGCTGATCAATGCCTTACAGGATCCGTCACTCTATCCCCACGGGGTGGAGGAAATCAGGATGCTTGAAACCCACATTTCCTGGATCATTCTCACCGGTTCCCATGCCTACAAGCTCAAGAAACCCCTGGACCTCGGCTTCCTGGATTTTCGTCACCTTGAATCCAGGCGATTCTACTGCGAGGAGGAACTGCGCCTGAACCGGCGCCTTGCGGAAACCATCTACGAGGCGGTGATCCCGATCACTGGGACGGAGGACGCCCCGGTACTCAACGGGGAAGGGGAACCCATCGAGTATGCCCTGCGCATGCGCCAGTTCGATCCGGAACAGGCCCTGGACAAGCTCTCTGACCGGGGTGAACTGACAGTGGCGCACCTGGACGCGCTTGCCGACCGGGTTGCCGCCTTTCACCAATCGGTACCAGCGCTCGATCCGGACAATCCGATGGGCGACCCGGCACGCCTGCGCCAGGCGATGCTGGATAACTTCACCACCATCCGCGAAACCACCGACAGCAGCGCTGATCGCCGCCAGGCGGATGTGCTTCAGGCCTGGACCGAATCGACGTTCGAGCAGCTTGAACCACGCATCCAGCAACGGCTCGAGGACGGCCATGTCCGGGAGTGCCATGGCGATCTTCATCTGGGCAATATCGCCTGGTTCGAGGACCGGATTACCGTTTTTGACTGCATCGAATTCAATGAAACCTTTCGCTGGATCGATACCGCCAATGACCTGGCCTTCCTGCTCATGGACCTGGAAAGCCGGGGCCACCGGCCCTGGGCCTATCGCGTGCTGAACCGCTACCTCGAGTACAGCGGCGACTTCGGGGCCCTGCCGCTTCTGGGGATCTACAAGGCCTACCGGGCCATGATCCGGGCCAAGGTCGCCCTGCTCTCCCCGGCCGACACGCCGGAGCAGCAGACACAACAGCTGGAAAAGTACCGCAGCTACGCCGGCCTTGCCGAGCGCTACTGCGAATTCCCCGGCCCCTGGCTGGCGGTCACCACCGGTTTCTCCGCCAGCGGCAAATCACACGTCAGCGGGCAACTGGCGGAGCATTTCGGCATGATCCGGATCCGCTCGGACGTCGAGCGCAAGCGGTTGTTCAATCTCGGCCCCACCCAATCCAGCGAGTCCGGGAGGGACAGCGGCATCTATACCCGGGAGGCAACGGAACAGACCTACGAGCAACTGGAAAAGCTCACCCGGGAGGCGCTCATGGCCGGTTTTCCGGTGATTGTTGACTCGGCGGCACTCAGGCGTGACGAGCGCGAGTCGCTCCATGATATCGCCGAGGCACTGGGCCTGCCGGGCCTGACGGTCTCCTGCGAAGCGCCCGAAGCCGTACTCAGGGAGCGCATCCGCGAGCGTGCCCGCCAGCGCGATGAAGTATCGGAAGCCACCGAGGCGGTGCTGGATCACCAGCTTGAAACGGCTGACCCCATCTCCGAATCCGAAAGCACCCACACGGTTCACATCCGGACCGATCAATCGCAAAGCCTGGACCTTCTGATACAGGCCATCGAAAAACACGGGGTCTGAACCGTTACAAAGGGCAGGGATTTGTGTCGTACTCTGGGAGAAGCATCTATACTGAGTGCGGAACCATCGCTAACCGGGGCATCCATACGTTACCGGTACAGGGAGTAACTTCAGCAGGAGCCCGACATGTACATACCTGGGGATCAGCCGGACGCGCTGGATACGCTACTGGATTATTACCACGGCCTGTGTGAATCGGCCCCCAAACTGCCCGAAGGCATCGGCCTGCCGCTGTTGCCGGGCAAGAATGTCGAGGGGCTTGCGGCCGGCTGCACACTGCAGGTCCAGGAGGGCGTGGTGGACCTGGTCTACGAGGGGCGCATTGCCATCATCCTCCAGCCCGGCGATCTCTTTACCATTCCGGATCATACCGCCTGGCCCATCACGATGCGCAGCGAGGAAAGCGGGGCCCTTCGCCTGATCACTCCCAACGAAATGAAACGTGCTCATGAGTCTCCTGACTGGGCCTGGTTCCACACCCGATTACTGACCGCCCAGAACCAGGCCCTGACCCTTGCCTTTGCCGCCAGCAACCGCCACGGAATACGCCCGACCGCCGGTTTCCGGCGGCTGAAGGCAGGCGCCGTGATCATCCGGGAAGCGACCGCATCCGACGAAGTCTTCACGCTGATGCGCGGCAGCGCCCGCGTGGAAGTGGCCGGGCACAGCGTGGGGCGCGTGGATGAGGGCGAGATTTTTGGCGTGCTGTCCGCCCTCACCAAGGGCAGCCACACCGCCACCGTTATTGCCGAGACCAACGTCACGCTGATGAGCGTACCGAGCGATGAGTTCATCAGCCTCGTACAGGCGCAACCGGAAACCTTCATGCGTCTGCTGCGGACGCTTTCCCGCCATATCGATGAGCTCAACCACCAACTGGTGGGCGCCCTCAACCACAAACCGGGGACTGGCGCGGGGCGCGCGTAACCGGCGCCTCAGATGACAACCGGGATTTCGTGGGTAAGCTCAAGCCGCTCCGGCGTCATCTCGCAGTGCCAGGCCCGGCATTCAACCCCGGCCGCCACAACCTCCTTCAACAGCGCCGCATAATGCGCATCAATGGCGGCAGCAGGCCGGACTTCCGAGGCACCGGCATGACACACACAGAACAGCAGCAATGCGCGCTCCCCCTCCCGCACACGCTCGGCGAGCTCCCTCAGGTGTTTCTGCCCCCGCGTCGTAACCGCATCCGGAAAATAACCAATTCCCGACTCGGCAAGCGTCACATTTTTCACTTCGACCCAAACCGGCGGAAGATTCCGCGAGGAACTCTCAAGCAACCAGTCAATCCGGCTTTTTTCCGACCCGTAGCGCACCTCCGGGCGAATCGAATCATAGGGAGCCAGGTCGGCAGGCGGGCGCTCCCGGAGCAACTCCCCGGCCAGGGTATTGGCACGCCCGGTATTGATGCAGGCAAGATGCCCTTCGCGACCGGTCTCCACAAGCTCCCAGGTCCAGGCCAGCTTGCGGCGGGGGTTATCCGAGCGGCTCAACCAGACCCGGCTTCCGGGGCTGTCACAGCCGAGCATTGAGCCGGTGTTCGGGCAGTGCGCCACAACCGTTTCGCCGGACTCCAGGGTGACGTCGGCGAGGAAGCGCTTATAGCGCCGCTGCAGCGTGCCCGGAATCAGACGGGGTTCATACATCATGGGCTAGCTCCCCTCGATTTAATCTGCTATTTTTCGCAATCTTGCCTGAAACCACCGGCATCCTCTATAAAGGGGGGTCAGTAACGCAAGGTTTCGGGCTCCGGCCAAGATGCCGAGGTCAGTCGCCGGAACAGTAACCGGCTGCGACAGGAAAGGGGTAACCACTATGGCAAATCAGGAACCCGCAATGCAGAACGAATTCGTGGACTTCAAGCCCTACCAGCCGAGTGAGGGCGAGGAGTACATGAACCATGAGCAGCTGGAGCACTTCCGCCAGATCCTGCTCGGCTGGAAACAGCAGCTCATGGAAGAAGTCGACCGCACCATGCACCACCTGCAGGAGGATGCGGAAAACTACGCGGACCCGAGCGACCGCGCGACCCAGGAGGAAGAGTTCAGCCTTGAGCTCCGCACCCGGGACCGCGAACGCAAGCTGATCCGCAAGATCGACAAGACCATCGAGCGCATCGACAAGGACGATTACGGGTTCTGCGACCAGTGCGGTGTCGAAATCGGCATTCGACGCCTTGAAGCCCGGCCGACCGCAACCCTGTGCATCGACTGCAAGACGCTTGCGGAAATCCGGGAAAAGCAGACCGGCGTCTGATCGCGCCTCCGGCCGGAGATGAACTATCGCGGACGCTTTGCGCCTTCGCCCACCGGCCCGTTGCACTTCGGCTCCCTGGTGGCTGCCCTGGCCAGTTATCTGGACGCGCGGGCACACCAGGGGCGATGGCTGGTCCGCATAGAAGACCTGGACCCGCTGCGCGAGTCACCCGGCGCGACTGACGATATCCTTGCAAGCCTTGAAGCCCATGGCCTCTTCTGGGACGAAGGCGTTCGCTTCCAGTCCCGGCGCCACGACGCTTACGAAACCGTGCTCACCGAGTGGCAACATCAGGGCCGCATCTACCCCTGCGCCTGCTCACGCAAGGAACTGCAGGCCAACAACGGGCATCACCCGCGGGACTGCCGGGACTCACCGGACTGGAACCAGCCACCCCCCTTCGCCCTGCGTTTCCGCACCCAGGCCCACGAGGGCGCCTGGCAGGACCGCCTCCTGGGGCCACAGCACTACCTCATACAGGGCGAAACGGACGACTTCATTGTCCGCCGCAAGGAAGGCTACTACGCCTATCACCTCGCCGTGGTGGTGGACGACATTGACCAGGACATCAACGCCATCGTCCGGGGTCAGGACCTTCTCGAGCTTACGCCCTTCCACCTGCTCCTTTATGAGGCGCTTGGGGCCCCTGCGCCCAGTTACCTGCATGTGCCACTGGTCTACAATCACAATGGGCAGAAGCTGAGCAAGCAGACCGGGGCGCCGGCACTCGACGCCAATCAGGCCCGCAGCAACATCACCCAGGCGATGCGGGCACTCAATCACAGGCTCCCGGATTCGCTGACGGATGCTCCGGTGCGCGAGCAACTGGCCTGGGGCGTTGAGAACTGGCACATTCCCGCGCTTGGGGAGCGATGAAACATGTACATTTACCGGCTGGTATTCCTGCTTGTCCTGGCCATCTACATATTCTCCCCCGGCATCATGGATTGGTGGGTGGCCCCCGGCAGCGCCTGGTACCAGCCTTTCGGCGTCTGGCTGGCCCTTATCGGGCTGGCGTTCTGGCTCGACTACCGCAGGGACAGTGATGAATTCTAGCCTCCTGCTGCTGACCATCAGCGCCCTTTACCTGTTTGCGCTCTTCGGGGTTGCCCATGCCACCGAAAGGGGCTGGCTCCCGCGTCACTGGGCCCGGCATCCGCTGGTCTATATTCTGAGCCTTGGTGTCTATGCCGGCGCCTGGGCGGTTTTCGGTGCCGTGGCCATGGCCGATCACTTCGGCTACGGCTACCTGGCGTACTACCTCGGGCTCTGCGGCGCCTTCCTGCTGGCGCCCGTACTGCTTCATCCCGTGCTGAAGCTTGCCCGGGGCTATCAGCTCAGCTCCCTGGCCGACCTGTTCACCTTCCGCTATCGCAGCCAGTGGGCGGGCACCCTGGTCACCCTGTGCTCCGCACTCGCCATACTCTCCCTGCTAAGCCTCCAGATGCAGGCCATCTCAGGGGCGGTCTCGGTGCTTACAGACGGGGTGCCCAACTGGCTCAGCGCCACCACCTTCTCACTGCTGGTGGCGATTTTCACGATGCTGTTCGGAGCCCGGCGCAGTCAGGGCGTCGAACGCAATGAAGGCCTGGTGATGGCCATGGCGTTCGAGGCCCTGGTCAAGCTCGTCGCGCTGGGGAGCATCGCCCTTATCCTGATCCTCAGCGTCTTCAACGGTCCTGACGGGCTGCAGGCCTGGCTGCAGTCCCAGGGTGAGACCGTCGTCGGCATGCAGCGCCGCCTCAGCGACGGCAACTGGCGCGCCCTGCTACTTATTTCCTTTGCCGCCGCCCTGGTCATGCCGCATATGTTCCACATGACCTTCACCCAGAACCCCAGCCCCAGGGCCCTGGCCAGGGCCAGCTGGGGCCTGCCCCTGTACCTGCTGCTTCTGGCGCTGCCTGTTCCCATCATTCTCTGGAGCGCCAGGGCGCTGCAGGTGCCGGTGGAGCCCGAGTTCTTCGCCGTGGGGCTGGGGGTCATCCTCGAGTCCCCGCTGCTGTCAGCCCTGGCCTACCTGGCCGGTCTTTCCGCCGCCAGCGCCCTGACGATCGTCCTGACGCTGGCGCTTGCCGGCATGCTGCTCAACCACCTGGTACTTCCCGTAAGGCCGCCGCCGGAATCCCGCAATATCTACGCCTGGCTGCAGGGCATCCGCCGTCTGCTTATAGTCGCCATCATACTCTCGGCACTGGTGTTCCACGCGCTCATCGGGAGACACCTGAGCCTGGACTCGCTCGGGCTCATCGCGCTCACGGGGGTACTGCAGTTACTACCCGGTGTCCTGGGAGTGATCTACTGGCCCGAAGGCAACCGCAAAGGGGTTATTGCCGGGATTCTCGCGGGTACCTGCATCTGGGCTGTCGCCCTGGTGCTGCCCCAGGGCTTCGGCATCATGCCCCTGGAGTCATTCGGGCTCAGCCTTATGGACCCGGCGGATATGGACAGCTGGCACATTCCGGCCTTCATCTCCCTCTCGGTGAATGTTCTTTTCTTCGCCCTCGGTTCTCTGATCACCAGCACCAGCAATGAAGAGCTGCGCGCCGCCGAATCCTGCAGCATCGGCGCCATGGCACGGCCACCACGCCGCGAACTTCTTGCCGGTTCCTCGGATGAGTTCAAGTCCGAGCTCGCCATCCCGCTTGGCAGGGACGTGGCTGAGCGCGAAGTGGCTCGGGCCCTGGATCAACTCCAGCTGCCGGACACGGAAAGACGCCCCTACCCACTGAGACGCCTGCGGGACCAGCTGGAAGTGAACCTTTCCGGCCTTCTCGGGCCGGCGATCGCCCGGGACATCGTCCGCCGCCACCTGGGCTTCAAGCCCGAATCCGGCTCCGAGCCACAGCACGATATCCAGTTTGTCGAGCTGGCTCTCGAGGACTACAAGACCCGCCTCACGGGCCTTGCCGCGGAACTCGACAGCCTGCGCCGCCACTACCGCCAGATCCTGCAGAACCTTCCCATTGCGGCCTGCTCGCTGGGCACCGACCGGGAGATCCTGATGTGGAACCATGCCATGGAGAACCTGACCGGCATCCGGGCGGACAACATCGTGGGCGCCACCCTCCAGACACTACCGGAACCCTGGCATTCGCTGCTGGGCAACTTCCACGACAGCGAAGAACACCACCTTCCCCGGCGCCGGGTTGAGCTGGGGGGCAAGGCGCACTGGTTCAACCTGCACCAGAGCGCGATTGCCGGCCCCGAACACCCGGAAGGCGGTACCGTCATCCTGGTGGAGGACCAGACCGAAACCCGGCGCCTGGAGGAGGAGCTGATCCACAGCGAGCGCCTGGCCTCCGTGGGACGCCTGGCAGCCGGCGTCGCCCATGAGGTGGGCAACCCGGTAACCGGCATCGCCTGCCTGGCGCAGAACCTCAAGCTTGAGACAGAGAGCACGCCGGTTCTTGAGACCGCCGACGAAATCCTTGGCCAGACCAACCGTATCTCCAGCATCCAGCAGTCGCTCATGAACTTTGCGCGCGCCGGCCAGCACGGCGCCAGCAACCCCCATACCGACACCAGCATCAAGCGCTGCGTTGACGAGGCAATTCATCTGCTGTCGCTGGGAGACCGCCATCAGAGCATCCAGTTTCTCAATGAATGCCCGGACGGCCTCAGTGTTGATGGCGACGAACAGCGCCTCGTCCAGGTATTTGTAAACCTGCTCAGCAATGCCCGTGATGCCTCACCCGACAATGGCGTTGTGCGCGTTAGTGGCACAATGGAAGCCGGCCTCGCACGCATTACTGTCAGCGACGATGGGGAGGGCATTCCGCCTGACCGGATCGACCATATTTTCGAGCCGTTCTACACCACCAAAGGCCCGAATCGTGGCACGGGTCTCGGACTTTCTCTTGTTTACAACATCATGGAGGAACATCATGGCAGCATTCATGCGGAAAGCCCCGCGGACCCGGGCAGTGGTCGAGGCACCCGGTTCGTCATGACATTTCCGACAGTCGGTAACACAGCGGAACAGGCAGAGAACACTCCATGAGCCGGATTCTTGTTGTTGAGGATGAGGCGGTAATCCGCTCCGCACTTGAAAAACTGCTGACGCATAACGGTTATGAGGTTGCCGGAGCGGAGTCCATTGATGATGCCGCCGGACGGTTTGACCTGAACCAGTTCAACCTCATCATCACGGACCTGCGCCTGCCGGGCGACCCGGGCACGGACCTGATCCACAGGGCCCCGGATGTCCCCGTGCTGATCATGACCAGCTACGCCAGCCTGCGCTCCGCTGTCGACGCCATGAAGCTCGGCGCGGTCGACTACATCGCCAAGCCTTTCGACCACGAGGAGATGCTGGACTGTGTGCACAACATCCTTGCGCAGCAGAGTCCCGACGCGCAGAGCGCCTCCCCAAACACCGACAGTGACAGCACCCAGGCAGCAGACCCTTCCCAGTTCATGTTCGGCGACTGCCCGGCCATGGAGAAGGTGTTTCACCTGATCCGCAAGGTTGCCCCAACGGACACCACCGTCCTCATCATCGGCGAATCCGGCACCGGCAAGGAGCTTGCCGCCCAGGCGCTGCACCACCTCAACAAGCGGGCGCCCTACCCGCTGATCTCGGTTAACTGTGCGGCCATCCCGGAAGCACTGATTGAATCGGAGCTGTTCGGCCATGAGAAAGGTGCCTTTACGGGCGCTGTATCCGCCAGAACTGGCCTGATCGAAGCCGCGGACGGCGGCACCCTCTTTCTCGATGAAATCGGGGAGCTCCCGGCCGAGGCCCAGGCCCGGCTGCTGCGCGTGCTCCAGGAGGGCGAGATCCGCCGGGTTGGCTCAACCCAGAGCCGACGCGTGAACGTGCGCATGGTCGCGGCAACCCACCGCAACCTGCGGGCCATGACACGAACCGGGGAATTCCGCGAGGACCTCTATTACCGCCTCAACGTGATGCAGATCCGTCTCCCGCCGTTGCGGGACCGGGGCGATGACATCCTGGGCATGGCCCGCCGTTTCCTGGACCGCATTGGTGAGCGCGTGACGCACCGCAACTACACCTTCTCCCCCGAGGCCATGCAGATGATCCAGCGCTACCCCTGGCCCGGCAATGTCCGCGAAATGGAAAACGCCATAGAGCGCGCAATCATCCTCGCCGAGGGCGACGTGATCACGCCCGAACTGCTCGATCTGGACGAAGAGGAAGACGAGAGCCATGTCTCCACCGGTCTTGTGGGCGCGGAAACCGTCCGCCACACGGCGCAGGCCGATGATGACGCCCCCAGCGACCTGTCACTGGAGGATTACTTCCAGCACTTCGTCCTGGAAAACCAGGACCGTATGAGTGAAACCGAACTCGCCCAGAAACTCGGCATCAGCCGCAAGTCGCTCTGGGAGCGTCGCCAGCGACTCGGCATCCCCCGCAAGAAATCGAGCCCATCCGGCTCCAGTGCCAGCCACTGATCCGCGCCCGAACTGTTACCGGTTGTTACCTCGCGGAACACAGCGCGAACCACCTCAAGGTTTGAGTAACAGTTCATTCTTTTTGTCGCGCCCACCTCTGACGTTACTCTTCTGTAACTAGCTGTATAAAAAGGGGTCCATTTTTCTGGCATGGCAGATGCTTACTTTACTGTGAAAACAAGAAGAACGCGCCGCAACAACAATAAAAACGCGCATTGAATGCAGCAGCCCAAAAACAAGAAAAAGCTGCACAGAAGCGCGCCCGGTAACAACAAGAACAAACAGGGCGTGGTCGAACTGAGTGTTTTGGAGGCAGAGCTTTTTAGCGGAGGCATTCCGCTCTCTGTTTCAAAAATGTTCAGCTCGTGTCCAGCAACACAGTAAAAACAATAAGAACAGCGCAAGAACAACAAAGAAAACCAGAATTAATGATTCTTTCGGGGTCGCCTTCGGGCGGCCCCGTTTTGATTGCGGCCCATACTGCCCCGGGGACTCGCGCAAGCGTTCGCAAACCGTTACACTCCCGCTTTTAACCCGTTTACCAACTCGACAATCAGGGATCCATGCCGAAACGCCTTTTAAACCGGCTGCAAGACTGGGTTGGCCGTATTGGTGGTCGCTCGCAGAGCGCCTCCGCCAACCAGGGCCCCAGGATCATACCCCGGGACGAGCACACCATTTCACGCCAGCACATCAGCGAATCCGCCAAGAAAGTGCTGCATCGGCTGAACCGCTCGGGCCACGACGCCTATCTGGTTGGCGGCGGCGTGCGCGACCTGCTCCTGGGCGGCAAACCCAAGGACTTTGACATCGCCACCAGCGCCACGCCCGAGGAGGTTCACGAGCTGTTCCGTAACTCGAGGCTGATCGGACGCCGCTTCCGGCTGGTTCACGTGCTGTTCGGGAAAGAGGTTATCGAGGTCACCACCTTCCGCGGCATGCCGAGCAATGCCGACGCCGATCCACACATGGACGTGAATGAACAGGGTCGTCTCCTGCGTGACAACGTCTACGGCACCCAGGAAGAAGACGCGCTGCGGCGGGATTTCACGGTCAACGCGCTCTACTACGACATCCGCGACTTCACCGTGCACGACTACGCCAACGGCCTCGAGGATCTCCACCACCGGGAGCTGAGACTGATCGGGGACCCGGTCGTGCGCTACCAGGAGGATCCGGTACGGATGCTGCGCGCCGCCCGGTTCGCCGCCAAGCTCGATTTCTCCATCGCCCCGGACACCGCCACCCCCATCCGTGACCTGACACACCTGCTGGAGGACATCCCCGCGGCGCGCCTTTTCGAGGAAGTGCTCAAGCTGTTCGCCGCCGGGCAGGGGGAAAGAACCTATGAGATCCTGACCCAGTACGACCTCTTCGCCCCCCTCTTCCCGGAGACCGCCAAGGCCCTGGCAGAGGGCGAGTCCGACGCGGTGATCCGCCAGGCACTGGCCAACACCGATCGCCGGATCGCACAGAGCAAGCCCATTACCCCCTACTTCCTGTACGCCGCGCTGCTCTGGCCGGCGCTCAGGGTGCGCTGGCTGCGTGAAGAGGAAGAGAGCGACCAACCCGCTTACCAGGCCCTGCAGCAGGCTGCCGGCGACACCGTCCAGGAGCAGGTGGGCGCCACCTCGATTCCACGGCGTTTCAGCACGCCCATGCGCGAGATCTGGGAACTCCAGGTCCGGCTCGGCAAGCGCGGTGGCCGAAAGGCGGACCGGCTGCTTGAACATCCACGCTTCCGGGCCGCCTATGATTTCCTGCTGGTGCGGGAACACGCCGGTGAGGACACCCAGGGCCTCGGCGCCTGGTGGACCGAATACCAGGATGCGGACGAGGATCGGCGCCGCGCAATGATCAAGGAGCTTGGCCAACCCGGAGGCGGTGGCAAGCGCAAACGTAAGCGCAAACCCAAACCGAAGACCAGCACCTCATGAGCGAGACCGCCTGGATTGGACTGGGCAGCAACCTGGACACGCCGCTGCAACAGCTCCACCTCGCCCTGGAGGCCCTGAACCAGATCCCGGACAGCTGGCTTCTGGACGCCTCCCCCGTCTACCAGAGCCGCCCGGTTGGTCCCGCGGACCAGCCGGATTTCCTGAACATGGCCGCCAAGCTGGCAACGGATCTGGAGCCCCTGGCCCTCCTCGACGAACTCCTTGCCATCGAAGACACCCAGGGCCGTGTGCGCAACCAGGTCTGGGGGCCACGCCTCATTGACCTGGACCTGCTGATCTTCGGCAACCAGACCCTGGATGAGCCGCGCCTCAAGGTGCCGCACCCGGAGCTGGCCAACCGTGACTTCGTGCTTCAGCCCCTCCTGGACATGGACCCCGATCTCACCCTGCCCGACGGCACGGCCCTGAGCCAGCTGCGCGAGCAGTGCCCGGACAACCACCTCAGCCGTCTCACCCACACCTGATCTTGCCTGATGGGGTGGCCCGGATTACCCTTGGACCTGTTCACAGTCATCAACCGAGGCCCCCATGACGGCAACCATCCAGACGCTCCAGGAGCGCAAGGCCAACCAGGAAAAGTTCAGCTGCCTGACGGCCTACGACGCCACCTTTGCGTCGCTGTTAAGCCAGTGCGGTATCGATGTGATCCTCGTGGGGGACTCCCTGGGCATGGTGCTGCAGGGCAAGGACAGCACCCTGCCCGTGAGCATGGAGGACATGGTCTATCACACCGAATCCGTGGCGCGCGGCAGACCCCAGTCGCTGATCATGGCGGACATGCCGTTCATGAGCTATGCCACCAACGAGACCAGCATGGCCAACGCGGCCCGCCTGATGCAGGCCGGCGCGCACATGGTCAAGCTCGAGGGCACGGACTGGATGGCCGACACCATCCACCGGCTGAGCGAGCGGGGCATTCCCGTCTGCGCGCATCTTGGCCTCACGCCGCAATTCGTGAACAAGCTGGGGGGATACCGGGTCCAGGGGCGTGACAGCGAGGCGGCGGATCGCATGGTCGCCCACGCCCGGATGCTGGTTGATGCCGGTTCGGATCTGGTGCTGCTCGAATGCGTGCCGGCGCCACTGGCCGAACGCATCACCCGCGAAGTGTCCGTGCCCGTCATCGGCATTGGCGCGGGCGCCGATACCGATGGACAGGTACTGGTGCTGCACGACATGCTCGGCATCACCCAGGGCCATCGCCCGCGTTTCGTGAAGGACTTCCTGGCCGAGGCCGGTTCCGTACCGGCGGCCATCGAGGCCTACGACCAGGCCGTTAAATCCGGTCAGTTTCCAACGAAGGAGCACAGTTTCCGGGGATGAAAACAGTACACACGGTTTCCGATCTGCGCGAGGCGGTGGATGCCTACCGCCAACAGGGCAAACGCATCGCCCTGGTCCCGACCATGGGCAACCTGCACGCCGGGCACCTGGCGCTGGTGCATGACGCGCGGGAACGGGCGGACATTGTCATTACCAGCATCTTCGTCAATCCGCTGCAGTTTGGCCCCAACGAAGACCTGGACAGCTACCCGCGCACCCTCGCCGAGGACCAGAACAGACTGGCCGACGCCGGCAACGACCTGGTCTTTGCACCATCGGCCCGGGAGGTCTACCCCAACGGTATCGAATACCATACGCACGTCACGGTGCCGGCCATCACGGAACTGCACTGCGGCGCCAGCCGGCCCGGTCATTTCACGGGCGTCGCCACGGTGGTCACCATCCTGTTCAATATGGTGAGACCGGACCTGGCCATCTTCGGGGAAAAGGATTTCCAGCAGCTTGCCGTGATCCGCAAGCTGACCCGCGATCTCTGCCTGCCGATCGAGATTATCGGCATGCCCACCTTCCGGGAATCGGACGGTCTGGCCATGAGTTCCCGGAACAACTACCTCACGGACGCGGAACGCCACAAGGCGATACGCCTTTACGAAATGCTCTGCGAGACCGCTGAGCGCATCAAGGAAGGGCGCCGCGACTTCAGCACTCTTTCCAACGAAGCCATCAAGACTCTGGACCAGGAAGGCTTTCATCCGGACTATTTCAACATCGTGAACAGTGACAGCCTCGAGCCGGCAGCATACGATGACCACAACATCACCATCCTGGGCGCCGCCTGGCTCGGCCGCACCCGGCTTATCGACAATGTCAGCCTGAGGCTGGACCCGGAAACCGACTGAATGATTGCTCATGGAGACGAGCCGTGACCTACAGCCCCCTGCCACCGCTGACTGACAGCCCGGAATGGGACGCACTCCGGGAGCAGGCCGAACACCTGCGCCCCCGCCATATGCGCGACCTCTTCGCCGAGGACCCGGACCGCTACCCGCGCTACACCCTGGAGGCCGCCGGGCTCCTGCTGGACTATTCCAAGAACCGGATCACCGACAGCAGCCTGGCCGCGCTCATGGCGCTGGCCCGTTCCCGGCGACTGGAGGAACGCATCGGCGCGCTCTTCAAGGGGGAGCGTGTGAATACCACGGAAAACCGCCCTGCCCTGCACGCCGCCCTCAGAACCCCGGAATCCGAAGCCGTCACGGTGGAGGGGCAGGATGTGGTCCCGGAGGTCCACCATACGCTGAGGCGCATGGAAACCTTCGTGGGGCAGATTCACAGTGGCCAGTGGCGGGGCATGAACGGGCATCCGTTCACGGATGTGGTCAGCATCGGCATCGGCGGCTCCTTCCTCGGGCCCCAGATGGTTTCCGAGGCCCTGCGGCCCTACTGGCACGACCAGCTCCGCTGCCACTTCGTCGCCAATATCGATGGCAGCGACATCAGCGACACCCTCCGCCACCTGGATCCCGAAACCACCCTCTTCCTCGTCCAGTCCAAGTCCTTCCGCACCCAGGAAACCCTGGCCAACGCCCGTGCCGCCCGGGAGTGGTTCGTGGAAAACGGCGGTTCCCAGGAGCAGGTCAGCCGGCACTTCGTGGCGGTCACCTCGCAGCAGGACGAGGCGGAACGTTTTGGCATTGCCCGGGACAACGTCTTCCCCATGTGGGACTGGGTGGGCGGACGCTATTCACTCTGGTCGGCCATTGGCCTGCCGATTGCCCTGGCGGTGGGCATGGACAACTTCCGCAGCCTGCTGGCCGGGGCGCACGCCATGGATGAGCACTTCCGCACGGCGCCGCTGGAGCGCAACATTCCGGTGATCATGGGGCTTCTCGGGCTCTGGTACAGCCACTTCTTTGATGCGCACTCCCACGCGGTGCTGCCCTACGACCACTTCCTGAAGAGCCTACCCGCGCACCTTCAACAGTTGGACATGGAGAGCAACGGCAAGCAGGTTCGCATCAATGGCACACCTGTTGATTACCCCACCGGTCCGGTCATCTGGGGCGGCGCGGGCGCCAACGGGCAGCACGCCTACCACCAGCTCCTGCACCAGGGAACACGCCTGGTTCCCGTGGATTTCATCATGCCGCTGCACTCGCACAACCCCCTGGGCGACCACCACCGGCTGCTGTTCGCCAACTGCCTCAGCCAGAGCCAGGCACTGATGCGCGGCAAGATCGACGAGGAAGCCTTCGAGGAAATGCGCGCGGAAGGCATGCCCGAGGAGAAGGCGCGGGAACTCGCACCGCACAAGGCCATTCCCGGCAATAAACCCAGCAACACCCTGCTTCTGGATCGGGTCGACCCCAAGGGCCTGGGTGCCCTGATCGCGCTCTATGAACACAAGGTGTTCGTTCAGGGCGCGCTCTGGGATATCGACTCGTTCGACCAGTGGGGCGTGGAGCTGGGCAAGCAGCTGGGCAAGACCATTGAGAAGCGGCTGGAGGCCGACGGCGGGCAGGGCGAGCCCCGGGAGGACAGCTCAACCACCGGCCTGATCCAGCTTTTCAGGGAGCGCGGCCAGGGGATCAGCGGCGCGGGGAAATAACCCCGCCGCGCCACTCGAACGGGATGGCCCAGAGACGCTGGTCCCGGCTGTAGTCGTTCCACAGGGCGCCATAGGAACGCTGCTCCGTCGGATGCAGCTCCTCCGGCGCAATCTCTGCCAGGGGCTTCAGGACAAAGGCGTTCTTCAGGATTTCCCGGCGCGGCAGCTCCACCCCTTCCGGCTGGCCGACCTTATCCCCGTAGGTGAGAATATCCAGGTCCAGGGTCCGCGAGCTGTAACGGGCCACGTTACGCTGGCGCCCGTTGTTGTCCTCAACCGCCTTGAGCCAGTCCGCCAGGCTGGCCAGGGGCTCGTCCGTGTCCAGACCCACCACCAGATTCAGGAAATTCTCGCCGTCAAAGCCCACCGCCTCGCTCTCATAGACAGAAGAGATGATCAGGTCCCCGAAACGCTCGTACAGGGCATCCAGCGCGCTGCGCACGTGGCGGACCGTCTCCTGGTTTGAGCCGATACTGATATAGACCCGGTTCATGCCTCACCTCCGCGCACAATGGTCACTCCCACGGATTTCGTGCCCGGCACGGCGCCCGGCTTGCGCAGCACGATGCGACGATAGGTTACGCCGAAGCGCTCATTCAGCACCGAGGCCAGCTCTTCCGCCGCTGTCTCCAGCAGGTGGAACCGGCCCTCGCGCAGACAATCACGAGCCACCCCGGCCACGGCGGCGTAATCCAGCGCGTCCTCCAGTGCTCCTGAGGTCGCGGGGCGACGGTTATCCCACCCCAGGTCCAGGTCCACCAGCAGCCGCTGCTCGACGGTGCGCTCCCAGTCGAGCACACCGATGATCGCCTCAACCTCCAGCCCTTCAATAAAAACGCAATCCATTCAATCTCCTGCCGTAATCGGCTACCCTTGGGAAAGAATCATCAGCCAAACGGGACACCCATGGACCTTCTGATCGCATTGCTGCTCTGCGCCCTGGGCTACCTCAGCGGGTCCGTCCTCTACGCGCCCCTGATCTGCAGGCTGCTCAACGCGCCACCCCCGCACCTGTACGGGTCGCGCAATCCCGGCGCCACCAACGTCTACCGTATCGCCGGTCCAGGGCCGGCACTGCTCACACTGATCGCCGATGCCCTCAAGGGCTGGCTCCCCATCACCCTGGCCCAGATGCTGGATGCCTCGCCCACAACCCAGGCCGCCGTGGGCCTCTTTGCCATTGCCGGGCACATGCTGCCGGTGTTCTCGGACTTCCAGGGCGGCAAGGGCGTCGCCACCACACTCGGGGCCGGTCTGGCGCTCGCCGCTACCACCATCATGATCACGGCCCTGATCTGGCTACTGCTCTTCCGCCACTTCCGGGTCGCCTCCCTGGCCTCGGTCATCAGTGCTGTTGCGGCCCCATTGGTCAGCCTCTGGTTCAACCCGGAGCAGTTCGCCCTCTTCGTCATCCTCATGCTGGTACTGCTGGTGCGCCACCGGGACAATCTCGTGCGCCTCAAACAGGGCCGGGAACACCTGTTCTAGCCCGCCGCATCCAGCCCCGGCAATTCCGTCATCGACCAGCGCGGCCACGCCAGCATTTCCGGCCCATCCTGCTGCCCCGCCCTGAGCCGCTCGTGGCCGGCAAAGGCAATCATGGCCCCATTATCCGTACAGAACTCGGGCCGCGGATAGAAAACCCGGCACTCCAATGGTTCCACCATCGCGGAAAGGCGATCACGCAGGGCCCGGTTGGCCCCCACGCCACCAGCGACGATCAGGGTGCGAATGCCCGTCTGTTCCAGCGCACGCCGGCACTTGATCGCGAGCGTCTCCACCACCGCCGTCTGGAACGCGAGGGCAACATCGGCGTGCAGCTGATGATCCGCCTCGCCGGCCTCGGTGGCGTCACGCAGGGTATTGCGCGTATAGGTCTTGAGCCCGCTGAAGCTGAAGTCCAGCCCGGGTCGGTTCGTCATCGGGCGCGGGAAACGGAAGCGGTCGGGCGTCCCCTCCTGGGCCAGCGCGGCAATGCGCGGCCCGCCCGGGTACTCAAGCCCCAGCATCCGCGCCGCCTTGTCGAAGGCTTCCCCGGCGGCATCGTCCACGGACTCCCCGAGAAGCTCATAGCGCCCGATATCATCCACACGCACCAGCTGCGTATGCCCGCCCGACACCAGCAGCGCCACAAACGGGAAGTCCGGCCCCTCCGGCTCGAGCATGGGCGCCAGCAGATGCGCCTCCATATGATGAACCCCCAGCACGGGAATATCGAGCGCGCGCGCCAGCCCGTGGGCGAAGGTGCTGCCCACCATCAGCGCCCCGATCAGACCCGGACCCGCGGTGTAGGCGATGGCATCCAGGTCCCTGCGTGCAAGGCCGGCCTCGGAAAGCACCTGCTCGCACAGGGGCAGCAGGCGCCGGATGTGATCCCTTGACGCCAGCTCCGGAACCACGCCACCGTAGCCGGCATGGGCGGCCACCTGGCTGTGCAGCGCGTGCGCCAGGAGGCCCTGTTCCGTGTCGTAAATGGCGACTCCCGTTTCGTCACAGGAGGTCTCGATTCCCAATACCCGCATGTCCCCGGCCCTTGCTGAAAACCGGCGTAGTGTACCAGACAGTTTCCCTTTACAGGACCGGCATGCAGGAGTAAACTCCCCGGCCCTGAACAGGTACAAAGTACACTGAATTCCAGCAGACAACACAAAGGTAGGTGATTCTTCATGCCCGCTGTGAAAGTGAGAGATAATGAACCGTTTGATGTAGCCCTGCGGCGCTTCAAGCGTTCCTGTGAAAAAGCGGGGGTTCTTTCCGAGGTGCGTCGTCGCGAGCACTACGAGAAGCCCACCGAGGTGCGCAAGCGTAAGGCAGCGGCTGCTGTTAAACGGCATCTCAAGAAGCTGCAGCGTGAACAGAAGCGTTTCGAACGCTACTACTGAGTTGAACGCCCGCCTCCGGCGGGCGTTTGCTTTTCCGACAGGAGAAGCCCATGGCTGGACTGATCCCACAGGGTTTTATTGAAAACCTTCGCGAACGGACGGATCTGGCCGAGCTCATTGGCGCGCGGATTACGCTGAAAAAGGCCGGAAGCAACTACAAGGCCTGCTGTCCCTTTCACGACGAACGCACCCCCTCCTTCAACGTCCGCCCGGACAAGGGTTTCTACCACTGTTTCGGCTGTGGCGCCCATGGCGATGCCATTGCCTTCCTGCAGGAATACGAGAACCTCAGCTTCACGGAAGCCGTGGAAAGTCTCGCCGCGCACCTGGGAATGGACGTGCCCTACGACGAGTCCGCGAAGGAGAACATGCGCAAGGCCCAGTCCCTGACCGGGGCACTGGAACAGGCCAGCCAGTTCTACCGCCAGTGCCTGCAGCAGCATCCCTCCGGCTCGCTGGCCCGGGACTACCTGCAGCACCGGGGCGTGGACGCTGAAACCGCCGAGCGTTTCGGCATCGGCTATGCGCCCCCCGAGGGCGACGCCCTGGTCCGCCACGTCAACAAGGAAACGCTGGACGCTCTGATTGCCGTCAAGGCGGTAACCGACCGCTACGAGCGCCCCCGGGACCTGTTCCGCAACCGCCTCATGTTCCCCATCCGCAACAGCCGGGGCCGCACCGTGGCCTTCGGCGGCCGCACCCTGGGCGACGACAAGGCCAAGTACATCAACTCGCCGGAATCCGAGATCTACCACAAGAGCCGCGAGATCTACGGGCTCTACGAGGCGAAGCAGGCGACCCGCAAGCTCGAGCGGCTGGTGGTGGTGGAAGGCTACATGGACGTGATCGCCCTGGCCCAGCACGGCATCAGCTACGCCGTGGCCGCCTCCGGCACCGCGACCAACCAGGAAAGCCTGCAGGCACTGCTGAAGCCGACCCATCACCTGATCTTCTGCTTCGACGGCGATGAAGCCGGCTACCGGGCCGCGGACCGGGCCCTGGAGAACCTGCTGGAACTGCTCCAGGACGGCATGCACATCCAGTTCCTGATGCTGCCCGAGGGCGACGACCCGGATTCACTGGTCCGCCGCGAAGGGCCGAACGCCTTCCAGCAGCGCATCGACGAGGCAACGCCGCTGTCACGCCTGCTGTTTGAGCGCCAGACCCAGGACCTGGACCTGACCCTGGCCGAGCACCGGGGCGAACTGCGCAGCCGGGTGGAACCCATGCTTCGCCGCATGCCCCACTCCGCCATGCGGGATGCGCTCTGGCAGGAACTCCAGCGCCTGACCGGACGCACACGCTGGTCGCGCCAGAATGATTCGCAATCAACCCGCAGCCAGCCCAACGCCCCGGAGCGCGCCGGTCAGCATCCGAGGATCCAGCTGGATCGGGACACCGTTCTCTGCCTGGCGCTGTATGAGTTCCCCGACCTGGCCCCGGACGTCACCGAGACGCTGGAAGGTCTGCAGGAGCTGCCCTCAAGCCAGGCCTTCGCCCACTGGATACAGGCCATCGGAGCCAGCACCCGCGACGACATCCTGCGGGCCATGGCAACCCAGGCCGAGGCGCGGGAACGCTTCGCCGCCCTGTTCAACCGCATCGAGCACTTCCCCGAACGCGATGCGCTCAAGGAAGATGCCCGCCGAATGCTCAACCGCAGCCGCGAGCGCAAACTCAGCCGCGCCGCCAGTGAGCTCCTTGCCCACAAAAAACCCAGCGAACTCTCCGAGCAGGAAAAACAGCAGCTTCAGGACGCGTTCAGCCGAAAAACCAGTACGAAAGAACCACGCATGCATTGAATTCCGCGCCCGCCGCCCCCATCTTTCGACGCATCAGGATCATAGCGGGCTGTGCGTGGACGCAGCCCCCATGACTGGCAGAAACGATGTCTTGCAGCTATAATGCGCGATTCATCTTGCCTAAGACAACACCGAGCCCAAAGGGTGACTATGTCAGCCAATACCCAGAAATCCCGACTCAAAGACCTTATTGCTCGTGGCAAGGAGCAGGGTTATCTGACTTACGCGGAAGTCAACGACCACCTCCCGGAAGACATTGCCGACCCGGACCAGGTGGAAGACATCATCCAGATGATCAACGACATGGGCATCCAGGTGACGGAGGTCGCGCCGGACCAGGACGACCTGCTGATCACCGACGGTGACTCCTCCGCCGACGAAGCCGCCGCCGCGGAAGCCGCCGCCGCACTTGCCGCCGTGGAGAGCGATGCCGGCCGGACAACCGATCCGGTGCGCATGTACATGCGGGAAATGGGCTCCGTGGAACTGCTGACCCGTGAAGGCGAGATTGTCATCGCCAAGCGCATCGAGGAAGGCATCCGCGACGTCATGGCCGCCGTGGCCCAGTTCCCGGGCACGGTCGCCGCCGTAATCAACAATTACGACAACATCATCGAAAGCGAAAGCCGCATCAGCGACCTGCTCTCCGGCTTCCTTGACCCTGAAGGCGAGGAACCGGTGCTGCCCGACAGCAAGTCCGACCCCGAGTCCTCCAATGCCGACGAGCTGGCCGAAAAAGCCGCCAACGCAGAGGAAGACGACGAGGACGAGACCGAGAACGAGGGCGGCCCCGATCCGGAGGAAACCCGCCGACGCTTTGAGCTGCTGCGGGACAAACTCTCCACCGCCATGGAAGCCGTCGAGACGCATGGCCGCTCCAGCAAGGTGGCACAGCAGGCCCTGGAAGACCTGGGCCGCGTCTTCGCGCCCTTCAAGCTCAGCAACCGCCATTTCGAGGAAATGGTCAACGTCGTGCGCACCACCAACGACACCGTGCGCCAGCACGAGCGCAGCGTCATGGCGATCTGCGTAAAAGAGTGCGGCATGCCCCGCAAGGAATTCGTCAAACAGTTCCCGGGCAACGAGACCAACCTGCACTGGGCGGAGGAACTCGCCAACAGCGACAAGAAGTACGCCAAGGCCATCGGCGAGCGCGCCAACGACATCGCACGCCTGCAGAAGAAGATTGCCAACGTCGAGGAAGGCGTGGGCCTGGATGTCAGCGACATCAAGGAGATCAACCGCCGCGTCTCCATCGGCGAGGCCAAGGCACGCCGCGCCAAGAAGGAAATGGTCGAGGCCAACCTGCGCCTGGTCATCTCCATCGCCAAGAAGTACACCAACCGCGGCCTGCAGTTCCTGGACCTGATCCAGGAAGGCAACATCGGCCTGATGAAGGCCGTGGACAAGTTCGAGTACCGCCGTGGCTACAAGTTCTCCACCTACGCCACTTGGTGGATCCGGCAGGCCATCACCCGCTCCATCGCGGACCAGGCCCGCACCATCCGGATCCCGGTGCACATGATCGAGACCATCAACAAGCTCAACCGGGTCTCCCGGCAGATGCTGCAGGAGATGGGCCGCGAGCCGACGCCGGAAGAACTGGGCGAGCGCATGGAAATGCCCGAGGACAAGATCCGCAAGGTACTCAAGATCGCCAAGGAACCCATCTCCATGGAAACGCCCATCGGGGACGACGAAGACTCCCACCTGGGCGACTTCATCGAGGATATCCTGGCGCTCTCACCGGTGGAATCCGCCACGGCAGAAGGCCTGAGCGAAGCCACACGCGGCGTACTGGCCGGCCTCACCGCACGCGAGGCCAAGGTACTGCGGATGCGCTTCGGCATCGAGATGAACACGGACCACACGCTCGAGGAAGTCGGCAAGCAGTTCGACGTCACCCGCGAGCGGATCCGCCAGATCGAGGCCAAGGCCCTGCGCAAGCTGCGCCACCCGTCCCGCTCGGACCACCTGCGCGGCTTCATAGACGAGCAGTAACCCTGCCAGTAGCGGGCGCCGGACATCATGTCTATAATGGCGCCCGCTGTACCCTCCTTTCCGGGCCTGTAGCTCAGTTGGTCAGAGCAGAGAACTCATAATTCTTTGGTCGCTGGTTCGAGTCCAGCCAGGCCCACCATCTTATCCCGCGCTAACCTTAAAACCGTAACGCTCAAGTCCGCTTACTCAGACATACTCAAACATCTACCACCGCCCGGAGCCTTGGCTTGTCCGACAGAAGCCGCTTATTAACAGTTCACTGCCACTCAATTTTCAGATCCTTGTGTGACTGAGCGCAATCACGCAGGTAGAGGTTGATAAGGCTTTGATACGGAATGTCCTTTTTCTCAGCAAGATTCTTGAAGTACGCAACGGTATCTTCATCCAGCCGGATCGTAACCTGCTTCTTGAGCTTCTTGGCGTATGGATTCTTGACGGATTCGGAAAAATCGTAATTATCACGCATGTCTGTACCCTTCATAAGTATTTCGTTCTCGCCTATTTGCCTTACGGGCGGAGATAATTCGAATAATTTCACCGTCTCTAACGCAGTGGCACACCACCAGTAAGCGAGAATGAATGCTTGTACCGAGAAGAATGAACCGGTTCTCCTCTTCAGAATGGTCTGGGTCAGCTATAAGACGTGCGAACTCATCCGTAAAGGCAGTTTTGGCCTCCTGAAACGAGACGTCATGCTTCTTGCGATTAGCGGCGTCCTTGCGAGGATCCCAGTCAAAGGAATAATGGCTCATACCTACATTGTAGGTACATTATAATTATTTGCAAGACACTAAGCTAGATACTGTTAACAGACTGCATCCACTCCCCGACCTTATACAACCGAATTTGTGCATACTCCCTAGTACACAAACACGCTTGTGTATGGCAAACCGTATTTCCTGATACACAATATGTCCTCCTGCCCCCTTAGGACAGAGGCAGTTCCCAGATATAATTCCACTACAATCCAACGAAGAGGAGACCCTGTAATGGCTCGAAAACGCCGTAAGGCGACAGCAACGGCTGAAAGCGAGGTCAAGCGTGATCTGCGCAGCCCGAAATATCGGATGCAGGTGGTTGAAGACAAGCGCCACTACAACCGCAAGAAGCACAAGCGCGTAGATCTGGAGAACTGGCCCGGAGCAGCAGGCACTGTTGTTCTCGGCGAGTTCTTCAGCATAACGTTTACAGCGGCCCTGCCAACCCTCGGATCTCAGTGAGCTCTCGACGCAAACGCTAAACTACCCCCTTCAAAAGACCTAGCCAAGCAAGCGCCGGCCTCGTCGCGCCCCATCGGTATCAATATACGATACCTTTTTATACGGCATTGCTTTTTAGCCGCCTTGAAGCTTGAATGCTCACATAGATTCAAGAACAAGGAGTTTCCCATGGCAACAGGTCACACCGGCACACTACTGCGCGAGCGACGCTTCGCCCCCTTTTTCTGGACCCAGTTCCTGGGCGCCTTCAATGACAATCTCTTCAAGAACGCCCTGATCATCCTGATCGCCTTCCAGGGCGCCCGCTGGGGCGCGGACAACCAGGACGTGCTGATCAACCTGGCGGCGGGCCTTTTTGTGCTGCCGTTCTTCCTGTTTTCACCCGTGGCGGGCCAGCTGGCGGACAAGTTTGAAAAGAGCCGGCTCATCCGCCTCATCAAGCTCTGGGAAATCGCCATTATGGTCCTGGCCACGGCCGGGCTCATGCTTCAGAACCTCTGGTTCCTCCTTGCCGTGCTCTTTCTGCTGGGCGCCCAGTCCAGCCTGTTCGGCCCGCTGAAATACGGGATCCTTCCGCAGCACCTCAAGGATGAAGAACTGGTGGCCGGGAACGGCCTGATCGAGATGGGCACCTTCCTGGCCATTCTCCTGGGCACCATCCTTGGCGGCATCCTGATCGAGCGTGCGGACAGCGGCCCTCTGCTGGTATCGGGGACCGTTCTGCTGCTTGCCGGGCTGGGCTACCTCACCGCCCGCGCTGTGCCCCGCGCGGCACCCGTTGCTCCCGACCTGACCATCAACTGGAACCTGTTCAGCGAAATCAGCCGCACCCTGCGTTTTACCTATGGCAACCGCACCGTGTTTCTTTCCATCATCGGGATTTCCTGGTTCTGGTTCTTCGGGGCCGTGATGCTGGCCCAGTTCCCGGCCTTCACCCGCAACGCGCTGGGCGGCAACGAGTACGTGGGCACGTTGCTGCTGGCCGCGTTCTCCCTCGGCATCGGCCTGGGGTCGATCCTCTGTGACCGCATGTCCGGGCGCCGGGTCGAGTTGGGGCTGGTACCCTTCGGCGCCATCGGCATCAGTATTTTTGCCATTGACCTGTTCTTCGCGACTCCGGGCTCCGTGGAACAGGATGCACTGATGGGTCCCGTCGCCTTCATGGCCACCGACCACGCCTGGCGCCTTATTATCGATATTGTCCTGCTGGGGGCTTTCGGCGGCTTCTACATCGTTCCCCTCTATGCCCTGGTCCAGCAGCGCAGCGAGCCCAGCCACCGCTCGCGCATCATCGCCGGCAACAATGTGCTCAACTCGCTCGCCATGGTTCTGGCCGCCGGCTTCGCCATACTGCTGCTCGGATGGGCGGGGCTGAGCATTGCCGAGCTCTTCCTGGTGCTGGGCCTGATCAACGTGGCAGTGGCGGTCTACATCTTCACGCTGGTGCCCGAGTTCCTGATGCGCTTTCTCATCTGGATACTCGTCAACACGATTTACCGGCTGCGCGCCGAGGGGCTGGACCACATTCCCGAAGAAGGGCCCGCCGTTCTGGTCTGCAACCACGTCAGCTATGTCGATGCGTTGATTGTCGCCGGATCGGTACGCCGTCCCGTGCGCTTCGTGATGTACCACCGCATTTTCAACATCCCGGTCCTGAGCTTTATCTTCCGCACGGGCAAGGCCATTCCCATTGCCCCGGCAAAGGAGGACCCGGAAATGCTGGAGCGCGCCTATGAGCGCATAGACGAGGCGCTGGCCGAGGGGCATCTGGTGTGCCTGTTCCCGGAAGGCGCCCTTACCAGCGATGGGCAAATGGGCGAGTTCCGTCGGGGCGTGGAACGCATCGTCCGGCGCCGGCCCGTCCCTGTTGTGCCGCTCGGCCTCGGCGGTCTCTGGGGAAGCCTGTTCAGCCGTCACGGCGGGCGTGCCATCCTCAAGCTCCCACGCCGGTTCTGGTCACGCATCCGATTGACAGCAGGCGCCCCACTGGCGCCGGAAGCCGCCTCCCCGGAGGCCCTGCAAGCCCGTGTCGCCGAGCTCAGAGGAGACAACCCATGACAACAACGCCGCAGACGGGCCTGATGGTTCAGGCCCTGAAACGTGCCCTCAGGGCCCGCGGGATCACCTATGCGCGGGTCGCCGAGGAACTGGGGTTGAGCGAACCCAGCGTCAAACGACTTTTTGCCAACGCCGGGTTTTCCCTGCAGCGGCTGGAACAGGTCAGTCACCTTGCGGGATTGTCCCTGACGGAACTGGCGCGGCAGATTGAGGACAGGGGGAACGAGATACGCCAGCTTACCGAGGAACAGGAAGAGACACTCGTCGCCGAGCCGAAGCTCCTGCTGGTGTTTTACCTCCTGCTCAACCGCTATGCGCTGGACAACATCATTGCCGAGTACCAGATCGACGAGCTGGAGGGCGTCCGCCTTCTGGCCAGACTCGACCGCATGGGGCTGATTGAACTCCAGCCCGGCAACCGGGTCCGGCTCCTGATCTCTCCTTCGCTGAGCTGGCGCGAGGACGGCCCTATAAGGCGTTTCTTCGACCAACGCGTGCGGGAGGAATTTTTTGATTCGCGCTTTGACCAGTCGCCGGAGACCCTCAAGTTTCTTTCCGGAATGCTGTCACGCGCTTCGCAACGCGTGATGCAGCGCAAGTTGGCACTGCTGGCCAACGAGTTCAACGAACTGGTCCGGCTGGACAGCACCCTGCCCCTGGAGGAACGGTTCGGGTGCAGCATTATGCTGGCCCAGCGTGTCTGGGCCTTTTCGGCGTTTTCACGCTTCGCAAGAAACGATTGATGGGCCGATACGCCGAGCACGGGGAGTTGCCAACCGGCTTCGATGAGGACAGGATGCAGGGCGCGTTTCGCCATAGAAAGTCACGCAGGAGTGCATGAAATGAGGGTGATGTTGCTGGGCGCCACGGGGCTGACCGGTGGCTGGGTGCTACAGGGCCTGTTGGCCAGGGAGGAAGTGTCTCAGGTGGTGGCGCTGGTGCGACACAAACTCCCCACTGTCTCCGACAAACTGGTCCAGCATGAAGCCGATTTCGATAGATTGGAGGATCACGCCCAACTGTTCGATGTCGATATCATTATTTGCTGCCTGGGCACCACCATCAAAAAGGCCGGCTCAAAGGACCAGTTCCGCAAGGTGGATCTGGGTTATCCCCTGAAAGCCGGTGAACTCGGCCGCGCCCAGGGTGTGAGGGCTTATATCCTGATGTCGGCCATCGGTGCCTCATCCTCGTCCAGCATTTTCTACAGCCGGGTAAAGGGCGAACTCGAAAATGCCCTAAGAGACCTCGACTACCCCTACCTGTCCATCTACCACCCAAGCCTGTTGCTGGGTGACCGGCAGGAGCACCGCACCGCCGAGGCCCTGGGAATAAAGGCCATGCCATTGGTCAACAGTCTGATGATTGGGCCTCTCGCCAAGTATCAGGGGATTGAGGCGAGTACCGTCGCCAGCGCGATGGTTAACGAGGCCTGCAGCCTGGCTCCGGAGTCACTCCCCGGCCAGGCCGTCCAGACCCGTGAATACGATGACATTGTGCGGCTGGCCGGGAACGGCTAGGACCCGCTCAATACGGCTCACACTTCATTGGAGGTGGGCAACATCAAGGGGTGGCTCTTTTTTGTTTTATGGGTGATCAGCAGATATTCCGTACCAAGTAAGAAGACCGACCCCAACGACAAAGACAGGTCCAACGGCTACGAGTTTCAAGGTCGCCCCTCCAATAGCCTTGCCTATAGGAACCAGAACCTCTCCGCTTTTAACGATTATCTCTTCTGCCTTAGAAGGTAGTGACCATTGCTCAAACTCAACACGAATGGGGAACGGTTCTTCCAGCTCCGCCCATGGCAGATCACCGCCTCTTACCTCACCCCTTTTACCTCTCAGGTTCGTTGTAAGAGTCAGCTGACCTGAAGGACTGAGGGAGTCGTCCCTTCTGAAGCCCAGCTGTCTTAATTTTCCGGTCTGTTCACCAGTGAGATCTTCCTCTGCAACGACGAGCTCCACAGTGCCCATTACGCGGTTACTATTATCCAGTTTAAAATTTTTAAAACTTGGCTTAAAAAGAATCTCCCTGCTTAATTTAAGTGCTTTTCCAAAATCTGGATCGATGCGAAAAAAGTACATCTCCCTTTGGGTGGTCGATACCAGTAACAGATCCTGCTGAGAGTCGACGTAAAAGCCTGTGACTCTCACCTCTTTCGCCACGAGGCTGGATGAAGGGTCTTGATGGCTGGCGCACCCAACCAACATTGCCGCCAACAACACTGAAAGCATACGGTGCATGGCCTTTACCTCCTGTGAATAACGCCTTGCTCACCGGCCATAGGGAGCGCAGCCAGAACTCCAAGCCCGTGGATACGGTGACATCTTTGGGCTGGCCGGGAACGGTCGGTTCCCTTCCATACCACTCACCCTTCATTAAAGCTGGGCAACCCCGACAACGCCATCGCCAACTCCTCATCACTGTACTCATGGTCACGCAGGTCGCCCTCGAAGTAGGCCGTGTAGGCCGCCATACCGAAGTGCCCGTGGCCGCAGAGGTTGAACACGATGGTCTCGGCCTTGCTCTCCTCGCGGCAGCGGCTGCGACAGATCCGCCTGGATGTTGTACCAGTGGGTGGGAAGGTGAGCAGGTACTTGGTCGTCATCGCAGCCCTCATGCAACAGGAATTGGCAGAGCCATCACACCCCGAGCGCGGCGCGCACTTAAGCCTGTATCACTGCAACACAGCTATCCCTTCGCCGGCCGCTGCTTGGGCTTGAACCCTGGCGGCTTGTGCTGGATCCAATCCACGAAATCGCGCAGCTCCGGAATCTCCAGCAGCTTCTCCCGGGTGTTGTAATGCATCGCCAGCTCCTGCTCGCTTCGGGCCGCGTGAATGGCGTTATGGCAGGGGCGGCACACCCAGAGGATGCGCGTCAGGCGGTCTTCGAGATCGAAGGCTTTGCGGAAGCGTTTGCGGCGATGGACGCCTCTGGGGATGAGGTGGTGTTTGGTTACGGGGAGGCCGGAGCGGTTACAGAGTTGGCAGTGGTCGGTGGGGCGTGGGACTTGCATTTCAGGCTCCGCTTTGTAGACCAATTCTGAGAATAGCCATCGACTGGAACCAGTATGGTAAGTTGGAAAAAATCACTACACTTTTGTCGGAAACATGATTGTCGTACCGCAATCGCTTCAGCCATCAAAAAAGCACTGGACATCCGAGTCAGACATCATGAGCCCCCTTGATTCTGAGAAGCGAATGTCGGTGTAGAGCCATTTGGAGCATTCCCCCATGGAGAACTGGCCATCAAAAATAATAACCCCCGGTTCCCGAGTTAGAGTTGTCACAGCACCTGACCGAATAGGGACGGTAACCAATCGAACCGACGGTACGGAGCGTCGACCACGGGTTTACGTAGCATTCGACAATGAACCTCAAGAGGCCATCCTCGTCTCTAGCCTCGAACCTATCGAAGATGAACCGCTCAGTGACTATGAAAGATTTGAACGCGGACTTTTCGGCGGTGTTCACCACCTAAGAAAAGAAATCACATACCGTCGCCTGAGCGGTAAGCTCGCAAACTTAATATACAGCCTTAACACCACTAATACCCACTTCCTCGGCTATCAGTTCAAACCAGTACTAAACTTCCTGGATTCGCCCAGCAATGGCATTCTCATCGCAGATGAGGTCGGTTTGGGTAAGACCATAGAAGCAGGCCTCATATGGACTGAGCTAAGAGCGCGCATGGACGCTCGACGAATTCTAATCGTATGCCCGGCTATGCTCAGAGAGAAATGGGTCCAGGAGCTGGCAGCACGTTTTGGAGTAAACGCTGATATCGTGGATGCGTCTGAGCTTCACAAAAAACTGGAATCCGCGTCAGCTAGACCCAACGAAGAATTCGCTTTGGTCGCCAGTCTACAAGGATTACGCCCACCACGCGGGTTTGAAGAAAGTGACTCCAAAAACGGTGCCGCCAAGCTTGGGCGTTTGTTAGATCAACTCGGAACAGAAACACCCTTACTCGATCTAGCGATCGTCGATGAAGCCCATTATTTACGAAATGAAAGCTCGCAAACTCATAAATTTGGCAAGCTGCTGAGACCAGTATCCGAAAACCTCGTTATGCTGTCAGCCACACCAGTTCAACTGCATAACCGGGATTTGTTTAACCTCCTCAATCTACTTGACGAAGATGCATTCCCTTACGAGTCAGCTCTAGAAGAAACCCTTCACTCAAACGCACCCCTCGTCGGTCTGAGAGATAAAGTCTTAGCGGGAACGGCAAAACCAGAAGATTTCACTACTGCGCTTGGAGAGGCAAATGACCGATCAATCTTCGGAGAAAGCCTTCAAATTGAGTATCTCGAGAACAATATCCCGTCAGAGGAGGAGTTAACAGAGCCACAGGTGCGTTCGGAAGTCGCCAATCAAATTGACAGAATTAACCCTCTGAACAAGGTAGTTAGCAGGACCTTAAAAAGAGACGTGACGGAAAATCGGGTCCTGCGGATGCCCGCTGCTCTCTCCACGAAGATGAGCGACGTGGAGCAAGATTTCTACGAGCGGGTTACTCACAAAGTCCGTTCTTACTGTGCAGATAATAGCCTGGCTACGGGGTTCATCCTTACGATCCCACAACGGCAGATGGCAAGCTCAATGCCTGCTGCCTGCCGAGCATGGCAGCGAAAGCTGACCCAGCAGGAAAAAGAAATAGAAGAGATAATCTATGAGCTAGACGGACAGGACCTCGAAGCTGATGCGGACGAACCGACTCAAATGAGCTCCTTGATGGAAGAGCTCGTGCACATTAGTCAGGAAGTCGGCAGCTATGACCAATTAAAAGCCAATGACTCTAAATATAACACGCTTATCAACAACTTAAAGAAATACTGGAAACAATATCCGCAGAAAAAAATTATTCTTTTCGCTTTTTATAAAGAGACCTTGTACTACCTGAACGAGAGGTTGAGTGAGGATAACGTCGGATCTGTGGTTCTCCATGGCGGAATGGACAAGAATCCGATTATTCGTGAATTTCAGGAACGTGACGACCAACAAATTCTTCTCTCCTCAGAAGTTGCCGCTGAAGGTGTTGACTTACAGTTTTCCAGCATGCTGATCAACTATGATTTGCCCTGGAACCCAATGAAAATCGAACAACGCATTGGCCGGATTGATCGTATCGGGCAAGCAGCCGAGCGTATAAATATTTGGAATCTTATTTATGAGGACTCCATTGATGAACGCGTATACACAAGACTCCTGGAACGTCTTGATATCTTTAAAGTCGCCATGGGAAGCATGGAAACGCTTCTGGGAGACCAAATACACCAACTGACAAAGGATCTCTTAACCCATGAGCTAAATGCCGAACAGGAAAAAGAACGCATCGAACAAACTGCGATGGCGTTGGAAAACAAACTTAAACAGCAAACAGAACTAGAAGAGGCTGCTCCTCAGCTCATTGCTCACGGAGACTTTATACAGAACAAGGTTCGAGCAGCCCAGGAGTTGGGCAGGTACATCCAAGGTGATGACCTTTTCCTCTACATCAGGGATTACTTGACTGAAAACTACCCAGGTTCCCGCCTTATACAAGCTGACGACGCTGAGTGTTATTTCTGCGAACTCTCCACGGCCGGTCGCACCGATCTCTCTGAGTTTATTACGCACAATAACCTCCACGGGAAGACACAGATCCTGAGCTATAAGCCCAAGCCACTGTTTTTCTGCAACAAACAAGGGATCTCATCCTCAAGGTGTGAAAAGATCACACAGGATCACCCGTTGACCCGTTTTGTCACTAAAGGATTATCGGCCAAACCAGCCGGTGCAACCGACTATGCCATCCATGCTATGGAAGTTCCCAGAATAGAGGTTGGCCAGATAAGCAATGGCGTATATGTATACGCGATCGCTCGTTGGTCGATTTCCGGGGCACTGGATACTGAAAGACTCTCTTATGTCGTAAAGAATCTGGAAACAATGGAGAGCTTATCTAGCGATGACGCCGAGTTTGTCGTAAACACGGCAGCGTTAAAGGGCTCTGACTGGAATGCTGCAAGAAATGAGATAGATACAGAATACGCTGTTGACGTCTTCGACGAAACAAGAGAAGAATTAGAAGAGGACTTCAAGAGATACTCCAACGCAATGGACCGAGAAAACCAAGATCGCGTCAAGATGATGATTGCAACTCTCGAGAAAAGACTCAGCAATCAGACGCAAAAGATACAGGAAAGAATTGAGACGTACCGACAAAGTGGCGATCAGAAAAAGCTACGGATGGTTGCTCCGGAGGAAGGTAAGCTAAAAAAGCTGAAAACAAGATTGACGGACAGAATCGAAGAGCTAAAGAAGCGCCAAAAAGTTTCGGTCAAATCTCATTTTGTAGCCGGCGGAGTAATAAAAATAAAATAGGGAGATTTACCAATGAATATGAAGAAAGCCTTAATTGAAGCATTTGAGGAAGCCGGCGAAGAATTACCGAAGAAACGCAAGCCTTCAAAAGAATCTAGCCACGAAAGCAAGCCCTCTAAGGAGCAAACAGAGGCTGGCTCGAAGCCATCCATTTCTAAAACGACAAAGAAGTCTACTAAAGCTTCAGATACTCCTCGAAAAAAACTGAATATAGCTGAAAACCGAGAAAGGCCTCAACAGTCAAAGCGTTCCGCCAATTCAAAACCCTTCTCCTTAAAAGTTAGCGCGGAAGCTAAACCTAGATTTGGAGCTGACGAACGCACTTTTACTCCCGATTTGCTTCATCTGAATAAATCAGGAACAGAAACCTGTATTGCCCTATCTGATCCAGAAAAGCAAACCGAACAAGAACTATTTCTTGGCCTAGACCTTGGAACCTCATCTCTGAAAGCAGTTATTGGCGACCGAAACCTGCAGAAGCATTACGCAGTACCTTTTTTCGATAGCCAAGGCATTGAACAATACCTACTCCCAACTCGTTTATACGAACACCATAACGCTTGGGCTCTAGAAGGCTCTTCCCATACTTACCGGGGCGATCTGAAACTCCAGTTGATGAAAGAGAGTCCAACCAAGGAGGCTAAATTACGAGTTATCGGATATCTAGCGTTAGCGATACAACGCATCAGAGGCTGGTTTTTTGAAGAGCATTACTCCACCTATAAGAATTCGAACTTGTTATGGAGCATTAACATTGGGACACCCTCCACAGAGAAAAGCACCTATGCCGATCGCATTACTCATATAGCTTGGGCTGCGTGGATTTTAGCCGCCCGGATCCCAGAGGAAATAAATTCCGAAAACGCTGACCTGGCTCTCAGCCGGGCAAATGACCTGATCGCTGGCAAGGGAAAGCCGACCGAATCTGAAGATATTGAGGTCTACCCAGTTCCGGAAATCTCGGCCCAAGTCTACGGATACGTAAGATCGGATGCGTTCGATCCAAATGCTCAGAATCTTTTCCTTCTGACGGATATAGGCGCGGGAACCGTGGACTGTGCCTTATTTAAAGTTAGAACGGAGAAGACAGAACCCGAATTTCTGTTTTACGTGAAGTCAGTGGATCCTTTGGGGGTAATCAACCTTCACAAAGCCAGACTTTTATGGTGGCAAAAGGTTTTTAAAGCTTCAGAAACAAAATATCCAGAATTAGAGAGCGCAATTAGTGATGAGCTCAACTCGCTCGGCAAACACCAAAGGGTTCCGGGAACCTGCTCAGACTACTTTACCGGCGTAGAAGTCCATAACAAGGATAACAGAAGCAACCCAGACCTGGATTTTAAGATCGCCATAAAAGAACTGATCCAAGACAACACGCTGCTGAAAGCGCACCATGACGGCGGGTGGCATGAAGAAGCTCTAAGAAACACTCCTTTCTTCCTCACCGGTGGCGGCACGAGGATGCCTTTTTACAAGCAGATCAATGAACAAGTTCAGCATCACCCCAGAGCAGCCTTCCTAAGGCTATCGCCAAAACGACTGACCTTGCCCGACAATATTATTGCCCCAGGGCTTCCACAAGACGACTGGGATCGTCTATCAGTAGCTTATGGTCTAAGTTTTGACAAAGTGGGAGAGATCGTAGACGTTGATCGCGAGCAATAATCAATCCGGATAGCAGGCTTTTCAACGATCCAAAAGGAAAATCCTTTACTTCTCCACATCATTCATTAGGTCACCTTCTTGGCTTCAAACCACTCACTCATTGCTCCATAACCAAAAATGAATGCCAGTTTTCTTGCTCGCGTAAGGCTTACATAGAGAAGAGCTCTTTCTTCGTTCTCCCGCTGGCGACGCGTCACCGCATCGGCAGCGGATCTAATGACGAGATTAAGGGGGACAAGCCCCTCATTAACAGAAGCTACAAAAACCGCATCGAACTCAACACCTTTAACCCGGTGCATCGTCGCTAGATTAAGAGAGCCTGCCGGAGTGTTCGCGCTACGCCCATCAAGGATATGGCAGGTCTGATGTCGATTCTCCAGAGCGGATCTCAACGCACTTACCTCGTTACGGGTGCGCGCTATAACGCAGCAAGCTTCTGGAGAAAGACCATTTGCATCAAGCTCAGTGAGGACCTGGTCCGCTTGTTCTTCTAGCGAACTGAACCACTTCACCTCAGGAACGGGTCCGTGCATTAGAGAATGGTAAAACTGTTGGGTATCTTTCCCCCCGTCGAGATCATCGACTTCAACGCCTTCCAGGATGCTGACGGCGAGTCGGCGGGTTTCATCCGTTGTCCGGTAATTTACTTTTAGGCGCGCACTGCGACCCCGAATATCAATCCCGCACTGCCCCAACACCACCTTGTTTTTCCCATAGATTCGCTGGTGCCCATCTCCGACGATAAACAAATCGTTTGGGGCCCGAGGCACAAGGGCCCGAACCAGCATAAATGCCTGAGCGCCCATGTCCTGAGCCTCGTCTACAATTACTGAACAAAGACTGGGTCGAAGCTGGGGCTGGCCTTCCAGCAAATGACGAGCGTCCCGATAAACATCATCCGTTTCTTTCAGGTGATTACTAGCGAGCAAATGACGGTATCTCTCAAAGACCGGCCAGATCTCGACCCTCTGTTGTCGATTCAGACGAGTGCCGCGGCCAATCCGTGATGCTTTCTTGTATTCATCAACGCTATTCACAGACTGCGGCTGAATGACTCTGGCCCATTCCTCTTGGAAAAAAGCCATGCTCAAATCTGAACTGGCTGGCTTTTCCGAATAAGCTTGTTCCCAAAGGCGTCTTTCTTCTTTCGCATCAGCGAGGAGCCCATAGTCATACCCCTGCTTTTTGAGAAAGCTCATCACCCACGCGTCCAGGTTCATGACCTCAACGCGTTCCAGAGCTTCACTGGAACAGATCTTATTCAGGTTCTGCTGAATATCAGCGGCCAGGTTGCGCGTAAAAGTGGTAAACAAAACTCTAGAGTACTTGGTCGCCACGTGCTCCGCTAACCACTTTGCCCGGTGCATGGCAACCACCGTTTTACCCGTGCCAGCCCCGCCAAGCACTCGAACCGGACCATTCTTATTACCAGTTGCCAGACGCCGCTGCATGGGATGCAGGAACACCCGCCATTTTTCAATGGACTGGTTGAGAACCTCCTGGAGCGCTTGTTCATTATCCGCAACGGTGAAATGTGCCAGAGATTCTGGACGCGTAAGGGCGGTCGTAAAGTCTTCAGTATCCACTACGTCAGGCGAGGTCAGGACGATCTCGTTATAGGCTTCTTCAAAACTTGCCCCCGCCAGAATCATAAACAGCGCTTCATAAGCATCGGGCGGAATTTGATCACGCTCGCGGGCGGTTTCAAGATCCGCCTCTATTTTCATCGCCCTTACCAAATCAACAGCGTCCTCAGGAACACCTAACTGGAGCAACTGTCGATCCCGGATAGTATCGAACAGCCCTGGTTTTTCAGGCGCAGCTGGTTGCCTTGAAGTCTCCTCCAGAGG
This sequence comes from Halospina denitrificans, assembly GCF_004364635.1. Lineage (GTDB taxonomy): Bacteria > Pseudomonadota > Gammaproteobacteria > Pseudomonadales > Oleiphilaceae > Halospina > Halospina denitrificans. Next base: position 720,082 of record NZ_SOAX01000001.1, on the reverse strand, counting down.
CCTCTCTTCAACGGTGAAGACCTGCAAGCTACCCGTGTTGGGATTGATCTCCACCTTACGCTTGGCAGCCCATTCGTAAGCAGGCTCGTGGTGATCAACATAGAGCATTAGGTACAGATCTTCTTTTTCGGCAGCCGCCAGGATGATGCGTACATCCTGGTTTGCACGAATTGAACGAAGCTTATTGTCCCTGAAGGCCGTGAGCTTCTCGTAATGCAGCCCCCCGTGCTGCGGGTCCTGCTGAAAAAGCATCACCGCTTTATTGGCCTGACTTTGCTCCTTTGGAGTCAACTTCAGCAGACTTTCGAAGTATTTCTCAGAGAACGCGACACTCGCCATTTCAGGCTCCTGAATTCATTTCGTTTAGGGCTTCCACCAATGCCTTCCCCGTGGTCGCGACGCGCCACCCATCAGCCTCCAGATAAGGCTTGGCCGCCATTTGATCAGGGACATCTTCCAGAAGAAGAGCCAGTTTATACGCCTCAAGCAAAATCTCAGCCTCGCCAACGACCTCGTCTGTATTACTCATTACTTCCTCTCCAACCTGCGCCTCAACAGGCAATTTATCGATGACGCCACTCAGCAAGTCAGCAACCTCATGATCGAGCTGGTCAAACCAATCTGGCGCTTCCTGAGACGCAGTTTCCTCGCCTTGCTGTGTCTCAAGCTCCGGCCAAAGCATCCCAGCAGCAATGCCGCTGTGTCTGGATTCCGGTGTCCATGCATAGAACACCGGCAAAAACTGCAGGAAGTTGACGACCGACCAAAATCGCTGCCACTGGTAACGGGCGCTACTCTCATTAGATTTCTGCAAGTCATAACAGGCTGAAACCATCGCTTCGTTAAGATCGAACTCCTGAAGCAAGTTTTGTCCGGCGAGCAGGCTCAGTGTTATCTCTGCCGCACCTTTTTCGTCACTAAGGGTTGCAGAACCTGCAAGCGCGACCGGATCAGGCGCAAGATCCGTAAACGCCACCGGCAGGCCCTCCAGTCCATCGAGCACCTCTTGTTTAGCTTCTTTACGTGCCAAAGCTTTGGCAGGAAAGCACTGCATAAGAAACAGTAATGCCTGCTGTTCGAATTCAACTGTTTCTTGCTTGGCAAGAAACGTCATAAGCAACTCAAAGGTCGTTTTATTCTGGTGTCTGGCGGTCTGACTGGTGCCCGCCAGCTTTGCGAGCCCGGCAATAGCCGTGTGGTTCTGTTCGGGGGAAGTCATACCCGTTAGCAAGGGAACATCCGTGGCCTTGTCTCCCATCACCTTATTCACGTCATACCAGGTCAGGGTCCAAACCACGAAACCGGCATGCATTAGCGCCTGGCGCTTCAAAAGATCATCACTACTTTTCTCAGCATGGTGTCTGTAACCATCGAGAAAGATGGCCACGGGCCGACCGCCACTGGAAGCAGGCCACAAGACGAAGTCGGGACGGCTAGCAAACTGGACGCCTTCGGACATTCCCATATCCACCTGTGACTCCACTTCATAGGCTGTGTTGCCAATAGTAAGGCGATAGCCATGCTTGCCTTTGATGATGTCCTGTGAAACTCGCACCTTTTGATTGCCGACACAGTCATCGCCCGAGAATCGTGGGAGAGCCTCAGGAAACCGAGCCTCCAGTTCGCTGTCGATCCAGGGGTTGCCCGCCAACGCACTCAGCCCCTGTTCATCCTCGATCCACTGGTGCTCTCCCTCAACGATATCCCTCAGCATCTCAATCGCCAGCTCTTTGCTCGTGCTTTCCATGCCATACGCATTGCGGTATTCAAGTAAGCAGCGGTAGCAACCATCCATCGAATTGTCGTAACAATCGCAGGCAGTCATTACGTCATAGGCCATCCTGAACACCGACTGCATGTTTTCCGCCTTGCTAAGGAGCTCGTGCAAATAGCCAGTTCCGCCGGGTACAGAGTCATAAAGAACAATAAAGTGGCGACGCTCATCCGTCTCATCGACTGGCTCGCTCTGATGCGCTGCTCGCAGGTGGTCGACTTTGCCGCCGAACCGTCGCTTCAGGCCAAGTTGCAGGGCTGCAACAAAGGAATTGATCTGCTCTTCGGTACCCCCAGTGGAAAGGCGAGGCAGGAGTATTCGCAAAGCTTCAGATGAGAAGCGCCGGTATAGATAAAGGCAATTTTCTATTCCGATATCCTCGCGGCCATCAGGCAACTTCTTAGGCCCGCGAGAAAAACTGCATGACTTCAGGTGGGTTGCTTCCCCTTTGCCTGCAGCCGCTGACCGGGTTTGCACAGAACCACACTCCCTGCAAATGGGAAATCCATTGCGTTGTAGATTTTGCCCCGCGACTTCGAAGACAAATTCTTCTCCTTCACGCCGACCAAAGTTCACCTCCAGAAAATTCGCAGAACGGATAAATTCAAATCCGAACGGTTTATCCTTATCGTCCAGAACCCAGGTAATTGGCACATTGGATGCCTTGAAATCGAACAACATCTGCTTATTGAAGAAAACCGGCTCGCGCTCATCAGATCGGTCATCTAGTACGGCATCCTTCGCATTCGTGAACGCATAAACCTGCGTCATCTTCAGCATCTTGGTTCGCGCGCTTTCGTCACTCCATCGATTGGTGTGACAAGCCGGACACGCCTTATCACCAAAGCCTGAGTTTGGATCGTCGGCTGGCGCCGAATAATGGCAGCGCGGGCAAAATCGCCAGTCTTGAATATTCCGACCCTTCGCTGTTTCGACCCGGGAGATTTTGACTTTGCGGTTACCGGCATAAAACACCGATTCGGGGGCCAGCTCCGTCAAGGCAGCCTGCGCTGGTCGCTGGTATTCATATTCCCGTTTAACAAATTCGCGTTCCGCACCATCCCCACCAGATGGACGCTCCGAGCGGAAAATGACTGAATGGAGCGTGGTACCTTCCTCGGGGAAAGCGTAGTTAGGCAGCAATCCCTCATCAGTAAAGAAATTCAGGGTCTCCCGCTTATTCAAGCGGATGCGCATACTCCTGTAGCCAGCAACCTCTCGTTCGAGTTCGACTATTTCGTCTTGGGTGTGCTCGTCTTGGGGCTGCTTACGCAACTTCTCCAGCTGGCGATCCAATTCCTTGATGGTAGAAGCCATCTGCTTACGCTCATCAGCGACCAATTTCAGCCGCCCCAGAAGATACAGCTGCAAATGATCGTCTCGATGCTGGGGGCCGCCAAACAGGTACTGACGAAGCAATTCAAGATCGTCGCCACTCAGTTCGGTAGCAACGTGCCTACTGAACTCGTCCCAAATCTCCTGCATGTTGTGCTTCAGGAAGTTCAGAAGCGTGTAGGGGAAACGATCTTCCTGGGCCTTTTCCACTGCATCCAAGACCGCTTGCATGGTGACAGGGATCTGGTTATCGCCATTGGCATTAAGAGTCCAACAATCCATGGTGTAAGCCAACAGTTGTCGGCGCAGTACATGCCGAGCCTTGAGGAACACCGCAGGTGGCTCCACCGGAGCATCCAACATCCGACTCGGGTCCGCATAGAACACCAGGTCGTGGGGCCGGCCATTGGCAACGGTAAGAACGAACGAATTGCCGTCTCGACGACCTCCACGCCCTACCCTCTGCAAATAATTGGCCTGTGCTGGCGGCACCGAACACAACAACACACTGGACAGATCGCCTACATCAATGCCCATCTCCAGTGTGGGCGTGGCTGAAAGAAGGTTGAATTCCCAGGGTTTATTACCATTGATGAAGCTGTTTTCAACCCGCGTCCGTTCACTCGGTCCGAGCAGGCCGGTATGTTCATGGGCGATCACCCGGTGAATCTCTCCGTAACGGAACAGGTTGCGATAAAGGGACTCACGCACTGCAAACGTGTTTTCATATACAAGGGACGGGTGAGCAGCAGTGATGAAGGGCAAGCCAATCCACTCTTCTGCCTCATTGGATTCAACGTACATCGGGCGGTGGCCAGGACATTCCACTCCCTGTACTTCAGTTGTAACGCTGAGCAATTCTGGATTGACCGCCCATAGCTTTATCCCACGCTCGTTCAACTCCTCCTTTAAGAGTTGCTTATCACGCAGGGTCTCTAAGGCAGCCACAAGCACATGTTCAAGTTGCTTGCGATCCACCAAGGCATCAGGGTTCAAGCAGGCCAACCAATCTTCATACCAGGACTTCGAATTATTGGTGCTGTTAATAGATTCATAGCCCTCGCCCTTGCCCAATGCCGGATACTTTGGCCGTGGGGAAGAGGGACCAAGCGGGGGGGCATAATCCAAAAATGACAACAGATAAGTCTTACCCGACTTTTCACGATAGTACCTAAGATCATCCAAACCTATGGCGCCCAAGCCCACCAGGTGCTGAACGACCCCCCTCATAAAGCCCTTGGCCTCTGACTCGCCGATGCGGTAGCCAAGCCTGTTGTCCACCGTACTTGCCCATTCTGTGGCGGCTTCGTTCACCAGTTCGGCAGGCCATTGCAACGCTGCGATACCCAGGCGGTTGATGGATCGTCCAACCAAAGAACGCCAACCCAAATCCTCAAGGGCTTGCCAAAGCATCCTTTCTCGAATGAGTTTGAGTAAGGAGGTTGGATCTTCGACTTCCCCAAACTGCTCGAACGACTCGAAGTCGGCCCTGTAGCGTTTATCTGGCGGCATAAACTCACGCAGATAACTGGGTAAATCAAGCTTTCCTTGATGGGATCCGTAATTTAACCACCATTGCTCGAACAATTCGGGGAGCTCCAAGAGAGCCACAGGTCCAGAGCAGCGCTCAAAGAACTGAGTCAAAGCCATTCGTACGTTGTTTTGCCAAGTACGTGCAGCAAAAAAGCCAGCCCGGTGTGTCGCGTCCTGGACGGAATCGCTGAAAGTGAGCAGCCTTCGATCATCATTGTCGCGACTGCTAAACAACTGATGGATAGCCACTGCGCTCAAGCTGGCAGCTCGCGCACCAAAAACCACCAAGGCCGATTTTGCAGAACACCAGGGACAATCGTGCTCGTGCACCACCTTTTTCACGTTGGCCCGTTGTACTTGTTTCAGCTGGTGCGGCTTGCTGACTCTAACCAAAGCCTCATTACCAGCCTGGCATCCCTTGCACTCACCGGTGTACTCCAGCGCCATTGTTTTCCCGCACTCGCGACACACTCTGAAACTGTCTAAGTGCATTCCTGCTGGAGACTGCTTTTGCCCACCCTGCCACGGCAGCAAAAGGGTGGTTTCAGACTTATTCCCGAAAAAGGCGGCATAAATGGACTGAAGATCCGTTTCAACCACCTGATCCGTCGGATGACTCAACTCCATCGTTGTTAACCAGGCGGTGGCATGACATTCCCGGCATTGAACTAAAGGCAGTCGAACTTGCTGCTGATTCTTCGGAGGGCGGTCATCACCAAACGAAAGCAATGGAGGACGGCTTGGTGCAGAATTCCCATCAATATCCTCCCCATCCGCTGACAGTGCTTCAGGCTCTCGTAAGGTACCCAATATCCGCCTTAGTTCTCGGGACCAGAGCTGAAGACGCACTTGAACGAAAGGCCGTCCCACCTCATCCCGCGCATGGGCCATCAAAGACAGCAAGGCGACAAGAGCCACCGCTGGCTCCCGCTCAAACCGTTTCGGAATCTGCGCTGCAAGTTTCTCAACCAATTCCCGAAACGTTGGCGTGGTTTTGCTCAGCTTCAGCTGACGCAACAGATTAGCCAGCTGGCCGTGATGCTTAAGCTCTTTACCCAGGGCACTGCGACCCGCTTCTGTATTCAGGTCGTGCTCTGGCTCCTTGCTGAAATAGAACTCGAAGGCTTTATTCAGGTATGGGACCAAGCCATCCAGCATCGCGCCTTGTAGATCTTCAGGCCCGATTTCAGCGTTTGGATTGAGGTAAAGGATATCGTCGATGAATTCGGAATCGTTCTTGCGTTGTTCCGCAATCACCGATCCTCGTTGGAAAGGACTGGAGAAGATATCTGAGGCGTATTCCAACAGTCCGCCAATACTGCTTTCACCGCCCAAAGTGGCGGAGGTACCCGCGCAGATCAGTTCCTCGTCGCCTAGCTCAAACCGTGCCCGCAAACGGCGAATAAGCAACGACAAATCCGTCCCCTGAGCGCCGTCAAACGTATGCAGTTCGTCTACTACCAAATACCTCAACGTATCCGGTCCGTTGTGCGCCCATAACTTCTGGTCCTTGGGACGCATCAACAGGAAATCGAGCATTTTGTAGTTGGTCAGGAGGATATCGGGGGGATTATCTCGAAGAACCTCCTTATCAGTGATGACATGGTCCAGCCCCATGGATTTGGCACCCTGACCATCACCACCTACAAACAGGCCTACTCGCAACCCTTTTAACGCTGGCTGACTATGAATGATCTCCGCGAAACGTTTTGCTTGGTCACTCGCCAAGGCGTTCATCGGATAGATCACGATCGCCTTGATACCCGATGCGTCGTGTCGCTGGCAGTGATCAAGGAGCGGATAGAGAAAACACTCGGTTTTACCAGATCCCGTACCCGTGGCTACCAGCGTGTTAGCCGCTTGCTTGTCCGACGCTAGCCGTTGCCATGCCTGTTCCTGATGGGCATAGGGAGGATGTTCGGTTTCAAAGCCCTGAAAGAAATCCCGACCTGTCGATCCCGTCAAAAAAGGAAGCCCGACGGACACGTAAGGCCCCTTCAGAAATGCCTCGCCATCCTGATGCTCTTCCACCAGGCGGCGGAATTCACCCTTGAAAGGATCCGTCTCAGTTTCAAAGCCGGTGACGATGAATTCGCGCAGCGCGGCCGATACTTCATTGGCTAACAGAGCTGGGATCATTCTTATTATCCGTATACCTTATGGACTCAGCAGAACTGAGCTGCTCTCTCAGCTCTGCCCCTTGAGCAATGGGCCATGGCCGGCTTACCTCGACGTCAGGTCGCCGCCAACAACCCCATCATTTCATCCCAAGTATCTCCTGGATGACGGCTTCAGCATCGTTGCTCAAGCTTTCTCCCTCCTCCGTGGTGTATAGACGATCGGGGAAATGTTGCTCGTACCAACTTTCTTTCTCCTTCCAATGCTCCTCGTACTCAGGTTGCGACAGCAACCCGAGGTGTTCCCAGTAGTATTCTTCCCCACCTACCTGAAGCGTAAAATCTGGCAGGTACATGGTTCCATCTGCTGCTTTAAGGGGCTTCTCGTACCAGAAGGTAATGTCACGCTCATGCAGCATATTGGCAATGATCACTTCCGACTTGCTGCGGACCATATCGCCGGTGAGAGCCTGGTGGATTTTCCCCGCCTCGTACCAGTCCGTTCTGTTTATGATTGCCTCTTTGACTGGCTGGAATTCAAACAACGAAGAATTGATGGTAGACAATGCAGACTGCTCAGGGCGCATCGCATTCACCACGGTTGAGACATCCTGCTCAACAAAGACCGTGCATTTTCGAGTTGCCCTGGTCAGTGCGGTATAGACCAACTCCATATACTGCGCCGAGTGGCTAGATTTCGGAAGAACGAAGTAGACATGGTCAAACTCGCTGCCTTGAGCCTTATGCACGGAGATTGCGTAGGCCAACTCTAAATTAGCTTCCGGTTTATCACTTGCTCTACCCGTGTAATTCACGCTAATGAATTCTTTGCCGGAAAACTGCACTGCAAATTCGGTGACCTTATAGTTAGGCGCTTTTATCTTTGACCATTTCCCAATGGGCACAACAGTTCCGATCTCACCATTGAAGATTTCAATGTCTGCGCGCTTTTGCCGTGTGATGAAATCAAACCCACGTAACGCTCTTGAACTCGGGCGATTTACGAACTGAATGACTTTATCGAAGAGGGTGATCCCATCAACCGCACCCTTCTTTAACCAATACTGACTCTTAAAGGCCTGCACGTTCTGGTTAATGGACTCAGTGCCGTAGAGTTCACCACGCACGGGACTCAAAATCTGGAAGCAATTGATATTGTCCTTTAGAGCATGCCCCCACTTTTGAGCGTCGGTCTTGTCTTGGTTGTCTTCCGTGGTCAAATCACGCGTGACGCGATTGATCAGTGTTTCTTGCAATGCCTCAGCATCGCTCCAATAGACAACGTCCAGATCCTCATCAATCTCGCCACCTTCATGCAGCTTCATTATCATCTGCTCGCGCTCAACAGAAGCTGCTTCGTTCTCCTCCCGGTCGCCTCGCACCGCGTCGTTGATAAACAGATTCGCGAGCGAGAGGATGCCGTGGCCTTTACCACTCACCCGACTCTCAAGCTGACGAAGGTTAGAAGTAAGCTCAACCAAGTGATCCGGATAATGAGCTCGCAGATGAGAGACGATGTCGGCGTAGAGCTTTCCCACGCCGATTGGCGGCAACTGGGCCGCATCCCCGACCAGAATCAATCGGCTGACCGCGCCCCAATCCAATGCCCGGAACAGCGCAGACATCAGGGACAGGTCAATCATTGAGGACTCATCAATAATCACGGTGCTGTAGTCCCCCAGGCGTTTACCCCCTGAGGATCGGAAGGTCATGTTGGGGTTCAACCAGCCGTACTTGGCCAGAATTGAATGAATCGTAGAGGTAAAGACCGGGTTTAAACCGTCTTCGGTTAGAAGACGCCGGATCCGGTCCGTCGCCTTTCCGGTCGGTGCAACTACCGCAACGCTCGAACCCTCTCCATATAGCTTATAGATCGCCTTGATCAAGGCCTTGATCACCGTGCTTTTCCCGGTGCCAGCCCCGCCAGTCACGGCTACAAAGCGTTTATTGATGATTCTCTGACAGGCCTTGATCTGCTGGGCGATCGCTTCCTCATATTCCTCACGAGCATTGGCAGCCAACGAACTCTCCTCCTGAAAAAGGACCTTTTTCCAGAAATCGTTACCAATGGGTCGTGGTAGATTAATATCCGATGCCGTCAGCAGCTGGCTTAACTCCTTTTCAACTTTGCGCTCGTTGTCCCAATTTTCTAAAGCATAGAGATAGACGACCCCATCTTCTGTTCGCTGGTAAATCGCCCCGTCGTAGAACTCTTTATCGACTCCCAGGTATTTATTGGTAATCAGATTTTGCTTCCATTCTGGCTGAGCCAGAATTCGTTTATTGACCTGATCGATCAGAACCGAAGCCGGCATAAAGGTCTGCTGGGTATTACCTCTGATGGTCTCCAGCAATAACGCCCGAATGCGTTCTTTGGAATTCTTTTTGAACAGCGGCGTGCCAGAAAGCTCAGGAGAAGGCAGCATGCCCCGATCAACCATGCTCCAACGAATCACGTCTCCGCCATCACTCCCCGTGTACTGCTCGGAGAGCAAGTAGGGATTCGCCTCCAGATCTTTAAGCTCAGCACTTATGCCATTCTTGAAACGATCTTCAGATAGGATTGCTTCTAATTGGTCTTTATTCAGCGCCACCCTGGAAAGCACGTTCAGCATTAGCGGTAGGTTGTCATCATGCTCAAGCGCGATGGTTCTACGAATCTCCTCCAGCTCATCCTCGTGCGGATGAAAAGCTGTGACATAGTCAATGTGGCCGGCCAGAAAATCGGAAACCTCCGAAAACGCCTTTTGTTCGTCCCCGCTCTCCACCATGGCCCTGAAGCCGCTGATGGCCTCTTCCAATCCCAGATATTCCAGAATGCCCGGCATCCCTGGGAAGGCGCCCCGACTTATCCAGAGTTCAGCGATTAAGCTTTCCAGCCACTGGATGCGTTGGTCCCAGTTTTCGCTGTCGTCCTGAACATCGTCGCGGACGATCCGTGCGGACTCTAAGAGCTGCTCGAGCAAGCCCAGCGCTTCGTCGTCACTGACAGGTTTCGTGGCATATTTGCAAAGCCACGTGTTCTCGGGGTAGGCGGCGAATTGCTGTAGAATATCCGGCTGATCCAGATACCGATGGTAGGGCAGGCGCAGCCCCTGTTCGGGATAATGCGATGTGATCCCGCGTTGCCACACAAAGCCCTTGTATTTTTCCAGTGTCCGTTCTGAACAGTTGTCATAGAAAATCGTGGGCGCAATCTCCTTGATCCGCGCCACCCCAACCAACACGTAAACGCGGTTTTCATCGTCACTCAGAGGGTTGGAATAGTTAGCGTAATAAAACACCAGGCTTTTATTGGGCTCGAAGCTTTGAAAGTGCGCTTCGGCATGCTCGAGGCGCTTATCGTAGTCAAACCCACCACCTGATTTTTTTACCCCCTCCTTGTTGTACATGGCCTCATAAGGCCAGGTACAGGCGGTTGCTGGAGGAATTTCCCAGTACCGGGTTTCAGTGTCGTCATTAAAAAAGTCCGGTGGATCAGCCAGTATCTCACAGCCTTCCTCCGCAAAGGCCGAGGCGCTGTACATGCAGGGGGGAGGTCTATCCAGCTCATTGAATTTTTTGCCCGCGTTGCGCTTTTCCCACTCCAAGTCACGTTGTTCGCGGATGAGCTCGCCAGGGTAAGACGCACAACCAACGCAGTATGTATTCTGAGCGGGGTTCTGGCAGATTCGCCCATTCCATCCGTCATTGTGCCAGGCAAGCCGCAATGTCATGTGTGTGGTCACGTCTCCACTCCTTCTGATCCGGCGTTAAACACCTCCCAAGCCACCCGATAGTCCTCTTCACGATCCGGCCGGAAAAACGGCGCCTTGTATTCCACGGTTCGCTCCACAGGGCCGCCGGGAAGGGTGTCGTCTATGTAGGTTTTGAACACGGAACCTTCGGTGAGGTGCTGGATGTCTCCCCAGCCTAATGCGATCTGGTCTTCCTGCCAGCCAAGCGCGTCGACACGGTAATGGGTGCCTTCCTTGAGTTCTTGCTTGTTGGCCTTGCGTGGCAGGCCCACGCCGACGAGACCCTTACTGGGGGTAAAAACAATGCGGCCGGCTTGGTCGTAGTAAGTCTCGGCTTCGTACTGGCGCATGACGGGAAACTGGACCCGGTAAATGGTGAGCAGCTCTTTCAGCGTGAGGCCAAGGGCCTGGGCTACCAGGACGTCGATTTCTACCAAGGCCTGACGCCGGGCATAATCTGCGCGAAGGGCGTTTCCACGCTGCCACTCGGGGGTCAGCTTGGCGAAGAAGTCCTGTGGCAGCGCGGCAATTGGTCCACCGATGGCCCAGCGTTGTTTGCGAAAGTCATCTTGCCAGTTGGATTGCCAGAGGTCGGCGTAGTGGTTCGTCACAGACGTTAGTGCCAAAACTCTGGATTTGATTGCATCTCCCTCGACAAGAGGAAAAGTTCGCAGTGTCGATTCGTATACATCCGCCTTACCAGTCGTTTTAAGGAAGAAGTCGGAAACCACTGAGTAACAAGCAGCTGCAAAACTTAGCAAATGCTCTGAATACCTAAATGTTGTGGAAAGCACAGGGTGGATATGCCCTACCTGTTTCGGAACAATGGACCCTATCAACGACCTTTCTGAAGATGCACCAAACATTCTACGGTTAACCCACCGATAATACTCCGTCACCAACCGCTCCTGATGCTCGTCCGCTTCCACCCAAGGCACGCGCGGGGTGCGGTCGCGGTAGGTACTGGGGTCGCAAGCAGGGACATAGTTGGTCCGCGGTAGGTAGTCATCCGGCAGGGTTTGCAAGTCGAGTTTATCGTACGCCTTGTTGGTGTCACACACTGCCCGGGGAGTGTTGTAGAAAGGAGTTCCTACAAAGAAATGGGGGCCGGAAAGTATCCACTGCTCCGAGGTTTGCGGGAAGCGGGTTTCTCGTTTGATAGTGCCATCCTGCTGAGCATTGGTTTCATGCCACATCTCCAGTGACAGGTATTGCCCTTTCAGATCCCCCAGCCGCCGTGGCTGCGCGGCGAATTTTTCCAGTACGTTGGTAAGCTGTCGGGCATGAAGTGCCGGCAGACGCGCTTCCAGGGCATCAGTGCCTGCCTCATCGTATAGCTGGGCGAATAGGGCCAACTCGTGCTGGCCAACCTCGATAATACGGTCGCGGTGGCCGTCGAAGTTCCACTTAACCTTTACACGGCCATCCGGCAGTTCCATTTCTTTTTTGATTCCTGGAACCTGACCTTCCCCATCATGTGAAAACGACTGATCAATTGTCCCGGGACTAAAAAGATTTGAAACATGCTTGAATTCTGCCTCATTGAGCGGCCCATGAACGTTGATGCTGAATAACGTCTGGTTATGTACTTCGGCAAAGAGCTTAGTTTCGTTGATGAACTGGAAATGCGCCCTCAAACGGGGGTATAGCTTTTGCCTAAATTTTCCGCCCTTGGGATCGTCGTAAACTCCCTCAGGGTGTAAAAACCCACTCACTCCCTGCCCATTCGCATTTGCCCAGGCCCGGGGTAGGAAGCATTTGTATAGGTTGGTCTGCACCCCTTTGAGCTGCGGATAGTTCTGGGTGGCGTTCAAGAACGCCTGCGAGCCTTCCGCTTCGGCCAGCTCAGCAAACCAGGCCTGCTTTAATTGCGGGCTGCGTTCAAACGCCGCTTCGCGCTGGTCGGTAAGCTGTTTGGCACTAAGTTTGTGTAGCACAAAGGCGGGGTTATAGTCACCCAGGATGCCTCCTTCCTGCCATTCCACCTTACGCCAAGGCGGATTGCCCAAGGTGATATCAAAACCGCCTCGGCTGGCGAAAACGTCAGCGAAGGCCAGTTCCCAGTGGAAAAAACGATACTTTTCACCGAGGTCATTTGCCACCTTCAGCGTTGCGAAGAAAGGGTTACGGAAGAGCTTTTCGAGGTTAAGCTCTCCACGCCGGTTACTCACCTCGCGAGCGGCTTTGGTTTCTTCACGCAGGGTAAGTTGGTGGTCTTCATCACCGAACAGATCCGTTTGCGGTTTGGCAAAGGGGTCCACCTCACTCTGATCACCATCTGGCTGAGTAGATGATTTGTTTGTTTTTTCCTCGTCAAATAGCGATTCCTGCTCCGGCGCGAACTCAAAAGTACCGGCGCTGTTAAGTATGGTGCTCAGGTCGAAGAGCCATTTCTGGCGATCAGGCAGTTGATCCACTTGGTCCAACGGCCAGAACCAGAGTGCGCACCAGTAATCCATGGCCAACTTAAGGCGGCGGTATGGGGAAGCAATACGGGCGTTGGTGTTGAAGATCCCGCTGGCCCGCAGATCGTCTTTGTCGCGGGTACTGGTGTGGTGTTCTTCTACGTTTCCCTGCCCCCAGAGTGCGTAAGCATCTTCCGTCCGTTGGCGGTGCTGGGCGAGCATCTGGGTGTGCTCCAGCCAAAGACGGTCAACCGCCTCACTGAGGCTCTGGAGTATAGAAATCTCCTCCTCATCCAAGGGGGCACAGAAATCTTTTTTCCAGTCTTTGATCGCTTTAAAGGCGTCGGGCCGAAGCTTCTTGGCAACCTTGTCGTTGTACCCGGCCATACCCGGGTCCGGAAGCAAGAAATGGTAGATCTCGCCCTCTCTGCGGCCGCCCTGTCCTGTTGGATCCAGCAAGGTTTCCGGGCTTAGGCGTCGCGGCGCATTGTTATACCAGTAGCCTTCCTTGGCCTGTTTTTTCAATGCGGTCTTGGGGTGTACTTCCCGCCGGGCGCCGATCAGGCTGTTACCTGGGAACAGCTGGTAGCCGAACCAGGGCACGTTGTGGCCACCGCTTAGGGCGTTCAGCCATAGAGAGACTTCGGCGAGTTCAACCGCGATGGGGTTCAAGTCCACCCCAAACACGTTGCGGTCCGCGATGTGCATTTTTACCCGCTGCAGTTCGCGCTGGTAGTCCTCATGAGGGATGCGTTCGCCCAGTTCCCGCTGCTTGCGGATAAGGTAAGCTTCAGCCAACTGGTTAACGGCTTCGTTCAAGAACGCGGCACTTCCCATTGCCGGTTCGCAGACCGTTAGATCGAGAATGTCATCCGCCTTTAAGTCCTCAGTGAGACGCTCTTTCAGCGTATATTTCACCAGGCTTTTGGTGAGGACTTCCGGGGTGTAATAGCTCGCACTCTTTTCCCGATCCCGCCCGGCCATGCGGTAGATGAACTTCCCTTTGGGGTGTACCCGTAAACTGAGCTTACCGTCGACCTTGTCGTAAACACGCCCCTCTTCGTCGAACTCTTCCAGCTGCTCACGTTTAACGAAATAGCCGGTTTCGAGTTCGTCGGGGTTGATGTTCTGGCCTTTAGGGGCAACTTCGTAAAGGTCTTCTGTGGCGAAGAAACCACGATAGCTCAGGAGGGCCTCATAGACCGCACCCAGCTGGTTAATACCCAGCTGGGTATAACTGACTCGGCCACGGCGCTTTTTGCCCTTCTGAGGACGCGTCAGAGACATGGACCGAATCACATGCTGAAGCGTTTCGTTGCTAAAGACCACTCGGTTGAGCAATGGGGTTTGGTCCGGATCAAACAGATGGCTGTCTAGCCCATCAATTGAGAACGCATTCGCCGTGCTCTCGCTGCCGTGATAATGGGTTGGCCGGTAGCCCTCATAAACCAGGCTGAACATGCGCTGCAGGCTTTCATGAAAGTAGTGGCCGTTGCGACTTTCGTCAGTGGTTAGGCGCACCATTTCGAGGTCGCGCAGGCTTTCCAAGCTGTAGCCCATCCTCCACGTTTCATCATTGGTGGGGAGATAGCCCAGCTCCGGGCGGGCCTCGATGTAAAACAGGAACAGGATGCGATACATATACCGCAGGCATTCCTTGGAAAGCTGGTCCGGATTCAGCGCCTTGCCTCCAGAGAAAATGCCTTCTTTGCGTTCCCGCGCCTGTTCGATGAGTTGCTCGGCCGCCTCATTGCCCAGCTCTTCGATGGCTTCGCGGAGCGCGTATTTGAGGTCTTCGGATACGGCGAAGGCGTGTTTGTGGCTGTTCTCGTCCAGGCTGTCGAGTCTGCACTGGCCCTCGTCCGGGGCCAGGCTTTCTCTATGCAGAAGCACCGCGGTAGCTTTCAGGGTTTTATCGTTACGGCGACCGAGGATTTCTTCCCAATCAAAACGCAACATCCGGTTTTGCGACCACTTGTAGCGGTCGATCAGGATGCCCTGGCGGTCGCTGATTAGGAGGACCCATCGCGGCGGGTTATCCTGGCGAAACACTGCTTGGTCCAGGATGCTGTACCAGTCTTTGTTTTTCAGTGTCTCGTGGTGAGGGCCCTCGCCGATGAACTGGCTGCTTTGCAATTTGAGAGAAAGCGGGTCTTCGCCTTCGTTGTCTGCATCCAGCGCACCCAGCACCCAGAGCTGATCGCCCAATGCACTGAGCACTGGCAGCTCGGTATTAGGGGCCACCTCCCGATTTTCAGGCTGATAGGGAATGCCCAATATTTCCATCAAATCTTTAAAGAAGGCACGCTGCAACTGAATGCGACCTTGCACACTACGCTCGGATTTAAGCTTCTGACGCAGGGCGAAGTAACTCTGGTTTAGATTCCGCAGCGCCCGGTGGGGTGTTATGTAATCACCGCCCTGCTCTTTAGCCTCTTCCTCTTGGCTTTCCCAGTTCTTTACGGTTTCGGCAAAGTCGCCCTCAAAGACCTCAGCGAGGTAGTGGGAGCTGAAGAATTCGTTGTCGTTGGTTAAACCAATAAAGGTCGCGGCGGTGTCTTGAACTGCCATGCTTATTCGTCCTGGTTAACCGTTGTCGCGAACAAAGGCGGCGATAATTTGAATGTAGGGCACTGGTTCTATGGTGTGGGTTTCGTGCACCCAGGTTTGGTACTCGTCAAAGACCTTTTCGATCCGGTTAAGTCGCTCTTCCCTTCTTGCCGATTTAAAGTGATCAGCCTGTCGGGAGCCTTCCAGCTGTAAATCCAACTGTTGAATTTGACGCTCCTTGAGGGCTTCAATCTTTGACAGCTGTTCCCGCAACTCCTGTTCTGTGGCGCTGACGTAAGCCTGTTGCCGCTGTTCCATCGCATCTTTCGCCGCTTCTATTACCGGTTTGCGCATATCTTCTAGGCCAGTGAGATTTCCTGGCTGGGCACGATTGGGCAATTGGCTGTCCAGTTGTATCTGTTGCAGCCATTCTTCGGCAGCTTGGAGACCGGTGACGCGACCGTTCTGGCACGTAATAGCGAACCATTCCCAGATCACTGGGTGGGCCTTTCGGTTTGGGATGAGGCCGCTGACCAGAAAAACGCTGTCATGCGGTTTTAGAGCTTGTTGTATGGTATTGGTATCTGGCAAAACCAAAACAGGCGCACTGTGGCGCGCCACCTGAGCCAGCAGCTTGTCCTGCAACCATAGAATGGCAGGGTGCTGGGGCCATAAGTAATGAAGCTTGGGCCACGCGTTTTCATCCTGCCGGCTACGGCGGATTTCCTCTTCAAAACGCTCTTTGTCCGCTGTTAGCACCAGATTGCCGTCATTCGGGCTGATTTCCGGTGGCAGAAAACGGAAACGGTATTCCAGGTCCTCCGGCGGTGTAAGAGTGATGGTTCTCCGGTCCTTGTTGACGGTAAAGTCCACCTGCTTACGGTCCCGATTAAGTGCTTGCAAGGCCTGGTGGGCAAACTCGAAGTCGCTCCCAAATAAGCTGTACCGTTCAACCGTATTTTCTTCGACCTCTACCTCACTCTTTGACTGAGCCGCTTCCGGATTGAGAAAAAGCGAGAGTAGATCATCGGCTTCATTGCTTTCGTCGGGTTGGTGTTGCTGATCGAAGACCTGCGCATCGGTCCCCGTAGCCATTGCTTCGGCTGTGAGGGATTCCTCCGCTTCGACATCGTGGACCTTCATGAAGGTGGCAGGGTCGCCAATGTTCCTATACGCCTGCTCATCCTTCTCCTTAAGGATTTCAAGAATGCGTTGGTCGCCGCGTACTTTCGGATTATCACTCTGGTTAATCAGGTAAGTGATGATCGGTGTCTGTTCCTGGCCATAGCGGTCCACCCGGCCGTTACGCTGTTGGAACACCATCAGCGACCAAGGCAGATCAAAGTGCACCACCCGATGCGAGAGGTAATGCAGGTTAATACCCTCACTCGCCACATCAGAACACACTAACACACGCAACTTGCTCTCCGGTTTGCCAAAGTCTTCAACGATTCCCTGTTGTTCCACATCGCTCATGCCCCCATGCAAAATGCGGATTTCCTCGTCTTTGAGCTTTAGGTCGGACTGCAAGTTGTCCTGTAACCAGTTCAGCGTTTCGATTCGTTCGCTGAAGATAACCAGTCGGTCGTGGGTGTTGGTTTTCTTCCAGCCGTAGTCTGAGCTCTTCAGGAGTTTTAGGAGTTCCCGGTATTTGTTGAAGTTGGCTGGGGTGACGTTGCTCAGTGCCGACTTAAGAGATTTCAGGGCTTCGATTTCCTGCTGCTCATCCTCGCTGGCCTCTTCTTTGTTCGCCAGTTTTCGGATGCGCTGCTCGACGGACGCCAGCGCAGCTGCCGGCGAGCTGAAAATGGATTTTTGAAGACCGATGCGCACCAACTGGCCATTCCTGGTCTCGTTATGTTCACCCCGATAGGTGAACGGCACATCCAACAGAGCGTCGTAAGCTGTTTCCTCTTCTCGGGAGGCCATTAAGTGGATATCTTTCACAACCCGTTCTTTGAACTCCTGCTGAACCTGGTCTCGGATATCTTTTTTAAACCGACGAATAACCAGACCTTTGTCGCGAAAATCTTCCTTGGCGTAGTCGTCTGGATCGCTGATCGCGGTTGGATCCAGCATATTCATCAAGCTTGCGAAGGAGCGTGCCTTACCGTCGTGCGGGGTTGCAGAGAGCATGATCAACGTATCTGATCGGCCCGCCAGCAACTGCGCCAGTTTCGCCCGCTGTGAACTGGTACCCCGTTGCGCCACGTTGTGTGCTTCGTCGATGACGATAATATCCCAGTAAGCTTGTTCTAGGTGACGGCGGTATTCGTTATCTTGCTTGAGAGTGTCGATAGAGATGATCGACTTATCGTAGTAATAGAATGGATTGTGATTACCCGGAATGTAGTTGCGCACCCGCTGCAGACCGGCAGAATCCAAACGAGTAAGAGGGATGGTGAACCGATTCCACAGTTCTTTCTGGAACTGGGTCATCATACTCTTGAGGGTGAGCACGAGAATGCGTTTACCGCGGCCACGGCGAATGAGCTCCGTCACCAGAATGCCGGCCTCGAGGGTTTTGCCCAAGCCGACGGCATCGGCAATCAAAATGCGTTGCCGGTTTTGCTTCAAGGCCTGAAGAGCGGGATCCAGCTGATAGGGCACCGGGTCCATGGCGGCTTTATGGCCAAGGTGAATGCGTCCATCTGCCGGAGTGATTTGTCGCAACTGGGTTTCAATGAACAAACGGCTTTTCTCAAAGCCTGGGGTCAAATCCTGTTCGAAGCGCGTTTCAGCTGGATCCAGAACACGGATAGCGTTGGCCTCTTCCTCGAGCCGCGTGAGAAAGCGGGCGCTTTTTCCATTTACCAGTTCGGAAAGCCCATCCACGGTAAGGATGTAACCGCCATCATCGGAGGGATCCGCCCTCCGGACAATCCATTCGCAATCTCGAATGACAACACGGGCGCCTGGAGCGTAAAGAGCTTGCATGCCTAGTCCTTGGGGCTGTAGCGACTTTCTATAATTAAAGGGGGACTGGGAAGTCATGATACCTTGTCACGAATCGCGGCTGGACGCCTCTGAAATCGCACATGCGCCACGCGGTACCAGCATTCGATTCCGTGACCGGATGAATAGAGCGAATCCGCGACAATATCCTCCTGAGGTAATCTGTTGGGTGCCCCAGACAATTCCACTTTACGAAGCCCGTCAGGGACTTCCACCTTTGGCAATACAAAATCAACCATCCAGTTCTCACCTACTCCCTGATCCTATGTTCATCCACTGGACACTGAATGCTGGACGATGGTTTAGCCTAGGCCCATAACCATCCGAGAACAGCACCAACGCCCCCGGAGGCTCCTTCTCCAATGCCTCAAAAACCGGCATAAAGTTTGTCCCACCCCCGGCTTCCACCTTCCAGTGTTTCAGTCGATGCAAGTCCTGCTCCGTCAGCACCTCATCCCGGCGTATGTCTGTATCAAACGTCAGTACCCTCAGCGTCACGCGTTCAAAGCTTTTCAGGATAGCGTGGAGCTCACTGAGAAACTGTGGCACCTGGGCAACGCAGCTTCCACTGGCGTCGATCCCGACTGCAAGGTTAATTGCTTCTCCCTGTCGGCTCGGCAGGTAAATTCCCCGATGGATGTGGCGCCGGTTGGGTCGGCTCCAGTTGTATTCTCCCTGAGCTGTTCTCTGAACAAATCGTAGTAGACGCGTCCGCCAATCGACAGTCGGATTGCGGATTTTATTCACATAAATCTTCAAGGCACCCGGCAGGTCACCATAGCCACTGCGACTCTGCTGCGCTGTGCTGATAAGGCGTTGGCGCCAGCGGTCAGCGTCACTGTGGTGAGGCGCTCTCGGTGCAAAGCCTGGATCCAGTTTGGGCCCGGCTGAATGGGCATGGATCTTGATAAGGTCATGCTCATCCAGAGTGTTGCCTTGGTTACGCCGGGGATCGGCTTCCAGACGGGTGTAGATCGTTTCGGCGGATTCCCCGGCAAATTCGGCATCGAATAATGCGTTATCCGGGCAGTGTCCGAGCATTTCCTTGAGAAGCTGGTTGATCTCGTAGTCCGTAGCGCGATTCCAACGGTTGTGGTCGCGGCCGAGCTGGCGGCGGAAATGACCCAGGGCGCAATGCCAGACTTCGTGGGCCAGGATAAAACGTTGGTCCTCCTCGCTACGGCGCTGCATAAACTCAGCGTTAAAGAACAGGGTTTCGCCATCCGTGCCAGCCGTGGGCAGGCGGTCGTCCACCACAGGTTGGAGGTTAAGGTTCATCAGCAGCTTGGCAGTGAACGGCTGGAGAGTCAGCAGCACCAGGCGCTCATCCTCGCACTGCTTCAGCATGCGCTTCTTCAGGGCTTGGTCCGCTTCAGTGAGGGTGCCCTGTGGAAGTGGTGTGGCTTCGCTGCTCATGCCGGATACCCGTCCGTATTGAGGTTTACATGGCGGCTGAATACGGCGCCGTGTTGTTGGCTCCACTGCGCAAAACGGCGGTGGCCCAGCAGGGTTTCGGCGCGTCGTTCCCGGCTGGAGGCGTTGGGTCCGTCCATCGCATCGAGCATGGCGAGGGTGGCAAAGTCCGAGGTCATGGCTTCGCTGATTCGGAAGAAGCCGTCCACGCGTTGTGGCTGCTGCTCTTTCGGCCCCTGCCAGAGGTATTGAGGCAGCGCCGTGGCGAAGGCATAGCGCTGGTCGGCACGCTCCGGGAACCGGGGCTCGGCCCGCCCCAGGAGCATGGCCTCTATATCCGGGAGGTCGCTTGACTGGCGACGGAAGGCCAGGAATTCGGTTCCGGCCCCCTGCCCTACCAGTCCCTGCACCATGAGGCTGAGGCTCTCCTCCGGGAGTCGGCTCGCACCATTAATGAGGCTCTGGGCAACCCGAGTCCAGCTGCGGGGGCTGGGCCAGCCCCGTTCCAGCTCGCCTTCCATGGAAAAGAAGCATTCCGGGCGGAAGCGCAGAAAGGCAATCACGTCCGGATGCAGGCCCTGGCGGGAGGCCCACTGGCACCAGGTCTCAAGCTCGGGTTCCAGTTCCAGGTGACAGAACCGGTTGGCCAGCGCGCTGGAGATGGTATGGGACACGGCGTGGTCCTCGCTGCGGTTACCGGCGCCAACCACCAGCCACTTGTCTGGCAGGCTGTAAAGGTCACCCAAGCGCCTATCCAGGATCATTTCATAGGCGGCCACCTGCATGGAGCGGTCGGCAGCGGTGAGCTCATCGAACAGAATAATCCCGCGACTTTCCGGGTCTCGCGGCCATTCACCGGCAATGAGCCAGTCCACATGATCGTCCTTGGGCACAGGCAGCCCGCGCAGATCCACAGGCTCACGCTGGGACAGGCGAATGTCGATAAATTGAATGCCCTGCTCGTGGCAGACGTCACGCACCAGGGTGCTCTTGCCCACGCCGGGCGGCCCCCAGAGCATTACCGGTGGGAGTTCGTGGGCCAGCTCGGGTTGCCCGTCCAGAAGAGCCACCTGATGGGTGAGGATCTGTTTGATTTGTTCGGGTGCGGCTGTTGTGGTCATTGGGCCTCCTGAATGGGTGAAGCGGGTTCCGGGGTCAGGGCCATTTGCAGGAATCTGCTGCGTACACGTCTGGGATTCGCGACGATACCGAAGGTCTCCTGGATCCACTGATCACTGGCGTAGGCCAGCCGGATCGCTCGCATTCGTATTTCCTTAGGCTGGCGCGCAAGGAGTCGCTCAAAGAGTTCCGCCAGCTTGGAAACCGTCAAACCGGCGGTCATCAGATCCAGAATGGCTTTGTGGGTTCTGTCATCGATCCTGTCGGTCTGCACCAGCCATTCGAGCCGTCGCGCCAGAGCACGGCCTTCAGCGCTTTGACTCAGTTCCCGGCTCAACGGGGCCTCGGCCATACCCTGCAGGGCCCGAGTCATGATTTGATGGTCGATGGGTTCAGCCTCGGCTCGGATGCCGTTGGTTACCAGGGCACTCAAGCAGGGAAGCGAGCGGCACTGATTCCCGAGGACGCTGGAATAATCCCTTGCCTCATCGCAGTGCACCCGGCAGCTTCGCCAGATGGCCAGATCCGCCTGCAGGCCTTCCTGGGCCAGGTCATCGGGCAGTGTCCAATCCCAGCGCTTGGTGGCCCGCGCGTATTCGCCTTTGGTCAGACCCAAAGACTTTTTGCGTTTTGAGCGTTTAAGCTGCCGCGCCAACAACTCCTGTCGGACACTCCAAACTTCAGCCGGATCCACACCTGCCTCGCACAGGCTCCGCAGTGCACGCAGGGCACTGACAACTTCACCACGCTTGTGGCGGTGTGCCAGCACCCGCAGCAATACGTTGACCTGGCTGTGGTCACCAGCGTGAACCGCCTCAAGGTGTCGGCTGAGCGTGGATTCATCCATGAACAACCGCGAGCTGGCCAGCAGCGAGTCCGGTACACTGCCGTGGCATTCGGTCGGCACACCCAGTGGCAGTTCCACAACCTTGAGCCGTTCGCAGTAATAGAGCGTCAAAGCCTTTGCCTGGGGGAAATGCAGTTCTTCGAGCTGTGGGCAGCGAAGAGTGGCCTCTGCCCATGCACCGGCAATGGTCAGGCGCCGGGTTGAGGGGCCCTGTTGGCGGAGCGTTATGTGCTGACCAACGCCGGAGACATACTCAAGCCGGCGCGCGTCCGACACGTCCAAAACCGTTTGCTCCGCGTTGCCGGTGATCGCGGTCAGCGCCGGGGCGTTCTGGATACGGACCCGTCCTGCGGTGTTGATCTGGATGTGCTGGAGCTGATCGCCGCCAAGCACCAGCCAGTCATCGCCCTCCTCAAGACGCAGCTTCTCGGTCTCATCGCCCTCATGACCGATCACGATTACCAGCCCGGCGCCCGGGCTCAGTCCCTCCACATCTGTAGGCGCTACGACTCGAACTCGCTGCCAGGGACGCGTGCCCCCGTCCCTTTCCATGAGAAACCGCGTTGTCTGCCAATCGGCATCGACCTGGGCCACCGCTCCCTCAATGTGAAGGTCGGCGGGTCGTTTAGCGTCAGCGAGGTGCAAAACGGCGCCGCTGTCGCATTCGGGCAGTTCAATGCGAGTGAGCGCAGGGGTGGCCTGCAGCATGAGATGCAGTGGGGCGTGCTCAGCCTTTTGCGTAATCCGAAGGGTTGTCAGTTCCGGCGCTCGGACCAAATCCAGCGCTTTGAGCCTGGGATGGCCCAAACGCAGTTCTCGTTCATGCCAGTCCTGAAGCCGGCATCCGCCGCTTGCATCCGGGCTGTACGCCTCGTAACTCGATCCACTCATGAGAAAACCTCCTCTGATGGATCCAGTATCGAGCAAGGATGCGACAGATAATGTCGCGACAAAAAACCGCCTGCCATGGGGTACTGATCGAAGGTGATTCCGTCAAAGTTGCAGCATTCGGGCTGGTGGCGATGGAAGCTTTT
The DNA here is from genome assembly GCF_004364635.1 of Halospina denitrificans. GTDB lineage: Bacteria > Pseudomonadota > Gammaproteobacteria > Pseudomonadales > Oleiphilaceae > Halospina > Halospina denitrificans. The sequence continues at coordinate 697,263 of NZ_SOAX01000001.1, read as the reverse complement.
CAGATCGAGGCGGCTGGCAACAAGGCGAGGTTATGGCGCGCAAGCCGCGCGCCACCTATTACTATGAGCTCAGTTCTCCTTTTGCGCTTTCCCACTGCTGTGATGCTAGGGTTCGTGCGTCAATACCCCAGATGTAACGGAAGCCCTGAAGCAACAGAACAAGGAAGATGATCGGAATAATCACGGTCTTCAGGACAAAAAGTGCCATCAGCCTCAATATGGCATCTACCATCGCTTCGGCTTCATTTTTTATTGTCGAAAAATTCAGCATTTCCTTAGCGGAGTTCACCTTCTCTGTAGCAGCCGCTATCCAGCCTTTGCCCTCACCACGCAAAGTAGCTTTGAGTGCAACAATTTGCTCATTAACCTGGCTGAGTTCTTCTGTATACCCTTCAAGCTCTGCGATTGCCTGTTCATGAGCCTGTTCGTCTTCTTCCACTCGGTTGACTAACGCCTGGTGCTCAGACTCCTCAGGGAAATACTGCTCCACCAAACCTTTTTCTTCCTGCAGATTGGAAAGTTCTGACTGAGACGCCTCCAGCTCAGCTGCGGTCTCATTCACAGCGCTCTCAGCGCTCCCAACCGATTCCAACAAACGTTCTTGCTGATCGGTCAAAGCATTAATCTCGGACTGAATCTTGGTGCGCTCCTCCTTATTCACCCCACCCCCAGCTTTTTGCTGAACCTGCCCTAATTTTTCCGAGGTTGCACTCAGCTTCTGCTGTGTGGCTTCGGTTTTCTCCGCAACGAACGCCTGACTTGCCATTCCATTGAGAAAAACCACAAGTACCAAGAGAAAACGGGCCAGTCCCGCAAGGGCAAATGCCTTCATGCAGAAACCGGAGTACCGCCCGCCCTTTATGAAAAGTGACCCTATTAATAACAGTCCGGTCACGGTGAGCAGGATTTTGAAAAAATTGGCGGACACGATTTCGACCATTAACTTTTGGATGATCAGTGAGGCGATAGCCATCCGCATTACGTTGGATCCGTCCTCAACGAGATCGTCAACAGGGTCCGCCATTGCTCCCAACCCAACAGAGGCTATCTGAACGTCGAATTCAGCTGTTTTGATTACTGAAATCACCCCATTGGCTACACGAAGGCTTCCATAGGTCGTTAGAGCCTGAACTATTGCATCATTCACATAATTTTCGGTTTTGCGGTCGATCACGCTGAGCCAGGAAATGGCGATCACCAAAAGGATTGCTGTGATTGCGGCCCAAAGGCGGCGGCCGTGAAATACCTGTCCCGAGCCAACCAACGTATCGAACCCGGTTTCACGGGGTTGCGTTTCAGTGGTTGGCTCCTGATTATTTTCTTCGGTCATGATACAAATCGCTCCGTTTCACTACAGCGGATGGCGTACTACAGAACCTCTCGGAGGCCTATGGGCCGCGACCTTACCGCATTATGAATTGTGGGTCATACTCCGCGAACTCACTCGCTCAGGCATTGATCAACCTGAAGTTAGCGGGTTTTAATGAGAGGCTAGCTCACCCAGACAAAATGCTCCGGATTCAGCGCCGACTCACCTTGCCAGCGGTAAGCAACGAGTTTGCAGCCCTCGTTATTTCCCAAACCTTTGGCACCGATACTGTAGTCCAGACAGGCAATGCGATCCGCCATCAGTTCCGGTTCTCCGCTCAGCCAATAATGGCCGACGAATACCGGCTTTATCTGGTCATAGCCCGGCAGGATGTGCTCAGGGATTGGCTTGTGCGGAATCTGTTTAATCACTTCTGGGGGGACGAATGCTAGATCGCGATAAGTCGCGCCATGAAGATTCCACCATTCCGCGCGGATATCCGTTCGTTCATTGCCATCTTTATCTTCGAACGCGTGCCCTTCGGGCAGCGGGATTTCCAGCCCTTTCAGGATCACTTCCGCTGCCTCAAATGGCACCGTGCCGCGAGCTGTTAGTGACGGCCATGCGTTCGGGAGAGCACGTTGCTGGCCATCAAGAAACGGCTGAAGGCAATCGATATATTGCGGGTGCCAGCACGCATGCACCACTCGCAGTTCCGGCAGATCGAGGTAAAACGGAAGCTGCTCAAACCATTCGATAAATTCCGCATGCACGGATGAGTCTTCTCCAACCGCATCTAGGAAGACCTGGTGCTGGTTGCGATTCTTGTCGGTGTGCGGGCGGAGATACTCGCCAGGATTCTTGGGATCCTGCTTGGCCCAGGCAATCGCGTTGAACTCGTGGTTACCCATCACCGCCATTGCGTGACCTGCCTCAACCATTGCCCTCGGGATGCGTACGCTTTCCACTTGCTCCGGGCCCCGGTCAATGAAGTCTCCCAGAAAGATCACCTTCCGTTCGGGGTGCTGCCACACGCCATTCTTTTCCTCGTATCCAAGCTTTGTCAGCAGCGCTTTCAACTCGTCTGCATGGCCGTGAATATCACCGATCAGATCGTACATAGGTTCTCCACTATCGCGTTTAGGCGGTGCTGACCTTCTTTAACCTGTAAAAGTAGAAGCACCGTTCGTGTTCCACCAGCTGATAATCCGGAAAGCGTTTCAGCAACAACCATGCGACGCGCCGATAGAGATTGCAGCGGCGATCACTGCGTGCCGCGAAGCGAAAATGCGATGGGCGTTTTTCGCCAACCCACTCACAGAGCAATCGCAGTGTGCGCCGCATAACCGCTACCGGATAACGGGTGGCGCCGATGTCATCCATTACAAAGGGGGTGTAATCCCAGTCGAAGGGGTCGTAGTCCGGCTGATAGCTGGGTGATGCTCCGCCGGTGATTCCCAACTGGATTTCATGGGCACGGGTGAAGCGAAGCTCATACAGAAGACCGTCCACGCGAAAGGTTTGTTTCATGGGGTTTCTCCTCTGCCGGCGCCACTACCTCTAATGTTGGCTCACGGAAACGACATCCGCTGTCGCGCATGGGGTACAGCATCTACACTCAATGCTGTTCATAGTCACCATCGACAACTGGAACGAACACAATGTCCGAGACCTCGATCCGCTACCTCACCATGCTGCGCATGATCCCGCGATACCCACGCACGATCACAGCGCCCCAACTTGCGGAAGCACTTACTGAGCACGGTTTTGACCTCAATATCCGTTCGGTACAGCGGGATCTGGACAAGCTCTCGGCACATTTCCCGCTGATGGTGGATGAAAGTTCCCGCCCCTACACCTGGTCCTTCAACGCCTCTGCCGCGAACAGCATGATTCCGGCACTGGATATGCCGGCCGCCCTGACCCTGGAACTGGCCCGCGCCTATCTGACGCCGGTATTGCCCCAGCGTGCGCTGGAACATCTGAAGCCGCACTTTCAGGAAGCGCAAGAGACACTCGGGCGCCGTGACAATCCACTGGGGCGCTGGCCCGACCGTGTGCGGGTCATCAACCGGGGCCTGATGACCCGGCGTCCAATCGTTAATGCGGAGGTGCTGGAGACGGTCACGGAAGCCTTGCTCAAGGACTACCAGTGCGATCTCACCTATCAAGCCCGTTCGTGGCCCGAGCCTGAATCAATTCGGGTCCATCCTTATGGCCTGATCTTCCGCGATCCGAACGTCTATCTAATCGCGACAATCGATGGCCGCGAAGGCATACGACAACTTGCTCTTCACCGTGCAACGGACAGTCTCCTGGTGGAGGAGCACGTTGACCGGCCTAGAGACTTCGATCTAGACCAATACATTTATTCTGGGGCCATGGGCCAGCTCTATTCACGGAAGCCCATTCAGTTGCGGCTGCGCTGTGACAAGACGTTTATGTACCACCTGAAAGAATCGCCTATGAGCCTGGACCAGCTCATTGAAAACGAAACCGAGGAACACTTTGAGCTGATGGCGACCGTTGGGGATACCCAGGATCTACGTTGGTGGTTGATCGCGCAGGCGAGTCACCTGGATATCTTAGACCCCGAATATCTGCGGGAAGCCACCGTGCAGACGCTGGAGGAGGCGTTGGAGAGGCAGAAAGCATTGCGTTGAGTCGATCGGTCAGCGCCTGCTGACCAGCCTTCGAACACACAGTTTCCATTCATCGGCGGGGGCGGGTTCCCCAGCGATGGGTGAGACTGAAACGGGGTTAAGCTCACCTCTTTTAGGTACAAATATCCCAATACTGGAAATAAATTACTCACTTAAAGTTAACCTTAAAGTTTATATATTATTGATTAATAACCTTTTTTAAATATTACGGTCTTGGCACCTTAATTGCTTATAGATTATCGACACCAATTAGGTGATGTTTTTCGATCAATCGAAGGGAAGATTTAACGTGGCGTTACTTCACTATCAGAATCTAGGCGTCGGTCGTCCTGACGTGCTTATGAAAAAAGCTTTCTTCGGCCTAAAGACATTTAATGACTTCTTGAACCAGACGAAGAAGTACATGGAAAGCGACGCAGCCCTTGTCCGTTTGGCATGGAAAGATGGGCTTCCACCTGGGTCGAAAAGCTCCGACTCTTCACAGGAAAAGCAAGGTATCTGGATCCAATTAGAGGAACCAAGGGATCGTCCAAATGAGCCGGAATCGAGCTTTAGGGCATTCATGGACGAAAACAACCGCGAAGTTTTTGCTGTAGAGGTGGCCGAAGACGAAGAAAAGAGAGCCTTTGGACCAAATGCCTTCAGAAAAAACAACAGTATTCAGGTGATAGATCGTGATGTCGAGAATTACCAACTTCTTTTGGAACATCGCCCATCATCCAGCCAGCTGATTCTAAAACCGGAAACGTACACTCTCCGTCGACAGCTGGAAGCACTCAGGCGACTGCAAGACAGCCCTTCGAATGCTCACGTCCCTATACTTCGGTTATTCGAATCACTCGACCACGCGGAATGGTTGCCTTTAATACAGGAAAGCGTGGGCAATTGGCGAGTACTGACTGACGAAACGCGCGAGGGCACCGATGAGCAACGGCAATTCGTCAATATAGCCTTAGCTACACCTGATTTTGCATTTCTGGAGGGACCGCCGGGGTCCGGGAAGACGACGGCCATTTGTGAATTAATTCTTGAATCTGTCAGCAGGGGGCACAGAGTGCTGTTATGTGCCTCGACCCACGTGGCTGTCGATAACGTGTTGGAACGGCTGATGGACGAGCAGAACCCACACAGAGATATGATGATACCAGTGCGTGTGGGCGATAGTAGTAGGATTTCAGAAAAGGCGCGCCCTTGGCAACTGGATACTTTCGTTAAAACTGAACGGCGGCGCTTGTTGAGCAAACTGAGGGAAACGGTACCTCGCACAGAATCCCAGGAAGCGCTTCTGGATACTCTGCGCCACGGCAATTCCGACATTGAAAGGATGGTGCTTGACTCCGCAAACCTTGTCTGCGGAACGACGATCGGCATCCTTCAGCATCCAGATATAAAAAATCAAAGGCAGCACTCAGCCCACTTCGACACCCTAATCGTAGACGAGGCCTCAAAAACAACCTTTCAGGAGTTTCTTGTACCGGCCTTGCTTGCCAAAAGGTGGGTTATTGTTGGTGACCCAAAGCAGTTATCGCCCTATGTGGACGGTGCCGCCTTAGCATGCAACATAGAAACATGTCTGCCTGACAACGTTGCCCGTGAGGCCTGTGTTGATGTGTTTTTGGCAACGCATCGAAACCTTAACAAGCACCGGGTTGCAGTCGTTGCGAGCAATAGTGAGGCAGATAAGAACAAGTACTTGAGCCAGGCCCAAGCTAACGATGTCAACATTGCGGGTGCAAGTGACGGGGAGGCACCCTTTTCATCAATTATCCTGGACAGTGAGTCCGAGCTGGAAACGCATTTTGACAACTTGCCGCTGGATACCAAAACGGTTCGTGCTCGTCCAGCAGCACTGAATCCTCTGCGCAGGCAGGTGAGTGCCTGGAAAAGGATTAACCGGGAAGAAAAGGTAACTGAGCTGCCAGAATGGTCAGAAGAATTGAGTTGGCGCCTAGCCAGCCTATATGAGCAACGCTTTGCTGAAGATCCGGAATCGGGAGTTCGGAGTAAAACCGCGGGGAAATATCGCGGTGAGATTGTAAATTTGCTTCCAGCAGGTGACTTGGCTAGTGAATGGAAAAGTGTGCCCGAGGCTATCAACCGTATCAGACGCGTTGCCTTACCTTCGATTCTTGAATCCCTCCGTCATGGATTTGATCGAGATCAGCAGCAGAAGCATGGCACAGCCTTATCCGACGGCTTACCAGCTGATGTTTTGGCAAGCCGGCATGTGCTTTTGAGCACTCAGCACCGGATGCATGATGAGATTGCAGAATTTTCTCGAAGCTACATCTACCAGGGCAAAGCGTTGCAGACGCCAGTTGATATGACTAATCGTCGGAACTGGGGATACTCGCGGCATGCTCATCGTGCTCTTTGGCTCGAAGTAAACAGCAGATTTCAGAGAAAAACCAACTCCAATCCCGGAGAGGCGAAAACCGTTCTTGACGAGATAACTGCATTTGACCACTGGGCAAAACAAAACCCGCCGCCTGATAAGGCACCTTGGGTTGTTGCCGTGCTTGCATTTTATCGCGGCCAAGAGAGAGAAATCCGCAACCACCTCCAACGTTGGAGCGGGATGAGGGGGAAAACGCGCCATTTCCATCGTGGTGACAAGCAGAAACCGTATTTGGAGATAGAGCTATGTACCGTCGACCGTTTTCAGGGGCACGAAGCGGATATGGTGCTGATCAGTTTGGCCAATGACCATCCCACCAGCTTTCTGGAAAGTCCTAACCGTCTCAATGTGGCGCTAACCCGAGCTCGCTATCAACGTATCGTTATAGGCAACCGCAAAGCAATGCGAAAGGCTAAGCAGAGTGTGCTCGGAACCTTCGCAGGCACGGAAGTTTGGGGACTTCCAGGGGGAGGACACTAATGCAAAACCAACTGATTCTTCGTCGGACCTTGAATGTCGTGTGCTGGCATGTGTCCGGGCAAGTGGCTACTGCCAAAGAGCGACGCGACCTTATTCCCTTACTGCTTCGAGCTCAAGAGGTTGAGCAAACCGGCGCAAAAGATATTGCCGAGCACCTGTTTTTCGAATCGAATTCCAGGAAAGTAGTCGCTGAACGCCTTCTGCAAGTTGCTCATAGTTATGGGCTACTGAAAAAAGAAAGTGCGGGGGCGTACTCGCTTAGTGAGGAGGGAAAGCAGGCAATAGCCAGGGAGCGCGTTTATGTCCCACAGGAAGGTACCTGGATCATATGGGCCAGTGATGAGCCAATGCTTGATCACCCGATTTTGCACGTTGAAGCTTGGAGCGAGCCCAGCGCCTTTGATGAAGTGTGGGGTAAAGAAAAACACAAAAATTCCGAGCGAGCATTTGAGGAACTGCCACGTTGGATGACGGAAAGCGAAGGTCGAGCCTTTGACATGGTATGTAAAACGACTGAATCTCGCCGCATCGACAGCATGCAAATAAATGCCGAGCCAGTTCGGAACCACGCCTTCATATATCTAGAATGGAACGTCAATAAAGGAAAGCTTTGGCTGCGAGGAGAGTTAGCAGATCAGTCCGTCGATTCGAGCCTCAACGCTCCCGACATTGAATCGAACCAGGTTTGGAAGAATCTACTTGAATGTGTAGAACTCTGGCCTCGGTGGGATCCGAGCCAACAGGCGTTGAGAATGGCCTTCGATGAAAGCTCAAAATCCGAGCGAGAATCTTTGACTAGGGTTTTGAAGTTCAAGAACCCCGAGATCTCGGGTGCAGGCCGGTTTGAGGATTTGGATGTTTACGATGTGCCCTTGTTACCGCTGTCAGGAGAGGATGCAAAAAAATGGGCAGAATGGCGATTAGAGGCTCGTATCAGCGATTATGCGACAAATTCGCGTTATCAGCAGTGGACCAACGAGGCGGCTGAGCCATTTGCTGAATTTTCTCCCACTTTGCCCCCAAGAGATGCATTAGCTGAATTGGTTTGGACGCAACGAGGTAACCGACCGACGGCAAAGTGTTGGTATTTAATGGCATCAGAAGATTGGGGACTGTAATGAACAAAGCGATGGCAAGCTGGAAGAAAGAAGATTCTGAAACAATTGATCAGCGTAACTTCACCCTGCCTCCAACCTGGACACCGGCGTCTGAATCACGATTCGCTCCCGTCGAATCTATTAATGATGTATTTAGCTCGGGGCCAGAGAGACAGCTCGCTCGCAAGTTTATATCCTTTAGCGAAAGCGCCGACCAGATGATTGTTCTTTCCAGCTTTCTTTTGGCAGATCGGGAAATTGAGGATGCCCTATTGGCGGCCGCAAATCGCGGCATTAGAGTCTATGTCATGCTCGCATCGGAAGCACGGTTGGAAAACGATGATAGTGAGGAGCCGTTCGACAAGCATGTCATTGACCAACATAAAGAGATGCTAGCGCGTCTGAGTGGCCATGTTCTTTTCCGCTCGGCACCCCACTTCCATGCAAAAGTCCTTTTGATAGATCCATTTGATGCGGGCAGTTCTGGTATCTTACTCACCGCTAATCTTACAGAAGCCGCTTTAGAGCGGAACCCGGAATTGGCGGTTGAACTGACCTCCGCAGAGGTGGAGCAGGTCAGTAATTTGCTTCGTTGGGCGATGTGGGAAACTGCGGAGCATGAAAAGCTCGGTCCCGAGGAGCAATTCAGACCAGTAAAGCCTTTGGGCATGGTCGATTACCCTGAACTGGCAAATGGGATCGTGGCTACCACCGAACAAGAACAGAGCATTCATGAATGCGCGATGTCGGTAATCGATAGCGCGATGGATAAGCTGCTGGTCAGCAGCTTTGGTTGGGACCTCAACCACCCTGTCGTTCAGCGTTTGTGTGAACGGGCTCAAGAGGGCGTGAAGATCACTATTCTTGCGAGAAAAAGGGCTGCGTCAATGCCTGCTTTGCTAGCACTTCGGAGGGCCGGAGCGACAGTCATTGGGTATAAATGGCTCCATGCGAAAGCGATATGGGCTGACTCGGATCGGGCAGTTATTACGTCTGCGAACCTTCAGACTCAAGGGTTGGACAAAGGCTTTGAGGTAGGTGTGCACTTGTCGGATACGCGCTCAGAATGGCTGAAGTATCATCTTGAGAGTTGGGTTGCGCAAGCACCAAAATCCTTACAGATCGCGCCTCTACTGGGAAGCCTGATCGGTAAGGTCGAAGTCTGGGACCAGCCTCAATTCAAGGAGGTTGAAATCTCCGAAGAAGAAAATATTAACCTGGGAAAACATGAGTGTGAGTCGGCTGAAGACTTAGAATACAGACCAGAGTTTCCAGCCGGGCCTTCTATCCCCACCGCGCATCAACGTTACTATCGGTGGGAGGTTACCGCACCGCAGTTAAAGCCAAAATCGAAGCCGGAGCACCGCAAGGAGAAGAATAAGTCTAGACAGTCTACTCCGTATGCGCTTCCAGTTTTTAGGGAGCCAGATGGACGCAGGGTGGTAGCAATTAGAACACGTGATCAGTTACAGGAAGCCTTGTCCGTTAAGGTGCAAGTCCAGGCTGACGCTATTGTGGTCGATAGTGGAGCAGAAGGGTGATGGCAACAGACAAAGGCGTGCTGCTATGTTGGCACGCTGAGCGTGCTGGTCTTGGCGTGCTTGAGCGTACACTCAAGGCATTGCGTAATCGGAACATTACAATTGTCGAGGTCTTTTATCTGGTTCAGGGAAAGGCACGGCATACCTTTCCTTCCACCTTGGCCGATGCTCAGCTGAAAGCCATCGAGGTGCCACTTGAGGACCCGACACACCATGTCGATATATACTCCCGAGTCCGCCATGACATCTTGCCCCGGCTTCGGGATTTAGATCATCAGCTACACATTAATATCTCGCCTGGCACTCCTGCTATGCACAGTGTCTGGTTAATTTTGCATGCAGGTGGAGCACTCCCCCCAGGCTGTCGACTCTGGTCTTCTCAGTACAGCACGCAGACAAAGCGAACCCGCATTGATGAAGTAGAGTTCCCAATTACTACGTACTTGTCAGAGATCCATGAAATTGAATACGGGGCCCCCCAACTTGCGGTATACGAACCTGAAGCTCGTTCTTTAGCCCGCCGGAATTCGCTTGAGCGACTTGCCAGATATTCACAGGTGCCAGGAGCGCCTGTTTTGCTTTTGGGTGAACGAGGCACCGGTAAGACGCGATTGGTTGAGACATTTGTTTCTAAACTCAAACAGCGCTTTAAGGTAGCTACTGTACCTTGTGGTGGGTTAGACGGCGATTTGGCTGAAAGCTTTCTCTTCGGCCATTTGAAAGGGGCTTTCACTGGGGCCAGTGAAAAACGTGCAGGCATTTTGAAGGAAGCTGATGGTGGTATTCTTTTTTTAGATGAAGTCCAGGATTTACCAAAACCTATACAACGAAAACTTGTGCGAGTATTTCAGGACCGACTCCACCGTTATAGACCGATGGGAAGTGACCGGGAAGAAAGTGTGGATTTAGAAGTCATTTGTGCTTCAAATCTCTCCATGCAGGAGCTCCGAGAACGTCTGGACCCTGATCTATTTGACCGACTAAGCCATCTGGTTGTATCCGTCCCCCCTCTTCGGGAGTGTCGCGAGGACTTGTACGAAGACTGGAGGCGCGTTTGGCGAGAGCTCCAAATATCGAATCAGGGCTCATCGAACCCACCTTGGTCTGAAGAGATTCAAGAAACGCTGACCCGAAATTCGTTGTCCGGAAACCTTCGTGATCTACAGCGTTTAGCTTTATTGATAATGGCTTGGTGCCCTTCTGGCGATCAAATGCACCTTGATAACGCAATAAAGGAATGGGCGAGAAAGGACGATATTTTGCCATCTCAACCAATATTCCTGGGCGATGGAACAAGATCGGAGCGGCTTCGCTGGTTTCGTAAAGAGTTAGCTATGTGGGCAATAGAGCATTACGGAAACTGGAGTGCTGCTTCAGACGCTTTGGATTGTGACCGAAAAACATTACAGAATGATGCTTCTGCAGAACGTAGATGAGGTTTTGAGGATCTCCTTTGGAGCCTCCTCTGAAACGACATTTTTCAACCCTCAAGACAACCAAGTTAAATGGACACCCACGGAGGCTGACTTGGGAGGTGTACTGAATTCGTTACGGACTAAAATGAACACAGTAGTCGCCTAAATAATAACATCCAGTGCACACCTGCTTTTCCGAGCCGAAGCCTTAATCGATCGGTACACTACAGCAGCCGATATAAGCTACCCTTGGGTCGTCGGTCCAGAGGTAAATTCTCCAGATATAAGCCCGATAGCTTCCTGTTCCAGCATCATCCCCCAGAACGCGAGTTCCTCAATAAGTTCATGAACGCGATCTTCGGGTGCAAGCCACTTCAGGCGCTGCCTCGCCGTTTCAAATGTCACCAAGTTGTCCTGCCAGATTGTTCGGTTCCCATAGCGTGCGAGAAGCGCCTTCCAGCCAGGCATTAACCAGAATGACGCCTGGTCGCCAATAGCGGTTTTCAAGCGTGCGTAATTCTCCAACCCTGTCCCGTCGTAGTCTGGAAACAGGATAACCTGAGAAGCCCGCTGGCGGCTCTCAAGCCAACGCAGAAGGTTGTTCGTGAGATTCCCTGCGTAATAAGCGACGGAGCCTCCTAAAGCAGGCTCCACCCAATCCAATGAATCAAACAGTGCCTGATTCTCAATCAGCCAAAGCGGCTGGTCCGTTCGCCACGTATCACTCGGCGCCACCTGGAGGGCACCCAGTCCGTATGCGTCGGTCGACTCGGACAGCTCCAGAGTTACCCCTTCATCATTGAACCACTGAACCCCAGAACCACTTGCCTTCAACAACAGATAATAAAGGTCGTGTTGATGCTGGCCCGCCTTGCTGGACCTTCGGGTGGCGATATTACGCGCTCGATCGTTCAAATCTGACGCCAGATCCGAATCACGATCTGGCCGAAGCTCCTGGAGATGACGGTTGAAAAGGGTTTGGTTACAGACCTCATACCCCCAACCCCGCCCCTTTCGATAGACGCGAATACATCCGGTTTGTTGTATGAATTCATCCAGAGCGCGACGCTGCGCCTGCGTAAAAGCTGAACTGGAACGCGCTTTTTCCTCGTTCTCTGCCAGCTTGGCCAGCGCTGCGGCCAGAGCCTGATTCATGACGGCGTTTCCTCCAGCGACTCCAAAATCTGCCAGCTCTTGCGGCTGATGTGGTTCAGGCCATTGTGCTCCTGAATGGGCACACAATAGCGGGCAGTGGTGAGCGGGGCGGGCGATGCGAAGATCAGTGAAAACCCAAACTCAGACGCTGCCTCAATAAGACTCCTCTGGTTATCGGCATCCAGGGCCAGCGCCTCATCCAGGTAACATACGGCGCGAACGCTGTGGCGCCTGTCCTGCATCAGATAGAGCATGGCCAGGCCCGTCACAAGCTTGGCCATGAGCACGGTGCCGTTGGAGGCAGCACTATCAATGTCATCGAAAGACTCAGGGGGAGCGCCCTTTTTTGCGACCACAAACTGCAGCTGAAACAGATCGCCAACCCGTAACCCCGATCGGGCATCGCCCTCCTCGATCAGGGTCCGCCGGGCACGGTCGAGTTGGTCGTCATCCAACACACTTCCCTGACTGAAGATCTCGAAGGACTCGCCACTTGAAACCGTCTCTGCTTTATCAACAAGGGTGTTGATGGCACCAACTAGGTGCTCCTGACGCTGGGGCGATATGCGGAAGGTTTCGAGATCGGAAAGCTTGCGACGGCCAATCAATCGTTTGAATTCCGCCATGCCCTTTTCGAAATTAAGTAGCCCATCCCGCAGTTGGCGTAGGCTGCTGGTCACCGTGACGACCGCACTGCGGGCCTTGCGCTCCAGCGCTTCTGCCTCACGTTCCAACTGATGCCGGAACTCGATGATGCGGGTTACCTCTTCTTCTTCCGAGCCACTGTATTGATACTTGGTGAGGCCTCCCTCATGCAGGGCCGATAATTGCTGGTGAATCGCCCGGTCGAGTTCCAGGACCTGGCCGCAGTCCCGTTGGTACTCCTCCAGCGTCACGGCCAATTCGTCCACAGAGACTTCCGTGTCTGCCATCCAGGCATGATGGGGCATTTGCGCCAGCGACAGAAAGGGCTCGCGATGGTCCAACCGTTGCCCACGGAGGCGATTGATCCGTTCATGCTGGTTGGTCAGCTCGCCCAGATCCTGATCCGCCTGATTGATCTGTCTGTTCAATTCATTGAAACGCTCACTGAAGCGATTCAGCTCCTCTTCGATGGCCTGCTTCTGTTCCTGCAGGCTCTTCAGCGTTGTATCTCGCTCGGCCGCCCCCTGCTGTAATGCCACCATTTCATCATAGGCTTCGAGGTCCTTCTCCACCTCCTTGAGCGCTTTCTCATGGGAGTCCCGGCGCTGGCGCGCTGCCTCCATCTCGCGAGCCGCTTCAAGCTGATCACTCAGCTTGCCGGCCTGCTGCTCCAGCTCACTTAATCGATCACGTAACTCAGCCTCGCTGCGCTGGCTGAACTGCACCTCAAGGTCATGCAGACTGAGTGACAGGCCCGGGAGCGCCAGCCTGTCTTCCCCGCCCTCGGACAGCCACGCCTTCAGCGCAGGCACATTCAGCTGAAACTGATCGCTGGGCAGAGTCATGACCTGGTTATTCAGTCCCCGATTCAAGCGCGCCAGATACTCGCTGGACAGCGACTCCGCCAGAGACTGGTAGAGATTGTCATGGCGGTTTTCGAGTTGGCGCTGAGCCTCCTGCTGCTGGCGCCTATTATCAGCGAGTTCCCGTTCAATGGCGTCAGGCTTTCGGTCACTGGCGTTGTTCACCAGCGTAACCTGTTTCTCGTAGGCTTTGCGGCTTTCCTCGTAGCGCTGCTCCAGCTCGCCACGTTCACGTACCAGCGCGAAATGATTTTCCAGTTTGGACTGGCGTTCAGCCTGTTGCGTGAGTTCTTCCAGTTGACGCTTGTGATCCACTCTCTGCTCACTCAACTGTTGATGACGTGAGGAGAGCCGGGTCTGCTCAGTTTGCAGCTCACTGCGGCGGTTCGTCAGGACTTCCTGCTGTTGTTCGTAATGGGTCTGCCAGTGTTTTAGCGTTTCATCAATGAGTGGCTTCCAGGCGACGACTTTACCGCGCAGGGTCAGGCGCTCTTCGTGTTGCCGCTCTAGATGATCGATCTCGGTCACTTGGTCCTTAGCCGCCTTATACTGGGCCCGATCCTTATTCACGCCATCAAAGGCCTTCTCCCACTCATCTTTGAAATTAATGCTGGCATCCGGCAGGCTCCGGTGAAAGATGCGCAACAGGTAGTCTTTCACCTCGATGGAGGTGAGCTTATCAAGCCGCAGCGTGCGAGTGAGTACTTTCTGGTAAACGCCCGCATCACGGGCATTCTCAAGCCGGAACACGCGGAAGTCCGGGGCGCTTCCCCCGCCGCTGCGCCGCCCGCCGTACAACAGGTCGGCGAACTCCGAAGCATTGTAGGCGTGGACCAACCGGCCCTGCTCTCCCAGGTGGCTCTTTAGCTGGGGCTGAGTCACCAGAGTGCCATCCGCCAGGCGAAAGTCATCCACGTTGAGCGATCCGGCATAGACAAAGTACTCGTACTCATGCCCCAGCCCCTTGCCGACACAGCCCAACACCATCGTGCCGGACTCCGGGAGACTGACTTCCAGAAGGATATAGGCGCTGTTGTCCGGGAAATAAAAACGCCGGGTCTTGTCCCATTCATGCGCCCCAAAATCCATGCGCCGCCGATCAATGATCAACAGGAACTGAAGCGCGTTGATCAGGCTTGTTTTGCCGGCGTTATTTGGAGCAACCAGGGAGACAGAATCATCCAACGGCAATTCGGCGCGCTGATACCCCGCACTCCCCAAGAGCACCAGACGCTGGAAGCCGTACTGGACACTCATACTTCGTCTCCCTCGCTGTCGTCAGCCTCGGCAAGCCAATCCTCACTGCTTTCCACCTGCGCCGCCAATTCCTCGAAATGGGCCAGGTAACGATGAACCGCTGGCAGTAACCGCCAGCCGCCCTCCTCGGAGAGCGCAAACCCATAATTGGCGGCTCGTTCCATAAGCTGACTCAGGAAGGCGCGATCCATTTCCTCTGCCAAAAGAAGCTCCTGCTGTTGCTCGTAAACCGCATCAAGTAGGCGGTTGTCGATGAGCCACTCCTCAAAGCGGACCAGCGGCTGCCCGACATCCGCCTGATAATCGAAGATCACCATAAACAGCAATGCCAGTTGGCGCGTCAGCCGGTTGACCGCGCTGGAGCTGTCCTGGGTGTGGAACCAGGCAAAACCGCGGGCGTCAATGCGGAGATCATAGCCCAGTGACTGAAACAGCGACTGGTAAGCCGCCTGCTGCTCCTCCAGCTCCGCCCAGAGTCCCGGATCGGCGACCCGGTTGAGATGCTTGCCCGCGCTGAAAAAACGCCACATCTCATCAAGTCTCGGGAGCTGCTCAAGGTCAATCCAGTGCGTCATAACGGTTGCAGTCCATGGGGGTGATAGTGAACCCGAACCTCGGTTAGTTCGGTAGCGCGAGCTTCATCCTTTTGAAAAACTTCCCAGAGTTCATCCTTGATGAGGTCATGGTACAGGCGCAGCACAACAGCATCTGGCAACTTTGGGTAATGTTCATGCAGCCAGCGCATCAGATCAGAGACAGGCAATGCGGCTTGCAGCCTCTCTCTCAGCGCCGGCTCATCAACCCAGGAATCGATGGCGGTCGAGCCCTCACTCAGTTCCTCTGGGAAGGATTTCAGAACGGCCTCAAAGTCCCGTGCCTGGGCCATGATGATTTTGACCTCGTCGCCCACGGAGACGCGTTGCTGACGCTGGACTCGCCAAACAGGCAGCTCGGACCCAGAGACCTGACGGGGCAAGGCACGCCGGAGCCCTTTCTTGCGGACCTGGCCAAGCAGGCTGCTGACGGCGGCGGATAGATTGTTGTGCTGACGGGCCTCCTCGCGCAAAGGGAGAAGCGTCTCCGCACATTTCTGGGCAACAACGCGGCCCATGCGCCGCAGTTCCTTTGCTCTGTAACCGACCTGGCGAAGCTGAAGCCGGTGGGTGTAGAGAGCGCCTACCACATTGAGCTGCTCGTACGCCTGATCCAGTGCCTGCTCAGCACCCTCCAGATAGGGATAGAAGGTGCCCTCAGGGCCCGTATCCATCATCTCATTCATGGGTTCGACGTACTGGTCATAGGCATTCAGCACCGTGCGGTAGCGCCGGGCAATCGGAATCGACGTATCCGCTGCCTTGGCCTGCTCACCGATCTCCATGATCGCGTGGCGGTCCTGCTCCAGCTGCTGAGCGATCCGGTTAAAGAGCTCGCCCAGCTTCCCCGAACCGGTGCGCATGGCTTCAGGATCACCTGCCGCAATACCTTCTGAAAGCTCTTCCGTGGCTGATTTAATCGCCTCGACGCGCGCTTTCAGAACAGCAGACAGGCCGAGCTCATGCTCACGGGTCAATCCCCGCACGAAATCCAGAACCAGCGAATTGAGCTCAAAAACTTCAGTGCGTGCCGGTGTCTCAAGCAGGTTGGATTGGCAGAGTGTGCGCAGTACCGCATCCCGTTCGGCAGGACTCAAAGCCGGATGATGACGTTCAATCACCGCAAGAACCTGTTCGTGCGTAAACGTCTGCGTCTCGCGGGTAGCCCGGGTCAGCGATTCGATTACATCCCAGTATTTGTGGAGGTTGGCGACCAGGGCGCGAGGGGCTGCCAAAATCAATCTCCATTTGGTTGTGGTGACAGCAAGCAGGTCACTTGCCCACTTTAGTGTAGACCCTGCTTTTTTTGTTGCTAAAGCAGTCGGATACTCTCTCACCACTGATAGGGTAAAGGTGTCGGTCTTAGCGATCGATTTTCACTAGGAAGCAATGCAAAGTATCGCGTCTATGGTTTATGCCTAAACCATCAGTGGTACCGTAAGGTAACGGGCGCCTTCTTATACCCGATTCCAACCGAATGCCCCTATCTCTCTAAGAGCGGACTCCACTTTCTTGTATTCGTCTGTCGTATGGAACCAAAGAGTGACTCTGCAGCCTTCACTGAGCTTATCGAAGATGAGGCTATTTATTCTGCAGTTTGTCTCTTGCCCACCTGCAAAGCAGTTTCTCGGAGAGATGTTCCCATAGCCCATGTTAAACCGGTTGCTCAGATTTTCGGTTTCCCCAACGTAGTGGATCTGTTCATCCACCACGAGGGCATAGACCCCACATTTGGATATATTCCATGGGATTTTAAACTTACAGAAGGGCCCCGCTCCGTACCTATTCAAGGTAAGGTATCCGGTATTTTCATAACGATCCTGCGGAGCCAACATCCTGACAGTCCCATCATCGTTGCGCTCCGGCTCAATCTCGCAGATATACTTAAAATCGTACCCACCTATTTCAAGAATCTCATGGCCAAGTCCAGCCGACTGCCTCTTCTCGCCCTCCACCTCACGAGCCGTTGGGCGAGCCGGAATCTTCGCTTGGGGCTTTTCTGGAGAGCGGGGAACAGCCTCGTTCAAAACGAAATGTCCTCTGCTGAGACTGTGCAGTAGATTCTTACCAACCGCTCCAGGCGCTCCGCCCCGGAGGTTGTCTGTCATTCCCTGAATGATGGGATTTATTGAGTCTGGACTGCAGTCGGGATCATCGCGCTGCACGCAACGAATCAGATCACCCCTTGTAAAAGGTGTCACTCCCTTGCTCGTCAGTTCTTGCGCGCACTGATACACGCGCTTCCAGATTACATCAGTCATCTTGCTGCATACTTTATTATTAGTGACGCTACTCGCTTCGCCATGACATGTAGAAAAAGTAAGCCGCTCCATTTTCCCTGGACTTTCCACCGAGGCTAGGTCTGTAAGGGGCATCCCTTCTTACTGGGGCGTACTTTTGCCATGACGATCGTCTTGCATCGTTCTGCAGCCCCTCAAAAACTCTCTTCTCCAATGCCAGTGCTTCTCTAGCGGTCAGTCCCACCTCAAGTACAACAAAGTGTTTATAATGCGGAGGCAAAGAAGCATACGGAACTCGTCGACGTCTGGGGTTGTCAGTAATTCCAATGTTGTAATAGATCACTTCAGGCGATTTTGAGATCGCGGAAATCGTATCAATGACGCGATTGACCATTGACTTTGTCACTCGTGGCATACTGCCTCCTCGCAATCAAACTGTAGAAAACCCGCTTCCGGGCCTTACACCACAGCCTCTTCGTGTGTTGGTTTCACCAATTCATCTACTGTCCGAATACCTTCCGGTTACCAGATCCGATTATATTTCACCCGCAAGACCATTTCAGGTTCTGTTTTGACCGCCCTCTGCCGGTGCCTTTTGGCCTTGTCTCCTCATGCGACCGACCGCTCGTGTAGTTGGCCACCTTCTGAACGTTATGCACCAGGCAGCATAGCTGCCACAGGCCCTGCACGTTCTTATTCTTGGCCTCGTCCAGCGACAGGATGGTATTGGCCTCCCGGATCTCCTGGTCCAGTTCGGGCTCTGTCGTGACCTCATCGCGCTGGCGATGCTCCTGGAGTCGGTAACGGATCAGTCGGCGCAACTTGTCGCGCTTAGCGCCCAGTTCATTAAAGGTGCCGAACCATTCCTTGGCCGCATCAGCCCCCATCTTGCAGCCGTCGATGGCTTGCCACAGTTCGTTGCCCAGAAGACCTTGCTCCTGACACACCAGAAGGACCTGCTCGAACAGCGCTTTGATCTCATCGGCGTGGTTACTCACAAACGCCGCCAGGGAGCAGGTCAAAACCCATTAACCATGCAAACATCGTTCTGCTAACCTGGCAGTAAAGCAGAACCGAGTCGGCCGATGCCCGATCCCTACTCCCAAAGAGCAAAAGCGTTCTTCGATCAATACCAACAGCTGGCATTTGAAGAGGTGCATGACGCTTGGCTCCACTACTTGCCGGAAGATCCCGGATACGCACTGGACATAGGAGCAGGCAGTGGCCGGGATGCAGGAGCGCTAGCAAAGCGCGGTTGGTCAGTTCTTGCTGTGGAGCCTGCAGAGGCGCTTAGGGAGCTTGCCGAAAGATCAACTGCGGAACTCCCGCTTCAGTGGCTCAATGACAGGCTCCCCGAACTCGAAGAGGTCAAAGCTTGTGGTCATCGCTTCCGGCTCATTCTTGTTTCTGCCGTTTGGATGCACCTGCCTCCCAACCAACAAGGGGAGGCTCTGAATACATTGTCTGAACTCATTGAGCCAGGGGGCATCATCGTAATTACGTTGCGTCATGGGCCTGGGGATGATGAGAGAACCTTCTATGAAACCAGTCGAAGCGAGCTCGAAACGCTAGCCAATGATGAGGGGCTGACGCCAATGGCTGTCGATGATTCCCCCCAAAGTGACCAGCTGGGTCGCGATGCTGTGTCATGGGAGACCCTGGTATTCACGACCGTTAAGACGGGAGCACGCCATGAGCCTGCTTGATTACGAACGCAGGTTCTCCCAACTCCGAGCTAACAGCGCTGGGGGCCATAAGAGTCCTCACAAAGTCGCGATGCTGACGGTGGTCATCGACCTGATTGCATCCGGCGACATAGCCAGTAACCACATCCCGTTTTCTGAACAGCTCAAGACCCGATTTATCGAGCGCCTCAAGGAACTGGGAACATCCAATGATCGCCCTAACCCACACCTGCCCTTTTTCCACTTACGAAGTGAGGGATTCTGGCACCATCAGGTTAGGCCCGGGAAATCAGAGCAATATGGCCAGCTCAGCACGGTAGGTGGCCCGGGCGCTATCGAGGAGCACATCCTCTACGCATATCTTGATGACGAACTCTTTGAGCTTTTGCAGAACCAGTATGTCCGCGAGCTACTCAGAGAAGCACTGCTCACCAACCTGGATGATCAAGCCCGTGCAAAGATACTGCGCCAGGGCAATGGCTGGGATTGGCTGGAGTGCGAGTTTACTGTGGCTGACTATCTGGACATGCTTCATAAGCAGCTCGCCGGGGAGCAATACAGCAAGAAAAAACATCGAGAGGCGCTAAAGCAGCGTCTGAACGGTCGCAGTGATAGTTCCATTGAGTACAAGCACCAGAACATCAGCGCAATCCTCGTCGAACTCGGACTCCCCTACATTCCGGGCTACAAGCCTGCATCAAATTATCAGGCCCAACTCAAGCGAGCCGTTCTTGCCCACATTGCTGCTCGGCCTGGAGACCTGACTGATCTTTCCACCCCTGCGGAGACAACTCCGAGCACTCCGGGCGTCATCAATTGGGAGAAAGTTCTTGACCCGGATCTTCCGGAGCAACTGCCGCAGGTCAGGGAACCCCAGCGGCAATACCTCGCTCGAAATCTCAACTTTTCAGAGAGAGAGCAACGCAACCGTAAGCTCGGTGAGCGTGGTGAATCCTTCGTTATCGACTTCGAGCAATACCGCCTAACCCAGGCTGGGCGACAGGATCTCGCACGGGAAATCAGTTGGGCCAGCAGGGATAACGGCGACGGCCTTGGCTACGACATCCTTTCGTTTGATCCCATCAGCGAGCATCCTCTCTTTCTCGAGGTCAAAACAACCCAATCCGGAAAGTACCAGCCCTTCTACATCAGTGAAAACGAACGGGCCTTTTCCAATGATTACTCGGACGAGTATCGCCTCTACCGCGTGTACCAGTTTGGTGACCAGCCAAAGCTGTTTGTCCTCCCCGGCGCCATTGAACAATACGCTGCGTTGTTGCCCCAACAGTACCGCGTAAGCTTCGGATAGAACTGCCTCGCCTCCCACTGATCCAGCTGTTGCTGTAATCAGTAATTGCCAGACAACAGAGCTAGTCATACTCTTAACGAAGGCACCCCAGAAGAGAGGCACCGCCATGTCAATCCAAGCCTACCACCTCAGCGATCACGCCACCCTGAAGCAGCTCTCCCATGCGATCCACCAGGGCCTGTCGCCCCTGGTCGAAGTACAGTCCATGGATGGCATCTACACCGTGCGCATCCACGATAGTGAAAACAACACAACGCAGCTCAGTGACGATCAGGGCCGGACACTCACGTTTCACGGCACGGGTAAGCTGCGCGAACTGCTTGCCAGCATTGGCCTGAAGCACGGCGTACTGACCTGGAGTGACCAGTGCGGTGACGAGATGATTGGTGTTGAAGGCCAGGCGCCAACCCAGGCGGAAATGATGGCCAACGGCACGCGGATCGGCTTTACCTGATACCGAGGCTGGGCCTGGCTATTCCCTATTCCCAGCGGTGCCCGGCCTTGTCCAGCTGGGCCTTGAGCTGGCTGAGCACCTCGTCCACCTGGTCATTCGGGCCGCGTACGCCGAACTCAAGCTCATAGTCCGGCGGGCACCAGCGCGGCAGGCAGGACAGGCGAACCTCCGGGTAATCGGCCATGAGCGCTTCCATCATGGGAATCGCATGACTCTCGCGCAGGCCATGGACGGTGATGGTGCGCTCTTTGCGTTCACCGATGGCGTTCAGGTGGCCGTAGTGATGGTCCAGCACCCATTCGACCATGGGCCAGGCCATGTTCGGGAAGCCGGGAACGAAGTGGTGGTGGCCCAGGGTGAAGCCGGGCACCTGGTTGACGGGGTTGGGGATGAGTGAGGCGCCGGCCGGGAACTGGATCATGCGGCGGCGCTCGGGGGTGAGGTCGTC
This sequence comes from Halospina denitrificans, assembly GCF_004364635.1. GTDB lineage: Bacteria > Pseudomonadota > Gammaproteobacteria > Pseudomonadales > Oleiphilaceae > Halospina > Halospina denitrificans. Next base: position 675,711 of record NZ_SOAX01000001.1, on the reverse strand, counting down.
GCCAAACTGGCTGCGGATGAGTTCCAGGCCCGCCGGATGCTCTTCAATCTCAAGCCCGGCGGCCGCGGCGGCGCACTGGCGGGTGCGGTCATCGGGGGTTCCGCCAATGCCGCCGAAACTGAACACCACGTCGTTCTGCGCCATGGTCCCTGCCAGGGTTCGGGTCAGGCGCTCGGGCTGGTCGCCCACGTAGCAGGACCAGTCCAGCTCCAGGCCCCTCGCCTCCAGGTACTTGATCAGCTCGGCCATGTGGCGGTCACTGCGTTTTCCGGAGAGCATTTCATCGCCGATGATCAGAGCGCCAAAGCCGGCGGGGTTACTGATGTTGCTCATGACAGCTCCAGTTCGGGACGCAGGTGCTTGAGCAGGCCGGGAAGCGCTCGGTAGAGGACCTGAGCATCAAGTTCCCACCCTCCATGCAAAAATGCAACACTGGCGAGACCGCTTGATTCACCACGCTTGACCAGACAAACTGTCACCACTTATCAGTAAATGGTGACAGTTTGTCTGATCGCGCACCCTCACCTTCCAAGCACTCTTCACCGGAAGCGATCTTTCGCGCTCACGGCGGCCAACTGCGCATGAGTGAAGCGCTGCGCCTCGGGATTAGCCGTTATCAACTCTACAAGATGCGGGACGAGGGGGTGATCGAGCCCATCAGCCGCGGCCTTTATCGGCTGGTGGAGCTACCACCGATCACTCACCCGGATCTTGTGGCGGTGGCATCCCAGTTCCCCCAGGGCGTGCTTTGCCTCATCTCCGCCCTCGCCTGGCATGAGATGACCACCCAGATTCCTCACGAGATCCACCTGGCGGTTCCGCGAGAGGCACGGCTGCCCCGGCTCGACTACCCGCCCGTAGCCGGATACCGGTTCTCAGAACCGGCTTTCTCCGCTGGCATTGAAGAAACCACCGTGGACGGTATGCGGCTTCGCGTGTACTCCATGGAAAAGACTCTCGCAGACTGCTTTAAGTTCCGAAACCGGCTCGGAACAGATCTGGTGATGGAAGCGCTACAGCTCTATCGCAAACGCCACAGGTTCAACCTCACCAAACTGCTGGAATATGCCCGCATTTGCCGTGTGGAACAGGTTATGCGCCCATATCTGGAGGCCCATTTATGACCGGCAAAAAGGACATTGCCGCTTCCATTAGACAACGATTGCTGAACCGATCTCGCGAAGAAAAACGCCCTTTGCAGGAGCTGCTGCAGTACTACGCCATGGAGCGGTTCCTCTATCGCCTGAGTCAATCCGACCACTAGCGAGCCCCGGATATTCTAGACACGTGAGAGCTCCTCAATGGCAAGCCCACTGCTTCTACATACTCTAGAGAGACTGAAAGAAGCGTGACAGACCCTAAGGTTTACCTCCTCGCCCTTCTAACCAAACCACCTAGACAAAACCGGCGTTTTTATTAACCTGTCAGGTAAATAATTTCCAAGACTTGGCATGCCATTACGGCCGTAAAAATTAAAGCAGTGGAGGATACCCATGGGTGATCCAGTCAAAAACCAGTACGAACCGGATTACGCTGTATCCCCAGGAGAGGTCTTGAGTGCCGAACTGGAGATACGAGGCATGAGCCAGTTGGAGTTATCTCACAGAACGGGCCTGACGCCCAAACATATCAATTCAGTTCTCAAGGGTAAGTCAGCAATTTCGCCTGAAACGGCGATTAAGTTGGAGCGTACCATTGGTATGCCTGCCGACTATTGGCTGAATCTTGAAAGTAATTACCAGGCAATCAGGGCTCGAATCTCGGAAGCCGAAAAACTGGAAAGAGATCTCGACTGGCTCAAACGAGTACCCGTTAATCAGATGGCGAAGCTTGGATGGATTACCAAGCACAATGACAAAAAAGCACAGCTGATTGAGGTTCTCCGCTTCTTCGGAATTGCCAGCGTCGACCAATGGGAAGAAGTATGGCCAAATCTCAGCGTTGCATACCGACAGAATGAGAAATTTGAGATTTTTCCAGAAGCTGTTTCTGCATGGCTCCGACAAGGGGAGTTGCAGGCCGCTGCCGTTGAATGCCAGCCGTATGACAAGAATCGGTTCCGGAAGGCGCTGGATGAGATTCGGGCATTGACGGATTTGCCACCCGACGAATTCGCCCCTCGTATGCGGGAGCTATGCGCATCGGCAGGTGTGGCGGTCGTATTTGTCCCAGCACTCCCGAAAACAGCCGTTAGCGGTGCCACACGATGGATAAAACCCGATAAAGCAGTTATTCAATTAAGCTTGCGGTATAGGACCAATGACCATTTGTGGTTCACCTTCTTCCACGAAGCTGGCCACATCGTGCGTCACGGAAAGAAAGATCTATTTATCGAGCAGAACAACAAATCCGGAAATGGTCTGGACGAGGCAAAAGAAGCAGAGGCGAATTCCTTTGCCCAGCAAACACTTATACCAGAAGCTGAACTCAAGAAGTTCATTGCTGCAGGCTCGCCCAACAGAACTTCAATAAAGCAATTTGCTCAGCACGTGGGCATCGCACCAGGTATTGTGGTTGGCCAGCTTCAATACCGTCGCATCCTGCAATTCAGTATGTTTAATGACCTCAAACAGTATTATAAGTGGTCACATGAAGCTGGAGGCTAGTGAGCTCTAGCTTGGATCATTTATTTCAGGGACTTACTTCCCTTTCCAGGCCTTATAGGCTTCAAAGTCCGACTGGATCAGGTTCAGACAAGCGACAACAACGGCAGCATCGTCAATCATGCCGATACCGGGAATAAAATCCGGAATCAGGTCAACCGGACTCAGCACGTAAAGCAGCGCAGCAACAACCGCTGCGATGGTCATCCAGGGCACTTCCCGGTAATCGCCGTTCCAGTAATCCTGGACCATGGAGAACATCAACTTCAGCTCATTGATGAACCGATTCAGATAACCACTCTTCTCGAACTTGGCCTCGATGTCTTCTTTGCGGCTGAGCACTTTCTGAACGTCGTCCGAGTCCACCTTCTGCGACTTGGTCTCAAGCTCTTCCCGAGCTTCTTCCTCGCTGATTTTTCGGTCAGTCACAATGCCCTCCTTACCATGATTCCGCGTGGCGCCTCAGCCTTCCAACTCAACGCCAAGGTTCTTCCCAACACGCTGAATAAAGTTACCGGAAGCCACCACAAAGGTGATTTCCGCAATCGCCTGATTGGAAAAGTGCGCTTTCAGGTCCGCCATCGCCTCATCGGACGCTTTCACGTCCCGGGTGCTCTCGTACGCGAAGCGGATGACGGCGCGCTCGGGCTCCGAGAACTCGCCACTGTCAAAACCGTCCTCGTCCAGCTCATCAATCTGCATATCAAGCAGCCCAGCCTGCTTGCCGGCCGGTACGTGATGCCCCTGGCAGTAATCACAGCCGTTGAGGCGCGCCACCGTCAGGTAGGCGATCTCGCGCAGCCGGTTGCTGATGGAAAGCTGCCCGAAATAGATGTCCAGCAATGTGCCGATGCCCTGGGTAGCGGGGCCGGAATGGCCAAGCAGCTTAACCACGTTCGGAACCAGGCCCATACCCTGTTCCATCTGCTGATAGACCGGTGTCGCGCCTTCCGCTTCCAGGCCTTTTTCGGCGTAGGGGATTCGTGCCATTCGTTTTACCTCATTGTTCGCTGAGTATGCGGGCGCCAGCGTTGCTGGTGTTGCTCATGACAGCTCCAGCTCGGGACGCAGGTGCTTGAGCAGGCCCGGGAGTTCATTCAGGCTCCGGATCTCATGGTAGGCCACCCGTGGCACGTCTGACGGCCAGGGCGCGCCGGAACGGTTGAGCCAGACCGCGCGCAGGCCGTGCCGGACGGCGCCGGCAACATCGGTCACGGGGTCGTCTCCCACGTGAATGAGGGTCTCCATGGGCACGCCCGTGCTGAAGGCGGCGGCCTCGAACATGGGGCGTTCCGGTTTCGCAGCCCCCACTTCAACGGCCGAGTGTGCCGCCACGAAGTAATGCCCCATCCCGATACGGTGAACATCGGCATTGCCGTTGGTCAGCGCGACCAGGGGGAGGCGCCCGTGCAGCCGGTCAAGCAGTGGCACGGCATCGGGGTAGAACTCCACCCGGTGGCGCGCCTCCATGAAGATCTCGAAGGCCTCTTCCGCAATGCGCAGCGGCGCATTCACTTGGCGCGCGGCCTGCTCCAGGGTGCGCATGCGCAATGCGGTCACGTCATGTTGCAGGCCCGGGTCGGCCTGGGCGATTTCCGAGCGCAGTGTGCGCAGTCGCTCCGGAGGATAGGCACTGGCCAGGAGGGGGTGATTAGCCTGAAGGTACTCGTGCGTGGCCCACTCGGCCTTCTCAATCACGCCGTCCAGCCGCCACAGGGTCTCGTCCAGGTCCAGACTTAATGCGGTCATCGCTCATCTTCTCCGGGAAATATCAGGCTACACCCGACTCTGCGCTCGACGGCCCGGCCTTGAGCCGGTCATCAGAAACCGATAGGGTCCGAAAAGGTCAGCTGTGGCAAAAACAGCATCCTAAAACCAACAACAAGGATACCGCACAATGACCACAGAAAGAGACCCAATCGTACTGCTCGACGGTGGCATGGGCCAGGAACTGCAGAAGCGCAGTGACCAGCCGGCCTCGCCCCTCTGGTCCGCCCAGGTGATGCTCGATGAGCCGAACCTGGTGGTCGACGCGCATCGCGATTTCATCAATGCCGGCGCCCGCGTGATCACCCTCAACACCTACAGCGCCACGCCAACGCGCCTGGCTCGTGACGGCCAGCCGGACTGGTTCGAGCCGCTGCATACCGCCGCTCTGAAGGCGGCGCGCCAGGCGTGCAAGGAAAGCGGCAGGGGTGCGCGGATCGCGGGTTGCCTGCCCCCGCTGGTGGCGAGCTATCGCCCGGAGGTGGCGCACGACGAGGCGACCTGCCTGAAGGAGTATCGCCAGATGGTGGAGGCCCAGAAGGCCGGCGGCGTGGATCTTTTCCTCTGCGAGACCATGTCCATCGCCCACGAGGCGCATGCGGCGACGATCGCAGCCGTGGAAAGCGGACTACCGGTATGGACGTCGTTCACGGTGGATGATGCGGACGGCACGAAGCTGCGCTCCGGCGAGTCCCTGGCCGAGTCGGCCAAGGCGGTCGTGGATGCCGGCGCCAATGCGGTACTGGTCAACTGTGCGGTGCCCGAGGCGCTGACCACCGCCATGGATGTGCTGAAGGAGTTGGGCGTGCCCTTTGGCGGCTACGCCAATGCCTTCACTTCAGTGGCCGCCCTTGAGCCCGGTGGCACCGTGGACGTTCTGGAGGCCCGCAAGGACCTGGATCCCGACGCCTACGCGGACCATGTGCTCCAGTGGGTCGAGAAGGGCGCGACCATCGTCGGCGGCTGCTGCGAGGTGGGCCCGGCCCACATCAAGGCGCTTGCCGAGCGGTTGGCCGCAGCTGGATACAGTCTGGCGTCCTAGAACGGCAGTTCCTGGATCCGCCCCGCCGCCAGCTTATGCCACCAGCGATTGACGGTGGAGCCCTCGATGCTGGCCTGGCGGTGGGCTTCCGCTTCATCCGCCAGGTTGGTCACCACGGACTTGATCGCCTCGTTCTGTGCCTGGATGCCCTCTTCGGTACCCAGCTCTTCCGCCGAAAGATGGATCGGCTCGCCAACGCTGAACACAACTTTGGTCGGCCTTGGAATCGGCATCTTGGGCACCAGGAAGAAGTCGAAGGAGGGATCAACCGGCTTCATGAAGGTCTGCGCCAGGAACTGGTTCCTGGAAACCCACCAGGGAATGGCTTCATCCACGCCGGAGAACCCGATGGGGATGACGGGAACCGGCTGTTCCTTGAGGATCCGCAGGTAACCGGTGCGGAAGGTATTGAAGCGGTTCCGTACGTCCGTTGCCCCAACCCCCTCGGGCAGCACCAGCACATTCCTGCCCTGCTTAAGCAGCGTTGAGCCCCGCTCGATGGAGATGGTCTCGCAGCCCATGGCGCGGAACCAGGGGCCGGCGGCGCCTTCCGTAAAGCCTTTCCAGACCAGGGTCCGGTAGTCAAAGTCCGGGTCGCGGCTGAAGAGCCGACTGCCCAGCAAATACGCTTCCAGGCCGAAAAAGGCCGTATGGTTCATCACCAGCAGAACCGGTCCGTCCTCCGAGGTGGGGAGCCGATCCTCGTTGAGGAACTCTGCCTGGAAGTACTTCGCCCCGAACTTGTCCAGCGCATCGGCAACGCCCAATCTGATCAGATAATCCCTCAACACATCCTTATCCTCTGCCTGACTCGATGCGCAAAGGATAAAGGATCCAACGATCTATTTCCGTGATCTGTTTCGGGCTTGCCCGTGCTCCGCGTTAGCCGTCCTTCAAACCCGCTTTACGCAGGATCGTCATCATCGGACACCACCGGGTAAAGGCGGACTGCATCAGGTTCAGGGCGACGAAGCCCGTGAACAACAGCCATGCCGGGTGAAAAAAGTAAGCAAGCAGTATCGAAAGCAGTACAAAAAACCCCGCGATCAGCCTCAGTGCATCATTTACAGTCATGGTAGGCTCCTCCTTTAATATTCAGAACTTTAGAATATACTAATATAGTAGCCGAACAAAACCGATCGAGGAAACGAAAAATGTCATCCCAAGGGGTTCAGCAAAGCGCCTTAACCATGTTCACGTCGGAGGAGATGGCCGGCCATGCGGAGGAAGCCGCTGAGGTCCTGAAATCCATCGCCAACCCGAATCGCCTGATGATCCTGTGCTCACTGATTGAAGGCGAGATGACGGTAAGCGCGATCAACGACCAGGTCCCGCTCAGCCAGTCCGCCCTCTCCCAGCATCTGGGCAGGCTCAGGGCGGAGAATCTTGTCACGTCGCGCAAGGAAGGGCAGACGGTGCACTACCGCATCAGTGATCCCAGAATCGTCGACCTCATGTCCCGCCTCTACGAACTCTACTGCACTCCCCAATCCGAGGATTGATCATCGCGCTTGCAGAGTCCCCGCGCAGGGCGTACATTTTTTGTACAGACTCCGAAACTTTGACGCGGTGCTGTTGGGCGTCAAGGCAACAGGCGGGCTAACCCGCACAGGCAATCACGAGGAGGTGCCCTATGAAACGCCTTTTCTACCTGGTGGACCAGATGGACAGCGTCGAGTCCATTTCGGAAGATCTGCACAATGAAGGAATCACCGACTGGCGGTTCCACGTTCTGAGCAGGGATGAAGCGGGACTTTTCACACGCAAGCTGCACAGTGCCAGCATTTTCGACCGCACGGATCTGGCGCGCTATACGGAACGCGGCGCCATCGCCGGCGCCCTCTTCGCGATGGCGTTCATCGTGACGGCCAAGCTTACCGGGGCACTGGTATTGCCAGCGGTGGCCTGGGTTGCACTTTTCCTGTTCATGACCGCAGCCGGCGCCTGGCTGGCGGGCTTCGGAGGCATTGGCGTGGAGAACTATCGGATACGCCGCTTCCATGACGCCATCGAAAACGGCCAGCACCTGGTAATGGTGGATGTGCGCAAAAAGGATGAACAACGCATGAAGGAGCTGATGGCAAGCAACCACCCGGACGCCCAACTCCAGAGCGAAGACTCGGCGTTCAACAATCCGCTGGTTGAAGAAGACGGTAAGGTGCACATACTCTGAGCCACTGCCCCCTGCTGCGGATTTTTCCTGAGCGCCTCTTCGGAGGCGCTTTTTGATTGATTCGGTTCCTCTTTTATTTTAGATTATTCTAAAGTACAAACCATTAAACGAGGTGGCCCCATGAGCCGCATTCCAGCATACCTGATGAGCGCCATGCTTGTTCTGCCCGCAGCCTCGTACGCAGGCGCCAGCGGAGAGGACGAGGCCACACTGGAGCAGCGCCGAGCCGGCGCCAGGGAAGTAACTGAAACGCTTTTCAACGAGCTGTCCTCGGAACTCAAGGCCGCCATGAAGGAAGGTGGCCCGAAAGCAGCCATCCGGGTCTGCCGGGACCAGGCGCCGGCAATCAAGTCACGCCTGTCCCGGGAAACCGGGTGGAAGATCAGCCGGGTGGGCACGCGGGTGCGCAATCCGCTGCTCGGCATGCCGGACGGGCGCGAGTCCGAAATATTGGCCCGTTTCCAGCGTCAGCTGGATGAAGGGGCTGATATGCAGGACCTCGAATACTCCGGTGTGGAAAAAGCAGGTGACACCCGTTACTTCCGCTACATGCGGGCCATCGAGGTCAAGGCACAATGCCTTGGCTGCCATGGCCCTGAAGACCAGCAGCCCGCGGCAATCCGTGAACAACTTGAAAAGGAATATCCCCGGGACCATGCAGTGGGATACCAGGCGGGCGATCTGCGCGGCGCCTTTTCAGTCATACAGAATATGGAGCACCCCTACAATGAGCCTTAAGACGCTTCAGGAAATCGTAGCCGAAACCAAGCAGTCCCTGCACTGCCTGACCCCGCAGGCGGCCAGCGAGGCACTTGAGGGCAACAGCGACGCGCTGGTAATTGATGTGCGCGAACCCGGCGAGGTGGCTGACAAGCGCCCCCGGGGAACCATCAATATTCCCCGTGGCGTTCTGGAGATGAAGATTACCGACTATACAATGGACCCGGATCAGCCCATATACCTGCACTGTGCCACTGGTGGCAGGGCCGCCCTGGCCGCTGCTTCCCTGGAGCATATGGGCTTTAACAGCGTCAGCATCATCGACTGCAGCTGCGATGACCTGATTACCCAGATCGGCGCTGCCTGACGCCACTTTTTACCGGCACATGGCCTCGAGCAGCTGGCGATCACTCACGTGCAGCCGCCCCCGCTCGAGGCTGAGCAGGCCCTGGGCCGCCAGATCCCGCAACAACCGCGAGAGCGTCTCGGGCTGCATGGACAGCCGGGTCGCAATCTGGCATTGCGGCAGCGGCAACTCAATCTCAATATCGTAGCGCTGATCTTCCGGCATGAAGTCCAGCAGGTAGCGGACCACGCGCTCCGTGCCGCTGCGCACCGTCATGACTTCCAGATCATGGAAGCGCTTGTACATGCGCTGGGCGTACTGACGCAGGAGGATTTCCGTGTACGCGGGATCCCGCGCGATCACCTCACGATAGACATCGGTTGGAATCGCCAGGAACTGGGAACGCCTGAGCGGTTCCGCGTAGCAGGCATAACGGGCCGGATCCGCGTAAATCATGACGTCGGCAAAACATTCGCCCGCGCCATGGCTGTCCAGCGTCCGTTCATGGCCCGTGGAATCCAGCCGGTAAAGGCGGGCTCGCCCCGAGACCACAAAGTAAAAATAGTGGGCGCTGGAATCCTGTTCATAGAGCACTTCGCCACGGCCCAATTCGCGGCGTCGCACTTCCCGGGCCACGCATTCGAAGTCTGTTTGACTCAGGGTCTGGAACAGCGGATGCTGGCGCAGCATAAGCAGCCCGGATCCCTGGTTCAGACCCTTGGCAACTTCGTGGGATGGTTCCAGTTCCAGGGCGATACTCTGATTCATAACCGTCGTTTCCCGGTAATCAAATGCTTTCTTTGATTTACATCCTAGCATCAGGCTCTAATGCTGCCCCTTGCTCCCAAGGCGTATATTGCTACTCAGAAAGAGGTAGCAAGGAAAAGGTAAGGCGTCAAAACCGAGCAACAGGAAGTGCGCTTCGCTTCACAGAACTGCTCACGGCCATGCTCGTCATCGCTATGCCAGTATGGGCGCAAAACGCCGACAGCGCCACTGATGTTGAGGGCGACCTCATTGTCCAGGCGTACTCGGATGGGGATCGCACCCATGACGTCAGGCTGGGTCTTGGCGGCACCCTTGATCACGGCATGGGATATGTGTACCTCGGCCATTTCAGGACAGGGTCGCGGGCCAGCGTACGCTCGGGCGCGGCAGACATCGCTCCACTTCCCAACAATCAGTACCGTTCGACCCGGTTGGGCCTCTACTCCGAAGGTCACGACCGCGAGACCGGTGAGGGCTTCGGTTTCGGGCTCTATGGTTACCGCAATGAGTCGGATCTTCTCATTGACCGGGCCGGGCTTGGCGCAACACTGGACCTTGCCTACATCGCCGCCACCGGCCTCAGGTTGTCTGCGGGCGCGGACCTCATGCCGGGATACCTCAGCAACGACCGCGACGCCGACGTGGCCCTTGAGTACGAGTGGCACGCGGACATCCGCTACCGCCTCCATCGCCGGGTAACCATTGGTCTGAACTGGCGCAACGGTCGTACGAATGATTCCACGCTTAACACGGAGCAGTATGAGGAAGCCCTGCTGGGCTTGCGGCTGAGCTTCTGAACCCCTGCCCCGGGGCCTTGCCAGCTGTAACACGACCGGGATCGTGTTAGGATTGGCCTCCAAATTTCAGACAGAACCGACCTATGCCAGAGAATCCGAACCCACAGGGCAAGGGCCTTCGCCCGGTGCTGGCACTTCTGGAAGAAAGCCGCGCACCGGCCGTCATGGCCCAGCCCAAGCAGATTCAGCAGATTTCACTGGAGTTGTTCACCTCGCTCTTCGTGCTGGAAAGCGATTTCAAGTTCAAGCCCGTCCGCGGCAGCAGTTACTGGCTTTACCAGAAAAAGGGCCGTTTCTGGCTCTCGCCCATCCGCCCGGATGAATGGCGCGAAGAAGTCTACGGCCGCTACATCGGCGAGTGTGAACTCCATGAGGATATGACCTGGTCACTGGAGCTCTGCGAAGAGGCCTCGAATGATTCCCAGCTCATGGCCTTCCTCGAGCAGCGCTGGCAGGCGTTCGAAACGGCCATGGAGGAGACTGACACCGTTGAGGAGGCCCTCCCCCGTTACCAGGGCCAGATGCCCTTTTACCAGCGCGTCTACGCCTTCGCCCTGGCGCACTCGCTGAGGGCTTCCATGGTGGGTTCCGGCATCCAGTCGCTGTCCTACAGCGAAGCCCAGCAGCAGCTCACGGACCAGACGAGCTGAACCACTCCGGTGTGTCCTCCTCATCCTCGAACTCATGGGCCCTGGGGTCCATCTCGAGCACAACGGCGGAACTCCGCCCCATCGTCCGGAATGGGTTGCGCATACGGATATAGCGCTGCTCCGTGGCCATGGCCGCTGCGGCAACGATCCCGCTAACCACCGCCATATAGACGAAGACTCCCCCGGGAGGCGTATGGGCGATGACGTAGCCGCCAAGAATTGGGCTGACGGCGGCGCCGATGCCCCACAGAAAAATAAGCGCTCCGGATACGGCCACAAAATTGCCGCCGGGCACGGTATCGTTGGCCAGGGAAACCGCCAATGGGTAGAGCGTAAAAACCAGTCCGCCCAACAGGACCCCCTTGCCAACCAGAAGCCAATGGGAGTAGGTAACACCGACGTAGACCGGACTGAGGGCGACCAGGGCAGCTGCAATCCCCACGATGAAAATCAGTGGCCGTCGCCCGTAGCGATCCGAGTAATGCCCGATCGGCCACTGCAGCACGACCCCGCCGAGGATAAGCCCGGCCATCACGGGGGCAACCTCGTCAACGGAGAGCCCCATGCCAAGCACGGCAATCGGCACCAATGTAAAGGCGGCCCCACTGAGGATTCCGGCGCCCACACAGGTGATAACGGCAAGCCGGGACCCGCGCCAGGCCGCTCCGAGTGCCATGGAGGCGTGAGGGAGCGGTTCCGGCGGGTTACTCGCACGGCTCAGCGCCACAGGGACCAGGCACAGGGCGAACAGGAGCCCGACGATCATGAACAGGTCCGGCATCATCGGATCGCCCAGGTGCATCAGCAGCTGTCCCGCCCCGATCGCCGCGTAGGTGATGATCTGGTAGACCGAGAACACCACCCCTCGGCTGCGTGAGTCCGCCCGCTCATTGAGCCAGCTCTCAACGACCATATAGATCCCGGAAATGGAGAAACCGACCAGCACGCGAAGCAGGAACCAGGACACGGCCGCTACATAGAGTCCCTGAAGCAGGATGGCCACCGTGGAGAGCGCGGCAAAGATGGCAAAGGCGCGAATATGACCCGCCTGACGGATGACACGCCCTGCCTGCTGCGACCCGATCACCAGCCCGATGTAGTAGGCGGACAGAACAAGGCCCTTCGTCTGCGGGTGCATCGCTTCGAAGTTCAATCGGACACTGAGCAGGGTTCCCATCAGCCCCACCCCCAGCAGCAGAACGGCGATGGAAACCAGCAGTGCGGTTATGGAGACCCAGAACTCACGAACCATCACGCGCTCCCAAAAAACTGAAAACCCCAAGTAATCCTTGCCGGACAGCGGCTTGGATGATTTTCCGTTCGGTTACACCGAGTTTCCGATTTGAAACAAGGCCACTTCACAGGTAGCCTGCTATACGACCATGGGGCCCGGAAGCCCCGAACCGCCACAGGCCAATCTGCTTCCACGCGGTCCCATCCTCGACTGACGAGCGCAATGGCAGGCTTTCTGTCTGCCCTGCAAACGTTGGCAGTAATAAAGCAAGGAGAATCCCGATGACAGCACTGATCTGCGGATCTTTCGCCTACGACACAATCATGGTTTTTGATGGTAAGTTCAAGGACCACATCCTCCCGGATCGCGTTCACATGCTGAACGTGGCCTTCCTGGTGCCGGAGCTGCAGCGCAACTACGGCGGCACCGCCGGCAACATCGCCTACAACATGAAGCTGCTGGGCGGCGACGGCCTGGCCATGGGCACGGTTGGTGCGGACTTCGGCGGCTATCGCGAGTGGCTGAAGAAGCACAACATCAACGACAAGTACGTGAAGACCATCGAGTCCGAGTACTGCGCCCAGGCTTACATCACCACGGACATGGAAGACAACCAGATCACGGCCTTCCATCCGGGCGCGATGAACCATGCGCACACCCAGAAGGTGCCGACCGATGAGGGCATCAAGATGGGCATCGTCGCGCCGGACGGCCGTGACGGCATGATCGAGCACGCGCGCCAGTTCGCGGAGGCGGGCATTCCGTTCATGTTCGATCCGGGCCAGGGTCTGCCGATGTTCGATGGCAATGACCTGGAGTGGTTCATTGAGAAGGCGACCTGGGTTGCCGTGAACGACTATGAAGCGGGCATGCTGGAAGAGAAGACGGGCCTGAGCCGCCAGCAGATCGGTGAGAAGGTTGAGGCGCTGATCGTGACCCTGGGTGGTGATGGTTCTGTGATCTATGCCGATGAGGAAGTTCACGTTGAGCCGGTTAAGCCGGAGGCGATCAAGGATCCGACGGGTTGTGGCGATGCGTATCGTGCGGCTCTGCTGACGGGTCTGAGCGAGGGCAAGGACTGGAAGACGGCGGGTCGTATGGCGTCGCTGATGGGGTCCATCAAGGTTGCCAGTACTGGGCCGCAGAATCATTCCCTGACTCGGGATGAGTTTGCTAAGCAGTTCAAGGACGCATTTGGTGCGGATCTGGACTGATACCGGTTCTTCTAGATTACCGGTTATTGAAATGCCCGGCCTTGTGTCGGGCATTTTTGTTTGTGGCCTTTGGATTGGGTGCCAGCGACGGGATGGGGGATTCCTTTCCGGGACCGCTGTGAACCCATCCATGGGCGCTGGCGCGATGACATCCTGTCATCGAGCCTCCCTCCAAGGAATCCCCCATCCCGTCTCGATCAGCTACAAGCAAAACGCCTCCAAGCCTGAAGACCTATCCTGAACAGCTCGCGCCGCCGAGGACGCAGAACTTGGCGCAGTGGGGGTGGTTTAGGGGGACTTCCTGGAAGCTTTCTTTGAGGGTCTGGCCGAGTTCGAATTCGGGTTGGTACGGGAGTAGTGTGCAGGGAACCACCACGGGGTGGTCGGCGCCTTTGCGTTTGATGACCATGCGGGAGGTGGCGCACATCTGGTCGTCGGGTTTGGTGCCGACTTTGTTCCAGCAGGCGGTGGTGATTTCCGGGACGTCGAGGCTTTCGTCCATTTCGGGGAACAGGACCAGCTGGTGGCGGTTCCAGGCGTCCATGTTGATGCCTTGGCGTTCAAACAGGCGGGCAAAGCCCGAGCGCATCTGCTCATCCGTTTCTCCCGAGAACAGGCGGCCGGCGATGTCGATGTGGAAGCCGTGTTCGCTCAGCCACTGCATACCCCGGATTGCGGGATCCCAGGAGCGTTTGCCGCGTTCCTGTTCGTGGACGTCCTTGCTGTAGTGGTCGATGGAGATGCGCATGGTCAGCCTGTCGCCGTATTGCTGCTGCAGCTCCAGCAGCGGTTCGCTGACTTTCATCATGGGTTTCATGGCGTTGGTGAGCACCAATGCGTCGTAGCCCCGCTCCAGCACCGCCTGCAGGATGGGGATCATGTCCGGGTTCATGAAGGGCTCGCCGCCGGTGAAGGCGATGGTCTTGGTGCCGTATGCCTCGTTCTCGATCTCATCCAGGTAGGCCACCACTTCGTCCGTGGTGATGTAGACCAGGCTGTCATTGCTGGGCGAGGACTCGATGTAGCAGTGCTCGCAGGTCAGGTTGCACAGCGTGCCGGTACAGAACCAGAGCGTTTCCAGTTTCTTCAGATGAACACTCGCCCTCGGCTCGCCGTCCGCGGTCGTCCACCGATCGCGAAACTTGCGTGGGTCCAGAAGTCTCAGCGGTTGTGCGACGATATCATCCATTACTTCTTCCTGTTGAACTCGCTTGCATTTACTGGGTTATACGCATGGGACAGTCACTGGACCATGATGTTACAGAATCGCCCCGCCCCGTTATACTCTGCGTCAGCAAACAAACCAGAAGGAGCCCCCTGTGAGCACCCCCATTCTCCAGGAAAAGCATGACCGCATCCTGATCCTGCGCATCAACCGCCCGGACCAGAAAAACGCCCTCACCAAGGCCATGTACACCGACCTCGCCGACGGTATCTCCGACGCCCACAACGACCCTGACATCAGAGCCATCCTCATTGCCGGCAACAACGAATGCTTCACCGCTGGCAACGACCTCTCCGAATTCGAAAACGGCATGCCCGAAGACTTCCGGACCACGCCCGTGGGCCGCTTCCTGTTCGCCCTCGCCGGAGCCAGCAAACCCATCGTCGCTGCTGTCAACGGCCCCGCCGTGGGCATCGGTACCACGCTACTGCTGCACTGCGACCTCGCCTGGGCCGGCTCCAACACCACCTTCCGCATGCCCTTCGTCAACCTCGGCCTCTGCGCCGAAGGCGGCTCCAGCCTTCTGCTGCCACGCTGGCTGGGCCGTGTCCGCGCCGGTGAACTCCTGCTGCTGGGTCGCCCCTTCGATGCGGAAAAGGCGGCGCATTACGGGCTGATCAATGGCGTCTGCGCGCCCGAGAGCACCGAACAGACCGCCCTCGAGGCCTGCCAGGAGCTTGCAGCCCTGCCACCGGCCGCCATCCGGGCCACCAAGGAACTGATGAATGAAGGCAATGGGGGAGGCCTGGAACAGGCCATGACCCGGGAAGGTGAACGCTTCGCCAGGCGCCTTGAATCGGCTGAGGCAAAAGAAGCATTTTCAGCCTTTCGTGAAAAGCGGGCGCCGGATTACTCCGGGTTTAATTGATCGATTTTTTCTGAATCATGATTTGAATCAAGGTTTTTTGGCAACCGCTACTGGTAGCCTCCCCGCTGAGAGAATGAATAACTGTTAAGAAACGGCGGGGAGCCTGTGCCATGTCTGAAGGATTAACCCGAAATGCTGCGAGAAATATCTTCTATGGCGGTTCCGCCATATTCTTCCTGATTTTTGCCGGCCTGACGCTTCATACCAATTACTATATGGCGAATACCTCGACCGCCAAGTACGAGTTGGATGCGTCGGTGATCAAGGGCAAGGAAGTCTGGGAAGAGCACTCCTGCATCAACTGCCACACCATCATGGGTGAGGGAGCCTATTTCGGGCCCGAACTCTCCAATGTCTGGCACCGCTATGGTGGCCGGGAGAATCCGGCAGCCGCACGCGCCGGCATCAAGGGCTGGATGAAGGCTCAGCCGACCGGAGCACCGGGGCGCCGGCAGATGCCCCAGTTCAACATCAGTGACGAGAACCTGGATCACCTTGTGGACTTTTTCCGCTGGGTCGACGGGATCGAAACCCACGACTGGCCGCCGCACAAGTCGGGCTGAGCCCGCGTGCGCCGAGTTGAAACGACACTGCCTATCCAGGGAGAGACTTCATGAAGTACGAAACCCAGAAAGTGGCGCTGCCCTTTTTCGCGGTTGCCATGGCCCTTTTTGCCTTACAGATTGTCTTCGGCACCCTTGCCGCCACCGTCTACGTCATGCCGGAGTTCCTGTCCGAAGCCATGCCGTTCCACATCATGCGCATGAGCCATACCAACCTGCTGCTCGTGTGGCTGCTGATTGGCTTTTTCGGATGCACCTACTTCCTTCTGCCGGAGGAAGCTGAAACCGAAATCTACAGCCCCAAGCTGGCCTATTGGCAACTGGCGATCTTCGCCGGCGCCGGTGCGGCGGCCGTGATCGGGTACCAGTTCGAGATCCACGGGGGGCGTCACTACCTGGAACAGCCCGTCTACGTGAAGGTCCTGCTGACCATCTCCTTCCTGATGTTCCTCTTTAACGGCACCATGACGGTCATCAAGGGGCGCCGCACCTCGGTCTCCACAGTGCTGCTGCTGGGGCTCTGGCTGGCTGCTATCTTCTGGCTCTTCTCCTTCTACACGCCGGACAACCTGGCCCAGGACAAGCTCTGGTGGTGGTGGATCGTCCACGTCTGGGTTGAGGGCGTCTGGGAGCTGATCATGGCCTCCATCCTTGCCTACCTGCTGATCAAGATGACCGGCGTGGATCGGGAGATCATCGAGAAGTGGCTCTATGTGATCGTGGGCCTGGTGCTGTTCTCCGGCCTTCTGGGGACCGGCCACCACTACTACTGGCTCGGCACGCCGGGCTATTGGCAGCCGATCGGCAGCATCTTCTCGACCATGGAGGTGATTCCGTTCTTCGCCATGGTGATCTTCGCCTTCACCATGTTCTGGAGAGGCAACCGGAACCATCCGAACAAGGCGGCCATGCTCTGGACCCTGGGCTGCGCGGTGGTCTCGTTCTTCGGCGCCGGTGTCTGGGGCTTCATGCATACGCTGCACTGGATCAACTACTACACCCACGGCACCCAGATCACGGCGGCCCACGGTCACCTGGCCTTCTTCGGCGCCTACGTGATGCTGAACCTGGCGATCATTACCTACGCCATGCCCCAGATCCGGCGCCTGCAGCCCTATAACCAGGTCCTGAACATGTGGAGCTTCTGGATCATGGTGGGTGGCATGTGCTTCATGACCTTCACCCTGACCTTTGCCGGCGTGGTACAGACCCACATGCAGCGGGTTCTGGGCGAGGACTTCATGACGGTGCAGGGTCAGCTCGACATCTTCTATATGATGCGACTGGGCTCCGGCAGCGTTGTAGCGATAGGCGTGGTGCTGTTCCTGATCTCCGTATTCGGACCGGCCAGGGAGCAGATCCCGAACTATGTGCCCGAATCCGAGAAGGAATAAGACCCAATGCTGGATGTAGCAGCGCCCTACTACGAACCGGTCGGCCATGAATGCGAGCTTTTCGAGTACGCGTTCCACCAGAAGCTGCCACTGCTTCTGAAGGGGCCCACAGGCTGTGGCAAGACCCGGTTCGTCAGTCACATGGCGGCGCGCCTCGGCCTGCCACTGCAGACGGTCGCCTGCCATGACGACCTGACCGCCTCGGACCTGACCGGCCGTTTCCTGCTCCAGGGCGGAGAAACGGTCTGGACCGACGGGCCGCTGACCCGCGCGGTGCGCAATGGCGGTCTCTGCTATCTGGACGAGGTGGTGGAGGCACGCAAGGACGTCACGGTGGTGATGCACCCACTGACCGACGACCGCCGCGTGCTGCCGCTGGACCGTACCGGCGAGCTGCTGGAGGCGCCGGACGACTTCATGCTGGTGGCCTCCTACAACCCCGGCTATCAGCACGTGCTCAAGTCCCTGAAGCCCAGTACCCGCCAGCGCTTCATCGCGCTGGAGCTGGGTTTTCCGCCCCCGGAACAGGAGCTGAAGATCCTGATTCGCGAGAGCGGATTACCCCGGGAAAAGGCGACGGCACTGATCAATCTGGCCAACCGCCTGCGCGAGCTCAAGGGCCAGGACCTGGAGGAAGGCGTGTCAACGCGGCTGCTGGTCTATTGCGGCCGGCTCATCCAGGCCGGGATGCCGATACTCCAGTCTGCACGGGCTGCGCTGGTGGAACCACTGAGTGACGACGAGGACGTGCGTGACGGGCTGATGGAAACCATCAGCGCCACATTCGGAGGCTGACAGAAGACGGCTATGCCACAGATCTTCGAAGTCGAGGAAATCGCGGGCCAGTTCTGGCACCGCTGGGCCTCAAAAGCCGTCAGCTATCCCCGTTACCCCGAGGCTGGTGTGCCCCTGAGTTCCGTGGAGAATTCCCTGGGCGTTCTGTTCCGGGCGCTTGGCGGGTCCGGGGCCCTGACCCTGTCCGCCGTCGAGCCCCGACCTTCGGGACACCGGCTGAGCTTTCGCCAGAAACTTGGTTTTGACCGGGAAATCACCGACCTGGCCTGTGTGGACAACGAACACCTTCTGCTTCCGCCACAGATGGACTACTTCCCGGAGTACCGGCTGAACCGCTACGCCTACACCTGGCTTGTGGCCTTTCTTGCCCAGCTCCCGGAGCCATCGCCGATCCGTCAGGGACTGCCCGCGGACCTGACCTGGCTGCGCAGTGTCAGCGCTGCGATCACCAGCACCCAGGCAACCTTTCCTGGTCTGAGCGAACGTTACGCGGAACTCTGTGACCAGTTGCTGGCGAATCGCCCCAAAACGCGGCTCCCAGCCTGGGAAGATGCCGTGGATCATGGCATCCGCGTTATGCTGGGCGACCCACGGGCGCCTGAAACCCCACAGCGGCGCGATGTGCTCGACATCCTGGATAACCCCGAGGCGCCGCTGCCCGACAGCAGCCCAACGGGCTATCGCCCGCCACTGCCCGTCCCGATCTGGGGAGAACGACGCCCGGACACCACCAACCCGACGTCCAAGCGCCCCGATGACCCGGACGACCCGCGGGACGGCGCCACGCCCGAAGCCGAGGGCGGCAAGCGCAAGGCCGAGCGCCGCCACCAGGACCAAAGCGAGCGGGATGACCCGCTGGCACTGAATATCTTTGAAAAGATGCTTTCCTGGACGGAAATGGTGAACGTTAACCGGCCGGTCGAGGATGAGGAAGAAGATCACGCCAAGCAGGCCGCGGAACAGATCGAGGAAATCACCCTCAGCCCGCATAAGGAAAAGACCGCCTCACGGCTCAAGCTGGAGCTGGACCTGAGCCCGGACGAACCGGAAATCGGTCGCCTCCAGGGTCCTGAGCCCTACCCCGAATGGAACTACAAGAAGGGGCGTTACCTCCAGGATCAGTGCCTTGTGTACGCTGCCACCCAAAGCACGGAAGGCGACAACTGGACGCCGGACCAGGGCACAAAACGCCGCATCCGGCGTGTGCAGCGCCAGTTCGAGGCGTTGCAGCCCCAGCGCTGCTGGGTGCGGGAACAGCCTGACGGGGATGAGTTCGACATGGATGCGTTGATCCGCAACCGCTGCGATATCCAGGCCACGGGCAATGGCTCCGAGCGCATCCACCAGTCACTGCTGTCACAGAACCGTGATCTGGCGGTCAGCCTGCTGGTGGATACCTCCCTGTCCACCGAATCCTGGCTGGAGGATCGCCGGGTCCTGGATGTGGAGAAGGAAGCACTGCTGGTGCTCTGCCATGGGCTCGCGGCCTGCGGGGATGATTTCAGCATCCACGGCTTCACCTCGCGCCGGCGCCACCGCGTCGAGGTGAACACCATCAAGGGCTTTGATGAAAGGGTGAACGATACGGTGACGCGTCGCATCCAGGCCCTAAAACCCGGCCACTATACCCGCATGGGGACCGCCATTCGCCACGTCACCAAAGAGCTGGCCGCCCGGGGCAACCGCAACCGTCTGCTGCTGGTACTGACCGATGGCAAGCCCAACGATACGGATTACTACGAAGGCCGCTACGCACTCGAGGACACGCGCCGCGCCGTGCTCGAGGCCCGCCGGCAGGACATCCGCACCTTCGGCATCACCATCGACCATGAGGCACGCCGCTACTTCCCCTGGGTATTCGGGCGTGGCGCCTACCACATCGTGCAGCGCCCGGAGCACCTGAGTGAAGCGCTGCCCGGCATCTATCAACAGCTTGCAGGATTCTGACCATGGCCCTGTCCCGCGCACTCCACCTTGCAACACTCGCCTCAGCGTCGCTGCTGCTCGCTGGCTGCGGACAGCCCGCTCCGGAGGTTCCAGATTACTGTGAACCGGAACCAAGCGCCGGCGACGCCATGACCCACGACAACGCCCTCGCCATGAACGAATGTGCCGGCCCCCAGGCCCAGGCCTGCGTCGCGGACCAGGAGGAACCGGTCTACTTCTGCAGCACGTCGGATCTTCTGGAGTGGCAGGCGGACAGTGACCGGAAAGTCCACACCACCCTCACCCGGGACCTGTCGGATGTGGACTGGAATCCACGGGACCCCGGCGACTGGGTCGCCATGGACACCGCCTGGTACGTGGTCGGGCATGACCGGGACAATGGTCAGGGCCAGACGCCACCGGTCGGATTCTCCGACCTGGGTGACGCCGAGATCTTCGCCAGCAAGCACGGCGGCCGCATCACGGGCTATGACGGGCTCGCCGAAGACAGCGATTGATTACTGCTCCGTTCGGAAGAACGCCGCGATATCCCGGCTCTTGCTCTGGGCGTCGCGGTAACCAAGCTCAACAAGGTCCCGACAGAACCGGTGATCAAACAGCAGGTAGCTGGCAAGACTCGCACCGGCCACATTGCCATCCTCCGGAACGCCCGCCAGGGTCCGGAGCATGGTCGGCAGCCCATCCATGTACTGCTCGGCAATGTCCTCGAGCGGCTGGCTGGGTGAAATATCCAGCAGATCAATGGGCTTGTAGTCGACCCCGGCGTTTTCCCGCTCTTTCTCGGGAATCAGCTCAACCAGTTCGTTGATCACCCTCAGCCGGCCAATGTCGTATTCAAGGGTGTCCAGGAAGAGGCCGTTGAAGACATGACTCATGATCTGGCCGAACGTCGGAACCCCTGGGTGCTGCGGCCGGCGTGGCTTGACCGTGCGGTTGGAACTCACGCCAATGATCAGGACCTTTTCCGCACCCAGGCGAATGGCGGGGCTGATGTGCGCCATCTGGCGCGTGACCCCGTCACCGAAATACTCCCGGTTGATCTGCACGGGTTTGAAGAGCGTCGGAATCGCCGATGACGCCATCACGTGATCCAGGTTCAACTGCGTCTTCGCGCCCGCCCGCTGGCCATTGCTCCAGCTCTCCAGGTCATCGCCGGCCTCAAAGAAGCACAGGTTCTGACCCGAGGTATAGCCACAGGCATTCAGGCCAAGCGCGCGCACATTACCGGATTCAATGGTTTCGTGGATGGCCTCGAAATCCAGCTCCTTATCCAGCATCTTTCTGAGGGGGGCATTATTGAGCAACGACAGACTGTTCTTCTGCTCACCACCGGACACGAGCTTGCGCGCGATGTTGCTCATGTTGCGCAGAATCGACACGGACCCGGAATGATACACCCGGTCCACCGAGAGCTCGGACCACAGATGCTCCAGCCGGCTCACGTTGTGCCTGAATATGCCGCCCCCGGCGGCCAGCGCCGCTGCATTGATGGCGCCCGCCGAGGTTCCGATGATCACATCAAAGGGATAGTGGCTGTCCGGGTACATATCCGAAATGGCCCGCAGCACGCCCACCTGATAGGCCGCCCTGGCGCCGCCTCCGGTCAGTACAACACCCGTATGACTCATTCTCGGCTCCTCTCGACAATCGACATCTCCTTTCAAGGATAGCCCTTACAGGGCAGACTGTGTGTTTTCGACCCGGAATGAGGACAACCCGAAATGCCCAGAAGGCTCGGCGCAACCCTGTTGATCATGCTGCTGGCCGGTTGCGCGACGCAATACAGCCCGCAGGCCCAGAAGGTTCGCGAGGCGCATGAGAACGAGGTAGGGGACTGTGAACGGATTGGAGAGATCTACGGCAGTGCCTCGGGTTTCCACTGGTCCCAGGGGGAGGCCATGCAGAGTGCGCGCAACCAGGCGCTTGAACGCGCCCATGAGCGCAACGCCACCCACCTGGTCTGGCGGCATGCCGAAGACGGCATCACCCCCGAGGTCCGGGGGATCGCCTATCGGTGCCCGGGGTAACGAGGGCGCTAGAATTCGTCCAGGGTCTTGCCGCGGCCACCCATGAGCCACATGAAGAGGGCGACACCCAGGCCCCAGGCGCCATTGAGCAGGAAACCGCCAATCCAGGTGGTCATCGAAACGGACATTCCCTTGAGCGGAAACACCACCAGCATGGCAACGGCCGTGGGCGCTATGGCACCGAACAGAATGGCCAGGCCCCAATAACCCAGCGGACCCCGGCGCGCGATTACGGCCCAGGCGGGTAAGCCCCAGAGGCCGCCAAAGAAAGCCAGGGACAGCACCGCAGGCACTCCCAGGGGGGGCACCGAGTCCAGATTGTACGGGGTCACGGGCACCATCTCCGCCATGTGCATGAGACCCAGGAGGCCCTGATGAAAGATCAGGGTTGCCAGAAAACCCGCTACAAACGCTTTAAGCCAGACCATTCCTGTATTCCATCAACCGGTTAATGGTTCAAGACTAGCAGTTTTCCCGGCAATTAAAACCGCACCCGAAAGCCCGCGAGTGCATTGTGGCTCGACAGACTCAGTTTGGACTTGGCCCCGTCCTCGGACACCAGGGACACATCATCAAAAGCCCGGTAACGGTAGGTCAGCTCAAGGTCCAGGGCACTGAGCAACCGGTAGCTGAGCCCTGCGGTCAGCTGGTAGCCATAGGTAATGTCATCATCGTCCATGACCAGCCCCTTGCTGCGCGCACTGTGCTGCTCAAAGGTAACCTGCCCGAGGCCAAACCCGAATCCCGCCGTCAGGCTGGTGTTGGTAGTCAGGCTGAAGTCGCCCATGGCGTTGTAGAAGCCATAGGCCACATCCGTGGTCCCGGAGACGTCATCGATGCGGCTGCGACTGCCCTGATCAGTGCCGCCACCCCCGCCACCATCTTCGACAACCGGCTCATCATCAACCGCCGGTTCCTCGTTGGTCGTGCTGTCGAAAAGCATACTGTCAACGGTATCCCGCTGGAACCCGAATTCGAACTCCGCGCGGCCATTGTAGGTACTGCTCCCCTCGGAGGCATGGCCGAGCGTCAGCGACACCGTATCCCCACCCCCATAATCACCGGTGACGCGGGTCGCGCTGTCCGGGCCGATTTCGAACTGTGCCTCCCGGAATTGTGAATAGCCGCCCGTCACGCCCAGATAATAGCTGTCAGCCATGGCAGCCGGTGCCGCCAGAGCCAGGATCAGCAGGGTCGGTAGCCCGAGAGCCTGTCGCATGCGATCTCTCCTTGTCCCTGTATCGCGAACCGCAATTAGTACCATAATGGAATGCCTGATTCCGTGGCGCTCTTAACAATGCCGCAAATCCGCTTGCGATCCGCCACCGCGGTTCGTAACGTAATGCCCGGTTCAGTGCCCATGAACAACAGCAACCTGTCCCATTCGCCCACTCGAGAGGTAATGCATGGATCACCCCTCCCAACCAGTATTGCGGGACATCGTACTTGTTGGCGGCGGTCACAGCCATGTCGGCGTGCTGCGCAACTTCGCCATGAACCCGATCCCCGGGGTACGGCTGAACCTGATCTGCCGGGATACGCACACCCCCTACTCAGGGATGCTCCCGGGTTACATTGCCGGTCATTACAGCTACGACGATGTGCACATCGATCTGAGCAAGCTGGCTGAGTTCGCTGGCGCCCGTTTCTACCGGGATGAGGTCATCGGTATCGACCGCAGCCAGCAGCGGATCAGGTGCCGTAACCGGCCCGATGTCCCCTACGATCTGCTCTCCATCAATATCGGATCGACGCCACGTGTGGACCAGGTGGAAGGGGCTGCCAACCACTCCGTCCCGGTCAAACCGATCAACCGGTTCAACAGCCGGTGGCAGACCCTGCTGCATCGCATGGAGCACCACAGGGGACCACTGAGTGTTGCCGTGGTCGGTGGGGGCGCCGGCGGGGTAGAGCTGACCCTGGCCATGCAGTACCGCCTCCGGAACGAGCTCAAGCGGCAGGGCCGGGACGACTCCGGGCTGACCTTTCACCTGTTCAACAGCGCCGAACACCTGCTCGCTACCCACAACCGGCGGGTGAGAGGACAGTTTGAGCGGGTCCTGAGCGAACGCGGGGTCCGGGTTCACGCACGCACCCGGGTGGAGCGTGTTGAGGGGCACCGGCTTATAACGGACACGGGGGACGCCTTCGAGGCCGATGAGATCCTCTGGGTCACCCAGGCCGGCGGCGCCGAATGGCTTGCCACCACGGGCCTGGAACTGGACGATTCCGGCTTTATCCAGGTGCGGGACACGCTCCAGACGACAACCGACCCCAACATCTTTGCCGCCGGTGATATTGCCACCATGGTGAACCACCCGCGTGAGAAGGCCGGCGTCTTTGCGGTGCGCCAGAGCAAGCCACTGGCCGAGAATCTGCGCCGGACCGTCCACGGCAAGCCGTTGAAGGACTACCACCCGCAGAAGCAGTGGCTGGCCCTGATCAGCACCGGCGACCAGTACGCGGTGGCCTCGCGCGGGCCCATCGGGCTCGCGGGGGAATGGGTCTGGCGCTGGAAGGACTGGATCGACCGGCGCTTCATGGCGAAATTCAACCAACTGCCCGCCATGGAGGAGGACAGCGAGTCCGATCCCACCAGGGGCATCGCCCTAAACAACGAGGAAGCCCAGCAGGCCATCTCGGCGGTGGCCATGCGCTGCGGCGGCTGTGGGGCCAAGGTGGGAAGCACGGTCCTGTCCCGGGCACTGAACGCCCTGCAGCCCATCGAACGGGATGATGTGCTGGTTGGCCTGCATGCCCCGGACGACGCCGCGGTGGTGCGCGTGCCGGAGGGCATGGCCATGGTTCATACCGTGGACTTCTTCCGGTCCTTTCTCGACGACCCCTATGTCTTTGGCCAGGTTGCGGCCAACCACAGCCTGGGCGACCTCTTCGCCATGGGCGCCGAGGCCCAGAGCGCTACCGCCGTCGCCACCGTGCCCTATGGCCTGGAGTCCAAGGTCGAGGACGTGGTCTACCAGATGATGTCCGGTGCCGTGGAGGTGCTCAACGAGGCCGGCTGCGCCCTGGTCGGCGGCCACACCGGCGAGGGCCAGGAGCTCGCACTGGGCTTCGCGGCCAACGGTTACATCGACCCGGACACCGTCATGAGCAAGGGTGGCATGAAGGCCGGGGACGTGTTGATCCTGACCAAGCCGGTGGGCACCGGTACCCTCTTCGCCGCCCATCCGAGATTGAAGGCGAAGGGGCGCTGGATCGACTCGGCCATTGCCTCCATGCTCGTGTCCAACCAGCTTGCCGGCCGCTGCCTGCACCAGCACGGCGCCACGGCCTGCACGGACGTCACCGGTTTCGGACTGCTCGGCCACCTGGTGGAAATGACCCGGCCCTCGGGCGTGGACGCGGAACTGGACCTCAGCGCCATCCCGGTCCTGCCCGGCGCCGAGGAAACCGCCGCCTCCGGCATCCTGAGCTCACTGCAACCCGCCAACGTGCGCCTGCGCCGCGCCATCCGCAACCAGGACGAAGTAGCGAACCACCCCCGCTACCCACTGGCATTCGACCCGCAGACCGCCGGCGGCCTGCTTGCCAGTCTGCCAGCCGAACGGGCCGACGCCTGTGTAAGCGCACTTAAGGCACTGGGTTACCCGGAAACCGCGATCATCGGGCGTGTAAAGGAACAGGGAGAGGCACTGGAGCCGATCCTTCTCAATCCCTGAACCTGCTCAGTCCTTCCGTTCCCAGACCGTCAGTTGCGCCAGCGTGTGCTGGTGCTTGCGCCGCGTCTCACGGATCACAAAGGGAATGTCCTCGGGATTGGCGGCCAGACGGAAGTGCTCAGAGAGGCGTTGCTTCATGCCATCAAGGACGGTGACCGGCTGGCCGTTGGCGTAATAGCCACCAATCCAGTTTTCCCTTGGCGTGAAATCCTCCAACAACGTATACGGCGAACTGATCACAACCACACCCTGGTCGCCCAGAAGCTCATGCAGCCCGCGCAGAAACGCGCCAGGATCCGGCATGCGATCAATAAGGTTACCGGCAAAGATCAGGTCGTAGCCCTGGTGATGCCCCGCAAGATCACCCGCATCCCCTTCCTCAAAACTGACCCTACCGGCAGCCTCCTCCAGCCCAAGCTCCGCCAGCGAAGCCGTCTCGGCATGCCTTAGCTCACCTTCATCCACCAACTGGTAGGCCATCTCCCCATCACGCCGAAGCGCCTCGGCGGCCTGGATGAACCGATGCGAAAGATCCACCCCCACCACCGACTCAAAACCGCGCGCCAGCTCCAGGGTACTGCGCCCGGTGGCACACCCCAGATCCAGCGCACTGCCACGCCCCTTCGCTACCGAAAGACACCGCTCGGCACAAACCCGAGGATAATTCGCCACACCAAATCGCTCAGGCCCGAAATGGAAATCCATATACTGGCCAAGCTGTTCATCCGTCTCATAGAAATCAGTCATTGAAGCATTCCAGTTGTGTGCATAAGAGGTGGTGGGGACCTTGTTCCGGGAACCGCTATAAATACTTTTCAGCTACGCAATCCTGCTCCGCTTAAAAGTCCTGGGTTTACATCCTTGTAAACCCGTTTGCGCTTAATCGCGCAAACCCATGTACGCTGCGCCTCCGCCATCCCTGGCTCCGGAGCTTCCCGGAACAAGGTCCCCACCACCTCTTTTGATAGTTTGGAGTTAGCGCCACCTAAAAAGCTGGACCGAGGGGCATGGGGGAGCCCTTCACGGGAAGCTCTGGAGCCATGGATGGCGGAAGGCAGCCTACAGGGACGTACTCGTGGCGGTTCCCGTGAAGGGCTCCCCCATGCCCCGACGCCCCCAAAACTCTCAGTCTAGAGAGCACAAGTCCGAAACCCAGTAAACACATCAGACCGATCCGGATGATAGGCCTGCCGATAAGTACCGCGAATCAGCATCGAAGAAGCCGCACAGCCACCCCCCTTGGTGGTCTTGTGATCCCCAAACTGCAAGGTCGACATAAACGGATACATATCCACAGAAAACCCGTCATAAGGCAGAAACTGATTACTCGTCCACTCCCAGACAGTGCCCACCATCTGCCGACACCCAAAGGGACTTTCACCCGACTCCAATGCCGTCACCGGCAGCCGCCCCATATAGCGGGCATCCATATCCACCTTCTCCGGATCCATCTCATTGCCCCACGGGAAACGCCGCCTCGGCTTATCCGGCGTATTCCCAAGGGCCGCCACCTCCCACTCATACTCCGTGGGCAGGCGTCGCCCCGCCCAGTTACAGAAAGCCTCCGCCTCCCAGTAACTGATCTGCTTCACCGGATGGCCGGGCTCGAGCGGCAGCCAGCGATCGAAAACACGCTCATACCAACGCCCGTCCTTCTGGCGCCAGTGGAACGGGTGGCGAATGGTCCCGAACAGCGGCGGCTCCCCTGACCCGAAATTCAGGTTCAGCTCGCGCTTGAGCCACTTGCGACCGCCCTGGCTCCAGAATTCAGGGCGCTCATAGCCGCCCTCCTCCACGAACTTCTGGAACTCGCCGTTGGTGACCAGGGTGCGGGAAATGGAGAACGAGGGCAGTTCCACATCAAACGCCGGCTTCTCGTTATCAAAGCCGAAATCCTCGGTGGCGTAATCGGCAGAATCGGCGGGAAGGCCGATGCGGTAACGCCCGGCCGGAATCTCCACGTCGCCACGGGCATTTTCATCCACGCCTTCACGACCATAGCCCTCGGGCTCCGAGAAGGGTGGCGCGGGGTAGCCCACGGTCTGGCGGCACCAGGTCATGGACTCCACGTGCATGTTCTGGTGATAGATCGCATAGCGGTAAAGGTACAGGGCCTCGTCCGTCAGCGGTTCGTTCCGGATGCGGTCCTCAACGCGCTGGACGATGGTGTCCATGTACTTCAGCGTATCCTCGCGGGAGGGGAAAAGATCCTTCGACCAGCGATCCTCGTGGTCCATGTGGAAGGAATCCCAGAGTTCATCCATGGACGGGTCATAGCTGGGCGTGCCATCCAGCCAGTTGAGGACAAACACCTCATAGAAAAAGGTGGAATGGCCCATTTCCCAGACCGGGGGGTTCACGCCCGGGTGATAGGGCACGCTCAGTTGTTTGTCATCGAGCGAGCAGACCAGGTCCTTCACGCGGTCGCGTGTCTGGTGCAGAGCCCTGATGAGACTGTCTCGATCATGCATGGTGACAACTCCAATCCCTGATGGCGATTACGCAAACCAATACGCATTCGGGCCCTAACCGTATTGCCCACAGGCGGCATTGACTACCCTCTCCAGGGCGCGCTGCTCCGACTCCGGCGTGAAAAGCGGCGCCCTGGCCTCGCAGTGGGCCTGAAGACTGGCCAGAAAGTCCGCATCCCGTTCCGCGCGCAGCAGCAGTGTGCGTAGATCATGCGTGTCCCGCACCCGATAGTATCCCGGATAATCCTCCCCCAAAAGACCGATATTCCCGGGGATATCCGAGGCAATCACCGGCAGGCCCGCGACGCAGGCTTCGGAGACCACATTCGCGCCCCCCTCCATCACTGAACTGATGACCATCAACCGCACACGGGCCATGTAACGCCGGACCTGCCAACGCGGTACCTCCCCTTTCCAGTGGAAACGTGGGTTGGACGCATCTTCCCGCTCCGCCAGCGTTTGCCACTCCTCATTATGCGCCCGCCCCAGCTGGATAACGTTAAGGCGCGAGTCCTGCGGCAGTTCCCGAACCGCCATGGCTGCGCGCAGGGAATCCTTCTCCTCCCTCAGGTGTCCGATTACGGCTGCATCGAATCGCGACCTGACGGGAGGCAGCCGCCGGGGCAATGGATCCGCCGACTGGAAGACGGTAAACAGCCTCGCATGCAGAACGCCGGGGATGTCATCACCGACCCGGTCATGGAGCCCGATCAACGCATCGGCCTCGGCCATGCTGTAACCGGTCTCTTCCGGGTGCGTCTGCTGGAAACGGTATATGTCGGTGCCGGTGAGTGCCACAATCAGCGGGGTTTCCGGATGGGTCTCACGGAGACACCTGACGGCATCCACGCTTCGCCAGGCGTGCAGCGCTATCATCAGGTCCGTGGGTTCAGCCTCATATTCGGTTATAATGCGTGTCCGGTGACCGAGGCCGCGCAGGTGCCGCGCCCAGCGCTCCGCCGTTGCCCTGTTGCCGGATTTCGAGCCGGGTGCCGCTGGTGTTACCAGGGTAATTCGCACCAGAGAACCTCCGGTTGTTGATTGAGTCGTTATTATTGAACGGAAACGCCTATCAGAGCGTAAAACCTGAACCGATTACAACAAACCCATGGAACGATAAAGGAATGATTCCCATGCGCTGGATACTGATCACACTGCTTGCCACCCTGACGGCCTTTACTCAGGCCAATGCCGAAACGCTGTATTTTACGGCCATTCCGGATGAGGACGAGACCCGCCTCGAGGAACGTTTTTCCAAGGTCGCCGACTACCTGGCGGACGAGCTGGACGTGGATGTGCGCTTCGTCCCCGTGAAGTCCTATGCCGCATCGGTCACCGCCTTCCGCAATAACCAGGTACAGCTGGCCTGGTTTGGCGGCCTTTCCGGCGTGCGTGCCCGCGACCGGGTCGACGGAGCCGAGGCCATTGCCCAGGGCGTTGAGGACCAGGAGTTCCGCAGCTATTTCATCGCCAACACGGGAACCGGTATTGAGAAGGCCGACGAACTCCCCGGGACGGTCCAGGGCAAAACCCTGGCGTTCGGTTCGCGGGGTTCCACCTCGGGTCGACTGATGCCCGAGTACTACATCCGGCAACGGTTTGGACAGCCCCCGGAGGACGTTTTCAGCCGCGTGGGATTCAGCGGCAACCACACCCGCACCGTGGCACTGGTGGAGTCCGGCGCCTATCAGGTGGGCGCGCTCAACTACACCGTCTGGGATAAGCTCGTTGAGGAAGGCGATGTGGATACGGACAAGGTCCGGGTGATCTGGAAATCACCTACTTACCCGGATTACCAGTGGACCATCCGCGGGGACGTCAACGAACGCTTCGGGGATGGCTTCAAGGAACGGGTCAAGGAAGCGTTGCTGTCCATGGAGGATCCGGAGCTTCTCGAAAGCTTCCCCCGCTCCGGCTTCATCCCGGCCAGCAATGATGATTACAGCACCATCCGCGAGGTTGGCCAGGAGACAGGGCTGCTCGATTAATGAACAGCCTGGTCGTTAACGACATCTCCGCCAGTTACGGCGGAACCCGAGTCCTGGGGCCGCTGTCCCTGTCGGTCGTGCCCGGGGAAAAGGTCGCGGTGGTAGGCCGCAGCGGCGCCGGCAAGTCGACGCTGCTGAGCCTGCTCTACGACGAGGCCAGGGAGACCGGGGTCTACATGCCCCAGGACCTGGGCCTGGTCGAGACCCTGTCGGTCTTTCACAATGTGTTCATGGGCCGGCTGGACCAGCATCCCATCTGGTACAACCTGGCCAACCTGATCCATCCCATGAAGCGGCCAACGGAGGACATCAGCGCCATACTGGAAACCCTGTCAATGGCCGACAAGATCCGGGAACCCGCCGGGGAGCTGTCCGGCGGCCAGCGCCAGAGAACAGCGGTGGGCCGGGCGCTTTACCAGCAGGGCCGGATACTGCTGGCAGACGAACCCGTATCCGCCCTCGACGAGCCCCAGGCACACCGCGTCATGCAGGCACTGGTGGGGCAGTTTGAAACTGCCGTCATCGCACTTCACGACGTGGATCTGGCGCTGCAATACACCGATCGCGTGATCGGTATCCGTGACGGCCTTATCGCGCTGGATGAACCCAGCAACCGGCTGTCCCCCTCCGATCTGCAGCCCCTTTACTGACCATGCTGGCATCACGCACAGGCAGGATCTCACTCCTATTCGTCGCTGTAGCCCTGGCATGCCTTGGCGTTGCCGACATCGCCGTGACCACCCAGAACCCCTGGGCTGAACTGCAGCGGTTGATGAGTGGCTTCCTGACACCGGATTTCACAGCGGTGGACGACCTGGGCACCGCCTTCCTGCGAACCCTGTCCTATGCCTTCACCGGGGTTGCCCTGGGCGCTGTTGCCGGCTTTTTCCTGTCACTGGTGTTCAACTCCAGGGTGGTTCGTACCTTCTGCGCCTTCATACGGGCCATCCATGAAATCTTCTGGGCACTGATCTTCCTGCAGTGCTTCGGGATCCATCCGCTTTCCGGGGTACTGGCCATCGCCATCCCCTTCGCCGGTATCTTCGCCAAGGTCTACTCGGAGATCATCGAGGAATCGGACCCTCTGTCAGCACGCGTGCTTCCATGGGGCACGGGGCGCCTGGCACGCTACTGTTTCACCCGCATTCCCGAAGCCTGGCCGCACCTGCGCACCTACACGGCCTACCGGCTTGAGTGCGGCCTGCGCTCCTCGGCCGTGCTCGGGTTTATTGGCCTGCCCACGCTTGGGTTCTACCTGGAGTCTGCCTTTTCGCAGGGGTATTACTCCCAGGTAGGTGCGCTGTTGATCCTGTTCTACCTGCTGATCGCCACCATGCGGTTCTGGCTGCGCCCGCGTCTGATCCCGGTCTATGTGCTCGGTGCGCCCTTCTTCCTGGGCGACGGGCTGCCCATCATGTGGGGCAACGTCACCCGCTTCTTTACCGAAGACATCGTGCCCCGCCCCCTGAGGGAGGGAGAAGGCTGGGAAGGACTGCAGCCCTGGCTCATGGATATCCTGACCACGGAGGCCCTGCCCGGCATCTGGAACACGCTGATCCTGACCCAGATCGCGCTGGTGGCGACCGGCATCCTGGCCCTGCTGGCCTTTCCGCTGATCTCGCCCCACTTCTTCGGGCCCAAGCGACGGACTGGCGGCCACCTGCTGCTGGTGATCGCCCGCTCCACGCCCGAGTACATGCTAGCCTATATCCTGCTGCAGATATGGGGCCCTTCCATGCTGCCGGCCGTGGTGGCGCTGGCCCTGCACAACGGCGGCATCATCGGGCACCTGATCGGGCGCATGAGCGGGGAGATCCCCATGCGCCCGAATGCGCCAGTGGGTATCAATCGCTATGCCTATGAGGTCGTGCCACGGGTCTATCCGCCCTTCCTGGCGTTCCTGTTCTATCGCTGGGAAATCATCATGCGGGAAACCGCCATACTCGGGATCCTGGGGATCACGACCCTGGGGTTCTATGTGGAGGGAGCCATTCAGGAAATCCGGCTGGACCGGGCCATGGTGCTGATTCTCATCACGGCCCTGCTCAACATCGGCGTGGACGCACTGTCACGCCGCATCCGCGCCTACCTGAGACTGAAAACCCGCCCGACCTGCGAGGCCTGAGCGGGCTAATAACAAGCTATGCGGCTTCAGAAGCCGACGCGCACACCGGCCATGAAGTGGTGTGAATCGATGCGCTGGCTCTCGGAAAGGCCGTCCACGCTCTCGAGCTCGATTTCCTCGATGGACATGTAGCGATAGGTTGCCTCGAGGGAGGTCCGGTCCGTCAGGTGATAGGACCAACCAGTGGTCAGGTGAAAGCCATAGCTGATGTCGTCATCATCCATCACAACGGGGCCACCGCCGGAATACTCCTCAAGGCTGACCTGGGCGCCACCACCACCGGCACCGAAGATGAAGCTGGCATTCGGGATGACTTCAAGATCCTTCTCCCCGTAGACGCTCACGAAGCCGGTGATCATGGTGAGATCACCGCGGGGGTTGGGGAGACTGGATTCAGAGACGGTCGTGGGGACATTGGGATCACTGCGGTCAACGACCGTAAGCGTGTGTGATTTCGCCTTGTTCTTGCTGTAGCCGAGCTCAAAATCGGTCCGGATATTGAAGCTGCTCTCAATATCGTACTGGCGCCCAACCGCCAGCGCAGCATTGAAACCATGATGATACTGGGTCTCAACCCTGCCCGTCTGGGTCGCGGTGCCCGCATCCACGGTAAAGCCATTATTGCGGATCTGGCTAACACCACTCTTGAAGGACGCATAATTGAAGGTGTCCGCTGCCGCGAGCCCGGGTGCGGCCAGTGCAATGGTGGACACCGCTACGGCCATGGACAGTTTTCTCATTGTATTTCTCCTGACGTTAGATGGCATTCTGCTCCGCTTAGATATAGTCCATAATCCAATGGGGCTCAAGGAAGAGACCATCTGATCACTCTAGCAGACTGGGATCAGGTTGGCCTCTCTGGCATCCTCTCTTCGTAGTAACCATCAATATCCCCTGGAGTCTCCAGCATGCGGAAAAAAGCTCTGTTACTGGCCGCGGTTCTGGGCCTGTCCCTCGCCGGGACCACGATCGCGGGTGAAACCATCGAGATCACCAATGCGTGGTCCCGGGCCACTCCTCCCGGCCTGGACCGCGGTGTCGGCTACCTGGATATCCATAATCACGGTGACGCACCCGTTCACCTGACAGGAGCGACGACCGATGTGGCAACAAAGGTCGGAATTCACCGCTCCCGGGAGACGGATGGCCAGACGCGGATGGAGGCTGTTGAGGAAGGCATCCGGATCCCCCCCGGGGAATCCGCAACCCTGGCCCCGATGGGCTATCACCTGATGCTGATGGGACTGGAAGCCCCCCTGAAAGCCGGCGAACGTATTCCGCTGACCCTGGAGTTCCGCGATCACGAGGACGTCAGCACGTCGCTGGAGGTGCGCTCACCCGGTCAAGACAGTCGTGGGATGGAAAACAGCCAATAGCGGGAGAAGAATCATGAACAACGGAACCCACTACCGCACCTGCAACCTCTGCGAAGCCATGTGCGGCGTCGCCATCGAGGTTGAAGACGGCGCCATCTCGCGCATCCAGGGTGACGACCAGGACCCTTTCAGCCGCGGCCACATCTGCCCCAAGGCCCTGGGACTCAAGGACATCCACGAAGACCCGGACCGGCTGCGACAACCCGTGAAGCGCACCAGTGATGGCTGGGAAACCATCAGCTGGGACCAGGCGTTCCGCGAGGTTACCGAAAAGCTTTGCGGTATCCAGGCCACCCACGGGCGCAACGCCATCGGCCTGTATCTGGGCAACCCCAATGTCCACAACCACGGCGCGCTCATGGCCAATGGCATCTTCATGGGCGCGCTCGGAACCCAGAACCGTTTCTCCGCCACCTCCAACGACCAGCTCCCGCACATGCTGGCCAACCTCCAGATGTTCGGCAACGCCATGCTGTTCCCGATTCCGGACATTGATCACACGGATCTGTTCATCTGCCTGGGCGCCAACCCCATGGCGTCCAACGGCAGCCTGATGACGGTGCCCGACTTCCGCGGACGCCTGAAGGAGCTGCAGCAGCGCGGGGGACGCTTCATCGTTATTGACCCCCGACGCAGCGAAACGGCGGCCAAGGCGGATGATTTCCACTTCATCCGGCCCGGAACGGATCCCTGGCTGCTGCTGGCCATGCTGAATGTGCTGTTTGAGGCGGAGGCGCTCGATCCGGATGTCTGCAGACAGCACCAGCGCGATGCCCGTATCCTGCAGCTGGCGGCCATGCCCTATTCACCGGAAGACGTTGCCGATACAACCGGGATCACCGCCGATGCCATACGCGAACTGGCCCTGGAATTTGCCCGGACCCCAAAGGCCCTGCTCTACAGCCGTGTCGGGACCAGCACCCAGGAGTTCGGCGGCCTGGCCACCTGGCTGGTCTACGCCCTGAACATCCTCACCGGCAAGCTGGATCGCGAAGGCGGACTGCGCTTTACGGAGCCCGCCATAGACCTGGTGACGCTGGGATCGCTCAGCGGCCAGACCGGGCACTATGGACGCCGGCACACGCGGGTGCGGGGGCTTCCCGAATTTGGGGGCGAATTCCCGGCCAGCGCCATGGCCGAGGAAATGCTGACCCCGGGCGAGGGCCAGATCCGGGCCTTCATGACGGTGGCGGGCAACCCGGTCCTCTCAAGCCCGGCCGGAGAACGCATGGACGAGGCCCTGTCGGGGCTTGAGTTCATGGTCTCCGTGGACTACTACATCAACGAGACCACGCGCCACGCGGACATCATCCTGCCGCCAACAGCGCCGCTGGAACGCAGCCATTACGACCTGGCCTTCAACACTCTGGCCGTGCGCAATGTGGCCAAGTTCAGCGACCCGCTTTTCACGCCGGACCCGGACACCCGCAGTGACTGGGATATCCTCATTGAGCTGGCCCATCGCCTGGAACGCACCAAGAGGGGAAGCAGCCTGCGCGGTGAGCTGGGATGGCGCACCCTGAAGACCCTGGGGCCCGACCGGATACTGGATCTCATGCTCAGGGCCGGCCCTTACGGCACGTCGCCCGCACCACTGAGACCCGCCCTCCAGGCCCTGACCGACCTTGGCGACCATCTGTTGCCGGAGGGCAATCCTTTCCGTGCCCTGCTGAAGAACACCGCCAGCCACAGTCACTGGAAGGGACGCCCCAAGGGGCTGAGCCTGGACCATCTGCGCCGCCATCCTCACGGCGTGGACCTGGGGCCCCTCCAGTCCACGCTCCCCGGCCGGCTGCAGACCCGCTCCGGGCGCCCCAATCTGGCGCCGGAGCTGTACCTGGAGGACCTGCCCCGGCTTCACAGGGCAACAGGGAATGCAGGCAGAGAGTCAGACCAGTCCTTCTACCTGATTGGCCGGCGTCAGCTGCGCAGCAACAACTCCTGGATGCACAACAGCCAGCGTCTGGTGAAGGGCAAGACGCGCTGCACCCTGCAGCTGCATCCACGCGACCTGGCGCGACTGGGCCTGATCGATGGCCACAACGCCCGGGTCAGCAGCGAGGCCGGCACGATCACACTGCCGGTTGAATCCACCGACGCCGTCATGCCCGGCGTGGTGTCGATTCCCCATGGCTGGGGGCACGGGCGGAACGGGATTCAGCTGTCTGTAGCACAGGCACACCCTGGCGCCAGCATCAACGATGTGATCAGTGATCGCCAGGTGGACACCCTTTCCGGGGTCTCGGTGCTCAACGGCCAGCGTGTGACGGTATCCCCGGCGCGATCCGAGTGATAGTTTGGGCACTGTCGCTCGTATCATCCAATGAACACCCTTAGGAGCAACCAGTCGCATGATTCCTGAAACACTGCAATGGACCCTGATCGCTGTTGGCGTGGTCGCCATCGCCGTGCTTATCTACGTGATCCAGCGCCATTGGCGGCGTCTGAGCCAGTTCCGCAAGGCCCAGGAACATACGCGCGAACTGCAGCAAAGGCGCCGGGACAGTATGATTGAAAGCATCCGGATCCTGGCGAGGACCATTGAAGAGGAGCAGGTGGAGCCCTCCGAAGGCTGCATCCGGATCAAGGGGCTGCTCGATCACGTCGCCCCCGACCTGCTGAGCCAGAAGCCCTTTAACGTCTTCCAGACCATATACGAGAAGACCGAGCACATGCCGACCCACGACGCTCGCCGCCAGGCGGACCCCAAGCTGATCAGCCGGCTGGATGAGGAACGGTTTGCGCTGGAGGCGGAATACGCGGACCACATCCAGGAAGCCGCTGTTGCCATCCGTTTCCACCGATTCGAGGAAAAACCACCCGAGCAGGGCACCGGCACACCCCAGACTTTTGACCCTGTAAAAAGCACCCTGAATCCCTGACAGGCTTCCTTTCCTGCGCTACGCTTGACGCAAAAAGGTTAGCTTTACGATGGATCAGCTGCTTGAGCGTCTCGCCCGCTCCAATACAGATTCAGCCTCACTCGAGTCCCTGACAAGGCCCCTTCTGGACCTGGGGCAACAGGTTACGGGTATGGACTCGGTATACCTGACGGCCATTGACGAAACCGAGGGTCTCCAGAAAATCATCTATTCCCGGAATACCGGGGCCCTGCAGATGCAGGAGGGAATGGAGGTTCCCTGGCAGGATACCCTGTGCCGGCGGGCTCTCGACGAGGGGCGTTTTTTCACGGAGGATGTGCCGGCCTGCTGGGGCGATTCCAATGCCGCTCGTGAACTGGGAATCAAAAGCTACCTGACGCTTCCGATCCATGTCGGTAAAACCAAACTCTTCGGCACCCTCTGTGCCGCAAGTACCCACCCCGTTGAGTTGCCGGAAAATGCCAGATCGGTTCTGTCACTGTGTGTCGAACTGATTGCCAACCAGATTGAGCGCGAACTGAGCTTGCGCGAGAGCGTCCGCCACGTAACGGAGGCGCAGAAACGGCTTGCACGCATGACTCTGGTCGCCGACATCAGCCGGTACTGTCTCAATGCACCCTCGATCGAGGAAAGC
This sequence comes from Halospina denitrificans, assembly GCF_004364635.1. GTDB lineage: Bacteria > Pseudomonadota > Gammaproteobacteria > Pseudomonadales > Oleiphilaceae > Halospina > Halospina denitrificans. The sequence goes on along the minus strand of NZ_SOAX01000001.1, from coordinate 638,422 downwards.
GTCCTGGCGGTCGCCGAAAGGCTCACCCAGACCGGGTTCTGGGAAAAGGTCGTGCCCATGCGCCTGCGGGAAGGGCGTCGCGGCCCTCTCGGAGAACGCGACCCCGACGCCGCCCGACTGGCCGCCCTGCTGATCAAGGCCAGCCCGGATGCCCTCGACGGCATGGTGTATCACGGACACGAACACCTGATCTTCCCCCCTGATGACCTTGACTGGATCAAGGCCTACCGCCGCCAGCTCGACCTGGGCGAGCACGGAGACGCGGCCCTGCTCGTGGTGAGCACTGAGGAGGCCGTCGAAGCCGGGCTGCTTATTCTCTCCGGCCATGAGATCAGCAGGGATCCAGACGAACGCCAGCTCCTGAACACCATTGCCAACTCCCTGTCACTGCTCGCCAGCCGTCTCCTTGACCATGAACGCCTGGAAGCGGCAAACACCGAACTCCATTACTCGGCGCTGCATGATGCCCTCACGGGTCTTCCCAATCGGCGCAGCCTGATCGAGGAGCTGGAACGCATGCTCGCCCGTGCCGAACGGAGCAAAGAGGCCGTGCATGTGGCCTTTATCGACCTGGACGGCTTCAAGGCCATCAATGACCATCATGGCCATGACGTGGGCGATGCCTTTCTGCGCGAATTCGGGGAACGCCTCCGCGAGGTGTGCAGGCAGGGAGACCTCATTGCCCGTTACGGCGGTGATGAGTTCGTCTTCGTCGGAAAGAGTGAAAACGCGGACAACGCCTCTGCTGAGCGTGACGCCATATCGAAACGACTCCGGGACGCCAGTTCCGGTCACTATGAGCTGGACGGGATCCGGATTGATTATGCGGGGCCAAGTCTGGGCATCATTACCTGGCAGCCCGGTGACATGGTGGATGCGGACATCACGCTCGCCCGTGCCGACGAAGCCATGTATGCCGATAAACAGGCCCGGCGCACCGGGCGTTGACCCGGGCTGAGCATCCCGGGCTGCTCAACCGTCTTTCCATTCGACGTCAGACGTCACCGTAGCGGATACGGTCTCCCAGCCACCGGCGGATAAGCGCATCCACGCGCTCGGGTTCCCGCATCACCTCCGGCGCCATGCCCCGGACTTCTTCCAGCCACTGCTGATCGCGCTCCCAGTCCGCGATACGGAAGTTCATCAGCCCTGTCTGGCGGGTCCCCAGCACTTCCCCGGGGCCCCGGATTTCGAGGTCTCGCTGGGCAATCTCGAATCCGTCCTGGCTCTCGCGGAGCACCTTGAGCCGCGCCTTGCCGTTGTCTGACAGAGGTGGGTTATAGAGCAGTACGCAGTAGCTGTCCCGGTTGCCCCGGCCCACCCGGCCACGCAGCTGATGGAGCTGTGCCAGCCCAAGACGTTCCGGGTTCTCGATGATGATCAGCGAGGCCGCGGGCACATCCACGCCCACCTCGATCACCGTTGTGGCGACGAGCAGATCCAGGTTCCCATCCTTGAAGGCACCCATCACCTCGGCTTTCTCCGATGCCTTCATGCGCCCGTGCACCAGTCCGACGCGCAGTTCCTCCAGCTCAATGCGCAGTCGTGCCGCCGTATCCTCGGCGGCCTGGCACTGCATGGCTTCCGACTCCTCGATCAGGGTGCAGACCCAGTAGGCCTGTCGGCCCTCCGCACAGGCGCGCCGCACGCGCTCCACCACCTCATCACGCCGTGATCCCGGCAGGGCAATGGTTTCAATGGGCTGGCGCCCCGGCGGCAACTCGTCGATCACGGACGTATCCAGGTCCGCGTAGGCGCTCATTGCCAGGGTCCTCGGAATGGGGGTTGCCGTCATGATCAGCTGGTGGGGCACCGTGGCCTCGGATGCACCCTTCTGCTTGAGCGCGAGGCGCTGGTGCACGCCGAACCGGTGCTGCTCATCGATGATCACCAGCGCCAGACGCTGGAAAACCACATCCTCCTGAAAGAGGGCATGGGTGCCGATGACCATCGGGACCTCACCGCTGGCGAGCCCGGCGAGCACCTCCTGGCGCTGGCGCGAACGCGTCTTCCCCGAAAGCCAGCCGGGTGTCAGGCCCAGGGGCGCCAGCCACTCCCGGAAGCTCAGGTAATGCTGCTCCGCAAGAATCTCCGTTGGCGCCATCAGCGCCACCTGGGTGCCTGCCTCAATCGCCTGCAGGGCGGCCAGCGCCGCCACCACCGTTTTCCCCGATCCCACATCGCCCTGGACCAGACGCAGCATGGGCAGGGGCTGGGTCAGGTCCTGGCGGATCTCGCGGCTGACCCGCTCCTGGGCCCCCGTCAGCTTGAAGGCCAGGGAGTCCCGGAACTGCTGCTCCAGCGATGCCTGCCCCGGCAGCAACGGCAGGGCCTGCCAGGACTGCACCTGGGCCCGGATTTTCAGCAGGCTCAGGTGATGGGCCAGCAGCTCCTCCATGACCAGCCGGTGCCGCGCCGGATGGCGGTATTCCAGCAATGCCGTGGTGTCGGCACTGACCGGCGGGGCATGGAGGGTACGCAGGGCGTCATTGATCTCCGGGAGTTGATAGTTCTGCAGAAGCGAGGCGGGAAGCCATTCCCGGATCGGGTGGCGGTCGAGCATCGCCAGGGCCTGGCGGCACAGTTCCCGCATTCGTGGCTGCTGCACCCCCTCCGTCAGCGGATAGACCGGCGTCAGGGTCGCCTGATCCCCGGTTGGCAGAGGGCCGGGATTCACCTGGTATTCCGGATGGTAGAGCTCCAGTCCCGCCCGGCCCGGGCGCACCTCGCCGTAGCAGCGAACACGGGCACCCGGAACCAGTTGGCGTTGCTGGGCGGCACTGAAATGGAAGAACCGCAGGGCCAGGAAACCGGTGTTGTCCCGCAGAGTCACCTGGAGGCTGCGTCGGCGCCCGGTAACCACATCGCTGCTGACCACCTCGCCTTCAACAACACCCGCATCGCCCACGTGCAACTGGCCAATGGGCATGATCCGGGTGCGGTCCTCGTAACGGATGGGCAGGTGGAACAACAGATCCTGGAGATTGTGGATGCCCAGCCGTGCGAGGCGCTGGGCGAGCTTATCCCCGACACCCTTGAGCACCGTCACATCAATGGCTTCGGGTCCGGCCATGGATCAGCTCCGCGTCGGTGGCCGAAGCGCCGTGGCGCTGTCCGACTCCCCGTCCGTCACGGAACGACACTGGGCCGCGGCCCGGGCCAGCACATCAATGGCCTTGGGCCGGGGAAAGGTTACGCGCCACGCCAGCGCCACGGTCCGCGAGGGCACCGGATGCTCGAAGGGTCGAACGGCCAGGATATCCTCCCGGTAATTGACCGCCGAAGCCGCCGACAGGGGAAGCACCGTAACTCCCAGCCCCGATGCCACCATGTGCCGTATGGTCTCGAGGGAGCTGCCTTCCGTGACAATGCCGCCTGACTCCGTGCGCCGGGTATTGATGGTTTCCACCAGCTCGGGGACCGACTCCAGCACCTGGTCACGGAAGCAGTGACCGGGTCCGAGCAGCAGCAGCGGCTGGTCCGCGAGCTGATCGCTGCTGATGGTGTCATGCGCGGCCAGGGGGTGCTCCGACGGCATCAGGACCACAAAGGGCTCATCGTAGAGCGGCAGCGTCACCACCTCGGGCTCCTCAAAGGGCAGTGCCACGATGATGGCATCGAGCTCCGAATGGCGCAGCTTGAAGCGCAGCTCACCGGTGTAGCCTTCCTCGATGAACAGCGGCATATCCGGTGCCTCCCGACGCAACTCCGGAAGCAGGTGCGGGAAAAGGTAGGGACCGATGGTGTAGATGGCCCCCACTTTCAGCGGGGAATTGAGCTGATTCTTGCCGTCTTCCGCCAGGTCCTGGATAACGCCCGCCTGGTCGAGAACACGCTGGGCCTGGTCCACAATGCGACGACCGATCTCGGTGACCTGAATGCTGTTCTTGCTGCGCTCGAAAAGGGGAACGCCCAGTTCATCCTCGAGTTTCCTGACGGCAACACTCAGTGTAGGCTGGCTGACGTGGCAGCGTTCGGCCGCGTGGCCAAAATGCTTCTCGCGAGCCAGGGTTACAATGTAACGAAGTTCCGTAAGTGTCATGGCCGCTCCCGGGCCCAGCGTGATTAAATTTTTCTATTGCAGCATAAGAAATGAAAGGGGACAGCGCAATGCAAGATGCCCGCATTCTCATGGCCGGCTGTGGCACTCTGGGCCAGCGCATTGGCCTGGCACTGGCGGAGAACCATCATGTGTTCGGCATGCGCCGACAGGCCAGCCGTGTCCCGCTGCCACTGACGCCGATCCAGGCAGATCTCCTGGACCCGCAAAGCCTGGCGGAACGGCTCCCCGAGGTGGACGCCGTGATCGTCTGCCTTACTCCGGACCAGTACGACGAAGCCGGCTACCACAATACCTTCGTCCAGGGCATGACCAACCTCCTTGATGCCCTCAGGAAGCAGAGGACGCCTCCGAAACGGGTATTCTTCATATCCTCGACGGCGGTCTATTCCCAGAACCAGGGCGAGTGGGTGAACGAGGACAGTGTAACCGAACCCAACCGCTATAACGGTCAGGCCCTGCTGGAGGCGGAACAGCGCCTGACGGCCGGCCCGATCCCCGGTACCGTCATCCGCTTTTCCGGCATCTACGGCAACGGGCGCGACGGCATGCTTTCGAAAATGATCGACGGCAGCATTGCGCCCAACCCGAACAGCGGCTATACCAACCGTATCCATGAAGACGACGCGGTCGGCAGTACCTGTTTTCTGGTCAACAAGGCACTTGAGGGCGTCGAACTGGCGCCGTGTTACCTGGCCAGCGACAGCGAACCCGCCCGACTCGGCAACGTTGTGGCCTGGATCCGCGAAACCGTGGCCTGCGAGCCCGTAAAACCGGACGCGCGCCAGGACAGCCGCGTGGGCTCCAAGCGCGCGGATAACCGGCGTCTTCGGGAGGCCGGTTATTCGTTCCTGTTTCCAACCTTCCGGGAAGGTTATGCCAGCATGCTCCGTGACGCCTGACATCAGTAGTTCCAGGGTAAGCCGTTATGGCGAGCAATGAACTTATCCTCTTCGGTGGCCTCTACGCCCTTCTTCTGATTGTGCTGGCCTGGGCGGCCGAGCAGTCGGAGAGATGGCCCCACAGGGCGCGGGGTCTCCTTTACGGCATGTCCCTCGGGGTCTATTGCAGCTCCTGGACCTTCCTCGGGGCGGCGGGCAACGCCGCCGACAGCGGCTGGACCTTCCTGCCCATCTATCTGGGCCCGATCCTGATGTTCCTGTTCGCCTGGCCCTTCATCCAGCGTCTGCTCGTGGCGGGAAGCCGCAACCGGGTCACCTCGATCGCGGATTTCATTGGCTCACGCTATGGCAAGGACCAGAAACTCGCCGCCGCCGTGGCCGTGGTGGCCCTGATCGGCACCCTGCCCTACATCGCCCTGCAGCTGAGGGGCATCGCCCTGGCCTGGAGCTCCGCCACCACCCAGGACTGGCAGGCGCCTTTCAGCCTTGGGAATAACGTCAGTTTTTTTGCCGCGCTCTTCCTGGCCTGGTTCGCCATCACCTTCGGCACCCGGGTTATCGCCGGCGCCAACCGCCATCGCGGACTGTTGGCCGTGGTTGCCGCAGAGTCCGCCGTGAAGCTGCTGGCTTTTCTTTTGCTGGGGGGGCTCGCACTCTGGCTGCTCGCCGGGGATACGGGGACGATCCCGGAGGGCCCTTCCCCGTTCCGTATGGATACCTTCGGCAATGCCAGTTTCTATACCCAGCTACTGATCAGCGCCATCGCCATCATCTGCCTGCCGCGCCAGTTCCATGTGCTGGTTGTGGAATACCACGACAAGCAGTCGGCGCGCTGGGCACGCTGGATGTTCCCCCTCTACCTGGCGCTCTTTGCAATCGTGGTGCTGCCGCTGGTGGAAGCGGCACGACATCATCTGGCGGGCATGGCCATTCCCGGCGACAGTTATGTGCTGGCGCTGCCCGCGGTCACCGGCCATTCATGGCTGACCGCCGTGGCCTTTGTGGGCGCACTGTCGGCGGCCACGGCCATGGTACTGGTGGCCACCATCGCCCTGTCGCTGATGATTTCCAACGAGCTGTTCATGCCGGTCTACCTGAAGGTCAGGGATCGTATGAACCGGCCGCGGAACGACCTTGGCAACGTCCTCGGACAGGTGCGCCAGGCCGCCATACTGGGCATTCTCTTCCTCGGGTGGCTTCTTGAGCAGGGGGCACGCTTCTCGGAGGGGCTGTCCTATATGGGACTTCTGGCCTTCACCTCCTCTGCCCAGCTCATGCCCGCCATCGTCGCCGGCCTCTACTGGTCCGGAGCCCACCGCAACGGGGTCCTGACCGGGCTGGTCAGCGGCACCCTGGTGTGGTTCTACACGCTGCTTCTGCCCATTCTGACGCCGTCCGGCAACGGATGGGTCAACGACGGTCCCTGGCAGATTGCCTGGCTTGCGCCGGAGAACCTCGTGGGTACCGGCCAGTTCACGGACCCACTCACCCACGGGGTGCTCTGGAGTCTCGGCATCAACATCCTCTGTCTGGTCGTGCTGTCCCAACGTTCAAGCATGACCCAGCTGGATCAGCGCCAGGCGCGTGCCTTTATGGACCCATCCACGGGGTACGCGTTGAGCGACGAGGACCTGACCCCGACCGAGGTGAGTCTGCACCAGCTTTACAGCCTGATCCGCCCGGTTCTGGGCCCATACGAGTCATCCCGTCTCTGGGCGGAGCTCGAGCGTGAGCAGGAACAGCGGCTTCTGCCCTTTGATCGGGCGACGCGCTACACCGTGCGTGCGACCGAGTCCCGTCTCGCCTCGGTCATCGGCGCGGCCTCGGCGCATCGGGCCATCCGGTTGCTGGAGCGCCAGACGCCGCTGCAGATGGAGGACATCGCCGACCTGATGGGTGGCACCTCCGAACAGCTCCAGTTCTCCCGTCACCTGCTCCAGACCACCCTGGAGAACATCCCGCAGGGCATCAGCGTCGTCGACCGCAACCTGCAGCTGGTGGCCTGGAACAGCCAGTATGAAAAGCTCTTCGACTATCCGCCCCGACTGCTCTATGTGGGGTGCCCCATTTCACGGATCTACGAATACAACGCCGCCCGCGGGCTGCTCTCCGATGTGCGCAACAACAACATCAACGCCGCGGTGGACCGCCGCCTGCAGATGCTTAGAAGCGGCCGCCCCTACCGGCTGGAACGCCATATGCCGGATGGCGGCGTGATCGAGATCCGGGGCAAGCCCATCCCATCCGGGGGCTATGTGACCGCGTACAATGACGTCTCCGAGTACCACCGGGTCATGACCGAGCTGGAAGAGGCCAAATCCAACCTGGAACAGCGCGTCCACGAACGGACCGCCGAGCTGTCCGACGCCAACGAGTCGCTCCAGAGGGAAAACGAGCTGCGGGCCCGTATCGAGCAGGAGCTCCACGAGGTCCATACCAGTAAGAGCCGTTTCCTGGCCGGTGCAAGCCATGACCTGCTCCAACCCATCAACGCCGCCCGGCTGCTATCCTCCACGCTGCTCCGCCGCCAGGGCGAGGAGACACCCTCCGAACTCAGGCACATCGACAGCGCCCTGGCCTCGGCCGAGACACTGATCAGCCACCTGAGGGAAATCTCACGGCTGGATTCAGGGCGACTCGAACCCAGTGTCGGCAATGTCTCCGTTGCCAGCATCCTGGAGGAGCTGGTGAATGAATTCCGGATGACGGCGGAACGCAAAGGCATACGCCTGGACTACATACCCACTACACTCTGGGTCCAGACGGACCCACACCTGCTGCGGCGGGTCATCCAGAACTTCCTGAGCAACGCCATCAACTACACCCGCAGGGGACGGGTCCTGGTGGGTTGCCGCCGCAGCGAGGGCTCGGTGAGCATTCAGGTCTGGGATACCGGGCCGGGGATTACCGAGACGGACCAGAAACGGATATTCGATGAATTCGAGCGCCTGCACACCGATGCCACCCGGGATGTCCACGGCCTAGGCCTGGGCCTGCCCATCGCCATGCGCATTGCACGACTGCTGGAACACCCGCTCGCATGCCGCTCCGCACCGGGAAAAGGCTCCATGTTCGGACTGACCATCCCCCGGGGCGAATCCGAGACCACCAGGGCGGACAAGCCCACGGCTTCCGACCCTCAGCTCGAAGGGCTGGAACTCATCTGTATCGATAACGAACCGCATCTGCTCGCCGGCCTGCAGGCCCTGCTTGGACAGTTCGGATGCCGGGTGATTACGGCGTCATCGCTGAGCGAAGCCATGCAGCGACGCCCGGACAAGGCGCCGGACCTGTTGATTGCGGATTACCACCTGGATCAGCATGAGACGGGAATTGCTGTTGCCCAGGCTTTGATGCTGAACTGGAACACGACGGTTCCGGTACTGATCATCAGCGCGGATGACAGCGACCCGATCCGGAGTGCGGTGCATAAGGCGGGATACCGTTTCCTGGCCAAACCCGTGGACGCCGCATCGCTGCGACTCACCCTGCGGCGGCTGCTGCGACGGCGGCGCTGACCCGCTAGCTGGAACGCCTTTCAAGCCAGTCCGCCACCTGGGGCCAGATGGCCCTGGGCGCGGCGCTGCCCGCAAGAATGCCCATATGGCCACCGGGGACCAGTGCCTGCTCAATATCGCGACTGCCCACCTGGTCCACAATCGCACGGCTGCACTCGGGGGTGACCAGCGGGTCGTTATCCCCGTAGACCAGCATGATATCGGCCTTGACGTCCTTCAGGGTCCGGGGCGGCTCATGCATCGGCAGATCCCCATGGGCCGTGCAGTTATCAACCCAGAGATACTGCACCGTGTCCTGTATGACTCCGCCCGGGTACGCCACCATATCGTTCAGGAAGGCGCCCTGGGTGGCATTGCGGGTGATGTACTCCTCGGAATGCAGGTTCTTCAGCAGGTCCATGTAATTCTGGAGGCTGCTGATCGGCGAGGTCAGCTTGAAGGCCGTGGCATTGGCCCAGCCGGGGGAGCGCCAGAAGCGCCGGCGTGTCTGGTGCACCCGGAATCCGAGCCGGGATTCCAGCCAGTTCAGGGTCCGCGAGATCTGCTGGTACTGTTTACCAATGGCGCCGTTGGCATGGTAATCACAGGGACTGCCAACCAGAACCAGGTTGCGGATCCGGCCGTCATCCAGCGCCGCCGCACAGTAGCTGAACAGGGCGCCAAAGCTCCAGCCGTGGAGAGAGACCTCCTCGGCCCCGCTGTGCGCCTGCACTTCATCGAGGAGCTGCGGGATGTAGTCGCTGAAATAGGTGGCGATGTCGTAGTGGTTGTGCGCCCACCCCGGGGTACCCCAGTCGATCAGGTAGAGCTCAAACCCCTTGGCGCGCAGATAGCGTACCAGGCTGCGGTTGGGGAAGAGATCGTAGATGGACATGTTGACGGCGAGCGGCGCAACCAGAACCAGGGGTATGGGGTAGGCCTCCTGCGCAACCGCCAGCGGTTCGTCATCGTCGCCCACCTTGATGTAATGATCCCGAAGCGGGGGATAATAGCGCAGACTGACGAGGTCATCGCTGAAGATCACCTCATAGGGCGTCTGCTCCGCCTGCACCAGGGTTTCCGGATTCAGGAAACGCTGACGGGCATTGCGTGCCACTTTTTCGAACGTCTCCAGTGATTCATTCACAAGGGTCGTGATCATGCCTACTCCGCGCTTGAATGGCTCGTGATAAGGTCTTCATCCTAGCAAACCAATCGGGCGCCGCATTGACCCGACCGACAACCTGCCTCAGTCATCGTCCTGTGAGCTGTCGGAAAGGTCCAGTTGCCCCAGCTTCAATGCCGCCTGAGTACGCGAATGCACCCCCAGCTTGCGGAATATCTCGGTAACGTGAGCTTTGACCGTCGCCTCGGTCACGCTGAGTTCGTAGGCGATCTGCTTGTTCAGAAGGCCCTGGCTGATCATGGTGGCCACCCGGAACTGCTGTGGCGTGAGCTCGGAAAGGGCGTCGGCGACGCCGGATTCCTCGCTGGTAACGCCGGGCACCGCCAGGTCAATGCCGTCCGGGAAGCGCAGGTCGCCCCGCGCCACGGCACGAATGGCCTCGCCGATCGCATCCATGCTGGCGCTCTTGGAAATGAACCCCGCCGCACCGTGGTCCGCCGAACGGCGGACGATGTCATCCCGCTCATTGGCTGAAATCATCAGTACGGACGTATCCGGGTAATGGGCAGTGAGGAACAGGAGGGCACTGAACCCGTGGGCGCCGGGCATGTGCAGGTCCAGCAGTACCAGGTCCGCGTCCGGGGTGGCCGCCATCCGGTCCTGGAGCTCCGCGAAATCCGACGCTTCCTCCAGTACACCCTCGGGATAGACCTGACGAATCACATCCTTGAGTGCGGAACGGAACAGCGGATGGTCATCGGCGATGATAAGGGTTGTCATGGAGTCATGGTTCAAGCAGTTCGCAGGGTCTGTTCAATCCATTGACCATAGTCCCCCTTATGCAGGAATGCAATCCAGGGACTGGAAGCCCGGCAGCCGGCACGAGAGGCCGGTTGCCGGGAATGCCGGGGGTGCGATCAGCCTTTGCTTTCCGCGGCAACACGATGCCCTTCAATCAGGTCATCAACCACGTTCGGGTCCGCCAGGGTGGAGGTGTCACCCAGCTGATCGAACTCGTCCGAGGCGATCTTGCGCAGGATGCGGCGCATGATCTTGCCCGAGCGGGTCTTGGGCAGACCGTCCGCCCACTGGATCACGTCTGGCGTGGCAATGGGGCCGATCTCCTTGCGCACCCACTGCTTGAGCTCCTTCGCCAGCTCGTCACTTGGCGAGCTGTCCTGGTTCAGGGTCACGTAGACGTAAATGCCCTGCCCCTTGATCTCATGCGGGCACCCGACCACGGCCGCCTCGGCAACCGCGTCATGGGCAACCAGGGCGCTTTCCACCTCGGCGGTACCCATGCGGTGCCCGGAGACGTTGAGCACGTCATCCACACGGCCGGTGATCCAGTAGTAGCCGTCCTCGTCCCGGCGTGCGCCGTCACCCGTGAAGTAGGCGCCTTCATAGGTGGAGAAGTAGGTTTCCACGAAGCGGTCGTGATTGTGCAGGATGGTCCGCATCTGTCCGGGCCAGCTGTCTTTCAGGACCAGGCCACCGGAGGTCGCGCCTTCCAGCTCATTGCCTTCGGCATCCATCAACGCCGGCTTGACGCCGAAGAAGGGCTTGGTGGCCGACCCGGGCTTCAGGTCCGTGGCGCCCGGCAGCGGCGAAATCAGGATGCCGCCGGTCTCGGTCTGCCACCAGGTATCCACAATCGGGCACTGGCCCTTGCCGAACTTCTGGTGGAACCAGCGCCAGGCCTCGGGGTTGATGGGCTCGCCGACGGTACCCAGCAGCTTCAGGGAGCTCAGGTCCGCACCGGCCACGGGCTTGTCCCCTTCCGCCATCAGCGAGCGGATGGCCGTCGGTGCCGTATAGAAGGTCGCAACCTTGTACTTGTCGATAATCCGGCTCAGCCGGCCCACGTCGGGGTAATTGGGCACGCCCTCGAACATCATGGTGGTGCCACCGTTGGCCAGCGGCCCATAGACCACGTAGGAGTGGCCGGTAATCCAGCCCACGTCCGCACTGCACCAGAAGACCTCACCAGGGCGGTAGTCGAAGACGTATTCGTGGGTGATGGCAGTGTGCAGCAGATAACCACCGGTGGTATGGACGACACCCTTGGGCTTGCCGGTGGAGCCCGAGGTATAGAGCACGAAGAGCGTATCCTCGGCATTCATCTCCTCCACGGGGCAATCCTCGGACTGCTTGCCGACCAGCTCGTGGTACCAGCAATCCCGGTTTGCGTCGAAGCTGACATCCGCGCCGGTGTGCTTGAGCGTGATAACGCTCTCAACCTTTGACTCGCGACACAGCGAAACCGCCTCGTCCACGTTCTGTTTCAGCGGAACCGTCTTGCCGCCACGCTTCGCCTCATCGGAGGTAATCACGACACGCGAGCCACCATCATCAATCCGCCCGGACAGTGCCTCCGGCGAGAAACCACCGAACACAACGCTGTGAATGGCGCCGATGCGGGCACAGGCCAGCATGGCGTAGGCCGCCTCGGGTACCATGGGCATGTAGAGCGTCACTATATCGCCCTTGCGAACGCCCAGCGACTTGAGACCATTGGCCAGCTTCGAGACCTCGCGGTGCAGCTCACCGTAGGTAATAACCCGATTCTCCCCGCCTTCCTCATCCGGCTCCCAGATGATGGCCGGCTGGCCGCTGCGCTGCTCCAGGTGACGGTCGATGCAGTTGGCGGCAGCGTTGAGGGTGCCATCGTCGAACCAGCGGATGTGCACGTCGTTCCGGGCAAAGGACACATCCTTCACCCGACTGAATGGCTTGATCCAGTCCAGCCGCTTGGCCTGCTCGGCCCAGAACCCCTCCGGGTCCTCAATGGAACGCTGGTACATGGATTCGTAGGTATCCCTGTCCACCAGGGCCTTGTTCCTGAAATGATCCGTGACCGGGTAAACCGCCTCGTCACTCATCACAGCCTCCTTCGTTGTTAGCGGATACTGATTCGGTATCTCTGTTCTCCCAGTGTCGGGAAGCTAACCTGTGATGGGTATTAGACCATGGTCTAAACGCGCCAACGCCCCGGTTTTGCAGGCTCTGACGGGCCTCCGGGCACGGATTTAGACCAAAGTCGTATGGAGTGATTACGAAAAGGGAACAAAGCTGTGGGGTAGCGGTGATCCCACCGTCCACGCGTTGACAACAAGAAAGGGGGGAAATGCTGATGGCATTCCAGAATGAAACACTCAAAAAGCAGTACTGGCGTGACAATCTGCGCATCATCGGCGGATTGCTCGCCATCTGGGCCTTTGTGTCCTTCGGCTGCGGCATCATCTTTGCCGAGGCGCTCAACGCCATCCACATCGGCGGTTACCCGCTTGGTTTCTGGTTCGCGCAGCAGGGCTCGATCGTCACCTTCGTGGTGCTGATCTTCGTGTACGCGAAACTCATGGACCGGCTGGACCGGAAATACGGCGTCCAGGAAACTGAAGACGCGAAGTAAAGGGGCTCACCATGGACCAGCAGACACTGATCTATATTGTTGTGGGCGCCACGTTCGCGCTCTATCTTGGCATTGCCGTTTACTGCAAGGCGGGTTCCACCCGCGAATTCTACGTCGCCTCCAAGGGCGTCCATCCGGTTGCCAACGGCATGGCCACGGCAGCCGACTGGATGTCCGCAGCGAGCTTTATCTCCATGGCCGGCCTCATCGCCTTCCTCGGCTACGGCGGCTCGGTCTTCCTCATGGGCTGGACCGGCGGCTTCGTGCTTCTGGCGATGCTGCTTGCTCCCTACCTGCGCAAGTTCGGCAAGTTCACGGTGCCCGAGTTCCTGGGCGACCGGTACTACTCCAACACGGCCCGCGTCATCGGCGTTATCTGCCTGATCCTGGCCTCGCTGACCTACGTCATCGGCCAGATGACCGGTACTGGCGTTGCCTTCTCTCGCTTCCTCGAGGTGAGCTATGAGGTGGGTCTGTCGATCGGCATGCTGATCGTGTTCTTCTACGCGGTCATGGGCGGCATGAAGGGGATTACCTACACCCAGATTGCCCAGTACTGCGTGATGATCACGGCCTACACCATTCCGGCAATCTTCATCTCACTGGAAATGACAGGCTGGGCACTGCCGCAGATCGGCCTGGGCGCGCAGCTGACCGAACACGGCACCTATGTGCTGGACCGCCTGGACCAGGTCCTCAACGAGCTGGGTTTTGCCGAGTACGTGGCCGTGAATGAACACAACCGCATCAACATGTTCTTCTACACGCTCTCGCTGATGATCGGTACCGCCGGCCTGCCCCACGTCATCATCCGCTTCTTCACGGTTCCGACCGTCAAGGCGGCGCGTTCCTCCGCCGGCTGGGCGCTGGTGTTCATCGCCATTCTGTACACCACTGCCCCCGCCGTTGGCGCCATGGCCCGCCTGAACCTGATGGAGACCTTCGGCACCACCGAGGCTACCGAGATGGTTTACGAGGAGCGGCCCCAGTGGGTGAAGAACTGGGAGCAGACCGGACTCATCGAGTTCACGGACAAGGATAACGACGGCACCATCACCTACAGCTCCAACGAGGACGAGAACGAAGTCACCGAGCTCAACCGTGACATCATCGTTCTGGCCAACCCCGAGATCGCCATGCTGCCCGACTGGGTAATCGCGATCGTGGCCGCCGGTGGTCTCGCCGCCGCCCTGTCCACGGCAGCGGGTCTGTTGCTGGCCATCTCCTCGGCGGTCTCCCACGACCTGCTGAAAGGGGTGTTCAAGCCGGACATCTCGGAGAAGAACGAGCTGCTCGCGGGACGGCTCTCGATGGCGGGCTCGATCGCGGTGGCCGGTTACCTGGGCTTCAATCCGCCCGGCTTCGCGGCGGGGACAGTGGCACTGGCCTTCGGGCTTGCAGCCGCCAGCCTGTTCCCGGCCCTGATGTTCGGTATCTTCTACAAGAAGATGAACAAGGAAGGCGCCATCGCCGGCATGCTGGCGGGCCTGACCGTGAACCTGCTCTACGTGTTCCAGCACAAGGGCATCATGTTCGTCGAGAGCACGTCCTTCCTGGGCAGCCTCGATCCGAACTGGTTCTTCGGCATCTCGCCCAACGCCTTCGGTGCGGTTGGCGCCATCGTGAACTTCATCGTGGCCATGGCCGTGTGCAAGGTGACACCCGAACCTCCGGAGAACATCCAGCACATCGTGGACGACGTGCGGGTGCCGGTGGGGGCTTCCCTCGCCTCCGGCGGTCACTGAACCAGTCCGGTTCAACCCTGAGACAGTGCTGCTTCGGCAGCACTGTCTTTTTCAGCTACCCTGATTGGAGGTGCCGGGAGAGCGCCCAGGTCCACAAAGGACGCTGCCCCGGCAATTCCGCTTTCCCCTGAACAGAGGCCATGCATGTTCCGCAATTTCCATTTCATTATCGCCTTCCTGGTCGCCCCCTTTCTGGCCATCATGGCCTGGTATGCCGCCGATACCATGCTGGGTGATAAAAAAGAAAAGGCGAAGGAAGGCCTGGGCTACGAGCTTCTGGGAGATTCCAACTGCCGTTATGAGAGCGGCACCTGCACCATGAGTAACGGCAACTTCGAGCTCAACGTCCAGGTGGATCGCGCGGGCGAGGGCGAGCTCGCAGTGCAGTTGGAATCGGCCCACCCCCTGGAAGGCGTAAGCATGGGTTGGGTCAACCCGGGCGCGGACGAGGCCGAGCAGACCCCGCTGGAGCTGGCGGGCGAAGGACGCAAACGCTGGCAGGGTGTCATCCCCGGCGAGGCCAGCACCAAAGCCCGTATGCGGGTTCTGGCGAAGGCGGATGGCACAAGCTATTACGGTGAGACGGCGACGGTATTCATTGATTACGAAACCAGTTTCGGGGAGGACTTCCGACAATGACCGAAACCCAGTCCCTGCCACCTGAGCTGGCCTCCGTAGCGGATTTCCTCCGCCAGACACTGCCGTTCAATGTCCTTCCCGAGGGCGAGGTTGAGCGCATTGTGCATCACATGGAGATTGGCTACTTCCGTAACGGCCATGTATTCAACGAGAAGACGCGGGAGCAGGGATTGCGCATCCTGCGCAGTGGCGCCGTTGAGATCCGAAGCCAGGACGGGGAGCTTCTGGATCGCCTGGCCGAGGGCGAGAGCTTCGCCCTCAGCGGGCTGCTGCAGCAGGAACCGGGCGTACGAGCCGTACTGATCGAGGACAGCCTGATCTATTTCCTGCCCCAGGAGGATTACCAGCAGCTGCGCAGCCATTACCGGAACTTCGACCGGTTCTTTCATGGCCAGCGCAGCCGTCGGCTGTTCCGTGCCACCCGCAGCATGGTCTCGCCGGACAGCATGCTGGTGCCGATCACCTCGCTGATGGCTACGGACCTGGTGACGACCACGACCCAGACGCCGGTTTGCGAGCTCGCGGGGTTGATGTCCAACCGTCGGGTCTCGTCGGCGCTGGTACTTGATGGCGAACGGTTGGTGGGCATTGTTACCGACCGGGACCTGCGCACGCGGGTCCTGGCCGCACGCCTGCCACCGGAGACACCAGTAGCCGACATCATGACGCCGGATCCCCAGCACCTGACTGAAAAGGCAACCATTTTTGACGCCACCCTGCTGATGACCCGCCACGGCATGCACCACCTGCCCGTGGTGCGGGACGAGAAGGCGGTGGGCATACTGACCACCTCGGACCTGATCAGCGCCCGCCAGGATGACCCGGTCTATATCGTGCAGCGGCTGACGCGCCAGGAGTCCGTTAGCGCCATGAAGGGGGTGCTGCGCGATATCCCCCAGTTCCTGCTGCGCTGGAACGATGCCGGGGTGCCTGCCGACCAGGTCAGCCATATCCTCACGGCAATCAGTGATGCGGTAACCAACCGCCTGATCGACATCGCGGTCCGCGATCTGGGGCCCGCCCCCGTTCCCTATGCCTGGCTCTGCTTCGGTTCCCAGGCGCGGGCGGAACAACTGCTCAACGCCGACCAGGATAATGGCCTCATCATCAGCAATGAAGCCACCGACGAGGACATGAAGTGGTTCGAGGCCCTGGCGCATCGCGTCAGTGACGGTCTCAACGACTGTGGCTATGTCTACTGCCCCGGCAATGTCATGGCGACCAATCCGTTCTGGCGCCGCCGGCTCTCCGGCTGGTATGAAGCCGTGGACCACTGGGTGTCGAGCTTCAACCCGAATTCCGTCATGGAAATCAGCATCGCGTTCGACCTGCGCACCGTCAATGGGGAGGACGAACTGACCCACCAGGTCCAGAGTCATATGCTGGAGCGGGTTCAGGCCAACTCCATCTTCCAGGCAGCCCTGGCAGAGAACGTACTGGAGGCAACCCCGCCCATTGGCATATTCCGGCGACTGGTGGTTGAGCGCAACGGCGACCACAAGGATACGCTCAATATCAAGAAGCGCGGGTTGCTCCCGATCATCGAGATTACCCGGCTCAACGCCCTGGCAGCGGGCATCGACCGGATCAATACGCTGGAGCGCCTTCAGGAGCTGGCCCGGTCGAAACGCATGACCCGCTACGACAGCCGTAACCTGCAGGACGCCCTGCGCTTTCTGATGCAGGTGCGCCTCCAGATCCAGGCGGACCAGATTCGCGAGGGTGAACCCCTGAGCAATCACTGCAATCCCCAGAAACTGCCCAAACTGGCGCGCGAACAGATGCGCGATGCCTTCCAGCTCGTGGACAGCGCCCAGAAGTCAGTGCGTCTAACCTATCGTCAGGGCATGCGCTGATGTGGCTGACACGCCTGAGGCGTCACTGGGCTCGACACCGCTATGCCCGACACCCTTTCCCGGAACCGGCGCTTCAGAAGCTGCTGGACATGCCCTGGCCCGCCGGCAAACAGCCCTGGAATGAAGCCAGCTGGCTTGCCGTTGACCTGGAAACGACCGGGCTGGATCCACGGACGGGGTACGTCATCAGCATTGGCTGGGTCGCCATTGAGGGCGGGAGCATTCAGCTCAATACGGCCCGTCACCTGTTGATCGACAGCCGCAACCTGGTCGGCGACAGCGCGACCATCCACCACATCCGTGACTCGGACCGATCGGAGGGAGTGGATCTGCCGGCCGCCCTGCGGATGCTGGCACGCGCGCTCAATGGCCGGATCGCGCTGATGCACCATTCGCCGCTGGATACGGGTTTCCTTCGCTCGGCCCTGAAGGAGCAGTTCGGCTTCGACTGGTTCCACCCGACCGCGGATACTCTGGAGCTGGAGAAAAAGCGCCTCTTCCAGCGTGAGCAGAACATGCCCCGGCACGCCCTGAGGCTCAACACGTGCCGGGAGCGCTATGGACTGCCTGACAGCCAGGCCCACAATGCCCTCGAGGACGCCCTGGCAACGGCGGAGCTGTTCCTGGCCTGGGCGAATCACTACGGCAGTCCGGGCCCGAAGGTCCGGGACTGTCTTACTTCAAGACCATGACCCCGTCCATTTCCACCTGAGCCCCCTTGGGAAGCGAAGCAACCCCAATGGCGGCGCGCGCCGGATAGGGCTCCTTGTAAACCGTGGCCATGGCCTCATTCACATTGGCAAAGTGGTTGATGTCCGTCAGGTAGATATGCAGCTTGACCATATCCTGGATGGTGCCGCCCGAGGCTTCACAGACCGCCTTCAGGTTCTCGAATACGCGCTTGATCTGGGCATCGATCCCGCCGGGGACGATCTCCATGGTCGCGGGGTCCAGCGGGATCTGGCCGGAAAGGTAGATGGTATCGCCAGCCTTCACGGCCTGGGAGTAGGTCCCGATCGCCTGGGGTGCGTTATCGGTCTGGATGATGGATTTGTTGGTCATGACGCAGTTATTTCCTCTGCTCCTGAAAAAAAGAAAGGCCGCGTACGGCCTTGTTGATATCCCCGATGCTCGCCTGCCGCAAGCCTGCTGTCAACGCTGTCTCATCGCCGCACCCGGGTCACGGACTCGACCGCGCGCAGGTTACGGATACGGCGCATGATACGCGCGAGCTGCTTGCGGCCCTTAACGTGAAGCATCATGGTGATCACGCTGTGATGGGCATCGTGCTCATCCACGTTGATGCGCTCAATATTGGCCTCCGCCAGGGTCACGGTATTGGCCAGCTCGGCAATCAGGCCGCGCTTGCGGGCCATCTCAATGCGCAGCTCCACCGAGAATTCGTCCGTTATGTCCTTGGCCCAGCTCAGGTAAACCAGGTGCGGTGAATCCGCCCCCAGGTGACGCACACTCTCACAGCGCTCTGAATGGATCACCATGCCATTGCCGGAACTCATGCGCCCCACAATGGGATCCCCCGGAATGGGCTTGCAGCAGTCGGCAAAATGGATGATGGAGCCCTCACTGCCGGCAATGGTCATGGTCTGTCCGGCGTGGGTTTCCTCAAGGGCCAGGGCGTTCTCTTCATCCTGATCATCCGCCGGCACCAGCTGACGGGCAACAATGTAAGCCATGCGGTTGCCGATGCCGATATCCGCCAGGAGCCGCTCAAAACCTTCCGCCTGATTATGTTCCAGAACCCGCTGAACCCGTTCGTCACTGATGTCCGCGAGGCGATAGCCCAGCCCTGTCAGCGACTTGCTCAGAAGCTGGCGCCCCAGCTCCACCGACTCACGCTGCTGCTGGGTCTTGAGGAAGTGGCGGATGCTGCTGCGCGCCTTGCCGGTCACCACGTAGTTGAGCCAGACCGGACTCGGCCGCGCCCCGGGGGCGGTAATGATCTCAACGGTCTGGCCGCTGTACAGCGGCTGGCTCAGGGACGCGAGCTGCTTGTCCACACGGCACGCGACACAGGCGTTGCCGATATCCGTATGGATGGTGTAGGCGAAATCCACCGGCGTGGCGCCGCGCGGCAGTTCCATGATGCGGCCCTTGGGCGTGAACACATAGATCTCGTCCGGGAAGAGGTCCACCTTGACGTGTTCGATGAACTCCAGCGAGTCGTCCGCCCGCTCGCGCATCTCCATCAGGCCCTGGAGCCACTGGTCGACACGCTTCTGGTTCACCTCGCCCACGTCCGAATCGTCCTTGTACATCCAGTGGGCCGCGATGCCGTTGTTGGCGATCTGCTCCATCTCCTCAGTACGGATCTGGATCTCGATATTCACATGCTTGCCGAAGAGCGTGGTGTGCAGGGACTGGTAGCCATTCGCCTTGGGCATGGCGATGTAATCCTTGAAGCGCCCCGGCAGGGGCTTATAGAGGCTGTGAACGGCACCCAGAATGCGATAGCAGTTGTCCATTGAATCCGTGACGACGCGGAAGGCATAGACGTCCATGATTTCGTCAAAGGACTTATGCTTGAACTTCATCTTGTTATAGATGGAGTACAGATGTTTCTCGCGACCGATAATGCGCCCGGGAAGCTCCCTCTCGGCAAGCTTGTCCTCCAGACTGGCCCGGATCTCATTGATGATCTCGTGGTGGTTGCCCCGCAGCTTCTTGACCGCTTTGGCGATGTAGCTCGAACGCATGGGGTGCATGGCCGCAAAGCCCAGGTCCTCCAGCTCCACACAGAGGCTGTGCATACCCAGGCGATGGGCGATGGGGGCGTATATATCCAGGGTTTCGTTGGCGATGCGGCGGCGCTTTTCGGGATTCAGCGGCCCCAGGGTGCGCATATTGTGCAGGCGATCCGCGAGCTTCACCAGTATGACCCGGATATCCCGGGCCATTGCCAGAGTCATCTTCTGAAAATTCTCTGCCTGGGCCTCGGCCCGGGAGCGGAACTCGATCTGGGTCAGCTTGCTGACCCCATCCACCAGCTCCGCTACAGAGGCGCCGAACTGGTCGGAAAGCGCATCCTTGGGGATGCCGGTGTCCTCAATCACGTCGTGGAGCATGGCGGCCATCAGGCTCTGATGGTCGAGCCGCATCTGGGCCAGGATATTGGCAACCGCCAGGGGATGATGGATATAGCTCTCGCCACTACGACGATACTGGCCCTCATGGGCCTGTTCCGCATAGAAATAGGCCCGGCGAACCTGATTGATCTTCTGGTCGTCGAGATAGTCGTCCAGTCGTTCTGCCAGCGCTTCGATAGTGGACATTAAGCCTGCACCCGCATGCTCCTGTTGCCTGATTCCTGTACAAGTATAGCGATACTGACACAAAAAAACCGGGTCAAGCCCGGTTTTTTGCAATCAGCCGTCACCCAGGAATCAGCCGTTTTCCTGCTGCTCACTGGCGGGCTCCGAGCCAGCCCCTTCCCTCTCATCCGCCTCGACGGATTCAAAGGAAACCTGACCCGAGGCAATCTCGCGCAGCGCCAGGACCGTCGGCTTATCGTTCTCCCGCGGCACCAGCGGCTCCTTGCCCAGGGTGGCCAGTTGGCGGGCCCGCTTGGTGGAAAGCATCACGAGCTGGAAACGATTGTCCACATGCTCAAGACAGTCTTCGACGGTAACTCGTGCCATGAATTAACCCCTGCTTGTCGTCAGTGTTCGCCACTGGTTTCAGAATAGTCGTCAGTAACAGCGTATTGTAATTCTTTCTGGCGCCTATGGCCATTACTCATCCGCGCGGGACAGCTCGGCAAGCAGTTCGCCATGACGCTTGCTCTGGCGGGCGATGCGCTGGCGCTGGGCCCGGAATACCGACAGCAGCTCCTGCAGGGCGCGCTCGAAATCCTCATTTACGACCAGATAGTCGTATTCCGCCACATGACCGCATTCCTCGGCGGCTTCGCGCAGCCGGCGCTCTATGACCTCGCTGCTGTCCTGACCCCGGCCGACCAGGCGTTCACGCAGCGCCGCACGGGAGGGCGGAACGATGAAAACCGAAACCGCGTCCGTACGCAGCCGCCGGATCTGCTGCGCGCCCTGCCAGTCGATTTCCAGGATCACATCGCGGCCGGCCGTGAGCTGTTCATCCACCCAGCGACCGGAGGTACCGTAGTAGTTATCAAAAACCTGGGCATGCTCCAGGAAGACGCCCTCCCCCATAAGTTCAAGGAAGGCCTGTTCGGTGACGAAGTGATAGTTCACCCCGTCCTCTTCCCCGGGTCTCATGGGCCGGGTGGTATGGGAAACGGATACCGTCAGCTCCCGGTCCGCCTCCAGGGCCGCGCCCACCAGGCTGGTTTTTCCCGCCCCCGAAGGCGCGGATACAACAAAAAGCGTGCCCAGAAAGGGTTCCTGGCTCATGATTGGACTACTCCACATTCTGTATCTGTTCCCGCATCTGTTCGATGAGGACCTTGAGCTCCACCGCCACCCGGGTCAGTTCAGCCGCGTTGGATTTGCTGCTCAACGTGTTGGCTTCGCGATTGAGTTCCTGCATCAGGAAATCCAGCCGGCGTCCGACCGGACCGGTACGGCCGAGAGTCGAGCGTACTTCACCCGCGTGAGCGCCCAGCCGATCCAGCTCCTCCGAGACATCCGCCTTCTGCGCCAGAATGGCAATCTCCTGGGCCAGACGCTCCTCATCCAGGCTGCCGGCGGCCTCCTTCAACCGCTCCCGCAACAACGCCTGCTGGCGCGACAACCATTCAGGGGCCCGCTGTTTGAGCTCCCTGACGTGCTGCTCGATGGTGTCGAGCCGATCCTCGAAAAGCGGCACCAGCCGCTGCCCTTCCCGCTCGCGGGCCGCAACCAGATCATCCAGCGTTGCCGTGAACAACGCCCGGGCCGCCTCCCGGGCCTCTTCCACCGGGGGCTCAGCGCTGGCCAGAACCCCGGGCCAGCGAAGCACATCCAGGGGATTGACCGGCGCAGGGTTGTCCACCTCCTCATTCACTGCCCGCACCGCGTTGCGCAGGCGGCGCAGCACCGCGGCATCCGGCTCCATGGACTGCAGCGAGGCTTCCGCCAACTCCAGCCGCATCTGCACATCCATCTTGCCCCGACCCAGCCGCTCGCGCACCTGCTCCCGGAAATCCATCTCCAGCTCCCGCAGCGCCTCCGGAAGACGAAAACCCGGCTCAAGATAGCGATGATTGACACTCCGGCACTCGCAGGTCAGGACTCCCCAGTGGTCGCGACGCTCCTGCCGCGCAAAAGCCGTCATGCTGTGGATCGGTGCCGTGCTCATTCAGATTTCCCGTTGCTGGCGCGTGCAGGCAAATCATAGCATTCCCGGGGTTTTCACGCCCGCCCCCCTCAAAGGGCGACAACACCATGATAGACTCTGCGCCCCAAAGACAATCACCCAGTTCCAGAGGAGCTCCCATGCGTCCAAGCGGCAGAAACCCCGACCAGCTTCGCGATATCCGGATGACACGGCACTACACCAAGCACGCCGAAGGCGCCGTGCTCGTTGAATTCGGCGACACCAAGGTCATCTGCACCGCCAGCGTGGAAAACAAGGTCCCGCCCTTCCTCAAAGGCCAGGGCCAGGGCTGGATCACCGCCGAATACGGCATGCTCCCCCGCTCCACCGGCGACCGCATGGGCCGCGAAGCCAGCCGCGGCAAACAGGGCGGCCGCACCATCGAAATCCAGCGCCTCATCGGCCGCTCCCTGCGCGCCGCCGTCGACCTCACCGCCCTGGGCGAACACAGCGTCGTCATCGACTGCGACGTCATCCAGGCCGACGGCGGCACCCGCACCGCCGCCATCACCGGCGGCTGCGTCGCCCTGGTCGACGCCCTCAACAGCCTCGTCGCCCAGGGCCGCCTCAAACAGAGCCCGCTCAAACAGATGATCGGCGCCATCTCCGTCGGCGTCCACAACGGCACCCCCGTCCTCGACCTCGACTACGCCGAAGACTCCACCGCCGAAACCGACATGAACGTCATCATGACCGACAAGGGCGGCTTCATCGAACTCCAGGGCACCGCCGAAGGCGAACCCTTCGAGCAGTCTGAACTGGATGCCATGCTGGGACTGGCGCGCAAGGGCATCGAGGAACTCTTCGAGGCTCAGAAAAGCGCACTGAAAGACTGAACCCACCGGACGCGATACCCGGTAATCAGCAAAGCGGAGGCAGGGGCCCTCTTCGGGAAGACTCACGGCCATGGATGGCCGTGCGTCAGCTTACAGGGACGTATTCACAGCGATTCCCGAAGAGGGACCCTGCCTTCGCGCCACCCCATACCAGGCATTCTTCCTTCAGGATTCTTTATTCGGGGGAGATGTCATAATCCATCACCACCGGCGCATGGTCCGAAAACCCCGCATCCGAATCAATGTACCCATCCAGAATCGCCCCCGAAATCCCCGGCGTCACCATCTGATAATCCGTCCGCCACCCCGGCGACTTCCGCCAGTTACGAGCCCACTCCGGCCACCACGTATAGGCCCTGCCATCCCCATTGGCCTCCCGATAGCCATCCAAAAACCCCTGAACATTGAACAACTCATCCAGCCAGGCCCGCTCATGGGGCAGAAACCCCGAGACCGGCTGACGATGGAAATGATTCGACGCATCCGAATCCTGATGGGCCGTCTGCAGACTGGCGCAGAAAATAAACTGACGCCGCTTGCGGACCGTCTTGTCACAGTGCACCAGAAACGCCTCCATAAAGGCATCCTTGTGCGTCTGGGCCGCCTCATCACCGGCAAAGGGCGCCTGGACGGATGCCACACTGATCTTCTGGAAATCCGCCTGCAGGAAACGCCCCTCCTGGTCCGCCGGGCCATAGTTGAACCCGTAAATTACCGCCTTGGGGAAATAGCGCGTGTAGAGGCCCACGCCCCCGGTTTCAGGATTTTCCCCATCAATGAACCACGCCTGGTAGCCCTCCGGCGTCAGGGATGGATCATCCTCAATTTCCCGGACACTGACGCGATGGTCCTGCACGGCTACAACATCAGCATCCCGACCCTCGAGCCACTCAAAGAAGCCGTTGCTGATCGCCTGACGCAACCCATTGACACTCACTGTAACGACGCGCATAGATGTCCCTGAAAAACGTTTCCATGTATCATACCCATGGTAGCTCAAAGACAAAATAAGCCGGTTGCGAAAGGCATTATGATCGAAACCTATCAGCGTGAATTCATCGAATTCGCGATTGCCAGAAAGGTGTTGCGTTTCGGGGACTTCGAGCTCAAGTCCGGACGCAAAAGCCCCTACTTCTTCAACACAGGCCTGTTCCAGCGGGGCAGCGATCTTGCCCGTCTTGGCCAGGCCTATGCCCAGGCGCTGACCCGCAGCGACCTGGAGTGCGACATGGTTTTCGGGCCCGCCTACAAAGGCATCCCCCTGGCTACGGCCACAGCCACGGCACTCGCCTCCCACCACCGCCTCGACCTGCCCTGGGCCTTTAACCGCAAGGAAGACAAGGACCATGGTGAGGGCGGTGACATTGTAGGAGCGCCCCTGGAGGGTCGTGTGCTGATTGTCGATGACGTCATCACCGCCGGCACTGCCATCCGCGAATCCATTGAACGCATCCAGGCGGCCGGCGCCACCCCGGCTGGCGTGCTTGTGGCACTGGACCGCGAAGAAAAGGGCCAGAACGAACGCTCCGCCATCCAGGAGGTGGAAGCGGACTTCGGGATCCCGGTGCTGAAAATCATCACCCTTGGCCAGATTCTGGAATACCTGCGGGAAATTCCGGACATGCGCGACTATGCTGAACGGGTCGCCCAGTACCGTGAGGAGTACGGCGTCAGCTGACTGGCATTCATCTCTTGGGAGTTGTATTGATGCGCTTACTGAAAAAGCCTCTTGGCCCGGTTCTGCTGCTAACGGCGGGTCTGGCGCTTGCCCCTGCCGTGATGGCGGAGATGTACCGTTTCAAGGACGACAACGGAAAAACGGTACTCAGCAACACCCTACCCCGCGAAGCGCGATCCAAGGGGTACGAGATCCTGGACAACAGCGGTCGTGTTATCGAGAAAGTGCCGCCCCCGCCGACCGACGAGGAAATCGCCGAGCGCAAACGCCAGAAAGAGCTCGAGCGCAAGCGCAAGGAGCAGAAAGAGCAGCAGGAAAAGCGCGACAAGCGACTGATGCGCCAATACAGCTCGCCAGACGATGCCGTCAGGGCGCTGCACCGAAAGCTGCGTCAACGCTTCAGCGCCATCAAGCTCAAACTTGGCAACATCAACAACCTCGACAGCCAGGTTGCCGATGAACGGAACCGCGCTGCGAACATGGAGCGCTCGGGAAAAGAGGTTCCCGACTCATTGCGGAAGAAGATGAAGCGCCTGCGTGCGGAAAAGACCGACATCATGGCCGAGATTCAGAAGGAGCTGGAAGAGGTCGAAGCGACCCGCAAGGAGTTCCGGGGTCAGATCAAGCGCCTGGAGGAACTCACGGACAAGGAGAGATCCCTGCCGCTGACGGTGCCCGAAGAAGAGGAAGCCCGCAAAGAGCTTTCAGAACTCAAGGACTGAGCCCGCAAACAGAAACGGGCAGCGACGCTGGCGCCGCTGCCCGTTTCTGTTTCAGCCGATGACGCCTGCGTGATTACGCGGACGCTTCCTGCTGGGAACTGCTTGCCTGCTTCTTGGCACCACCGGTGCTCTTCTTCGCAGTGCTGCCCTGCTTGCTGGCGCTCTGCTTGGAAGCACTGCTGGACTTCTTGCTCTGCGCGTCAGTCGCTTCCTTGTCGAAACGGCTGATGAGGTTGGTCGCGTAGTCGCCAAGACGCTTGTTCCATACCCGCAGTGTTTCGTACGCGGTGTTGGCGTAGTCGTCGTGCTTGGAGCGGACAGACTTGATGCTGTAGCTCTTGGCCTGCTTCTCAGCCTTTTCCGCCAGTTCGAAAGGGCGCTCTGCGAGAGACTTGTGCTGCTTCTCGACAGTGTTGATGCCTTTCTCGATCACGTCCTGAACCTGCTGTTGATAATCTCTGATCTTACTCATGGTAATCCTCCGTTTGATGTGTCCGTCCGACGCCTGAGCGTCTGATCCGACTTCACCATGCACACTAGAGGGTTTAATTAGAATAATCATACTAACGGTGTAAACAGACCGCATTTTTTTTACCGTCGATACGACTGGACTGGAAAGCCCCCGTTCTGAAACACTGCGCATCACCATATCCTGAAGCGACAGACCCATGATTGAACTTTCCAAAGACAAGCCCGTTGTCCTTGTGGATGGCTCCTCCTATCTATTCCGCGCCTTTCACGCTCTCCCTCCCCTGGAGACCTCCAAAAACCAGCCAACCGGCGCGGTCAAGGGTGTTATCAGCATGATCCGCCGCCTGCAGCAGGACTATCCCGGCTCGCCGATTGCGGTGGTATTCGACCCCAGGGGCAAAACCTTCCGCCATGAGCTGTATGAGGACTACAAGGCCAACCGGCCGGAAATGCCCGAGGATCTCGCCTGCCAGATCCGGCCGATTCACGAGATCATTCGGGCCATGGGCCTGCCGCTGCTGATCGAGGAAGGAATGGAAGCCGATGACGTCATCGGCACCCTTGCCTACGAAGCTACCGACAAGGGCGTGGATGTCATCATCTCCACCGGCGACAAGGACATGGCCCAGCTGGTCAGCGACCATGTCTCGCTGATCAACACCATGAACGATACCCACATGGACCGCGACGGCGTGCGCGAAAAATTCGGTGTCAGCCCCGAGCAGATCGTGGATTACCTGGCACTGGTCGGCGACAGCGTGGACAACATCCCCGGCGTCCCCAAGTGCGGCCCCAAGACCGCCGTCAAATGGCTCCAGCAGTACGGCGATCTGGACAACCTGATGGCCCACGCAGACGAAATCGGCGGCAAGATCGGCGAGAACCTGCGCAACGCATTGGAGCAGCTCCCCCTGAGCCGTGACCTGACCCGCATCCGTACCGAACTCGAGCTGGGTTACAGCGTGGAAGCCCTGGACCCCGAGCCCGTGGACGAGGACCGGCTGCTGGAACTTTTCAGGGAGATGGAGTTCCGGGGTTGGATCCGCGAACTTGAACAGGGCAACGGGAACGACGAAAGCGCGCCAGGGAACAGCACCGCACCTTCCGCCCCGGCAGACACGGACTACCGGATTGTCCTGACGGAAGCAGATTTCAGCGCCTGGCTCGATCAACTGAAACAGGCCGCCAGCTTTGCCTTCGACACCGAGACCACCAGCCTCAACTATATGGAGGCGCGCATCGTTGGCGTCTCCTTCGCCGTTGAAGCCGGAACAGCAGCCTATGTGCCGCTCACCCACAGTTATCTGGGCGCACCGGAACAGCTGGACCGGGACTGGGTGCTGGAACAGCTCCGTCCACTGCTTGAGGATCACGAAAAAACCAAGATCGGCCAGAACCTGAAGTACGACATCAACGTACTGGCCAACCATGGCATTGAGCTGCGTGGCGCCATCGAGGACACCATGCTCCAGTCCTATGTACTGAACGCCGTGGCTTCCCGTCACGACATGGGCAGCCTGGCAAAGCGCCATCTGGACCGGGAGGTCACCAGCTTCGAGAGTATTGCCGGCAAGGGGGCCAAGCAGAAACGCTTTGACGACATCGAGGTGGAAACCGCGGGCCACTACGCCGCCGAGGATGCCGACATCACCCTCCAGTTGCACGAGACACTACGTCCCAGGCTGACTGAGGACGAGGCGCTGAACAGCGTCTACAGCGACATCGAGCTGCCACTGGTACCAGTGCTTGCCCACATGGAGTACCGGGGTACGCTGGTGGACGCCAACCTCCTGGCCACCCAGAGTGGCGAACTGGCCGAGCGGATGAAGGCCCTGGAGGAGCAGGCCTGGAGCAGTGCCGGCGAGGAATTCAACCTGGGCTCACCGCAGCAGCTCCAGAAGATCTTCTACGAGAAGCTGGGCATGCCGGTGCTCAAGAAAACCCCCAAGGGAGCCCCCTCCACGGCGGAGCCAGTACTGCAGGAACTGGCCGTGGACTACGAGCTGCCCCGCGTCATCCTGGAGCACCGCAGCCTGAGCAAGCTCAAGTCCACCTATACAGACCGGTTGCCTGAGGTGATCAACCCGAGCACCGGGCGCATCCACACCTCCTACCACCAGGCGGTGACGGCCACGGGGCGTCTGTCGTCCTCGGACCCGAACCTGCAGAACATCCCGATCCGTACCGAAGAGGGCCGGCGCATCCGCCAGGCCTTTATCGCGCCCGAGGGCTATCGGCTGATCGCGGCGGACTATTCACAGATTGAGCTGCGCATCATGGCGCACCTGTCCGGGGACAAGGGGCTGCTGAACGCCTTTGCCCATGGCGAGGACATCCACAGGGCCACGGCCTCGGAAGTCTTCGGCGTGGCGCGGGATAAGGTGAGCGACACCCAGCGCCGGGATGCCAAGGCCATCAACTTCGGGCTGATCTACGGGATGTCGGCCTGGGGGCTGGGTCGGCAGCTGGGCATTCCGCGGGATGAGGCCCAGCGCTATATCGATCGTTACTTCGAGCGCTACCCGGGTGTGCTTGAGTACATGGACCGGATCCGCAAGACGGCCCATGACCAGGGATATGTGGAGACGCTGTTCGGGCGCCGGCTGTACCTGCCGGAGATCAACAGCCGCAATGGGCAGCTTCGCCAGGGCGCGGAGCGTACGGCGATCAATGCGCCCATGCAGGGGACGGCGGCGGATATCATCAAGAAGGCGATGGTGATGGTGGAGGATCGGATTGCCAACTCCGGGTTTGATGCGCGGATGACGATGCAGGTTCACGATGAGTTGATTGTGGAGGTGCATGAGGGGCAGGTTTCGGAGTTGAGTTCTCTGCTTGAGGAGTTGATGAGTGGGGCGGCTTCTTTGGAGGTGCCTTTGTTGGTTGAGGCTGGCGTTGGGCTGAACTGGGATGAGGCTCACTGACTTCTGGATTGAGGTATCGTGCTGGTGCCGGGGTGAGGTGGTTCTTTCAGGGACCGCTGTGAACCCATCCATGGGCGCTGGCGCGATGACTTCCTGTCATCGAGCCTCCCTGAAAGAACCACCTCACCCCGGCACTCGGGCTTGATTGCTGGACGCTGAATGGCACCCCGGAGACGAAAGTGCCGAGCTACTTGGATAGAACAACCTTCCCCGTTAAATAAGGATCAGTGATGAAAACCACCCTGGAGCGTGAGTGGCAGGCTTTCTGGCTCTGCTTGGGCTTTATCAGTCGCATACCGATTCCGGTTCGGATTGATTATTCGCAGCGATTGATGAACCAGAGCAGTGTGTATTTTCCGGTTGCCGGGTTGGTTCTGGGGGCGTTCTATGCGTTGGCTTACACGGTGTTGGTGGGGTTTCTTCCGCAGTTTGTGAGTCTGGTGGCTGTGTTGATTCTGCATCTGTGGATTACCGGGGCCTTTCATGAGGATGGGTTGGCGGATGCGATGGATGCGCTTGGGGGTGGGTTTACCGTTGAGAAGCGGCTGGCGATTATGAAGGATAGCCGGATCGGGACCTATGGGACGGTGGCGTTGTTTGGGGCCCTGGCTTTGAAGCTGGCGTTGCTGGTGGAGGTTGAGCCGGTTTGGGCGGTGTTGTTGCTGGCGCCGGCGTTGTCGCGGTTGGCGCCTTTGTTTCTGATGGCGTTGGTGCCGTATGTGACGGATACGGATGCGAGTAAGACCAAGCCGGTGGCGGATACGTTTTCGGGGGAGCGGCTGGGGGCCGCGACGTTGTTTTCGGTGCTTCTGGCGGGCGCTGGGAGCTGTTGGCTGCCGGAGTTGATGACGGCCTTTGTGCTGGCGACGGCGGTTGTGGGTGTTCTGTGGGGTAGGCAGCTTCACCGGGCGCTCGGTGGTTATACCGGGGATGCGCTCGGGGCCAGTGTGGTGCTCACGGAACTGGCCCTGCTTACCGCACTGGTCGCTTTATGAGCGGTGCAGCTGGTACATCCTTTTGGGCCAGTCCAGTTGGGCCTCGTGGTTATCGATCCATTCCTTCAGCGGTGATGGCACCTCGCTCGGCCAGTCCAGGCCGTAACCCTCGGGCATGAACAGCGGGGCCAGCAGGCTGGCGGCGGCCAGGTCCGCGCGGGTGAAGCGGTTGCCGACCAGGTACTGCTTTCCCTCAAGTGCCTGATTCAGCCGCTCCAGAGCAGATTCCAGGGCCTCGCGGGACTGGGTGACTTCAGGCTCGCGGATTTTCATGATGCGGCGCATGGTCTTCTGCAGCTTGGGGTACATCAGGCGCAGGAAGGGTTTGCCCCAGATGGGACCACCGTGCGCCAGCAGGGGCACCACCCGCTTTGGATGGCGGAGCAGGGTGTCGTAGCAGAAGCGGCGCACATGCGGGCCAATGTCCGCGTCGCAGAAGCGCTCCCACTCCAGGGCCTGGCTGCGCAGTGTCACCTCAGTGGGGGTAAGGGGTTTGTCCGGGAACTGGTCATCGAGATGGGAAATGATGGCCGCCGAGCCCTGGATGTATTTTCCGTCATGCTCAAGCACAGGCACCGTGGTCTTGTCGGCCACCTTTTGGATCTTCTTCACATGAAGCCCCGGAAGATGGTTCTGGAGACGGTAATCCAGGCCCTTGTAGTCGAGGGCCCATCGGGCCTTTTCACAGAAATGGGAAATCGGAAACTGGTGCAGTACGAGGCTCATGCGTTGGTTGCTCCCTGCTCGCGGGCGGACTTGATCAGGTCGTAGGCATGGGAGATTTCCTGGGTCTTCTCCTCCGCCATCTCCCGCATACTCTCCGGCATGCCGCGCCCGGCCAGCTTGTCCGGATGGTTCTCGCTCATCAGCTTGCGATACGCGCGCTTCAGTTCGTCATCACTGACGTCGGACGACACGCCCAGCACCTTATAGGCGTCCTCCAACTGCTTTTCCCGGGAGGGGCCGCCGCCACTGGCCGCGCCGCCACGCAACAGGGCCTCGAGCTGCTCCACCTGCTGTTCGGAGAGGCCAAGCCCGCGCGCCACACGGACCAGCATCTCGTGCTCGGCCGGGTGCACCTCGCCATCGGCGGCCACGGCCGCCACCTGGACCTGGAGGAACATCTGCAACAGGCCGGACTGACCACCGCTGACACGCATGAACTCGGCCAGCGCCGCGTCCAGGTCAAAGTCGTCCGACTTGCCGCGGTTGAATGCGGCCTTTGCCGTCTGCCGCTGTTCGGCATTAAGGCGGAACTTTTCGAAAAGCCCTTCGGCAACCCTGATCTCATCGTCCGTCACGACGCCATCCGCCTTGCATACGGCCCCCATGACAGCAAAGACGGACTCCATGAAGCCAGACTGGACGGCACGCAGCCGCTTCTGGATCTTCCACTTTGCCCACCGGACCAGCCCAACACCCGCAATGGCGCCGATCAGGAACCCGGGAAAGCCACCGAAGGCATAACCAATACCGCCACCGATGAGAATGACAAACAACATAGCAAGGCTCCGTAATACCCCATGTCAGCGCGCAAAGGCACGCCCGAAATCCGGAATGGTAAACGGGCTGGAGCCCAGTTACCAACGCCAGTGGTTAAACCGTGCCAGCTGGCCCCGCATCCGCCGGACATGACTGCCCAGCCAATAGACCTGATTGCAGTAGGGGCAATGGGAAACCTCACTCGCATCAGAGGGAGCCTCGGCAGCGGCATCAGGCGGATTACCGTTGCCCAATGGGGAATTGCAGCGCTTGCAGCGCGAGAACGGCGCCAGGAACCAGTCCAGGTCAATCAGTCGGGTGAGGTCCCGCAGGTTGGATTCCAGGCTGTTGCCGCTGACCAGGATCACGTACTGTGGCGCCAACCGGTGCCGGGCCAGCTCGCGGTCACGGGTCACCAACCAGCGGTCCTCGTTGACCGCCTTTTCCAGAATATGGCGATCCCGGGTGCCATTGGCGGGCAGGGCCGTGTCGTAACCGGCCACCCTGAGCCACTGCCCCGCGCCCTGAAGCATCTCATCGGCAATGAAACGCGGCGTTGCAAGGGGGCAGAGCGCTCCTTCTACCCATTCCGCCTCCGATCCAGCCATAGCTCATCTGATCACCAAGGGAATAAACCCGACAATATTACAGGGCCTGCCTGCTCGTCCATGACGCCTGTCCGGGCCCTTAACAAGGATTCATGGAAAGACCAGTCATTGGGCAATCACGGCCACCACCAGTATGATGGCCGGACATCCGCAAGCCCGAGGAGTTCCCCATGAACCGAATCACCACCTCCCTCATGGCCCTGCTTGTCAGCGGTGGCCTGCTGGCCGGCTGCGCCACTGTGGGCGAGGATTTCGCCACACATAATGTGGAGCAGATCACGATTGGCGAGACCACCCGCGACGACATCCAGGAGATGTTCGGGGATCCGTGGCGCACCGGGGTGGAAGACGGCAAGCGCACCTGGTCCTATGGCAAGTACCGCTACTCGCTGTTCGATGATGCGCAAACCACCGACCTGGTAGTGCGCTTCAACAAGGACGGAACCGTGTCGTCCTACGTTTACAACACGACGGAATAACCCGCGCTGTAGAGGCGGCGCCACGGTGCGCTTCGCATCACTGGCGATGGCGCACCAAAGAAAGAGTGACTCATGTCACATTCCAGAAGATTCGTGATCCCGTTTCCGGCCCCGGCCCCCTGCCTCCGCGCGGATCGCAATACCACTTCCTTTCCGGAAAATAGTTTCCCTTTCAACTAATTGGGCCGGGAATCCATTTGCAAAAACGGACACCACCACTGCTTGGTGCGATAACCCCATTGGGTGTTAGGCCCATACGTTATTTCCAATCGTTAATCGCCTCTGAGAGGCTTGAGTTGAAGGCAGGTGACATTGCCTCACAACCAACAACAACAAGATGACAAAAAGGGGGCTATATGATAGCTCGACTCATGCGTACGCTTGGCGTTCTCGCGATGGCTTGTGGTCTGATCGCGGCCGCCAATCCCGCCCATGCGGAAAACCGCCTGATCTCGCTGCACAGCAACAAGTGCGTGGACGT
Organism: Halospina denitrificans; assembly: GCF_004364635.1. Lineage (GTDB taxonomy): Bacteria > Pseudomonadota > Gammaproteobacteria > Pseudomonadales > Oleiphilaceae > Halospina > Halospina denitrificans. Next base: position 605,220 of record NZ_SOAX01000001.1, on the reverse strand, counting down.
TTCCGGTCCATCCCATGACAACGGCACCAATATCCACCAGTGGAGTTGTCACGGTAATGATAACCAGCGCTGGTATCTGGAGAATTACGAGGACGGCTACCATCGCATCCGCAGCAAATACAGCGACAAATGCCTCGACGTTTCCAGCGCGTCCCACGACAACGGCGCCAACATCCAGCAATGGGACTGCGGCGACGGGGAAAACCAGCAATGGCATCTCGCCTACGCCGGCAACAACTACTACATGCTCAAGGCCCGGCACAGCGGCAAGTGCCTGGACGTGTCCGGCGTCTCCCATGATGATGGCGCCAACATCCACCAGTGGGATTGCGTCAACGGTGACAACCAGCGATTCAGGGTCCGGAACTCCGGCAATTACACCGAGACCAAGTTCCCGATTGTCCTGGTTCACGGCGTGTCCGGTTTTGACAAACTGGGTGGGCTGTTCAATTACTTCTTCACCATTCCCTACAACCTCGAACGCAGCCATGCCGAGGTGCGGGTCGCCAGTGTCTCCGCCTTTGCCAGTTCCGAGGAACGCGGTGAGCAGCTTCTGAACCAGATCTCCAACTGGGGCTTCCAGAAAGTGAATCTCATCGGGCACAGCCATGGCTCACCCACCTCCCGTTATGCCGCGGCCCAGCGCCCGAACCGGGTAAGATCCGTCACCTCGGTGGACGGCGTGAACAAGGGCTCGCGCGTTGCCGATGTGTTGCGGGGCACTCTTTCACCCGGTTCCAATTTCGAAGGGACGGTCTCGGATGTGGTCGACAAGATGGGGAATCTCATCAACATCCTGACCGGCGAGTGGCATGATCAGGATTCGCTGGCGGCACTGACGTCGCTGTCGAAGGCCGGCATGCAGGATTTCAATGACCGTTATCCGCAGGGCATGGACACCTCGTCCTATTGCGCCCCGGGTGGCGCGCGGGACAACTGGGTCCAGGACCCCTGGGGAGGCTGGCACGAGGTCAAGTACTTCTCCTGGACCGGCAATACCGCCTCCACCAACTGGGCGGACCCGCTCAACGCGCCCATCTCCTTCCTGGGCACTGTGTTCGACCTGCCCAACGACGGTCTGGTTGATGTCTGCAGCGCCCGTCTGGGCAAGGTCATTGCCGAGGATTACGACATGCAGCACGCGGATGCGGTCAACCAGCTCTTTGGCATCCGGGGCTGGACCAACCCGGTCAGTCTGTATCGCCAGCACGCGAATCGACTCAAGAACCTGGGGCTGTAAACCAGCGACCCGGAGCCCGGCACCCCTTCCGGCGTGTCGGGCTTTTGTTGTTGTGGAACCGGAATTGGGCAAAGACTTATGACTACGAAACGATTCCTTGGTGTCGCCACTGCCGTGACCGTGGGTATTGCGGGCTGGCTGATCATGGGCGTGGACCAACAGCAACCGGAAGAGCCAAGTGCCAGGACGCCCTCGGTTGCGGAAACAGAGCCGGCATCGGCTTCCGGCGAAACACCCGCCGTTATAGTAGAGACAACTGACCCTGGGCCACGAGCCAACGATGCAACACAGGCCGACGAGGCATTCGCCCCTTCCCTGCAGGGGACGGAAGTCGACGGCCGGCTGAATGTGGACGCTGACGGCAACCTGGAAGTCAGCCGCGAGGTACGCGACTACTTCGACTATTTCCTGGCGACCGTTGGCCAACGGTCCCTGGAGGAAGTCGTGGCCCACATAGAGCAACAGGCCCGGAAGAACCTGCCGGACAAGGCGGCGGGCCAGGCGGTGGACCTGCTTCATGATTACGTGGATTACCGCAAGGCCGAGCAGGATCACATGCAGCAGGGCCTGACCGCCCAACAGCAGAAAAACCACGTGGACACACTGGAACAAACCTTTGAAACCCTGGTGGACATGCGCCGCCGCTATCTGGGCCAGAAGAATGCCAAGGCGTTGTTTGGTACCGAGGAAGACTACGGACGTTACGCCCTGAACCGAATGGAGGTGACACGAAATCCGGACCTGACCGAAAGCGAGCGCCGGGAGCGGCTGGCGAGGATTGAAGCTGAGGCGCCGCCGGAAATCACCGAAGTCCGGAAACGCACCACCGGCCATGTGGCACGGGAACAGCGGGTTGAGGCAATGCGCGAGGAAGGTGCTACCGACGCGGAGATCAAGGCATTCCGGGCACAGCATGTAGGCGAAGAAGAAGCGCAGCGAATGGCCAAGATTGATGCCGCCAACGAGCGATGGCAGCAGCAATACCAGGAATATGCCAAAGAACGGGCGACCATAGGGAACGCGGAGGGTCTGAGCCAGGAAGACCGGGAAGCATCGATCCAGCGCTTGCGCCAACGATATTTCGAGGGGCCGGGGCTGGCCCGCGCCGAGGTACGTGATCGTGCCCGCCGGCAGGATCCGGACGGCTGATAACACTACTGACTTTTAACGTTATCCCCATGTAGGCTGGGAATGTATCCTTTAGTGTTAGAATTGTGGGCAACCCCCATAGTCAGGTTCATTGGCGGAAAGGACGATCCCCATGTCCCTTTACGAAGAAGAATGCCTGCGTGCATTGCGGCAACTCAACCTGCTGGATACACCGCCAAGCGAGTGCTTTGACCGCATCACCCGCATGGCCACCCAGCTTTTTGACCTGCCTGTTGCCGCCGTCTCCCTGACGGACGAGGACCGCCAGTGGTTCAAGTCCCGGGTCGGGACGGACATGCGCGAACTGCCCCGCCACAAGTCGCCCTGCAGCGGCGTTTCCGCCACCTCCGAAGTCCTGGTTATCGAGGACTTCCTTGAATCCGATTGTTACCGCGACAGCCCCCAGGCCCAGCTCGGGTTGCGCTTTTACGCCGGCGCTCCGTTGGTGACCCGTGACGGCTACACCCTGGGGACCATGTGTGTGCTGGGCTATGAGCCACGCTCCATCACCGATAATGAAATCCGGACCCTGCAGGACCTCAGCGCCATGGTTATGGCACAGGTCGAGCTCCAGCAGGCATTGGGCCGGGTTGATCCCGCAACCGCGCTTCCCAACAGCGCCCAGGTCAGTGACGATCTTGCCGACCTCTCGCGGGACTTTCCGGACGGGGAATGCTTCGCCCTGCTCATTGAGCTGCTCGACGTTGTCCAGCTCAATACACTGACGCGCGTCATGGGACCCGGCGAGGTGGATGAGCTCGCGCGGATGGGGAGCCAGCACCTTCAGTCGCAGATGACGGAGCGGGATAAGCTGTACTCTGCAGGCCCCTGCCAGTTCCTCTTCCTGCGACAGACAGAAGACAGCGACACCATCCAACAGAAAGCCCTCCAGCTGCATGACAGCCTCCAGAGCCTGAACCAGCTGGAAACCATGCCCGCGGCAGTGCAACCCGCGATTGGGATCGTGCCTTTCGTACTCGGGCAGACCGCGGCCGAAGACGTCCTGCGTCTCGCCCATAGCTCCTGCCAGGATGCGCGCCATTGGGAAAAACCAGCGGCCACCTACTCCCGCTCCCTGGACGTTGGTTGCCAGCGACGATTTGCGCTCCTGAACGATATGCAACGGGCGCTGGAGGTGTCGGACCAGCTTGAGTTGGTCTTCCAGCCGCGCGTGGCGCTGGCTTCCGGTGAATGCGTTGGCGCGGAAGCATTACTGCGCTGGCAGCACCCGGAACTCGGCAATGTATCGCCGGGTGAGCTTATCCCCCTCGTCGAGAACACGCCCCAGGCCCGGGGTCTCACCAACTGGGTCATGCGGACCGCGATCCGGCAAGCTGCGCAGTGGCATCACCGGGGAATCACGCTTCCAATCTCCATTAATGTCATGGCCTCCAATCTTGAAGAGGTGGGGTTTACGGACGAGCTGCTGCAACACCTGGACAGCTGGAACCTGCCACCCAGCGCCCTCGAGCTGGAGCTGACCGAAAGCGCTCTGCTCAGCAGTCGCCAGCGGGTTCACAAGCAGCTGAAACAACTGGAGGCGTCGGGTATCGGGATCGCAATCGATGATTTCGGAACCGGCTACAGCAGTCTCTCCTATCTAATGACCATTCCCGCTGGCGCAGTCAAGATTGACCGCGCCTTCATGAACTGGCGCAAAGACAAGGAGCACCGGAAGACGCTGCTCAAGGGGATTATCAATCTTGCCCGTGACCTGGGCTACAGAACCGTTGCCGAAGGCTGCACCACCGAGGAAATGCTTCAGACCCTGAGGCACTTCGGCTGTGATGAGGCCCAGAGCTTTAACCTTTCCAAGCCCCTGTCACCCGGGGCTTTTGAAGCCTGGGTAGCGGGCACCTCCTGATTCCGCGTTCAGAAAAATCAAAAAAAGAGTTTGACGTCAGCGCTGATTAAGCATACCTTTCTTTTCAGCAAGATCGTCAAGTTTGAGCAGCACTGGTTTAACGAGCATCCTTCCGCGGTACTTCTAGCCATATAGCTTCGCCGATTTGATCTTCATTGCGTATCCGAGCATTGCTCATCAAAATTATTAAGGAACGGCTATTATGGCTACAGGTACAGTTAAGTGGTTTAACGAAAGCAAAGGTTTTGGTTTCATTACTCCGGAAGACGGCGGCAAGGACCTCTTTGCTCATTTCTCCGGCATTGTTGGTGACGGTTTCCGCACCCTCAATGAAGGCCAGCGCGTTTCCTTCACCGCGACTCAAAGCGAGAAGGGCCCGCAGGCTTCCGAGATCACACCGATCTGAATCCGGTTTTCTTCCGGATTGAAAAAACCCCGCCTTCGAGCGGGGTTTTTTTTATGTCAGCAAACCGATTCCAGCCAGCTACGGACAATCGAACGGAAGACATCCGGGGTCTCAAACATATAGAGATGCCCGCTGCGCTCAATCACATGACAGGTTACCGCCGCACCGGATAGCCGCGCCTTCATCGTCTCCGCACCACGACAGTCCACGTACGGATCCTTTTCCCCGTAAAGCAGCAGTACCGGAACCCGGATGGCGCTGAGTCGTCGGGTCACATCAACCTCATGGAGATCCCGCAGCCATGGAAGCGTCTGGCGCGCATCCAGCTCCCTGATGTGGGGAAAGTATCGGCCCACCCACTGATCAAATCCGGGGTAGGCAAACAGCGTCTTGCGGTCGTAAGCCACATCCCCCACCAGTAACCGATGAAAACGCTGACTCGCACCGTTCAGCCGCAGGGTAACGCCATACAGCCAGCGACCGGGACGCAGGCAATGCCGGGTAAGGAACTGAAAGAATCCATAGATTCCTGCCTCTTCAATGCCGTGAGACAGGGTTGAAAGCACACCCAGCGCCCTTACCCGCTCGGGCATATGCAGGCCATAGACCAGCGAGACCAGGGCGCCCGTCGAGTGGCCGATAAGAATGACCGGCTTCCCCGTCAGCCCCAGGAAGTGCAGCTGGCGATCCACCATATTCACGATAAAGGCTTCATCAATCGTGCGCCGAAGCGGCTGATTCAACTCCGACGGATAATGCCCTGTAAGACTGATGCAGTGAACATTGCCAAAGGGAAGCAGGTCGGTAATCTGGTCCCACCACCAGAACCGTGGGTTGGTCAGTAATCCGTGCACCAGCACAATGTCGGATTCCGGCGCCTCATCCGAGGCATAGCTGATGGTGTAGTACCGATCACCGGTTACCGGATCCACAAAGTACTGCTCGTCGCCTTCCATACCCATTCCCCGTCAGGTGTCCCTTCCGTCCATGATGCAGCATTCACCGGCCATTGCATTTGATGCCACATTTCTGGTCCCGTAGATTACCAGAATCCATTCAGGGAGGGCCGCCTCAAGGATCACGCCATGACGAAAACACCCTTTCCCTGGACACCCGACGACATTCCGGAACTGACCGGCAAAACCATCCTGGTTACCGGCGCTGGCGGAGTCAGGCGGGTACTACGGCCCTCATGGGTTCATGGAATTCTGGGGTATGCCGGCGGAGGCGGATGTTCGTCGCCTCGCCCGCAATCCAGAGGTGGCGGAAAAGCTCTGGCAGGTTTCCGAATCGCTGACCGGGGTCAACTACCTCAGTAAATCCAGCGCCGGTAGAACCACGCCATGACACCACCCTCGCGACGACCAACCTCGATCTCCGCCTCGTACTTGCTCCGGTCTTCTCCGGCGCCCACACGGCGCTCGAGTTCCTGCTGGATGCGACTGTATTCATCATCATCCAGAGGCGGATGCTCCTTGGGAGTAAGATCGGAATAGGGGCCTGTTGACTGGTTAATATAGGTGATGCCAGTGCCCGAGCTTCCGCTTGTCTGGGATGAGGTATCCGAAGCGTCGGAGCTGCTGCTCTGGGAACTGCTTGCAGCCTGCTGTTCAGCCTGGCGCTGCGCTTCACGCTCAGCCTCTTGCTCAGCCTCTCGCTCAGCTTCGCGTTCGGCCTGACGCTGTGCCTCGCGTTCAGCTTCGCGTTGTGCTTCACGCTCAGCTTCCCGTTCCGCCTCCCGCTCGGCCTGGCGGCGCTCCTCGCGACGACGTTGAGCGGCTTCTTCCTGCTCCCGGGCTTCAGCCCCTGAATCCGAGGCGCTCGCCGGCTCCTCATCCTCTTGGGCCGACGAAGATGATGCCTGGTCATCCGTTCCGGAACCACTCTCGTCCGCGCCGGCCTGGGAAGAGACGTCGGTTTCCTGCTCCGCCGCTTCATCCCGGGCCTGGTCCCGTTCCGGGTCGTCACCATAGGGATCCCAGGGCTGATAGGCACAGCCGGCCAGGACTGCCGATAGAAAAACCACCAAGGCGCTATGTTTCATATCAGGTCCTTCCTGCGTTCTTATCGTTATTCATTAAAATATCTTAACTGACTCTAAGATTAGTCGGAGCATCCGGTTCCCGCAAATAATGCCCTGCCTGCCCCCGCCCGTCATTACCCGCCGCGGCCAGGTTTTGTACCCGTTGAGGACATTCTCCACCTAAACGGCCAGCATTTCTCCCAAGAACATCACAATAGAAGCGTTGCAAAAGAATGAATACACCGCCCCAACAGGGGTGACCAACCGGCTGAGGTAAAACCGCTACACCAAACTTTACGGTTCATTCATATACCCACTTGCTGTGAATCCAGTCTCAGTTTCCCCGCCCGCCAACCGTGCACTCGAATCACGGATCTGGTAACTTCCGCGTCGTGCTAAGGCACCGATAATAAAGAAAATACGGGCTACTCAGAGCCCGGAACCCCCGAAAGCAGGCAGCACCGAGCGCACCCTGGGCCACCACGCCGCGCCCCGAACCATCCCAGTGCGCCGCGCGCTGCTCCGCGCAGCGGCTAGCCAGGCTGTAGGCCCCTGCCCCCTATGGAATTCCGGGAAACCAACTCTCACACAAGGGTGAAGCAGGATTATGGAATCAGTCATCAGAATATTATCAACGTTCTTTCGTTCGCTCCCTCTTATCGCGGTAGCTGTGCTGATCGGTTGTCAGGAAGCCGGCCCGCGACCCATGTCGACTCACCACATAAAGAACAAAGGCACCATGTCCACACACGGCTCGGGCGGTAAGCTGAAGGCGGGAGCCAGCACCAGGATCCGGGATCAATATCGACGCACCGGCCGTGCAACGCCCCGCAGCATCAAAAGCAGGACTGCTGGAAAGGTCAATCTGAGCTGGGATGCACCCACCCATCGCGAGAATGGCGAGGGGCTCTATCCTGGTGAAATACGCCAATACATCATCAGTTACGGAAGAAGGCGGAACGGGCTTCGGTTCTCAGTGACCGTGGAAGCGGATGGTACACGTTCAATGGAGCATTCCATTGTAGGTCTGGATAAGGGAACATGGTATTTCACAGTGCAGACAGTGGACCTTGCTGACAACGTCAGCCAGAAGGCGGATGTTGTGGAAAAGTCACTCTAACCGCCTGCCAGGAAGCCCAAAGGATCCCCGCAATGGCCAGCACTCCCAACACATTCCCGGATACCCCCTGGCTGATCATTCCGGGGGGCAGCAAGCCGACGGCGCGCGCCATTGTCGCGGACCAGCTCATGGCACTGGCGCCGGACTACCTATCCGAAGATACGGGCACGCTGAACGCCTACCGGGCAATGCTGAGCCAATAATCCCCGTCGAGCCATGCCAGCACTTCCCGCGCGGCAGGATGATCCCAGCCCGCATAGACCGAGCGCAGGCGATGCTTTTCGGAGTCGCGGGCGTGCAGACCGGCGTCCTGGAGCACGGGCAGGTCCGCGAACAGCTGGGCGGCGAGGGACTCCCCAAGCACCTCAACCATCGCGGCCAGGGTGGACTCCATGTACTCGTAGGCGTCGCCCCTGCGGTAACTGGCCGCCAGGGTGAGCGCGGGGATGCAGGAGAGCATGGGTTGCAGAGCGGGGTTGATCCCATGGGCGGAACACAGCGGCCCGATGCTCGCCGGACGGCCGGTGAAGCCGCGCAGGTGGAGGTGGTTGGCCATGGCATCGTTGTCGTTCACGGGGTAGTTGTCCCACAGGAAGGGACGCCGCTGGAGACGCTCGGCGACGCGTTCCAGGTGCCCCGGTGACCACTGGCGGGAACAGATTTCCTCGCCGGCCCAGAAAACCTCGATATCAGGATCCAGTGACTGCCCCAGCGTCTCCAGATACCCCTCCGGACGAAGCCCGAAAAGCGCATCCAGCATGGGGTCCTCAGAATAGTAACTCGGGCAGAGGATGATCCGTTCCACAGCGGAATGCTCGCGCACCCAGTGCACCAACCCGACCTGACGGGCGGCCAGGTCCGGAAGGTCCGCAAGCGCGTCATCAAACTGGATGGCCAGGTCCTGGACGCCAATCCCGTCGAAAAACCGCAGCCGCTGCAGCAACGCCTGTTTGATCACCTCATCAAAGGATTCCAGTGCCCCCAACGGGCTCAACCCAATTCCGAAACGAACACCCTGCCCCTGGCAGGCACGGGCAAAGTCGCCCAGCTGTTTGTGGACCTCCGGGGGCACAGGGTTGTACCACTCCTCCCGAAGCAGGGGATCACCCTTGGGCGCATAGAGATAGAACGAAAACCCATGGGGAGCCAGCCGTTCCATCACACGCCGCCGCGCCTCCCAGGACCAGAGCGGCCCGTAGAACCCTTCAATAATGCCCAGTGGCGGATGCATTCACGGCTCCTGACCAGAAAACAGTCCACTATACCCCGAAAACAGGCTCGCAAGCCCGACCTGTTCCAGCCATCAGGTACCACCTGACTCCAGCCCTTTTTCAGTCTAGATCAGGTTTCGGGCTGTATCACCAAGGAATGCCTCCATAGTCCATTCGCCGCCTTCCGTGTACCATCGACAGGTAAGGATCGCCCAGCGCGGCTGAAGGCTGGCTGGCTGGCCCATGGATCATGGCTATTGTGAGGATCATCGTGTCCGCCTCAGAACCTCCCCTGATTGTTGTTATTGGCGCCTCCGCCGGAGGACTCAAGGCCATTTACGAGCTGATTGAAAACCTGCCAACGGACACCGGTTACAGCTTTCTGGTGATGCAACACCTGAAGGCGGATCACAAGACGATGCTGGCTCCCCTCCTGCAGTCGCGCACGGCCATGCCGGTGGTCGAGATGGCCGACAATGCCACGCCACAACCGAATCACATCCATGTGGTACCGCCCGGCAGAACGGCGCTTTTCGAAAATGGGCACATGGTGCTCCACGCTTTTGATTCCCAGAACGCCCACCAGGCGAGGATCGACGACCTGCTCATTTCGGTTGCCGAAAGTCAGGGTCCGAGTGCCGTTGGTGTGCTGCTATCGGGTTCAGGCAGCGATGGGACCGAAGGCCTCAAGCACATCAAGTCGGCGGGCGGCATCACCTTTGCCCAGGACAGCGAGAGCGCGGAGTTCGCACAGATGCCAGCTCACGCCATCAATGCCGGGAGCGTGGACATGGTTCTGGCGCCCGCCGCCATTGCACAGAAACTGGCGGCTCTGCGCGATCACCCTTTGGCCCAGGACCTGGGGGCTGAACCAACCGATAAGCGCTCTATTCAGGCGATGCTGAAGCTGCTCTGGCAGCATTCCGGTTTCGACTTCTCGCACTACAAGCAAAGCACCATCCAGCGGCGAATCCGGCGCCGAATGCTGCTCAAACACACGCAAAAGGACGCGCAGTACCTCGAACTGCTTCGCAACGACGCCAATGAACGCGCCACCCTTGCACAGGACTTTCTGATCAACGTCACGGCCCTGTTCCGTGACCCGGAAGTGTTCGATGAAATCAAGCGTGAGGTCCTGCCTCACCTGCTTGAGCACAAAGAGAAAGGCGAAGGCCTGAGAGTCTGGGTCCCAGGCTGTTCAACCGGTGAAGAAGCCTATTCACTGGCGATTATTATCGCGGAGTACCTGGACGAAAACGACCTGGAGGTTCCGGTTCAGATCTTTGCAACCGATCTGGACAGTGCAGCCATCGCAACCGCCAGGGCTGGTGTCTATACCGCACAGCAGGTTGCTCTGCTCACCCGCTCGCGGCTTCACCGTTATTTTGTCAATACGGCTCAGGGCCACTATCAGGTGAAGAAGAAAATACGCGGCTATTGCATCTTTTCGGAACAGGACGTCACCCAGGACCCGCCCTTTGCCCGGCTCGACCTGATAAGCTGCCGCAACCTGCTGATCTATCTCGATGGGTCGCTGCAGTCGCGCTTATTTGGCCTCTTCCACTTTGCCCTCTACCCCTGGGGGCGTCTCGTGCTGGGCAAGTCAGAGTCAATCTCCAACGGAGACAGCTACTTCTCGGTCGTTGACCAGAAGCAGAAAATCTACGCCAAGAAAGCCGGAAGGCATGCGCTTCCGCGCCCCTTACGCCAGATGCCCTCAGTCCATAACGCGCGGGCAGGGAGCCCTCCAGAGACCATGAAACGCGAACAGAGCATCCAGAAGCAGGCCGAACAGATCATCCTCGACGAATTCAGCCCTCCCGGGGTGATCGTGGATGCTGAGCTGACGATCTGCCGCTTCATCGGTCAGACCGGCCCCTTCATTGAGCCGGCGCCGGGCTCAGTCAGCCTCAAGCTGCTCAAGATGGCTCAGCGCGACCTGTTGGTGGATCTGCGAAACGCCCTGGCCAGGGCAAAGGAAACCCAGGACCGGGTTGATACACCCGAGGTTCGCTTTAATCTCAAGGAGGAACGGAAAACCACACGGATTGTTGTGCAGCCGCTGTCCCAGGAGGGCGCCGAGGACAGCTACTATCTCGTCCTGTTTGCCGACACTCACCCCGAGCCTTCCCTGGCCCCTGAACCCGCGCCTGTCGATGACGAAAACGGCGAGCCGGCAGCGGGCAATCAACGGATCAAGGAGCTGGAATCGGAGCTGTACCGGGCGCGTCGCGAGCTCAAGTCCGTGATCAACGACCATGTCGCCACCAACGAAGAGCTGCAGAACGCCAGCGAACAGATCCAGTCCGCCAACGAAGAGCTTCAGAGCACCAACGAGGAGCTGGAAAGCGCCCAGGAGGAGCTGCAGTCGACCAATGAAGAGCTGGCGACGCTCAACGACGAACTTGAGGCGCGCAACAGCGACCTGGCACTGGTTAACGCCGACCTGCGCAACCTGTTGAGCAGTGTTCAGCTACCGGTACTGATGCTGAACCGGGATCTGGAGGTGCGCCAGTTCACCTCCCTGGCGAAACCCCTGCTGAACCTCATCGATACCGATGTGGGGCGCCCCTTCAGCGACCTCAGCCCGAACCTCAATCTCCCGGATCTGCGGACAATCATCTGCACCGTCATTGATCAGGGCGAATCCCAGACCATTGAGGCCTCCGACAACGACAGTAACCTCTACTCGATTTCAATACGGCCCTACAAGGACCTGGACGACAAGGTCACCGGAGTCGTCCTCGTCTTTTTCGATATTACATTTATCAAGAATGACGCTTAACTGGTTACACGAGGACTATATAAGCGTACTCTGATGGCTAGTAAATGCGGAGTTTTTGATCAGCGATTCTCGCATTCCATGGAACAGGAGCGGCAAACGCCATATGGCAAACGTCACCAAGAACCAGGGCAACCCTCCAAGCACGCGCAAAGATAAGTTACACAGTTCTCTTGACCGTCTGCAACAGGATGGAACCCCACTGGACCCTGGGGCGGTCAAGGCACTAATGCACGACGTCCAGGTCTACCAGGTGGAGCTGGAAGTTCAGAACCAGGACCTTATTGAAGCGCAACAGGAGCTCGAAGAAGCCCGCGACCGCTATGCCAGCCTGTATGATTTCGCACCAAACGGCTACCTCACCACCAACGAACGCGGTGTCATTACCCGCATCAACCTGACCGGGGCTCACATCCTCGGTTATGAACGGGACGCCCTGGTCGGGATCCCACTGAATGCGCTGATGGAAAATGGCCAGACCCGGAAGTACCTGCTTCACATCAATCAACTGGCAGCAACGGATGAACCCCTGGAACTCGACCTGAAAATCCGGTGCCGTGATAAGAGCACTAAAGTGCTCAGACTTCACAGCTACTGCAGCCACGAACATGGCGAACAGGTCTTCCATACCGCATTCCAGGACGTGACGGAAGAGCAGGAGACCGAGGAACAACTCCGGCAGGCGGCGCGTGTTTTTGAAAGCACCCTTGAAGCCATCGTGATCACGGACGAGGCCTTCCGCATCACCAAGACAAACCATGCGTTTACCCGCATTACGGGCTATCCGGAAGAGCAGATTCTGGGCAAAGACCTGTCTCTCGTTGTGGGCAAGGAACGACAGTCCGGCAGACTCAACCGGCTCCAACAGGATATGCGCCAGGGTGGCGACTGGCAGGGTGAATTCGAGGTCGCCCGCAGTGACGGCTCCACTCTCTCCGCATGGGGCACGCTGAGCACGGCTCAGAATCCGTCCGAACAACCAAGCCATCATGTGCTTGTCTTCTCGGATATCTCCAGTCTCAAGGAGGCTTACAGCAAGCTGGACCACCTGGCCCATCACGATGCCCTGACGGGCCTCCCGAACCGACTCTTCCTGAGCGCAAGTCTCGACCAGGCGCTCAAGCGTGCCAGACGCCACCAGTCCAAGCTGGCCCTCTTTTTCATTGATCTGGACCACTTCAAGACGATCAACGACACCCTCGGACACTCCAGCGGCGACCACCTTCTGTCAGTTGTCGCGGATCGTCTGAAAGGCTTTGTGCGGGAAGAGGATCTGGTCGCACGGCTGGGTGGGGATGAGTTTGTTGTTCTGCTCAATGATATCGACAGCCCCGAATCAGCGGGCATCGTGGCCGAGAAAATCCTGGGCCTGATCAACCAGCCCGTTCAATTCAATGACGAGACACTGGTTACCGGGGCCAGCATTGGCATCAGTCTTTACCCGGGTGACGCCGAGAACGGCGAGGACCTCACCAAGGCCGCGGATGCCGCCCTCTATCGCGCCAAGCAGGAAGGCCGGAATCACCATTCGTTTTACACCCCGGAGCTCACCCAACAGGCACAACAGCGCCTGGGCCTGGAGCAGGGACTCCGCCGCGCTTTATCTCGCGATCAGCTTCAGCTGTTCTATCAACCGCAGCAATCACTGATCGGCAACGGGATGTCCGGAGTCGAAGGCCTGTTGCGGTGGCAGAATGACGAACACCGGCTGGTTGCGGCCAAGGAATTCATTCCGACAGCAGAGAAGAGCTATCTGGTCAACGACCTGGATGACTACGCGCTGCGTACCGCCTGCGCTCAGGCAGCGACCTGGAAGGCACTCTACAGTCAGCCAATACGCATCTCCGTTAATCTTTCGCCACGGAGTCTGTTCAAACCCGGCCTGGCGGAAACCATGAAACAGCTGTTTGACGAATTCGACATCGGCCCGGAGTGGATTGAGCTGGAGGTGACAGAGTCCGCCCTGCAGGGTGGCGAGGCTTTCATGACCGAACTGACGGAACTCAAGGCGCTTGGCGTCACGCTGGCGATCGATGACTTTGGCACCGGCCATTCATGCCTCGCATCACTGAAGACATTGCCGGTGGACCGCCTCAAGATTGATCAGACGTTCATTACCAATGCCCCCTTCAACCGTCAGGACGCGGCCATCGTCCGGGCCATCATCGCCCTGGGCCATTCCCTCGGCCTCACGGTGATTGCAGAGGGGGTGGAGACACAGTCACAGAGAGACTTCCTGTTGAGGGAGCACTGCGACGAAATCCAGGGGTATTTCTATCACCGCCCTCTGTCCGCCGCGCAGATGCTCGCGCTCGTTTCCTGACCGGGGATACCATCGGGGCCTCTGTTGATTCGCATGCCCCTGATCGTATTCCGTTACCTCGATTCGAGAAAGGACCGATAGAACTCAGCGGTCCGCCAGGGGTGTTCCATCATCGGAAGATGCCCCGTGTCCTCCATCACCCGGTGCTCGCCCTCCGGCAGATGCTTTTCCAGCACCTGTACGCCGGAGGCGTGAAAGATCCTGTCCTGGTCGCCCCACAGCGTCAGCACCGGCACATTCTGCGCTTTCAGCACATCAAGGTGATGCTGCATATAGAACGGATCATCCTGCTGTTGGCGCCAGAGTCGTTTATTGCTTTCGGCGCGGCTTACCGCGTGCTCGGAAAAATGCTGGTACAGCGGATAGGGAACGTAGGGCACATCCACAAAGAGGAAATCCATCATGGCATCGAATTCCTCATGGCTTTCAGCGATCAGGGGAGCCTCCTCGCCACTGGCCAGGCGACGCTCCATCTCGCTCTGGGTGGGCGAATCAATGCCATGGGGTGCGCCGATGAATGCCAGTGACTGGATCTGCTCGGGATACTCAAGCGCATAACGGGCGGCAATGCCCCCGCCCATGGAATTCCCCGCAAGATGTACCCTGCCCTGACCCAACGTCTCCAGAAAGGCACGAAGCCGCTGCACCTGATCCCCGTAATGGTAGCTCGCCTCCGGCAGACGCGTGCTTTCACCGAAGCCGGGAATATCCGGGATGATCAGGTGGTAATCCTCACTCAGGGGACGGGCAAATTCGACCCAGTGGTCCTTCTCGGCAAAGATGCCGTGCAGCAGCACCAGCGTCTCGGCGCCACTGCCGCCCTCAAGATAGTGGATGGTGTGATCGCCCACCTCGACCTGATGGGCGGACAGATCCGACAACGCGCGGTTGGCCTGAACCAGTGGCTGCACAAACAGCCCGGGCGTAAGCCAGTACAACGCCACCAGGAGCGCCAGCGGCAGAAATACTGCCAACAATCCAATCCGTTTCCTGGACATCGTTTCCCTCAACCTGTGCCTGAATCACTGAATCGCAGGACACCAGCATACCCATGACGAGCGCGCGCACAACAGACGTGTTCCAGGCATTTCCTTTACCACGCAGCGGGAACGGGGTGAACTGCCCGGGCACGCCCCCCTATTGGGGAACCCTGTAGTGGCGGAAGCAGTCCCTGCCGGCGTCCTTCGCCTCATAGAGCGCCTCGTCCGCACGGAGAAGCAGGTTGTCCGGCGCCTCATCCGGACTCGGAACCATGGCGGCAATGCCCTGGCTCACCCTCAGCTGTTCGGTGCTCCGCCCGACCGGAAAGGGATGCCTGGAGAGGGTTTTCCGGATGCGCCTCGCGATGGTCTCGGCACCCCTGGCATTCGTGGACGGCAGTACAACAACAAATTCCTCGCCCCCGTATCGGACAACCACATCGGGAGTGCGGTAAATGCAGCCGAGAAGATGGCGTGCGAGAAAACGCAGGGCCTCATCCCCCACCGCGTGACCGTAATTGTCGTTGAACAACTTGAAATGATCGATATCCAGCATGATCACTGAGATCGAGTACCGCCCCCTCAGGGCCCGGTTCCATTCGGCCCTGAGATAGTCATCCAGATAACGCCGGTTATAGGTGCCGGTAAGGGGATCCAGTGACGACAGCTGTTGCAGCTGAGAGTTCGCTTCCTCCAGCTCGATGGTGCGCTCCTGAACCCGCTGTTCAAGCCGGGTGGTCGCCTCCAGCTGCGCCTGCTCGTTTTCGTCTCTGAGCACCTTGATCCGGTAGGCCAGCGCGAGCGACAACAGGACCAGCTGCAGCAATGAGCCGATTTGCTGGCCGTTCTCGGTCACCGCGTTCCTCGGAATCATTCCGAATTTATTCAGAACCATCAGGGCCGTCCCCAGAAGAACCGCCGCAAATGCAATGCTGTAATGTGCTGCGGGTTTATACCCGTGATACCAGATATAGAGTCCCGTCACCTGCGCCAGTAACGCACAAACGAAGGCAAGCCCCGCCGCCATGCGAATAATCTGCCCATAGGGTATGAAAAACGACAACAGCGTCAGCGCCGCGCCCAATACGACGATAGCGCGCAGAATCCGGGAAAGATTGCGCGAATACTGTTCGACGCCGAGAAAGACCAGCGCAAACCAGGCGGCGGACAGTGACGCCGTGGCAATCAGGGTTCCTGTCAGCGTATCCTGGAGCCAGGGTGACTGCGGCCATACAAACTGATAACCAAAGCCATGGAGGCTCAACTGGAAACCGCCGATGGACAGCACGAAGACGACGTAAGCAAGGTAGGCCCTGTCCCGGATCGACATCATGATGAACAGATTATAAAGCACCATCACGGCCACAATTCCGAAGTACATCGCGTGGGCCGTGAGACGGGTCTGCTCGCTCTGGACCAGAGCCTCGTGACTCGTGACGCTCAAAGGCATCTGCACGGCGCTTGAGGACTCAACCCTCACATAGACGCGCGCCGATTCGTTGTCGGCCAGGGATAGAGGGAACAGGAAGTTGCGATGGGGAAAAGGCCTCTGATCAAAGGGCAACTGGTCCCCCGTGGCGTAATGCGTGGTTACTTCCCCCTGCCTGACCACGAACAGATCCACGTAATCCAGAAGCGGATAACCCAACTCGAGAAGCCAGCTTTCACGTGCCTCCGAACCACCACGAAGATCGGCCCTGAACCAGTAAGTCTCCCTGGCGAAACCAAAGTTGGCAGCACCATCGCTCAGGGGACGCCAGTCCTCGTTCCGGGTCGCGCGAACCGAATCGATATCAAGCTCCGAACCCGGATCAACGAGGTACTGGAAATCACCGCCAATGCTGTAAGGCAAAGAATCCGCTTCCAGCACAATCGGATCAGAGGGCGACGCATCAGCATTCACCGCGCTGGCCCAGCAGACAGCCAGCAGCAGTGCCAGCACAGGTAGAGCCCTGTTAATCATCACCCTGGTAATGCAGAACATGAAACGCCCATTGCTCCACCCGTCAAATCCGCATAATAATTATGTGACCTACATCACACAGATTAGACGATAGCAGCGTGACTTGCTCACTGCCTTTGGCTCAGGTAACGGCAGCCCGGGCCGCATGGAGCTTCTTGTAGCTCTCAAGAAGTCGCTGATGCTTTTCCAGGCCTTCCAGCTGCATGTTCGTCGGAGTCAGGCCGTGGAAGCGGACGGCACCATTCACCGAGCCGACCGCTGCCTCCATGGTCTCCTCGCCGAACATGCGCCTGAGGTTGTACTGGTAGTCCTCCAGTGCCAACTCATCATCAAGCGTGATTTCCAGCACCGCCTGAACCGCACGGAAGAACAGGTTGCGGGTGACATGATTGTCGTTGAACTGAAGGAGGGTTTCGACCTGCTCCAGCGCTTCGTCGTACTCCTGCAGCGCCAGCTGGATCAACAGCTTGAGCTCCAGCACCGTAAGCTCGCCCCAGACGGACTGTTCGTCGAACATGACGCCGATCAGGGTGCTGATGCCCGTGTAGCTATCAATGTCACTGTCATCCAGACGCTCAACCAGTGACCGCAACTGTTCATCGCTCAACCGGTGCAGATTCAGGATGTCTTCCCGGAAATCCAGCGCCATGTTGGTGTTGTCCCAGACCAGGTCCTCCACCGGGTAGATCTCGGAATAATCGGGCACGAGAATCCGGCACGCCGGCGCGCCCAGCTCCTCGTACATGGCCACGTACACCTCCTTGCCCAGGTCCCGGAGGATGCCAAAGAGGCAATCGGCTTCCGCCTCGTTGGTGCCGGAGAAATCCCACTCGCGGAACTCGTAATCCGAGCGGGCACTGAAGAAGCGCCAGGACACCACACCCGTGGAATCGATGAAGTGTTCCACGAAGTTGTTGGGCTCAGTCACGGCCAGGGAATTGAAGGTCGGCAGCGGCAGATCGTTCAGGCCTTCCAGGCTGCGGCCCTGCAGCAGTTCGGTCAGGCTGCGTTCCAGGGCCACTTCGAAGGTTGGGTGCGCGCCGAAAGACGCGAAGACGCCGCACGTCTGGGGGTTCATCAGCGTGACGCAGGCCACCGGATACCGGCCGCCCAGCGAGGCATCCTTGACCAGAACCGGGAAGCCCTGGGCCTCCAGCGCCTCGATGCCTTCCTGGATGTGGGGGTACTTTGCCAGCACATCCGGCGGGATATCCGGCAGGGCTATTTCCCCCTCAATGATCTCCTTCTTCACCGCCCGCTCAAAGATCTCGGACAGGCACTGCACCTGCGCCTCCTGCCGGGTATTGCCCGCGCTCATGCCATTACTGAGAAACAGGTTCTCGACCAGGTTCGAGGGGAAATACACCACCTCGCCGTCCGAGTGACGCACGTAGGGCAGCGCCACGATCCCCCGGTCACGACGACCCGAATTGGTATCGATCAGGTGGGAGCCGCGCAGCTCACCGTCCGGATCATAGATGGCCCGGCAGTGCTCATCCAGGAGGCCTTCCGGCAGCCCGTCGTCCGGCCCCGGCTGGAACCAGCGTTCGTTCGGGTAGTGCACAAAGTCACTGTTGGCGATCTCCTCGCCCCAGAAGAAATCGTTGTAGAAGAAGTTGCAGTTGAGCCGTTCAATGAACTCGCCCAACGCCGAGCACAGGGCACTCTCCTTGGTCGCCCCCTTGCCGTTGGTAAAGCACATGGGCGAGGCCGCATCACGCAGGTGCAGCGACCACACATGGGGCACGATGTTGCGCCAGGAGGCCACTTCAATCTGCATGCCCAGTGCCTCAAGAATGCCGGTCATGTTGGAAATGGTGTCCTCCAGCGGCAGGTCCTTGCCCGGAATCCGGGTTCTGGTGCCGTCCGGCTGGATCGTCAGCAGCGCCTGGGCGTCCTCATCCAGGTTCTCCACGGCTTCGATCTCAAAGGTCGGGTCGTTCTGCACCACCCGCTTGACCGTGCATCGTTCGGCAGAGCGCAGAATGCCCTTGCGGTCCTTCTCGGACAGATCCTCCGGCAACTCAACCTGGATCCTGAAGATATGGTTGTAGCGGTTTTCCGGATCGACGATGTTGTTCTGGGACAGGCGGATCTTCTCGGTCGGAATGTCCCGGGCCAGGCAGTACACCCGAATGAAATGGGCCGCACACAACGCCGAGGACGCCAGGAAGTAATCAAAGGGACCGGGCGCGGAACCATCGCCCTTATAACGGATGGGCTGATCGGAAATGACGCTGAAATCGTCAAATTTCGCTTCCAGTCGGCGATTCTCGAGGAAGTTAACCTTGATTTCCATGAACGATACCGGATTGATGACTGCAACAGGAGGCGGGGACGCCCTCTGGCGCAATAGGGTAACAATTATTGGGGGTGTCGGGGTGAGATCATGACGATGAACTCACTGACTCAGCTTATCCCTGATCTGCTGCCTGAACCACTGGTGCGCGGGATCCTGGTCCAGCACTTTCGGCCAGATGGCATAGATGGGGAGCTCTCCCACGTCCATGGGAAACGGAAGAACCTGCAGACCCAGCAAGGGAGCAAAGCGTTGGGCTAACCGGAGCGGGACCGTGGCAATCAGGTCGCTGTCGCTCGCGACAAACAACAGGTTGGTCAGCTGGGTCACCTGAGCACCAACCCATCGCTCCCAGACAGGATGGCCCAGGTATTTCTCCAGCGGCAGAACCCGCCGCTCGCGTTCCGGCAGAACCACATGCTCCGCCTTCATATAGTCCAGGGGTGTGAGCTTCCCATCAATCCGGGGATGGCCGGAACGGGCAACAACCACGGGCTTCTCCACCCCGATGACTTCCGTTTTCAGGCGGGGGTCCTCGACGCTCACCGAATCAAATGCGATATCGGCTTCCGTATTGACCAGCGTCCTGACCCAATCGCTTTCAAGGGACAGGACCCGGATGGACATGCCCTCACCAAACTGGCGCATGGTCGTGATCAACGGCCCCAGGGCCAGGGCATCAAAATAGTCCGGCGCCATCACCCGGAACTGGCGCTCGCTTGCGGCGGGATCAAAGGGCTGGCGGGAATCCAGGGCCCCGGTGAGAATACCCAGCCCCTCGGCGACGGACTCGTACAGCCTGCGCGCCTCCGGCGTGGGAGAAAGCCCGGCCCGGGAGCGGCTGAACAGGTCCGCGCCAACGGTCAGGCGCAGGCGCTTGAGGGCGGAACTGACCGCCGGCTGACTCATGCCGAGGCGTTCGGCGGCGCGGGAGAGCTGCCCTTCTTCCATGACGGCCACGAATACAGGGAGCAGATTCAGGTCCACGGATCGCAGGTTCAGCTTCATGGTTCTACCGGGGCGGTGACTGTGCCAAAAAGACTAGCACAGTCCCGTGCCCTCAGTTCCCGGCCACGGGCTCCACTTCCGGGTCAAAGAGGTTCAGGAAGCGGCCGAACCCGAGGCGCCCACCTTTCACATACTCAAAGTCGAGCATCACGCTCTGGATACCGCCCCGCTGCTCGGCCAGTAGCTGCTTGAACGCCAGGCTGTCGACGCGCACGTGAATATCGGCATCAGGGTCCTTCCC
The DNA here is from genome assembly GCF_004364635.1 of Halospina denitrificans. Taxonomy (GTDB): domain Bacteria; phylum Pseudomonadota; class Gammaproteobacteria; order Pseudomonadales; family Oleiphilaceae; genus Halospina; species Halospina denitrificans. The sequence continues at coordinate 584,611 of NZ_SOAX01000001.1, read as the reverse complement.
CTCCAGCAGCTCCGTCACGCCGTTGCGGACAACCAGGGTGTAGGCCTCGTCAGGATCGCTGAACTCAAAGGTCACCCGTTTGTGCACATCCAGGGCCGCCTCCGCATCCAGGGCCACCGACATTCCCCGGAAAAACTGCTCCAGCGGAATGGACTCAAGCATGTTGTCCGTGGGCTCAACCAGTCGGTTGGGAACCGTCAAGTCACCCGCCAGCTCGCCGGCTTCCGTCAGGTAGTAATGGCGCGCATTGGGATTGGATTCCTCGGCGGCGAGCGCCCTGAGTGAGGCCACCCGCGCTTGCCGGCCAATGTCGTTACCCGGCTCCACACGCAACAGATAGTCCGTCAGCTCAAGGACCCACTGATGGTCCTCGGCTTCCGCCGCCTTCTCTACTTCCTTTTCCAGGGCCTGAACGCCACCGATCAGATCCGTCATGCGCCTGGCTTTCTCGGCCGGTGGCGTGGGGTGAAGGTTGGTGGTGTTGCTGTCGAACCACCCCAGAAGCCCGCTGTAGATGGCACGCGCGCTCCATTCGGGTTTGCCGTAGAACGGCTGAAGATAGGGGGATTCCGCCAGGTGCGGGGGCAGCTCAATGCGGGCGGCGATCTCGTCGGGGGTCAGGCCGGCGTTCATCATGCGCACGGTCTGGTCGTAGACGTAACGGATGCCGTCCCGGTAATCCGTCAGTACGGAGTGGATATGGTCCTGGCCTGAAAGCGGACGGCCATGGCTTGGCACCATATACTGTGGCTTCAGCTCACGCATCCGGTCCAGGCTGTCCGCCCACTGGGTCGGGTCGCGGTAGCTGGTGCCCCGGATGGTGTAGAGGTTGGGAAACGCCTTGTAGATGTTGTCCCCCGGCAACAGAACCTCCTTTTCCGGCAGCCAGACCAGGATCTGGTCGTCGGTCTCTCCAGGCGCGTGCTCCAGGACCACGCGCACCCCGGCAACCTCGACTTCCAGGCGGTCATCGAAGGTCCGCGTCGGCCGGATCATCTGGACGGTGCTGTCTTCATGGGTATCCACGAAGGCGCCGATGCCAACATTGGTGCGGTCCTCGTCGCGCAACTGGTTGCCGAACATGAACATGGAGCGGCGGGTTATGATCGGCTGCAGCTCACTGGAGATCTTATCCGCCTGGTCCTGAAGGCTCTCATGGGCGAGCACCTCCACGTCATCGTCGGCGTCCACAAAGGCGCCGGCCCCCAGGATGTGGTCGGGATGGGAGTGTGTGTAGACGATCGCCTCAACCGGCTTGTCGCTGATCTCGCGGAAGCGCTCGGCAATCCGCTCAGCCGCTTCCATGGATTCCATGGTATCCACGATGATCAGGCCGTCATCGCCCTCGATCATGATCGAGTTGGCAATGCCGAACCCGACCGCCACATAGACCCCGTCGGTTACCTCGATCACATCCTCTTCGAATTCCTCGGAATGGTCATGCAAGGCATCAACGGCGGGCGCGGATGCGGTATCACGGCCGGAATCACCGGGCGCACAGCCGGCCAGAATCAACAGGGCACTCAACAGCAGTACGAATCGGGTCATGAAACCTCCTCTATGACGGATCCGGAGATTCTTCTTTAAAACCCGTTATTCGTCCAATCGATATTCTGTAATTGAAATATTTACGGCATGAAAGTTGATGCCCAGGGGGAGGTCAGAGGGCACCCTGCCAGTCCCGGACAACATCGATCTGGAACACATGCTCATCCAGCCGGAAGACCACGCCCGCAGCAGTAATTTCCCGGATGACCAATCCGCCAAGCCGATCGCCCTCACCCAGATACTGGTTATTGATCATCACCCGCCGGGAGGAGGGCTTGGAGGAATAGAGGTGGGCATTGAACGTCATCTCCGGAACGCGCCGCTGAACGGATCTGGGCATGGCGTTGATGTTCGGCACCTCCTCCTTTTCATCCTGCTCTTCCTGGACCACGTCCTCCCTGGGCGGGGTATCCGATGAATCGCTTCGCGACGGCTCTGCGGATGTTGCCGGAGCCTGCTTCGAAGGGCTGTCCTCGGCGATTACCGGAGCGGGTGTTTCAGGTGTCCCGGATGCTTCGGCTTTTTCCGGCGACTCGGCTTCGTCCCGCACCGACGGCTCCGCAGCGGTACTGGCCGTTTCCCGTTCAACAGATTGCTGCCTCTGCACCACGGCAGCGGGTTGCCCGGAATCGTTGGCCGCCTCGTCCGCAGCGGATTCGGGCCACATCACGTAGCCAATCACAAAGGCGTTGGCCATCAGCACCAGGACCAGGAGGTAGGGCCAGATTTCGCGCTGTTTGCGCGGCGTGGACTCAAAGGGCACACGATGGGCAAACTCGGGGCGATCCAAACTGGAGCGCTCGGCCTCGGACTTCTTCAGTGCATCCAGAATATAGGACATTGGAGAGCCTCAACCAGATGACGTGTCAGAGAGTGGAGAAGGTCCGGCAAGCGTCGGAACCGAACGCCCCAGGTAATGATTGAGGCGGATGATCGTGAGCGGACCGACCACCCCATCCGTCCTCAGGCCCTCCCGGCGCTGGAAAGCCGCAATCCGTGATTCAAGGTCATCACCGGAGGACCCCAACTCCACGGACAGCGCCTTCTCGGCTTCGCCCAGGGCCCTGCGCAGCCAGTCATCCCGGTCGCCGGGGCCACCGGGTTCAACAACCCGGGACTCCCACGGCGGCACACGCCAGAGCAGCGAGTAATCCCCGAACCAGACCGCCTCAATGGCCTCCCGGGAATGCCACTGCAACTCGTCACCAACCTTCAGGCGGGCCCTGTCCTGTTCCAGGGCCAGCAAGGCCACGGACACGGTCTCCCCCTGCTTATTGATCAGCTCCAGCACGGCCGGCAGGTCGAGTACCGCCAGACTGTTCCAGTTGCCCTTGCGGTGAAGGCACTCCAGCCCACGCGTCTCACCATAGTCACAGGCCGGCTCATCCTCGCTACTGCGGTACTCATGACCCCAGACATCGAACAGGGCCTCAAAGGCCTGGCCGCGTGAGGCATCGGGCGTCAGCGAATCAAGGGGTAACCGAGATTCCGCCGCCGTCGATTCAGACTCCTCGAGCAACGGAATCGTAGGCACCCGATCCACTGGGCCAGAGGCAACACTCGGCGTTTCTTCAACCGTACCCCCCGTCATGTTCAGTACCAGCATCCCCGCGGTCAGGGTCAGCAGAAACACGCCAAGCCCCAGGCCGAGCTTCGGCTTTTTGCTCAGGAAAAGGCCCGGGCCAAATCGACCGGCGGCACCGCCACCCTGAACTTCGCGCGCCGCACGGCGCACCGTGGCAGCGTCAACCGTCACTGAATTGCGGGTATAGGCGCCAAGCAGGCTGCGGTCGCAGATCAGGTTGATCAGCCTGGGGATGCCGTGACTGCGCCGGTAAACGGCCGCCATTGCACGCCTGCTGAAAATCGCCCCCCGCTGGCCCGCCACGGACAGGCGATAGGCAATATAGTCGAAGGTTTCCTGACGACCCAGCCGGGCCAGGTGATAGCGGGCCGTAATACGCTGGGACAGCTGGCGAAGGCGGGGACTGTCCAGCATGGTCGCCAGTTCAGGCTGCCCCAGGAGGGCGATCTGCACCAGTTTCTTTTCCGACGTCTCCAGATTGGTCAGCAGACGCACCTGCTCCAGAACCTCCACGGACAGGTTCTGGGCTTCATCAATCACCACCAGCGTGTGCCGGCCCTCCGCATGGGCCTTCAGGAGATAATCGTTGAGCTGGTTGATCATCGCCATGACCGAGTGCCCCCTCATCTCGGGCAACCCCAGTTCACGGCAGATGGTGGCCAGAAGCTCCCGGGCACTGACTTTCGGATTGAGCACCAGCGCAATATCCACGTGATCCGGAATTTCCTCCAGAAAGCGCCGGCACAGGGTGGTTTTGCCGGTCCCCACTTCCCCCGTCAGAACCACAAATCCGCCCTGCCCCGAAACGCCATACAGCAGATGGGCCAGCGCTTCCTTATGGCGCTCACTGAGATAGAGGTACCTGGGATCGGGCGCGATGGTGAAGGGCGCGTCTCGGAACCCGAAGAAATCGTTATACATGGCGCTCTACGGACAATCGATCAACGGATCAGGGAAAGCGACAAGATAACGCAGGAATCGCCGGATGTCGTCCGGGTCGATCACAGGATTCGTCAGGTTGCTGCTCAGGGCAGCATCGTGGCCGGTACATAGCCGCCGGCCACAAACAGAGCAATCGTGAGCACAATCAGAAGAATGCAGAAGGTATACACCACGCACATCTGCTTCTCACAGCGCTCAATCAGGGTGCGGTGACGGCACCGGACGAGCGCCGCCACCTCATCCCTGATCTCGTTACCCTCCTCCTCCAGCTTCCACAGGTGCGAGGCGATTTTCGATGTACCCTCTACGACGTCCGGCCCCAGTGGAAAGAGAACGGCCGTTTCCAGGTCAGCGTAAGCGGCACGCGCCCCGGGGAATGCCAGAAAGCGGGTAAGTCCGATCCTGCCGTGACTGGATGACCAGTCAACCAGTCGCCTCAGGGCATGCCCCATCACCAGCGCCAGTCCCAGCAGGACAACAACAGTGATCGCGAACGGCCAGACGTATTGGCGGAACAGCGCCACGGGAGAGGGAATCTGAATCTGGAAGGTTTCGGGCAGGGGAATGAACCCCTGCATTACCAGGACCTGGTAGATGCCATAGATTACGAGAAAGAGTACCGATACCCAGGCCAGGTAGATGGCCACCCGCTTCAGTTTCAGGGCGTGGGTTGTCTCCCTGTCCAGGTTGAGACTGGCATAGAATTCAAGCAGCCGGCAGGCCCGGTCCTGATTCGGATCCGCTGCAATCCTGTCGAGAATCCGGCGGGGCAGCGTCCCAGGTTTCAACCGCGCGCCATAGAAAGCGGTGTCCGGGTCAGCCTCAACCGCCCTGATCCGCCCCGCCAGCGACTCGCCGGGCCGCAGGGGTGCAAGGGATCGACGGCAGATATGATGGAAGCGTTCCCATACCATGGTGTATTCCTTTACGTAACGGTCCAGTGTCTATCTCAAAGCTCCACACCGAAATGACCAAGTATGACCACCACCAGCCAATAACTGAGAGCGGTCGCTCCAATCGACAATGCCATGCTGAGGAAAAAATTCACACCCTGGGTAAGCAGCACCGGCAACGCGATGAACAGAACCAGTGACGGCAGAACCAGCCAGAAGATACTGACGGAGAGGTCACTGATCCTGCCGATATCGCCAGTCTCCACATAGATCCACAATATCGCCAGCACGGATGTGAGCGGCACGGAGGCGAGCACCGCGCCTATGAACGAGCTGCGTTTGGCAACTTCTGAAATCAGAACGACGAGTAGAACGGTAACGGCCAGTTTGGTGATGTAGTAAGCCAATGGTTCGTGCTCCTTCATGAATGTGCCGAATCAAGCCATAGGTTTCCACACCTAGGGCAGAAACTGAAACCCATTCCCGGGAAATCCGGATACTGGCCGGTTATCAGCCAGACTTCTTTGGTGCGGAACAGGTGATCCTGACCAGTGCCTCCAGCAAAACAGCGCTGGGGCTGGCCTTCATGCTCAACCATCAGCGCGAGAGCCGAGGCCAACCAAAGGTCCTGACCGCCCTGACCTCCCCCGGCAACGTCGAGTTTGTGCGCGGGCTGGGCTATTACGACCGGGTGGTGGCCTACGACGAGCTGGAAACGCTGGATGCGGGCGAGGCGAGCGTATCCGTAGATTTCGCCGGCAACGGCCAAGTGCTTTCCCGGCTGCACGAACACTTCCAGGACCAGCTGAAGTTCAGCTCACTGGTGGGCGCCTCCCACTGGGACCAGCGTGGTGGCAGTAAAGGGCTGCCCGGCCCGAAGCCGGAGCTGTTCTTTGCGCCGAAGTACTGGGAACAGGCCGCCGGGGAATATGGCACGGCCGGGCTCATGCAGCGTTTTGCAGCCCTCTGGGCACCACTGGTGGCTTCCATGGAGGGTTGGATGACGATCAACGAAGCACGAGGGGCGGAGAACGTGGCCAAAGCGTATGAGGATACGCTGGAGGGGCGCGTCAGTCCCGACCAGGGATTGATTCTGACGCTTCAGTGATTCCGTGAGGATTCAGTATCCGGGGAGTGCTGCCCATACCGTCTGAGCAGCTCCCGGAAGATCCGGTTGTTCCAGTCCTGGACGATCACCTGCGACCTGAAAAGGGCCCAGAAAAATCGTGCCGCATCCCCCCTCGACAACGTGAACCACCTTGTATTCGGTAAAGCGCGACTCGGCCATACGTGTCCCTTCTCTGGCTGATTCTTGAGGCGCCTCCACAGCTTGAGCTTAGCAGGGCAGGAGAAAAGTGCCTGTGCCAGGCTGCATCCGGACTTTCCTGTCCGTCCTCAACTGTGCGCCGTTACCGCAACGCCAGTGCAACTTGTCACAGATTCGACAAACCAGGAACCATGCCGGTGTTCCTTCGGCAGGCAGGAAGCTAGCATGCGCACCTGCGCACAGGCCTTGGACCACAATCCATGCCTTTGCGGTGTCGCCAACGCGGCGAAAGGACTCATAAACAGGCACCGGGTGTTACGCAGTCACCCTACGCCTGAATCAGGGAAACGGTAACTCGGAACACCTCAACATGACTGCGGATATTCTCGCCAAAACAATCTCTCCCCTGTCCGGCTTCCTCGGAAAGGAGCAAAAACAACACAGGGCAAGCAGCTCTAACCCCTTCCTCGCGGAGGAGCACGGGGAGGATTGGGAGCTGAAGGCATCGGATGCGCTCAGGGAAGAAATCCTGTCTTCCTACATACCCGTTTCCGACTGGGAATTGGCCAGGATTTTCGGGAACTACGACAAGGACGATAGCTTTTCTGAGTCCGTGGAAACTGAAACCATCCCCCTGGTGCATGAAACTGATGGGATTCCTATCGTCCAAACCGGCACCCAGGAGCCGGAAACGAGAATTGCCAGCGCCGCGCCTGCCAGGGAAAAGAGCCTGGGTATCTTTTCCGATTCACGCATCTATTCGGCCATGATCCAGCATGAACTGAAACGCCATGACGTGACCATCAAGCATTTCCATCATCCCGCCAGTTTCCGGCCGGAACGGTTTGATTTCTTCGATAGCATCGATGCCTGGATGGTATTTCTTTCAGATGACTATGAAGGCGATTTCCTGGAACAATTCCTTGAGCGGTATGACGATAAACCCACGCTCTTCCTCTTCGAAAAATGCCAGCGGCGGAGAACAGCCCGCAATATTGACCAGTTCCTGACGGAGAACACGCTGACCAAGGGTAGCCATTTGGCCTGAGGAGCGCTGTGCAGAAAGTCCTTGCTTACTATTCCCTGCGGTCCAGATTCGAGAGATGCCACAGCCTGGTGCTTGCCGCCTGCATGCTGCCCATGGTTGCACAGGCCGGCGTGGAGCTGACCCCTTTTGCCGGATACCGGCTGGGCGGGGATTTTGAGGTCCGCAGTGCCGGCGCCAGCACCACGGAGGATCTGACGTTCGACGACACCCACAGCCTGGGCCTGGCCCTGAACGTGGATCTGGCGGAGACGGGCAAACAGGCGGAACTCTACGTCGCCCGCCAGGAAACCCGGGTCCATTCCTCCGAGCCCATTTTCACCCCCACGGCTAGTGCCCTGGATGTGGTTATCTATCAGTTGCAGTTCGGGGGCCTGTATTTTCCCGAAGGGGGGACGACCGGCGCGTTTGTGTCCGGCGTGGCGGGCCTGACCCGGCTGGAGCCCAAACCGGATGGCCTCAGAAACC
>NZ_SOAX01000001.1:561368-576766 GCF_004364635.1 Halospina denitrificans | reverse complement strand
GGGCCTGTATTTTCCCGAAGGGGGGACGACCGGCGCGTTTGTGTCCGGCGTGGCGGGCCTGACCCGGCTGGAGCCCAAACCGGATGGCCTCAGAAACCATAACCGGGCCTCCATTTCCCTGGGCGGGGGCTACAAGCTGCCGCTGAACCAGAACCTGTTGATGCGATTTGACCTGCGAGGCATCTACACCGCGCTCGAAAGTGGCGGTTCCGTGTTCTGCTCCGGAGGCTGTACAGCGGTCTTTGAAAGCAGTGGTTTTATTCAGGTGGAAGCGAGTGTGGGGCTGACGCTGCGCTTTTAGTCGACGGCAGGAAGACCAGTCCTCCGAAAATCCAAATGAATCCCGACAACGGACAATTCAGCGCCCAACCAATATCCAGACTTGCCACACCTTGCTGAGCGAGTGCGCGTCCATGCCGATTACTGCCATGGAACAGGTCATCCCGGGCTCTTGTCTGAAAAAAAGCGAAGGGTACCAATTTCCGGGGTAGTCAAGAATCAGGCCTGTGCAGCCCGTATCGCTTGACAGCCCGATATATTCGGATTAAATAATATTCTAATATAATGCTCATTCAGGCACCGTGGAAACCAAAACCACCGAGGAGCGAGCGCATGCAACGTCTCCATCGACTCAGGACCCTACCGGCGCTGTTGTTCCTCGCGCTGGCGCCGGTCACCACCGCGGCCAGCGATCTCGGCGAGCAACTGGCCCAGCAGGGCAATGATAAAGGCGCGTCGGCCTGCACCACCTGCCACGGCGCCGATGGGGGCGGCAACGGCCCGGCCGGCTGGCCGCGTTTGGCCGGCATGAATGCCGACCACCTCGTCAAGCAGCTCAACGACATGGCCAGCGGCGAGCGCGACAACGCCACCATGAACCCCATCGCCAAGGGCCTCTCCGCCGAGGAGCGACGCGCGGTGAGCGAGTACTATGCCGAGATGGAAGCGCCGACGGAGGCGCCGGGGACCGATGCCGCCCAGTCCGTAGTGGAGCGCGGCCGGGCCATTGCAGAGCAGGGCCTGTGGCGCAAGGGAGTCCCCTCCTGCGTCGCCTGTCACGGCCCCGGTGGTGACGGCGTGGGTGCCGATTTCCCCGCCCTCTCCGGCCAGCACGCGAGCTACATCGAGAACCAGTTTACCGCGTGGCAGGACGGCGACCGCCAAAACGACCCCAATGAACTCATGGCCTCGGTGGCCAAACGCCTGACCGAGGAAGAGATCAAGGCCGTGGCCGCCTGGTTCGCCTCGCAGCCCGCCCGTCCGTCTGCCGAATAGCCACCGTGGAGGTCATCGTGAACAAGACCCATCAAGACATCATCCTGCCCGGTCGCCATACCGCGCTGCTCCTGGCGGCCACCCTCCTCGTCGCCGGCACGGCGTTCGCCCAGGACGACGAGACCCTGACCAAGCAGGTGGAGCTGAAAGAGGCCCCCGAAGCCAGTGGCGAGGGCTACTTTGACTATCCCGGCATGGACGAGATCCCCGAGGGGCAGTTCGGCGAGGCCGTGCGCAGCGGCATGGAGGCCTTCGTCAACACCCTGCAGCACCCGGAGGCCAAGCGCCACGTAGGCAACGGCCAGAACTGCGCCAACTGCCACCTGGGCGGCGGCATGGCCGCCAACTCCGCGCCCCTGTGGGGCGCCTGGGGGATCTACCCCAAGTACCGCGGCAAGAATGACCACGTGAATACCATGGATGAGCGCATCCGCGGCTGCTTCACCTACTCCATGAACGCCGGGGACTCCGAGGCCGGCGGCCCGCCGGAGCCGGACAGCCAGCTCCTCAAGGACATGCAGTCATTCATGTTCTGGTCCGCCAGGGGCGCGCCCCTCGGCGAAAACCTGCCCGGCCGAGGCTATCGCAGTGTCGAGAAACCGGAAGACGGCTACTCCATCTCCCGCGGGAAATCCATCTACGAGGCCCAGTGCGCCGTCTGCCACTCCGGGGACGGCAGCGGGAAGTTCACCGCTGACGGCAAACAGATCTTCCCGCCTCTGTGGGGCGAGAAGGCGTTCAACTGGGGTGCCGGCATGCACCGCATCAACACCGCAGCGGGCTTCATCAAGTACAACATGCCCCTGGGCAAGGCCAACCCTGTGGAGAAGCACGCCGCCCTCTCTGACCAGGAGGCGTGGGACGTGGCCGCCTACATGAACAGCCATGAACGGCCCAGGGACCCGCGCTGGGAAGGCGACCGGACCACGACTGCAGAGAAGTGGCACGACCACGAGTGCCTCTTTAACCACAAGGCCCACGGCCAAATCCTGGGAGAGGGTACCAAGTAACCCCACCCCGCCGGGTGACCGCGAACAGCCACAAGGAATCCATCATGAACGGCATCCACGCGCGCACCGCGCTGGCGACAGCGCTGGCCCTGGCCACTGTGCCGGCCAGCGCCGCCAACTGGCTGGTGCTCAACAGCGCCGAGGCGCCCGAGGGCGCCCCGACCATGTCGGTCTTCGGCTTCATCCAGCCGACCTACCGCGACATCGACGACAGCGACAAGGCACCCAACGGTCAGCGCCCCATCTTCAACACCCTATCCCCCGACCGCTCCAGCAGCTCCGGCTTCAACCTCTCCCAGGCTCGGGTAGGCGTGCGCGGAGCGCTGAACAATACTGACAAGAACATCCACTACTTCTTCCTCACCGAGTGGGGCAACAACGGCATTACCCGCCTGGCCGACCCCGAAGGCGGCAGCCCAGGCCCCCAGCTCACTGATGCCTCCATGACCTTCCGCCACCTCGCTGGCGGCGGCAGCGACGACATATGGGAGCCAGGGGTGAGCCTGCGTATCGGCCAATTCCAGTGGCCGCTGGTGGACGAAGGGCTGCGCGCAATTCCCGCCTACGACTACATCAGCTTCTCGGAGGTGAGCCGGCAGCAGGTGCTGGAGCGGTACGTGCGCCAGAACCCTGGTGGTAATGACGAGAGCCTCACCGGCTTCGACGGCGCCATCAGCTCCTACCGCGATATCGGCGCCATGGCCTTCGACGAATTCCGGATCACCGACCACTGGGAGGGGACCTGGGCCGCCGGACTGGGCAATGGCAACGGCATCAACCGCAGCGACAACGACGACAACCGCGACCTCTACCTGCGGGCCCAGGCCGCCTACGTCTTCGACGGCGTCCACCGCGGCAGCCCGCGCCGGGAGGACGTCAAGTTCTTCGCCTGGAGCCAGCAAGGGGATAGGGTCTTCGATGCCGGCGGGGACGGCACCATCGACGACGGCGACGAGTTCGAGCGCAACCGCTACGGACTGGGCTTCCACTACTACCGCCAGCCCTGGCGCTTCTCCGGGGAGTACGTCTTCGGCAATGGCATGGTCTACAACGGCACCAATCCGCCGTTCACGAACCCCGGCCAAGACATTGGCGACGTCACCCCGCAGATGGCCCCCGGCAAGGACAACGAATTCGACGGCTGGTACCTGGACGCCGCCTGGTTCATACAGCCCAACAAGCTGGCGCTACAGGCCCGCTACGATGTCCTGAACCGGCTCAACGAATTCGATGCGGATGAATTCGCCAATAAGGGACATCCGGAACGGACGTTCTCCACCCTGACCCTGGGGCTGCAGTACTGGAACCACCCCATCAAGAGCCAGTGGACCCTCTCCTATCGCATCCGCGACCTGGAGGCGCCCCACAACGCCGCGGCCAACAAGGTTGGCAGAACCATGGGCAACGAGATCCTCCTGCAGTACTTCCACCTCTTCAACGCCGGCGGCTGAAGGGAGATTCGCTTCAGTGAGCGTGAACTCAACGGGATGCTGGCGATCCTTCGCGGAGGGCGTTGACAGCGTGCATGTTGAGGACGGTCAACTGGTTCTGAAGCTCAGGGAATAACTGCTTTGCGATAAGGGTCGTTTTCTGGAACCGGTTGGCGCCCGAAGCGCTTATATCCCCATTGATATTGCTCCGGGCAATCCCGAATACACTCTTCGATGCTTTTGTTAAGAGCCGTGGCGCTCGCCACTGGTTCCCGGTTACGAATCTCCGGATCCCCTGGCGTGAGGACAACACCATAGCCGCCGTTTTCCAGCCTTTTGGCATAGCAGCAAAGCAGATAGGCGTCTGTCTCGGCGGCAAGTTCACCAATCAGTTTTCCGGTCAGGGCGGGGTAGCCGAAAAACGGCGCGATCACGCCGCTTTTAGGACGTGGCTTCTGATCCGGCAAAACCGCGACAACGCCATTATTTTCCAGTATCTCGAAAAGAGCCATAACGCCTTCGCGGCTGGCCGGCACAAGACCAACGCCCACACGTTTGCGCGTTTCAAAGATAAAATTATCCACGGCAGGTACTTTGACTGGCCTGTACATGACGGTCATATACAGGTACTGACGGAAAAAATGGTTCAGGATTTCCCAGTTTCCCAAATGGGGTGCTATCAGAATAATGCCGTTTTTCTGATCCAGTCCCTGCTGCAGGTACTCGAGGCCTTCAACATGGGTAATCAGCTCCTGCACCTTCGGAATGGGCCAGCACCACGACATGCCCATCTCGGTACAGGTCCTGCCGTAGGCAACCAGACAGTCCCGGGCCATCTGGTCCACCTGTTCCGGTGTGAATTCAGGAAAGCAGATGCGGAGGTTAATACGGGCTATACGTGCGCTCTCGCTGCCGGTCCACCAGAGGATACGCCCGAGGAGTCCACCGAGTGCGTGCGCTATCGGTAGCGGCAGGAGCGCGAGCAGATGGATCAGCCAGATTCCCGCTTGTGCGCCGGCATTTTTCAATGACTCAATACTCCAGAACTTGAGCAAGACAGCGCCAGAGTGACCCGATACACCATCCAGAGAGGCCACTGACGTTTTGGAGTGGCAGTGTACAGACAATGCGCCATCCAGGGCGAAGGCTCTTTACACTGACCCTGCCCCACAACCTAGTACCGCTTACCGATATGATAAAGCTCTGACAAGGAGATCATGTGGCAGAAACCGATCCCCGGAAAATCCAGATGATGCCGGCCGGCACCAGCACCCTCGCCTGCGGGAAGACCGGCTGATCGTCGGCATCGATCAACCCGCCGACATGGTCGGGCTGCGGGCAAGGGCACGCCAGTGCGACTCCTGGTACCCCTGGGCGGAAAGCAGAATATAAGGAAGATCGTATTGTTCCGCGGCCGTCTTGAAATAACTCCGGTACTTCGGATACCGCTTATCAATTCTGCGGATCAAACGACGTGTGTCCACGTAATCAAAGACTTCAAAATAGCCATAATAACGCTCTTTCACGACCGCCAGACGACCACTCTCGCGGAACGCTTCTAGCCAGGACGCAACGGCGCTCTCAAGGTCCCTGCGCGGCTTCGCCATCATCCAGCCCAGTGACTCTGAGCGGTTGAGGTTGAACGGCGCGATCAGCTCCGGGAAGTAACGCCGGTTGTGATCGACAATATTGGAGTCGGCAATGGTACAGTCGATCTCGCGGTGCCAGACGTCATAGAGGAGCTGCTCGGTGGAAACGTTATCCACGGTTTGCCACTCGAGCTCGGGATGGGTCTCTTTAAGCGTTTCCAGTCGCTCCACATAGCTGCTATCCGCGATCACCGTAAGTTCCAGCCCCACCAGCTCCTCAACAGACTCGGGCTGGACGTTATCGCGACGGCACACAACCTGTTGGGTCACATCCTGGTAGGGCGGCCCGAAACGAAAGCGTTCCCGGCGTTTGGGGGTAATCGTCAATCCAGCCGCGGCCAGATCCCCTTCCCCGTTTGCAATGCCTTCGGTGATGGAGCGGATCGACGGCTTGATCTTGTAAGCCACCTCAACACCCAGGTGCGATGCAAAGGCCTCGACCATATCGTACTCGGGCCCCGTGGGTTCGCCGTCCCGCCCCAGATACCACGTGGTCGGCGCGTTACGGGTCAGCACCACCAGTGTCCCCTCCTCCTTGATGGCCTCAAGGGTGCGGGCCTGCCCCTCATCATTTGTGCAGCCAACCACAGCCACTATGGCCGCCAGAAACACAATACGCCTGACTTGGTACATACACCGCTCCAAGAGAAAGACAACACAACAAAGGGTAGTATGTGTTTCCTTTAAACACAGCCAAAACATGGCTTGAGTACGAGGGATACTACAAACCGGCGGCGGCGATGAGGCGGTGGGCGGCCTGGAATTGTTTTGTCAGGACCTTGAACGCACTCTAACGCGTCCGCTCACCGGATTTGTCAGCAGCGAGGTCCCTGGAAACCAATGGCTCAGCATGAAGCTGGAGACCCAGAGCTGCCATTACCTTAAGAACCGTATCAAAACCGGGCGTCCGCTCGCCGGAAAGGGCCTTGTAAAGGCTCTCCCGTGAAAGCCCGGCTTCCCTCGCCACCAGGGACATACCTTTGGCCCTAGCAATATCACCCAGCGCCTTGGCAATGAAGGCCGCATCGCCATTCGCTTCCTCAAAGCACGCTTCCAGATAAGCCGCCATCTCTTCCGGAGTACGAAGATGGTCCGCTACGTCATAGCGTGTTGTCGTTGTCTGCCCCATCAATCCACTCCTTCCAGATTCCGCGCCAACTCCAGAGCCGTTTGAATATCTTTCTTCTGAGTGCTTTTATCGCCTCCCACCAGAAGCAGAATCAGGGTGTTGCCCTGCTGCTTGAAGTAAACCCTGTAGCCCGGCCCATACTGAATCCTGAGTTCCGAGACGCCCTCTCCAACTGCTTTAACGTCTCCCGGATTCCCCATCGCCAGGCGTTCTATCCTGACCTGAACACGGGCTCTGGCTCTGGTATCACGGAGGCCATCCAGCCACCTTGCAAAAAAGTCCGTTTTCCTGATTTCCATAACTGAACTGTATCCCAAAGGATACACCCAAGGCAAGCGCGGACAGGACCCACCGGAAACGTGCTCATGAATTGGGATAAGTTTATTTTCAATCCTGAAAGCGTCTTATATGGCCGCTTTTGGGGTTTTTCCTAAACCGTAGGCCGCCAAACATGCGGCAAAAACCGAAACCCATCCCCGTCTTCAGCCACATACCCGATTCCCGGAAAATCCAGATGGTGCCCGGCGACCAGTTCCCGGGATTCGGCCAGTTCGGCCATGATGCGGCGGCGGTGGTGGCGGCTTGAGCTGGAATGCGGGAAGATGAACCATGAATCAGGGTACGGGGAAACGGATGTGGGAGAAGAGCCCGTTATGGACGAATCCGGTCAGCAGACACATGGCCAGGCGGTGAAAAAGGGCTTCAGTGGCTGGCAGGTACTGGGGATTGTACTGCTCGCCATCGTTGTCACCGTCGGGGTCAGTTACTGGGTCTTGAGCCAGTATGTATTTGTGGAAGCGTTCGATCCCGTTGAACTGAACACCTCCGAACAGCGCACACTCCAGAGCAAGCTGCGTGTCCTGGGCGTTGAGACGCGGGAACCCTCAAGCCCTGCAGCAGAGCCCGAACCCTACAGCGAGGCGGGCGCCAGCAGGGAGGTTCGCTTCAGTGAGCGTGAACTCAACGGGATGCTGGCGAACAACACCGATCTGGCTCGGAAGCTGGCGGTTGATCTATCCCAGGACCTGCTCAGTGTCGTGCTGCTGGTGCCCCTTGAAGAGGGTTTTCCCCTGCTCGGCGGGCAGACTCTGCGGGTTCATGCGGGTGTGGAGTTGGCCGTTAACAACGACAAGCCCGTCGTCAAACTCAAAGGCGTCAGCGTCATGGGCGTGCCCCTTCCCAACGCGTGGCTGGGCCACCTCAAGAACGTTGATCTGGTCAACGAGTATGCAGACGCTCCGGGATTCTGGCGATCCTTCGCGGACGGCGTCGACAGCGTGCATGTTGAGGACGGTCAACTGGTTCTGAAGCTCAGGGAATAACGGATGCCACTTCCAGAGGAGACTGGCCATGGGACAACGCCACAGCCTGCTGCTTGCCGCCTGCCTGCTGCCCATGGTTGCACAGGCCGGCGTGGAGCTGACCCCTTTTGCCGGATACCGGCTCGGCGGGGATTTTGAAGTTCGCAGTGCCGGCGCCAGCACCACGGAGGATCTGACGTTCGACGACACCCGCAGCCTGGGCCTGACCCTGAACGTGGATCTGGCGGAAACGGGCAAGCAGGCGGAACTCTACGTCGCCCGCCAGGAAACCCGGGTTCACCCCTCCGAGCCCATTTTCACCCCCACGGCTACTGCCCTGGATGTGGTTATCTATCAGTTGCAGTTCGGCGGCCTGTATTTTCCCGAAGGGGGGACGACCGGCGCGTTTGTGTCCGGCGTGGCGGGCCTGACCCGGCTGGAGCCCAAACCGGATGGCCTCAGAAACCATAACCGTGCCTCCATCTCCCTGGGCGGCGGCTACAAGCTGCCCTTGAGCCAGAACCTGTTGATGCGATTTGACCTGCGAGGCATCTACACGGCCCTCGACAGCGGCGCCTCGGTATTCTGTTCCGGCGGTTGTGCCGCAGTCTTTGACAGCAGTGGCTTTATTCAGGTGGAAGCGAGCGCCGGGCTGACGCTGCGCTTTTAGTCGACCGTAGGGCTTGCCCACCCATTCCGGATAAAGATGATGCCGCGATGGGCCTTAAACCGAAAGTCATAGTCTCCGGCGTATGCCTTCCAGAACTGTTCCAGCATCACTGCCTGATTCGCCATCCTGCTCATAAGCATTCAGCCTTCGATCCAGCTCTTCCCGCTGCGCCTGAGTCAACTCAAGCTTTTCCTGATCCTCAGCGATACTGTCCCAGACGTCTTCCACGAGCTGGATACGCTCGTCTATTGGCAAGTCTCTGATACCTGGATTCATGAAGCACCTCCTGAACGACAACGATACCTCACCGGACAGCCACACTCACGACCTGGCTTGCTTTCGCGCGCATGCGACAAGGCAAATCGAAAAACGATCACCTATAGTGGCAATGACACGTCAGGGACAACGGCATTGGAAGGCAGAACCAGTATGAACAGGATCAATTTTGCAAGCTTTACGGGGCACACCGTCGCTGTGGTTTTGGCACTGCTGTGTCTGGTGGGCACCTACTACTTCATGCAGCAAGGGCTCGGCCAACTGACGGAGGCGCGCCAGCTGGAACGTTTGCCTGTCACCCCCATCGACGCCCTGGCCGATGGTCCCTACCTGATCTCGGGCAACGCCGAGACACAAAACGGCACGCTCAGGACGCCCTATTCAAACACCTCCGCGCTCTACTACAAGTACGAACTCACGGAGCAATACCGGGACTCCGATGGCGACCTGCGTACCCGGGTTATTGAATCCGGCCAGAGGAACAAACGATTCACAGTCAGCGATGACTCCGGGCAGGTCACCATCGATCCCCCCAAGGCGGTCGAGCGCCTGGACTGGAACATTTCACAGTCCTATCAATCCGAGCGCGGCGACCGCACCTATACCGAATGGGCACTCGAGCCCGGCGACTCGGTCAGCGTCGTCGGCAACTACGCCCCATCACGCAACGCCATGACCTTTCAGGGCCTGTCCGATCTGCATCTGCCCGCGCTGGTCTCCGGACAGACGCTGGGCAAAGACAGCGGCGACCGGCTGTTCAATGCCGCCATCCGCATCTCTCTCGCCACCGGACTGCTGGCACTGGGGATCGCACTGGTGTTGCCAGCGCTCCGGATTCACCGATTCTGGGTCTATCTCATTGTCATGACCCTGTCGGTCACCGGCACGCTGTCGGTACTCGGCATCACGCAAATGCAGAAAGAATGGCAGTCGATCGCGACCCTTTACGAAACCCGGTACCAGCAGGCGACCAACCAGCCCGGAACCGAAGCAGCACTGGCCGATGTCGCCGCTTTGAGACAACTCATCGACCGAAACACCAGTGGCCTGCTTGATCGCTGGATGGCCGGCCGTGTCCTGGACAACCAACTGCCGTTACCCAAGCTGTCTGAAGACACTCGCGCGCGAGCAGAGGCCATTGCGGATAGCCGACCCCGGGGGCGGTTCGCCCATTCCACGGTCAGTTTCGCGATCTCGGCGGGCAGCGCGCTCGTCGCCGTGCTGCTGCTGTGGCTGGCGATACGCACGGTCAAGCTGAAGCGCCTGGTTGAAGCGCTGCCGACCATCAGCGCCCGGAGCGCCAGTTTCGGATTGTGCGAACTGAAAGGAATGATCAACGTCGACGACGAGTGCCCGTTCATTCGCGACCCCCTCCTGGACAAAAAATGCGTTGCGTTTGATTACAAGGTTGAGGAGAAGCGCGGGCATGGCAAAAAAGCCAGCTGGAAAACCATTGAGCATCGCACCGAATCTGTCCCCTTCTGGCTTGAAGACGATTCGGGCCGAATCAAGGTCGAACCCGAGGGTGCCAGCGTCGAGTACCACGAGGTCACCTCCGAGACCCATGGCGACCGCCGCTACTCCGTTCGCCTTCTCGACACCTTCATCAATGTGTACTGCCTGGGGTTTGCGGAGCTGGATGAGGCGCATCCTGACCGCCTGACGATCAGAGAGGACAGTGACTCTCCTTTCCTCATCAGTGCCCGCGAAGAAGACGACATCCTGATTGATCGCGGTGCCAAGGGCTTTGTTGGCGTTGGCGTGAGCCTGGGCCTGATCCTGTTCGCAACCACCGCCTTCCTGGCCGCCGACGGCAACTTCAGCCCCGATAACCTGCTGGTGTCAGCACTGGCCGTTCCATTGGTGCTGATGAGCTACATCGGCATCCTGCATTACAACGACATTGTCTTCCTGAAGAACCGCGTCAGCCGAGCACGCGCCAACATCGACATCATCCTCAAACAGCGCCAGGATCTCTGGCCCAGCCTGGAACAGGTCGTTAAAGCCTCAATGGATCACGAGCAGACGCTTCAGAAGGCCATCAGCAAACTCCGGTCGGTTGATCTCCGTGATGTAGACACGCCGCAGAAAACAGACCGGCTCATTGGCTTCGAGCAGAAAGTGAAGCGCAAGGTTATGGCCCGCATTGAGAACTATCCGGAGCTCAAGAATCACAGCGTCATCAAGCAATTCATGGACATCATGACGCGAACCGAAAACTACCTGTCACTGCTCAGGATCAGCTACAGCGACAGCGCCCAGATCTACAACACCCGGATCCAATCCTTTCCAGATCTCATCCTTGCGAGGTTATTTCGATTCAAGCCGTTTGATTACTTCTCGACCGGGAAATAGGCTTTCTTCCCCAGATCGGCACGAGGGTGAAAGTAATCTGGAGCGGCAGGGTGTCTTAGAATGACCGCTTACACAGTGCCTCCATTTCCCTGGGCGGAGGCTACAAGCTGCCTTTGAACCAGAATCGGCACACGGATCAGACTTGATTCCTTAAAGGGAAGCCAATCTCTCAAAAGCCTCTTTCCAGGGAAGCCTTCTATCGGCAGCTTTCATCCTCTTGTATGAGTATTCAGCCTGGGCTCTGGTAATCCTTCCCTCACTGACCAACGCCTCAACGACCCACAGAGTCCCTCTGACTTCTATTCCCTCTGAGTGCGCAGCAGCTCGCAGGGCGCTATCCCCAGTCAGGAGGGGGCATTGTTCCTGCCTCGCCAGCGCCATTGCGAAACAGTCATTGCTACCAGGGTCGCGGTAGGTCTCTATCAGCCTGTAGGCCTCAACCATCGTATCGGGCGTGAGCTCACCCAGCCTCAGCCCCATTTCCAGCAAATGAGCATGCTGCTCATCCAGCTCTTCCTCATAGAGGATGTCCGGCGTCATGATTTCGTGAGGAAGCTGAAATAGCTCGGCGATCAGACCGCCCTCTTCCAGATCAATGAAAATATTGGCGTCACTGATCAACAGGGGCATTTACGAAGCCAGCTTACGCTCACGATGGAACGTCATCAGCGGCTTCTTGAGAAGTTCCGCCGCCTTGGACTCCCCGATAATCCCCTCACCCAGGGCGCGATAAACCATCTGGGCGAAAAGGTGGCTCTCCTCCTGGGGATATGGCTCACCGGGTTCGTGCTTACGCCAACCTTTCTGGCTAAAGAGCTTGAAGAGCTGGCCGCGACGACTGGCACTGATGATTCCAAGATCACCGGCCCGATAGAGACAGGCACCCATGCTGAGGCCATACTCATGCTTGAGCAGGAGCAGCTCCCGTACTTCCAGATTCCGACGGTGCTCCCCCAACTGCTGGCGCAGACTGCATGCGGGCAGCAGGAAAGACGAGGCAAAACGGTCGCACGCCTTCTCCTCGTCAACCGAAGCATCCAATCGCTCATTCAGGATCAGGTGCCCCAGCTCATGAGCCAGAGTGAAGCGTTGCCGATCTCCCGGCCAATGGCTCGACACAACAATGAATGGCTTACCTGCGACAGTCGCCTGAAGTCCGTCGAACTTCGCCAGATCATCGACCTCGGTCAGGATAACCAGGATTCCCCGACCCTCCAGTTCATCAATCAAGTCCGGAATCGGGTTGCGACCCAGGTTCCACGCATCTCGAACCCGGTCAGCGACATCCTCAATTTCATCCAGAGTTCCTATCCGATCAGGCAGAAATTCAGGCAAACGGAAATCGGGCAGCGGAAAATTGGGCCACAGATCCGCGAGCATCTGCCAGCGTTCGGCCTGATCCAGAACATCGGCTTCGATGCGCTTGAGCAGGGACGCCGGAGCGGATGACCGCTTGCGATACTCAACACCCTCAAGGCTGACCTTCACCGGGCGAAAGAAATACTCACTGCGCACACCCAGCGCTTTTGCGAGCGCCATAAGCACCCCGGAATTCGGCATGCTGCGATCTTTCTCATACTTGCTGATCATGGTGGCACTAACGCCAGCCTGCCGGGCGAGTGCATCCATCGAAAGGCCGGCAGCCTTGCGGGCACGCTGTAAACGCTCACCAATCATGGTGTCCCCAGATATTATCGGTTTATAAATTTACCATTTTTATACATATTATAAACCGACAAAGCGAAGGCGTCGAGGTGAGAGGGTACTCCCCGGAAAATCCAGATGGTGCCCGGCGACCAGTTCCCGGGATTCGGCCAGTTCGGCCATGATGCGGCGGCGGGCGGCGGCGGGTGGCGGCGGGTGGCGGCGGGTGGCGGCGGCCTGGGGCGGGTCGACATCGAAGGCAACCGTGACCTCGGGGCGCGGGGAGGTGGACGATGTCCGTCCAGATCAGGATCCGGTCCTCGCCGGAGACGATGCGGTAGCCGGACTGGTCAATAGCGACTTCTGCGCGGTCTGATCACTACGGGTGCGTCTCTGCTCCTCGAGCCAGAACACCAGACCCAGCGCGCTGGCACCGGCTACCGCGGATCCCAGAATGAGACCGAGGTCGCCGTAGACATGCCAGAAAAACAGCGTATAGCCCTGGATGATCAGGAACGTCACTCCATAGCCGCGCAGCATGCGCATCAGGTATTTGGCGCCGAGGAACAACAGCCCGATATTCAGGCCGATCCACAGCAGGTTAGACAACAACAGCTCGCCGGCGGTCTCGTTATGCCAACGGCTTTCTTCGAGGTTGAAGTTGCCAAATAATGACAACAGCCACAGCGCCATTTCGCTGAAGAACAGGCCGCCGGATAACCACACTTTATAGAACTCGCGGTAGTTGGCGAGCAGGCTGTCCTCGTTCACACGGTGCAGGAGGCCCATCAGAATGATCACGATTCCGGCCAAGAGGAAACGCAACGGGTAGTTCATGCCAAACCAGTAGGCACCCCAACCCGACGAGTAGCCGGTAAAGCCGCCGAACCAGACAAAGAACACCACGGCCGACAAGATCAGGATCAATACATTTCGCAGAATATAGGCGAGCGGAATCAGGATGACGAGATCGACCAACAATAAAGCCGGCCAGTTGCCGGAACCGGTGGAGAAGATGTAGCCCAGCGTAAAAGTGAGGCCAATCAGCGTGAGAGACCCGCACAACTGTAACGAAAGGCGCGTCATCGTGAAGCGCGCCCTGTCGAGTTTCAGCCCCAGTGTAAACAGGGCCACCATGAGTAAACCCAGCCCCCAGGCAAGCTTGACCATGGAAAATTCGGTCCACTCCCGGGCAAACAGGCCAATACCGACGGCAAGACTGATCGCACCGAAAACGCCGAACCATCGACCGAGAGAGGTCCAGTCCCAGGTCGTCGTCGGATAGCGTGCGGACAATCTGGCATGGAGCCCATCATCGATGACGCCCTCGCGCAGCAGGCGATTCAGCTGCCGCTGCATGTTGACGTTAAAACGCTGTGGCGTCATGTGTTGGTCACCGGTTTCAACTGCCGCTCGAAGAGATAGGCCAGCGTCAGGGCCACCGCACCGGCCAGAATGAAGAACAGGGCCTTCGACATATCGTCCCAGAAATGTTCAAACAGGCGGGTGTACAGGTTGATACTCAGAAAAACGATTCCGAACCCGGTAAAGCGTGCATCTTTCAAACGGGCGCCAGCCACGATCTGGGCAACGCTTGACGCAGTAAAGATCAGGACCCAGAGGACTGAAGCGGATTCATAAGCCTCGAGACTCAGCAACCAGAACGACAGGTTCAGGTAAAGCAGCCCGAAGATAATGTACATATGCCCAAAACCAATGCAGTGCTTGAATCGGGTGACCTCCAGCCTGCTCTCGTGCCAAACGCCCAGTATCGCGACCAGCAAGGCGACGACAGCCATCAAGCGCTCATCATGAATATGGAAAAAGTAGCTGCCGTGCCCCCAGTAGCCGGAGGAACTACCAACGCCATGAAAGAACATCAGCAGGCCAATCAGTAATGGCCACCGCAGGCGAAAGTGATAAGCCGTGACCAGAGCGGCCGCGCTGCCAATCAACAGTAACCAGGCATGCACATCGGCGTAGGGCCTGTCACTGTTAATCAGATAAATCGTTGTCATGCTGGAATAGAATCCAACCAGGCCGATCGTAAGCAGGGCCTGCCCAGTGACGGGATGTTTTTGTTGTTTATCCGAGGCCAGCCTGGCGCCAAAGTAGAGGACACCACCGGACACCGCCATCAGGCAAAGGGCGGAAAACACCGGGGAGACGCTGGCCAGGATGGTGCCGACGACGCCAAGGAAGGACAGCGCCAGCATGAAGATGGCAAACAGGCCAAGCCACTTTAAAAACAGAGCACCGCTGAAAGGCCGGGGATCATAGCGCTGGTGCAGCAACTCGGACAGATCGCGACCGATCAGGCCGGTGTTTTCCCAATCCGTGATTTCCTGCGCCATTTTCCCTTTGAAAGCCCTGCTCATCGTCCCTCCAACGACACGCCGCCTTGAACTGTTGAGCTTAGTCTATAGCGAAAAGGCTAACCACCGACCTGGACGCGCGTAACGCCGGAAAGACGGTCTGTAACCATCCCCTAAAGTCGGTGCATGCGTAATTAGAGTTCTCCGACCTACAATGGGCCAATCGCATAGTGGTGCGGCCTGGGGTGGGTCGAAGGCGACCGTGGCCTCGGGGCGCGGGAACTGGATGCCGGGGAGGTGGACGATGTCCGTCCAGATCAGGATCCGGTCCTCGCCGGAGACGA
>NZ_SOAX01000001.1:0-561269 GCF_004364635.1 Halospina denitrificans | reverse complement strand
GGTCGAAGGCGACCGTGGCCTCGGGGCGCGGGAACTGGATGCCGGGGAGGTGGACGATGTCCGTCCAGATCAGGATCCGGTCCTCGCCGGAGACGATGCGGTAGCCGGAATGGTCCGGCGTGTGGCCCGGTAGCGGCACGCGGGTGATGCCCGGCAGGACCTCGGGCGCGCCCTCCGGGATGTCGCCGCGCCAGTAGTCGAGCTCGCCGGACGGAACCAGCACCCTCGCCTTCGGGAAGACCGGCTGATCGCCGGCATCGACCAACCCGCCGACATGATCGGGATGCATGTGGGTGATGAGGACCGTGTCGATGGCGTTGGCGACGAGGCCAATGGCATTCAAGTTATCTCTCTGGCCGACACGAAATGGACCAAATTCCTAGATGTTTCCTGGGCTCCAGAGAGAAAAAGCTGTTCAGCCTTTCCTGTTGGTGCCGGCCCGATAATGCGCCCAAATCAGCCGATAGTGTTCAACGCCTGCACGGTACGACCTCGAGTTGTACAAGTACCGCGCCAAACCTACAAAGAGGATCCCCACCAAGCCAATTGAAACGAGTCCATATTTACCTTGCAGGAAGAAAAAGCCGACGCCGACCATGAAAGCAAACAGATACAGGGCATTCAGCCAAAGTAGGAATGTGTGACACCTAGCCCAACCACGGGACAGTAGAAAGGTGGGAGTGGAAAGGATCAGAGCCATAACCACAGCCCCTCCAAAGCTCAGGATAGCAAGCGTCTCAATCTCCACCAAGGGAGCCACTATCCTAGAGAACAGAATAACTATGCCGCCCGCGCTGAAGACCATGAGCATAACTGCTCCCAGCATGTGCCACATACCCTCGGGGAACATCTCGTACTCTGGCATCTCTTGTTCTGGCGGGTTTTCCGGCTTGTTTCCTTTCATTTTTCTTCCCTTGAAACAGCGATTGCCACCTTACTGATTACTCCTCCCAAAGCGCTGCCACCAACCGACATACCCGCACCAAGTGCATCCTTCATTTGCCGGATTGTTGTAGTTCGGATTGCCTCATTCGAATAACGCTTCTGAATTTTTCCCACACGCTCCATGAATTTCAAGGTTCCATTTGAAATTCCAGCTGCGTTGGAGCGAGCAATTTCCCTGGAGAGTCGCCTGCGTTGTTGTCTGTTCAGACCATTTAGCGTCTGCCTCAAAGTGACTCCGCTCGAGTTTAAAAGCTTGATGCCCCGCATGGTGATTAGACCAGTCGCCGTTGCACCACCGAGAGAAATAGCATCAAGGGCCAAGGTTGCGTGCTGATACCATTCTTCACTATCCAGCTTGTCATTTACTTCCGGTGCGTACACCTCGCTCGCTGTCCGGCCCATACCGTTCATACATTGAACGGAGCTGGCTGTCGCCGCGCTATAGGCCATAACGGTAAAAATTGAGGATCCGCCGCCACTGAACGGAATCGCGGCACCAGAGGTCCAGACAACGACCCAGCCCAATACGGCAGCGCCACAGGAGAGTGTCATACCCGCCGCTTCAGCAACCAAGTTGCTCTCAGTCGATTTTGTCTTAACTTCTGAGACATAGTCCAACCCAGACATTTCTCGTGGCGGCTCGCGCAGAATGACACGCACGGGTCTGGTAAAACACAAGGGCTCGAATTCCCGGAGAGTCACAGCAACCCCACGGTTATCGATAAACACCACTCCAGCCCCAATTAGGGCAGGATCACTATCAATCGCTTTGAAGAGCTTGTCTTTGTTTAGAGCAAATTCCAGCCGCTCTTTCAGCCGTTTCTTAGTCGTGGGATTCGATTCAGACAGGAAGGTAAGTTGGGAAAGCTGCATATTAACGTCCTTGATTCGGTTACTTCATCCATGGGCCTCACTGAAAAGGCGTGGTGATTTTAGCCGAAGAGATTAGCAAACGACAACGCCGACTATCACGGATGCGGCAAAAACCGAAACCCATCCCCATCCTCAGCCACATACCCGATCCCCGGAAAATCCAGATGATGCCCGGCGACCAGTTCCCGGGATTCGGCCAGTTCGGTCATGATGCGGCGGCGGGTGGTGGCGGCCTGGGGCGGGTCGACGTCGAAGGCGACCGTGGCCTCGGGGCGCGGGAACTGGATGCCGGGGAGGTGGACGATGTCCGTCCAGATCAGGATCCGGTCCTCGCCGGAGACGATGCGGTAGCCGGAGTGGTCCGGCGTGTGGCCCGGTAGCGGCACGCGGGTGATGCCCGGCAGGACCTCGGTGCCCTCCAGGCGCTGCATGCGCGACCCGACGGCGGCGATGACGCGGTGCGCGGCCTGGAATTGTTTTGTCAGGACCTCGGGCGCGCCCTCCGGGATGTCGCCGCGCCAGTAGTCGAGTTCGCCGGACGGTACCAGCACCCTCGCCTTCGGGAAGACCGGCTGATCGTCGGCATCGATCAACCCGCCGACATGGTCGGGATGCATGTGGGTGATGAGGACCGTGTCGATGGCGCTGGCGTCGAGGCCGATGGCGTTGAGGTTGGCCATCAGACCGGCACCGCCCTCGCCGGCGAAGGCGCCGATGCCAGTGTCGATCAGGATCCGGTGATCGCCGGTATCCAGCAGAAAGGCGTTAAGGGTGATGCGCGGCGGTGTGGGCCGGCGGTTTTCGGCGTGCAGACGCCTGGCCTCTTCTTCTGGGATCGATTGGACCAGGCCGAAGCTGGCTTCCATCTGGGCATCGAGCAGGGTTGCGAATAGAAGGTCTGTGAATTACAGAGGTGGCGGGGGCCCGCTAATGGAAATCATGCATCGCCGTAGAAAGAGCAATGAGCAGATTTGTACCTATAGGTACATACATCGTTCAGGGCAGCTCACATCGGACAAAAATATGTACGATAGCTCACAGACAGTTGGTAAACGATGGGAAATACAATGAACGGGGAAAACGCACTCACAGCGGGAGTTCAGCTCACCCGGCAATGCATCGGGTTGGTTTTGATTGGAGCATTCGTTCAAACCGCATGGATTAGTGTGCTGGGTGGGGTCCTGGTTGCAATATGTGTGGGAACGGTTGCCCGGAGTATCACTCGGACAGTAGGCAAACCTCACAAAGGGCGGAAATCATGATAAAGCGGTCTGATCTGCATCGCCAATAGTGGACACACGGTTAAGCACTGGTTTTGAGCTCGTAGGGCGGCCTCTGGTCTAAAAAGCACAGTTTACAGAAGCCCTTTGAGACGTTCAGGTCCTAGCTTAACTGCTTCCAGAACGATGTCTTCCTTAATCCCTGTCAGCTCTCCCCAGGAGCAGATTCTTGACCGCCTTAGCTCTGGCGGCATGAAAACCAGTCCATCAGAATGGTAAATCGCTAGAGACAATAGGAAGAGGATTGATGCAACCTCTTCCTTCTCTGAGCTTGTGTTCAGGAAGGCAGACCCAACATCGCAACTTCCTGAATCACCCGGATAATTCTTCTCTGAAAGGCCTGCAACCCTTTGCAAAACACGCTTGAGGCCTTCTCTTTGATCAACACTCATTGTTTGACTGAGTTTTTCAGCGCGCTCATACCCATCGGGGGATTGCCAGACCTCATCAATCAGAGCTTTCAGGTTGTCACTCATCAAAACTCTCCTTTCCAAAACGGCGTCCCGCGAGAGCATATATGGTCGCTATCCTTTCTTGGTTAATGACTTAATTCACCCAGTACTTGCCATATCAGTCCGTGGAGTTTATCGATACTTTTTCGTATGCCCCACTCATCCTCGATCGCAATCTTTTTACGGTTCACCGCCTCCGGTAACTCCCTGAAATAGCTGTTAACTTTTAGCTGTAGACTCGAAGATCCTTCATGGATATCTGCAGCGCCGGAGATATAATCCCTTTTCGGATCATCTGTACGCAACAGATGACTCCCTTCTTGATAATACGCGTCGGTCGCTGTCAGCACAATTTCGAGATCCGGCCTGGGTAAGGCGAACTCTCCATACTCGAGCCAAATAAGGAGATTCTCCAACTCCTTGCCACGCTCAAAATCGTCAAGTTTGGCAGTCTGAAACGCTATGTTCGACAGAACGTAACGGTCGCAGACAACGATCGCGCCTTTTTCCAAATCATCCTTGATATGCTTGCGTTGAGAGAATCGATCTGTAGCGAAAGCTAATGCCAAAAATTCAGGTGACGTGTCTCCAAATTTCCCCATTAAGAAATCACCAATCAATCTCCCAATTGGAGTTCCTGATTTTGAAGGGAAATCATATTCTTTGACTATCTTCCCTTCCGACTCCAACCTGTCTTTGAGGGCGCGAGCTTGGGTGGACTTCCCTAGGCCATCGCCTCCCTCAATAACTATAAGACGACCAATCTCATTCGAAGAGGAGAAATTCATTGAGTAATACTCCCGATAGACTCGCTCATGCTAACGCGAGGTACGTTTTCTTCCGTTCACGCGGCACCCTAGTCACAGTTTTCTCCCTGATTCTCATCATGGGCATCGTTGCCATAAATTCCAACAGCCAAGTCTGGATCTCTCTGGGAACGTCCTTGGTTGCAGGCGCAACCATTGCGCTATTAACTCTCTGGATAGATCAGCTTCGTAACGCCGAGCAGGTCAGGATGGCTGAACTGATTGATTCGGGCCTGCACTCTGCCTTTGAACGCAGGAATCTAGCAGAGTATGAATCTCTTGTGCCAGAGGCAGATGCCATCGACGTTGCAGGCTACACCCTCAAGTCCTTTACTGAACAGAACGAGACCCACCTTCGAACCAGAGCCGAAAGAGGAAAGCCTATCACCGTTAGGGTGCTTCTGGTTGACCCTTCAACTGAAGCAGCGAAAGTTATGGAGAGCTCTGAGGGCATGCAGCCCAAAACCTATGAAAGTCTGTGTAAGTCTGTAGTCACACGGCTTGGTGATATAGAAGGAGTAGAGATCAGATTTTTAGCCCGTCCCCTTTCAATGATGATCTATCGAATTGACAAATTTGTGTATACAGGACCCTTCCCGGCATCCGGGAAGAGCAGTACCGCCTTTACGCTTAAACTAGAGGAACCCGGGTGGTTATATGAGCACCAACTCAAAGAATTCAACGAACTATGGGATGAAGCATATACCAAAGCATAAAGAACTACTCATCAACCTCATACGCACCTTCAAAGGCTAGGTGGGAGACAGACGCCTCTCGATAAACCTTTGCTATAGTTTCTCCAGAAGAGACCCTAGAACGGTGTGGAGCTACAATTTCTAATCCGCCTTTCACGATAGAGCCCGGATTACCGGACTGCGCGTTTTCCTGACCTTGTGGGCTATTCACCCTTTTGTTCACAATATCTGCAGTCAGAACTGGATTCCAATTAATTGTCCCGCTTGAATCTGCTTTGATCTCTCTGCAACATAAACCTCCAAGAAAAGCCTCTCTTATATCGTGCTCTACGCGCGACAGGAATTCTGGGTTGGCTCCGTGGAAACGCCATATCTCAAGCATCGAACGGAAAGCATCACCACTATCAATAGCTGTCTCTACGAGGTCGGCTAGTTTGCTTGCATCCAAGCCAAGCTCCTTTGCAAATTGGAAGATGAACCGTTTGGCAGTGGCAAGCTCTTTTGAATTCCCACCAGACCTTAGAAGTTCGGCAGCCTCTACAACCTCGGTGCTGGAGCCAACTGAATGACCCAAAAAAGTATCTGCATTGCGAAACATCGGAGTTACATTAAGACCTGCTGAAACACCGATCGTAGCGCATAGCTTACCAAACTTATCAGCATCCTCTAGAGTGCCCAAAAACGCAGTTTGGCCGTACAAAATGTCGATAATTACGGAATCTGCAGGCAGGGCTGCCTGCTTTGCCATGATACTCGAAGCCATGAGCCCCATTTCGGCAACTGTCCCGGTTTCTCCGCGGATGCGATACATTTCAGCATCTCGTAAGCAAAACCCTGAACCGGCAGAAAAATAGCTAACTGGAAAGCGCCTACAATCCCAAGAATCATACGCAGTGATATCAGTAACCGAAAATCCAGGGACAACTGCTAATTTATCCCGTGTACCCCCGGTATGGGCAAGCTTTCGAGCAACAAGAAATGGTGAACACCAATCAGTTTCCTTTGCCAAACTCATCAGTAGCGGAGGTAATATCAATGCCTGTTTTTCTGATATCCCTCCTGTCGGATACCTCCTGACTGCCTTAGCCCTTGCTTTCTTCTTCTGAGTGCTTCCAGAGCGCAAAAAGTCAGTCAGCTCTGCAACCTCATCCGGATCTAGGCCCCGATGAAAAACAGATGCCAACCAATACCCGGCAGCGACTTCGGTCGCAGCACTAGATTTGAAGGGGTCAAACCAAGTGCCTGCCACCTGCTCAAGAGCTTCTCGCGTTATAGGTCTTGCAATAACCCGGTCAATTTCATTGTAATGAGTAACCATTCGCTTTGACTGCTCTACTGCATATGCAGCTTCCCCGAAAAGCTCAATTCCGCCACGTTTGTGCAGCCAAAGGGCAGTGCCAGATTGAGCCGGGGTTAAGCCTTGATCCAAATCAGTAGAGGTCGCGGTCGCCTTGAATTGCTTATTAGCTTCTGCGAGCGCAAGTGCTGCTGATTTACTCATGCAAACTCCTCTAACCGATCCCGAACCCGCAGTGCAGTGTCTTCTGGAGAACCAGAGCGCTGTTCAATTACTAGGAGCTTCGTATGGTGTTCTGTAGCTGCGCGCCTGGATGCCTGTAGCATCAACTCCTGCATCTCGAAGTGGGATTCTAATTGGGCAGACCGATCAAAATCCCTATCACGCTTTTTCATAAAGTCCATCCACGTGTCTTCGTCTAAATAAAGGAAGACCAAAACGTCTGCCTTTGGTAGTCGATTCCAGTCCTCCCGAACCATCGCTGAAGCTGCATCGAAGTAAGGATCATTAGTGGGCATGAGCCAGTTAAAAGCGGGTTTACCTAGATAGTCCCCTATAAGGACATCATAATAACTATCCACTATAACTGAGCCACCCTGCGTGCGTTTATCTTCTGCCCTGAATAGTTTCGGAACACGCACTGTTCGGAACCAGGTTAAAGCCGTAAATGCCCCCATGACCGCCCTCTCCTGAACTAGCAAAGGCCAATCAGACTCCTCTGGCTCCAAAAGAGTTTCGGCTTCCATAATTCGTCCAAGGGCCCGAGCGGTTGAAGATTTTCCGGAACTAGGCAAGCCTGCGAAAGCTATAAACATTAATCCTCCAACTCCCTAAGAGCACAATTTCCCAAAGGCAGGGGCTTGGACCTCAACAAATGAAGTTTGGTTGCGAATTAGGATCATAAGTTATATGACTCTAGCCCCAGTGAATTCAGATATGACACCAGAGCTCAGACCCTCTCCCTGTGACGCTTTTGATCCTTAAAACATCAGCCTAGCCGATGGTCAGGGCGCGGTCTACGTACTCGTTTGAATGCCCGTTTTCGGGCAACCATGAATGATGGGGTCGAATTCGAATGCCAAACGGTATTGGGTCAGTCCCGAGAAAGTAGAACCACAGTAATGTTATCCGTCAAGGTATCAGCCAGCCGGTCCAGCTCAGTCAATCTGTGTTGCTGATAATCAGCTGTTTTTTGGTCGTTTTGTAGGCCGGCCCATATCAGCAGGGTTTGGCAGGCCTCTGCGTCATCAAACACCCCATGGATGTAGCAACCCGCCACGGCCTGATCCTGGCTAACTGCCCCATCCAACCGCGCATCCAGTGAAACCAACGGCCGCTCCAACGCACTCCCCGTCGTCACCCCGTTATGAATCTCATACCCACTCATCGGCGTCCCGCTTTCCGCGAACACCCCGGTCACCCGCCGCAGCGGTTTCCCTTCCACCAGCCGCGCCTCAAGATCCAGCAGGTTCAGCCCTTTGGTTTCGCCGGGCTCGCCTTCGATGGCGTCCGGATCGGCGATGGTTCTGCCCAGCATCTGGAATCCACCAGAGATCCCGAGCACCTTGCCGCCGTAGCGCAGGTGGCGCTGGATGTGCTCGCCCCAGCCCTGGGCCTTGAGTCATTCGCGGTCGGCTCGGGCGCTCTTGCTGCCGGGGTGGATGATGAGGTCGGTGCCGGGTTTGTGTTCTTCGGGGCCGATAAACGCTGCCAACACGGGCAGCTTTGGAGTGGAGGCGAAGCCGCAACGGAAAAGCTGTCCGCGTGCTTGGCCTAGTTAGCGATCACAGTAAGCCTGAAAGCGCTGGTATAAAAGGCCCAATTACAGCCATGTGATTGGCTGAGGCTGCCACAAATTTTTTGTAAGCGTCAGAAAAGCCCGATGAACCTCGTGCTTCTTGCATTTCAACAACGGTCTCTTTTAATGCTTCTTTTTCCTCAATATCTGCCTCATCAATAGCCGCTATTAGATCTGCAAAGATTGCATCTGTACCCTCAATATTCTGGTTAACATTCTCCGAGCCAACAGATATATTACTGCCACTAACGTTATTAATAGTAACGCTAGACTTTTCTTTATTAACAGGCATACCATTTTCCAACTTATAAAGATCTGTTTCCATTAATAGATTGAGAGTGCTTTTAACTATTTTAGCCAGTTTCTGCTGATCACGGAAAGTTGACACCATTTGCTGGAAAGCCCAACAATTAAGGCCGAACTCGTCATAAACTTGGGTAGCTTCATCAACTACATGGTTAAGATCTGAATCAATCCACGTTCCTTCAAATCTTTCAATAATACTTGAAAGCGTAGGGTAGGTTGTTATGTCGTAATTAATAGAAAGCAGAGCATCTGACATAAACAACGCCATATCTCGGCCATCAGAATAAATTTGTTCTAAAGTTGCACGCTTCCTGCCATACTCGATTTTATATACGTTGCGCTCCCAATCCTCCTTATTTCTATAGTGAGACCAATCCCTATCCTTATTTTGGAACTCATGGCCGATGGACAGCAGTCGTCCAATTAGTCCTTCGACTTGCTTTAGATCAGCTCGAACATCCGTCGTCATTCGTACTCCTAGTTTGGGTCAAACAACCGCTAACACTGTCAACACGGGCAGCTTTTGAGTGAAGGCGAAGCCGCAACCGAAAAGCTGTCCTTGTGCTTGGCACTTGTTAAGTGTTGCTCCTCACGCGCCCTTTTGGAAGCTCATGAAGAATAATAAGCTGATTGATGAAAGTTCTTGCCCTTCTATGGCTTGTGCTGTTGAGGCCATCAAACCATTCAAACCCCATACTAATAGAGGCTGCGATCATCAAAAACATATACCAAAGAACAAGATAGCCAAGCATTAAAAACAAAGAAATGACTGCCACGATAATGGCCATAGATCCAATCGATTCCCCCTCAACAAAAGAGAAAACATCCTCTAATGAGGCTCCCGCTGATATAGAAAGACCGATAATAGCAGCACACACACCCATAAACATCGCCAAAATCCTGTTTCTGGATTCCGGAGCAAAAATATAACCGGCAAGTTTTTTTCCATCCAAAGAAAGGGGAGACCTATTCCTTTCCTTTAAATCCAACATTTGATCTATCTCTATTGCCAGATCAAAAAACTCGCGACTAGTCACTCCCAGTGTTTCTTCAAGCCATAACTTTTTCAGACTTGAAATATCTTCTTCATCTGTGCTCAACAGCTCCTTAGCGCTCTCCACTACCAGCTTATCCCGTTTACTTTGGAGCTTAAACCAGAAGAAGAGCACAAGGATTTCAAGCCCCATTACGAAGAAAATTCTAACATTGTGGTCGATCGTTGATTTTGGCCACAACTGGTTGTTGAAAAGCCAAAATAATGAATAGACGAACGCCACTACCGATAGCATCGAGAGCCAGAAAGTAAGAGATTCAAGTGTAACCACTCTCTTATAGGACTCGAACTGGTCATGATACCTGTTGATGGTTCTAAATGTATGATTCATATACTTAACAGAGATTACACCGCGTTCTGTATGATTGAATATACAAACTTTCTGAATAACACCATAGTTGCGAGTCTCGCCCTCTGACGCTTTTGATCTACAAAACAATAGCCTAGCCGATGGCTGGGATTCGGTCTATGTAATCGTTTGAATTCCCGTTTTCGGGTAGGCAACGGTAGGGTCGAACTCGAGATGCCAGCGGTATGGAGTCAGTCCTGTTAAAGCAGGTCCACGCTGATATGCTCCGTCACGGCATCAGCCAACCGGTCCAGCTCTGCCAACCTGTGTTGCTGATAATCAGTGATGGCCTGGCCGTTTTGTAGACCGGCCCATACCAGCAGGATGTCGCAGGCCTCTGCGTCATCAAACACCCCATGGATGTAGCAGCCAGCCACGGCCTGATCCTGGCTGATCGCCCCATCCGGTCGCCCATCCAATGAAACCAACGGCCGCTCCAACGCCCTCCCAGTCGTCACCCCGTTATGAATCTCATACCCACTCATCGGCGTCCCGCTTTCCGCAAACACCCCGGTCACCCTTCGCAGCTGCTTCCCTTCCACCAGCCGCGTCTCCAGATCCAGCAGGTTCAACCCTTCGGTTCCGCCGGGCTCGCCTTCGATACCGTCCGGGTCGGCGATGGTTTTGCCCAGCATCTGGAATCCGCCACAGATCCCGAGCACCTTGCCGCCGTAGCGCAGGTGGCGCTGGATATGGTCGTCCCAGCCCTGGGCCTTGAGCCATTCGCGGTCGGCTCGGGTGCTCTTGCTGCCGGGGAGGAGGATGAGGTCGGCGCCGGGTTTGGGTTGGTCGGGGCCGATGAACTGGAGGTCCACTTTGGGGTGGAGGCGCAGCGGGTCGAAGTCGTTGTGGTTGCTCATTCTGGGGAGCGCGGGGACGACGACTTTGAGGGCGTCTTCGTCGGCCTCGGTGCCGGTGAGGCCGACGCTGTCTTCGGCGTCCAGGATGAGGCCCTGGAGGTAGGGGAAGACGCCGACGACGGGTTTGCCGGTG
The DNA here is from genome assembly GCF_004364635.1 of Halospina denitrificans. Lineage (GTDB taxonomy): Bacteria > Pseudomonadota > Gammaproteobacteria > Pseudomonadales > Oleiphilaceae > Halospina > Halospina denitrificans. Next base: position 550,421 of record NZ_SOAX01000001.1, on the reverse strand, counting down.
TAGTCTTCGAGCCACTTGAGGCCGTCTTCGAGCAGGGCCGGGTCGCCCCGGAAGCGGTTGATGAGCAGGCCGGTGATGCGGTCGCGTTCGGACTGGGACAGGAGCTGGAGGGTGCCGACGAGCTGGGCGAAGACGCCGCCGCGGTCGATGTCGCCAACGAGCAGTACGGGGAGGTCGGCGGCTTCGGCGAAGCCCATGTTGGCGATGTCGTTTTCGCGCAGGTTGATTTCGGCGGGGCTGCCGGCGCCTTCGACGATGATCACATCATAGCGAGCCTTGAGCGCTTCCCAGGCGGCCATGACGCTCTTGCGGGCTTCTTTTTTGAAGCCGTGGTAGTCGACGGCGTCCATGTTGCCGTAGACCTGCCCTCTCAGGATGACCTGGGCGCCGCGGTCGGTCTGGGGCTTGAGAAGCACGGGGTTCATGTCGCTGTGCGGCTCAATGCCGCAGGCCAGGGCCTGGAGGGCGGTGGAGCGGCCGATCTCGCCGCCGTCTTCGGTGACGGCGCTGTTCAGGGCCATGTTCTGGGGCTTGAACGGGGCCACGGAGACGCCCTGGCGGTGGAGCCAGCGGCAGAGGGCGGCGACGATGGTGCTCTTGCCGGAGTCCGAGGTGGTGCCCATGACCATCAGCGATTGCATGTTACAGCTCCACTCCTTTCTGGGCGCGGACGCCGAGGTCTTTGAAGGCGTGCTTGACGATCTGCATGTCGGTGACGGTGTCGGCCAGGTCGATGAGTTCTTTGGGGGCGTTGCGGCCGGTGATGACGACGTGTTGCATGTCGGGGCGGTTCTGGAGGTCGTCGAGGACCTGGTCGAGGTCTAGGTATTCGTAGCGCAGGGCGATGTTGAGTTCGTCGAGTAGAACGAGGCCGTAGCTGTCGTCCTGGAGCATGCGTTGGACTTCTTTCCAGGCGTTTTCGGCGGCTTCGACGTCTTTTTCTCGGTCCTGGGTGTCCCAGGTGTAGCCCTGACCCATGACGTGGTAGTCGACGTTGGGTTGGTCGCGGAAGAAGCGTTCTTCGCCGGTTTGCATTTTGCCTTTGATGAATTGGACGATGCCGACTTTCATGCCGTGGCCTAGGGCTCTTGCGGCCATGCCGAAGCCGGAGGAGCTTTTGCCTTTGCCGTTGCCGGTGGTTACTAGTAGGACGCCCTGGTCTTTTTGGGCTTTGGCCATGCGGTCTTCCATGACCTGTTTCTTTCTGGCCATTCGTTTGGCGTGACGTTCCGGATCTTTTGCATTCTCTCTCATTGTAGATCTCCTGGTTTGGTGCCTGGGGGGTATGGCCGGGGCGTCGTCTCCGGGAACCGCCAACAAGTACGTCCGTGTAGGCTGCCCTCCGCCATCCATGGCTCCGGAGCTTCCCGGAGACGACGCCCCGGCCATACCCCCTTCTGATATCGAGTTAGGTTAGGGTTTGAAAAGGTTCGCTACCAGTTTTGGGGCTGTTGGGAAGTAGCCGTGGAAGTAGCTTGCGGTTAGGGAGCCTTGTTTGAAGACTCGTTCGCCTTCGCTGCCGTTCTTTTTCGTGGTTCGCATCCAGGGTTCCAGTTCCGTTTCGAGTTCGGAGTGGTGGAAGGTGTGGCCTCTGAGTTCGCCGTTTTCGGTGTTGAGGGATTGGATGCCCAGGGCTTTGAGTTTGGGGGCCATGGATACTTTGCCGGGCATTAGGGCGTAGAGGCTGTGTTCGGTGCCGTCTTCGGGGTCGGTCATGGTTTCGGTGCAGGCCATTAGGCCGCCGCATTCGGCGTAAATCGGCTTTCCGGCCTGGTGGTGGGCCTGGATGGCGGCTTTCATTGCTTCGTTGTCGGCGATGGCCTGGCCGTGGAGTTCGGGGTAGCCGCCGGGGAGCCAGAGGGCGTCGGCTTCGGGGAGTTCTTTGTCCGCTAGGGGGGAGAAGAACTTTAGGTTGGCGCCCATGGCTTCTAGGAGCTCTGTGTTGGCTCGGTAGATGAAGGCGAAGGCGGGGTCTTTGGCTATGGCGATGGTGGTGCCTTCTAGGAGTTTTGGGGGTTGTTCCGGGATTGTGGCTTCCAGGGGGACCTGGGCTGGGAGTTGGTCGAGGCCGGCTTCTTTGAGCACTTCCGCTGCCGCGTCGAGCTGGGTATCCAGGTCGGTGATTTCATCGGCTTGGACGATTCCCAGGTGGCGGTCGGGGATGTCGAAAGCTTCGTTTCTTGGGATGGCGCCGAGGAGGCTGATGTCGTCTGGCAAGCTCTCTTTGCACAGGTGGGCGTGGTAGCCGCTGCCGGTGCGGTTGGCGATGACTTCCTTTACCTCCAGATCGTCGCGGTATCTTGCGAGGCCGAGGGCGATGGCGCCGAAGGTTTGGCCCATGGCGTTGGCGCCGATGACGGGGAGTGCGGGGATGCCGCAGGCTACGGCCATGTCGGCGGTGCTGGGGTCGCCGTCGAAGAGGCCCATGGAGCCTTCGACCAGTATTAGGTCGGCGGTTTGGGCGGCTTCGGCCAGGCGCCAGCGGACTTCTTCCAGGCCGGTCATCCAGCCGTGGATCTGGTAGACGGGGTTGCCGGAGGCTTTTTCGAGGACCATGGGGTCGAGGTAGTCGGGGCCGTGTTTGAAGACTCTTACGGTGCGGCCTTCGTTTTTGTGGAGGCGTGCCAGGGCGGCGGTGACCATGGATTTGCCGTGGCCGCTTCCTGGGGCTGTGATCATGGCGGCGGCTGTTGTGCCTTTTATCGTCTGATCTGAATTGGTCATCTTTCAAGACTCCGTGCGTTGTGAGGGAGCGGGGACCTGCTTCCGGAAATCGCCACAAGTACGTCCATGTAGGCTGCCCTCCGCCATCCATGGCTCCGGAGCTTCCCGGAAGCAGGTCCCCGCTCCCTCACGCTTTGAATTTGGTGCTGGCTGCTGGTTGTTTGCATGGTCTGGCTCCGCTTCTCTTCCACGCTTCCACCGCTACTTGTAGGACGGGACGAAGACGGGGGCGCCGTCGACTTCGGCTTTCGCCAGGGGCTGGCCGTATAGGTTTTCGAGGGCGCCGGGTTGGAGCATGCTTTCGGATTCGCCCCAGCAGGCTTCGCCGTTGGGGTACAGGAGCAGGAGGTGGTCGCACCATCTGGCGGCGAGGTTGAGGTCGTGGAGGCACATGACGACGGTGCTGCCTGCCTTGGCCTGCTCGGAGAGGAGTTCCATGACGGCGACCTGGTGGCGAAGGTCGAGGTGGTTTGTGGGTTCGTCGGCGAGCCAGATGTTGGGGTTCTGGGTTAGTGCTGTGGCCAGGGCGACTCGTTGGCGTTCGCCGCCGGATAGGGTGCTTACTGGGCGGTTTTCGAGGGCTCTGAGTTCGAGGCGGTCGAGGGCTTTTTCGGCCATGGCGAGGTCGTCGCCGCCTTCGAGTTGCCATGGCGAGAGGAACGGGTGGCGGCCAATTAGGGCGGTTTCGAGGACGGTGGCGGGGAAGCCGTCCTGGCGTTCCTGGAAGACGTAGCCGAGTTGTTGGGCGATGGTGCTGCGGCGGAGTTTCTGGATGGAGGTGCCGTCGATGTGCACTTCGCCGGATCTGGGTTGGTTGAGGCCGCCCAGGGTGTGCAGGAGTGTGCTTTTGCCGGCGCCGTTGGGGCCGAGGATGCCCCAGGTCTGGCCGGGTTCCATGCGGAAGCTGAGCGGGCGGCCGTCGGCTCGTTCGGGGATGTCGATGATGAGTTCGCGGGTCTCGAGGACGGTCATCAGCGGCTCCGGTACAGCAGTACGAGGAATGTGGGCACGCCGAGCAGTGCGGTGATGACGCCGACCGGCAGCTGTTCCGGGGCGATGACGATGCGGGCGAGTGTGTCCGCGAGTGTAAGCAGCGCGCCGCCGCCGAGGGCGCAGGCCGGCAGGATCAGGCGTTGGTCGTTGCCGAGGACGAGGCGGAGCATGTGGGGGACAACGAGGCCCACGAAGCCGATGCTTCCGGCGGTGGTGACGGCCAGTGCGGTGAGCAGGCTGGCGAGGATGTAGATGGTCCATTCCAGGGGGCGCACGGCGACGCCCAGGGCGGCGGCCTGCAATGGGCCGCGGGCGAGGACGTTGAGGCTGCGGCCCAGTGGGATGACGAGCAGACAGACGAGCACGAGCAGTACCAGTGCCGGCCAGGGGGTCTGGGCGTAGGTGAGGTCGCCCATGAGCCAGTAGAGCATGCCGGGGAGTTTGTCCTTGGGGCCGACGGCGAGCATCAGGGTGATGACGGCGCCCCAGCCGGAGGCGACGACCACGCCGGTGAGCAGCAGCCTTGCGGGGGTCCAGCTTCCGGTGCCGTGGGCGAGGCCGAAGACCAGGAAGGTGGACAGGAGCGCGCCGGCGAAGGCGGAGCCCGACAGGAGAAAGGCGCCGGTGCCGGCGAGCATGGCGGCGAGTGCGCCCACGGCGGCGCCGCCGGAGACGCCGAGGACGTAGGGGTCGGCCAGCGGGTTGCGCAGCAGGATCTGCATGAGTGCGCCGGCCATGGCAAGCAGGCCGCCGGTGGCGAAGCCGGCGAGTGCGCGTGGGGCGCGGAGTTCCCAGACCAGGGTATTGTGGAGGCTGCTGCCCTCCCCCGTGATCACGGCCCAGAGCTCGGCCGGGGGAATGGCGACACTGCCCACGGCCACGGCCAGCAGGAGTGCTAACACGCCGAAGAGCGCCAGCCAGACCAGGGGCAGGAAGGGACGCCAGGGTGAAACGGCCACGGACACCGGCCGTTTCTGGGCCAGGGTTTCAGCGCCGGTCACGGGCCTGCTCCAGTTTTTTGCACATGGTTTTGCCGCCTTCGAGCAGGCGCGGCGTTGGGCGCTGGATGGTGGACGGGGGCACGAAGAAGAGGTTGTCGCGGCTGGTGGCGGTCAGGCTTTCGTACTCTTCCCAGGCGGTCAGCCAGTCGCGGTTTTCCTCGCCCATGCCGCCGGCGATGATGGCTTCCGGGTCGGCGGCGAGGACGGATTCGCGGTCGATGCGCGGGACGAGGCGGTCCAGGTCCGCAAAGACGTTCTCGCCGCCGCAGAGTTCCACCACTTCATGGATGAAGTGCTCGCCGTTGATGGTCATCAGCGGTTCATCCCAGACCTGGTAGAACACCGGTACCGGGGGTGCGTCGCTGTAGCGTTCGCGCAGTTCGTCAACGCCCGCGCGGAACGTCTGGGCCCGCTCGTTGCCGGCTTTTTCGGTTCCAGCGAGTGTGGCCAGGCGCTCGATGTTGGAGGCGATGGTGTCGAAGTCGCGGGGTTCGGTGAAATAGAGAGTCTGGCCCAGTTCCTGGAGCCGGTCGGTCTGCTCTTTGGGGTTGCCGGTGGCCCAGGCGATGACCAGGTCCGGTTTCAGGGACAGGAGTTTTTCCATGTCCACCCGGGTATGGCTGCCGACGCTGGTAACGGACTTGGCTTCTTCCGGGTAGTCGCTGTAGCTGACCACCCCGACGACGGCATCACCGGCGCCGGCGGCCCAGATGAGCTCCGTAGCGCCCGGCGAGAGCGCGACGATGCGCTCGGCGGACTGGTCGAGGCAGACCTCGCGATCCCTGTCGTCGGTCACGCATACCTCTGCCGTGGCGCTCAGGCTGAACGCGGCCAGGAGGACGGCACTGATGGGGGCCCGCAGCGTCGGTATCATCGGGTTACTGTCCCTTGCCTTTGTCGATCATGATCATGCGGCCCGTTTCCGGGTCTCGGTAGACCTGGCCCATGGGCTGGTAGCCCTCGCCGGTTTCGCCGGCGCCTTCGGGCAGTTCGGGCATTTCGCGGCCGGCTTCCACGTCCACGCCGCTTTCCATGGGGTTGTCGGCCCTTTCGGAGGCGGCGAGTGCGACCATCAGGCCGACGGCGAAGACGAGCATGATGTCGGCCATGTTGGCGAGTGGGCCCATGGGGTCTTCGTCGGTGATGTCGAAGCGGCTGCGGCGGTAGCTGGGGATGCTCATGGCTGGGCTTCCTCCAGTTCGGCCATGGCGCCATCATACCAGCGCCGGCGTGCGCGTCCGAGCATGAAGCCGATGATGCCGGCGAGCAGGCCGAGGACGGTGGTGTTGAAGGCGACGGTGACGGCTTCGGCGAGGATGTCGAGGTCGCCGCGTCCCAGGGCGGCGAGGCCGGGGCCCAGCGGGATCAGGGTGCCCATCAGGCCCATCATGGGGCCGATTCGGGCGATGAGGTCGGCGCGGTCGATGCGGCGTTGGGCTCTTGCGGCGATGGCGTTGGTGTTGCCGGTCTGGATCATGCGGCGGAGGCCGCCGGTGCGTTCGCCGATGGCGAGGCCGGTTTCCCAGAGGGCCAGTGCGATCAGGGCCAGGAGGGCGATGATGACGGGCTCCAGGAGGTAGCTGACCATGGTGTCCATGATGTCTAGCGTTGCTGATGTGAACATTGTTGCCTCTTTCGATCCTGAATCATCTTGGTGTCTGAAACTTCTGGTCCCAGATTTCTGGATTGGGACGGAGGGTGTGGGGATGTTCTCCGGGAATCGCCACGAGTACATCCATGTAGGCTGCGCTTTGGCCATCCATGGCCAAAGAGCTTCCCTCCGAACATCCCCACACCCTCCTTGCCTTATTCGTATTTAACGGGCACGTCTTCCTTGTGCTATGCCGCCTCCGAGAAGGATTAATGCGCCGGCGCCGATTAGCCAGGGGAGAAGAACTTCGCCGCCTTCGGCGGAGGCTTGTTCTTCCTTGGCTTGGTCGGACTTTTTGTCCTGCTTCTTCTTTTGGGTCTGTTGTTTGGCTTTTTCAGCGGCTTCCTGCTGCTGTGGTTTCTGTTTCATGCTGACTTCGCGCATGCTCACCGGCTGCTGGGCCTTGGATTTCGGGGCTTCCATGCGGGCGGCATCCAGGACGGCTTTGAAGTCTTCTTTGAGTTCGGCGTCATCCAGTTGGTCGGCCACCCACTTCATTGTGGGGTGGTCGGGTCTGGTGTGGCCGCTGCCGGGGAGGCCGTTTTCGACGACGAGTTGGGCGAAGTCGTTGCGCAGTTTATCGAGGGTTTCCTCGTCCGGCTTCCAGAATTCGCGCTGGGCGGCGACGAGGGCGATGGCCTGCATGTGGGTTTTGACGTGGACGTTGTGGTCTTTTTCGAGGAACTCGTCCACACCGAGGTTGTGGCGGTCTTCGAAGTAGACGTCGTTGATGTCGTCCCACACGGAGGAGTTGACCACGTCAGGGCTTGTGACCTGCCAGCCCCAGAGGTTGTCCATGAAGTCGGCGGACATGGTGCGCGCGCCGGCGTAGCCCTGTTCCATCAGTGGCTTGATCCACTGCGGGTTGAGGTTCTGGCCGCGGAGTTCGCTCATCAGGGCCTGTTGCAGGGACTCGACCCTGGGGTTGTCCGGGTCGGCGTGCATGAGGACGCGGTTGTCCGGGGTGTCGCCGGTTTCGTGTTCCACGGCCATGGAGAGGCCGCCCTGGAAGTCGAAGCCGTCGTCGTTGTCGAGCAGGCCGTAGACGTGGCTGGCGCGGCCCAGATAAGTGCGGCCGACGTTGGCCAGGCGGTCCTTAAACGCGTCGTGCGCGGGGCGGCCGCCCTGTTTGTCGCCGCCGAAGGCGTAGCCCATGCGGCGGGTGTAGGCGTCGGCGACCTTGCCGCGGTCGTCCCAGGCGCCGGAGCGGTCGGCGAGGCGGTTGACGCCGGCACCGTAGGAGCCGGGGGCGGTGCCGAAGACGCGCAGGGCGGCGTCGGTGCCGGCTTTCTCGGCGTCGGTGCCGTTGGCCATCATGGCCTTGGTGTCGGCGACCCAGCGGGCGGCGACGTCGTTCTCGGACAGGCTTTCATTGCCCGGATCGCGCATGTCTTCGGGCAGCGGTTCCATGGCCGCTTCAAGGGCGCGGTCCAGCTGGGGGTGCTTTTCCATGATGGTCTTGTAGGCGCCATCCAGCGCCAGGCGCGAGGCCTGGTCGAGCAGCACGAGCTGGTCCTCGTAGAGGTCCCGGAACAGGCCGGATGTGGTGAAGAGGGCGTCGCGGCGACGGGCCCGGTCTTCCAGGGGCATGCGTTCAAGGCCTTCGACGATGCCACGGGAGTTCCACTTGGGCTTGATGCCGAGCATGTCCAGGCCGAAGGCAATCATCACGCCCTCATCGCGGACGGTGTCCGAGGCCCAGAGCACAATCGCTTCGCTGCCCTCGGCCTTGGGGTCGCCCTTGTTACGGGCGTCCTTGGCCATGTCGGCGCCGAGGGACCAGGCGACGCGGGTGGGCACGAGGTCGCTGGAGAGCGCGTGGAAGTTGCGGCCGGTGGGCAGCACTTCCGGGGTGCGCACGGGGTCGTTGCCCTGGCCCGGTGGTACGAACTGGCCATCCAGTCCGGCAAGCAGGTTGTTCATTTCCTCGCCGGGGGAGGCCTTGAGTTTCTCGCGCCAGTCGGGCTTGGGCTCTTCGTCGTCGCCGGCCATGGAGCTGAGCATGGTGTCGATGCCTTCCTGGTCCCAATCGCGTCCGAAGACGTGCAGGCCCAGGGGCATGAAGCTTTCCTGCATGGTGGTCAGGTAGTGGCCCACTTCGTGCACCAGGAGTTCGTCGTCCACGTCTTCCAGGTGGACGGTTTCCTCGTCGTGGTGGTGCTCGTGGCCGTGTTCATCACCATCGTCGTGAGCGTGTTCATGCGCGTGCTCGCCGCCCTCTTCCGGGGCTTCGGCATCCTCATGCTCGTGATGGTGCTCGGATTCGGCGTGTTCTTCGCCTTCCTCGTGTTCGCCCTCTTCTTCTCCTTCTTCCTCCTTGTGCTCTTCCTCACCATGGTGGTGTTCGGCCGCGAGCTCCTTCTCAATGTCCTGGACCATGTCCAGTTCCTGGAGACGCTTGCGCAACTCCTTGACGGCACGATCACGAGCTGAGGAGTCCGGATCGTTGGAGGATTCCCAGGTTTCGACGAGCTGGCGCAGTTCCAGCAGGTTGTCGTAAAGCTTGGTGGTTTCCAGCGGCGGCGTGAGGTGGCTGATCATCACGCCCATGGCGCGGCGCTTGGCCTGGATGCCCTCGCCTACCCCGTCGACGATGTAGGGGTAGATCACGGGCAGGTCCTTGGCCAGAAGCTCGGGGTAGTCGTCCTCGGCCAAGCCGGCGCGGCGCCGGGGTAGGAACTCGCGCGTTGAGTGGCGACCGAGGTAGACCAGCGCGTCCGCGTTGAAGTCCTTGCGCAGCCACTGGTAGAAGCCGACGTACTGGTGCGTGGGCGGGAAGGTGGTGTTGGCGTGCAGCAGCTCCTCGCTCACTTCCCAGCCACGCGGGGGCTGCGGGCCGACGAAGACGTTGCCGAAGTGGATGCCGGGGAACAGCATCTCTCCCTCGTGGACCATGGAGCGGCCCGGTGCCTCGCCCCAGCCGGAGAGGCCGGGAATGCCGGTGCGGATCAGGGCATCGCGGATGCCGGTGACCTTGTCGGTGGACTCGGCTTCGTCGCGAAGCACCGCCTGCCAGCCGGCCTGGTACTGATCGAGCAGATCCAGGGCACGCTGGGTGGCGTCGTGCTCGTAGTTGCGCAGCATGTGGCGCAGGTCCTTCACGCCATTCTTCAGCAGGTCGTCACCGAGCTTGGTGTGGCCGTTTTTGGCGGCGTTTTTCAGCTGGGCGTGCAGGTAGCCCACGGGACCGTTCTCCATCTCGGCCTGGACGGCGCTCGGCAGTTCCTTGAACCGTTCCAGGTAGGTTTCCTTGCTGATGGAAGGCACCTTGCCCGCCAGTTCTTTCAGGCCGGATTCCTGGTCGGGCAGGTTCACGCCGCGCTCCTGGATCTGGTCCAGCAGGGCGTCCGCCGATTCGGGCAGCTCGCCGGTGTCATAGCCGGCGGCCTTGAGCTGCTGCAGGATCTCGAACAGGGACTCGGGGACGTTGAGCTTGTCCGCGCCGATGTTCTGCCGGCCCGGGGGGTGGTTGTAGTAGACCAGGGCCACGCGTTTGTCCGAGTTGTCCTTCGTTTGCAGTGTTACCCAGCGATCCATGCGGTTCGCAAGGGCGTTGACGCGCTCTTCCACCGGCGTGGTGAGTGTGAGCTCCACCCCGGTCAGTTCGTCAATGCGCGGCGGTTCGGCCACGGCCAGCACCATGGGCTGGCTGATGCCCTGGAGTTCCGGCATGGCGAGCTGGTAGTGGACGGAGTCCCAGGGCAGGCCTTCGTCGGAGAGCAGCCATTCCGGCTGGGTCATTTTCGAAAGGCGCATACCCTTGATGACGGGCACGTCCAGGTCCTTGAAGGCTTTCGTTACGGCGCGGCGGCCATCACCGCCGCCGACGGTGAAATACTGGAGGCTGACAATGCCGGACAGGGTCGCCGGCTGAATGCGTTCCTCCAATGTCTCCACTGCCTCGACACTGGCTCCACCCCAGCGGGCCAGTATGGTGAAACACTGGATATCGCGTTCTTCCATCTGCTCACAGGCGGCATCGAGCAGGTCCCGGTCGCCGGGGCGGTCGCCGGAGTCCAGGTCCAGCAGGGCCACGGCCGGGCCTTCATCCAGGTTCAGCGAATCCGGATCGGCGCTCGCCTCACCATCGCGGTAATAGCGGATGGGTTCCCGGGGCTTCGGCTCCGGCACGTCGATGTCCTGCCCGGCCTGGGCGAGCAGCCAGCGGAAGAGGCCGTCCATGTGCTCGGGGCTGCGGCCCTGATAGAAGGCGCGACCCTTGAGCCACTCGGACTGCTCGGGCCAGGCCTCCCGCTGTTCGGCCAGATGCACGGATGGGTCTTCCCCGGGCTCGGGGTTGGACACCATCTCGTTGATTTCCTTGTCCGAGAGCGGGTCCATGACCCTTTCACCGTCTAGCCGCGCCAGGCGTGTAATGCCCCGCTTGCTGTTCATGGCCATGATGGGCACGTCGGCGCCCGGCCCCTGGTCGCGCACCAGCCGGCGGATGCGGCCGGACTCCTCGCCAAAAACAGCTGCCAGCACCATGGCGTCCGCCTCCTTCCAGAGGCGGGTGACCTGCTCGTCGGAAAGATCCTTCAGCTGCTTGGGCGTCCGGAGCACGATCTCATGCTCGGGGAAGGCCTCCAGGTGTTCCTCCGCCCCCGCCGCCATCTCGGCGGAGGAGCGGTCGGAGACGATGCCGACGATGGTGGCGGCATTGGCCACCGACGCCATCAGCATCAAGGCGAGCAGACACAATCCCTGTCGCATTACGGGGCTCCGTAGCGGATGCTGGCGAACACGGCCCGGCCGGCAGCGAGGTCATCCTGGGCGGTCTCGTACTGACGGTCGAAGACGTTGTCGATGGTGAAGCGCGCAAGCAGCTTCTCGGTCAGCGACACACCCACCCGCAGGTCAGCCGTGGCGAAGCCGGGGAGCTTGTCGTTGTTTTCCGCATCGTCGTAGCGATCACCCTCAACAATGCCGGTTACGCCAAAGCTCACCGGGCCTTCGGAATAATCCACATCAACACGGGCACTCTGGATGGTACGACGGCGCAGGCGATTATCACGAACAGCCGGGTCATCGGAGCGGTTTCGCGGATCCTGCAGTGTCAGTGCCGACTGCAGCTCCCAGTTGCCACGCATCATGCCGCCGGTCAGTTCCGCGCCACGGATGCGTGCTTCGTCCACGTTGACGGGCCGGGTGACGCCGCTGCCGTCCGCCTGGTTCTGGATGAGGTCCTCAACATTGGTCTCGTAGAGGGCCAGGTCCCAGTAGTAGTTCTGGTACTGGCCACGAACACCCAGTTCAACGGTGTCGGAGGTTTCCGGATCCAGGTCTTCGTTGCCTTCAAACTGGAAGCCGAACCCGAAATCCGTGAAGGGAAAGTAGAGGTCGTTGAAGGTCGGCGCCCGGAAGGCGGTGCCGTAACTGGCCCGAACCCGGTGGCTGGCATCCAGGCGATAGCCCGCGGCGACACTGCCGGTCACTTCCTCTCCAAAGCCCTCGTTGTCATCCCACCGGACACTGAGCTGTGTGTCGAAGCGGTCGTACTGGCTGAGAAGCTGGGTAAACAGGGAGGTGTTGTCGCGGCTGTCTTCGGTGAAGTTCGCCGTGGTATCCACGTCATCCACGTAGTATTCGGCGCCAGCGATCCATTCATGGCGCCCCAGATCCAGGGTGTTTTCCCAGCGTGCCGTGCGGGTTCGGGTATCGAAGATGCTGCCCGAGGCAAATTCCTGCTCGTCGCGGGATTCGCTCATCTGGACACTGGTTGTCCAGTCCTCGGTTACCGGCGTCTCGCCCTTCACGCCAAGGGTCTGTACCACGAACTCGTTGCTGCCGCCGTCGAATTCAGTTTTGCCCTGGCTGCGCAGGCCAAGTACGCCGAGTGTCGCGCCATTATCAAATTCGTGCTCCACGCTGGCGGAGCCGGCGGCGTTGCGGAAGCCCCGATCCTCCCCGCCTTCGCTGATGCGCGTGCCTTCGGTATCCACATGATTGCCCTGGATGCTGTAGCGGGTATTGCCTTCCTTACCGCTGGCACCAGCACCGGCTTCGCGGGTTGAAAAGCTGCCGCCGCCGACTTCAGCCCACTGCCTGTCCTGGTCACCCTCTGGAATCGTAAAGCCCTGCACGACGCCACCAACCGCGTCCGCACCATAGAGCGAGCCCCGGGGCCCACGCACGACTTCCATGCGGTTCACGAGCTGGGGCGGTATGAACTGCCAGGGCGCGCCGCCACTGGTGGCGGAACGGATGCGGATGCCATCCAGAAGGAAGAGGGTTGATTCTGAGCCCGTGCCCCGGGTGTAGACACTGGTGGTCTTGCCATAACTGCCATTGGAGACCAGGTTGATCCCGGGCTGGGCCTGGAGCACATCGGCGATCTCCCGGGGGTTCTGGCGTTCCATCATTTCCGGATCGATCACGGTTACCGATGACAGGCTTTCGTTAACCGTTTCTGAACCCAGGGTGGACGTTACGACGATGGGGTCCAGATCAAAGTCTCCCTCGGTATTCGATTCCTGGGCATTCGTGGCGGTTGCCGCCAGAGAAAGACTGATGGCGAGTGCGAGTGGTGTTTTCAGGTTTGTGTGCATAATCCAGTTCCCTGTTTCTGCCGTACTTCCCCGCACGGCATGAAAAGATGCGCTGCGGAAAACAGGGCTCAGGGACAGGCGGCGGATGGAGAACTGCATTTGCGGGTTATCCGCAGGGGAAGATCCGACCGGCCTGCCGCTGCCCTCCGCAACGTTCGGCGATCCTTCCAGGCCGGTCTACGGGCTGATGAGCGAACCTTTCCGGGTTCTGGACGACCGCCTTCCCATGCTTCTCTGGCACAGTGGCGCGATGGTCGTCTTTGACTCAATCACCGTTGCGGGGGCAGCGCCGGACTCGCCACTTCGGACTCTCAGGAACAATGGCTCACCGGCTTCCCGTTTCATCCCGGCTTATGATTACAGCCGGGAAACCTGAAGGGATGCGAACAGTACCAAGGCGGCGAGCTTCGGTCAATTGGGCCCAATGGCGTCCAGTGCCCTTTCCAGGTGCTGCCACTCCGCCTCGGTGCCCGGCAGGCCGAAGCGCAGCGCGGGAGGGCCATCAAAGACGCGGACCAGAACCGCCTGTTTCGCCAGAGCATCGGCGACTGATTGGGGATTATTGTGGGGACAGTAGACGAACAGTGGCGTGCTTCCCTTCGGAGTCAGCCCAGCTTTGCTGAGCGTCCGGAAGAGGCGTTCAGTGTCCGCGTTCAGGCGGGTGGCCGTGGCGATCTGCCAGTCACTGTCCGTAAACGCCTGCTGCATCACGTAGCGCGCAGGGTGGCTGACGGACCAGGGGCCCAGCATCGCCCCGAGCTGATCGCAGAGAGTAGCAGGCCCGAACACCAGCCCGGCCCTCAGGCCCGCCAGCCCGAAGAACTTGCCCAGTGAACGGTACACCACCAGGCCAGGACGTCCGGTCTCCGGAGCCAAAGTCTGTTCCGGCTCCGCATCCATAAAGGCTTCGTCCACCACAAGCCAGCCGCCCTGCTCTGCCAGGCGCTCGTGGCATTCCATTAGGCGGGCTCTTGTGACCTGCTCGCCGGTGGGATTATTGGGGTTGATCCAGACCAGGGAATCCAGGCCAGTAAGATCCTCGTCCGAAGGCAGATCCGCGAAGGGAATGACCTCATGCCCGGCAGCCCGCCACCATTCGGCGTGCTCGGCGTAGGCAGGAGAGGGTACGCCAATTCGCCCGGGGGTTCTTAAACGGGGCAGTGCCTGTATGGCCGCCTGGGTTCCCGCCACCGGAAGGCATCCAGCCTTCTCCGGCGCACCGGCCCACTGCCGTGCCGTGGCCGCCAGTCCGTCATCATCCTCGGGCAGGCGTTGCCACACCTTAGTCGGGATGGCGGGCACCGGCCACGGCCGGGGATTGATGCCCGTGGACAGATCGAGCCATTCCTCCAGCGGTATGCCCCACTCCCGCGCCGCCTCATTGAGACGACCGCCGTGCTGTACCGACATTTACAGGATCCCCCAGCCCAGTGATTCAACCACCACCATGATAACCACGGCAGCCGCCAACCACAGCAGCAGGCTGCGACGGATCAGCGCTACGGCCTCCGGAATCGTTTCCGCAGTGGCCGACTTGCCGCTGCCCAGAACCGGCCGCTCCCGCCAGCCCTCGTGATAGGGCGCCCCACCACCAAGCTGGACACCCAGCGCACCCGCCCCTGCGGCCATCACCGGGCCCGCATTGGGGCTCTCCCATTCCGGCGCCTGGGTCTTCCAGCACCTGAGTGCCAGGCGTGTACGGCCAGCCAGAGCATACCCCAGCGCGGTAAGCCGGGCTGGAATCCAGTTGAGCGCATCATCCAGCCGGGCCGCCACGCGCCCGAAACGATTGAACCGTTGCGAGCGGTAACCCCACATGGCATCCAGGGTGTTCGCCACCCGATGCAGTATCAGCCCCGGCAACCCTGCCACCAGGAACCAAAACAGGCTTGCGAAGACGGCATCGGCACCGTTCTCCAGCAGGGATTCCGTGGTGGCGGTGGCAATGCCAGTTTCATCCAGTGCCCGGGGATCCCGGCTGACCATCATACCCACCCGTTCACGCGCGCCGGTCAGATCACCCGAGACCAATGGCCGATACACCGCCATGCCGTGCTCCGCCAGGCTGCGGTGGCCGATGCAGAGCCAGAGCACCACCGTGCTGACAATCACCCAGGGGATGGCGGGAAGCAACGAAAGTAAAAATGACACGCCCAGGAACGGGAGCAGCAGGATCACCACGGCCAGCGCCCCGGCCGTAATACCGCCCTTCCCGTTCCGATTGAACCGCGTCTCCAGCTGATCCACGCACCAGCCCAGGCCGACCAGCGGGTGGCACCGGCGCGGCTCACCGACCAGGCGGTCCAGAACAAGGGCTGCAAGGCAGACTATGACAAAAAGAATCATGAACCTGATTCCGACATGACGATACGAGGCCCGCGAGTGTACTTTAATCGGCCCAAAACGTCCCGCTGGCTCCTTCGGCGATTACTGAGCATTGACACCCCAATCGGTAACAACATGGACATAAAACTTCGCACCAAGATAAAATCCATTTATAGGCAGGTCAGGACGGCCAACCAAGAAACTCAAGGAGAGAGAAATGCCAGAAATAGCCTTTTCCCAGTGCCATCAAACACCGCACAGCCTGATCGGAGACGATCCCTATCAGCTTGAGCGTTTTCGCACCATTAATGGTCTTGGGACATACGACAAGATGCGTCCCGGTCGAGTCTATACTTTGGACCTGGATCACCCGCAAGCCAGCAACATAGTCGCCCATCTGAACGCGCTGCCTCTCGAAAAACGCAAGAGCCTTGCGCAGGTCACCAAAGAGGCTGGTGAAGAAACCCATGCGCTTGCCGCTTCATCCAGAATAATCTTGATCGTGAATCCCTTGCTTTGATCAACACAGCTGTCGCTGCTGGCACTCAGGCGGGACGCGAACGACTCAATGGCTTCCAAAAAGCGGTCGCAGATTACCAGAAAGCCCTGCTGGATCTAAGGGACCGGATGAAGACGGATACTGGCCCGGGCCGAGGGGCACGCCTTGCCAAGCTGCGCCAGAATGCCCGCGTGGCTTTTCAGAACCTTAATGAGCAATACGCCACCGAACTAGATCGCTACGCTCCAGAGGCGTTTAGGGCAAAGAACCGGGGAACAGCACTGAGTAACGCCAAACGGGGCATTACTCTTGCAGAAAGAAGCGCAGGGTCTGCAAAAGTGGATCCGCACCTTCAGGTTACCGATATGATTCAGGCTAGCCGTATACGATATCTCGCCGGGGCGCTGAACGTACTCGGTCGCATAGCACCTGTCGCCGATGCCGGATTACGTACCCACAAGGTAACTTCAGTCCGGGAAGAAGGAGGCGAGTGGTTGCGTGAAAGTGTGGCCCAGATGACAGGTTTCGGTTTTGCGGGAGCCCTCGGCGGTATAGCAGGAAAAGCAACCTATGTTGGTGGCACCGCAATCGCTGCTAAAGCAGGCCTGCTACTTGTTGGGCCTGTAGGGTGGGCGGCAGTCGGCACTATTTTATTGGTAACGGCCGTTACAGGTTTTACCGCCGCATACTACTCTGACCAGATCGGTCAATACATCGCTGAAACGCTATGGGATTGGAGCGACTAATGGGGCCTTCTGCAGATATCGGGGTTATTTTTTCGTTTCTCGGGGCCGGCCTGTTCATCATCCTCGCCGTTTCATGGATTGCCTTTGCCAGGCTTTCCATGACAGGCATCGAACGACGGTTGAAGGATTCGGGTATTGCTCGACCTTGCCCTTGGGATGGAATTGGCTATCGCGCCCTCTGGTACGCCTGGGCGATATCCGTGCCCATTGGAATATTCAATCCCCGCAATGATCCCTCTATTGATGTGCCCGTTGTTAGGGAGTTTTCAACCTCATTTGACCGCACGCTTGCGCGAATCTTCATTATATCCGCTGTGGTAGCCACCATTTTCATTCTTGGAGGCGGGTTGCTGCTCGATATCCAGTAGATACGCCCTGACCAGGGATTTAGAAACTGAAAACGCGGACGAACCTGAAGAAACGCCCAAAGCCAATCAGATAAACTGGCGTACCACAGCCGCCGCAACGAACCCCGCCCCAATGGCCGGCAGCGACCGCCCGGTTGCAATCATAATAACAGCCGTCGTGAGAAGCGCCGCTTTTGCACCCAGATCGCCAGCAAAGGCCATGGGCACCACAATGGCAATCAGCACGGAACTGGCCATGGCGCTGATGAAGCTCTCCACCCGGCGGTTCAGCGGGACATGCTCCATCAGGAAGGCGCCGCCGAAGCGGGTTCCGAGAGTCACCAGGGCCATTACCGCGATGATGGCCAGGATCCCGAGCGTGGTTGTCTCAATGCTCATAGCGCGGTTTCTCCAGCCAGAAGAGGCCGACGACGCCGCCCGCCAGGGCCCCGACTACCACGTGCATATGCGGAGGCAACCATAGCCACGCCAGCACGGCAGAGATTCCGGCCACGGTCCAGGCCAGCAGGATGCGGCGGGATTTCGGGCCTCCCAGCGCCATGGCCAGCAGGAAACACCCCAGAACCATGTCCAGGCCGAAAGCCTCCGGATTCTGCAGTAATCCCCCGAAATAGGTGCCGAAGACAGTGCCGGCCACCCAGGCCATCCAGAGTGCCAGCCCGCCGCCCAGAACCGCTTCCAGATTCTGGGTCCCGGCCTGGTACTGCTGGAAGGAACGGGCCCAGTTGGCGTCAGTCAGCACCAGAAGGATGCCATAGCGACGGCCTGGCGGAAGACGGCGCAGCATCGGGAACAGGGCTGCGCCCATCAGGATGTGTCGGGAGTTGATGGCCAGGACAATGGCAATGAGCGGAATCAGCGAGACCTCCTGGCCCCACAACCCCAGAACCGCAAACTGGGCAGCCCCGGCAAACACCGTTGCGCTCATCAGCCCCGCCTGCCAGGACGCAAGTCCGGCCTGTACGGCGGCCAGTCCGAAGGCGACGCCAAAGATGGCCACGAAAACCGCAATGGGCAGCAGCTGGACAAACTCGGCTCTCACCCGCTGAGCCTGAAAAAGATATCGCTCGGTTTCGTTCTCTGCAGCCACGATTCCCGTCAGCCCTGAAGCAGTTGAGGAGGAATCGAGTCTAGGAGGCCGGCTTCATCGCGTAAAGCAATAGCGGCTCCGCCCGATCGCCCTGAAACAATTTGAACCCTATCTAGTATGAACTACCTAGAATCGCTCCCTATCCTTTCTGTGACTTGCTTCACAATCCGAACAGCAATGCGCAACCAAGGGAGTGTCTTATCATGGAATGCAAACACCGCCACGCCTGGCTTCTCGCACTGACGGCCTTTGTCCTCACCGCCTGTGTCGCCACGGTCGAACCCGAATGGGTCGCCACCTACCTGCACAAGCCCAACACCGGCACTGACCAGATCACCTGGTTGAACGATATGACCGTGGACAGCCACGGCAACGTCCTGGCTGCCGGTACCGGCATCAATGTGGATACCAGCGACGGTCTTGATCGCAGCGAGGATGCCCTGCTGGTCACCATCGGCCCGGAGGGCAATGTGCTGCGGGCCACGGATCTTGATCTTGCCGGCGGCGCCCACCGCAGCGACGACAAGGCCCGGCTCATGGCCCTGGACCCGCAGGACAATGTCTACATGGTGGTCCACCAGTATGCGGTGATCGATGACCAGGGCCAGAGCACCTCCTGGCTGGTCAGCTTCGATCGCAACGGCACGCTGCGCTGGAAGGAACAGATCAGTGACGACAGCGACGTGCGAGGCCTGGCTTGGCATCAGGGCCGGATCTACACCACCGGCGACCAGACCCTGGCACACGACGCCAGCGGCAACGAAACCCTGCGCATTCCTCATGAAAGCGCTCGGCGCGCGAGCATCGATTTTGCGGACAACGGCGATATTGTCGTCGCCGGCAGTGGCACCGTGAGCCGCCACGCCCCCAACGGCGATGCCCGCTGGAGCTACACCTCAGACCGCGACCTGATCAACAACGGCACCGTCCTGGTCAGCCAGTCCGGTAACGTGGTCTACGCCGAAGGCACCGAGAACGAACGCGGCGGCGCGGCCGTGATCCAGCTGGATACCCAGGGCAATAAAGTCTGGTCCAGCACCTTCGCCCCTGCCCGCTCGTCCTATGGCGCCGCCGGTCCGGCACTGCTGCAGGAGGATTTCCGGGGCGACCTGTACCTGGTGGCTTCCAACTCCGACGGGCGCCGCATGGCCAAGCTGGATTCCGCCGGCGGAACCTACTGGAACAAAACCAGCGGCGAGGGCATTGTCCAGGACGCGGGCCTGACCGATGGTGGCCTCTTCCTGGTCGGTAACGGCTATGACGAGAAGCGCGATGCGTCCGACGGCAGCCAGATTGCCGAGGCAAAGCTTGGTCGCACCGTCCAGAATACACAGGGTAGCCTGGCCCTGGATGGCAACCGCATCTACAGCGGCTATGCGGCCGTGGACGACGAGAACCGCTTCGAGATGCATGTTCGCCGCTTCGCGGACCAGTAACAGCCCCCTGGCTCCATCCCTGACCAACGCGCTAGAGTAAGCCCTTTACTTGAACCGGAGAGTCAGCGATGGAGTACCTGAACTGTGTGGAGAAAGCCACCGGCGACAACCCTGATGCCAGTGTCATCTGGCTGCACGGCCTGGGTGCCAGTGGGCATGATTTTGAGCCCATCATCCCGCACCTGGGCCTCCCCCAGGACGCCGCCGTACGCTTTGTCTTCCCGCACGCCCCGGAGATTCCGGTAACCCTCAACGGCGGCATGGTCATGCCCGCCTGGTACGATATCCGTTCCCTGGACCGCCAGGGCGATGTGGACGAGGAGGGCATCCTCGCTTCCGTTGGGCGCACCCGGGACCTGATCCACCGCGAGATGGAGCGTGGCGTGCGCAGCGACCGTATCGTAGTTGCCGGCTTCTCCCAGGGCGGTGCCATCGCCTACCACACCGCCCTGACCTTCGAGCAGCCGCTCGCCGGCCTGCTGGCGCTGTCCAGCTACTTCGCCACAGCCCGGATCACCACGCCTTCCGAAGCCAACAGGAAGCTTTCCATCTTCGTGGCCCATGGCACCAATGACCCGATGCTGCCGGAGTTCCTGGGGCGCGAGTCCGTGGACCACCTGAAGAAGCTGGGCTATGACCCGGACTACCGGACCTATCCCATGGAGCACGAGGTGTGCCTGGAAGAGATCCAGGCAATCGGGGAATGGCTAAGATCGGCGCTCTTCCGATAGGGATTACCTATCGGTCTGGTGCGAAAATGCAACTTAAGCACTTGCGCGGTAATTGGTATAGATTGGTGGGATACGACAGGCAGTAACACCCACGCAGCAATCATTGGAGAGCAACATGGGAGCAAATGGATCCGCAGGCAAGTGCCCGGTCATGCACGGTGCCAACACGGAAGCCGGCCAGTCGGTCATGGAGTGGTGGCCGAACAGCCTGAACCTGGACATCCTGCACCAGCACGACCGCAAGACCAACCCGATGGGCGAGGACTTCAACTACCGCGAAGAAGTCCGCAAGCTCGACTTCGACGCCCTCAAACAGGACGTCAAGGACCTGCTGACCAACAGCCAGGACTGGTGGCCCGCCGACTATGGTCATTACGGCGGCCTGATGATACGCATGACCTGGCACGCCGCCGGCAGCTACCGGGTATTTGATGGCCGTGGCGGCGCTGGCACTGGCAACCAGCGCTTCGCCCCGATCAACAGCTGGCCGGACAACGGCAACCTGGACAAGGCGCGTCGCCTGCTCTGGCCGATCAAGAAGAAGTACGGCAACAAACTGAGCTGGGCCGACCTCCTCGCGCTGGCCGGCAACGTTGCCTATGAATCCATGGGCTTCAAGACCTTCGGCTTTTCCTTTGGCCGCGAGGACATCTGGCACCCCGAGAAGGAAGCCTACTGGGGTAGCGAGAAGGAATGGCTCGCCACCAGTGACAACGAAAACAGCCGCTACGACAAGAGCCGCGACCCGGAATCCCTGGAGGATCCCCTTGCGGCGGTCATGATGGGCCTGATCTACGTGAACCCGGAAGGCCCTGACGGCAACCCCGATCCGCTGGAAACCGCCAAGGACCTGCGCGTCACCTTTGGCCGTATGGCGATGGACGATGAAGAGACCGCAGCGCTGACGATTGGCGGCCACACCGTGGGCAAGTGCCACGGTAACGGCAATCCCGACAATGTCGGCCCGGCACCCGAAGGGGCGGACGTTGAAGAGCAGGGTCTTGGTTTCAACAACAAGGTCACCCGTGGCGTTGGTCGCGATGCGGTCACCAGTGGCCTGGAAGGGGCCTGGACCACCAACCCGACCCAGTGGGACCACGGCTACCTCGAGATGCTGTTCAACCACGAGTGGGAGAACGTCAAGAGCCCGGCCGGCGCCAACCAGTGGCAACCGGTGGACATCAAAGAGGAAGACAAGCCGGTCGATCCGGAAGATCCCTCGGTCCGCGTTATGCCCATGATGACCGACGCCGACATGGCGATGAAGGTGGATCCGGGCTTCCGCGAGATTTCCGAGAAGTTCCGCAAGAATCCGGAACTGCTGGATGACGCGTTCGCGCGCGCCTGGTTCAAGCTGATCCACCGTGATCTGGGCCCGAAAGATCGCTACATCGGCCCGGAAGCACCGACCGAGGACCTGATCTGGCAGGATCCGGTTCCCGCCGGCAGCACGGACTACAACGTGGAAGCGGTTAAGGAAAAGATCGCGGACAGCGGCCTCAGCATCGGCGACATGGTCGCCACCGCCTGGGACAGCGCCCGCACCTTCCGCCATTCCGACATGCGCGGCGGCGCCAATGGCGCACGCATCCGCCTGGCACCCCAGAAGGACTGGGTGGCTAACGAGCCGGATCGCCTGACCCGCGTCCTGAAGGTACTGGAACCGATCGCCTCCGAAAGCGGCGCCAGCATTGCGGACGTGATCGTGCTCGCCGGTAATGTGGGCATCGAGAAAGCGGCGAAGGCCGCCGGTCACGACATTGTCGTACCCTTCACGCCGGGTCGCGGTGATGCTTCCGAGGAAATGACCGATGCGGATTCGTTCAAGTGGCTGGAGCCGCTGTCGGATGCGTACCGCAACTTCCTGAAGAAGGACTACGACGTGAAGCCGGAAGAGCTGATGCTCGACCGCACCGAGCTGATGGGGCTCACCGGTCCGGAAATGACCGCGCTGGTCGGCGGCATGCGCGTGCTCGGCACCAACCATGGCGGCACCAAGCATGGCGTGTTCACGGATCGCGAAGGTCAGCTGACCAACGATTTCTTCGTGAACCTGACCGACATGAGCTACAGCTGGGTACCGACCGGCGAGAACCTCTACGAAATCCGCGATCGCAAGACGGACAAGACCAGGTGGACCGCAACGCGCGTCGACCTGGTGTTCGGCTCGAACTCGATCCTGCGGTCCTACGCAGAGGTTTACGCGCAGGACGACAACCAGGAGAAGTTCGTTAAGGACTTCGTCAAGGCGTGGACCAAGATGATGGACGCGGATCGCTTCGACGCAGCGTAAGCCGCGCATAGCGCCTCTCGGGCGCAGCCGTTCGGCTGCGCCCGAACCCCTCTCCTCTCAAGCAGACTGGAACAACCCCTTCCATCGGAGTATCGTGCGCGGATTCGGTAGCACGGGATTCACGATGTCTGAACGATTCTGGCAACAACCTTTACCCACTCCATCCGACACCCATTACCAGAGAGCCCTGGCGCGCCAGAGCACACTGACCAAACCTCCGGGATCGCTTGGGCGACTCGAGACTCTTGCCTGTTCGCTCTCTGCCCAGCAGCACCGGGACCAACCGGCTGTTGACCGGGTTCATATTGCGGTTTTCGCCGGCGACCATGGCATTGCCGCCGATGGCGTCTCGGCGTTTCCCCAGGAAGTGACCGCCCAGATGGTTGCGAACTTTGCCGCCGGGGGCGCTGCCATCAGTGTTCTGGCAAGGCAGCTGGGAGCGACGTTGGAAGTCCTCAACATGGGCGTGGCGCATCCATTGCCGGATTCCAGCGGCGTGACCGATGAATGGATTGCGCCGGGGACCGCCAACATCGCCAACAAACCGGCCATGAGCACGGAACAGCTGGAAAAGGCGCTCCACGCCGGGGACCGATCCGCAGCGCGCGCGGCGGAAGCCGGTGCTGAGCTGTTCGTTGGCGGCGACATGGGCATTGGCAACACCACCAGCGCCGCCGCCCTGGCCACCCTGCTCCTGGACGCCAGCGTTACGGATCTGGTGGGACCGGGAACCGGGCTGGACGCCGACGGCGTCTCACGCAAGGCGCGGTTCATTACCCGCTCCCTTGAGCGCCATGGGTCCAGCCGTGAGCCCTTTGAGGCGCTCGCCTCGCTGGGTGGCTTTGAGGTCGCGGCACTCGCCGGCGCCATGGTCGGCGCGGCACGACGTGGCATTCCCGTTCTGGTCGATGGCTTCATCGTCACGTCCGCCGCCCTGGCTGCCGTGCGATTGCGCCCTGACCTGGCGCCCTGGCTGCACTTCTCCCACCAGTCCCGTGAACCCGGCCACCGTTACCTGCTGGAGGCCTTGCAGGCCACGCCGGTGCTGGACCTGGATATGCGCCTGGGCGAAGGCAGCGGTGCCGCAGTGGCGGTTCCCGTATTACGCTCAGCCTGTGCCCTGCACAACGGCATGGCCACCTTTGATGAAGCAGGAGTCAGTGATGGGGGCGCTTGAAGGCACCCGGTTCGACCTGATCCGCCACGGCGAACCCGAGGGCGGCAAACGCTACCGGGGCACGCTGGACGACCCGCTCAGCGCCACGGGCTGGCAGCAGATGCGGGCGGCGGTGAGCGAGCAGGACCAGTGGGATGCGGTCCTCACCTCTCCCATGGCCCGGTGTCGACCCTTTGCGGAGCTCGTAGCCGAAGAGCGCGGCCTACCCCTGCACGTGGAGCCGGGTCTTCGGGAGATCAATTTCGGCGACTGGGAGGGTTTTACGGCGGCTGAGATCCGTGAAAGAACGCCCGGTGTGCTGGAAGCCTTCTGGAGTAACCCGGTGGCCCATGCGCCGCCCGGTGGCGAGGCGCTTCCGGATTTCCATCAGCGCGTCAGCAGCGCCATTCACCAGTGGCGTGAGTCACTGGAGGGGCAACGGGTACTGGTGGTCTGCCATGGCGGCGTTATCCGCATGGTCATGGCCGATGTGATGGGAACCCCGCTTGAGAAGGCCATGGGAGCGCTGATGGTGCCCTATGCCTGCCGCACCCGACTGCGCATGGACCGGCTCGGCGAGCAGTGGCTGAACTGCCTGGTATCCCACGGGCTCAGCTCGTAACAGCCTCGCCCTTCAACACGGTGGGCAGACCCGCCACGGACAGGATGACGTTGTCGCAGTGGCGGGCCAGGGCCTGGTTGAGCCAGCCCAGTTCGTCGCAGAACTGGCGGGTCATGGCGTCCATGCCGATTATTCCCAGCCCCACCTCGTTACTGACGATAACCACGGATCCCGGATAGCGCGCCAGCGCTTCAAGGAAGGCCTCCCGCTCCCGCGTCAGTGTTTCCTGCCCGGCCCCGAGCAGGTTGCCCAGCCAGAGGCTCATACAATCAATCAACAGGCAGGGCGCCTCGGCGTGATGGCGATCCAGGACACTGGCCAGCGCCAGGGGCTCCTCTTCCAGGCCCCAGTCATCCGGGCGGCGCTGCTGGTGCCGGGCAATGCGTTCCGCCATTTCGCCGTCACCGGCCGTGGCCGTGGCAACATAGAGCACGGGGCCATCGAGCCGACTGACTGTCGATTCCGCGAGGGCACTCTTGCCGGAGCGGATACCGCCCAGCACCAGGGTGTGGCTCATCGGGCACTCCGTTTGCTGTGACCCAGCGGCACCCAGAATGGGGTCTCATCGGAGCCGACCGATTTCAGGGGAACCCCGTAAAGCCGCTCCAGCCGGTCCTCGGTGAGCAGCGACTCAGACGGGCCCGCTTCCCACTCCCCGTCCGGGTACAGAAGCAGCAGACGGTCCGCGTACTGGCTTGCCAGGTTCACGTCATGCAGGGATACCATCACCAGCCTGCCATCCTCCGAGTAGTCATGGAAACGTTCCATCAGCGCCACCTCGTGGCGCACATCCAGGTGGTTCACCGGTTCGTCCAGCAGCAGCGTGTCCGGATCCTGGGCCAGGAGCGTGGCAATGGCAATACGGCGCTGCTCGCCCCCGGAGAGCTGATCGGCACGATGATCCGCCATGGTATCAAGGCCCGTCCAGGCCATGACCTGCTCGACCTTTTTCCGGTCCCGGCGGCGCAGGGAACGCCAGGGCGGGCGGTGGGCATAGCGGCCCGCGCTCACGGTTTCGCGCACCGAGTAGGGAAAGCCCACATCCACCTTCTGGAGCAGGAGCCCGATCCGCCGGGCAAGGACCTTTCGGGGGATGCGCTGCAGGTTCACCCCATCCAGAAAGACCTGCCCCTGGAGTGGCGGCAGCAGGCCGACCAGCGTCGCCATCAGGGTACTCTTGCCGGAACCGTTCTCCCCCAGGATTGCCCAGAACTCGCCGGAGCGGGCTTCCAGGCTCAGGGGCCGGCTCAGCATGCGATTGTTGTGGCCGAAACCGAGATTATCCAGTTGCAGGGATGCCATCAGCCCGAGGCCCTTGGTTGTCGAAGCAGGTACAGAAAGACGGGGACGCCAATGATGGCGGATAATACACCAACCGGCACCGTCCCCTGAAACAGGGGCAGGGCTGTAATGGCATTGAGTCCGATCATGTAGACACCCCCGGCAACAATGGAGGCCGGAATCAGGATGCGGTGTCGCGCGCCCACCACCATCCGCACCATGTGTGGAACCACCAGCCCCACGAAACCGATCGGGCCTGCCAGGGTCACGGCCAGGGCGGTAAGCACGGCGGCCATGATGTAGCACAGCAGCCGGACGCGGTGCACTTCCACGCCCAGCACCGCCGCCTGCTCGTCGCCGCGTACCAGCAGGTCCAGGGCCGGCGCCATGACCCAGCCGCCGCCCAGTGCCAGGACCAGTGCAAGCACACCCCACCAGGCCGAAACGGATCGCTCAAGGTCACCCATGAGCCAGAAGAGCATTTCCCGGACCGAGGAGGTCGGTTCCAGGGCAAGCAGGAAGGTTGTCAATGTACTCCAGCCAGCCGCCAGCACCACCCCCGTGAGCAGCAGGCGCTCCCGGGGAATGTGGTCGCCGCCCCCGACATAGAAAACAATGGCCAGCGACA
Organism: Halospina denitrificans; assembly: GCF_004364635.1. Taxonomy (GTDB): domain Bacteria; phylum Pseudomonadota; class Gammaproteobacteria; order Pseudomonadales; family Oleiphilaceae; genus Halospina; species Halospina denitrificans. Next base: position 524,329 of record NZ_SOAX01000001.1, on the reverse strand, counting down.
GCAGGCACAGCAACAACGCCGACCCGGATATCCACCAGCCGCCCAGGCCCAGGAGCATGCAGACCAGTCCCGCCACGGCAGCACCGCCGGAGACGCCCAGCACATAGGGCTCCGCCAGCGGCGTGCGCAGCAGCACCTGCATCAGGACACCGGCCATGGCCAGCATGCCGCCCACGGCAAAACCGGCAAGGCCGTGGCTCAGCAGGGGCTCAGCTATCATCATCCTGGATGGAAAGGCTGTCCACGGAGCTGGAGAGTTCCTCGGCCGAGGACGCGTCGGCCCCGAGCTTGATCATCAGGCGCAGGTCGTTGGCGGAGTCCGCGTGGGCCAGCGCATCCTTGTAGGTGATCTTGCCATCCTCATAGAGGTGGTAGAGCGCCTGGTCGAAGGTCTGCATACCCAGCTCACCCGATTTGGTCATCAGCTCCTTGAGCTTGTCCACCTCGCCCTTGCGGACCATGTCCTGGGCCAGCGGGGTATTGATGAACACCTCGACGGCGGCCGCCCGCCCCTTGCCATCCGGCGTGGGAATCAGCTGCTGGGCAACAAGGGCCTTGAGGTTGAGCGAGAGGTCCATCCAGATCTGGTTGTGCACTTCCGGGTTATAGAAGTTGATGATCCGGTCCAGTGCCTGGTTGGCGTTGTTGGCGTGCAGCGTGGCCAGGCACAGGTGGCCGGTTTCCGCGAAGCTCACGGCGTAGCCCATGGTCTGGGCTGTTCGCACCTCGCCGATGAGGATGACGTCCGGAGCCTGGCGCAGGGTATTCTTCAGGGCGGTCTCGAAGGAGTCCGTGTCCACCCCCACCTCGCGCTGCGTGACGATGCAGCCCTGGTGCTGGTGGATGAATTCGATGGGATCCTCCACCGAGATGATGTGCCCCCGGCTGTTGCGGTTGCGGTGGCCGATCATTGCCGCCAGGGATGTGGACTTACCCGTGCCGGTGCCGCCCACGAAGATGATCAGGCCACGCTTGGTCATGGCCAGCTCACTGATAATATCCGGCAGGTCCAGATCCTCCAGTTTCGGGATCTCCGTCTCGATCCGGCGCAGCACCATGCCGCAGAGGTTGCGCTGGAAAAAGGCGCTGACACGGAAACGCCCGATTCCCCGGGCACTGAGTGCGTAGTTGCACTCGTGGTTCTCGTCGAATTCCCGGGCCTGCTTCTCCGTCATGGAGCCATAGACGAATTCCCGGGCCTGTTCCGGCGTCAGCGCGTTCTTGGTGATCGGGACGATGCGACCGTTGATCTTCACACTGGGCGGCACGCCCGTGGTAATGAACAGATCCGAGCCGTTCTTGTCGACGACAACCTTAAGCAGTTTTTCAAGTTCCATGATGGTTCTCCCACCCTGTCAGAATTTATCCGGCATCTTGGCCTTGGCCTGGGCTTCCTCGCGGCTGATTGAGCCCTTCTGGAGCAGGGTCTTCAGATGCTGGTCCAGGGTCTGCATGCCCAGCTGGCCGCCGGTCTGGATGGCCGAGTACATCTGCGCGACCTTGTCCTCGCGGATCAGGTTCCGGATGGCCGAGTTGCCGATCATGATTTCGTGCGCCGCCACCCGGCCGCCGCCGCTCTTTTTCAACAGCGCCTGAGAGATTACCGCCTGCAGCGACTCCGACAGCATCGAGCGCACCATGGACTTTTCATCCGCGGGGAAGACGTCCACAACCCGGTCGATGGTCTTGGCGGCAGAGGTGGTGTGCAGTGTGCCGAATACCAGGTGGCCGGTCTCGGCGGCGGTCAGGGCAAGGCGGATGGTTTCCAGGTCCCGCAGCTCGCCGACCAGGATGATGTCCGGGTCCTCACGCAGGGCGGAACGCAGGGATTCGTTGAAGCCCAGGGTGTCGCGGTGGATCTCCCGCTGGTTCACCAGGCACTTCTTGGAGTCGTGCACGAATTCGATGGGATCCTCGATGGTGAGGATGTGCTCGTAGCGCGTTTCGTTGATGTAGTCGATCATCGCCGCCAGGGTCGTGGACTTACCGGAACCGGTTGGGCCGGTAACCAGGACCAGGCCGCGCGGGTTGGAGGAGATGTCCTTGAACACCTGCCCCATGCCCAGGTCGTCCATGGTCAGGACCTTGGAGGGGATGGTCCGGAAGACGGCGCCGGAGCCGCGGTTCTGGTTGAAGACGTTGACACGGAAGCGGGCAACGCCGGGGACTTCGAAGGAGAAGTCGGTTTCCAGGAATTCTTCGTAATCCTTGCGCTGCTTGTCATTCATGATGTCATAAATGAGCCCGTGGACTTCCTTGTGCTCCATGGGCGGGAGGTTGATCCGGCGGACGTCGCCGTCGACGCGGATCATGGGGGGGAGGCCGGCCGACAGGTGGAGGTCGGAGGCTCCCTGTTTGGCGGAGAATGCAAGCAGTTCGGTTATATCCATGGCGTCCTCGGGGGTTCTTCTGACTCACAAGATTGTTGCTTTCGTGCGGGGAGGGGTCTGGGTGTTCTATCCGGGAAACGCTATAAACACTTTTCAGCTACGCTATCCTGCTTCGCTGAAAAGTCCAGGGTTTACATCCTTGTAAACCCGTTTGCGCTCCATCGCGCAAACCCATGTGCGCTGCGCTTCGGCCATCCAGGGCCTCAGAGCTTCCCGGATAGAACACCCAGACCCCTCCCTCGGGCTACGAGTTACCTCTACCGGGTTCGGGCTCGTAGGTGTCTATACCTTGGTTTTTGCCGGGGCAGGCGTTACTTTTGTAGGCCGTTTACATCCCCGGTAGGACCAATGATCAGCATAGCAGAGAACCTCGAAAAGACAGCCCGGCGGATTCGGGAAGCGGCGAAAGAAGCCGAGCGGGATCCGGATGGTGTCCAGTTGTTGGCGGTTTCCAAGAAGAAGCCGGCCAGTGCCATTCGTGAGGCGGCCGAGTGTGGGCAGTTGGCGTTTGGGGAGAATTACGTTCAGGAAGCGCTGGAGAAGATGGAGGCGCTTAAGGATCTGCCGGATCTTGAGTGGCATTACATCGGGCCTATCCAGTCGAACAAGACGCGGGTTATTGCGGAGCACTTTGACTGGGTGCACAGCGTGGACCGGCTGAAGGTGGCGCAGCGGTTGAGTGAGCAGCGGCCGGAGGAAATGGGGCCGCTGAATCTGTGTCTGCAGGTGAATATTGACGAGGCACCGACCAAATCCGGGGTTGCGCCCGAGTCGACACTGGAACTGGCCCGGGCGGTAGCAGCACTGCCCCGATGCCGCCTGCGCGGGCTCATGGCCATACCCGATCCGAGCAATGATCCGGAGGTGCAGCGCCGGCGTTTCCGCGAACTGGCTTCCCTGCTGGCGGAGCTGCGCCGGGGAATGGATAATGGGGGGCTCGACACGCTTTCAATGGGGATGTCCGGCGATCTGGAAGCCGCCATCGCCGAAGGTGCGACCATTGTCCGCCTTGGCACCGCCCTCTTCGGGGCACGGGATTAGGAGCTCAGCACCATGCAGAACGACCAGGACCAGCCCGCGATTTGCTTCATCGGCGCCGGCAACATGGCGCGCGCCATACTCGGCGGCCTTGTCGCCAACGGCTACAATCCCGAGAAAATCTGGGCCAGCGCCCCTGAAGACAGCCACCTCCAGGGCCTGCGCGACGATTTCGGCATCTACACCACCACCGACAACCGCCACTGCGCCAGCCAGGCGGATATCCTGGTCCTGGCCGTCAAACCCCAGATCATGGCCGAGGCCTGCAAGGACATCATCAGCGTCGTCCAGAACACCCGCCCGCTCGCTGTCTCCATCGCCGCCGGCCTCGACACCGCCACCATCGCCGAATGGCTCGGCGGCGGAGTCCCCGTGGTGCGCTGCATGCCCAACACCCCGTCCCTCGTCGGCCAGGGCGCCGCCGCCCTCTACGCAACCGATGAAGTAAATGACACCCAGCGCACCGCCGTCACCAACATCTTCGAAAGCATCGGCCTCGCCGTCTGGCTCGAGGACGAAAACCAGATGCACGCCGTAACCGCCCTGTCCGGCAGCGGCCCGGCCTACTGCTTCATGCTCCTGGAATCCCTCGAAAACGCCGCAGTCGAAGCCGGCCTCCCAGCCGAAACCGCCCGCCAACTGGCCATCCAGACCATGGGCGGCGCCGCAAAAATGGCCGCCGACAGCGACGACGACCCGGCCCAACTCCGCCGCAACGTGATGTCCCCCGGCGGCACCACCGAACAGGCCATCGAAACCTTCGAATCCGGCGGCCTGCGCGAACTGGTGAGCAAGGCGTACAATGCGGCGAAAAAGCGCTCGGCGGAACTCTCGGAACAACTGAAAAAGGCGCTATAATTGCGCAGGTTAGACGCAGCACGAAACCAGAGGGGAAGCGGGTAATGCTATACGGGAAGCTCCGGAGCCATGGATGGCGGAGGGCAGCGTACATGGATGTATTCATAGCGGTTCCCGTATAGCATTACCCGCTTCCCCTCGTCCTGGTTGCACCAACACAGACAACTTAAAGCCCCTTTGAGGAGAACCCCGAATTATGGGTACCGAAATCCTGGTCTCCACCCTGCAGATGCTCTCAGCGTTCTACCTCACCATCGTAGTCCTGCGCTTCCTGTTCCAACTCTGCCAGGTGGATTACTTCAACCCCATCAGCCAGTTCATCGCCAAAGCCACCAACCCCGTCACCCAGCCGATCCGAACCGTCGTTCCCCCGGTCCGCCGCTTCGACTTCGCATCGCTGATCTTCGCCGTCCTCTTCCAGGCCCTGATGTACGTCATCATCCTGTCCATCGCCGGCTACGGCTTCACCCCCGCCGTGCTGCTCTGGGGCGTGCTCAAGGTCGCGAGCCTGATCATCAACATCTACTTCTTCGCCATCATCGCCATGATCGTCATCAGCTGGATCGCCCCCGGCAACAGCCACCCCGGCATCCAGCTCATCCACCAGATCACCGAACCTGTCATGGCACCGTTCCGCGGCCTGCTGCCGCCCATGGGCGGCCTCGACCTGTCGCCCATCCTCGTCTTTCTGGTACTGAACATGGTCATGGTGGTCATGCGGCATCTGGAAACTGCCGCCGGGATGCCGTTCTAGCATCAACCCGGTTAAAAACGGATACATAACTGCGCAGGGATGTAACAAGCCCTGCGGCCGCGTGCGGTCTATACTCCCGTAAAATTCCGTCAAACCGTGCCGAGACAGCGCGCCAGGGCACCCGGATACTTGCCATGCCAGATGCAATAACCCTGACCGGACAGGTCGAGGCCTACCACCGCTGGAAGAAGGAACTGGTCCGGAACATTACCCAGTACCGGCGCTGGCTTGAAGTCAACGAACTACTCTCGGACGATGTGGCGCAGCACCTGCAGCGCAGTATCCGGCTGCTGGTCGAGGACGAGCTCACTATTGCCTTCGTGGGTGAGTACTCACGGGGCAAGACGGAATTGATCAACTCGCTGTTCTTTGCCAGCCATGGCCAGCGCCTGCTGCCCTCGGAGGCGGGCCGAACGACCATGTGCCCAACCGAACTCTTCTTTGATCGCCATACCCGCTCCAACTACCTGCGTCTTCTTCCCATTGAAACCCGGGCCGAAAACGCCTCCCTGCAACAGCTGCGTCACCGGCCCGAAGCCTGGGAGGTGGTTGAGCTGAACCCGGAAGACACCGAAAGCACGGCCGCCACGCTGGCCCGGGTCGCGGAAGTAACCAGTGTGACCCGCGAACACGCGTCGGACCTCGGGTTCAACGAGCAGATGCTGGACCCGGACCCCGAGTCCCCGGACCGGGTACTGGTCCCGGCCTGGCGACACGCCATGATCAGCGTGCAGCACCCGACACTTGAACGCGGACTTCGCATCCTGGATACGCCCGGCCTCAACGCCCTGGGGTCCGAGCCGGAACTGACCGTATCCATGCTGCCCTCCTCCCAGGCCGTGCTGTTTCTGCTGAGTGCCGATGCCGGGGTGACTGCCAGCGATATGACCATCTGGAACGAGTACATTGATACCCGTGACGCGGACCATCGCGCGGGCCGATTTGCAGTGCTGAACAAGATCGATGTGCTCTGGGATGACCTCAACGGCGAAGACCATACGGATGCCGCCATCGAACGCATCCGCCAGACCACGGCGCGTCAGCTGTCAATCGCACCCGAGGACGTGATGCCGGTGTCCGCCAAGCAAGGGCTGATGGCGCGCGTGCGCGACGACGAGGAGCTGAGACGGCGCAGCGGCCTGTCCGAACTCGAGGCACTGATCAGTGACCGCATCCTCACCCGCAAGGAGCAGCTGATCAGTGGCGACCTGGTTGCCGACCTCACGCACATGCTCAGGGATAACCAGTCCGCCCTGGAAAACCAGAAGGCATCCCTGGCCGAGGAGATGGACGCGCTCGAAGCTCACAGAACCGACCGCACCGCGCTGGCCGAGCTGGCGGAGCGCACGCGCAGGGACTACGACTACTACACGCGCAAGCTCATCACCCTGCGTTCCAGCCGCCGGCTGATGGAATCCCAGGGGGAGGTGCTCGAGGAGATCATCAACCTTGAGCGGTTCGACGAGCACTGCGCCACCACCCGTGAAAAGCTTGAATCGAGCTGGACCACGGCGGGACTGAACAACACCATGAACGGCTTCTTCCGGGTGCTGGAGAACGATTTCAACAACCTGATGACCGAGGGGCGACGGGCCGAAAAGATGGTCAACTCCATCTACCGGCGTTATAACGAGGAAACCACCGGCCATAATCTGGAGCCGGTCCCCCTGAGGCTGGGCAGGCACCTGATTGCCCTGCGGGACCTGCGCTCGCGCGCCGACCGCTTCCGTCGCAACCCGAGGACGCTGCTCCTGGAACAGCGCCGGCTGATTCACCAGTTTTTCACCACCATCGTGAGCGAAGCGCGCCACATCATGGAAAAGACCCTGGAAGACATTCTCCGCTGGCCCCGTGAGGCCCTGCTGCCAGTACTTCAGCACACCCAGCAGCAGAAACAGCGACTCGAACGACAGTTCAGCCGCCTGCGCGAGATGACAGACGATGAGAAGCAGGTCCGTGAACAGCGTAAACAGCTTCGCCAGGCCCTGGAAACCATGGAGCAACAGCTGCGGATCGCCCACAAGCTGGAACGGCGCATCGGTGAGCCCACTTCCGACCTGCTCAAGGCGGAACAGGCGGCCCGGTGATAGCCGGTTGCAAGTTGCCTTAGGCCGTTCCCCTCGATACACTGCCCTGCCTGACCGGGCCTGCAACGCAACAGGCAGGGCCTCTTGGAAGACTGACACGCAACACCACCCAGGACGTTATTCGCATCAATGGCTGCTGATTATCAAGCCGCCGACTCGGTTGGCATCGTTGAACCCCGGACGCTTCATTTCCAGGAGCCGGTACGCCTTGAAGGCGGCCACACGCTTCCCGAATTTGATCTCGTCGTTGAGACCTATGGGGAACTGAACGCCGAGGCGGACAATGCCGTACTGGTCTGTCACGCCCTGAGCGGCCACCATCATGCGGCCGGCTTCCACTCTGCGGAGGATCGCAAGCCGGGCTGGTGGGATGCCTGCATCGGCCCCGGCAAGCCCATTGATACCAACCGCTTCTTTGTGGTCAGCCTCAACAACATCGGTGGCTGCCACGGCAGCACAGGCCCAGCGTCAACAAACCCCGATACCGGACGCCCCTACGGCCCCGACTTTCCGGTGGTGACCGTGCGCGACTGGGTCAAGACCCAGGCCAGACTGGCGGACCGGCTGGGCATTGAGCAGTGGGCCGCCGTCATCGGTGGCTCTCTCGGGGGGATGCAGGCGCTCGACTGGGCCATCCACTACCCGGAGCGACTGCGCCATGCCGTCGTCATTGCGGCAACGCCGCGCCTCACGGCCCAGAACATCGCGTTCAACGAAGTCTCCCGCAAGGCCATCACCTCGGATCCGGCGTTCCATGACGGCCGTTACCTTGAACACGACACCAGCCCCCAGCGTGGCCTGATGCTGGCCCGGATGGTAGGACACATCACCTATCTGTCGGATGTGTCCATGGGCGAAAAGTTCGGGCGCGAACTGCGGGATCACGCCTACCACTATGGCTTTGATGCGGAGTTCCAGGTGGAGAGCTACCTCCAGTATCAGGGGGAGCGGTTCTCGGAAAACTTCGACGCCAATACCTATCTGCTGATGACCCGGTCGCTGGATTACTTCGACCCGGCCCGCGAGTTCGGCAACGACCTGAGCCGAGCCATGGCCGAGGCCCGGTGCCGCTTCCTGGTACTGTCCTTCAGTTCCGACTGGCGCTTTGCCCCCGAGCATTCGGAAAAAATCGTCAACGCCCTGGTGGATGCCCGACGCGACGTAAGCTACGCGGAGATCCATTCCAACTGGGGCCACGACGCCTTCCTGGTGCCCAACGAGCGCTATCTGCGCCTGTTCCGGGCCTATATGAACCGTGTGGCGGAGGAGCCTCGTCATGCGCGCTGACCTGAAACTGATTGAACCCTGGATTGCCAACGGATCGCGTGTCCTTGACCTGGGCTGTGGTGACGGCACCCTGCTGGACTACCTCCAGCGCGAGAAGGGCGTGACCGGCTATGGCCTGGAGATCAACCCGGAATACATCGAGGAATGTGTGCGCCGGGGCGTGAACGTGGTCGAGCAGGACCTGGACGAGGACCGCCTGGGCAACTTCCGGGACCAGACCTTTGACACCGTGGTCATGACCCAGGCCCTGCAGGCGGTACGCCGCCCCGACCGGGCGCTGACGGAAATGCTGCGCCTGGGCCGCGAAGGCATCGTCACCTTTCCCAACTTCGGCTACTGGCGGCTGCGCCTCTACCAGATGTGGTCCGGACGCATGCCCATGTCCAGTACCCTGCCGCACACGTGGTACAATACGCCCAATATTCACCTGTGTACGGTGCGCGATTTCGAAGCGCTCTGCCAGGAACATCGGATCCGTATCCAGAGCCGTACCGTAGTGGATAATGCACACCGCTCGCGCTGGTACAACCGGCTCTGGCCCAACCTGCTCGGTCAGATAGCCGTATACCGCGTGACCCGTTAACGACCGGAGGTCCCCATGGCGGCCAGACAACAGCTCCAGAAACTGCTGTTCGCATTCCTTTCCCTGCTGGTGGCAACCGGAGCCAGCGCCGAGGGCAAGACGGAATTCGACGACTTCATCGTCTACCACTCCGCAATTCCGTCGACCTTCATCAGCGCCGAGATGGCCGAGGAGTACGACCTGGTGCGCAGCCGCTCCATGGGGCTGCTGAATGTGTCCGTCCACAGGCGGAACGCCAACGGGAAGGCTCAGCCGGACGCGGTTGGCGCCCGCATCGAAGGCCAGATGACCAACAGCGTCCAGCAGACCGAATCACTGTCCTTCCAGCGCGTGCGTGAAGGCGATGCCATCTACTACCTGGCGCAGTTCCAGTACCGGGAGGGCAAGAACCTGGTTTTCGAGATCGACGCCACCCCCCAGGGCAGCGGCGATCCCCTGTCAGTGCGCTTCTCCAGGGAGCTCTACAATGAGTGAGGCGCGCAACTGGGTGCTTGCCAGCAACAACAAGGGCAAGATCGCCGAGTTCAACCGCATGCTCGCCCCCTGGAACATCACTGTCAGCGCCCAGGGTGATCTGGGCGTCGATTCTCCGGAAGAAACCGCCTGCACCTTCGTGGAGAACGCCCTCATCAAGGCGCGTCATGCCAGCCGGATCACCGGGCTGCCGGCGCTGGCGGATGATTCCGGCCTTGCGGTGGACGCGCTCAACGGCGCCCCGGGAGTCTGGTCCGCGCGTTACGCTGGCGTGGACGGGGATGACGAAGCCAACAACCGCAAGCTGCTGGAGGCTCTCGCCGGGATTGCCGACGAGCAGCGAACGGCGCGCTTCCACTGCCTTCTCGTTCTTATGCGCCATCCCCAGGACCCGATCCCGATGATCTGTGACGGCCAGTGGGAAGGACGGATTGCCGCCGCACCCAGCGGTACCCAGGGATTCGGCTACGACCCGCTGTTCTTCGTGCCGTCCGAGAACGCCACTGCGGCTGAGCTGCCGGCGGATCGCAAGGCCGAGCTCAGCCACCGGGGCCGCGCCCTGGCCCAGCTCAAGGCCCGCCTCAGTGACGCACGCCTCTGAAGGCCTTCAGGCGCCACCGCTGGGCCTCTACCTGCACACGCCCTGGTGCGTGCGAAAGTGCCCCTATTGCGACTTCAATTCGCACACCGCCCCGACCACTATTCCAGAGAACGATTATCTCAGTGCGCTGATCGAGGACCTGGATGCGGACCGGGACGAGCTGGATGGCCGCCCCCTCCAGAGCCTTTTTATTGGCGGCGGCACACCTTCCCTGATGAGTGCCTCCTTCTACGAGCGTTTCCTGGATGCCCTGTCCCGGCGGGTGGACCTGAGCCAGCTTGACGAGATCACGCTGGAAGCCAACCCGGGAACCGTTGAAGAGGCCCGCTTCCGGGATTTCCGGCGGGTCGGCATCAATCGCCTGTCGCTGGGGGTGCAGAGTTTTGACCCCGGCCACCTGACCCGCTTGGGGCGCATACACGATGACTCGGACGCCCGGCGCGGCGTGACCACGGCCATGGATGCCGGCTTCGACCGCATCAACCTGGACCTGATGCACGGACTCCCGGGCCAGACCCCGGAGCAGGCCGTCAGCGACCTTGAAACCGCCCTGGCCTTCAACACCGGCCATGTGTCCTGGTACCAGCTGACCATTGAACCCAATACCGCCTTCTATTCAGACCCGCCGCCCCTGCCGGATGACGACACCCTGGCCTCTATCCAGGAACAGGGCGAGGCGGTGCTTTACGGCGCCGGGCTTCAACGGTATGAGATCTCGGCCTGGGGCCGACCGGGCGAAGAGTGCCGGCACAATCTCAATTACTGGCGTTTCGGGGATTACCTGGCCCTCGGTGCCGGGGCTCACGGCAAGGTAACGCGGAGCGGGTCAGGCAGGGTCCGCCGCTACTGGAAAACCCGCCAGCCCGGGGATTACATCAACCGGATCGGGTCGCGCACGGCCGGGCGGAGTGAACTCGAAGCCCAGGACCTGGTGCTGGAATTCATGCTGAATGCCCTTCGCCTGAGCGAGGGGGTGCCCGCCTCTTTCTTCCAGGCACGAACGGGCTTACCCTTGTCACGGATTGAGGATCAACTGCGGCAACTCCGGGCTCACGGCCTGCTTGCGGATACCCCGGACCAACTGGTCGCGACGGAGCGTGGCCGCTGCTACCTGAACGAGGTTCTGGAGGCCTTTGTCCCATGAAACTCTTTGGTGTTGAACACCGGCCCTGGTCACCGGAACTGCGCTGGCTGGCGTTTCTCACCGGCGCGGCGCTGGTTCTGGTCATGCTTATCAACCAGTACCTGGCGATACCGGAAGCCCCCCAGATCATCACCAGTTATGAAATCGCCGATGACCCGGAGGTCGCCGAAGCCATCCACCAGGAATGGGAGCGCCAGGCCGGCATCTGGCCCCAGGTGAGTCTCTGGGTGGACTTCGCATTCATCGGACTCTATGCGCTCTTTCTGGTGAAGCTGGCCAACCATTTCCTGTATGACCGGCCCGGGGTGCGGGAACAGAAAGCGGGGAAGGTGGCGAAGGTACTCCTGGTTATTGGCGCGGCCGGGGACGCGGCTGAAAATGCCTGCCTGCTGATGGCCATTCACCAGCCGGAATCCGAATTCTGGCCGCCCGCTACCGCCATCGCCACTCTGGTCAAGTTCACGGGGCTTCTGCTCGGCGGCGCGTCGCTACTGGTGGTTCGTGCCGCCCGGCGCCATCCGCTTCATCCCCGCGAGGGACATCACTGACGCTCGAAGAGCATATCGGCAACCCGGTGCCCGCGTAGTTCACCGCGCTTTTCAAACTTCGTCAGCGGGCGATCTGACGGGCGCTCCATGGCGCCGCCATCAGGTGCCAGGTTACGGAAGCCCTCGGCCTCTCCCATCACTTCCTGGATGTGCTCCGCATAGGGTTCCCAGTCCGTGGCGATATGCAGTATTCCCCCGGGTCGCAGGTACCCATGCAGTTTGCGGATAAAGTCCGGTTGGATAAGCCGCCGTTTGTGATGCTTCTTCTTGGGCCATGGGTCGGGGAAGAGGATCAGGATGCGGTCCAGGCTACCGGCGGAAATGGCCGTCTCAAGCACGTCGATCGCATCCGCCCGGTAGATGCGGATGTTGTCCAGACCGCGCGCCTCCATCTCCATCAGAAGCGCACCACAACCGGGTTGATGGACCTCGACGCCGATAAAATCCTGATCCGGCGCCTGCTCCGCCATTTCCGCCAGGGATTGGCCCATTCCGAAACCAATCTCAAGGTTCAGGGGCGCGCGACGACCGAAGACCGCCTCCTGGTCCAGCTGTCCCTGATCCAGTGAAAGCCCGAACTGCGGCCAGAGACGATCCCAGGCCCGCTCCTGCCCACGCGTCATGCGCCCGGCACGCAGCACGAAACTGCGTATCGGCCGCTCCTTGCTGCGCGCCAGATCATTGTTGGAATCGCTCATCGGGTCTCCACCGCTGGGTTGCTGGTGGCCGAATTATCCGGATTCAGCGCGCGACTGCAATCGGTAACCCAGCGCCTCCACCAGGTGCGGCTTCTCGACAGAAGCCGCACCGGCCAGATCGGCAATGGTACGCCCTACCCTCAGAACCCGATGGAGGGCCCGTGCGGAGAGGCCCAGTCGGGACATGGCCTGTTCCAGAACCTGCTCCCCGGCTTCATCAATGGCGCAGGCACTGTGCAGCGCTTCCCCGGCCAGGTGTGCATTCAAGGCGCCGCGCTCTGACTGACGCTCACGGATGCGTTGTACCCGCTCGCGCACCGTCTCACTATCCACCTCCCCCCTTTCCGGGCGCAACAGTGCCTTCCCCTCCTGGACAGGCACGCCCACGTGCATGTCGAAACGATCCAGCAGTGGACCCGAGAGCCGGCTCTGATACTTCAGGATCTGGTTGGGCGCGCACTGGCAGGGAATGCTCGGATGCCCCTGGTAGCCGCAGGGGCACGGGTTCATGGCGCCGATGACCTGGAATTGTGCCGGGTAGGTGACACGCCGGGTCGCTCGCGAGATGACAATCTCGCCGGATTCCATGGGCTCGCGCAGCACTTCCAGTACACGGCGGTCGAACTCGGGCAGTTCATCCAGGAACAGGACGCCGTGATGGGCCAGCGAGATCTCGCCCGGTTTGGGGCTGCTGCCCCCACCCACAAGCGCCACCGCCGAGGCCGTATGATGGGGCGCCCGATAGGGTGGCCGGCGCCAGCCATTGGTGGCGCGGAACTGCCCGGCCACGGAATGGACCGAAGCGACCTCAAGGGCGGTCCCGTCCGTCAGCGGAGGCAGTATCCCCGGGAGCCGGCTGGCAAGCATGCTCTTGCCGGTTCCCGGAGGTCCGTGAAAGAGCAGATTGTGGCCCCCGGAGGCGGCAATCTCGAGTGCCCGCTTCGGGATATGCTGCCCCTGGACATCGGCCAGGTCCGGACCAGTTGCCCCGTCCTGATCGCCGGTAGAGGTTGGCGGTACCGGAGCAAGGCGTTGCTCGCCCCGTAAATGGGCACAGACCGCGAGAAGGTGATCCGCCGCAAAGGTATCATCCCGGCTGGCAAGGCCGGCCTCCTCGGCATTCGCCGAAGGCACCAGAATGGTGCGCCCTTCCGAACGCGCTGCCATTACAGCGGGCAGAACCCCCTGAAGCGCCCGCAAACCACCGTCCAGAGCAAGCTCGCCGAGGAATTCCATGGTCGTTACCGTCTCCGCCTCAAGTTGCCCGGACGCGACGAGGATCCCCATGGCAATGGGCAGATCGAAACGACTGCCCTCCTTGGGAAGATCGGCCGGAGCGAGGTTGATGATGATGCGGCGTGCCGGGAACTCAAAGCCACTGTTCAGCAGCGCGCTGCGGACACGGTCCTTGCTTTCACGCACGGCTGTTTCCGGCATGCCGACAATGGACAGCGAAGGCAGGCCTCCGGAGAGGTGGGTCTCCACGGTGACGGATGGGGCTTCAATGCCCACGCGCGCCCGCGTGTGGATAATCGCGAAACTCATGATAACAATCCCTGTTGGCGTAACGTCCTGACTGGCGGCGGATTACTGGTTCAGGCGATTCTCCAGTTCCGTCACCCGCGTCTCAAGGGCCTCCACTTTTTCCCGGGTTTTTGCCAGCACTGCGGCCTGGGTATCGAACTCATCCCGGGTGACCAGGTCCAGTCGGTCCAGCACCGAGGCCACGGCCATGCGTGCATGCTGTTCCAGATCGTCCCGCGCCACCTTTGCCATATCGGGCATGAACTGATCGAACTGGCCGCGCAGCTCCGAGAAAAGATCCTGGGGTTTCTTTGGCATAATCCCGCTCCTTAATGATTCCGGATAAATGCTACCACAGCTGCGGAATCCTCGTATCCCGAGCTAGAGCCCAACACGAATGCCCTTTAATGGATCACTCAGGATCTGAATGCGCTACAATGGGGCAACATAAGCGGCCGCACACTGCTTATTCTTTACTAAGTGACTGTTTTTAAGTGCATTTTTGCGTTGGCACAGGGCGTGCAAAGGCCTGACCAGTGTCCGCACAACCTGGTGCGGGCCAATTATGCACCCCGATCAAGGTCGCCACTCCCAGTACCGCTGGGCCGGCAACGAAAGGAGAAACCCATGAAACTTGTGACAGCGATTATTAAGCCGTTCAAGCTTGATGACGTGCGCGAAGCCCTGTCTGAAATCGGTGTACAGGGTGTCACCGTCACGGAAGTCAAAGGCTTCGGCCGGCAGAAAGGACACACCGAGCTCTACCGCGGTGCGGAATACGTGGTGGATTTCCTGCCCAAGGTGAAGATCGAAATCGCCATCAGCGAAAAGCTGCTGGATCAGGTCATCGAATCCATTTCGAAGGCCGCCAACACCGGCAAGATCGGTGACGGCAAGATTTTCGTGACCGAGCTTGAACAGGCAGTCCGGATTCGGACCGGTGAAACCGGCGAAGAGGCGGTGTAACACTCTCGCCGATGCACTGAACGGTCAACGTAACTCTATTCACTTTACAACAGCCTTGTGCGGAGGGCTGATTTATGGAAAACACAGTTGTTGAACTCCAGTTTGCGCTGGATACGTTTTACTTCCTGATCTGCGGCGCGTTCGTCATGTGGATGGCGGCCGGCTTCACGATGCTGGAGTCCGGTCTCGTACGCGCCAAAAACACCGTTGAAATCCTGACCAAGAACGTTGGTCTGTACTCCATCGCCTGCATCATGTACCTGGTCTGCGGTTACGCGATCATGTACGACGGCGGCATCTTCCTCTCCGGAATCACGGATTCAGGCTTCAAGGAAGGCATGGCCGAGGGCAGCTCCACCTACGCCCCGTCAGCTGACTTCTTCTTCCAGGTCGTGTTCGTGGCCACAGCGATGTCCATCGTCTCCGGTGCCGTTGCTGAGCGCATGAAGCTCTGGTCGTTCTTCGCCTTTGCTGTCGTGCTGACCGGCTTCATCTACCCGCTTGAGGGTTCCTGGACCTGGAACGGCGCCTCTGTATTCGGCATGTACACGCTGGGCGACCTCGGCTTCTCTGACTTTGCCGGTTCCGGCATCGTGCACATGGCAGGCGCAGCAGCGGCTCTCGCCGGTGTCATCCTGCTCGGCCCGCGTAAGGGCAAGTACGGTGCGAATGGCGAAATCCGGGCGATCCCGGGTGCCAATCTGCCGCTGGCCACACTGGGTACCTTCATCCTCTGGATGGGCTGGTTCGGCTTCAACGGTGGTTCGGTTCTCGCCACAGCCACCGTCGATTCGGCAAACTCCGTGGCCATCGTGTTCCTGAACACCAACACGGCCGCTGCCGGTGGTGCCATTGCAGCACTGATCCTCTCACGGATCATGTTCGGCAAGGCCGACCTGACCATGCTTCTGAACGGCGCGCTGGCCGGCCTGGTGGCGATCACAGCCGAGCCTTCCACGCCGACCCCACTGGAGGCAACCATCTTCGGCGCGCTTGGTGGTCTGCTGGTTGTGTTCTCGATCGTTGCCCTGGATAAGCTGCGCATCGACGACCCGGTTGGCGCCATCTCGGTCCACGGTACCGTTGGCCTGCTCGGCCTGCTGCTGGTGCCGATCACCAACGGCGACGTCAGCTTCAGCGGCCAGATCATCGGCGCACTGACCATCTTCGTCTGGGTCTTCGTGGCGAGCCTGGTCGTCTGGGGCATCCTCAAGGCCACTGTCGGCATTCGCGTCAGCGAAGAGCTGGAGTACGAGGGAATGGACCTGGCCGAGTGCGGCATGGAAGCGTATCCCGAGTTCGAAGGCAACGGCTGATTCAAACGGGATTAAAGGAAGAGGCGCCTGCGGGCGCCTCTTTTTTTGCTACCCGATCGCCCCTTCAACAATCCTGACCAGGGTTTGCCTGCGGCTGCGTGGAACCGGGAGCAGCTCATAGTAGTCCGCCGGGTCATGTACCCGGGTTCCGCTGAAACCGAGCCGGCCAAAACAGCTCCGGATTTCCTCGTCGTTGCGGAAATGGAAACTCACCGTGCTGTCACTCAGCCTGCCAAGCAGCAACGCCAGACGTTGGACGGTGGCGCTGAAAACGCCGGATTCGGGAAGGTAGTAGGTTTCCATCAGGTAGCGACTACCGGGAAATCGATCGCCCAGTGCCGCCAGACGCTGCCAGAAGGGTTCCATGTCGGCGAGCGTGAAGTAGCTGGTCAGCCCCTCGGTGATGATTACCAGTGGCTCGCCCTCCCGGAAGTTGTTGGACACGACCGTCTCCAGTGCCCGCTCCCCATCGCTGTGAAAGACATCCAGGGGGAGAACCCGGTGACGATCGCCCAGACAGCCCGCCGCCTCCAGTTCCCTGCGCTTACGCTGCGCCATGCCCGGGATATCGGTCTCCACATAGGTGACTTGCGGGAAACGCTTCCGGAACCGGTAACCCCGGGGCGACATACCACTGGCAATCTCGAGCACCTGGCTGACACCGGCCTCACGAATCAGCTGCTCCAGAAGATGATCCATCAGCAGGTGTCGCTGGACCAGAACCACGCGCAGGTTGTTCCCGCCCAGCCACCGGCTGGCCGATTCGAAGGGCGTCATGGCGTGATAGAGGCCGGCTCCCGAGCGGGTGGACAGGAACCTCGGGGAGAGTCCGTTGCGATACCAGACCTCCCCGGTATAGAGGCCCGTGAAGCTGATGGAGGCGGTGTCCCTGGAATCCGTCAAGCTGGTGCTCCCGGTGATCAGTTCGGGTCAGATATAGCAGCCATTACTCCCTGAAAACAACCTGGCGCCGTAAGGAGGCGGGCAGCTAACCTCTGAGTCGCTGTCGTGCAGAATCTTCCATGATGGGTCTGTTCTCCTCGGGTGGGTCGGCTATCATTACCCCGAGAAACCTCAATATTCCAAGGAACTGATTTGAATGGCACGCATCCACTGGCCCCTGTTGCTGCTTTTGCTGGCGGCCGTCTCAGCCTCTGCGGACATCTATAAGTCGGTCGACGAAGACGGCAACGTCAGCTTTTCCGATTCCGCCACGGATCATTCGAATCCGGAAAAGGTGGAAATGTCAGGGCTTAACAGCATCCAGAGCCCGGAAACCCGCACTGGCGATGAGCTCATCGAGCACCTCTCCCCGGATGACGGGTCCGTGGTCATGTACAGCGCCTCCTGGTGTGGGGTCTGTGATAAAGCCAGGGACTATTTCGTGAACAACGACATCCCGTTCAGGGAATACGATGTTGAGGAAAGGGGGCGGGGGAAGCACGATTACCGCAAGCTGGACGCGGACGGCGTCCCGGTCATCCTCCATGACGACCAGCGGCTGGATGGCTTCTCCGCGGGCTCCTTCGAGGCCATGTACCGGGACTGACGCTCAGCCCTCTCCCCCAAGCGGATGGTCCTCGCCGATCATTTCCTGCAGAAAAGGCGGGAGCGCCATGGCGGCGGCATGCACATCGGCGGTGTAGTAGCGCGTGGGGAACGGCTTTTCCTGGGCATCCGCCTCGCGGAAATATTCCGGGGGCGTGGTCTTGCCCGCCAGGGTGCAGCTCCACCAGCCCGTGGGATAGACCGGCTGGGGAAAGAGCAGCGTCTTGGTGTGCTCATAGCCGGCGCCGCGCATGTCCTCATGGGCCTTGCGGATGATGGATTTCGACTCGTCCATCAGCGGTGACTCGGTCTGCTGCACCAGAAGGCCGCTCTCGCCCAGGGCCATGAAGCAGTCCCGGTAGAAATCCCGGGTAAAGAGACCTTCCGCGGGGCCCACCGGATCAGTGCTGTCCACGATGATGATATCGAAATAACCGGGGTCCGTATCCTGGACCCACTTGATGCCATCCCCGAAGAAGAAGTTCGCGCGCGGATCCGTATTGGCGGTGCAGAGTTCCGGGAACCAGGTTTCGGAAAGGCGCGTGACCCGCTCGTCGATCTCCGCCTGCCAGACCTCCTCGATGTCCGGATGCCGCAGCACCTCCTGCAGTGTTCCACAGTCGCCACCGCCTATGATGGCCACGCGTTTCGGATTGCGGTGCGTAAACAGCACCGGATGTGCCATCATCTCGTGGTAGAGAAAGTTGTCCCGTCCCGAGAGCATCACACAGCCGTCAATGGCCATCAGGTTGCCGAAGGTCTCGGTCTCGTAGATGCTGATGGTCTGGTAGGGCGTGGTCTCCTCATGGAGTTTATTGCGAATCCGCAGGGAAAAGGCGATGGATTCCTCCGCGTAGATCTCGGTAAACCAGTTATCGTCAAGGCCGGTCATCGTGCGCTCCTGGCTGATGGGCAGTGGCCGTATTGTAGGATGAACGGGCATCACACAGAAGGCTGTTCCACATTCTTTCCGGGCCTTACAATTGCCCCGGGAGCCATACCATCGGAGTCATCACATGACGGACCATCCTCGCAGCCGCGCCATGCACACCTGGAACATTCCCCACTGGAGTGATGGCTATGTGGATATCAGCGACGACGGTCACCTGCTGATCCGCCCCCGCGGAGAAGCGGGCGAAACCACCCTGAAGCTTTCCTGGCTGGTCGAGAAGCTGCGTTCCGAGGGCGCCCGGCTGCCGGTCCTGATCCGTTTCAGCGACATCCTTCATGACCGTGTAAACAGCCTTTGTGCCGCCTTCCAGAAACACATTGACGATCACCAGTACCAGGGACACTACACAGCCGTGTATCCCGTGAAGGTCAATCAGCAGCGGCGCGTGGTGGAAGAGATCATCCAGGCCGAACCCGCCGCGGGCAACGGGCAGATCGGGCTGGAGGCCGGCAGTAAGCCGGAACTCTTCGCGGTTCTGGCCATGTCGCGTAAGCCGGGCTCGGTCATTGTCTGTAATGGCTACAAGGACCGGGAATACATCCGTCTGGCGCTACTGGGCCGCGAGCTGGGGCACCGGGTCTTTATCGTGGTGGAGAAACAGTCGGAACTGCCACTGATTCTGGAGGAGGCACGCGAACTCGGTGTCTCGCCGCTTATCGGCGTACGCGCCCGGCTTGCCTCCATCGGTCACGGCAACTGGCAGAACACCGGTGGTGAGAAGTCCAAGTTCGGGCTTTCGGCCAGCCAGATCCTCGAGATGATCGAACACCTTCGCGAAGCGGATGCGCTGGCCAGCCTTCAGCTGCTGCATTTCCACCTGGGCTCCCAGATCGCCAATATCCGCGATATCCAGACCGGACTCCGGGAATGCGCGCGTTTCTATCGGGCACTCCATGAAGCCGGGGCACCAGTGGCCACCATTGATATTGGCGGCGGTCTGGGCGTGGACTACGAGGGCACCCGTTCACGCAGCGCCTGCTCCATGAACTACAGCATGGACGAATACGCCCGGCACGTCGTCCAGACCTTCAGCGAAATCTGCGCGGAGGCGGACCTGCCCCATCCGGATCTGATCAGCGAGTCCGGACGGGCGCTGACGGCGCATCATGCGGTCCTGGTAACCAACATTGTGGACCAGGAGGACCCGGGGACCCGTATTCCGGAGGCACTCCCCGACGATGCCCCCGTTGCGCTGCGGAACCTGTGGAACGACCACGGGATGCTGCAGGAAGCCGACAGCAGTCGCTCTCCCGTCGAGATCTACCACGACGCCGCGCAGGCGCTGGCCGACATCCAGACCGAATTCGCCCATGGCCTGGTCTCGCTCACGGAACGGGCCCAGGCGGAAGAGGTGCACAACAGCATCGGCCTGCTTCTGCAACAGCGCCTGAATCCAGGCAACCGGGTTCATCGCGCCCTGCTGGATGAGCTCAATGAAAAGCTGGCCCGCAAGCTGTTCGTCAACTTTTCCATGTTCCAGTCCCTGCCCGACGTCTGGGGCATTGACCAGATCTTCCCCATACTGCCCCTGGAGGGACTCCTCCGGCCGCCTACCCGGAGAGCGCTGGTGCGGGACATGACCTGCGACTCCGACGGGCGCATCGACCACTACGTGGACGGCGACGGCATTGAGGCCACCCTCCCCCTTCCCGAAGGCGAGGACACAAAACTTCTGGCGTTCTTCCTTACCGGTGCCTACCAGGAAATCCTGGGGGACATGCACAACCTCTTTGGTGATACCGACGCCGTGGACATCCGGATCGATGGTCGGGGCACCCCCCGTGTGACCCACATGGCCCGGGGGCAGACCCTTGCCAACGTCCTGGAGCAGGTCAACTACCGCCCCCAGCGCCTGCTCGAGCAGCTTTCGGCCCAGCTCGATGAGGCCGGCCTGCCCCCGTCAGAGGGCTACCAGCTCCTGGAACGGGTTCGGAAAGGACTGGAAAGCTATACCTATCTCGCCGCGGACTGATCCATTCCGGATGCCCACCCGTAAACCTGAACAATGATCGATTTCAAAAACGATTACGGGCACCTACAATGGAACTCAGGCAGATGAACAAGTCGGTCACCGGCAAGGGTCATAACGTGACACCATTACAGGACAGCAGCCGGCGCAGCGAGCGCAGCAAGGACCAGTGGAGCCAGCTTCTGGAGCAGGTCGGGGCGAGCCAGGACCGGGGCGCCTTCCACCAGCTGTTCGAGCATTTCGGTCCCCAGATCAAGTATTACGCCATCTCCAACGGCATCGCCAATCAGGCCGAAGAACTGGTGCAGGAGGTGATGATCTCGATCTGGCGCCGCGCCTCCACCTACGACTGGCGCAAGGCGGCCGCCTCCACCTGGATCTTCACCATAGCCCGTAACCAGCGTATCGACATGCTGCGCAAGATCCAGCGCGGCAGCGCGGAAATGGCGATCGAGACGGAGGATCTCTGGCAGATCCCGGGCGACGACGAGAAGGATCCAGTGCCCTCCCTTCACCGTATTATTGCCGAACGTCGCATCCGCGACTCCTTCCAGCATCTGCCGGAAGAGCAGGTTGCGGTTCTTGCCAAGGTCTACCTGGAACACAAGTCCCATCAGGAAGTAGCGCAGGAAATGGACATCCCCCTTGGAACCGTTAAGAGCCGTGTGCGTCTGGCACTGGGTAAACTCAAGGTTATTCTTCAGGATCAGGATCTATGAGCGTTCACCACCCTGATGAAATGCTGTTGACCGAATACAGTGCAGGCACCCTCACCGAACCCATGGCTCTGTGCATTCGGATGCACCTCGAACGCTGCGCCCACTGCCGCAGCCAGCTGGACATGCTGAACAGCCTTGGCGCCATCATGCTTGACCACAGCCATCACGCGAGCAAGGTATCCGACGACCTCTTTGACAGCATCCTGACGCGGCTGGACGATCCCGAACAGCCACCGGACAACGAACAACAGGCCACGGAAACAGATAACCGCTCGCCCCTGGAGAAGATGCTTGGCACGGACCTTCAGTCCCTGCCCTGGAAGCGGCAACTGGCGGATGTCAGCGTCTGCGACCTGAGCGACTATTTCCCGGGGGACGAACGCGTCACCCTGCAGAAGCTCTGCGCCGGCGGCCGGGCGCCCTCGCATACCCATGGCGGCAAGGAGGCAACCCTGGTACTCACGGGGGCCTTTGCGGATGGCAACGGGGTGTTCAGCAAGGGAGACTTTGTGATCCTGGATGAACATCACGACCATCAGCCAGTGGCCCTTCATGGCGAGGACTGCATTACGCTGTCGGTCCTGGATGCCCCGGTCAGGCTGACCGGGCGGCTGACGCGCCTGCTCAACCCCTTTATCCGCTGACGCGGTAAACCCGGATGACAACCCTGATCGCGGGTATCAGCGGCGGCATCGGCCTGGCCATGGCTGAGCACGAGCTCATCCGGGCCCCCGAGGCCCGTATCATTGGCCTGAGCCGTCATGCCTCGCACTCAGAAGGGGCATTGGGACTACAGTCTTCCTATCCAGACCGGGCCACATTGATCGACGCGGATGTTGGCGATCCGGATCATCTCAGAACAGCGTTCGAGAGATCTATCCCTGCCGAAACGCGCATCCAGCAGGTAATATTTGCAATCGGTGTACTCCACGGCCCGGAACTCTTCCCAGAGAAACGCCTGGAGGACATCCAGCCCCAGGCCATGATGCACAGCTATGAAACCAACACCCTGGGCTTCCTCCTTCTGGTCCAGGCCCTGATTCCCTGGCTGAGACACAGGGACCCCAAGCTTATCGCCGCCATCTCCGCCAAAGTGGGGTCCATTGGCGATAACGAGTTCGGTGGCTGGTACGCCTACCGGTGCAGCAAGGCCGCCCTGAACATGGCCGTGCGCACCCTCGCCATAGAGACACGCAGGCGCCTCAAGCCCGCCACAGTGGTGGCTCTGCATCCCGGCACCACTGAAACCAACCTGACCGCCCCCTTCCAGCAATCACTCGCCAGGCTCCGGGTTCACAGCCCCGCCGATACCGCCAACAACCTGTGGCAGGTACTCGATGGCCTGACACCTGAGGATTCCGGCTCCTTTCTCAACTGGGACGGGTCGACGCTGCCCTGGTGAGGTTGCGCTTATGCTCCCCGTTGTGGTTCGATCACGCGACCATTGCCGAACCGAAAACGGGGAGCCTGATGAGAGAACGATCCCGCGCCTTTTTTGCGACGGTCAATCCGACCGTTTTCACCACCTCCGCCATTGTTATTGTGCTCTTTGTCCTTTTTGGCGTGGTCTTTTCGGATACCGCGAACACGGTCTTCGGTATCATCCACTCGGGCATTACCCATTATTTCGGTTGGTTCTACATCCTGGCCGTCACCATTTTCCTGGGCTTTCTGATCTGGCTGAGCCTGTCGCGTTACGGCACGATCCGCCTTGGCCAACCCTATGAGAAACCTGAGTTCTCCTTTATCGGCTGGTTCTCCATGCTCTTCAGCGCAGGCATGGGAATTGGACTCGTGTACTGGAGTGTCGCCGAGCCCATACTGCATTACGAGAACCCGCCGGAGGGCGCCGGTACGACTACCGACGCGGCCCGACAGGCCATGGTTTACTCCTTTTTCCACTGGGGACTCCACGCCTGGGCCATCTACGTGGTTCTGGGGATGTCGGTGGCCTATTTCAGCTTCCGCAAACAGTTGCCGTTGACCATTCGATCCATTTTCTACCCCATGCTCGGGGATCGCATCTACGGCAACATCGGCCACCTGATCGATATCCTGGCCGTGTTCGGCACCCTCTTCGGGCTGGCAACCTCGCTCGGTTTCGGGGCCATGCAGCTCAATACCGGCCTGCATATCCTCACGGGTATACCGGTCTCCCAATGGGTTCAGGTGGGCATCATTGCGAGCATTACGGGCGTCGCCGTCATGTCAGTCATCTCCGGGCTCGACCGGGGCCTGAAATGGCTGAGCCTGTTCAACCTGGGGCTCGCGATGCTTCTGATGGTGTTCGTCCTGATCGTCGGCCCCACCCTGTTCAATATCCGCTTTTTCCTTGAGTCCATCGGCAGTTATTTCAACCAGCTCACACAGATCAGCCTGTCCACGGATGCGTTTGGCAACTCGGAATGGCAGAAGGAGTGGACCATCTTCTACTGGGCCTGGTGGATCGCCTGGTCGCCCTTCGTGGGCATCTTCATTGCCCGCATATCCCGTGGCCGGACCATCCGCGAATTCATTGCCGGAGTCCTGCTCCTGCCCAGTCTTTTCGTCTTTGCCTGGCTGACCACCTTTGGCGGCACGGCGCTGCACCTTGAGATGTTCGGTGAGGGCACCGCCATTGGCGCGGCTGTTGCCGAGGACACCACCGTTGCCCTCTACACCACACTCTCGATGCTGCCGTTTCCGACCCTGGCCTCCGGCATCGCGACGCTGCTGATCGCAACCTACTTCGTAACCTCATCCGACTCGGGAACACATGTGGTGGATGCCCTCATCTCCCGCGGCAGCACCCGGTCACCGAAGCGCCAGCGCGTGATCTGGGGCGTCACGGAAGGTGCCATTGCGGCCACGCTTCTGATTGTTGGCGGGGAACAGGCACTCAACAGCCTGCAGACGGGCTCATTGATCGCCGGACTACCCGTTGCCGTCATCCTGCTCGTCGCCTGCGTCAGCCTTTTCAGGGCTCTCAAGCAGGAGGAGCCATTACTTCATAGTGGCAAAGACTGACCCCCTACCCCAAAGGTGGTACTCCCTTCAACAAAAGGGAGTACCTTTCGTAACTATCTGGCTTAAAAGGGGTATTACCCCATCCACCTGATGGGGTAACCGCCATTTCTATTGATAAAGCTCAACGATTGTAGCGACGACAGCATGCGTTAATCGACTCACCATAGATTCAATTCGGGAGTGTCTCATGCTGAGCGAAAAAGATTACGACCCACCCAAGGCCCACAAGGCACTGGCCTTTTCCACCCTGGCCTTCACCGTGTGCTTCGCGGTGTGGACCATCTTCTCTGTTATCGGGGTCAAGATTAAGCAGGACCTGGGGCTCTCGGATACCGAGTTCGGGCTCCTGGTCGCGACACCGGTGCTGACCGGCTCCATCAGCCGGATTTTTCTTGGTATGTGGACGGAACGCTTCGGGGGCCGGCTGGTCTTCACGATCCTGATGCTTGCCACATCCGTAGCGGTATTCCTGCTCTCAACGGTCACCACCTATGGCCTCTTCCTGGTCGCGGCCCTGGGCATCGGGCTTGCCGGCGGCTCCTTCATCGTCGGGATCGCCTACACCTCGGAATGGTATGACAAGAAGCACCAGGGCACGGCACTGGGCATCTTCGGCGCCGGTAACGTGGGCGCCGCTGTCACCAACTTCGGGGCGCCATTCCTGGTGGTCGCCCTTGGCTGGGAAATGACCGCCCAGGTCTACGCTGTTGTTCTGGCTGCCATGGCCGTGATTTTCTGGTTCATGACCGAAAACGATCCACGTCTCCAGCGCCGCGCTTCAGAAGGCAGTGAACCGATGCCGGTCAAAGAGCAGCTGGCTCCCCTGAAGAACCTTCAGGTCTGGCGTTTTTCGCTGTATTACTTCTTCGTTTTCGGCGCTTTCGTGGCACTCGCCTCCTGGCTGCCCAACTACTACGTCAGCGTTTACGACCTCAGCCTTGAGCAGGCAGGCATGCTGGCGGCCATGTATGCCCTTCCGGCCTCAGTATTCAGGGCCCTGGGCGGCTGGATGTCCGACAGGATGGGCGCCCGGGCGGTCATGTACTGGACCTACGGGGTTTCTCTCCTCTGCCTTTTCGTTCTGAGCTATCCGCAGACCCGGTACATCATCGAGGGGATTGAAGGGCCCATTGAGTTCTCCTTCGGGGTGCCCCTGACTCTCTTTGTGGTGCTGACCATCCTCCTCGGGTTCGTGATGTCCCTGGGCAAAGCGGCTGTCTACAAGCACATTCCAGTCTACTACCCCGACCATGTCGGTTCCGTGGGCGGCCTTGTCGGCATGATCGGCGGCCTGGGCGGCTTCTTCCTTCCGATCATGTTTGGTGGCCTCAACGATCTGCTCGGCGTCTGGACAAGCTGCTTCATGCTGCTCTTCCTGCTGGTGCTGGTCTCGATGCTTTGGATGCACGGTGCCATCGTGCGCATGGAACGGCGCCGCTATCCCGAGCGTGGCGAAGAGCAGAGCGCCCGGGACCTCCCTGAAATCCAGCTTGATTACGGGAATGAAGGCAGTACCGCTAAAACCTGATAGAAAGCGGGGAGGCGCCGCCTCCCCCTCAACCCGATTCATTCACATTAATCCGGAGCCTTATTATGGGTGAAATCAATAAGTGGGATGTCGAAGACCCCGACTTCTGGGAGTCGACAGGAAAGAAGGTCGCCAACCGCAACCTGTGGATCTCGATCCCAAGCCTGCTGTGCGGCTTTGCGGTCTGGCTCTATTGGGGCATCATCACGGTCCAGATGCTCAACCTGGGTTTCCCGATTCCCAAGGGAGAGCTGTTCACGCTGACGGCGATCGCCGGCCTGACCGGCGCCACGCTGCGAATTCCCAGCAGTTTCTTCATCCGCATTGCGGGTGGCCGTAACACCATCTTCTTTACCACGGCGCTGCTCATGATTCCGGCCATCGGAACCGGCCTCGCCCTGCAGAGCAAGGAAACACCGCTCTGGGTCTTCCAGATCCTGGCCTTCCTCTCTGGTATTGGGGGCGGTAACTTCGCCTCTTCCATGTCGAACATCAGCTTCTTCTTCCCCAAGAAAAAGCAGGGGCTGGCCCTGGGGCTGAATGCCGGGCTGGGTAACGCCGGTGTTACGACCATGCAGATCCTCGTACCGTTGTTCATGACCATCGGCGTTTTCGGTGGTGCCCCCATGATCCTGGAAAATGGCTCGGGCACCCTGATCGGCAAGATCCCCGCCGGCAGTGAGACCTATATCCACAACGCGGGCTACCTCTGGTTGCTGTTCCTGATTCCGCTGGCCTTTGCCGGCTGGTTCGGCATGGACAATATCCGCACCGAGGCGGTATCGCCGAATATCGGCAGCCCGCTCAGCGCGTTCGGTAAGATCACGGGCATGCTGCTGATCGGCTTCTTCACGGCGGCGATCGGACTCTACATCATCCTTCCCGAGCCGGTTGGACTTGGCACGGCGGACTGGGTGAAGTGGCCTGTCATTGCGGGCATCCTGTTCAGTACCGTGATGCTTCTGAAGCTCATCCCCGGTGAAATCAAGCCGAACCTGCAGCGCCAGTTCAAGATCTTCTCCAATAAGCACACTTGGGTGATGAGCCTGATCTACACCATGACCTTCGGCAGCTTCATCGGGTTCTCCGCGGGCTTTGCGCTGGCGATCAAGGTTATCTTCGGGTATCAGCACATCATGGTTGATGGTGTGATGACCCATGACACCGCCAATCCGGATGGCCCCTCCGCCCTGATGTGGGCCTGGATGGGCCCCTTCATCGGCGCCCTGATCCGCCCTGTTGGCGGCTGGATTGCGGATAAGGTGGGCGGTGCGCTGGTAACAGGTGTTGTCGCGGTGGTCATGATTGGCAGCTCACTGGGTGTTGCCTACTACATGCAGTTGGCTTATGCCTCCCAGACGCCGCAGGAATTCTTCTTCCCCTTCCTGCTGCTCTTCCTGCTGCTTTTCGCCGCCACCGGCATTGGTAACGGTTCCACTTTCCGGACCATTGCCCAGGTGTTCAACAGTGAGCAGGCCGGGCCGGTGCTGGGGTGGACCTCAGCCGTTGCCGCCTACGGCGCCTTCATCATCCCGAAGGTCTTCGGTGAGCAGATCAAGGCGACCACACCGGAGAACGCGCTTTATGCCTTCGCGGTGTTCTACGCAGTCTGCCTGGTGGTGAACTGGTGGTACTACCTTGGCCCGAAGGCCGAATTCAAAAACCCCTGACTGGGATCGCCCCCTACAGGACTCGACCAAACTGATTCAGAAAGCCCCCGACTCCGGGGGCTTTCTGCGTTGAAAGAGAAGGTACGGGCTATCTGGCGTAGATCAACAATTCACGGTTCCGGCATTTGCAACTACACTTGCTGAAACGCCGGAAGATGTCTATGAGCCACAAATACCGATTGCTCGCAATGCTGTGGCTTTGCCTCGCTGTACTGCCGGCATTTGGGGCTGAGCCTGCACACTGGAGAGGAACAGAAGGCAGCCTTGAGCTTGAGGGCTACACCTATTCCTGGGTCGACAGGGGCGGAGATGCCAGCCTCGACGAGGTTATGGGATTGGCCGATGATCAGTGGCGTGCCGAATCCCCACCCGCGATCAGCCACGGATATGTGGATCACCCCTACTGGTTCCGCATCGCCCTGAAGAACCCGACCGAGCAGCGCCTGAGGCCCTACTTCGAAATCGGCTACCCGGTCCTGCGCCATATTGAGTTCTACCGTATCCACGACCACGCGCCGATGGAAAAGCTCCTGCTTGGCAACGAGCGTCCATTCGAAGAGCGCCCACTGGAGCACCGCAACTTCATTGTCCCTCTGGAGCTGGCGCCGGGCGAAACCCTTACCATCTACATGCGGGTCACCACCGGCAGCTCGATGCAGCTGCCATTGACCCTCTGGGCCCCCGAAGCCTTCCAGGTCTACGAGCAGTCCGACCTGCTGTTCCAGGGCATCTACTACGGCATCGCCGTGGCCATGATTCTCTACCACTGTTTCGTATTCATTGCCCTGAGGGAACGCGCCTTCCTCTACTACCTGGGCTATATCACCGCCATGCCACTGTTCCTGGCGACCCTTGGCGGGCTTTCCTACCAGTACCTGTGGCCACAGGCCACCTGGTGGAACAACCAGTTGCTGATGATCTTCCTGCATGCCGTGGTCATCTTCGGATCCTTCTTCACCGTGCGTTTCCTGTCCATAGGGCGGCACAGTCACCCCATCATTCATGGGACCATTCTCACGGTAGCGGGCGTGGCTGCACTCATTGTCCTGGCGGCACTGGTCATTCCCTTTGCCCATATCGTTCTGCCCAGCATTCTGTTGGCCTTCATCGCCTGTTCCCTGATGCTGACTGTGGGTGTGGTCCGGCTTCTGGAGGGGGATTTTGCAGCGCGTTACTACACCCTGGCCTGGTGCTTCATGCTGTTCGGCGGCATTGTACTGGCACTGAACAAGCTCGCCCTCGTCCCCAACAACGTCTTTACCCAGAACGCTGTACAGGTGGGCTCCGCACTGGGCGTTATACTGCTTTCCATCGCCATTGCCGACCGCCTGAACAAGGAAAAACAGACGGCCCTGGAAGCCCAGCAGATGGCGCTGCGCGAGGAAAAGAACGCCCGTCTCGCCCAGGCGGAAACGCTCAAGATACAGGAGGAAGCCAATACAAAGCTGGAAGAGCGGGTTCGCGAGCGCACGGAAGAACTGGAAACCGCCAACGCGAAGCTCAGGGAATTCAGCACAACCGACTCCCTGACCGGACTCAAAACCCGCGGCTACTTCGAGGAGGCCTTCATGACCTACTGCGTGGAAGCCTTCCGCTACCAGCAGTCCCTGTCACTGCTGGTCATGGATATCGACCATTTCAAGTCATTCAATGACACCTACGGACACCTTGTGGGTGACCAGTGCCTCAGGGTGGTAGCCGAGACCATGGCCAGCGTCGTGACCCGCTCGCCGGACCTTCTTGCCCGCTACGGCGGCGAAGAATTTGTGGCCGTGCTCCCGGATACGACAGCGGAGGGTGCGCGGTGCGTTGCCGAACGGATCCGGAAAAAGATGGCCAGCGCCCCCTTCCAGGTTTCCGATGAACGCATCACTGTGACTCTCAGCATCGGAGTAACCAGTCGGATACCGGGAAACGCCGACATGAGCCAGCAACTGTTCGAGGAAGCCGACAGAGCGCTCTATCAGGCAAAAAGAGCAGACCGGAACCAGGTTGTGGTCTTTGACCCCGAGGGCTCCGAGCCCGCCTGACTCAGGCCTTTCCGGAGAGCCTGGCATCCAGCCCCGGAAGCATCTTCTCTGCGAGCGCCCCCATGAACTGGCGCCGCAGGAAGCGCTCCGTCTCCTGCTGGATAGCGCGCTGCTGGCCTTCGCTCTCGATGTAATCCATCCCCCGGAACAGCATGTAACGCACCACGGTCCGGGCTATATCCAGAACGGTCGTACGGTCGACATCCGGGACCAGCGCCCTTTCCGTTACATCGTCCGCCATTTCAATGGCGGCCTGTTCCAGCTGCTCGGAAATCGCCCGACGCAGCACGGAAGAAGGCCCGTGGAGTTCGCGCACTGCCACCATCACCACGGCCGGGTTGGCGCGGAAATACTCATAGACAAAATGCACGGAATCATGGGCCGCCTGGTCGGAGGACGAGGCCGCCTTGCGCAGAAGACGCACCTGGCGTTTGACCTCATCGGCGATGCAGGCAAACACGAAGAGGCCGAAATCGTCCAGATCGGAGAAATGGCGGTAGAAGGTGTTCGGGTTCAGGCCAGCCTCGCGCGCCAGCTCCCGGATCCCGAGCGAGCTCAGGCTACGACTGCTCGTGACCAGGCGCAGGGACGCCTGGAGCAGTTTCATCTTGCCTTCCGGGACGGAAGCGGTGGTGCCGATCATGCTTTTGTCGCCTTGCGTCTGGCCGTAGAATAGTCGATTAATCCGCCCACCCGAGCACACAACGAATCATGCCATCCAGTTACGACGTCATCATTATCGGTGCCGGGGCCGCCGGACTCATGTGCGCCATGACCGCCGGCTACCGGGGTCGGCGTGTGCTGGTGATCGAGCATGCCCGCAGGCCCGGCCGCAAGATCCTGATGTCCGGTGGCGGGCGGTGCAATTTTACCAACCTCAACAGTACCCCGGCGAATTTCATTTCCGACAATCCAGGCTTCTGCATTTCCGCGCTTAAACGCTATACGCCGGAGAACTTCCTGGATCTGGTGGAGCGCCATGGCATTGAGCATGAGGAAAAGGCCGCCGGCCAGCTTTTCTGCCGGGACAGCGCCAAGGATATTGTCGAGCTGCTGCTCACGGAATGTGACTGGGCCGGGGTGGAGCTGATGCTCAGAACCCAGGTTGACGCCGTGGCCCAGAGCAGCGGCGGCTACCAGGTTTCCACCAGTGAAGGCACCTTCCGCAGTGAGTCACTGGTCGTCGCCTGTGGCGGCCTGTCCATTCCCACCATGGGCGCAACGGGATTTGGCTACGAGATTGCCCGCCAGTTCGGGATTCCGGTGCTGCCTACCCGCGCCGCGCTGGTTCCCTTTACGCTGGAACCGACGCTCAAGGAGCAGCTGTCTCCACTGGCCGGCATCAGCTGCCCCGTTGAGGTGCACTGTAACGGTGAGTCCTTTCGCGAACCCATGCTGGTCACCCATCGCGGGCTCAGCGGCCCCGCCATGCTCCAGATCTCCAGTTTCTGGGAACCGGGGGACGAGCTGGTGATTGACCTGTTGCCTTCGGATAACCCTCAGAACAGCCTCAGGCTGCGGCGCCAGGAGCGTCCGAGCACAACACTGACCCAGTACCTGAACGAGCAACTGCCCAAGCGCTTTGCCCGGGCTTTCAGCACGCTCCAGAATTGGGACCAACCGCTGCAGCACTACAGCAACCGTGATATTGATACCATTGCGGACACCCTCAAGCAGTGGACCATCCGCCCCGCCGGCACCGAAGGGTACCGCACGGCAGAAGTCACATTGGGCGGGGTGGATACCCGTGCGCTTTCCTCACAGACCATGGAAGTCAGGGATCAGCCGGGGCTCTTTTTCATCGGGGAGGTGGTGGATGTGACCGGCCACCTTGGCGGCCACAACTTCCAGTGGGCCTGGGCTTCCGGCGTCGCTGCCGGTCAGGCCTGCTGACGCTCTCCGATAAAGACGTAGTAGGCCAACGGCACCACGATCACGGTCAGGATTGTGGAGACCAGCAGGCCAAAGATCAGTGAAATCGCCAACCCATTGAAGATGGGATCAAACAGGATGAAGAAGGCGCCAAGCATGGCGGAGACGGCCGTCAGGAAGATCGGCTTGATCCGCACTGAACTGGCGAGCACGACAGCCTCCTCCAGGGGCCGGCCCTCGCGAAGCAGATCCTGTATGAAAACCACCAGCAGTATGGAATTACGCACGATGATGCCCGCCAGGGCAATCATGCCGATCATGCTGGTTGCCGTGAACTCCCTGCCCAGCAGGGCATGGCCCGGCATGATGCCGATCAGGGTCAGCGGAATCGGCGCCATCACGATCAGCGGGATACCGTAGGAGCCGAACTGGGCCACCAGCAGCAGGAAGATGGCCACGATGCCCACCGCGTAGGCGATCCCCATGTCACGAAAGGTCTCGTAGGTGATCTGCCACTCCCCGTCCCACTTGATCGCGGCGCTGTCCGGCCACTCCGGCTGGCTGATGTAATGCTGGGGCGGCGCATCCTCTTCGTCGCCCAGCTGACCCACCAGGTCAAACATGCCATACAGCGGCGAATCCACTTCGCCTGCCATGTCAGCGGTTACATAGCTCACCGGCATCAGGTCCTTGTGATGGATAACCCCCGGCCACTGACTGGGTTCAATGCTCGCCACCTGACCCAGCCGGATGAGTTCCCCCTGGCGATTCCGCACGGATAATGACAGCAGGGCGGATTTCTGGGCCCGGTCGCCTTCCTCCAGGATCACCCGGATGGGGACGGCATACTTCGCATTCGGATCCCGCAGGTAGGTCACGTTCCGGTTACCCAGGGTGGTCTCGAGTGTCTGGACCACCTGGGCCTGGGAAACACCGAGCGTCGCGGCGCGCTTGCGGTCCACCACCACGCGCCATTCCTCGGTTGGCGCCTCCACGCTGGTATCGATATCCACAAGCCCCTCGACACCCCCCATGCGATCGGCCAACTGTTTCGCCTGCTCAGCACGGCTTTCGGGCGTTGGGCCATAGACCTCCGCGACCAGGGGCGACAGTACCGGCGGCCCCGGCGGCACTTCCACGATCTTGACGGAAGCGTCATAGCGCTCCCCAATCTCCGTGAGAGGCTCGCGCATTGAAAGCGCGATGTCGTGGGACTGGCGCTCCCGGCCCTCGTCACGGAGATTGACCTGGAGATCGCCCTGGTAGGGCTCGCTGCGCAGGTAATACTGGCGCACCAGGCCATTGAAATTGATGGGCGATGCGGTGCCGGCGTAAGCCTGCCAGTTGGTGACCTCCTCCTGCTGTTCCAGGTATTCGCCCATTTCCGTCAGCACACGCTGGGTTTCCTCCATGGGGGTGTTTTCCGGCATGTCGACAACCACCTGCAGCTCGGACTTGTCGTCGAACGGCAGCATCTTGAGAACCACCAACATGAACACCGGCAGCGCAGCGGCGCCCAGGGTCAGCAGGATAAGCCCCGATGCCAGGCTGTGGCGGCGCCAGGAATGATCACCCAGAAAGGGATTCATAATGCGGTGGAAGAAACCGTGCAGCTTGGGATTCACGCCTTCGACAACGCTCTCGCTGTCGATCTCGCCCTGCCCCCGATCCGTCGGCTTGACCAGTCTCAGGGCCAGCCAGGGCGTCAGCACAAAGGCCACGATCTGGGAGAGCACCATGCCCGCCGAGGCATTGATGGGGATGGGACTCATGTAGGGGCCCATGAGGCCGGTCACGAATGCCATGGGAAGCAGCGCCGCCATGATGGTGAGGCTGGCCATGATGGTGGGCGTCCCCACCTCGTCCACCGCCCTGGGAATGACCCGTATGGCCGGATCACTGGAATTCTGGATACGTCGGTTCACGTTCTCCACGATGACGATGGCATCGTCGACCAGGATGCCGATGGCGAAGATGAGCGCGAACAGCGACACCCGGTTCAGGGTGAAGCCCCAGGCCCAGGAGAACACCAGGGTCAGCAGCAGGGTGAGCAGCACGGAAAGCCCCACCACCGCGGCCTGTCGCCACCCCATGGCGGCCAGCACCAGCAGCATGACCGAGATGGTGGCCATGACCAGGTCCGAGATCAGCTTCTGTGCCTTGTCCGAGGCCGTCTCACCGTAGTTGCGGGTGGTGAGTATGCGAGTATTGTCCGGAACCACCCGCCCTTTCAGAAGCTCAAGCCGGTCCTCCACCGCACGTGTCACGTCGATGGCGTTTTCCCCGGACTTCTTGGCGACGGCCATGGTAACGGCCGGATAGATGCGCCCCGGCTCGCCGTCTCCTGCCGGGCCGAAGCCAAGCTGCACACTCTCATCCGGGACTGTGCCGCCGCGCTTGACCGTGGCGACGTCGTTGAGGTGCACGGCCGCGCCCTGGTGATGGCCTACAACCAGGGTTTCCATCGTCTCCACATCAGACAGCAGCGTTCCCGCCTGCAACGGCACGGACAGCCGGTTACGCGTGATGCGCGTCTCCTGTCCACCGGCGTTGGCGGCGTTCAGGGCCTTATGGAGGTCATCCACGGACAGGTTGTAGCCCGTGAGTTTGGCCGGATCCACATGCACATCCACCCGGTCCGGGATTCCCCCCACGGTGTAGATATCACGGGTTCCCGGAACGCGCTTGAGTTCCGCCTCAAGGGTGTGCGCCAGGCGAGTCAGCTCCTCACCGGACTGTTTGCCCTCCGGATCGTAGAGCGTCAGCGTCATCACGGGCACATCGTCTATACCCCGGGGCTTGACGACGGGTTCACCGGCGCCCAGATCCCGCGGGAACCAGTCCTTGTTGGAATGAACCTTGTTGTAGAGCCGGACCAACGCCTCCTGGCGTGGAACGCCCACCTCGAACTGGACGGTGATCACCGCCGCGCCCTGGCGGGACATGGAATAGATGTGATCCACCCCCTGAACCTCGTCCAGGATCTGCTCACCGGGCGTGGCAATCAGGCTCTCCACTTCCCGGGCACTGGCCCCGGGAAAAGGGACCGTGATGTCCGCCATGGTCACATCGATCTGGGGCTCTTCCTCCTTGGGCGTCAGGATCACGACGACGATGCCCGCAAGCACGCCGATCAACGCGAGCAGCGGTGTCAGCCGGGAGTTCTGGAAGGCTCTGGCAATATGGCCGGAAGGGCCGAGGCGGGACGGTTCCGTCATCGGTCTGCGGCCTCCCGCAGTACCTGTTCATCCCCGGAAAGGCCGGAGAGAATCTCCAGCCGGCCATCACGGGAGACGCCCACGCGCACCTGGCGCAGTCGTGGTTCGCCCTCTTCGCCCTTGACGAACACGGCCCTCAGCTCACCCCGTCGGTACAGACTGCTCTGCGGCACCCACAGGGCCTCCCTTGTGTCCAGGGGAATGCCGACACGCACCAGCATCCCCGGGAAAAGCTGACCCTGGGGTTCGTTCAGGCGCAAGCGCAGACGGAAGCTGTGAGTTGCCTCATCAGCGTAGGGATAGAAGGTCATTTCCCCAGTCTCGAGTCGGCGTCCATCATCCAGCGTAACCGTGGCGTTCCGCTCCCGCCGGACCCGGTTCGCATACTGCTGGGGCAGCGAGACCACCACGCGGAGCTGCTCCAGTGACAGTCCCCGCATCAGCGGCTGGCCCATCATCACCGATTCACCCAGCTCCACCATCCGTTCCGTCACGATGCCACTGTAGGGCGCCTTAACCCGCGTGTAGTCAAGCTGCTGCTGGGCCTCGGCCACTTCCGCCTCGGTCCGGTTCACCCGGGCTTCGGCACCGTTCAGCCGGTTCCGCGCCTGATCCAGATCGGACTGGGTGGCCACATCACGTTCATAAAGAGACTGCACACGCTCAAAGTTCTGGCGCGCATCCTCGAGACCGGCTTCTGCCTCCTCCAGCGCCGATTCCGCCTGATTGAGGCGGGAGCGTTGCTCACTGTCCTCCAGCTGGATGATCAGGTCACCGGCATCAACCCGGTCATCCACGTCATAAGGCAGCTTTGTGACGGTGCCCGTGGTCTGTGCCGAAACGGTACTTTCGCGCACCGCCTCTATGACGCCATCAAGGCGCAATGTTTCAGACAGGGCCTCTTTTCTGACCTCTACCCAGTCATCGGCATGGAGCAGGCCTGAAACCAGACAGAGGGCCATCAGGGCGAGTAATTGGCGCATTGTGATTCCCGATACAGGTTTAGATTATTCTAATATTAAGTCTAGCAGCCGAACCTGATGACTGAAAGACAACACGTCCACCACGGGTGCCACGTGCTGCCTCCATAAAGGGGCGTCCATTATCCCTTGACCGCGCTGACGCCCCGATGATCGACGTCATCAATATCCCGTACCGGGAACTGCCTACTGGGCAGACCCATTATCCGACTTGAGCCGGATCGAGAGCTCCTCGAACAACCGGTAGAAAAGCGGCACAAAGAACAGCGCCAGGGTGCTGGCCGCGATCATGCCGCCAACCACCACGGTACCGATCTCTTGGCGGCTTGCCGCGCCGGCGCCGGTGGCGATCACCAGGGGCACGGAGCCGATGATGAAGGTCAGGGCCGTCATCATGATCGCCCGGAAGCGCTGGCGAGCAGCGGCGACCGCGGCCTCCTTGGGCGACATGCCCTCGCTGCGGTTCTGGGCGGCGAACTCCACGATCAGGATGGCGTTCTTGGCCGCCAGCCCGATCAGCACCAGCAGCCCCACCTGGAAGTAGATGTCGTTGGGGAAACCACGCAGCAACGAGGACAGCGCCGCGCCAAAGACCCCGAACGGAATGGCCGTAGCCACCGCCAGAGGTAACGTCAGACGCTCATACTGGGCCGCCAGGATCAGGAAGACCATGAGCAGGCCCAGGCCAAACGCAATTCCACCCGCCGAGCCGGCTACTTCCAGCTGGAAGGCCTCGCCGATCCAGCCGATGGGGTTGTTGGGCCCGAGGTTGGCATCGGCCACGGCCTTCATGGCGTTCATGGCGTCACCCGTGGTGTAGCCCGGCGCCGGGTCCGCCGTGATATTCGCGGAGGGATAGACGTTGAAGCGGTCCACGATATCGGCGCCCGTTTCCCGCGTCAGGTCCACCAATGAGCTGACGGGCAGCATCACGCCCTTGTCCGAACGCACGAACACGCGCCGCAGATCCTCCGGCTTGCTGCGGAACTCTCCTTCCGCCTGCATATTCACCTGCCAGTTCCGGCCCATCATGGTGAAGTCATTCACGTAGAAGCTGCCGAAGGTGCTCTGCAGGGCGGCAAAGACCTCGCTGACGGGCACGCCGAGCGCGCGTGATTTCTCACGGTCCACTTCCGCCTTGTAGCGTGGCGTTCCAACGGTGAGCTTGGTACGCGCGTTGGTCAGTTCGGGACGCTCATTGGCGGCGGCCACCACCTGCTGGGCCGTGTCATGGAGCTCCTCAATACTCATGTCCCCCTGGGACTGGATGTAACCCTCCACGCCGCCGGTAAGGGAAAGCCCCTGTATGGGCGGCGGTGAGAAGGACATGACATTGGCTTCCTGAAGGCCCTGCCCAAGGCCCATGATCTTACCGGCAACCGCTTGGGCGTTTTCCCCCTGCCCCTCGCGTTCGCTCCAGTCCTCAAGGATGACAAAGCCCGCAGCGGCATTGGGGCGACGGGCGCTGGCAAGCAGGTCATATCCGGCAAAGGCGACAACCTCCTCCACCTGCTCGATATCCATAACCTGGTCCACCAGCTTGTCGCGCATCGCCTCGGTGCGACCCATGGCCGATGCCGGCGGCAGGGAAGGCGCCATGATCACGAAGCCCTGATCCTCCTGGGGCACGAGCCCGGATGGCATCTTGTTCATCATCCACAGGGAAGTCCCGATGAAGGCCAGAAAGAGAATCACACCGATAACGGCATGATTGAGCAGCCAGCTGACACCGGCCACGAATCCGTTGGTAATCCGGTCAAAGGCGGCGTTGAACCACTGGAAGGGCTTGGATACATCCGCCGGTTCGCCTTCCAGCAGGCGGGCACACATGGCCGGGGTCAGGGTCAGCGCCACTACCCCGGAGATCACGATGGACACGGCGATGGTGACCGCGAACTGGCGGTAGAGTTCCCCGGTCAGCCCGCCCATGAAGGAGACAGGCGCAAACACCGCCACCAGCACCAGGGTGGAGGAGACAACCGCACCGGAGACCTGCTTCATGGTCTCAATCGAGGCGTCGCGGGCGGACATGCCTTCCTCGTGCATGAGCCGCTCCACGTTTTCCATAACGATAATGGCATTATCCACCACGATCCCGATGGCGAGAATGAGTCCGAACAGGGTCAGCAGGTTCACGGAAAACCCGAACAGCGTCATGCCCGCGAAGGTGCCCACCAGCGCCACGGGAATGGCCGCCAGTGGGATCAGGGTCGCGCGCAGGTGCTGCAGGAACACGAAGGTAACGATGGACACCAGCAACAGGGCAATCGC
Source organism: Halospina denitrificans (assembly GCF_004364635.1). GTDB lineage: Bacteria > Pseudomonadota > Gammaproteobacteria > Pseudomonadales > Oleiphilaceae > Halospina > Halospina denitrificans. Next base: position 486,298 of record NZ_SOAX01000001.1, on the reverse strand, counting down.
CAGCGTGATCAGCACCTCCTTGATGGACACCTCGATGAACTCGGTGGTGTCGTAGGGAATGTTGTACTCAAGGTCTTCCGGGAACCGCTCCTCCAGGTCCGCCAGGGCCTCACGCACGTTTGAGGCGGTTTCCAGGGCGTTGGCATCCGGCTGCTGGTAAACACCCACCGGTACCGTGGGCTGGCCGTTATAGGTGGCCGAGAAATCATAGTTCTGGGCACCCAGCTCCACGCTGGCCACATCCCCCAGCCTCAGCGACGCACCGTCCGAGGTGGTGCGGAGCATGATCTGCTCGAATTCCGAGGGATCGGTCATCTGGGAGGGCGTCGAAACGGTGTACGAGAATGCCTGGTCCTCGGGCGCCGGCTCACCGCCGAGGCGCCCGGCGGCAAACTGCGCATTCTGCTCGCGCAGGGCGTTGGCAATGTCCATGGGCGCAATGTTGTATTCCGCCATCTTGTCCGGCTGCAGCCAGATGCGCATGGAATAGTCCTGCGCACCGAACAGCGAGGCATTGCCCACGCCCGGCGTGCGCACCAGTTCGTCGATGACGTTCATCAGCGCATAGTTGCTGATATCGAGGGTGCCCATGTCACCGCTTTTCGAGGACAGGGCCACGACCTGCAGGATGGAGGTGGAACGGGCTTCAACATTCACGCCCTGGTTCCGGACCGCCTGCGGCAGGCTGGACATGGCACTCTGGACGCGGTTGTTCACGTTGATGGTCGCCTGGTCCGGGTCCGTGCCCTGCTGAAAGGAGACGGTGATCTGGACGGTGCCGGCATCCGTGCTGCTGGACTCCATGTAGATCATGTCGTCCACGCCGTTGATTTCCTGCTCCAGCGGGGCCGCCACGGAGTCGGCAAGCACCTCGGCGTTGGCGCCGGGGTAGGCGGCCTCGACCACGACTTCCGGCGGGACAACGTTCGGATACTGTTCCACCGGCATGGTCATCAGGGAAGCGCCGCCGGCAATCAGTATGATGATGGAGATGACCGACGCAAAAATGGGCCGGTCGATGAAAAAGCGCAGCATCAGCCAGCCTCCCCGTCAGTGTTGCCGTCGTCGTTCTGCACCTTCACTTTCGTGCCGGGCTGACGGATGCCGGCCATACCGTTGATAACGACCCGGTCGCCGGCTTCGAGGCCCTCCATGATTATGCGCTTCTCGCCGATGGTGCGCCCGGCCTCCACTGGACGTGCCTGGGCCTTGCCGTCACTGTCCACCACAAATACCTGAAGCCCCTCCTGGCCGTCCGAAACCGCCTTCGCCGGGATGGTGACAACATCCTCAAGCGTCTCCAGTTTCACGCGCACACGGGCAAACTGGCCGGGCACAACCTGGTGGTCATCATTGGGAAAGACCGCGCGGGCGGTAACAGTACCCGTTTCCGGATCAATGGTGCTGGCGGTGAAGTCAATCCGGCCGGTCTGTGCATACTCACTCCCGTCGGGCAGGATCAGGGCCGCCTCCCGGCTGTGCCCCTCCTTACCACCCTTCTGCATGGCTTCCCGGGCCTGGCGCCGGGCCATCGCATCGTCTTCCGGGAGGGAAAAACGAACATGCACCGGATTGAGCTGGGTAATGCGGGTCAGTTCCGCACCGCGGTCAATCAGGTTGCCCTCGGACTGCGTCTCCAGGCCGGTGATTCCGGTCACGGGTGCCTCCACCCTGGTGTAACCAAGCTCCAGTTCGGCCCGTTCCACCTCGGCCTCGGCAACCGCAACTGCGGCTCGAGCGGATTCAAACGCGGATTGCGCCCTGTCCCGCTCCCGCTCACTCACGGCATCCTGTTCGTAAAGACTCGCAATCCGGTTCCATTCCCGTTCCGCCTGGTTGAGTTCCGCGCGGGCCGTTTCCCGTTCCGCGCGCGCCGCCTGGAGCGCCACCTCAAAGGGCCTTGGGTCAATACGGAACAGGTTGTCGCCCTGGTCCACCAGGCTGCCCTCCTCGTAAAGCCGCTCCTCGAGCACTCCCTCAACCCGGGCGCGCACAACCACCTCCCGGGCGCCCCGAACACGGCCGGCATAATCTTCCTCAATGGTCACATCCGTGGTCTCGAGCTCAGTGACCGTTACCGGAGGGGGCGGCGTATCCTGCCCCTGCTGACCCTGCTGTTCACCACCACCGCAGGCGGCGAGCCCGAGGAGCGCGAGAACCACGATAAGGGCGTTCTGATGTTTCATTGCAGTTTCTCCAGTAACGGATTGGTCCGGCCATGAATGCGGCCGGACGGAATCAGGATTCGGTTGTCTCAGGTGCAAGGATGCCGTGGAAAAGAATGTCCACAATCTGGTCAGTCTGGTCGGAGCGGGAAGGACGATCGCCCGAAAGCCGCTGCGAGAAAACGGCGCCGTAGAGGAAATCACTGAACAGCTCCTGCGCCAGCTCCGGCGATATATCACGCATGCGCCCCTGACGTACAAGCGCCCGGAAGCGTTCCCGCCAGGCTTCGCCATGGATGTCCTGGTACACGAAATACATGGGCTTGGACTCGCGACGGAACTCGGAGCGCTCCTGGATGAACAGTTCCACGGTGCCCGGATTACGCTCGAAAAACGCCAGGTACCGGGAAATCCCCAGTCGAAGCTGCTCCAGCGGGTCCTCCAATGGATCCACGGCGCTGTTCACGTACTCGCTCAGGTCATCAACCGCCTTCTCCACGGTCGCCATGAACAGGGTTTCCTTGTTCGTAAAAAAGCGATAGACCGTGCCCTTGCCCACCCCGGCCTGCTCCGCGATCCGGTCCATATCCGTGCAGCGGTAACCAAGATCCGCAAAGACCACCGCCGCGGCGGCCAGGATCTCGCGGCGGCGTTCTTCGGGGGCTTTATGGCATCGCGTTGCCTGTTGGGTGTGATCAGTCACCCTGTGTACTCCCATCAAAATCAAAATGGACTGACGAGTCCGTCCGGATTCTAAAGGTGCCCCGGCCCCATTACAAGCTATCAATCAACCCTCGGACCATCACCGCTCTGGTAGAATCCGCCAACACGTAACCACTACCGGACTTCCAGGACGCCTCGGGCCCATGACCACCGACACCTTTTCTCAGCGCTTCAGCGGTATCGAACGCCTATACGGGGAATCGACAGCCCGCTCGATGGCGAACCAGCATGTGGCCGTTGCCGGTCTCGGCGGCGTTGGTTCCTGGGCGGCCGAGGCACTGGCGCGCAGCGGCATTGGTGCCCTGACCCTGATCGACCTGGACGAGGTCTGCATCTCCAACACCAACCGCCAGCTGCATGCCCTGGACGGCACCTTCGGGCAGCCCAAGATCGAGGTCATGGCCGAACGGCTGCGCGCCATCAATCCCGACTGCCGGGTAGAGACCCGGATGCAGTTCGTGACCGCCACCAATGTGGAATCCGTCATTGGCAAGCAGTTCGACGCCGTAGTGGACGCCATCGACAGCGTGAAACACAAGGCGGCACTGCTGGCCCACTGCCGCCGCCACAAGGTTTGGGTTATCTGCGCCGGAGGTGCTGGCGGCCAGACCGACCCGACGCAGATCCGGGTGGCGGACCTCAGTCGCACCACCCAGGACCCGCTGCTGGCCAAAGTCCGTAACCTACTCCGGCGTGAATACGGTTTCTCCCGAAATCCCAAGCGGCGTTTCGACATTCCGGCCATCTATTCGCTGGAGCAGCTCACCTACCCCGCTGCGGAAGGCGGAATCAGCCACGAGAAGCCCGGAGACGGTCCGGCCCGTCTGGACTGCAGCACCGGCTTCGGCGCGGCCAGCTTCGTGACCGGCACCTTCGGGTTTGTCGCCGCCTCAAAAGTTATGGAACGATTGGCCAAGCGCCACATTGCGGAGACCCGGGAGGACTGAATGGAACCGTTGATTGCACGCCTGGATGAACAGCTCCCCGCCCCCATCAGGGAGCGACGCCCCGTGGGTGGCGGCAGCATCAACGATGCCTGGCGGCTTGAACTGGAGGACGGCCAGCGCCTGTTCCTCAAGACCCATGGAAGACCGCCTGCCGGCTTCTTCGAGGCCGAAGCCGCTGGACTCCGGGCAATGGCCGATACCGGCTCAATACGGGTACCGGAAGTGATCGCCGTGGATGACGAATTCCTGGTCCTGGAGTGGCTGGAAGGGTCCCCGGGCGCGGACTACTGGACAACCTTCGGTGAACAGCTTGCCGCCCTCCACAGCCATACCAACAACCGCTTCGGGTTCGAGCGCGACAACTTCTGCGGGCTGACCCCGCAACCCAATCCCTGGACGGAAGACGGCTTCCGTTTCTTCGCCGAGTCCCGCCTCATCCACCAGGGCCGCCTGGCCCGGGATTCCGGACGCCTTGAGCCGGCGGATCTCCGCCGGCTTGAAACACTGGCCGCCCGACTGGACCGCTGGATTCCCGAACAACCGGCCAGCCTGATCCATGGGGATCTCTGGGGCGGCAACGCCCATACCGGCCCCAACGGCGAACCCGTGCTCATCGACCCGGCCACCCATTACGGCTGGCCCGAAGCCGACCTCGCCATGACCACCATGTTCGGCCGCTTCCACCGGGATTTCTACGAGGCCTACCTGGCCAACAGCTCCGTAGAGCGTGGCTGGGAAGAGCGTATCCCTCTGTACAACCTCTATCACGAACTGAACCACCTGAACCTCTTCGGTGGCCCCTATGTTCAGGCGGTAAGGCGGACGCTTGAGCGATATGTGTGAGGCGTCCTTGACGCCGGAATCGGGCTTCGAGTAGATTTACGCCGGTTTCGGCGTATCACGACAGACAGGATGTCACGGTCGCTCCCGCTGCCCTGAAACAAGGAAGACTCAAATGACCAGACCACACTCCTATATTGCCCACCCGCTCGTGAGCTCCAGCTGGCCTACGCTGCCATGATGATCACCCCGAAACTGCGCAAGCCAGCCCTGGCAATGGTTTTCACTGCGCTGGCGCTAACACTGATCCCACTAACATCCAGTCAGGTAATGGCCGATATGTTTGGATTCTTTAAACGCTATGACGTGCATTTATCCCCGGAAGTTCATGGACGAATAACGCTTAACGGGACCCCCCTGGAGGAAGTCCAAGTGAGTCGAGAACTTACCTACGGAAAAGAATACCTGGATAGAACGACGACAGACGTCAACGGACGTTTTTACTTCGCGGAAAAGAATATCCGCTCCGGGATCCCGGGAAAACTATTTAATGAGACTCGAAACAGACAAGTCATCGTTGCGGATTATGAAGGCGAGAAATATCTTCTGTGGCACACGGTTACTGACAGTATCGAGCCTCATGAAACGCTAACCCAGTTGCTGAAAAGCATGGATTGCGAGCTCTCCAATCCGGAAAAGCTTCAACACTTTGAAAGACACGAAAACCCCTCATTCACTCACAACATCCACAGCATCTGTCGCTGGAGCGAAGACGAACACTGAAATCCCAATACGTGTAAAAGGAGTTGCACATGGCAGCGCTACCACCCACTCTTGCCGCTGAACTGGCAGAGTCCGTTTACGGCATCATGACCCCCGGTTCAACTGGAACATACCGATTCGATCGATCACCGGCACTGGACAAGCGTTTTCAATTTGATCTCTCAAGCGGTCCGATAAAAGCCGAAACCGGCGGTTTTCTGGGTTTTTACCAGAAAACAACAGGTTTCGCCCTGATAGGACATGGTAAAGATCGCCATAAAGGGGAGCATGTAGTTGCCGTTCGAGGCACCAAGCTTGGACAGGACTGGCTCACCAACGGCAACGTCGGCCTTGCCACAAGCCACAACAACTCACCGGTGCATTCAGGATTCAATCAGACATTCAGCAGCATGAAACCGACCCTGGAAAAACGCCTGGGACGACAGGTCACGGGTGGCGGAACGGTCCACTGTGTGGGGCACAGCCTTGGTGGCGCCATGGCCTCGTTGATTGCGGACTGGGTTAAGGCGCGTTTCAACTGCACCGTTAACCTCTATACGTTCGGGGCGCCCAGAGTTGGACTTGATGGTTACGCGACTAAATCAACCTTTGCCATCGATGCCCACTACCGTTGTACGCACGGTGCTGATCCGGTGCCGATGGTTCCACTCTGGCCGTTTATTCACGCGCCCAATCAGGGAGGCGGTGAGTACCGTCTGGATGGCGGTCAGGGGATCAGCGTGGGCGCGCACATGATGGGTGTGGATGCTGCTCCGGGCTATCGCAATACAGCGCAGGGCGATGACTGGGGCGCTTTGAAGCGTCGCTCCACCAATTTCCTCAACCAGCCCGTTCGCCTCAAGTACGAACAGCGGCATCAGGCATCATTCACCACCTATTGGGCAGAAAAAATCAATGCGGCGCTGATTACCCTGCTTAAGGATGCAGGCTATTACAATGCTGTGGTCGCTCAGGCAGCGATTGGAACGACACTGACCTTTTATGACATGCTTTCCCGTGCCCTTGAGAAGGTAGCCAAGGCCTCTGAACAGTTTGCCAGCCAGACCGCTGGATTACTCGGTCATATGCTGGTGTTTGCAGGCCATGCCGCCAAGGCCGTTGTCGATCTCAGTTACCAGTTTATTCGCTGGGTATTTGACAAGGTATTATCCGCCCTTTACCGCAAGGTAAGACAGGCCATCGAAGTCATCTGACCTCTCAGGGCTGCAGAATCAGCTTCCCGCGAACATGCCCCTCTTCCTGACGCCTATGGGCGGCGGCGGCATCGGCCAGGGGGTAGGCGGCGGAGACATGGAGGTTGACGTCGCCACGGCCGAGCAGCGCCAGGATTTCCTCGAGCTGTTCCGTGTCCGGCTCAACCACATAGCCCGCCGCCTGCAGGCCGCGCTCGTCGGCGGCTTTCCTGATGGCATCGGCGGTGACAGTGGGTGCGGTAACCAGCTTGCCGTGGTCGCCCAGGGTGCTCAGCGCGGCCTTACCCGCTTCGCCGCCCACCAGATCCAGAACCGCGTCCAGACCATAGCAGACATCATGGACGTCCTCGGCTTCGTAGTTGATGACGTCGTCGGCACCGAGCTGGTGGAGGAAATCCTCGTTGGCGCCAGAGCCGGTGGTCATCACATGGGCGCCGTGCTGGGCTGCGAACTGGACGGCGAAATGGCCGACGCCACCGGCGCCGCCCAGGATCAGCACCTTCTGGTCCGGCTGCAGGGCCAGGTGGGTGAACAGGCCCTGCCATGCGGTCAGAGCAGCCAGGGGAACTCCGCCAACCTCCTCCAAAGCCAGCCCGTCGGGCACGCGGCAGAGCTCGTCGGCCCGGACCAGTGCCTTGTCGGCATATCCCCCGCCAGCGCGGGGGAAACCGATCATGCCAACAACCGGGTCGCCCACTTGCCAGCCGTTCACCCCGTCGCCGAGTGCTTCTATGGTCCCCGCCACTTCGAAACCCGGCACCCAGGGCAGGCGATCCCCAATCACGCTGGCAACGAATCCCTGCCCGGAACGGGTCTTGTAGTCGATGGGATTAACGCCGGCACTGTGCACCGTCACAAGGACCTCCCCTGCCCCCGGTTGGGGGGCGGGAGCTTCCACCAGTTCCAGAACACTGGGATCTCCAAACTCGGTGATGACGACCTGGCGCATGGCATTTCCCTCGTTTATTGGTCGTGACTGGCCCGCTTGAGAAGGTCAGCCATGGGTTCGGGTATGCGTGATGGCCTATGGGTGGCCGTATCGATGCATACATGGCGCGATTCAGCTTCAATCAGGGTACGTCCGTCCCTCGGTCGAACCAACTGAAAACGCCGCCGGGAATGCAGGCGGCCATCGAATTCCACCAGCCAGGTGCCCAGCACCAGCTCATCACCGGCGAAAGCCGCGGCCTTGTAATCAATCTCAGTGTGCACAATGGCCATGGCCTTGCCCAGATCTTCCTGCAGGGTCCAGGTGAGCCCTACGGAATCGATGTGCTGCCAGCTGATCTCCTCCATCCACTGGAGGTAGATGACGTTGTTCGCATGCCCAAGCCGATCCACGCTCTCCGCGGAGACATGAATATCCATGGTGAAAGGATCCGGCATCTGCCATTGCCAGTCGGTCACGGTACCTCTCCTTCCAGCGCCTCAAGTGCTCGTTCACGATCCAGCTTCCCAATGCGGTCATTGTAGAGGGAGCCGAAATAAAGCGCACCCTGGCGCGGCTTCACGGAGGTTACCATTTGCAACCTGTCGCCATCGGTATCATGGAGGCTGCCGAGCAGCTCGCCTTCACCATCAAAGGCAAGAACAAGACCGTAGGGTTCCGGGTTGGGCTGGACCCACTTGGGCAGTTTGGCCACCTGGTTCTTGAGCCAGGGATGGGGGTGCAGCCCATCCATCTGGGCGTTGCGTCGCGTCGGCAGCGCCACCCAGAAAATACCCTCTTCGTCCCGGGCCAGGTTGTCCGGGAATCCCGGCAGGTTCTCGGCAAAGACCTCGGAGGTGCCCGCTTTATCACCTTCCAGCCAGTAGCGCTGGATGCGGTAGCGGCCGGTCTCATTGACCAGCAGGGAGGCCTCGTCTTCGGCCAGGGCAACCCCGTTGGCGAAGTGGAGGCCGTCCATCAGGGTCTCGGTTTCATCGGTCTCCGGGTCGTAACGGATCAGGCGGCCATAGCCTCTGGCGGACATCAGGTCCAGCCGGTAATCCGGCTGGTTGAAGCGGTGGGAGGCGTCGGAAAAGTAGATGCTGCCATCGTCCGCAATATCCAGGTCGTCCGTGAAGGCAAAGGGCACGCCGTTGGATTCGCGGGTCAGCACCTCGACATTGCCCTCCGGATCAACTGAGAGCAGCCCCTTCCAGGCATCCGCCACGATCAGGTTGCCATCGGCATCGAACTCCATCCCCAGGGGGCGTCCGCCCGTATCGGCGAAGGTCTCAACCTGTCCATCCGATCCAATCCTGACAATGGTGCCATCATCCAGCCCGCCGTAGACCCGGCCCTGATCGTCAACTTCCGTATCCTCGGGTCCCACGACCTGACCCTTTGCAAGCAGCTCGGCCTCATCCAGCACCTCATTGGGGGCAAGGCGGCCATCCAGAGCCGGCGGTTCAGGCGGTTCCCAGGCCACCGAATCCAGCGGTGACGGCCAGAGAAGGAACACGCCCACCCCTGCGATAAGAATGACGGCAAGAGTTATCAGTCCCTTTTTCATTGTTTTAATCCCAGTTTCCGGGGTAATTGTGATCGTGGTATTCCGGCTATTCCGAAGCAAGGAAGCGCTGGCAGATCCGCGCGAACAGTTCAGGCTTCTCCGCGTGCAGCCAGTGCCCCACCTCCGGGATGACCTTGAGTTCCGCATTCGGAAAATAGCCGCTAACCGCGTCGCGGTGTTCTGGCTGAATATAATCAGACTCGCCACCACGAATAAAGAGGGTGGGCCCCTCGTAGACACCACTATTGTGAGGTCCGGCCATGATCTGGTCATAACAGGCCAGAATGCCGGGCACGTTCATGCGCCAACGGAAGCCGCCATTGGACGGGACCAGGTTGGTCAACAGGAACTGGCGCACGCCCCGCTCCTCGATCGACTCCGCCAGCACCGAGTCCGCTTCCCGCCGCGAACGGACCTTGCTTGGATCCAGGCTGCGCAGGGCTTTCTCAATGTTGTCGTGGTGGGGTTCATAGGCCACCGGCGCGATGTCCGCGACAATCAAGCGTTCAACCCGCTCCGGTGCCATCAGGGCCATTTCCATGGCCACCTTCCCGCCCATGGAATGCCCCAGAAGATTCGCTGTCTCCAGCCCTGCACGGTCCATGTACGCCAAGACGTCCATAGCCATTTCCGGGTAGCTCATGGTGTCGGTGTGGGGTGAATCACCGTGGTTCCTGAGGTCCAGACTGTGGACCTGGTACTCCGAATCCATGCGCCGGCGAATGCCTCCCAGGGTGTCGCCCGCCCCGAAAAGTCCGTGCAGGAGGAGAAGAGGAGGGCCCTCACCCTTGACGCTGGCTGCCAATTCCACGCTTGATGTCAAACCTGTGCCCTTTGCCGGATTGCGTTTATTGCCAATACGCTTAAACTCAGACGGGAGTGGGGACAAGAAGTCCCATCCAGACTGAAGCAATAGCGTAAACGGAACTGACACCTATGGCCACAGCATCACCCCTGCAGGCGGAACGCCGTCATCTTTGCCGTTTTCCGGCAGCCGAACTGGAAGTCCGTCTGCGTCCGGGCCGCTCCCGGTTCCGCAAGGGCGAAGTCGTGGAGGCCGCCGATTTCACGCGCGAGGGCATTGCCATTTTTACCACCCGCTCACTGAAAAGTGGGCGGAAGGTTCTGGTAGACCTGACGTTACGGCTGGATCGCGGTGAAATACACCAGAATCGCCTGGTCGCGGTTGTCAGCAACCAGCGTCCGGAAGGCAAGCAGACCCGTTACGGGCTCAGGTTCGATTTCAGGGCCAATGGCACCATGCGCGCGCTGGACACCCAGGCCCGGCTCGGGCGCATGGAGGGGGTTCTGGAGCGCATTGAAAAACTCAAAACCCGTACTTGCGGTGACGACTAGCTCATCAACCCGCAACAGTACGGCGGGGGTAACCGTGGGGAATCAGTTGCAGAAGTAGATACCGTTAAGGTACTCGGACAGTGCCCTGAGATTGGCCTGTTCTTCTTCGGTGCGTGGAACGCAGATCTCAAAATTCATTTCCGTATCCATAAGCAAGGCTCCTTGGTTATCTATCAAATTCACGTATTATCCTACGCGGCATTCCTGATAATTGCTTGACGCAAGGAACCAACCTTTTGACAGGTGGTAACAACCGATGACAACCAGTCCCACCGTCAACGCCTCCAGCACCCTGGCCCTCGTGCATCACCTGCTGAGCCGCGGCCATGCCACCGAATCCATGATCCAGTCGAAGCTCGGCTTCCCCTCCCGTGAGCTGGAGGATCCGGATTGCCGGGTCCCGGTCGCCGACCATAATGCGCTCTGGCGGCTGGCGATCACGTTGACGGAAGACCCTGCCCTGGGGCTGCGCCTCGGGGAAGTTGTTGATCCCGATCGCATGGGCCTGATGAGTCACATCGTGTTCAACAGCGACACCGTGGGGCACGCGCTGGATGAATACCTGCGCCTCCACAGGCTTGTGAATGAAGCAGTGCATCTCTACAAGGTGCGCGAGGGGGACCGCATCCGGGTGATCTGGCACGTTCCCGATGAAAGCCTCTACTGCGTACCGGACATGGACAGAACCCTCTCCGCCGCCGTTACCCGTGCCCGTCATTTCATCCATCCCAGGCTGGCGATCGAGCAGTTGAGCCTGGGCCATGAAGACCCGGGCTATCGGGCTCACTACGAACGTATCTTCCAGTGCCCGCTGACTTTCGGCGCCGGAGAAACCAGCCTGTGTTTTCCCGCCGATTACCTGGAGGCACCACTACCGCACCGCAACCCCTATGTGCACTCCGCCCTGACCACCCATGTAAACCGGCTTCTCAAGCAGCTTCGGCCGCGGAAAACCGTTGCGGAACGGGTCCGGCGCATCGTCAGCCGTCAGCTGCCACGCACACCGGACGTGGATCGCGTGGCTTCGGCGCTCAACATGAGTCGCCAGACCCTCTACCGGAAGCTGAAAAAGGAAGGCGAAAGCTTCCAGAACCTGGCGGAAAACGTCCGCCGTGAGCGCGCTTTGCGCTACGTGGTGGAGGGTGAATACGGGTTGAGCGAAGTCGCTTTCCTGCTGGGCTTTTCAGAGCTGAGCGCCTTCAGCCGGGCCTTCAAGCGCTGGACGGGCGAAACCCCCGGCCAGTACCGGACCCGCCACCGCTAGTCGTTATCGACTTCCAGAACGAGTTGATTAACCAGGCGCTGCAGTCGCGCGCGCACGCGACGACCCGCTGCCGAGACCCGCTGCGCGGACTCCTTTGAGGTCAGTTCCTCAAAACCCAGCTCCGGCTCCAGGAGTTCGCAGGACAGACCCAGACGGGGGATCCGCCCTCCGATAAGCCAGGGGACGCTGACCACGCCACTCTGGCTGATGGCGCGACGCATGTGCTCCGGAAGACGCCCGACCAGGGCCCCGGCTGCCGATGGCACATGGACCGGTTGCCCGAGTCGCTCAGTCCCCGTATGGGCCAGCAGGAGGATGGGGATTCCCGCCCGAACCGCCACCTCGACAAAGCGGTGACTGCGGAACGGCTGCACATCCACGCCATTGCCCGCATTGCACAGCTCACCCTCGGGCATCAGGCCACAATCGTTAAAGGGGCCGCTCGTCAGACGCTCAACGACCTCATCCACGCCCAGGTCCCCGGATGCCTGGGTGAAGCGTGAAGCCAGCTGGCTAAGCCCGGGAACCTGGTAGAAACCACGCCAGGCGACGCCGAAAGGCACCCTCTGCCCGCCGCCGTTGTGGGCCATTACCCGCACCAGTGCCGCCAGTGCGGGGGCCGGGCCCAGCATGGGTCCATGGTTCATGATGACCAGCAGCTTAGGGTGCTTCTCGAGGATCGCCGGCAGCGTTTCCATACCGGGACCATAGACTTCCTCGCGATACAGAAGGCGGGCAAGCCGGTCGGCCGCCGGCAGGAAATCGTTGTAGCAACGCGGCATGGGCTCAACTCTTCTCTTCAAGACGCTCCCGGATGGATTCCAGTCGCTTGCGGTTGGTGCCAAAGTCGGAATAGCCAAGGCGCGAGGCGGAACGCATGTGAATCACGTTCTCTTCCGGGCTGTACTGGAATTCCAGGTCATCCACAAACCGCAATAGGGGCGTTCGTGCCTCGGCGCGGAGATAATCCGCCTCCCGCGCCACGATCCGGATGCCGGGAAATTCGCCCAGCACGGTAGGCAAACGCTGCCACTGGGTTTCACCATTGGCGAGGGGATCAATCCGTTGGCGACCCGTTGCCCTGCTCGATACACAGTTGGGTTTTTTCGGGCAGGGCGTCAGCTTATCAGCGCCGTTGTCTTCGCTCATATCATCTCCTTTGCAGTCAATCGCCTCGGCATAGGCACTAGTACCGATATCCGTTGAATGGGCAGTTGTACCGCATCTATGCTTCACTGGAACAGGCATTCCACACTACCAGAGGCTCTCCATGGATCACACCGCTTATCTTGAAGCCCTGAAAACGACCAGCAAAGGCAGTGAGCGCAGCTTCCCGGACGAGGAATTCCACCAGCGCCGCCAACGCGTAAGCCGGGCCATGGACGAAGCGGGCCTGGATGCCCTGCTGATCACCAATCCGGCCGAGATCAATTACCTGACCGGCTACCGCACCTTTGAAGTGTCGGTGCACGCAGCGCTCGTATTCCAGCCCGACTTCTGCTTCCTGCAGGTGCCGTCCATCGAAACCGGCCCGGCAACCGCCACCGCCCTTGCCGATACGATCAGTGGATACCGCTGGGAAGCCATCCATACCGTGGTTGAACCTCTCTGCGAGGCATTACAGGGATGCCGGGCCATCGGCATCAACCCCTGGAGCAATGGTTTCCGCCCGGGCCTGCTGCGCGAACTCGAGCAGCGGCTGGGCGCCGAACGCCTCAAGGACTCGGCAGGCCTGCTGGATACCGTCCGTCTGGTCAAAACCGACGCGGAACTGGAGCGACTCAGGGAAAGTGCCCGGATGACCGAGATAGGCCTGGCGGCGGCAACGGAGGTCATCAAGCCCGGCGTCGATGAGAACACCATTGCCGCCGAAGGCGCCCGGGCCCTGCTCGCGGCGGGCAGTGAGTTCATGAGCCTGCAGCCCATCGTCGTCAGCGGGCCGCGCAGCAGTGTCATCCACCTCAATCATCAGCAGCGTATTGTTGAGGAAGGCGACCCGGTATTTCTCGAATTCGGCGCGGTTCGCCACCGCTACACGGCACCCATGATGCGCACGGCCGTAGCGGGTACGCCCACATCGGAAATGCAACGGATTAACGACACCTGCCATCAGCTCCACGATGTGCTGGCACGGACAATGACGCCGGGGAACCGTTTTGACGACGCGGCGGCGGCCGCCGATGAGGTTCTGGCGCCCGTGGCCGACAGGGCCTTCTTCTCCGGGGTCTACGGATACAGCGTGGGTGCCCAGTTCCCACCGAGCTGGGTGGAGGGAACCGGCTTTATCGCCCGGGGCGAAAAGCGCCTCTTCCGGCCGGGCATGGTCTTCCACCTGCCCCTCTGCCTGCGGCTGCCGGGCCAGTGGGGCATCGGGATGAGCAATACCCTGGTTATCGGGGAGAATGGAGCCGTCCCCATTACACACAATGACTGGAAACTCGCGGAGCGCGGTTGATGAAAACGCTCGTAATAGGCGCAGGTGTGGCCGGTGTCACCACGGCCTGGACACTCAGCCAGCGCGGTTATGATGTGACGGTCATCGATGCCCTCGACGGGGCCGCCATGGAGACCAGCTACGCCAATGCGGGCCAGCGCTCCTACGGCCATGTGTCGCCCTGGGCGGCACCGGACGTGATCGGCGTGGGCCTGCGCGGCCTTTTCAGCCGCCAGGGGCCGCTCAAGGTTCACTTTCCGCCCCACCCGAGCACCATCAGCTTCCTCATGAGGACGCTGCGTTATGCCACCACGCCCAGGCTCTATGAATCCAATAATACGGCCATGCTGAAACTCGGCATGGTCAGCCGTGAAGCCTTCCTGGCACTGGAAGACGAGCTTTCACTGAACTTTGACGGGGACCACCAGGGACTTCTGGAGGTCACCAGTGACCCACAGGAAGCCAGCGGCCTGCACAACAAGGCCCATGCCCTGACGCAGCTTGGCATTCACCATGAATGGCTGGAATCCGATGCGGTTAACCGCCAGGAACCCGGCCTCCAGTGCCCGAAACCATTGCAGTCCTCATTGCTGATCAATGGCGATGGCACTGGGGACTGTCACCGCTTCACCCGAGAGATGATGGCCCACTGCGAATCTGCCGGAGTGCGCTTTCAGTTCAACACCCAGCTTGTCGGCTGGCAGCGCAGTGGTAACAGGGTGACCGGTGCGGAACTTGCCTCGAGCGATCCCGAAACGGCCGGCACCTGGACGGAAACAGCGGATAACGTTGTTCTCTGCGCCGGCTGCGGCTCCCGGAAAATCGCGCGCAAGCTTGGCCTTTCATTGCCGGTCTATCCGGTCAAGGGTTACTCGCTTACCGCAGAACTGAAGGATGCCGATCGCGCGCCCCGATCAACCGTCGTGGACCTGGACCGGAAAGTTGCCATTACCCGCCTCGGAGACCGCATGCGGGTCACGGGCTTTGCCGAACTGGCCGCCTTTGACCGACGCATTCCCCAGACCCGCCTGGACGTCATTCGGGAAGCGGTTGAATCCCGGTTTTCCGGTGCCGCCGACTTCCACAATGCGGAAGCCTGGACCGGTTTCCGCCCCATGCTCCCGGATGGCCCCCCTGCCCTGGGCAAGGGGCCGCTCGAGAACCTTTACGTCAATACCGGCCATGGCACCTTTGGGTGGACGCTATCGGCGGGCAGTGCGCGGATTCTGGGGCAGGTCATGGACGGCGAGACGCCGCCCATCGCCCTGGATGCCTTTAACCCTATGCGGTTTTCGAAGCGCCCACCACACCCTCGATAACGGGGCGCACCAGTGGCAGGGGGATGTCCGGATGATGGTGAACCCGGGTCTCGCTCATATCAAAGCCCGCGCGCTCAAACACCGAGCGCGTATCCCGGTTGAGGTTGCAGCCACACGCAATTGGCTGCCAGCAGGGGTTCAGCCGGTTCTGCCAACGCGCCAGGCGGTCTTCCGGCGCCTGCACATGCTCGAAAAAAATGAGCCGTCCGCCGGGCTTGAGTACCCGGCGCATTTCGCGCGCCGCGGATTCCGGATCCGGAATGGTGCAGAAGACGAGAAAGGCAACCACCGTATCAAAGCTGTTGTCCGGCCAGGGCATGTTCTCCGCGCCACCCTCGACCAGCTCCGTCGGCTCAGCGCCGGCGCGCTCTGCCAGACGCTTGCGGCATTGCTGAAGCAGCTCCGCAGAAGGCTCCAGGCCAACGAGCTCCTGCACGTCCCCGCCGTAGTAGTCTAGACTCAGCCCTGAGCCAATGCCGATTTCCAGTACCCGCCCCCTGGCCTGATCGAGCAGCCCGGCCCGAGCGCCGGAAAGCGCCCTGTCGGCCATGGCGAGGACGGGAGAGAACACGAAGCGCTCATACAAGGTTCCAATTCGGCTCATTAAAGACTCCTGCTAACATCCGTTCAGGGCGAGCATAACGCAAATTGAAGGAATCAAGGCCATCCTATGCAGACTCGTACACTCAAACGCCCGGAAACCGAACTTTACGTGGTTGAGGCCGGCGACCCGTCCAAACCAGCCATCCTGTTTCTGCATGGTTTTCCGGACTGCCATGACCTCTGGTTGCCGCACATGGAATCACTCAGTGATCAGTTCCATGTCATCAGCTTTGACATGCGCGGCGCCGGGAAAAGCACTGCACCCGCGAAGGCGCACGGCTACCGTATTCCGCGCCTTCTGGACGACATTGACCAGGTCCTCACCCTGACGCGCGGTCCCACCGGGAAGGCGCACCTGGTCGGTCACGACTGGGGCTCAATGATTGGTTGGGATTTTGTCAGCGATCCTGCCTACAGCCGCCGCGTGCAGTCCTGGACCTCTCTGTCAGGCCCGCAACTCGGCGTGGCCAGGCAATGGGCGCTGGATAACCTGAACCTGCGGGCAGAACAGCGCAATGCGGCCCTGAACCAGGTCATTCACTCCTGGTACATGCTGGCTCTGAACATCCCGGGTGCTGGGCGTGCAGTCTTTGGGACCGCAAGCACGCCCATCTGGAAACTGGCCCACCAGTTGGGCGGCGTTCCCCGGGGAGATCCCCACCTGAAACGCTCGAGACGCGAAATCGCCACGCTCACGCGGAACACCTTCCGTCTCTATGAACAGAATGTCCTGACACCTCCGGAGCCTCCCAGCATTGATGGAATCCGGGTGCCAACCCAACTGGTCATCCTGGAGAACGATGTTTTCCTGCGCCCCGAAGTCTGCGAAGCGATGACGCCCTTTTGCTGCAATCTATTGAGGGTTCGTCTACCCGCCAATCACTGGGCACCCGTGTCGCATCCGGAACTGGTTACTGAAGCCATTCGAGGGTTTGTGGGGAGTTATTCCTGAGGGAGGGAGGCGGATCAGGGCCGCCTGGGGCAGCCCTGATTGCCGAACGGCGGCTTACGCCTTGTTCAGCAGTTCCTCGGCGTACTCATAGTTCGCGAGGTTGTTGAGGAAGTTCATGACATAGTCCGGGCGACGGTTGCGGAAGTCCAGGTAGTAACTGTGCTCCCAGACGTCCAGACCCAGGATCGCCTTGCCTTCACCGGTTGCCAGCGGGTTCACGGCGTTCGGCGTCTTGGTGACCTTGAGCTTGCCGTCACTGCCGACGATCAGCCATGCCCAGCCGGAACCGAACTGGCCGGTAGCAGCGGTCTTGAACTCTTCCTTGAAGGTATCAACGGAACCGAAGTCCTCATTGATCTTCTGCTCAAGCTTGCCGGGGATACCACCGCCCTTGGGGGACAGGTTTTCCCAGAACAGGTTGTGGTTCCAGTGCTGCCCGGCCTGGTTGAACACCTTCTGCAGGTCATCACGGCCGTAGGAGAGCTTGACGATTTCCTCCAGCGACTTGCCCTGAAGGTTGCTGTCCTGCTCGACCAGCGTGTTCAGGGTGGTGACATAGGCATTGTGGTGCTTGCCGTGGTGGAGCTCCAGCGTTTCCTGGCACATCCCCTTTTCCGCGAGTGCATTCTCAGAGAAGGGAAGTTTGGGGAGTTCGAAAGCCATAATGTTTCCTCCTTTAACGGCCTTTGGTGTTCTTGGTGTCTGGCGTACTACGTTTCCATATTGGGATCGGTTTGACAAAAATCAAGGGGTTGCTTCCATTACGACGTGGAAACATGCGGGGCCACTGATTTCCGTAAAGAACCCATGATAGTATTCCGCCACCATTAAACGCATCCAGAGCGAGCGAATGCAAGCATTCAAACCCCGGGAAACCCTGAGCGAACAGGTTGCCCGCCACCTGGAAAACATGATCGCTTTCGAGCAGCTCAAATCCGGTGAGCGCATCCACGAGAGCAACATGGCACGGCAGCTGGACGTCAGTCATGGCGCCGTCCGGGAAGCGCTGCTGGTACTTGAGAAACGGCACCTGGTCCGCAACGTGCCCCGCAAGGGTGCCTTTGTCACCACACTGGATGCGGATTTCGTGCGCAGCCTCTACGAGGCCATGACCCTGTTCCTGAGCCACACCGGCCGCAAACTGCTCCACAACTACCAGCCCGAGGATCTGCAGCGGCTTGAATCGCTGTACGAACGCATGAAGGAATACTATCGCTCCGGTCAGGTCATGGCGTTTCTGGATACCGGCACGGAATACATCCAGGCCTCGCTTGTCTATGCGGACAACTACTTCATTACCGCAGCGATCAACGACCTCTGGCCCTCCGCCAAGCGATGCGGCTTTGTCGCGCTGCGCCAGGGGAACCAGGTCCTCGAGGATAACCTCTACCACATCGAGGAATCCCTGAACCGCCTCAGGGAGCGCGATGAGGAGGGATTGATCCGCAACTTCGAGGCTTACGCCAACAAGCAGTGCGAGCAGGTCATCGCCGCGCTGTCACCACAACAATAACCCGAGGACGGACACCACGAATGAGCGTCTCCCGCTTTCTGCTGATGATACTGATCATTGTCGCGATAGGCGGCTGTGGCTCCTTTCCGGAGCCGGATCCAGAAACGGATGCAGGGACGCATTCTGAGCCGGTAACCGCCGAGCCGGAACCAACCACAGAAGATTGTAACTGGAGCCAGAAGCGCGGCATTGCGGAGTTGATGGAAGTGCGGAACGGCACCGGCCTGTTCCATTTCCACCCTGACAGCATCCCCGTAACACAGGGCATTGACCCGGACTGGAGCGTGGGGGATGAGTTCAAGGCCGTCCTTGAAACCCCGGAACCCCCAGGCTGCGCCGACAAACGTCTTACCCGGATCCGGCCTCTGGCCCCGACCGACTGAACCAGGAGTAGACGCGTTGGCATTTTCGCGCCTGAACCCAATCCTATCCGCCGTTGCCAGCCTGGCCCTTATCGGCGCCATTGGCGCAAGCCTTACCGTGGACAGCGCACTTTCCAGCCTCACGTTCGTACTGGCACTGGCCGGGCTCACGGTGATTGCAGTGGCGCGACTCAGAGGCAGGACGGCGCTTGCTCCCGCAGACCGGGAAATCAAGCTGATTGGCTTTGCCATGGCGTTCTTTGCCATCGCCAGCCTCGCCACCTGGGCGCTCAACGGCTTCAGTTACGAAGGATTCAAGGGGCTGGGCAAGCATGGGCGGCTATTACTGTTCTGGCCACTTTTTGTTGTCCTGGCGCGTGCCCTGGTGCGTGAATCCACTGCCTTTATTGCCATACTCGCGTGCGCGGGCCTGGCGGGCGGGACCGCACTCGCGCCACTGATTGAAAACGGCGCCGTTGCACGCGTTGACGGGGCCACCAATGCCATTCCCTTCGGCAACCTTTCACTGCTCAGTGCGATGCTTCTGCTTGTAGCGGCAGCCTATGGCTATCAAACCGGCCGCAAGGCCCTGCTTGGGCTGGCATTGATCGGCGTCGCGCTCGGTTTGAGCGCCGCCTACCTCTCCCAGACGCGCAATAATCTGCTTGTCCTGCCTGCGCTGCTGCTGTTTCTGGTGATTGCAGCCCCGCCGCGCCAACGTATCGTCCTGGTGGGCTTGGGAGGCCTGATCCTTGCTCTATTCACAGGTCTGGAATCACGAATCGGAGAAGGCCTTAGTGCACTCTGGAGCGGCCGATATGACAGTGGGATCACCTATCGGTTTGAGATCTGGCAAAAAGCACTCGCACTGTTTCTTGAAGCCCCGATATCCGGCGTCGGCTCCCAGCAATACGCACAGGCCGTGCTCAACGGCGTCGAATCCGGGGAGCTCTCCCGGGGCCTGAAACGCTGTTGCCTGGACCATGCCCACAATGACCTCGTCCAGATACTGGCCACCCGGGGCTTGATCGGCGCCCTGTCCTGGCTGCTCCTGCTGGCCATCCCCTTCGCGCAGTTCCTGAAACTGATTCGCCACGAAAGCCCCCGCGTTGCCCACCTGGCCACGGCCGGCGCGCTGGTGCCAGTGGCCTACCTGATGTTTGGCCTCACCGAGGCGGCGCTGGAACGCGGGATCTATGTGACCTTCTACCTGGTGACGGTGACAACACTGACCTACCTGACCTGGAAAGCCGTGGATGAGAGCCTCCATCGCCACCGGCGCCAGAAGCTGAGCGCCACCATTATCACTTACAATGAAGCGGACAATATTGGCGCCTGCCTGGAATCACTGGTACCTGTTGCCGACGAGATCATTGTGCTGGACAGTGGAAGCACCGACGATACCGTGGCCATCGCCAGACGCTACACGGAGCATGTCACGGTCACCGACTGGCCCGGCTTCGGCATCCAGAAACAACGGGCCCTTGAGCGCGCCACCGGCGACTGGGTTCTCTCCATTGATGCCGATGAACGGGTCACACCCTACCTGGCCCGGGAGATTAACCACACGCTGGCGGCTTCTCCGAGCGCGGAGGCATATAAGCTCCCCTGGGCCGTTACCATCTACGGCAAACGCCTGGACTTCGGCCGCAGTGGCCGGGCTCCGCTGCGCCTCTTCCAGCGCGAAGGGGTACGCTTTTCCGAGGCGCAGGTGCATGAAAAGATACTGCTGCCGGATGGGTACCGCATAAAAACGCTGCGTGGGCGCCTGACCCATTACACCCACCGCGATTACGGTCATGCGCTTGAGAAGAGCGCCCAATACGCCTGGCTGGGCGCAAAACAGAAAGCCGAGAAGGGGCAGAAGACACGCACCCTGCTCTACCCGAGCCTCAGGGCCCTTACAACCTTTATTCATGTCTATATACTAAGGCTTGGGTTTCTGGATGGCCCCGTGGGTTACCTGATGGCGGTGACCTATGCGCAGAGCAGTTTCAATACCTATGCGGGGCTCTGGACGCTGCAACGCAAGGTCCTTCGGGATGATGACCAATGAGAGTGTTTGTTTTAACAGCTGGCCGAACCGCGTCCCAGACGGTGGCCCTGGCCTGTGAGCATATTAATGGCATGACAGCCGCCCATGAATCACGACGGCGCATGATCGAGAACCGGCTGGACTATCCGGATAATCACGTGGAAGTAGACAATCGTCTCGCCTGGTTCCTGGGGTCGTTGGAGCGGTTGTACAGCGATGACGAGACCTTTTACGTCTTCCTCCGGCGCGATCCGGAGCGTGTTGCCGCCAGCTACATCAAACGCTGGCACATCACCGTTTCCATCGTCCGCGCCTTTTATCACGGCATCCTGATGTGCCGTAACAAGAAACCCACGGAAGACGATAAGATGGCCAGTGCCCGGCTTTTTGTCCAGACCGTGGAGGATAACATCACTGCTTTCCTAAGTTCGCGTACCAACTACGCCGTCATCAATACGGAGAATCTGGAGGCGGACTTCCTGGAATTCATGGACAAGGCTGGACTGGAAGGCGACAGGGACGCCATCAGTGAAGCCCTGAACACCACGCACAACCTGAACAAAGCAAAAAAAACGATACCAGAAAAACTCAAGGCAGCACGTTTCCCAACACCGGCGAGGAACAAGACAGAATAATCCCATGGCGAATATCCTTAGAAACCGATTCACTATCCCCTGGACACCGTTCTATCGCCGATATCCTTATCGGAACGGGATTTCCATCAATAGTGCGGATGCGCGAGGACTTATCGACTTCGATCTCGGCATCTTTTGTAATCGAATCCCCAAGGCGGCCAATTCCTCGATCATCGTCAATCTGGCCTACTGTAAATATGGCCGGGAAATACCATCCAAACAGGCCAAGAAGTTGTTCCGCACACCTTCCGGCCTCAGCAAATCCGAGGTCGGGCAACTGGATCAGCTTTTCCGCTTTACCTTTGTCCGCAACCCGTACACTCGGGTTCTGTCGGCATTTCTCGACAAGGTTGACCGTCGTGCCAAGCGCAGAAACCAGGAAACGTCGTTTCTGGAATTCCTTCAGTATCTGGAGAAAGAGGGCCTGTACAGCAATGCGCACTGGGCCCCCCAAACGTCACTATTGCTGATGCCGTTAGAAAACTTCGACTTTATTGGTAAAACCGAAAACCTGACGTCGGATCTGGGGAGTGTTCTTTCCCGCATAGGTCATGATAGCGCGGCACAGGAGCTCCAGTCCGTCCTGTCGAATGCAACCGGTGCCGGATCCAAAATTGCGCATTATTACAACAACCAGGAACGCGAAATCGTCGAACGCCTTTACAGGGGTGATTTCGAGCGCCTCGGTTACTCCAAAGCATTGCCAGAGAGCCCCTGATGTCTGACTCCAAACCTTTATCCAACGACTCGTTTGGCAGCAGCCCCCCGTCACCACTGGCCAGGGCCTGCATCAGGCTCGCACAGACCATGCCGCCTAACAAAGCCGGCTTCCACGTTGCAAACCTGATGCGGTCGTGGGTAACGCGCTTTGCCTCGGTTCCGATGGATGTGCAAGCGGAAGATCTGCGCCTGCGCTGTTTCTTCCGTGACAACTACTCGGAGAAAAAGTTCGTTTTCACACCATGGCGCTTCGACGCGCAGGAACGCCGCTACATCCGGGATAACCTACCCGCCGACGGCGTGTTTCTCGACATCGGCGCCAATGTCGGCATCTACTCACTGACCGCACTCAAAGCGCTTGATACCAGAGGCACCCTGGTTTCCATTGAGCCCAACCCGGCCGTCCACAAGCGTCTGGTCTTTAACCTGAATGCCAATATGGATGCCAATCCGAACCAGGCCCCCACACTGCATACTGTCCAGGCGGGCATATCGGACCGGAACCACACTCTGGAGCTCCACATCAACCATTCCAACCTGGGACAGAGTTCGGTTAATGAGCACGGCCGCTCAAGGCACCAGGCCACTCAATCCAACGCCGGTGACACTGAATCGATACCCTGCCGGCCATTGCTTGAACTGCTAGAGGAACTATCGATACAACGCGTCGACGGTCTTAAAATCGACATTGAAGGTGCGGAAGACCGCGCCTTGGTCCCTTATCTCGAAGATTCACCGGAACACCTTCTTGCTCGCTTCATTCTTATTGAAAACTCGGAAGACGCCTGGGACCTCCCCCTTCTGGCAACCATGCAACAACGCGGGTACCAGCGGGTCCAACAGTTTTCCATGAACAGCCTGTATCGACTCGAATCCGCGGAAGGGAGTGGTCACCCTGAAGAAGCCCCGGGAGCCCCTTAACAATGAAAGTGTCCGTCATCATGACAACCTACAACTCTCCGCGGTGGTTGGAAAAGGTTCTCTGGGGCTACAGTGTCCAGACGCATACGGATTTCGAAATCATCATCGGCGATGACGGCTCGACCAGCGAAACTGCCGAGCTGATTGAGCGCATGCGGCGTGAAACCAGTCTGACAATCCGCCACCTTTGGCAGGAAGACAACGGTTTCCGTAAATGCCGCATTCTGAACAAAGCCATCCTGGCCGCCTCGTCGGACTACCTGGTATTCACTGATGGCGACTGTATTCCGCGCAACGACTTCCTGGCCGTGCACGTGCAAGAAGCGGCACCGGCTACCTTCCTCTCCGGCGGTTATCATAAACTCCCCATGAGCACGAGCGAGGCCATCACCCGGGACGATATCCTTTCCGGCCGCTGTTTTGATCTGCACTGGCTCAAAGCCCACGGTCTTAAAGCGAGTTACAAGAACAGCAAGCTGACCGCCAGCTACGGCAAGGCCCGCATCCTGAACCGGATCACCCCCACAAACTGCAACTTCAAGGGCTCCAACGCGTCGGCTTGGCGCGATGATATGCTACGGGTAAATGGTTTCGACGAACGCATGGCCTGGGGTGGCCTGGACAGAGAAGTTGGTGTGCGTTTGGAAAATGCCGGCATCAGGCCAAAACACGTGCGTTACAACGCGATCGTGATTCACTTGGATCATAAAAGGGGCTATAAAAACCCGGAAATGGTTGAGGAAAACAAAGCGTTACGCATTTCACGACAAAAAGCCGGAACGATTCGCACCGATCAAGGCATCGAACAGCTTTCCGAAGACGCTGTTGAACCTGACTAAGCGGAAAAAAGCCGACGAAGGCTTACTTCAATCTGGTTCAGGGTCTTGAGCCAACCGGTTCCGGTAAGAGGGTTATACGCCCAGGGTCGTGGCGGATCGTTTGGCTCACAATTAAGAAAGTCCTCAGCGTAAGGCAACACTTCCGGATCCCGTGCCTTAAGAGACCTTACCTGCGCTTCATCCATAATGCGAAACGGATAGTAGCCACAGTTACGCTTTTTCTCCGCCAACCTTAACCCTAAGGTTTTCCGTTTCCCTCGATACGCAGGGACTTCCGGCAACCACATAGCAAAGGGAGCAAACAGGTACCCCATTGGAGAGAACACTTCCTTCGCCTGCCGCTCGTTTTCCGGTTCTGAACGCCCAAAGTGCCATTCGACTTCCAGCAGGCGGGCCGGCTTCATAATGAGTAATGCGGAGAAGAACCGCCCGGCACTGTTGGAAGACTCAGATCGAAAGTAAAGACCAGAATCACCATCGTAGGTATACGCCAGTCCGCGGTTTCGATTAATACCCCTTATAAAACAGGGACTGATAAAACCAAGAGCAGGATTATTATCAAAACGGGTTTCCAACTCCCCAATTTCGGAAGAATCCAGATGGCGCACAACCTGTGTATCATCCTGCAGAAAGCAGACAAGACTTTCGTCCCGGCAATAGTCCAGAGCAGCCTGCATGTTATCGTACAGACCTCCAAGCCGGTGACTGGACACAGAACCTGGCTTGAGCACCGTGTGACGCTCCTCAAGGCTGGCAAGGAACGTACAGGTTTCCGGATCGGTACTGTCATCATCAAAAATGACGACATGAGCATCCGGTACACACTGCTCAATCGATTCAACGCAGTTCTCGAGAAACCGTCCGCGGTTGAAGGAGAAAACACAGAAAATCATGCGAAGTCAGCCCTGATAGGTGTTCCAGTCTATTTGCGTCGATCCAGACGGCCTTCCCGGTACCAGGACTGCAACAGACGCAACCAGGTACGGAAACGGGTTTTGGTGCCACTGCCCGAATAACGGCCCTTTTGAACGTGTCGAATCCGGTAAACGCCCGGGATATCAATTGGAGCACCCTGGCTCCTGACCAACCAACGAAAAGCCCTGTCCTCATGGGCCTTGCGCCATTGCTCAGCCGGAGTCTGGTACAGGCGCAGGGAACGGCAATACCCCACAGCCCTGCATACATCCCCGTGAGCAATCTGAAGGGGACCGGTTGCCCGGGACGGATGACGGGCCGTGAACTCGCTATCATCAACGTCCACAAGTGCTGGCTCGCCCGCGCCCTGCTGAAGCATGGGGTTGTCTTCCCGGAGCAGTTCCGTACACCGTTCCTCAGAAGGATAGACGAGCGCGTCGCGCCGGCCCTGCAGCTTTTCCGCCAGCGCATCCAGACACCCCTTCCGGAACATGAGGTCGCAGTCAGTAAACCAGACCCAGTGCGCGTTGGTGTTCAGTGCCGCCTGGTTTCTGCCGATGCCGCGCCGAAAGAGCGATTCCTTCTCGAAGGGCATCCAGTTCCAGGTTACGTTGGGCACTTCCATGCCCTCAAAAAAAGCGAGTAGGCGTGCGGTCTTTTCATCTTCCGGGCTGTAACAGACCGTCATCGTCAGATGCAGTTTCTCGGGCGGGAAATGGACCAGCGAGCTCAGCTGGTACGCCAGGAAATGCGCGTACTGCCAGCAGTGGCTGACCACTTCAACTTCAAGCTTTCCCGTAAAGGCACGACATTCCTCCTCCGACGGAAGGGCAGGCTCAAACCACCGTGGCGGCACCCAGCCCTTGGCCGCCAGTCGATAGAACCAGAGGACGAAGTAGGCATATACGGATTTGAGTAATCCGGCTCGCATAGAATTCCCGGAACCTTGTTTCGAAGGCCGTTTCACTAAGGCGTAGATGGTAGCATGCTGCTCAGGAAGGGGACAGCGCGTGCGGAGAACCAGACGAGGCGGTATCGCAGGGGTGTACTGCAAACTGCTATGATCCAGCGTCAACCAGTTTACACAAGGTCAAAAAGCGCCTGTCCCATGATTATTTCCCATAAATATGGTTTTATATTTCTTAAAACAAGCAAGACGGCTGGCACCTCGGTTGAAATAGCCCTGTCCCGCTTCTGTGGCCCGGACGATATCATCACACCGGTTTCCGCTGACGACGAGTTAAAGCGCCAGGCAGCCGGCGGTGTTGCACCCCAGAATTATCTGGTTTCTCCGTTGCGATACACCCCTTTTGAATGGTGGAAAAAACTCACCCGAGGTAAGCCGGCATTACGCTTCTACAACCATATCCCAGCGCGTAAGGTTAAGCGTCGTATCGGCTCGGACATCTGGGACCGCTATTACAAGTTCTGTATTGAGCGTAATCCATGGGACCGCGTCATATCCCAGTATTACTGGCGCCAACGGAATCTTGGGGCCGACCAGATGCCCTCAATTGTGGAATTCCTGGACTCCGACGATACCCGCTCCCTCAAAAGAAAAGGATTCCAGCTTTACACCCTGAAGGGCCAGGTCGCAGTTGATAAAATCTGCCGCTACGAATCCCTGGAAGAAGACCTGGAAGAAGTCCGGCAACACCTTGGCCTCCCGGAACCACTGGAGCTCCCCAGCGCCAAATCCGGAATCCGCAAGGACAAGCGCCACTACAGCGAGGTCCTTTCCGAAACCGAGAAAGACCGGATTGCGGAACTCTTCAAGGACGAAATCGAACTGATGGGATACAAATTCTAGTCAGCATTACGATCAAACGTTGACTGCCCATGCAGGGCCCGGCGCAACCTCAGCCACACCCTGAGCTTGCGCCACAAATTCAGCGGCTTCGGTTTCAGTCGATCCTTCTCCTCTTCAAGGAACCGCTCCACCGCCTCCAGTACACGCTCACTGGAGTGCCCATCGGTATAGCTGTGCAGCTCATGACAGACGCTCCGCATGGCGCTCAGCAACGACTCCGGTCGCTCCAGCGCCCTGCTCAGAGCACTTTCCACAGCCTCGGGCCTTTCCACATCAATCAACCACGGCCCCGGCATCCGGGTATTCAGGGTCACCACCGGCCGATCCAGGAACATGAACTCGAACATGATGGAGGAGGTATCACAGAGCATCACGTCCGCTTCCGGTAACCGGGGAATCAGGTCTTCATCACTCTCGACAAACTCAAGGTTCTCCCCGGCCAGCGCCCGATACCGACCCACCAGGGCCGGGTCCATCTTGGGATGCAGCGTCACGATAAAACGCCACTGACCGGATGCCGCCATCCGCTCAATCTGAGGAAGCAGTTGCGGTGCGGCTGTCACGCTCTTGCTGAAGGTAGAGGCAAAGAAAACGGTTGGAACGCCATTACCGGCGTCCGTTGTACTCGCCGAGGTCGCTTCGGAACGAGCCTGAAAGAGCGGGTCCAGCTTGGGCCACCCGGTATGGGCAACAGAAAAATGCCCGTATTCCCGTGCCAGGGACTGGAATTTCCTGGTATCGGTCTCGGCATGGGTGCAATACAGGTCGAACCAGCCGCGAATCCGGTAATGGTCGCTTTCGTCCTCTGAGGCGTGGCCGCGCTTATTGCGGGCCAGCCCATGAAACACCTCGACCTTGATGCCCGGGAAAAACCAGGGTACCCAGTCCCCCGGAACGAAGGTGGCCGTTGCCCCGTACGCCATCACCTCGCGCACCGTCCGAAGCCGGTGCTCGTCATCCTTCAGGGGCCTTGCCGTGCATCCGGCGACGAACCAGGCCACCTCATCACCCCGGGCGCGGATGGCATACTGCAACGGGCGGAGAATTGAATAGGCATAGGGCTGGTTCACGAAAAACAGGTAGCGCGCCATCAGTAGGACACCCCTTCAATTCCCTTTGTTTGCGGCGTCGATAGACGGAAATACCGCTCCATGACCAGCAATGAGATCAACAGCTCCCGCTCCGGGTCCATGAATTGCGCAACATGGCGATTGGCATTGCGGATGATGGTTTCCGCCTCGTCCGGGTTGTCGTTGTAGTAACGGATTGTCTCTTCCAGATCGGAGTGGTCGTCTGCGAGCTGGGCATAATGAATGCCAGGCTCCAGGGTGCCTTCCATGAACCAGGTTTCGTATCGCGGCTTCCGCATCAGGCAGAGGGAGTTGGAGGCGAGTATCCATTTGAGGTTCGTGGCCACATCGTTACCTTCGATGCTGATGATATACCGATAAGCCAGCTGCTCGCTGGCGGGCATAAACCCGGTATGCCAGGGTTCGCCCTCGGATTCCGGGTGGTTGCACCCTACGTCGCAAAGTGGGTGACCGTGATAGCGCTTCACGAACTCCCGCCGCTGGGGCTGGCTGGCCTTGCCCCGCCAAATCGCCTTCGGGTGCTTGTCGCGGAACGCCTGTCCGTCGCTCACCATGAAGTAATGGCGCACCTGGTTAAGCTTGAGCAGTACTGAATTGGCATTTTCCGCAGCGCTCCCGATGGGGCGGCTTTTCACAAAGCTGGGGGTATCGGGAACCGTGGTCAGGTCACCAAACCGGTAGCTGAAGCGCACATCGTCCGGGAAGCAACGGATCAGGCGCTTGAAATCCAGGTAATAGGCGGAGCGCTGGCCCCGGCGTGAAAAATCCCGTTTCCGTATAGCCTCATCCCCCGGATCAAAGGGCTGAGAGAGGCGATTGTAATAGGTGACCCGTTGCTCGATGGCCGCTTTACTCGCCTCATCCAGTTGCCTGAATCCGGCCATCAGCCTTGCGCGTTTTCGCCGCCAGACCCAATCGGGAACAAGCAGGTCGGCGAGGGCCCGAGTGTAGAACCGGAGTTTGTGAAGATTGCGCTCGTACCTGCCTCCCGAGATCATAACCACCTATCCCGAGCGGTAGCCCTGGAGCAGCTGCGCCCAGGCCTCTTCCAGGCTGATGCCGCTCTCCGGCCAGGCCAGCTTTTCCAGCGAACGATGGAGCCGCTGAAGGTTCCGGTCCCGCCAGCCGTAACCCTTGCCTCTCAGCTGCCCCTTATCAAAATCAATGAGGTAGACCCCCTCATCCGAGAGCAGAATGTTGAAGCAGTTCAGGTCCGCGTGACAGATGGCCGCCTCGTGAAAGTCATGGATCGTCCGCCCCACGGCCCGCCACGCATCGTTGCCAAGGGTACCGACGATGCTTCCCAGCGCCCTGGTCCCGTAAAGACGTTCGACCAGTATCGCCGCCTGGTAGCCCACTGGGCCGGTCCGCCAGGCGGCCGCCGCAATGGGAGCCGGAACAGGAAGCTCAAGGGCTTTCATGTACTCCAGAAGGCGGAACTCGGAAAAAGAACGGGTCCGTTCCCGGCCCAGGTAAAGGTAGGTGGACCGGGACAGCCGGGCCATAAGCCCGCCACGCTGGTAGCGACGCAGCACCATGGGCGGCTGCGAATCGATGAACCAGGCGCTGCCGCGACCGCCGTCGTCCACGGCCCGGGCTTTCTGCCCCCACCATTCAGGCTCAAACCAGCCCCACTCAAAGGAAGCATCCCAGGCCCCTGCAACCAGTGCTTGCGCTCGCCCGTCTCCGACACTGGTTGCTGGTTCTGTCATGGGGGTATCGCGACCTCACTGCGGAAAACCGAAATTTCCCGGTCTTAAACGGGACGAAAAAAACAGATTACGTTAAGATGGCAGCCTTATTCGCGGGCAGACTGGCAATTATTACGCCGGATTCTATCAATCTATTACCGAACGACTCCAACTCAAGTTGATTCAGTTTACGCATGTCGAACGAATCGCCTGTCACTTCCATCAAGTCTGTCTGCATCCTGCGCCTTTCGGCGATTGGCGACGTCACCCACGTCCTGCCTGTTGTGCACAGCCTGAGAGAGCAGCTTCCGGGGGTCTCCATTTCCTGGATTGTCGGCAAGACCGAGGCTCATCTTCTGGAGGGCCTGCCCGGCGTTGAACTGATTGTTTTCGACAAGAGCGCGGGCCTGAAAGGTTATGTCGACCTGTGGCGACAGCTCAGGAAACGCCGGTTCGACGTGCTTTTCCACATGCAGGTGGCGATACGCGCCAACATCGCGGCTGCCCTGGTCCCCGCCAGCATCAAGATTGGCTACGACAGGGCACGGAGCAAGGACCTGCACGGCCTCTTCATCAACCGCCGCATTCACAGCTGTGACAGGCAGCATGTGCTGGACTGCCTCGCCAGTTTCCCCACGGCACTGGGTCTTGATCCGGCGCCGCCGCGCTGGAACCTGCCCCTGTCCCCGGACGATTACCGGTTCTCCGATGACTACATTGACCCCTCGCGGCTCAACATCGTCATCAGCCCCAGCGCCAGCCACGAACTCAGGAACTGGCCAGCCGCCCGCTATGCGGCCCTGGCGGACCATGCCGTAAAGCAGCACGGGGCAAACATCATCCTGGCCGGCGGCCCAGCCAGGACGGACAAGGCCTACTGCAGCGCCATCCAGGAACAGATGACCACCCATGCAACCAATATCTGCGGAGAGGACACCCTCAAGCAGCTGGCGGCGCTTCTGGAAAGGGCGGATCTGCTGATCGCGCCGGATACCGGCCCGGCCCATATTGCCAATGCCATGGGAACGGACGTCCTCGGCCTCTTCGCCAGCTCAAATCCCCACCGCTCGGGCCCCTACTATTCCCTGCAATGGTGCGTGAACCGCTACCCGCAAGCCCTGGAACGCTTCACGGGCCAGCGGGTCGAGCGTGCCCGATGGGGCACCAAGGCGGAATTCAACGGTGCGATGGAGTTGATTAGCGTTGCGGATGCAACGGCGATGCTGGACCAGTGGGTGGCGCAGCACTACCCCGAACGGCAGTAGTTCCGGTACGACTTTTCCTCGACAAAACGTGACCCCAGGGCCAGGTTTACCTTTTTCTTGATGGCAGCACGTTCATCGTTCGTGAAATAGACCTGTCTTGCCAGTTCAACGAAACGTTCCCCGAAGTCCCCGGCTGATTCCTGTTCCCGGATGGCGTCCTCTATGTCCCAGAGCTTTTCATTCACCGCCTTCAGTTCCTGGCGCTCCTGGTTCACGCTCGCGGGGTGCTCAAGAGTCCGGGCCCAGATGCCGTTGAGTTCATCCAGCTCGAGCCTGACATTCGCAAGCTTGGCGGGGTCATGCATTCGTTCGGACTTGATTTCGAGAATGGTAATCTTATCAAGAACCTCACCGAACGAGGCCGGTATCATCATGGTTTCAGCCATTTTTTTCCGAACTGCTCCTGCCCTGTTGAACATCGCAGTGCGGATTCTATCAGCTTCTGCCCTCCGACGATTCATCCGCCAGTGAAAGATGGGAAATATCCGGAGCTGGCGGTTCCGGCTTGTCTTCATTCTCCACCAGTTCCTCTCCAGGAGGCGCAACGGTCCAATCATCCAGGTGTTCGAACTCCGGAGGGGTTTCCTCGTGGATGGTGCCCAGCTGCTCACCCGGCTTCCCGAGCGAGAGCCCACTATCGGCAAGAATGGTGTCGACTTTTTCACCCGCCACCGGGAGACGGTCACCAGGCTCCTTTTCCACGGGAGCCGCGGCGGCGCCCGGTGAAGCGGCAGCCTCCGGCGAAGCTGCCGCCGAACCCTGAGACTGCGGCGCCTCTGCGTTCCCGGCATCAGTATCCGATGCCCCCCGGGACTCCCCGGCTTCAGGCGCCTGGGCGCCCTCCATGGCCTCAATGTAGGCGACCATTCCATTCTTCTTCAGCGCCGCCTGGTATTTCTGTGCCGTCTGGCCGTCCAGGTTGTTGCGTATCACCACGCGGCCACCGGAAAACATTTTCTCGACCTGGGCGTCAGTGGCCTTGAACAGCGCCTTGGCCTGCTGGCGCGCGGCATTTTCATCCACGCCACTGACGCATTCGCCCTTGAAAACCAGCTGATACATCTTGATCCGCTCCCGGCCTTTCCGCCTTCGTCATGCAATACCTACAGCATAGCGCAATTCGCTATTACTGCTCAGCCCTCCGGGTTTGTGAATCACGCCTCAGCGACCGGGCAAAAGTATGTAAAAACCGGTAGGAAGAAATCCCGAAATGCAGGATAATTGCGTTACCAAAGCACTACGTTCTGTTACAGAGCAGGGTTCACATGATCAGAAAACTCACATTGACTGTCCTGGTGCTGATGTTTACCGCCGCCCCATCGGCTGGCGCGGGCGAAATGCAAACCGGGCAACTCGAAAGTCGCCTGAAAACCGCGCTGGGAGAAGTCGGCAGCGAGTACCTGGGGCATGAGTCAGTGGCGGTTCCCGAGGACGGACACCCCAAAAAGTACCTTCTGCTGGATTTTGAGGGCCAGCAATCGGCTCGGAAGCAGGACCGCCAGCAGCGGATTCACAGCATCTGCATGCAGATCCTGAGAAACCGGGACCTCGTACGCGATCTTTCCCGAAATGGTTTCCACATGGTCTCGGTGGCGTTCAATAAGCAGTTCCAGTACGACTGCCTCTAGGGCAGAACTGAATCCTCCGTAAGCAGGCCCAACAGGTACTGGACGCGGTCCAGATCAAACCCTTCTATCGCCGCCAGAAGCTGGCGTGCGTAGTCCATCAGCTCCTCCACGCCCCTGGACCGCGCCAGCGCCAGAACATCCTGCCCGAACGCCTGGAGCGCCTCCGGGTCACCACTGTCCTTGAGTGAGGTAGCCCTGGGAACCAGGGTGCGCTGGATATCATGCCGCACCGACTGCTGCTCATCCGGCCCCAAGTCAGCCCAGGGAGTCAGCGTTGGCGGTTCACTGGATTCCGTCATCTCTTCGGGAGAGACTTCCTCATAATCCAGGTAATGGGCCAGTTCCGCCAGCAGGTCCTGGCGGCTGACGGGTTTGCGCAGATAGCCATGGAACCCGGCTTCCCGGATGCGTGCGGACTCGGTGGTCATGACCGAGGCGGTAAGCGCCACCAGGGGAATCCGGGCCAGGTCGGGGTCATCCATGAACGCCGCAAGCGCCTCAAAACCGTCCATGACCGGCATCCGGATATCCATGAGCACAAGGTCCGGGTGCCAGTCACGGGCACGCTCCAGGGCCTTGACGCCATCCTCGGCCTCCTCCACCAGCAGCCCCTCCGGTTCGAGAACATCCCGCACCAGCTGGCGGTTGACCGGGTTGTCATCAACAATCAGCACCCGCGCTTCACGGAAGCGATAGATCACGGGCACTGTTTCTTCCTGGATATCCGGCGATGCCAGCGCCGTCTCGACATCGTACAGCTGAACCCGGAACCGGGTCCCTTGGCCGGGCGTACTGACCACACTGAGGGTTCCATTCATCATCTCGACCAGCTTGCGGCTGATGGCAAGGCCGAGCCCGGTCCCCCCGTATTGACGACTGCTCTGGTCAGCCTGCTGTTCAAAGGCATCAAAGATCCGCGCCTGCTGCTCCTCGGGAATACCGATACCGGTATCAATCACCTCGATGCCCAGCACAGGCTCCTCTGCTTCCTGCCACTGGGTCCGGACGCGAACTTCGCCCTTGTCGGTAAACTTGATGGCATTGCCCACCAGATTGAACAGCACCTGCCGGAGCCGGGTTTCATCCAGAACCATTACGGGCGGGAGGTTGTCATCGAGCTCAAACACCAGGTCCAGGCCCTTTTCCCTGGCCCGGATCTCGAAGATATGACGAACGTCCTCCAACAGGCGCCCGAGATCCAGGGGGCCGTACTCAAGCCGCATCTTGCCGGCCTCGACCCGGGACAGGTCCAGGATGTCGTTGATCAGGGTCAGCAGGCTCCGGCTTCCCGCCTTGATTGAGGCCAGATAACCCTGTTGGCGCTCATCGGTAATGGTGCGCTCCAGCAGTTCCGTGTAACCGATGACCGCGTTCATTGGCGTGCGGATTTCGTGGGACATGTTGGCCAGGAATTCACTCTTGGCCCGGTTCGCTTCCTCCGCCTCATCGGCGAGATCCTCGGCGCGCTGCTTGGCGCTCAGGAGTTCATCCTCGCTGCGCCGCAAGGCCTGCTCGGATCGCAGCCGTTCATTGACCTCCCGGGAGAGCTTGCGATTCCAGTACAGGAACGCAGCCAGCACCAGAATGGCGATAAAGGCGACGCGGCGGACCACCGTATAGTCGGCACGCTTTTCCACGTCCAGCTTGATCCACTCGTTGTAGACCTTATCCAGTGCTTGTCGATCCAGGCTTGCGAGGGCCTTGTTCAGAATGCCCACAAGCTCCGGATTTTCGGGATCCACGGCCAGTCTCAGGTCGTACTGAAACGGCGTGATACTGGTAATGCGAAGATTCTGGAGCCCGAGGCGGGAGACGTTATAGCTGACCCCGGGAATCTGGGTCACCATGATGTCCAGTTCACTCTCGGAGACCTGCCTCAGGCCCTGCTCAATGGACGCAACAGGCTCCAGACGCAGGCTTGGATAGTAACGCCTGAGGTACTGTTGCGTGGCCATGTCCCGAACGACGCCGACACGCTCGTCCTCGAGCTCGGAGAGATCCCCGACGAACCGGTGATTCTCCCGCACCACAATAGCCACGGGAAAACTCACGTAGCTGCGGGTGAAGAGAAACCGGTCCTGGCGTTCGGGGGTTCTTGCAAGCGCCGGAAGAAGGTCGACCTGACCGTCCTTGAGGAGGTCTTCCGGATCTGTATCCGTATCCACCGGCACGCGCTCGAACTCATAACCAAGCTTCGCCTCAATCAGATCCAGAAGGTCCGGAATCACACCCCGGATGTCCCCCTCATCCTCGAACTCTGCCGGTGGCCAGCCGGTACGCAGGCCTACCTTCAGACCCGGATGCTCGTCGAGCCATTCAAGCTCACCCGCCGTCAGCACCAACTCCCGCTGCTGCTGTTCACTCACCGCATTGTTCCGCACCCAGGCACCCTGGATATTACGATGCTCCATGTTGGTCATGGAGGCGATGGCCGCATCCAGTGCGCCACGCAGCAAGCCCTTTTCAAAGGGCACTGCATAGGACAGGGACATGGGGTGTTCATCCAGTGCCTGGACGCGCTCGATGGCCGTGATGTCGTTGCTCTCAAGGTGCTGGTCGCCCACGGGAATGGGCGCCAGAAAGGCGTCAGCCTCTTCATCCAGCAAACGGTTCATGGCGCCACCCATGGTCCGGGCGGCTACGGGCGTGAATGAGGCGACGGGGTCGAGCAGTTCGAAGGTGTAGTGATCGCCGTCGAGGAAAACAATGCGATGACCGTCCAGGCTGCCGAGGCTTGTGATCTGGGCGTTGTCACGCCTGGCGTAGAGTCCGTAACTGACCTGCATGTAAGGGCGGGTAAAGCGGTACTGGCGGCTGGACCAGGTGTCTGAGCTGACCATGCTGACGGCATCGATCTCGCCCCGTTCCAGGGCCTCTTCCAGCATCATGGGCGTGCCGCCCACCATGGTCACGGGAACGCCGAGCTTGCGCTCAAGAAGCCGGGCGTAGCCGGATTCGGTGCCCAGCACCCGGCCAAAATCGTTCTGGTAGGCCAGCGGTGGCCGGCCTATCGGAATACCCAGACGCAGCTCCCCCTTGTCCTCGAGCCAGACCCGCTGGTCAAAACTGAGCTCGGGCAGGTTTTCCGTCGCCTGGAACGGGGTCGCGCCGGCCAGTGCGGGCGCCAGGACCAGCAAAAGAAACAACAGTGTTCTCGTCTTCGGCGTCATTGGGAATCACCCTCGCCCTGATCTGGCTGCCTGGTGCGGGCGGCACCGCGACGACGCGACCTCGCCCTGGGATGCGCCTGATCGTAGACGTTTGCCAAGTGCTGGAAATCCAGATGGGTATAGATCTGCGTGGTGGCGATATCCGCATGGCCGAGCAGTTCCTGAACGGCCCGAAGATCACCACTGGATTCGAGGATGTGGCTGGCGAAGGAGTGGCGCATCAGGTGCGGATGAATGCCCTGCTCGGAGTCATAGTGCTGCCCCCAGCGTCGGAGCCGCGCCTGGACCGTGCGTCGGTGGATTCGTGTGCCATGCCGGCTCACGAAAACCGCCGGCTCGTCGGCGCTCACCAGCTGGGTACGGATCCGGCACCAGTCAGCCAGAGCCTTGAGGGCCGAGCTACCGACCGGAACGATACGGGTCTTGTTGCCCTTGCCGGTCACCCGGATTGTGGCGCCCTCCGGGTCAACGTCATAGCGGTCAAGAGACACCAGTTCCGCCAAGCGCAGCCCGGATGAATACATCAGCTCCATCATGGCATGATCACGGACCTCCAGCGGGTCCTCGGGCGTCTGTTCAAGCAGGCGACTCATCTGATCCACATCCATGACGCCAGGGAGTGGCCGCTGGTTGCGGGGAGGCCGCACATCCAGAGCTGGATTATCCGCCTGGCGGCCTTCGCGGATCAGGAAGGTGAAAAAGCGGCGAATCGAGGAGAGGTGGCGCGCGATGGTCCGGGCGGCGCAGCCCCGCCGGGCCTGAATTGCGGCGTAGCGCCGGATATGATGCTGGGACAGCTGCGACCAGCTTTCGATGCCCTGCTCGCGGCACCACTCGGCCAGACGATCCAGATCCCGTCCGTAATGCTCACAGGTGTTCCCCGAGCTGCGCTTCTCGGAGGCGAGGTAGCCCAGAAAACGCCTGATATCAGCATCCCGCTCAGCACTGCTGGCGTCCCGGGGCGAAACAGGCTCTGACGCCATAACGGGCTCCGTGCTCAGGCTTCGGGTTGCTGGGTGTCGCTTCCAAGGGGTTCGATCAGCGGCGGCAGCAGGCGGCCCAGCGTGTCACTGATGTAGGTCATGAAGAGGGACCCCATACTGCTGTCGAAATAGTCTTCCTGCTCACTGCTGACGGCGATCAGCCCAAGGCAGTAATTGCGACGCACGGGGATCACCGCCGCCGACCCCACCTGGTCCGGCTGTGAAAACAACGCCTCCCTGTATTCCTGGCGCAGGCGCCCGAAGAGCGGTTTTTCCTCATCCAGGGCCTCGCCGAAAATCGCTCGTGCGCTGTCAGCGTCAAGATAACGCAGGGCCCCGCACTGGGAGGACGCCTCTTCGTTGGTCAGAACCGTCAGGGTGGCACTCTGCAGGTTGAAGTCGCCGCGGATCCGCTCATCCAGGACATTGGCGATCTCCTCAAGGGAACCGGCATCGAGCAACTGCATCAGGAGCCGCTTGCTGCGCGCGAAAAGCTGGTCGTTCTGGCGGGCGATGCCGATCAGGCCGGACAACTCCTCGCGCAGTGCATCCCGCTGTTCCCGAAACAGGTGGACCTGGCGCTCCACCAGCGAGATGGCCCTGCCACTGTCATGGGGAAGGCTCAGTTTCTGCAGGAGCTGTTCATGGCGCTCAAAAAAATCGGGATGACGTTCCAGGTAAGCCTCAACATCGGCTTCCGTGATCGCCGGAGTCACCTGCTCCGCGGTCTGATCTGTCATCAACTACCTCCAGTAAGCTCAGGCGGATGCCTTATCCCTGCCCTTCTTTTTTCGGTTATTGTCGGGTCGGCCACCACGACGCGGGCGGCGTGCCTCTCCAGGCGGCCGGATCCTGCCTTCAAAGACCCGTGTCGCAGGGCCCTCCATCGTAACAGGGGATCCATCCCCCGGCCACGCAACCGTCAGCTCACCACCGGCGAGCTCAACCTTCACCCGCTCATCAAGCAGGCCCCTCAATCGACCGGCGACAACAGCGGCACAGGCGCCGCTGCCACAGGCCCGGGTCTCGCCGACACCGCGCTCGTAGACGCGCAACCGCACGTGATCCGGGGCAAGCACCTGCATGAAGCCCGCGTTCGCCCGTGCCGGAAATCGCGGATGGGCCTCGATCAGGGGGCCCAGCGTTGCCACCAGCTCATCGGTGATGCTCTCCACCACCATGACGCCGTGGGGGTTGCCCATGGATACCGCGGAAAGATCCAGCATCTGCCCGTCCACTTCGACAGGATAGACCACCGCCTGCTCATCTGCCGCAAACGGGATTGCGGCCGGCGCCAGTTCAGGAATCCCCATGTCGACCCGCACCTGGTTCCTGCCAGTCACCTCGAGCGTCATGACCCCGGCGGCGGTCTGCACATGGATCAGGTTCTTTCGCGTCAGTCTCTGGTCATGGACGAAGCGGGCGAAACAGCGCGCGCCATTGCCGCACTGTTCCACTTCACCGCCATCGGCGTTGAAGATCCGGTAACGGAAATCCACATCCGGGCGCTCCGGAGGCTCCACCAGCAGCAGCTGGTCAAACCCCACTCCCAGGTGGCGATCACCCATGCGCCGTATCTGGTCGGCGCTCAACTGTACCGGCTGGGTAATGGCATCGATCACCATGAAGTCGTTGCCCAGACCGTGCATCTTGGTGAACCGCAGCCAGCCGCCACGACCCTTGCGGTTATCCGATGTCATGAGTCGAGCTCCGGCAGCGGCAGTTCCGGCGCCATCTGCTCTTCCAGCGTTTCCCGCCGGCGAGCGAGGTACACATGATCGCCGTCAACCAGGATTTCCGGTGGCCGGTTTCGTGCGTTGTAATTTGAACTCATGACAAAACCGTAGGCGCCCGCCGAGCGAACAGCAAGGAGATCGCCCGGCTGGATGGCCAGTTCCCGGTCCTTGCCAAGAAAATCGCCGGTTTCACAGACAGGCCCGACTACGTCGTAAACAGCGGTTTCCGCCAAAGAGTTGTCCACAACAGACTCGATGCCCTGCCAGGCGTCGTACAGCGACGGCCGGATGAGGTCATTCATCGCCGCGTCCACAATGGCAAAGCTGCGCGCTTCTCCGGGCTTCAGGCTCTGAACCCGGGTCACCATGATCCCGGCATTGGCCGCGATTGACCGACCCGGCTCAAGGATCAGTTCCAGATTCCGCGCCCCCAGCCGTTCACGCAGGGCTTCTCCGTAGGCCTGTGGGCTTGGCGGTGTTTCATCCCGGTAGGGCACGCCCAGGCCGCCGCCCATGTCCAGGTGGTGCAGCGTAATGCCGTCCTCCGCCAGTGAATCCACCAGCACGAGAACCCGCTCCAGGGCATCCAGGAAAGGCTCTGTTTCGGTAAGTTGGGAGCCGATGTGGCAGTCCACCCCGATAATGTCCAGATGTGCCAGGGAAGCGGCATGACCGTAAACATCCCGCGCGCGGTTGATATCAATCCCGAACTTGTTGTCCCTGAGACCGGTGGAAATATAGGGATGTGTGCCCGCATCAACGTCCGGGTTAACCCGCAGTGACACCGGCGCCCTGCGCCCCTGCTCACCCGCCACGGTGTTGAGCAGCTCAAGCTCCGCTTCCGACTCCACGTTGAAGCAGTACACCCCTGCTTCCAGCGCTCTCTCAAGCTCCCAGCGCTGCTTCCCGACGCCGGAGAAAACGGTGTTTCCAGGGTCACCCCCGGCGCGGATCACGCGCTCAAGCTCACCACCGGAGACAATGTCAAAGCCCGCGCCCAGCCGGGCCAGTACGTTGAGTACGGCCAGGTTGCCGTTTGCCTTTACGGCATAGCAGATGCGGTGGGGCAAGTCCCCGAGTGCCTGATCATAGGCACGGAAATGGCGTTCCAGGGTTGCCCGGGAATAGATGTAACAGGGACTGTCATACTGCGCCACAATCCGGGAAACCGGCACCTCTTCCGCGTAGAGTTCACCATCGCGCCTGTTGAAAAAATCCATTGATTGCCTGCTTGCCGGTTACTGTCATGAATACACTGGGCATGGAGTCGCCCGCTCACCCTTCCTCGTCTTCCTCGGCGGTTTCAGGGGTTGCGCTGTTGTCGCGGTAGAGATCGCCCTTCTGGCCACACCCGCCCATTACCAGCACACCGGCTAGAACCAGGGCTGTCACAGTTATCGCGAAGCACCGCATAGGATCGCCTCCAGTCCAAACGTCGCATTGTAACGCCGCTGTATCCCGAAACCCACCCGGTTTGTGCTAGCCTCACTCCGAGCAACTCGTGAAACGAAAAAGGCATTCCGCCGGTGAAAGAGTTTCTGATCAAACGCGTCCGTACCGAGCCTTCCTCCAACCCCCGGGCCAGCACCGGCAGCCTGCAGGTGGACGAGGAAGGCATCATCCGGGCGGCGGACGACACCGCCGAGGCGCTGTTCGGTTATGGCATTCTCCAGATGCAGGGCCTGCCCATGGTGGACCTGGTGGCGAGCCGTGAGGACAACCCGTTGGCGCCGCCGCTCAATGACCGCCTGGAGACAGGCGAGAGCGCCCTCATTACCGCTCTCCATGCCACGGGCTACTTTTTCACCATCAATATCAGACGTTCCCTGACGGAAACCGACACCGCCACCAGCCAGACCGCCCAGATCCGGCCGCGACAGGGCACGCCGCTGGACACCCGCATCCTGAGACTGGCGGAAGACAGCGCCGGGCTGGGCATCTGGGAGATGGACCCGGACAGCAATCGAATATACTGGTCCGAGGGCGTTTTCCATCTATTGGACCTGCCGCCTGGCAATCAGCTTGATCCCGAACACGTTCTGTTCTATTTCCAGGAACACCAGGCACGGGTGCGCCGGGCCTTCCTGAGCTGCCTGCGCCGGGGCGAAGCCTTTTCGATGGAAGTTCCCGTACTCACGGCCCGGCAGAACCAGCGCTGGCTGCGCCTTACCGGCCACAGCCTCAATGATGGCCAGCGCAGCCGTGTCATCTGCGGCACCGCCGTGGATATAACCGCCCGTCGCGCCGATGCCCACTCCGCCCAGACCTGGAAGTACCGGACCCAGAGCGTGCTTGCCGCCTCCGATGATCTCATTGTGATCATGAATCCGGAGCTTGAGATTGTTGCAGTGAATCGCGCCTATTCAGACGCCTTTGAAGCCGTTTTCGGAATTACTCCCAATGTTGGGGATCAACTGCAGGACCTGCTGGAAGATCACCCGGATGAGCGCCGCCTCTACAACCGCCTGTGGGAACGAGCCATGGGTCAGGAAGGCTTCTGCGTGGAAATGCCGCTCATCCAGTCCGATGAAAAACTGCCCGTCTACGAAATCCAGTTCAACCGGATCTTCTCGCCCGACGGCGAACTTCTCGGCGCCGCCCATGTTGGCCGCAGCAAGAGTGCCCCGCACTCGGAGGCCCAGGAACACGTGCACTACCTCAACAGCCATGACCCGCTCACGGGCCTGTTGAACCGGCGCGAACTCCTCCAGCGCCTGAGCCGCGCCCTT
Source organism: Halospina denitrificans (assembly GCF_004364635.1). Lineage (GTDB taxonomy): Bacteria > Pseudomonadota > Gammaproteobacteria > Pseudomonadales > Oleiphilaceae > Halospina > Halospina denitrificans. Next base: position 445,238 of record NZ_SOAX01000001.1, on the reverse strand, counting down.
AATGTTGTCCGTGAATCGGGTACGCCTCACAGTCTGGCCTATATGGATCTGGATGGCTTCAGTACACTCAACGCCCGGTTTGGCTCCGGTGGCTGTGACCGCTACCTGCGCGCGCTCAGCAGCATGCTTATTAACCGCCTGCGCCAGCGTGACACCATTGCCAGGGTCGCCAGCGACCAGTTCGTCATCATCCTGGACAATTGCGGCACGGACGAGGCGACCAAGGTCTGCCACAGCCTGAGGGATGCCGTGGCCGAGTTCGAGTTTGACTGGCGCGGGGCCACCGTCCAGACAACCATCAGCGGCGGCCTGCTGCCGCTGCATCTTGAGCAGGATGCCTCCCCCGAGCACTGCCTGAGCCTGGCGGCGGATCTGTGCGAGACCGCCAAGACCACCGGCCCCGCCAGCCTCAGCCTCTACCGCCCGCGCGCCGGCATCGACGATGAGACCGCGACGCGGGAGGAACTCGCCCAGTTAATGCATGCCATTACCACGGATGCCATTGAGCTCCACTTCCAGGCGCTGCGCCCGATTGCCAGCGCGACCTGGGGGGATCACGTGGAAGTCCTGTCGCGGTTGCATCGGGAACCTCGGGATGACGGCGGCAGTTATAGCGAGCTCTGGCGACCGGCCGCGTTCATGCCCCTGGCGGAGCGCTATGACCTGGGTTACGCCCTGGATCGGCGCGTGATTGCCCGGGCCATTGAATGGCTCGAAGCCAATCCGCTGATGCAGCCGCGCCTGAAAATGATCAGCTTCAATCTCTCCGCCAGCAGCATGCTTGATGAGGGCTTTGCCCGGGAGATTGCGAGCCAGATCCAGTCATCCTCGTTCGACGCCTCCAGCTACTGTTTCGAGATCCGCGAGGCCCACGCCTGCGACTACCCGGAAGCCGCAAAGCACTGCTGCAATGTCCTCCGCGAGATTGGCTGTCGTATTGCGCTTGATGGCGCCGGAGTACGCGGGCAATCCCACAGGCTGATCGGCGAACTGGGGGCGAGCATTGTCAAGATTGACGAAACACTCATGCAGGGGCTCGCTTCGAACCCGTTACAGGTGGTTATGGTGGAAGCACTGCACCGCATGGCGACACTGTCCGACGCGGTGACGGTCGCCCCCTTTATTGAGGACGAGGCCACCCTGAAAAAAGTCCGTGAGCTGGGGCTCCACTTCGGACAGGGTTACCGACTGACCCAGCCCGAGCTGCTCAACGAGCTGGCCCCCCCGGAAAAGACGGCCACTGGAAGAACCGGGGTCGCCGGACGTTAATCCTGAGTCGTCGTGCCCCGGCGCCGGGCCAGCGCTTCCCGCGCCTGTGCCACGGCGCCACGAACCTGTTCCGGGGCCGTGCCGCCAATGTGGTTCCTCGCCTGCACGGAGCCGTCCAGGGTCAGAACCTGGTAGACATCCTCCCCGATATCGGCACAGAACTGCTGGAGCTCATCCAGCCCCAGGTCCTCGAGATCACACTGGTTCTCGTCGGCGTGAGCCACTGCCTGACCCACCACCTCGTGGGCATCCCGGAACGCCAGCCCTTTCCGGACCAGATAGTCCGCCAGGTCGGTAGCCGTGGCGAATCCCTGGCGAGCGGCTGAACGGGTCCTGTTCCGATTCACGCCAACCGAGGGCATCATGTCCGCATAGGCCTTGAGACAACCCTTAACGGTATCGACAACATCGAAGACCGGTTCCTTGTCTTCCTGGTTATCCTTGTTGTACGCCAGCGGCTGACCCTTCATCAGCGTCAGCAGTGACATGAGGTGGCCGTAGACGCGCCCGGTCTTGCCGCGCACCAGTTCCGGCACATCCGGGTTCTTCTTCTGGGGCATGATGGACGAACCGGTACAGAACCGGTCCGGCAGGTCCACGAAGCTGAACTGGGCGGAGGTCCAGAGCACCAACTCTTCGCTGAACCGCGACAGGTGGGTGAGCAACAGCGAGGCAAAGCTGAGGAACTCGATGGCGAAATCCCGGTCACTGACCGAATCCAGTGAGTTGGCGGTGGGCGCATCAAAACCCAGCAACTGCGCCGTGTACTCGCGGTCAATCGGATAGCTGGTCCCGGCCAGGGCCGCCGCGCCCAGCGGCATGCGGTTCATGCGCCCACGGCAGTCCATCAATCGGCCGTAATCCCGGTCCAGCATCTCGTACCAGGCCAGCATGTGGTGGCCGAAGGTCACCGGCTGGGCGCTCTGCAGGTGGGTGAAGCCTGGCATAATGGTATCCGCCTCCTGCTCCGCCAGTTCCACCAGCCCCTCCTGCAGGCGATTCAGTTCTGCGGCGATGGTGTCGATCTCATCGCGCAGGTAGAGGCGGATATCGGTGGCGATCTGGTCGTTGCGCGAGCGCCCGGTGTGGAGCTTCTTGCCGGTAACACCGATGCGCTCGGTCAGTGCCGCCTCGATGTTCATGTGCACATCCTCGAGCGATACCGACCACTGGAAACGCCCTGCCTCGATGTCCTGGCGCACCGCTTCGAGCCCCTCGATGATGCTGTCCCGTTCCGCCTCGGCCAGAACCCCGACCTTCGCCAGCATGCGCGCGTGGGCGATCGACCCCTGGATGTCGTGATGGTAGAGGCGCTGGTCAAAACCCACCGACGCCGTGAAGCGCTCCACGAACGCATCCGTGGGTTCACTGAACCGGCCGCCCCAGAGTTTGTCCGCCGCTTTATGATCGTCGCTCATGGTCTATCCTGTGTTCATGGAGTAAAAGGAGCTCAGGCGGCGCATTATAACAGCTCTCCAAACCAGCGCCCCATGGCGGATTCCCTATGACCCAGTCCGACCCCTCACCACAAGCCCCGGAAGGCGACACCTTCATTCCCGACCTCTGCCGGATGAAGGCCGTTTTCTTTCTTGTACTGATCACCGAGCTGGTGCTGGTGCTTTTCGCGCTCGCCCGGGCCGGAACCGGCTGGATCGACTGGAATTACCTGGGCCTGGCCTCGCTGCTCACGCAGTGGGTCACCCTCACCAGCGCGGGGCTGATCTGCGTGTTAAGGCGTTTTTTTGTTCGCCATACCGTCATCACGGCCTCCGTACTGTGCACCCTGGTGGTGCTGGCGGATGCCGCACTGTTCACCCTCCTGGGCCAGTGGCTGCTTTCCCCGGGCACCCTGCCCGGCATCCCCGACCCGTCAGGCCTGGCCCGCAACCTGCTCATGGCAGCCATCATCACCCTGATGATGCTGCGCTACTTCTACCTCCAGTACCAGCATCGCCAGCAGGAACAGGCCCAGCTCGAAGCCCGGGTCGCGGCGCTCCAGGCCCGCATCCAGCCGCACTTCCTGTTCAACAGCATGAACACCATCGCCAGCCTGATCGGCTCCGACCCCAAGCGGGCGGAAGAAGTGGTCCTGGACCTCTCGGAACTCTTCCGCGCCAGCCTCAACACCGCCGGAGACCGGCTGATCCCGCTGCGGGATGAAATCCGCCTGTGTGAACGCTACCTTGCCATTGAAACCACACGGCTTGGCGAACGGCTGCAGGTGGAATGGTCACTGGCACCGGAGGCGGATGACATTCCAGTACCGCCACTGACGCTCCAGCCACTACTGGAAAACGCCGTCTACCACGGCATCCAGCCACTGACCGAGGGGGGCACCATCACCATCGAGACAGAACTGAGTCGCGATCGCCTCTACCTGCTGATCCGCAACCCGTTGCCATCGGACACGGAACGAGCCAGCCAGGGCCACCGCATGGCACTGGACAACATCGCCTCCCGGCTGGCTGCCGTGTACGGCACCCAGGGAGCGCTCAAGACCAGCCAGGACGGCGAACACTTCACCGTAACACTGAGACTGCCCCGCTGAGGGCCAACAGGACCACCATGAAGGAACGCCGCGTACTCATCGTCGACGACGAAGCCCCCGCCCGCCAGCGCCTCGCCCGCCTGGTGGACGAACTCCCCGGTTACTGCGTCTGCGGCGAAGCCAGCAACGGCGAAGAGGCCCTGAGCGAAGCCGACCGCACCGAGCCCGACATCGTCCTGATGGACGTACGCATGCCCGGCATGGACGGCATCGCCGCCGCCTCCCACCTCAGCCGCCTGGCCACGCCCCCCGCGCTCATCTTCTGTACCGCCTACGACGAATACGCCCTGGAAGCCTTCCGCGTCGAAGCCACCGACTACCTCGTCAAACCCGTCCGCACCGACGCCCTGACCGCCGCCCTCGAACGCGCCGCCCGAACCAACCGCCTCCAACAGGATGCCCTTTCGCCCGAAACCGGCAGCGACGAAGCCATCGTCGTCCGCAGCCAACGCGGCGTCGAACGCATCGACCTCGACCGGCTCTACTACGCCATGGCCGACAACAAATACGTCACCCTCATCCACAGCCAGGGCGAAACCCTCTGCGACTACAGCCTCAAGGAACTCGAAACCGCCCACCCCGACCGCCTCATGCGCATCCACCGCAACACCCTGGTCAACACCAGCTACGTCTCCGCCCTACTCAAACCGGGCAACAGCGGCCACAAAGTAAGACTTTCCGATCCCAGGCAGACACTGCTGGACGTAAGCCGAAGACATGCCACAACAGTCAGAAACTGGTTGGAAGAAAACAACTCGTAACCAGAAGAAGCAGGCGGGGGCACGCTTTCCGGGAAGCCCCAAACCCAGTGAAAATAACTCGTAGCCGAAAGGAGGGAATCGGGGCGTCCTTTCCGGGAAGCTCCGGAGCCATGGATGGCGGAGGCGCAGCGTCCATGGATGGATTCATAGCGATTCCCGGAAAGGACGCCCCGATTCCCTCCGCCCCATACCCAGAAAAGATGGGGCCAAGGCCCAGGAAGACAAAAACCGAGCAAACCGGTACCCTAACCCTCACCAAACCCAGCAAAGAGCCAGACCACAAATGCCCCGTGAAACCCTGCGAATCGCCACCCGCCGCAGCAACCTCGCCCTCTGGCAGGCCGAACACATCAAGGCCGAACTGGAACGCCACCACCCCGGCCTGACCGTCGAACTCGTCGGCATCAAAACCCGGGGCGACAAAATCCTCGACGTCCCCCTGGCCAAGATCGGCGGCAAAGCCCTGTTCGTGAAGGAACTCGAGGAAGCCATGCTCGACGGCCGCGCGGATCTGGCCGTACACTCCATGAAGGACGTCCCCATGGCCTTCCCCGAAGGCCTCGGCCTGGTCGCCATCTGCGAACGCGGCGCGCCCACCGACGCCTTCGTCAGCAACCATTACAGCAGCGTCGACGACCTGCCCGAGGGCGCCGTGGTCGGGACCTCCAGCCTGCGCCGCCAGGCCCAGCTCAGTGCCTACCGCCCGGATTTCCGGATCCAGACCCTGCGCGGTAACGTCAACACCCGCCTCGCCAAGCTCGACGACAACCAGTACGACGCCATCGTCCTGGCCACCTCCGGGCTCCAGCGCCTGGGCTTTGACGAGCGCATCCGCTACCAGATTCCTCCCGAGGTCTGCCTGCCCGCCGTAGGCCAGGGCGCATTGGGCATAGAATGCCGCACGGACGACCACGAACTCGTCTCTCTTATCGAACCCCTGATCCACAAAGACTCCAGCGACCGGGTCATGGCCGAACGCGCCCTTAATACCCGTCTTGAAGGCGGCTGTCAGGTGCCGATTGGCGCCTACGCCGAACTCGAGGGCGATCAACTCCACCTGCGCGGCCTTGTGGCGTCCCCGGATGGCCAGAGCGTCTTTCAGGTCAGTGGAAGCACCCACCGCGAAGACGGCCAGAACCTGGGCCGGCAACTTGCCGAGGAGCTGCTGGACAAGGGTGCCGGCGCAATTCTTGCGGACGTCTATGGCTACCGCCCCGAATAAGCCGCTCAGGGGGCGGCGCATCCTCGTCTGCCGCCCCCAGCCCAAGGCCGACCAGACCTGCGCCGCCCTGCGCGAGGCCGGCGCCGATGCACGTCCCCTACCCATGATCGAGATCCAGCCCCGCGAACTCGACGGCCGGGATCGCAGCGTTCTCCAGGACCTGGATCAGTACCAGGCCGTCATCGCCGTCAGCCCCAACGCGGCGCAGCTGCTGCTCGAACACCTGGATCAGTGGTGGCCCCAATGGCCCATCGGCATTGAATGGTGGGGCCCCGGGCCGGGAACCGCCCGCGTTTTCGAGCAGGCGGGGCTGGAAGCGCAGAGTCCCTCAGAGGGGCATGACAGCGAGGCCCTTCTGAACGAGGCATCCTTTGACAGCGCCACCATCACGGGCAAACGGATCCTGCTTGCCAAGGGCGAAGGGGGGCGCGAAGCCCTGATCGAGGGTCTACAGAACAGGGGAGCTCGAATCGACACCCTGAGCCTTTATTCGCGGCGCGTCCCGGAGTGGCCGACAGAAACCGTGGAGAGCACCTTCCGCGACTTCAATCCAGACACCATCCTTGCCCTCTCGGGCGAAACATTGAAGAATCTACTGGACCTGGTCCAGAATACCGGAGCAAAACCGGCTGAATGCACGCTCGTGGTCCCGGTCGAACGGGTTGCCGCCCAAGCCAGGGATGCCGGATTCAGCGATGTGCGCGTCCCGACAACCCTGTCATCCGCCGGCCTGGTTCAGACCTGCGCAGCCGGCACCCAACCATCAGGAGTAACGGACACTCGTGAGTGATAACAACCAACAGCTCCCGGCGATCTCGGAAACGGGCGGAGCGATGCCCAAAAAACCCCGCCTCTGGCCAGTCTGGCTGGTTCTCATCCTTGTGGTTCTGCTCATCGGGGCCCTTGCATTTGGCCTGTGGGAACAGTACCGCCAGCAGCAGGCACTGCAGGACCGGTTCCAGCAGCTGAGCCAGCAGACCAGCGAGGTCCGCGAAAGCCAGTCTTCGCTTGTCGAATCCCGCCAGGAACGCCTCAACCAGTTTGCCAGCCGGCTGGAGAAGCAGCGCGAGACCATCGAACAGCAGCGCGAAAAGCTCAATACCCAGGAGCGGCAGATTGAACACAATGCGCGCTCGCTGCTGGGCCTGGGTAAACGCACGCGCACGGACTGGCTGCTGGCCGAGGCCGAATACCTGCTGAGGCTGGCCAACCAGCGCCTGCAGATGGAGAGGGACCACCGTGGCGCCCTGCGGATACTTGAAAGCACAGACGAGATCCTTGCAGAAACCGACGACGCCGGGGTCTACCCGGTGCGCCAGCAGCTTGCCAGGGAAATCCTGGCGCTCCGCACCCTGGAGCCGGTCGACCGCACCGGCCTCTACCTACAGCTTGAAGCCGCCATGGAGATGGCCTCCGAGCTGGGCTCCGAGCAACTGTTCACGGCGGACCAGACCGACAGCCAAAGCGCAGCCGAAGCCGGGGACCCGCAAACGACCGCGGAGGGCTGGCGCGGAGCCTGGCAGCGCGTGCTGAACACACTGAACCAGATGGTGGTCATCCGCCGCCTCGACGAGCCTGCCCAAGCCATGCTCTCGCCGCAACAGAGCGCACAGGCCAGACTGCATCTGCAGCTGATGTTTGAACAGGCCGCCGTAGCACTTCTCCAGGAGGATCAGAGTACCTACCGGCGGGCGCTGCGTCGCGCCGATAACTGGCTCGACCAATGGTATGACGCCAATGACAAGCGCGTTGAGACCCTGCAACAAATCATTGACGAGGCAGCGGAACAGCACATCCAGGTGACGCTGCCGGATATCAGCGAGTCCCTGTCCCTGCTCAAGGCGCGCGTCGAAGGGCGCCTTGAGGGGGAAGAAGAACCGGCGCAGGAAGACGCTGAGGACGGGAACGGAACCAGTGACGGGGAGCCTCAATCATGAAGGCACTCCTGCCCCTGATCATCCTGGCCCTGCTGGCGGGAACACTCATCAGCCTCGGCATTGGCCAGGACACCGGCTACATCCGTATCACCATTGGCCACTACCTGGTGGAGACCAATTTCTGGGTCGGGGCTGGTTTTTTTGTCCTGGCGGCACTGGCGCTGCACTGGATACTCAACCTCTCCCATCGGCTGCGGGTCACTCCCGGCGCACTCACCAGCTGGATGCGCCACAGCGGGCAGCGTCGGGCCCGTCGCCAGACCACGCGGGGCCTGCTGGAGCTCGCCGAAGGCAACTGGGGGCGCGCCCGCAAACTGCTGGAAGCCGGCGCCAGCAAGGCCGAGACCCCACTGATCAATTATCTCTCGGCAGCGGAAGCCGCGCACGAACAGGGTGACGATGAAGAAGCCGAGGTCCTGCTGCGCAAGGCCTGGGAAAGTACAGCCGGTTCGGATCTGGCGGTTGGCCTGACGCAGGCGAAACTGCAACTGTCCGCTGGCAAGCTGGAACAGGCTCTGGCAACACTGCTGAGGCTTCGCCGCAAATCGCCGAATCACCCCTTCGTGCTCAAGCAGCTGAGCAACGCCTATATGGCCCTTGAGGACTGGCAGGCCCTGAGCGAGCTGCTCCCCGAGCTGCGCCGCCAAGCCGTTATGGACGACGAGAGCCTGAACCAGCTTGAAAAAAAGGTCTGGCTCAACGTGATCGACCAGGCCGCCGAGCGCCTTGAGCGACAGCCCGCGGAACACCGCAATCTGGATCACCTCGACCGGATCTGGGACCAGCTTCCTCCAGCCCGGCGCGAGGACGATGCCGTCATCCTCCACTACGCCCAGCATCTCGCTGAACTTGGCTACGAAACCCGTGCCGAGGCGCTGCTCCGCAAAGTGCTGCGGCGGAACTGGAGCGATGAACTGATCAATCTCTATGGCCGCCTGAAGGGCAACCGTGCGGATGAACAGCTGCTTATGGCCGAGGGCTGGCTCCAGGAGCGGCCAAATAACCCGGAGCTTCTCCTGGCCCTGGGGCGCCTCAGCCTGCGCAATCAGCTATGGGGTAAAGCCAGGGAGTACTTCGAGACCAGCATCAACGTTAAGCGCAAGCAGGAAACGGCCGCAGAGCTTTGCCGCCTTTACGCCCATCTCGGGCAGTACGAACAGAGTGTGCGTCTGCTGCGCCAGGGTATCCTGGAACACCATGGCCTGCCGGAGCTGCCCATGCCGGAACCACGCCGGGCCCGGGAGCGCCAGTCACACTGAGTTTCAGTTCCGCGGGGCGTTTCAGTCCCGCGGCGCGTACTGCAGGACATCGGAGAAGAAGGCACTGGTGTCCAGACCCCGCTCGGCCAGCCCATCCAGGGTCGAGTACACCATCGCCGGGGAACCGCAGGCCATCACCGTGACCTCATCGAGACCGTGACCGTCTGCAAGAATGGCTTCCACAAGTCGTTCATGGTGGCAGTCACTCAGGTTATCCGCCTCACAGGTCACTGGCCTGAACCGGAACTGCGACCACTCAGCCTCCCAGCGCTCCGCAAGCTCCCGGAGGTACATATCACGCTCGTTGCGAGCCCCCCAGTAGAGATACACGGGCTGCGCCATCCGACTGCTTCTCAGGAAATCCACCAGGCTCTTGGCCTGGGCGAACCCGGTTCCCGCAACCACCAGCAGCAGCGGTTGCTCCGGCGGCGTACGCAGGCAGGCTTCGCCATACGGCATGCTGACCCGGATACTGCCATGCTTTCTCAGGTAATCGATGATCTCACGGGCGGTTTCCCACTCCTGTGGCGCCTGGATGTGCAACGTCAGCTGCTCGGCTCCGGGGGCACTGGCAATGGAAAACCAGGACGGGTCGCGATGCGGTAGATGGACGGCAAGGTACTGCCCCGCCAGGAAGTGAACGGGCCGCTCGTGGGGCCACTCCAGGCGAACCTGGTAGATGTCCTCCCCGATGAGGCCCAGCTCATTCAGGTGACAGGTGAAATAGGCGGGCTGTTGCGGCTTGGCGTCCATAGACTCCTCATTAAAACGGACGACGGTACATCGGTAATCAACCAGAGGAAGTACGTCCGGCTATGCGCCCGGGTTCAGTCGAGTCCCAGCGATGGCCAGAGCTCATCAACGCGCTGACGGACCTCGTCACTCATACGGATGGGTCTGCCCCACTCGCGCTCGGTCTCGCCCGGCCACTTGGCGGTCGCGTCCAGCCCCATCTTGGATCCCAGCCCCGAAACGGGCGACGCAAAATCCAGGTAGTCGATGGGGGTGTTATCAACCAGGGTCGTGTCGCGGGTTGGATCCATGCGGGTGGTCATCGCCCAGATCACGTCCTTCCAGTCCCGGGCGTTCACATCATCATCCGTAACGATTACGAACTTGGTGTACATGAACTGTCTCAGAAAGGACCATACGCCCATCATCACCCGCTTGGCATGGCCGGGATACTGCTTCTTCATCGTCACCACGGCCATCCGGTAGGAGCAGCCCTCTGGAGGCAGATAGAAATCCACAATCTCCGGAAACTGCTTGCGCAGTATGGGCACGAAAACCTCATTCAGCGCCACACCCAGAATCGCGGGCTCGTCCGGTGGCCGGCCGGTATAGGTGCTGTGATAGAGCGGGTTTTTGCGGTGGGTCATCCGCTCCACGGTAAACACCGGGAACTCCTCAACCTCGTTGTAGTAACCGGTGTGATCGCCGAAAGGCCCCTCGGGAGCCGTATCACCCGGGTAGATATAGCCCTCCAGAACGATTTCGGCGCTCGCGGGCACCTGAAGATCGCCGACCTGGGTGCGCACCAGCTCGGTCCGCTCGCCACGGAGCAGTCCGGCAAACGCGTACTCGGAGAGGGTATCGGGAACCGGCGTGACCGCCGCCAGGATGGTCGCGGGATCGGCGCCCAGAGCCACGGCAATGGGGAATGGCTCGCCCGGGTGCTGCTCCTGCCACTGCCGGAAGTCCTGGGCCCCGCCCCGATGGGCCAGCCAGCGCATGATCAGCCGGTTGCGACCGATCACCTGCTGGCGATAGATGCCCATGTTCTGGCGCTCTTTTTCCGGCCCACGGGTCACCACCAGTGGCCAGGTGATCAGGGGCCCGGCGTCGCCCGGCCAGCAGGTCTGGACCGGCAGCTGGTTGAGGTCCACATCCTCACCCTCACGGACCACCTGCTGACAGGGCGCGGAGCGGCGGATTTTCGGGCCCATTTTCATGACCTGCCGAAAGATGGGCATCTTATCGAAAGCGTCGCGGAAGCCCTTGGGCGGCTCCGGCTCCTTCAGGAAAGCCAGAAGCTCACCAATCTCTCTCAGGCTTTCAACGCTCTCGCAGCCCATTCCCAGCGCCACGCGCCGAGGCGTGCCGAACAGGTTGGCCAGCACCGGCATGTCATGCCCCACGGGGTTCTCGAACAACAGGGCCGGGCCTTCGGCCTTCAGGGTCCGGTCCGCGATCTCGGTCATCTCCAGGTTCGGATCGACGGCCGTGCGGATCCGCTTCAGTTCACCCTGCTGCTCCAGCTGCTCGACAAAGTCTCTCAGGTCCCGGTATTTCATGGACACTCCGGCGCGGTGACTGGCCCTCCAGGCTAGCGCTTCTTCATCGCCTGGAAGAATTCCTCATTGGTCTTGGTGTCACGGAGCTTATCGATCAGGAACTCCACGGCCGCCACGTCATCATCCATTGAGTGGAGCAGCTTGCGCAGGATCCACACGCGCTGGAGTTCGTCCTCGCTCACCAGCAGGTCCTCTCGCCGGGTACCGGAGCGGCGGACATTGATGGCCGGATAGGTGCGGCGTTCGGCGATACGACGGTCCAGATGGACCTCCATGTTGCCCGTACCCTTGAATTCCTCGTAGATGACCTCGTCCATCTTGGACCCGGTATCCACCAGCGCCGTGGCCATGATGGTCAGGCTGCCGCCTTCCTCAACGTTCCGGGCGGCGCCAAAGAAACGCTTGGGCTTTTCCAGGGCGTGGGCGTCCACACCACCAGTCAGCACCTTGCCGGAGGACGGGATGACGGTGTTGTAGGCACGGGCAAGACGGGTTATGGAGTCCAGCAGAATGACCACGTCCTTCTTGTGCTCAACCAGCCGCTTGGCCTTCTCGATCACCATCTCGGCAACCTGGACGTGGCGTGCCGGCGGTTCGTCAAAGGTTGATGCCACCACTTCACCGCGGACCGTACGCTGCATCTCGGTCACCTCTTCCGGGCGCTCGTCGATCAGCAGCACCATCAGGTGAACATCCGGGGAATTGCGCACAATCGACTGGGCCATGGTCTGCATCAGCAGCGTCTTACCGGCCTTGGGCGGCGAAACGATCAGGCCTCGTTGCCCCTTACCGATGGGCGACACCAGATCCAGAATCCGCGCCGAGAGATCCTCGGTACTGCCGTTGCCGGCCTCCAGACGCAGCCGCTCTTCCGGGAACAGCGGCGTAAGGTTCTCGAAAAGAATCTTGTGGCGCGTGCTGTCGGCTTTGCCGAAGTTGATCTCATTGACCTTCAGAAGCGCGAAATAACGCTCGCCATCCTTGGGGGGGCGGATCTTGCCGGAAATGCTGTCGCCGGTCCTGAGATTGAAGCGGCGAATCTGGCTGGGCGAGACATAGATGTCATCGGGACCCGCAAGGTAGGACGCGTCTGCCGAGCGCAGAAACCCGAAGCCATCCTGAAGGATTTCCAGTACGCCGTCGCCGTGAATATCTTCACCGCTTTTAGCGTGTTTTTTGAGAATCGCGAAGATCACATCCTGCTTGCGCGAACGGGCCATGTTGTCAAGGCCCATTTCCTGCGCAACTTCAAGCAGTTGAGGTACGGACTTTTTCTTGAGTTCAGTCAGGTTCATAGATTATCTGGGTACGGTCTGGATAGGATGAAATGGGTTTGTTATTCAGGTGTCCGGCGAAAGCGGATTTCCGGATTGCCCGGGACCTGCCGATCGGGGGCCGTTTCAGTACAAGGGAAAACTCTGCACCTTAGTGACAATCAACGGAACCAGGGTCAGAACGGTATTACCGGGGCTCATGACAGCTGACAGCCAGTGGACACCGGGCTGCCTGCATCAGGAATCTAAAAAATACACCATTTATCGGATGAGTGCAAAATTCCGCGATCACGCTCTGGCGGCGCCTGGCGCAATTCCTGTCAGCCTACCTCAACCGAGGCATTGGTGCCATCCCCGATGCTTACGTATTATAGCCATAATAGTCTAAATAATCCTGCCGTGGAGAAAATGACCCGATGACATCGGCCAGCGAATTCAAGCCCCTCAACCTTGCGGTTCTGACCATATCCGACACACGGGGACCAACCGAAGACAGTTCCGGTCAGTTCCTGGTCGATGCGTCACTGGAAGCCGGCCACCAGGTGGTTGCGCGACGCATCCTGCAGGACGACATCCCCCTGATGCGGGCGCTGGTCAGTCGCTGGATTGCGGATCCGGCCATTAACGCGGTACTTATCACCGGCGGCACTGGCTTTCACGAGCGCGACAGCACCCCTGAGGCCCTGGGCCCGCTATTCGAGAAAACCATCGAAGGATTTGGCGAGGAGTTCCGCCGCCTGTCCGCCGACGAAATCGGCAACAGCACGATCCAGTCCCGTGCCCTGGCCGGCCTGGCCAACTATACCGTCGTCTTCTGCATGCCCGGCTCCACCGGTGCGTGCCGCACAGCCTGGAACGGCATTGTGCGCGACCAGCTCAACAGCGGCCACAAACCCTGCAACTTCTCGGCACTGCTGCATAAGAAGCCGGAGCGCGACCTTCGCTGCCTTGATGAACCCGTAGCACTCGACGCGGCACGTCAGGGAGGCTCCTGATCATGGCGGATTCACTGATGAACGTGGATGACGCGCTGGGACAATTGCTCAAGGCGGCCCGGGTTCTGCCCGAAGCCACAGCCCGCCCTCTGGGTAAGGCCCTTGGCAACATCCTGGCGGAAACCCCGGTCGCCGCCGTTACCGTTCCACCTGCGGACAACAGCGCCGTGGACGGCTATGCCCTGAACAGCCGCGATGCGTCACAACCATCGTTGCCGGTTTCCCAGAGAATTGCCGCCGGACAGGATCCGCTGCCACTGGAGCCCGGAACCGCTGCCCGCATCTTTACCGGAGCCGCCGTTCCCGAGGGTGCGGACACCGTCATGATGCAGGAGAACGCCACCCTGGAGGGGGAGGAGGTCGTCTTTTCCCGCACCCCGGAAGCCAACCAGAACATCCGGCCCGCCGGACAGGATATCCAGGCGGGCGAAACGCTCATTGAGGCCGGTACTCGGCTGGAACCCTGGCACCTTGGGCTCCTTGCCTCGGCCGGGCTGCCCCAGGTGCGAGTCTACCGCCCCCTGCGCATCGCCGTTCTGAGCAGCGGTGACGAGCTGGTGACTCCGGGCCAGCCCCTGGCACCGGGGCAGATCTACAACTCCAACCAGACGATGCTCCAGTCCCTGGTCAGCGCGGCGGGCTGGGAACCTGTCCCCTTCGAAACGGTGGCGGACACCTTTGACGCCACCCGGAACGCCCTCCAAAGGGCCAGCGAGGAGGCGGACGTGATCATCACCACAGGCGGCGTGTCGGTGGGCGAAGAGGATCACATCCGTGATGCGATCCAGTCACTGGGGCAGCTCAACCTGTGGCGCATGGCCATCAAGCCGGGCAAGCCACTGGCCTTCGGCCATATCGGCGACACCCCCATCCTCGGTTTACCCGGGAATCCCGCCGCCGTTCTTGTGACCTTCCTCATGCTCGGTCGTCCCTTTCTACGCTGCTGCCAGGGTGAAAGTGGACTGACGACTCCGGCCGCCTATGCACTGCCATTGGGCTTTGCAGTGCCCCGCGCCCAGTCGCGCCGGGAATACCAGCGTGTGCGCTGTCGCCAGCTTGAGGGACGCCAGTGGCTTGAGGCAGCCAGCAACCAGAGTTCCGGCGTTCTCAGCACGGCCTGCTGGTCGGATGGGCTCGCGGTGATTCCTGAAAATGAAACACTGGCGGTGGGTGACACGGTGCTTTATTACCCGTTCTCCAGCCTGCTTTACGGTTAAGGAGAGGATGTCATGATCCGTGTTCTGTTTTTCGCCAGCCTCCGGGAACGGCTGGGTCTGGACCAGCTCGAGCTGCCGGCTGACGATACGGCCTGCGTTTCGGATTTGCGCCAGGTGCTCAGGGAACGTGGCGAGGACTGGGCCGACCTGCTCGATGGGGAGTGGGCCCTGGTAGCGGTCAATCAGACCATGGCACGGGACCAGACACCGGTCTCGGATGGTGATGAAGTGGCCTTTTTCCCGCCGGTAACCGGGGGTTGAGATGATCCGCATCGATGAGGCGCCCTTTGATCCCGCCGACTGTACGACCTGGCTGGAAGCCGATGCGCCGCAAATAGGAGCTGTCTGTACGTTTACCGGGCTTGCCCGGGACTACGGAGACCGGGAATCGGTCAACGGGCTGTACCTTGAGCATTATCCGGGGATGACGGAGAACGCCATTCAAGGGGTGATTGACGAGGCGCGGGCGCGTTGGCCCATTCAGGCGGTGGAGGTTCGGCATCGGGTGGGACAGATTATGCCGGGGGAGCGGATCGTGTTTGTGGGGGTGAGTAGTAGCCATCGGCGGGAGGCGTTTGAGGCCTGTGAGTTTATTATGGATTTTCTGAAGACTCGGGCGCCGTTCTGGAAGAAGGAGCTGACGAAGGATGGCGAAATCTGGGTTGAGCAGAAAGAGAGTGACCGGTTATCGGCGGCGCGATGGCAGGGTTCGGGGGAAGATGGGGTCGGGTAGGCCTGTCCGGGAACCGCTTTGAATACGTCCATGTACGCTGCGCCTCCGCCATCCATGGCTCCGGAGCTTCCCGGACAGGCCTACCCGACCCCATCCCCTGAGTGTTCAGCGGCCTGCGAGTTCTTCCTGGTCTGATTTTGTGTTCACGTTGATGAATCCTGATGCCATGGCTTCGCAGTCCAGCCAGAGGGCTTGTGTGCGTTCTGCCAGGCGCCAGGCGCGGTTTTCGCCGGCGGTCAGGGAATCGTGCAGTGTTGGTAGTACCGAGACCGGGTAATAGCCGTGGAGGTAATGGCGTTGGTCGGGGGTTTCGGACAGGCAGGGGGTGTCCGGGTTGAGTCGGGCGGTTTCGAGCATCTGGACTGCCCAGGCGGGGGGCAGTGCCGGGGTGTCGCAGGTGACTACGAGCAGGCCGGGGAGTGATTGGGTCTGGGCCCAGGACAATCCTTCGTAGAGGCCGGCCAGGGGGCCCTGGCCCGGGAATTGGCGGTCGGGGAGGATGGTGTTGGCCCATTGGCGGTAGTCAGTGGCATGGTCGTTGGCGCTGACCGCCACTGCGGCCGTTACCGGTTCAAGGCAACGGGCGAGATGGGCCACGTAGGGCTCTCCATCATGGAGCAGGAGGCCTTTGTCCTGGCCTCCGAGTCGTTCACCACGTCCGCCAGCCAGTATCAGTCCGCCTGGAATCATGGCGCCCCTTCGATCGCTGGATGGCCCGGCGAGGCTTCACCGGGCACGGGTTCCGTTTACAGGTTGCTGTCGAGGAATGCCGTCAGCTGGGACTTGGACAGTGCGCCCACCTTGGTGGAGTCCACGTCGCCGTTCTTGAACAGCATCAGCGTCGGGATACCACGGATGTTGAATCGCGGCGGCGTCTGTTGGTTCTCGTCGATGTTCAGCTTGGCAATCTTGAGTTTGCCTTCGTATTCATCGGCAATCTCTTCCAGAACCGGGGCGATCATCTTGCAGGGACCGCACCATTCCGCCCAATAATCCACCAGTACCGGCACATCCGACTTGAGGACTTCGTCTTCAAAGGTGCTGTCTGTTACATAAACAATGTTGTCGCTCATCGCCCTACTTCCAATTTTCAGCTGAATGAATAGGCCAGCCAGGGGCCTTTGATTAACCGGTTAAGGGACACGTCGATTCCCCCTCTGTTACAGGGGGTGCCCGGCGGGTTACTATCCCGCTCACTGATTTCCGTCTACTCTTCAGTTTACGGTTATTCAGGATATATGGGCTTTCAACAGGATTTCAAGACAAGTGACCGACCCCCAGCAGACTCCGGATCCGAAACAGCTCCTCGCCGCCATCGATCTGGGCTCCAACAGCTTTCACATGGTGGTGGCCCAGCGGGTCCAGGGCGAGATCCGGACGATTGAGAAAATGGGGGAAAAAGTCCAGCTTGGCGCCGGTCTGGACAGGGATAACTATCTGTCCCTGGAAGCCCAGGAGCGGGGCCTGGAATGCCTGAAGCGCTTTGCCCAGCGCGTCGCAAGCATGCAGGCGGAGTCCGTGCGCGTGGTCGGCACCAATGCCCTGCGGGCCGCGCGCAACGCCAGCACCTTCATTCATGCGGCGGAGGAGATCCTGGGCACCGAGGTGGAGGTGGTTGCCGGCCGCGAGGAGGCGCGACTGATCTACCTGGGCGTATCCCATACCCTGTCCGATGACCTGGGGCCGCGCCTGGTGATTGATATTGGCGGGGGCAGCACGGAATTCATCATCGGGGAACGCTTCGAGACCCGCGAGACGGAAAGCCTCCACATGGGCTGCGTTTCCTTCCGCAACCACTATTTCCCTGACGGCAAGATTTCACGCAAAAAGATGGATAATGCGATCACCCATGCCCGCCAGGAGCTGCTCAACATCCAGCAGCGCTTCCGGGCTCGCGGCTGGGAAAACTGTGTGGGCTCCTCCGGCTCCATCAAGGCGATCGAGAGTGTGGTGCGCGACCTCAACCTGGAACGCGAGGGCATCAGCCGTCAGTCAATGAAGGACCTGAGGAAACGACTGATCGACATGGGGCGGGTGGAGAAGCTTGAGGCGCTGGGCGTCCGGGAAGACCGGCGGAGCATCTTTCCGGCCGGGTTTGCCATCCTGTACGCGGCTTTCGAATCCCTGGAAATCGAGTTCATGAGCTTCGCGGATGGGGCCCTGCGTGAGGGCCTGCTCTACGACATGGCCGGACGGGATACCCACGAGGATGTCCGCGAGCGCACCATACAGGCACTGCAGGTCCGCTACAGCGTCGATACGGCGCACGCGGAGGCGGTGGAGCAAACCGCCGACCGGGCCAGGGTCCAGGTTGCTTCTGCCTGGGGGCTGAGTTCCCCCTACTACTCCAACCTGCTCCGCTGGGCCTGTCGAATCCATGAAATCGGTCTGGCCATCAGCCATACCCAGTACCATAAGCACGGCGCCTACCTGATGACCTACTCGGACCTTCCGGGCTTTTCCCAGGACGTCCAGCGGTCCCTGGCAACACTGGTCCGGGCGCACCGGCGCAAGTTCAACAATAAAATCTTCGAATCACACAGCCCCGAGGATATACCGCCGATCAAGCGGCTCGCGCTGATCCTGAGACTCGGGGTTCTCCTGCAGCACGCGCGCACCAATGAATCGCCCCCGCCCTTCACCCTTGAAGCAAAGGGCAGCCGGCTCAGCATTCATTTACCCGGAGACTGGCTGGACAATCACCCCCTCACACTGGCGGACCTGCAGAGCGAACAGGCCTACGTGAAGCAGGCGGATATGGAGCTGGTCATCACAAAGGGGGACTGAGCCGAAGCCCACTCAGTCATCCCCGGCTTCGATGGCTTCTATAGCCTCATTGGCCTCCAGCCAGGCCTCCTCAAGGGATTCCTCCTTCTGCTCCAGCTCCGCCTGCCGCGCAAGGAGCTTTTTCAGTTCATCCTTGCGGGCTTCTTCATAAAGCGAGGTGTCGCCAAGGGCTTCCTCGACTTCCGCCTTCTCCGCGTTGATACGCTCAAGTGCCTGCTCATGGCGCTTAGCCTCCTTGCGGTAGGGCGCAACTTTCTGGCGGCGTTCGGCCCCCGCCTTTTTGCGGCTCTGGCGACCCTGCTGGTCCTGGCCGCCGTCTCCGGACACCGCTTTCGCGTCCTGGGCCGGTGCCGCAGCCTCCTTGCGGCGGGGCTCGGACAGCCAACGCTCGTATTCGTCCAGGTCGCCATCAAACTCGGTAACGGTACCATCCGCCACCCGCCAGAACGTATCCACGGTATTGCGCAACAGGTGCCGATCGTGGGAGACGAGCACCATGGCCCCCTCGAAGGATTGCAGGGCCATGGTCAGCGCCTGGCGCATTTCCAGGTCCAGGTGGTTGGTGGGCTCGTCCAGAAAGAGCACATTGGGCTTCTGCCAGGCGATGATGGCCAGCGCCAGGCGCGCCTTCTCGCCGCCGGAGCAGTTGCGGATGCTGGCCATGGCATCATCGCCGCGGAAACCGAAGCCCCCCAGGAAGTTCCGGATCACCTGGTCGCTGGCGCCCGGCGTCAGTCGGCGCAGGTGCAGGAATGGGCTGGCGTCCACGTCCAGCTCATCCAGCTGGTGCTGGGCAAAATAGCCCGGGCGGAAATGCTCGCCGGTGACCCGTTCACCACTGAGAAGCGGCGTGGCGCCGCGAAGCATCGCAATAAGTGTGGACTTGCCCGCCCCATTGACGCCCAGAAGCCCCACGCGGCTGCCCGGCATCAGGTTGAGGTGGATGTTCGACAGCAACGGCTCGCCATCATAGCCCACGGCTCCATCGCGAACCGTGAGCAGTGGGTTGGAGACCTTGTCCGCCTCCGGAAAGCGGAACTCGAACTGCGAATCCACATGGGCCGGTGCAATGGTCTCCATGCGCTCCAGCGCCTTGATCCGGCTCTGGGCCTGCTTGGCCTTGTTGGCCTGGGCGCGGAACCGGTCGATGAAGCCCTGGATCTCGGCAACCCGCTTCTGCTGCTTCTCGTACTCGGACTGCTGGCGAGCCAACCGCTCGGCACGCTGGCGCTCGAACGAGTGGTAGTTGCCCGTGTAGTAATACAGCTTGCGGTGCTCGAAATGGACCACATGGGTGGCCACGCGATCCATGAAATCCCGGTCGTGGGAGATGAACAGGAGGGTGCCCTGGTACTGCTTGAGCCAGCCCTCGAGCCAGTAGCAGGCCTCGATGTCCAGGTGGTTGGTGGGCTCGTCCAGCAGCAGCAGGTCCGAGGGCACCATCAACGCCTGGGCCAGGTTGAGGCGGATGCGCCAGCCGCCGGAGAAGTCGCTCACGGGGCGGTCCATATCCTCATCGCCGAAGGCCAGTCCACGCAGCAGCGCTTCCGCCTCGCGTGGCGCATCCCAGGCGCGGATGTTGTCGAGCTCGCCATGGACACGGACCAGTTCGTTGTCGTCACCCGAGGCCTCGGCACGGGCAAGTTCGTCTTCAAGACGACGCAGTTCGGTGTGGCCATCAAGCACGAAGTCACGGGCACTGCGGTCGCTGCCGGCGACTTCCTGGGCCATGTGCGCCAGCCGGGACCCACCCGGGAGCCGGATATGGCCCTGCTCGGCGGAAAGCTCGCCGAGGATCATCTGGAAGAGGCTGGATTTGCCCGTGCCATTGCCCCCCACCAGGGCAACACGCTGACCGGGCTGGATAGTGACGGAGCAGTCGTCTAGCAACCACTGGCCGCCGCGCTGTAAACTGAGGTTCTCGATTGAAAGCATATCCGCATTCTACAGGAAAGCCCCCATGGAATGGCATGCCCCACCCGAGGATCTGAACCTCTCCAACCCACTCTGGGATCTGGCCCTGGCGCTCTGGAACCGGCCCGGCTTCGCCGAGACCTGTCTTGAAGCTCAGAACGCGGGCATCGCGGTCACCCACATCCTCGCAGCCGTTTACAGTGCCCAGAGCGGTTTTGCCTGGGATGGCAAAGAGCCGAAAGCAATCGGCGCCTGGCGCCGGGAGGCGACTGAATCCCTGCGTCGCTTTCGCCAGTCACTCAGCAAGGAAAACCCGGCAGTGGCGCCTCTGCGCCAACAGATCGCCGAAAGCGAGCTGGCATCGGAACAGGTTGAACTTGCGTGGTGGTGGCATCATCTGGGCACCATGGACAGCGGGTCGGCACACGCCGATCTTCACCCCGTGGACCGAGCCCGGCATAATCTGGTCCTGATTGGACTGGACGGGGAACTCGCTCCGCTCCAGGATCGGATCATAGACGCCTGGAAACAGACACCGGAACAGGACCAACCAACAGGGAAACCAGAATGAAACAGAACCTGACCAACGCACTGAAATCCAGCGGCCTGGCGGCAGCCATGCTGATCCTGGCCAGTGGGTGCAGCGCCGAGAACGAAGCATCACTGGATACGGAAGAGAAGAAGCTCAGCTACAGCATGGGCACCATCTTCGCTGAACGGATCGGCGAGGACATGCAGGACCTGGACACCGACGCCTTTGTCGCCGGCATTATTGATGGCCTGGAAGGTAACGAGAAACAGCTTTCCGATGAGGAGATCCAGGCCAGCATCCAGGATTACCAGAAGCGGATGCAGCAGGAGATGGCCGATGCCCAGAACCAGGGCGGACAGGAGCAGCAGCAGGGCAACGCCACCGAGAACCTGGAACAGTCCGAGGCGTTCCTGGAGGAAAATGCAGAACGGGATGAGGTGAAAACCACCGAGTCAGGCCTGCAGTACGAGGTTCTGGAGGAAGGAGATGGCCAGTCACCGGAGGCGGACGACAGGGTCACCGTCCACTACACGGGAATGCTCACTGATGAGACCGTTTTCGACAGTTCCCGGGAACGGGGCGAACCCACGACTTTCGGGTTGCAGCAGGTTATCCCCGGCTGGACTGAAGGGCTGCAGCTTATGCAGGAAGGTGGTCGCTACAAGTTCTACATCCCGCCGGAGCTGGCCTACGGTGAGAATGCCCCGTCCAGCATTGGTCCCAACCAGGCCCTGATCTTTGACGTGGAACTGATTGAGGTGAAATAACCCTCAGTCCGGATCAGGCTACCTGACTGGCATGCGCGGTATGGAGGTTCTCGATCAGGAGATCCTCCAGTTCAAAGCGCTCTTCCATGATCTCCCCCAGGTGCGAGACGCGGGCGTACATGGCGCGCATGTCATCCTCGGTCTTTTCACTTACCTCAAGCAGGTCATTGAAGGCCAGCATTTCCTGGGTGGTCTTGCTGATCCTGGGATAGGCCTTGGCGGCCACTTCCACACCACCGTCGTTGAACTCGCGCGCTTCATCCATGAGTTTCTCATAGATCTCAAAGTGGCCCGCCGAAACGTAGTCAAGGAGCAGCTCACAGAACCTGGAGAGTCGAGCGTAGAGTTCATCCGGTTTTTCCGGCTCTGGGTTGGCGCCCAGGTCGCAGTAATGGACGATCAGTTCCTGGCGTTCCCGCAACCAGCGGTCGATCAGCTCACTGACCCCACCCCAGCGGTCCCTGGCAGTCTCGCAGTTCTCGAGCATAACCCCTCCCACAAGGCTCTTATAGTTTTACTTTATTCGATCTTCTTATGAGCATGTCACCTGCAAGTTACCCCAACAGACTCAGCGCAGCAACCCAGTATCCGCCCTGCCGGGACCTCGGTACAGCAAAAAGAGGCCGGTAACGCCCACGGCTACAAAAAACACCAATGTCCAGCCCGGGATACTGAGTCCGAGGAAGGTCCATTGAACTTCCGCGCAATCACCGGAGCCCTGAAATGCCATGCGGATCACCTCCGTCAGGGGAAAAGTCTCGCGCAGGTAATCGTAGCCGGGCCCGCACGGCGGCACCGCGTCTTCGGGAAGACTCTGGAGCCAGAGTTGGCGACCCGCCAGGGTCGCCCCCACGACTGAAGCCAGCGCCACGCCGATACCGCCAAGCCGTATGCCCCACCCCCGGGGCCCAATGGCGGCGGCAGCCAGCGCGATAACCCCGGTGCCTGTAACAGCGCCCCGCTGCAGCATGCACAGCGGGCAGGGCTCAAGGCCCATCATGTGTTCCATATAAAGCGCCACGCTCATGAGCACGGCACAGATTCCACCAATGGCCAGAAACAGTAAGCGACTCAGGGACATCATCTCCTCCAGCAGGGTTGGGTGGGGGCAGCCCATGCGCAGTATGCCGGCACGCCACCTTCAATGCATGGTATACCACTCATTGATCGCAGACGACGGTTATCCCGGCATCCGGGAAAAGCAGGGTACAGCGAAACTGAAACGGAGGGTAATTGAGGGAAACGGGAGATGATCCGGGCACGGCAGTGCCAGATCAGGCAATGTTGGCGGTTGAGCCTTGCTCGGCATGCATTTCCGCGCCGTCTTCCCAGCCGGCTTCCCAGGCAGCCTTGACCACGTCGCTTTCATAGGGGCATCGGTTCTGCTCCATCTGGATGCGACCCGCCATGCAGCCCTGGCGGTACGCCTTGTTCAGCGACTCCAGATCCCACCCAAGCTCTCTACCATACGACATGACCCTTTTCTCCCCGGTTAACGGCCTTGGTCCCTGGCGATTTGCAACATCTGTTTACTTTCGCTAACAAACAGTAACAACCGGGGGAGTGGTGAACAAATGAACATCCGGAGAATGTGCGGTAATCCGTAGGCCTACCCGTGCGGCCGTCACAAAACGGGCTCAATCATTGAGATACCGGGCCAGAAATGCTTCGAAATCCTCCGTTTCAGAAGCTTCGATCTCGACCTGCTCCTGGAGGGAACGACGGCTCACAGCCTCCAGCTCATCTCGCCATTCAGGGTGGGGCGCTGCAGCCCGGAAGCTCTCCTGTTGCTCCCGCGCCTGACGCATTCCCCAGGTCACAAGGTCCGTATCCTCCTCTCTCAATGCGGATAACAGCCGGCCCGACGGCGTCAGACCCGGATCCTGGAGTCGGGCCTTCTGCTGGTCCAGGCAGGCGCGATAGTCGTCACCGCCCGGCAGCATCCCGGCCAGGTTTTCCAGACGTTCCAGAATCCGCATACCCGCCTGCCGGAGCTCGACCGTCTCCGCTTCGAGGCTCAGACGGCAGCCTGGTGCCCGGCCCTGCCGGACCACATCCTGGAAGGCGTTATCCAGGCCGTCACATTCCGAGTCATCGATCAGTGGGCTGTCCGAGATCAGGCAATCGAGCAGGAAGAGATCCAGGAAATCCACCTGCTCCCGGGTAACCCCCTGAGGCGCAAATGGATCAAGATCCAGGCAGCGCACTTCCACATACTCAACACCACGACTCTGCAATGCATGCAGCGGCTTCTCACCGGATTGGGTGGTTCGCTTGGGCCGGATAGCGCTGTAGTACTCGTTCTCGATCTGCAGCACGCTGTCGTTGATCTGGATGCGTTCGCCATCGCGGAACAGGCCAATGTCCCGGTAGGGGGGCCAGGTTGTGTGAATGGCATGATCCAGGGTCTGCGTGTAGGTCTCAAGCCGGTTGAAACAGATATCCAGGGACGACTGGGCCTGGTTGTTGTAGCCCAGGTCGCTCATGCGCAGCGAGGTGGCATGGGGCTCATACAGTGTCTGGCTATCCAGTGTGTCCAGCCGGTGACGGCGGCCCTCGACAAAGCTCCGGTCCAGCGCGGGCGACGCGCCGAAGAGGTACATCAGCAACCAGCTGCGCCGCCGGAAGTTGCGGATCAGCCAGAAATACTGCTGGGTCCGGAACTCGGAGAGTGGTCCGGTATCGCCCAGCTGCTTCTGCCAGTTCTCCCAGAAGCTGTCCGGCATGGAAAAGTTGTAGTGGGTCCCGGCAATGCTCTGCATCACCCGCCCGTAGCGTTCCGCCAGGCCGCGGCGATAGACCGTTTTGAGGGTGCCAATATTGGAGGTGCCGTAATGGGCGATCGGAATACTGGCATCCCCGTCGAGCCGGCACGGCATGCTCAGGGGCCAGAGAACCTCGTCGCCCAGGTGCTGATGCACATAGCTGTGGATGCCATCGAGGGCGCGAAGCAGCTCCTCGGTGCTTTCACAGACCGGCGTCACCAGCTCCAGCAGCGACTCGGAGTAATCCGTGGTGATCGCTGGATTGGTCAGGGCGGAGCCGAGTGCTTCCGGATGCGGTGTCTGGGCGATGAAACCATCAGCATCAACACGGAGCCCTTCTTTTTCCAGGCCCTTGCGGAAGCCACTCCAGTGCTCAGCGACCACTGCCTCAAACGCCTGCTGACGCCGTTCCCCCATCTATCACTCCCTCACTGGTTACTGTTGGAACCGCGCGCCCTGGCGAACGCGTCCGCCATGGCACCGCCACCTGTTTTCTCGTTCTCACGCTTTTCCGACCTGCCGGCGCCCGATTTGTTACGACCGGGCTTGCCGCCGGGTTCATTCGAGGAGGCTTTGCCCGACGCTTTCGGCTTCTCGCCGCTCGTCGCAACGTCATCATCGAGACGCATGCTGAGCTCAATGCGTCGACGCTCACGGTCAACGGACATCACCTTCACGGTCACCACATCCCCGGCTTTCACAACTTCCCGGGGATCCTTAACAAAGGAATGGGACAGCGCCGATATGTGCACCAGCCCGTCCTGGTGGACCCCGACATCCACAAAGGCACCGAAGTTGGTGACATTGGTGACATTGCCCTCAAGCTTCATCCCGGCCTCAAGGTCTTCAAGCTTCTCCACCCCCTCTCGGAAACTGGCGAAGGTGAACTCAGGGCGAGGATCCCGACCGGGTTTCTCCAGTTCCGCCAGTATGTCACGGATGGTGGGCTCACCGAATTGGTCGTCCACAAGTTCGGCGGGCTTGAGCGAGCGGACAAAATCGGTATCGCCGATGATCTGCCCCAGTGGCTTACCCGCACGCCGGGCAAGGCCCTCCACAAAGGAATAGGCCTCAGGGTGGACCGCGGATGCGTCCAGCGGGTTCTCGCCATCGATGATGCGGAGGAAACCGGCCGCCTGCTCGAAGGTTTTCTCACCCAGGCGGCTCACCCGCTTCAGGTCGCGCCGGCTCCGGAAGACCCCCTGCTCCTCACGATGGCGGATAATGTTCTCGGCAGTCGTGGTATTGAGGCCGGAAACACGCGTCAGCAAAGGTACCGAGGCGGTATTCAGGTCCACGCCAACGGCATTGACGCAGTCCTCAACCACGGCATCAAGCGCCCGCGCCAACTTCACCTGGGAGACATCGTGCTGGTACTGCCCGACGCCGATGGACTTGGGATCAATCTTGACCAGCTCGGCCAGCGGATCCTGGAGCCGCCGGGCAATGGAGACGGCGCCCCGGATGGTGACATCCAGGTTGGGCAGCTCCCGCGACGCGTATTCGGACGCCGAATAGACGGAGGCCCCGGCCTCGTTGACCATGACACGGGTCAACCCGAGATCCGGGTAACGGTTAATCAGTTCCGCCGCGAGCTTATCGGTCTCCCGGGATGCGGTGCCGTTACCAATGGCGATGAGACCGACACTGTGCTTTCGACACCACTCGGCAAGCTGCTCGATGGCCCTATCCCATTGCTTCTGGGGCGGGTGGGGATAGATGGCACCCTCGTCCAGGAAACGTCCGGTGCCGTCCACCACGGCCACCTTCACACCGGTTCGCAGCCCCGGATCCAGGCCGATGGTCGCACGCTGACCGGCCGGCGCGGCCATCAGCAGATCCTTGAGATTGGTGGCAAAGACCTGGATGGCTTCGGACTCCGCCCGGTCGCGCAGGTCGCCCATCAGATCGGTCTCCAGGTGAGTGCCGAGCTTGACCCGCCAGGTCCAGCGCACCACCTCACCCAGCCAGGCATCGGCGGGGCGCTGCCGGTTGCTGATGCCCCAGTGCGAGGCGATCATACCCTCGGCAGGATGGGGCGCCTTCGGGTCGGCTTCCGGATCCCCCACCTCAATACGATACTGAAGCACGCCTTCATTGCGGCCCCGGAAGATGGCAAGCGCACGGTGGGAGGGGACCTTTTTGAGGGGCTCGCGGTGATCAAAATAATCCCGGAAACGCGCCCCCTCCTGTTCCTTGCCTGAAACAACCTCGACCCGAAGCTGGCCATCACGCCACAGGAAGCTGCGCAGGCGCGACAGCAGATCCGCATCCTCAGCAAAACGTTCCATCAGGATGTACTTGGCGCCGTCCAGGGCTGCCTTGGTATCGGCAACGCCGGCATCAGCGTCCACATAGCCCGCGGCCAGGGTCTCGGGGTCGTTCTGCGGGTCCTCAAAAAGTGCATCCGCCAGCGGCTCAAGCCCTGCCTCGCGGGCGATCTGCCCCTTGGTCCGGCGCTTGGGCTTGTACGGAAGGTAAAGATCTTCAAGCCGCCCTTTTGTCTCGGCCCCCTGGAGGGACGCCAGCAGCTCGTCGGTCAGCTTGTCCTGTTCGCGGATGCTGTCGATGATGGTCTGGCGCCGATCCTCCATTTCCCGCCGGTACCGCAGGCGTTCCTCAAGGGACCGAAGCTGGCTGTCATCCAGCGACCCTGTTACTTCCTTACGGTACCGGGAGATAAAGGGAACTGTTGCGCCTTCATCCAGCAGAGCCACCGCGGCATTCACCTGGCGCTCACTGACGGCAAGTTCCTTCGCTATGGCTTGATTGATGGCGGTCATTAGGGGGGCACATCCGGTTGTTTCAGTGACTGAGGCGCCATTATAGCGATACGCACACTCAGGTACAGGTCTCACACAGCCCCTATGGAAAGGGATGAATTTCTTTCCTCGATGTCACGAAAATGTCATACCCTCTCCATAAACTCATCATCAGACGGTCGCGGCAAGCCCCGCCGACACAAACTGACTTCCATCAACAATTATTGATGGGCGCCAATGACAGACTTATAGACCTGGATCACACTTAACCCGGCACAACACAACCCAAGGAGAATGCCATGACCAGAAAACAACTTCTCTCCGCCGCCATCGCCGCTACCCTGACCGCACCCAGCGTGCAGGCCCTGGAGTTCACGGCGGATGAAGGGCTCAGCCTGGCGGAAAACACCACCTTCAACCTGTACGGAACGGTTGAACCCAAGGTGATCTCTGAAAAGAACGCAGCCGGGGACGCCTCCACAGAGCTTGGGGATGAGGACTCGACCCTCGGCTTTGCCTTCGAGACCCGGGTCAGTAACGCTGTTACCGCCTTTGGCCAGGTCGAGCTTGAATACGACAGTGACGACAACAGCAATGGGCTCGACAACCAGGACAGCGCTTTTCTGGGCGTCAAGGGCGACTTCGGCAAGGTCCAGGCCGGCAACTTCGACAGCGTCTATGAGGATCTGATCATCGACGCGACCGAAGTGGCGGAAGATGCCGAGATCACGGATGAGGCCTTCGCCGGCGAGAACAACCAGATCGCCTACTACAGCCCGGACTGGAACGGCTTCAGTTTCCGGACCCAGGCACGGGTCATTGGACGTGACGAAGGCCCCGAAGACAGTAACGAGGTTGGACTTTCGATTGCCGGTGGTTACACCGGGGAAAACTGGGGTCTGTATGCGGGTTATGATGACCGCAAGGCTGACTCCACCGATGAATACAGCGATGGTACTCCCATCCCGGGCGCTGACATCTATGTCGGCGAAAACACCTACGGCGTCTCCGGCATCTACGGCATTGGCCAGCTCGAATTCGGCGCCAAGTACTCCATCCAGGACAACCTTGATGGTGACCCCGCCGGCGAAGACACTACCTTCACCGCCCTCCGCGGCACCTTCTTCCAGGGCCGCACTGAATACTACGGCGCCGTCCAGCGCGTTTCCCCGGATGATGAGACCGTTATCGAAGAACGCGATGAGATCACCCTGGGTGTTTCACACCAGCTCTACCAGCCACTGAGCATCTGGGCGGAAGCCGGTCAGTACGACCGTCCAGAGGATGAGGGCGACCAGGTCATGGTCGGCGCCATCTTCAGCTTCTGAGCCTGCCCTCCGGAAGCCGCTTGGGTTCCCCGCCGGGGCGGTTTCCAGACCCGGGTCCGATCCGGACCCTGGATTTCACTGTTGTCATAAAACTGTCACACAACACCCATAGACTCGTTACTGTAACGATGAGATGGGTCAACCTGAGGAGTGTATCCATGCAGACCTGGAAAAAATCCGCCATTGCACTGGCCGCAATCATGACCGCAAGCCCGGTCTCCGTGGCCCAGGAACGCGATCAGATCCGAATTGTCGGCTCCAGCACCGTCTATCCGTTCGCCAGCTATGTGACGGAAGAGTTCGGTGCCATCACGGAGCACCCCACTCCGACCCTCGAATCCACTGGTTCCGGAGGCGGCATTCGACTCTTCTGCGAGGGCGTTGGCGCAGGAACGCCGGATATTACAAACGCGTCCCGACGGATGAAGACCAGCGAGTTTGACCGTTGCCAGGAAAATGGTGTTGAAAAGATCACCGAGGCAATGATCGGCTCTGACGGCATCGTCCTGGCACAAAGCATCGACAACGAGGATTTGAACCTGTCACGGGAGCAGATCCTGCTCGCGGTCGCGGACAAGGTGCCCCATGATGGCGAGCTGGTGGACAACCCCTACGACAACTGGAACCAGATCGACTCAAGCCTTCCGGACCGCGAGATTGAAATCCTTGGCCCGCCCACGACCTCGGGCACCCGGGACGCTTTCGAAGAGCTGGCCCTTGAAGCCGTCAGTGAATCTGCGGGCTACCCCGAGGAGTACAGCGATATCCGTTCTGATGGCGCTTACGTGGATTCCGGGGAGAATGACAACCTGATCGTGCAGCGGATCCGTGAAAACAAGGCGGCGATTGGCGTGTTCGGGTACAGCTTCCTTGAGGAAAGCCGAAATACCGTCAAGGCGGTTTCCGTCGACGGTGTTGAACCCACCACGGATACCATTTCCTCGGAGGAATACCCCGTGGCCCGCAGCCTGTGGTTCTATATCAAGAAAGCTCACGAAGGTGATGTCGCTCCGGGTATCGGCGAGTACGTGGGCCTGTTCATGGATGACCTGATGATCGGCCCGGACGGGCTGCTGGTCGAACAGGGCCTGATTCCGCTGGCCGACGAACCACGGAAGAAGTGGCAGCAGCGGGTCGCGGATCGCGTCGAGCTCAAGCGTAGCGATCTCAAATAATCTGTGGTAGCGTTGCCGCGCAACTCCGCGCCGACCGTCATCGGTCGGCGCATGCTCGTCAGAAACCAATCAAAAAGTGGCAACTCATGCGGTCTGGTGATGGGAGGCTCAATTGGGCATAGGTGAAACCACCCTTCTGCTGCTTGCGGGATTGATCCCCCTCGGCTACGCCGGCTTCTACCTGGGACGCCGCAAGGCGCTTACCACCGTGGCGGACGGCGTCCGGATGCACTCCCGGCCCCAGCAGTATGGCTGGTATTCCGTGGTCTCCATGGGCATTCCGGCAATCGGTGTAGCAATAGCCGCATCACTGCTGAACCTGCTCGGCTGGATCACCCTGCCGGCGGAGCTGGTGCTGCTCATGAGCCTGGTAACCGCAGCCGCCGGCCTCGGTTATGGCCTCAAGGCGGTTCGCCCTACCCTGAGAGCCCGTAACGCCCTCGATAATATCATTCGCTGGCTTCTGCTCGGCGCCGCGCTGATCTCGATTATGACGACCATTGCCATCGTGCTTTCCGTCATCTTCGAGGCCATGCGCTTTTTCCGTGAGGTCAGCGTCTGGGAGTTCATTACGGGCACGGTCTGGTCGCCCGGGGACTCGTTCCTGGAGGCCGCCGGTCGAGGAGACGAGATTTCTGAGGGCGGTGGCGCGGTGTTCGGTTCCGTGCCCCTGTTTGCCGGCACCTTCATGGTAACCGCCATCGCCATGATAGTGGCGCTGCCCATCGGCCTTCTCTCGGCCATTTTCATGTCCGAGTACGCGTCCCCGAAGATCCGTGGCATCGCCAAGCCAATGCTGGAAGTGCTGGCCGGCATTCCCACCGTGGTCTATGGCTTCTTTGCCGCCATTACGGTAACGCCCGTGATCGTGGATCTCGCCGGGTTCTTCGGCCTGGATGCGTCCTACAGCAACATCCTGTCACCCGGGATTGTCATGGGCATCATGATCATCCCCTTTATCTCGTCGCTCTCGGATGACGTCATCAACAGCATTCCACAGAGCCTGCGCGAGGGCGCCTTTGCGCTGGGCACAACACGCTCGGAAACCATCCGCAGCATTGTGGTGCCCGCCGCGCTTCCCGGCGTCATCTCGGCATTCCTGCTGGGTGTCTCACGGGCTCTGGGTGAGACTATGATCGTGGTGATGGCCGCGGGGGTCCGCCCGAACCTGACCTGGAATCCGCTCGAGGACATGACGACGGTTACCGTCAACATTGTCATGGCACTGACCGGAGACCAGTCCTTTGACAGCCCGCAGACGCTGTCCGCTTTTGCTCTCGGCCTGGTGCTGTTCATTGTCACCCTGACCCTGAACATCATCTCCACTATCCTGGTACGGCGATTCAAGCAGGAATATGACTGATCAATCTGAGAACAACACACCGCGACTGACCGGCTCCGTCAACGATCCGCGCATGCGTCGCCGCTACCGCGCGGAGCGCCGCTTCCACGCATACTGCATTTCCGCCGTGCTGGTGGCGCTTGCCATCATTGTGACGTTCTTCAGTGACATTATCGGTCAGGGCTATACTGCCTTCTGGCACCATGAAGTCCAGGTCACACTGGATTACAACGAGCGTTCGGAGCGTATCGGACAGTTCGCCCTGGACAGTGACCTGCGCGATGTGGCCTCGCGGGGTGCAACCCGATCCATCCCCCGAGCCATTGACCGCAACCCGGATCTGCTTGGCACCACGGAAACAACCTGGGTACCGGTCAAGGGCGACATCGACCAGCACTTCAAGAACGACAAGGCCCTGTCTGACTCGCTCGAGGAGAAGGTGAACCGACTGCTGGCGGACGGCCAGATCCGCAATGCCTTCAACTCGCGCTTCTTCACCGCCGGCGACTCCAAGTTGCCGGAGCTCGCTGGCATTTTCTCGGCCGCCGTCGGCACCCTGTATGTCCTGGGGATCACCCTGCTGTTCGCCTTTCCGATCGGTGTCATGTCGGCCGTCTACCTGGAAGAGTTCGCGCCGGACAACAAGCTGACCCAGACCATCGAGGTCAACATCAACAACCTGGCGGCCGTGCCCTCCATCATCTTCGGTCTGTTGGGCCTGGCCCTGTTCATCAACTTCTTTGGGGTACCGCGGTCCTCGGCACTGGCCGGCGGCCTGACACTGGGCCTGATGACGCTGCCGATCATTATCATCAGTACGCGGGCGGCGCTGCGCGCGGTGCCCGACCCCATTCGCCTGGGCGCCTTCGCCATGGGCTGTTCGCGCTGGCAGGTCGTGCGGGACCATGTGCTGCCGGCCTCGCTGCCCGGCATCCTCACCGGCACCATCATCGGGCTGGCCCAGGCCATGGGTGAAACGGCCCCGTTGATCATCATCGGTATGATCGCCTATATCCCCGAGGCGCCCACCGGCATATTCCAGTCCGCGACAGTCCTGCCAGCCCAGATCTTCACCTGGGCCAGTGAACCGGAAAGCGCCTACGTTGAAAAGACGGCAGCCGGCATCATGGTCCTGCTCGCTGTCCTGCTCACCCTGAATGCCGCCGCTGTCCTGCTGCGGCGCAAGTTTGAACGTCGCTGGTAGCGACATTCGAGGTGCCCATGTATTCTGATGCTGCAACACAAACCACTGCGACCACGGAATCCGAGACCACTATGCAGGCCGACAACGAACCCGAAATGTCCCGGCAGAACCACGCTCCAGAGCCGGATGTGAAGGTCAGGGCCGAAAACGTCCGTCTCTGGTACGGCCAGACCCAGGCCCTGCACAACGTGAACCTGGATATCCACGCACGCAAAGTGACCGCGTTGATCGGCCCATCCGGCTGTGGCAAGAGCTCTTTCCTGCGCTGTATCAACCGGATGAACGACCTGATCCCCAGCGTCCATATTGAAGGCAGGATCACCCTTGAGGACGAGGACATCTACGATCCGAGCGTGGATGTAGTCCAGCTGCGCAGCCATGTGGGAATGGTCTTCCAGAAGCCGAATCCCTTCCCCAAGAGCATCTACGAGAACATCGCCTACGCCCCGCGCCTGCACGGCACGGTCAACTCGCGCCGTGACCTGGATGAGCTGGTGGAAAACTCGCTGAAGCGGGCCGGGCTGTGGCGTGAAGTGGCAGACCGTCTGCATACACCCGGCACCGAGCTCTCAGGCGGCCAGCAGCAACGCCTGTGCATTGCCCGGGCCATCGCGGTGAACCCCGAAGTCATCCTGATGGATGAACCGGCCTCGGCCCTGGACCCGCTGGCGACGGCCACCATCGAGGAGCTGATCGACGAGCTCAAGGACCGCTACACCATCGTGATCGTGACCCATAACCTGCAGCAGGCGGCCCGTGTCGCCAACTACACGGCCTTCTTCCACATGGGTGAGATCATCGAGTTCAATGACACGGACACGCTCTTTACCAACCCGCGAGAGCAGAAGACCGAGGATTACATTACCGGACGCTACGGCTGAGTGTATGATGGGCGACAAGCCATGAACACCACACTACCGGGCAGCGCCATTGTCACAACTCAATCCCCGTCAACGCGAAGCGGTTAAATACCTGGATGGCCCACTGCTGGTGCTTGCCGGCGCCGGCAGTGGCAAGACCAGCGTGATTACCCGCAAGATCGCCCACCTGATCGAGTACGCCGGCTTCCCCGGGCGCCACATCGCCGCGGTGACCTTCACCAACAAGGCGGCGCGGGAGATGAAGGAACGGGTGGGCCGGCTGGTGGACCGCAGGGCCGCCCGGGGCCTGATCGTGGCGACCTTTCACAACCTGGGCCTGACCATCCTGCGCGAAGAACACGATGCCGTGGGCTACCACCCGGGCTTCTCCATCTTCGACGCCGAGGACGCACGCGCCCTGCTGCGCGACCTTCTGGCACAGCATGCGCCGGATACGGGACTGGAGGTCGGCGACCTGCAGATGACCCTGTCCAACTGGAAAAACGCCATGCTGCTGCCGGACCAGGCCCTGAGCCGGGCCCGGGATGCGCGGGAAGAGCGTTTCGCGGTCATCTACCAGCACTATGCCGATTACCTGAAAGCCTATAATGCGCTGGATTTTGATGACCTGATCCTGCTGCC
Source organism: Halospina denitrificans (assembly GCF_004364635.1). Lineage (GTDB taxonomy): Bacteria > Pseudomonadota > Gammaproteobacteria > Pseudomonadales > Oleiphilaceae > Halospina > Halospina denitrificans. The sequence continues at coordinate 411,651 of NZ_SOAX01000001.1, read as the reverse complement.
GGTCCTGTTGTTCCGCAACAACACTGAGATTCTTGAGAAGTGGCAGCGTCGTATCCGCTACCTGCTGGTGGACGAGTACCAGGATACCAACCTGAGCCAGTACGAGATGGTCCGCCTCCTGGTGGGCCATCGCCAGTGCCTGACCGTGGTCGGTGACGATGACCAGTCCATCTACGCCTGGCGCGGCGCACGCCCCGAGAACCTGGCCCAGCTCAAGGAAGACTTTCCGGGGTTGAAGATCGTAAAACTGGAGCAGAACTACCGCTCCATGCGCCGCATACTGAGTACCGCCAACGCCCTGATCGCCAACAACCCGCACGTCTTTGAGAAAGCACTCTGGAGTGAACTTGGGGTGGGAGATCCCATCCGTATCCTGCGCACCCGGAACGAGGAGGCGGAGGCCGAGCGCATCGCCTCGGAGATCCTCGACCACAAGCTCAAGAGCCACGCCGAGTTCCGGGACTTTGCGGTGCTCTACCGGGGCAACCACCAGGCCCGGCTGCTGGAGATCAAGCTCCAGGCCTACCAGATTCCCTACCGCATCTCGGGCGGCACCTCCTTTTTCGCCAAGAACGAGATCAAGGACGCCATGGCCTACCTGCGCCTGCTGACCAACCCGGATGACGACACCGCCTTCCTGCGGGTGGTGAATGTGCCACGCCGGGAGATCGGCCCGCGTACCCTGGAGCAGCTCACGGGCTATGCCCGCCAGCGTGGTCTCAGCCTGACCCGCGCCCTGAACGAGATGGGAGCGGATGCTCATATCCAGGCCCGGAGCCTGGAGAAGCTGCGCCGCTTCGCGGATTTCCTGAACCGGACCTGCGAACGCCTGGAACGCGAAGACACCCTCCCGGTCATCCGCCAGATGTTCACGGACATCGAGTACCAGGAATGGCTGCAGCAGAATGCCTCCAGCACCAAGCAGGCCCAGCGCCAGATGGACAACGTCTGGTACCTGCTGGATTCTCTGGAACAGATGAACCGCAACGAGGACGACGAGGGCGAACAGACCCTGGAGGATGCGGTCAGCCGTCTGGTGCTGCGCGACATCATGGAGCGCCAGGAAGAGGAGGACGACAGCGACAAGGTCCAGCTGATGACGCTGCACGCCTCCAAGGGGCTGGAATTTCCCCATGTGTTCGTAATGGGCCTTGAGGAAGAGTTGCTGCCACACCGCAGCAGTATCGAACAGGACAGCATCGAGGAGGAGCGCCGGCTGATGTACGTGGGCATCACCCGCGCGCAGCGCACCCTGACCCTGACCTATGCCGCCCAACGCAAGCAGTACGGCGATGTGATCGAGACGATTCCAAGCCGGTTCATTGATGAAATGCCGGATGACCACGTCAAGCACGAGGGCATCGGAAAGGCCGATAAGGAAACCAACCAACGCCGGGGCAAGGCTACCCTCTCGGCGCTGCTCGATGACCTGTCATGAGGACTCGGCGTAGCCCTCCTGAACGGCCCAGACAGCGGCCTCAACCCGCGAGCGCAGGCCGAGTTTCTTGAGCAGATGCTTCACGTGCACCTTCACGGTGCCCTCACTGATGTCCAGGCGGCGGGCCACCATCTTGTTGGACAGCCCCTGGGCGATATGGCGCAGGATATCCCGCTCCCGGGGGGTAAGGCTGGCAAAGTCGGGTTGACCTTTTTCAGGGGTCTGCTGGTGACGCAGGGCATCCGCAAGGAGTGCGGTCAGCCGCTCACTGATCACCATCTTGCCCACCGCAGCCTGATGCAGCTGATCAACCAAGTCCTCCGGTTCCATATCCTTGAGCAGGTAACCATCCGCACCCGCCCGTAACGCCGAGACCACATCATCTTCGTGATCGGATACCGTGAAGATTACGACGCGGGACGCCACGCCACCGTCGCGCAGCTGCCTGAGCGTTTCCAGCCCATTGACGCCGGGCATATTCAGGTCGAGCAGGATCAGATCCGGCTCCAGTTCGGTCGCCAGACGAATGCCATCCTCTGAATTACTGGCTTCCCCCGCCAGCACCATATCCTCCTCCATCTCCAGGAGTTGGGTAATCCCCCGGCGCAGCAGTGGATGATCATCAATCAGAAGAATGCTCGCTGGCGACTCTTTGTTGTCAGCGTTTTTTTCCATAGTCTCAACCCGATCAGTTATTGGCGGATTCCGGATCCCGATTCATGAGGCCTGTGTAATAATGGACGACGCCTGCTGCGGTATCGCGAGACGAACAACAGTGCCACCCCCCTCGGCATTGGCAACGCTCAGTTCACCCCCCAGAGTCAGGCTTCGATCCCGCATAATAACCAGCCCATAATGGCTCGGTGGCGCGCCATTGGCCGGCAATCCGACGCCATTGTCGCGTACCTCCACCATCAGCGTCCCACTCAGCTGATAGACACTGACCTGCGCATGGCTGGCCTGGGCATGCTTGTGCACATTCGCCAGCGCCTCCCGAACGATCTGCAGGATATGAATCTCTTCATTGGGAGAAAACATGCGTGGCGGCACGTGATAATCCAGATCTACATGGAACCCCAGTCGTTCACTGAATTCCTCCGAGGTCTGCCTCAGGGCCTCCTCAAGCCCCGGCGAATCAAACTGTAGCCGGAAGGTGGTGAGCAACTCACGCAGTTGGCGGTAACCGTTGTTCAAGCCGTCACGGAGGTCCTGCACCACTTCGGCCTCGCGCGGATCGGGTTCGGTGTCACCTTCACCCTGGAGCCGCTGCAGCCGCGCCACCTGCATCTTCAGGTAGGACAGTGACTGGGCCAGCGAGTCATGGAGCTCACGGGCAATTACCGTGCGTTCCTCCATAAGCGTGAGACGATTCTGCTCCGTCATGCGTCGATTAAGGTAAACCGCCGTGGCAAGCTGATCCGCCAGGGTTTCCAGAAGCTGGCGTTCGTGGTGCTGCAGGATGCGGTCCCGGGCGTACCAGACCTCAAGGGTGCCCAGTAATTCCTCACCCGTGCGCACCGGCAGCATCAGCCGATTACGATGCGCCTCGGGCTGGTCTTCCAGGACGTGACAGCCCGTCAGACAGGCATCGCAGGACAGGGAGCGGCAATGTTCGGGGCGGGTCCGGGCAAAGGTGGTTACCGCCTCGAAGGCACCTTCATTCTCTCTTTCGTGCAGGTAGAGGCTGACGGGCCCGATATCAAGCAGTGACTCGAGTTGCTGCAGCAGTGGAACAGAGCCTTCACAGAGGTCCGCGCTGCCATAGAGCGATCGACTGGCTTTATGCAGGAGTTGCAGTGCCCTGTGGCTGCGTTCCAGCTCTTTCGTCTTGCTTTCCGCACGGGCTTCGAGGTTTGCATACCGGACGGAAAGTTCATCCGCCATGCGATCAAATGTCTGCCCCAGAAGACTCAACTCGTCCCGTCCCGAGGCCTGGGTACGAAGGCTGAAATCCTGCTTGGCAACAGCCTGCGCCATCGCGACCAGGCGCCCCAGCGGGTGCAATACGTTGCGGCGGAAATCCAGGAAAAGGACCGCAACCACAGCCAGGGTCAGCAGCAGGGACAACCCCTGAATCACACCAAGAAGGGTGATCCTGGACTCTGTACGGGATTCCAGCCCCTCAACCATGGCATCCACCTCCTCGATGAAGGTTCTTGCCATCACCGGGGCATGTCCCAATGGTGCGCCGGTCTCCAGAAGTGCTTCAAAACGGGGCTTAAGGAATTCACTCCAGGTGAGCCTGAGCCGGTGATAGCGGTTACCAACCGGATGATCCAGTCCGGGAATGGCGTTAACCAGCCTGGGATGGATCAGTCGTCCCGAGATAGTATCGATCTGCCGCTCAAGGAATTGACGGTTCTCAGCGGAGGGTGAATTTTCGAACCGTTCAGCCCGGGTAATCAGGCGCTGTGTTTCCATGCGTATCAGGCCTGACTGGTTAATCGCGGCCGCGTCACCCCGGGCGCTTGCTGAGACATACAGAGACACGGCAATGTTGACCAGTGCCAGAAAAATCACCGCACCCAGGGCAACGCCAATGCGGGTGATAAGGGAATCCCTGAGCGAACGCATTACTGCTCCGTTGAGAAGGAGGGGTTAGGCCCGAGAGCCGGACTACCCAGAAAGTAATAGACATTTCCCACCATTTCAATATACCTCTTTTGACCTTTTGAAAACCCCTGCGAAGGCGAGGAAACTGAATCCATTCTTCCATCAGCATCTTTGCTGGACCATCATGATATCAGAGCCATTCGACGAAAGCCTTCCGGCAACCATTCCTCTCGCTGCCCTGGCTCTGGCTGTCGCCTTTGCCAGTTGGGGAATGTTCGCCGTGATGGCCGTTTCCATTCAGCAAGCGCTGGCGCTGAGTCACAGTCAGTTCGGACTTCTTCTGGCCTCCCCCATGCTGACGGGCAGCGCCCTGAGCTTTCCGGTCGGCTACCTGGCGGATACCAGGGGGGCAAAAATGGTGCTGATTGTCAGCCTCCTGGCCCTGGTCCCGGCACTCGTCGGGTTGAGTATTGCCCAGGGATACAATCAGTTCCTGCTCACGGGAGCCGGCCTTGGGATCGCCTGCGGTGTTTTCAGTGCCGGACTCTCCTACACAGCCGCCAGTGCGCCACGCCGCCACGCGGGCTTTGCCCTGGGGCTCTTCGGGGCGGGCATTTTTGGCGCGGGCATCAGCTATTACACGGCGCCGCTGGTTGCCGATGCGTTCGGATGGCGTGCCACGCCCCTGTGGAGCCTGATGCCGGTGCTGTTCGCGGCCCTTTTTCTGGGCCTGATGGGCGACTCGAGCGCACGGGTCCATACCGTTTCCGCCCGCGGTTTCCACCGCTTCCTGAAACGGACCCGATTGTGGCGCTTTGCGCTTTATTTCAGTTTCCTGTTTGGCAGTTATATTGCTCTCGTATTCTGGCTCCCTGGATTCCTTCAGGGAAGCTACGACCTGAACCTGCACCAGGCCGCCATGGTCGCAACGCTTTTTGCGTTACCGGGCTCGCTGATGGCGTTTTTCGGTGGCTGGCTCGCGGATCACAGCGGCGCCAAACAGGTGAGCTGGACCGTCTTCTGGATCTGTTTCGTCTGCCTGTTCCTGCTGTCCTACCCGCCCACGACATTAATCATCCAGGGCATCGACCACCCCATTCATATCAGGATCAACCTGCCCCTGCCGGCCTTCATCCTGCTGACTCTGGTTACCGGCACCGCCATGGGCCTGGGCAAAGGCAGCGTCATGCGCCTGGCCTACAACCATTACCCACGACACATGGGGACGGTGGGGGGGCTGATGCTGGCTTTTGGCAGCCTCACCGCGGCCGTGCTGCCCCTGCTTTTCGGGGTCGCCAACGACATCACCGGCATCCGCAGCGCGGCTTTCATGCTCGTATTCGGGCTGCTGGCCCTGTGTATGGTGAGCCTGTTTTTTGCCGAAAGACATTCGCGGGATCAGCAACTTAACCCCAGGTATGACAGGCATCTAACCATTTAGGAGTAGGAACCGGTTATGTCGAGGTATCCATGCAGATTTGATGCCGCAATTTGGCCAGAATGTCCCCATCATCATCCCGAAACCGGGTTGGGCAACGCGGATGGGATCCGTCCCGCGAGGCACTCCTGAGGAGAACCGCAATGAGCAACTTTCTCGACCGACTGACCTTCTTCAAGCGCCACAAGGAATCCTTTTCCAACGAGCATGGCGTGACCGTGGACGAGGACCGCCGTTGGGAAGACGGCTACCGCTCGCGCTGGCAGCACGACAAGGTGGTGCGCTCCACCCACGGTGTTAACTGCACCGGCTCGTGCTCCTGGAAGATCTACGTGAAGAACGGCCTGGTCACCTGGGAAACCCAGCAGACCGACTACCCACGCACCCGCCCGGGGCTGCCCAACCATGAGCCGCGCGGCTGCGCCCGGGGCGCCAGTTTCTCCTGGTACATCTACTCCGCCAATCGCCTGAAGTACCCCATGGTGCGCCGTCACTTGGTGGAACTCTGGCGGGATGCTAAGAAGCAGCACAGTGACCCGGTGGAGGCCTGGGCCTCCATCGTCCAGGATCCGAAGAAGGCCCAGTCCTACAAGTCCCGTCGCGGGCTGGGTGGTTTCGTGCGCGCCGACTGGCAGGAGGTGCAGGAGATCATCGCCGCCGCCAACGTCTACACCGCGCGCGACTACGGCCCGGACCGGATCATCGGCTTCTCCCCGATCCCGGCCATGTCCATGGTCTCCTACGCCGCCGGCACCCGCTACCTGTCACTGATCGGCGGTGTCTGCATGAGCTTCTACGACTGGTACTGCGACCTGCCGCCCGCCTCGCCCCAGACCTGGGGCGAGCAGACGGACGTGCCGGAGTCCGCGGACTGGTTCAACTCCACCTTCCTGATGATGTGGGGCTCCAACGTGCCGCAGACGCGCACACCGGACGCCCACTACATGACCGAGGCCCGCTACCGGGGCACCAAGACCGTCACCGTGACCCCGGACTACTCGGAAGCGTCCAAGTTCGGCGACATCTGGCTCAACCCCAAGCAGGGCACCGACTCCGCCCTCGCCATGGCCATGGGCCACGTAATCCTGAAGGAGTGGCACGTCGAGGGTAAGAGCGATTACTTCGACGACTACGTGCGCCGCTACACCGACCTGCCCTACCTGGTCCTGCTGGACGAGGAGAACGGCAACACCGTCCCCGGTCGCTTCCTGCGCGCCTCAGACCTGGCGGATGATCTGGGCGAGCAGGACAACGCGGACTGGAAGACCATCTCCTGGGACGAGAACAGCGGTAGCCTGGTCGCCCCCACCGGCTCCATCGGCTTCCGCTGGACCGAGACCAAGGGCAAGTGGAACCTGGAGCAGAAGACCGGCGACGGCAGGGACATTCATCTGCGCCTGAGCCATATCGATAATTCCGACGAGGTCACCGAGGTGGCCTTCCCCTACTTCGGCGGCGGCGGCAACCCGCACTTCTCCCATACCAGCCATGATCCGGTTCAGAAGCGTCGGGTACCCATCCGCACCATCACCCTGGCCGATGGCAGCAGCGCCCGGGTGGCCAGCGTCTTCGACCTTATGGTGGCCAACTACGGCATCGACCGGGGCCTGGGCGGCGACCACGTTGCCAGCTCCTACGATGACGACGTGCCCTACACCCCGGCCTGGCAGGAAGCCATCACCGGCGTACCGCGCGAGAAGGTCATCACCGTGGCCCAGCAGTTCGCGGAGAACGCCCACAAGACCCACGGCAAGTCCATGATCATCATCGGTGCCGCCATGAACCACTGGTACCACATGGACATGAACTACCGTGGCGTCATCAAGATGCTGATGATGTGCGGCTGTGTCGGTGTTTCCGGCGGCGGTTGGGCGCACTACGTGGGCCAGGAAAAGCTGCGCCCGCAGACCGGCTGGGCGCCGGTGGCGTTCGCGATGGACTGGCACCGTCCGCCACGGCACATGAACTCCACCTCCTTCTTCTACAACCACACCAGCCAGTGGCGCCACGAGACGGTGAAGATGGATGAAATCCTGTCACCGCTGGTCAACGCGGATGACTGGAACGGCTCCATGATCGACTACAACGTGCGCGCCGAACGCATGGGCTGGCTGCCCTCCGCGCCCCAGCTCTCGCGCAACCCGCTTCAGGTCGCACGCGAGGCCAAGCAGGCCGGCATGGAGATCAAGGACTACATCGTGCAGTCCCTGCGCGACGGCAGCCTGCAGTTCGCCAGCGAGGACCCGGACAACCCGGCCAACTTCCCGCGCAACATGTTCGTCTGGCGCTCCAACCTGCTGGGCTCCTCGGGCAAGGGCCACGAGTACTTCCTGAAGTACCTGCTCGGCACCGAGAACGGCCTCCAGGGCAAGGACCTGGACAGCATCCCGAACGCGGAGAAGCCGGAAGAGGTCAAGTGGCGCGATGCGGCCACCGGCAAGCTGGACCTGCTGACCACCCTGGACTTCCGCATGTCCACCACCTGCATGTACTCGGACATCGTGCTGCCGACGGCCACCTGGTACGAGAAGCACGACATGAACACCTCCGACATGCATCCCTTCATCCACCCGCTCACCGCGGCCGTGGATCCGGCCTGGGAGTCACGCTCGGACTGGGACATCTACAAGGGCATCGCGAAGAAGTTCTCGGAGCTGTGCCAGGGCCACCTCGGCGAGGAAACCGACGTGACCACCCTGCCGCACATCCACGACACCCCGGCGGAAATGGCCCAGCCCAAGGACGTGAAGGACTGGAAGAAGGGCGAATGCGAGCCCATCCCCGGCAAGACCATGCCCAACATGGTGCCGGTGGAGCGCAACTACCCCGAGACCTACAACCGCTTCACGGCCCTGGGCCCGCTCATGGACAACGTGGGCAACGGCGGCAAGGGCATCACCTGGAAGACCAATGACGAGGTGGAGTTCCTGGGCGATCTCAATGGCCGCGTGACCGAGGACGTCAGCACCAAGGGGCGCCCGAAGATCCGCACCGCCATCAACGCCTGCGAGACCATCCTGAGCCTGGCTCCGGAGACCAATGGCCATGTAGCGGTGCGCGCCTGGGACGCCCTGAGCGTGCAGACCGGTCGCGAACACGCGCACCTGGCGAATTCCCATGAGGGCGAGACCATCCGCTTCAACGACATCGTGGCCCAGCCGCGCAAGATCATCTCCTCGCCCACCTGGTCCGGCATCGAGTCCGAGAAGGTGAGCTACAACGCCGGCTGGACCAACATCAACGAGCTGATCCCCTGGCGGACCATCACGGGGCGCCAGCAGTTCTACCAGGATCATCTGTGGATGCGCGCCTTCGGCGAGACCCTGTGCGTGTACAAGCCACCGATCGACATGAAGACGATCGACCCGATCATGAACAAGAAGGGCAACGGCAACACCGAGATCGTGCTCAACTTCATCACACCGCACCAGAAGTGGGGCATCCACAGCACCTACACAGACAACCTGCTGATGCTCACGCTCTCGCGTGGCGGGCCCATCGTGTGGATGAGTGAGAAGGACGCGGCCAAGGCCGGACTTGAGGACAACGACTGGATCGAGGTCTTCAACGTCAACGGCGCCATCACGGCGCGGGCGGTGGTCAGCCAGCGGGTGCCCGAAGGCATGTCGATGATGTACCACGCCCAGGAGAAGATCGTGAACACGCCCGGATCCGAGATCACCGGCAACCGGGGCGGCATTCACAACTCCGTGACCCGGGCCGTGCTCAAGCCGACGCACATGATCGGCGGCTACGCCCAGCAGAGCTACTTCTTCAATTATCACGGAACCGTGGGTTCCAACCGCGACGAGTTCATCGTCGTCCGGAAGATGAAAAACGTCGACTGGATGGACGAGGAATCGGGCGATGCCATGCGAACAGAGGGGGCATGACATGAGGATACGCGCACAGATCGGCAAGGTGCTGAACCTGGACAAGTGCATCGGGTGCCACACCTGCTCGGTAACCTGCAAGAACGTCTGGACCTCCCGCGAGGGCATGGAATACGCCTGGTTCAACAACGTCGAGACCAAGCCCGGCGTCGGCTACCCCAAGGAGTGGGAGAACCAGGAACGCTGGAAGGGCGGCTGGAAGCGTCTCGACGACGGCCAGATCCAGCCCCGCATTGGCGGACGCTGGCGGGTACTGGCGAACATCTTCGCCAACCCGGACATGCCGGCGATCGATGACTATTACGAGCCCTTCGACTTCGACTACGCGCACCTGCAGAAGGCCGGCGACTCGAAGACCATGCCTACCGCCCGGCCGCGCTCGCTGCTGACCGGCAAGCGCATGGAAAAGATCGAATGGGGCCCGAACTGGGAGGAGATCCTGGGCACGGAATTCAAGCACCGCTCCAAGGACTACAACTTCGAGGGCGTGCAGAAGGAGATCTACGGCCAGTTCGAGAACACCTTCATGATGTACCTGCCCCGGCTTTGCGAGCACTGCCTCAACCCGACCTGCGTGGCCTCCTGCCCGAGCGGCGCCATCTACAAGCGGGAAGAGGACGGCATCGTACTGATCGACCAGGACAAGTGCCGCGGCTGGCGCATGTGCGTCTCCGGCTGCCCGTACAAGAAGATCTACTACAACTGGAAGTCCGGCAAGTCCGAGAAGTGCACCTTCTGCTACCCACGTATCGAGGTGGGCCAGCCGACCGTGTGCTCCGAGACCTGCGTCGGCCGGATCCGCTATCTGGGTGTAATGCTCTACGACGCCGACCGCATTGAAGAGGCCGCGAGCACCCCCAACGAGCAGGATCTGTACGAAGCGCAGCTGAACGTCTTCCTGGACCCAAACGATCCGGAGATCATCGCCGAGGCACGTCGCCAGGGCATCCCGGACGACTGGCTGGAAGCCGCGCAGCAATCGCCGGTCTACAAGATGGCCATGGAATGGAAGGTCGCCTTCCCGCTGCACCCGGAATACCGCACGCTCCCGATGGTGTGGTACGCCCCGCCGCTGTCGCCCATCCAGTCCGCCGCCGAGTCCGGCCGGATCGGCTACAACGGCGCCATCCCGGATGTGGACCAGCTGCGCATCCCGGTGCGCTACCTGGCCAACCTGCTGACCGCCGGTGAAGAGGAGCCCATCACCCACGCCCTGGAACGGATGCTGGCCATGCGCGCCTTCATGCGCGGGCGCAACGTGGACGGGGTCGAGAACACCGAGGTGCTTGAGCGCGTCGGCCTGACCGTGGAGATGGTCGAGGAGATGTTCCGCTACATGGCCATCGCCGACTACGAGGACCGCTTCGTGATCCCGACCAACAAGCGCGAGTACGCCCACTCCATGTACGACGGCCAGACCGAGCGCGGCGGCTGCGGCTTCAGCTTCGGCAGCGGCTGCAACGCCGGTGGCGGCGACGACGCGGACGTCTTCGGCGGCAAGCCCAACAACAAACGCCAGTTCTTCGCCGTGCGCGTGGACAAGGTCGGTAACTGAGGAGATCGAGATGCTGACATTAAGAGCACTGGCGCACCTGATGGCCTACCCGAACGCACCCATGCAGGAAGCCCTGCCGGAGCTGGCCGAGGTTATCCGCAATGAAGAGCGGCTGGCGGAAGGCCCCAAACAGGCGGTTATCAACCTGATCACGGAACTCCAGGACCAGCCCCTGGGCGAGATCCAGGAGCAGTACGTGAGCCTGTTCGATCGCGGGCGCCACCTCTCCCTGCACCTGTTCGAGCATGTGCACGGCGAGTCCCGGGACCGCGGCCAGGCCATGGTGGACCTGATGGAACACTACCGCCTCAACGGCTACGAGCTGGACGCCAAGGAGCTGCCGGACCACATTCCGCTCTTCCTGGAATACCTGTCCACACAGGACGAAACCGAAATTACCGACATGCTCGGTGACGCCATGCCCGTGATGGTGCTGCTCGGCGCCCGGCTGGAGGAGAAGGAATCCGCCTATGCGGCCCTGTTCCATGCCCTGGAAGCCATCGGCGGCAGCTGTGAACAGGCGCGGGACATGCGTGAGCTGGCCTCGACCGAGGGCCCGGACGAGACCATCACCAAGATGGACGAGATCTGGGAGGAAGAGCAGGTCACCTTCCTCGGCAACAATGATCCGGCCGGGGGTGGCTGTGGCAATACCAGCCCCGGCGCCGCCACCACACCAACGGACGAGATCCCTGTGCGCTGGGTGGACAACCCCGGCGCCCAGGCTGCCGGCCAACGCTGATTCAGGGGAGAGCACCATGGAAACCTACATCAATCAATTGATCTTCGGCGTCGGCCCCTACCTGGCCGGCACCATCTTCCTGCTCGGCAGCTTCCTGCGCTACGAGCGTGGCCAGTACACCTGGCGGGCCATGTCCAGCCAGACACTGAGCAACCCGCCAGCCTTTCGCTGGGCGAGTATCGCCTTCCACGTGGGCATCCTGCTGCTGTTCTTCGGTCACCTCTTCGGCCTGCTTACACCCACCGTGGTCTACACGTCGGTCGGGCTTAGCCCGGGCGCCAAGCAGATCATGGCCATGGTCGCCGGCGGCCTCTTCGGACTGCTGTGCTTCGTCGGCCTCACCTACCTGGTGTTCCGACGCCTGTTCAACGCCCGCGTGCGGGCTAACAGCAGCTCCATGGATACGTTCATCATCTGCCTGATCTACCTGCAGCTGATTACCGGGCTCAGTACCCTGTTCGTGTCCATGGACCACCTGGACGGTGCGGTGATGCTCGATCTGGCCCACTGGGCCCAGGGGATCGTTACCTTCCAGGCCGGCGCCTGGCAGTACATCGTGGACGTGCACTGGATCTATAAGCTGCATATCTTCCTGGGTCTGCTGATGTTCACTGCCTTCCCGTTCAGCCGTCTGGTCCACATCTGGAGCTGGCCGGTGGAGTATGTGGCTCGGCGGTATCAGATTGTTCGGCCCCAGTAGGTTGGGTTCGTGCAGTGGTGCAGCAGGCGCTGGGGGTGTTTTCCGGGAACCGCCACGAGTACGTCCCTGTAGGCTACGCGGTGGCCATCCATGGCCACCGAGTTTCCCTACAAACACCCCCAGCGCCTGCTGCACCCATCCGAATTTGGGGGTAACGATGCACAGAATTATGGGGCGGAAGGAGCCGGTGATGCTTGGAGGGAAGCTCTTTCGCCATGGATGGCGAAAGCGCAGCCTACATGGACGTACTTGTGGCGATTCCCGGAAAGCATCACCGGCTCCTTCCGACCAGCACGAAACCATGAGGGCATAACGATGCAAGCCATCCCCATTCAACAAGTCGCCGGTGGCGAAATTCTGGTTAACGGTCGTACGATTACCGAAGATGCCATCGACCAGGAAGTTCAGTATCACCCCGCTTCATCGCTTCAGGAAGCCCGGAAAGAAGCCGCGCGCGCGCTTTCCATCCGCGCCATGCTCATAACCGAAGCCGAACGTCAGGGCATCACCGGTGAAGACCGACAGACCGCGGAAACCCAGGAAGAAGCACAGATCCGTCAACTTCTGGATCGGGAACTCGACAATCCGGAGCCGGACGAAGCGGCGTGCCGCCAGTACTTCGAAAGCAACCGCGAACGCTTCCGTACGCCCAGCGAATACCGCGTCTCCCACATATTCCGCCCGGCCCCGGCCGACGACGCCGACGCACGTGTCGCCGCCCGCGAACGCTGCCGCCGCATCATCCGCGTCAGCCTGGCCGAGCCCAGCCGCTTCACCCGACTCGCATTCCAGCACTCGAAGTGCCCGTCCGCCGAGTCCGGTGGCGACATGGGCGTCGTCGGTCCCGGAGACACATCCCATGACTTCGAACAGGCCCTGGACCGACTCCCCGAAGGCGAAATCTCGCCCTACCCCCTGGAAACACGTTACGGTTTCCATGTGGTCTGGCTCCACGAACGCCGCCGGGGCGAGCTTCTTCCCTACGAAGCGGTGCGGGAAAAAATCGCAACGTACCTGAAAGAATCCGTATGGCGCCGCTCCGTGAGCCAGTACCTGCAGATTCTGGCTGGGCGGTCACGGATTGAGGGAATTGATCTGAATGGGGCCGAAAACCCACTGGTGCAGTAAACCAGAAGTGTACGGATTAGGGATGCCGGTCTGTGGTCTCGGACGAGCATAAGAACCGGGGGCCTTGGTGCAGGGGAACCCTTTCAGGGAGGCTCGATGACAGGATGTCATCGCGCCAGCGCCCATGGATGGGTTCACAGCGGTCCCTGAAAGGGTTCCCCTGCAGCAAGGCCAGCACCAATTCATCAGGCTAGGGCCAAGCTTCGAACCACACACAGAAGAGTCCAGAAATGACGGTAGACACCTTCACCCCGGAACCAAGAATCAGCACCTTCGAAGACCTGGTCCGAATGGCCGAAATGGACGGCCCCGGCACCAAGCTCCTGGTCGTGTTAGTCAAAGTCCAACGCCACCAGCAGAAAACCGCCAACGGCGACTACGAAACCAAGGACGGCGAAGGCACCCTCATGCCCCTGATGGTCCGCGACTTCATCTTGACACCCCAGACAACCCTGAACGACATTGTCCGGGAAGCCGACGAAGTCAGCACCGACTGGGAATTCCTCATGACCGCCGTCATGCCCGGCCAGAACGGACAGCCCGCGCCAGAAGACGAAACCGAACCGCACCTTACCCGCATGGCACAGAGCCTGACCACGGGTGAAAGCCTCGAGAGCTTCGCATTCTTCACGCGCAGCGGCGAACCTGTCAGAGTACAGGCCGAAGGCTGACGACGCACAGGCAGTAGACGCAGGAGAGCCACCCATGGCAGACACACAACCAGCCCTTGTCGACAAGTTCGGCCGCACCATCACCTATGTGCGCCTCTCAGTCACGGACCGGTGCGACTTCCGGTGCGTCTACTGCATGAGCGAGGACATGGAATTTCTGCCCCGCGACGAAATCCTCTCGCTCGAGGAAATCGGCCGTCTGGCCCGCATCTTCCAGGGCCTTGGCGTCAAAAAGATCCGGCTGACCGGCGGCGAGCCCCTGGTGCGCAAGGACATCCTCACGCTGATCCAGGATATCGGCAGCCTGGGCCTTGATGACTTCACCATGACCACCAACGGCAGCCAGCTCCCCAAGCTTGCCCACGAGCTCAAGGCCGCGGGCATGGACCGCCTGAACATCAGCCTGGATTCACTGGACGCGGAGAAATTCCGGCGCATCACCCGCACCGGAGACCTGACCCGGGTCATCAAGGGCATCGATACGGCGGTTGAGGCCGGCTTAAAGGGCATCAAGCTCAACAGCGTCATCATGAAGAACAGCAACGACCACGAGGTTCTGGATCTGGTCGACTTCGCCCGGGAACGGGGCATCGACATCAGCTTTATCGAGGAAATGCCATTGGGCGAGATCTCGGACCACAGCCGGGACCAGACCTTCTGCTCCAGCGACGAAGTGCGGGAAATCATCGAACAGCGCTACGAACTCATCCCGAGCACTGTGGACACCGGTGGCCCATCCCGCTATTTCCGGATGCCGGACTCGCAAAGCAGAATCGGCTTTATTTCCCCGCACAGCCACAACTTCTGCGGCGACTGCAATCGCGTACGCATGACAGTGGAAGGACGCTTACTGCTGTGCCTGGGGAACGAACATTCAAAAGACCTGAGGGATCTGCTCCGGGAACATCCTGAAGATGACGAACCGATCCGTCAGGCCATCATCAGCGCCATGGACCTCAAGCCGAGGGAGCACCACTTTACAACGGACGGGGACGTCCAGATCGTACGCTTTATGAATATGACGGGCGGTTAGCCCGGCGCAGCATCTTCCGTGGGGATGTTCAGCAGGCGAATCAATTGGGGGATATCGCTTGAGGGCGTGATATCCGCCAGGGTGTACTGGTCGAGAGTCGCAAGGAATGCCTGCAACGCCTCATTCAGAACCCCTTTGAGGGAACAGATGGGCGTGATAACGCAGGTATTATCAGGACCGAAACACTCAACAAGATGCAGGTCGGGCTCCATCTCCCGGACCAGTATCCCCAGGTTAATATCTGACGGGTTCGGCTTTAGACGGATCCCGCCTTTCTTGCCGCGCACGCTTTCCAGATAGCCCTTTCGGGTGAGTTGGTGCACGACCTTCATCAGGTGGTTCTTGGAGATGCCGTACCGGTCAGCAATTTCCTGGATGGTTGCCAACCGGTTACCCTGAGCCGTGACATACATCAGCACTCGAAGGGAATAGTCGGTGTAGCCCGTAATGCGCATATACTGCCCCGCGCCCCCGGCATTGCCCGGGGGAAATAAGTGCGATCAACGCCGTTTACTGAGTCTCAGAGACTATGTAATCAACGGCGTTTTTCACTTCCTGGTCGGAACAACCGGAGCAGCCACCTTTGGCTGGCATGGCGTTAAAGCCATTGATCGCGTGGTCGTACAGCGTTTCCGTATCCTGTTCGAAGCGCGACGCCCAGTCACCGGAACTGCCGATTTTCGGTGCGCCTGCTGCGCCGGAATCATGGCAGGCCGAACATGCAGAGGCGTAAACGTCGCTCCCGGAACGATCAGCAGGTGCCTCAGCCGCCTGTGCCTCTTCCGCGGACTCCCCTGCAATGCTCACATTGCCTTCAGGCTTGATGCGCTCACGGATTTCATCTTCCACGGCCGCCAGAGTAAGTGCGGAGCCCGCAAGCGTCACAATCAGGCCCGCAGAGGCCAGAAATTTCGTCCACTTTCTCATTACCATACCTCTCTGATGAACAACGCGCCGCATTGTACCCGTTGTTCGCCTGAGACACGAGTCTAACGAGTCGATCCAGCGGGTCGCGCCGTTTTACTCGCCGGCTTCTTCACCACCCGTGGACTGAAGCTGGCAGTAGTTTTCAAGACCCATGCGATCAATCATATCGAGCTGCGTTTCGAGAAAGTCCACGTGCCCTTCCTCGTCCGCGAGCAGTGACGCGAAAAGATCCCTTGTGCCGTAATCCTGCACTGATTCCGCATGCTGGATGCCGGCTTTGTAGATCGCGATGCCGTCATGCTCTGCTTTCAGGTCACATTCGAGGATTTCCCGGACGTTTTCCCCGATCAGCAGCTTGTTGAGATCCTGGAGGTTGGGCAGCCCGCCCAGGAAGAGGACCCGCTCGATCAGCTTGTCGGCATGCTTCATTTCATCAATGGACTCGTCGTATTCAACCTGGCCGAGCCGATCGATACCCCAGTCCTTGAGCATGCGGGCGTGCAGGAAATACTGGTTGATGGCAGTCAGCTCTGCCGCAAGTGCCTGGTTCAGATACTGGATGACCTGTTTGTCGCCCTTCATTTTAAGCTCCCTGAGAGAATCATTCTTGGTGGATCATACGGCAATTTAGCATAACCGGTTTGCCAAGGACCATACGGAACGGCGGAAAGGCATTGCAGGGAGAGACCGGAAGTGGTCTCTCAGGCGGGGCGTGCGAGGGCGCTCAGCAGGTCCAGGTCGACGGACTGACGGTGCTCCCGCAGGATATCGCGTGCCATGCAGGTACACCGGCCACACTGCTGCCCCACGCCAAGCTCCTTGCCGAGCTGACGCATACTGTGACAACCGTCCTCGGCGGCCCGGCGGATCTCATGATCAGTTATACGATTACAGACGCAGACGTACATGGCCTCTCCTGCATTGGTAACGAGCACCTTAATGCTAATTATTCTTATTCACGCCAAAGAATGCAAGTCTTTTTGTGTAAAAATCGTTCTGTTTGCCCCTCACTAGTCTGCCAGTCCCGTCTTTACTGGTTTGCTTCCAGGGGATGGACTTCCACGGCTGTGATCCTTATCATGTCGCCCTGTTTCGGCGGCATTGCTCACAAGGCCGTACCCGCCGAATCGACACCGGAACCATCCTTTCCGGTGTCACCCACCGCCCGTAGCTCAGCTGGATAGAGCGCTGCCCTCCGGAGGCAGAGGTCATAGGTTCGAATCCTATCGGGCGGGCCAAACATAAAAAGGGCCTGCAGGAGACTGCAGGCCCTTTTCTTTTCAGCACCGCACCGCCACCTTCAAAACACGCCAGAATCTGACAGCCCCCAACAATTTGATCCCGGTCAATCAGCCGTTTGCAGCGGCGTGCCATGCTTACAGTAACGGCAGCCAGGGGACAGGGAGGATACTGCCCGTGAAAGCGATTCCGATGATACTCGCTGTTCTGGGACTAGTGGCCCAGCCAGGCTTTGCCCAGCCCGCACCTGAAGGAAATGCCGAACGCGGTGCTGAAGTCGCAGCCCAGTGCACGGCCTGCCATCAGGCAGACGGCAGCGGCAAACACATCGAAGACGGCGAATCCTGGCCACGGCTTGCCGGAATGAACGCGGCCTACCTCGCCAAACAGCTGCACGACTTTCAGGAGGGAACCCGCCAGAACGCGGCCATGGCACCCTTCGCGAATATGCTCGACGATCAGCAGATTGCGGATGTTGCGGCCTACTACAGCCAGATGGAAGCGACAACCGGCCAGGGCGGAGCCGACGCGGATAAGGCAACCCTTGAACGCGGGCAGAAGCTTGCTGAACGCGGCGACTGGTCCGAGTACATTGTCGGCTGCGCCAGCTGTCACGGCCCGGGCAACCGTGGCGCTGGCGACGTAGCCCCGGGCATTGCCGGCCAGCACGCCGGCTATATCGAGGCCCAACTCCAGGCCTGGAAAGCCGGCTCCCGTAATAATGATCCCCAGGACCTGATGGGCTCCATCGCCCGCCGCATGAGCGATGACGACATTCACGCGGTGGCCGTCTGGCTCGCCAACCAGAACGCCGCAACCGAATAGGGGAGTGGTCACCATGATCCGCAGATTCTTCTGTATCGCCCTGATCGGCGCCATTCTGTTCTCTTCAGGCCTGTTGTCGGCGGACGAGAAAACCGAGAAATACATCAATACGCTGACCGAACTGGGATACCCGGCTCCAGAAGAGAACCAACTGGTGCATATCCCCCCCACCATGGAAGATCTGGAAGAGGCGGATGTACACCCGGAACTCAAACGGGTGATCCGCCGGGGCTATGATCTTTTCACGAACACGCAGCAACTGCGCGGCGAAAACGTGTTCAATAATATGGACTGCTCCAGCTGCCATACAGGTGCCGGACGCATGCCGTTCAGCGCGCCGATCTGGCCTGCCGCCGTCACGCTTCCGGATTTCCGGGGCAAGAATGGCCACGTGAACAGCCTCGAAGAGCGGATTGCTGGCTGCTTCACCTACTCAATGAACGGCAAGCCACCTGAGTATGGCAGTGACAAGATGGTTGCCCTGACGGCCTACCATAGCTGGTTGGCAACCGGTGTTGAGATGTACCCGGACAAGCCCATCTACGGGCGTGGTTTCCCTGCCCCTGACCGCCCGGAGGAGCTGAGCTATTCCCGCGGCGAGCAGGGCTACAATGAAAAGTGCGCCGTCTGCCACAGCGAGGATGGCTCTGGCCTGCAGGTGGGCAACCAGACTGTATTCCCGGCTCCCTGGGGTGATGGCTCCAACAACTGGGGCGCGGGCATCGTGCGTCTGTTCACTGCGGCTGGGTTCATCAAGAACAATATGCCCCTGGGGCAGCCGAATTCCCTCTCGGATCAGCAAGCCTGGGACATCGCGTACTACATAAGCAGTCAGGAACGGCCCCAGGACCCACGCTATACCGGCGATGTTGAGGAAACCCGGGAAAAGTACGGGCCCACCTTCCACAAACATTCCCGTTACGGGCAGATCCGTGAGGTGGACGGCAAGCGCCTGGGAGATCACGAAAACACAGGTGAGAAGGACTTCCTGAAACCGGATACGGTCCGGTCACGGACCTTCGAGTAACCGGATTCCCAGAACCAGAACCGGCTTCCCATCAGGGCGATTATCCGCCAAGCATACTGGTAATGGCCTCTTTCGTTGGAACGGAGCCGCTGTGTTGGACCTTGCCGTCCACGGCCACGGCCGGGGTCGACATGACCTGATACTGCATGATGAGCGACGGGTCCGTTACTTTCTCAACCTCGGCCTCGATACCCAGTTCCCGGGCAACCTCGCGTATCGCGGTCGCTGTGTTATCGCACTTCCTGCAGCCTGTTCCGAGCACTTCAATCCGCATGGCTGTGTTCTCCTCTTTCCAGTTTGAGTGATGGTTGGATCAGGCCCCGCTGAACAGCCAGGGGCTGACCCCATTCATGATCCAGCCGACGATCATGAAATTGATCAGCAGGATCACAAAGATAAGGCCAAGCAGGCGGTACTGCATGACCTGCTTGAGCATGATGAATTCCGGGAAACTGGCGGCGACCGTACTCATGCAGAACGCCAGGGTTGTGCCCACGGGCAGCCCTTTCACAATCAGGCTTTCCATGACCGGGATAACCGCCGTGGCGTTCGAGTACAGTGGCAGCCCGGCTAATACAGCAGCTGGGACGCTCCACCACTGCCCGGACCCCAGGTTCTCCGCGAACCAGCCCTCCGGGACAAAACCGTGCAGCGCCGATCCCAGTGCGACACCGAGGATGACCCATTTCCAGATACGCCCGACTATTTCCTTAACTTCCTCAACGGCGAATTCATGCCGGTCCGAAAGCGTCAGCTTCTGCCCGCTTTCAGTCGGGTCAGCCTCGCTATGGGGTGACGTAGCAGCCTGCTGGTATGCCTTGGCGGCAAACGACTGAAGCCAACGCTCGCCGCGCAGGAGATCCAGAACCACACCACCAGTGATGCCCACAAGGACACCGATGACGACATACGCAAGAGTGAACTGCCAGCCAAGCAGGCTCCAGAGCATGATGACAGCCACCTCGTTGATGATCGGGGAAGTGAACAGGAATGCCATCGTTACACCCAGCGGGATACCGGCACTGGTAAAGCCCAGGAACAGTGGAATGCTGGAGCAGGAACAGAAAGGCGTAATCGCGCCAAATCCCGAGCCCAGAAAATAGCCCGTCACCCGGTGACGATGCTGGATGTAATGACGCACCTTCTCCAGGTTCAGGGATGCCCTGGCGAGCGCGATGACGTAGATCATCACCACAAGCAACACGAGGATCTTGGTGGTATCCTCAACAAAGAAGTGGATCGAATCCGCCAATCGGGTCCCTTCCTGGAACCCCATGAGCGTGTAGACAATCCCGTCAGCAAGCCAGGTGAAAATTGCGAGCATTGGAATCCTCGTTGGATGAATGGTCAATGTCACCCCTGAAGACGAACGAATCCGGAAAAGGATGCTCACTTTTTCAGGGTCAGCGATAAACAGGTGGGCCATGGCGTACGAATGCGTTCTGAACGCTTGGAATGAACACAGTGACGAACTGGAAGGATTCCTGACCCAGCGGGCCGACTCCTCCGAAGAGGCTGAGGATCTGCTTCAGGAGGTCTTCACGCGGGCCATGCAGGAAGGGGGCGCTTTCTGTGAGTTGAGCAACGCCAGATCATGGCTGTTCCGGGTCGCCAGAAACCAGCTGATTGATGCGCAGCGGCTGCGAAAAAATTACGCGCAGCTGCACGAAAGCGACATCAAGGCGCCCTCCAAAGCGGACGCACCGATATCCCAACTCCAGGAATGCATCACCCGGAATCTCCCGGACCTTGAGGCCGCTGACCAGCACATCCTGGAGGCCTGTGATCTCGAAGGCATGACGCAGAACGACTACGCTGCGGAACAGGGCTTGTCATTACCAGCCACCAAGGCGCGACTGCGTCGCGCCAGACAACGCCTTCGCACCCAACTCGTCAGCAACTGCCAGGTGGTTCTGGATGAGCAGGGGAAAGTCTGCTGCCACCGTGCGCTGCCAGTAAGCAACACTTGAGGGCTATTCAGCCTGAGCCTGAACCGCCAGCAGCACCTTCCCTGTATTGTCGTTGGCCTGGAGGTAACCCATGGCCTCGTCGGCCTGGGTGATGGCAAAGGTGCAATCAATGACGGGCCGTATCTCGCCACTGGATAGACGCGGCCAGACATGCTCGCGCAGCGCCGCCATCACCTCCCCTTTCACGGAGACGGGCTGGGAGCGGAGCGTGGAACCGATCAGCCTCTGGCGCTTCACCAACAGATACCCCAGGTCCATGTCAGCCTCACGGCCACCCATGAGCCCGATCACCACGATGCGCCCGTCGGCGTTCAGAACGGACTGATCCTGCCGGATGTAGTCACCCCCGACCGGATCCAGGACCATGTCCGCACCACCCCAGTTCCGGACAGCCTCGACGAAACTGCCCTTATGACGGTTCCACCCGTCGTCGGCACCCAGAGCCCGGCAAGCCTCGATCTTGTCGTCGCTGCCGACGGTCACGAACACCGGATTGCCCATCACCCTCGCCAGTTGGATAACCGCCGTGCCCAGCCCGCTGGCGCCAGCGTGAAGCAGGATCCGTTCGCCCGGCGCCAGGACAGCCTCCCGGTAGAGGTTCAGCCAGGCGGTGGCGAAGACCTCCGGCAGACCCGCTGCATCACGCAGTGACACCCCCTCGGGAATGGGCAACACCTGGGACGCAGGCACCCGCACCCGTTCGGCATAGCCGCCACCGGTCAGCAGCGCACAGACCTCATCCCCCGGGGTCAACCCGGTTACTTCGGCACCCAGTTCGCGAACCACGCCGCTGACCTCCAACCCCAATATAGGCGAAGCACCTTCCGGGGGTGGATAGGCGCCGGCGCGCTGCATCAGGTCGGCGCGGTTCATGCCGGCCCAGGCCACATCAATGAGCACTTCGCCCGCTCCGGGGGTTCCGGGATCGTCCTGCTCAACCCATTCCAGGCCGTTATCGCTTACCGCAATCGCCTTCATGGAAGCATCCTTAAACGTTGAAAACGACTGGAAGGATAACACTGCACCTTGAATTCACGGGCAAGGGCTTCAGGTTTGAATTGGCGCCAGTATTTCAGCGCAATTCCGCCCCTTGGCCTTTGCCCTGTACATCGCATGATCCGCATGCCGGAGCAGTTCAAACAGATCCTCAGTTGAATCAGACAGTGATGCGATGCCGCAGCTTGCGGTCACGCCCACTGCCAGACTGGTGTCCCGCGTGGACTCCTCCTCGAGGGCCCTGAGCAGGCGCTCGGCGCACCGCATTGCCTGCCCTGCATCTGTATCCGCAAGCAGAACCACAAATTCTTCACCGCCCAGACGTGCGGCAACATCCGCGGCACGCAGCTCACGTTCGAGAATACCGGCAACAGACCGCAGAACCTCGTCACCCGCCTTGTGCCCATACTCATCGTTGATTTGCTTGAAATGATCGAGGTCAATCATCATCAACGACATGGGATTGCCGTTGCGTCTGAATTGCGCGAGGAATTTATCGCCCAGTTCGAAAAAGGCGCGGCGATTGGGCATACCGGTCAACTCATCACGTCTTGCCTGGGCTTCAGCCCGCTGATGAGCATCCTCCAGCTCCTGCTCCATCTCCTTGCGCCGTGTAATGTCGGTGGCGACCTCCAGGCGCACAAGCCGGCCGTCCGTCCAATAGATGGCCTGATCCCTGCATTGGTACCAACGACCGTCCAGGGAATTCCGGAACTCCCAGACATCGGGTTCCAGGGGATTGCCCGCCTCGTCTCTGAGCCGATAATTGTTACAGAAGGCGCAGGGACCATCACCGCCCTGAAGCACTTCCCAGCACTTTCGCCCTGCGGGCTCCCCCCAGACTCTTCGACCATAAGCGTTCATATAGAGAACGTCGAAGGTGTCGAAATCGGAGACGTAGACCAGGGCATCCAGATTATCGAGGACGGTTCGCAGTGCGGACACCTCGCTCATTGACTCGCCACTTTTCAGATCCTGCATCAATCCTCTTCCAGACCCGGTTGGCAACGACAAACCACTCCTTACAGGGGACCGGACACAGCTGGAGCGGTTTTTACGTGTGCGGAATTTACCAGTTCCAACACCAATTTTGGTTAGCTATTCAAATTTTTTTACATCCAGCAACATAGCCACAACGTTTTGTCGAATGTGAACATCAGTGGCGCGGGCACTGCTCTGGTTGGCCTGGTATTGGTGTGGACGTCCTTCCACCTCTCAGGCACGGTGCAGGAAGACGTCAGGCAGCCGGTTCCATCCCTGAACCCGGCGACAGTTCCGGTCGTATCCCTGAACGGGATAAACCCGTAACCGAAAAAGGAGCAGAACATGGCACAGGTAACATTGGGCGGTAATCCGGTGGAAGTCGCGGGGGCCCTGCCTCAGAAGGGCGAAAGCGCTCCCGACTTCACACTCACCAACGGCGACATGGAGGATGTGTCCCTTTCCCAGTGGCAGGGCAAGCGCAAGGTACTCAACATTATCCCCAGCATCGACACCGGTGTCTGTGCTGCGTCCACGCGGACCTTCAATGAAAAGGCAGGCAACCTGGATAATACCGTGGTCCTCGTCATCTCCGCGGACCTGCCATTTGCCACCGCCCGTTTCTGCGGGGCGGAAGGATTGGATAACGTGGTCACGCTCTCGTGTTTCCGTAACGACCGTTTCCGCCATGACTATGGGGTAGCGCTCGAAGGCGGGCCCTTCAGTGGCCTCTGTGCACGGGCGGTTGTCGTACTGGATGAGAACAACCAGGTCCTGCACAGCCAGCTGGTTCCGGAAATCGGCGAGGAGCCGGACTATCAGGCCGCGATAAACGCGCTGTAACCCCTACACCGGGTGTTCATTGCGGGTCAGGCGGTAGGCCGTCTCGATCAGGTAATGGACCCCGGCCTCCCTCAGATGGTCATAAACCTCAATCACATCCTCACGCTCGAGCGTCTCCACCGAGAACCAGGGCTGGCCCTGGACCTCATCCCGGGGAATACTGAACGGAGGGCCGTTCATGCAGTCTTCCGGATACTCGAAAGTGATCAGCAGGCCTTGCCCACCCTCCACGATCAACGAGGCCAGAAATCGCAGGTAGTTCCGGCGCATCGCTTCTGGCAGGGCCACCAACGCCGCTCGGTCGTAAAAAAGCTCGAAGGGCTCTTCGGGGCGGAAGCGGAAAAAATCGCCCACCACGATACTGACGCCATCCGCATGACGCTCTTCCAGACCGTCTGTCCGGGTCTGCTCGGACGGGGTTGTCTGACGCTCCTGGAAATACTCGCTGACCGCGCGCTCATCGAGTTCCACCCCCACCACCCTGTGGCCCTGCTCCGCAAGCCAGGCCATGTCCAGGGTCTTGCCGCAGAGTGGGACAAGGACAGCAGCAGAGGACCGGGCAATCCCCGACCAGTGTCGGGTCAGCATCGGGTGTACATCACTGCGGTGGAAGCCGATCTTTCTCTCGGTCCAGATATTGTGCCAGAACTGGTGATCCATGGGCGTTACCCTCAATCATTGAACAAAGGTTCTCAACGCGGCTCGGGCGCCTGGAAACCAAGCATCTCAAGAAGCGCAGCAGGGTCATCAGCCACCTTGAGAAACGCGCGATGGTCGGGGTGAATAAACCCCTCCGAGACAGCGTTATCCAGGAACGCAACCAGGGAGTCATAGTAGCCGTTGACGTTCAGAAGGCCACAGGGCTTGGCGTGGAAACGCAGCTGGGCCCAGGTCAGTATCTCAAACAGTTCTTCCAGTGTTCCCAGGCCGCCCGGCATGGCAATGAACCCATCGGCCCTATCCGCCATCACCTTTTTACGCTCGTGCATATCCGGCGTGACAATCAGCTCACTCAATCCCTGATGCGCCACCTCCTGACTCACCAGCGACTCCGGGATAACGCCAATGGCCTCGCCGCCGCGCGCAAGCACGCCATCCGCAACTGTCCCCATCATCCCGACCGAGGCGCCGCCATAAACCAGCCCCAGATCCCGGTTGCAAAGCGCATCCGAAAGCGCTGCGGCTGCCTCCGTATAGCCGGCTCCGCGCCCCGATCGTGAACCACAGTAGACACAGATCCGCTTCACTCACGCCTCCTCGCTGCGGGGAAAAGGCAACCATACCCCAAGGCGGCCATATGCTTCCACAGCAGAGCCTGATCACCGGACTTGTAGATCCACCAGACTATTCATGAAAAAGGGCCCCTGGAGGGGCCCTGTAACGGAGTGCGGGTGAGGCGGTTAGGTCGACTTCTTACGGGTGCTGCCCGAAGACGACTTCGAGCCTCCGCCACGCCAGTTCTCAAGCTCGCGCGCCGCCAGATCCCGGCCACCCAGGCCAAAGGCAATGGCCGCGGCAACCGCAACGGAACCCAGAACGAGACCGAAGGCCAGGTTGATGATCTCCTCGCCAAAGCCCATCTGGTTCAGGCCCATGGCGATTGCAAGGGCGATGATCGCGACGCGGGCAATCAGCGCCAGGCGCTCGGCGTACTGCGAGGCGTTGGCGCGAATGGTGTTGCCCGCCAGGTTGGCCAGGAAGAAGCCGAGGCCAATGACGATCAGACCCACCAGAACCTGGCCGAAGAACATCAGCATATCGGCAATCAGAACCGCGACGTGCTCGAACTGCAGCAGTGACAGCGCTTCCATGGCAGCGAACAGCATGATCGCGATCAGGGTGAGGGAGCCAACCAGCTGTGACGGCGTCCGGCCGCCGGTCTCTTCAACCTGTTCGGTTCTGACGCCAAGCTTCTGCATCTGGCGATCGAAACTTGTGGCGCCCAGCAGCTCCGCGATCAATCCCGATACAAACCGGCCCACGAAATACGCCAGCGTCACCAGTACGGCGGCGGCGAAGATTGCGGGAATGGCGTCGAGTATGATCGCCAGCACGTTCTGGACCGGGTTTGTCAGTGCATCCAGCTGCAGGGCATGGAGCCCGGCAACCACCACCGGCAGGAGAATCAGAATGTAGACGATGGTGCCCACGGCCTGGGCGGCGGAATAGTTGTCTCCCAGCGCGCGTGTCATGCCGTAGCGTTCCGCCAGGGTGTTGACGCGTCCGGCCTCAAGAAACTGGGTCACAATGCGTCGCACAAAGCGCGCCGCCAGCCAGCCAATAACGAAGATCAGTGCGGCAACCGCGATGTTGGGCAGATAATTCAGGATCTTCTGGAGCATGGTCTCAACCGGGGCAAGCAACCCCTGGAGTTCAAGCGCGCCCAGCACGGCAGGCAGAAACAGCAGAAAGACGAGCCAGTAAACCGTATTGGATATTGTCTGCGCCAGGGTAGGGCCCTGGTGGGTGATTTCAGTCGTTTCGTTCAAGCGCTCGTCCAGGCGCATGGCGCCAATGCTTCGGCTCAATACGGCACGTAACAGGGTGGCCAGTCCCCATGCCAGAAGGATCAATACCAACGCGCCGGCAATACGGGGGATGTAATCCAGCACCACAGTCAGCATTTCGCTGAGGGGCCCGGTAACCGACTGAAGCAGAAGGGCTTCGAATACAGCGATCAGAACGAAAAGCATCAGAACGGCGAAAACCAGCCGTTTCGTCCAGTTTTCGATCTGCACCGCGCCGGTTTCATCTCCGGCAACATGTTCTGCTATACGCTCGTGAATGGATGTGTGCTTAAGGCCACGCCCAACAAGCGCGGATAGCACCCAGGCAATGATCCAACCGACTACGAGAATGACAATAGCCGCCAGGACGTTCAGCCCATATTGGGCAATGAACTGCCCAAAATCCGACCAAGTTTCCATACTTGCCTCCGAAGATATACTTCTTTTGAGAAAAATGAGCCCTTCCAGGGCGCTGGAGATCGGACGGCCTACTCGACCCAACTACTGAGCATATACCGATGATCCACAGCAGACCAATGATGCCGGTCAACAGTTCAACCCAGGCAGATAACTGTAAGACCCTCTGAACACTCAGGACTGTTAGCATGGATGACACTGGGAACACGACTGACAAGGAGCATCTGATGGCACCGCTGGAACGTACACTCACGGATCTTGATGGCAAGGGCTACAAGGCCTACAAGGGCCTTCTGGGTGAGTACGCGTTTGAGGGCTGGTTACTGGTTGTCGATCATGTCCAGGCGGACCCCTTCGCGGCGCCCTCCCGGATACGGGCCATTGTCGACAGCAGGACAGCGGAGCTCCCGCAGACTGTCTTCAGTTCGCCCGCACGGGAGCGGGCCGCCCGGGATTTCATTGCGAGGGCCTTTCGCGATGCGGTCAGGGACGAAAAAGCCCTGGGCATCGATGCCGGACAACAGACCGTTCTTGATCGGACCGCCGTTCTGTTCACGGACCATGGTGTTGAGCTTCGACTGACCCTTAACCTCCCGGCCCGGGGTCGCACCATCCTGGGTCATCAGGCACGCAAGCTGATCTGTGACCTTCTGCCGGAGGCCGTGCTTGAAGCAGCAACCGCCCAGCGTCTGGATCTGGAAGCCCTGGAGCGGCACATGGCAGCCGTGGAAGACCAGGAAGCACTGCGCCGGGCTCTGCCGGCCCGTAACCTGGTGGCCTTTGTTGGCAATGACGCCATCCTCGCACGCCAGTCAGGCATTGATGACCATCCGCTTAAGGACGCCATCCCTTTCCAGTCACCGGAATCACTGACCGTCCGGATCGATACCCCCAACAGCGGCACCGTGGTCGGCATGGGGGTACCGCGAGGCATTACGCTGGTGGTCGGTGGCGGCTTTCACGGTAAATCCACGCTGCTTTCCGCGATCAGTGTGGGCGTCTACGACCATATCCCCGGGGATGGCCGGGAACAGGTGGTAACGGAGCCATCCGCCGTCAAGATCCGGGCCGAGGATGGCCGTGCGGTTCACAACATGGACCTGTCCCCCTACATCAACCGCCTGCCTTTCGGAAAGACCACGGTGGATTTCTCCACGGAAATGGCGTCCGGGTCGACGAGCCAGGCGGCGGCGCTGCAGGAAAGCCTGGAGGCCGGGGCTGAGACGCTGCTGGTGGACGAGGACACATCCGCCACCAACTTCATGATCCGGGACCGGCGCATGCAGGCGCTGGTGGCCCGGGAACACGAGCCCATCACCCCCTTTGTCGACCGCATCCGCCAGCTTCGCGATGAAGTGGACGTGGCCACCATTCTGGTGATGGGCGGCTCCGGGGACTACTTCGACTGCGCCGATACGGTCATCCAGATGCAGGATTATGGCGCCTACGATGTCACCTCCGAGGCACACGGGATCGCCGCCGAGTACACCACAGGCCGCCAACAGGAAGCCACGGAACCCCTGGCCCGTCCGCACCCCAGGCGTCTGGCCTGCCAGCGGCTCAACCCGGAAACCAAGCCGGGCAAACAGAAGGTACAGGCCCGCGGCATGGACACCCTGGTTTTCGGGCGCGACGACGTGGACCTCAGGGCGGTGGAACAGATTGCCGACAGCTCCCAGGTCCGGGCCATCGGGCTGCTGCTGGCGCGGCTTGCCTCGGAAGGGAAAACGCTGGAGCAACCGGGAACGACCATTGAGGAACGGCTTGAGGCGGGCCTCCGGACCATCAGTGCCCGGCCGGATGGCGATCTGGCCCTGCCCCGTGTCTTTGAGGTCATGGCGGCCCTGAACCGGCTGCG
This sequence comes from Halospina denitrificans, assembly GCF_004364635.1. Classification (GTDB taxonomy): domain Bacteria; phylum Pseudomonadota; class Gammaproteobacteria; order Pseudomonadales; family Oleiphilaceae; genus Halospina; species Halospina denitrificans. The sequence continues at coordinate 382,910 of NZ_SOAX01000001.1, read as the reverse complement.
TCAGACCGGGTTTCAGCCCACCGGCCAGTGACAGCCCGGGGCTGAACCACCCTGTAATAACGGTTTCCGGATCATTATCATGGCGCCCTCTGCCATGATCCGGAGTTCATTGTGTCCGTCTATCTGCCACGCTTCATCCGCACCAACCCTGCACTGGCGCTGTTTGCGTTCCTGGCGACCGCCTTTTCAGGGTTCGGACAGACCTTTTTCATTTCCGTTTTCGGCAGCGGTATTCGCGCGGATTTCAATCTCAGCAATGCGGACTACGGGACGGTCTACAGTCTTGCGACCCTCGGTTCCGCGCTGATGCTCCTGAAGATCGGCACCATCGTCGATCGCTGGTCCCTGTCTTCCTGCGCCACACTGGCTTTTGCGCTTCTGACTGCAAGCTGTCTGGTTCTGGGCTTTGCCAGCCACTGGCTCTTCCTCATCCCGGGCTTTTTCCTGGGTCGTCTCGGCGGTCAGGGGATGATGAGCCACATCGGTTTCACTGCGGCGAGCCGCTATTTCGAGAAGGATCGGGGGAAGGTCATGGCATTGACCGTCTCGGGGATGCCGCTGGCCGAGGCCGTTCTGCCCGCCGCTGGCGGTCTGATCCTGGCGGCCTATGGCTGGCGCACACCCTGGCTGGCGGCGGCAGCTTTTTTGCTGCTCATTGCCCTGCCGGGCATGCGGTGGCTGTCACGGGGAGCACCTCTACCCAGCGAAGTCGGCGCCCAGCAGACGGACGGCACGGCCGATAAGGGAATGACACGCGCCCAGGCAGTGCGCGATCCCGGCCTTTACATGGTGCTGCCGGGGGCGCTGACCGTTCCCTTCACGGTGACCGCTATTCTCTTCCACCAGACGGCGATTGCCGAAGTCCGGGACTGGTCACTGGAACGGATCTCCCTGGCATTCTCCGGCTATGCGCTGGGCCACTTCCTGACGCTCTTCCTGGCCGGCCCCCTGGTGGACCGTGTCGGTGCGGGCAAGGCGCTGGCGGTTGGTCTCTACCCGATGATCACGGGGCTGGTAATCATGGCCACCACCAATTCCCCCTGGACGCCCTTTATCTACCTCGGTCTCACCGGTATGAGTCAGGGCTTTGCCGGTACAGCCGGCAATGCGCTCTGGCCGGAGCGTTACGGCGTCCGCCATATCGGCGCTATCCGCTCCCTAGCCCACGCGGCCATGGTGCTGTCTACCGCCACCTCGCCAATTCTGGCCGGCCTGGCCCTGGATGCCGGCATTACGCCTTCCGGGCTTGGTCTCATCTTCGCGGGCATCGCCGTAACGACCTCGATACTGGTGCTGGCCGCCCCCCATGGCCCCGCACAGCCCGAGCATTGACAGTGGACACCCCCTGTGCTGCAGTTCCGTTAGCTTCTGCATCTTGAGAGCCGGCTCAGGGAGGCAGCATGGAAACGCTCGAATCCGTGTTCAAGGCAATGTCGGACTTCCTGTGGGGGCCGCCACTGATCATCCTGATGGTGGGTGGCGGACTCTTCTTCCTGGTGCTTTCGCGAGCACTGCCCTACCGCCACTTCGGGCACGCCATCGCCATTCTGCGAGGCCGTTACGACGACCCCAGTGATCCCGGCGACATCAGCCATTTCCAGGCGCTCTGCGCCGCACTCTCCGGCACCCTGGGTCTGGGTAACATCGCAGGGGTGGCCTTTGCGGTGAGTTACGGCGGACCCAGCGCGGTCTTCTGGATGTGGATCACGGCCCTGGTGGGCGTCGCCACCAAGTTCTTCACCTGCACCCTGTCCATCATGTACCGCGGAAAGGACAGCCTGGGGCAGGTCCAGGGCGGCCCCATGTACATGATCCGTGAGGGGCTGGGGAGTAAGTGGCTGCCGCTGGCGTTCTTTTTCTGCATCGCGGCGCTGGTGGGCACACTGCCGATTTTCCAGATCAACCAGTTGACAGAGGCTGTGCGCGAGGCGGTGCTGATTCCCGAAGGCGTCATCAACGAGCAGCAGGCCGGCACCTTCAACCTCTGGTTCGGCATTCTGATTGCCGCGATTGTCGGGGTGGTTATCTTCGGTGGCATCCAGCGCGTCGGGGCAACCGCCGCGAAGCTGGTGCCCGGCATGGTGATCGTCTACCTGGCCTGCGCCGTGCTGATTCTTGTGATTAATGCGCCAGCCGTCCCCGGTGCCATCGCCTCAATTTTCACCCACGCCTTCGAGACCGACCTCTCGGGCATGGCTGCAGGCAGCTTCATGGGTGTGGTGATTACCGGGGTCCGTCAGGGGGCCTTCTCCAATGAAGCGGGGATCGGCACCGAGGTCATGGCGCACGGTGCGGCCCAGACCCGGGAGCCTGTCCGCGAGGGACTGGTCGCCATGATGGGCCCCGTGATCGATACCCTCATCGTGTGCACCCTGACCGCGCTGGTGCTTCTGGCCACCGGCACCTGGGAGGCCGGATCCGATGTGGCCGGCGCCGCCCTCACGGCCCGGGCCTTCGGGGATGCCCTGGGTATCTTCGGGCCCTGGATCATCATGGTGCTGATCGTGATCTTCAGCATGAGCACCATGTTCACCTTCTGGTATTACGGTGCCAAGGCGCTGGGCTTCATGATCGGCGCGGAACACCAGGACTGGTACAAGTACTTCTATGTGGCGCTGATCGTGGTGGGTGCCGTGGCCTCCATCGAAGCGGTTATCTTCCTGATCACGACCGGCTACGCCCTGATGGCCATACCCACAATGATCGCCACACTGGTTATGTCCCCTCGGGTTATGGAAGCAACGCGAGACTACATGAAACGGCATGCGGACGAATTGTGATTAGTGGTTCCTGATCACACCTGCGGTAAAACAGAATACGCCGGCGAATAGAAGCCCGTAGCTGAGCAAGGATTGCCAGAGTTCTGGGTCGATGGTCCCCACGACCATCGCCATCAGCATGGCCAGGGCGGATAGCATCAACAGAAGGCCCAGGGTGCGCATGCTCAGCCTCGATGCGCCTCGTCATGGAGCCAGCAGGCCGAGAAGTGGCCGGTCTGGGGCTCGAAGAAGGGCGGATCCTTGACGTCGCAGGTCCCTGCGATCGCTTTCGGGCACCGCGGGTGGAACCGGCAGCCCTGAGGCGGCTTAAGCAGGCTCGGTGGCTCCCCACTGGGCACGTCACGCTCCTCCAGGGCATTGTCCGCATCCACATCCGCGATCGCCGCGAGCAGTGACTGGGTATAGGGATGTTGCGGGCTGTCCAGAAGCTTTTCCACCGGTGCCTGCTCCACGATACGACCCGCGTACATCACAAAGATGCGATCGGCGTAATGGCGAACGGTGGAAAGGTCGTGGGTAATAAAGGCCAGGGTCAGGCTCCGCTGCTTCTGGATATTACGCAGCAGGTTCAGGATTTCCACGCGCACCGAGGCGTCCAGCATGGAGACCGGTTCGTCGGCAATCAGCATGGAAGGTTCCAGAAGCAGGGCCCGGGCAATAACAACGCGCTGCTGTTGCCCGCCACTGAGCATGTGCGGGAACTTGGGCAGGATCTCGTCCACCTGGGTCAGCCGCACTTCCTCAAGCACCTGGCGAATCCGCTTTTCCCGGGTATCGCGGTCCTTCACGCCGTGGATGATGAGCGGTTCGGACAGCAGCCGGCGCACGTCCATAAACGGCGGCAGGGCACCAAAGGGGTCCTGCTGGACATAACCCACGCTGGCCAGGTACTGCTGGCGGGCCTCGCCCTTGAGGGTGCTCAGCTCCTGACCATCAAAGGTCACATCGCCACTGGTGGGCCGGTGCAGCCCGAGCAGCGTGCGCGCCAGGGTACTCTTGCCACAGCCGCTCTCCCCCACGAATGCCACGGCTTCGCCCCGGGCCAGTTCGAAATCCACACCGTCCACGGCACGCACGGACCCGATGCGCAGGAAGCCCCACTGGCGCAGGTCGAACCAAGTGTGGAGGTTATTGGCTTTGAGCAGAATGTCGTTCTGTTGTTCAGCTTCCACGGGCCACCTCGTCTTCATGCAGCCAGCAACGCACCCGGCGACGCTCATCGGGGCTGAACGCGGGCGGGTCCTGGGAACACTTGCTGAAGCGCGACGGGCAGCGGTCCGCAAAACGGCATCCCGTCGGCGGGTCGATCAGGTCCGGCGGCTCGCCGGGGATGTAGCCCGGCGCCTCGGCCTGATGGAGACGGGGCACGCTGTCCATGAGCATCTGTGAGTAGGGATGGGCCGGATAATGGAAGAAGTCCCGCGCATCGCTGATCTCGACGATCTGCCCCGCGTACATCAGCGCCACCCGGTCGGCCAGCTCGCTGGAGGTGGCCACATCGTGGGTGATCAGGATGAAACTGGTGCCTTCCTCGCGCTTGATGCGCTTGAGCACGTTCATGATGCTGGCCTGGGTCAGCACGTCCAGCGCCGAGGTGGGCTCGTCCAGGATGACCACATCCGGCTCTGTCACCAGCGCCATAGCCAGGACCACCCGCTGGCGCATGCCACCGGAAAGCTCGAACGGGTAGCGCTGGAGGAAGTCTGTGGAGACACCTACCTTTCTGAAGGTCTCGGCCACCCGCTCCATGGCCCTGTCCTTCGACCACCCCCGGTGCACCCGCAGGGGCTCGGCCACCTGTTCACCCACGCGAACCACCGGATTGAGGGCGTTCATGGCCGCCTGCATCACCAACGCCATGCGGTTCCACTGGACCTGTTTGCGGAAAGCCTCGTCACCCAGTTGCATGATGTCCATATCGCCCAGCATAACCTGACCGCTGAACCGCTCGATGTTACGCGGCAGCAGCCGCATCAGGGCCTTGGCCAGGGAGCTCTTACCCGAACCCGACTCGCCCAGCACCACCAGGGCCTCATTGCGCCGCAGATCAAAGCTGACGCCATCCACGGCCCGGGCAGTGCCCCGGCGGGTACGGTAATGCAGGGTCAGGTCCGAGACCTGGAGCAGTGTGTCCGCGCTCTGTGTCATTGCGTCCTCAGCCTCGGGTTGAATACACGGTCAAGAGCGAAGCCGAACATGGCGAAACCCAGCCCCGTCAGCATCAGCAGTACCGCCGGCGAGATCACCCAGTAGTAGAAGCCGTTATAGAGGGCGCTCTGCTCCTGGGCATCGTTCAGCACCTTGCCCCAGGTGGGCAACTCGGGATCACCCAGCCCCAGTACCGCCAGCGACGCCTCCAGGAAGACGAAGGTCGGAATCAGGGTGACGAAGGTGGGGATCAGCACCGGCAGGATGCGCGGGATCATGTAGCGCATGATGATGCGCCCGCTGCCAGCGCCATAGGCCCGGGCCGCCTCAATGTATGGGGCCTCGCGGATGGGCAGCAGCATGGCCCGGTAGGTCTTGATGCCGGCGCTGAAGATGCCCAGGGCAATCACCACCCCGAGCATCAGCCAGATGCTGGTGGAGTAGAGCGTACCCACCATCACCAGTATCGGCAGCATGGGCAGGATCATGTTCACTTCGGTCAGCCGCTGGATAATGGCGTCCACCCAGCCGCCGAACCAGACGCCGGTGGCCGCGATGATCAGTGTAGTGACCGTCGTGCCCACGGCGGCCAGAAGGCCAAAGGCCAGGGCCACCGGGGTGCCCCACATCAGCGCCAGCATCAGGTCCCGGCGCTGGTAATCCGTGCCTGCCAGTCCATGGACGCGGCCGTAAACAGCCAGGTCCGCTTCCAGCTCGGCGTTCTCGTCAAACAGGATGGCATCAAGGGTCAGCCGGTACTGCCCCTGCCGTGCCTGCGGTGATTCCGGATCACTGTCTCCCGCGAACAGCCCTACGTGGGGAACCATGCCCAGCCGACCTTCCAGGCTGGAATTCTGGGAGATGGAGACGCGCTCCTTCTCGCCAATCCGCTGGCCGCCCAGGTTGATGGTCTCACCATCCGGCCGGTGCCAGGTCAGCCTGACAAAGCCTTCCTGACCGCTATGGCGCTGTTCGAGGAAGAGGTTGAGTTCACTGGGGAAGCCATCGTTGTTGTAGCTGAAGTCCAGTGGGATGCGGACCTGTTTACCGCCTTCAAAGCTCGTTTCCCGAATCTCGGAGGCATCACTCTCGATCACCTGTGTTTGAGGTTTGTCGCCACCCGTCAGCCGGTCCGTCCAGAGCGGCGAGGCATTGACCGGGTGCATTCGCCAGTGATCCCCGCCGCGCCACTGCTCCAGGGCCTCCGAATAGGGAATCGTGATCACGGTGTAGAAGGACAGCGCGATCAGGAACAGGATAATGGCCATGCCACCCAGTGCGGAGGGATAGCGCTTGAGCTCCCGGAATCCCTGCGTCCAGCGATTCATTACTGGCCTCCTTCAATGCGCACACGCGGATCCAGGATCGCGTAGAGGAAATCGAGCATAAACACGGTAACCGCCAGCAGGTAGGCAAAGATCACCACGCCGCCGATGATCACGGGCGTATCCCGGTACCCGATGGCCTGGAACAGCAGCGTTCCCAGCCCCGGCCAGTTGAACACCTGCTCCAGGATGATGGCACCGCTCCAGAGACCGATCAGCATCAGCAGGAAGTTGGTGATGATGGGTGCCAGCGTGGGCCGCAGTATGTAGCGGCTCTGGATCAGGTTGGCGGGCAGGCCCTTGGCCCGGGCCATTTCCACATAGTCCTCGCTGGAATGGATCAGGAAGAAGGTCCGCCAGGAGTAGATGGAAATGAAGATGGACGAGATGAACATGGCGATCACCGGCAGCACCATGTGGCTCAGCACGCTGCGGGCATAGGCCCAGTCGTTCTCCGGCGGCGGGATGTCCACCATGCCGCCGGCCGGCAGTATGGGAATGATAAACGCGAAAATCAGGATCAGGAAGATGCCGTAGAACCAGCCAGGCGCCGCCGAGCTGGGTGCCAGTCCGATAACCAGCCTGTCCAGGCGGCTGCCGTAGTGTCGTGACAGGTACAGGGCCGCGTAGACGGAGACGAAGAACACCAGAAGGTTGGCGGTGCCGAACAGCAGCAGTGTCGCCGGCAGCCGTTCAACGATGATGTCGTAAACATCCCGGGAGCCGGCATCACTGTGCATCTCCTCGGCCCGGCCCAGGTCGAGCTGTATGGCCTGGGCGAGGTAGTCGAAACTGCGCCAGATAAAGGGCTCGTCCAGGTTGCGGCGCTCAATCTCCATCTGCACCTGCTCCTGGATCAGCGCGTTGCGTTCCTCTGAGTCCATTTGCTGGTAGGACGGATCCGCGCGGACGGCCTCGGAGATGGTCGAGCGGATCTGGAGCTCGCGGAGCTCGTCCACCTTGCCGCCCATGTTGGCGATGATGATGGTGAGATAGACGCCAACCAGTATGGTCACGAACAGCGCCAGGACCCGGCGGAGCGTAAAGAAGGCCAGGCGCCGGAGATCACGCAGTGGACCGGCACCCCTGCCGGCGGGCAGATTGGCATCACTCATCGACAGCCTCCATGACCGTTGTGCCCTCGGGAACCGTGGCAAAGGCGTGGGAGGCAAAGGCGGGCAGTGCCACCCGGGACGAGGTTACCGCCACTTCCAGGCTGTTCGCTCCGTCGCCCAATGATTCAAGAGTGGATTCAGAGAGCTCAACCTGCCAGCGCCCCCCATCGGTGTAGGTCGCCTTACCCTTTTTCTCCATGGTCCCGTCACCACCGAAAAGCAGGAACTCCACGTTTTCAATGGCCTCCCTGGGGTAGGGCTCGCCGCCGAAGGTGATGTCCAGCGAGAAACGGGCGGACTCGCCATGGCGCACCATCATGGGGCCATTGAGGGCCAGCTCCGGGATTTCCGGCTCACTGAAGTCCAGCCACTTGGTGGCCGGGTCCGGAAAATCCTCGTTGCGGCGCAGCACCACGGTCTTCTCCACCGGATGCACGGAGTGCAGGTAGAAGGGCCCGTCCCCGACCCAGAAATGATTGTACTGCTCGTACCAGTCGGCAAGCGCCCGATAACGGGAAGGAATCTCTTCCTCCGACTCGATCATATCCCCCAGGACGGAGGCATAGGGAAGGTACTCCCTGTCTCTCGCACGCCCCAGGTGGCGTTTAAGCACATCAAGGCTGGGCCCTGAGACGAAGCTCAGCCAGTCGATCCGCTCAGCGTCCGCCTTATTGGAGGAAAACGCCAGGTCCCCCGCCTCCTCGGCCATCATCCCCAGCGCCAGGGTGTGCCAGGCCTGGGGCGAGAGCGCCTGCTGGGCCACGATGGTCTCGGCATCCGGCATGACCTGGTCACTGTAGACCTCAATCACCAGCGGGTCCCGATCGAGGATCCGCCAGCCTTTGAAGTACTGCTCAAACACCCGGAAGCGCGGCACATGGGCGGGATCAAAGAAGGGGCTGTTCTCGTCGGCGCGGGCAAACATCAGGATCCAGGGCAGCACCAGGTCCGCCAGGGACATTTCCGTCCCATCATGCCATTGCCGGTCCAGGAAGCCTTCCTCATAGGTGATGCGGGTCCGGGAACGGGCGGTGGTCCCTTCCGGATGGGCATCCGCCACCGTCTTGAAGTCACTGCGCTTGGCGTCCCACCCGATCCAGGCCCCCGGCGGCACCGTGATTTTTTCGCTGGTTTCCAGGCTCACCCAGTCAAGGGTACGCTTGACCGTGGTGTTCTCGTTCACGGTGACCTCGGCGCTTTCAACGCGCTGGGGCCGATAAAGGCCGGTGTAGGGGTCGGGCACCAGCGGTGGGTCATTGAGTGCGCGCGTAATCATGGTGTCGAACAGCCAGTTGCTGCCCGCCACCGGATTCCAGGGCTCGGTCAGGATACTGGGCGCGGCGAAGGTCATGCTGCCGCCCACTTTGTCTTTGTACCGCAGCGTATAGGGCCAAAGTCGCGAGCCGGCGATACCACCGGCCAGGTCCGCCGCCAGTGAAACGTTGGCCGCGCGCGGAATGACGCTGAGCTGGTCCACCAGCCAGATCCGGTAGGACTCCTTCATGGCCAGTTCCATGCCCCGGGCCATAAGATCGCGCCGTTCCTCCAGGCTGCTGTAGTCCCGCCGCTCCAGCCGCTTGGCAATGCTGTTCAGCTCTTCACTTGGGTCATAGGCCTGCCAGAGCGGATCCGGGCGCCCCCGGTTGGTGTAGTAGTAGCTCAGGTTGCTGGAAACATCCCGATTGATGGCCGTTGAAACCCAGCTCCCGGTGTACACATGCCACTCGCCCGCAGCCGGGTCCGTGGCAATCCAGATGCGCGAGGCTTCCTCCGCCGTGCGATACTGGCGGCGAACCTCGAAGCCCAGGTCGACCATCAGGTTGGCAAAGTAATCCCCTACCTGGTTGCGTGCATCCTCGGTGCGGATCAGGATCCGGAGCGTGACCGGTTCGCCGTCGTAGTACCATTTCCCCCCACGACGCTCTGCCCCCAACTTTTCCATCTCCTCGCCGACGATCTCCCGGGCTCGTTCAGGGTTGTACCCATATTTGAGCTCCAGGGACCGCGCGGTTTCCGCGAGCCGTGCGTAGTCCGGGAAGGCCGTGTTCATGGGCAGAAAACGGGGAACCGCCATGCCGCCGTAGATCTCCTCGGCCACGTGGCGGCGATTCACCAGCCAGTTCATGGCCTCGCGGATACGGCGGTTGCTGAAGGGGTTGATGCCCGACTCGAATTCGGCCGGATTCAGGGTCAGTTCCGTATTGGAGCCGTAGGCGGTTTCATAGTCGCCCTTGGTGGAATCCTGCAGGCGATGGAAGGTGGTGGTGTTGGTCACCCCCTGGGCGAAAACCTGGTGGCTACCCCGCTCGATCAGGCCGGCAACCTTGCCCACATCCGTTTCCTGGGTGAAAACGACCTCGTCCACCAGGGCGCCACGGCGGTCGGACACATCGACCTCAGAGGCATCCCTGGTGTCATCCGCAGTATCACTGGTGTCTTCCTGGCCCATCAGCACAACAAGGACAATCCCACCAAGGATCAGCCCTGCCAGCAGCCAGGCGATTCTTTTTATCACGGGCCCGGCACTCCAACGTCATGATCTGTTGACGCGTCAGGTTATACGAACTGCATGGCGCCGTAAAAGCGCACACGCACGGTTAATGTCTCACTTCTGGCAAAAGGGCCAGAACTGGTAGAAGCGACGACAGCGGAATTCCGACTCGCACTGCTTGAGCTGGTTGTCATAGGCGTAAGCTCTCCTTTGCACACTGGCCGCATACCGCTTCAGGGCGGGCTTGCCCTTGTAAGTCCCACGCCGATACCCCGTCGGTCCCTGATGATAGGCGAAATACAGATGTTCTGGATTGGACAGCGCGATTCCCAGCCGCTCGTGAGTACGCCGGTTGTACCAGCCGATGAAGTCCGTGGCGTGCTTCATGTGGGTGCGGCGCGCAAAAAGACCACCCGCGTCCTCCTCATACTCGCCCCAGACCGGATCCTGTGCCTGGGCATACCCATAGGCGGAGGAGGACCGGAACCAGGGGATGATGCCCCAGATCCAGGGCCTGGGCGGGCGTACATGACTGCGGAACGAGGACTCCCGCTGCACGAAGGCCATCTGGGTGGCAATGGGCGTACCCCACCTCTCTTCGGAGGCTCGGGCGTAGTCATACCACTGCGGCTCTTCGCGGAAGATCTCGCAGATATTGCTCTGATCCCGGGGCGGCGAAGGCGTGAACAGGGAACAGCCAGCAACCATCAACATCAGCCCCACCAACAGGGCCCACAGCCATCGCCGGCCAGCAGTGCCTCCACCAAGGCAGTGGAACAGATTCAATAAAAGCTCCTTGAATGACTCAGCGCGCCCAGAAAGCGCGGATACAGTTTTGTTACTGAACGGGAACGTTTCGTTACACTGCCCCGTTTACGGGGGACAACCACATAACACAACAACGAGGTGCTTCATGCTCCCCCTCAACAAGGCCCTGATTGTCCTCCTTATGGTACCCGCCCTGAGTGCCTGCCTCAGTGGCTCCGGCTCCGAGAACAGCAACAACGTGGAAACCGCCACCAGGTCCACCGAAAGTGCCCGGGATTCCGCGGCACAGCCCGAGTCGTCCGGCAATTCATCCGGCATGCTGCCGGTCAAGCATGACGGCCTCGAACGCAGGGACGTTGACGGTACCGTTGTCTCCGACGATGGCACCGTTATTCACTATACCGTCTTTCTGCCCGATCTCGAGCCCAACGAAGCAGCGCCGGTGGTGGTCCATTCCCACGGCTATGGTGGCAGCCGCCTGACCAGCCTGTCTCCCGATGAAGGTGACGGTGAGTTCATCGGCGATGCCCCGGCGGAAGCGGCCTTCCTGGCACGGGAGAACGGCGCCATCGTGGTGAGCTATGACCAGCGCGGCTTTGGCGAGTCCGGCGGCCAGGTGGAACTGATGAACCCCCAGAAGGAAGGGCGCGACTTCATCAATCTGCTGGACCGGATTACGCGCGAATTCGAGGGCTTCATCCTGCGCTCCGCCGATGATCGCAGCCCCCGTGTCGGCACCCTCGGCCTGAGCTACGGGGGTGGTTACCAGTGGATGGCCGGCAGCATCGATGACCGGGTCGACGCCATGGTACCCCTCACCACCTGGTATGACCTGCGCTTCAGCCTGCAGCCCAGCGACACCTCCAAGAACCTCTGGCTGTTCCTGCTGCAGGCCATTGGCATCCCCGGCAGCGAGGGAGACCAGTCCGAGGACATCTACACCAACTTCATCCGTACCGTGATTCCCGGCGTGGATACGGAAGAAGAATTTTCCAACGCCCTGACACAACATAGCCTGCAGGCGTACTGCGAAGGCTCCAACGAGAACCCCGGGGGCATTCCGCAGGCCGACACCCTGATCATCCAGGGCGTAGCGGATACCCTGTTCAACATGAACGAGAGCCTGGATGCCTACGAATGCATGCGCGACGCCGGCCGCAACACCAACCTGATCGTGCAGCGCCTTGGGCACATTGTGCCGGTTGCAGAGCGTACGCCCGGGCCTTCTGACGGCTTTGCAACGGAGCGTTTTCTGCAGTGCGGCGATGAGGAATATGAAACCTCCAACCTGATCCACAACTTCCTCGACACCCGCCTGCGCGGCAAGAGCAACGAACTGTCCCTGCCCGATACCTGCATGACCCTTGCAGGTCGTGACGGTATAACCGGGGAAGAGATCGTGCGCGGCGGGGAGCTTTTCACCCCCGGGGACCGGATTCTGCAGCCGGAGGATGCCACAGACCTGCTCGAGCCGCCGAATCTCGACGATTCCGGCAACCTGCCTGCGGATTATCTGGAGCGCGCCTCGCCAAGCATGTCCATTGAACTGTTCACGGCGGAAAACGACCTAAACATGGCCGGCGTACCGGAGATTTCACTGGATATCGGGACGATTTCTCCGGAGGAGCCAACCCTCTTCATGGGACTGAAGGTAAGCCCGGAGGGCGGGGAAGGCTCGACCCTGATCCACAACCAGGTCGTCCCCGTGGTGGGCAAGGGCGCCATCAGCCAGGAGCTGGCAGGGGTGACCTTCCCGCTGGAAGCCGGTGACACCGTTTCCCTTGTGGTCTACACGGCCCACCCGCTGTTCGTGAACCATAACGAGGAAGCGCAGACCATCCTTAATCCGATTACGTTGAGCAATATGATGATCCGGATGCCGCTGTTGGACTGAAGGCTTGCAGGAGATAGATGGAGCGGGCGACGAGGTTCGAACTCGCGACTTTCAGCTTGGGAAGCTGATGCTCTACCAGCTGAGCTACGCCCGCTTAATGGAGGACTTCCACCTCCAACCGAGTTCGCAAAGTAGCACCTTTCAGGCACGGCGCTCAAGGAGTGTTAGGATGCGCCATTGTGCTTCAGCTCCGAGGGAACATGGATGGATATGGACAAAACCGTTACATGGCGAGCGCTGGTACTCACCGCCATCGCGTCGGTTCTGGTAACGCTCGCCATTGTCGCCATCGTGCTCATGCTGTTGCCGATGATCCTGCTGGGCCTGGTTACCGATGACGAGGGACGGACAACATCAATAAACCTTCCGGAAAAGCTCCCCTTCCGCATCACCATGCCGGAGGGCATGACCGCGAACGTGACCAATCCGGTAGAGATCAGCGTCCCGCTCAAGGAAAAGGTCTCGGTGCCCATCAGGAACCAGTTCTCCACCGAGGCCAATATCGACACCCGGGTACCCCTCGACATGACCGTGCATATAGACCAGCGCATCCCGGTGAACACAACGCTGGAACTCGATACCGACATCCAGGCAAAGGTCTTTGGGGTCTGGATGAAGATGCCGATAAAGGGAAGTCTGCCCATCAACCTCGATGTGCCGGTAACGGCTGATATCCCGATCCAGCAGAGCATCCCCCTCAAGATGAATGCCCCGGTCTCCGTCCAGCTTGATGAAGTCTTTACGGTGCCGGTTGATACCACCTTCACCAGTAAGACCCGATTGCTGACGCCTCTCATGATCCAACCCGAACCCATGGTCATCGGGGTCGAGAACGGCACACTGCAATGGCCCGCCCCGACCCGTTCGGGTAATGACTAGCCGCGGAAGTAACGCCAAATCCTCCGGAACCCTGAGCATCACTTGTGGAGATCCAGGGCGATCCCTCCCACAAGCCCCACAAATACAAAGAGCAGCCCGGCAACCATGAAAAACAAACCAAGCTTGCGGTCAAACGGCGTTGCATACCGCCGTACAGCAGGCACATCGATTGTCGGATCATTTGACGGATTCCACGGCCCCACTGGTAGCACAATGGCATAGGCATACCACAAAGCCCGATAACCGATCCCATCCCAGGAACAGGGGCGAGGCAAGCCATCCCGCTGCATCTCGCTCTCAATCCTTGCCATTGAGAGGCGTGCAAACGCAATCCATGAAATGGCCATAGCAAATACGCAAACGCCAAAGACAGGAAAGAACACGTCCTTTGAAAGCTCAATCACCGTTCTCTCCTATAACTCCCACAACCAAGAAGCAAAATCTTGTCCCAGTTGATCCAGATAATAGCCAACTCCAAGTCCCACTGCGGCACTGACACAAAACACAACACCAAGTGCGGCCCATCCGACCGGCCCTGCCATCATCAATCCAGCACTTGCTGCTATGGCAGAACCTCCAACAAATACCGCCTTACCGGCTATACCTGCGCCTGCACCGGCAAGACCAAACCCCGTCATCTGCACAGAGCTTTCGCGCAACCAATCACCCCCTTCTTCCCGGGTCTGAGTTACTCCATAGATCCGCGCACCGCCATCCAGTGTCACCGCTGCACGACCAAGATTGTTCAGGACTTTTGAAATTGAAGCCATCCTGCTCGCCTGGGTGACATCGGCAACCTTGATCCTGGGATCAACCTTTCCAGAGCTGGCATCACGACTCGCCAGCGTTATCCCTCGCTCAGCGTTACTCAGGGCGTTACCTCGATTCTTTGCGCGCAAAGCTTCGGGGGCAAAACGGCTCAACTCCAGCTGGTACTGGCTTTCCAGTTTCTGGAAAGCGAGGCGGGCGTTCTGCTTCATTTTATGGATTCTTGCTCCCCTACCGGGCCCGTGCGCAGTTTTTGCTCCTTCCCTCAACTCCAGGAGCGCCCTCTGATACTCGGCTACCACTTTCTGAAAATTATTCAGGCGGGCTGCAGCTATCCCGCTGCCAGCATCCACAAAATTGTTGATCAGCTGCAGCTTATCGGAACTGAGGTTCTCCTCGGCAAAGGCAGACAGAGCGTGCAGATCCTCCCCCATATCGCCCGCGCCACGCGCCAGCGTATTACGCTTATCCTGGGGAAGGCTGTTCAGGTGAGCTACGATACTTTTCGTCTGGGGATCGTGCACATCCAGCGAATAGACGCGACCGGGTCGTATCCGGTCATGCTTTCCAATGCCATTGACGTGACAGAACATGTCAACGGTTCGCGGATCATCACCGATAAGCTCGTTGATGGTGGTCTGTCTACGGGAAAAGCGGATCTCGGGCATGAACTCTCTCCTTAAGTCTGAATCAGGTTCCGTCCTGTGAAGCAAATGCAGTAGTGTGAAGGCTACCGCCACCGATTGCATCTGTCCAGAGACGAGAAGATGGAGCGCATTAACACGCAGACGCGTTTCGACGAGCTGATGCGGCGCGTTCGGGCCTGCCGGATCTGTCGTGACTGCCCGCGGTACGGCGGTCCGCTGCCCCATGAACCCAGACCGGTCCTGCAGGCCGGCCGGGGAGCCCGGATCTGCATTGCCAGCCAGGCTCCGGGTAACAAGGCGCACCAGAAAGGCCTGCCCTTCTATGACCCCTCGGGCGTACGGCTAAGGGAATGGCTGGATGTGACTGAAACAGAGTTCTATGATCCCGAGCGTTTTGCCATTATCCCCATGGGCTTCTGTTTCCCCGGCTATGATGCCAAGGGTGGCGACCTTCCACCACGACGGGAGTGCGCCGAAACCTGGCACGAGGAGCTCTTCGCCGCCTTGCCAGACCTGGAGCTGATTCTGGTGATTGGGCAGTATTCCCAGCGCTACCACCTGCCGGAACGTCACCGCAGAAAAACGCTGACGGCGACAGTGGCAAACTGGCGGGATATTCTGGAGGAAGATCGGCATCCGGCCGTGCTGCCCATGCCTCACCCCTCCTGGCGCAACAACGCCTGGCTGCGCCGCAATCCCTGGTTTGGCGAGGAGCTTCTGCCGGAACTGCAGCGCCGGGTTCGTCGCCTGATCAGTTAGCAACCACCGGGTAGCAGGGATCCCCCCAATCCGCCTCCGGATGGGCCATGAGAATGGCAATGATCACCGGCACAAGCTGGCCCAGGATATTGGCGCCATCGCGCACCTGTTCCCGGTTGATGGAGCTGTTCCAGGTGGAGCCGCCATGCATGATCTGGTTGCGCAGAGTGTAAAGTCTTGAGAAAACCTCCCCCAGAACCCGGGTCGTATCGTTGGAACCCAGGGCCCGGGATGCCGTTACCTTGGCGCGCTCAAACAGCCCGTGCCACTCGCCCCTTGGCCTGACACCGTTCTGGCAGTCCCAATAGGGCTGGAAGACATACTGGTTATTGAGCAGAAGGCGAATGGCGTTGGGAAACTCGGTCCAGACCACCGCGGAGAGCTGCCCATCGCGATCCAGCTGGACGAGCTTCTCGAGAAAATCACGCAGGACCCGCTGTTCCGGCATGGGCGTCTCAGCCCTCATTTCCTGGGCATAGACGGCATTGAAGGCAATCCACAGGAAGACGAAGCGACCGTCATCATCCGCACACTGCTCCGAGCGGTTCAGCCAGCTCAACGCACGATGAACCCGCAGATCCAGGGAGTCCGGGAGCTGCTCCCGTATCGTTCTGTGCCGGGCCTTGAGGACCTCGAAGTCATCTGGCATTTATTCCTCTCCCTAGCTTTACCCGCCGGCGTTCCGGGCCCTTTATAGCATTGGACACAAGCCGTGTCAGCGCACTGAAAGTCCTTTGGCACTCAGGATGTTGTTTGACCTGCGCCAGGAATGATTATAGGTTCGTATACCGGAGACGAGGCATTACCGGCGTTTAATCCGGTCCCTGATGGCGTCATGATCGAATAACCGATGGAGTGTTATTGCAGTGATACGGGCTGAAGGCGTTACCAAGATATTTGGACCCGACCCGGATTCGGTGCCGCCCTTATTGAAACAGGGCAAGACCAAAGACGAAATCCAGGCCGAAACCGGCCACGTGGTGGGCGTCAACAATGCCAGTTTTCAGGTAGGGGCAGGCGAAGTCTTCGTCATAATGGGCCTTTCGGGAAGTGGCAAGTCCACTCTGATTCGCTGCATCAACCGCCTGATTGAACCCACCTACGGCAAGATCATCCTGGATGACCCGGAGTTCGGTGACCAGGATATCGCATCGATGGACGAGCAGACGCTCCGACAGATGCGTTCGTCGCGCATGAGCATGGTTTTCCAGCATTTTGCCCTCTTTCCCCACCGGACCGTTCTATCGAACGTGGTCTACGGCCTTGAAGTGCAGGGCCGGGATAAGGCCGAGCGCGAAGAACTTGGTAAGAAATACCTGGAGATGGTGGGTCTGGGCGGCTGGGGCGACCATTACCCCAACGAGCTTTCCGGCGGCATGCAGCAGCGGGTCGGTCTTGCGCGGGCCGTGGCCACCGAGGCCAAAATCCTGTTAATGGACGAACCCTTCTCCGCACTCGATCCGCTGATCAAGGTCCAGATGCAGGATGAGCTCATCAAGATCCAGCGCGAACTGGACCGCACCATCCTCTTTATCACCCACGACCTCGATGAAGCCATGCGCATTGGCGATCACATTGCCATCATGGAGGCGGGTGAGATCGTTCAGATCGGTAACCCGGAAGAGATTCTGGTCAATCCGAAGACGGAGTATGTCGCAAATTTCGTGGAACACGCCGACCCAACCGGCGTCATCACGGCGAGCACCGTAGCCCTGCCATTCAAGGACAGGCACTTTGAGGCGAGCGGCGAAGAGCAGGACGTCACATACTGGCACCGCAAGGGCTACCCGGAAATCCGGTTTGGCGTTGATAAGGACGGCAAGCTGAAGCGGATGACCTTTGAGGGCAACAACGTGTCAATCCACGCACTCGAGACCTGCATCAATGAGGCGGACAACGCCCCGGCACGCCATACCGATGCCGCGGTCTACTGCCAGGAGGACACGATCCTGAAGCAGGTCATGAGAGGGCGCGCCTATTCCGAACTGCCTGTCGTAGTGAACGACAGCGAAGGCCGCATGACGGGCGTGATTGACGAGCCCGAACTGATCAACGGAATTCTCGAGAAGCGCGGTTACGCGCAGGACGACTGAGGGCCCCTATCATGAATGATCTGATTCCAATGCTTGGCGGTTTTCTCAGCGATCCGTTCGAGCTGTTCAACATCCCTATCGAGGAATGGGTCACCCAGTTTGTGAACTGGCTGGTTGATACCTTCCGCAGCTTCTTCAGGACCTATGTGAGTCCACCCGTTAAGGCGGTCATGGAGTCGGTTCAGTGGCTTCTGACGTCCACGCCTCCATTGATCTTCCTGGCGGTGCTCTTCGTCATTGGCTGGCGCTCCGCCTCCTGGAAAGTGGGTCTTTTCGCGATCATCGCCTTTACGATTATCGGCTTCATGGGCCTGTGGGACGGCCTGATGGTGACTCTGTCACTGGTCATCACCGCCGTGCTCTTCTGCCTGGTGATCGGCATCCCCATTGGCATCCTGTGCTCGCGCAAGGATCTCACCTATACAATCCTGCGCCCCATACTCGACATCATGCAGACAACACCACCCTTCGTGTACCTGGTACCGGCGGTGATGCTGTTCAGCATCGGCAATGTGCCCGGGCTGATTGCAACCATTATTTTCGCAATGCCACCGACCATCCGCCTGACCAACCTGGGTATTCGACAGGTTCCGGGCCAGTACACGGAGGCGGCGACCGCATTCGGTTCAACGCCCCGGCAGATTCTGTGGAAGGTGCAGGTGCCCCTGGCCCTGCCCACCATCATGGCGGGGCTTAACCAGACGATTATGCTGGCCCTGTCCATGGTTGTGATCGCCGCCATTATCGGGGCCGGCGGTCTGGGCCTGGAGGTCTTCCAGGGTCTCAACCGACTGGATATCGGGCAGGCCTTTGTCGGTGGTCTCGGCATTGTTCTGCTGGCCATGGTTCTCGACCGTATCACCCAGGGCCTGGGTGATAAGGCACCGGGAAACCGGGCAGGCGGCGACGAATAAAAACCATCTGTGTAGGGATAACGGCCCCTTTCGGGGTCGTCTATTGGCACAGTCACAAGCCGGCATGAGCCGGCGCCTGAAAAACGGAGGAAAATGTCATGACTAGCCTGAAACTCAAGGGTAACGGGGCTTCCCTGAAGACCCTGGCCCTCGCGTTCATTGCGGCACTCGCTGTCGGCAGTGCCCATGCGGACAACCACAAGCCCGGCAAGGGCGTTACCGTCCAGCCGGCTGTAGCAACCTGGACATCGGCCATCCCGGTAAGCTGGGTCTACATCGAGCTGCTGAGCGATCTCGGCTACGAGGTGGAAGACCCGATGTCACTGCAGAACCCGGTGGCCTACCTGGCCATGTCCGAGGGCGATGTGGACTACTGGCCCAACGGCTGGTTCCCTCTGCATGATCCCCAGCTTCCGGACAATGCGGATGACACCATCACCATCTTTGATCCGCTGTGCAGCGGCTGTGGCCTCCAGGGCTATCTGGTAAACAACGAGGCCATCGAGAAATATGACATCGAAGGCATCATGGACATCGCGGATCGCGAGGAAGTCCGCAATGCCTTTGACCACGATGATGATGGCAAGGCCGAGCTCTATGGGTGCCCGCCCGGATGGGGTTGCCACGAAGGCATCAATGCCATGATCGACAAGTTTGAGCTTGGCGATCGCATTGATCACGTGGACGCGGGCTATTCCGCCAACTTCACAGAGGCACTGTCGCAGATCGAGGAAGGCAACCCGACACTCTATATGACCTGGGGCCCCAGCGCGTGGATCCTGAAGCTGGTACCGGGTGAGGACGTTAGCTGGATCAATGCGCCCGGCATTGTCGAGGACGAGAACGAGAAGGCTTCCGGCATTGACGGCGCTGTCACCGATCCCATCGAGATGGGCTTTGTTGCGGCTGACATCCAGGTTGCTGCGAACAACAAGTTCCTGGAGGAGAATCCGGCTGCCAAGGAGCTGTTCAAGCAGGCTGAGATTCCGCTGAAGTGGATCAGCCAGGTCGATGGCAAGATGAGCGATGAGGATCTGGATGACAGCGAGGTCCAGCCGCTTGCTCGTAAGTGGATTGAGGAAAACCAGGATAAGGTGGACAAGTGGCTGAAGGCGGCTCGCGAGGCGGCCAAGTAAGCGACGATTTCACTGATGTATGAAAAGGGGCTCTTCGGAGCCCCTTTTTTTGCGTTCGTATTTACAGCATCCGCCCGGTTGAAAGAGGCATGGGGGGAGCGCTTTCCGGGAACCGCTGTGAATACATCCCTGTACGCTTGCCTCCGCCATCCATGGCTCCGGACATTCCCGGAAAGCGCTCCCCCCATGCCTCTTTCAACCTACCTGGCAGCTACTGCACCTCTCCTTTCTTACCTTCTGCACAAAGTAGCCTGTACGCCGCTGGCGTCACCACTAGGGCGATTACCGTGGCCAGGAGGAGGCCGAAGCCGAAGGTCTGGGCGAATGGGGGCCAGAGGGTGCCGCCGGCGATCATGAGGGGGATCAGGCCGCCGAAGGTGGTGAGGGTGGTGGAGCCGATGTGGCGGAAGGTCGGGCCGGTGATCACATCGACCATGGCGCCGATACTGCCGCTACGGGCCTGATCATCTTCATCCAGGGCGGCGAGCATGATGATGGTGGCGTTGATGGCGACGCCGACCAGGCCCATGATGCCGACGATGATGATGAAGCCGAAGGCCTGGCCTGTTATTGCCAGGGCCAACAGTCCCAGCCCGAACGCCTGGGCGCCGCTGAAGAAGACGATGAAGGCGCGGCGGAAGGAGTTGAACGTCAGGGCGACGGTGGCGAACATCAGCAGGATCAGGATCGCCACGAAACTGAGCAGACGCGTGACGGCCTCGTTGCGTTCCTCGGCCTCGCCTCCGGTCTCCAGCCGGTACCCCGGAGGCAGCGAGAGCTCTTCTTCCAGGGTTGCGTCCAGGTTGCGCATGACATCCGGCGCCAGCTCTCCCACTTCAAGGTAGCCGCGGATCACCTGTACACGTTCGCCCTGCCGGCGGCGAATGGACCGCCAGGAGGGTATGAGCGCCTGGCTGGCGATGGCTCCGACGGGCACGCCGCCCACGCCGGTATCGCCCTGGATCAGGGCCCCGGCCAGTGTGCCCGGGTCCTGGCGCCACGACTCGGGATACCGGATCTGTACCGGCATCTGTTCGGTTTCCTCAAGCATGAAACCCCCTTGCCGGCCACTGACCAGGGCATCCAGCTGTCCAGCCACCTGTTCGCCGCTCAGCCCGAGTGCAGCAATCTCTTCCTGGTCCGGCTCCAGGCGCAGTTTTGGGCGATCCCTGGCGACGAGGGTCTGTACGTGGGTCACTTCAGGCAATCCATGCATGAGGGCGGCAATCCGATTGCCCAGATCCGCCAGCACGGGGAGGTCCGGCCCGTAGAGCCTGAGCTCCAGTGGAGCGGCAACCGGCGGCCCCTGTTCGTAGCGGCGGACAATAGTCTGGGCACCGGGAAACTCTCGATCCAGTCGGTCCTGGAGCCGTTCGATCACCGAGGTGGTCACCGAGGCGGAGCGGGTATCGACAATGGCCTGGGCAAAGGCCGGGTTGTTGTCATCACGGGGGATCAGGTTGTAGTAGACCATGGGTGCGTTGTTCCCCGCGACAAACCACACGTTCTCCACATCGTCGTCAGCGCGGATGACCCTCGTCATCGTCCGAGCCACCTCGTGCGTGCGCTCAACCGACGCCCCGGGAGGCAATCGAACCTGCACCTGGAACTGGTCCCGGTCCGCGGCGGGGAAGAAGCTGATTGGCATTGTCGGCAGCAGGCCAGCGCCGAGGATCGGCAGCAACACGGTCAGCAGAATCGCGGTCACCGGTCGGCGCAGAGCCAGACTCACCAGCGATTGGAGTCTCCGAATCACCCGGCCGGGTCCCGGCGTTCGTGAGGGCGTTGGCCGCGTGAGCATCAGGGGGCTGATGGCCGGGATCATGAGCATGGCTACCAGGTAGGAACTGATCAGCGCCAGTATGACGGCAATGGCCAGAGGCCCCACGAATTCCCCGGCACTCCCAGGCATCAGCACAATTGGCATGAAAGCAAGAATGGTGGTCAGGGTGCTGGCAAGCAATGGAGCGGCGAAATGGCGCAGGGTGTGACGGACCGCCTCGACATGGGATTCCCCCATACCCAGGCGCTCACGCAGGGCGTTGGTAATGACAATGGCGTTGTCCACAATCAGGCCGATGGCGACGATAATGCCGGTAATGCTGATCTGGTGAACGTTGACACCAACAATGCGGAACAGGCTCATGACCAGGAGCATGGTTGCCGGAATGGCCACGCCAACCGCCAGCGCGCCGCGCCACCCCAGGGTCAGGAACAGCAGGCTCACGACGATGACCAGGCCGAGGAGCAGATTGCCCACCACGCTCTCGAGGCGCTGCTGTGTATAGCCGCTCTGGTCAAAAACCACCCGGGCGTCCAGATCCCGGGGCATGGTGGCCTCGAATTCCTCCAGGACCTGGCGTGCCTGTTCGGACCAGGCGTCAATTCGTCCCCCGCCGGCCATGCGCACCCCGAGCAGGATGGTCTCTTCCCCATTGAGAAGCGCTCGCTGATCCGGCGGGTCGGCCACACTGCGACGCACTTCGGCAATGTCACCAACCCGAACGCGCTGCCCGTTGCCGATCCTGATGGTAACGTCACGCACCCGCTCAAGGTCCCCGAAGGCCCCGGCGATTTCCACGGCCCTTCGGGAGCCCCCGTTATCGAGCACACCCGCGGGCCGCCTTGCATCGGCGCCCTGAACGCGCCTGGCCAGATCCGCGGCGGAAAGTCCCATCTGCGCCAGCTCAGCCGGTTCCACGTCCAGCTGGATAACCTCCTCGGCACGCCCGAACTGGTTGGTGTAATCCGTTCCCGGCATGGCGCGGTAGCGCTCCTCCAGGCGATCCGCGTAGCGGGCCAGCACATTGTGGCTGCTGCCTTCATCGGTACGGGTCAGGGCAATAACCATGGAGAACGCATAGAAGCGATCATCGATCAGGCGAGGCCGGGAAACCTCGTCCGGCAGATCCGAACGCGCCTCGGAGATCCTGTCACGGACCCGGCTCCAGACCGGCTCAACCCGGGTCACACTGTCCTGGAGCTCGATGGCGATGCTGGAGATGCCTTCCCGGGAGGTTGAAGAGACCACCTTCACTTCCGGCAGGGTGCGGATTTCATCCTCCAGGATACGGCTGACCAGGGCTTCGACCTGCTGCGGATCCGCCCCCGGATAGACCGTCAGAACCCGGGCATTACGGGCCACGATCCGGGGGTCCTCGAGCCTTGGCAGGGTTTCAATGGCAGCCAGACCCGATACGATCAGCAGGCCAACAACCATGATCAGCAGACGGCGATTGAACAGGAAGCGCTCAATCACCGCGTTTCGTCCTCGGCCTGATCCACGATGGTGACCGCCTGACCCGGAACCACCCGGTGCGCGCCGTCGGCGATGACCTTCATCTCGGGGTCGAGCGGGCCACGGACCAGGGCACGGCCATTCTCACTGTTGAGCCACTCAACGTTGACACGCCGAACCCGGTAACGGTCATCCGCCACTGGCTCGGCCACCAGCAGCGCCCAGAGGCCCGAGCGCGCGCCGGTCAGGGCCGTTTCCGGGACCACGAACCCTTCCTCGCTGACGCTGCCCTGATGATGCAGGTGGGCCATCTGTCCGGGCACCAGGGTTCCGCCATCATCCACCAGGGCAACGCGCAGGGTCATGGTCCGGCGGGCGCGATCAATTTCGGGGAGGGCGTCCAGGATGTGGCCCTGGACCCTGGTTTCGTCGATGGTCAGGCGCACGGCGTCCCCCACCTCATAGTGGCGGGCCTGGGTCGCCGGCATCCCGATCCGGGCTTCAAGATTGTCCGGTTGAAGAATGCGGAACGCGGACGTACCGGCGGCGACAAGATCGCCCTGTTCAACCCGGCGTTCGGCAATGACGCCGTCGAACGGGGCCGTGAGAACGGCATCGTCCAGGTTTGCCTGGATACGGTCCCTGCGACCCGCCAGACTGTTGAGCTGCCCCTGGCGCTGGCGTCGTTCCGCCACCGCCCGGTCCACATCACGACGGGTGCTGGCGCCGTCGCTTCTGAGGTTGCGCTGGCGCTCCTCTTCCTCCCTCGCCAGAGTCAACGCCGCCTCTGTCGCCTCGATTTCACCCTCAACCTCGCGCAGCGAGGCCTCAAGACGACGGGTATCAAGCGCCGCCAGAGCCTGCCCCTGGGTCACGGTTTCCCCCGCCTCGACGGCAATGCGAGCGACACGCCCCTCGGGCTCAAACGCGAGGGTGGCAGCGCGCCTCGACTGGACCAGCCCGGTATAACGCGTCGTTACGGGGAATTGGTCCACCTGCTCCGGGCTGAACGTTGCCACCGGGAGCAATCGGTCCCTCTCTGGTGTTGGACCCGGCTCGCTTTCAGCATGCGCATAGAGCAGTATTGTGCTCACAAGTGCAAGCGCCAGTGCGATCGTGGCCAGCGGCATGACTGCCGTCTTCTTTTTTATCAGTTGCCTCATGAATTGTTTCCATGGTGTTCATTGCAGACGCAAGGGTAGCAGCATACTGAAGTCAGCGGGAGCGTATGTGGCCCACTTCCGGTTTTGTGAGGACAACACCGGGATGACCGGGATGACCGGGATGACAGGGGCCAGTGATTGTCCAGCCAATGCACCCATAACTGTAAAAGGTAATCATGCGGATAACCTGAAACCCTGCTTTCAGGCCTTTCATGATCGTTTTGGCCCGGCCACCCGGCCGGGCGTTTTCCCCACCGCCCTTGGCATACCAGCCCGAATCCGCCACTATTAGGCCTTGAATCACGCAACGCCTGCAGGACAGCTCCGACAGAATGAGCAGCATGTCGAACCCATGGATCAGCCACCGCGGACTGGATGAACGGTATACCGAGAATACCGAGGCTGCCTTTGACGCCGCACTGGACGCGGGGTTCGAACACCTGGAAACCGACCTTCGGTCCACCGTGGATGGCGGACTGGTTCTGCATCATGACGCCAGATTGAGCCGCACGGCCGGCAAGTCCGGGCGCATCGAGACCCTCAGCTTTAACGACTTCCGCCAGATCCGCTACCACTGCGGCCAACCCGGCCTGACCCTCGAGCGGTTCATGGAGCGTTTTGACCGGGCGCGCTGGGTACTGGACATCAAGCCCGAGCATGCTCTGCGGACCCTGCGGTCACTGTCGCACTGGGCGCGGGAAACCGGAAAACTCGACTGGATTGTCCGCAATGCGCGCTTTCTGATGTGGCGACCCCAGGACGAGGTGGCCCTGAAGATGCTTATGCCCGGCGCGCAAACACTGGCTGGTGCGAAAGAGTGCCGGCGTGCCGGGGCGTCAATCCTGCTCGGTCTGCCACTGCTTGGCCGTATCCGCGAGGCCCGGACCTACTCCCTGCCCCCGCGCTTTATGGGGAGAAACCTCTACGACTCGCGCATCACCGGCCACTACCATGGTCGCAAGGCGCACCTGCTCGCCTATCTCCCGGAGCAGGTCCGGGATATGGAAAACGCGCTCATGGCCGGTGCCGACGAGATCCTGATCAACGGCAGACCCCCGGCACTTTAGGCCCCGTTTCCTCGCCATCTTTGCAGTACCTCTCAAATCACATCTTGTAAAGATGGTAATCTCCGGCTGTGTATTTACTCGGCAGGGATTTCGTAATGCGGACAAAGGCGCCGGCTCTAACCCTTATCCTCCTTTCAATGCTGCTGCTCAACGGTTGCGGCATGAAAATCTATCAGTCCCTGGGTAAGGATATGGGCGCGTACGTCCGCCCAGTGACGGGCCCCGAGTTTTCTCCCGTTCCCAGCTATAAGTGGAACGGCAAGAAACAGGCGCTTGTCTACTTCTACCGCCCGGAATCCCAGTGGGGCAATGACGAGATTATGGCGCCCAGCTTCTACGTGGATGACAACCATTACTTCAACCTTCGCGCCAATGGCTACACCTGGCTTGTGATCCTGGCCGGCCAACGCGAGTTCGATATCCGTCGCCCCTTCAACGGCATTGAGGGCGTGGAGCACATGGGGCCCATTACCCTGATCTTTGACCACATTCTGGATACCGAATTCAAGGTTGAAGCGGGTGAAACCTATTACCTGCGTTATTCGGAAGTGGATGATCCGGAATCCACCTATAAAGGGCTGCCGGAGGGGCACCCACTGAGCAAGGGCCCAGCCCGCCTGGTGCCCGAGGAAACCGCCCTGCCTGAAATCCGGGAGACCCGCCTGCTGCTGGACAAAGTGGCGGTTCACAACAGTGCGGCGCAGTCCATTGTCGAGGACAACCTTGAGACGGACTACCAGCGCCGGCGTGCTGAGCTCCTGGAGCAGCGGAAGGAGGAGATCCAGGCCCTCAAGGAAAGTGGTGATTATGAATCGGCCTCCTGGTACTGGCCCTGGGGCGGGGGACCCACCAAACGCCTTGAAACCGACCGCAAACTGCGTCAGCTGGAACGCGAGCGCGAAGAGCGTCTGGCGCAGGAAAGCGACGGACACTGGTGGTGGCCCTTCGGGTAATCGTTATTCTCAGTAACATTTCGTAAACGACGCCGGGCGCCGTAATCCGTAACCTGTTGTTAATCTCCGGAACAGAAGCGCCATGTCAGCCAATACCATCGAACGTAACCAAAGTGCCAATCTCCTTCCCGAAGACGGCCAGCCGGTCTGGCTTTTTGGTTACGGCTCGCTGATCTATAAAGTCGGCTTTGAATTTCTCGAGGCGCGCCAGGCTACTCTTGATGGCTGGAAGCGTCGGTTCTGGCAGGGCTCTCACGACCACCGGGGGACCCCTGAACGTCCCGGTCGCGTGGTTACCCTCATGCCCGATTCCCAGGCGCGCTGCACCGGGATTGCCTATCGCGTGAGCCCCGATGTGTTCAGCCATCTCGATGTCCGCGAGAAAAACGGCTACCTGCGACTGTTCAAGCCCTTGACGCTGAACGACGGGGATAGCGTGGACGCCCTTGTGTATATCGCCACTGAAGACAACCCGGCTTTCGCCGGCCCCGCGCCTGAATACGATATTGCAGCCAGGATTCTCCAGTGCCAGGGCCCGAGCGGCCCCAATGCGGACTATGCGCTAGCGCTTGCAGGCGCACTCAGGCATATGCAAGTGGAAGATCCGCATGTTTTCGAAATTGAACGCCAGCTGCGGGCCATGCTTGCGGCGGATAATAAACCCCATTACAGTTCAGAAGCCGGATGATGGAATACACCATTCCAACCAATGGCCATAATCATAACAATAAAGCCAGAATGAGACGCTCATGGCCACAATGAAGCTGAAGGTAATGACGGAGCGGCTCCGTACCGATTTCCAGCTTTCCATCATTACACTGCTCGGTGCGGCTGCCATCTTCGGTATTGTGCCTTTTGCGTTCTATCGCTTCCTGGAGCATAACTACCTCGCCGGTTTTACTGACGCCATCATATCGCTGGGGATCGTGATCAATGTTGTCTATGCCTGGTATACCGGAGAAACGGAGCGAAGCGGCTTTGTTCTTGCGGTCTTCTGCTGCATTGCGGCCGTCGTTATTTCCAGCCTGCTGGTGAATGTTGGCCATATGTGGGTCTATCCCGTCCTGGTCGCCACCTTCTTCCTGACACGGCCAACGGCAGCCATTCTTCTGAATACGGCCACCATTGTGTCGATCGTGATTTACACGACATCCCTGCAGAGCACCGAAAGCCTGTTTGCGTTTTTCACCACCTGCGTCGTCGTCAGCGCCTGCGCCTTCATCTTTGCGTTGCGCAATGAACACCAGCGCGAGGAAATGGCGAACCTGGCGCGACTCGACCCGCTCACCGGTGCCCGCAACCGGCGATCCATGGACGACGCGCTCAAGCTGGCGGTTTCCACGGCCGAACGCGTGGGTACGACCTACGCCCTGGTGATTCTGGATCTGGATTACTTCAAACGGATCAACGACAAGCACGGCCACAGTCTCGGGGATGACATCCTGATTCACCTCACCAGACTGGTGGATGACAGCACCCGTCAGACCGACCAGCTTTTCCGTTTCGGTGGCGAGGAATTCGTGCTGCTGATGCCCGGCGTTGACCTGCAGGGTATGAAAGCCGTGGTCTACAGCCTGCGCCAGAAAATCCGCTATAAGCTGCGCAGTCCGGACAGCCCGGTTACCGCCTCATTCGGGGCGGCGCTACTCCATGAGGGTGAAACCTGGGAATCCTGGTTAAAGCGCGCCGACGATGCGCTTTACCGTGCCAAGGACGCCGGCAGGGACTGCATCATCATCGATGACGAGGACTAGTTCCCCTCAATCCGCAAGGATCCAGCCATCGCCGGACCGACAAACCCGTCCTTCCCGTTCAAGTTTCAGCAGATGCGCCTTCAGTGAGCGGGCGGCCACGGGATGGATGCGGCTGTCCACATCACTGTAGACACGCCCGAGCAGGGTCTGCTCATCCGCCGGAGCCAGCGCCCGCAGCGCGCCGATGAGTTTGCGCTCACGCACATGGCGGTGTGTGATCAGGTAATCGAACACTGCATTGGGGTCATCCATCAGCTGTCCATGCCCCGGCAGCAGCCAGGAGACCGGCTCTGCCAGCAACCGTGTCAGTGAGGCCATATAATCCGCCATATCCCCATCAGGGGGACTGATGACCACGGTGGAATCCTGCATCAGAAGGTCGCCCGCAAACAGCAGCCCCTCGGATTCCATCAGGAATGCCAGATGGTTCGAGGCATGCCCCGGTGTGTGCAGCACCCGCAACCGTCCCGGCCCATCCCCGAGACAGGCGCCATCCTCCGGGACCAGGTCAGGGGCAGGCTCCGGGTGATGCTCCGGCAGCTCCGGTGCCGGCAACCCGACCACGGTTGCCCCGGTGCGTTCCCGCAGCAATGCAGCGCCCGGTGAATGGTCCGGATGGGTGTGTGTCAGCAGAATGTGGTGCACCTGTCCAGCAGTCGCGGAGAGTACCTGTTCCAGATGCCCTTCATCCGAAGGGCCGGGATCCACCACCATAAAGCCCCTGGCGTCACGGACCAGGTAGGTGTTGGTGCCAGGACCCGTCATGATACCGGCATTGGGGGCAGTGATCCGTGTAACCCTGTCCGTCAGGGGCACGGCTTCAGCTACCTGGATGCTGACCGATGACGCCCCCTTACGCTGGGGATCCAGAAAGCGGACCTCATCATAGCCGCTCTCGCCGGGCAGCACCTGGACAGCTTCACCCTGCCTGACAGCAGGCCAGGGCTCAGAGGGGACCTCCTCCGGCATTTCTCCGGCGATGGCGTTCAACAGCTCATCACTCTGACGGTAACTGCAGAGACGTCGCAGGGTGCTCAGCGTCGGGGGAACAAAAAGCCGCTTTCCCGAGAGATGTTCATCCAGGGCCTGCTCCGGAGTGATCCAGACGTGGTCCACGGTCTCCGCCCCATCCGGGAACGCTTCCTGCCCAGCCGGAACCCGCGCCAGGAAGAAGTGCGTATCAAAGCGGCGCGGCGGACCCGGCGGCGTGATCCAGCGGCCCAGGTAGATCAGCGAGTCCGTCGCGGGTTCCAGGCCCCGCTCGGTGCAGTAGTCGCTCAGGCTCAGGGTGCCCGCATCGATCCGGCTTCTGTGGGTGGTTTCCGGCTGCAGGTGCACATCCGCCTCCTCCCCGCTGTTGCGCACCAGAAGAATGCCCGCCTCCTCGAAACACTCCCGCAGCGCCGCCATGGTGAAGGGGGTATCTCCGTCTTCGCCACTCAGGGCACCACCGGGGAATACGTGAAAGCCAGGCAGGAAAACCGCATTGCGGGTGCGCTGGAGCAGAAGGACCTCTATCCCTTCGGAACCATCACGAACCAGAACCAGGGTGGAGGCTGGCCGAATGTCAGTCACACCGCCACTCCGCGCTAACAGGTTGCTTCCAGAACCACCTTGCCGCGGGTATGACGGGTCTCAATATGCCGGTGAGCGTCTTCCACATGGTAGATGGGGTACACCTTATCGATATGAGCCCTGAGCTTGCCCTCATTCACCCACTGGCGCAAGACTTCAAGATCCGCCAGATTGGAATGCACAAGCACGAGCCGGCTGCGTTTCTGCAGGCCGATACGGGCCAACCCTTCAGCTGGAAGGGTAGCGCGGCTGGGAATGGTGTTCACGTAGATACCACCGGGCGCAAGGCTGTCACGGAAGTCATGGGCGCGGTAATTACCAAAAGCGTCAAAAACGCAGTCGAAGGGCCCGTTGATGGCCGGCGCGGGGGTCTGCTGGTAATCGACCGTGTGGTTGGCGCCCAGTTCCGTGACAAAATGCAGGTTCCGCTCACTGCATACAGCTGTCACTGTTGCGCCGAGGTTACGCGCAATCTGAATGGCAAAGTGGCCAACGCCGCCGCTGGCACCATTGATGAGCACGTTCTGGCCCGGTTTGACGTTGGCGCAGTCGCGCAGCGCCTGGAGAGCCGTCAGTCCCGCCAGGGGAATCGCAGCCGCCTCGCTCCAGCTCACGCCGGTCGGACACAGCGCCACCTCATCAGCCTTGAGCAGGGCGAATTCAGCGTGTACACCACCGTGAAAGCGGTTACTCATGCCCGCCACAGCATCACCAATGGCAAAATCGGTCACATCATCGCCCTTTTCCACAAGCTCTCCGGCCATCTCCAGGCCACTGACCCGGGGCAGAGGCTCGCGGTCCAGAAATCCGAGAAAAGGGTGGAAAGCGCCCTTGCGAAGCAGGATATCCTTGGGATTGAGGCCACCGGCGCGAACCTTCACCAGGACCTCGCCCTTACCGGGCGACGGTTTGGGCCAGTCGTCCACCCACTCCAGTACACCTGGACTTCCGAACGCCCTGTAAATGATGGCCTTCATGGCGGGACTCCCTGTTTTGGTCGCGGCTACGACTCAGTGTAGACGCTATCCAGCTGATTTTCCTAGTGCATGACAGGGCATTATTGGTGGGCACGATATGACCGCATCCACAATCCGGCATTACCGCTTCCGTCAGAATCCGGGTTTCGTGACCGCCAGGAGGAAGATCAGCAAAAGCTGGAACAGGGCAACAAGCGCGGCAACACCCCTGACAGCGCCGGACCTTTTCAGGTCCAGCGCCCACTTTCCGGCCACAATATAACCGAGCAGCAGAATGATCTTGGCGGTAAGCCAATGGTGGACCAGGGGCATCCAGGCGGTTACGACAACCAGCACCAGGGCCGCAGCCAACAGGATGGTGTCATTCAGGTGCGGAATCCACCTCAGCGGTGTCTTCCTCCAGCCTGTCTTTCCGGCGAGATCCAGTCCAAGCCGCAGTAACATCAGCCCCGCCGTCAGGTAGGCGGTCAGCATGTGCACGCCCTTGAGAATCGGGTAATACTCCATGATTCATCCCACTTAGAAGATGTATTTCCTGTAAATCTTATATCAGGTACACTGTGGCTGTCATGCGGTATGACAGCCTTTTAGCGGACCCCGACCATGATACGCAAGGCATTATGGCGATTACTGGCCTCAGCAGCGGTTCTCCTCGGCGCCATTGGTGTGGCCCTCCCGGGGCTGCCCACAGTGCCCTTCCTCCTGGTCGCAGCCTGGGCGGGCAGTCATGGATGGCCGGAGCTCGAACAGCGCCTGCTGGAACACCCGACCTATGGCCCTCCGATCCGTCGGTGGCGGGAAAATCGCTCGGTTCCCCGAAAGGCGAAATGGCTGGCCTCAGCACTGATCGCCACCAGCATCGTCCTGGTCCTGCTCTCACCGGTACCCGAGCTGCTTCAATGGTTGTTACCGCCTTTTCTGGTCTGTGTGACCGTCTGGCTCTGGAGTCGACCCGATGCCTGAAGCGCAACCCCCAACGGATCGCCTGAGCGCCTCTCAGCTGTTCAGCTATCCGTTCCGCATATTCTTCCTCTCGCTGGCCGTTCAGGCGGTCCTGATCGTACCTCTCTGGGTTGGCGCCATAACCGGGCGACTTGATCTTCCCCTGGCTTTGCCGGCGCTGCAGTGGCATCAGCACGAAATGCTCTTTGCCTGGCTTTCGGCCGCCATTGCGGGTTTTCTCCTGACAGCCGTCTGTGTCTGGACCGGGACCGAGCGCACCCGGGGATGGCAGTTGGCCGGTCTCTGGGGAGTCTGGCTGGCGGGGCGACTGCTCATCACCCTGGGCGCCCCTCTGCCCTACGCCCTGGTTGCGGCCGTTAACCTGCTGTTCCTGCCACTTGTCGTGCTGGATGCGGGGCTTCGCATCTGGCGGGCAGGTCAGCGCCGCCAGATTGTCGTGTTGCTGGTACTTGCCGGGCTCTGGCTCATGCAGCTGGGATTCCTCGCAATGCCGGGTGCCTCGTTTGAACTGGGCGCCCTGATCATGGCCATGACGTTGATGCTGGTCATCGGCGGGCGTATAACGCCCAATTTCTCCATGGGCTGGCTTCGGGGTCGTGGCCTTCCCACGGAGGGCATCCTGATTCTTCCCTGGCTTGAATGGGCCGTCCTTGCCGCCATGGCGGTAACCTTCCTCAGCGTCCTGCTGGCGCCCCCGTTGGTTATTGCGGCCACCTCCGCGATTGCGGGCGCGCTCTCTCTCGTCCGTATACTGCTGTGGCGGGGCTGGCGCATCCGGCACGAGCCATTGCTCTGGATCCTGCATCTGTCCCTGCTTTGGATTCCCGCCGGGCTGGTATTGCTCAGCGGCAGCGAGCTGGGATGGTGGCCCGCAACGGTATGGGTCCACGCCATTGGGCTTGGGGCCATGGGCGGGCTGATCCTTGGGGTCATCAGCCGTGTTGCCCTGGGCCATACCGGGCGCACCCTGACGCTGCCCAGCGGCATGACCACGGCATTCATCCTTATTCACCTGGGTGCGCTGATACGGGTGATTACGGGCATGGGCGGCCTTGGCTGGCAGCTGGGCGTCTCCGCCAGCGGCGCCCTCTGGACGGTCGCCTTCGCCATCTACCTCTACAACTACGCCGGCATTCTCTGCCGGCCACGAGCGGACGGGAAGCCGGGCTGATGCGACTGACACTCTATACCGATTATGCCGTGCGCATGCTGATGTTCGTGGCACTGCGGGACGGACAGCGGGGCACCATCAGGGAGATTGCGGCGGCTTACGGCATCTCCCGGAACCACCTGATGAAAGTCGCCCATAACCTGCAGCGCGAAGGTTACCTGACGACAACCCGTGGCAAGGGTGGCGGCCTTCAGCTGGCCCTGCCATCGGATGAGATCCACCTTGGAACACTGGTAAGGACCATGGAGCCGGACCTGATACTGGCCGAGTGTTTCGGGCCCTGCAACCAGTGCGTCATCACGCCAAGCTGCCAGCTCAAGTTCATACTGGACGACGCCCTTAAGGCCTTCCTGGCCAAACTGGATGAGTACACTCTGGACGATGTGACCTCTCCCAGGGCCCAGAAACTTCGCCAGCACCTGGGTCTGACCCTGGACGGGGAACTGGAATGATAAAAGCCTGCCGTACGGAGTGTTAGAACGCACCAAGCTGAAGATGCGCACGCTCAGGGCCCACGAGCTGCTCCAGGAAATCCACATCCAGTAAGCCGATGGGACTCCGGTGGGAGGCCAGAACGCCTTCACGACGGAAGTCGTTGAGAACCCGGGAAACCGTCTCCTCCCGGACGCCGAGCAACAGTGCCACCTGTTTCTGTCGACATGGCAGCCGGACTTCCTGGCTGTTCTGCTGGGAGCGGAGCTGAAGCAGGAAGGCCGCCACACGCTGCTCGGCGGAACTGTCCGTAAAGAAATCCACCTGATTCAGCGAAGCCTGGAGACGGCAGCTGGTGTGCTCAAGCATGCCGGCCGCAAAGCGTCCGTTGGACTCGGCTATGGCGCGCAGGCAATTGCGGGGCAGGCCGAAGACCCGGGCCGGCTCCAGGGCTCGGTAGCTCATCAGATAGCGGCCCTCCGGCAAAAACATGGCGGTGAGACCGGCTATATCGCCCACATGGAAGGTACGGAAGAATTTTTCATCGCCGCCGGCCGTGTATCGGACGCCGGCGACCACCCCCTCGGCGATCAGCATGCAGTAACGGGCAGGGCGCTCTTCACTGAACATGACCTCGCCGGCCCGCGCCTCAAGACTGACAACGGAGCCAAGCAGGCTTCTGCACTCGGATTCGCTCATGGCACTCAACACAGTATGCTGTGTCAGCACCGACTCAACCCGTTGCCGTTCATGATCGTTAATCAGTCGTTCACGCATACAGACCCCTCTTTGCGTGGCCATGGGCTGATGTCGCCCATATAAGATTCATTATGTGTGCATCTTATATCATGGCATGGGGCCCTGCAATCCAGTCGGGATTAATACGATCAGCTCGCCAGGGACGCGAGCGTCTTCCTGTCGTGAACCCTGACCCGGCGCTGCTCCACGTCCACCAGCCCCTTGCGGCGCAGGTCGGCGAGGATGCGGGAGAGCGTCTCCGGCTGCATCGCCAGTAGCGAGGCCGTCAGCCCCTTCGGCAGGGGAAATTCCATTTCCTGGGGAGCGCTCCGATTCTCCGGCAGTCGCTGGAGGATATAATTCACAAGCCGATCGCGCGCGTTCTGGCTGCTTAGAATCTCACGGGCATTCACATCCTCTCGCGACGCATCCGACATGTAGCTCATGATGTTCATCATGTAATCCGTGCGCTGGCCGACCATATCCCGGAGAAGACTGCCGCTGAAGGAGCGGACCTCGGTGTTCTCGAGGCACTGGGCATACCAGGGATAGGTTCCCTCAGGCGCGCAGGCCGGCATTTCACCGAGGACTTCCCCCGGGCCCGCACTGCCGAGAATGCGTTCCGAACCCTGGTCGCTCACCCGGTAAAGTTTGAGCTGGCCGGACAGCACAATAAAGAACCGCTGCGCCGGCTCACCCTCGCGGCACAACATCTGCCGCGCCTCCAGACGGTGCAGCCTGCTGCGCTGGCAGAGTGTCGCCAGGTCCTCGTCCGAGAGGTTATGAAAGAACGAATGCCGGTGGATGGCACAGTTGTCGAGGCGTGGACACCGGATCGGCTCGGCCAGACGGATATTGGTGGCGTCTACAAGTTTCAGCGCGTCGCAGGATGTCATGCTTGCCCCCTGTGCGAATGTAAAAGGTCATCGACTACGAATTGATATTTTACAGGGTAGGAGAGAGAAATGCTGCTCCCCGAAAGGGGTATTACCAGTCGGTTCGCTCAGGGTCAATTCCGGCGGGCGGCAAGATCCACAGTAAGGAGCGCATGCTCCAGGCTGGCAACATCCGGCGGGCGCGGCACCCTGACGCGATGCCCGCTTCCCGGAGCTACCTCAATCGGCTCACCCTTGTGGGTTTCCAGGGCCATCAGGCGAAAGGGTAGATTACCACCGGGCGTCATCAGTTCCAGGACATCCCCCAGCTGGAAGCGGTTCTTGACTTCAATATCCAGCCAATGCGCGTCGCCCCCCAGAACCTCACCAACCCATTGCCGGGTTCCCTGAAGGGAGGTGCCCGCCTCATAGCGCTGGTACTCAGCCGGAGGATGACGCCGGAAGAAGCCTTCCGTGTAACCACGATTGGAAAGCGCCTCCAGCTCATCCATCAGGCCCCTGTCAAAAGGCCGCCCGGCAACCGCATCATCAATGGCTCGACGATAGGCCTGGACTGTCCGGGCCACGTAGTAGGGACTCTTGGTGCGCCCTTCGATTTTCAGCGAGTCCACGCCCATGCGGCAGAGGGACTCCACATGCTGGACCGCCCTCAGGTCCTTCGAGTTCATGATATAGGTCCCGTGCTCATCCTCATGCATGGGGACTGTCTCCCCGGGGCGCCCGGCCTCCTCGACCAGGACCTGTTTCTCGCCATCCTCCTGCGACACTGGAATCAGGTCGCCAGTGTCGTCCTGAGTTGAAGAAACGGGCTGATAGGACCAGCGGCAGGCATTGGTGCAGGCGCCCTGGTTGGCGTCGCGGTGGTTCATGTAGCCGGAGAGAAGGCAGCGGCCTGAGTAGGCCATGCAGAGGGCACCATGGACGAACACCTCCAGCTCCACACCGGCAACCTGCTCGCGGATAACCTCGATTTCTCGCAGTGAGAGTTCACGGGAGAGGATGATCCGGCTGATCCCCTGGCGCTTCCAGAACTCGACCGTGGCCCAGTTCACCGCGTTGGCCTGCACGGACAGATGTATCGGCAGATCCGGCCAGCGCTCGCGCACCAGCATGATCAACCCGGGGTCGGACATGATCAGCGCATCGGGGCCCAGCGCCACCAGGGGCTCAATGTCGCGCAGGGCCGAGCGGACCTTGTCGTTGTGGGGGGCGATATTGATGACCAGATAGAAGCGCGCACCCCGCTGGTGGGCCGTGCGAATGCCTTCGGCCAGCGCTGTTTCATCCCGGAAGCTGTTGTTGCGCACACGCAGCGAATAACGCGGCGGCCCGGCATAGACCGCGTCTGCGCCGTAGGCCAGGGCCATTTCAAGGTGTCGCTGGGTGCCTGCGGGGGCCAGCAGTTCGGGTGCTTTCATGGGAATCCGTCCGGGTGCCTGATCGTCGCCCATGATAGGGGTCATGGGCGACTGGCGAATTGACGAAAATCAGGCACTGGAAGTATCCAGCTCCGACGGTTCACTAGTCCTTGACGGTAAGTGTATTGCCTGGAACCGACTCAGTCCGGATCCCGAGCTTGCCACCATTATCGCCTTCAACAGACAGGGACTGCAATTCCAGGCTGTAGGTCCCAGGCACCGCCTCCTCCACCTCATCCGTCTCCACGGTTTCCTCATCCCCTCCTCCGCCACCACCGCTGCAGCCAGCCAGTGCAACCACGGCCAGGAGGAGCAACAACCGCTGGCGGCGAAAAGGGGCGAATGCCGCGAGTACAAAGAGGCTCATAAGCCCCGGGCTGGCGTACTGCGCTGCCGTGCGGGTGGTACCAATCCCATTGGTGGCCAGGGACTCGGAAAAGCGGTAGGTCACGATCAACTGCAACTCACCGCCACTGGGGATTGCAGATTCGCTGCCGCTGAATTCAAACCGGAGTTCACCGTCATCATCCAGGGCAGTGACGGAATCCACCAGCGTATCGTTATCGTCCAGAGCCCCATCTGCATTGGTATCGATATACAGGTTGGCCGCCTCGATACCCCTGGCCTCATCACCGGTTCCGTAAGCTCTCAACGTCAGGACGCGTCCATCCAGGGGCTCGCCTGCCTCGTTGGCGAGTGTGAACTGGGCCATTACGACTTCCCCCGAAGGCGAGGTCATCTCCCGATCGCCGGGGCTGTTGTCCCCGAGGCTTACCGCAACGCTCTGACGCTCGGCGGCGCCTATATCGCAACTGTAGCTTCCGTCACCACGCGCGTTGCCAAAGCCGGCTCCATCCTGCGGACGAGTGCCGTTAAACACGACCGGAGGCAGAATATAGCCCGTTGCCGTCTGGCAGCTTCCGGTGCCCACGGCATGGCTGCCCTGGAGTGGCGTCCGCAACGGAACGTCAGCGCCCGATGATGAGAGCGATGCGAGATCCGCTGTCGCATTGGAGCGGTCGGACGGCTCAGACAGAGCGCAGTCGCTGGTTTCATCCAGGTTGTGACCCAGGCTGGTGAGACTGCCAGAGCCAGTAAAGTGGCAGGGGTTAGTGCCGCCCGCACCGATGATGGAATTATGCACGGAAGCCGTGGCGTTACCGCCCAGTGCCGTTCTGAAGCCCTCATTATCCGCAATGGTGACCCGCTCCAGATGTGCATGGGCGCCGCCGAATATCCCAACGGCATCCCCGGTGCCCGCCCGATTTCCGGAGATTGTCGTGCTCTGGATCCAGCCACGGGCTCCCCCGCTTAAACCAATAGCACTTCCGAAACGTTCCGCCTCATTGGCATCAATGGTACTGGCCTGTAGACGCAGAATCCCGAAATCCACGGCGAGGGCACCGCCATCACTACTTGTACCAACGGCCTGATTACCCGTGAAACGCACGCGCTCAGCCAGCAACTCGTTCCGCTCGCTGGTTAGCCCATTGACGTACACGGCGCCACCGGAGGCATCATCGGGCGCATTATCGGGAGCTCCACTGTTGCCGTTTCGGATCGTCAGGTCCGCCAGGGCGAGCGTCCTTTGCCGACCACTTCCTTTTCTTGGAACGTGAAAGGCTCGACTGATCCCACCCGCGTCTACCACAGTACTCCGGGCACCCTGACCACGAATAATCACGCTGTCGCTGACATCCAGATCACCATCAAGATTGCCGTCCTCGTAGGTGCTTGTCTGGGTCAGGACATAGTCCTCCGCGCCCAGAAGGACCTCGTCCAGTCCAGTCAGGGCATTGGCTTCATCAATTGCGGCCCGCAGGGTGCAGCGCCCCTCGGCATCCGCACAGGATTCGTCGCCCGGCGAGGCGTCATCGGTATCCGCTGTGGATTCAGCGTGGAAGGCCTGCCGTTGGCGCTCGATGGACCCGATATCGCAGGCTGCGGTCCCATCGCCGTTGCCATCCGCGTTACGCGTTGCACTGGCATTGCGCTGGTCCCTATTACCGCTGATGTCGCCACCGCTCGAGTCCGTACAGCTTCCCCCATCAATGGCCGGACTGCTGGTCAACGGTGGCCGGGCGATGCTGGTGCCATCGTAGTAGCCGCCCATGGCAAGGCCGGATTCCTCCGTTTCAACCGAATGGCTGCCCAGACTATCAAAGCAGCTGCCATCGATTGTCCACAGATTGTAATCACGGCTTCCAGTAAGCGTCAGACCATCCGTCAGCGCACACTCAGGGCCTGAGCCACCCACATGGTTGCCGCTGATAATGGAATTGCGAATGTCCAGACTGCTGTCAGCCGCAATGTGCAGTCCTCCACCATCGTTTGAGGCGGAATTGCCAACCATGGTGACATTGTCCATCGAGAGGCTGTGACCGGGCGCATTGATCGCAATCGCGCCACCGTTACCCGCTGCATGGTTCCGCAGGAAGGTCACGTTCTCGAGCTGGATCTCATTGCTGTTGAAACCCAGGGCGCCGCCGCCAAAACTGCTGTTGGTGGCGACGTTATCAACCAGCGCGGAGTCGCGGATGATGATGGTATCCGACCCGGACGAG
This sequence comes from Halospina denitrificans, assembly GCF_004364635.1. Taxonomy (GTDB): domain Bacteria; phylum Pseudomonadota; class Gammaproteobacteria; order Pseudomonadales; family Oleiphilaceae; genus Halospina; species Halospina denitrificans. Next base: position 344,284 of record NZ_SOAX01000001.1, on the reverse strand, counting down.
CCGATGGCGCCACTGGCATTACCCTGGTTCCCCGACAGCACCACGCGCTCAAGCACCAGCGTCTGGCCAGTAACCTTGAAGGCACCACCGCTGGCCCCTGCACCGGTATCGAACCCTCTGACAGTAATATCCTGCACGGTCAGCGTCGAGCCGCTTCCAGCGACTTCAAAAGCACGCCCGGTATAACCCTCAGCGGGCTCGATGCGCGTGTCCGTGGCATCACCGTTCCTGGAACGGATGACGGTGTCCTCCGTTACGTCAAGATCATTGAGGTTGTCATCAGGTAGCGAGGCGGACTCACTGCCCGATACAGAAATCGTGTAAGTCCCTGCAGGCAGCTCGATGGTGTCGACGCCATCGCCCACAGTGCACGCATCCACAACAAAATCATTGTTGGCGGAGTTAACAGCTTCGCGAAGGCTGCAGTCACCGTCGCTGTTGAACTCATCCTCAAAGGTATTGACGACAATGGTGGCTCCGATGGCAAGGGGAGCCATCGCCATCATTACGGCGATGCAGATCATGGCGTTCAGGTAACGAAACATAGGGGTACTCCCTGGCTGGAATCGCGGGAACGCAGCCCCTCTGGAGGGGCTGCTGGAGCGGGCTTCGGTCAGTTTTCGTTGACCTTGAGATCGAATTCAACGGTGCCGGTGGTGGGCGGCGAATTGATCTCGCGGCGATAATCAGAAAACTGGTTGGTAATCAGTATGAAGTGGGGTTTGCCGGCTGCCAGGTCGACCGTGAGTTCGTTGCTCGAGCTCCCGCTGCCGTTTACGAAATCAATCTGTGGCAGGGCGCCGATATTGTTGACCGTCTCCTGGCCTTCATCACCCTCATAGACGTCGATCCTGAGCCCACCGGAACCAGAGTCCGCCATATATCCAGAGGTCCGTATGGTGTGAGTGCCGCTGACACCGTCCAGCCGATACCAGCTGGTGGCGGCACCATAGTCGGGAAAGCTGCCGCTGGAAGCATAACCAACCCGGGCTGCAAAGGCAGTCCCTACCTCCAGCTCCACAGGATCGGAGGCCCTGCCGTCAGAGACACGGGCCTCTGTAAGAGCAAAGCTGTCCCCGGCTTGCTCCAGTCCCGATAGATTAAGCAAAAAGGCGTATTGATCGCCCGCATTAAGGGAGGAGGTCGTGGTATCCCCATCCGCCGGTCCAGTGTCCAGCTCCGTACCACTCAATGTATCCTTGTAGCGGGTCCAGCCAGCGAAAGAGTCGAGTTCGGTTCCATTCATCGCGAACGCATAGAATCCGCTCTCCTCTGGAAAGAACAGTATCGGCTCCCCCTCATCATCTCCCTTGGTGCCGGAAAACTCCTCATCACTACAGAACACGCGGGGCTCGGTAAGCTTGGCTGCGTCACACGCGGACAGCTTCCAGCCAAAGCCACCACTGCTGCTGGGGGGTTCGGTGCTGTACTGGTTCTGAAGCTGCATACGAGCGTCAGACAGGAGCTGGTCGGTGCCTTTCTCCTGGATGGTGCTGAGCTCATCCGCGCCATCCCCATTGATCTGCCCGTCGTCAGCAAAATCCGCGGCCAGCGCATCAAGGCCATCCTGGCCAATATTGCCCTCCTGGACAGCGGCCGAAAACAGCAGCAGGTTCGCACTGTCGTCGGCGACACCATCGATGGCCTCGAGCAGGTTCAGCTCCGAGGGAGCGCTGCTGATGCCAAGGACTGACTGCAGTTCGGAGTGCGCTGTGCTGAGCGCGTCGGCGAAGGCCTCCCCATTATCCATCAGGCTGCGGGCACGCTCGGCAGCAAAATAGGTGTACAGGTTCACATTGACGTCCGGTGAGTTTCCGGATTCGATGTCGGTGACTGCTGTCAGCGTCCGGGAATCACTGGAGAAGTTGCCTGCAACCTCATCGTAGAAATCGCCTTCCATCCGGATTAGGGTCGGACCGGTCCAGTCGATCCCGCTGAGCTGATAGGCGCCACGTTCACTGATACTGCCGGTGACCTGCTCATTGCTGAGGCTTCCGTCCGCATTGAGGCGAATCGCCGTTGAGGTCCCTCCGCTGCGGAAGGGGCCCTTCTGGGAGGCGCCGGACGCCGAGACTGTATCACCGGACTCTCCGGATCCACTGCCACCCCCACCACCACAGGCGGCAACCAAAAGAAACAGACCCAAACTGACGGCAAGAACACTCCATGACCGATAACGTCGCATCACTACAACCTCCCTATGCACTACTGATCGGATAATTCACATCGAGTTGCCAGACTACCCATGGGCGGCATCCGGCACTTCCCGATACATAGGGAAACCAACCGTTCGTAAAACGAATTAGGTGCGCGGGTTCACAGTTTCGCTGTCAAACAACGTCAAATCAGTCCTGGTCGAGTCCTGATGCCCACACATAGCGGTTCATCAACTGGTCCTTGTTGGCGACGCCGAGCTTGCCATAGAGGTGATTGGCATGGGTGATGACCGAGTGCCGGGAGATCTGCCAGTCACTGGCCATCTGGTGGAAGGAGCTGCTTTCCGCAAGGGCACAGGCCACCTGCAACTGTCGATCCGAGAGCGGGCGAGCATGGAGACTGCGGAACATCTGAAGGTTGATGGGGACCATGCGGATCGACACCAGTGAGCAGTGGGCCTCCCCGTCAACGGGTTCCAGATAGAGCTGAAAGCGACCCCAGGCATTGCTGCAGACCACGGTCTGGGGCAAGTTCTGCAGCTGTCGAGCGCGCGCGGCTATCGCATCGGGAAGCGACGCCTCGAAACGCGTCGCACCGCTGCCGCCCGGCGCGTTCTGGTTAAGCATGGCCAGGTGCTGCCGGAACCAGGGTGAACAGTGACGCATCGTGCCATCGGAATCAAAAACCGCATGGGTTGGACGACCTGCCGCGATGACCGGCACCTCGGGGTCTTCCGTATCCCGCAGCAGGGCGCCGATAAGCGGCGCAACCTCGTTCAGGAGGTCCAGCTCGCGCTGCCCGAATTCAGCCTCACCGGGGCCACGAAACACCACCAACCCACCGCGCGGAAGACCCTCATCCATAACGACGACGCGGGCCAGATCCTCGATGCCGTAAGGCGCCATCATGATCCGGTACCCATCAGTCTTCCGGAATTCCGTCTTCGGAATCTGAAGCACATCAGAAAGCCGCTCTGCAGGAACGCCGTTCCGGAGTTCTTCCTCGAAGGTGGTGCCGCCGAAATCCCGCTCTCGCTGGGTGTTGCTGAACTGGGTGGCGTAGTGCGCCAGCCCATCCTCCATACCGATAAGCGAAGAATAGCCTCCAGCAACATCGCCTGATGCATTGCTCCACAGCAAAAGGCTGCCCTTCGCCCCGATCAACGACTCAACCAACGCCAGCGCATCCGGCACCGCTGCGGCCGGGGGCAGGCGGAGGGTGCTGAGCAGTTTCAGCTTCTGGAGGGCGGTCTGTTTCATTCAGGCTCCGCGTGGAAGGCGATCAACGCGACCGTTCTCCAAAGAATAGCGGAAATCAACGCAATGCTGCGCACAATAAACTAATCCCTGTCGATCACGGAGGATGCATCAGGCCTGGCACGCCCTGACCCTTACAGGAGTCATCAGGGAGCGATCTGCACGGTATTATCGTCGGACACTGCCTCACCCCCTAACCCAATGATGGCGGAACGCTCACCAGAGACGGAGTTCTGAAAACCACCGAGCAGGACCGAGTACCGGCCAGATACGGAATTACCATAGCCCGCCAATACACCGGCACTTTCACGGGTAGCGCTGTTGGCCGAACCACCAAGAACGACCGCCTTGGCTGCGTTCGTTTCATTGTTCTTGCCGCCGATAACACTGCTCCAATCACCCGCCGCCAGGCCACCGCGGCCACCAATCACCACAGATCCTCGATCAAGCGCATCAGCATCCCATGCGCCAAAGATGCTGCCTCCTTCGTTGTTGATGGTGTTGCTTTTCCCTCCAACAATGGCGGAACTTTCTCCAACGAAGGCCTGACTGTCAGAGGTGCCCACCATAGCGGCACCACTAAAGGCCCTGTTTCCAACCCCACCAATAATCAGACTCCCGCCGGAGTAGGCATTGTTGTTCCTGCCCGTGGCGATTTCTCCGTAAACCGCCACGTTCTGTCTCCCGGCAACCAGTGCGTGCTCACCACCCCAGGCATTGTTTTCGCCAATTGCAATATTGTGTGATCCGGATTTGGGATCTTTCGTCCAGTTCCCGTCTGCGGAGATGCATGCGGATTCAGTGAGCGCAAAGGTGCCCTCACAGACGGGTTGTATATCGTAGTTACCGCTATTGAGACCGACGCCGCGCTCCCCCCCGAAGCCAATGATGAGATTCCCGAGCCCATTGGTTCGCACCGTCTCATCACCATTATGGATCTGGACATTCACGCCCTTGAACACAACGCGCGTGCCACCCTCAACATTGGGATCATCCATCACCTCAATGTGCTTGTTCAGCGCGCGGAGATTGGCCGTCTGCTCCTGAAGCTCCTCGACGGCCGCTTTCAGGGCCTGGAAGTTCGCATTGACCTCAGAGGCCTTGGCCGTCTGGCCCGCCTGGAAGTTATTGGGGATTGTCACCTCTGCCATCACCGGCACACTGGCGACCAACATCAGTAGAGGCGCAATGCGCCGAAACATCGTCTTCATCATGACCACTGCTCCACTCCAGTCTCCTTTGAAGATACGCCTATCGGCGCACCGGGGTCGCGGGCCGGCTTACTGCCACTTTCCCTCATCCCACTGCATTTCGTCCCACTCTTCACCGCCACCATCGCTGCTGCCACCGCCGCAACCACTGACGGCACCGAGGACCAACGCGACAATGACACTGGCCAACCACCGCTTAGCGACAGGCTTCCCTATGATGCGCTCCAACATGGCAACTTCCTCCCGACAACATCCAATACAATTCCTCATGAGTAGGAATCGCATATGGTTTAAAAAACCTTACCGGACCCATAGCCATATCGCTTCCCTACATATAGGGAAAACACACACCTTCAGAAGACGCCCTGTGACGATGTTCCCACCCCATTGTCAATCCTTGTCACAGGCAGTTCGAAAGCCATGGCTTCCTCCAGAAAGACCCAGCTTATTGCTTCAATATGAATATGCACCTTGTTGCACAGGAACCCAGTCTGTGCTTTTATTGTATGCAACCATGTGCATATGCTGCTTCACGGTTAATGACGGAGAACACGATGTCGCTGAGAGCGGTACTGCTGATTACCCTGAAGGACGAGCCCGCTACCGGCTACGACGTACTCAAGCGGTTCCAGAAAGGGCTGGCCCACGTGTGGAATGCCAGCCACCAGCAGATTTACCGGGAGCTGGAGCGGATGTATCAGCTGGGTCTGGTGGAGCGCGAGACCGTCCCACAGGACGGACGGCCCAACCGCAAGGTATATCGCATCACCTCCGAGGGGGAGACCGAACTGCAGCAATGGCTGGAAACCCCGCTGGATCCGCCCGTGGTTCGCCTGCCGCTCTACGCCAAGTTTTTTGCGTGGGAAAGCTGGCCGGCGGAGGCCCGGACCCGGGAACTGAGTGGATTACGCCAACAACTGGAGGAGCGGCTTACCACCTACAGGGCCATCGAGCAGTACTGGTTCTCCGACCCCTGGTCCATGCCGGCGGAAAAGCGCGCGCCCTGGCATACACTGAGACTCGGCCAGCGGTTGACCGAGACCTGGATTGAATGGATTGATGAAATCACAGAACAGGAAGGCAGCACACCATGAGCAAATCATCCCTTACCCCAAGCACCATCCGCATCGGCCGCCGCTATCGCGCCAACCGCCTGGACGGCCCCTATGACGCCATCGTGATCGGCTCCGGCATCGGCGGACTGACGACGGCGGCCTGCCTGTCAAAGGCGGGCAAGAAAGTGCTGGTCCTTGAGCAGCACTACACGGCGGGCGGCTACACCCACAGCTATGCCCGCAACGGCTATGAATGGGACGTGGGTGTGCACTACATCGGGGACATGGGCTCACCCAATACGCTGGGACGCAAGCTGTTCGATCTGATCACCGACGGTCAGCTCAAGTGGGCGCCCATGGATGACAATTACGACCGTTTCTTCCTGGGTGACCGGGTGGTGAACCTGCGTGCAGGCAAGAAAGGATTTCGCAACTCGCTGCTGGAGGCTTTTCCGGACGAAGAGCAGGCCATCGATGACTACATGGCCCTGCTGAACAAGGTCGCCTCCGGGATGCAGTTCTACACCCTGTCCAAGCTGGCGCCCTCCTTCGTCAGCCCCTTGCTGGGCAAGGGCATCAGGATGGCGTTGCCGGACTGCTTCAACCGGCCCACCTATGAGGTGTTGCGCGATCTGACCGATAACGAGGAGCTGATCGGCGCCATTACCGGGCAGTGGGGCGACTGCGGCGTGACACCGAAGCAGTCCAGCTTCATGATCCACGCGCTCATCGCCAAGCACTACATGCATGGCGGCTATTACCCGGTCGGTGGCGCCTCGGAGATGGCCAAAACCATCATTCCGGTCATCCAGCAGAGTGGCGGCGAGGTGTTCACCTACGCGGATGTCACCGAAATCCTGGTCGAAAAGGGCAAGGCAGTCGGCGTGCGCATGGCCGACGGCGAGGAAATCCGCAGCCCGAAGGTGATCAGCGGCGCCGGCATCATCAACACCTTTGAAGAGCTTCTGCCCCGGGAAACCGCCGAAAAGATCGGGTACCCGAAGCAGCGCGAGCACGTGAATCCGTCCATGCCCCACATCGGCCTCTACATAGGCCTGAAGGGAACCCCGAGCGAGCTTAACCTGCCGAAGACCAACTTCTGGGTCTACCCGAGCGCGGACCATGACGGCAATGTGGAACGCTTCCTTGAAAACACGGACAGCGAATTCCCCGTGGTCTACCTGTCATTCCCGGCGGCCAAGGACCCCGACTACCAGAATCGCTGGCCGGGCACATCAACCATCGAAGTGGTCGCACCCACCACCTACGAGATGTTCGAACCCTGGAAGGATTCAACCTGGGGCAAGCGCGGCGAGGACTACGAGGCGCGCAAGCAGGCCATTACCGACCGCCTCATGGAGGTTGTTTACGAAAAGCTGCCGCAGGTCAGGGACAAAGTGGATTACGTGGAAACCTCCACGCCCTTGTCCACCGCCTGGTTCTGCCGCTACAGCCGGGGTGAGCTGTATGGGCTGGACCATACCCCGGAACGTTTTGACCAGAGCTGGCTGCGTCCAAAAACGAAGGTGCCCGGGCTGTACCTGACCGGCCAGGACATACTGACGTGCGGTGTGGTCGGCGCGATGATCGGCGGCTTCGTGACCTCCCTGTCCATCCTTGGCTACAAGGGCCTGCCCCTGGCGAAACAGATTTTCGTGGACAGGGCCGACAGCAGCACTGATTCCCAGGTGGTCACTCCTGCCGCTTCCGGTACCTCCTGATCAGACCCTAGCTCACTCCACATCCGGAAGGTTGTGGAGTGCCTGGTTCAGGGCGTCGTCCGGGTAGTCAAAGTCCTCGAGGTCGCCAGCGAAATACCGGTCATAGGCGGCCATATCAAAATGGCCATGCCCGGAGAGGGTAAAGAGGATGGTTTTCTCCTTGCCCTCGGCCTTGGCCTTGAGCGCCTCGTCGATCGCACCGCGAACCGCGTGGGCCGACTCCGGCGCGGGAATGATGCCCTGGGTGCGCGAGAAGAGCACCCCCGCCTCGAAGGTGGCGATCTGGGGCACGGCGACCGCCTCCAGAATGCCCTCGTGGTAGAGCTGGGAGACCAGCACCGAGTCCCCATGATAGCGCAGCCCACCTGCATGGATGCCCGGCGGCATGAAGTCGTGGCCCAGGGTGTACATCTTCATGATCGGCGTCAGGCCGACGCTGTCGCCATAGTCATACGCATAGTGGCCGCGCGTCAGCGTGGGACAGGAACTGGGCTCCACCGCCACCATCCGGATGTCCTTCCCGGCAGCCTTGTCCGCCAGGAAGGGGAACATGATACCGCCCACGTTGGAGCCACCACCACAGGGCGCCAGGATCACATCCGGCGTCTCCCCCACCTTCGCAAGCTGGGCCTTCGCCTCCTGGCCGATCACGGTCTGGTGGAGCAGCACATGGTTGAGGACCGAGCCCAGCGCGTAGTTGGTATCCTCGCGACCGGCCGCTTCCTCCACCGCCTCGGAAATCGCCAGGCCCAGCGAGCCCGGGTTGTCGGGATCCTTTTCCAGCGCCTGGCGCCCGGTTTCGGTTTTGCGGGAGGGGCTCGGGATCACTTCCGCGCCCCAGGTCTGCATCATGGAACGACGGAACGGCTTCTGGTGGTAGCTCACGTTCACCATGTAGACGTGCACATCCAGGCCGAACATCTGCCCGGCCAGAGCCAGTGACGACCCCCACTGCCCGGCGCCGGTCTCCGTGGTCAGGCGCCTGATCCCCGCCTGCCGGTTGTAATAGGCCTGTGCCACGGCCGAGTTGGGCTTGTGGGAGCCGGCGGGGCTGACGCCTTCGTGCTTGAAGTAGATCTTCGCGGGAGTTCCCAGAGCCTCCTCGAGACGTTTGGCCCGATAGAGCGGCGACGGACGCCACAGACAGAGGGCGTCGCGCACCGGTTCCGGAATCTCGATCCAGCGCTGGTCGCTCATCTCCTGCTCGATGATGGCCGGCGGGAAAATGGCCTGCATGGATTCCGGCGTGATCGGCTGGCCGTCCGGACCCATATAGGGCGACATGGGCGTTGGCAGGTCGGGGATCACGTTGTACCAGTGGGTTGGAAGTTCGGATTCGTTCAGCAGGATCTTGTGTTCAGGCACCGCCAGACTCCATCAAGCAATTTTTGATGAGGGGAGAATAGCGGAAGCATTGCCACTAGAGAAGAACCCTTTATGGGTAAGCCGTGACCAACGTCCGATCATTTTACAGACTCACCGTGGTAGCAACTCGCTCAGCACAACAAAAGCGGCGCCTACCTCTCGCATAACATTAACTTACCCCAACCCTGAAGGGTGCATCACCGTCAGCATTCTTTACAGCAATACCGATCAACCATTTTAGGATTCTGTTTTTAAAAACTTTTTAATAAATGGCCCATTACTTGCTGAAAGCAACGACCTTCTCTATGGAGGGGATTCAAGGAGTATTTCAACCATTCAAACTTCAGAAAAATAGGGATATAACCATGCGACTCACCGGAACAAAACCTCTTGTTTTCCTGGGATTCTGCCTTGCAGGCACACAGGCGGCAGCTCTGACAATCAATCCGACCTCGTCAGGACCAGACCTGACCAACGCCATCCTTGGCTCGGGAATAACGGTAGACGATGCGTCCATCAATTATGTCGGCGAAGACGGGCAGGCGGGCTTTTTCAGTAACGGGCTGTCCGCGGATATCGGCATCGACAGCGGGATCCTCATGACCAGCGGTAAAGCCGAGAACGCCGTAGGCCCCAACACCAGTGATAGCATCACAACCGCCTGGGGCACATCGGGTGATGCAACGCTCGACGACCTGGTGGTGGGCGCTACTGAGGATGCCAACGTCCTTGAGTTTGACTTTGAAAGCGCAGGCGGAGACCTTTTCTTCGACTACGTCTTTGCCTCCGATGAATACAACGAGTTTGTAAACTCGACGTTCAATGATGTTTTCGCATTCACTGTGGACGGCGTCAATATCGCGACCCTAGGTCCTGACGATGACGCCGTATCCATCAACAATGTCAACTGTGGCAATCCTTTCGGGAGTGCCGACAATTTCTGTGACAGCTACAACAACAACGACCTTAATGATGGGGGCGGCAGCCTCAACGTGGAATACGATGGTCTTACCGATGTCTTCACGGCGTCCATCCTCGGCCTGGAGCCCGGTACGCACACTATGAAGCTGGCGATTGCGGACCGGGGTGACAGTGCCTACGATTCCGGGGTCTTTATCAAAGGCGGCTCTTTCTCGGATAAGCCGGAAACGCCGGAAACGCCCGGGGTCAAGGTACCGGAACCGGGGACCCTCTCGCTGATCGGTCTGGGTCTTGCAGGCCTGGGAGTCACCCGTCGCAGGTCCGTCAGGAGAAGCTGATCACTACAGGATGTTGAGCGAGACCCCGATGCCAATGCGCTGAATACGCTCGTTGTAATCGATCAGGGTCTCGCCATATCCGTTGTAATACTGGAAATGCGCACTGAGTGTATCGTTGAGCGGAACAGAAAGATTCAACTCCGCCGAGGTTCGATTATTGTCACTGCGGAGATTATTGAAAAACCGCGCCTCCACCGTATAACGCCCCTCCGCCTGATACAGAACCCTGAGATCGCCGTACCCAAGGTACTCGCCAATATCCGGGTTATCGTCATCATCGGTGCTTTCCGGTATCCGGTACCAGGGCGAAAGCGCGAATACCCACCGGTTCGTGCTGTATACCACCTCGCCTTTGATCCGGTTCCAGCTTCGCGAGAAGGGCTCCTCGCGGCCATTGGACTCGTGGTTGAGCCCCAGTCGGAGTACCTCGAAACGCCCGTCTCCCAGCTGCCAGCCCGGTTCATGACTCAGGAAGACTTCCGGTTCAAAGTTGGTCTCACGGAAGGGGGAGGAGCGGTCCCAGTTGTAGGCCTGCCAGTGGGACTGCTGCGTGTAGGCCGCCCAGAGTCGTGTCCTGTCATCAAAAATACCCGTCAGCACCGGGATCTTGATACTGAACTGGAACTTGGTCTCCGTCGGCTGCAACTTGGTTCCAATGGGCTCGTCCCGAAACGCTGGGGAAGAGGGGACCTGATTGACGGGATGCGCCCAGGTCGCGAACAACAGGTAATTGCGGCGGTGGGGGAGGAGAGTCCCCGAATAGGACATCAGCTCGCGATCCCGGTCCAGCGCCTGTTCGGTCACTGTGCTCAAGTCCTCGCTCCCGGGCGTGTCAGCCAACAGTACGGGCGACAACAGAAGCAGCCACGGAACAGCGAAAAGCAATCTCAAGCTGTATACCCCTCTATTGGCACCTCGAAATGCTGGCACTCACCAGCTCCCACGGCTGATTCGCCGACAGCCGCGCACGGACTTGTTGTAAAGATAAACCCAGGCGTCGCCATGACGCGTATTCAGGCGTTTTCGGGTATATTGACCCAGTTCGGGCGCCTTGGGGTCATAACCTTCAAGTTCATCCAGACGCGCGAGCCCGGTGTCATTCACTTCGTAAACCTCCACCAGAACGCCTCGGGATGGCTTTCTCTGCGCAGCGGGATAGGGGCCCAGATCGAAGAGAACAATCGAGCGTAGATGGTCCGTGCCCAGAAAACGGGCACGTCCCAGCAGACGGTGGTTGGAACGCCCCCGCTTCAGAGTCCCATAGACGGCAACATAATGGGTCTCAGCAGAGTCCGTCTCAGCGTCCGAATCAGTTGTCCATGTTGGCACAGCGTTCCTTCATCTTCTCCATGCGCTTCTGCATCTTCTCCCGATGCTCCTCATGCATGGCCTGAAGCTCCTGCTGTTGTTCCTCGGTCAGATCCAGGCGCTCGACCATTTCCTTGCGGCGCTCCTTCATCATGTCCTTACCCATTCCCATGGACTGCCCGCCGTGCATGGCTTTCATCCGTTTCATCTGCTCGCACATGGCTTTCGGGTTCATCTGGTGGCCACCGCCTTTGTGTTCCTTGTCCTTATGACTGCTGGCAATGGCGGGTGCAGCCATCAGCAGAACGATCATCAGGGCAAGTAGCTGGATAATGCGCATGTTGTGCATGACTCTCTCCTTAAAAGGGCGTCGCTGGCTTGCTTTGACTCTAAAGAACTACCCAGCCGAGGTAAAGTGACGCCACGGCACCCCCATCCACGAATTGGCACAGCTTCTGCTTCTACTCTCCCCAGGAACCTGAAGGCGAGCCATAGCGCGGCTTTTGCTCCCCTTCTCCTGCCCTGATTCTGGGCGCAGGCACAAATTAAGAGCAATGCACCTCAAACCAACCAGGGAGAAATCCTATGAACCATGAAGAGATGACGGCGGCCATTCTTGACGCCAAGAACAGGAAAGGCATGACCTGGGAACAACTGGCCGAAAAGGTTGGCATGTCGCCCGTCTGGGTGGCGTCCTGCTGCTACGGCATGAACACCATGCTTGAAGACCAGGCGAAAGCACTCTGCGACGCCCTGGGTCTCAAGGGCGATGTACCGCAGACGCTGCAGACCTGCCCCTCCAAAAGCTGGGGCGAAAGTGTCCCTCAGGACCCCCTCCTCTATCGTCTTTATGAAGCCATCATGATCTATGGCCCGAGCGTGAAGGATCTGGTCCACGAAAAGTTCGGCGACGGCATCATGAGCGCCATCGATTACAAGATGCATGTTGACCGGGTCGAAGACCCCAAGGGTGACCGTGTGGTGATCACGCTGGACGGCAAATTCCTCCCATACCGCCGTTGGTAATCCCCGGGAGGCCGCATCGCGCGGCCTCCGAAACCCCTTTCACAGCTATGCCCTTTTCAATCGGATCAAAGAGGATCATACGATGAACAAGCACCCTATTGTCCGGAATAAACGGACCGTCCCGATCAGCGTCCTGGCGATGATGGCGGCCATGCCGGCGAGCCAGGCCGTGGCGGATCCGGTCACCGAGGCCATCAGGAATGGCGAGGCCTCGCTGAGTGCCCGGTATCGTTACGAGTTTGTCGACCAGGACGGCATTCCCAACGACGCCCACGCCTCCACCATCAAGACCAAGCTTGGCTATCGCACGGGCAAGGTCAGTGGCTTCAGCGGCTTCCTGGAGGCTGAAAGTGTGACCGCTATCGGATCTGAGAATTTCGCGAGCCCGACGAACAACGTCTCCAACCATCCCGTGGTCGCGGATCCGACCGAAACGGAGATCAACCAGGCCTACCTGCGATACCAGGGGCTCGCGGATACCGACATCAAGTACGGTCGCCAGCTCTTTACCCTGGACAACCACCGTTTCGTGGGGCACGTCGGCTGGCGTCAGAACGAGCAGACCTTTGATGCGGCCACCGTGGTGAACAAGTCTCTTGCGGACACGACCCTGACGGCCGGCTACATCCATAACGTCAACCGGCTGGTATCTGAAGCGGCCGGTCCGCGGGGCGATGACGGCATGCAGAGTGGCATCTTCAATGCGCGCTATGATGGGCTTTCCGCCGGATCACTGACCGCCTACAGCTACCTGCTGGACTACGACAGCCTCGACGCCGCCTCCACCAGCAGCTACGGCCTTCGTTTCACCGGCGACACAGCGTTGGGCGACAGCGCCAAGGCCCTGTACACGCTGGAATACGCACAGCAGTCCGACTACGCCGACAATCCCAACAGCTTCGATACGGATTACTACCTCATCGAAGGCGGGATCCAGGCCTCGGGCGTAACCGTCAAGCTGGGTCAGGAACTGCTGGGCTCGGACGACGGCAACGCCGCCTTCCAGACGCCGCTGGCCACACTCCATGCCATGAACGGCTGGACGGACAAGTTCCTTGGCACACCGGCGAACGGCCTGGTCGACACCTATGCCTCCATTGGCGGCAAGGCCGGGGGCATCAAGCTGATGGCCATTCATCACCAGTTCGAGAGTGACACCGCGAACCAGGATTATGGCACCGAAACAGGCGTACTAGCCGCCAAGCCGCTGAACGAGACCTACACACTCGGCTTCAAGGCCGCGAGCTACAGCGCGGATGATTTCAGTGTGGACACGGACAAGGCCTGGCTCTGGGTAAGCGCCAACTTCTGAAGATCAACACCCTTTCTCTTTCAGCTCAGTCTGTGCTTCACTCAACCCCATGAATCCAGCCGTCCTGGCCCGCAACGCAAACAGCGTCCACGCGGGCCAGGCATTATCGGAAAAGGGGATCAACTGATGAAGTTACGGTTTCTGGGCGGCGTCGACACGGTCACGGGGTCACGGCATCTCATGGAGACGGATCGCCATCGCGTTCTCGTCGACTGTGGGCTCTATCAGGGCGTCAAGATGCTGCGGCGCCGTAACTGGAAGGGTTTTCCGGAACCGCCCTCGTCCATTGACAGCGTGATCCTGACCCACGCCCACATTGACCACAGCGGTTACCTGCCGGTGCTGGTCAAGCATGGTTTCAAGGGGAAAATCCACTGCACCCAGGCCACCTACGAACTGTGCAGGATACTTCTTCCGGATGCCGGACACCTGCAGGAGGAAGATGCCCGCTACGCGAAGAAAAAGAAATTCTCCCGCCATGACAACCCGGAACCACTCTTCACGGTGGAGGATGCCAGACATGCCCTGGAATTCTTTGAGACCCATGCCTACAACAAGGAATTCTCGCCAACGGACGATATAACCGCCCTGTTCAGCCCCGCCGGTCATATACTGGGCTCTGCCTGCGTCCGGGTGCGCCACGACAACCAGAGCATTGTCTTCAGCGGGGATGTCGGGCGCCAGGCCGATCCCATCATGCGCCCACCCGAGGCCCTCCAGAACGCGGATTACCTGTTACTGGAGTCCACCTATGGCGACCGGCGACACAGCACTGAGGACCCGGAAGAAACCCTGGCCTCGATGATCAATCAAACCCTGGCCCGGGGCGGTATTGCGCTGCTTCCCGCGTTCGCGGTGGGGCGGGCACAGATGCTTCTGTACCTGATCCATAAACTGCAGAAGGAAAAGCACATCCCCGATGTACCCGTGTTCCTGAACAGCCCCATGGCGATCTCCGCAACAGAGCTGTTCCTGCACCATCACCACGAACACCGGCTCAATGAAGCACAATGCGCGGCTATCGATGAAAACACCACCTTCGTGCGATCCGTGGACGATTCCATTGCGCTCAACCAGCGCCGCAAGCCGGCCATCATCATCTCGGCCAGCGGCATGGCGACGGGTGGCCGGGTCCTCCACCACCTGAAGTCACTGGTGACTGACTACCGCAACAGTGTCATCTTCGCCGGCTTCCAGGCGCCGGGAACACGCGGTGATGCCATGGTGAACGGCACCGACCGGATCAAGATCCATGGCGCCTATTACCCAGTCAGGGCGGAAGTCCACAACATCGATTCACTCTCGGCCCATGGGGACTATGAGGAAATCCTTGCCTGGCTGAAGCAGTCCGACATCCGCCCCCGCAAGGTATTCATCACCCACGGGGAACCCTGTGCCGCGGACGCCATGCGCAAGCACCTGGAGGACGAACTGGGCTGGAACGCGGAAGTCCCGGAACTGAACAGCGAGGTGGACCTCTAGCCCGGCTGTTGCGGATCCTCGGGGTCGCAGCACAGGGAGCGTGCAAAGGCGGGACTGATGTCCTCGAAGTCCTCCGCCAACCCTTCCTGCAGGGCCTGGAACGCCTCCTCCGGGGACTCCACGAAGCGGAAGAGTTCCAGGTCCTTCTCGTTGATCATCCCGTAACGCACCAGCGCCTGGAAGTTGATGACCTCCTCCCAATAGGCACGCCCGTAGAGAAACACGCGGATGGGGCGCGACAGCTTGCGGGTCTGGGAAAGCGTGAGGATCTCGCACAGCTCATCCAGCGTACCCAGCCCCCCGGGGAACGCGATCATGGCCCGGGCCAGGTGCGCAAACCACAGTTTTCGGGTAAAGAAATACCGGAACTCCAGGGTCAGCTCGGGGGTAATATAATCATTGGGGCGCTGTTCATGGGGGAGCCCGATATTGAGCCCGACCGACGGACCACCGGCATCGGCCGCGCCCCGGTTGGCCGCCTCCATGATGCCGCCACCGCCACCGGAACAGACCACGAACCTGTGTGCCGGCGATTCCATTGCATTCGACCACTCGGTAACCCGGCGCGCCAGCTCCCGGGCCTCCGTGTAATAGTGCCCCATGGGGCCATCCTCGCGCAGCCGCGCCGAGCCGAAGAAAACGACGGTATCCCTTATACCCGCGCTCTGGAAGGCATCCAATGGTTTGAGGTATTCCGCCAGGATCCGAATGGGGCGGCCTGCATCACTACTGAGAAAGGCCTCATCCTCATGGGCAAGATTGGCGCGTTTGGTCATGCTCAGCCTCAACAACGGTTATCGGAAACCAGAGCATCGGCCCCGGCCACGGAATTTTCAAGCGATATGCCAACAACCTGTTGCAGTGACGCCTGTAACGCCTAATCTGGGGGAAAGCGGCAAACAGCTGCAGGAGGTCATCCATGGGCCAGGAAATCGATCGCTGTGAGTTCAGCGAGGAGGACCGGAAGCATTTCGGGGAACGGCTTGATGACGAGACCCGGCAGCTGGAAGCCTGTTTCCGGGAGAACCGCTTCGCCAGTGCTCCCGGAACCTGCGGCCTCGAGCTGGAGGGCTGGCTGGTCGACCGCAACGCCGAAGCGGCCCCGGAAAATGAAGCTTTCCTGAAAGCGCTGGACAACCCCCTGGTGGTCCCGGAGCTGTCCCGCTTCAACTTCGAGATCAACACAAAGCCGGAGCCTCCGGCGCCCCGCATGTTCCGCCACATGCACGATCAGCTCCAGGCGACCTGGACGGCCTGCGAACAGACCGCCCGCACCCTGGGACTCTCCCCCCTGCACATCGGCACGCTGCCGACGCTGAAGGACGACGTCATGACGCTGGCCAACATGTCGCCCATGCAGCGGTACTACGCCCTGAACCAGGAAGTGCTGCACAACCGCCAGGGCTCCCCGCTGGCCATCGACATCAAGGGGAGTGAGGACCATCTGCACGTGGAGCACAGGGACGTGATGACGGAAGCGGCGACCACGTCACTGCAGATTCATCTCCAGCTTGAAAACAGCAGCGCCGTGCGCTTTTACAACGCGGCCCATATCCTCTCGGCCCCGATGGTCGCGCTCTGCGCCAACTCTCCCTACCTGTTCGGCCACGAACTCTGGGAGGAATCCCGCATTCCGCTCTTCGAACAGGCCGTGGCGGTTCCCGCCTTCTACGACAGGGAGGCCCACCTGATCGAACGGGTCACCTTCGGCACGGGCTATGCCGTCGACTCACTTATGGAAGTGTTCCGTGAGAACCGCGATTCCTTTCCACCGCTGCTGCCGCTGCTCTACCCGGAAGGCAACCACAGGCTGGAGCACCTGCGCCTGCACAACGGCACCATCTGGCGCTGGAACCGGCCGCTGATTGACGTCGACGGGGAGGGCAGTCCCACGCTGCGCCTGGAACACCGGGTCGCTCCGGCCGGCCCCTCGCTGCCGGACAGCATCGCCAACATCCTTTTTTTCTACGGTCTGATCCATCACCTGGCGGAACTCGACGACGCGCCCGAGCATCGCCTGGGCTTCGGGCCCGCCGCCGCCAACTTCTACCGCGCGGCCCGGAAAGGCATGACGGCTACCGTGTTCTGGCTCGACGGGCACGAATACAGCTTGCACGATCTTCTGCTCAATGAACTGATCCCCGCCACCGACCGGAGTCTGAGACAACTCGGCATCGCCGACCAGGACATACAGACCTACCTGCATGACATCATTGGCGAACGGGTCCGTACAGGCCAGACGGGCGCCGCCTGGCAGCGGGGCTATATCGCCCGGCACGGGCGTGACTTCAGGGCCATGACCCAAGCGTACCAGGGCAACCAATCCAGACAGATACCGGTGCACCAATGGACACTCTAGATCCGGATCGCCCCACGCACATCAGACACCTGGACCGCCTGCCCAGGGGCTTCCTGGACTGCCCGGTCAACCGGCTGGACACGATCCTGGACGGCCCCACGCTCATACGTCTTCGCGGTGAACGCCAGCCGCCGCTGTTTGTATCCATTCTGCTGCACGGCAATGAAGTCTCGGGATTCCTGGCCCTCCAGATCCTGCTGCGCGACTTTCACGAGAAAAACCTGCCACTTCCGCGGGACCTCTGGATCTTCGTGGGCAATGTGGAAGCCGCCCGCTATGGGGTGCGCAGGCTTCCGGGCCAGCCGGACTACAACCGCATCTGGGCCGGAGGCGAGCATCCGGAATGCCGTATGGCGGAACAACTGCTGGAGGAGCTGTCGAGCCAGCCCCTGTTTGCGGCCCTGGATGTGCACAACAACAGTGGCAGAAACCCGATCTACGGCTGCGTGAACCGGCTGGATCCGCGCTACCTGAACATCGCCCGCAAACTCAGCAATACCCTGGTCTACTTCACGGAGCCCCACGAGGTGCTGGGGATGGCGCTGTCCCGCCTGTGCCCGACCGCCACCTTCGAATGCGGTATATCCGGCCTTGCCGAAGGCATCAACCGGGTGGTCCGGGTCGTGAATGAGCTTCTTGTCGAAGAGGGGATCAGCGATGCCACCCTGGTGGGTGAGGATCTCCACGTCTTCCATACCGTGGCCCGGATCACGGTGGATGAAACCGCAAGCCTGGGATTTGGTGAACAGACCCGGCGTTATGACCTGTGTTTCCCCGAGGACCTCGAGTCCCTCAACTTCCGCTACCTCCAGCCCGGCACCCTGCTGGGCTGGAAGGCGCCGGGAAGCCCGGGGCTGACCGTGAGGGACAACGACGGCCGGGACGTGCACCAGGACTACATTCGCTATGAGAACGAACGGATCCTGACACGCCGCCCCTGCCTGCTGTCCATGCTCACCGCCGACATTACGGTTATTCACCAGGACTGTCTGTGCTATATCATGGAACCCTATCCACTACAGACCTGAATTGACCGCCGCCGCGATTCAGGCCAAGGTACGTCCATGAAGCTGTACGGACCCATTGTCAGACTCTTTTCCATCTTCAACCACCTGTACTTCACCAGTATCCGCTCCCACAACGAGGAGCGGGTTCCGGAGTCCGGCCCGGTAATCCTCGCCTCCAATCACCCCACCTCCATCCTCGATGCCATACTTCTGGCGACCCAGAACCGCCGCAAGATCCACTTCCTGGCCAAGAGCGGGCTATTCCGCAACCGCATTGTGGCGGGGCTGCTTTACGGGGTCGGCGCCATCCCCGTCTACCGCTCCCATGAAACCCGGGACGCAGGCAGCCGCAACGTGGAGGTATTCGAAAAGGTCTACGAGCTTTTCGAGCGTGGTGGTTGTCTGGGCATCTTTCCAGAGGGCAGTAATTCCCCGGCGCGGGGAATCGGGGAAGTCCGTCCCGGCACTGCACGAATGGCCCTGGCGGCGGAAGCCCGCAACAATTACCGGCTGGGGCTGAAGATTGTGCCGGTGGGGCTGAACTTCGAGAATCGGGAACTGTTCATGTCCGCGGTACTGCTGCGTTACGCGGCGCCCATACGGGTAGCTGACTACGCGGAGCTGCACCGGAAAGACCCCGAGGAAGCGGTGGCGCGGCTGACGGCCCACCTTCAGGAATCATTGCGCCGTCAGACCCTGCACGTGGAAAACGATCAGGTGCGTGCGTTGGCGACGGATCTCGCCGAAGCACTGGGTCAGGACCCCATGCAGACAAAGGGCGGGAACACGGAGGCCACGGATGCGGACAACCGGCAACCCTCGCGCATCAAACGCTGGATCTGGAAGCTGCTTGACTGGTATCACCCGGATGCGGGTGACGTCGATGCGCCCCTGGAAACACGGCTGCATAATGAACAGTACCTGACCGATGTTCTCACCCGGGCAACCGCGAATGATCCCGAAGCGGTCCAGCTCCTGAGACGCCAGGTCGACCGTTACCAGGCCCACCTGCACCAGACCGAACTCAGCCAGGTGGTCAAGCAATCCCTGAACGAGCCCGTGCGCGAACGCCTGATCCGGCTACGGATGACCATCTATGCGATCGCCATGGCACCCCTGGCCCTGTTCGGGCTTGTACACAATGCCATTCCCTACTTCTTCACCAAGTACACGGCCCAACTGAACCGGGACGAGGCGATCCGGGCCTTCGCCTATTTCGGCATTGGCTTCCTGGCCTTCATCATCAGCTACGGAGGCTTTGGTTTCTGGCTCTGGTATTCAGCGGAGATGGGCTGGAAAGGCATTCTGGGCTACCTCGCGACCCTGCCGCCAACCGGATTCATCACGCTGCGTTATCGCCGTGACATCCTGGTCTACCGGGAAAAGATCCTGGTCAGGACTTTTTTCTGGGACCAGCAGGAACTGCTGCAGCTGCTTCAGCGTGAGCGCCAGGAAGTCGTCGAACGCTTCCGCACTCTCACGGGCGAACCGAGGGAAACCCCCCAGGGCTGACATAACGGTAACCCACATTTTTTGACTTCACTCAACCGGTTACCCTAACGTTCGCTGGCCAGCATATCCCGAATGGCCTGAAGAGTATGTGCTCATGCCCGAACCAGCCACATCACGGCGCCTCTGGAAAAGGAAGATCCTGAAAGCCGTTGCCCATGGGCGGCGTCATCCCTATTTTTTTGCAACCATCGGATTTGTTGGCGGCCTCGCCAGTTTCCTGATGGTCGATCGCCAGGCGAGAACGGCTGGGATCATTGCGCTTTTGATGCTTGCCGGCTGGGTGTGGCTGTTGCTGGAAGAGCCCATCCGGCGGCTTGTCAGGGTGACAACAGGGTTCACTATTCCGCCAACCCTGCTCCGGTACACCACCCAGATCGTGCACCAGGAAAGCTTCTTCTTCGTCCTGCCTTTTTTTGCCATCACGACCACCTGGACCAGCCCGCAGGCCGTATTTACGGTGATGATCGGCATTGCGGGCCTGATTTCCATCATTGATCCCCTCTACCACGGCCGACTGGCCAAACACCGGTGGCTTTTCCTGGCCTATCACTGCCTTGCCCTGTCCGTGGTCCTGCTGACCGCGCTGCCCATCATTGTTCATCTCACCACCTGGGAGAGCTACGCGATAACCACGGCACTGACCGTGACACTGGCGCTTCCAAGCATCATCCAGGTCGTGCCTCTCGGCGGCATGCTGAAGGGGGCGGGCATGGTTGGCATCGTGCTTTCACTGGGCGTGATCGCGTGGGTGGCAAGACCCGCCGTTCCGCCCGCAACACTCTGGCTGACCGACAGCACCATTACCCATGTTGTGGACCAGGACGATCTGACGGCGGGACGCAGCCTCCGCCATCCGTCTGCCGATAACGTCCTGGAGCGGGGCCTGTATGCCTATACCGCGATACGGGCGCCACGGGGTCTGAACGAGAGGGTCTACCACGAATGGATTCATGAGGGACACACCTATGACCGTATCCCACTGGAGGTGACGGGAGGGCGAAAGGCGGGTTACCGCGCCTGGACGCACAAGCTCGTTTTCCCCCCGAATCCGGAGGGCCAATGGCGGGTCAGGGTGACGACAGAGTCGGGGCAGATGCTGGGCGAGGTCCGCTTCCGGATCTCGGAATAGGGGGAGGATGGCCGGACCCCAATGGGCCCGGCCCGCGAATCACAGCTCCTGCTTGGTGGGGCGGATGATCATCTCATTCACGTCCACATCGCCGGGCTGCTCAATGGCATAGGTGATGGCACGGGCAATGGCGTCGGAGCCAATGGCCACGGAATACAGGTCACCGGCGGCCTGCTGGGCGCCCGGGTCCGTGATGTGGTCCGTCAGCTCCGTATCCACCGCACCGGGGGAGATATTGGTTGCGCGGATCTCACCGTTGGACTCCTGGCGAATGCCCTCGGAGAGCGCCTTGACCGCGTACTTGGTCGCGCAGTAGACGGCCGCTCCGGGGAAGACGGTGTGGCCGGCCACGGAAGACAGGTTGATGATATGGCCCGACTGCTGCTCACGCATGGTGGGCAGGACCGCCGCCAGGCCGTACAGAACACCCTTGATGTTAACGTCGATCATCGTGTCCCACTCATCCACCTTCAGCTTGTCCAGTGGCGCGAGCTGCATCAGGCCGGCATTGGCCACCAGCACATCGATGCGTCCGTAGGTCTCGCGTGTCTGATCCGCCAGTGACTGCATGGCACTGCGATCGGTTACATCCACCACCTGATAGCTTGCCTCGCCCCCGTTGGACTTGATGGACTCGGTGAGGTCCTTCAGCCGATCCTCACGCCGGGCCGCCAGCATGAGTTTCGCGCCCTTGTCGGCGAGCATGCGGGCCGTGGCTTCGCCCAGGCCACTGCTCGCGCCTGTGATGATGACTACTTTATTGCTGATCTCTGACATTCGGGTACTCCCTGCTCAGAATTTGGATTTCGTGTCTTACTGGCTTTCGTCCAGCGTGGGATAGTCGGTGTAGCCGCGCTCGTCACCGCCATAAAAGGTGCTCTGATCCCACTCGTTAAGTGGGGCATTACGCCGGAAACGCTCAACCAGATCCGGGTTCGCGATAATCGGACGCCCGAAGGAGACCAGGTCACAGCGACCAGCCTCAATCCGCTCCATGGCTTCCTCCCGGGTGTAGGCGCCATTACCAATGTAAACGCCGTTGAACGCCTCGCGGATCGCATCAATGACGCTCTCAGGACGGCCGTTCTCGTGGTTGCCCTGGAAGGAATCCTCGACCACCTCAATGTACGCCAGTCCCGCCTCGTTCACCTTGCGTGCCAGCGCGCGATAGGTGCTGTGAGGATCCTCATCATGCATGCTGTTGAAACTGCCCGTCGGGCTGACGCGGATGCCGATACGCGCGGCGGGCCAGACTTCCTTGACCGCCTCGACCACCATCATCGGGAAGCGCAGGCGGTTCTCCACGGAGCCACCGTACTCGTCCGTGCGGTGGTTACTGCCGGAACGGATGAACTGGTCGAGCAGGTAACCGTTGGCCGCGTGGATCTCGATGCCATCAAAGCCCGCTTCCCTGGCGTTTTCGGCACCCTTGCGGTACTGCTCCACAATTCCGGGCAGCTCATCGGCTTCCAGTGCCCTCGGAGTCGGGATATCCACCATGCCGGACTCGGCGCTGATGAATACCTGCGAGCCTTCCGGCTTGATGGCGGAAGGGCCAACCGGCAGATCACCGCCCGGTTGCAGCTCGGGATGCGAGATCCGACCCACATGCCACAGCTGAGCGTGCATCCGGCCACCGGCGGCGTGCACCGCGTCAGTCACCTTGCGCCACCCGGCCACCTGCTCCGGCGTGTAGATGCCGGGGGTGAAGGCGTAGCCCTTGCCCTGCTGGGAGACCTGGGTGGCCTCGCTGATGATCAGGCCCGTGCTGGCGCGCTGGGCGTAATAGGTGGCATTCATGTCACTGGGCACATCGCCGGGCTGACCTGCCCGGGCCCGGGTCAACGGTGCCATGACAATGCGGTTGGGCAGTTCAAGATCACCCAGCGTCAGTGGTTGGAAGAGTGGGTTGGTGGTGTCCGTCATGAGCAATTCTCCTCATTCTGTGAATACCTGTTAATTAGACAGGTCTACTATAAATCCGGCAAAAATGGATCAGGGTTGAAGCACCCTTGAAAACAACAGGTTGCGGAAATGGGTGAGTGGCTCGCTGGAGCGTGTCAGCTTGGACCGCAACAAAGCACCCTGCCAACCGGAAAGTAACAGCGATGCTGCTTCTCTCGGATCGAGTTCCGACGCAACCTCACCCTGTTGCTGGCCTTCCGCAATACAGTCCCGGAAGCGCTGTTCCCAGGCCGCGAACACATCGTTCAGCCGCTCCCGAAACGCGTCGTTCTGGGCTGCGAGTTCCTGGCCCAGGTTCCCGATCAGACAGCCTTTCGAGTAGTCGCTTGCAGCGACGTCCCCGGCTGCCGTATCCAGATAGAGTCGAATACGCTCCAGGGGCGTTCGCGTGTCATCCCCCAGTGTTGCATCCAGACGCTCCCTGTAGCTTTCGGCATAGGCATCAATGACCGCCAGCCCAAAGTCGTTCTTACTCTTGAAGTAATAATAGAACGACCCCTTGGGTACGCCGGCCTCATCCAGCACCGTGTTGATGCCGGTTGCCCGGAAGCCGTTGCGCAGGATCAGTTCCGCGCCGCTCTGGATGATGTGTTCTCGGGTTTCGTTGCCTGTCATGATTTTTATATTAGACCAGTCTCCTAGTAATCGTCAAGATACCTCCGGAAACAGCGCCGCCTTTGATTGAATCTCAGCGAGTCCCTCCGTCCTCCGATTGCTGATCTTCCGCGTCCCTGGCCTCGAGCAACGCTTGCAGACGTTCATACATAATGGCCTCGTGCAGTTCCTTCTGGCGGATTTCACCGCGCAGGTCTTTCAGGAGTGAGGCCGCCATGAAGATCATGAGAATCATGAAGGGGAAGGCGGCCACGACAGAGATGGTCTGGAGCGCCGCCAACCCGCCACTGACCAGCAACAGCCCGGCCACCAGCACCTGGATAACACCCCAGGTCAGGCGCATAAGGCGACTGGGGGCCAACACACCCCGACTGGTAAACATGCCCAGCACAAAGGTTGCGGAGTTGGCGGACGTTATGACGAAGAGCACGATCAGCACCAGGATCGTAATCCCGAGTATCTCCGTACCGGGCAGCGACTCCAGGGTGAGGAAGAGCGCCGAACTCATTTCCCGGACCACCGCGTCCCCGATCGCCGCTCCCTCGAACAACTCGAAGTAGAGTGCGGAACCACCGAAGGTCGCAAACCAGAGCATACTGAGCAACACCGGCACCCCGATTACACCCAGCACAAATTCACGCACGGTTCGACCCCGGGAAATACGGGCAATAAAGCTGCCTACGAAGGGCGCCCAGGAGAGTCCCCAGGCCCAATAGAAGATGGTCCAGCGCTCCACCCAGTCATCCCCGGTGTAGGGGCTCATCACGAAGCTCATACCGATCATGTTGGAAAAGTAGTCCCCGAGCGCATTGGTCAGTGCCGCCGTGATGAAGTCGGTGGGGCCGAAGAAGAAAACAAACAGCAGCACCAGGGCGGCCAGGAGCATATTGGCGTCACTGACATAGCGCACGCCACTCTCCAGCGGCATCATGGCACAGAGCAGGAAAATAACGGTCACACCGGCAAGAATACTCAGCTGCTGATCAACACCGAATTCCACCCCGGCCACCGCCGACAGGCCACTGTTGATCTGGATAACCCCCAGCCCCAGGGTGGTTGCCACGCCAAAGACCGTGGAAACCACGGCCAGCACATTGATGCCATGACCCACGCCGCCATCAACGCGGTCCCCGAGACTGGCCCGGAAGGTTTCACTGATCAGGCCGGGGCGTTGCTGGCGAAAGCGCACATAGGCAATCGCCAGCCCGACCACTGCAAAGTTCGCCCATTGGTGGAAACCCCAGTGAAAGAGCGAATACTGCATGGCCAGACTTGCAGCCTGCGGGGTCTGGCTTTCAGCAATGCCGAGAGGCGGGCTCATGTAGTGACTCATGGGCTCGGCAACGCCCCAGAAGACAAGCCCGACGCCCATGCCCGCCGAAAAGATCATGCCCAGCCAGGTGGTATAGGGGAACTCCGGCGCCTCGCCATCGGCACCCAGCCGGATATGGCCATAGTTGCTCAGCCCAATGCCGACGCAGTAGACCAGGAAGCCCGTGGTGGTGAAGAGATAGAGCCACCCGAAATGATCGGTGGTAAAGTCCAGTGCCTTCTGGGAGCCCAGTGCAAGCTGCTCGGGCTGCTGAACGCCGAGGCCCAGAAACAGCGCCAGCACGCCCACCGACAGAAAGAACACCCATCCCGGCCAGGGTAGCGCCATCAGCCATTGCTTCGTCCTTGAGACAGCGCTGGCCATGGATCTAGAAGCCTTGGCCCAACAGCCCAAGGACGCCCAGGGCGATCAGATAGCCCGCGACAATATAATTCAAAAGCTTGGGAAACAGCAGTATGCCGATACCAGCACCCAGTGAAATGATCGGTGCGAGATCAATATGAAGCGTCATGGGGATTTTCTCCTTGTGCACGTAGACAGGATTCTGTTCGTATCCTCTCAGACCATAGCGCCGTTAGGCTACTATAGGGCTTATTATTTAAGCGATCACTTGTTAGGCTGAACCGCCATAACGGGGTTTCCTACCAGCGATCAGCCGGGGATTACGATTTGGCAACAACGCGCAGTAACGGACTTGAGTTGAGCGGCCCATCTGTACGCCTTTACTCCGTAGCCGTGGTTTGCCTGCTCCTGATCACAGGCTGTGCGTCTTCCCGGGAGGAGATCCCTGCGCCAGTGGCGCCGCCGGAGAGTTTCTCAGACTCCGGTGATGCCACCATGCCCGATAAATGGTGGCGTGCCTTTGATGATGACCCCCTGAATCAACGTGTGGACCGGGCGCTGGGCTCCAATCTCGACCTCAGGGTCGCCTGGCAGCGTCTTCGCGAGGCGCGCGCTGTGCTCGATCGGGAGTCCGCCTCCCTCTTTCCGGACCTTGACGCAAACGCGGATGCGGAGACCCGTCGCGGCAGTGAACGCGGCTCTGATACCGAGCAGCTACAGCTGGGACTGAGCTCCAGCTATGAGGTGGATCTGTGGGGACGCATCGGTTCCCGGGTTGATGCCGAACGATTCCGGCTCCAGGCCAGCTACGCCGACTACCAGACAGCGGCACTTTCGCTCTCGGCGGAAGTGACCCGGACCTGGTATCGCCTGATGGAGGAACGCAGCCAGCTTGAGCTGATCAACAACCAGATCCAGACCAACCGCGACGTACTGCGACTCATTGAAACCCGTTTCGGCAGTGGCCAGACACAGAGCGCCGACGTGCTTCGCCAGCGCCAGCTGCTTGAGTCCACCCGGGAACAGAAACTGACGATCGAGTCCCGGATACAGGTTTTCGAACACCAGCTGGCCGTGCTTCTGGGAAAACCGCCACGCAGCGCAATTGACCAGGCAGGACGCTCGCTCCCGGAACTGCCTCCATTGCCGGAAACCGGACTCCCCGTGGAACTTGTTCAACGGCGCCCGGATGTCCGCCGTGCGCACAACCGACTGCGAGCCGCCGACGCGGCTCTCGCCGCCGCCATCAGCAACCAGTACCCGCGCCTGACCCTCAATGCCTCCGTCTCCACCCGGGAGAATGATGCCAATGACCTTTTTGACAACTGGGCAAGCGCCTTTGCCGGCAACCTGGTCGCCCCGCTGATCGACGCCGGCCAACGCGATGCCGAGGTGGCACGGAGCCGGTCCATCAAACAGCAGCGGCTGTTCGAATACGGCCAGACCATCCTGACCGCTTTCCAGGAAGTCGAGGACGCTCTTATCCAGGAAAAAAAGCAGCGCCGGCGTATCGAGAGCCTGGAGGAGCAGCTGCGCCTCGCAGACGCCACCTACGAACAGCTCCGTCTCGAGTATTTCAACGGCGTCACCGATTACATTGATGTGCTGAATACCCTGACGGACCGTCAGGAGTTACGCCGAAACCTGCTGTCCGCGGAACTGGAACTGCTGGAATTTCGTATTGCCCTCTACCGCGCCCTGGCGGGCGGCTTTGACACGGGGCGTGAAACCGGAGAACTGAGCCACAATGAGTGAAGCCGTCAACGACAGTGCTGCCAGGCCAGAAACCGGCCGGGCCGGCTGGTTCAAGACCACAATCATCTCGATACTGATCCTCGCCCTGGGCGCCGGGCTGATCTGGTTCATATTCCGGACCGAACCCAGTGCCACCCGCAGCGAGGCACCGCGGGACACCGCCATGCTGGTCGAGGTGACGGAAGTGACCAAAGGCACCTTCAGGCCGACGATTACCGCCATGGGCACCGTCCAGCCCGCCCGCGAGGTTGTCCTCAGACCCCGGGTCAGCGGCATGGTGGTCAGCCATGCGCCCGAGCTCACCCCGGGGGGCATCGTGGAGGAAGGCGAGACCCTGGTGCGGATTGACCAGGCGGATTATGAAACCACGCTGCAGCAGCGCCGGAGCGAGCTGCGACAGGCCAGGGCGGACCTGGAGGTCGAAAAGGGGCGCCAGAACGTGGCGGAGCAGGAATTCCAGCTGCTGGACGAGGAGCTGTCAGGACCCAACAGGGCGCTGGTGCTGCGACAGCCCCAGCTCGATTCCGCCCAGGCGGCCGTGGAGGCGGCCGAGGCGGCGGTCCGCCAGGCACAGCTGCAGCTCGAACGGACGCGGATCAAGGCCCCCTTCGACGCTCGGGTGCTGACCAGGGAAGTGAACACCGGCTCCCAGGTCAGTACCGGTGAATCCCTGGCACGGCTGGTGGGCGTGGAAACCTACTGGGTGGAAACCACGGTGCCGACGGACAAACTGCGCTGGCTCTCGTTTCCGGACGGATCGAACAGCGAGGGCGCCGCTGTTCGGGTCCGCAACAACACCGCCTGGCCCGAAGGCGTCCACCGCGAGGGCCGCCTCTATAAACTGGTGGGGGAACTCGAAGACAATTCCCGCATGGCGCGGGTTCTCATCACCATTGATGATCCCTTTGGGCTGGATTCAGGCGAAGCCCGCAAACCGCCGCTGTTGATTGGCTCCTACGTGGAGAACCACATCCAGGGACGCGCCATTCAGGACGTGGTCAAGCTGGACCGCAACTACGTACGCCGGAACAATACCGTCTGGGTGATGGCGGATGGGGAGCTCGCCATCCGTGATGTGGAGATCCGGTTCCAGGACGCCGAGCATGCCTATATCAGCAGCGGATTGGATGACGGCGACCGCGTCATAACCAGTCACCTGTCCACCGTGGTTGACGGTGCCGACGTCCGGCTCGAGGACGCTGAAGAATGACGGATCGCGAGGGTTGGACTGGTCCCATAACCTGGATGGCGCGCAACTCCATTGCCGCCAACCTGCTGATGGTCATCCTGCTTGCCGGCGGTATCTGGACCGCCTTCGAGATCCAGAAGTCGGTCTTCCCGGAGTTCCGCCTGGATGTGGTTGAAGTCCAGGTGGAATACCCCGGCGCCGCGCCGGAAGAAGTCGAAGAGGGCATCCTGCTGCCGGTGGAAGAGGCCGTGCGGGGGCTGGAGGGCATCAAGGAGATGACGTCCACCGCGCGGGAGGGCACCGGCACCATCCTTCTTGAACTGGTGCCCGGCACGGAGCGGATGAAAGGACTCCAGGACATCGAGCAGGCTGTCGACCGCATCCGTACCTTCCCCGACAACGCCGAGGAACCCCGGGTCCGACTGCAGGGGCGCAGCCATAGTGTCATCGAAATGGCCATCTACGGTGACGTCGATATCTGGACATTACGCCAGCTTGCCGAACAGACCCGGGATCGCCTGCTGAGCGAAGGCGACATCACCCAGGTGGAAATCAGCGACGTGCCGGATTACCTCACCCAGGTCGAGGTTCCGCAACGCGTGTTGCGCGAGCACAACCTGACCCTTGGCGAGATCGCCTCCATCATCGAGCAGTCCAGCCGCGATATTCCGGCGGGGGCCATCGAGACCGAAAACGGCGAGATCCTGCTGCGGATGCAGGAGCGCAAGCAGTGGGCCGATGAATTCGGCAGCATTGTGATCAAAAGCAGCGACTCCGGCGGGGACGTGACCCTGTCCGACATCGCCCGGATCCGGGACGGCTTTGACGAGACCGGTTTCCATGCCCGCTTCAACCGCCAGCCTTCCGTGGAAATCGAGATCTTCCGCACCGGCTCCCAGTCCCCCCTGGAAATATCCGCGGCGGTCAAATCCGTGATGGCCGAGCTGGAGACCACGCTCCCTGACGGCGTCAACCAGCGCATCGACAGCAACCGGGCCCAGCACTTCGAGGACCGCATGACGATGCTGCTGGAAAACGGGGTGCTCGCCATCGTCATCGTACTGGTGATCCTGAGCCTCTTCCTCGAATACCGCCTCGCCTTCTGGATCATGATGGGCATGACCACCTCCTTTATCGGGGCCATCGTCTTCCTGCCGTTGATCGGTGTCAGCATCAACATGATCTCCATGTTCGGCTTTCTCATGGTCCTGGGGATCGTGGTGGACGATGCCATCGTGGTGGGTGAGAACATCTACGAGTACCGTGAGCGCGGCATGGACTTCATGACCGCCGCCATCAGGGGCGCCCAGGATATTGCAGGACCGGTGACGTTCAGCATCCTGACCACCATCGTTGCATTCACGCCGCTGCTGTTCGTGCCCGGTACCATGGGCCAGTTCTGGTGGCCGCTGGGTGCGGTAGTGATCACCGTGCTGGCCATTTCCCTGCTTGAGGCGCTTTTCATCCTGCCCGCCCACCTGGGCCACAGTGGCCGTGGCAGCATCACCATCTTCGGGCACTGGCTGCACGGACTGCAGCGCATCGTCTCCCGATGGTTCCAGGCGCTGATCGACCGGGGCTACCGCCCGCTGCTGGACGCCTCCCTGCGCTACCGCTATGTCACCCTGACCACGTCGGTGACACTGCTGCTGGTGGTGGGCGCCTACGCCAGCAGTGCCCACATGGGCATGATCATGATGCCCGAGGTGGAGGCCGACGAGATTGAAGCCGGCGTCTCCCTGCCCGTGGGCACCACGACGCGGCGGGCCGGCGAGGTGGCCATGGCGATTACCGAATCCACCCACCGGATGTTCGAGAAACACGACCTCCACGAGCAGGCCGAGGGCATCAAGACCAATGTCCGGGGCCAGCGCAGCATTGATGTGGAGATCGTCCTCAAACACTCGGACGATCGGACCATGAGTGTCGACGAGGTTATCGAGCTGTGGCGCGAGGAAATCGGCGACTTTGAAGGCGTGGACCAGATCACCTTCGAGGCCGAGCAGGGGCCCGGAAGCTGGCGTGATGACATCAGCGTTGACCTCAGTCACTCCGATATTGATGTCCTGGCCGAGGCAAGCCAGGTTTTCTTCGAGCGCATGGAGGAATTCTCGGAGACCCGGGATGTCAACGACAGCTATACGCGGGGTAAGCCCCAGTTTGACTTCAAGCTGCGTCCTGAAGGGCGGGCCCTGGGTCTGACCTCCTCCGAGGTCGGGACCCAGGTGCGCAATGCCTTTTTCGGCGCCGTGGCACTGCGCCAGCTCCGGGGCACCAATGAAAACGAGATCCGCGTGCGGCTCCCGGAGGCGGAACGCCAGGACCTTCACTACCTGGAGGATTTCGTCATCCAGATCCCGGATGGTGGCGAGGCCCCGCTCATGGATGTGGCCCGATTCGACCGGGGTGAAGCCTTCCGCTCCATCGACAGGCGCGATGGCCGCCGCGTCATCACCGTGGGTATGGACGTGGAACCCAAGAGTGCCTCCGGCCGCATCGTCCAGGCCATCCAGACGGACGTGCTGCCCCAGCTTCGGGCCGACTTCCCCGGCATCACCGCCAGCTTCCAGGGCAGCCAGGCCGACATGCGTGAATCCACCAGCGCCCTCTGGGGCGGATTCGGGCTGGCGATGGGGGTGATCTATGCGCTGCTTGCCATTGCCTTCGGCAGCTATATGCAACCACTGATCGTCATGACGGCCATTCCCTTTGGCGCCGTGGGCGCCATTCTTGGGCACATGCTGCTGGGTCACGACCTGTCCCTGGTCAGTATCATGGGCATTGTGGCGCTGTCTGGCGTAGTGGTGAACGACTCCCTCATCATGGTGGACTACGCCAATCGCCAGCGCGGCACCACCTCGGTCATGGATGCCATCTACCAGGCCGGCATCCGCCGCTTCCGGCCCATCCTGCTCACCACCCTGACGACCTTTGGCGGGCTCACCCCGATCATCCTGGAAACCTCGCGCCAGGCGGCCTACCTGATTCCCATGGCCGTGTCCCTGGGCTTCGGCATCGTGTTCGCCACCGCCATCATCCTGATCATCGTGCCCTGTCTGTACATGATCCTCGAAGACGGGCTCCACATCTTTCGCCGCCTGACGGGCGCACCAGGGTCTGGCTGACATCCCATATCCTGTGCCTGGCATGAAGGCAGGCACACAGGATATGGAATCAAGCCTTGTGTGAACGACAGATTTGCCCTATCTTGTAAGCACCTGCAACGAGGGGAACACCGGTGAGAATCCGGGGCTGTCGCGCAACGGTATGGCGGAATCAACCGCCGAGCCCGAGTACCTCCGCAGGAAAGACTGGAGCCTTCGCGTCAAGGGTGAAAGGTCGGATTGGAGTACCGGGCCATTGCGCCGCTCCGTCCCGCCATCATACTGCTCCGCGTTGGCTTCTCCCTACGGAACGAGACACAGGAGAAGCCCGTGACTGGAACCAACGTTTTTCCCCAACAGGCATTTGCCCCCGAAGTGGCCGCCCGCGCCGCCAACTGCTTTGACATCCTGGTGCTGAAGAGCCGCATGACGGACAGTGCCCAATGCCTGCTCAGGGCCATGGGCGTGCACATTGATGAACGGCCTTCCACCGGCATGCCGGGCCCGCCTGTCTACCACCTCTGGGCACCGGAACCCCGCCCGAGCGTTACCTGGCTCGACCCGCACCAGGCCGATGCCTTCATCGATGCCCTGCTGGCCGAGAACCATCGATTCCGCTCTCCAGAGTGGGTGGACCTCATGCTGTGCAGCCACCGGGCGGGAACGCTACGGGATATGGATGAGGGCATTGAACTGGGTGAGCAGGGCATCGATGTTGGCCTGGTGCTCAGGGATCTGCTGCATTATCCGAGTGCCTGATCCCACCCGGCTCCGTCGGTGGAATGGTTGATTTCCCGGATACCAGGCTGAGCCGGGATCAGGCAGAATAGGGCCCGGACCCGTCGCAGTGATGACTTCCCGAGGCCCTGTTTCCATGATACCCCGCAGAAAAAGCATACCATTCCTTCCCGGCCTGATCTGTGCACTGTTCAGTGCGCCCTCGGCGGCCGGAACCCTTGGTATCGCCTGGGATAACGATCTTCTGACCGGTTCCGACAAGGGCTATACCAATGGGATACGTGCGTCCTACCTCACCACGGCTGCCGAAAAGGATCACAACTGCCGGTTCTGCCTGGCGAAGAAGGCGCGCGATCAGCTCTTACCCCTGCCCGGAATCGGCGGGGAGGGCCGTCAGCATGCCCTGGTGTTAAGTCTCACCCAGCTGATGATCACACCCGAGAACATCGAAGCCCGCGCTCCCCAGTTCAATGACATTCCCTACACGGGGTACCTGTCCGGCCGGGTCGGCCTCTGGAGCTGGAACGAGGACCGGATTACCGGGTATGGAATGCTGCTTGGCGTGGTTGGCCCGGAATCCTACGCGGAACAGAGCCAGAAACAGGTCCACCGAATCACCGGCAGTACCGATCCCAACGGCTGGGACAACCAGCTCGGCACGGATGTCATTGCGGGCGTGGGCGCGACCCATGCGCGACGATTCTACAATTCCGGGGATCCGGAGCACCTTGAACAGGATATGGGCTGGGTAACCAGCCTGCGTGCCACCAACTTCCTGAGTGATGCCCGCCTCGGTCTGAGCTGGCGTATGGGAAGCCACCTGCCCATCAACTTCATACCCGACTACGCCGGAATTTCCTCATCAATCGGGTTGCCGGGCGCTCTTAATGTTTCCGAAAGTGGCTGGTCGGTTTTCGCCGGGGTGATGGCGGAGTGGATTCCCTATTCCTACATCGATGACAAGGCGGAGAACTATCGCTACAACCAGAAAGCCCTGGTCGGCCATGCCGGCATTGGCGCGGGCTGGCACGCCCCGGGTTTCCAGGCAACCCTGAGCTTCCGGACAACCAGTTCCCAGAACAAAACCAACAAGGCCCCCCTTACCTTCGGAACCATCTCCCTGACCTGGCGCCTCTAGGCGCCCATTGCGGTTTTATGTCATGTCGCCTTCCGCTATTATTGGCAGGCGCTTTTTCCTGACACCCCGGTGCCACGATGTCCTGGTTCGAATACCTGCTTCCCTATGACTTTTCGCCGCTGACGCTGCTGGCCTTCCTGGCGGTACTGGTCCTCTATATCCGTGGCCTCAGGGCGCTTCCGGTTGCGGAGAGACCCGGCGTACTGCGTGTTGGAACCTTCCTGCTGGGAGTGCTGCTCTGCTACGCGGTCATGCATACGCGGTTCGACTACTATTCGCAGTACATGTTCTTTGTGCACCGCGGCCAGCATCTGGTCCTTCACCATCTGGGCCCGATGCTGATCGCACTCTCGAACCCACTGCCGATACTGCGCTATTGGGGGAACCGAATTCCTCAAGCGGCGTCGCCCTACCTGGCACCGCTGGGCTGGATCTATCGAGTGCTTCAGCAGCCCTTCATTGCTGCCTTCCTGTTCGTGGGACTGATCTATTTCTGGCTCTGGCCCAGCATGCATTTTGATGCCATGCTCAGCCGCCAGCTGTACTGGGTCATGAACTGGTCCATGCTGCTGGATGGATTACTCTTCTGGTGGCTGATCTTCGACCCGCGCTCCCCCTACAGCTCGGGGGCCCTGTCTTATGGCATGCGCATCCTGCTCCTGATCCTGGTTATCGTTCCCCAGCAGGTCCTGGGCGCCTGGATCGTCTTCAACCGGGGCATGGTCTACGACGTGTACGAGGTCTGCGGCCGGGCCTGGCCCATGGCGCCGGAGACCGACCAGCTCATCGGCGGCATCCTGACATGGATTCCGCCCTCCATGATGAGCGGCATTGGGGTGCTCATCATACTGGGCCGTTTGCTCCACGACGGGGGTTCCGTCAAACCCTCATCCGAACTGAACGTACAGGGCACGAACGCATGACAGTCCGCAACGCCACACCATCGCGCTCCCGCCGGCTCCTGACCACTCTCCTGCTGACAGCTCTGCTCGCCGGCTGCTCATCCGGCCATGACTGGAATGGAAAGGACATCAGCGGCCTGATGCCGGAACTCGCGTTCGAGCTTACGGATTCCAGCGGTGAGACCTACAGGGCGGAAGAGGGGGAAGGGAGCATTCGGGTCATGTTCTTTGGTTTCACCAATTGTCCGGATATCTGCCCGACAACCATGGCCAGGCTCAAGGGCGCCATCAACCAGATGCCGGATTCCCTGCAGGACGAGGTCACAATGCTTTTCGTCAGCGTGGATCCCAAACGCGATACTCCCGATAAGCTCGGGGAGTACGTTGGTTTCTTTGGTGACGACATCAAGGGACTGACCGGCGATGAGAAGACCCTGCGAAAGCTGGCGAAGCGCTATCGCACCACCTTCGGTTACAACGAACCGGACGAGAACGGCGATTATGACGTCTCCCACAGCAGCGCGGTCTACGTCTTCGATGATGAGGGCAGGGCGAGACTGCTACTGCGATCCCAGCTTTCCCGCGACGAAATCAGTGAGGACCTGACCACCCTCGTCCGGGAGACAACCGGCTAGGGGGATCATCGTAACTTGCCTCCCAACTGGCGCAGCGGCTAGTCTGTCATTAACGGATGTACAGATATTGTACAGCGCGCTGGGAGGCGACATGACCACCACCGGTAAAACCCTGGCTGCGACTCACGCCACCCTGTTCCTGTCACTGGTTGTTGCCATCCTGCTGGCAATGTTCGCCCCGCGGTGGGTCCAGACAGAGGCGGGCGCCTGGGTGGTGGGCATCCTTGCCCTGGTTTTTGTGGCCACGCTGCTGATCCTCACCTCCATTGCCTCCTTCGCCGACAACATCGACAACAATTCCTTCAGCTACCTGCTGCGCAAAAGCACCCTGGACACCACCTTCTATCCCTGGGCCCTGGCGGCCTACATGGGACGCTGGTTCCATCCCGTTGATGACCTGCAGTCGCCGCTCGGGGTCTGGGGACCCGTCCTGCTCATGGCCACCACCTGGGGCATGGTGGTACTCGGGGATGTCATGCGCCGACGCGGAAAACGCATCTGGCCCTGGCTTGTGGTCTCGCTCGGGTTCATCGCCGGCAGCCTGACCTGGCCGGCATAGGGGGATCGGACATGCTCAAACAGCGCCTGATGATTCAGATTGGCATTGCCATGGCGCCCATCACCGTCGTGCTTCTGGATGTGCTGCTTGTGGGGCCGGATTCTGGCAACGAACTGGTACAGACCATCCGCTCAACCGGAGCGACCCCATTCATTGCATGGACAGTCGCGCTCTTCATGGGCCATTGGTTCCACCCGGTGGACGGCCTGAAGCCAGTTGTCCCCGAACCCTGGAACTATGCCCTCTTCGGCGGACTGACCCTGCTGATAGGCATCCTGGGATTCTGGGTTATCGACGCGGATGTGTTCTCCGACTGGCTGCCAACGCTGATGGTGGTTCTCGGGTTTGGAGCGGGTTCGCTGTTATGGCCGGTGTGATTTAGACTCCGGATATGATCCGACTCCATCACCAGGGACGCTTATGGCTTCACGACTCCTTTTAATGGCCGTGCTCACGGTCTTCGTGTCACCTCTTTCCGCCGAGATATACCAATGGAAGGATGATCAGGGCAATGTCCATTTCTCCGACGAACCCCCGCCCGACTCAGAAGCGGAAACCCAAGAGGTGACACCGGACACCAGCGCCATCAACACCGACTCCGACGCGGTGAAACAACGCAAGGCCAAACAGAGGCAGTACCTTGATGAGCGCCAACAGGAACGCGAGCAGCAGGCCCGGGAAAGAGCGGAGCAGGAGCAGGAGCAGGCCCAACAGGAGGCACGTTGCCGCGAAATGCGAGGCCGCATCAAGCACATGGAGCGTATGTCCCGGTTCTACGTCATCAATGACGACGGCAGCCGATCCTATGTCTCCGAGGAAGAAGCCCAGCGCGTGCGCGCACGCCGAAAGCGGCAGTACGAGGAAGCCTGCGGATAACCGGTGGCGTATTTCATTCACTCCCCAAGGGAGTGAAGAGCGTTACAACAGGTAACATCCCGCGTCGGTTTCTGATAGACTCCGCCACCTTCGGAATGCCCCAGATGCATCTCCCGCCACACTGATCCCGGCTGGCCGCCCGGATTCCCGGAATGCCCGCTGTCTGAATGATCCGTCAGGTAACGCTGCCGTGTGGTTGGCCTCACTCCCTGTTGAGGCGCTGTCTTCCTGTTGTCAAATGATCGGAACATTGCATGCTTAACGCTCTTCGCACGACCTGGTTATCGAACGTCCGCGGCGATCTGCTCGCGGGTATTGTTGTTGCCCTGGCCCTGATCCCCGAGGCCATTGCCTTCTCCATCATCGCCGGCGT
The DNA here is from genome assembly GCF_004364635.1 of Halospina denitrificans. GTDB lineage: Bacteria > Pseudomonadota > Gammaproteobacteria > Pseudomonadales > Oleiphilaceae > Halospina > Halospina denitrificans. The sequence continues at coordinate 307,601 of NZ_SOAX01000001.1, read as the reverse complement.
GGACCCCAGGGTGGGCCTCTACGCCTCCTTCTGCATCGCCGTGGTCATCGCCTTTGTGGGCGGACGCCCCGGCATGATCTCCGCGGCCACCGGTGCCATGGCACTGCTCATGGTCAGCCTGGTGCGCGAGCACGGCCTGGAGTACCTGCTTGCCGCCACACTGCTGACCGGCGTGCTCCAGATCATCGCGGGGCAGCTGCGCCTGGCCAACCTGATGCGGTTTGTCTCACGCTCCGTCGTTACCGGTTTCGTGAATGCCCTGGCCATCCTGATCTTCCTGGCCCAGGTTCCGGAGCTGACCGACGTCACCTGGCATGTCTACGCCATGACCGCCGCCGGATTGGGCATCATCTACCTCTTTCCACTGCTCCCGAAAATCGGGCGGACCATACCCTCGCCGCTGGTCTGCATCGTAACCCTGACCGCCGCCGCCATGGCCATGGGCCTGGATATCCGCACCGTCGGCGATATGGGGGAACTTCCAGACACCCTGCCGGTCTTCCTCTGGCCCGATGTCCCGCTGACGCTGGAAACCCTGATGATCATCCTGCCCTACGCGGTGGCGCTGACGGTGGTTGGACTGCTGGAATCCATGATGACCGCCACCATCGTGGATGACCTGACCGATACCACCAGCGACCGCCATCAGGAGGCGAGGGGCCAGGGCATCGCGAATATCGGCGCGGGCCTGCTTGGCGGCATGGCGGGCTGCGCCATGATCGGCCAGTCCATCATCAATATTAAATCCGGTGGCCGTACCCGGCTGTCCTCGCTCGCGGCGGGCGTTTTCCTGCTGACAATGGTGCTGGTGGTGGACGACTGGCTGGTGCGGATTCCCATGGCCGCGCTGGTGGCGGTGATGATCATGGTCTCCATCGGGACCTTCAGCTGGGAGTCTGTTCGCAACCTGAAGGAACACCCGCTGTCCAGCAATATTGTGATGGTCGTGACCGTTATCGTGGTAGTCGCCACCCACAATCTCGCCTATGGTGTACTGGCGGGTGTGCTGCTCGCAGCCCTGTTCTTTGCCCACAAGGTGGGGCAGTTCATGGTGGTGCGCTCGAGCCTGGATGAAGCCAGCGATACCCGCACCTACAATGTGATCGGCCAGGTATTCTTCAGCTCCTCGGAAAAATTCGTGGATGCCTTTGACTTCCGGGAAGCCGTGGGCAAGGTGGTCATCGACCTGAGTCGCGCCCACTTCTGGGATATCACGGCCGTCAGCGCCCTGGACAAGGTCGTGCTGCGCTTCCGTCGTGACGGCGCGGACGTCGAGCTGATCGGCCTCAACGAGGCCAGCGCCACCATCGTCGACCGCTTTGCGGTCCACGACAAGCCCGAGGCGGTCGACCAGCTGATGGGGCGCTGAGATGAGCGATAACAACAACAGAGAGGTTTCCATGACCCATATTGTCGGCTGTATTGATGGCTCCCGCGCCGCACCCGCCGTCTGTGACTACGCGGCCTGGGCAAGCAGGCGCATGGAGGCACCGCTGATGTTCTTCCATGTACTGGATGACAGCCGTTACCCGGTGGAGCCCGACATGGCCGGCAACATCGGCCTGGGTACACGCGAATACCTGATGGAGGAGCTGGCGGAGCTTGACGAGAAGCGCTCCAGAATCGCCATGGAACAGGGCCGGCACATGCTTGAGGCCGCCGCGGAACGGGCCCGGGAAGCGGGCATCGAGGAAGTGCACCAGCGCCAGCGCCACGGCGACCTGCCCCAGTGCCTTCTCGACATCGAGAGCGATATCCGCCTGCTGGTCATGGGCATCCACGGCGAAAGCAGCTCCGAGCGGGACATTCACATCGGCAGCCAGCTGGAAACCGTGATCCGCAGCCTCCACCGGCCGGTTGTACTGGTGCCCGACGAATTCAAAGAACCCCAGAGCGCCATGCTGGCCTTTGATGCCAGTCCCACCGCCTTTGCCGGCGTCCGGTTGCTCGCCAGCAGCCCGGTATTCAGGGACTTCCCGCTGCACCTGGTGATGGTGGGGCCAGATACGGCGGACAAGTGGGAACAGCTCAGGGCGGCGGAATCAATGCTGGCCGAGGCAGGCTGCGAGGTGCACCTGGCCATCCGTGCCGGGGACGTTGAGAAGGCACTGCATGCGTACCAGGAGGAGAACAGCATTGACCTGCTGGTCATGGGCGCTTACGGGCATTCGCGGATCCGCCAGTTCCTGGTGGGAAGCACCACCACCAATATGCTCAAGACCACACGAACGCCACTGGTAATCCTGCGCTGAACCCTATTTCCTGAGGTGGCGGTTCAGGGTTCCGGCCGCCACGGAAACGCTGCGGTAACAGAGGCTCGAGATACGATGGTGAAGCACCCGCACCGGCTCGCTCACGGGCTGGGTCACCGGGATCCGGGACAGCACGTCAAAGCTCTCATCGGCAATGGACAGATGCACACGCTCGATCGTCAATACGCTGTGCTCAAGCCCAACTGTCACTATATCTGCCACACCAAGCCACCAGTTGTCCGGCTGTTGTTCATTCCGTTCATCACTCATGTGAGCCATTCCTTTAATTGCGCCGCCACACGCGGCTCGTGGGTCAGTTGAATATGATGGATACCGGGAAAGTTGGCAACGCCGGCCAGGGCCCAGCCGGAGCGTTCCTGGCCCCGGGCACTGGATTCATGGACCAGGGCATCACCGAAGAGCGTATTCACGGGATGGTCCTCGCGCTCCGACAGGAGCCCGGAGATCACATAGTGGGCAGCACCCGGCAACAGCGGCGGCTCCTCCACATCCGGCGCAACAACCTCGCCTCTTGAGAGGTTGCGTATCCCTTCGCTGCGCAGGTCAATGAACTCGCCCACCGCCTTGAGATAGTCCCGGGGCATGCGGTTCATGGTGTCCGCCAGGGCATGCGCGCCGCGGGCCAGCCAGGAACCATCATGGGGGGAGCCAATATAGATGCAGCTCGAGACCCGGTGCGTCCACTGGTGCCCCTGGTGGCGGCCATGGAAGCAGGCGCTGCGGATCAGCAGCCCGCCCATGCTGTGCCCGATCAGGATCAGGTTCTCCACGGCCTCGGGCCATTGCTCGACCAGCGCTTCCAGCGCCTCGGCGAGAGCCTCGCCGTTGCGGTAAATGGGGAGACCGCTGTTGTAACGCAGGCTCAGGGGCGTGGCATCCAGGTCAGCCGCCAGCTCGGTGGCATAATCAACACCCGGCTGGTCCGGGTAGTGCCAGACGGATTCAAGCTCGGTCAGGCCATGGATGAGTACAATCAGGTTGGGCTTGGCCGCCTGCGGCGCCGCTGGATCCAGGGCCTCCCCCCGGTGGCGGAAGTGCATGGGGACGGCGAGCGGATTGTCGCGCGCTTCCAGCCAGTCGCCCAGAATGCCGCTGGCAATGGCCGAGGCATAATCCTGCCAATGGGGTTTGGTCGCCGGTTCCGACATGCTGCACTCCTTGTTTATGATCAACCAGTGTACAGCAGTTTCACGGCCGGGTACTGACCCAAGTGGTCACACCCATCGGCAAAAGGGTCATTCGTCGAGCTTCAGGGTATCCAGGGTATAGGTACGGATTTCGCGCAGCAGCGCCTCGTCGTCGATCAGCGATCGTCCGTGGGACGGGATGATCTCCTTGAGGCGACGGGTCCAGTCGCCGGAGTCGCTCATCTTCTCCGGGAAGCAGCGCTGCAGCACATCGATCATGGCGTTGGCCGCCGTTGAGGCGCCGGGAGAAGCCCCGAGCAGCGCCGCGAGGGAGCCATCGCTGGCCGCCACCACCTCGGTGCCAAACTGCAGGACCCCACGGCCCTGGGCATCCTTCTTGATGACCTGGACCCGCTTGCCCGCATGCTGGAGCGTCCAGTCGTGGTACTTCGCCCGGGGATAGTAGTTGCGCAGGGAATCAATTCGCTCTTCCGGGGACTGGAACACCTCGCCGATCAGGTAGCGCGTCAGGTCCATGTTGCTCATGCCGGCCCCGAACATGGAACTGAAATTGCCACTGCGCACGGAGGAAAACAGGTCGAGAAACGAGCCCGCTTTCTGGAACTTGGTCGTGAACCCGGCAAAGGGGCCAAACAGCAGCGCCGGCTCGCCGTTGATGATGCGGGTATCGAGATGCGGCACCGACATGGGCGGAGCACCAACCGGGGCCTTGCCGTAGACCTTGGAGTTGTGCCGTTCGACCACCTCCGGCTTGCGGCACACCAGCCACTGGCCGCTGACCGGAAAGCCGCCGAACCCCTTGCTTTCGGGGATACCGGTTTTCTGCAACAGCGGAAGGGCGCCGCCACCGGCGCCAATGAACACAAAGTCCGCGCGTAGCTTGCGGCTCTCACCGGTTTTCCCGTTACGGGTTGAGACGCGCCAGCGCCCGTTTTCGTTCTGGTTGAACGACGTTACCGGATGGTTGAGCAGCAGTTCGAAATTGGGTTTGCTCTCAAGGTAGGCGACCAGGGCCCGGGTCAGGGACCCGAAATCCACGTCCGCCCCGTAGCGAACCCGCGTGGCGGCCACTTTCTCCATGGGATCGCGCCCATCGGTAATGAGCGGCATCCAGTCTTCCAGGACGCGGGGGTCCTCGGTGAATTCCATGTCCCGGAACAGGTGGTGGGCGCTCATCATCTGATGGCGCTTCTTCAGGAAGGAAACGCCCTCCTCGCCCCAGACAAAGCTCTGATGGGGCGTGGGATGGATGAAGTCACGCGGGCTCAGTTCGCCCTTCCTGACCAGGTAGGACCAGAGCTGGAGCGAGACCTCGAAGGCCTCATTGATCTGCTGAGCGCGCTCAATACTGACGTTGCCGTGCTCGTCCTCCGGGGTATAGTTCAGCTCACAGTAGCCAGCATGGCCGGTACCGGCGTTGTTCCATCCGTCAGTGCTCTCATGGGCAACATGGTCGAGCCGCTCGACCAGGGTGATATGAAGGGAAGGATCAAGCTCGCGCAGGATAACCCCGAGCGTGGCGCTCATTACGCCCCCGCCTACCAGAACTACATCCGTCGTGGTCGTCATAGAACCGCATTCCTCAACCGTTGGGCAGACACGGGGCCGAATTCTAACAGACTCAAAACGTGATTGCGTCGTGGTTTCGCAGTGACAGACAGACACAATGTGGTTACGAAGTTACCGTATGACAAGGTAAACCCACGCGCGAGAATAGTCGTACTGTATTAACCGAGCATTCAGAAAGAGGTCGACATGCCGGTCAGCGAAGAAACCAAAGAGCGGGTTCAGGGGTACAGCATCGTGCGTATCACTGAAACCAACAACGACGGCGATGTGACCATGGAAACCTTTGCTCTCGCCCATGAGTCCGGCGGCCAACTCGATGAGTTCGCCGACTACCTGGATGCGGTGAAAGCCCTCAACCGGCTCCTGTTCCCACTGCCGGGTCTGCCGGAAGTGCCCCTGCACCGGACAGGGTAAGCCCCGGCAATAATGGAGAAAGCCCGGCTGTCAGGCCTTGCCCTGCTTCTCCAGCGTATCAGCCTGAAGAATCTCCACCCAGTACCCATCCGGATCCCGCACAAAGGCCAACCCCTTCATGTTGCCGTCATCGGGCCGCTTGATGAAATCCACACCCAGGCTCTCAAGACGCTGCGCCGCTGAGTGGACGTCCGGCACAGTGATTCCGATATGCCCATAACCCTTGGGCTCCTCGTTGCCGCTGTGGAACTGCAGCTCCGCCTTCTGCTCGTCACCCCAATTGTGGGTAAGCTCCAATAGCGCTTCACGTCCGAAATTGAAGGTAGTCCGTTTGGCATCCTCCGAGGGCACCGCCGCCGCTTCCCGGTCACTGAGATAGCCCAGGAAGTAGAGACTGAACTGCATTTCCTCGAAGTCCAGCCGCCGGATCAGGCGCATTCCCAGCGCGCGGGTATAGAAATCCAGGCTGCGCTCCGGATCCTTGATGCGGACCATGGTGTGGTTGAGCTTGTAATGATGGGTTTCGGCATCGGGCTCATGACAGAGGCCGGGCGCTTCATCGAAATGCTGCGGCATAAGGGATTCTCCTTGATTGACCAGATACAGATCCCAGAGCCGGGATCATGGTGCTGCAAAGACTAGGGAGGATAAAAAGCGGATACCAACAAAAACGGCACCCCGAAGGGTGCCGTTTTCGCTACTACAGTCAGACTTCGGTTTTAGAAGTTGTGCTGCAGTGCGACCAGGGCGACTGTTGAGCTTGAGTCCTGAGCGTTGTCGTACTGGATGTTTTCCAGCTCAAGCCGAACATCCGTCCGATCAGACAGTGCCTGCTTGATGTAGCCATAAGTGTTCAGGTCAATGTCATAGGAAGTATCACGATCGTCTGAACCGTTGGCGAAACCAAGGTGACCGCTCAGGCCATTGCCGAAGTCCATGAAGGATGCAACGGCCATGCTGTCACGGCTGTTGTCACCAGCGTCATCAATGTCGACGGTCGTATAGTTCACGGCAAGCTCAAGGGCATCCGTAACATTCCAGCGACCACCTACGTTCATGAGCGTAGGCTCCTGATTAAGAGCATTATTTGCGGCAACACCCTGGTAGTCGTTGAACTCCTGGACGAAAACCGCGTTGACACTGATGCGCTGATCAATGCTGTACTGGCCAGCAGCCTGAACAGAAGAAATACCTTCCTGATTGACTACACCAGGCGTACCTTCAGCCCCCTCGCCGACACCCAAAGTGACTTGCGCTGAGAAGGGATCAGAATGGCCCCATGCACTGCCGTATTCATAGCTGATTGCACTGCTCTGACGGAAACCGTACGCGAGCGAGTTATTCAGAACACTGCTGGTGTAATAATAGGCACCATAACCATGCACGTCAGTACGATGGGTATTCCAACCACCATACTCAAAAAGCGCCTGCCACTGGGAACCAACTTTCACTTTACCCCAGTCGCCGCCGAGTGCAGCCCAACCAAGCCGGGTGCCAACAGCATTGCCGATACCACCGCCATCTTCATCGAGCACATCGACAGTGAATTCCATATTGTAAGAAGCTGTCAGACCAGCAACAGGCAATTCCTCACTGCCCCGTACGCCAATCCGCGACTGAAGTCCGTTGCTCAGCTCAAAGTCTTTGGCATCACTCCGACCCGCACCAAAACCGTCAGTCGAGTTGGTGCCATCAACAGAGTTAAACCCGCCAAAAATCTCATTGGCTGCGACACCATCGGAATCGTTAAAGCTTTCAACACCAATATCAATCAGGCCATAAACTTCCGGCTCAGCCATAGCCGCCATGGGGGCGGCAATCAGACCACCGCTTACTGCCAGCGCCAGTACATTTTTCTTCATTGTCATGGTAATCATCCTTTCTTCGTTTTGATTTCTTCGCACGATTTTTTGGTTTTTTGTACGCCCCGCCCCCACTTGGCCGAGGATGTTAAGAGGGTAGTTCAGCAATTAAGGTTAAGCAACATTAACAATTGAGTTAATTCGATCGCAAACATTCGCTACGCAACCTAAGTATTCCTCCGTATATCAGAACCACCCGATTCCCCGTATTATTTACATAGCTGCCGGGCACGGCAGAAATAAGGCCCGACTCGCTGACACAGCGATCACTTCAAAGACTGTGAGCCGGAAACACCCCAACCCATCAACCGGAAGCCATAGGAGGCGAATCATGCGCACCAAATTAGTTAAGCAATCCGTTCGCCGCCAAGGTACTGCGCCGGTTGAAGCGACTCGTTGGGCTGAAGGAAGCCAGCGTCCCCAGAACCCCAAGATGACGCTGGAAGCCCTCACACGGCCCGCTCAAACGCGCAGCCTGAAGGCGGCGCTGCGCCAGAAGTAATCTGGACAAGCAGCCGAGAATAGGGAAGGCCAACCGGTCTTCCCTCCTATCTGTTTTTGCCCCTCTTTATTAATTCCTGATCGCATACCACTAGCCCTGATAAGGTGCCTGCGGGATCACTTTCCGGGAAGCTCCGGAGCCATGGATGGCGGAGGGCAGCGTACATGGATGTATTCATAGCGGTTCCCGGAAAGTGATCCCGCAGGCGCCTTCGCACCGAATAATCAGCCTACAAGAGTGGGATTCTCCCAAAGTCTGATTTAGCATCACCCGCTCAGAATAGCGCAAACAAGAGCCCCGAATGATCACCACCTCCGTGGACAACCCCAGACCAGGCCGCGAACTCTTCCACCTGACCTGGCCCATGCTCTTCGGCGTCCTCGCCCTGATGAGCTACCAGCTCGTCGACAGCGCCTTCATCGGCCAGCTCGGCGTCCAGCCCCTGGCCGCCCTGGGCTTCACCGTTCCCCTGCAGATGCTCATCATCGGCGTCCAGGTCGGCATCGGCATCGCCACCACCGCCATCATCTCCCGCGTACTCGGCGCAGACGACCCGGCCAGAGCCCGACGCCTTGCCGGACTGGTCGTCATCTCCGGCGCGAGCCTGATCGCCGTCCTCGCCCTCGCCATCTGGCTGGGTCGCGGGTTAATCATCCAATCACTCGGTGGCAGCGATAAGCTCATGCCCACCATCGACGCCTACTGGGCACCCTGGGTGGTCGCCGCCTGGCTCGGCGCCGTACTCTACTTCGGCTACAGCATCTGCCGCTCCCACGGCGACACCAAACTACCCGGCGCCATGATGGTCATCACCAGCCTGATCAACGTCGGACTCGACCCCCTGTTCATCTTTGTCTTCGACTGGGGCATCGCCGGCGCCGCCTGGGCCACCATCGTCGCATTCAGCACCGGTACCCTGATCGTCTACACCAAGATCCTGCGCCGCGAATGGCTGACCTTCATCCTGGATGACCTGCCCATCAAACCGGCGCTCGCCCAGCTCGGCTCCATGGCCGGCCCCGCCATGCTCAGCCAGCTCATGCCCCCCATCGCCGCCATCCTCGCAACCGGCCTCGTCGCCACCTACGGCGAAGCCGCCGTCGGCGCCTGGGGCCTTGGCACACGACTGGAATTCTTCTCCCTGGTCACCGTCCTCGCCCTGACCATGTCGATGCCCCCCATGATCGGCCGCTACGTCGGCGCCAACCGCCCCGACCGCGTCGAAGTCCTGGTCTGGCTCGCCGTGCGCTTCGTCATCGGCCTCCAACTCGGCATCGCCATCCTCTGGCTCCTTCTCTCGGGCATCCTCTCCCCGCTACTCGCCAGCGACCCGGCGGTCCAGAACCACCTCCACGACTACCTGCTCCGGGTCCCCTTGAGCTACGGCGGCCTAGGCGTCTGCATGATGATGGTCTCCAGCTGCAACGCCATGGGCCTCCCCATGCGCGCCCTGACCATCTCCATCCTCCGCCTCTTCCTCTGTTTCCTGCCATTACTCTGGCTCGGCAGCCAGATCGGCGGCCTCACGGGATTATTCACAGGCGCACTCGCCGGCAACCTCGCCGCTGGCGTGACCGCATGGATTCTCTACAAACAGGGTTTAAAGCACTTGCATCAGCAGCTTGGCAAGACGGAAGAGCAGACAGGGAAAGCATAGGAAAGGGCAGGAACAGAGGGGGTCGGGGAGGCCTGGCCGGGAAGCTCTGAGGCCATGGATGGCCGAAGCGCAGCGTACATGGACGTATTTATAGCGATTCCCGGCCAGGCCTCCCCGACCCCCGACACCACCAAAGTCAGCAGCAAAAATCTTTCAATCAGTAACTACGAGGCACTGTCTGAGGCTCCACAAACTCAAAGAGCCCCTCGAGCCCCCCTTCACGCCCAATACCAGACAACTTCATCCCCCCAAAAGGCGCCTCCGGCGTAGGCCCAGTCCCCGTATTCCAGCCCACATGCCCAAACCGCATCGCCGGAATCATCCGCTGCGCCCTCGTCTCATCCTGCGTAAACAGATAGGACGCCAACCCGTAATCCGTATTGTTGGCCGCCGCCAGAACCTCATCCTCGGAATCAAAACTCACCATCGGAATAAAGGGCCCGAAGGTCTCCTCCTGGCAGCACGCCGCCTCCGACTGCACCCCGGTTACCAGGGTCGGAGGGTAGAACAGACTCCCGGACTCGGGCAGCGTATCCGGATGGGCGCCCGCCTTCAGGGTGCCCCCTTTCGCCAGCGCGTCCTGAACATGCCGGCGCACCTTATCGAAACCAGCCTGGTTAATCAGTGGGCCAATATCCGTGCCTTCCTCCATGCCATCACCCACCTTCAGGGCCTCGACCCGCTCGGCGAGCTTATCCGCAAAGGTCTCGAAAATGCCGGACTGCACATAGACCCGGTTGGCACAGACGCAGGTCTGGCCACCACCCCGGAACTTGTTACCGATAAGCTGGGTGATGGCGTCGTCCACATCCGCGTCATCAAAGATGATAAAGGGCGCGTTACCGCCCAGCTCCAGGGAAAGCTTCTTCACGCGCCCCGCGGTCTCGCGAACCAGGTGCTGGCCAACCGGCGTGGAGCCCGTAAAGCTCAGCATGGTCACCTCGGGATGCTCACAGAGCACATCCCCGATGGGCTTGGGCGGCCCCATGACCAGGTTGATCATCCCGGCGGGCAGTACATTGCGGTCATGGATGGCCCTGAACGCGGCGATCATGGTCAGTGGCGTGTCCTCGGCCGGTTTGATTACGCTGGGGCAGCCACCGGCCAGCGCGGCGGACAGCTTCTTGGCGATCATGCCGATGGGGAAGTTCCAGGGCGTAATCAGCCCGGCAACGCCAATGGGCCGATAATGCACCGTCCAGGCACAGTCCTTGGGCGTCTCGGGAATGGTATGGGAATCCAGGTGGTCGATATAGCGGGCGCAGTAGTCGAAAAAGCCGGCGGCATAATCCACTTCCCCTACGGCCTCCTTCAGGGGCTTGCCGTGCTCCAGGCACAGGATACGCCCGATTTCATCCTTTTCCGCCTTGAGCGCATCGCGCACGCCTTCCAGCCAGCCACGGCGTTCGGCCAGGGTTGCCGGCTCCGAGAGGCGCAGCGCCTTGCTGGCGGCGGCAACCGCTTCCCGGGTTTCCGTCGCACCCATGGTTTGGACTCTAGCGAGTTCCTCGCCCGTGGCGGGGTTCACCACCGGGAAGGTTTCAGACGCATTCGCTCCCACCCAGTTGCCGCCAATATATCCTTCGGTGCGTTCCAGCAAAGGCGATTCCATCATGCTCTCCCCATTCCGACTGTGATCGGCACCGCTTCTGGTGCCGTAGTGTTACTGCGACTATAACAATGGGCCGACTTCCTGACACCCCGGGAATTTGTGAGCTTTATTCTACAACATTGTCTATAGTAATAATCCGTAGACCGTACGCGGGTAGCCATTGCTTCAGTGAGCTAGTAGTCTCGCGCCCGGTACGTGAAATTCATGTCATTAAACATGGAAGGAGCAAGAAGATGTATCGGAAAATTCTGGTCCCCGTCGACCTTGCCCATCTGGATTCACTGGAACGAGCGCTGCAGGTGGCTTCGGATCTGGGTCGGCATTACGAAACCGAAGTCTGTTATATCAGCGTTACCCAATCCGCGCCGAGCAGTGTTGCCAAGTCACCCGAGGACTACGAGCAGAAACTCGAGGCCTTTGCCAACGAGCAGGCCAAAACCCACGGTCGCCCCGTATCGGCCAAGGTCCTGGTTTCAGCAGACCCGGCAGTGGAGCTGGATGATAAACTCATCCATGCCATTGATGACGTAGGTGCGGACCTGGTGGTCATGGGGACCCATCACCACGGCAAGCATGACATCATCATGCCCTCCAACGGCAGCCACGTTGCCAAGGAGACCAACGCATCGATCTTCCTGGTGCGCCCCTGAACCCGAGCTTCTGAGACCTTATTAACGTCCCAAAAAACGTAAAACGGAGCGTTCTCTATGGCGACGCAAGATCCAAACAAGTCGAATGACAGCAGCGAGGGCGTCGATGGCGTCCCGGCCCCCGAGGGCCCTGCCAACCTGATCGATACGGATTACCAGATCGGTCAGGACAACTATTCCGGGCGTATTGGCGGTATCGAGATCGACCTGCATGGCAAGGTCTTTGCGATATCATCCATTGCCATACTTTTCTTCGTGGTGATTACGCTGGCGCTGCAGAACCAGGTAGCGCCCGTATTCCAGGGTATCTTCGATTACCTGACGACGAACCTGAGCTGGGTTTTCCTGCTTGGAACCAACATCTTCCTGATCCTGTGCATTGTCCTGATTTTCACGCCTCTTGCTAAGGTAAGACTCGGTGGTGCCAAGGCCACGCCCGATTTCTCCTACCTTGGGTGGTTCTCGATGCTGTTTGCTGCAGGCATGGGTATCGGCCTGATGTTCTACGGCGTCTCCGAACCGGTTACCCACTACGGGACCTCGATAGCCGGCACAACCGTCGAAGACGGTGTCAGGACCGACTGGGCACCCCTCGGCGGGGCCGAAGGTAATGAGGAAGCGGCACAGCGCCTGGCGATGTCGGCCAGCATCCTTCACTACGGCCTCCATCCCTGGGCAATGTACGGCATAGTGGCGCTAGCACTGGCATTGTTCTCGTTCAACAAGGGGCTGCCACTGACGGTGCGCTCGATCTTCTATCCAATCCTCGGAGAACGGATCTGGGGTTGGCCAGGGCACATCGTGGATATCCTGGCGGTTTTCGCGACGCTCTTTGGACTGGCGACGTCACTGGGTCTCGGCGCATCCCAGGCAGCGGCAGGTCTGTCACACCTCTTTGGCATTCCCAACGGGGATCCAACCAAGGTATTCCTGGTTATGGGGATCACTGCCGTGGCCCTTGGCTCCATTCTGTTGGGTGTCGACAAGGGGGTAAGGCGTCTCTCCGAGATCAACCTGGTTCTTGCGGCCCTGTTACTGCTGTTTGTGATCATAGTAGGTCCGACCCTGTTGATCGCAACGGACTTTTTCAAGAATCTCCTTGCCTACTTCCAGAATCTGCCGGCACTGTCCAACCCCTTCGGCCGTGAAGACGCGAACTACAGCCAGGGCTGGACCGCCTTTTACTACGCCTGGTGGATTGCCTGGTCCCCATTCGTTGGCATGTTCATCGCACGGGTAAGCCGCGGACGTACCGTACGCGAATTCCTGGTCGCGGTTCTTCTTATCCCCTCGGCCGTGTCCGTTCTCTGGATGACCGCGATGGGCGGTACCGCGCTGGAGCTCTACCTGGGGCAGGGTGTTGAGAGCATCAAGGATTCCGCGCTCGAACTGCAGCTCTTCATGATGCTGGAGCAGTTGCCGCTGGCGGCCATTACCTCCTTTATCGGGATCACACTGGTGCTCGTATTCTTCATCACCTCGTCGGACTCAGGCTCACTGGTAATCGATACCATTACGGCCGGCGGCAAGGTGGACGCGCCAAGGTCCCAGCGTGTGTTCTGGGCGATTATTGAGGGTGCCATCGCGATTGCCCTGCTCCTCGGCGGCGGTCTGGAGGCGCTTCAGGCCATGGCCGTATCCTTTGGATTGCCATTCACTGTGATACTTCTGGCCGGGTGCTATTCGATCGTGAAAGGTCTGATGAGCGAGCCAAAGACGCAGTAAAACGGATAACCATCCGGAAACAGAAAGGGCGGCCTTCGGGCCGCCCTTTTTTATGCCTGTTTGCCGGCTAGACCCAGAGTTTCTTCACGGGTGTATCCGGTGAAAAACGATGGGCAACCTGTGCCTGCAGAAGTTCGGCGGTGGCCAGCGCATCAGTGAGGGCGTGGTGGCCACGATAGAACGGAAGATTGTAGCGCTCCCGGCTCTCGTGGAGGCGGATCGACTGGGGCTGGCCCCCGAACCACTTGTTCAGCCGGGCACGGAAGGATTGGCGCTGCCAGCGCGCCTCCAGCACCATGGTATCGATCATCGGAAACATCAGACTCTCCCCCAGGCGAACCTTCACCGACTCGTTCAGGAACCGGCGTTCAATCGGGTGATAGTGGACTACCGGCAGGAAGCCCGTCAGGTGCTCGAGGAGTTCCCCGAGTACATTATTGAGATCCGGCGCACTGGCGATTTCCGAATGGGTAATATGATGGATCAGAACCGACTCCTCCCTCAGGAGGCGGCGCGGGCGCACAACCCGGTAATAGCTGCGGCCACTCTGGATACGGCTGATCGTGAACGGCACCATGCCGATGCTGACAATCGCATGGCGATTGACGTCCATGCCCGTGGTTTCCAGGTCAAGCGCCACCAGACGGACATTCTTCAGGGGGGTTTCCGGGTCCGGGACGCCCGCCTCAAAAAACCGCTTGAGCCGCTCATCCCGGGCTTCCCTGGCGCGCCCGGCCATATACTCCGGCCAACCGGGCTGTTCGATATTCGCAATATTACGCAATGACAGCATCGACCCGCCTCAGCCCCTGGGGCTCGGATAACGGAATTGCAGAAAGCTCTGGGCGTTACTCAGCACCTGGAAAGCATCCTTGAGGTTGTGGCGTTCACTATTGGATACGTCCGCCGGCTCAATGTTGTTGTCGGGGTTCCGTCCCGCCTCCACGTCGTAGAGGTGATGCCAGATACGCGCCATGGACATGAACTCCAGTGCATAGCGGATTTTCTCAACGGCATTGGGCGTCAGCAGCTGGGTCTGGGCAATATCATCCAGGCGGTCAAAGGAATTCTGGGCCCGCGACCCGCAGGCCAGGGCGTGAATCCGGATCAGGTCGACCATGGGGGCGGTGCCACGACGCTTGATGTTGATCGACCGGTTTTCCTTCCCGCTTTTCTCCATGACGAAGGTCCGGAAAAAGCCCAAAGGGGGCGTGCGGTTCAGGGCATTGCGCGCCATGGCCGCCAGGAACCGCTCAGACAGTGGGGCCTTGTTGACGATCAGATCCTCGAGCTCCTCTACCAGTCTCTCGTCCCCGTAGACCGCGTCCAGATCAAAGAAGATATTGCAGTGGAGCAGACTCTCGGACGTTGGGTTATCAATCCATTCGGTAAAATAACGGCGCCAGATTTTCTGCGGCTGACGCCACTGATCATTGGTCGCCATGATGTTGCCGCTGCAATAAGCGTAGCCACAGGCGGCAAGGCCATCGGAGGCACGTTTCGCCAGTGTTTTGAAGTACTCACCGTGCTGCTCCGGGTCATAGTCATTGCTTAGCACCATGGCGTTGTCCTGGTCCGTAACCAGGGTCTGCTCATCCCGCGCCATGGACCCCAGGACCATGAAGGCATAGGGCACGGGCGGCGGCCCCAACTCCTCCTCGGCAAGCTCCAGGATACGCCGGGCAAAGCTCCGGCCGATGGCCGACAGGGCCGTACCGATCACCTTGGAGTCGGATCCATCACGGACCATGCGCTCGAAAGCCGTCTGAACTTCGTGCTTGAGACTGACGAGGCCGCGCAGGCTGCTCTGGTTGAGGATGCTGCCGACCAGATAGAGACTGCTCTGGGTCTCGTAACGGATAATATCGGACAGGTGCAGAAGCCCCACGGGGCGGCGCCGGTGCAGGATGGGCAGGTGCTGCACGTTGTTCCTTAGAATGGACAGCATCGCCTCCTGGACGGTCTCGTCGGACTGGATCGTGATCAGTTCCCCGCTGTGCAGCGTGGCGATGGATTCATCCGGGGACAGCCCCTCGGCGACCAGGCGCTGGCGCAGATCCGCATCCGTCAGTATCCCACACAGGGCCCACTGGCGCCCGTCCGCTCCCGTATAGATCGCCATGCTCGCATCCTCGGCGGGCTCCACAATCAATGCCGCCGAGACATTCTCCCTGGTCATTCGGGTGGCGGCATCACGGGCGGTGGCGTCGGATTCGATCAGCAGCGGCAGCCTGCTGATCACCTTGCGCACCCGGGTGCTCATCAGGTCATTGCGCTTGTGCTGGGCTTCCACCGTGGCCTGCAGCCGGGGCTTTTCCACCTCCACGAATTCCGCAAAGTTGTCGTCCTGCTCGCAGAGACGGTAAAAGATGCTGTCCGGAATGTAATAGATCAGGGTGTCTTCCATGGCCCTGGCAGGGAAGCGCACCCGGTTGTTCCGCAGCAGGTTGAAGTGACCAAAGATGTCGCCCTCACCCAGACGATTATAGAGCTCATCGTTGCGGCGGTAGATCTCGACGGCGCCGCTGCGGATGTAACACAGGTCATGGATCTCCCGGTCGGCCTCAAGAATCATTGAGCCGGCCTTGAAGTAGGCCACGTCCACCTCGCTGGCCAGCTTGTCGAGAAGGGCGTCATCCAGTTCATCGAATGGCGGGAAGCGGGCCATATGGTCCCGTATTTCAAGCAGTTCCGCGTTCATGAGCCCTCCTGGCGAAAATGTCTGATGTAAGGATGGGCCATGGCCCTGGCGGGCGCAATCAGGGCGAGCCGAAATCACTCGGGAGGGATCCGCTCCACAAGGAGATCCCTGAGCAATTCCGCCTCATCGTCCGGGAGCCTCCTGGCCAACAGCAGTCGACGTTTCCCGTCCTGAAGGAGCAGATCGGACAGCCCGGAAAGCGCCGCAGGCTTGAGGGTCAGCTGGTCCCTGCTGGCAAGCTGACCCTGGCGGGCAAACAGGGGCCGGCCAAACCAGCGGGTGATGACGCGGACGTCGCGCCCCTGCAGCTCGAAGTGCAGGGACTGCCCATGGCGATAGAGAGAACGGCCACCAAGCCCCAGGCCGGCAAGCAGCAACACCCAGGCACCAAAACCCTCCAGCGCCATCCCCGCAATGATCAGCAGGAGAGCACCCGCCATGCCAAAGCGGGCACTCCACGAATCCGGTCCGGCCGGATCATCGACAACCAGACCCTGGTCGTCCCCGCTGAGTGTCAGCCGCTGCCTCAAGCGCGCTGAGGCGGACGACGCGTCCTCCATTACCGATTCATTGGATTGCCGCTGCTCCTGCGTAAGCGGTACCTCCATGGTCTGCAGGCCTGGCTTCACGATCAGCCTGAATCCCTGGGAAGCCGCCTGTCCGCCAACAACGCCGTCAACGGTCAGCGTCCAGTAGTGGTGGCAGTGCCAATCCGTGGCATCGAGTTCCGGGCTGGGCTCGGTGGGGGACAGATGACCCGGTGGCGTAAAGCAGAATCCCAGGGCTCCCGATTCGGGGTCGGCAAACAGGAGGCGGGTCTCCTGCCAGACGCATTCCCGCTGATGTTCGATGATCTGGCTGCGCTGGCGCTCACACAACCGTATGCAGGCCAGGGTTACGGTGGCATCCGTAATCGCAAGGGCATCCCCGGGCGGTCGCAGCCACCCCCCCACCTCGCCGCCCAATGCACCGGGGGCGGGGTCCTGATCCAGCGTGAGGCCAGGCGAACGCGGCAACGGAGTCCGATTCCGCCAGGCACGCCATCCGGCAACAAACGCCAGCAACAGAAGCCCAACGCCAGGCAGGGGGTTGTAAACAGTAACCAGCCCCCCCATAACTGCTGATACAAGGGCAACGATCAGCCAGGCCCGCAGGATGCGTGATGAGGTGTCCTGGTGGGATTTTTGCGGCAAATGACAATCCTCTGAAATGGCGGGAAAAACGGGCTGATTCACTATGCCATAACCACCCCGGTTACTGAACCGGGGTCGAGTTCCCCCGTAAATGCGTCTATGCTTGGAGGTGAGTCCTGATTCATAACCTGACCCGACAGGGGGAGGTGCCTGTGACCGATCTGATGCACGATGCCATCACCATCGCCCAGGCGAGCATCCTGGGCGAGTACGATGTACCGCCAACGGCTGTAGTGCTGGCCAACGACAACAATGTGCAGCTTGTACTCGGCGGATTTCAGGACGAATCCGACGCAACCAGCTGGCAGGACGCGCTCCGGGCCATCCGGGAAGAGCTGGATGCACCCGCAGTCATGCTGTATTTCTCCGCGTGGACAACCATCCAGCGCGACGGTGAAGACCATTCACTGGATACTCTCATCGTGCAGGTAGGCACCCCCGGATGCCTTTTCTTCCGTGCCTATGAGCAGATCCGCAACCCGGGACAGGGGGTGGTCACCGAGCTCCGGGAATTGACCCAGCTGCGTGAAGAGGCGGACCCGGAAACGGATACCCCGATGCAGCCGAGTCTGGGCAATGTGTTCGCGCCGGCGACCGAGTCGTTCAGGGAATCCAGCACCTATCTGGACCTGATTGACAGCGTGTCTGAAAAACTGGATGAAAAGTCCATGTTCGCGGATGAAGTCCGAACCCACCTTCACTGAAGAGAAGTGCAAGGCGAGCGGAATGTGGGTCTTCCATTTTTGAATGATAATCTTTATCATTCGATACGGTTGATCCGCTTTCGTATTGCCATGGCTGCCCCAACATATGTCCGAGTCCGAACCAAGCATTTCCGCGGTCGCTGGCCCGATCCACGAGCTCCTGGCCATGGGCGGCCCCGTTATGGCCATACTGCTGGGCCTTTCCGTCATCGGCCTGGCCACGGCGCTTTACGCCCTGATCATCGGCGTTCTCCAGGCTCCCCGGGCATCCGGCAAGGTCTACAGGGCTGTCGATCAATGGTGTGACGGCGACGCCCATTCGGCCCAGCGCTCACTCACCAGCATGCGCAACCCTCTGGCGGGCCTTCTGGCGTTTGTCATGAAGCAGCGACTCGCCGGTGAGACGGAAACCAACCTGCGTGACGAGGTGGGAAGACGCGCACAGCGACTGATCATGCCCTTCGAGTCGCCTCTGAAGATTCTTGAAGTCATTGCGGCCCTGGCGCCACTGCTTGGCCTGCTGGGGACCGTCATGGGCATGATGACCGCGTTTGACGCCATGGCCAGTGCCCAGGGTCAGGCCAATCCCAGCGAGCTGAGCGGTGGCATCTACGAAGCGCTGTCCACCACCGCGATGGGCCTGGCCATTGCCATTCCCTTCGCCGCGGTTGCCGCCTGGATGGAATTCTGGCTCCGGCGCGCGCAGCAGCGCATCAACGACCTGCTGGTCCGGGTTTTCCGCCGCGAACTTCCGGATACAGAGCAGCAAACCGCACCGGCACCGGAAAAGGAACTGACCGGGGACAGCAGCGCTGAACCGGTTGCCAGGCGCCATGCAATGGCTTGAACCCCGTGCGGCGAGACGGATGCCCATCCGTCTGACGCCGCTGATCGACGTCGTCTTCATCCTCTTGCTTTTCTTCATGCTCAGCTCGCGTATGGAGCCCATGGGCCTGCTTGAACTCGAAACACCCGCACCACAGGCGGCAAGCGAGCCGAACCAGGAGCCGGCGGAACTCCACCTCACTGACAGCGGCCTGGAATGGAACGGCTCAAGGGTCGACCCGGACGGCGCCAGGACCCGCCTGACCGGGTACAGCGGCGATACCGTGATACTGAAGACCAGCCCATCAACGCCTCTGGGCGAATTCACCCGCTGGCTTGGTCACATTGAATCCGCTGGCCTCAACCCTGCCTGGAAGCGGAACCAGAAGGACGCAGGTGAAGCCCCATGATGCCCAACCCCTTCTTCCCGGAGCAGGACACCGGCGGGTCCCTCACGGAACGCCTTGAGGAAGGGCTGCTTCCGCTGATTAACGTGGTGTTCCTGCTGCTGATGTTCTTCCTGATCGCGGGCATCATCCTCCGGGACGAGATACCACCATTGCCGGGGTCCCAGGCCGAAACCAGCGACCAGCGCCCCAACATTGACCTGGTGGTGGAAAGCGATGGCAGCCTGCGCTTTCACGGCGAGGCGATTGCGCGAACGAAGCTCGCAACAGCCCTGCCGGATTACAACCCGGAGCAACGACTGCGCCTGGGGGTGGAGCGGGATCTATCCATGGGCGAACTCGAAGCGCTGTTCGACAGACTCGCGGACGCGGGGCATCCCGAGGTCATTCTGCTCACGGAACCCGAGTGATGATCGCTGAACACGGACAGAAACTCATCGCAGCCCTCAGCCTGGTGTTCGCCATCACGATCCATCTGGTGGTCCTGGCGGACCGGCCCATCGAAAGAGCGTCCATGCCGGGCCCCTCCAATGACCAGCGGGGCATCGTGGTCAACACACAGGCACCCCCGGCTCCCAGCGAGAGTTCAGAGACGGAACCTGAGCCCGAGCCCGAACCTGAGCCCGAGCCCGAGCCCGAGCCCGAGCCCGAGCCCGAGCCCGAGCCCGAGCCCGAACCTGAGCCTGAGCCAGAACCCGAACCTGAGCCAGAACCCGAACCTGAGCCAGAACCCGAGCCAGAACCCGAACCTGAGCCAGAACCCGAACCTGAGCCAGAGCCAGAACCGGAGCCCGAGCCGGTCGAGCCGGTCGAAACACCGGCAACCCCGGAAAAACCGGAGACGGAAGAGACGCAGGCGGACAGCGAAACGAAGCGCGATTCGGACGGCGGCAGCAACCCGGAAGCCGACAACAACAGGGAAAACGTAACCATCGGCGGTGGTGACCAGGCCGAGGAGGACGCCTACCTGGCCAGGCTGTCGCGCCATCTGGCCAAACACTATGAGTACCCGCGACGGGCACGGCGGCTGGGTCAGGAAGGAATCGTGACGCTGACGATCGGGTTCAGCCGGAATGGCTCACTCAATGACCGCGCCGTTGAGGACGGCAGTGGTCATGGCATCCTGGATGAGGCCGCGCTGGAAATGCTCCAGAGGGCCGAGCCGTTGCCGGAGGTTCCGGAGGCCATTGAAGGGGAGAGCTTTCGCCTGAAACTGCCGATCCGTTTCAGGATGCAATGAGGGGCCGCAGCCTGTGCGACCCCTCCGCAGCGGATCAGTTCAGGGTGTCGTACACCAGCCCTGAAACGCTGGACTGCTCGGAATCGCTCACCACCTGGTAGGTGTCAGCACTGCCCCAGAACTTCCACCAGGGACGTTCCTGATAGGTCTCGGTGTCGAAATTGACATCCACGCCCGAGAAGCTCAGACCGTTGTTGGCGTAAGTCAGGGTGTTGCCGGACTCGGTATTGATCACCTGCCCGTGATCAACCTTTTCCCCCATGAGGATGGGGTAATGGTTGTAATACAGTGCGTTCGGCGCATCCACGCTGGTCCGCTTGCCATCGAGCCGTACATCGCTCACGCAGCTCTCGTAGCTTCCGACCTGGGTCCCGCCGCAGGTCGAGTGAAGCGCGACCACGCCGTCGTCCTCACCCGGCAGGAAAGATCCCGTCAGCCCGTAATAGTCCGAGCCAGCACCAACAAAACGCAGGCGGGGAACGTTATTGGGCGAGATCGCCAGGTTGCGTGCAACTGCGGGCTGCAGATCGCGCAGAACACCGAGGTTATCCGGCGTTGGCTCCGTGCCGATGTAGGCTGTTACCGCCAGCTTGATCGCCTCATCACTGAAGCCATCGGCATAGGCGGCCGTTACCGCCAGATCCGCAAGCTCAGAACCACCACCGGCACCGGCGAAATCGAGAGAAGTGATGATGTTCAGCGGCTGGTAGCCGGCATTGCTGAGCCAGCGCTCCTGGTTGGCGAGAATGTAGCGACCCACCAGGTCCCCCGTGGAATGCGTCACCAGAATGCAGCCCTGGTTGCACAGGCCCTGCTGGGAGATCTCAACCATCTGCTGGAAGGCCCGCTGGGCGGTTTTGCCTTCCACACGCTCGTGGCTGCCCCAGTCAATCCGCGCCTCGGCACGGGAGGCCCAGAACGCCTGCCAGTAGGCGTCACCATTCTGATCGATTTCCTGCTGGTTGGCCGGGTTATCAGCCAGATCATCCGCCTGCAGTCCGTGAACCAGTATCACGTTCTTGCCGGCAAGTTGCGCATGTGCCGTGCCGGTCGCGATGACCAGCAGGCACAGTGCCATCAGTTTCAGGCTTTTCATGATGTTTCCTCCGTTATTGTTGTCGTCATGGCCCTGTTGTGTTTGTTCCTTCCCTGGTCGCACCGTCGCGGAGCGCCCGGCTAGAGCTCCTCCGCGGCTTTGCGGAGGAATTCAAGCCGGGCCTCGCGCATCGGATCTTCATAGGTGGTATCGCTGTACTCATCGAAGGAAGCACCCTCGACGTTAAAGCGCTTCTCAAGGCGGGGGCCGTAGCTGGTACGATCGCCGGGGTGGGCGGGCAGCTTTCTGAGCCTCAGGTCGCCCAGCTCATAGGGCCCCTCGTTGCCCTTGGCCTCCAGGGCCTGGCGGTGGATGCGCAGTTTCGTGCCGTTATCAAATCCAGACAGGCGTGCTTCATGCTCAATATGGATGAGAGGCTCGCCATCCCGGGAATACAGGTTGCCGGAAATGGCGTAGTCGCCCTCACCGTCGACATCCACCTCCACCGGGATGATCAGATGCGCCCCCTCAACCCTCGCATCCCCCACGGACGCCACCTCGCCCACGGGGTCGTTGTAACGAAGCGGTGCCACGGCATCCACGTCCTGGCCCCGGAACGACCCGGAAACCATCACCATCAGTTCCACCGGCCACTCGGACGCTTCTGACCCGGAAGGCCGGATCACGAGTTCGTACTCACCATCGCTTTCGGCCTCCAGAGATTGCCGGTACAGGGACTGCCCCGCGGGATCCCTGACGCTGACTTCATTGACCGTGAGATCCGCGGCCGCATCGCCAGAAACGGTAGCCGTTCCCAGGATGGGGTTGCCCTTTTCGAAATGGAGTTGTTCAAGTTCCACGGAGAGGCGCGCGGTATCGCCGCCATCCGACACAGGCGTTACGACCGGCGAGTACTGGTTGTACGCGTAGTCCTGAAGGTGTTCTTCGCTGATGGGAAAGGAATAGGCGGGATACTGCGACCCCGCTTCGTAGGCATCCGCCACGCGGGCAAACTCATTGGCGATCTGGCGCTCCGGGCCGGGAGGTTCCGCCTCCGCCGGTTCCGCCGCCTGCTGCCCGGTTGGGGGCTCCGGGGCGGGGACGGTTTCACGGTTCCCGGCATGCGTGCCTTGGTCGTCAGGGGGAGTGCCGGTTACCCAGTAAAGACCCAGTACGGACCCGCCCAGCACGGCAACAACCGCGATGCTGGCCATTTTCCAGCCGCTCATAGTAATCCCGTCTTGCTGTCATTGTTGTTATTACGGTCGCAGGAGTTGCTCTAAACATGAACGACCGTTCATATGTCTGACAGTAAAACAGACGGGCTGGCGTGTGTAACGTTTTTTAACAATCTGGGACAGGGATCACAGCTCAGATCGTGAATGTCGCCTTGAACCGGCTAACCCATTCGGGTACCCCTTCGCTCGCCGGCTTTCGGAGGACGCGGGCACCGGGGAGATGCATGCGTTCATCCGGGTCCACTACCGTGATCGGCACCCCGGGCTGAGCAAACTGCACCAGTGATGCCGCCGGGTAGACCCCCAGCGAGGATCCAACCACCAGCAGATGGTCCGCACGGCTGACCAGGGTCGCAGCCTCTTCCATGGCGGGCACAGGCTCGCCGAACCAGACCACGTTGGGCCGCAGCGGGTAACCGTAACTGCAGGTCCAGTCCGGCGTCAGATCCCGCTCGCCGAGGTGGATTACCTCGGAGGGATCGACATGGCTGCGCGCTTCGAGGATGCTGCCGTGCAGGTGCAGCACATGACCGGACCCGGCCCGCTCATGCAGGTCGTCCACATTCTGGGTGACCACGCTGACCCGGCAGCGACGCTCCAGTTCCACCAGCGCCTGATGCCCCGGATTGGGGGCCGCCTCCAGCACCTGGCGACGGCGCTGGTTGTAGAATTCGCGCACCTGCGCCTGGTTACGGGCCCAGGCTTCCGGCGTCGCCACGTCCTCAATATCAAACTGCTCCCACAGGCCACCCTTATCCCTGAATGTGGACAACCCACTTTCGGCGCTGATGCCGGCGCCGGTCAGTACCACAACGTGTTCCGAGAGCTTGAACGAGTCAGACTGCTGTCGTTTACCCCACCACATAGCGGTTTACCCAGTCATTTATTGTTGAAATTCCAAGTTCCCACCCATTGATAATGCCTGATCCAAACCCGCTTTGCAGCCATCCCGCTTGGAGGGGCCCTTCGCTTCTGCAAGAATAGAGATGGCGAATTGACACCAACCCTACACAGTCGAGTGACATCATGAACGCAAACAGCAGTGCGCCCCACAGCACCGGTCTCATTCGGATGATCCTCGGACTGATGCTGGTTCTTGCTCTTACCGGTTGTGCC
Organism: Halospina denitrificans; assembly: GCF_004364635.1. GTDB lineage: Bacteria > Pseudomonadota > Gammaproteobacteria > Pseudomonadales > Oleiphilaceae > Halospina > Halospina denitrificans. The sequence goes on along the minus strand of NZ_SOAX01000001.1, from coordinate 283,729 downwards.
CGATATGCCACAACCGACTTTGACAGCAATGCCCGCTTCGAGACGTACGAGCATTACCGCTTCGCTGAGCGCGAGGAAGGATCGGTACAGAGCCTTGATGCAGCCCGGATTGAGCGCGCACTGGAGAAGGAACTGGAAAAGGAGGGCTTTGTCCGAGCGGAGGCCGGGGCGTCACCCGCGCTGACCGTCCGTTACCGCATCGAGCAGGAACGCCGCCTGGAATCCCGGGGGCCCAATTTCGGGCTGGGTTTCGGCTTCGGCAGCAACCCCTTCACCTTTGGAATGGCGCACAGCCCTGTGGAGTCCCGGGAAATCAAGGAAGGCCAGCTGGTTGTGGAACTTGTGGACCCGCAGGCGGAGCAGGTTGTCTGGCAGGGCAGGGCCGCCCGCAACCTGACGGACAGCATGACTGCGGATCAGCGCCAGACGCTGATCAATCGGGTGGTCAGGGCGATGTTTGAACAGTATCCCCCTGAATAACCCCGTAATCGACCATTAGCTGCTCAAATTCAGTAATGGGTTGCGGCCGGGCCAGCAGGTAGCCCTGGATCCAGTCGCACCCGACCTCTTCCAGAATGGCTCTCTGGGCCTCTTCCTCGATTCCTTCACCGACAACCTTGATCCTGAGGGTATGGGCGAGCTGAATGATGCCCGCCACCAGGTCGCGGTCCCGGGTGCTTTCCACAATGGGATCCACGAAGCTCTTGTCGATCTTGAGAATGTCCGGGGCAAACTCGCGCAGGTAGTTCAGGCTTGAGTAGCCCGTCCCGAAATCATCGATGGCAATCCGCACGCCAATAGCCCTGAGTCCCTCGAAGAGCCGCCGTGCATGGGTCGGCTCCTCCATCAGCGAGGTTTCCGTAAGCTCCAGTTCCAGCATACCGGGCGGCACATCATAGGCTTCCATCAACCGCTCCGTCTCTGAAAGCAGGTACTCATCGCTCAGCTGCCGGGCAGAGATATTCACCGCGACGGAGAAATCCTCGGGCAACCCCTGTTCCCGCCAGCCCCGTATGGAACGACAGGCCTGCTCAATAACGAAAATCCCGACTTCCGCGATCAGGCCGGTTTCCTCGAGCAGCGGAATGAACTCGCCCGGCGAAACCATTCCCCGTTCCGGGTGCTGCCAGCGGAGCAGGCACTCAGTGCCGTTCATGCGCCGGCCACAGGCACTGAACTGTGCCTGATAATGCAATTCGAACTCCTGACGCTTGACCGCCTGGTGTATATCCGCTTCCAGACGCAGGCGTTCCGGGCTTGATTCGTCCTGACTCTGGTGGAAATAGCACCACTGATTACGTCCGGAGCGCTTGGCGCTGTACATAGCCACATCGACACTTCGCATGAGGTTCTCGACGTCGCTGCCATCGGCCGGGAACAGGGCAACGCCGATGCTCAGCGTCATGAAGGAGCTCTCATCCTGAATCCGATAAGGGCGGGAAAGGCTATCGATCAACTCCCGGATCAGCGCTTCGCGATTTTCGCAGTCGCGTTTCCGCGAGAGAAGGATGGCGAACTCATCACCCCCCAGCCGCGCGATAAACCCGCGCTGCTCCATGACCAGATGCAGACGTCTGGAAACCTGGCGAAGCAGTTCGTCGCCGGCACTGTGCCCCAGAGAGTCATTGATGTTCTTGAAGCGGTCCAGGTCGATCAGCAGTAACGCAAACTGCCCGTGATTCGCCATGGAATCATGGCATTGCTGTTCCAGCCGTTCATGGAAGTAATAGCGGTTCGGCAGCCCGGTCAGGCGATCATAATGAGCCGCCTCATGGAGTGCTTCCTGCTGGTAGCGCTGCTCGGTAATATCCTCGACAACACCAATCAGCCGCTCAAGGCTGTTGTTCTCGCAGCATATCGGATAGGTCCGTTCCTGAACCCACCGCCAGGCACCATCCGCCCTTTGGATCCGATACTGCTGGCTGATGGTCTGGTAATGGGTACGGCTGTACCGTAATCCCTCAAGCACGCGTTTACGATCCTGGGGGTGGATGGAATTCAGCCAGAGATTGGGATCGTCAAGAATGGAGTCGACCGACTCCCCCCATATCGTCTCGAAGGCAGGGCTGACGTAGCTGAGTTTCTCCCTCGACGGATCCCAGATCCAGAACACCTCCGGAATGTACTGCGCCATCTCCGAGAAGCGGGTCTCACGCTCCTCGACTTTTCGGTTGATCACCGCAATGGCGTGGTAAAGGCTGCGCATGGCGACATACAGCGCCAGGGCTGTGACGCCAATAAAGGTAATGCCTTTCCAGGTCTGGATCACTCCGAGGAGGTCAGGGTTTGAGACCAGCGTTTCAGCCCAGTAATCACTGGACAGGATCCACAGGACCCCGACCATCGCATAAAGCAATGCAATAAGCAGCGGCCCACGCCTGAGCAGCACCGGCCAGTGGCTGAGCGGATCGCGCGCCTCCTGTGCCTCACGCCGGGTCCGTTCCTTCATTGCAGCTCCCAATCAGTTGCCATCGGGGGCACCAAGGTCAATATCCACCCAGGTTGGGTCATGGTCCGAGGAGCGCCAGGGATCCCCGTCCTGGATAATTGATGTCGGGACGTCATGCCGGTTCTCCCTATCGTAATACAGCAGCGGTGGCTCGTCCGCGTTGATCGGAAAAACACCCGCTCTTTGAATCGAGTCCTTCAGGGCTCCCGTTGCTAGAATATAGTCGAGCGTTCCCGATTCTGCCCGGTATATATAGCCGCTGGCCGGCAGGGGACGATGACCACTGAGGACATTTCGGAACCCGGCTTCTCTCAGGTGTACCATCGGATCCTCGCGGGCATAGGCATTGAAGTCTCCCAACAACAGGACCCTGTCATCGCCGTGATCGGCCGCCAGGACCTCTACCCATTCAACCAGCCTGTTGGCCGCTTTAACCCTCAGGGGATTCCAGCATCCCTGGCCATCGTCCTGCGCCCGGTTTGCGTCGACGGCTCCCCCGCAGCGCTTGCTCTTGAAATGGTTAACGACCACCCAGAACGTCGCGCCCGTGCCCAGATGACGGAATCGCTGTGCCAGCGGAGGTCGGTTGTAGTGTGCAAAAGGGCCGTTGAGAAGCGTGTGCGCCTGCCCCAGAGGCTGAACGCGCTCTGCCCGGTAGAGCATTCCGACGGCAATGGCGTCACTTCCAAGGCGTTGACGCTCCGGCCTTGCGTAATCCCAGTCCCCTTCCAATCCTCCCGTCAGTTCGGCCAGGGCGCTGTCGCGTCCATAGCCATCGTTCTCGACCTCAATCACGCCAATCACATCCGCCGCCAAAGCGGCAATCGCATTAACCAGGCGCAGGTGCTGACGTTCAAACGCCTCGGGCTCGGAGGCGCCGCGCTCGGTGGGAAAACCGCCCCCGTGGCCATCGCCGTTGAAATAATTCTGCAGATTGAAACTCGCCACACGAATCCGGTTTTCCGGCGGCCGAACCAACGGCTCGGGCCGTGCATTGGCGGTCCTTACGGACGGCGGCTCCAGCGGCTGCAACCGCCAGTGCTCATAGCGATAATCCAGGATACCCTCAACGGCGGCCAGCTGGTCTCCCACCCTGAGACTCTGCCCAGCCCCAAATACGTCGCTGACCCAACCGGGCAGGGCCGGATCCCGCCGCTTACTGCCATCGTCGATGCGCAGCAGGCGTTGCTGGTTCTCTGCGGCCTGTTGCCTGGCTTTCGTACCGGGTCTGTGAACCTGCGTCGGGGTGTAGAGGCGTTCGTCCGCGACCGCAACAACCCCGTAACGACCCAACTCATAAAGCCCGGTAACCGCCAGTGGCGGTTCAAGGCGCAGCTTCATGCCCTGGAGTCGATGCCGTTCCCGCTCGGTCAAAGGGAGTTTGACGGTAACGGGCGCCACCTCCTCTCCACGCCCACAACGGGCACGCAGGCGTACATCACTGATCTGGGTCATGCCGTAATATTCACCGGCCTCGCCATCAAGCAGCAGACGTTCACCCGGGCTGACCTCCATCCCCGGGGCATAAACGAAGAGTCCACTGGACGCCTCACCGGAGTCCGATGCCCCCACACCCTCCTGCTGAACAAAAAAACCGCCCAGCTCCTCCTCGCCCGTGAAATCACCACTGACCACGCCACGTATCAGCACGCGCTCCCCATCCATAGGGGTCACCCCGGTGCGTCCCTGAACGTCGGTTATCGGGGTTGTGGTTGCCCGGCACCCGCTTTCAGCGGCATCGGGTAGTGGCCAGAACAGAAAGCTCAGAAGGTAGAAGCCGGCGACCGCCCCAATCACCGCGGGTACCCCCAAACGTTTCCGATTCTTCTTCATCCAAGGTGCTCCTGCCGTATTGCCGGCCTGTTTCCTGCGGGTACCCCTTATAGGGCCATGGCGGGGATCATTCTAGACTATTGGGTTAATTCGATGGGAACTATAGCGGATCTTCATCCTCCTGGTGCAGAATACCCCCGCTCCATGCCAGGGGATTGCCCAATCCCCTCGGAAAAGGCTCATTCCGGTTACATGAACCCCGGCATGCGGGGCTGCGTACGCAGTTAACAGGATGACACCTTTAACTTACTGTTCTGGCAACGGAAGATTGATAGTATGGTCGGCAGCCTTAATAAATGGAGCCCGGAGCGAATGATGCGCCGCCAATTCCCGTTCAGTGTCGCGCGCCTCGCGCGGCGCTGGCGCAAACTGCTCGATGAACGCCTCAAGGACCTGGGGGTAACCCAGGCCCGCTGGAGTACCATGGTCGCCCTTCACCGGGGTGGTGAAGGCGTCACTCAGAGGGAGTTGGCGGAGCTCATGTCGATTGAGAACCCCACCCTGGTGCGACTCCTGGATAACCTGGAAGCACAGAAGCTCATCGAACGCCGCCCCTGCGAGCAGGACCGGCGCGCGCGCCGACTGCACCTGACGCCCAGAGGCGAATCCTTCATCGAACAGCTGGATGCGCGGGCAGAAGGTCTTCGGGACCAGCTTCTGAAGGACATCACGGACAGGGAGTTGGAAACCTGCCTGGATGTCTTCGACAGAATTCTGGACAATGCGGATAAGGTTGGCCGGGAATCGGCCGAAAGTACCTCCTCCAATAACGGATAATCATGCGCCTGAAACACTGTGTCTGTCTGCTGCTTCTGGCAACCCTGCCGGGGTTGTCCCCCGCACAGAGTTTCGAATGGCAGGCCGGAGACCGGGTCATTGGCACCCCCACCTGGACCACGACGGAGTACGAGGACACTTTTGCCAGCATTGGCGAGGAACACGGCTTTGGGTTCCTCGAACTGGTACGCGCGAACCCGGAGGTCGATCCCTGGCTCCCCGGCGACGGCACCCGTATCCGGTTGCCGTCCAGACACCTCCTCCCCTCGGGGCCCCATGAAGGCATTGTCATCAACCTAGCCGAGTACCGTCTCTATCATTTCAGGGGGGGCCAGGTTGTCACCTACCCGGTGGGCATCGGCAACACGAACAACCCTTCCCCCCTGACCAGGACCAGCATCCGGATGCGCCTGGAATCGCCTGCCTGGTACCCGCCGGAGTCCATCCGCACAGAGGCCCGCAACGAAGGCAATCCACTGCCAGCAGTGATACCGCCGGGACCGGCAAATCCGCTTGGCCCTTTTGCGCTCCAGCTTGAGGAAGACGGTTACCTCATCCATGGCACCAACAAGCGTTTCGGTGTCGGGCAGCAGGTGAGCCATGGCTGCATTCGGATGTTCAACGACCACATCGAGGAACTGGTCTGGGAAGTCGAGAAGGGCAGCAGCGTGCGCATTGTCGAGGAACCGGTGAAAACCGCCGTCTCGAACGGTACCGTCTGGCTGCAGATCCATGGCCAGCGGGAGTCGCTGACCGAATCGGACCGTGATGAACTCTGGCGAAAGGCCGAGAAAGCGACCCAGAGGGTGCGCGACAGGCACCCGGGCGTCGAGATCAACCGCAAGCGGCTCCTGGAGGCCGTTGAGCAGGCAGACGGTATTGCCCGGCGTGTGGGGATGGTAACCGGAATCTCGCCCGGCTAGTCCTGGCTTCGGTCCAGGAGATAATCCAGGCTGGTTCCGTAATCCGGGGCAAAGACCTCCAGGAAATACTGCACTTCCGGAAGGCCATCCGATTCAAGACGTTCACGGATCTGGCTGGCCGCCTGTTCAAATTCCGTATTACCCGCACGCAGCTCGGCCTCACACTTGAGAAGCGCCGCCAGCCGATCAGCGGCCTTGACCAGTTCCCGGGTCTGGGGCTCCCATTCCTCTTCCCGGATATACCCATCAAAGGTCGCGCGCAGCGTCTCCGGCAGCAGATCCAGAAGCTCTTTCTGGGCCTTGTCTTCCACGTCCGCGAACGCATTGCGCATAACGCTGGAATAGTATTTCACCGGTGTGGGCATATCCCCGGTTATTACTTCCGCCGCATCATGGTAGAGGGCAACGGCGGCAACCGTGTCCGGATTGATCTCGCCGCCGAAACAGGTTCTCCGGATACTGGCCAGGGCATGTGCCAGAACGGATACCTCCCAGGAGTGGGTCGCCACATCCTCTTCAATGGCATTGCGCATCAGGCCCCAGCGCCGTATCCAGCGCAGGCGCCCGATATAGGCAAAAAACGGGCTGGTTTTACGACTCATCATCGTCCGGTAATGTGTAACCCGCGTTCCGGATGATCTCGTGTGCCGCTTCATCGTCACGGATAAAGTCGAGGAAGCGCTGGGCCGTCTCACTGCCATCCTCAAGCATAATGGCCGCGTGCCGCAGCTCATCGTGCATATCCTGCGGGATCAGCCAGTAGCGCGATTCATCAACTCCCTCCTGAGTGACCAGGCTCAACGGCACAAAACCGAGATCGACGGAGCCGCTGCGCATAAAGCTGAACGCCTGGCCGGCGCTCGTCGCTTCCACGGTGTCCCGAACAGCAAAGCGCGACCGGAAGAGCTTGTCCAGGACCTGCTCGGCGGCCCGTCCGTAAGCCGATTCACGGTCGTCGGGAACGGCGAGGGCTCGATAGGATTCCTCACGCAGCATGGTTTCCGGGTCTGACACGTCACCTTCAGGGTTCTCATCGGCCAGAAGGACCAGGCGCCCAATGCTGAAAACAAAGAGGCTCTCCGGATCACCGGCACCATCTTCCGCGACCTGTCTGGCATGCTCCATGTCGCCGGAGATAAAGGCATCAAAGCCGGTGCCCTGACGAACCTGTCGCGCCATGTTCGTGCTGCTGCCCGCAACCAGGACAATACGCTCATCCGTGCGCTCAAAGAACGCCTCCGCAAGCTCCTCGGCCGTGCTCTCAAAGCTGCTGGCCACGGCAATACGGGTCTGGCCATGGGCAAGCGTACTGAGCATCGCCAGCATCAGTACCGCTATCATTCGCTTCATTCGATCATCCTCGCAGGCCATCGGGTAAACAGCGGTCAGTATAAAGATGTGAGACCGGTATTGGGAGGGGCGCGCATCCCGGAACGGGTGCCGATTGCCCGATTCGTGTTATCGTTTCTTCATCTTTGATGCGGTCTGGAGGAGCCCAGTCTTGGATATCGGTGATATGCGCCGCGATTTTGAGAGCGTCGGTCTCGACAGGCAGGCGCTGGATGATGACCCCTTCCGGCAGTTCGAGAACTGGTTCAACCAGGCCGTGGAGGCGGGCATCGACGATCCCAACGCCCTCACACTGGCTACCGCCGACGCATCCGGAGCCCCCGGCGCCCGGACCGTTCTGCTCAAGTACTTTGATACCGAGGGCTTTGTTTTCTATACCAATTACGGCAGCCGTAAAGCCCGGGCCCTGGCGGAGAACCCGCGGGCCGCAATGCTTTTCCCCTGGGTACCGCTCAACCGCCAGATAACCATCGAGGGCCGTGTGGAGAAGGTCAGCCGCAAGGAGTCCCTGCGCTATTTCATGTCGCGGCCCGAGGGAAGCCAGCTGGGGGCCTGGGTCTCCCAGCAGAGTGCGGTGATCGAATCGCGCCAGGCCCTGGAAACTAAGCTGGAGCGCATGAAGGCCCGGTTCCGCGAGGGCGGGATCCCCCTCCCGGAGTCCTGGGGTGGCTACCGCGTGATTCCCGAAAGGATCGAGTTCTGGCAGGGGCGGCCCAGCCGGTTGCACGACCGTTTCGAATACCGGCTGGAAGATGGCCACTGGCAGATCAATCGCCTGCAGCCATGACGCCCGCAAGGCTCTACGTCCACTGCGGCGATCACCTCCCGGAAGCTTCCCGGCCCTATACACTCAATCCCATTGAGCAGGCCCGGGAAGAATCCCAGTCAGACCCGCTGAGACGCGACAGCTACCGACTCAGCCGGCTGCTCTGGCGCACTGGGGCCAGGGCATTCTGCAGGGCTGCCTGCCTGCCCGAAGTGGCGGAGAGCCAACTTCCAGCAAGTGGCAACCCCTGCGTTGCCGGCCAGCGTTTCCACAGCAGCCTCAGCCATTGTCGTGGACTTCAGGTCGTGGCTTTTCATTCCGGCCCCATCGGCGTGGACGCCGAACCTATGGCGCGCGGCGTCCCGTGGCAACGGCTTGCCGGACGCTGGTTCACGAGCGTCGAACAGCAATGGCTGCAGGAAGGCGCCGAGCCGAATGAGCGCTTCCTGTTGCTCTGGACCCTGAAAGAGGCCTGGATCAAGGCGACCCACCGGGGAATCGCCAGCAACCTCCAGGCCCTGACGCTGGAACCGGCGGCGGCCGGACCGGTTCTGAGGCTGGATCAAACGGCCAGCGGGTGGCGGGCATTCACGGCCGAATGCAATGGCATCCGGGTCAGCGTGATCGCCCACGAATCGGAGCTCCCCCAGTGGTGTGACGTGCCCGCCCCCGGTTCCGACGACTGTCGACTCAGGGACTGCGAATGGCGAGAATGGACGCTGGGCAACTGAAGGAGACCGCATGGGAACGGATGGACGCTGCCCCTGGTGTGGCAATCAACCGGATTACATTGAATACCACGACAATGTCTGGGGGCGCCCCGTTACCGCACGCGACGAGCTGTTTGAAAAGCTCTGCCTGGACGGCCAGCAGGCCGGGCTGAGCTGGCTCACCATACTGCGCAAGCAGGCAGGCTACCGGGCTGTTTTTGCGGACTTCATTCCCGAGACGCTGGCGGAATACACGCAGGCGGATATTGAACGCTGCCTGCAGGACCGGCGCATTGTGCGCAACCGCCGCAAGGCGGAGTCGATTGTCGGCAATGCCCGCGCCCTGCTCGCCATGGAAGCCGATGAAGAGAACTTTACCCGCTTTCTCTGGTCCTTCGTGGGAGGGGCGCCCATCATCAATGAATGGAACCGCATGGATGAAATCCCCACGGAAACCCCGGAATCCCGTGCCATGTCCCGCGCCCTGAAAAAGCGGGGATTCCGCTTCGTCGGCCCCACCATCTGCTATGCCTTCATGCAGGCGGTTGGCATGGTCAACGATCACCTGGTCACCTGCCCGGTGCGCGCGGAAACACTGGCCCTCAGCCGGCGGCTGCAGCCTTCATGATCGCCTTTGCCGCACTCGCCCTTGGTGGCGCACTCGGGGGCGCCTGCCGGTACCTGGCAACCCGCACTCTGGACCGGAGCCTGGGCACTCACTTTCCCTGGGGAACGCTGGTGGTCAATGTCTCGGGGGCCTTCGTGGCGGGCCTGGTGGCGGGGTTACTGCCCACAGGGAATGGGACAGGGTTTTTTGGGTTCCTGCTGCTCGCCGGGTTCTGCGGCAGCTACACCACCGTGTCCTCATGGGGCCTGCAGACGCTGGCGCTGGTTCAGCGCGAGTATTACCTCCGGGCGGCCGGTAATCTTGTGATCACAACACTGCTGGGGCTGGCGGCCGTTGCAGCCGGCCTCTACCTGGCCCGCTTCGCTGGGGGGGCTCTATGAGCCACCTGGTGACGCTGGCAGTAGCCCTGGGCAGCATGCTGGGCACGCTCCTGCGCTACAGCATCGATCTGGGACTCGCCAGTGCGCTTCCGGCCTTCCTGCCCTGGGGGACGCTGGGGGTGAACGTGGTCGGCTCGCTGCTGATTGGCTGGCTCGCAAGTGCACACTTCCCCGCCGGACACTGGATGAACCGGGTGGCATGGCGGCAGTTTCTTGTGACGGGATTCTGCGGCGGCTTTACAACCTTCTCGCTTTTCAGCCTGCAGACATTCACGCTTATTGAGGACGGTCACTGGGTCAGGGCCGGGAGCAATACGGCGCTGACCCTGGGTTTGATGATGGGGGCCGTAACGGCAGGCTATCTTGTCGCCCAGCGGCGCAACAAAAAGCAGCAGGGGATTTAGCCCTTCAGGCAAACGATCCCGATACGGCGTTCGTATAGACCCGATACAAAGGCGCTATTGGCCTTATCGGGAGCAAACAAATGCGAATGACAGTACGGGCGTTGGTGCATCAGTCGGCCTACAACGAGATGATCGGGTTGGATGAGTCAGCGATCGGTCCGCTTCAGCTTCAAACCGGGAGACAGGGCTGATGCTGGCGATCCGTCCGCTTGCGATTACCTTCGGGGTTGCCGGGCTGGTGCCCTTCATAGCGGCACTCCTGGTGATGGTGCTGTCGGAGACCATGAGCCTGATGGCGGCCCAGATTTTCTACCTCTACAGCGCCGGTATCATCGCGTTTCTCTCCGGTGTCTACTGGCCGGTGAGCATGCAGATTGAGACGCGCACCTATCCCATGTCGCCCATCACGGCGATGGCCCTGAGCCAGGTTTTTTTCATCAGTGCGGGGCTGGCTCTGCTGCTGCCCTGGAACTATCAGGCGCTGATTTTCCCGGTGCTCTTTGTGCTGATGTGTACAACGGACTGGGTTGCGATGGGCGGTTACTGGCCGCGCTGGTATCTGACGTTGCGGTTGGGGCTGACCACTGTCGTGGTAGCTTGTCAGGTGGCGGCTGGGGTCTGGTTGTTTATGGTTCATTGAGGGTGGTGAGACGGCGGGAAGAGGCCGGGGCGGCGGGGTGACTGTCCCGGGAACCGCTTTGAATACATCCATGTACGCTGCGCTTCCGCCATCCCTGGCTCCAGAGCTTCCCGGGACAGTCACCCCGCCGCCCCGGCCTCTTCCCGCCTGAATGGGTGGTTGCCGGCTTAGTTGCCGGCTACGTCCGCGAAGAAGGTGGCGTGTTCGCGCAGCTTCTTGAGGGCACCTTTTTCGATCTGGCGGACTCGTTCGCGGCTGATGCCGAGTTCTTCGGAGATCATCTGCAGGGTTTCGGGCTCGTCACGGTTGATTCCGAAACGCCGGCCTAGGATGTCCGCCTCGCGGGTGCGCAGGACATGGAACAGGTCCTTGAGTAGCCGCAGCCGATCCCGTTCGGCAAGTGCTGTCTCTTCCGAATCCGTGCTCTCGTCCGCGAGTGTGTCCCCGAGTTCCAGGTCCCCTTCACCGCCAATGGGCGTGGCCGTGGAGACCTCGGGGCGGGCGAAGCCCAGCAGTTCATCAACCCGCTCCGGCGTGGTTTCCGCCGCTTCCGCGAGCTCGTAGCGGTCCGGCTGTTCGCCGGTTTCGCGCTGGAGCCGGGCCTGGACGGCCTGCAGGCGTCGGATTTCGTCCACGACGTGATCCGGTGTGCGGACCACGCGGCGTCCGCGCTTGATGGCCCGTTTGACCTCTTCCGCAATCCACCAGTACGCGTAGGTGGAGAATTTGAAGCCGCGGGTGGCATCAAAGCGTTCGACGGCCTTGATCAGACCCAGGTTGGCTTCCTGGATGAGGTCCGGAAGCGGGAGGCCACGACCCTGATGGCCGCGGGCAATGTGGACGGCCAGCCGCAGGTTGCTCTGGATCAACTGGCGGCGCCAGCGTGCCAGGTCCTTGAGCGCCTCCCTGGCCCGCTCACTCAGCGGCGCCTGATTCTGCTCGATGCTTGCCAGGACCTCACGGATGGTCAGCGCTTCAATAGCCGGGTGCTCTGCTTCTTCAAGCAGTGTATTGAGTGTGTCGGTGAGAGCGGACACAAGCGCCTTTTCTTCGTCCTTGCCAAGCAGGGAGAAGCGGTGAGCGTCCCGGAAGTAATGACCGATAACCGAAGCCGGTTCCTGGTCTTCCAGCGTACCCGGATCTGCTGACGCTGGTTCCTTCCAGTCAACCGTCGAATCGGCCCTGACGTCGTCAACCAGTTCCTGGTCACGCTGCCCCATTGGTTCCAACAGCGTATCCATAATATTCACCCTGGTTGCTTGAAAATTCGTGGGGAGCAGCCTCACATCAACGTGAATGGCCGTCCTGTCTATATATACTTTATGCGGCCGTGGATGGATGACTCAATGAGGCAGGTCAGAAAAACAGGCGAAAACCCCGGCGCATGCTGCCCATGTGCCGGGGTTGCGGGACTTTAGTCGTACGCTATTGCCCGGATAGTGAGTGCCGATCAGGCGGCGACAATCGCGTATTCGTGCTTATGGGGTTCAATCAGCTTACCGTGCAGGGTGCTGATCGCCCGCTCGAAATCGCTCTCTTCCACGATGAACTGGATGTCCACCTGGCGCATGCACTGGTGCATGGCGAGCACCCCGATCTCCTCCTCGTGGAGTGCAGTTACCGCCGTGGCCAGCAGCCCCGGCACCTGCATGTCACTGCCGATGGCAGAGACGATCGCCACTTTCCGGGTGGAGATCTCGGCCGACGGGAAAACTTCTTCCAGCGCCTTCACGACCCGCTTGATGGTGCGCAGCGTGGCATCCACGTAGTGGGTAATGGTGTTGGCGTTGGTGTCCTTGCTGATGAAGTGAACACTGAAGCGTGAAAGAATTTCCAGGAACTTACGGTCGGCACCCGGCTCACCCAGCATATCCTGATCAAAGACCTCGATGCCGAAGACGTGCTTCTTGCCCGCGACGATCTCCACCTGGGGCTTTTCGCTGACGTAGTCCCGGGTGATCAGGGTACCGGTGTGCTCCGGCTCAAAGGTGTTCTTGAGGCGCAGCGGGATATCCGCCTGGCGCATGCCCTTGGCCGCCCGCGGGTGGATGGCTTCCATCCCCAGGTTGGCCAGCTGGTCCGCCACGTCGTAGTTGGTCCGGCCCAGGGGCACGACCTTTTCCTCATCGACGATCTTCGGGTCGGCGGAACTGAGGTGGTATTCCTTGTGGATCACCGCTTCGCGCGCCTCAGTCAGGCAGGCGATACGGCTGAAGGTCATCTCGCTGTAACCCCGGTCAAAAGTCCGCATCAGGCCTTCCTGGCACTGGGTATAACCCGTGACGATGGCCAGCTCCCGGCTCAGGTCCAGCTTGTCGAACGCCTGGGTGATCTTCTCGTCCAGAGGCAGCGTCTCTGAGTCACGCCATCCCGTCAGGTCCACGAGACGGGCGTTGTAGCCGGCATTCTGGAGCAGCAGCGTGGTATTGAAGGCGCTGTGGGCCTCACCGATACCCGCGAGCATTTCACGCACTGTGAGCAGGTGGTCTTCCAGCTGGAAATGGCCGTAGGAGCACAGCCGCTGCAGGTCCAGGAGGCAGTTACGCACGCCCTCGATCCGTTCGGCAATGAACTGGTCCGCCTGCTGGCTCAGCAGTTCGTCGCCGAACAGCTCGTCGTTGATTTCGCACAGGAACTTGGAGAGCTTGGTGAGCTCATCGCCCCAGGCCCAGTCCGAATCGGAATGGGAAAACAGGGCGTAGACACCGGCGTCACCCGTTTTCTTGTGCTCAAGAAGCCGGTCGGTGACGCCGCTGTAGGCCGAAACCACGAAGATGCGGTTGTAAATCTCTTCCTCGGTGCGATTGCCGAGGATGATGTTGTCGCGTACCGCGGCGAAGTCCGCCATGGACGTGCCGCCGATTTTCTCTACAGTATGATCTGACATAATCCCGTTCTTGAGTCCTGACTGACTTTACAGCCCCTTATGGGCACATCCATCGCCTGATTCCAGTGTAACGCCAAAATTGTTTCTTTGCCGACGCTATCCGGAACTTTTACCAAAAGGGCCAATCCGTAACAGAATCTCGGAGTCGTGGTGGCCACCAAAATGCGCCTCACGCTCAAAAAAGACGGAGCGTTCCGTCTCTGCCTGCATATCGCGCGCAAAGGACATAAACAGCCCCCAGGAGGCGTCGTTGTCCTCGGTGATGGTTGTCTCCATGAAACGGACATCCCGACAGGCGGGGCGCTCGACAATGGCCTTGAGCATACGCTTGGCAAGCCCGGTTCCGCGGGCCTTTTCATGCACCGCCACCTGCCAGACAAAGACCGCTTCAGGCTTTTCGGGTGGAATATAGGCGGAAATGAAGCCAACCAGCTCACCATCGAGCTCCGCCGCCACACCAGTTGCGGCAAAATGGGAGCACTGGAGCAGGTTGCAGTATATGGAATTGGGGTCGAGGGGCGGGCATTCCGCTATCAGGCGGTGAAGCCTGTAGCCATCCGTACTCCTCGGTTGGCGGAGCTCGATGGCGTCTGCCCTTGAGGTCTCGCTACTCATTCGGTATGCCCGTTCACTCAGGCATCGGAGCTGGGTCCACTGTTCTGCCTGGGCGCCTTTGCCGTTGATTTTAAAGGCTTTTAATGGCCTCAGTGAGCGATTCTGATAATTCTATTATAAAGTCTGGCTGGTGAAAATCAAACCAGCCCCTCGGGAATCGGAATTCAGCCATCGGCGACTGCTGTACCATCCGGGGTAACCAAGAATAAAAGGGGGGTGCCCGTGAAACCGTTAAGCCCGCTCGACCAGATATTCCTGTGGATGGAGAAACGCCAGCAGCCCATGCATGTGGGCGGGCTCCAGCTCTTTTCATTCCCCGAGGACGCGCCTGCGGATTATGTTGCTCAACTCGCCGAGGGACTCCGTGGCTACAGGAACGTCACATCGCCCTTCAACCGGCGGTTGATCAACCGGGTCGGTCAGCTGGCCTGGGTGGATGACGACGAGTTGGATCTGGAGCATCATTTCCGCTTCGAGGCGCTGCCCACACCAGGGCGTATCCGTGAGCTGCTCGCCTTCGTCTCGGCAGAGCACAGCCACCACATGGACCGCCAACGCCCGCTGTGGGAGGTCCACCTGATTGAGGGGCTCCAGGACCGCCAGTTTGCGATCTATACCAAGATCCACCATTCGCTGGTCGACGGTATCTCCGCCATGCGACTGGCCGGGCGCATGCTGTCCGACGACCCCCAACAGCGGAATATGCCACCGATATGGGCGCTGCCCCCGCGATTGCGGAAGGATAAGGACGAATCCCAGACATCCCTGTGGCACAGTGTTCTCGGGTTGCTGGATAAATCCGGAAAACAGATTGGCACCGTGCCCGCCGTGGCCCGGGAGCTTCTGCGAACCATCAGCGAGGCCCGCAAGGACCCGGCCTACCACTCTCTCTTTGCTGCTCCGCAGTGCGTCCTGAACAGCGGCATCACCAACTCGCGGCGCTTCGCGGCCCAGTCCTACTCCCTGGATCGGATCCGCGCCGTCTGCAGTGCCTTTGGCACCACTGTCAACGATGTCATCATGGCCATGTGCGCGGCGGCACTGCGCAGTTATCTGCTCAGCCAGGACGAACTCCCCGAGAAGCCCCTGATCGCCATGGTTCCGGTCTCCCTGCGGCGCGACGACAGCGAGGAGGGTAACCAGGTAGGGGTTATCCTGGCGTCGTTGTTTACCCATCTGAGCGATCCGGCGGAACGGCTTCTGAGGATTCATGAGGGCGTAAAGACCCAGAAGGAGCGCTACGCGGCCATGTCATCCGAGGAAGTCATCAACTACACCGGCCTGACGCTGGCACCAGCGGCATTTAACCTGCTGACCGGACTGGCGCCGAAGTGGCAGACGTTCAACGTGGTCATTTCCAACATACCGGGGCCCTCGGAACCGCGCTACTGGAATGGTGCCAGGCTGGAAGGCATGTACCCGGTCTCCATTGCCATGGACCGCTTGGCGCTGAACATGACCCTGACGAGCTACTGCGACCAGGTGGAGTTCGGCCTCACCGCCTGCCGCCGGACCCTGCCGAGCATGCAGCGGATGCTGGATTACCTGGAAGACGGGCTCAGGGAGCTTGAAGCGGCTGCCGGGCTTTTTTGACGATTCGAGGGCGAGGCTGGAGGGCGGTCGACTATACTTGGCGCCGAACGCACAGACCAGAACAGAGGTTGATGATGACAGAGTCCGCCGGCACCCCCCCGATTCTCCGTGACAAGCATTGGCACGAACCCTCCGCGTTTACGCCGGAAAGCCTCCTGAGGGAGGCGCGTCGCCAGAAACAGGCGTCGACATCACCGGTGCCGGAGGTGTGCATTCTCGATCCGGACGGGGATATTGTGCGTGGCAAACGGGCCGAGGGGCTGACCCGACCTCACACGGACTGGGTCTGCTACCACACCGAACTCGATGTAATCTCATTGGGCGGCCGGGACGTGGGCATCGTGGGATGTGCCGTGGGGTCGGCTTTCGCCGTTCTGGTGGCGGAGGAGCTCTTCGCCTGCGGCTGCCGTCTTCTGCTGAGCCTGACCTCGGCGGGCCAGCTTACGCCGGTTCAGCAACCGCCTTATTTTGTCCTGATCGACCGGGCACTCCGGGATGAGGGAACAAGCTATCATTACTGCCCACCATCGGATTACAGCCATGCGCCTGCCGATCTGGTCGCTGCATTTGAACAGGGCTCGGGCGAACTCCCGGCCCCGGTGGTCACCGGGGCGAGCTGGACCACGGACGCCCCCTTCCGTGAAACAGAAACCGCGATCGAAAAACACCGGGAAGAAGGTCTGCTGGCTGTGGAGATGGAGGCTGCGGCGCTGTACGCCTTTGCCGAGGCTCGCGGGTGTTCCGTCCTGTGCTTCGCGCATGTGACCAATCAGATGGGCCAGGAGGGGGATTTCGAGAAAGGTGAAGGCGACGGCGTGAGTGACGCGCTGGAACTCATCGAGCGCGCCGCTCAGCGCCTTCTGCCCCTTTAGGCGGGAGCGCCTGTCCTCACAGGCGCCGGCGGTGATACCGCCCCAGCCACTGGATCACCTTCTGCGGTGCGTGCGCCTTCTTCCATTCCCCGGCCGCGAACTTCACGCTCTCGTTCCAGGTCGGGTAGGGGTGGATGGTACCCAGGATCTTGTTCAAACCGATGTTGTGCTTCATGGCCAGGATGAACTCGGTGAGCAGCTCGCCGCCGTGCTCTCCCGCCACGGTGGCGCCCAGGATCCTATCCTTGCCCCGCGGCGTGATGACCTTGATGAAACCATGGTCCTCGCTCTCGGCAATGGCGCGGTCCAGGTCATCCAGGCCGTAGGTGGTGACCTCGTAGTCGATGCCCTGCTCCCGTGCCTCGGTCTCGTTCAGGCCCACGCGCCCCACTTCCGGGGAGGTGAAGGTCACCCAGGGCGTGACCGAATAATCCACGCTGAAGCGCTTGAACTGGCCGAACAGTGCGTTCACCGCCGCGTGCCAGGCCTGGTGCGCGGCCATGTGGGTGAACTGGTAGGGGCCGGCCACATCGCCGCAGGCGAAGATATTCGGATAGATCACGCTCAGGTCGTTGCCGGTCGGCACCGTGCCCTGGGGGCTGGTTTCAATATCGAGGTTCTCGAGGCCCAGCCCCTCGGTATTGCCCTTGCGGCCCACGGCCACCAGGACGCGGTCGAAGGGAATACGTACCGTCTCGCTGCCATGCTCGCAGTAGACGACCCGCTCACCATCCTCAACCGTGAAACGACTTGCCTTGTGGCCGAGGCGCACATCCACACCTTCCTCGCGGAATCGGTTCACGACCAGTTCCGAGACATCGGGATCTTCCCGGGGCAACAGGCGGTCGCCCTGTTCAATCTGCGTGACCCGGGTTCCGAGTCGGGCAAAGGCCTGGCTGAGTTCGGAGCCGATGGGGCCACCACCGAGCACCACAAGCCGGCCCGGCTGCTCCTCGATCTCCCAGAGGTTCTCGGAGGTCAGCGGCTCCACATCCTCGATGCCGGGAATCGGTGGCACAAAGGGCTTGCCGCCGGTGGCAATCACGATGGATCTCGCGGTAATCCGCCGCTTGGCGCCATCCTCGTCCACTTCGACTTCCCAGGGGCTGATGAACCGCGCCGAGGCCTGGATGCAGTCCACGCCGAGGCTGGTGAAACGCTCCACCGAGTCATGCGGCTCAATGGTCTTTATGACGCTGTGGATCCGCTTCATGACGGTGGCAAAGGGCACCTTCGGCTCCACGGCTTCGAGCCCGTAGCGGTCGGCCTGGCGCATGTTCTGCGCGATCTTCCCGGAGCGGATCAGCGCCTTGGAGGGGACACAGCCCGTGTTCAGGCAGTCGCCGCCCATCTTTCCCCGTTCAATCAGGGCAACCCTGGCGTTCACGGTCGCCCCGATGTAGGCGGAAACCAGGCCGGCGCTGCCCCCGCCGATCACCACCAGGTTGTAATCGAAAGTCTCGGGCCTGTCATACTTCGAATACAGGCGCTTGCGCTGGATACGGCCAATCACAAACTTGGCCACCAGCGGGAAGATCCCCAGCAGGACGAAGGAGGTGATCAGCTCCGGCGACAGGATATCGCCCATGCTCTCGATCAGGGCCAGCTGGGTACCGGCGTTGACGTAGACTGCCGTGCCGGGAAGCATGGCCAGCTGGCTGACCCAGTAGTAGGTCCAGGTTTTCATGCCGGTCAGGCCGAGCACGATGTTGATCACGAAGAACGGAAAGATCGGGATAAGCCGCAGCGTGGCGAGGTAGAAGGCGCCATCCCGGTGGATGCCGTCATCAATCTTCTTCAGGTAAGCCGCGTACCGTCGCTTCAGGGTGTCCCGGAAGAGAAAGCGAGCGACCAGGAAAGCCAGGGTCGCCCCAATACTCGAGGCAAACGAAATGATCAGCAGACCCCAGCCGAAGCCAAAGAGCGCACCACCGGCCAGTGTCATGACCGCCGCGCCCGGCAGGGACAATGCCGTAACGACTACGTAGACGACAAAAAACAGGGCGAGGCTGATGAACAGGTTCTCGGCAATCAGCGTGTTCAGTGTTTCCTGTTGCTCCTTGAGCACCTGAAGCTCGAGAAAACGCCCCAGATCGAACAGGAAAAAGGCGCCAATCAACAGCGCAATCACGCCGAGAACAATCTTCTTGCTGTTACTCATCCTTGGATTCCTTCTGATGGTCAGTAGCTTGCTGACGTAGGGACGCCACCGCAGGCATTACGTTACAGGCATGGCCTGGATCATATCCTCGGCGAGCAGTGTGACCACTTCGGCGTCCACGCGCCGTTGGGCGAAGGTACGCAGCCCCATGATCTGGGCCTGCCAGAGCCGGGCCAGGCGGGCGCAGTCGACGTCGGCGGCCAGCTCTCCTTGATCGCGGGCGGTCTCCAGGGTTGTGGTGAGATCCCGTTCAATCCGGTCAAAAAGGTCATTCACCGTGTCCTCCAGACCCGGCGTATCAACGGTGGCCTCAAGCAGCGTCTTGACCATCATACACGCCGGCACGGGCGCGGCCTCCTCGTTGTCCGGCTGCATGGTTGCTTCAACGGCAAGCTGCCTGAGATAAGCGGCCAGGCCGTCGAGGACCCGCTCGTGCGATGCCAGCACCTGCGTCATACCCTGATGAAGCTGTTCGTAATAAGCCATCAATGCCGCCCGGAACAGCGATTCCTTGCTACCGAATGCGGCATAGATGCTGCCCGGCCGCATATCGAGCGCCGTTTCCAGCTGTTTGAGTGAACAGGCGTGGTAACCCCTTTCCCAGAACAGATGGGCTGCGCGTCTGACGGTGGTTTCCGGATCGTGTCGTGTGCTTCTCGGCATACTGGATTACTGATTTTGAGTGTTCGCTCAATTATAACTTGAGTGATCGCTCAAATACAGTTAGCCTTGAAGTGGTTCTTGAGCAATCGCTCAAATCGTAGTCACCGAAATTATTCCATTGCGGAAATAGCAGGAGGTTCTTCCATGACCACATTCCAGCTTCACGACACAGACAGCGCTCCCAGGGATGCCAAGCCGATCCTTGAGGAATCCCAGAAATCCATGGGCATGATCCCGAACCTGCATGCTGTTCTCGCGGAGGCGCCGCAGACCCTTAAGGCCTATGGCACCCTGCATGAGCTCTTTACCAACACCAGCTTCAACAATGATGAGATCACCGTGGTCTGGCAGACCATCAACGTGGAGCACGAATGCCACTACTGCGTCCCGGCTCATACCGCCATCGCGAAACAGATGGGCGTATCCGATGAGATCTCGCAGGCACTGCGTAACGAGACCGCGCTCCCGGATGCGAAGCTTGAAGCGTTGCGGACCTTCACGAAGCAGGTGATCGCCAAGCGGGGCAACCTGGACCAGCCGGACCTGGAAGCCTTCTTCAAGGCAGGTTACGATCAACAGCAGGTGCTTGAGGTGATCCTGGGGCTCGCCCAGAAAACCATCAGCAACTACGTGAATCACATCGCGGAAACACCGCTGGATGAGCCCTTCCAGTCACTGGCGTGGAAGCGCTCATAACCCATGACTCCAAGGAGGGCCCGGAGTGGCACCTGTACTGGCATTTGACGTCTACGGCACGCTGGTTGATCCATCGGGTATGGTGGCGCATCTGCGGACGCATACTGGCGATGACGCGAAAACAGTCTCCGCCCTGTGGCGCCAGAAACAGGTCGAATACGCATTCCGACGGGGCCTGATGCGGCAGTACGCGGACTTCGGGGTCTGCACCCGCCAGGCCCTGGACTTCGCGTTCCGATCAGTGGGGCGGACCCTGGACGCCGGTACTGCCGATGCGCTGTTGCAGGCCTATCAGCGTCTGCCTGCGTTCGATGATGCCGTGCGTTCCCTCGCAGCACTGAAGCCCCATTACCGCCTGTTTGCCTTTTCCAATGGCACGCCGGAGGCGGTAGAGCGGGTACTCCACAATGCCGGTTTGCGTGATTACCTTGAGGGCATTGTCAGTGTTCACGAAATGGGTACCTTCAAGCCGGACCCCGCTGTGTATAAGCATGCACGCCAAGCCACAGGTGCTGGAGACGAGCCGCTATGGCTGGTCTCAGGCAACCCCTGGGACGTGATCGGGGCGCGCTCGGCGGGACTGGAAGCCGCCTGGGTGCAGCGCGACTCCGGAACGGTCTTCGATCCGTGGGGAATTGAGCCCAGCCTGGTTGTTCAGGACCTGACAGAATTGGCTGACAAGCTTCCGGCCAACGCCAGCAACACCTAACCGGGTCCGTGCCGATCCTTAATTCAGGGGACCGCGTTCACTTCTTACTCATACAGGCATAAGCCGTTATGCTCTACAACTATCCCGAAATACGATGAGCGAAGACATGGAGCAGGCAGCAACGGACGAACAGCAGTTGGTTGACCGTCTCCGCCAGCGTGACAGCAGGGCGTACCATGAGGCTGTCCAGCAGTTCTCTGGCGCCATGCTGGCAACGGCAAGAAGCATGCTTGACCCTGCCACGGCCGAGGATGTTGTGCAGGAAAGCTGGGTCGCAGTGGTTGACGCCATTGATGGGTTCGAGGGTCGGTCCGCGCTGAAAACCTGGCTCTGCACCATAACCGCCAACCGCGCCCGTAACCGGTTGCGTAAGAGCAAAAGGGAGACGCTGACGGATTTCCAGGCACCGCTCGACCCGAACCTTGAAAAGCGGTTCAACGAAGGCGGGGGCTGGATTCAGCCCACCCGGCCCTGGGGCTCCGAATCCGCGGATGAGCTTCTGTCCAACGAGGCACTCAAGGACTGCCTGGACAAGCACTTTGAAGCACTACCCGAAACACAGAGGGCCGTGCTGATGATGCGGGAAATGCAGCAGATGGAGGCGGATGACGTCTGTCGGATTCTGGGACTCAGCTCTGCCAATCTCAGGGTGAGCCTGCACCGCGCCCGGCAGAAACTCTTTACCATGATCGAAGGCTTCCGGGAGACGGGAGAATGCTGAAATGCCGCGAAGTAACCGCCCTGGCAAGTGACTGGCTGGACGGCGACCTTACCACTGCCCAGAAACTGAAGGTGCGCCTGCACCTTATGATGTGTCGCCACTGCCGTAATCTGGTGGATGGGCTCGCCACGACCGAACGCATTATCAGGGACCGGCTCGACGCGGAGCTGCCTATTCCGGCGGAACTGCAGCAGCGAACAACCGAAGCCATTGAGGCTCGACTGCGCACGGACCAGAGTGGCAGGAACTGAGGTCGGACCGCCTTGATGACCTCCCGCCTGTAACAACTCCAGATCCACCGTGTCCTTCAGATATCAGCCAGTGTGGCACAGGCGGCACCCTGGACTGAGCCGTATTCAATGCAACAGGCAGGGCTGCAAGCGGGACACCCTATGCTCAAATGTCGCGACATCACCCTGGTCGCCAGCGATTACGTTGATGGTCGACTCCGCTGGCGTAAGCGATTGGCCGTGATCGTTCACCTCATCATGTGCCCCCTCTGCCGGCGCTTCATGGCCAACTTCCGGCTGGTGGTCAGGGTTATTCGCGGCCACAACCCCCCACCGCCTGAGCCCGGGCAACTGGAGAGCTTTCAGGGAGCCATAGACCAGGCCCTGAGGAATCAGTTTCCGAATGATACACACAATGACTGAAGGGGTGACGCCATGATGGGACTCCGAATGAATCGCCGGGCACTGATTCCGGTCGCGGTGATGATGCTCGCCTGGCTGTTTCCTCTGATGGCCACTGCATCGGACAACCTGGTAATGCTCTCGATCGACTTCTGCCCTGCCTGCGAAGCCGCAAAGCGGTATTTCAAGGAGAACGGGATCGAATACACGGAATACAACCTCAACGAATCCAAGCGGGCCAGGGAGGCTTACGAACGTCTCAATGGACGCGGCACGCCAGTACTCTTCATCAACGGCAAATCCATGAATGGGTTCCATCCACAACGCTTCCGCCAGTTCTGGATGGAGGCCACGGGTGAAACTCTTCCCCAATCCCAAAGATGATTGCTATAACCCCGAAGCGTGGGTTATCGGTCTGACGTCCGGGGAAAGGCGCGTGCCGGGCATGCTAACGCCGGCCTATGCCGGCGTTTTCCCTATTGAAACGCCGGAAAATTGTCCGGACGGTTAAGGGACCAGTCGTACTCGATGTACTCAATGGACTCCGTCTGCTTCACCTTTTGCGCGACGGCTTCATCCGCCCACTCTCTGATGAATCCCCGCACCGATCCCCCCTCATCCACAAAGTCCTGCTCATACCACTTGAACAGCTCCGTCAGAAGAAGGGTGTCGCCTTCCACGCGGAGATGGTGATGCGTGTTGAAGGCCAGTCGGGTATTTTCCGTCATCAGCTCCTCAATATTGTCGCTGGTGTAGATATCCTCACGCAGCGGCGGGCAGCCGACCGAGGCGCAGTTCACCGTGAAATGCACCCGTGCCTCTTTCCATCCCTTTTCCTCGAACTCCGAGCCCAGCAGTATTTCCTTCTCGATCTGGTTCAGGCTGTAATCCTGACCTCCTATATCAAAGTTATCGCGCTCGAAAACCGAGTCCGTGAAGGGATTGTAGCGGCCGCCGTAATCCCAGACGGAATCCACCAGCTTACCGTCCTGGCGCTCGGTCAGAATCTGGTGAATCATGAAATAGTTGTAGGCATTGTTCCAGAATGCGAGCGCTTTCTCCCGACTATCCAGAACAGACACATCAAACTCCGCCAGGCGCTCGGACTGGGCGTCAAGCAACACCTGGGTCTGCTCATCGGCCAGTGCAGCCTTATAGTCAAAAGCTGAGACCAGACCACCAGCAGATGTGCGTCTCTCCTGTAGGTAATGCTCCAGCAGTTTCTGATAGTCACTGAAGACCTCCCCTGCCGTGGTGGTCTCAGTCGCCGAAAGACTGGACGCGGCCGTAACAATCAGCAGTGTTGCTGCCATTCGTCCGGTAAACGAGTCGCGTTTCATGGTGTGCTCCCTCGATGGTAAAAGTAGGGGGACAAACATCCAGTACCCTGAATAAGACAGTCAATACACCCCGTCGTTACACCGCTTTCATTGGCGACAAAGACGTTCATTTTACAAAACGGGAACCTGAAGCCACTATTCACGCAGTAATTAATGGAAGGAAGAGGCCGAGATCATCGTAAAGTACGCTGTTCCGTGGTTATTACTGACCCTGATTCTGCTCAGCAGTATCCAGACGCCGGCGGCGGACCGAAACCGGACGCTGGAGGGCGCCTATATCGAGTTCCCTCCGCTCAGCTATACGAATGACAGGGGTGAACCGACCGGCAGCTATATAGAAAAGGCTGATCAGCTCGCTGCAAAAGCCGGCTACGACATCCAGTGGCAGAGACTGCCCATCGACAGAATCTACCTCTACCTCGAACAAGGCAACATCGATGTCTGGCTTGGCTCCTCCGAAGTTCCGGAGTTGTCGGACTGGACCCGGGAACCGGACTTCACCTTTCAGCCCATCCGGCTCAATGCCTACTATACGGATAATACGGCTGCGATTGAGAACCTGGAGGATCTAAAGGGAAAGTCCCTTATCCTGATCCGTGGCTATACCTACCTGAACCACCTGACACCCATCACAGAGGCAGCCCAGACCCGTGTTGGCAAAGCGCCGGACCACGAGGCAGGCGTGCGGATGCTGAAAGCGCAGCGCGGTGACTACCTTCTGGATTTTGAGAACCCGGTGGAGAACGCCCTCATGAGCGAACCGCTTCCGGGCATTAACAAGCATCTCCTGATGCAATGGGACACCAGCCTCGTATTCTCAAAGCATACCGAGCATCTTGACCGGATCATCCGGGACTTCGAGGCCGCCTGGCAGGCAAATAACGGCGTTGGTTCCGCCGCAACTACTGACCCTGATTAAGATGCTCCAACCCCTCAGCAGCAACACCGTCAAAAACGTTTTCCCTTCTCCCTCCTAACACCTTCGTTCAACCGATAGCTTCCAAGAGGAACAAACAACCGACCCTCTTACCGCCCCTGGAAAGATTCAGGGGCGATCGTGTAACGCCATCTCCGGATCGTTGTCTATCTACTGATGTCCTTCCACAGGACTTACACCGGAAGGATCCCAACAAAGCACAAAAACCACTAAAAACGGAGAAGACCCATGGCTCAGCCCCCGGCAACCCCCAATCCCAGAGCCCGCAAGCCGTTGAATCGCTATGCCCGAGCAGCGGTCCTGCCGATGGCAATAATGAGCGCTTCCTTTGGCACCGGAGCGCTTGCCGCATGCTCGCCCTGCAAGGGCCGCTGCAAACCCTGTGCGGCACAAAGTGCCTGCAAGGCGAATCCCTGCGCCAGCAAGAACCCTTGTGCAAGCAGGAATCCTTGCGCCAGTAAAAATCCCTGTGCGAGTAAGAACCCGTGTGCGACCAAGAATCCCTGCGCCGCCAAATGTGGCCCCTGTAACCCCTGCGCTGCCAGAAAGAAGGTTACGCGGCCCGACGACTACGCGAAGTTCGAGGGCAACCCCTGTAAGCTGATGGAAAGGGCAGGAAGCTCTTTTCGGACAAGAGTCTCAGCAGCAATGGCCTTTCCTGTGCCACCTGCCACTCCGACGGGGCGGGCTACAATGCCACTTTCGCCAAGTCCTACCCGCACCAGGTCGCCATGGGCGCCAACCAGTTCGGTATGGATGAAGTGCACCTGGATGAAATGATCCAGATCTGCATGGTCCAGCCCATGCAGTCGGAGCCCCTGGAGTGGGGCGGGGAAGACCTTGCTGCCCTTGTGACCTTCATGGAGAAGGAACAGGCGAAGTACCAGAAGGCGAATCCATGCGCGGCGAAAAACCCCTGTGCCATGAAAAAGAAGTGCAATCCCTGCAATCCCTGCGCGGCAAACCCCTGTGCCTCGGTGAATCCAGCAGCAAAGCGCCGGCCCGCCGAAGTGGCTGCGCACTGAGTGATGGCCCGGCCATTGGCCGGGCCGAATTCAGCCCGATAGAGGCAAGCCGTTATGATTGAGCTGAAAACACCACAAGCCGCCGACCTGGATGACCTGACCCTGAAGGACCTGATCGAGGCCGGGGCGGAACTGGATGCCTCCACCAGGGCACTGACCAGGGGTGGCATCAACGTGGTGGGTGAAATCCTTCGCGGACAGGGGACCTTCTACGAGATGGATCATTATCCGGAAGGCGACGTCTACGATGCGGACCACCACTCGCAGTATTACTATCACGCCCACCGTGAGGATGCTGAGGAGCACGGCCATTTTCACACCTTCCTGCGTGGTTCAGCCCTGCCGGAGGACATGATCCCGGCGACGGGCTTCCAGGAAACACAGCCCTGGCCCCGGGGCGAGGATGCCGTGGCACACCTGGTCGCGGTTTCCATGGACGCCTGGGGAAACCCGGTCGGACTCTTTGCCACCAACCGGTGGGTCACGGACGAAACCTGGTTTTCCGCCGAGGATGTGATCCGCCAGCTGGGTCGCTTCCAGGTGGACCATGCGTGGCCGTCCTGGGCCGTTAATCTTTGGCTCTCCGCATTGATCCGGCTTTACCGGCCGCACATTGAACAACTACTGCGCCATCGTGATGCCGTGATCGCGCGACGTCACCTGGAGGCCCCGCAGACTGATGTCCTTGAGGACCGGTCCCTGGAGATCACCGGCCAGCTTTTCATAGATCCGGAGCAATGGAAGCAGGCGCTGGCCGAGGAGTCGCGCAGTCGCCATCTCCCAAGCCCTGAAACCCCATCACGGCGGGAAATGCACATACCACACTGACAACCGATAAAAGGAGCAAGTTATGACCGAAACGACAGACAGGCGCTTACCCGTGGCACTTCTGGCACTGCGCCTTGGTGTCTTCATCGTCATGATCATGTGGACCCTGGACAAGTTCGTGCAGCCGCAGCATACCGCTGGCGTATTTGAGAATTTCTACGGCCTCAGCGGGTTCGGTCCCAGCATTTTCATGGTGCTTGGCGCGCTGCAGCTGATACTGGTGTTCGCTTTCCTGTTCGGCGTCGCCAAGCGCTTCAGCTATGGTCTGGTCTTTCTGCTGCACGGCGTCTCGACACTGTCGTCCTACGCGCAGTACCTGGATGCCTTCAACAACCTGCTGTTTTTTGCCGCCTGGCCCATGCTGGCTGCCTGCTTCGCGCTTTACTATCTGCGAGACCAGGACACCCTCATGACGTGGGACCAGCTGCGCAAATAATGAAGGAAAGGATGACTCACGGATGCAGCGAGGCCCTGCGCCTCGCCCTGACCGGCGGGACCCCGGCGCGCGCTGCCTGGGTGGCCGCCGTAGTGGGTACCATTCTGGTAGTCATCAACCAATGGGAGGCATTGCTGGGAATGCAGGCACTGTCCATTCCCAAGCTGGTGCTGACTTATGTAGTGCCCTATCTGGTTTCCACTTATACAGCGGTTTCAAAGGACCTCAGAGGTCGCAATATAGAACCCTGGTGATCAGGCGTTAAAGATGCTTTCAAACACGCCCTCATGGAGCATCCGGTCCTCGTCGCTGAACAGGACCCAGCGGACCCGTCTTACGGACTCAAGCTCGCCGGTTTTCGCCAGCACCGCGCGCGACGCCACCTCAGCCGCACGCTCCATGGGAAAGCCAAAGGCACCGGTGGAAATCGCCGGAAACGCAACCGACTCAAGGCCCGCCTCTTCGGCCAGATCCAGCGCGCCGCGATAACAATTGGCGAGAAGGGTATCAGCAGGCTCATCAACGCCGTATACGGGGCCCAGGCAATGGATGATATGGCGATTGGGCAGGTTGGGCGCCGACGTCATGACGGCCTCGCCCGGCTTGATGGGCGCCAGGGGTGCCGTTTCCGCCTCAAGCTCGGGACCGGCGGCACGGTGTATGGCCCCGGCCACGCCGCCGCCAATACGGAGTTCGGCATTGGCGGCGTTCACAATGGCGTCAATATCGTCCTGCTGCGTGATGTCGCCCCTGGTGAGTTCAATCTCGATCCCGTTGGCCTGGAATGCCATGGTCATCTCCTGTTTCTCGCTTCGGGCTTGGCTGCCCATTATTGGCGGTTGCTCCCCGGAGCGTAAAGAGCCTGGCTAGCGCGAGAACAGGTTCAGAACCAGGGTAAGGACCAGGCTCACAATAATCATCGAGGTGATTGGAATGAACAACTGGCTGTGCTCGCCTTCCGCGCGGATATCCCCGGGCAGCCGGCCAAACCAGCTCAGAAGCCAGGGCGCGTAGTGCAGCACCAGGCCTATGGCGACAAGGGCAATACCCGCAATAATGAACCAGCGCGACACCGGCAAGCCTCCGTGACAACCCTGAAAGATGAGCCTGTTTGCTTTATCCTGCGACTTTTAATATCGGAATTGCAAAACATCATGTCCACCGATCATGCTTTCAGCACCGATGAGATCAACGCGGTCTACCGCGCCATTGCCGAACGCCGGGATATGCGCCACTTCCTGCCGGAACCGGTAGCGGAAGACACCCTGCTGCGGCTTCTCCAGGCCGCCCATAATGCTCCCAGCGTCGGGCTGATGCAGCCCTGGCATTTCATTCGTGTAACGGACCCGGAGCTGCGTCAACGCATTCACGCGATGGTGGACAGCGAACGCGAGCGCACCGCCGAGGCTTTGGGCGAGCGCGGCAATGACTTCATGAAGCTCAAGGTTGAAGGCATCCGCGAATCTGGTGAACTGCTGGTGGTGGCGTTACGCGGCGGACGCGAGAAACACGTCTTCGGCCGCCGCACCATGCCGGACATGGACCTGGCCTCCGCGGCCTGCGCCATCCAGAACCTCTGGCTTGCCGCGCGCGCCAAGGGGCTGGGCATGGGCTGGGTCTCGCTGTTCGACCCGGATGAACTTGGAACCCTTCTCGATATCCCCGAAGACGGCAGGCCCATTGCCGTGCTCTGCCTGGGTCATGTCGAGGCTTTCTACGATCGCCCCATGCTTGAACAGGAAGAGTGGACAGAGGGCCTGTCGCTGGAACACTTTGTTTCCACCAATCACTATCGACCCATCGAGGAATAGACCATGACAGACAGGATTCTGCGCACTCCCGACTCACAGTTTGAGCGGCTCCTGGACTACCCGTTCGAGCCCAACTACATGGATGTGGGCGGTCCCCGCATGCATTACGTGGATGATGGCCCCACGGACGGCGACCCGGTTCTCATGCTCCATGGCGAGCCCACCTGGTCCTATCTGTACCGCCACATGATCCCCGTCTGCTCGGCGGCCGGTCATCGCGTCATCGCACCGGACCTGATCGGCTTCGGCAAGTCAGACAAGCCTTCGCGGGTTTCCGACTACAGCTACCAGGTCCACATGGACTGGTTGGGCGAATTCATTGAGCGGCTCGACCTCAAGCGCATTACACTCGTCTGCCAGGATTGGGGCTCACTGCTCGGCCTGCGTTATGCGGCGGAGAACCCGGAACGCTTCAGGGCCATCGTGGTCGGTAACGGCATGCTCCCCACCGGGGACCAGACCATGCCGAAGGCCTTCCAGCTCTGGAAAGCTTTCGCGCTCTACAGCCCGGTATTTCCAGCGGGGCGGATTGTGGACACGGGCAGCTTCCGCAAGCTCAGCCCCGACGAACGCCGGGCCTATGATGCGCCCTTCCCCTCCAGGCACTACAAGGCCGGCGCGCGCGCTTTCCCGGCACTGGTACCGGCGACGCCGAATGACCCGGCCACGGAAGCCAACCGCCGTGCCTGGAAATCCCTGGAGAAATGGGAGAAACCCTTCCTCACCACGTTCAGCAATGGTGATCCCGTTACCCGTGGCGGGGACCGTTACATGCAGGAGCGGATCCCGGGCGCCAAGGGGCAGCCCCATACCACGCTCAAGGGCGGGCACTTCCTGCAGGAGGATTCGCCGGTTCCCTTTGCCCGGGCCGTGAATGACCTGATTGCACGGCTGGATTAACGGAACCGGTAAACGGCTCAGACCACCAGGGCGACGAAATCGCCACTGAGCCGCCCCGCAACCTCGTTGTCGAATTCCAGCACGGAATTGACGGCGATGCGCGAACGGCCGCGGCGCTGCAGAGTCTTGCGGAAAAGCTCCCAGCGCTCCGGCGCCGCCAGCTCGGCCCTCGCGGTAAACGCGCCGTTGATGGGCCGATCGTATTCCATGGTATTGCGCTGGATGACCAACTGCGCCGTCAGTCCCGCATCACGAACACGCAGATGCAGCAGCGACCAGGCAGCCAGTATGGCCACAGCCGAAGCGCTGCCACCGAAAACCGTTGCCCTGTGGTTGATATTGGGCTCCAGTGGTGCCCTTACGGTGACCGAATCCACGGAAGCTTCAACCACCGAGACGGCCATCGCTTTGGACAGGGGAATATGCTCGTGCAGGTAGGACTCAAGTTCTGCTGGGGACATCGGTCACTCCATAACAGGGAACAGACGGAACTGGCACCGGGCGCTCATCCCCCGGGCAGACATTCAAGCGCGGCACGGATCGGCTCGGGGATGGACGCCGGTCGGTCATTATCGCGGGTTACGAACACGTGGACAAATTGCCCCTGGGCGAGGGCGGATCCATCATCGGCCCGAAAGATCCCAACCCCATAGGTGACCGAGCTGTTGCCCAGCCGCTCGACACGCAGCCCAACCTCCACCGGGTCCGGATAGGAAACGGCCCGGAAGTACTGACAGCTTGAACTGACCACATACGCAATCACGGGGCTGTTGTGGATGTCCAGGTTGCCTCCCTCAATAAGATAGCGGTTCACGGCCGTGTCGAACCAGGCGTAATAGGTCACGTTGTTCACATGACCGTAAAGGTCATTGTCGCTCCACCGGGTGGTAATCCCCTGGAAGGCCCCATAGGCCTCGCGGGGTAACGGCTCTGAACGGGCCATCAGAAGGCCTCCCGGTAGATGGCCAGGGCATCGCCTTCGGTGACGTCCCGGGGATTGTTCACCAGGAGGCGCTGTTGTTTCATGGCGTCAGAGGCAAGCGTGGGCAGGAAGTCCTCGGCAATATCCATATCGCGCAGGCGCCGGGGAAGTTCCACCGCCTGGATCAGATATTCCATGCGCTCAATCAGGCCCCCGGAGGCGCCCTCGGCCTCAACAAGCGGCGCCAGCTCCGCATAGAGTGGTGCCGCCACTTCCGAATTGAACCGCAGCACCTGGGGCAGGACCAGGGAGTTGCTGAGTCCGTGGGGAATATGGAAGTGCCCGCCCAACGGGTAGGCCAGGGCATGGACCGCCGCGACCGGCGCATTGGCAAAGGCCTGCCCTGCCTGCAACGCGCCCAGAAGCATGGCGGAGCGGGCCTCGATATCATCGCCATGATGCACGGCGCGAACGATATTGCCGGAGAGCTTACTCAGCGCCGACCGGGCCAGGGCATCGGAAATCGGGTTCTTGCGGACTCTGCTGGTGTAGGCCTCAATGGCGTGCACCATGGCGTCAATGCCGGTGGCTGCCGTGACATGGGGCGGCAGCCCCAGGGTCAGTTCCGGATCAAGGAGTGCCAGGTCCGGCAGCAGGATGGGGGAAACGATGCCGGATTTGGTGGTTTCGCCCGTGGTAACGATGGAAATGGGTGTGACCTCGGAACCGGTACCCGCCGTCGTGGGCACCTGGATCAGCGGCAGTCGTTTGCCCCGGGCACTGCCCACGCCATAGAGGTCTTCAAGGGCCTGGTCACAGTGCCCGGAGGCCAGCAGTGATACCACCTTGGCCACATCCATGGAGCTTCCGCCGCCAAAGCCGACAACCAGTTCGGCGCCGCAGGCCCGGGCCTGCTCCACTGCAGCCCTTATAGTCGTGTCCGGCGGATCGGCTTCCACCTCGCTGAATACTTCAACACCGATACCGGAAAACCCCGAAAGGGCCCCCTCCAGCAGCCCCGCCCGGATAATCCCGGGGTCCGTGACGACCAGCACCGTGCCGGCAACACGCTCACCGCAAAGCGCCGCCAGCCGTTTCGCCCCACCGGCTTCATGGACGATGCCGGGCGTGGTATTGAAGGTGAAATCCTGCATGCCAGCCCCCGATATCCGCGTCTTGTTCTGTTAGGGTACGACCTGAATCAAACCATACCGTGGAAGCCCCCGAGATGAAACCGATGCCCTTTTCCCAGTCCTGTGAGAACAACAAATGGCCGATCCTGAACATCCTGAAGCGGGTGTTCACGGAGCCGGCCCTGATCCTGGAGATCGGAACGGGGACCGGGCAGCACGCCGAACTCTTTGCCCGGGAGCTGCCACATCTGCAGTGGCAGCCAACGGATCGGCCGGGGGAACACGAACTCTGCCAGCAGCGACTGCAGGAAGCGCAATTGCCGAACGTCGCCAGACCACTGCCTCTGGATGTGCTCGACCCGGAGTGGCCGGTATCAGGGGCCGACGGCGCCTTCTCCGCGAATACGCTGCACATTATGGGGTGGGATGGCGTGGAGGCGCTGTTCGCGGGCCTTGGCAGGCGGCTGCCCCATGGCGGGTGCTTCTGTGTCTACGGTCCCTTCAACGAACAGGGCCGCTTCACCAGCGACAGTAATGCCCGCTTCCACGAACACCTTCAATCCCAGGACCCGGCCATGGGCATCCGGGATATCGACGACCTTAAGACGTTGGGCGAGGGCACGGGGCTGATCCTCAGGGAGCAATGCCCCATGCCGGCGAATAACCAGCTACTGATCTGGGAACGGCGTTAACGCAGGTCCGGATTCAGGGTGTAGGTCGCCATTACAGACGCCTCATCCAGGACGTGGCCCTCCATCGCCTTCTCTACATCCGCGCCCCGGAACTCATCACCCAGATCGAGCCGATCCGTATCCAGGGCAAACACCGTGAAGATATAGCGATGGACAATCTCGTCGTTCCAGGGCGGGCAGGGGCCATCGTAACCGGCATAGGTTCCCGCCAGTTCCGCGCTTCCGGCAAGGAAATCCGTGTAATCATTGATGCCGTTCTTACCCAGTGAATCGCTCCAGGGCTTCTTGCCGCCAGGAACAACCTCAGTCGATACCTGTCCTTCCTCGATCCGGTTCACCGACGGCGGTACATCCACCAGGAGCCAATGATAGAAGTCGACCCGCGGAATCTCTCTGGAAACCGTCTTGCCCTCCTGGTTCACATCGTCGGCGACGCTCGGTACGTCCGGATCCTTGATCATGACCACGAAACTTTTTGTGCCCTCAGGGACGCCGGACCAGGTCACCTCCGGGTTCAGGTTGTTGCCCAGCTCCATGTGATCCACTGGGTTGTAGACCCCGAATGCGAATTTTTCGGGAATCGGTTGACCTTCGGTAATGCCTTTAACGGCGATGTCCATTATTGCCTCCTGTAACGGTGCAGGTTCAGTGCCATTGAGCCTTGGAAGGCCCGATCAATTCAACCCCTCAGCGCGACTGTCCGTAATTGGTCATCGAGCGCCTCGCCATCCAGCGGCTGGTCGCTGATGATTTCAAGCCGGTTTTCGGTGTTGGGCTCAACCGGTGTGGCGCTCAGTGAGTCACCCGCCAGGTTCAGCGCCATCCAGCCCTGATCCGTATGAACCACTCCCTTGATACGCAGCCAATGCCCGCCATGGCAGAAATCCACCAGGGCGTCATAAGCGAATTGCGTCTCGGGGGTTACCCGCCAGCCACAACTGTAGTGAGCATCGCCCGTATTGATGAAACGCTGCCAGGGCTCATCCTCAAGAGACACCCTCTCAGGCACTTCCCCGTCGTGGTGATGGTGATGCGCGCCAGCGTCGGTGGCGGGGCGTTCCGAGTGCGACGCCGTCAACCACTCGAGCTCGATACGGCCGTAGCGGGTCTCCTCGATGCGCGCCTTGGGCGGATCAAAAGCCCCGGCCCAGCTCCGGAACCGCGCCAGGTCCTCCTCCTCACAGAGATCGCACTTGTTGGCAACCAGCACATTCGACACCGCAGCCTGGTCGCGGAAGTGGACATTGTTTACCACCTTCTCTTCCGAAAGGCGGCGGGGATCCACCAGACAGAGACTCGACGCCATGGAGAGAACGCCCTGGTAGGACTCCCCGGTCAGGGTCTCGATCACCTGGGAGGGGTGGCCCAGGCCGGTGGGCTCAATCAGGAGACGATCCGGCTTCTCGCGACGGATCAGCCAGTTCAGCGCGACCTGCATGGGCAGCCCGGCCACACAGCACATGCAACCGCCCGGAACTTCCTTAACCGCAATGCCTTCGGCCTCCATGATGGCACCATCCACACCCACCTCACCGAACTCATTCACCAGCACCGCCCAGTGCTCATCCGCCGGCTTGCGACGGAGCAGGTCCAGGATGGCCGTGCTCTTGCCAACCCCAAGAAAGCCCAGGATGAGATGGACCGGGATCGGGGCCATCACCGCGAAAGCCTCCGGATCAGGGCCTCATCTTCCGGGAATTCGCGCATCAGTTCCCGGGGATCCCCCCACTCAAAGTCTTCAAAATCAAACCCGGGACTGACGGTGCAGCTCACGAGAACAAAGCCGGTCTCCGGGGCGGGCTCCGCCGCAAACCAGGTATTGGGCTCAATGGTCAGTGTCAGCTCGCTCTGGCTGCCCAGCTTGTGGCTCGCAATCCCTTCCGGGCCGGCGCAATGGACAATCACCGGTCCGCCCGCGTGCCAGTGCCAGAGTTCATGGCTGCACAGCCGGTGCCAGGCGCTGTAATGGCCTCGCTCCAGCAGGTAATGGATCGCCGTCATGGTCGGACGCTCCCCGTTGGCCGTGCGCACGGTTACCGGGCTGGCGAAGAATCGCCGGTAAAAACCACCCTCGGGGTGAGGTTCAAGACCAAGCTCGGTTTTCCAGTGCTGCGCGTTCATGCGGACTCCTTATTTCGGGGGTGGGGCGGGCTGTGCAGATTCAGCCCGACACGGGTCACTTCATCGCCATCGACCGACTTGGCCACCAGCTTGATCGGGCCCATGCGCAGTTTATCACCCACAACCGGGTGACCGTGTTCCTTGCGGAAACAGGCGGAGAGGCTTTTGTCCGGTTCGTACCGGGAAATATCAATGCCGTAGAACAGTTCCACGTCGCCCACGGTCGCATCGCCATTGAGAACGAACTCGCCGAAGAACTGCCGATCCTCCAGTGGGCTCTTGCGCGGACGGGTATCAAAGACCTTGCTCAGATCTTCCAGCATGGCCGGAGACGCCATAACCGCGACCAGATCGCCGGCGCGCAACTCCGCAATTTCCTCAACCCTTGCCAGCTCCCCCTCCCGGAATACGCCGGAGCAGATAACCCCCGGCGGCAACTTCAGCTCGGCGACGGGCAGGGGCTCGGCCCAGCGTTCCCCGCGCAGTTCAAAGACCATGAGCTCATGATCCCCTGTGGTGGGCAGATCCAGCGGCAGACGCCGCCGTGGTTCGGGCCCAATGGGCACTTCCAGCTTGAGCCTGTGCGCCAGCGGCGCCAGTGTGGTGCCCTGGACCACCAGCGACACGAGAACCACGCAGAAGGCGATGTTGAACAACAGATGGGCATGCTCAACCCCGGCCATAACCGGAAAGAGCGCCAGAACAATCGGGACCGCGCCCCGCAGCCCAACCCAGCCGATAAAGACCTGCTCCCTGAAGTGAAACCCGAAAGGCCAGAGCGTCAGGAGCACGGCCACCGGGCGTGCCACAAGAATAAGGATGGCGGCGATCGCCAGTCCCGGCAGGAAGACCCCCGCCAGCTCGGTGGGGGTGGCCAGAAGCCCGAGAATCAGAAAGAGTGCCATCTGGGCCAGCCAGGCCAGGCCATCGTGCATCTGCAGCACGGCCGGCAGCATCCGGATGCGCCGGTTGCCGAGAATGACACCGGCGAGATAGATGGCCAGAAAACCACTGCCGCCCAGAGCATTGATGCCACCGAAAACCACCAGCCCGCCGGCGGCCACAAGCAACGGGTAGAAGGCCGGAACCAGCTGCACACGATTGATGATCGCCGCAAGGACACGCCCGCCAATCCAGCCACCGACAACCCCCAACCCGAACTGCTGGACAAACAGCATCAGGGTTTCGAGCACGGGGCCATCGCCCGCGTTCATCGCGAGCGACAGCAGAACCAGGGTGAGGAAAATGGCCATCGGATCATTGCTGCCGGACTCGATTTCCAGCGTGGCGCTGACCCGGTCATTGAGGTGCAGGCCACGCCCCTGCAGCAGTGAGAACACGGCGGCGGCATCCGTGGAGGACACAATGGCGCCCATGAGCAGGGCGATCGTCAGCGGCAGCTCAAACAGCCAGTAGGCGGCGAGCCCCGTAACACCGGCTGTCAGCAGGACGCCTATGGTGGCCAGCCCCAGGGCCGGACGCAGTCCGACACGGAAGCTCGCCGCCCGGGTCCGGAGCCCGCCGTCCAGCAGGATCAGCGCCAGGGCCAGGTTGCCGACGAGGAAGGCGGTTTCAAAATCATCAAACTGGAGGCCACCCAGTCCATCCTCGCCAGCCAGCATGCCGATCCCCAGGAAGAGCAGCAGTATGGGCATGCCGATGCGACTGGACAGTGGACTGAGCAGGATACTCAGGCTGAACAGCAGGCCGATGAACAGCAGCAGGTCAGTAGCCAAGTCCTGTCGTCCCCCTGAACAGCATGAATGTTGCGGAATGCGACAGCATCCACATCGGTTTTACCTGACTTTAAAGATGGAGGATGCAGAATCGAAACATTTCCGTTTCAATGGCACGGATAGTACGCTTATGCGTCTAAGCTCATGGCTTACCCTATTTAATGTGCCTGTTTATTGTATCCGGAGAAACCCCCTATGACCGCTGAGGTTATTGTTCTGGACACCACCTTTGCTGTCCATCAACTCAAGAGCACGGACCTTATACCGCCGGAAGTATTCCGGACCCCCTACTACTGGATTGGACGCACCGGTGGTTTCCTGTCACTGATCTGTGACCAGACACTGGAATTGAAGGCCACTGACAGCAGCACGGGATGGCAGTGCCTGTACATCATGACCGGGGATCCCGTGCTTCCGGAACTGGCACAGGATCTGCGCAACAGTGGCATTGCTTTCGTGCCGCTCCCCTCCGGCGACGGCGCTTACGGGCTCGTGCCCGAAGACCAGCTCCAAAAGGTTCGCCAGCAGCTCAGCGCCGCTGGTTACCGGGTGAAGGACCCGGCAGGAGTCGGTTCCTTCTGAACGCTCTGGCTGTTAGGTTACGGGCATCCGGGATGAAACCGATGCGGTACAGGCAGACGCATGCATCACCTTGCACAGCACCGCCACTTTCGCCGTAACCAGCGCGGTCGGGATTTTGTCGTCAGTGACCTTCATGGTCAGATCGACCGGCTTGAACAGCACCTGAGGAAGCAGCACTTCAAAACGGGCGAGGACCGCCTGTTTGCGCTGGGAGACCTGATTGACCGCGGCGACCATAGCGCGGAACTGATCCAGCTTCTTGAGGAACGCTGGTTCTTCAGTGTCATGGGCAATCATGAGCTCATGCTGCTGGACGCGCTTTCGAATCCCCGCTGGCGCCCGATCCACGAGCACAATGGCGGGGCCTGGTTCTACCGTCAGCCCGCACCCGAGAAAACCTATCAGGCCAGATTGCTGCACCAGCACCTGGCACTCGCCGTTACCGTGGAAACGGCGCGGGGCCCTGTTGGCATTGTTCACGCCACGGCCCCCTCGGACTGGCGGACGATCCAGGAAGTGCCTCTCGAGGATGATCAATGGAACGAGCTGGTCTGGGATCGTCACGATTACCAGCAGGCCCTGCGGTCCCCGGAAATGATCCCGCCCGTCCGCCATGTGACACGGGTGGTTCACGGGCACGTCTCCTGTGAACAACCGATTTCCGCGTCAAACCGCATCTGGATTGATACACTGTACAGGGGTGGAGATATTACACTGATGCCCCTGCCGGCACTGGCCGGGCTTTCCGGCCATTCACGTTCAAGCGCCGGTTGAGAGCAACAACCACTGGAAAGTGCCATGTTCAGACGCTGCCTGCTGATCCTCATTACTGCCCTCGCCATACAGCCTGTTGCGGCGGACGTCCAGCCCGTGAAGCTGGAGTCCGTGGACTCCGTGGACAAGGTTCTGGTGCTCAAGAGCGAACGCGAACTTCACCTCATCCGCAATGGCGAACGGGTCCGAAGCTACCGGGTATCACTGGGCCAGGAGCCGGAAGGCCACAAACTGTCCGCCGGCGATAACCGTACCCCGGAGGGGCGCTATATCCTCGACTGGCGCAACCCCGGCAGTGACTTCTACAAGTCCATCCATATTTCCTATCCCAACGAAGAGGATCGGCGCCAGGCCGAGTCCTGGGGGTTGGAGCCGGGCGGCAACATCATGATCCACGGTCTTCCCAACGAGGCGGATAAGTGGTCCTTCGCGTTCCCGGGGCTGGACTGGACGGACGGCTGCATCTCCGTCACCAACGAAGCCATGGACGAAATCTGGACCCGGGTTACAACGGGTACACCTATTGAGATCAGGCCGTAAAAAAACGGTTTTCACACATTGTGACTTTGCTACACTGATCCGGGTCATTAATAACCCGACCAAAAAAGGGGACAAACATGAAAAAACTGACGCTCGCAGGAATTGCCATGGCTACAGTAGTGGCAACTGGTTGTGCTTCCCAGCAGAATGGGGACGCGATGGACACTGCTGACGACGCCATGGACACCGCTACCGATGCCCAGAATACGGCTGACGGTGCACAGAGCAGTGCGGACAGTGCCCAGACACGGGCCGACGAAGCCTACGATCTGGCACAGGAAGCTCTGGAGCGTGCAAAGAACGCCGAGCAGTCGGCTGAAGAAGCTAACGAGCGTGCTCGCCGGA
Source organism: Halospina denitrificans (assembly GCF_004364635.1). GTDB lineage: Bacteria > Pseudomonadota > Gammaproteobacteria > Pseudomonadales > Oleiphilaceae > Halospina > Halospina denitrificans. The sequence continues at coordinate 245,198 of NZ_SOAX01000001.1, read as the reverse complement.
TGCTCGATCGGGCAACCGGTAAAGAGTAAAAAGGCGGACTCAGGAAAGCGTCGTATTACGCTTTCTTAACGCTTAAAGCCGGCCCACAAGGCCGGCTTTTTTGATTCAGTCAATTCCCACCATCTTATGCATCTGGACACTCAGACGCCATTGCGGGTGAGCCAGACAGAACTCAATCGCTTGCCGGGTATTGGCATCCCTGAATGCATCCGCGCCGCTGATGACCTGCGGTGAGGCCATGGGGGCAATAAACCGCTCGGATGCACGGATGTGGTCATAGTCAGCCGGATCCTGACCCTCCTGGGGATAGACCAGCTTCAGCTCATCGCATTCCTCAATCACGATGGTCGTCCCCGCTTTTGGACTCATGCAGAGCCAGTCAATTCCCTCGGGGGCGGGAAGTGTTCCGTTGGTTTCAACCGCCACGCTGAGTCCCTGGGCATGAAAAGCCTCGACCATGGGTCCATCAAGCTGCAGAAGCGGCTCCCCCCCCGTGCAGACCACGAGGGGGTTTTCAGCGTCCGAGAAAGAGCCCGGCCAGAAAGCGGCCACATGACGCGCCAGCGCCTCAGGGGTCTCAAACTCACCACCATTCTGGCCATCCGTGCCCACAAAATCGGTATCACAGAACTGGCATACGGCCCGGTGACGATCCGCTTCCCGCCCGGTCCACAGGTTGCACTTGCTGAACCGGCAGAATACGGCCACGCGCCCGGCCTGGGCGCCTTCACCCTGGAGCGTCGCAAACACCTCCTTAACGCGATACATCAACCCAGCTCCTTATAGGAAAGCGGATCCGAAAGACCGTTGAGGGAAAAGGCCTCAAGACGCTCGACGCAGGCACCGCAGCGCCCACAGGCCTGTTCCCGGCCGTTGTAGCAGGTCCAGGTAGCACGGTAGTCGAGGCCCATGGAAAGCCCCTCCGCAAGGATCTCCCCCTTGCTCATCTGCATGAACGGCGCCTCCACGCGCACGGGCTGGTAGTTGGCAACCCGGGCCAGCTGGTCCATCCGCTCGATAAAGGCCGGACGACAATCCGGGTAGATGGCATGATCGCCCCCGTGGGCCCCGTACCACACCGCTTCCGCCTCCAGGCTGACTGCCTGGCCAATCGCCAGAGACAGGAGAATCATGTTGCGGTTGGGGACCACGGTCGCTTTCATGTTCGATTCTTCATAGTGCCCCTCGGGAACGTCCACTTCATCGGTCAGGGCCGATCCGCCGAGCAGTGACTGGATGGAGCCGATATCCACCACCTGGTGGGGCACCGCGAGCTTCCGGCAGACCTCGCGGGCACAGTCCAGTTCCCGGCTGTGGCGCTGGCCATAGTCAAAGGACAGCGCATGCACCTCCCAACCCTCGTGCAGCGCCTTGTGCAACAGGGTGTAGGAGTCCATGCCTCCGGAATAAATCACCACGACGGTGCCCATGGAAAACCCTTACCTTTCATGTAAAAGTGTTATTGTATCAGGTAGCCAGTGGTTTCCGGCCCTTGAAAAAGCGGCGTTTCGGAATACACTGGATGGTATGGAAGGTAATGGATCCGTATTCATGATGATGAATGTTTCCCGACATCTCAGCTCGGACATCAAGGCACGAAAAAACCGGCTGCCAGCAGCGGGTTCCTGACGGTTCTGTCACCGGAGGGGCCCGTAGCGGTCGCCTCCGGTTCTCCTGTGGTCTGCTTCATTCCACACAAGCCCGGAGGCGATAGTCTCCGGGCTTTTTTGTCTGTAGTCGATCAACCACGGCAGACAGGAGGGGTCACCATGACACAGAAACACCACAGGGCATCGGGCACCAACGCACCCATCCGCCGGCCAGGGCGGTTACCGTTTCTGGATGCCATCTGCAAACGGCTCAACCAGCGCGTGAATCTGGACGATGAACGCTCTGTGCTGGCGCTCTATGAGCGGGGCTGGATTTTCTACGGGGTTCTGGGCACGCCCAGTGACGCGGAAAGCCGGTATATCCGGTCGCTGGCCGCGCGCTATCAATCCTGGATCCAGAAGCAGGTTGCCTGAACGGCGAAGGCGAACCCTGCCGTGGTGGACCCACGGCAGGGGGTTCAACCCCCGGGGTTGTGCACCATCATGTAGTTGTTCACCACATCCTGGATCTTTTCCCGCGAGTAGGGTTTCACCACATAGCCATTGGCGCCGGCCGTAATAGCGCGCTGGATGCTGTCAATGGAATCATCGGCGGTTACCAGAACCACGTGCTGCTGACGGTTATGCGCCTTGATGTCCTTCATTACCTCATGGCCATCCCGGTCGGGGAGGCCAAGATCGAGCATCACGATCTGGAATGAGTCCTTCTGGAATTCCTCCAGCCCGGATTCCGCATCCCCGGTCTCCACAACCCGGGTTGCGCCAACCGCATAGAGCATTTCGCTCAGCATCTGCCGCATAGTGGGCTCATCTTCAACCACCAGGACATTGAGATCCGTCATTGGCCATCCTCGATTGCTTTGCAGTGCAGTCTGCACTTTATTGGTTCAGCCACCCTAGCATAGCAGCCGAGCAGTATTTGTCCGCCCCTGAGGCGGAATTTTCGCCGATCTTCAGGTTAGTCGCCGTGCTCAGTCCGCTTCTCTGGCAGATCCAGCGTCCGCTCAACCGGCGCCTGCTGGGCACCATCCCGGGTCCCGTCCTCCGCCGCAGCGTCCGGAAACAGCTCGTAGTCCGGACGTGTCAGAAGGTTACTGATACTGATCGCCGTCGTGTAGAGCGAGATTGCGATAATCAGCAGGATGGGCTGGATGAAAGCCACCATTTCGGGAACTTCCGGGGAGGCCGTAATCAGCATCAGTAACAGGATGGAAGGACCAAGCACCAGGAGCAGCGTAAGCGCAATGAAGAAGACGATGCGCTCCCGGAAAGCGTTGAGGTTACGGTCGGTAATCAATCCCAGCACGAACTTGCCAAGCGCCAGCCCACCCAGGATAGCCGACGCCGTGGAGAGGTCGGGACTCAGCAGTATAGCCCCGGCATTACCCTCCCAGGCCCGCGTCAGGCCGATTACCACGAACGGAAACAGCACGAATATGACGTCGGCGTAGGTGCCGTACATCAGGTTGACGGTTTCCCGCATGCTTCGGGGGTCATGCTCAAGTGTCATAGGCCCATCCTGTATCGGGTCGATTAATGACGGCTGTCCAGCGCCTGCCGGATCAGCGACTCCAGTTCAGGGTACGTGTTGACTGCATAGGTCATATCCTGGCGCTTCAGCGCGCGCTCAACTTCAGCGGCTTTCTCGGTAATTAACGGATAGCCCATGGCACCCGCCGTTCCCTTGATCTGGTGGATCTGGCGCTGCAGTGCCATCCAATCCTCATTATGAATAGCCTGCTCCATTTCCTGAAGTCGCGCCGGAAGCCCGTCCAGGAACTGGTCCACCAGGTACTCAATATCCGGATCCATGGCGATTTCGGAGGCATCACTGTACCCCGACTCACCCAGGTGTTTCTGCAGCAGGAGCTGCAACTGACCGGAGTCGATCGGCTTGTAGAGAACTCCGTCACAGCCCGCCTTCTGCAGTTCGTCCACCTCCGTCTCATCACCGGCGGTGAATGCGATGATGGGGCGACGGAAACCGGTCTGTCGCAGCATGCGCGTCGCCTCGGGGCCATCCATTTCAGGCATGTGGCTGTCCATCAGGATCAGGTGAACCGTTTCGGACATGGCGGTGCTGACCGCTTCGGAGCCCGTCTCACGCTTGATAACGTCCACCCCGTAGCGCCTGAGCAAGCGCTCTACCAACCGGCTGTTGTCCTCATTGTCCTCGGCCACCAGGACGGTGCCCTGGAACTGGTGGTTGGCCTCCGTGCGCGCCTCGCCCCTGACGGTAAGATACCGGGCCAGGGCCTCGTAGAAGCGGCGCTTGTCGATCGGCTTGGCCAGATAGTCATCGCAGCCCGCCTCCCTGTAATCCTGGAGATCCTCGGCCATGACATTGGCGGTCAGCGCCAGTATCGGCGTATTGACGCCCGCCTCCCGGATGGCTCTGGTGGCGTCGCGGCCGTTCATCACCGGCATCTGGATGTCCATCAGGACCAGATCGAAGGCCTCCTTGGTGGCCAGCTCCAGTGCCTCGGCGCCGTTGCCCACATGCACGACTTCAGCGCCGGTCCGGGTGATCAGGAGGTCTACCAGCTTGCGGTTCACCTCATTGTCCTCGGCACAGAGAATGCGGCCGGAAAGGTGAGGGGCCTGCAGCATCGGCAGCTGTCGCCGACGCTGGGTCATCTCCGAGGCGTCGCGGATCAGGTGGATACCTTCGAGGGAGCCGATGTCGATGCTCACTTCGAATTCGCTGCCCTCGCCCCAGGAGCTGCTTACGGTAATATCGCCGCCGAGCAGTCCCGCGAGATGCTTGGAAATGCTGAGCCCGAGCCCGGTTCCGCCATACTGGCGGGCGGTGGCGGCCGAGCCCTGGGCAAAGGGATCAAAGAGCCCCGCAATCTGGTCGGGCTTCATACCGATACCGGTATCCACCACGCGCGCATACAGTTTCTGGCTGTCACGATCGCAACGGATCGCAATATGGATACTGCCGCTGTCCGTAAACTTGAGAGCGTTACCACAGAGGTTGATCAGGATCTGGCGGAACCGGGTCGGGTCCGTGCGGATGGTCTCCGGCAGCGGGTACTCGCACTGGATGAAGAATTCCAGGCCCTTCTCCCGGGCACGCGGCGTAAAGAAGGCGCGGACCTCGTCCAGCAGTTCCGGCAGATTGACGTTCAGGAACTCCACATCGAGCTTGTTGGCGTCAATCTTCGAGTGATCCAGGATGTCGTTGATCAGATCCAGAAGGTGGCGCCCGGAGCGGACCACCGTCTCCGCGCTGTTGCGTTTTTCGGCCTCGCTCAGATCCGGCTCCATGAGGGTTTCCCCATAGCCGATGATGGCCGCCAGCGGAGTCCGGATCTCGTGGCTCATGTTCGCCAGGAACTGACTCTTGGCGGCAGCGGAATTGCGGGCGATCTCCTTTTCCAGGCGCTCGTTCTCCCGCTCCTTTTCAATCTCGTGGCGCTGGCGGCGTTCGGTCACGTCCACAAAGGTTCCCTCCAGGTGGCTGGGGTGGCCCTCCTCGTCATAGATGGTGCGTATGGACACGTTGGCCCAACGCTCCTCACCCTGGCGGGTCAGGAAGGTGCCCTCGACACCGTGCACCTCGCCCTCTTTCTCGAGCTGTCGGATAACCCAGTGGCGAATGCTGGACTGCGCGAAACAGGCGCTCAGGGCATCCGGAATCTGGTTGACCATCCCGTCCACGCTGGGATAACCCAGAATGCGCGCCATGGACGGGTTGGCGTCCAGGAAGCGACAGCCCGTCGACATCTGGAAGATCCCCTCCATGGCGTTCTCGAACAGGGCCCGATACCGGTGAAGGTTGGCCACGGCCTGCTGGTTCCACTCAATGGCCTCGCGCTGGACCACCTTGATGCGGTTGGCAAAGGCCAGTGACAGCAGGATGTTCTGGGTCACGAACCCGATCTGGGGCGTATGCCGGGCGAATCCTTCAAGCGGCAGGTACCCCATGACCGCCGTGCCGTAAAAACCTACCCCGGAAAGCGTACACAGCCAGGAGATGAAATAGATCCCGGCACTGGGAAGCTGCTCGCGCCAGGCCCTGAAGCTGACCGCGATCATAACCAGCGCCAGGATCACCGATCCGATCACCGTCCATTCCATGGCGGCGTGGTAGCTGCGGAAAAGACTCAGGACAAAGGTTGTCGCCGAGGCATAAAGACAGAGCCTGAGCACCTGATCAAGCCAGGGCGCCCGATGACGGGTATCCAATAGCTCGCGGGCCATCAGAAGCCCGAAGATCCAGGTGAACTGTATGAAGATGTGCAGGTAATCCTTGTGGAGCCACCCCTGGAGCTCACCGAAAACCTGCATGCCATGGACCTGCTCGGTCATGACAAAAAGCATGGCGAAGAGAATGTAGGTCACATAGAACACGTACCCCCACTCACGCACCACCATGGTGACAAAGACGTTGTACGCGAAGAGCGCGAAGAGCGCGCCCATAAAGAGTCCCTGGATCCATTCATCCACCGAGACCTTTTCGATATACCGATCCAGTTCCCAGACGTGCAGTGGCAGCCGCATCGTGTTCTTGGTTTCGATGCGAAGGAAAAGCGTCACTTCCTCACCGGCGTCCAGGTCGAGCCGGTACACCGGATTGGGCACCGCGAACTCCCTCCCCGACCAGCTCTCGTTGTAGCGATGGCGATGCTCCCCAATGACTTCGCCATTGCCGTCCACCACGAACAGATCCGCTTTATCGACCAGCGGCAGAGACAATTCCAGCACCCAGTCCTCAACCGGATCGCCCCCATTCTGATACGCAACGGTGCGCCGTACCCAGAATACCGACTCGGTGTAGCCGTAGTTGAGAATACCGGAGGTATGATGGTTGAATTCCGGCGCATCCGGACCGAGCAGGTCCTGGAGAGTCAGCTCGTGGCTGGAGTCCTGGTAGTAATAGAAACAGCTGGTGATGTTATGGTGGCCCTGCCCATCGCGGATCACCAATGGCTCGCCCGTACACTCCTCACTGGCGCCGGCCACCAACGGCGCCAGCGTCAGGGCCAGGAACACCAGTAGTCCGGTAAACCACCGCTTCGGGCGGCCAGTGCGAGCGCTTAGGTGCAAAACTGTGATCTCTCCGGGCGCGGTGGAAGCAGTAAAGCATTATGATGCAAATTGTCACTTACCGGAACAGTATGGTTGTAGGACCTGATTCATGAAAATGCCGGATTGTTTCGAAGCGTATCGCATCCTCCCCCTGCTCGCCGCAGTGCTCCTGGTCGCCGGTTGCGACAGCGGCGTCTCCACTGGAGGCAGCAATAACAGCTGCACTTCAGGCTTCTCCCAGCCCAGTGGGTTCGAGCAGGAATTCAACACCTTCACCATTGGCGAGGACACAACGCAGAACCCGGTCGGAGCCACTCTCGATAAGACCATGTTCCGACAGTTCTTCCTGGCGTCACGCCCCGCGGATGATGAGCCCAACGACGATGCGAGGAATCTCTACGAATTCATGGTGAGCGAAACCGATGCCTTCGCGGACCTCGACGAGGCATTCGTCGATAAGCCCATAGACAAGGACGACGATGGGCAACCAACCGAGTACCAGAGTGTACGCAATGGCTTCGACCTTTTCGAAGCCATGATCATCGCCTCGGAGCAGTTCGAATCGCTCCAGACCGCCCGCGACGCCATGGCGTCCTGCGCCCGGGATACCCAGCAAGCCTTCGCGGAGGACGAGGACGCTCTCCCCGGCAGCATCGTCGTGCGCAACATAAGGGTCAAGCAAGAAGGTGAAGAACCGGACGAGTGGGGCTTCCAGGTCAACTACGCCCACAACCCCGAACCACTGGATTTCGCCACCCCCTTCGGCGCCAACGTCGGCAGGGTGCTCTTCACACCGGACAGTTTTGTCCGCACGCTTTACGACTATGAGGACTTTACGGGCAGCGGTGCCGCCAGCGGCTTCAAGCAGCCCGCCGTGCTGGTAGCCGGCTTCAATGCCAGCCTCAACGATAACGATAAGAACAAGGACCGAGCCTCGATCGTCTTTGAGTCATTTCCCTTAGATGATACCCAGGATGACCGTGGCCAGGAGCGCGGCGAAACGGATCGCTGGTCGTGGAGTTTGGAAGAAGGGACCGACCAGTTCGTCGTTAACGAGGGTGACGAGCCAGATCGCTGCATCCGGGTAACCATCGACTACAGCGATGAAACCAGCTCGGAACGGATTAACGTGCAGTTTTCCAAGGAAACGTGCCCGCGGATTACAGAAACCGAAGAGTTCAAGAAAAACAGGGAGTTTAGCTACACACCAGAAAATCCGGATGTTTCTCAAACCCGCTAGTAGCGAACGGCACCCAACTTAATCGGCAGCGGTGGGGATCACTATTCAGGATGCTCTTTCGCCAGGGATGGCGAAAGCGCAGCGTACAGGGATGTATTCACAGCGTATCCTGAATAGTGATCCCCACCGCTGCCAGGCATCCAATCTCGCAGTCTTGGGACTAAAAAAGAAACGAAAGGATCCGTTAACGACACCCGCAATGGGTATCCATCCCCCACCGCTCCATAAAATCCTGCTTCTTACGGATCATGCGCTCATAGGTACTGATGATGGTAGGACTGTGGAGGGAAGGCGACTCACGAAGCGCGCTTACCCGTTTTTCCAGACTGACCAGCTCTTCACAGAGACGCTCGTGAAGATGCTCATGAACACTGCTGAACTGATCCAGTGCCACATCGGGTGCTGTTGGTTCCGGCTCTGATCGCCGGTGGCGGTGTCTAACTTCCTGTTGTTCCATCTCCATGATGTCACCCTTCCCTGATTGACGATTTTCGCGCATTTTCCCTGTTTCGGCAGTCCATTGCAACAAGAAGTGAACGCATTTTCACTATATGACCGATGCCGCCTGCCTATTCCCAAGAGGGCGTTGCGTCTCGGAAAGCACCGGAAAGCTCCGACAGACCTGGTGCACAAAACCCGCAAGGGCCGGCAGATGATGACCCACAATAGGAATGCCGGTATTGATCAGTGATACAGAGATATCCCGTGCAGGATCCGCCCAGCACCACTTATTGATCAGCCCCACATGCCCGAAGGCCTCACTCGAATGCTGGCCCCAGAGACCGACCGGATCGGCACCCAGCATGAACCCCGCGCTGAAGCGCATCGGAACCATCATGGTACGATCGAGCTGCATGGACCCAGAAGCCTGTATGGCCCCCACCACCGTGCTCTCCGCGCAGATCCGCCGACCATTCCAGGTGCCGCCATTGAGCATCATCTGGAAGAAGCGCCCCATCTCCTCAGAGGTGCCACAGAGATTGCCCGCCGGAATAACCGCCTCCTGGAAGCGTGGGTCATTGCTCACCTCGGCCACCGTATCAATATCACCGCCCAGGGCGCGGCGCACAATCCATGACATCGGGAAAACCAGTTTCGGGCCGGTGGCGTAATTCCAGGCCAGATCCAGGAGCTGGTCATGGTTGATGCCATAGGTGAAGTAGCGCATCTCCATGGGTTGGCGCAGGCGGCGATCGAGCAGAGTATCAATGCTCTCCCCGGTAACCCGCCGGACCAGCTCACCCAGTACATAACCGCCGGTGATCGCATGGTAGGCCACCTTGCTGTCATCGGCCTGTATGGGGCGGGCGTCGCAGAGAAGATTCCAGATGCGCTGCTCGTCCCAGAGCGCTTCGATGGGGGTATCCGAGGGTAGTCCGGGAATACCTCCGCGATGGGACAGGATCTGGTGGATGGTGATGTGTTTCTTGCCGTTGCGAGCGAACTCCGGGCAGTAATAGCTGACCGGTTCCAGCAGGTTGATCAGCCCATCCTCGGCCAGGATATGGATCAACAAGGCCGTGACCGCCTTGGAAGCGGAAAAGTAGCAGACCGGCGTCTCCGTGGTCATGGGGACTTTGGGGCCATCCGGCCTGTCATGGGGGCCATTGCCCTGGGAATGGCCCAGGGCGCGCTGCAGAAGCACTTCGCCACGATGCCTGAGCGTAATCTGGATGCCGGGGTGGGTACCGGTACGATACAGCGCCTGTACCCGCTCCCATACGGCCTCCACCGCGCGAGGTTCGGCACCAACCCTGGCCGGTTCAGTTTCAAGCTCGTCGTCAATCTCCGTAACGCGATCAAGGTTCGCGGGAATCCGGCTGCTCTGGAGCGTTCTCCGAAGCCATTCGTTCATAGGCCCTGCTCTCCTGATTGTCCATTGCTCGTTGCGCTCACAGTATGGCACGGAATCACGGATCCGGCTTATTCCCGGACGATTCCAGCCTTGCTTCAATCCGGTCAAGCTGCGCCTGCAACGCCTGCATGTTCTCGTGGATGTGGTGCACTTCCACGGCCTCGCCTTCGCCCTTTTCCTCATCCACGAGCCGGGCTTCCTTTTCCATCACCTGGAGCACGATACCGATCATCATGTTGAGGAAGACAAAGGCTGTGAGGAATATAAAGGTGAGATAGTAGATCCAGCTCCAGGGGTAGAGCTCCTGGGTCTCATACATCACATCCGTCCAGTCCTCGAAGGTGGCGATGCGGAACAGGGTGAGCATCGAGCGCGCGATATTGCCCCACAGGAACTCATTGATATGGGCGAACAGGAAGCTGCCAATGGCCCCGTAGATGTAGAAGATGATGAACATCAGCAGCACCACGTACCCCATGCGCGGAATCGCCTTGAACAGCGACGCCATGAGAATACGCAGCTCGGGGATCAGCGACACCAGGCGCAGTACCCGGAAGATGCGCAGCAGCCGCGCCAGCAGCACCATCTCGGAATCATCAATGGGAATAAGGCTGGCCACGACAATGCAGAAGTCGAAGACGTTCCAGCTGTCCCGGAAAAAATCCCGGAGCCGGGGTTCCGCCGCCATCCGGATCAGGATCTCGATCAGGAAGAAGATCGTCACCGCCCAGTCCAGAACCCCCATGATGCGGTCGAAGCGGCTGACCTCCTCATAGGTGCGCGCACCGATCAACAGGGCGGATACCAGGATAATGGTGATGACCGCTGCCTCGAAAAGCCGGTTTCGGTGCAGGGCTTCGAGGCGCTGCTTCATGTAGCCCGCTGAGGTTTTCATGGCTCCTGCAACTCCTACCACTCGGATGAGCAGGCATTATCCATAATTTGACTTCATCACCATACGCCGGTAGGGTAAAAATCACTCAATAGACGACCGGTCTAGTTGGCATGGCAAATACGCAACGTAATCCCAACCTGCGCCAGGAGCTTCTGGACGCGGGCATGAAACTGCTCTCCGAGCAGGGCTATCACGGCACGGGCCTCAAGGAGATCCTTGAGCGGGTCCAGGTGCCAAAGGGTTCCTTCTACCACTACTTCAGCAGCAAGGAAGCCTTTACGGCGGAAATCATCACCGATTACACCGAAACCCTGCTGGCGCTGATGGATCAGCATGTGGAGGGTACGGAGTCATCTGCGCGCGAAACCATTCGTCACCTGTACCGCATGATGGTGTCCGAGTTTGAGCGTCGTGGCTGCATCCGTGGCTGTCTGCTGGGCAACCTTGCGGCGGAGATTGGCGCATCCAGCGAGCGTTGCCAGCATGCACTGCAGCAGGGTTACCGGGCCTGGCGCCAGCGCTTTATACCGCTTGTCGAAAAAGGCCAGCGCAACGGCGAATTCCGCGACGACATCCCTGCCGGGGCACTCGCCGATATCTACTGGAACCACTGGGAGGGCGGCATACTGCGCATGAAGCTTGAGGGCCAGGCCGATATTCTCCGCCAGGACCTGGACTGGCTCCTGGACTGCCTGATGGCGCCGGCCCCTCCCAACATCTGATACCGATTCCTTCCCCGATCACCGAGGAGCACCTATGACCAGCACCCCCGAACTCAACACGGAACTGCGCCTCAAGCGCGGTGCGCCGATCAAGAACCGCCTGGCCAAATCCGCCATGAGCGAACAGCTTGGAAATGGCGAGCACAACCCGGACCAGCGCCTGTTCCGGCTTTACCGGACCTGGGCGGAAGGCGGCATCGGCCTGGCCATGACCGGCAACGTGATGATCGACCGCAATGCCCTGGGTGAGCCCAAAAATGTGGTCCTTGATGAACAGAGTGACTTCGATGCCTTCCGGCAATGGGCCAGCGAGGGCCAGGTCAACGCCACCCGGCTGTGGATGCAGATCAATCATCCCGGCAAGCAGATTCCCCGGTTCCTGAGCCGCGAGCCCGTGGCACCCTCGGCAATTCCCCTGGGACGTGGCCTGGAAAAGCTTTTCGCAACACCGCGTGAGCTGGCCGACACTGAGATCCGCGACATCATCAGCCGTTTTGCCTTTGCCGCGGGCAAGGCGAAGGAAACCGGATTCTCGGGCGTGCAGATCCATGGTGCCCATGGCTACCTGGTCAGCCAGTTCCTGTCGCCACGCCATAACAAGCGCACGGATGAATGGGGCGGCTCACCGGAGAATCGCCGTCGCTTCGTTCTGGAGGTCTATCAGGCCATCCGAGACACCGTGGGACCGGATTTTCCCGTCGGCATCAAGCTCAATTCGGCGGACTTCATGAAGGATGGATTCAGTGAAGAGGAATCCATGGACGTGGTCCGCGCCCTGTCCGAGGCCGGAATCGACTTGATCGAAATCTCAGGCGGAACCTATGAGGCACCGGCCATGACCGGCTTCAAGGCCAAGGCTTCGAACGAGCGGGAAGCCTACTTCCTGGACTACGCGGACGCGGTACGCCGGCATACCGATGTGCCGCTGATGGTTACCGGGGGTTTCCGCTCCGGCAGTGCCATGCAGCAGGCGCTGGAGTCCGGAGCCACGGATCTCGTCGGCCTGGCCCGCCCCCTGGCGGTGGATCCGGCGCTGCCGCAGAGCCTTCTGAAGGATGCCGGCGCGAAACTCGCCATCAAGCGCCCGACCACGGGACTGCGCAACCTGGATAAGGCGCTGATGCTCGACATCACCTATTACGAATCCCATCTGGCGCGTCACGCCAACGGCAGGAAACCCAAGCCCGGCCTGAGCCCCTGGATTACGGTGGCCAGCACCTTCGGCGCCATGGGCCTGAACGCCTTCAAGCCCCGCAGGGCCTGATCCGGAAACGGCTGGCGTTGGCTCTACCCTTCGACGGAGCCCGCCAGCCCCAGCGTATGGTCCGCCAGCAGATCCACCAGGTCCTCCGGCAGGTCGTGGCCCATGCCCTCAACCCAGTGCAGGCGTGCGCCGGGAATCATCCGATGCAGACGGCGCGCCGAGTCCGGGCGTATCAACGGGTCCGCGGTGCCATGAACAATGATGGTGGGAACGCGGATGCGGCTCGTGACCGGTGACAGATCCCCCGTTGCAAGCACGCCGCGCATCTGGCGCATGATGCCCAGGGGGCGATAGCTGCGCTGGTAATTGTTGCGGATCCGTTCCATGGTGGCCTCCTGGTCCCGGGGGTAGGCGGGGCTCTGGATGCGCTTCCAGAGTTCCAGCCCCCGGGCGACGACGGCCTCCTCATCGTGACCCTTGATATTACCCCCCTGGAGCCACCAGATCACATCGGCCCTCGGCATGCGAAGACGCGGGCTGTTGTTCGAGGACATCACCAGCGTAAGGCTGCGCACGCGCTCGGGGTGATTCGCTGCCAGAATCTGCCCGATCATCCCTCCCATGGAGACACCCTTGATATGGGCAGAGCGGATGTTGAGGGCATCCATGATCCCCAGCGCATCCTGGGCATGGTCATAGAGAGTGTAGGGCGCGTCGATCCGCATCCCGAGCCGGAACTGTGCCATGGCCTTGAGCGGATGGCCCCGGAGCGGCGCATCGACTTCCGAGGATAGTCCGATATCCCGATTGTCGTAACGGATTACCCGGTAGCCTTCCGCCGCGTAGCGTTCGAGCAGGGGCTCCGGCCAGAAGGTGAGCTGAGCGCCCAACCCCATGATCAGAAGCAGGGGCTCACCGGAAGGGTCGCCGCGCTCCTCGACACAGAACTCCAGGCCGTTGCTTTTGACCATGCGGGTTTCAGGCATCACTTCGACCTCCAAGACGTTGACCGATGGCATCACCGAGCACAAGCAGAACGGGTGTCACCAGCAGGGTGAGCACGGTCGCAAAGCCAAGACCGCCGGCGATGGCGCTGGACAGCTGGGTCCACCACTGGGTGGATGGCGCATTGATGCCCAGTGAGGGTGTCAGCAGGTCCACGTTCACGCCCAGGACCATGGGCATCAGCCCCAGGATCGTGGTGATGGCCGTCAGCAGCACGGGGCGCAGGCGCAGGCACCCGGTTTCCAGGGCGGCCTCCCTGGCGGGTAGACCATCCTTTCTCATCACATTATAGGTATCGATAAGGACAATGTTGTTGTTGACCACGATACCGGCCAGGGCAATGATCCCCATGCCCACCATGACAATACCAAAGGGCTGGGCATTCAGCAGCAGGCCCATAAGTACCCCGGCGGTGGACAGCACAATGGCGGAAAGGACCAGAACGGCCTGGTAGAGGCTGTTGAACTGGGTAACCAGGATGGTGAACATCAGGAAGATGGCCACCATGAACGCCGAGGAGAGAAACTGCGAGGCTTCCTGCTGATCCTCGTTCTCGCCCGCATAATCCACCCGAACGCCCTCCGGCAGGGTGGGTATCGCCTCGCGGAGCGCCTCCAGCCGTTCATTGACCTGTTCACCCTGGGCAACATCGGCCTTGATGGTGACAGTGCGCTGGCTGTCGACCCGGTGCAGCGTGCCCGTCTTGGGCGCGGGCCTCAGCGTTGTGAAATTGGTGATCGGCACCTGGCCACGCTCGGTATTCAGGGTGAGGCGCTCAAACTGGTCAAGGTTGCGCCAGAATTCGGGCATCCGCACCAGAATATCCACTTCATCGCGCACATCTTCGGGCCGATAGGTCGCCAGAACCAGTCCGTTGGTGACCAGGCGAACCGCGTTGCCCACACTGACCACATCGGCGCCGAATCGAGCGGCCGCGTCCCGGTTCACATCAATTTCCCATTCGATGCCGGGAAGGCTGCGATTGTCCTCGACATCCATGAAACCACCCAGCTCGCCCATGGTCGCGCGGATGCGGTCGACGGCGGTATCCAGCCCCCCCGAAGTGGCCCCCCTGACCTTGAGTTCGATGGGTTTGCCCTGTCCAGGCCCCTGCTCCTGCTGCCGGAACTCGAGGACAATGCCGGGAATGTCGGCGGTGCGCTCACGCAGGTCCGCAATAATGGTATTGGCCGGGCGGCGCTCATCCCAGTCCCGGAACTGGAACTGGATGGTTCCGATCACATCCGGCGCCATCTGGTTACCGGGGTCCGTCATGGAGCGCGCATAGAGCGCTTCCACTTCCCTGAGACCCTGCAGGCGGCGTTCAACTTCCCGCACGATCCCGTCCTGCTCCCATACGGACAGGTCGCCCCGGGCCCGCACCTGGACCTGGGCCGAATCCGGTTCAACACTCGGGAAGAATTCCACGCCGTGATTGAAACGTGCGTAAGCCCCGTAGATCACGGCAATAACGGCAAGCATGATCAACAACGTGCTTCCCGGGAACGTCAGCGCGCGATCCAGCACCCGCCGGTAGGCGTTACCGAAAGCGGAAGGAACGGGCTCCCCCGCGCCGGATCGACCACCACTCACGCCACCGAGAACAGGAAGAAAGATCAGCGCCATGGCGAGTGACATCAGCAGGCACAGGATCACGGTGATGGGCAGGAACTTCATGAACTCACCGACCACACCGGGCCAGAACAGCAGTGGGATGAAAACCGCCAGGGTGGTGGCGGTCGAAGCGATAACCGGCCAGGCCATGCGGATCGCCGCCTCGGCCCAGGCCGTTCCCGGCGACTGCCCTTCCAGCAGGTTACGGTCGGCCAGCTCGGATACCACGATGGCTCCATCCACCAGCATGCCGGCCACCAGGATCAGGCTGAACAGTACGACGATGTTCAGCGTGTAACCCAGAGTCCATATCAACAGTATCCCGGAAAGAAATGCCCCCGGAATGGTGAGCCCCACCAGCAGGGCGGAGCGCGGCCCCATGGCGGCGAGGATAATGATCAGCACCAGCACGATGGCGGTGAGCACATTGTTGAGCAGGTCCCCGAGAATATCGGTCACGTCCTCGGACTGATCCATGATGGTGCGGACGGTGACCGCCTCGGGAAGGCGCGATTCCGCGCGGGACATCAGGTGCTGGACTTTGCCGACGGTCTCGATGATGTTGGCGCCGGCACGCTTGGAGATCTCGAGGACCACAGCGGGCTCGCCATTGATCCGTGCAAATCCCTTG
Organism: Halospina denitrificans; assembly: GCF_004364635.1. Classification (GTDB taxonomy): domain Bacteria; phylum Pseudomonadota; class Gammaproteobacteria; order Pseudomonadales; family Oleiphilaceae; genus Halospina; species Halospina denitrificans. The sequence goes on along the minus strand of NZ_SOAX01000001.1, from coordinate 229,385 downwards.
GGATCCTTATAGGTGCGCTGGAGCGTCGCGACATCCGCGAAGGTAACGACGGAACCATCGGCCACCTTCAGCGGCATGCTCATGACGTCCTCAAGGGTCTCGATGACGCCGGGCACCTTGATGGTCATGCGCCCGGAGCCGGTATCCAGGCTGCCAGCCGCCACGAGCTGGTTATTGCGTGCGACCCGGGTTCCCAGTTCATCGTAATCAATGCCGTAACTGTCCAGGACCTGGGGGTCGACGACCACCTCCACCATGTCTTCCCGGTCGCCGGCGATCTCCACTTCGAGCACCTCGGGGATGCCTTCAATCTCATCCTGGAGCCGGCGCGCCATGGTGATCAGCTCTTCCTCCGACAGGGGACCGGAGAGGCCGATGGACAATACCGGGAAAAGCGCCACATTGACTTCGTTGACCCGGGGTTCATCGGCCTCCGAGGGCAGGTCGTTGCGGGCAATGTCGACCTTTTCCCGGACGTCCTGCAGCGCCTTATCGGAATTAAAGCCGGCGTCGAATTCCAGCAGTATGGAAGCATGGCCCTCGGAAGCGGTGGCACTCATCTCCGTGACTCCCTCCAGGGAGCGCAGTTCCTGCTCCATGGGGCGGATCAGCAACCGTTCCGCATCCTCCGGGTTGACCCCCTCCAGGGTCATGGAGACGTAGATCATGGGGATGGCAATATCCGGATTGGCCTCCTTGGGGATGTTCTGGAAGGCCACGATCCCGCCAACGACCAGGAACAGCAGGGTCAGTATAGTGGTCCTGGACCGGTTCAGCGCGGCGTAGATGAGCTGGCGCATGGCGATCTAGCCCTCGCTGCCATCATTGGCCCGAACCGGCACCACGGTCTCCCCGGGCCTGACGAAACCAGCGCCCCGCGTTATCAGCTGGATCCGAAGAGGCAGACCCGCAACCCAGGCGCCGTCATTATCCGTGCTGAGCAACCGGACCCTTGAGAAACGGACCTGATTTTCCCCGTTAACATGCTTCACACCAAGCTTGCCCTGTTCATCCAGGTTCAGATGAGCTGGCGAGAGACGCGTCGCCAGCACCTCATCCAGCCCGATTCGCAGCGTTGCTGTAGAGCCCGCCACGCGCAGCTGGCCCGGGTTATCCAGTTCCGCCTCAATGCGGAAGCTGCGGGTCTGCGGATGGGCCGCGCTGGCGATAAAGGTCAGCGTCCCCGTAAGCTGGCGCCCATCCAGAAGCACAACGCGCACAGGCTGGCCCCTCTCAAGCCGACCGGCCTGTTGCTGGGGAACCCGCCCCGTCGCCTTTAACCGGTCTGTCCGGACCAGTTCCGCCAACGGATCGCCAGGCTGCACGTCATCTCCCAGCTCAACCGGGCGCTCGTTGAGCACTCCATCGAACGGGGCCGGCGGGCTTGAGTCCTCCATCCCAAGGCGCGCCGTCCTGACTCGTGCCCTGGCAGCGGCAACATCCGCCTTTCGGGCCAGGAATTCGGACTGGGAGGCCAGGTTCTCACCGCGCAGACGGGAGGCACCACTGAGATCGGCTTCGGCGCGTTCGAGTTCCGCCCGGGCCTGTTCGAGCTGTTCGCGCCGGCTCTCTTCGGAGAGCTGGATCACGGCATCACCCTCGGACACCGAATCACCGAGCGCGACCGGGATCGCCTCAACCGTCCCGGCAACCTTTGATGTCAGGGTCACGGCCCGCCAGGGTTCAAGCTGTCCCTGAAGCACGACTTCCGGTTGATACGGAGTGGCCTCTCGAATCCCGACCTCGACACGGGCGGGCTGATCGGTGCCGGCCTCGAATGGATCCTCCATGGACTCGCGACTCTGGCGGATGTCGCCGCTCGCCAGCCAGATGACGAGCCCCAGAGTGAGTATGACGGCCAGGGCAACGGGGCCCCGGGGTAAGCGATTGATCATGGTGACGCCTCCGGGCCGGGATCCGGGAATCGGCCCAGAAGTCCGGCGGTGATGAACTCGACCACATGCTCGGAATAGATCTCGAGGCTGGGTGTTGCATGACGCTCCAATCCCAGCCCGCCGGCAGCGATACGCGCCATAACGCCCTGGAATACCGCGTCCACGCCCCAATAAAGGGACTCAGGCGACTTTGGGGGGATCTCGCCTGCGGCGACGGCCGCCTCCACAAGGCGATGGAAGAGCGCATTGTACTGTTCATCCAGGGCCTGGAATGCGCCGCGCTGGGATTCGTCAAGCCGGCTCTGGAATTCCGGTCGATCACAGTGCAGGCACAGCTGGACCTCAAGGGGGTGGCTCAGCATCCGCGCAAAGGCGGCGCGGATGACCTCGCGGATACTTTCCAGCGGCGATGGCCGATGAGGCATGGATTCGTACTGCTCAAGGCAGCTGCGGGAGAAGCGCAGGGCGAGAGAGGCGTAGATGGCCTCCTTGCTGGCAAAATGCTTGTACACGGTGCCCTTGGCGACACCGGCCCGGGCGGCAAGCTGGGAAACCGTCACCTTCTCCCAGCCGCATTCCCGGAAAAGGGCAAGTGCGGTGTCCAGCAGCAACTCTTCCCGCTGACGAAACAGCTCATCCTGATAGCGCATGACTCCCTCACAATATGACCGTCAGTCATTATATGACTGGCGGTCACGGGTCACAATGAGGGATTTGGCGGAATTGCTGCGTACGGAATCAGGACGACGCGGATGGCCGCCACTGCTGGAGTTTTTCGTAGGTTCGGATGATGGTATCGACGTCAAGTGGCGGACGGATCATCCCGACGAAGTCCCCTCCCGGGGAGATCAATGCGATATGGGAACTGTGCTGGACCTGACCCGCATTGTCGGAACCCGGCGTGCGGGAAAAGGTCGCATTCAGGTCCTTGGCCAGGGCTTTCAGGGTCTCGCGATCGCCAGTCAGGCCCCGGAAATCATCGCCAAAGAAAGTGACGTAGCGGTTGAGGACATCCGGCGTATCCGTTTCCGGGTCCGCACTGATCATCAGGAATCGGGGCTCGGTAACGCGGTCCGGCAGGCGTTCAGCAGTCCTTGAGAGCGTCGCCATCGTCGTTGGGCAGATGTCCGGGCAGCTCGTGAAGCCTACAAAGGCAATGGTCCACTGCCCCTGCAGGAAACGGTTATCCACCTCTTCACCCTGCTCGTTGATCAGTGAAAAGGGGCGGATATCCCGGGGGCTGTCATAGAGATAGACATTGTCCGCATCGACCTCGGGCGCCGCGGCGCCGTTATTGCCAAGTTCGCCATGGCTTGCGCGCCACTGCTGGTACATCGCGAATGACATAACGCTCAGTGCGATAAGGACCAGAAGCGCTACGGTAATGACAATATTGCGGCTTTGCGACATGAGTGGCTCCTAGAAACGGACGAAATGATCCACCAGAAGGAATACGAACAGCAGCATCAGGTAGGTAATCGAATACTTGAAGGTGGCAAGCGCAACACGACGGTCATCCCCGCGCCAGAGGCGTACCGAGTACTGGAGAAAACGCAGGCCAAGCAGAGTGGCACCGACCAGGTAGATCATCCCGGACATGCCGGTCGCCACCGGCATCAGGCTGGCGGCGATCATCATCAGGGTATAGAGCAGGATATGCAGCTCGGTAAACCGGTTACCATGGGTGACCGGGAGCATGGGAATATCGGTCTGCGCGTACTCTTCCTTCCGGTGAATGGCAAGCGCCCAGAAATGCGGTGGTGTCCAGGCGAAAATGATGAGCACGAGCAGCAACGCATTGGGATCCACGGTTCCGGTTACCGCCGTCCATCCCAGCAGTGGCGGCATGGCCCCGGCGAGCCCGCCAATCACGATGTTCTGGGGAGTGGCCCGTTTCAGGAAAAGCGTATAGATAACGGCATATCCCACCAGCGAGGCCAGGGTGAGCCAGGCCGTCAGCATGTTGACCTGCCAGATGAGTACGATCATACCGGCAAGCCCGAGGCTGACGCTGAACCCGAGGGCATCGGGGGTGCTTACCCGCCCTGTCGCAACCGGGCGGCGGCGGGTCCGTGCCATGCGCTGATCAACCTCGTGGTCGACAACGTGATTGATGACTGCGGCTGACCCGGACAGGAGCGCGATCCCAAGATTGCCGAAAAAGACCACGCCAAGGCCGGGCAGGCCCGGCTCCGCCACCAGCATGCCGATGACCACGGTCAGCAGCATCAGGGCAACGACCTTGGGCTTGGTCAGTTCAAAATAATCACGCCAGGTAATCGGGCGCTGGGCCATGGAGGCCGTCGACGTTTCATTGCTCATAATCAGGCCAATAGGGCGGTTTATGGTTTCACGCTCGTCGGCTGTTCCGGTGGCGACACCTGGTGAACGCGATAGATCAGATTGATGACCGCCAGCAGCAACAACGCGCCAAACGCGTTATGCGCCACGGCGATGGCGACCGGTATGTGCAGAAGCACATTCAGGATCCCCAGCGCAACCTGAACCAGGAGGATCCCCAGGCCAAGCCAGGCGGCACGCGAAAGACGGTGACCGCGGGTCAATTTGATAAACGACAAGAATAACGCACCAAGCACCACCGTGACCATGATGGCACCAACACGATGGCTCAGATGGATCGCCACCCGGGCGTCATTGCCCAGCGTGCCCCCGAGGTAATTGGGACCCACTGACTGGAACACATTGAAGCCTTCCGGGAAGTTCGTCTCAGGCCACCACTGGCCCTGGCAGGTGGGCAGGTCGGGACAGGCAACCGCTGCATAGTTCGCCGCTGTCCAGGCGCCAAGCGCAACCTGGAGGACCACCACAACGAGGCCCCCGTAAAGCCAGGGGCGCAGGCGCAGTAGCGCTGCACGATTCTCAGCAGACAGACTCCGCCCCGGCGCATACTGGCGACCAAGGCGCAGCAGCAACAGGAAAAGCAGGCTCAGTGTGGTAAAGCCGCCAAGGAGATGCGCCGCCACTACCTGGGGCCAGAGGGAAAGCGTCACGGTCCAGGCGCCGAAAGCGGCCTGAAGGACCACAAAACCCGCGGTGAACGCCGGTAGCCTGACCGGTGTTTCCTCATCCCGGCTCATCCAGGCGGCGATGGCGATACCGAAAATCACCAGACCAAGGGTACCGGCCGCATAGCGGTGGATCATTTCCGGCCAGCCCTTGGACGCGTCGACCGGCGAATCGGGATAACGGGCCTCCGCGAGCTGAATCTGCTCCTCGCCCGTGGGGACCGACAGGAATCCATAGCAGCCCGGCCAGTCAGGACACCCCAGACCGGCGTCCACAAGCCGGGTCCAGGCACCCAGCATGATGACCACAAGAGCCAGCAGACACCCAGCGAGTGTCGCAACCTGTAGGCGCCGATGGCGACTCTCAAAAAAACCAGGGCCGGGACTCAAGTTCATGATCGGTTAGTACTCCACATCAACCCAGTGGTGAGGAATCCAGAAGATGCTCCACATCATCCAGAAGGTCTGTACCGTTGTGGCGGCTGTCGTAGCGCAGGACGAGATTGCCCATGGGGTCGACCACAAAGACGGTGGCGTTTGTCTCGCCGTCGCGGGCCTTCCCGGAGAAGGGATTACCCCCATCCGGCGCGGCCAGGGTCAGGAGTCGCGGATGTTCTCCCGAATCCGGTACCGTACCGTCCCCCGCGACAAAGGCTCTGCGCACCCGATCCGCATCGCGGTGAAGCCGGCGGTGGACACTCCTCGAGACATCGAGCCACTGCTGGCACGCTTGTTCACACTGATCCGCCGTCACAATAATCCACCACTTGGCGTCCTCATTTTCAGGCAGGAACCGCTGGGCGAAGGGTTCATCGGATGCGCTCAGGTTCATGCTCGAAATGCCTTCACGCGTGTCAACGAACTCGCCGTTGTTGGTGGTTGAAGAGGGTATTCCCCAACCGCTGAAGTACATGCCGGTGGCCGCAATAAGCGGCGCTATGGCGATGGCGAACAGCAGCCCTGCCTTGATGCGGGAACGACGGGTTTCTTCTGGCGTAAAATCGCGTGGAGCCAATTACTCATCCTCGTGTTTGCGGAAACTCGTCGCCACAGTCAGCGTCAGGAGCAGGAGGGCCAATGCAAACCACTGGGCCGCGTAGCCATAGTGGGTGGCAGCCCCCATGCGCTCGGAATCCCAACCGGCTTTCAGGGCCCCGGGTTGGGCCTCGTTCGCCACCCGGACCATGGACGGGTGGACCGTCCTTTCAGGACCGGCGGCCCGCTCCGCTGTCAGTTTTGCCACCCTTCGGGGCCAGCCCTCCGCATTAACCGGATCGACATCCCCGAGCACCATAGGCTCTGGCCAGTCCGAGACCCTCGCGCGCACGGTCACCGGATTGCCCTTCGGCACCGCGACCTCCGGGAGCCGATCGCGGCTGCCCGGGCCGGCCACCCAACCCCGATTCACCACAACGGGACCGGAATCCGTGTGGAACAGGTGCAACACCTCGTAGCCCCGGCGTCCTTCACGGGTGCGGTTGTCCAGCATCCAGACAACCTCGGAGTCGTACCTGCCCTCAAGTATTACCGGCTGACCCACGGCACCTGTCTCAGGCGGCCACCCAGAAGCCCCACTGCCCTGCTGCCAGCGTTCCGCCTGGGCCTGCTTCTCCCAGGCCCGATCAACCTGCCAGACACCCAGCCCGAGAAGAACAGGGACAAGCAGGGCGGCGAACACCCAGATCTTGGGTTCAGGGCTCCACTGCCAGTTGCTCCGCGATTCAGCCATGCTCTGTTATAGTGATCGGGTTCATACAGCGTCAAGAGATCCGGTTATGCTCAAGGTTTTGATTGTGCTCATTCTGGCCGGCATTATCGCCAGCCTCTTCAGCAGCTTCTTTTTCCTGATGAAGGACGACAGCGGCAGCCATCGGACCGTTAACGGACTGATCGTCCGGGTCTCCCTCTCGGCACTGCTGCTTATTCTTATTGGGGTGGCGGCGATGACGGGGAACCTGAGCCTGAACGCGCCGCCGTTCTAGACGGCGGCGCCTCAGGCACACAGGCTTTAGACCACGTACACGAAGATAAAGAGGATGATCCAGACAACATCAACGAAGTGCCAGTACCAGGCACCGGCCTCATAACCGAAATGGTCGTGACTGCTGAAATGGCCCTTGATCAGGCGGACCAGGATCACGCTCAGGATAATCCCGCCCAGAAGCACGTGGAGGCCATGGAAACCGGTCATCAGGAAGAACAGGCTGCCATAGATACCTGAATCCAGCGTCAGGTTCAGGTGCGCGTAAGCTTCAATATACTCTTCAACCTGGAAGAAGAGGAATACCACGCCCAGCAGGACCGTCAGAGCCAGCCAGTTAATGGCGGGCTTGCGCTTGTCGTGCATGAGGGCCTTGTGCGACAGCGTCAGCGTGATCGACGAGGTGACCAGGAGCACGGTATTGAGAAGCGGCAGACCCCAGGCACCAATTACGGAATCGGGCCCCTTGAAGGCGCTGTTGTCCGGGTTGTTGATCAGAGGCCATTGCGCCTCAAACCCTTCCCAGAGCATGTTGGCGGCCCCCTTCGCACCCTCGCCGCCGAGCCAGGGCACGGCAAACACGCGAATATAGAAAAGGGCGCCGAAAAGGGCGGCAAAAAACGCAACTTCGGAGAAAATGAACCAGGCCATGCCCTGGCGGAAGGAGCGATCCATCTGGGCGTCATAGAGGCCGGAGCGGCTCTCATTGATGACGTCACGGAGCCAGCCCACGATCATATAGATCAGGGTCAGTGCACCAACCGTGAAGAGCACCCAGGCAGTCGTGGTCGGGTCCCCGTTCGACTGGTTGACCAGCAGTGTCCCGAACCCGAAAAACAGGAGCAGCATACCGATACTGCCCACAATGGGCCAGATGCTCGATTCCGGTACATAATAGGATTGGTTGCCTGACATGCAGCCTCCGCTGTTACCCTTGATCCGTTACCGTTTCCGAGCCTTCAGCGCCCGCGGAATGCGGTCGTCATAGGCCCGGTTGTGTTGTTATACCTGCCCTTCAGTCAACCTTCGGTGGCTGCTCAAAGGTGTGATAGGGAGCCGGTGATGGCACCGTCCACTCAAGCCCTTCAGCACCATCCCAGGGACGCGCCGGCGCCTTGTTACCACTGCGGATCGCCCGATAGACGATGTAGACGAGCAGCAGCTGACTGATGCCGAACAGGAAGGCACCAATACTGGAGATCATGTTGAAGTTGGCGAACTGAACGGGGTAGTCCACATAACGCCGTGGCATCCCGGCCAGGCCCACGAAGTGCATCGGGAAGAAGGCAACATTCAGGCCGATGAACGACAGCCAGAAGTGCGTCTTACCCAGGGCTTCGCTGTACATACGTCCGGACCACTTGGGCAACCAGTAGTAAACGGCGGCGAAGATGCCATAGATGGCGCCGGGAATCAGGACGTAATGGAAGTGTGCAACCACGAAGTAGGTATCATGGTACTGGAAGTCCGCCGGCGCGATCGCCAGCATGACGCCGGAAAGCCCGCCAACGGTGAACAGCACCACGAAACCAATAGCAAAGAGCATCGGAGTCTCGAAGGTCAGCGAGCCACGGAACATGGTCGAGATCCAGTTGAAGATCTTCACGCCGGTCGGAACCGCGATGATCATGGTCGCGTACATGAAGAACAGCTCGCCGGCGATCGGAATGCCCACGGTAAACATGTGGTGCGCCCATACCAGGAATGACAGGATGGCAATGGCCGCGACCGCATAAACCATGGATGTATAGCCGAAGAGCGGCTTACGGGAAAATGCTGGAATGATCTGGGAAATAACACCGAAGGCCGGCAGGATCATGATGTAGACCTCGGGGTGCCCGAAGAACCAGAACACGTGCTGGAACAGTACCGGATCACCCCCGCCGGCGGCGTCGAAGAAGGCCGTGCCGAAATGGATGTCCATCAGCATCATGGTCACCACACCGGCAAGAACCGGAAGAACGGCAATCAGCAGGAAGGCCGTGATCAGCCAGGTCCAGACGAACATCGGCATCTTCATGAAGGTCATGCCGGGAGCGCGCATGTTGATGATGGTGGCAATCACGTTGATCGCGCCCATGATCGAGGAGATGCCAAGGATGTGGATGGCAAAGATGAAGAAGGTGGTGCTGTCCGGCCCGTAGGTCGTGGACAGGGGCGCATAGAAGGTCCAGCCGAAGTTCGGAGCGCCGCCGTCCATGAAGAGCGTGGAAACCAGGATCAGCGAGCCGGTCACCAGCAACCAGAAACTCCAGTTGTTCAGCCGCGGCAGCGCCATGTCCGGGGCGCCAACCATCAGCGGGATCATCCAGTTGGCGAGCCCCACAAACGCGGGCATCACGGCGCCGAATACCATGATGAGACCATGCATCGTTGTCATCTGGTTGTAGAAGGCGGGCTGGATCAGCTGCATGCCGGGCTCGAAAAGCTCCGCCCGGATCAGCATTGCCATGGCGCCGCCCACCAGGAACATGGTGAAACTGAACACCAGGTACATGGTGCCAATGTCTTTATGGTTGGTGGTAAAGAGCCACCGCGCTATGCCTTTGGCCGGGCCGTGGTGATCGTGATCCACGGCGTGAGCGTCTGCAACCGCACTCATTTTGAACTCCCGTTACTGAAAACCTGGATGGTTTATCCGTCTTCGCCGGTCTGTTCGGCGACCCACTCTCTGTATTCGTCCTTGGGAACCGCCTTGACTTCAATCGGCATAAAGGCGTGTCCCTGCCCGCATAGTTCAGCACAAAGACCGCGATAGGTGCCTGGCTCGTCAATGCGGGTCCAGTTCTTGTTGATGAAACCCGGAATGGCGTCCTGCTTCCAGCCAAACTCCGGAACCCACCAGCTGTGGATAACGTCGTTGGAGGTAATCAGGAAGCGGATCTTGGTGTCCACCGGAAGCACCAGGGGATTATTCACTTCCAGATTGTAGGTATCCGACTTCTTGGACAGGTTATTCTGCTCGGCAGAAGGGGTCGTGGGTGAGCTGAAGAAGCTGATGTCTTCATCCATATACTCATACTGCCAGCGCCACTGATAACCCGTAACCTTGATCTCAAGCTCGGCATCCGAGGAGTCGTACATATCCACCAGGGTAGCCGTTGCGGGAATAGCCATGGCCACCAGGATAAGGAACGGGATGACGGTCCAGATGATCTCGACCGTGGTGTTCTCGTGGAAATGGGCGGGCTCAGCGCCTTTCGAACGGCGGTAGGCAAGTACCGACCAGAGAATTGCCAGAAATACACCCACGCCAATGACAACACAGATCCAGAAAACCCACATATGCAGGTCGTAGATCGTGTTGCTCATGGCGGTTACACCCTGGGGTAGATTGACTCCCCACTCCGCAAACGCTGTTGCCGGGGCGGTCGCAGCAGTTGCCAGGGCACCGGCACGCAGGGCCTGCACGCTCATACCTCGTCTCCACCAAGAATTGTGTTTCGTCCCCGCTGAGTCCGGACACAGGCATCCCCATTAAGAGGCTGTGCGGCGGGGGAACAATGATTGTCGCGCAAAGTTACGCAGAGTTTATCGATTTTTCCGCGATTGACAAGCATCAAGCCTCAAATTTTAGTCGACTTTGCCTTTCAGTCCTACCCCTGGGACAGCATGACGCCGAAACTTGACTACACTTCCAGAACGGCGCTGCTGATAGCAGCGGCACATTCATCCATTGCTGTACGGTCAATGACGCCGGAAACCATCAGTCAGATTATCGCCCAGGCCCGTGAACAGGACGCACATACCGACCAGTACCGTGAGCAACTTGCAGGCGCGCTGGACGGGTTGCACGCCCTGATCCGTATTGATGGCGACGCCCCCCTGGATGCGCTCTACCATTTTGTCCGTGAGTACATCGAGATGGCGCCCGGGCTTATCGAGTGCGTCCGGGTCTGCGCGGACAACGCCGGTGTCGGCAACCTGTTCGCGCCCTTCATCCGAACGGCAACGGGCTACTTCTCCAGTCCCTCGGTCCTTCTGGCCCGATTCGATGGGCTTGAGGGCCTGTTAATCAAGGCCTATCAGTGTCACCGCCTGATGGAGGAAATGTATGAAAACAACCGGTCCTTTCGCAACAGTAACCTGATGGAACCGGAAGCCACCCAGGCCAACCTCCTTGTCCACCACCTGATCGGCGAGCCTTTTGCGAACGAGCTGGATCAGTCCATACTGATCACCGTACGCCAGATCGCGGGATCTCCGGACTATTACGACCTGAACCTGACGCCTTTTGTGGAACAGGCCAGTGACGAAGCCTGGCAGTGGATGCGCGAATATTGGCTCAATCTGCTGACGCGCAACGGAATACAATTCCATTTCTCATTCCGTTCCAGCCTCTAGAACAGAAACCAGTCGACCCAGGGGGATACACGCTTTGCTGAATCAACCGGACACCGGAAGGCTTCTTTTACGCCTGGGGCTGGGTTTCCTGGTCCTCCTCCACGGCATCGGCAAGCTGATCAACGGCATTGGCCCGATCGAGGACCTGCTTGCCGCGCACGGGCTTCCCGTCATGCTGGCCTGGGGCGTTCTGGTGGGGGAAATCCTGGCGCCCCTGATGCTTATCCTGGGCCTGCATACGCGCGTGGCGGCCACGCTGATCTGTGTGAACATGCTGTTTGCCCTGATGCTTGCTCACCAGCACGAGCTGCTTGCGCTCAAGGCCAATGGTGGCTGGGCGATTGAGTTGCCGATGCTGTTTCTGCTCAATGGCATCGTGATCGTTCTCCTGGGCCCCGGTCGGTTCCGAATGCACTCCTGAGAAGGAACATAAGCGATGATCCGGGAATTCGCGCGACGATACCGGGGTCCTGGCGGAGTGGTGCTGGGCCTGATTCTGATGGTCTCCGGCATAACGGTGAGCACGGCGGCCGAGCCTGTGGTTCTTTGGAAGCGCAATTTTGAGAGCCCCGCCATTCGCTCGCTGCTGGCGATAGCCCTGGAAAAAACCCCCGAATATGGTGAGGCGGACCTTGTTTCCAGCGTCCCGATTTCCCAGGCACGGGCGCTGCGGTACCTGGAGCATGGCAGGCATAAAGGGGTGCGGGTCGCCAATGTCGCATCATCCCCGGAGCGCAACAGCACGCTCCAGCCAATCCGGATCCCCATTGACCAGGGACTGCTGGGGTTCCGTGTCTGCCTGATCAGTGAGGGTGATCAGCCACGTTTTGACGGCATCTACACGGCCAGCCAGTTCCGGGAACGGGGGCTGCGAATCGGGCAGGGTGCGCACTGGCCGGATACCCGAATACTACGCGCCAGCGGTTTCGAGGTGGTGACGGTGCCACGCTTTGAAAACCTCCTGTCAATGCTTGAGAGGCAGCGTTTTGACTGTTTTCTGCGTGGCGCCGGCGAAGTCCTGATTGACCTGGCGCAATACGACAGCGACGACATTGTGGTTGAGGAGCGGCTACTGTTCACTTACCGGATGCCGTCATTCTTCTTTGTTGGTCCCGACGACGAACGCCTTGCGCAGCGGATTGAGACAGGTTTACACAGAGCCATGCAGGACGGGAGTTATGAACAGTGGTTCAGTGACCACTTCCGCAAGCCCATGAAGCAGCTCAAGTTGATGGAACGCGTCTTTATTCCACTGCCGAACCCCTACCTCAACGGGCAGGACACCCCGATACAGCTGCCATTGATGCCGATTCGTGCCGAGCGGTTCCTGCCGGTTCCCGAGGGCACGCGCTGAATCAGTGCTCCCTGTCGCCCCCGGATGTTCCGGGCAGGATCCGCACGGGCTGCGGCGTGTCGTCCTTCCTCGGCCGGTCTGGCTCTTCCCCCGGCGTCACGCGGGTCTCCATCTCGGGTGTGGGCGTCATGTCCTCTGCATCCGGCTGACGGTCCTCGTAGCCGCACTCAACACACTCCCGGAAGGTTCCCTCATCCGTCGTGAACATCACGATCCGGTCCATGGCGCTGCAGCGCGGACAAACCGCGCCAGCTATAAAACGCTTCTTCATAGGGCTCACCAAAGGTCTGGTATGGATCCGGTCAGGCCGCGCGCGATTCGTCCAGAATGCCGGACTGGCGCAGCAGGGGCTCTTCGCTGGGCTCACGCCCCCGGAATGCACGATACAGCTCAGCAGCCTCCCGGGAACCCCCTTTCTCAAGGATATTCTCCCGGAATGCGCGCCCTGCCTCAGGGTCGAAAATGCCACGCTCCTCAAACAGCGAGAAGGCATCCGCGGCCAGCACCTCCGCCCACTTGTAACTGTAATAACCCGCGGCGTAGGGACCGGAGAAAATGTGCCCAAAGCTGTGCGGGAAACGGTTGAACTCGGGAGGCCGCACCACAGCCACCTGGTCCCGAACACGCGCGAGCAGGTCCAGAGGCTCCACGGGGTTTTCCGGGCTGTATTCGGTATGCAGCCGGAAGTCGAACAATGAGAACTCCAACTGGCGGACCATCTGCATTCCGGACTGGAAGTTGCGGGCCGCCAGCATGCGTTCCAGCATGTCCGCCGGCAGCGGTTCGCCGGTTTCGTGGTGACGTGCAATCAATGCCAGTGATTCCGGGTCCCAGCACCAGTTCTCCAGGAACTGACTCGGCAGTTCCACGGCATCCCAGGCCACACCATTGATCCCGGAAACGTCCGCCACATCCACCTGGGTCAGCATGTGGTGGATCCCGTGGCCGAACTCGTGGAAGAGCGTGGTCACTTCATCATGGGTCAGCAGCGAAGGCTGGTCGCCAATGGGCGGCGTGAAGTTGCAGGTGAGGAAAGCCACCGGAAGCTGAACGCTGCCATCGGAATGGCGCCAGCGTACCCGGCAGTCGGCCATCCAGGCGCCGCCGCGTTTGCCCTGGCGCGCGTACAGGTCGAGGTAGAAAAAGGCCACGGACTCACCGCCACGCTCAATGCGATAGGCGGTCACGTCTTCATGCCAGGTGGGAATGCTCTCGTCCGAGGAAATGCGCACACCGAAGAGCTTTTCCACCACCTTGAAAAGCCCTGAAATCACGTTCTCCGCAGGGAACCAGGGCCGGACATCCTCGGGGGAGATGTTGAATCGGTGCTGGCGCAGCTTTTCACTGTAATAGCCCAGATCCCAGGCCTCGAGCGGATCGGGGCCACCCTGTTCCCTGGCAAAGGCCTGCACTTCCGCCAGCTCCTGTTCCGCCTCGGGCTTCGCCTTGTCCGCGAGTCGTTCGAGGAAGTCGATGACCTCCTGGACCGAATCCGCCATCTTGGTGGCCAGGCTGAGCTCCGCGTAATTGTTGAACCCGAGAAGCTTTGCCTGTTCGTGGCGGCGGCTGAGAATATCGTGCATCAGCTGGCTGTTGTCCCAGCGCCCGGCATCGGGACCACGGTCCGACGCGCGGGTGGTAAACGCCTCGTAGACCTCCCGGCGCAGTTCGCGGTTGTCCCCGTAGGTGAGTACCGGGTAGAAGCTGGGGAAATCCAGGGTGATCACATAGCCGTCGAGACCCCGTTCCTCGGCCGCCTGTCGCGCACTGTCCAGAGCCGACTGCGGCAGGCCCGAGAGTTCCTCGTCGTCGGTGATATGCCGGTACCAGTTCTGGGTCGCATCCAGCACGTTATCCCCGAAACGGCTTTCCAGGTCCGCCAGTTCCCGGGACAGGGTCGCGAATCGTTCCTTGCTCTCGGGGGGCAGATCGACACCACCCAGGTGGAAATCGCGCAGGGTATTGTTGATCGCCTTCTGCTGGGCCTCATTCAACGTCTGGAACTCGTCGCTCTCGGCCAGCCGCTTGTAGGCATTGCACAGCGCTTCGTTCTGGCTGACCTCGGAGCTGTATTCAGTCAGTTTCTGCAGGCAGCGCTTGTGAACCTCGCGGATCTCGTCGTCATTCATGACCCCGTTGAGGTGCGAAATGATCGACCAGGCATTGCTGAGGCGGTCCTCGAGCGCCTGCAGCGGCTGGGCCAGGCTGTCCCAGGTTGGCGCCTCCTGGTGTGCCAGTTCCTGGATCCGCTCACGGTTCTCGGCCAGAATGCGGTCGATGGCCGGTTCCATCTGCTCCGTGTAAATGGCATCGAACTTGGGCAGAAGGTCCTGATCAAGCAGGGGGTTACTCATTGAATACTCCGGTGTACTGTGACGCGTATCAGTGCATGATGACATACTTGTCATGGGCATTCTCTAGCAGGAGGTTATGGTGACGTATATCCGTTCTCACAAGGGGGTCCACCCCGAATTTGGTGATCGCGTCTGGATTGACCCCAGCGCGGTGGTTATTGGCGATGTTGTTCTGGGAGAGGATTGTTCAGTCTGGCCCATGACAACCATCCGGGGCGACATGCATCGCATCCGCATCGGCAAACGCTGCAGCATCCAGGATGGCAGCGTCTGTCATATTACGCACGCGGGCCCCTATAACCCCGACGGCTGGCCCCTGATCGTCGGCGATGATGTGACCGTGGGGCACAAGGCCCTGTTGCATGGCTGCACCATTGGCAGCCGGGTTCTCGTGGGCATGGGAACGATCATCATGGATGGGGCCCGGGTGGATGACGAAGTGATTATTGCCGCAGGCACGCTGGTGCCGCCGGGCAAGCATCTGGAGTCCGGCTACCTGTACCGGGGAAGCCCGGTCCGCCAGGCGAGGGAGCTGACGCAGGAGGAGCGGGATTTCTTCACCTATACCGCCAGTAATTATGTGCGCTTAAAGGATGAACACCGTACGGACGACCCTTGAAACTGCGCAGCATGGCCTTAGGATTGACCCTGCCCAAGCAGGATAAGGCCAAGCCTCGTGCCATCGAGGTGGAGGTCAACTGACTCCCGCAGGCCGATAAGGCCCATGGTGCTCGGGGTGCCGGTTCTGCCGGCCCCCCCCCCTCAATCACACTTCAATCACACTCAGCCGTTGCGAAGTGCTGCAATCACTGGGCCTGTGTCCGGCCTTATGCCTCGCCATATGAGGAAGGATTCCGCCGCCTGTTCCACCAGCATACCCAGACCATCCAGGGTCTTCGCCGCGCCACGCGCACCCGCCCAGGCGTTGAAGGCAGTCGTTTCGCTGCCGTACATCATGTCGTAACA
Source organism: Halospina denitrificans (assembly GCF_004364635.1). Lineage (GTDB taxonomy): Bacteria > Pseudomonadota > Gammaproteobacteria > Pseudomonadales > Oleiphilaceae > Halospina > Halospina denitrificans. The sequence continues at coordinate 213,465 of NZ_SOAX01000001.1, read as the reverse complement.
GACCGTATTGTTACCCACCAGCGTATCGGCCAGGGGCGGAAGCTCGCCCTGCAGGCTGGCACTGGTGCCGTTGATGATGACGTCAAAAGGACCTTTCAGCGCCTCAAAGGTACTGGCGTCCAGACTCCCCTGATCAGCAAAGAGACGGCAGAGTTCATGGGCCTTCTCAATGGTCCTGTTGGCAATAACAACCTGCTCCGGCCCGGCGTCCAGCAGCGGTGTCAGTACCCCGCGAACGGCCCCGCCGGCGCCGAGAACCAGGACCCGGGCCCCGGCCAGCTCAACATCGTTGTTAACCATCAGGTCCCGGACCAGGCCGGCGCCGTCCGTGTTGTCCCCCTGTAACCGACCGCGCTCATCCTGCCAGAGCGTATTCACCGCGCCCGCGCCGGCGGCACGCTGCGTGTGATCGTCCGCGAGGGCCCAGGCCTGCTGCTTGAAGGGCACGGTGACATTCAGGCCGCCGCCGCCCTCGCTGAAGAAGGCACGGACCCTTTGCTCGAAGCCTTCCAACGGTGCCTCGATGCGCTCATAGCGCACGGCTTCTCCGGTCTGTTCAGCAAAGCGGGTATGGATGGCGGGGGAGAGGCTGTGGCCAATCGGGTTGCCTACCACGGCATAGCGCGTTGCATCACTCATCATCCACCTCCAGCCAGTTACGGGGTTGCAGGAAATGCTCGGTCAGCCGGGCTTCCGGGGTGCCGGGCTCGGGCGTCCAGTTGTAGTCCCAGCGCACCAGCGGCGGCAGCGACATCAGGATGGACTCGGTGCGCCCGCCGGACTGCAGGCCGAACAGGGTCCCGCGGTCATAGACCAGGTTGAATTCCACGTAACGACCACGCCGGTAGAGCTGGAATTCCCGCTCCCGCTCGCCATAGGGAATATTTCGCCGCCTGTCCACAATAGGCGTGTACGCGGGGAGGTAGCCGTCACCAATGGAACGCATCAATTCGAAGCTGTGCTCGAAGGAATGCTCATTGTAGTCATCGAAAAAGAGCCCGCCGACGCCGCGCTGCTCATTGCGGTGCTTGATGACGAAGTAGTCGTCACACCATTGCTTGAAACGCCAGTAAACCTCGTCACCCCCCGGCGCACAGGCCTGCCTGGCAATCTCGTGCCAGTGTCGGCAATCCTGGTTGAACCCGTAGTACGGCGTCATATCGAAACCGCCACCGAACCACCAGACTGGTGCGGAATCCGCCGGCCTCGCCACGAAGAAGCGGACATTGGCATGGGAAGTGGGCACATAGGGATTGCGGGGGTGCATCACCAGGGAGACGCCCATGGCTTCCCAGGGCGCGCCAGCCAGGGCGGGGCGGCTGGCGGAGGCGGAAGGGGGCAGCTCATCCCCCATGACATGGGAGAAGTTCACGCCCCCTTTTTCGAACAGGTCGCCGTCCTCGATAACGCGGCTGCGACCGCCACCCCCCGCCTCACGGGTCCAGGATTCCTCCCGGAAACGGGCAGCGCCATCGCGTTCGCCCAGTTCAGTGGTAATGCGGTCCTGAAGCTCAATCAGGTATTGGTAGACAGCATCAGCGTCGGGAACCGTGGTCATGTCGCGTCCTGTGGTTGTTCAGCGTTTATCGGAGGCGGCGGCCATCCAGTGGATCCAGGATCCGGCTCGGTTTCGAGGCTCCTCCCAGCGAACCCGGTAGGATGCCATCCAGCGCATCCCCAAAGCTCCGCCGTACCTGCCAGCTCCAGCGGGCCGGGGATCGCCCGGCACGGTTACAGGAGGTGGAGACCAGCGGGCCGCCGAAGGCGGTGCAGAGGCGCTGGACCCCTGGATGGGCACTGACTCGGATAGCCACCCGGTCGTGTTCGCCCTTGATCCAGCGTGGAACCCGGTCGTCCGGATCGGGCAGCAACAGGGTCGTGGGGCCGGGCCAGTACGCCACGGCGCTGTCGCGCAGCGATACCGGCAGCGGTTCCAGAAGAAACGCCACCTGTTCGATGGTTGCCGCCGCCAGGATCAGGCCCTTGTGCCGGGGCCGTTCCTTGAGCGTCAGTATCCGATCAACGGCGCTCGGATTCCAGGGATCGCAACCAAGACCCCAGACGGCTTCCGTCGGGTAGGCCCAGACGCCGCCCTGCCGGAGTGAGGCGCCAGCACGGCGCAGATGCCACCAGTCAGTACTCAACGAGCCCTCGGCGCTCACGGTTGCGGACTCCCCTACGCCCGGAAAAGGACGCAGTTTAACAGAGCCGTGCCGGGCGTGGGGACGTATCACCCGGCGCGTTTGCGGTAGCCCCCCGGGGTCGCCTCGGCAAAGCCCTCCATTTCCAGGGTCAGCAGGGTCTGGAGCAGTTCCGCGGCGGCCAGCCCCGTGTCCTCGCAGAGCTGATCGGAACTCCGGGGTTCATAGGTGAGCACATCGAGGAGCTGTCGCGCGGAGGGCTCAAGGGATTCCGGGTCCGGACCTGGAGGCGTGGCTCCGGAACCCGTTTCCAGGGTTTCCAGACCCCAGTCGGCCAGCTCCGTGAGAATGTCCTCCAGGGTTTCAACCAGCACCGCACCCGCACGGATCAGGCGATGACACCCGCGAACCCCCGGGTTGTGAATAGAGCCGGGAATCGCAAACACCTCACGCCCCTGCTCCATGGCCAGCCGCGCCGTGATCAGCGAACCACTGCGCACACCCGCCTCCACCACCAGTACACCACGGCACAGGCCACTGATAATGCGATTGCGCTGGGGGAAAAGATGCGCACGGGCCGGGGTACCGGGAGGCAACTCGGAAACCAGGGCACCGTTATTGAGGATTTCCGTGGCCAGGGCTCCATGCTGACGCGGGTAGGGCGTATCCACCCCGTTCGCGAGAACCCCCAGGGTTACCCCCGAGGCTTCCAGCGCACCACGGTGAGCCGCACCATCAACGCCCAGAGCAAGCCCGCTGACCACGGCAATACCCTGTTCCGCCAGGGCCCGCGCAAACCCGGCAGCGTGATTCAGGCCATCGCGGCTGGCATGTCGGCTCCCGACCATGGCAAGACAGGGTCGACTCAGGGCACCCGGATTCCCCCGAAGGTAGAGCACCGGGGGCGGGCCATGGATGTGGCGCAGGCTTTCCGGATAGCGCGGATCACACCAGTCCACCACCTGGATATGACGGGACCGGCACTTGTGGCGAATCTGTTCGAGTCGTTCCTGCCACTGCGAATCCATGTGGCCACGCTGCCAGTCTCCGATAAGGCGTCGCGCCCCAGCCGGCATGGAAAGCGCCTTGAGTGAGGTGGGCGGCAGTTGCAGCAACTGCACGGGGTCATCCAGCTGGTCGAGAACGACCTGCCAGTGGTCAGGCTTCATGCCGGGTAGCAGAGCCAGGATGTGGTGTTTGTCGAGCGACTCCGCCGCAGGGGGTCTTTCCGTGACCGTCATGGCAATGTCCATCCTTGGGTGTTCTGGTTTAACGCGTCAGGGGTTGCGCACCTCATCCATCAGTTTGAGGTGTTCATTTGCCTCAAGTACAAGCCCATAACTGAGCTTTTCATAGGTCCTGAATACCATCAGCACACCGGCGCGCTCGGAAGGCAGCTGGATCAGTTCATCGGTCACCGGATCCCGCGTCTGGTTGCCCTGCTTGAACACCGCCAGAATATGACCGGGTTCAAGGCCTTCGCGTTCGCCCCTGTTGATCGTCACGACATTATACTGACCAATGTTGGTGACGCCATCCTCTACATCGATCATACGGCCACGGATCTTTTCATCGGGTGCCGACGGCTGGAACCGGGTGGTAATCTCACGGTCCTCGGTGGGAAGCAGGCGGTCTTCCGGCCGGATTTCCTCACGGCTGCGGGTCAGATCCACGGAAAGAACCTGGCCATCCACACCGGTTATCCGGCCCCGGCCTATGGAACGCGCCTCCTGCCCCAGGAACTCGCCCGTTTCAGGATCCTTGTGCCGGGTACTGCGACGGAAAACCCCCATCACCTGACCCTGGCTGCCATCCCCCCGGGCGTAAACCCGGTCACCGCTGCCGCTGATGGTACGCCGATCCTGGCCCGCCAGAACGTAGGGCGCATTTTCGAGCGTCCCCTCTTCCACAATCCGCGTATTGGAGAGAAAGGTCTTGATCGCGTCCAGTGGGATCGTTGGGATCGGGGTATCCAGTGGCTCGGAGCGGACACGGGGGGAGAGCTCGATCACGCGGTCACTGGGATCCGAGTCGTCCGCGCGCCGGAGGCGGGGTTCGCCGTCCACCCAGGTCAGCTCAAGGACATCGCCGGGGTAGATCAGGTGCGGGTTATCCACCTGGGGGTTCACATTCCAGATCTCCGGCCAGTTCCAGGGTTCTTCCAGGAATCGCGCGGAAATGTCCCAGAGCGTGTCGCCCGGTTGCACCGTGTAACGTTCCGGGTGATCATCACGCAGCTCCGCGGCCCCGGCGCTCGTCGTGGCCAGGCCTATGGCGGCTGTCACCAGAATCAACAGAATCCTCATCGTCCGTTCCCTTGCTGGCAGAAATCGGTAAGTGGCAGTCATATCCCCCTACTATAGAAGATATGTCGGATTTTGTGGCTTTTCTTTAGCTCAAAGCGTTTGACCTTGCAATATTTTGTAAGCGCGCGGTTTGTACCGGCGCAGCCGGATACGCGATAATAAGCGCCAGAATTGTTCGGGAGCATAGTTCATGAAACTCAAGATCCTCCAATTTCCGGATCCTCAGCTGCGCACCGTGGCAGACCCGGTAGCCTCGGTCGACGACAGCATCCGCAAACTTGTGGACGACATGCTCGAGACCATGTACGCCGCGCCGGGCATTGGCCTGGCGGCAACGCAGGTCAACGTGCACAAGCGGGTGCTCGTGATCGATATTTCCGAGGAACAGAACGAGCCCTGGGTCTTCATCAACCCGGAAATCGAGATCGGGGAAGGGGAGCTCCAGGCCATGCAGGAAGGCTGCCTGTCGATCCCGGACGTCTACGAGGATGTCTCGCGGGTGGAGCAGGTCAGCGTGCGCGCCCTGGACTATCACGGGGAACCCTTTGAAACCGAGTTTTCCGGGCTGATGGCCGTGTGCCTCCAGCACGAGGTGGACCACATCAACGGACGCCTCTTCATTGACTACCTGAGCCAGCTCAAGCGCAGCCGCATCCGCAAGAAAGTGGAAAAACAACAGCGCCAGAAGGCGTCCTGAGGAGGCCCGATTTGCGGGTGGTTTTTGCAGGTACACCGGACTTCGCCGCAGCCAGCCTCAGGGCGCTGCTCGACGCCGGCCACGAGGTAGCCGCCGTCTACACCCAGCCGGATCGCCCCTCGGGCCGCGGGCGCCACGCCCGGCCCGGCCCCGTGGCCAGCCTGGCCAGGGAGCACGGCATTGCCCTGGAGCAGCCCGAATCCCTCCGCAACGCGGAGGCCCGCGCCAGACTTGCCAGCTACGAGCCGGAAGTGATGGTTGTTGCCGCCTACGGGCTGATCCTGCCCCAGGCCGTGCTGGATATACCCGAGTTTGGCTGCCTGAATGTGCATGCCTCCCTGCTGCCACGCTGGCGCGGGGCCGCGCCGATACAGTGGGCCATTGCCTCGGGAGATGCTGAAACGGGCATCACCATCATGCAGATGGACGCGGGTCTGGATACGGGCGATATCCTGCTCAGCAAACGTCTGACAATCCATCCCGATGAAACCGGCGGTAGCCTGCACGACCGGCTGGCGCCGCTGGGTGGCGAAGCCCTGCTCGAAGCCCTGCAACAACTTCAGGCGGGCAGCCTCAGGGCGGAACCCCAGGATAGCCACCACGCCACCTATGCCCGCAAGCTGGAGCGAGCTGACAGCCCCGTGGACTGGCATCAATCCGCGGCCACGCTGGCGCGCCACATCCGGGCCTTCAACCCCTGGCCGGTCTGTACCACCCATGTCGGGGAGACCACCCTCAAGCTGCTCTTTGCAGAGGCCGTCAACGATGAGGCCGCCACGGAAGCCCCCGGCACTGTCATTGAGCGCAATCGGGATGGGGCGCTCATCCAGTGCGGCGAGGGCCTGTTGAACCTGACCCGGCTGCAGCTGCCCGGCGGCAAGCCACAGACCGTCGGCGACCTGATCAACGGCGGAAAGCCGCTTCTTGAACCCGGCCAGAGGCTTGGGAAATGAGCGCCCCCAAGGGCGGCTCGCTGCGCGCCACCGCCACTCGCATGATCCATCAGGTCGCCCACGAGGGTCAGTCCCTTGGCCAACTGCTGCCTCCCATTACGGCAACTCTTCCCGTCGATGAACGCGGTCGCCTCCAGGACTGGTGTTTTGGCAGTTGCCGCTGGTGGCACCGGTTACAGGCCGAACTGCAGACGCGCTTGCGAAAGCCCCTGCCCCGGCGCAATGCCATGCTGGAGTCGCTGCTGATCCTGGGCCTCTACCAGCTTCGCTTCACCCGGATTGCGCCCCACGCGGCCATTCACGAAACCGTGGAAACCGCCAGGGAACTGGGCGCCCCCAAGTCGCTGACCGGACTGGTCAACGGCATCCTTCGCAATGCCCTGCGCGACGGTGAACCTCCGTTTGAGTCCGATGCCGTGCATTACAGTCATCCCGAATGGCTGGTCGCCAAGATCAAGGCGAACTGGCCGGAGCAGTGGCCAGCACTCCTGGAAGCCAATAACTGCAAGCCCCCGATGACCCTGCGGTTCAACCGCCAGCATCACGATCAACAGAGTGCCCAGTCCGCCCTTGCGGATGCCGGAATCACAGCCTCTCCCGGTGAACTGGCTGCAAATGCCATACGCCTGGCCGAACCCTGCCCGGTAGACCGGATTCCCGGCTTCCATGAGGGGTACTTCAGCGTCCAGGACGAGGCGGCCCAGTTGTGCACAGAACTGCTGGAGCTGGAACCGGGGCAACGGGTCCTGGACGCCTGTGCGGCTCCCGGTGGCAAAACAGGGGCCATACTGGAGGCCGAACCTCGATTGTCGGAAGTAGTGGCCATGGACATGGATCGGGATCGACTCGGTCTGATTACGGAGAATCTGGAGCGCACCGGCACCCATGCCCGGCTCATCGCCGCCGACGCCGCCGAGACGGACAGCTGGTGGGACGGCACGGAATTCGACCGCATCCTGCTCGACGCACCCTGCAGCGGCACCGGCGTCATACGCCGCCATCCGGACATCAAGCTGCTGCGGCGCGAAACCGACATTGCTGAGTTAGCCGACACCCAGCTGCGGCTGCTGGAAGGCTGCTGGTCGACTCTGCGCAACGGCGGCCGCCTGGTCTACGCCACCTGCTCTGTGCTTCAGCAGGAAAACAAGCGTATCATTCAACGTTTCATCAACAGCCATATGGACGCCCAGTTGGTACCCATTACGCTGGACTGGGGCGAAGAGACCGGGTACGGTCGCCAATTGATTACCGGGTCACAGGACCAGGACGGGTTTTTCTACGCTTGTCTGGTGAAATCTCCGGCCCACTGGGTCTGACTTTTCCGTCTTAGGGAGTCGGGTTCTCTCATGAAAATCATCATTCTTGGCGCCGGTCAGGTCGGGGGCACACTGGCCGAAAACCTGGCAAGCGAAGCCAACGACATCACGGTAGTGGACAACAATCCAAGCCGTCTGCGCGAACTACAGGACCGGCTCGACATCCAGTCGGTCACCGGCCGCGGCTCCTATCCCAGGGTCCTCAAACAGGCCGGCGCCCAGGATGCGGACATGCTCATCGCCACCACCAGCAGTGATGAGGTCAACATGGTGGCCTGCCAGGTGGCCTGGACCTGTTTCCGCACGCCCACCAAGATCAGTCGCGTGCGGGCCAGTGCCTATCTGGCACGTCCGGAGCTCTTCGACCGGGACAAGAAGGAAGGCTTCCCGGTGGATGTGCTGATCAGTCCGGAGCAGGTGGTCACCGAGCACATCACGCGCCTGATCGAATACCCCGGCACCCTCCAGGTGCTCGACTTCTCCCGGGGCCTGGCGCGGCTGGTGGCGATCCGAGCCACGGCGGGTGGGCCGCTTGTGGGCCATGAACTGTCCTACCTGCGCGAGCACATGCCGCGCATCGACACCCGGGTGGCGGCCATATTCCGGCAGGACCGACCCATCATTCCCCAGGGCGACACCATCATCGAGGATGGCGACGAAGTTTTCTTCATCGCCGCCAGCGACCATATCCGCTCGGTGATGAGCGAGCTTCAGCCGCTGGAGAAGCCCTACAAGCGCATCATGATCACCGGCGGCGGAAACATCGGTCACCGCCTGGCGCGCACCCTTGAAAGCCGCTTCAAGGTCAAGATCATCGAGCGCAACCGGGATCGCTGCATCGAACTCTCGGAATCCCTCGACAGGACCATCGTCCTGCAGGGGGATGCGGCCAACAAGGATCTGCTGCAGGAAGAGAATATCGAGGATACGGACGTGTTCTGTGCCGTGACCGACGACGACGAGGCCAACATCATGGCCTCCATGCTCGCCAAGCGCCTGGGCGTGCGCAAGGTCATGACCCTGATCAACAACCCGGACTACGTGGACCTGATCCAGGGCGGCGAGATCGACGTGGCCATCTCGCCCCAGCAGACCACCATCGGCAGCCTGCTGACCCATGTGCGCAAGGGTGACGTGGTCAATGTCCATTCCCTGCGCCGGGGGGCGGCCGAGGCGATCGAGGCCATTGCCCACGGAGACCAGCGTTCCTCCAAGGTAGTAGGCCTGAGGCTAGACGAGATCGCACTGCCGGAGGGAACCACCATCGGGGCCATCGTGCGCGACAACGAAGTGCTGATCGCCCACGACCATGTGCGCGTCCAGCCGGATGATCACGTCATCCTCTTCCTGGTGGACAAGACGCGGATCAAGGAAGTGGAAAAACTCTTCCAGGTCGGACTGACCTTCTTCTAGCAGGGGCCGGAATCACCATGCGCTATGCGGTCATCGCCAGAATCCTCGGCCTGCTGATGATGCTGTTCAGCCTGACGCTGCTGCCTCCGGTAGCGATCTCGCTGCTGTACGACGACGGCCAGGCACTGGCTTTTCTGGAAGGCTTTCTGATCGTTCTGGTGCTGGGCACCCTGGTCTGGTGGCCGACACGCCACAACACCATGGAACTGCGGGTCCGAGACGGCTTCCTGATCACCTCGCTGTTCTGGATCGTTCTGAGCCTGGCCGGCTCGGTGCCCTTCTTCCTGAGTTCCGAGCCCAAGATGCACTACGTGGATGCGTTGTTCGAGGCGGTCTCCGGGCTCACCACCACCGGGGCCACGGTGCTGACAGGGCTGGAGGAGCTCCCCAAATCCATTCTCTGGTATCGCCAGCAGCTGCAGTGGTTGGGCGGCATCGGCATTATCGTGCTGGCCGTCGCCATACTCCCCATGCTGGGTATCGGGGGCATGCAGCTCTACCGTGCCGAGGTGCCCGGGCCGGTCAAGGACAACAAGCTGACGCCGCGCATCGCGGAGACGGCCAAGGCGCTCTGGTACATCTATGTGGGACTTACCGTCGCCTGCGCGTCGGCATACTGGTTGGCGGGTATGAACCTGTTCGACGCGGTGGGCCACAGCTTCGCAACGGTTGCCATCGGCGGATTCTCGACCTATGACGCCAGTATCGGCCACTTCAACAGTCACGCCATCGAACTGATCGGCGCCCTGTTCATGTTCCTGAGCGGCGTCAATTTTGCGCTGCACTTCATGGCCTGGCGACAGCGTAACCTGTGGCAGTACTTCAGGGACCCCGAATTCAGGTTCTACGCGAGCGTTATGCTCGGCGCCAGCCTCCTGACTGTCGGCATCCTGATCGTTACCGGCACCATGGACCCCGTGACCGCCGCAACCAAAGGATTATTCCAGGTTCTCTCAATTGCCACGACGGCCGGCTTCTCGGCTGAAGACTTCGGTGCCTGGCCGGGCATACTGCCGGTTATGCTGATCCTGATGGCCTTCATGGGCGGCTGTGGTAACTCCACGGCCGGGGGCATGAAGGCCATGCGCATCCTGCTGATCTACCGCCAGGGCTCCCGGGAAATCCGCCGCATCCTGCACCCCAGTGCGGTCATTCCCATCAAGCTCGGCCACCGTCCCGTGTCCGAAAGGGTCCTGCAGGCGGTCTGGGGCTTCTTCTCCATGTACATGGTGGTCTTCGTGGTGCTGCTGCTGATCAACCTGGCCATGGGGCTGGACCAGGTCACCGCCTGGACCGCCGTCGTTGCCACGCTGACCAACCTGGGTCCGGGTCTTGGCCAGGTCGCCAGCACCTTCCAGAGCATGCCGGACCTGGTCAAGTGGAGTGGCATGGCCGCCATGATCCTTGGGCGTCTGGAAATATTCACGCTCCTGGTGCTGTTCACGCCGGATTTCTGGCGGAACTAGGCAAGTCAGTTCGCAGAGGCATCCATGCTCCCCGCCAGACCTTTGAACAACACTCCAGGTCACGGTGCATCAGGATCACGGATGCCTCAGCCCTCTTCAGGGCCGACGAATGAGCCTTCGTGCTGCTGACGTTCCCAGAGCCTGGCGTAATATCCCTGTTCCGCCAGCAACGTCTCATGGGTACCGCTTTCAACAATGACACCATTGGCCATGACCAGGATCCGGTCCGCATCCCGGACTGTGGACAGGCGGTGGGCGATTGCCAGTGTGGTGCGCTCACTGGCGATCTCATCCAGGGCGTCCAGGATCTCCTGCTCAGAGACCGAATCGAGTGAGGACGTTGCCTCGTCCAGCACCAGTATTGGAGGATCCTTGAGGATCACCCGCGCAATGGCCACCCGTTGCTTCTCACCACCCGAGAGCTTGAGGCCCCGCTCTCCGACCCGCGTTTCCAGTCCCTCGGGGAGCGTTTCCACGAAATCCGCCAGATGGGCCATGCGAACGGCCCGCCACACGTCCGCGTCGCTGGCGCCCGGCCGGCCATAGGCGATGTTACGGTACAGGGTGTCGTTGAACAGGACTGTATCCTGGGGCACCACGCCGATGGCTTCGCGCAGGCTCTGCTGAGTCACCTCCCGGATATCCTGGCCATCAATGGTGATACGCCCCCGGGTCACATCAAAGAACCGGAACAGCAGCCGGGCCAGGGTCGACTTGCCCGCGCCGCTGGCGCCTACCACCGCCACCTTGTGCCCAGCGGGTATCTCAAAGCTGATACCCCTGAGAATCTCACGCCCCGGCTGGTAGTCGAAACGCACCGCCTCAAAGCTGATATGGCCACCTGAGACGGCCAGGGCAGGGGCATCCGGCTTATCCACGACCTTGGGTGGTTCACCCAGAAGCTTGAACAGGCGCTCCACATTCACCAGCGCCTGGCGGATCTCCCGGTAGACGAAGCCCAGGGCATTCAGCGGGATGAAAAGCTGGATCAGGTAGGCGTTGATCATGGTGAAGTCGCCGAGGCTGATCTCGCCCATGGCTGCCTCGCGAACAGCCATGCCCATGATCACGATCAGGGTCACGCCAATGATCAGCGCCTGGCCGGCATTGAGCGTCGCCAATGACAGCCGGTTGCTGAGACGCGCCTGCTCCCAGTCGGCCAGGTCCTCATCATAGCGCTCGGCCTCAAATGCCTCGTTGTTGAAGTACTTGACGGTCTCGTAGTTGAGCAGACTGTCCACGGCGCGGCTGTTGGACTGGTTGTCGCGGGCATTGGCCTCACGCACGAACCGGGTCCGCCACTCGGTCACCTTGATGGAAAAGACCACGTAGACGGCCACCGCGATGACAATCGCGATGACATAGGACGGATTGAAAGCAAACAGGAGAATACCCGCAACCATGAGCAGCTCAAGCAGGGTAGGTACGATGTTGAAAAGGGTGAACCGCAACAGGAAACTGATGCCGTTGGTGCCGCGCTCAATGTCCCGCGCCAGCCCGCCGGTACGCCGGTCCAGGTGAAAGCCCAGCTCGAGTTGATGGAGATGTTGGAACACGCGCAGTGATACCCGACGCATGGCGCGCTCGGCAACACGGGCGAAGACGGCGTCGCGGAGTTCGTTGAACAGCGTGCCGCTGAACCTCAGCAGGCCATAGGCGACCACCAGCAGTGTCGGGAGGAGCAGCGCCATTTCACCGGCGGTTCCCTCATCCAGATAGTCGACAATGTACTTCAGCGCGACAGGGGTCGCCACGGTTGCCAGCTTCGCCGTGACCAGGAAAATCGCGGCCACGATAACGCGCCCCCGGAACTCGGTCAGATAGGGCCACAGCCCCGCAATAATACGCCAGTCCGGCTTGTGATCCGCCGGATAGTCGTTATCCGCGTACGCGCGCAATGATCAGGCTCCTGGTTGGCTAGGACTGCCGTTCGACCGGCTTCAATGGCTTATACGGATTGGGTTCGCCGGGTGGACGTTTCTTGAAGCGTTTGTACTCCCACTGGTACTGCTCGGGAATGCGCCGAACCACCTTTTCGACGGTGGCATTGAGGCCCGCCACCGAGACCTCGGTATCCGGGTCATAGAGGCGCTCGTCCACCTCCTCGATCACCAGGCGGAACCCCTTCGCGCCCGGAAGACGCTCGGCATAGGTCACCAGGGCGCGGGCCCGGGTTTTCTGGACGAGACGGGAGACCAGTTTCATGGTCAGTACATTCACCCCGAAGAAAGGGGCAAAAGCGCCGCCGCTCGCATCCGGGTTCTGGTCGGGGAGAATGCCGACGACGCCGCCCTCACGGAGAATGGAAAACAGGCGCAATACGCCGCGCCTGTCGGCCCGCACCAGCTCGGATCCGCCCCGGCCGCGCACCCGCGACATGTAGCTTTCCATCTCTTTCATGTTAGGCGGGCTGTAAAGTGCCGCCATGGAGAAACGGGTCGAGAAGTAGAGGCCGACCAGCTCCCAGTTGCCCAGGTGAGGCGCCAGCAGTACCAACCCCTCCTGGCGGGCGAGGGCATCATCCAGCAGGTCGCCGCCCTGGATCTCGCGGATCATCGACAGACATTGGTCCACGGGCCTTTCCCACATGATCGGTACTTCGGCCAGGATCTTCCCGGTTTCCACCAGGCTCCGGCGCGCCAGCTCACGACGTTCCCCTTCCTCCTTTTCAGGAAAAGCCAGGTCCAGGCTTATTTCCGTCACCTGGCGGTTGCGGCCCCGGGCCTGCCACAGTAAGACTCCGACAAAACGGCCGAGCGCCTGGGCAACGGCCAGGGGGAGGTGCCCGACCAGCCAGAGAAGGGCTCGAAGACTGGCTATCTTGAATCTTTTCATGGGATTTTGAACAACTCCCGCCTGGGGGCTTTCCTAAGTACCGGACGCGGAGAGTATAATACGCGCCTTCGAACAATCCAGAACCCTATCATGCCCAAGGGCCGATGGGGTTATCTTGCAACCGGACCAGGTGGACGCCGTGACTGAGCTGGCAAAACCCGATGTAACAACCTTCCAGGGCCTGATTCTGGCGCTGCAGCAGTTCTGGGCCGAGCGGGGCTGTGTCGTGCAGCAACCGCTGGACATGGAAGTGGGGGCCGGAACCTTCCACCCGGCAACCTTCCTTCGCAGCATCGGCCCCGAGGAGTGGAACGCCGCCTACGTTCAGCCCAGCCGACGTCCCACTGACGGACGCTACGGGGAGAACCCCAACCGCCTGCAGCACTATTACCAGTTCCAGGTGGTACTGAAGCCCTCGCCCGAAGACATTCAGGAGCAGTACCTTGAGTCACTCAAGGCATTGGGGCTCGACCCGCTCGTTCACGATATCCGTTTCGTTGAGGATAACTGGGAATCGCCGACACTGGGCGCCTGGGGACTGGGCTGGGAGGTCTGGCTCAATGGCATGGAAATCACCCAGTTCACCTATTTCCAGCAGGTGGGCGGCATCGAATGCTACCCGGTCACCGGCGAGATCACCTATGGCCTGGAACGCATTGCCATGTACCTGCAGGAGGTGGACAGCGTCTACGATCTGGTCTGGACCCGAACGCCTTCAGGGACCACCGTGACCTATGGCGACGTCTACCACCAGAACGAAGTGGAGATGTCGATCTACAACTTCGAGCAGGCGAACACGGACTTCCTGTTCCAGGCTTTCGGGGAGCACGAAAGCGAGAGCCACCGGCTGGTCGAGGCAGGACTCCCACTGCCCGCCTACGAGCAGGTACTCAAGGCCTCCCATACCTTCAACCTGCTGGATGCCCGACACGCGATATCGGTGACCGAGCGCCAGCGCTACATACTGCGTGTGCGGACCCTGGCCAGGGCCGTGGCCAAGGCCTATTTTGAACGACGCCGGGACCTGGGATTCCCCATGGCGACCGAGGCGCTGAAGCGCGAAATGCTGGCCGACGACCCGGCACAGGAGGCTTGAACCATGAGCGCACAGGATTTTCTGGTTGAGATCGGAACCGAAGAGCTGCCGCCCAAGGCACTGAAACAGCTTTCCGAGGCGTTCGGGGAGGGGATTCGCAAGGGACTCGAGACTGCAGGGGTTGAGCATGGCGAGGTGGAACTCTTTGCCTCGCCCCGTCGGCTGGCGGTCCGCATCAACAGGGTAGCGGATGCCCAGCCCGATACGCCCTTCGAAAAGAAGGGACCCGCGGTAAAGGCGGCCTTTGACGGCGCCGGCAACCCGACCAAGGCCCTCGAGGGCTTTGCCCGCAGCCTGGGTATCCAGCCGGATGAGCTGGATACGCTGGAGACCGACAAGGGTGCCTGGCTTGTCTACCGGGGTATTGAGCAAGGCCGCCCCACCGTCGAGTTGTTGCCCGGAATTGTGGACCAGGCGCTGGCCGAGCTTCCGATACCCAAGCGCATGCGCTGGGGCGCGCGCAAGGAGCAGTTTGTGCGCCCGGTCCACTGGGTCATCATGCTCTACGGAAGCAAGGAAGTGCCCTGTACCATCCTCGGAAAGGAGGCCGGTCACGCAACACGGGGTCATCGCTTCCATTACCCGGGGGAACTGATCATCTCCACGCCGGCGGATTACGAACTGGTGCTGCGCCAGCATGGCTTTGTGGAAGCCAGCTTTGCGGCACGACGGGAGCAGATTGAAGCCGGTGTCCATCGTGTTGCCAGGGAGCAGGCGGACGGTAACGCGGTGGTGGATCCCGGACTTCTGGATGAAGTTACTGCTCTGAATGAGTGGCCGGTGCCGCTGCTGGGCCGCTTTGAGGAACGCTTCCTGGAGGTGCCTCCGGAGGCACTGGTCTCATCCATGGAGGAACACCAGAAGTATTTCCACGTAGTGGATGCCAACGGTGAGATGCTGCCGTGCTTCGTAACGGTCGCCAACCTCGAGAGCCGTGATCCCCAGGCGGTGATTTCCGGTAACGAAAAGGTTATCCGCCCCAGGCTCGCCGACGCCGCCTTTTTCTACGATACCGATCGCAAAAAGCCATTGGCGGACCGGGTCGAAGAGCTCAAGCCCATCGTTTTCCAGGAAACACTGGGCAGCATCCATGACAAGACGGAACGCATGGCGGCCCTTGCCGGCCGGATCGCCAAAGCCATCGGCGCCGATCCCAACACAGCCCACCGTGCGGCCATGCTCAGCAAGACGGACCTGATTACCGAAATGGTCCAGGAGTTCGACGACCTTCAGGGCATCATGGGCCAGTATTACGCCCGCCACGATGGTGAGGGTGAAGCCGTTGCCACCGCGCTCCGTGAACAGTACCTTCCGGGTTTTGCCGGTGACGCCGTTCCTGAAACGGATGCCGGGTGCGCACTGGCGCTCGCCGACCGGCTTGATTCACTCGTGGGCCTGTTCGGGATCAATCAACCGCCCAGTGGCACCCGCGACCCCTATGCGCTTCGCCGGGCCGCCCTGGGCGTTCTCCGTATCCTGGTCGAGCGCAACCTGTCGCTGGATCTGACCGACCTCTGCAGCTGGACTGCGGAACAGTTCAATTGCCTTACCGTAGCCGATCCGGTCACGCCGGTTGTGGATTACATCCTCGAGCGGTTCCGTGCCACTTATGAGGACCAGGGCGTGCCCGCCGAGGTCTTCCTGGCGGTCCAGGCACGCCGGCCCACACAGCCACTGGACTTCCACCGGCGCATCATGGCGGTCAACAACTTCGTGGCGTTGCCGGAGGCAGCCGCTCTGGCATCCGCCAACAAGCGGGTCTCGAATATCCTCGAAAAACAGGCCGGCAATGCTGATACAGCGCCGAAAGTTGATGAGAGCCTGCTGGAGAAGGACGCCGAACGTGAGCTTCTGAAGGCGATTACCGCCCAGGAGGAAAAGGTGGTGCCACTTTTCCGGAAAGGGGATTATGACGCCGGTCTGCGCTCCCTGGCGGATCTGCAGAAGACGGTGGACCGATTCTTCGACGACGTCATGGTGATGAGTGACGACGAGGCACTACGCAACAACCGCGTGGGACTGCTGAATCGGCTGCGCTCATTGTTCCTGCAGGTTGCTGATATCTCACTGCTGCAGACCGCCAAGGCAGCCTGACCCCGTACTCCCGGAACCTTCAGGTCCGGGTTGCCAAAAGGCATCCCGGACCCTCTCCCATCCCCAGCACTTCCCGTATTCCTGCTTCTTTAATGCCATCAGACGAGTCTATGCAATTGATAGCACTTAATGGATAGCAATGGTTCTCATTGACATCAATGCAGTGGATTCGGATACTGTCGGAACAGCAATCAGGAGTGTGACGACTGATGGGTACCAACCTCCATCCGGACCTTGAGGCGACAGTATCCGCCTGCGTCGAGAGCGCCATGGCCATGCACAGGCTTACGGCTCCCCGCGTGGGGTCAGTTATGGCGGCGGACGAGGTCATAGGGAGCTACATTGAGGAACTCGGTTTCGGCGATCGGATTATTCCCTGGAAGCGGGTTGGGCGGGAAACGGCTCCCGACCTGATCCTCGCGCATCAAGTAGCCGGGGGCACCAGTCTCTGCCCCGCCTGGTTGCCAAAGCATCTGGAACCCAGACTGACCCTGGTGCCAGCCGCACACAATCCCGAGCAGGTATGCGCAAATCTTCGGCGCATTGCCCGGGTACTTGGTTGCATCATGGCAGAGATGGTGCCGGCGCAGCACTTCCGGGAGCGTTTTGAGGGGCTGAGAGCCGGATTGCCAAAACCGGGGCCACGGGTGCTGGTACTGATCGAAACAGCCCCGGGACGCTATCGCTTCACCACGCCCCAACATCCATGTCATCAACTGCTGGGATCCCTGGGCTGGATTTCCGCGCCCCAACCCCGCATCAGTGACAAGCGGGTAAGCCAGGAAGACCTGAAGTCGATCGAGCATGATGCGGTTCTGGTACTTGAAGCCTGGGCGGAACCCCAGCCGGGAATGGCGCGACACTGGCCGCTGATGGTTTCAGAGGCGGCGGGAAGGGGGCATTGGCATACCGAGTCGATACTGACCTTTCTCTGCCTCGGCCCACTGCTGCCCCGAAAAATCACCGAAATGGCGTTACGCTTCGGGGTCTATCCCTACCGAAACGATTGAGCGACTGCCCTGCTGCCTGACAGGGCAGTGAATCCCATCAGATATCGAGGTTGGTCACTTCCAGCGCGTTCGTCTGGATGAAGGCACGCCGTGGCTCCACCTCATCCCCCATCAGGGTCGTGAAGATCTGGTCGGCGGCAATCGCATCCTCGATTGTGACCTTCATCATCCGACGGGTTTCGGGATCCATGGTCGTCTCCCAGAGCTGATCCGGGTTCATTTCCCCCAGGCCCTTGTAGCGCTGAATCGTCAGACCCTTCTGGCCTTCACGCATCAACCAGTCGAGCGCACCGGCGAAGGTATCCACCGCCTGCTTGCGCTCGCCCCGCTGGATAAAGGCGCCGGGCTCAATCAGCCCATCCAGTTTCTCACCCAGCTGGGCGATGGCCTGGTAGGACGGTGACTCGAAGAACTCGTGGCGGAACGTATACTCGTAAGGAATACCATGAATGAGGAGCCGGACCTTGGGTAGCGTCAGCTTGCGCTCGGTATCCTCTGCCGTGGTGAATTCGTAACGGATGCCCGTGCGGGTATCCAGTACCAGGCGCTCACCCAGATCCGCAACCCACTGTTCAACCTTCTTCGAATCCTGAAGGTCTTCCGTTGTCAGGGTGCGATGGGTAATCATCTCCTGGAGTACCCGTTCCGGATAGACGCGCGTCAGTCGCTCGATCACATCCATGACACTCTGATACTCGCGTACCAGTGTTTCCAGGGCGCCGCCGGTGATCGGCGGTGCATCGGGGTTCACGTAGAGCGAGGCATTCTCCAGGGCTGACTGGGTGACATAGGCAGTCTTCGCCTTCTCGTCCTTGAGATACTGTTCCTGTTTGCCACGCCTTACCTTATAGAGCGGAGGCATGGCGATGTAGACGTGGCCACGCTCAATCAGTTCGCGCATCTGGCGATAGAAGAAGGTGAGCAGCAGTGTACGAATATGGGAGCCGTCGACGTCGGCGTCGGTCATGATCACGATGCTGTGGTAGCGCAGCTTATCCGGGTCGTAATCCTCGCGGCCAATTCCGCAGCCCAGAGCGGTAATCAGGGTTCCCACTTCCACTGAGGAGAGCATCTTATCGAAACGGGCCTTCTCCACGTTCAGGATCTTACCCTTGAGGGGCAGTATCGCCTGAGTCCGGCGCTCCCGGCCCTGCTTGGCACTGCCACCGGCTGAATCACCCTCCACGATGAACAGCTCAGAAAGGGCCGGGTCCTTTTCCTGGCAGTCAGCCAGCTTTCCCGGAAGCCCGGCAACATCGAGCGCGCCTTTGCGGCGGGTCATGTCCCGTGCCTTGCGGGCCGCTTCCCTGGCACGCGCCGCGTCGATCATCTTGTTGACGATGGCTTTGGCTTCCTGGGGATACTCCTGGAGATAGTCCGTGAACTGCTGGTTCATTTCCTGCTCGACCGCGGTCTTCACCTCGGAAGACACCAGTTTGTCCTTGGTCTGGGACGAGAATTTCGGGTCCGGAACCTTCACGCTCACGATCGCGGTCAATCCTTCCCGTGCGTCATCTCCGGCGGTGCTGACCTTGAGCTTCTTGAGCAGACCTTCCTGTTCAATGTAGTAATTCAGGGTCCGTGTCAGCGCCGCCCGGAATCCGGCAAGGTGTGTGCCGCCGTCCCGTTGGGGAATATTGTTGGTGAAACAGAAGATATTTTCCTGGAAGGCATCGTTCCACTGCATCGCGATCTCGACGACGATGCCGTCCTCACGCTCGCGGGTAAAATGGAAAACCCGGTTCAACGGTGTCTTGTTGGTATTAAGGTGCTCAACAAAGGCTCGCAGGCCGCCTTCGTACTCAAACACTTCATCCTTTCCGGAGCGCTCATCGGTCAGGCGGATGCGAACGCCGCTGTTCAGAAAAGCCAATTCCCGGAGCCGCTTGGCAAGAATATCGAAGTGGAATTCGATATTGGTGAAGGTTTCCGGGGAAGGGATAAAATGCACCTCGGAACCGGAAGCCTCTGTCTCACCCACGATAGCGAGGGGTTGTTCCGGAAATCCGTTATGGAAAACCTGTTCGTGCACCTTACCATTGCGGCGGATCGTAAGCTTCAGCGTCGAGGAGAGGGCGTTGACAACTGAAACACCCACGCCATGAAGTCCACCGGAAACCTTGTAGGTATTATCATCAAACTTACCGCCTGCATGGAGAACGGTCATGATTACTTCAGCAGCGGAAACGCCTTCCCCCTCATGGATATCGGTAGGAATGCCGCGGCCGTCGTCCTTTACCGTGACCGATTCATCTGGATGGATGATGATCCCGATCTCGGAACAGAATCCTGCCAGCGCCTCATCGATTGAGTTATCAACGAGCTCAAAAACCATGTGATGAAGACCGGTCCCGTCGTCCGTATCGCCGATGTACATTCCGGGACGTTTACGGACCGCGTCCAGACCTTTGAGAACTTTGATATTCGATGACGTATATTCAGACATATGCTAAGGGCTCCCCCAGCTTGCTCTTATTGTTCCGAGAATTGGCCATGTTCCACGTGAAACATTCGATAATCACCGGGTGACACATCCGACCAGGGCCCTTCATGGCCCGGTGACGTAATACTTGTTACAAAGAGTTGGCAGTCCAGGGCGAGAAGCTCACCCGCAAGCAACTGTTGATTGCTGGCGTCCAGCTCTGCATTGATGTCATCCAGGAGGCAAAGACCCCGGATCCCGCATTGTTCGCGCAGAACCCTCATCTGTGCCAACTTCATCAGGATAACCAGCGAACGTTGCTGACCCCGGGAAAGAACCTCACCTGCGGGCAGGTTCCCGCATCGGATGCGGATATCCGCTCGATTTGGCCCGTAAAGTGTGAAACCGGCTCGCTGCTCCGATTGCGGATTCGCTCTAAGGGTCGCTTCAAGGCCGCGGCTTGCGTCCCATCCCCTGGCGAACTCAACCTTCAAGCCCTGCGCCCAGTCCGCCCCGGCATTCAAAAGCATCTGGTCGAGCTCTTGCCGGAACAGTTCAAAGCCTTTTTCACGGGACTGGGTAATCTCTTCCCCGAGAACGGCCACCTGCTGCGTCCAGGGGCCCAACTCCTGATCGGATAGTATACCATGCCGGAGTAGATGATTGCGCTGCCGTATCGCCCTTTGACAGGCTTTCCAGCGTCGTCCGTAATCATGTTCCACGTGGAACACCAACCAGTCCAGGAATCGCCGTCGATAACCGGGGCCTCCGGACACCAGATCGAAGGTACCGGGCTCGATTACCGACACCGGCATCAACCTGGCAAACTCGGCAACGCTGCGGAGTTTCAAACCATTCTTATGAAGGGTCGCCTCCTGCCCCCCAATAACGCGCTCAATCCCCAAGCGATGCTGTCCCGACGTCTCAACCACGCGACCAAACAACGTAAGCCGATCATTCCCTTCCTGGACCACTCGATTGTGCTTGGCGGTTCGGAATGAGCGTCCCGTCGACAGATAATAGATTGCTTCGAGAAGGCTGGTCTTTCCGCTCCCATTGACCCCGAAAACAATATTGAGGCCGGGAGAAAAGACCAATCGTTGAGAGGCGATATTGCGGAAATGATGGATATGGAGCTCTTCCAGGGCCATCAATCAGATCTGATAAAAGTGTCGCAGGTGCTCCAGAATCCGGTCGCTCTCATAGAGGCTGTTGTCCTGGTTCGGATCGACGAGATACGGAACCGCTACACGTCCGGTTCGAGCCAGAAGCTCACGGCGGTTGGGAGACGCGGGCTCGTAGTTCATGCCGACAGCTTCCCTCACCACCGGCAGCACGTAATCGCCCAGCGACGATTTACCGCAATTACGGACAACGTAGGGCAGTTGCAGCTCACATAATCGCTCGCGAACCACACGTGTGTAAGGGCTCGATTCAAAACTGTAAAGTTCAAGAAGGCGTGCGGGCCGACGGGCCGGTTTGGCATAAACACCAGCCCCGATGCGCGTGGCACTCGCCATTACCGATCGGATCTTGCCAATCGGTGCCCGCGCGGTCAGCCCCGGTCCGCCGCCACTGCCATACTGTCGCCAAAGATAGGCCACAATCCGGGTACTCTCCTGGAGTACCTCACCCTGGCCGGGATCAACCAACAAGGGGAAACGTTCCCGACCGCCGAGCTCCGCCGCCCGATTACGGAACCGATCCCCACCCTTGGGGCAGGGATAGATCACGGCATCCAGGTCGAGCTCGGTTAACGCTTCACGAACCAGTCGGCAATGGGGACAACCTTCCATATCATAAAGGTGCAGTAACTCCCTCGGCCTTTCCGTTTCCTGCACCCGCACCGATGTGCCACGCCAAAGTGCGCTTGTCGATGTTGTCAGCTGTCCCGCAAGTTTCAGCACCCGTTTCTCCCCCTATTGCAGCATATTCAGCCGCTCATCAAGGAACATATCCATTTCCGGCGCCAGTATGTGGACATACCGATCGAAATACAGGAACTGCTTGATCAACAGTGCAAACTCACGCGGGAAATGCAGCCCGTGATTTTCCCCGATCCGCACGAGGTCCATGAGCAGATCATTCACATCATCCTCGGTACGACCGGACAGTTCCGTGACATCCATATCCATCATTTCAATATCCGGAGGCACAACCGCATCCATATGTTCCTGGAGCCCGGAGAGGTCACGGGCCAGGGCGGAAACATCCACACCTTCCCGGGTTACCCCGATGCGCGTCATCGCGTCCGCCATCTTCTCAAAGTCCGCGCTCATCAACGCACCCATGAAATCGGAGACGGCCGTCCAGGTATCCGGCTTGATCCGCCCAACGATCCCGAAATCAATAAAGCCAACCCGGCCATCCTCCAGCACCATCAGGTTCCCGGCATGCACATCCGCATGGAAAAAATCGCACTGCGTCAGACTCGCGAACCAGGTGTTCATCGCGGTAATCAGCGTGCGTTCCGGATCATCACTGTAGCGCCGGATCGAATCCAGATCGGTCAGTGACACCCCCTGGAAGCGCTCCATCGTCAGAACCCGCCGGGTACTCAAATCCCGGTATACCGCCGGAACGGTGGCTTCCGTGTTGCCGGTGCGATCGAGGAATTCCCGGAACGCTTCCAGGTTATTCGCTTCCTGCACAAAATCGCACTCTTCCATCATGGTCCGCTGGATTTCCTGGATAACGCCGGACATGGAGGTCCAGGCCAGCTTCGGCGCCAGTGTTTCCACTATCCGGGCCGATACATAGAGAAAATTCAGGTCGGTAAGCAGGATAGTGGAGACACCGGGTTTCTGGATCTTAAGTACTACTTCCTCCCCGGATTTCAGGCGCGCGCCATGGACCTGTGCAATCGAGGCCGACGCCAGCGGCGTCCGGTCAATCCGGGTGAACTCAGTATCGACCGCAGAACCCAGCTCTTCTCTGAGTATCCCCTCCATCACGGAATAGGGAAGCGGTCGTGTCTGATCCAGGCAGTGCTGGAATTCCTCCACATATTCCCGGGGAAAAAACGTCGGCGAAGAGGCAATAAATTGCCCCAGCTTCACATAGGTCGCTCCGAGGCGTTCGAAGGTATCCCTTACCAGATGGGGCGTCGAGGGTCTGTCCCCACGAAGCCACCGAACCCCCTGGCCACCGACAACCGCCGCTGTCTGGCCAATCCGGAACGCGCCCTTGATCCCATCACCAATCATCTGCGCCGGGTTCTGGCGCAGCCCTTCAACTACCGGGCGCTGAGGGCCCGATTCCCTGTTCACATCAATGCTTTCCAGTGCCGTGTTCATCGTCTGTTTCTCCATGGATTAAAGCCGCATCGGCATTACCACGTAAAGATTGTCGTCTGTGCCCGTGCTTTCAATCAGCGCACTGGCATTCGAACCGGAAAGGACAATCCTCACCTGGTCTTCCCGTATCACATTCATTACGTCAATCAGATAACCAACGTTGAAGCCAATCTGCAACGGCTCCCCATCGTAGGCTACCGACATGGTGTCTTCAGCCTGTTCCTGATCCGGATTATTGGCATAAACATGCAACTGACCCGGTTCCAGCTCAAGCCTGACACCACGGATATTTTCATGGGACAGGATTCCCGCCCGCTGAAGGATGCTCTTAAGCGTCTCGCGGTCCGCAATCACCGTCTTGTCGCCACCCTGGGGAATAACGCGGTTGTAGTCCGGGAAGCGTCCTTCGATCAGTTTCGAGGTGAAGGTATACGCACCCAGGGTCGCGCGGATATGACTGCTGCCAATGGTCAGCGCCACCGGATCCTCGCTGTCGTCAAGCAGGCGAATCAGCTCCTGAACCCCCTTTCTCGGTACGATGATCTGGCGCGGTGTATCGAGATAGGTAGGAGTGGGAAGGTTACCCATCGCCAACCGGTGGCCGTCCGTTGCAACCGCTCGCATATTGTCATCGCCAATCTCAAGAAGCAGCCCATTCAGGTAATAGCGCACATCCTGCTGGGCCATGGCAAAGGCAGTGCTGCTCAGCAGTGAATGGAATTCACGCTGCTCCAGATTCAGAGTGAAGCTGTCCTCATCGTCCTCAACATTGGGGAAATGATCAGCTGGCAGCGTTGCAAGGGTAAACTGACTTGCTCCCGCACTGATCTTCATGCGGTCGCCTTCCAGTGCCAGGGTTACATCCGCTGCCTCGGGCAATGACCGGCAGATATCAACCAGTTTGCGTGCCGGTACCGTGACACGCCCGGTCTGGCTTACTTCCAGATCCGTCAGGGTGGCGACAAGCTCCACCTCCATATTGGTCCCCGTCAGGGTCAGGGCATCATCGTCAACCGCCATCAGCACATTGGACAGAACGGGCATGGTCTGTTTCTTCTCAACGACGCCGGCAATGGGCTGGAGCGGTTCAAGCAGGGATTCGCGACTGATACGGATTTTCATGGTCTTGTGATTTGCCTGGTTCAGCGAATGAATGGAAGTTGTTGAGGTTTTGGTTTTCAGGTTGTCAGCAAACGCAGGAAGTTCTGGTAATCCTCACGTATATTGGCATCAGACTCCTGCAGCTCCTCGATCTTCTTGCAGGCGTGGAGAACCGTCGTATGGTCACGCCCCCCGAAGGCATCACCGATTTCGGGGAGACTGTGACTGGTCAGCTCCTTGGCCAGTGCCATCGCCATCTGGCGGGGGCGTGTGATCGTCCGGGTGCGACGCTTGGAATGCAGATCCGCCACCTTCATCTTGTAGTACTCTGCCACGGTCCGCTGAATATTGTCGATGCTCACCTGCTTCTCATGCAGCGCCAGGAGATCCTTGAGGCTCTCGCGGATGAAAGCAGGGGTAATCTCCTGGCCGGTGAAGTGTGAGTTGGCAATCACCAGTTTCAGCGCACCCTCCAGCTCCCGAACGTTGGAGCGGATCTTCTGGGCAATAAAGAAAGCGGCTTCATTGCTGAGGTGGACGCGCGCCTGCTCGGCCTTCTTCATGATGATCGCTACCCGGGTCTCGAGTTCCGGCGGTTCGACCATCACCGTCAATCCCCAGCCGAAACGCGATTTGAGGCGCTCCTCCATGTTCACAATTTCCTTGGGGAAGCGATCGCAGGTCAGGATGACCTGCTGTCCACCCTCAAGCAGCGCATTGAAAGTATGGAAGAACTCTTCCTGCGAACGCTCCTTGCCAGCAAAGAACTGGATGTCATCGATCAGCAGCGCGTCGAGTGAGCGGTAAAAACGCTTGAAATCATTAATCGCATTGAGCTGGAGCGCCTTGACCATGTCCGCCACGAACCGTTCTGAGCGCAGATAGGCCACCTTGGCCCCGGGGTTGCGCTTTACGATTTCATTACCCACAGCGTGCATGAGGTGGGTCTTACCAAGCCCTACGCCGCCATAGAGGAAAAGCGGGTTATAGGACCCCCCGGGGTTCTCTGCGACCTGGCTCGATGCCGCCTTGGCCAGCTGGTTGGATTTCCCCTCGACAAAGGTGTCAAAGGTGAACTGCTGGTTGAGAAAGGTCTCGTTATGCTGCACCCCGCCTTCAACATTGACCTTCCGGCGTTCCTGCTGACGCCCCGGTCCCCTCCGGTCCAGCCTGTCAATGTGCAGCTCTTCCCCGGCGCGCTCATCCGCAATGTTGAGCTCTGAGTCATTCACCGCGGGGGCGCTCTCACCACCTTCGATCCCGTCCGGGGTGTCTATCGCCGGATCCCCGCTGCGGCTGCGCGTATCCGGATCCCGACGCGCCCCCGTCCCAGCCTGATTGAGCCGGCTCTGCCCATGAGTGCGGCCATTTCCACCGGATCGACCGGCTCGGGCCTGCTGCTCATTCGCAGAGCCCACACGCACTTCAACCTTGAGGTTCAAAGACCCGTTGATTTCCCGGATCACTTCCTCGATGCGCCCCAGATACTTCTGACTCACCCAGTCCCGCACGAACCGATTCGGCGCAAGCAGTACCAGAGCACCGCCATCATCCCGCGACTGCAATGGCCTGAGCCAGGTATTGAACTGCTGGGAAGGGAACTCATCCTGTAACAGTTCCAGACACTGCTGCCAGATTTCCTGCGGCACGGTTTCGACCTCGTCCATTTTATTCTTGTTGAACCAAACACCCGGTGGGCAAGACTGGACATTCTACCCCCGCAAGCCCCCCCTTGAAAGCCCCGAAAACGAGGATATAAACACCATGTGGATAACTTTTATCCCTACACACAGAATCTTACAGACTTAAAAACAGAGTGGTGCACAAAATTACAATCAGCACGCTTCACAAATAGTTATCCACAGATCCATGTGGGTTCCCCGTGCACAGACCATCTTCAAACCGGTGCATAACCCTGGTATGAAATCGACCGATTCCAGTCACCCCTGCTTATCAAGTTTTACTCCCTGGCTTATCACCCGCTTTCCCCGCAGCTATCAACAGGTTCATGCTTTACGTATCCAACTGATCAAAAAGTATTAAAACCGCCTATCCACAGAAAACCGCCTGCCTAATAGTAATAACAACAGTCTTTTTATTCCTTAAAACATAAAAACTGATAGTAATTATGACTGCGGCTGGGAAACCCCAGGAAAAGCCAGACAGGCATTGAATCAATCCGCTAAATTGAATAGAATCCCGCTCCCCGGCCAAACGTTTCTCCGGACGATTTGAGAAACCGGCCGTGATGACCCGATAAATGCAAGTTCTGACAGGACCATCAAGATGAAACGCACCTTTCAGCCCAGTGTTCTCAAGCGTAAACGGGCTCACGGCTTTCGTGCCCGCATGGCCACCCAGAATGGACGGCAAGTAATCGCCCGGCGTCGCGCCAAGGGCCGTAAGCGTCTGAGCGTCTGATTCCCCGTAATCATTGACGCACGACAACCGGTTTCCACGTCAGGCGCGACTGCTGAACAGCCGCGCGTACACCCAGGTTTTCAGTGATGTACAGTTCAAGACGGGAAATCGACACCTGTTGATGCTGGCGACACAAACCAGGGCACCTGAACCCAGCCAGTCAAGGCTGGGTATCATAGTGGCGCGCAAACACCTCAAGCGCGCCGTTGACCGGAACCGGATCAAACGTCTTGTGCGTGAATCCTTCCGTCACAGGCAGAATGACATTCCCAGTCTCGATGTCATTGTCCTGGCCCGGCCTGGTATTGGAACGCTTGATAATCAGCAGCTCTATCAGCAACTGGACCGACTCTGGAGTAAGCTCAGTCATCAGGTCGATTCAACCAGTCTCTGAAGCGGCGGGAATATCAGCCATGCGTTGGTTTTTGCTCTGTCTTATTCGCGTTTACCAGTATGGCATCAGTCCTGTCTTCGCCCCCCACTGTCGTCATATTCCCAGCTGCTCCGAGTACGCTCTGACTGCCATTGAGCAGCATGGCGCGATCCGGGGTGGCTGGCTTGCCCTGAAACGCCTGGGTAAATGTCATCCCTGGGGATCTTCCGGATTTGATCCGGTGCCCGAGGCCGACAATGAAGCCTCCCACTGCACCCATTCATGCAACAGGATGCGATGAACTATGGATATCCCACGAGTTGCGATCTGGCTTGGTCTCGGTATCGTTGCCTACCTCCTGGTCATGGCCTGGAACGAGGACTATGGCCAGCAACCGGTCGCTGATCGCGAGCAGCCCACAGAAATGGCGCCAGCGAGCAATGGTGATACCGCGGACGCCAATGGCGCCGAACCGCCGACCGCGGACACCGAGGATTTTGATCTGCCTGAATCCGGGGATTCCACCGATGACCAGGCGATGACAGGCCCTGAGGAGACGGATGGCACTCAGGTTCCCGGTGATGACACTGAAACTGTCCGGGTCGAAACGGATGTCCTGGATCTGCGCATCAACCTGAAAGGCGGGCAGATCACCCAGGCCTGGTTGCCGGAGCACAAGCGAACGCTTAAATCCGACGAACCCCTTCAGTTGCTCAGCAATGACTCTGATCTGACCTATATTCTGGAAAGCAGCCTGATCGGCCGTGATGGCCCTGATGCCTCGGGTGGTGCCCCTGTCTACGAAGCGAAAAGTTCGAGTTATGAACTGAGCGAAGGTGAGGATGAACTCGTCGTTGATCTGCACCATGAAATGGATAATGGCGTTGTCATCACCAAGCGTTACCGTTTTGAACGGGATCGTTATGAGGTAAAGGTCAGTTATCAGATCCGCAATAATTCAGACCAGCCCTGGTCTGGCAACTTCTCCGGCAAGATTGTCCGGGATGAAAGCGAGGATCCAACCGGTCAGCGCATCGTTGGCGTCCGTGCGTTTCTAGGCATGGTTCTGAGTACACCCGACGACCCTTATACGAAATATGATTTCAGTGACCTTAAGGAGTATCCGGTCAACAAGACCGTTGAGGGCGGCTGGATCGCCTTCCTCCAGCACTATTTCATGACCGCCTGGATACCTCCCCAGGAGACGACCCACCGGTATCAGAAACGGGAACGGGGCAACCTCAATGTCATGGGCTTCGTAAGTCCGGCCACAACGGTTGAGCCCGGCGGTGAGGGTGAGGTTTCCTCCAGCCTCTATCTCGGGCCCAAGATTATTGAACGGCTTCAGGGTATCGCGCCCAATCTGGACCGCACCGTGGACTTCGGCTGGCTGTTCTTCATCTCCCAGCCGCTGTTCTACATCCTGGACTGGTTCCACAGCATCGTTGGCAACTGGGGTGTCGCCATCATCCTGCTGACGGTCGTGGTTAAGCTGGCCTTCTATAAGCTTTCTGCGACCAGTTACCGCTCCATGGCGAACATGCGCCGGGTCGCGCCGGAACTCCAGCGGATCAAGGAACTCCACGGGGACGACAAGCAGAAGCTCTCCCAGGAGATGATGAATCTCTACAAGAAGGAGAAGATCAATCCCCTTGGGGGCTGCCTGCCCATACTGGTGCAGATGCCCGTGTTCATCTCCCTGTACTGGGTTCTGTTCGAAAGCGTGCAGTTGCGCCATGCGCCCTTCATGCTGTGGATCAACGACCTGTCGGTGATGGATCCCTACTTCATCCTGCCGATCCTGATGGGCGGCTCCATGTTCCTGCAGATGCAGCTGAACCCGACGCCGCCGGATCCGGTCCAGGCCAAGGTGATGAAGATCCTTCCGATCATGTTCACCTTCTTCTTCCTGTGGTTCCCGGCAGGCCTGGTGCTCTACTGGCTGAGCAACAACGTCCTGTCGATGGCGCAGCAGTTCTGGATCTACCGCCAGATCGAGAAAGAGCAGGCCAAGCCTGCCAAGAGCTAGGCTGCGGATCCCATGGACAACGGTGGCGATCAGGACACCATTGCGGCACTGGCGACACCACCGGGACGCGGTGGTGTCGGTGTCGTCCGGATCTCCGGCCGCCTGGCCCCTTCCCTGGCACTTGCCTTTCTGGGGTATGAACCCAGCCCGCGCCATGCGCATTACGGGCCTTTCCTGGATGATGACGGCAATGTGATCGACGAGGGCATCGCCCTCTATTTCCCAGCGCCCCATTCCTTTACCGGTGAACACGTTCTGGAACTGCAGGGTCATGGCGGCCCGGTCATCATGGATCGGCTCCTGCAGGTATCCACCAACCGGGGCGCCCGTCTCGCCCGTCCTGGCGAATTCTCGGAAAGGGCCTTTCTGAACGATAAGCTGGATCTGGCCCAGGCTGAGGCTATCGCGGATCTGATTGAGAGCAGTTCGGAACAGGCGGCCCGCTGCGCTGTGCGTTCTCTCCAAGGGGCCTTCTCCCGGGTGGTTGAGCAACTCATCGATTCCCTGACCCGTCTCAGGATCTATGTGGAAGGCGCCATCGATTTTCCGGATGAGGATGTGGATTTCCTGGCCGATGGTCACGTGGCCGAGGACCTGGCTCGGTTGCTGGAACAGCTGGACCATACCCTCTCCGAGGCCCAGCAGGGCTCACTGCTGCGTGAGGGCATGCGGGTTGTGATCGCCGGGCGACCCAATGCGGGTAAATCCAGTCTGCTCAACGCCCTATCCGGCGAGGACACCGCCATTGTCACCGCCGTGGAAGGCACGACCCGGGATGTCCTGCGCGAACAGGTCCAGATTGACGGTATGCCCGTCCACGTTATCGACACGGCTGGCCTGAGGGACAGCGGTGACGAGGTGGAGCAGATCGGCATTGAGCGGGCCTGGCGGGAGATCGAACAGGCCGACCGGATCCTGCTGCTTGTCGACAGCACGCTTACCGATGAGGTGAACCTGGATCGCCTCCAGACGGGCCTGGACCGGCGCCTTCCCGAAGGCGTTCCTGTAACCGTGATCCGGAGCAAGACGGATCTGAGTGGTGAGTCCCCGGGCTATTCCGAATCCTGTGAGGTGCCCATCATCGGGGTTTCTGCGCATACCGGCGATGGCATCCCGATTCTGCGTGAGCATCTCAAGGACTGCATGGGGTTCCAGACCGCCTCGGAAGGCGGATTCATGGCGCGCCGCCGGCATATTGATGCTCTCAACCGCGCACGGGATCTGGTCATACAGGGCCGGGAACAGCTCCGCGATTATGGCGCCGGGGAGCTCCTGGCCGAGGATCTGCGCCAGGCCCAGGACGCATTGGGTGAGATCACTGGCGCAATGACTGCCGATGATCTTCTGGGGGAGATTTTCAGTTCGTTCTGTATTGGTAAGTGAGTGTATCGAACGGCTTACACCTGTTACGGCAATGATTTATACTCTCGGCGCTTTAATACACGTGGCTGGCTGTTACGCCACACAGGAGGATTGGAATGAATGACCGAGTACCCCGTGAAACAACGGACAGAGCCTTCC
This sequence comes from Halospina denitrificans, assembly GCF_004364635.1. GTDB lineage: Bacteria > Pseudomonadota > Gammaproteobacteria > Pseudomonadales > Oleiphilaceae > Halospina > Halospina denitrificans. The sequence continues at coordinate 182,975 of NZ_SOAX01000001.1, read as the reverse complement.
AGAGCTATGGGCGGTGTTGCAATGATGAGGCCTTTTTCGAGGACTTCTACAATATCTTCATGAGTAAATCCGGCGAAATCCGCGCCATGTTCACCAGTACCGATATGGCTGAACAGCGCCGGCTTGTTCGTGCCGGGCTCATGTGGTTGATCATGTACGCGCGTGGTTCCCAGGGCGCCAAGATTGACTATCTTGCACGCACTCATGATCGCAGTAATATGGATGTTGATCCCGCCTGGTACACCGTCTGGGTCGACGCGCTAATGGAGACCCTGGCACGTCACGATCCTGAGTTTGACCGCAGCCTTGAAATGGCCTGGAGAGAGACCCTCAAGCCGGGTATTGAGGCAATGAAACAGAGCTATGAGACTGTTCAGTAACTGTTCTGCCCTTTGATGGGGCCGACAAGCCGGAGCACGGACGTCAACGCCAGCAACAGGGCAAGTAAGGGGCCAAAAGGCTGGTTCATCAGCAATGCGATAAAGAATGCAAGCAGATACACGCTGGCCCCGATAATCGCTGACAGCCAGAGCCCGTGTTTCCAGCTCCGGACCAGTCCGAAGGCTACCCAGGCTGGCACAAAGAACAGTGCAAAGGCGGGCAGCGCACCGATTGCCAGTGTCCCCAGTACCACAGCCGGCACCAGAAGTACGACGAACAGAAGTTCATGGTGCCAATTGGTCCGGCCATTGGCTGCATAGTAATCCGGGAAAAAGCGCTGTATCAGGAGCCGTCGATTCAGCCAGTGCAGACTGAGTAGAAAGCCCGCAAGTGTAATCAGCGCTCCCACCAGATGCCCGGCGGTGCTGAAATAGAGCTGGCCGCGCAGCAGCCCCTCGCTGATTACCTCTCCCTGGTTGGTGTTTGCCGCCAGAAACAGGGCTCCGGCCCACCCCAGTACCAGCATCAGAGCAAACTGGCTGTTGCCCATACGTGCAATCAGGGCGTTTGCAAGCGCTGCCAGGGTGGTGGCGACTGTAGCTGTGAGCGTTGTAGGTAGGCCCAGCGGCAGCCCAAGCACACTACCGGCGGCGGCGATGTGTGAAAAACCCAGTGCTGCCAGCCACTCACCACGCAGGCGCAGGTAACAACCAAGCAATGGCAGCAATACGGCCAGAACCAGTCCTGTCAAAAAGGGCAGGATAAACAGTTCGCGAAGCGTGGCTATATCGATCCCGTCCATCAGGCCAGCTCCACCAGCCGTGTGCAGTGCCTGCTAAGAAAACTCTGTTCATGGCTGACCAGCAGGATACTGCGGTCCGACCCAACGCAATCCATGAGGCCGGACAGCGCTTCAATGGCCTGGACATCCAGGTTATTGGTCGGTTCATCCAGAATCACCAGGTTGCTGTTGCTTCCGAGGCAGGCACAGCTCTGGAGAAACTGAAACTCACCGCCGCTGAATTCTGACAGGGGTTTATCCAGGAGCGGCGTAAGAAGCAACGGCATAGCACTCAGGTCCACTTTGAATAAAGCCAGCAGTTCCCGTCCCTTCAGGGGGAGTTCCGGCGGTAATTCAGGCCGTTGACGATGGTGGGCTACTGAAAGGTCGGGCCTGCGTTCAATGGTCCCCGAAAACACCCTGGCTACCCCGGTCAGTGCCTTGAGCAGGGTAGATTTACCAGCGCCGTTGGGCCCGGAGAGGCCGAGGATCTCCCCGGGCATGATCTCAAAGGATACTGGCCCGACGATCGGCCTTCGATAGCCCGCGCAGACCGATTTGAAGCGCGCCAGGGTCAATGCTTGAGTATCGCTGTTCAACGGGAGATAGCCTCAACCCAACGATCAATCAACTCGAAATAGGCTTTCTGGTCGCTGCCCGGTTGCACCTGGCTGGACAGCTGATGGTGTGGCCAGCCCAACTGCCTCTGAATGAATTCAGCGGCCCGGGACGGCTGAAAGTCGGTGTAGAGTACCACAGCTTGCTTTCCCTTAAGATCCTGAACCAGGCCGGAGAGGTGTTTCCCCGTTGGTGCGATGCCCGGAAGCGGTTCCAGGTACCCAAGGATGGTCACATCGAGGCGTTCCATCAGGTAATCGGCATCCTTGTGATAGAGCAGAACGCCAGGTGCATCCTCCGTTCTTTCATGCCATTCCGTCATCCGGGCATTAACCTCGGACTGGAAGCCCTGAGCACGGGCGCGGTAATCGGACCCATTGCCCGGGTCCAGCTCGCTGAGGCGATCCGCAAGTGCGTTACCCACTTCGGCCATCCGAACCGGGTCCAGGTAGAAATGTGGGTTACCCTTTGTATGCACATCACCCTGGGAACGGTCCGCGGCCTGATTCGTCTGGATCAGGTCCGTATGCTGCGCGCCGGAAAAATACCCGGGCTGGCCCCCGCGTATACCGGCATTGCCCGCATTCTGTATTGCCACGGGCAACCAGCCTGCTTCCAGATCAGCGCCCACGGACACCACCAGATCCGCATTGCGCAGCTGCGCCATCATGCTTGGGCGCGCTTCCAGATAATGAAGGTCCCGATCCGGAGGTGCCAGTACCTCCACTGCGACATGTTCGCCTCCAATCGCGCTGGCCAGCATGCCCAGGTTGGGAGCGGTGGCTACGACCTGGAGTTTCGCCTGAGCAGGAAGGCTCATGATGATCACTAGAAGCGTAAAGATGCTTTTTCTCATGCTGACTCCTGTTTTCCGTTTGCTTGTCCGCTGACTCCGTTCAGAACCGGTGAGCCCCGTGCGCACCCAGGCTCAGGTTATACTGGAGCATGAACTGCCAGGCATTTTCTGAAGGGCCTCCTGCATGACCCTGATCCGGGTCCAGATAGGCAAGCTGCGTCCGGAAGCGGGAGAATTCAGTGGGCGAATAGCTGAGCTGCCCGGTGTAGCGGAAGGAGGTGCCCGCCTCTTCCCGCTCCGTGCCTTCGAATACCTTGTTGGCCATCCCAATGGCATCCAGCCGCAGGCCGGCATCCCAGCGGCCAGCGATAGCGTAGAGCCCCTGGACATAGGCGCCGTCCTGCTTGGGCCGCAGTGTCTGTGGTGTACCAACAGCGTCGAAATGATCGTTGTTGGGTGTGAACTCCTGGAATTCCAGGTCCCGGGCGCGGATCAGGTATTCGGCTTGGAGCTTGAAGTCGCCCCGCCCACCGGGCCCCGGGGCGTCGTACTTGTAGACGGTATCCACGCCGGCAAACCAGCTGTCCCCCTGAAGGATCTCCACATTGCCCTCGTGTTCGTGGCGCTGCTGGAAGGCATCGGTAAAGCCACCGGAGATTCCCAGCTGCAGGGCATGGTCATACCCGAGGTTGGGTGCATAGGTGGCAAAGGCGGTTACAAGCCGAGGGCCTGTCGAGGCCTCCAGACCAGGTTCAACGTCACCCAGTTGGTTGGCAACGCCTTCGTTTTCCCCTTCCAGAATCTCCACCCCCAGCCGGGTGTACTGGGCGGTAGGTGCGACCCAGGCGAGCTGGACACCGGTTTCATTCAGCCCTTCGTCGCCGAAAAGGAACTTCCGCATCCAGGGCTGGTCCACGAAATCCCAGCTGTGAGGATGCTGGCGATTGATGTAACCCACGTCACTGAGAAACTTACCCGCCTTGATCCGGAAACCCGCCGGCAGCGCCGTGGTCAGTACATAGGCTTCCTCGAGTTCCACGCCCTCGTCACCGATGGCAGCCGTAACGCTGGCATCCAGGTAGGGATCAATGGACCCGGAGATGGCCACTTCGGTTTCCCTGAGCTGGAAGCCCTCCTCGACACCATGACCGTGTTCCTCATTGCCGTGGTCCCCGTGTTCGGCCTCATTACCTTCGCCAAAACCCGCAGGAGCGTCGGTCTTGCGGCTGAAATTGCCATAGATGCCATCGAGGATTACTGAAATGGCGGGATTGAACTGGTTCCCGTTGATAATGAGGGGACTGGTGTCTTCCGTGCTATTGCCCTGCTGGGCCCAGGCTGGCGCATTCAGCAATGAAACAGCCAGAATCGGTGTGAGCCGCTGTCTGGTATTCATGGGTCTTTCCCTTTTAGGAATGGAATTTCTGTTATCTGGTATTGCCCCTGGCGTTGATTAAAAATGTTATAACATAACTTTTAAAAACGCAAGAAAGGGTCTGCTCGATGGGTTATCTGGACCCGAAAGGATGGGGTCCCTCTTGAGGGGACCCGAGGGGATCAGTAATCGAACGCGAAGTGGTCGTTATCCAGCTTCATCAGGGTTTCGCTCGGGCTGAGCATGCTCTCGGCATGGCCCTGGGCCCGGGGCAGCATCCGTTCAAAGTAGAACTCCGCGGTGGCGAGCTTGGCCCGATAGAAGTCCTCGCTCTGCGCACCACCCTGGCGCAGTCCCTGCTGTGCCGCGACGGCCATGCGGGCCCACATGAAAGCCATGTAGACATAGCCGCTGTACATCAGGAAATCATTGGCGGCGGAAGACACCATATCCCGATCCTTGCGCGCCATGACCATCAGCCTGAGGGTAAGCCAGTTCCACTGGGCCGCCAGCCTGAGCAGCCGCCAGCAGTAGTGACGCACGGCCTTGTCGCCCAGGTGCTTGCGGGCGAAGTTGCTCATGCGCAGGGTAAAGTCACGCACCGCACCGCCCTGGGTCATCAGCAGGGTCTTGCGGCCGAGCAGATCCAGTGCCTGTATGCCGGTGGTGCCTTCGTAGAGGGTGGCGATGCGGGTATCGCGGACAATCTGCTCCATGCCGTGTTCCTTGATGTAGCCATGCCCGCCAAAGACCTGCATGCCGAGATTGGTCGCCTCGTAGCCCATTTCCGTCAGGAAGCCCTTCAGTATCGGGGTCAGGAAACCGAGCTTGTCGTCATACTGATCCGCTTGCTTCTCATCCTCCTCGATGTAGGCACAGACCATGTGATCCGCGAATTGCGCGGCATCATAGAGCATGGCCCGACCACCTTCGGCCACCGCCTTCTGGGTCAGCAGCATACGGCGCACGTCAGCGTGGTACATCAGGCTGTCGGCGACCTGGTCCGGCTCCTTCTTGCCGGAGAGCGCACGCATGGAGCGGCGTTCCTTCGCGTAAGCCAGGGCGTTCTGGTAGGAAAGCTCGGCCGGGCCCACGCCCTGTATGGCGGTACCGATACGGGCGGTGTTCATGAAGGTGAACATGCACTCCAGGCCCTTGTTCTCTTCGCCCACCATGTAGCCCCTGGCGTCGTCGAAGTTCATGGTGCAGGTCGCGGAGGCCTTGATACCCATCTTCTCTTCCAGCGCACCCACGGAGACGCCGTTGGCGTCACCCGGGTTGCCCTGTTCGTCGGGCAGGTACTTGGGCACGATGAACAGCGAGATGCCCTTCGTGCCCTTGGGGGCTTCCGGCGTGCGCGCCAGCACGATGTGGACGATATTCTCGGCCATGTCATGGTCGCCGGAGGAAATGAAGATCTTGGTGCCGGTTACCCGATAGGAACCGTCCTCCTGGGGCACGGCCTTGGTGCGGACCTGGCCCAGGTCGGTGCCGCACTGGGGTTCGGTCAGGCACATGGTGCCGGTCCAGCGGCCTTCGGTCATGGGGGTGAGATAGGTCTGGCGCTGGTCCTCGTGGCCGTGCAGCTGGAGCGTGTTCATGGCCCCCATGGAAAGGCCGGGATACATGCTGAAGGGCCAGTTGGCGGTCCCCATCATTTCCTGTTTCATCAGGCCCAGGGAGGCAGGCAGGTTCTGACCGCCATACTCTTCCAGGCTGGACAGTCCCTGCCAGCCGCCGGCGACGTATTCCTCATAGGCTTCCTTATAGCCGGCCGGTGTTTTCACCCCGCCGTCCACCAGCTTGCAGCCTTCCTCGTCGCCACTCTGGTAGAGGGGGAAGAGTGTGTTCTCACAGAATCTGGCGCACTCGCCCAGAATGGCGTCCACCATATCCGGGGTGGCCTCCCCGCCATTGCTCAGGGATTGGTAGTGGCTTGGGTAATCGAAAACCTCATTGAGCAGAAATTTCACGTCAGTCAGGGGCGCTTTGTAGCTTGCCATGACAATCCCTCCAGTATGATTGCTTATGCCACTAGTGTTACCAAAAACGATTGTTGGACCATTGACGGGGTGTACAGTTGTGTACGTCACTGCGGCCACCCAATGATCTCCGTGCCATGGCATCACGTATCCATAAGGTGTATGGACCGGAGAAAGGCTGACACCATGACGACACCCCTGATCAATCGTTTCGGAATCGTCGCACTGTTGTTGTTGCTGCCACTTGTCACGTCATGCTCGGGGCCGCGACTCAACGACTACGAGGGGGAAACCCCGAAACTGGTTCCGAGTGAGTTCTTCCAGGGGGAGCTGAGCGCCCGTGGCGTGGTCAAGAATCGTTCGGGAACGGTCATCCGCACCTTCGACGCGACCATTGATGCCAGTTGGGATGAGAATGGCGTCGGCACTCTGGACGAGGTGTTCAAATACAATGACGGGGAAACGGATACCCGGGTCTGGACCCTTGAGCCCCGTGATGGTGGCTACCACGCCACTGCCGGCGATGTGACCGAGCCCGGTTTCATGGAATTTTCCGGCAATGCCATCCATATGAATTACGTGCTGGAAGTGCCCTATGGCGATGGCACCATCAACGTGCGCATGGATGACTGGATGTACGCGGCAACGCCGGATACCGTCATCAACGAAACGGAAATGACTTATTGGGGTTTCCGGGTGGGTGAGGTGGTTCTTGTGATCCAGAAGCAATGACGGGCCCGGCCTGTGTTGACAGGCACCACTTGTGGATAAGTGTGTCAATAAGTTTTGGAAACGATTGTATAAATTTCATAAAAATGATTTAAATCAATACACTAAATTGCTTTTGGTGGAAAATTAGCCGACAGGCAGTTGTGGAAAATTTTTTGATAAGCATTTAAGCATTCAGCCGTAAGCTCATGTAATCCCCACTCAAACGCCCGTTTGATCAAAAAATGCCCACCTGCCCTGCACAGATTTCCGCCAAGCGGTTATACTGTGCGGTTCATTCAGTGGCTCCCGAATACCGAGGTTCAGTGTGGATTATCCCAACAGCTACGACGTCATCGTCATTGGCGGCGGCCATGCCGGCACCGAGGCGGCGCTGGCAGCGGCGCGCATGGGCTCGAGCACCCTGCTGCTGACGCACAACATCGAGACACTGGGCCAGATGTCCTGCAATCCGGCCATCGGGGGCATCGGCAAGAGCCATCTGGTCAAGGAGATCGATGCGCTCGGCGGGGCCATGGGCCACGCCACGGACCGCGCGGGTATCCAGTTCCGCACCCTGAACGCGCGCAAGGGGCCGGCCGTACGCGCCACCCGCGCCCAGGCGGACCGCGTCCTGTACAAGGCCGCCATCCGTGAGATGCTGGAGAATCACCCGAACCTGACTCTCTTCCAGCAGGGCGCCGAGGATCTGATCGTCGAGGGCGAGGAATGCCGGGGCGTGGTCACCCAGACCGGCATCCGCTTCCATTCCAGGACCGTGATCCTGACCACGGGGACCTTCCTGGGCGGCGTGATCCACCTGGGCATGCAGAACCAGTCCGGCGGTCGCGCCGGAGACCAGGCCACGATTGGCCTGGCGCAGCGCCTGCGCGAACTGCCCTTCAACGTGGGCCGGCTCAAGACGGGCACGCCGCCGCGCATCGACGGCAAGACGGTGGATTTCTCCGTGATGGAGGAACAGTGGGGCGACGATCCCAGGCCGGCCATGTCCTTCATGGGCTCCCCCACGGAGCACCCTGAACAGCGCTGCTGCTTCATCACCCGAACCACGGAACAGACCCACGAGATCATCCGCGGCGGTCTCGACCGCTCGCCCATGTTCGCGGGCGATATCGAGGGCATAGGCCCCCGTTACTGCCCCTCCATCGAGGACAAGGTGCACCGCTTCGCGGACAAGGACTCTCACCAGATCTTCGTGGAGCCGGAAGGGCTGAACACGCACGAACTCTACCCCAATGGCATCAGCACCAGCCTGCCCTTTGATGTGCAGATCGAGGCGGTGCGCACCATTCCCGGTTTCGAGAACGCGCACATCACCCGGCCGGGCTACGCCATCGAGTACGATTTCCTGGATCCACAGGACCTGCGCCATACCCTGGAGACCAAGTTCATCACCAACCTCTGGTTCGCCGGGCAGATCAACGGCACCACCGGCTACGAGGAAGCCGGGGCCCAGGGGCTGCTGGCCGGCATCAACGCCGCGCTGCGGGCCCAGGAGCGCGAGGGCTGGTATCCGCGCCGGGACGAGGCGTACCTGGGCGTGCTGGTGGATGACCTCATCACCATGGGCACCAAGGAGCCCTATCGCATGTTCACAAGCCGTGCGGAATACCGGCTGATCCTGCGCGAGGACAACGCCGACCTGCGCCTGACCGAGACCGGCCGCAACCTGGGGCTGGTGGATGACGAGCGCTGGCGGCGTTTCAATGAGAAGCGCGAGGCCATCGAGACCGAGCGCCAGCGCCTGGACACCACCAAGGTCAGTCCATCCTCGGAGCAGGCAGGTATTGCCAACCAGTACCTGCGCAGCCCCATGAAGGACGGCATGTCGCTGTCCGACCTGCTGCGCCGGCCGGAGATCCAGTACGAACACCTGGTGGAAATCAGCGGTGAACGGGCCGACGACGAGACGGTATCGGACCAGGTGGAGATCCAGATCAAGTACGAGGGCTATATTTCCCGTCAGCAGGCGGATATCGAACGCCTTCGCCAGAACGAGAACCGGCCCCTGCCGGTGGACCTGGACTATGATGCCGTGGGTGGGCTTTCCAACGAGATTACCGAGAAGCTCAAGGCGGTGCGGCCCGAGACCATCGCCCAGGCTTCGCGCATCCAGGGCGTGACCCCCGCGGCCGTGTCCCAGTTGCTGATCCACCTGAAAAAGCGGGATATGAGCCGGCAGGAAAGCGCCTGAATGGACGGGGAGCGACAGGAACTGACGCGTGGTGCCGAGCGGCTCGGCGTGGCACTGGACGAGCCCACCACCGACCGGCTCCTGACCCTGCTGGACCTGCTCGAGAAGTGGAACCGGGCCTATAATCTAACGGCGGTGCGCGAGCGCGGTGCCATGTGTTCTCGCCACCTGCTCGACAGCCTGAGCCTGGCGCCGCTGGTCCAGGCGGAGCGGATTCTGGATCTGGGTGCCGGCGGTGGCTTTCCGGGGCTGGTGCTGGCATTGCACTCGCCGCATCGAGAGGTGACACTGATCGACAGTAATTCCAAGAAGACCCGTTTCCTGACCCAGTGCAAACTGGAGCTGGGACTGGATAATGTCACGGTGGTGCATTCGCGGGTGGACGATTACAGTGTCCGGGAACCCTTTGAGCAGATCACCAGCCGGGCCTTTGCATCACTGGCGGAAATGATCCCCATGGCGGCGCACCTGCTGGCCAGGGACGGGGAGTACCTGGCAATGAAGGGCCCCGAAGCCATGGAAGAAGCCAGTCTGATACCATCCGGCTGGACGCTGGCCGAAAACCGGCGGGTCGAAATACCGGGTGTGTCGGCCGAGCGCCGCCTGCTCCGCATCCGGCGGCATCATGCGGGAGATTCCGCGACCGAGACAGGAGATTGATCATGGCGCGTATCGTGGCGGTTACCAACCAGAAGGGCGGCGTGGGCAAGACCACGACCTGCGTGAACCTGGCGGCATCACTGGCGGCGACGAAGCGCCGCGTGCTGCTCGTCGACATGGACCCCCAGGGCAACGCCACCATGGGCAGCGGGCTGGACAAGAACCAGCTCCAGGTCAGCGGCTTCGACGTCCTCACCCGCCGCCACGACGCTGCCGATGTCTGCACCGAGGCCCCCGAATCCGGATTTGACGTCCTCCCGGCCAACGGCGACCTCACTGCCGCCGAAGTCGAACTGATGAACGAAATCGGCCGCGAACACCGCCTGCGCCTCGCGCTCAAGCCGTTGCGCGAGATCTACGACTACATACTCATCGACTGCCCGCCGGCCCTGAACCTGCTCACCGTCAACGCCCTGGCCGCCGCCGACAGCGTGCTCATTCCCATGCAGTGCGAGTACTATGCCCTGGAAGGGCTGGCCGCGCTGATGAACACCATCGAACAGATCCAGGAAACCGTGAATCCCGGGCTGGAAATCGAGGGTATACTGCGTACCATGTACGATCCCCGAAACAGCCTGACACTGGACGTATCCCGGCAGCTCAGCGACTACTTCGGCGACAAGGTCTACTCCGCCGTCATCCCGCGCAACGTACGGCTGGCGGAAGCGCCGAGCTACGGCATGCCGGCCCTGCGCTACGACCGCGCCTCCAAGGGGGCGATTTCCTATCTCGCCCTCGCGGGGGAAATGGTCCGGCGCAATGGGAGCCAGAAGCAAGCGGGGGCAGTGGCTGTCTGATAATTGGCAGGATGTTGAAGAAGCGGGCGGGGCTCCCTCTTCAGGGATCCTCTGGAGCCATGGATGGCGGAAGGGAGCGTACATGGAGGTATTCACAGCGTATCCCTGAAGAGGGAGCCCCGCCCGCTTCCGGCACAATGTTTTAGCCGGTTTTCCAAATACTAAAAGGGTGAATAACAACCATCATGGCATCGCGCAAACGCGGACTCGGCCAGAGAGGGCTCAATGCCCTGCTCGAAGGCTCCCGGACCAACCTTGAAGACACCCCGGATCCCGCGCTGGATGCCGAACTGCGGGAACTGCCCCTGGACCTGATCCACCGGGGCCGCTATCAGCCGCGCCGGGACATGGACGAGGAAGCCCTGCAGGAGCTCTCCGACTCCATCAAGCAGCAGGGCGTCATGCAGCCCGTGGTGGTTCGCCCCCTCGACAACGGCGAATACGAACTGGTCGCCGGTGAGCGCCGCTGGCGTGCTACCCAGATGGCCGGCCTCGAACGCATTCCGGCCCTGATCCGACAGGTCCCAGACGAAGCCGCCATTGCCCTGGGCCTGGTTGAGAACATCCAGCGCGAGAACCTCAATCCCATCGAGGAGGCCGGCGCCTTTTACCGCCTGCAGGAAGAATTTGGTCTGACCCAACAGCAGGTGGCCGATGCCGTGGGCAAGTCACGCACCACCATCACCAACCTGCTCCGACTCATGGGCCTGACGGAAGAAGTGCGCGTCATGCTCGAGCATGGCGATCTGGAAATGGGCCATGGCCGGGCGCTTCTGGGCCTGCCCGTGGAGCAGCAGGCTCCGGTTGCACGCCAGGTAGTGAGCAAGTCACTGTCCGTGCGCCAGACCGAGGCGCTGGTCCGCAAGGCCCTTGAAGCCGGAAACACCGGAGAGAAAGCGCAGCAGGTCAAGCGTGAGGATCCGGATATCCGTCATCTTCAGGACCGTCTGGCAGACCGTCTGGGAGCCCGGGTTGCCATTAATCATGGCAAGCGCGGCAAGGGCAAGGTGGTGATTGAATACAGCAGTCTGGATGAGCTTGACGGAATCCTGGACCACATCAAGTAAGGCCGTGACCAGGATTCGTTCGGATTTTCATCCAATTTTATTGATCCTGAACCGTCAAAGCCCTATAATCTGCCCCGCTTTACCAACGGCCGACAAGGGTTAGCATCGTTTGAACATGCAGCGGCCACCGGTGGGCCGGCTCCTTCTTCTGCAGCTCGCAATACTGCTGCTGGTCAGTGGCGGCTGCCTGATCGAGTCGCCGGTCAGTGCCCGTTCGGCACTGTTTGGGGGGTTGGCTTACTACATCCCCAACAGCCTTTTTGCGTTGCGCTACTTCCAGCATCGAGGCGCGCGCCAGGCCGGGGCCGTATTCGCCGCCATGATGGCCGGCGAAATGTTCAAACTGACATTAACGGCCGTACTGTTCGCAGCCACATTGCTGCTGATCCGGCCAATCAGCGGTCCAGCCCTTTTTCTGGGGTTTGGCACCATGATTCTGAGCCACATGCTGACGCCACTCGTGTTCAGTAGAGTCGCACACCGATGACAGGGCGAGAGTAGAACATGGCAGGTGAATCTCCCAAGGAATACATACAGCACCATCTGACAAACCTGACTTACGGCAAATTGCCGGCAGGCTTTGAACGTGCGGATGGAAGCGTCGTTGAACAGGCGACATGGACGCTGGCCCAGTCCGGTGCAGAAGCACGGGCCATGGGTTTCATGGCGCTTCACGTCGATACCCTTTTCATGTCTGCTCTGATGGGACTGATCTTCATCTGCCTGTTCCGTTTCGTGGCCAAGCGTGCCACCAGTGACCAGCCCGGCGGCCTCCAGAACATGGTGGAAATGGTGGTTGAGTTCACCCAGAACCTGGTGAGCGGCACTTTCCACGGCAGAAACCCGCTCATCGGCCCAATAGCGCTGACGGTTTTTGTCTGGGTCTTCCTCCAGAACTCCCTGAAGCTGATTCCGGTTGATTATATTCCGTACCTGACATATTCAGCCGGCATTGAGTACACCAATATCGTCCCGACCACTGACCCGAATGCCCCTTTCGGCATGGCGATCGGCGTTTTCCTTCTGGTGCTTTTCTACAGCATCAAGGTTAAGGGTGCTGGTGGTTTCGCCAAGGAACTGTCCTTCTCGCCCTTCAATCACTGGTCCATGACCTGGTTCAACCTGGTTCTGGAAACCGTGGCGCTGGTGGCCAAGCCCTTCTCGCTGGCACTGCGGCTATTCGGGAACATGTATGCTGGCGAAGTTATTTTCATCCTGATCGCGTTGCTGCCATTCTGGATCCAGTGGACGCTCCAGGTGCCATGGCTGATCTTCCACATACTGGTAATCACGCTCCAGGCATTCATCTTTATGGTACTCACGATCGTGTATCTGAGTATGGCCCATGAAGAGCATTAACCATCAAATTTTGATGACCCTTAACCCTTAAACCGTCGTTAAATCAGGAGTCGTTATGGAACTCGTAATCATCGCCGCTGCAATCATGATCGCCTCTGGTGCCCTGGGTACAGCCGTCGGCTTTGCCCTGCTGGGTGGTAAGCTGCTGGAAACCACGGCACGCCAGCCGGAAATGGCCGCTGAGCTGCAGACCAAAACCTTCATCATGGCGGGCCTGCTCGACGCAGTATCCATGATCGGTGTGGGTATTGGCTTGTACCTGATCTTTGTTGTTGCGTAACACCGGATGTGGATTGGGGTGGCCTTTGAAGGTTGCCCCGGCGTCCCGAAAGCAACGAATCGAAAAGAGGTAGAACGCCGTGAATATTAACCTCACGATGCTCGGCCAGACCATCGGCTTTTTCATCTTTATCTGGTTCTGCGTTAAATATGTCTGGCCGCCGCTGGTCAACGCCATGCAGGAGCGCCAGAAGAAGATTGCTGACGGCCTTGCAGCGTCGGACCGTGCCAACCAGGACCTGGAGCTGGCTCAGCAGCGGGCCACCCAGGAACTGCGTGAAGCCCGTGACGAGGCCGCCACGATTGTGGATAAGGCCAATAAGCGGGCCAACCAGATGGTGGAAGACGCCAAGCAGGAAGCCCGTGAACAGGGTGACCGCCAGCTGGCCCAGGCCCGGGACGAAATTGAGCAGGAGCGGCAACAGGCCCGCGACGCACTGCGCGCGGAAGTTGCCAGCCTGGCCATTGCCGGCGCCGAGAAGATCCTGGAATCTTCCGTCGATGCCAAGGCACACAGCGAGATGCTCGACAAGCTCTCTGCGGAACTGTAAACGAGGTCTAACATGGCAGAGTCAACGTCACTGGCCCGGCCTTACGCGCGAGCCGCTTTTGAGTCCGCGCGTGACAGCAACCAGCTTGACGCCTGGAGCGAATCACTGAACCTGCTCTCGGTCGTCACCCAGGATGCCGATATGGTCGCCGCCCTTAACCATCCGGGGCTGAGCGCACAACAGAAGATCGACCTGATCACCGAGGTGTGTGAGGGCAAACTCCCCGAGGCGGTTCAGAATTTTGTCCGCATCATGGCCGAGAATCGACGCCTGGCGCTTTTCCCGGCCATCGCCGAGCTGTTTGCCGGGTATCGCCATGACCACGAGCGTGTCGTGGATGTCACGGTGACCACCGCCTACGAGCTGACCGACGACCAGAAAGAGAAGCTGACCCAGGCGTTAACGCGTAAACTGGATCGCAAGGTCCTTCTCGATGTTCAGTCCGATCGTTCCATCATCGGGGGCGTGGTTATTCAAGCCGGGGATACCGTGATAGACGCATCCCTGCGTGGTCGACTCGGCAAGCTGGCAACAGCCATGGGCGCATGAATACAGGCCGGCGGCAGGACAACCGAATTCCGACACGCTGTCATTTGCAGAATTTTTTGAGGAAACAGGCATGCAGCAACTGAATCCATCCGAAATCAGCGAGATTATCAAGGAGCGCATCTCAAAGCTTGATGTCTCCTCCGAAGCTCGCAACGAAGGAACAATCGTCAGCGTATCCGACGGCATTGTTCGCATCCACGGTCTGGCCGACGTCATGTACGGCGAGATGGTTGAATTCCAGAATGGCAATTTTGGCATGGCCCTGAACCTCGAGCGGGATTCGGTCGGTGCCGTTGTTCTTGGTGAGGACGAAGGTCTGGCCGAAGGCCAGAACGTCCGCTGCACCGGGCGCATTCTGGAAGTGCCAGTGGGTCGTGAACTCCAGGGCCGCGTTGTGGATGCACTGGGTAACGCCATCGACGGTAAGGGTGATCCGGGCACGACAGAAACCGCGCCCGTCGAAAAGGTGGCTCCCGGGGTTATTTCCCGCCAGGAAGTTGACGAGCCGGTACAGACCGGTCTCAAGGCGATCGATACCATGGTTCCTGTTGGCTGCGGCCAGCGTGAGCTGATCATCGGTGACCGCCAGATCGGTAAGACAGCGGTTGCGGTTGATACCATTATCAACCAGAAAAACAGCGGCATTAAGTGTATCTACGTCGCGATTGGTCAGAAGCAGTCCACCATCGCCAACGTGGTCCGCAAGCTGGAAGAGCACGGCGCCATGGAGCACACCATCGTGGTTGCTGCCGGCGCGGCGGATCCAGCCTCCATGCAGTTCCTGGCGCCCTACGCCGGTACTTCCATGGGTGAGTACTATCGCGATCGTGGCGAAGACGCGCTCATCATCTATGACGACCTGACCAAGCAGGCCTGGGCCTATCGCCAGATTTCGCTGCTGCTGCGTCGTCCTCCGGGCCGTGAAGCCTATCCCGGTGACGTATTCTATCTCCATTCCCGCCTCCTGGAGCGTGCGTCCAAGGTCAATCCGACCTATGTGGAGCGCGCCACCAACGGTGAGGTCACCGGCAAGACAGGGTCGCTGACGGCACTGCCGATCATCGAGACCCAGGCGGGTGACGTTTCGGCTTTCGTACCGACCAACGTCATCTCCATTACTGACGGTCAGATCTTCCTGGAAACGGACCTGTTCAACTCGGGTGTCCGGCCGGCCATGAACGCGGGTATCTCGGTATCGCGTGTGGGCGGTTCGGCCCAGACCAAGATCATGAAGAAGCTTGGTGGTGGTATCCGTCTGGCACTCGCCCAGTATCGTGAACTCCAGGCCTTTGCCCAGTTCGCCTCGGATCTCGACGCCGAGACCCGTAAGCAGCTTGAGCACGGCGCCCGGGTTACCGAGCTGATGAAGCAGGATCAGTACAGTCCCATGTCCGTCGCCGAGATGGCAACGGTTCTGTACGCGGCCAACGAGGGTTTCCTCGAGGACGTTGATGCCAAGAAGATCGTTCCGTTCGAAAAGGCGCTGGTGGACTATATGCGCACTGAGCAGTCGGAGCTTCTGGCCAAGATCAACGAAACCGGCGCACTCAGCGATGACGTCGAGTCCGGCCTCAAGTCCGCGCTGAGCCAGTTCAAGTCAACGCAGAGCTGGTGATATCCGGGCCTTAGGGCCCGGCACCGTGACTGAGCGATTAACCGGAAAAGGCACTGAATCATGGCCAGCGGAAAAGAAATACGTACTCAGATCTCCAGCATCCAGAATACGCAGAAGATCACCAGCGCCATGGAAATGGTCGCGGCGAGCAAGATGCGTAAGGCTCACGATCGCATGGAGCTCACCCGCCCCTATGCCCGGAAGATCCGGGACGTGATCGGTTATCTGGCCGAGGCGGACTCGGACTACCGCCATCCTTTCATGGAAGCGCGTCCCGCCAACCGGGTGGGCTACATCGTCGTTTCCACGGATCGGGGTCTCTGTGGTGGTCTGAACAACAACCTGTTCAAGCAGATGCTCAAGGACAGTCGTGCCTGGCACGAAAAGGGCGTTCCATCGGATTTCTGTACCATTGGTCAGAAAGGCAGTGTCTTCCTGAACAGTGTTGGCGGCAACAAGGTGGCATCCCAGAGCCAGATCGGCGACAGGCCTTCCGCCGAAGAGCTGATCGGGACCGTGAAGGTGATGCTTGATGCCTATCGTGACGGCACAATCGACCGTCTCTACCTGGTGTTCAACCGCTTTGTGAACACCATGACCCAGGAGCCACAGATCGAGCAGCTCCTGCCGCTGCAGGCGGAAGCGGAGCCTGAGGGCAAGTACCGCTGGGACTACATCTACGAACCGGATCCGAGGACGTTGTTGGACGGACTGCTGATTCGTTACGTGGAATCACAGGTGTACCAGGGTGTGGTCGAGAACATCGCCTGCGAGCAGGCCGCGCGCATGATCGCCATGAAGAGTGCGACGGACAATGCGGGCGATATCATCGACGATCTCAAGACCGAGTACAACAAGGCCCGTCAGGCCAACATTACCCAGGAAATTTCCGAAATCGTCAGTGGTGCAGCCGCCGTTTAAGGCGATACCGAATACTGAGTTAGTGAGGACGCAAACATGAGTAGTGGACGTATCGTTCAGATCATCGGGGCGGTTATCGACGTGGAGTTCCCGCGCGACTCCGTTCCCAACATTTATGACGCCCTGCTGCTGAATGAGGTGGGCACCACTTTGGAAGTGCAGCAGCAGCTTGGTGACGGTGTGGTACGAACCATCGCCATGGGCACGACTGAGGGCCTCAAGCGAGGCCTTGAAGTCAGCAACACCGGTCAGGCGATTTCGGTTCCGGTCGGCGAAGAGACCCTCGGCCGGATCATGAACGTGCTGGGTGAGCCTACGGACGAGGTGGGTGACATCGGCGAGCAAGAGCGCTGGACCATTCACCGCAAGGCCCCTGGCTATGCTGACCAGGCAGCTTCCGAAGAGCTGCTGGAAACCGGCATCAAGGTCATCGACCTGATCTGCCCCTTCGCAAAAGGTGGTAAGGTCGGCCTCTTCGGCGGTGCCGGTGTGGGCAAGACCGTTAACATGATGGAGCTGATCAACAACATCGCCAAGGAACACTCCGGTCTGTCCGTGTTCGCCGGTGTTGGTGAACGTACCCGTGAGGGTAACGACTTCTATTACGAGATGAAGGGCTCCAACGTCCTGGACAAGGTTTCCATGGTGTACGGCCAGATGAACGAGCCGCCGGGGAACCGTCTGCGTGTGGCGCTGACCGGCATGACCATCGCGGAGAAGTTCCGTGACGAAGGCCGTGACGTGCTGCTGTTCATCGACAACATCTACCGTTACACCCTGGCGGGTCAGGAAGTGTCCGCACTGCTCGGCCGGATGCCCTCCGCGGTGGGTTACCAGCCGACACTGGCCGAGGAGATGGGCAAGCTCCAGGAGCGCATCACCTCCACCAAGACGGGCTCCATCACTTCCGTACAGGCGGTCTATGTACCGGCCGACGACCTGACGGACCCGTCACCGGCGACCACCTTCGCGCACCTTGACGCGACCGTGGTGCTGGCCCGTGACATCGCTGCCAAGGGCATCTACCCGGCGATCGATCCGCTGGATTCCACCAGTCGTCAGCTCGACCCGCTGGTTCTGGGCCAGGAGCATTATGATGTGGCACGTGGTGTCCAGGGTGTTCTGCAGCGCTACAAGGAGCTGAAGGACATCATCGCGATCCTGGGCATGGACGAGCTCTCCGAGGAAGACAAGCTGACGGTTGACCGGGCGCGTAAGATCGAGCGCTTCCTGTCACAGCCCTTCTTCGTGGCGGAGGTATTCACCGGGTCACCGGGTAAATACGTGTCCCTGAAGGAAACCATTCGCAGCTTCAAGGGTATCCTTGATGGCGAATACGATTCCCTGCCGGAGCAGGCCTTCTACATGGTTGGCACCATCGAGGAAGCGGTCGAAAAGGCGAAGGGAATGGAGAAAGCAGCGTAATCATTCCATTCCCGACAGAGAGAGGCGTAACCAATGGCGAACACAGTACAGTGTGACATTGTGAGCGCGCAGGAAAACATCTTCAGCGGCAAGGTGGAGATGCTGACCGCGACAGCTTCCAATGGGGAACTCGGTGTCATGGCGGGCCACGCCCCCATGCTCACCGGGCTTGCGCCGGGGCCGGTGAACATCAAGACGGAAGATGGAGCAGAGGAAGTCTATTTCGTCTCCGGAGGCTACCTGGAAGTGCAGCCCCATCACATTTCGATCCTCGCCGATACCGCGCAGCGCGCCCATGATATGGACGAAGCGGCCGCGAAACAGGCGAGGGACGAAGCCGAACGCGAAATGGCCAATCGCAGCAGCGAAGTGGACTACTCGCGAGCGGCTGCCCGGCTGGCGGAAGCGGCGGCGCAACTGCGCACCCTGGAAAAGCTCCGCAGGAAGAAGCGTTAATCCCGGGCCCGTCCCAATTCCTGCAGGTTGTTTACTGAAACCGCATTGCTGATGATGCCTGTTAGAGGGCATTATCCAATGCGGTTTTCTGCTTTAAGGAGAAAGGCCGCATGACAGCGCCTCTGCATATTGTGATCCTGGCCGCGGGTCAGGGATCCCGGATGAAGTCCGATCTGCCCAAGGTTCTGCACTCTCTCGCCGGTCGTCCCCTGCTTCACCATGTTATTGACGCCGCCAGAGCCCTGACTCCGGACGGACTGCATGTGGTGATCGGCCATGGTGCCGACAGAGTGTGCGACGCGACGCCTGGAACCGACATTGAGTGGGTGGTCCAGCATGAGCAACTGGGAACCGGCCACGCGGTTGCCCAGGCCTTGCCCGGCATCCCCGAACCGGCGCGGGTCCTGGTGCTTTATGGCGATGTCCCCCTGACGGCAACTTCAACCCTCCAGCGTCTGAGCGATGTGATCGACGACAGGACTCTGGGGCTGCTCACCGTAACTCTGGAAAGCCCGACTGGTTACGGGCGCATACTGAGGAATGACAGGGGATCAGTTCGCGCTATTGTTGAGGAGAAGGATGCTTCCGAGGCGCAGAAGGTAATCAACGAGGTCAATACGGGTATTCTCGGCGCGCCAGCCGCGCGCCTGAAGCAGTGGTTACCGGCCCTCTCCGCCAATAACGCGCAGGGTGAATACTACCTTACCGATATCATCGCCCTGGCGGACCAGGAAGGATTGACCGTGGAGGTGGCGCAGCCGGTGAGCCCGGAGGAAGTTCAGGGCGTCAACAATCGCCAGCAGCTTGCAATGCTTGAGCGCTGGTTCCAGCGCTGTATCGCCGATGAACTCATGGCCGGTGGTGTCACCCTGGCCGATCCCGAACGCATCGACGTGCGTGGTGAGCTCGAAACCGGTCAGGACATTCACCTGGACGTGAACGTGGTCATTGAGGGCCACGTCACCCTGGCCAATGGCGTTTCCGTAGGCCCCAATGTGGTTCTTCGGGACTGTCGTATTGCTCGGAATGTGCGGATTGAGGCCAATTCCATTGTGGAGCAGGCCCGTGTCGATGAGGGCGCAACGATCGGGCCCTTCGCCCGACTGCGGCCTGGCACCCTGGTCTCCGAAGGCGCCCGCATCGGCAACTTCGTCGAAACCAAGAAAGCCTCCATTGGTCCCGGTTCCAAAGTGAACCACCTGAGTTATATTGGGGATACCACCCTGGAAGGCGGGGTCAATGTGGGGGCAGGCACCATTACCTGCAATTACGATGGTGTTAACAAGCACCATACCATGGTGCATGAGGGGGCCTTTATCGGTTCCAATACATCACTGGTTGCTCCGGTTACCCTGGGAATCAACAGCATTGTGGGTGCCGGCTCCACCATAACCCGCGATGTGGGTGACGGGGAGCTTGCCGTCGCGCGCGGAAAACAACGCAATATTGCGGATTGGCGATCCGTGCCGGAGAGCAACGGGAATCAGGGAGACGAATAACGATGTGTGGAATTGTCGGAGCGGTTGCCCAACGAAATGTTCAGGGTATCCTGCTGGAGGGACTGAAGCGGCTGGAGTATCGCGGCTATGACTCCGCGGGCCTCGCCGTTCTGGATGATCGGGGCGTCATCCAACGCCAGCGTGAAGTGGGCAAGGTCGCGGCCCTGGAAGAAGCGATCACCAATGACCCGCCAAAAGGCCACATGGGCATTGCCCATACCCGCTGGGCGACCCACGGCAAACCCTCCGCCCAGAACGCCCATCCCCACATGTCCGGTGATCGGCTTGCGGTTGTACATAACGGAATCATCGAGAATTTCGAGACCCTGAGATCCGAGCTCCAGGGTGAAGGGTTCGAGTTTGCATCGGAAACGGATACGGAAGTGGTCGCCCACCTTATTGAGCGGGAATACCGCAAGGCGGCCAACCTTACCGAGGCCTTCCACCGGGCCGTAGCCCTTGTCCACGGTGCCTATGCCCTTGCCGTCATGCACGCGGATGAACCCGAATCCCTGCTGGTTGCCCGCCAGGGCAGCCCCCTGGTCATTGGTGTGGGCATTGGCGAGCATTTCGTGGCCTCGGACCAGCTCGCCCTGCTTCCGGTCACGGATCGCTTCATCTACCTGGCCGAGGGCGATACGGCACTGGTTCGCAGCGATTCGGTGCGGATTACCGACAGGGACGGCAAATCCGTTGAGCGCCCCATCAATCGTTTTGAGCACAGTGCGGATGCGGTTGAGAAAGGTCAGTACCGCCACTTTATGCTCAAGGAGATCCATGAGCAGCCGGATGTGATCAGGGCTACCCTGGAAGGACGGGTTACCGAGTCCAGAGTGCTGGAACGGGCGCTGGGCACCGAGGCGTCCGAACTGCTGGGCGATATCCGCCATGTGCAGATCGTTGCCTGCGGTACCAGCTTCCATGCGGGCATGGTCGCCCGTTACTGGATCGAGGAGCTGGCTGGTATTTCCTGCAGCGTGGAAGTGGCCTCGGAATTCCGTTACCGCAAGCATGTGATCCAGGACGGAACGCTTTTCCTCACCATCTCCCAGTCCGGCGAAACCGCCGATACACTGGCTGCGCTGCGCCAGGCACGGGACGCTGGTTTCCGGGCCGCGCTTGCCATCTGCAACGTGCCGGGAAGTTCACTGGTGCGCGAATCCGACCTGGTGATCATGACGCATGCGGGCCCGGAAATCGGGGTGGCCTCAACCAAGGCCTTCACGACCCAGCTCACGGCGCTGTTCATGTTTACGCTGGCGCTGGCCCGTCATAACGGTCTCCCGGAGACCCGCGAAGCCGAACTGGTGGCCGCCCTGCACCAAATCCCGCACCAGATGGAGCAGATCCTCGGGCTCAATGCCCAGATCGAGGCCCTCTCCGAGGCATTCGTGGACAAGCATCACAGTCTTTTCCTGGGTCGTGGCTCCCTTTATCCCATCGCCATGGAAGGGGCCCTCAAGCTCAAGGAAATCTCCTATATCCATGCAGAGGCCTACCCCGCCGGTGAACTCAAGCATGGGCCCCTGGCCCTGGTCGACAGTGAAATGCCAGTGGTGACCGTGGCACCAAGCAATGACCTGCTGGAGAAACTCAAGTCCAACCTCCAGGAGGTACGTGCCCGCGGTGGTGAGCTTTTCGTCTTCGCCGATGACGAGACGGCGATGACCGATAGCGAGGGAACCCATGTGATGACGATTCCCCACACCGACCCCATCCTTGCGCCCATGCTCTGTACCCTGCCGTTGCAGCTGCTGTCCTATCATGTGGCCGTCCTGAAGGGGACCGACGTTGACCAGCCCCGTAACCTGGCCAAGAGTGTCACGGTGGAATAGCGCCTTCCCGCAAGCGTGGATCACCGGGCTGCTCATCAGCTTCCTGGTGCCCCCGCTACTGTCCGGCTGCGCCTGGCGCCAGGCCGGGAACCAGGCCGATTTCGATGGGCGCTATAGTGCCGGGAATTATCAGGAGGCGGCTGCATTCGCCGCCCGCAGGGGCGGCGGTGGCTACAACGAGGGCACCAGCCTGCTCTGGACGCTCCAGCGTGCCAGCGCTCTCCAGGCCGCCGGAGACCATCAGGAAGCGATCCGGCTTTTCGATACCACGGAGGCGTTCTTCCGGGTCTATGATGAGGAAGGTGCCCTGTCGCGCTGGTTGAGTACCACCGGGGCACTGATCACCAACGACGCCAGCCGTCCCTACCGGGGCACTCTGTACGACGCCATCATGGTGAACAGTTACAAGGCCCTGGGGTTTCTTGCCCTGGGAGAGCCGGCCAATGCCCGGGTGGAATTGAACCGCGCCAGGGATCGCCAGCGACGCGCGGTTGACGCCTTCTCCGAGCAGATCCGCGCAGAACAGCGAGCCCTGGCGGAAAGTGGCTCAGAAACGCCGGAGGCCGACATGGGGGCAACGCTGAGCCGGGCGCATGACGCACTGGATGAGGAGTACGAGCAGCTCTCGCGCTGGTCGGTCTATCCGGACTACGTCAATCCGCTGGCCACCTGGCTGGAGGGCCTCTTCCTGATGACCCGTGCTGAAGCGCCGGGGGATTTTGAGCGCGCCGCCCAGGCGCTGGAGCGGGCCTCGGGTATGGTCCCGGGCAATCCCTGGGTCAGGGCGGATTACCAGTGGGCCGAGGATCTTGCGGCCGGACGCCGCCGCCACGCGGGACTGCCGCGCACTGTCTGGGTGCTCTATGAAAAGGGCCTGGGCCCGGTCAAGGTGGAGCGTCGGATTCAGGTTCCGGTCGCGCTCCGGCACTCCGGAACCACGACTATCTATACCGGTTTTGCCTACCCGGTGTTACGCTATCGACTGGGGGTTTCATCGCCATTGCAGCTTGAGAGCGGCCGTGAAGAAGACGTTAGCACCGAACTGCTGAGCAGCATGGAAGCGGTTGTCAGCACGGAGTTCTCCTACGAACTGCCCCGCATTGTAACCAGGGCCGTGGCGGCCTCGGTCACGCGGACCCTGTTGCAGTACCAGTTGCGGCGACGTTTTGGGGACTTCGCGGGTTTTCTGGGTTTGATCTACCAGCTGGTGGGAACCCAGGCGGATACACGCATCTGGTCGAGCCTGCCCCGTGAATTTGCGATCGCCCGGTCCGGGTGGACACAGGGTGAGCCCGTCCAGCTGAGGTTCAACGGCGAGTCCCATGCGCTGGAGCTCCCGGACAACCGGTTTGTCATGGTCTGGGTCCGCCAACCCAGTGTCGCGGCTGACCCCCTGATCGAGGTTATCCCCCTTTCCGCCGACTGATGAGGATACGGCATGGGTACTCAACACAAATGGCTTGGTGTTCTATTGGCAGCACTGGTGCTCGGCGGTTGTGCCAGCACCGACACGCCGGAACAGGTCTATCTGGATGGCGGCCTGACCGGCTGGATTGAAGTGCAGGATCTGCATGTTCGCCGTGCCGATTCCGGGTTGCTGGAGGTCCAGCTCACCGCGCGTAACCGCCTCGACTCGGTTATCCTGATGAATTACCGGTTCGACTGGCTCGATGGGGAGGGGCGGCAGGTCCAGACGGGCATGTCCCGACAGATGCCTGTCTCCGCCGCCGGGTTGCGACATTTCACCATCAGTGGCGTCGCCCCCAAAGAGGAAGTCACTGATTTTCGTCTTTACATAGAGGAGAGGCCGCGTTGATGGGGATCCACAGACTGCTACTTATTATGTTGTTGCTGGCCGCCCTGGCCCTGGCCGGCTGTGCCCAGCGCACGGTTATTGTTGACCGCCAGACGGACGACGCCGACACCACCCTGGAACTCGATTACCGTGATTTCGAGCACGCCGCCATGAAGGCGGTGGAATCCATGCTCACCTCCGGTCAGCTTGACCACCCCGAGGGGCGGCGGTATGTCATGGCGGTGTCACGGATCACCAATGACACCATGCAGCGTTTCGACACGGACCAGCTGGTGCGCAAGATCCGGGTGGAGCTGCTACAGAGCGGCAAGGTGGTCACAACCTCCGCCGTTTCCTCCGAGGGCGTTCAGGACGAGCTGATCGATGAGGTTCGTCGCCTGCGGGGTTCGGACGAATTCCGGGAGGACACCAAGGTGGATAAGGGCACCCTCATCAGCCCTGACTATGGCCTTTCCGGCAAGATCATGCAGCGCAACATCAAGCGTGATTCCAATACACAGCAGGTGGAATACTACTTCCAGCTGGTGCTTACGGACCTGCGCGACGGCCTGGCCGTATGGGAAAACGAGACACCCATCATCAAACGCGGCAGTAACAGCTCCGTTCCCTGGTAACCGGTCCCGCCTAATGGTGTCCCGGTTGGCCGCATCCACGGTTCAGTCAGTGACCCCGAGTCGCTCCAGTAATTCCGGGTCCGGGTAGCCGTCAGCCCGCAGCCCGGCCTGTTCCTGGAAGGCCCTGAGCGCGTTGCGCGTGCCGGATCCCAGGATGCCATCCACGGGGCCGGCGTCATGGCCACGTTCATTCAGGGCCGCCTGCAGGGCTTCGACCTGATCAAGACTCAGTGGCGGGTGATCGGGCGGCGGTTGCTGGAGCGGGCCGCCACCGGCAATGCGGTTCGCCAACTGACCGACTGCCAGCGCGTAGAATTCCGAGCGGTTCCAGCCCATGATCACCCTGAAGTTGTCATACACCAGGAAAGCCGGCCCCTGATGCCCGGCGGGCAGAAGGAGCGAGGCTTCCATGTCGGCAACCGGGAGCTCACCGCCAAAGGCATTGCGCAACCCCATATCGCGCCATTCGGACAGAGGACGCTCATCGCTGCGTCCCTGGGCCTGACTGTAATCGAAGCCCTCGGGCAACAGCACCTCACGGCCCCAGCGCTCGTTCCGGTTCCATCCCATGGATTCGAGGAAATGGCCTGCGGAGGTCAGCGCATCCGGAATGCTGCGCCAGAGATCAGCCTTACCGGAACCATCCGCATCCACCGCGTGCTTGAGATAAACCGAGGGCATGAACTGCATCTGGCCCATGGCACCGGCCCAGGAGCCTTCCATCTGTTCGGGACTGATATCGCCCCGGTCCAGAATCCGCAGCGCGTTCATCAGCTCTCTGGTGAAGTAATCGCTGCGGCGCTGATCGCAGGCGAGGGTGGTGAGTGACGAGGGCACGGACATATTGCCGGTATAGGAACCAAAGTTGGTTTCCAGTCCCCAGAATGCGATGAGGTAGTGACCCGGAACACCGGTCTCGGCCGTTATGTCCTGCAGCAGTTGCTCATGCTCTTCGAGCAGCTCCCGTCCGCGCTCCACTCGCTGTTCAGTGACGCGCTTGGTGAAATAGTCGTGGAAGGAAGCGGTGAATTCCGGTTGTTTACGGTCAAGCTCCAGGACCCGGTCAATCTGCTCAACCTTACTCAACACCTGCGTGGCGGTCTCCTCGGAGATGCCTTCCTCGGTGGCGCGCTTCTGCAGATTGGCAACGCATTCATCAAAACTGGCATGGGCGATTGAGGAAACGGATAATAGTCCCACGGCCAGAGCCAGCAAAGGGGCCTGTTTAAGGCGCATTAAGACGATCCTTTTTCGATTGGGTACGGCCTTCATTCTCCACGAAACCGCAGGTGTGTCGATAGATCATGCCTGTTAATATCAATCAACGGCCTACAGTAATGTAATGCGCAACACCATGGATCAGACCGAACTTGTTGAAATAAGGATGTCCGTCACCGAGCTCCAGCTTGGCATGTCGGTCACCCGCCTTGACCGGCCATGGCTTGAAACCAGCTTTCCGGTGCAGGGCTTCGTGATCCGGCACGCTGCTGACATTGAGGCGCTGCAGGAACAGTGCCGCTATGTGTATGTGGAAGGCCAGGAGGTTGTCGATCGACGCGCCCGTGGCCTTGCCGGTGTGGCCCGCCGCAAGCGCCAGGTGCCCCGCCTGGCCACGGTCGACATGGAATCGGAACTGCCCAGCGCGCGCGAAGCCTACCAGAACACCCGTGCCATGGCCGAGGAAATCATGCAGAGCGCGCGCATGGACCGCGCCATTGATGTGCGCCGGGCGACCCAGGTGGTCAAGAGTTGTGTCGACAGCGTCATGCGCAACCAGGATGCACTGCAGATCCTTGTACAGATGCGCACCAAGGATGATTATACCGCCCAGCACGGCATGAACGTCTGTATCCTGGCGGCCATATTCGGCCGCCATCTGGGGCTGCTTCCGGGAGAGATCGAAAAGCTCGCCCTCAGCGGCCTGGTCCTTGACGTCGGCAAGATGCGGATTCCCGCCGAAATCCTGAAAAAGTCGGATCCGTTGACCGAGGACGAGAGGCGGGTGATGCGCGAACATCCCACTCATGGAAGTCGCATACTGATGAGTGTCAAAGGCCTCGACCCGGTTGCCGTGGATGTTGCCCACTCCCACCATGAGCACATGAACGGCAGTGGCTATCCGCGCGGGCTGATTGCCCACCAGATCCCCTACTTCGCGAAAATCATCGCCATCCTCGATGCCTATGACGCCATCACCAGTGAGCGTTCCTTTGAACAGGCGCATTCCTCCAAGGAAGCTTTGGACATCATCTACCAGGGCCGGGGCGACCAGTTCGATGAAAACCTGGCGCTTGATTTCATCCAGTGCATTGGCGTCTATCCGGCCGGTTCCCTGGTGGAGCTCAACAGCGGTGAGGCCGGGATCGTGATCACCACCTACGCACTGAACCGGCTTCGTCCCCGGGTGCTGGTGGTGCGTGATCCCGACGGCGAGCCCTGTCGCCAGCGGGTTGTGGATCTCCGCCGCCGGGATGAACTGGCTTCCGGCGAGCCCTACAGGATCAGTCGTGAACTGCCCATTGGCGCCTATGGCATCGACCTGGGGACCTTTCTTGAGGACGGGCTCCAGCTTCATGATGAAGAGCTGGACCCCGATACCAGCACACTCATCAACGCGCTCAAGGACCTTGATGAGGGCTGATCAGAAACTGCACCAACCGGTGAATTCCGCCACCCGGTAAAGCAGGTAGCGCCGGCGCCGTTCGTCGGCCCACACGCCATAGGGGACGCTGCACTGGAATCCCGGCGGGTTGTGCCAGCAGCGCTCGAACCAGTCGCTGGCCGTCCTGAACACGCGGTCATCCTCGTGCCCCTGGATCTGGCAGGCGGTCTCCAGGTTCAGGTCGTCCAGGTTCCTCCGTGTGAAATTGGCGGAGCCGACAATCAGGTTGACTTCTCCGGTGGGGGTCTCGTGGCGCAGGTACTTGCAGTGGAACTGCTCGCCATGGGTCCGGTACCAGCGCACGGGTATACCCCGCTTGTGGAGTTCCAGCGCGACCTGACGATTGGGAACGCCGCCCTTTACCCGGCCAAAGGCGTCCTTGTTCGGGTCCAGCAGCACGCGCAACTGGCACCCGCGCTTATGGGCGCGGCGGATGGCGTGAATAAGCTGTCTGTGGCTGAGATAGAACAGTGCCAGATCCAGGCAGTCGCCCGCTTCCGCCCTACTAATCACTTCAAGGGCCGACTCCCGTATCCGGCTTTCCGTCAATACGCGCAGCCGGGGGCGGTCACTGGGCGGTGTGTCCACGGGTTGGGGAAACGCTTTTAATGGCGGCGGGTGGCCGGTGGCCAGCCCAATCAGTGCGTGTTCCTGATCCATCAGAGTGCGTGCCGCCGGCCCGTCAAAACACAGGGCTACGTTGCTGTGGGCGCTGCTGGCATCGTGGGGATTGCCGGAGGAGACCAGTCCCCGCCAGCTTCCATTGCTGTCCGCGATCATGACCTTGCGGTGATTGGCCCGGAAGTTGAGCAGTGCCATCCAGGAGCGCAGGGTAACCCGACCCGGGCCGATGGGGTTGGGGAAAAGTTTGCGCTCGGGGCTGTTGCCCCAGACCTGCATGAACAGGCGCCAGGGGGCGGACCACAGTGGGTTGGAGTCGCGCAGTTTGGTCAGCGGTGTTTCCAGGACCTGGACGCCAGCGGCTTCCAGTCGTCGGAAGTGCTCAGGCCAGTGGGCGCCGTAATAGCTGTTGATGGGGTCCACCATGATGGTGACGCGCAATCCCGGGCATTGCCGGCGGCGTTCGATAAGCGCACAGGTGATGGTCTCGGCCACGCGCACGTGCTCGGGGCGGTTGGCCATGTCCGGGTTGAACAGGAACATGTCCATGACAATGCGTTCCCGGGCTTGGGTGATCATTTCGAGCATAGTGGGGGCGATGGCGCGGTGCATGCGGGATCGGCCCCGTTCGTCCACATAGCGATGATCGACCAGGAAGCGGGGGTTGTCCGCGGGGAACCAGGCGGAGGCGTTGGAAAGGCCGCCGGGCAGGGGTTTGTAGCGGTGGTAGATCCCGGTTGCGATCAGGGCGATGGCAAGCAGTATGGCGATGATCCAGATGGGTGACATCCTTGGGGTCGGGTCCTCTGGTGGTCTGTTGGTTTCGGACAGAAATAATGAACGGTTTGACCAGAATCCTTCAATTGTTTGTGGGCTGCAACTGCGGAATACTGGGTTTGGCGGAGGTGCCGGGGGAGGAAGGGCTTCACGGGATACGCTGTGAATACGTCCCTGTACGCTGCGCTTCCGCCATCCATGGCTCCAGAGCATCCCGTGAAGCCCTTCCTCCCCCGACACCCAAACATTTTGCGTGGAGTCTGCCATGAAAGAACGAATTGTAGAACGTGTTATCCAGGGTCAGCCGTCGTCCGACGGGGCCGGGGTGAAGCTTTCCCGGAGTCTGGGGCAGAGTCAGTTTGCACGCCTGGATCCCTTCCTGATGCTGGATGAGTTCCGCTCGGATGAGTCGGCGGATTATATGGCCGGGTTTCCGTCGCACCCGCACCGGGGATTCGAGACGGTGACCTATATGCTGGCGGGGGCCATGAAGCATAAGGATTCTCTGGGTAACGCCGGGACCATCCGGGCCGGGGATATCCAGTGGATGACGGCGGCGAGCGGGATCATCCATTCGGAGATGCCCGAGCAGCAGGCGGGGGAGATGCATGGCTTCCAGCTTTGGATCAATCTGCCGGCGAGCGAGAAGATGAAGGCGCCGCGTTATCAGGACATCGCGGCGGAGCGGATTCCGGAGCTGCGCAGTGGCGATGTGACGGTGCGGGTGATTACCGGTGAGGCGGAGCTGGGGGGTGAAACGGCCACCGGGCCGGTTTCCGGGATCAGTACCGAGCCGCTGTACCTGGATGTGGTGCTGGCGCCCGGAGCGACCTTCTCTCAGGCACTGCCGTCCGGGCTTAATGGTCTTGTCTATGTGTACGAGGGTGAGGTGCAAGCGGGGTCGGATGGGTTCTCGCCGGTGGTTTGTGGCAATGCGGGCCTGTTGTCCAGTGGTGATGCTGTGACCCTTGAGGCAGGGTCGGAAGGGGCGTCCCTGTTGCTGTTGGCGGCGAAGTCGGTGCGCGAGCCGGTGGTTCAGCATGGGCCTTTCGTGATGAACACGCGGGATGAGATTGAGCAGGCCATTCGCGATTATCAGCAGGGCCGGTTCGCGGCGGAGCCCGTGGAAACACCCTGAACAACAGGGCATAAAAAACCCCGGCAGGCGCACCTGACCGGGGTTTTTTACGCTTGGAGATGGGTTACAGCACGTTGTGCTTAACCACCTTGCGCTTGTTGTGGGCCAGCCCGTCGAAGGGGAAGTCGTCGACGGTCAGCATTTCCAGGACTTCGCTTTCATACTGGCGCATGAACTTGGCGTCGTCCTCGGAAATCAG
Organism: Halospina denitrificans; assembly: GCF_004364635.1. Taxonomy (GTDB): domain Bacteria; phylum Pseudomonadota; class Gammaproteobacteria; order Pseudomonadales; family Oleiphilaceae; genus Halospina; species Halospina denitrificans. The sequence continues at coordinate 153,279 of NZ_SOAX01000001.1, read as the reverse complement.
GCCGGCCTCCAGTCCTGCTTCGAACTTCTGTTCGGGGTGCAGGGCCTCGGCCGGCAGCTCGCCCTTGGCATGCGCCTTGTCCAGCGTCTTGTAGAGCTTGTCCGCGCGCGGGAAGTCCGCCAGCAGCTGGTTGTAGTGCGCCAGCGCATTGAAGGGCTCGCCCTTCTTCTCAAGCGTGTTCCAGGTGTTGCTGGTGACCTTGGCCCGCAGTGCGGAGTCGGTGCTGATGGCGCGGGCAATGGACTGGGTCAGCTTGTCCGAGGGCGCGTGCCAGCGTTTGCCAAGGGGCATGGTGACGACGCGCAGCATCCCGGCTACCGTCCGGTTCGGGAGGTTGTGCAGCAGCTCGTCCAGTGCCTTTTCCGCGCGGTTGAGCAGGAATTCGCAGCTGTAGGCCATCAGGTCGCGCTCACCTTCCACCGCCTGGCCCTCATGCCAGTTCTTGAGCACCATCGAGGTCAGGTAGAGGTTTGAGAGTACATCACCGAGTCGTGCTGAGAGCAGCTCTCGCAGTTTCAGGTCCGAGCCCAGGGTGCCCATGGCCGCGTCCGAGGCCAGCCCGAAGGCGGCGCTGAAGCGGTTCACGGCACGGGCATAGGGAGCGGCGGCGTTGTCGAAGGGCACATCGCCACGGCCGATGCCCAGGGCCTGGGTAAAGGCGCGTGCGGCGTTGCCGAAGACCAGGCCGGCGTGGTTGAAGAAGGCTTCGTCGAAGGCGTCCTCGTCGTCCGCGTCCTTGGCCGCCAGCTCATCCAGTACATAGGGGTGACATCGGATGGCGCCCTGGCCGAAGATCATCAGGCTGCGGGTCATGATGTTGGCTCCTTCCACCGTGATGGATACGGCGGAACCGGCAAAGGAGAGCCCCAGGTAGTTTCTCGGTCCGAGCGTTACCGTCTTGCCCCCGTGGACGTCCATGGCGTCACTCAGAAGGTCACGCTGATAATCGGTCAGCTGGCTCTTGAGGATGGCCGAGGGGACGGCGGGCTTTTCGCCGTTGTCGATCATATTCGCCGTCTGCATTACGGCGGACTGGGCGATGTAGGACATGCCCGCGATCCGCGCCAGGGGCTCCTGAACGCCCTCCATATCCGCCACCGGCGTGTTGAACTGGCGGCGGATGCGGGTAAAGCCGCCGGACACGCCGGTGACATAGCGGGCGGTGCCGCTGGCGCCGGAGGGCAGCGTAATGCAGCGCCCCACGGACAGGCATTCCACCAGCATGCGCCAGCCCTGGCCGGCCATCTCGGTGCCGCCAATCAGATAATCCAGCGGAATGAACACGTCCTTGCCCTTGATGGGCCCGTTCATAAAGGGACTGCCGATCGGGCAATGACGCCGCCCGATTTCCATGCCCTCGGTGTCGCGCGGGATCAGGGCACAGGTGATGCCCAGGTCCTTCTTGTCGCCAAGAAGGCCGTCCGGGTCGAACATGCGGAAGGCCAGGCCCACGACTGTGGCGATGGGCGCCAGGGTGATCCAGCGTTTTTCAAAGTTGAGCCTGAGCCCCACCACTTCCTTGCCGTCCACCTTCTGCTTGCAGACGATGCCGGTGTCCGGCAGGGAGGTGGCGTCGGAGCCGGCGCGCGGGCCGGTCAGGCCGAAACAGGGAATCTCGCGGCCGTCGGCCAGGCGCGGCAGGTAGTAGTTCTTCTGCTCGTCGGTGCCGTACTTCAGCAGCAGCTCGCCCGGGCCGAGGGAGTTGGGAACGCCCACGGACACCATCAGGGATTCGTTCATCGAAAGCTTCTGCAGCACGGCGGACTGTGCCCGGGCCGAGAGCCCGAGGCCGCCATACTCTTTCGGGATGATCATGCCGAAGAAGCGTTCCTTCTTCAGGTAGTCCCAGAGTTCCTTGGGCAGGTCGGCCCGTTCAAAGCCGATATCCCAGGCGTTGCACATGCTTGCGGCAACGGAGCACTGGTTGTCCAGGAACGCCTGTTCGTCTTCTGAAAGGCCGGTGTCGCGGTTGCTGAGCAGCTTCTGCCAGTCCGGACGGCCGGTGAAGAGTTCGCCGTCCCAGCCCACGGTGCCCGCGTCCAGGGCTTCCTGTTCCGTGGCCGAGACCTTGGGGGCCACCTTCTTGAAGAGGGCGAAGGCGCGCGGGGTCAGCCACTGGGAGCGGATACCCGGAAGCCCGGCCAGGGCGGTGATGCCGGCGCCGATGAACAGCAGCAGGCTGAACCAGCCGGTGCCCATGAAAAGGCCGATGATCCCCACAACCACCAGTACACTGACGGCAGCCGCGGCGCCTGATTCACGCCGGAGCACGAAAAGCAGCCCGGCCAGCGCGAGAATAAAGACAATGAACAGATCCATAATGTATCCCTGTTGTCGGTCCTGGAAATGTGCGTGTATACGATACCAGCAAACGTGCGGATTGTATCGGGTGTGGCAGGCGCATCAAGTCGCAAATGTCAACAACAGGGCCTGGGAAACGAGGCTGGATTCCTCGGTACCGCCATCGACGTGGAGGGCCTGATTGCCTCCACGCCTGTCGCTACGATCAGGTCGTCAGAACCACCCGCAACCCTTCCAGCTCAACCCCGGCCCGCTCAATCGCTTTCAGGCCTTCGTCACGCTGCTGCTCCAGCTCCTTGATTTCCCGGTCCCGGAGCTCGGCGCTGGTCGCCTTGAGGTTGGCGAGGGCGTCGATTTCGGCATTGTAGTGGGCTTCCATAGCCTTGCGGGCCTCGGCCGTGGTCGCCGGGAGGTCGGCTTCGGCCTTTTCCTGGAGAGTGGGCAGCAGGGCTTCGATGTCATCGCGCAGTCTCGGCAGTATCTGCTGGGCATTCTGGCGCTTGATGCGGCCGCCGAGCTCGTTGAGCTTGGCGTGGCTGAGCATGGTGCTCAGGTCGCGGCCGTCGCCGGTCAGCAACAGGCGGGTGGGGGCCAGCGGCAGGAAACGGCCCACGGGCACGGAACGCGGAGCGGCGGTGGCCACGCGGTAGATGGCTTCCAGCATCAGGGTACCGGGCTGTACGCCCTTGAGTTCCAGGGTGATGAGTGCGGCATTGCCGAGTTCGGAGTCCATGACCAGGCCCATGCCATCGCGCACCAGTGGGTGTTCCCAGCTCACGAAGGCCAGGTCTTCCCGGGCCAGGGCCACATCCCGTTCCAGGGTAAGGCTCAGGCCGTCATCGGGGAGATGGGGAAAGTGCTCGGTCTTCATGTGGTCCGTGGGCCGGATGGTCCACTGTTCCTTGCCGGTTTCCTCGTGGTCGACGCCGTACTGGTCCAGGAGCTGGGTCAGATACGCGGCCAGGTTGTCCGGAGCTTCGGTTCTCTGAATATCGGCGATGCTCGCTTCCGCCGCTTCTTTTTCATCCCGGCTGAGCGTGGCCATGAGGCTGCGCTCTTCCTGCAATTCCTGCTCCAGGCGCTCCCGGTGTTCGCGGGTGCTCTCAAGCAGCTTTTTCGGCGAATCTTCGGGGGTGTTCAGTGCCGCCTCCAGTTCGTCGGCAACCGCGTGCTGAACCGCGACGCCGGTGGGGCAGTAGGCCTGAAGGGCGTTAAGGCCCTCCTGGTACCATTGGAACAGCACGGCCTGGGCGGAGCCGGTGATGTAGGGCACATGGATGTGGATCTCGTCGCCCTGGCCGATGCGGTCCAGACGGCCGATGCGCTGTTCCAGCAGGTCGGGGTTGTCGGGCAGGTCGAACAACACCAGGTGCTTCGCAAACTGGAAGTTGCGGCCTTCACTGCCGATCTCGGAGCAGATCAGCGCCTGGGCGCCCTGCTCGTCATCGGCGAACCAGGCGGCAGCACGGTCGCGTTCGATAATGCTCAGCCCCTCGTGGAAAGCGGCGCTGCGAATGCCGGCGCGCAGCTGCAGGTAATGCTCCAGGGTTTCGGCGGTGGCGGCATGGGCGCAGAGGACCAGCACCTTTTCCGAGCGGTTCTGCTTGAGCATCTGTTGCAGCCAGGCGACGCGCGGGTCATGAACCAGCCAGGTCTCGGGGTCCAGCGTGGTTTCCGGGAAGAGACCGGGGCGGCCGGTGAGCTGGGCCTGGGCCTGGTATTCATCGTCCGCCTCAAGCGGCGCGGGCTCGAGGATCCGTTCCGGGAAGCCGCCCACGTCATCACGGGTGTGGCGGAACAGGACGCGGTGCTGTTCCGGCAGGCCGCCCTGGTCGCGTATTTCCTGCTGGAAGGCGGCGTAATCGGTGAAACGCGCCGGGTCGACCAGGCGCAACCGGGCGAAATGGCTGTCCAGGCCGACCTGCTCCGGTGTCGCGGTGAGCAGCAGCACGCCCGGGATGGTGCCGGAGAGGCGTTCCACCGCCTGGTAGCCGGGGCTGGCTTCCTCGGGGCTCCAGTGAAGGTGATGGGCTTCGTCCACCACCAGCAGGTCCCAGTCCGCGGCGGCGGCCGAGTCCAGGGTCTCGTCGTTGTCCGTCAGCAGTGACAGGGGGCAGAGCACGAACTGTTCGGTCTCGAAGGGGTTGTCCTGTTCTTCCGCCTCAAGGCGTTCCTGGTCGAAGAGTGCGAAGTACAGGTTGAAGCGCCGGCGCATCTCGACGAACCACTGGGTCAGCAGCGCGTCCGGCACCACGATCAGGATGCGTTCGGCCTGGCCCGTGAGCACCTGGCGGTGAAGGATCAACCCCGCCTCGATGGTCTTGCCCAGCCCAGCCTCGTCGGCGAGCAACACCCGGGGGTGGGGGCGCCTGGCGGTCTGGTCGGCAATGGCGACCTGATGGGGCAGCAGTTGGGTGCGGGTGCCGATGAGGCCGCGCACTGGCGAGGCCTGGAGTTCGGCTTCGCGCTCCAGGGTGGCGTAACGCAGGCTGAAGTCGCCGTTGCGGTCGAACTGGCCGCAGAACAGGCGCTGCTCCGGGTGTACGAAGCGCGCATGGGGGCTGAGCATGACCTCGGAAATGCTTTGCTCAGTGCCTTCTTCATCCTCGCAGTGGTAGGTGAACAGCCCCTCGCACTCTTCCACTTCCACCACGGTGAGCGGATTCTCATGCCGGTCCTTGAGGGTTTCTCCAGCGCGGTAGCGCACCCGTGCAAGCGGGGCATTCTCCATGGCGTAGGTGCGTTCTTCGTCGGCGGCCGGGAAGGCGATGGTGACGCGCCTGCCGGTGACTTCGGTGATCAGGCCAAGGCCCAGACGGGATTCGGTCTGGCTGACCCAGCGTTGCCCCACTGTGTAGCTCATTACTGCTCCGGATTGTTGCTGGAAAGCGCGTTGTCGAGTCGGGAGCGCAAAATTAGCCGCTCTACGGCTACAATGCAATCCATGAACTGGCCCCGCCCCCACTGGTGTGGCTAGAATCGGGCTACTCGGCCAGCGGATGGAGGTGCCTTATCAGCCGTCACATCAGGATAGCATCATGACAGGAGCCGACGGTGGCATTCTGACGGCTTTATTGGGGGTGCTGTACTTCACCGCGGCGGTGGTGGCGTCCGGGCATGCCATACTCAGAAAGGAGGATGCGCGTGCGGCAGTGGCCTGGGTGGGCGTTATCCTGCTGATGCCGCTGATTGGGCCGCTGCTGTACCTGATGTTCGGCATCAACCGCATCCGCCGCCGGGCCACGGAACTGCGCGGTGAACTGCCCCGGGTGGACCAGAGCGCCGCCGTCTGGCGCTATGTTCCCGAAAACCTGGGCGACTATCTGCCAGAAAGCCTGCAACCACTGGTGCTTCTGGCAAACCGTGTTTCCCGGGAACCGCTTCTGACCGGTAACCGCCTGACGCCGCTGATCAACGGCGACGAGGCCTATCCACGGATGCTGGAGGCCATTGCGGGCGCGCAGCGCAGCATTACCCTCAGTACCTATATTTTCAGCAACGACTCTGTTGGGCGTGATTTTGCCCGCTCCCTGGGTGAGGCGGTACGTCGTGGCGTGTCCGTGCGCGTGCTGGTGGATGCAGTCGGGCTGCGCTATTCCATGCCGTCCATTGTCCGCCACCTGCGCCGGGAACGGGTGCCGTTTGCCCGTTTCATGCCTTCGCGCACGCCATTGGCCATGCCCTTCATGAATCTCCGTAACCACCGCAAGCTCCTGGTGGTGGACGGACTGCTGGGTTTTACCGGCGGCATGAACATTTCGGTGGGCCACTGCCTTGAGAGCCGGCCCCGCCATCCCATCCGGGATATGCACTTCACGGTGGAAGGGCCGGTGGTGTCCGAGATGCAGACCGTCTTTGCCGAAGACTGGCGCTTTGCCTGCCGGGAGAGCCTCACCGGCGATCTCTGGTTTCCGACCCCCTATGCGCCGGGCACAACGCTCAGCCGTGTGATCCCGGATGGGCCGGATGAGAATTACGACACCCTGCGCCAGATCATCGTGGGTGCGCTTTCCGTGGCCCGGGAGCATGTGCGGATCATGACGCCCTATTTCCTGCCGGACCTGACGGTGCAGGATGCGTTGAAGACGGCGGCCCTGCGGGGTGTGAACGTGGATGTGCTGCTGCCGCTGAGGAACAACCTGTGGCTGGTGGACTGGGCCTGTCGCGGTCAGCTGGAGAGCCTGCTGCAATGGGGTGTGCGGGTCTGGTACAGCCCCGGGGAGTTTGATCACAGCAAAGTATTCACCGTGGATGGTCACTGGTGCATGGTGGGTTCGGCGAACTGGGACCCACGCAGCCTGCGGCTGAATTTTGAGTGCAACCTGGAGTGTTATGACGCCCGCCTGGCCCGGACCCTGGAGGGGATGCTGGATCGTGGCCGAGCGAGTTCCGAGGAACTGACCCTTGCCCGACTTCAGGAGGACTGGTTACCGGTGCGGCTTCGCAATGGCATTGCCCGGCTGCTTTCGCCCTACCTGTAGGTTTGTTAATGAATTTTGTGCTTCAGGACGTGAAACCACCCCGTTAATCGCGTTATGCTCTCGGGCTCATACATCATTACTACCGGAGTGTTTCTATGAAAACGGTCAAACTCCTTGCAGCAGCCCTTGTGGCGCTGACAATGGCGTTTTCTGTCAACGCGCAGCAAATGGGTCAGTCCGGAGGTGATCAGGTTGATCAGCTCGCCAAGATGATTGATCTCAGCGATGAGCAGCAGGAAGAGATCCGCGGCATCCTTGATGAGATGCAGGGCGACATCCAGGAAACACAGCAGGAAATTCAGGAGCTTCAGAAGAAGCTCGACGGCCAGATCGGCCCGGATTATGACGAAGGCGCCATCCGCGAGGATGCCGAAAAGCTCGGTAATCTGACCGGCGAAATGACGGCCGAGAGCATCCTGCTTCAGGCCCGTGTTGAAGAGGTCTTCACAGAAGAGCAGCGTAAAGAGCTTGAAAAGAAGATGCGCCAGCGTCAGAAGCAGATGCAGCAGATGCAGCAGCAGATGCAGCAGCGTGGTGGTCAGGGCCAAGGCCAGGGCCAGGGCCAGCAGTAAACGCGCCTACCCCAGGCAGTGTGCTCCCCGGGGGCACACTGCTAGAACATTCCCGCATCCAGACCCGCCGCTACATAGAGTCCCAGCTCCTCACACTGGTCAATAAAAGCCTCATCAAACTCCCCCTGACACAGAAGCGGTTCCTGAACGGCGCGCCAGCGCAGGCCCGTGGTTATGGTATCAATGGCCCGGATCGTGCCCGTGCCGTCCTTTCCGGCACGGATGAAACTGGCAAAGGGCAGGGCCTGGGTATGGTCAAGGCAGGGATAATAGATTCGATCAAAAAAATCTTTCAGCGCTCCGCTCATATAACCGAGATTCTCTGTGGTGCCGAGTATGATGGCGTCAGCGGCCATGACATCGTCCGGCTCCGCCTGAAGCGGTGGCAGGTGCCGAGTCGTTACATTTTCGATATCCTCATGGCGGGCGCCCCTGAGTACGGCTTCGGCCATGCGCTCGGTGTTGGGGGATGGCGTGTGCGCAACCACGAGCAGTTGTCTGGGTTCCGTCATGTCATCTCCTTCACAAAAAGGGAACCGGTATCCATATTGAAGCGTATGCCCTTTGAGTCAATCCATTCCAGCCCCTGGACAGTAAGCGGAGTATTATGAAATACCAAGGCATGAGTGAGCACTTTACTCACGACCAGCCGGCAAAGACCGGCGTACTGATCACCAATCTGGGTACGCCGGACGCCCCCACGACGTCGGCGCTGAGACGCTACCTGAATCAATTCCTGTCCGATCCGCGGGTTATTGAGCTGCCCCGTCTGTTGTGGTGGCTGATTCTCCACGGCATCGTTCTGCGCACCCGCCCACGGAAATCCGCCGAGGGGTATCGCAGCGTCTGGAGTGAGGAAGGCTCGCCGTTGCTGGTGCACACCAGGAACCAGTACGAAGGGCTGAAGGATCGCCTGCGGTTCCGCTATGGCAAGAATGTGGAGGTAGCTTACGCCATGCGCTACGGTAATCCGTCCATTGCCTCGGCGCTGGAGGATCTGCAGCGCCGAGGCGTCAGGCAGCTTCTGGTCCTGCCCATGTACCCGCAGTATTCGGCGTCCACTACCGGTTCGACCTTTGATGCCCTGGCTCAGGACTTCCAGCAGCGTCGCTGGCTGCCGGACCTGCGCTTCATCAGTCACTATCATGACTTTGAGCCCTATATTGAGGCCCTGGCACGCAAGATTGAAAACTTCTGGGAAGAGAATGGGCGCCCGGACAAGCTCATCCTGTCCTATCATGGCGTTCCCAGACGCTACCTGCTCAACGGCGACCCCTACCACTGCGAGTGCCATAAGACGACCCGCCTGCTGGCGGCACGGCTGGGGCTTCGCGAGGGAGAGTACAAGACCACCTTCCAGTCACGTTTCGGGCGTGAAGAATGGCTCAAACCCTACACCGACGAGACCATGATGAGTCTTCCGGGCGAGGGCGTTAAATCCGTTCACGTTGTGTGTCCCGGTTTCTCGTCGGACTGCCTGGAGACCATTGAAGAGATTGACGAGGAGAACCGCGAATACTTCATGGAGGCGGGGGGTGAGAACTTCCACTACATTCCGGCACTGAATGCGGACGAGGGCCATATCGACATGATTACCGCGCTGGTGGAAAAGCATCTGCAGGGCTGGACCCTGCCCGTGAACGACCCGGATGCGCTGGCAGCCGCTCGGGAGCGGGCGGAGGCCCTGGGAGCCGAGCGCTAGCGTTCGACCTGCTCGGGGAGGCGGTCCCAGTCATGCAGGCCGTAGCGAGCCAGTATGGCCTGTAATTCACCGGTTTCCCTGAGTCGCGCTGTGCCGGCGTCCACCCATTCAATATAGCGCTGGCTCTCGGGATTCTTCGGAGAACAGGCGATGTACATGGGGTTTGGGGCGCCGACTCGTCCGGCGGGAACAATCTCATCCTCCATGTCCAGCGCCTCAAGCTTTGCCTCCATGACCAGCCTCGATTCCACGGTGACGTCAATACGACCCAACATCAGCTTGCGGATATTCTGCTCCAGGGCATTGTTGGCGCTCAGGAGTTCGGCTCCGGAAGGATGCATTTCCATGAAGGCATCAAAGGCCGGCGAATAGGCATAGTCGCGGATCAGCCCAACCTGGAGTCTTTCGAGGGATGCAAGGTCACCATCGAAGTGCCACTCCGAACCGGCACGCTTCCAGAACAGGGTCTGGTCTTCTCCCCAGTGGGTTTCCGGAAAAACAAAGCCGGGGGCATCTTCCTTATAGGCGCCCACCACACAATCGCTGAAGCCAAGGCTCACGTTTAACAGTGATCGGCTCCAGGGCATGGCGCGGTAATCCACCTCGTAGCCCTGGGCGCCGAAGATGGCCTGGGCGAACTCGATCATGTAACCCGGGCGATCGGAGTCCGGCTCCCCGTTCATGGGAAACCAGACGTCGGCCCGAATGGTGATGGTCGGGTCTGCCGGCAGCGCGGGGAGACTGAGGCCGGCAACGGCCACTAACAACAGGACTGAGCCCAGTCGTTGGGCTCTGCGAACAAGAGCGGTCAATGGATAATACCTGTACCTTCTGCAAACATGAGGTTTGCATATAGCTCCAGTATACCCCTCTAGGTTTCGGGATCAAGCAGTTCAAAACGGATCTGGCGCCGTTCCTGATCGACGTCCCTGAAGCGGACCCGCACCGGTTGCTCCAGTCGGAACTGTTGGGTTTTGCTGGTCAGTGTGTGCGTCACGGGGTCGAAGCTGTATTTTTCCGGCAGATCCCTGGCCGCCACGAAACCGACCAGCCCCGTCTCGTTGAGTCGCACCTGGAAGCCACCGGCGTTGACCTGGACAATCTCCCCATCCAGCGGTTCATTGCCGAGGTTGGGGGCGAACTGGCACTTCAGGGAATGCTCCATTTCGTTCACGGCCTGGCGCAGCTGCCACTGGGATTCCTGGAGCGCGGTGAGTACGGAAGCGTCCCAGTCGGGCTTTTCGGTCAGGCCGAGGTGGTACCGGATAAGCCGGTGCACGAAGTAGTCACTGTACTTGCGCAGCGGCGATGTCATGGTGGTATAGAGTTCCAGTCCCATCCCATGATGGGGGGCGGCTTCGGTGGCCATTTCCGCGCGCTCAAGCTGGCGCATGACGATGGATTTCACCGGCAGGTCCGTCTCCAGGGCCGAGGCCTTGCGCACCAGGCCGGCAAAACCTTCGGGGGTTGTCGGGTCAATATCCAGCAGCTCCGGGCAGTGTGTTTCCAGCAGCTGGCGGATGTTGTCGGTTTTCTCCGAGCGTACACCGGCGTGCGTGATGAAGAGCCCGTCGTCGTTGCGCCGGCTCAGGAAATCGGCGGCGCAGCGGTTGGCGGTAATCATGCACTCTTCCACCAGGCGGTGGGCACTGGTCTGGTAGCGCTTCTCGATGCTGCGGATCTTGCGGTTCTCGTCCAGGCGCAGGCGATAATCGGGCCTGTCCTCGTTGACCAGGGCATGGGTCTCGCGCCACTGCCTCAGGGCTTCCCCTACGGTCTTGAGGTGATTGAGGCTCTGCAGGGTCGGGTCGTCCAGCGCACTCAGTTCATCGTCGACACGGCCCTCAAAAAAGGCGGCGACACTCTCGTAGGCCAGCTTGCCATGGGACTGAATGATGGCCGGGCGGAGCTGGTAGTCACCAAGGGTGCCGTCAGCCGCCACATGCACATCGCACACAAGCGCCAGACGGCGCCGGCCGGCCATCAGTGAGCCGAGCTCCTGGCTGATGGCCGGCGGCAGCATGGCCCGTGGCTGACCCGGAAAATAGGCGGAGCTGGCGCGATGGCGCGCTTCCTTTTCAGTGGCGCCATCCTCGGGCAGCAGGCCAGTGGGGTCCGCGATGGCAATGCGCAGGCGCCAGCCGTCACCGTCAGGCTCGGCCATGAGGGCATCATCCATGTCCTGGGTGCTGGGCGCGTCGATGGTGACAAAGGGAATGTCCGACAGGTCTTCCCGGGCATCCACAGCTGACTCGATCGATGCCTCCGACAGGGCCTGGATTTCTTCGGTCACGGCCTCGGGCCACTCATCACGCAGCTGGTACTTGGCCATGGCGTAGCCGCGCTCAATGCCCGGATCCGTTTCGTTGCCGATGATGCTCAGCACTTCAGCCTGGGCATTGCCGTTACTGAAGGGGTGGCGGCTTACCCTGGCGTGCACATAGTCCCCATCTTTCGCATTGGCGCGAAGCTTGGGGGGAACGAAGAACCAGCGGCTGAGGCCGTTGATGTCCGGGGCCACGAAATGGCCCTTGCCGCGAATGATGTACTGACCGATGAAGGTGTCCAGCGCCTTGTCGTCGACGCTTTCCAGTTCACCGGTGGGCTTGCCTGCGCTTTCCTCGTGCACCTGGATCTGAACCCGGTCGCCCAGCAGCACTTTCTGGGCCTCATCCTTGGGCAGGTAGATGTCGCGGCCATCATCAAGGGCGACAAACCCGAAACGTCCGGTAACCCGTTTGACGGTACCGCTGAAGAGTTCCTTCTCGGCTTCAATGTCTGAGCGGAGCTGACGAAGCTGGTTCAGAGCGTCGGGATTAAGCATGCAGTAGGAGACCTGTTTTCACGTATTGGAATAAAGCTGATGGGGGATTGTAACGGATTCAGAGGCTGGTCTGCGCTGAATAGGACTGGTAGATGCTCTGGGTGCCATTCTGTTTGAAGAGAATAACGTCGAATGCGTCACGGCCGCGGCCCTCGATTTCCATACCGGGGCTTCCCATGGGCATCCTTGGAACACTCAGACCTGAAGCCTCGGGCTGTTCGCGGAGCAGTCGCCTTACGTCTTTCGCCGGGACATGCCCTTCGATCAGGTAGTCGTCAATAAATGCTGTGTGGCAGCTGGCCAGTTCCCGCGGCAGGCCCGCCTCCTTCTTGATCTCGTTGATGTTGTTGACCCTGTGCATTTCCGTTGTAAAGCCATTATTTTCCATGTGGGTAACCCAGTCGCCGCAGCAGCCGCACTGTGGTGAGGCATAGACGACCAGGGTCCGCTCAATGGGCGCTTGAGCGGTGTTGTCCTGCGCCACTTGTTGCTGGGCGGGACCCCACGCCCAGAAGCCGCCGGCAATAACAGCCAGAATGAGCAGCGATGAGCCTATGATGAGGTTTCGGCGCATGGGCCCTCCCTTGGGTTCGATGTCCGCGTCCTGTTCATTATGACTTGCCGTTACCCGTTGTACAAAGTTCCTGTCCATCCGGGTTCCACTGGCACCTGACCCGGATGAAAGGGCTCAGTCACCGCGGGGGGAGGTGTCCGCTGGGGTGAGCTGCGTTGGCGGGGCGCCGCGGAAGACGGTGCCCGTGCCCATGCCGCAGGCAATGATGGTTCTGATGGCTTCGTCCACGCGCACATCGGGGCGCTGCTGGATCAGTTCCGCGGGTACATGGTAAATGAAGCCCGATGTCGGGTTGGGGCCAGTGGGTACGAAGACGGTACAGACGCCGTCGTCGTGGCGGCTGGTCACGATGCCGGTGACCGTGATGGGTACGTTGGGGCCGTATAGCTGGACCAGGGCCACGGAGCCATGGGCGAAGGGTGAGTCCCTGTCACCGAACAGGTGCTGGACCATTTCGCGCAGCATCCGATACCCGGGGGTCACCCGCTGGAAGTACATCTCGATGCGGGGGTGGAGCCAGCCTCCGATGGTCGTGCGGGCGAAAATGCCGATCAGCAGAATGAGCCCGAGCACTGAAACCAGAACCAGGGCGTGACCGGCAAGATCCGGAATGCCGGTCATGTTGGTGATAATGCCGGTTATCGGGGAGGTCAGACCGGTAACCACCCTGAACAGCCAGTAGATCGCAATGGCGATGATGAACAGTGGCAGAAGCAGAACCAGGCCTGTGAGGAAGGCCTTGCCGAGCGATTGAGGGTGCTGGTCATCCATGAGCTGTCCTGTTGGCATCCGGTTAATGGGAAATCACGTCAGAGGGAGCATAACCCAAAAGCCATGGATCGCGGATGACCGGGTGTCAATCTTCTCCCCGGCGGTCACTCAGGGTAACGGATACCGAATCCGAGAAGCGCAGCGCGTGGGGCTTGTCAATTTCCACTTCCGCCTCAAGGACTGCCTGCGGTTCCATGGCAATGCCCAGCACTTCACGGGTCATGCGTTCCAGCAGGGCAAACCGGTTGTCTTCCACATACGCGATGATGTTCTTGGTGATGGTGCGGTAATTCAGTGCCGCCTCGATGTCGTTATCCTGGATCGCCCGGCCGGCGTCATAGACCAGCCGGACATTGACCACCACATCCTGGCGGTTGTTGACTTCCTCTTCCTTGATGCCGACATAGGTCCTGAGGCGGAGGTTCTTGATGCGAATGGTGGCGGTCCGGGTGCGTGCCATCGTCCAGCTCTCCCTCAACCCCGTTTGAGGAGCGTGAGAAATTCCATGCGCGTGGCCTGGGATTCGCGGAAGGCGCCAAGCATGACCGACGTCTTCATGGTGGAGTTCTGTTTTTCGACGCCACGCATCATCATGCACATGTGGTTGGCTTCGATCACCACGGCCACCCCCTTGGCGCCGGTGACCTCCTGGATGGCTTCCGCAATCTGGCGGGTCAGCGATTCCTGGATCTGGAGCCGCCGGGCGAACATATCCACGATGCGGGCGCACTTGGACAGGCCGATGACTCGTCCATTGGGCAGATAGGCCAGGTGGCACTTGCCGACAAAGGGCAGCAGGTGATGTTCACAGAGCGAGTAGAGCTCGATGTCCTGGACAACGACCATCTCGTCGTTGGATGACTCGAAGATGGCGCCATTGACCACGCTTTCCAGGTTCTGGTGGTAGCCCCGTGTCAGGAATTCCATCGCCTTGGCGGCGCGTCCGGGGGTGTCGGCGAGGCCCTCGCGGTCCGGGTCTTCGCCCAGACGACTGATGATGTCGCGGTAGTCCGCCGCCAGGCCTTCTGTGTTGTCGCTCATGCTTACTCTCCCGAAGACTGCGGTTCAGGGGGCAGTTTATAGGGGCAGACAATGAAACCCAAGACTGTCAATTATATGGACAGACTTACGCAGGGGGTGGGAGTATGGATCACAGGGAAAGCGGCGGCCTCAGAGCGGGTCACCCCGGTCACGCAGGGCACGGCTGATGGCGTCGGCTTCCGCGCTCAGGACCTGCCAGCGGAGGCTGTCCTCTTCATTGTTTTCCCGCGCTTTTTCAAGCTGGGCCTGCTTCAGGTCATAGAGCCGGTTGAGGCGATTTACAGGGTCGGTATTCTGATGCATGGTCATCATGGTTTGATACCCCGACTGTTACGTTAACTGACGATTGCCGTTAAACCGGCTGGTTCCATCTTTGATGCAGGAACCGTGCCATTCCGTGCAAATCCAGTTGCTACTTTAAAGTATGGATGCATCTGACTGATTTTCAAAGTTTGAAAACGCAACCTGGCTGGGTATATTGAAATTTCAGACCACAGGTCAGGATACCGGCGGCAAAAACTGTAAAGTTTCCGACAGGTCGGCTGGATTCACTGACACATTAAAGGATGATTGTGCCATGCTGAACGAGGATGTTGGCTCCAGCCTGCTTGACCCAGAGCAGGCGGAGTCGGATGGATTGCAGCGCTGGCAGGATGCCGGAAGCTGGTTCCGGTATGGTGAGCACGCCATTTTCAGCCGCCTCGCTGGCCAGGGAGAGGTCCTGCTACTGCTTCACGGCTTTCCCTCCGCTTCCTGGGACTGGCATCCGGTCTGGCCGGCATTGAGTGAGCATTACCAGTTGATGGCCACGGATATGCTGGGTTTCGGCTTCTCGGACAAGCCCCAGGAGCAGGAGTACTCCATCATCGATCAGGCCGATCTGCAGCAGGGCTGGCTTGAGGAAATGGGCGTCACCCGGGTGCACATCCTGGCCCATGACTACGGGGCAACCGTCGCCCAGGAACTCCTTGCCCGTGAGCAGGAGGGGAGTCTCGGCTTTGCCATCGACAGCGTGGCTTTCATGAACAGCGCGCTTTTCCCGGAGGTCCATCAGCCCATCCTGATCCAGAAGCTCTTGCAGAGCCCCTTCGGAGGATTAGTCAGCCGGGCCCTTACAAAGGGTGTCTTCCAGGCCAACTTTCGCAAGATCTTCGGGCCGGATACCCAGCCGACCCGCAGTGATATCGAGGACTTCTGGCAGCTTCTGATCTATAACAATGGCCGGGGCATCATCCACCAGTTGATCCATTACATGGAGGAGCGCCGTATTCATCGGCACCGTTGGGTCGGCGCGCTGCAGGCCATGCGCCAGCCGGCGCTGCTGATCTGGGGGGGTGCGGACCCGGTCTCCGGCAAGGCCATGGTAGAACGTTACCGGGAGCTGGTGGGTTCCGCCAACATTGCCGTGCTGGAAGGCGTTGGCCATTATCCGCATTTCGAGGCTCCGGCTGAAACCCTGCAGCATTACCTGCGCTTCCGGCGCGGCATCAAAACATCAACAGACTGAGGATCGGATGAGTACAACGGAGCAGCCGCCCCTGACAATTCACGCCGGCGATCAGGCTCTTGCCCGCATCCGTGAGCGTGGGCTGCGTCCGGAAGACGTGGGCACGATTCCCGGCGCCGCAGGGGGCCCCAAGGCCCTGGGGCTTCAGGGGCTGGACCGCGTCCTGTTTGGTGACTGGCTCCAGCGCGCGCCGCGCGAACGCGCGCTGATCGGCTCGTCCATCGGCAGCTGGCGTTTCGCCTGTGTCTGCCTGCCGGATCCGGTCGCGGCGCTGGAAAGGCTGGGGGAGCTCTACACGGCACAGCGCTTCTTCAAGGGGATAACCGCGGCGCAGGTCTCCGAGCAGTGCCGGCAGATGCTGGACGACCTGATGCAGGGTCAGGAAGCTGAGATCCTGGCTCAGGAGAAGTATCGCCTCAACGTGCTGGTCGCCCGCTCTCGAGGCATTCTCGGGTCGGATGCTAGGCCATTGCTGGGAATGGGGCTGGCGGCCGTGGTGCTGGCCAACACCCTTCACCGTCCCTGGATGCGCCTGGGTTTTGAGCGGGTGGTTCTGCATGACCCAAGGGCACGGCCACCACTCGGTTCCCTCGATGCGCTCTCAGGCCGCTACGAAGCACTGACACCGGACAATCTCCGCGATGCACTGCTGGCATCGGGCTCCATTCCCCTGGTGATGGAAGCCGTGGACAGGATCAAGGGGGTACCGGGGAAGCGCTTCCGGGATGGTGGTCTTACGGACTATCATCTGGATCTGCCCTACGCCGGGGATGACCTGGTCCTGTACCCGCACTTCACGGATCGCGTTGTGCCGGGCTGGTTCGACAAGGGGTTGTCCTGGCGTCATGGTGACCCGGAGCGGCTGCGGAACCTGGTGCTGATTGCGCCCTCCCGGGGTTATCTGGCATCCCTGCCGGACGGCCATCTGCCGGACCGGCGCGATTTTCCCGCCTATGAAGGCGATGACGGAACACGGGAGCGCCACTGGCGTCAGGCAATAGCGGAGAGCGAGCGCCTGGGAGACTATTTTCTGGAGCTTGTCGACAACGGCCGCGTCGCGGACGTTGCCAGGCCGTTGCGTGAGATTACCGGGTAATCACTCGTCCCGGTAGAACGCCCGCTGAAGGTCTTCCACCTGCCGGCGAAGAGCCCGTACTTCCTCGATCAGGTCCAGGGACAGGGCCACGCCGGGCAGGTTGACCTCCAGGTCGCGCCTGAGGCGTTCCGCCTTCTTCACGCGTACCAGATCCTCCCCGGCAAAGACCCATTCCCGTGGCGTTCTACCCCTGCGGGGCTGGACAATGCCAAACTCCACGAGCTCAATCACGTACTCGGCATTCACCTGGCAGTCGTAACAGAGTTCGTGCAGCGTCAGCTGCATGAACTCGTCCATCATCTCCGCCTCAGTGCTGTTCCTGGCCATTGCTTAGACTCCGAGGTGTTCACGCGGGTTGAAGGGTACTTCCTCCGACAGCTCACGGAAGAGTTCTTTGCTGCGCGCCGTCTGTTTCGGCGGCATGGCAACCTGCAGGACCACGTACTGGTTGCCGGGGTGCTTGCCGGGCATGCCCTTGCCTCTCAGGCGCAGCTTCTGGCCTTCCCTTGAGCCCTCGGGCACCTTGAGGGTTGCCTTTCCGCCCATGGTGGGTACCGGGATGCTGGCGCCGAGGGCGGCTTCCCAGGGGGCGATCGGAACCGTTACATAAAGGTCGCCCCCATCCAGACGGAAGTGGGGATGGGGGGCGATCCTTACATCCAGGTAGAGGTCGCCTGCCGGCCCGTTACCGATGCCGGCGCCGCCCTTTCCACGCAGACGTATGTGCTGGCCATCACGGACGCCGGCCGGGATCCTGACCTTGAGGGTCTGCTCCTCGCGGCGTACCTGGCCGTCCGGACCGGGTTGCGGCGTCTGCAGGCGCAGGGACTTTTCGCAGCCATTGTACGCTTCCTCAAGGAAGAGCGAGATCTGGTGATGCAGGTCTTCGCCCTTCATGGAGAAGCCCTGGCCACGTTGTTGCCGGAACCCCCCGCCACCAGCACCAAAGATGGATTCGAAAAAGTCACTGAAGTCCGTGCTGTCGGCACCGGTGAAGCCGCCCCGGGAGAAGCTGGCGCCGGATTCCCAGCCGGGCGGTGGCTCGAAACCGGCGTCACCACCCTGGCCGTACTTACGCAGCTGGTCGTACTCCGCCCGTTTCTCATCGTCCTTAAGGACCTCGTAAGCTTCGCTCACGTCCTTGAACTGATCTTCCGCATTCTCTTCCTTGCTCACGTCCGGATGATACTTGCGGGCGAGCTTTCGGTAGGCGGACTTGATTTCCGATTTGGACGCATCCTCATCCACGCCGAGGATCTTGTAGTAATCCTTGAATTCCATCACCCAACCTCTGGTTTGACCGGGTAGCCGTATTGGCCTGCGTTACACTCTATTAGATGGTGACGATTTTCCATCCTTCAATGGGACGAGTGCGGCCAGGCTACCGCACGAAAGCCCTGACAGTGGGACAATGCATCGCACACGGTGCAGATCTGGATCCGAACCGGGACGTTGCTGCCATCCCTGTGGAGCAGATAGGTATCCAGGCGCGTGATGGTGCGCTCGCGCTTACTGCTGTGAAAGGCGTCCGTAAGGCGCTGGTGCTCCGTTTCGGGCACGAGCTCCGCCAGCGCGAGCCCCGCGAGGTCGGACGGGGCTCGGCCCAGCAGAGGCTGGACCTGGGCGGAGATATAGCCAATGGCCTGGTGATCGTCGAGTTCAAGGCCGATACCGCCGCCCAGCTGAAGGAAGTCGCGGGTGCGCTGCTCACTGTCCGACAGGGCACGGGTCATCACCTCCTTCTCCACACGCTTGTTTTCGAGTGCGCGTCGGTCGCGGTCGCGCAGTCTATCCATATACACCATGCGTCGGAGGCCCAGGCGGTAGTAACGCACGAGCTGCCAGGCAAGCAGGGTGAGGGCAATGGTAAGAGCGACACCGCCGAAAAGCAGTCCGTTCAGCAGAAAGGCTCCGTGGCTGTTTTCGAGGGTGCCCACACTCTGGCTGCGAACCAGCCACTGGCGATCGCCGAGGCTGATGGTGGTTTCGTGGACGGGCCCCTCAAGGCTTTCCTCGTGGTTGGAATAGAGGGGCAGGGGATCATGTTGCTGAAGGTCCATAACACTGATCCGCAGGCGTGGTTTTTTGCCGAGCCTGAGGTTTTCAGCGATGAGTGTTTCCGGGTCAAAAAGATTGACGAGGTATTGCGCGTCGATGTCAGCGCCGGTGGCAACCACAAGGCCCTGAACCAGGGTGCCGTCCACACGGAAATGAGGTGTCGCTACGAACCCGCTTTCCGGGAACTGCTCAGGAAGCTGTTTCCAGAAAGGTTGTTTGAGGGTGTTTGTTGCCAGGGCGTCCGGAGCATTGTCGGCCAGGCGTGCGTCGGTCACCTCGAGCTCGCCGTCATCGCCGGAGTCTATCCTGAGTACCCCCTGCCAGCCAGCCATGGTGCCCACGAGTTCGCCGGCGCCGCTATCGGGGGATCGGGCGAACAGCTGTAACAGTTGCTCCTGCTGGGTCAGTCGGTCATCCAGGCTCTGTGCCTGGAGCGCATGAAGGGGGGCAGCGCTGTCATCCGTGGCCTCGATGAGCGCCTGACGCGTTTCCATCCATAGAAGGGCGGTCAATACCAATCCGACTACCAGTACCACGGCGGGCAGTAGTCGATACCAGGCGGGCTGGTCGGCATCGGAAGCGGTTTCTGAATCCATGAACCTGTATCTCCCGGAATTTTCAGTATGCAATCACTTTAGCGCAGTGGCGCGGGGACACCAAGTGTCCGTTTTATCAACTAACGCTGCGGGCGCGTGCAAGCCAAAGGATCAGGAAAAAGCCGAAGGCGGCGACGACGACGGAAGGGCCGGCCGGGGTGTCGAGGAACCATGAAAGGGTAAGGCCCAGGGTGACCGCCAACATGCCTATCAGCGAGGCCGTGATCGCCATGCGTTCCGGGGTTCCGGACACCGGCCGGGCGGCGGCCGCTGGTATGATCAGCAGGGCAGTGATGAGCAGAACGCCGACGATTTTCATGGCGGTGGCGATGACCAGTGAGAGCATCAGCATCAGAGCCAGGCGCAGCCAACCGGTGGAGTGGCCCTCGACGGCGGCGAGCTCATCGTGGATGGTGATCATCAGCAGGCCACGCCAGAGAAAAACCAGCATGCCCAGGATCAGCAATCCGCCAAGGGCAATCCAGAGCAGATCCCGGCGGTTGATGGCCAGAAGGTCGCCGAAGAGATAGCCGGTGAGGTCGATGCGGAAATCCTGCATCAGCCCGAGCACCACAAGGCCAATTGCCAGGGAACTGTGGGAGAGGATGCCCAGCATCGTATCGCTGGCCAGGGATTGCTGGCGCGACAGCAGCATGAGTATGACCGCCAGGGCGACACAGACCAGCGCGATGCTCAGGTTGAGATTCGCCTGGAACAGGGTACCCAGGGCAATCCCCAGAAGGGCGGAGTGCGCCAGGGTATCGCCGAAGTAGGCCATGCGCCGCCAGACCACGAAGCACCCGAGGGGACCCGCCACCAGGGCCACCATCAGACCCCCGAGTAATGCCCGCCAGAAAAAGTCGTTGAGAATCGCGTCGATCATAGGTCGTGGCTGTGATTGTGGTGGTGGTGATAGACCGCCAGGGTCTGCGCCAGGCGTTCGCCGAAGAGGTTGACGAAAGCCGGGTCCCGCGAGATCTGCTCGGGTTGACCCCGGCAGCAGATATGGCCGTTAAGGCACAGGACGGTGTCTGTTGAGGCCATGACCAGGTGCAGGTCATGGGAGACCGTCAGTACCGCGCAGTTGAGTTCGTCGCGGATCTCCCGGATCAGTTCGTACAGTGCCGTCTGGCCGTTGACGTCGAGTCCCTGGGCCGGTTCATCCAGGACCAGCAGATCGGGATTGCGCAGGATCGCCCTTGCCAGCAGTACACGCTGGAACTCACCGCCGGAGAGGTAGTGAACCGAGGCCTGGCGCAGGTGCCCGACACCGGTGCGCTCCAGGGCCCGGGCGATCTGTCTGTGCTCGGAGGTGGCGAGGCGCAGGAAGCGGTTGACGGTCAGCGGCAGAGTCGGCTGCAGGGAGAGATTCTGGGGGACGTAACCGATCCGGGCACCGCGACGCCGTTCAGCCCGCCCCTCGGTGGGCGACTCGATACCCAGCATCAGCTTGATCAGGCTGGTCTTGCCAGCGCCATTGGGGCCGATGACGGTGACGATGTCACCGGGGTTCATCTCAAACGTCAGGTCCTGGAGGATGCGCTTGTCCCCATAGCGCAGGCCGGCATTGGTGAGCGAAACCACCGGTTCCGTCATGACGCTGGCGCGTCCTGGCAGGCGGGGCAGACACCGTTTACCTCGATCACGGCGCCGGCATGCTGGAAACCCTGGTCACGGGATTCCGCTTCTATGGCTCCGTGGATGCTTTTCGCCTCGATTTCCAGCACGTTATGGCACCGGTTACAGATCAGGAAGCAGCCGGTGTGGCGGTGATCCGGCTGGTTACAGCCGACAAAGGCATTGAGCGATGCAATCCGGTGAACCAGCCCCATCTGCTGCAGAAAATCCAGGGTTCGGTAGACGGTCGGGGGTGCGGCCTTACGTCCTTCCGCATTCAGCGAATCCAGAATGTCATAGGCGCCCAGTGGCCGGTGTGACTGCCATACCAACGAGAGCACCTGCTCGCGCAGGCGGGTCATGCGGGCCCCCGCTTCCTGGCAGATGCGGTGGGCATCCGCCATGGCCTGGCTGATGCAGGCCTGGTGGTCGTGGGATCGATAGGGCAGAGGCGTTGTCATGCGTTATAGTGTAACACTGCCCCCCGGGCCCGGGAAGTATCTAGCCGCTGACGCCCGCGGCCAGTGACTCCAGAATGGAAAGGTCGGGAATAACGCATTCCTCGCCTTCGAACCGGACCTTCATGAGGCCGGCCATGCCACGGTCGCTCCCTGTCTTTTTCTTGAGGTCGGTCGGAGCGACTTTCGCCTGTGTTGGGATGCCCTGTGTGGCCAGGGCAATGAACGGCATGGACTTATGCTTGTCCGTTATGGTGTTGAGTACCAGGATCCGGCCGCGACGGCCTTCGGGTGTGGCCGGTTCACCGCCATTGGCGGCTTCCCAGGAGAGCACCGGCAGCGACACGCCCCGCCACTGGATGCGGCCGAGGAACCAGCGGCGCTCACTGTTGTCGGTCTCCAGGTCGTAGTCAACGATCTCCGCGATGGAGACGTTGGGCAGCAGCAGTGTCTGGTCGCGAACCGGAATCAGTACGCAGGACAGTTGTTCGGATGTTTCGGCCATGATGGTTTCCTTGCTGACAGCCTATGCTGAGTTGCACTTTGATTTGTTCCCGAGAAGGAACTGTTCTTCCAGCGTTCGCAGCAGCTGCGCGGCCAGTTCCCGCGGCGTCCCCTCGAACCCCGCCGAGCCCGTGGCCTGCACCGATTCCGGCATGGCGCCACTGGCACAGCTGTCCGGGGTCTGGATCCAGATATGGCTGCCGGCCTGCTTCATGGCAGGGGCGCCCAGGGCACCGTCGTTTCCCATGCCGCTGAAGATAATGGCGTGGCAGTGATCGCGATAGGTCCTCGACAGGTTAAGCATGACCTGATCGATGGAGGGGCCATAGGGGCCCGGCCAGGGGTCGTCACGGAACTGCACACGGGCCTGTTCGTCCAGCCAGATGTCGCGATCCACCGGAACCTGCAGGACTTCACCGGTGTACAGGGTACGGTTCTCCTCAGCAGGCACGAGGCTGTAGTGGGCATCCCGGGTCAGTACGCGCCCCAGGACCTCGCTGAAACGGGTATCAATATGCTGGGCATAGACGAAGCCGACGGGAAGGCCGGGCGGCAGGGCATCCAGGAACTCCTTGACCGCCGCCGGCCCGCCCAGCGAGGCGCCCAGGATCCAGATCTGTTCCACCGGTCGGGGTTGTAAGACCGGGGTTATCCATTGTGGCAGAGCGAGGCTTTCCGAGCCGGTGCCGGCGTCGGCCAGGGCTTCCAGCGTGTCCTTGTCTTCCAGTGCCTCAAGGCTTCCGAGCTGGTCTTCCAGCTTGACGAAAAGGCGCCGTTCCCAGCGAATGTACTCCTGGCGTCCCGGTACCGGGGCGGCGCCGGGCCCGAACAGCACCGTCCAGTCGTCACGGTTGAGCAGCGTCTCGATCAGATCGGGATATTCCTCCTCGTCCGTGAGCTCGACCAGACAGAGATCCGCGTCCGGAATTGTCTTTTCCCCCGCAAAGCGGGCGGGGTCGCCGATAAAGACAATGCTCACACCGTATTTGTCGAGCGCCTGTTGCAGCCTGTGGCGCTGCAGCACGTCATCGGCAATGATGATGACGTTCTGCCCGCTGCTCATGGGGCCTCCTCGACTCCGGCCTGCTCCATGATGGTATCGAGCAGTTCCTGCTCCTGGAACGGCTTGCCGAGATAGTGGTTCACCCCGATGGCCTCGGCCCGCTCGCGGTGTTTCTCACCGGTACGTGATGTGATCATGATGATGGGCACATCCTTGAGGGCGCTGTCGTGACGGATGAAGCTGGCGACCTCGAAGCCATCCATGCGCGGCATCTCGATGTCGAGCAGCACCACGTCCGGGCGGTGGTCCTGGAGTTGGCCAACGGCGTCGAGACCGTCCTTGGCCAGCAGTACCTCCATCCCGTGCCGCTCGAGCAGCCTGGAGGTGACCTTGCGCACCGTGACCGAGTCGTCCACCACCATGACCTGGGTGGGCCTGTGTTCGCGGGTGGCCTCGCGGGTCTCGACAGCGGCGAGCATGCGCTGGCGCTGGGCCAGGATATCGCCCCGGATCATGGCCGGCAGGTCGAGGATCACCACCACGTTGCCATCGCCCAGGATGGTGGCGCCGGAAACGCCACGAACGCTGCCGAACTGCGGCCCCAGGGATTTCACGACGATCTCGCGGCTGCCCATGAGGCTGTCCACCTGCAGGGCCATGGGCTGGTCGGCGCCGCGTACCAGCATCACCGGCAGCGGCAGGGCCTGACCCTGGAGCTTGGGCTGGCTCTCGGAATTGAGCAGCGCGCCCAGGTATTGCAGGCGGTATTGCTGGTCGGCGTACTCGTACAGCGGCGCGTTTGGCTGGTAGTACTCCTCCAGCTCATAGGTGCTGACCCGGACAATACCCTCAATGGTGTTCAGCGGGATGGCATAGTAGTCCTCGCCGATGGTGACCATCAGGGCGCGGTTCACGGAGACCGTGAAGGGCAGGCGTACGGTGAAGGTGGTGCCCTGGCCCAGGCTGGAGTCGATGTCCAGGCTGCCGCCAAGCTGTTTGATCTCGCTGGCGACCACGTCCATGCCCACGCCACGCCCGGAGATCTGGGTCACGGAGGCGGCGGTGGAGAAACCGGGCTGGAGGATGAACTGCAGGATTTCATGATCACTCAGGTCCTCGCCGCTCTCCAGCAGGCCCTGCTTGATGGCCTTCTCGCGCACCTTCTTGGTGGAGATGCCACCGCCGTCATCCTGAAGCCGCAGCACCACCTCACCGCCTTCGCGGCTGAGGTTCAGCGAGATATTGCCGTTCCTGGATTTACCGGCCTTCTTGCGTTCTTCCTCGCCTTCGATACCGTGGTCAATGGCATTGCGCAGCATGTGTTCCAGCGGCGCGACCATGCGCTCGAGGACGGTACGATCCAGCTCGCCTTCGGCGTTGTTCACCTCGAAATGGGCCTTCTTGCCGGTCTCTCCGGAGATCTGGCGCACGATCCGGCGCAGCCTCGGCACCATGGAGGAGAAGGGCACCATGCGCGTCTTCATGAGCCCTTCCTGGAGTTCGGTGTTGGTGCGCTGCTGCTGCAGGAGCAGTGTTTCGGCATCACGCACTTTCTCGTTCATGGTCTCGCGCAGGTCGGCCATGTCCGATGCGGACTCGGAGAGTGCCCGTGAGAGCTGCTGGATGGAGGAGTAGCGGTCCATCTCCAGCGGGTCGAAGTCCTCCTGGTAATCCGGGCCGAACTCCTGTTCGGCGCGATGCAGGATCTGGGCCTCGGTCTCGATTTCCATGCGCCGCAGCTGTTCCCGCAGTCGCTCGGTCGTGGCGGCCATCTCGTCCAGTGTATGGCTGAAATCGTTGATCTGTTGTTCCATGCGACCGCGGGTGATGCTGCTCTCGCCGGCCAGGTTTACCAGCTCGTCCATCAACTGGGCGTTGATGCGGATGGTTTCCTGGGCACTGCGGGCCAGTTCGGCCTTGCGCTGGTCACGGCCCTGCTGTTTGTCCTGTTCCCTGGTGTCGGTCTTTGCCGGTGCCTTTTCAGGTGTCTGCTCAGGCTCCTTCGTCTGAGGCTCTTCAGTGGGTTCAGGTGTTGTTTCCGCCTCCTCCGGTGGAGCGGCGGGTGTCGCTTGCGGCTCTTCGGTTTCATCGGGCTCGGACTGGAGCGTTGCTCGGGATTCTTCTTCTGCAAGCCCGCTGTGATACGCGTTCTGGACGTGCTCCACGCGGCTGATGATTTCATCATGGAGCTTATGGATCTGCTCCCATTCCTGCTCGCTGGGGACGTTCCCCTGCTGTTCAATCCTTGAAAGCAGGCTCTCAAAGTGGTGGGCCCGCTCACCGAGTATGCTCAGCTCGGCCAGCCGGGCGCCGCCCTTGATGGTGTGCAGGGTGCGCTGGGCTTCGTTACTGTGTTTTTCGGCCTCATCCCCTTCGGCGTTGCGCCAGGCAGCCAGGGTGTTGTCGAGGGTATCGACCAGTTCACCGGCTTCCTCGAGGAAGATTTCAAGAACTTCCGGGTCGACGTTTTCCGGGTCGTCCTCGTCACCATGATCCGCAGTTTCAGTCGCTGGCGCTTCCGCGGTGTCGTCAGCGCCGGGTGTTTCTCCAGCTTCCACCTGCCCGAGCATGGACTGTAGTCTGGCAAGTGCCTGTTGACTGTAGTGCAGCGCCTGGGTGCTGTCGCCGGCCCCTTCGACGACGCTGTCGAGGGTGCTTTCCCATTCGTCAGCAAGCGTGCCTATGGCGCTCAGTTCGGACAGGCGTGCACCGCCCTTGAGGGTGTGCAGCTCTTCCTGCATGCGATTGATGGGGTCGCCCTGTTCCGGGTTGGCTTCCCATTCGGTGATGGATTGCTGCAGCACATTTTCAATTTCCCGGGCCTCGTCCAGGAAGAGGATGTTGAGTTCACTGTCCGGGGCTTGCGCCGTGTCACTTTCCGCCTCTGCTTCGGGGGCTGATGCTGTCTCAGGCTCAGGCTCAGGCTCAGGCTCAGGCTCAGGCTCAGGCTCAGGCTCAGGCTCAGGCTCAGGCTCAGGCTCAGGCTCAGGCTCAGGCTCCTGGGCTTCCGCCGGCTTGCCGCTGATTACCGCATGGACGCGCTGGGAGAGTTCGGAGGCATCTTCACAGGGTTTGAAGTCACTGACCTGTTCCACCATCCGGGCCAGCGCATCGTGGCATTCGAGCAGGAGTTCGCCGGTGTCTTCACCCAGTTCCAGCCGCCCTTCGGCGACCCGTTCGAAAAGTTCCTCAAGTTCGTGGGACAGGTCCGCGATCGGAGCAATCTCTGCCATGCGGGCGCCGCCCTTGAGGGTGTGGACATCCCGCTGCAGGGTTTTGGCGAGGTCGATGTTGGAGGTATCCGCCATGTACTGGTGCAGGGCTTCACCGGTGCTGTCCACCAGCTCGTGCGCCTCTTCCAGGAAGATTTCGGCAAGCTCCGGATCCAGGTCCGCCTGCTGGGCTGCATCCTGTGGAGACGGTCCAGGTTCTGTTTCAGGCTCGGGCTCGGGTTCGGGCTCGGGTTCGGGCTCGGGTTCGGGCTCGGGTTCGGGTTCCGCCTCTGCTTCTGCTTCGGGTTCAGGTTCTGCTGCCGCCTCGGGTGGCTCTTCCGGTTCGGGCTCTTCCTCTGCTTCAGGCTCAGGCTCGGATTTCGCCTCATCCGTTTCGGGGACCTCGGGGAGTGGCTCCTCCTCGTCCTCGGAAACCTCCGGCAGCTCGCTCAGTTCGAGCTCCTCGCTGAGGCTCTGGTCCATGGAGTCCAGGTCGCCGCCAAACTGTTCCTGGAATGCCTGTTCCTGGGCTTCACTTCGTGCCTGGCGCAGGTCGGCGGCCTGCTCGTTGAGGCGGGTGACCAGGGTCATCGAGGATTCGGTTGCGAGTCCGGCAGCCAGCTGGTCCATGAGGTTGATGAGCGCTTCGTGGGCCTCCCTCAGCAGTGTTGCCATGGACTCATCCGGAACCTCCGGTGCCTCGAGGACCTCGGCGTAAAGGTGCTCCAGTGCGTCAGCAAGTTCGCTTACATGGGAAACGCCGGCTTTCTCGGCGCTCCGCGCCAGTCCTGAAAGACTCTCCGTCAGCGGTTTCAGGTGGTCGCTGTCCGCGTTGCCGGAAAGCCATTCCTCAAGGGTCCGGTCGGCATCAAGGAGTTGTTCGATGCCCTCGTTCAGGAATATCTGGATCAGGTTTGTATCGGGCTTTCTGCCGGGCTGGGGCGCGGCATATTCCCTGTCCTCCGGGAAACGGCGCCGTGCCAGGTCGTCGAGTTCCTCAAGGAATTCCTCGGTTCCTGCAAGGGGTGCTTTCGGGTCGGATTCGATCTGGTCGAGACCCTGTTGCACGAAGTCCCGGATACGGGCCAACAGTGCTATAACCTCCGGGTCGGCGTCCTCGCCCGCGGCTCTTGCCCGTTTCACGAATTTTTCCATGGGCGCGATGATGCGGGCTATGGGCTCAATGCCGGCTGTGTGCGCGCTGCCCTTGAGGGTATGCAGGGCGCGGGACAGGTCATCCGTATAGGGCAGTGAATTCCGGCCCTCGGCGTTTTTGAGGAACCGGGTGAGCGTCTCCAGGTGACTGTCGGTTTCCGAGCGGAAAATATCGAGAAGCACGGGGTCAATGGTGCTTTCCCAGTCATCCGCGTCTTCTGTTGCTGGTTGTGGTGCTTCAGTGCGCTCTTCCTCACCCGCCGGTTCCGGTGTTTCGGCCGTGGTTTCGGTATCGGGCAGCTCACCCCGGGCCAGCGCATCGGCGCGCGCCTTGAAGCGGGTAATGTCCACGGAGGGGGCGCGTTGATACTTGAAATCCTCGACCAGGGTGGGGATGGCGTCGGTCACATCCTGGAGGACGGCGGCCATGTCATCGCCCATGGAAACGGTGCCGTCGATGATCCGGTTCAGGCCGTTCTCCACGGACCAGGCAAGCTCGCCGATCTGGTTGGCCTCCACCATGCGACCGCTGCCTTTCAGCGTATGGAAGGCACGCCGGACTTCCGACAGGGCGGTCGCGTTGTCGTACTGCTCAAGGAGCTGGGGCAGGAATTCGCGGATGGTCTCGAGGACTTCTTCGGCTTCCTCAATGAAAATATCCAGAATTTCCTGGTCAACGAGGGGCTCGTCCTCCGGGGCTTCCGGCTCCGCAGCACCGCTATCCTCGGTTTCAGCGGTTTCAGCGGTTTCAGCGGTTTCAGCGGTTTCAGCGGTTTCAGCGGTTTCAATATCTCCCTGTTCCGCTGATTCCGGGGCTGGCTCTTCTGCCTCTTGCTGCGGGGCTTCGGTTTCACCCGCATCCGCAAGCGGCTTTGCGTCACTCTCCGCCTCTTCAGCCTCTGGCTGGCGTGCCGCAACCAGAGCATGTGCCTCTTCCATCAGCGCATTAACGTCACCACCGACCTGGCCCTCACGGAATTCCTGGATCAGGCCAGGCAGCCGCTCGATAACCCGGTCAAGAAGGCTGTAGACACTGTCGTTGGGTGTAATGGAGCGGTCCAGAACGCGGTTGAGCAGGTTCTCCACGGCCCAGGCCAGCTCGCCAATGCTGGTGGCCCCCACCAGACGGCCACTGCCCTTGAGGGTATGGAAGGCCCGGCGCACATCGGTGAGTGCGTCCCGGTCTTCGGAATCATTGCGGAAGCGCGGGTACTGCTCGCGAATGGTCTCGAGGACCTCGTCCGCTTCCTCGACAAAGATCTCCAGGATCTCATCGTCCACCAGTTCGGAATCGCGTTCCTTGGGCTCGGCCGGGGCTGCCTGGGTCTGCTCGGCCTCCGCTGTCTGGTCCGCTTCGGGTTTCGTCCAGGTGGGCTCCTTTCCGGGCGGGAAGCCGAGGCTTTCAAGCCGCTGCTCCGCCATCCCGATGATGGCATCATTATCCTCGATACCGTCCATCAGGCGTTCCAGGTGATATTCGATGCTGGTGATGGCATCCGCCAAGGTATCCAGCTCTTCCCAGCCGGGGACATAGGCCTGATCGAGCAGCACGTCCTGAATGAAGCGTTCGCAGGCGCCGATAACGGTAGCCGTGCGTTCCAGAGGGATCAGGTTGAGGCTGCCGCGGATACTGAACAGCAGCTCGGGCACACCCCGGATTTCCTCCTGATTCCACTGGGAGGCAATGAAATTGACCACACCGGTCTTGACCTGTTCCAGCGCATTGCGCGCCTCACGCAGTACGGCTGCGCTGGCTTCCGTGGCATGCATATCGGTGATGCGGTGACCCGCCGGCCCCTGCTCCTCGGCAGGGGCTGTATCCCGGCCTTCACGATCCGAGAGTCCGGCAATCGAGGCTTCAACGTAGAGAAGTGCCCCGGCTATGTCCATCAGCGTGCCGTCATCCACCGGCTCGTCCGCGTTAATGAGCTTTTCCACCAGTCCGTGCTGATCGTCGATGACACGGCGGGACGATTCCTGGCCCAGCAGGGAGAGCGTGTTTGAGATCTGGCGCAGGCCTGGCAGCAGCTCTTCCAGGTCGCTGTTTTTGCGTTCGCCCACGCGCACGAAGAGGTCCAGTCGATCCTTGAGGTAGGTCAGCTCTTCGGTCAGCACATCCACGACCGAGGTCATGGCGGAACGTGCTGGTGCGTGGCCCTGGGCATGGTCGCCGGTTTCAGACGGCAGGGTCCGGGCAAGCTGGTAGCGCTCGACGATTGTCCTGACCCGCTCGGAGTCACAGTCACTGCCCCTGGCCACGTAATAGAGGAGGTTCTTCAGGACCTCTTCCGGCACGGGATCGCCGAGGATCGTCTGGCTCTCCTGGATCAGCCTGTCGAGCTGGGTGTCCAGCTCGGCGATGATGGCGCTGGCGGCAGCCCCGAGGCTGTTGTGGCCTGAACGCAGGGTATCCACGAAGGCCCCGGCAGCGAGCCAGAGTTCCGCCTGGGGCGTTTTCTGGCAGAGTTTGACCAGCCGCACCAGCACCTTGTCGAGATAATCAAGGTGCGAATCCACGTCCACGCCGCGCTCAAGCCCGGAACGGGCAAACTGGAACATCTGGTAGAGCTTGCGCACGTTGTCCAGCACGCCGGTGGCCTGCAGCCGTTGATTGACCCTGTCGGGAGCTGCAAAGTGTGCCGGTGAGAGATCCGGCTTGAAGAGTGCACTGGCAGTGAAGAAAGGCGCGCTGCGTGCTGCCCGCAGGTCATTCAGAAGCGGCAGCAGACGCACGGGAACGTCATCGTCGCTCTGGTGCAATCCGGACAGGTATTCGGGGAGCTGCAGTATCCCCTGCATCAGACTGCTGATGGCCTTGTCGGTGTCCTCGGGCGGATCATTGAGCAGGGCTTCGGCCAAGGCTTCCATCTCGGCGGCGACCAGGGCCGCCCCATCCAGCTCCACCATTTTCAGGGTGCCGTGCACCTGATGGAGGTGGTTCAGACAGAATCTGAGGCGTGAATGGTCCTCGCGATTCTCCGCAAAGGCTTCAAGGGCCTGCTGGCTCTGCTTCAGGGTTTCCTGAATCTCGCCTCGGACCCATTGCAGCGACAGGCTGTCACCGTGATTGGCCATAATCACTCCGGTTTTCATTCAGGCTGTCTGATCGTTTCCAGGCCAGAACCTGGCTGTTGGCTACCGGTTCAAGTTCCGGATGCTGCCAGTTGGTCAGCTCGCCGCTTCCCAGTATCAACAGGCCGCCTGGAGCCAGTCGCTCCGCCAGGCGGTTGGCAATTTCCCGGCGTCGCCAGCGCCGGAAATAGATCAGGACATTCTGGCAGAAGATAATATCCATGCCGTGCATGGGCGCATGTTTGAGTTCAAGAACATTAAGCTGGGAGAACGCTACCCGGTCGCGGAGTTCGGGAATGATCTGCCGTGTACCATCCTCAAGCGGACGGAAATACCGCTCCTGCCAGAAGGGTGGCGTGGTAACCAGTTTCCTCGGTCCATAGCGGGCGTTTCGGGCCTTATCCAGTGCCACCAGGCTGATATCGGAACCAGTCACACCGAAGTAGCGTTGCCCTGGTGCACTGCCGGCGGCCTCGGAGAGGATCATGGCGAGCGTGTAGGCCTCCTCGCCCGTTGAGCAGCCAAGGCTCCAGGCTTCCACCACGCGACGGTTGGCCCTGGAGAAGAGGTATTCGGCGTGCTCCCGGGCCAGGTTGAATGCTTCCTCGTCCCGGAAGAAGCGGGTCTCCTGAACGGTCAGCCGGTCTACCAGTGTGGCCCACTCGACGATGGCGCCGGGACCATACATGATCTTTTCATAGTAGGCCTGGTAGCTGTCACAGCCGAGTTCCCGCATCCGCGTGCCGAGATTGGCTTCGAGAAAGGAACGGCGCTCGGGCGACAGGGTCATGCCCGTCCTTGATTCAAGCAGATCCCGCCATTGCTCGAACTGCTCATCATCCATGGCATAGCCGGAGCGCAAACCCCGGGATGCCGGATAATGTGTGTTGTCGCAGTCGGCACTGACCATAATGCGCCCATATCAGATCGGTTGCGGGGATTACCTGACTGTCGGCACGTCCTGTTCTTCGTCGCTGTCTTCCTCCAGCTGGCCCGATCCGGTGTCCACCTCGTGCAGCTGCGGTGTTCCCGAATCACCACCGACGGAGTCGGAGGCGGGTTCAGGCAGCTTGAAGCCGGCAACCGATTCACGCAGCTCGGCGGCCATGGAGGCCAGGTTGCCGATGGACTGAGCGGTCTGGTTGGTGCCGGAGGAGGTCTGGGAGGTGATCTCCTGGATGACGTTCATGGTGTTGGAAATGTGGGCCGCCGAGGACGACTGCTGGCGCGCCGCGTTGGAGATGTTCTGGATCAGCTCCGCCAGGTTGGTGGATACGTTCTCGATCTCCTCCAGGGCAACACCGGCGTCCTGGGCCAGGCGGGCACCACGCACCACCTCGCTGGTGGTGTGTTCCATGGAGATGACGGCCTCGTTGGTGTCCGACTGGATCGTCTTGACCAGGGCCTCGATCTGCTTGGTCGCCGCGGAGGAGCGCTCGGCGAGTCGCTGCACCTCGTCCGCGACCACCGCGAAGCCACGGCCCGCGTCCCCGGCCATGGAGGCCTGGATGGCGGCGTTCAGCGACAGGATGTTGGTCTGGTCGGCGATGTCGTTGATCAGCGATACGATGTCGCCGATCTCCTGGGAGGACTCACCCAGACGCTTGATCCGCTTGGAGGTTTCCTGGATCTGCTCGCGGATGTCGTCCATGCCCTTGATGGTGTTCTGCACCACCTCGGCGCCTTTCTTGGCGATGGATACGGAGCGTTCCGCTACCGAGGAGGATTCGGAGGCGTTGGACGATACCTGATCGATGGATACGGCCATCTCGTTGACGGCGGCGGATGCACCGGCGATTTCCTGGGCCTGGTGCTCGGATGCCTCGGCCAGCTGCTTGGCCGTGGACTGGGTCTCCTCGGCAGAGGAGGCCACCCGTACCGCCGTATCCCGGATGGACTGCACCAGGGTGCGCATCTGGTCGATGGCGTAGTTGATGGAGTCCGCGATGGCCCCCGTGAAGTCCTCGGTGACCGTGGCCTCGGTGGTCAGGTCACCATCGGCGAGATCGGCCAGTTCGTCCAGCAGCCGCAGGATGGCGTTCTGGTTCTGCTCGTTCTGCTCCTGGGTTTCGCGCAGTCGGCGTTGTGAGGCCTGATACAGAGCCACACCGATGAGCATGATGTTGACCATGATCGCGATCAGGACCACATAGGCCCACATGGGCGTAACGATGTGATTGCGGTTCTGGATCAGGCTGACCAGTGCTGAGGTTTCGTCCAGCAGCTGCGGACTGGTCTCGAAGATGGCGCTGGCGGAGTCACGCGCCTGGAAAAGGCCCGGAGCGAAGTCGAGGATTGCGTCGACGTTTTCACTGACTACGGTGAAGAGCTCTTCGTCGACGTATTCCAGCACGTACTGGGCGTCGGGGTTGTCCAGCGCCTGGATGCCCATGGACTGGTCGCCTTCGAGCTGCGCATTCAGCACGCGTCCGAAGCGCTGGGCGTCCTGGCCGAAGCGGTTGGCGGCCACGACTGCATCCTCGTCACCGCTCAGGATGTTATTGACGCTTCGCGCAATCCGCTCGGCGAGCAGTGACTGGCGCTCGGCCAGAGAGATCTGTTCCGGCGGCGCGCCACTGTCGATCAGGATGCTGACGACATCCTCGTATTCGACCTGAAGGTCCGGGATGGTGTCGTTCAGCGTCCCCGCCACCTCGTGGAGTGACAGTACCGCGTCCTGGGTGCTCAGTATCTCGTCGGCGTTGTTCCGAACCCGTGCCCACATGGGCTGGACATTCGTTTGCTCTGTCAGTTCCAGCGGCGGCAGTCCGGTGTCCGGGTTGCCCTCTTTGAGGTACTGCCACAGTCTCTGGAAGCGGTCCCGGGAGTTCTGGAGCTGTTCAAAGGCCGACTCTGTTCCGCCAGCAGCCTCCGTGGAGTTTTTCGCAATCTCCTGGGAAAGGACCCGGAGATCGCCAGCATAGTCAATGTACTGGGTGTCATGACTGCTGTTGCGGTTGACCAGCACCAGCACCACGATCAGCGATATCGTCAGAACGGCCAATAATGCAATCAGCCCGACGATGGAGCGGTTAGCTCCCTGTGGTGAGATGAATTTTCCGACTCGATTCTGCATTTTCGGCTCCCGGCCTCACTCAGATATTGTTGTCACGGGTTTGGGTTCCGGGGATGCTCGCCGTACTGCTACCACTGGGCGACATCCAGAAACTGTTCATTTTCAGTGAGCGACAGTGTGGAAAAGACTTTCCAGACTTCGTCATTGCGCTGATAGCCCCCCTGCAGGAACGGGTGCACTGCCTCGGCCGGTTCATCCGGGTCCGGCAGGTGGCTTTCAACACTGAAATACTGCATGCCGAGCACATCATCGACCACAAGACCGCTGAACACAGCTCCGTTTTCCACCACCAGGATGCGTCTTTCGCGAAGGTTGCCCGGAGGTCTCGACACTCCAAAGAACAGGGCCAGGTCAATGATGGGAAGCAGACGCCCCCTGACATTGGCAACTCCCAACAGGAAGTTGCGCACTCCCGGCACCGGGGTAAAGCGGGGCACGTCCAGAATCTCCGTGACCTCTCCCATGGGGGCCACGTAACGCTGTCCGGCCAGTGAAAAGCCGATACCATTGAACAGTTCTACCGCTTCTTCCTGCTCAGGCAGCCCGGCAGCCATCTGGTAGCTGCGTCGGGCGATGTCACTCAGGACGCTGAACGGACTGGCTTTGGAGGACGTTGCCTCGGCGGACATCAGGCTCTCCCCTTATTCAGGAAAGAAGATCGTCGATGGTTTTCAGCAATTCGTCTTCAGGCACCGGCTTGACCAGGTACCCCCGGGCGCCCTGCCGGGTTCCCCAGACACGATCCGTTTCCTGATCCTTGGTGGTAACGATGACCACCGGGATATGCTGGGTTTCGGAGCCTCGCGTGAGTTGACGCGTGGCCTGGAATCCATTGAGTCCGGGCATGACGACGTCCATCAGCACGAGATCCGGCTGTTCCGAGCGTGCAATGGCGACGCCATCGGATCCGTTGTCGGCGCTCAGGACCTCGTGCCCGTTCTTGGTCAGAAGCCCGGAGATCTTTTTCACCTCCGTGGGTGAGTCATCAACTATCAGGATGCGAGCCATGGGGTTCCTCTGTTCTTAAGCCGTTGGGTATTCAGCCACACTGACTGGCATTATTCTTCCCGGGTTGGGATGTGGTCGCGGATGGTGCCGAGCAGTTCATCCTTGCTGAAGGGCTTGGTCAGGTACTGATCGGATCCCACGATGCGGCCCTTCGCCTTGTCGAACAGACCATCCTTGCTCGAGAGCATGATGACCGGGGTCTGCTTGAACGCATTGTTGTTCTTGATCAGCGCACAGGTCTGATAGCCGTCGAGCCGGGGCATCATGATATCGACGAAGATAATGTTTGGCTGGGAGTCGGCAATCTTGGCGAGCGCGTCGAAGCCGTCAGTCGCGGTAATGACCTCACAGCCCACTTTCTTGAGAAGGGTTTCAGCAGTGCGACGAATCGTCTTGCTGTCGTCGATCACCATGACTTTGAGGTTTTCGAAGTTGTCTTCCATTGTCCAGCAGCCCTGCGCTTGTCTAAGACGTCGTTATTCTTGTCGGTGGCCGGGACGGTGATCCGTGCCCATAAACTGCGGCCTCTTCCGAGGCGCTTTTTAACACAGATCCCTTGCTTATTCTATACGCAGCCTTTTATATAGCTGAACCCAGATCCGTGCTCCAGCACGGAAATGTCACTGTTTGTATTGGTCCACCGACATGGCCGCTCCCAAAGTGGCCTTCCCAACGGGAAACCCGACTTGCAGAACGGCTGCCCTTTTTCCAGCATAGCAGGTATTCTCTGCTTCGCACCTGCGTGCGTTCAATCCACATCAATTGAAAGTTCCGGAGACCTTAATGACAGTGACCCTGGGCGTGGTCATGGACCCCATAGAGCAGATCAGCTTCAAGAAGGACACCACCCTGGCCCTGTTGATAGCGGCCCAGAAGCGCGGATGGTCCCTCCTTTATATGGAACAGTCCGATCTGTACATCCGCGACGGTGACGCCAGGGCGCGGGTGCGGGAGCTGAGCGTGGACTACAATCCCGAGTGCTGGTACCGGTTCGGGGAAAGCCGTGACATCAGCCTGGGATCGCTGGACGTGATCCTCATGCGCAAGGACCCGCCGGTAGACGACGGTTTCATCATGGCCACCTGGATCCTGGAGATGGCCGAGGAGGACGGGACGCTTGTGGTCAATCCGGCGGCGGCGTTGCGTGACTGCAACGAAAAGCTGTTCGCGACCCGCTTCCCCGAGTGCACGCCGCCGCTTCTCGTGACCCGAGATCCGCAGCGGCTCAAGGATTTCCGCCGGGAATACGGGGATGTGGTGATGAAGCCGGTGGACGGCATGGGAGGGAAGTCTGTTTTCCGGGTCCGCCCGGATGATGACAACCTCAGTGTCATAGCGGAAACGCTCACGGCGGACGGCACCCGTTCGGCCATGGCCCAGGTTTACCTGCCCGAGATCCGTGAGGGTGACAAGCGCATACTGATGATTGACGGCGAGCCGCTGCCCTATGCGCTGGCTCGCATACCCATGGCGGGCGAGAGTCGGGGCAACCTGGCAGCCGGGGGCGATGGCGTTGGGCGGGAACTGACCGACCGCGACCGCTGGATCTGTCAGCAGGTGGGCCCGGCGCTGAAGGAAAGGGGACTGGTGTTTGTGGGGCTTGATGTGATCGGGGATTACCTGACCGAGATCAACGTGACCAGTCCTACCTGTGTGCGCGAGCTGGACCGCGCCTTTGACGATGACATCGGAAGCCGCCTCATGGCCGCCATCGAGACGCGGCTGAATTCCACCCAGAGGGGGTAATGGTCCTTTCATGGCAGATGCTGTAAGCCACGCAGACCGGTTCGGGTTCACTCTCTTCATGGCGTTGGTGTTTCACGGTGTGCTCATTCTGGGGCTCGGCTTTGCCCCGGAGGATCCCGAGCCCACCGACAAGAGCCTGGACGTCACCATGGCCAACCGACCCTCGGAAGAGGCGCCGGAGGACGCTGATTTCCTCGCCGAGGCGGACCAGAAGGCCAGCGGGGACCAGCAGGAGGTCCAGGAGATGACGACGACGGAGCGGACCTCGGTTCCGGATCCGCGAATGGCGGAAACCACACCGCCTCCTTCGGAACCCGAGGCGCCTGAAACGGGAGCCGCTACCGAGACGGTTACCACGACCGGGGAGAGCGAGAGAAGTATCCGGGAAGAGCCGGAGCCCGAACGGGAACAGGCGGAATCAGACCCCCACGAAAGCCTGATGGAGCGCAGCCGCAACATCGCGAGCCTCCAGGCGCGGCTCAGCAACCAGCGCAACCAGTATGCAAAGCGCCCCCGGGTAACGCGTGTGACCTCGGTGTCCACCATGCAGGATGTGGGCGCCGCCTATGTGCGCTCCTGGCAGGAGACCATCGAGCGCACCGGCAACCTCAACTATCCGGAGGAGGCAAGGCGTCGCGGTCTGCACGGAGAGGTGCGCATGCTGGTGTCAATCAATGCCGATGGCAGCCTGCGGGAACTGGAGGTGCTCCAGTCCTCCGGGCACGCCATCCTGGACGACGCCGCGCGCCGCATCGTGCGCCAGGCCAGCCCCTTTGAGCCCTTTGGCAAGCGTATGGCCGAGCAACAGGACGTACTGGAGATCATTCGCACCTGGTCCTTCCAGCGCCGGGGCCTGTCCGGCAGTGCGCCGGGGGCCGGTTAAAAGACGCTTGCCCTGCGGGCCTCTGGCAAGGAATACTGCACCCATGAGCACCGAGTCCGCATTTCTCACCAATCATTTCCTGCTGGCCACGCCCTTTCTGGAAGACCCCCGATTTGGCGGCTCGCTCACCTATATCTGTGAGCACAGCGAGGACGGTGCCATGGGCCTGACCGTGAACCACCCGCTGGAGCTGAGTCTCAGGGATCTGCTTTCCCAGCTTGAGCTGGAGGGGGAGTCGCCGGATGTACCCGTCTACTTCGGCGGACCCGTCCAGCCGGAACGGGGGTTTGTCCTGCACCGCCCGCTGGGTGACTGGCGCAGCTCACTGGCGCTGACCGACACCCTGGCATTGTCCACATCCCGGGATATACTCGCGGCCATCGCCCGCGGCGAGGGGCCTGATGATTTTATGATGATGCTCGGTTACGCGGGCTGGGCTCCCGGGCAACTGGAAGAGGAGCTCTCCGGTAATGCCTGGCTGACCTGCCCGGCGGATGAGCACATCCTGTTTGACCTGCCCCCGGAACGTCGCCTGGCGGCGGCCCTGGAACAGCTGGGGGTCGAGCCGGGCCACCTCAGCAGCGGGATCGGCCATGCCTGAAAGCCGCAGCCTGATGGCGTTCGATTTCGGGGACCGCTGGATCGGCGTGGCCGTGGGCCAGGAAATGCTCGGACGTGGTTCCGGAGTGGCACGCCTCAAGGCACGGGACGGAATTCCCAACTGGGAGGAAATCGCCAAGCTGGTGGAAACCTGGCAGCCGGACCTCTTCCTGGTGGGGCTTCCGCTGAACATGGATGATTCCGAGACCGAGCTGTGCCACCGTGCCCGAAAATTCGCCAGACGCCTTCATGGGCGCTATCATCGCCCCGCCGAGATGGTGGATGAGCGACTGACGACCCACGAGGCCAAGCAGGACCTCTTCGACCGCGGGGAGACCCCGGATTACGCGCGTGAGGGCGTTGACCGCCGCGCCGCCGAACTGATCCTGGAAACCTGGTGCGCCGCGCAACACTGAGGTGAAGAGTGCTGGATGTAGAACAGTTACTGGAGCGGATGACGGAGGACCTGCGCGAGCTGACCCGGGCTCGCGGTCTGGAGGTGTTCCATCCTGTTGGTATCCGTACCGGGGGTGTCTGGATCGCCCGCGAGCTGCGCCGCCGCCTTGGGATCGAGGCCGAGTGCGGTGAGCTGGACATTGCTTTCTACCGGGATGACTTCAGCCGCATCGGGCTGCATCCCCGGGTGCGACCCTCCTGGCTGCCCTTTGAGACCGAGGGTTTCCACCTGCTGCTGGTGGACGATGTGATCATGAGCGGTCGCACCATTCGGGCCGCCATGAATGAGCTCTTTGATTACGGTCGACCGGAATCAATCACCCTGGCTACGCTGATTGACCTGGGGCGCCGGGAGCTGCCGATACAGCCGGACGTGACCGGCAGCAGGCTTGAGCTTGAATCCGGGCAGCGGGTCAAGCTCCAGGGGCCGGAACCGCTGGAACTTGCTATCGAGGAGGTGAGCCATGGGTGAATCCAATGCCAGCCTCCAGCTGACGCCGGACGGCAATCTCCGCCACTTCCTGTCCATCGACGGCCTGGACCGGGCCATGCTGACCCGTATCCTCGACACCGCCGACTCCTTCATTGAGGTGGGCGAGCGCAGCA
This sequence comes from Halospina denitrificans, assembly GCF_004364635.1. Lineage (GTDB taxonomy): Bacteria > Pseudomonadota > Gammaproteobacteria > Pseudomonadales > Oleiphilaceae > Halospina > Halospina denitrificans. Next base: position 114,360 of record NZ_SOAX01000001.1, on the reverse strand, counting down.
TCAAGAAGGTACCCCTGTTGCGTGGCCGTACCGTGGTCAATCTCTTCTTTGAGCCCAGCACCCGTACCCGCAGTACCTTCGAGCTGGCGGCCAAGCGCCTGTCCGCCGACGTGCTGAACCTGGACATCGGCACCTCCGCCACCTCCAAGGGCGAAACCCTGTCGGACACGCTGCTCAACCTCCGGGCCATGGCCAGCGACATGTTCGTGATCCGCCATGCCCAGAGCGGCGCCCCGCACTTCATCGCCCGCTCGGTGACCCCGGACGTGGCCATCATCAACGCCGGGGATGGCCGCCACGCCCATCCGACCCAGGCTATGCTGGACATGCTCACCATCCGCCAGCACAAGCAGACGTTTGCCGGGCTGCGTGTGGCCATTGTCGGGGATATTCAGCATTCACGGGTGGCCCGTTCCCAGATCCGCGCGCTCAACACCCTGGGCGTGGACGAGGTGCGCCTGGTCGCTCCCTACACGCTGCTGCCCAACCGGCCCGAGGTTCTGGGGGCCCGGGTCTTTTCCCGTATGGAAGACGGCCTGAAGGGGGTCGATGTGGTCATCATGCTGCGTCTGCAGCGTGAGCGCATGGAAGGGGCGCTTCTGCCCAGCGAAAGCGAGTTCTACCGAATGTACGGACTCACTGAAGAGAAACTCCGCCATGCCGCGCCGGATGCCCTGGTGATGCATCCCGGGCCCATCAACCGGGGCGTGGAGATCGAGTCCTCGGTCGCTGATGGGCCACAGTCGGTCATCCTCGGCCAGGTGACCAACGGCATTGCGATCCGGATGGCGGTGATGTCCATGGCCATGAGCGGTCAGCTCGGCGATCGTCAGTCGGAACAGGGAGAAGGAGTCCAGGCATCGTGACATGGCGCATTGACCATATTTTTCCGGTTGAGGGCGGCAAGGTTCCGCAAGAGCCGACCTCCGTGCTGGTGGATGACGGAGTCATCAGTGCCATCGGCGGGAGCGCGGAAGGCGCCGAGGCCGACCAGGTTACTGACGGCCAGCAGCAGTGGCTGATGCCCGGTCTGATTGACCTGAACTGTCATCTGCGTGAGCCGGGGCCGGACCGCAAGGGCAGTATCGCCACCGAAACCCTGGCGGCCGCGCGGGGCGGCGTCACGCGTGTATGCACGGTTCCCGATACATCGCCGGTTAACGACTCCGGTGCGGTTACCCATCTGATCCAGGACCTCGCCCGACGCAATGGCCGGGTCCGTGTGCATCCGGTGGGTGCCATGACACGCGGGCTCGCCGGCGAGCACTTGAGTGATATGGCCAGCCTTGCCGGTGCCGGCTGTGTTGCCATGGGCAATGCCGGCTACGCGACCCAGAATGCCCGCGTCATGCGGCGGTGCATGGCCTATGCGCGGACCTTTGACCTCAAGCTCTTCATCCAGCCCGAAAACCCCGCGCTGGCCGCCGACGGCTGCGCCCATGACGGCGTCATGGCGGCGCGTCTGGGTTTGCCCGGCATCCCTGAAGTCGCGGAAACCACCGCTGTGAATGAACTATTGATGCTGGGCGCGGAAACCGAGGTAAGACTGCACCTGGGCCCGCTAAGCTGCGCCCGCTCCCTGGACCTGGTGCGCGCCGCCCGCGAGTCAGGGCAGGCGGTGACCTGCGAGGTGGGTATTACCCACCTGGTGGCCACAGAAGGCAGCATCGATGGCTACGAGGGCATTTTTCACTGCCGCCCGCCGTTGCGGACCGAGGTGGACCGCCAGGCGCTGCTCGAGGGTGTGGAATCGGGCGTGATTGACGCCATTGTCAGCCAGCACCGCCCGACCGACAGGGCCGCCAAGCAGGCTCCTTTTGCCGACACAGAACCCGGGCTTTCGACCGTGGAGTCACTGCTCTCGCTGGGGCTGAGGCTTGTCAGTGAAGGGGCGCTTTCACGGGAAAGACTCCTGGCAGCCCTGACGTCCGGGCCGGCGCGGATCCTGGATCAAGCGCCACCCTCGCTGGAGGCAGGTAGCCCTGCGGATTTCTTCCTGCTCACACCCGGCCAGAGCTGGAACGTGGAACCGGAAAGTCTGCTGTCATCGGGGGCACATGCCCCGACCCTGGGGGCGGAGCTTCCGGGCGTTGTTACCCTCACGGCCCTGGGGGGACGGGTTGTCTACCAGGCCTGAACAGGGAGAACGGGACTCATGACGATTCTGCTATTGGTCGCACTGGCGGCCATTATCTGGTTGCTGATGCGGATTGCCCGCCATACGGCGGATGCGCTGGACCGCCAGGCTGCGCTGCAGGTTGAACTGGCCGCACTGAACCGGCGTCTTAGCGCCATTGAGCGGCGGCTGGCATCGGATGCCGGGGAGCAGGACTCACCGGGCGGGTGAGTCCTGCGGAATGTGACTGTTAGTTAACGGCTTCACGCAGGGGCTTGCCAGCCTTGAAGCCCACTGAACGGCTGGCTGGAATCTTGATGGACGCGCCGGTCTGTGGGTTTCGGCCGGTGCGGGCACTACGTTCACGGATGTTGAAGTTGCCAAAACCCGGCAGGGATACGGGTTCATTCTTGGCCAGGGCGGCGCTGATCTGATCGGTTACCGCATTGAGCACTTCCTGGGCCTTGTTTTTCGAAAGGCCTGTTTCCTCAGCAATCGCTGCGGCGAGTTCCGGTTTACGCATCGTTGGGTCTCCTTGTGGGGTTGACGACACAGTACTTATCTATAGCTCACCCATTGCAGCTGTCAAACCCGTCCCCTGCCCAGGCGGACGCCGCCACTGTCGGCTTTGAGGCATCTGTCTCACAAATCCCCTGCCATTTTATTTATGATGCCCAAACTCCGGCTTTAACATTCTGTAACAATGGCGCCCGGACACGGTTCCCAAGCGTCAGACAGTATAACAACAGGACCCATCATGATCCGATCTGCGCCATTACAAGGCCACCGTCACGCGAGCTGTGCAAGACTTGTGGTACTTCTGCTCGTACTCACCCTGCTTAGCGGCTGTTCCATCATCCGCAACCATATGTACCGCACTACCGGCGGCGTGATGCAGGGCCTGTCCAAGGAACATACAACGCCCTACCTGCTGCAGCAGAAGGACCTCGGCATGTCCTGCGCCATGAGCGAGGCGACCACCCCCATGATTATGTCGTTTGGCCGGATTATCGACGAACCCAACCAGCTCGGCGTCATGATGAACCTCTCGGCCGCTGGCTGTTCCATTGAGCGGGCCCGCGAACATGATCTTGCCTACCACCGGCTGATGCGTGACCGCGACACCGACGCCGCCAGGGATGCGCAGTACAGCGCACGGCGCCATTTTCGCGAGGCGACCCTGCGCTATCACCGCAGCTGGAAGAATCTCAACGCCCACTACGGGGATATCGGGAACCAGCAGTGTCCGACGGGCATGCTGGAAACGGAGATGGACCAGTTCATGTACCTCAGCGGTCTTATCGCCGGGCTTCAGGCCATGAATACCCAGGTGCGCTCGGCAGAGCAGCTCGGCGTGCCCAATAACATCGGTTCCCGTGTTGCCCGTGCAACGGACTGTCTCGACGACGATCGCTGGTGGGGCGTCCCCGGTGCCATGAAGGCTGCAGTCCACGCCATGCTCCCGAGCGCTGCCCCTGAGGGCGCTCAGCCCTTCGAGGAACTTGAGGCGGCCAGCCGCAAGGGCGAAGAAGCCGGCGTGCGGCTCGCCAATGTTTTCCACGCCGTGGCGGCCCAGAACGCCGAGGATCGGCAGCGGGTCCGGGATGTGATCCGCCGCCATGCCAAAGCGGTTGAAGAAACGGAGCCGGCGGAGGACTGGGTCATGATCGACGAGACCGCCACGCAGCAGATCCGGGCGATTTCGGACACGCTGTGGACCAAAGCGACCGGGCACAGGACGCCGACGGGGCGCCTTGGGGAATTCTGGGACGATGCGGAACCGGATTCCGAGGACATTGACCTTAACGAGCTGATGTAAGAATCAAGGGAGAGGACAGAACCATGGGTGGAACAACACGCAACATCCTGAAGGCCTGCCTGATGGCAGTCGCAATCGCCGGCCAGCCCCTGATGGCTCAGGGGGACGACGTCATTGAACGCAGTTTCTGCGTTTTTGATCCGGTGGGTGCGAACGGCCCGCTTTTCAACCTGATGCAGTCGGCGCGCCCCATGGCGCTGGAAAACGGCGTGGACCTGGAGTTGCGGGCCTATACCAGCGAGAAGATTGCCGCTGAGGAATTTCGCAATGGCCAGTGCGATTCCGTTCTGATCACCGGCACCATGGCGCGTGACTTCAACCGCTTCACGGGCACCATCGAAGCGATGGGTGCATTGCCGGGCCAGGAGGAGATGCGCATGATGATGCAGGTCCTTAGCCAGGACAATGCACGCAAGTACCTGCAGACCGAGAAGTATGAAGTGGTCGGCGTGCTGCCGGCCGGTGCCATTAACCTATACCTTGATGACCGCCGTATCGACAGCGTCGAAAAGCTTCAGGGCAAGCGCATTGCAACGATGGATCACGACAAAGCGGCCATTACCCTGGTCCGGCACGTTGGTGGGTCGGTGGTGGGCTCCAGCACCTCCAACTTCTCGGGTCGTTTCAACAACGGGAGTGTCGATGTCGCTTACGCGCCCGCAGTCGCGTATGAACCGTTGGAGCTTTATCGGGGACTTGGTGATGATGGCGGCATAATGGACTACAACGTGGCCCAGATGACCTTCCAGATCCTGGTGCGGCGCGACCGCTTCCCGGAAAAGTACACCACGAATGTTCGCGATTACGCCTTCAGCCGGGTCGATGAAGCTTACGAGATCATCGCGGACGCTGAGTCCGGTATCAAGGACAGTTACTGGATGAAGCCCACCCCGCAGGAGCGCAAAGACTACGACGCCATGCTGCGTCAGGTGCGCCAACAGCTCCGGAACGAGGGCGAATTCGACGAGACGGCATTGCGGCTGATGAAAGGCATTCGTTGCCGCGTGGATGGTTCACGCGCGGAGTGTGCCCGCACCGCAAGTAATGACTAAATTTTCCGCTCAACAGGATTCGCTGTAATCATGCCTGTACCCAGTCGCTCCGGTATTGAGTGGTTTTCTTCATTACCGGCATGCCTGATCCTGCTGCTGTTCGTTTTCTTTTCAACAACAACGGATCTGCACAATCAGGCACTTCAGCTCGGTGACCACATCTGGCCCAGCTATTACGAGCTGCGGGAGGATCCGGTCCCACCGGACTGCAATCCCAGGGCGGACGTCGAGTCCGAAGTGGATCGCCTGGCCGAAGAGCGCCTCGAGGATGACATTGCCGGGTTACTGGGGGAATCGGCGGTTGACCGTGAGGCAATCCGCGAATCGGTTATTGCTTCCCGCGAGTCCTGCGAATCGGAGCATGAGGGGTATGAACAAACCAAGGACCGCATTACCCCCGCAGTGCGCACCTACCGGTATCTGGAGCAGAAGCTGGCCGAACTGACCGAGGCCGGGCTTAACTGGCAGCGACCGATGCTCATCGTGCTTTTGATGATCTGTGCGGCCACCGCCACCCTTGGGCGTCATCAGATTGCGATTCGCGGTATTGAAACGATTACGGACTATCGGGTTTCCTACACGGGCCAGTTGATCGCCAACATTCTGCTGCTTGGCTCCAGCTGGATCTTTCGTATCCATACCCATGAGGCAATGGATTCGGTTCCGCCAGAGCGTGACACCCTGCACCTGCTGTGGATTCTGTGCTTCGGCGTGCTGTCCCTGGCCAGTCTTTACCGGCTTCTCCGGATGCCCGGTGACCTCAAGTCAGGCGGAAATGTGGCCCAGGCCCTGTCGACTGTGCCGCTATACAGCGTCATGTGTTTCATTTCCGCCGCCTATTTCCTGAGCTTCGGGTACGCCCAGGGAATCGGGGTCTACCTGGGCGCGCTCATGGAGCACGCGGATATTTTCGTTAACGTTGCGCTCTATGTCTGGGCCGGCATGATGTTGAAACAGACCCGTGTCGCTACCCTCGTGTTCGATATTTTCCGCCCGCTCAGGATGCCGCCTGAACTCCTGGCAACCGTTGCCGTTGTGGTCGCGGCCATTCCCACGGCCTATACCGGTGCCTCGGGGATCTTCGTGATTGCCGCGGGCGCGGTTATCTACCACGAGATGCGCGCCGCCGGAGCCCGCCGGCAGCTCGCTCTGGCGGCAACCGCCATGTCCGGCTCCATGGGCGTCGTGCTCAGGCCCTGTCTGCTGGTGGTGGTGATTGCCATGCTCAACCGGGAGGTCACTACGGACCAGCTGTTCAGCTGGGGTTACTATGTGTTCCTGCTGTCCGCTGTACTGTTCTTCCTGGTGACCATGCTGGTTAACCGCCAGAGCCGTTTCGAGCTTGCACCGCTTAACGTTGCCATCCCCGAGATGCTCCAGGCGCTACGACCACTGATTCCCTATGCCCTGGTCATTGCCGCGGTCGTTCTGGCCTATAAGTATGGGCTTGGTGTCAGTCTTGATGAGTTCTCGGCGCCCCGAATTCTGCCATTGATGCTCCTCGGCATCCTCGTCTACGAGGCCGCGCGCTTCCGTGGCCAGCCCCTGCCGGAAACTGCCGGCGGTCAGGCGCACAGTGGTTTTGAGCCGAGCCTGCGCCACGCAACCAGTGACACCACCATCGAGATCGGCGCCCTGCTGCTGCTGTTCGGTCTGTCCATCAGCCTGGGCGGGGTTATCGAGCGTGGCGGCCTGATGGGCCACTTCCCGGACAGCTTCGCCAGCCCCTGGAGCGCGATGCTCATCATGGTGCTTGTGCTGGTCATCCTGGGAATGATCATGGACGCCTTTGGCGCTGTGATCCTGGTCAGTGCCACGGTCGCGACTATGGCCTATAAGAGCGGGATCAATCCGGTCCATTTCTGGATGGTTACCCTGGTGGCCTTTGAGCTGGGCTACCTGACGCCGCCTGTGTCACTCAACCATCTGCTCACGCGTCAGGTGGTCGGAGATGCGGAGGTACGGCTGAGCCATCTTTCAGAGGGCAGCTTCTACCAGCGCCACGAGCGGATACTGATGCCCATGGTGGTCATGGGCACGGCCCTGTTGCTGGTGGCGTTCGTTCCGCTTCTGTTCTACGGCCTCTGAGCGAGGCCGCATCCGCTGTTGTGGATCAGGGTTACTGGTTCAGGCGGGGTCCGGCGTTCACGATGGATTCGGGAACGTCGAACTTGCTGAAGTTGTCCACGAACTGACCGATCAGCTCCTGGGCCTTACGGTCATACTCTGCCGGATCATCCCAGGTGTTGCGCGGGTTCAGCAGTGTGGAATCGACGCCCGGAACCTCTACCGGCACGTTCAGGTTCAGATCTTCCAGGTGCTGGGTCTGCGTATCGTCCAGGGCACCGCTCTGAATGGCCGTGATGATGGCCCGGGTTGTCGGGATGCTGAAGCGCGACCCAACGCCATAAGGGCCCCCGGTCCAACCGGTGTTTACCAGGAAGACATGGCTGCCGAAGGCTTCCATCCGCTTCATCAGCAGTTCGGCGTAGACACCGGCCGGACGTGGGAAGAAGGGAGCACCGAAGCAGGTGGAGAAGGTCGACTTGAGACCCTCGCCGGATCCCATCTCGGTGGAACCCACCAGCGCCGTGTAACCACTCAGGAAGTGATAGGCGGCGGATTCCTTGTCGAGAATCGATACCGGGGGCAATACCCCGGTCATGTCGCACGTCAGGAAGATGATGTGGCTGGGCTCACCGGCACGGTTCGCCACCACGCGTTTCTCCACGTGCTCCAGCGGATAGGCGCAGCGCCCGTTCTCGGTCAAGGAGGTGTCCTTGTAGTCGGGCTTGCGGGTCTCTTCATCCACAACCACGTTTTCCACCAGTGAGCCGAAGCGGATCGCGTCCCAGATGATCGGCTCGTTCTTGCGGCTGAGATCAATGGTCTTGGCGTAGCATCCGCCTTCCAGGTTGAAGACCGTGCCTTCGCCCCAGCCGTGCTCATCATCACCGATCAGGTAACGGCTTTCGTCGGCTGACAGGGTGGTCTTGCCGGTGCCGGACAGGCCGAAGAACAGGCAGGTTTCGCCGTCATCGCCCACATTGGCCGAGCAGTGCATGGGCAGCACGTTATGGGCCGGGAGCAGGAAGTTCTGTACCGAGAACATCGCCTTCTTCATCTCGCCCGCGTAATGCATGCCGGCGATGAGCACCTTTCGGCGCGCGAAGCTGATGATGACGCAGCCGTCACTGTTGGTGCCGTCGCGATCCGGTACGCACTCGAATTCCGCCGCGTTCAGGATCTCCCACTCGGCATTGCCGGCAGGGTTGTATTCATCCGGACGGATGAAGAGATTAAGACCAAAAAGGTTCTGCCAGGCCAGCTCGGTGGACATCTTCACCGGCAGGTAGTTCTTCGGGTCGGATCCCACGTGAACGTGGGACACGAAATGCTCACGCTCATTCAGGTACTGGGACACGCGGTCCCAGAGAGCGTCGAACCTGTCGCCGTCGAATGGATGGTTAATGGCACCCCAGTCGATCTGGTCCCTGGTGTCATTCTCCTCGACAATGAAACGGTCCACGGGGGAGCGGCCAGTGCGCTCACCCGTCTCGACCACCAGCGATCCGTTGGATGCCAGTTTGCCTTCATTTCTTACCAGTGCCAGTTCGACGAGGCGTGCCGGGCACAAATCCGTGTAGGTTTTACTCACGTTGACCTCACCTTCAGATGTTTCGAAAACGGTTGGCTTCGCCGGCTGACGAGATGACGGTCAGCGCGGCTGCCAAGGGTGCGGATGGCTCTGCTTGGGCTGCACCCTGAATAACGCGGTTGCATTCCGGCGGGTCCAAGGGTTGCCGGATGCGGGGAAGCGTTCGAGTCTCTATAGGCGCAACAGTATGCCAGAACATGGAATCGATTACGACCACCAGCGCCGGCTTTGCCCTTTAGTGCTCCTGATCACAGTCCAGGGGGTTCGTCAGCGCGATTTATTAGCTACTCTTGTCCTGAGAGATGGTTCATGCAATCACATGACGATGAGGGGGTTCCCACAATGACGGTGAAGATCACCGCACCCAGGGAAACGCGGGCGAATGAACGACGGGTTGCCGTTGTTCCCGCGGTCGGTGCCAAGCTCCAGAAACTGGACGCGGAAGTCAGCGTGCAGAAGGGGGCTGGTGAGGCAGCCAGGGTTCCGGATGAGGCCTATGAGGAAGCGGGTATCCGTGTGGGCCGGCTCGAGCTGGGCAAGGCGGATGTGGTATTGAGCGTGCAGCCGCCGAGCCCCACCGAGATCCGTAAAATGCGCCAGGGTAGCGTGTTGCTTTCACTGGTCTATGCCCACCGCGAACCGAAGGTCGTCCAGGCCCTGGCCGAGAACAGGGTTACCTGTTTTGCCATGGAGCTTGTGCCACGGATCAGCCGGGCCCAGGCCATGGACGCCCAGTCGACCCAGTCGGCGCTGATCGGCTATTACGGCGCCTTGCTGGCCGCCACCAACCTGCACCGGATTCTTCCCATGATGACGACGGCCGTTGGCTCCATACGCCCCGCCAAGGTGCTGGTGATGGGGGCGGGTGTGGCCGGACTGCAGGCCATCGCCACCGCGCGCCGTCTCGGGGCCATGGTGGAGGGGTATGACGTGCGACCGGAAGTCGCGGAACAGGTGGAGTCGCTGGGCGCGAAGTTCGTGGACACGGGCGTATCCGCCTCGGGTGAAGGTGGCTATGCCCGGGAGTTGACGGACGAGGAAAAGGCGCAGGCCAACGAGGTGCTCACCCGCCACATCCAGAACGCCGACGCCGTGATCACCACGGCGGCGATTCCTGGCCGGGACAGCCCAAAGATCATTTCCGAGGAACAGATCCGGGGGATGAAGCCGGGCGCGGTCATTGTGGACCTGGCTGCCGATGGGGGCGGGAACACGCCGTTGACGCAGCCCGGGGAAACGGTTGAGGCGGGCAGCATTTCCATTGTGGCTCCGCTGAACGTGGCAAGCCACCTGGCGGAACACGCCTCGGAACTCTATGCCAAGAACCTTCTCAACTTCCTGGGCCTGATCGTGAAGGAAGGGGAGATTCACTTTGACTGGGAAGATGAGGTCATCGCCCGTTCGTGCCTGACCCACGACGGCGAGATCAAGAACGAAGCGGCGGCCGAAGCCGTCAAGGGGAGCTGATCATGGATGCCACAACCGCAATAACGGGCTTCGTCGCCCTCTACATCTTCATGCTGGCGGCGTTCACCGGTTACGAGATCATCGGCCGGGTACCGGCCATTCTGCACACCCCGCTGATGTCGGGGTCGAACTTCGTGCACGGTATCGTGGTGGTCGGTGCCATCTGGGCTCTGCTCAACGCGGGCACCCCGCTGGAGCAGACCATCGGTTTCATCGGGGTGGTCCTGGGCGCGGGCAATGCGGCCGGCGGCTACGTGGTCACGGACCGGATGCTGGACATGTTCAAAACCAGCGACAAGCAGGAATAGGGGAGCCTCATGACGGTTAACTTCATCATTGCGGCAGCCTTTTTCATTGCAACGCTGCTGTTCATCTACGGACTCAAACGCATGGCCAGCCCGGTGACCGCACCTTCGGGCATCCGCGTGGCTGGTTGGGGCATGGTCCTGGCCGTGGCCGCATCCTTCCTTTACGCCTTTGATGTGCGTGAGGCGGCGGCGGACAACCTGGGCATGAATCTTTTCCTGGCGCTGGTCGCTCTGGGTATCGGCGTTGGCTGGGCCTGGCGCAGCGGCAAGAAGGTGGCCATGACCGGCATGCCCCAGATGGTCGCCCTCTACAACGGCATGGGGGGTGGCGCCGCGGCGGCCATTGCCGCCGTTGAGCTCTATTCCGGCAATGCCCAGCACTACGGCTTCGCCGTGACGGTGCTGGCACTGCTCGGTGGGCTGATCGGCGCCGTTGCGCTGTCCGGCTCCATCGTGGCCTGGGCCAAGCTGGACGGGCGCCTGAACAAGACCATCCGCTTCGGGGCCCAGCAGCTCGTCAACGGTGGCCTTTTGGCCTTCGCGGTGCTGCTGTCCATCTATGTGCTGGCCGTGGGCGACGGTGGAACACCGGACATGGCGATCACCCTGTTCTTCCTGGTCTCACTGGTGCTGGGCATCCTGCTCACAACGCCCATCGGCGGGGCGGACATGCCCGTGGTCATCTCCCTCTATAATGCCTTCACCGGCCTGGCGGTCGCCTTCGAGGGCTTCGTACTCCAGAACCCGGCAATGATCATCGCCGGCACCGTCGTCGGCTCCGCCGGTACCCTGCTGACCTTCCTGATGGCCAAGGCCATGAACCGGTCCGTCAGCAACGTCATCTTCTCCAACTTCGGGGCCGAGGATGACGGCGGCAGTGATATTGAAGGCAGCATGAAGTCCGTGGAAGCCTCCGATGCGGCCATCAACATGTATTACGGCTCCAGGGTCATCATCGTCCCGGGTTACGGCCTGGCCGTGGCCCAGGCCCAGCACAAGCTTTACGAGTTCGTGAAGCTGCTGCAGAAACAGGGCGTGGACGTGAGCTTTGCCATTCACCCGGTCGCCGGGCGCATGCCCGGGCACATGAACGTGCTGCTGGCCGAGGCGGGCATTCCCTACGACATCATCCACGACCTGGAAGACATCAACGAGGAGTTCCCGCTGGCTGACGCGGCCCTGGTCATCGGCGCCAACGATGTGGTGAACCCGGCTGCCCGCTCGAATACGTCCAGCCCCATCTACGGCATGCCCATCCTCAACGTGGATCAGGCGCAGCAGGCGTTCGTGGTCAAGCGCGGCCAGGGCAAGGGCTACAGCGGTGTGGAGAATGAGCTCTTCTTCGCTGACAACACCTCCATGGTGTACGGCGATGCCCAGAAGGTGATGGTGGAGATGATCGAGGCGATCAAGTCCCTGGGGTGATTGGCTCGAGCAGATCCGGGGAGTCGTTCGCCGGGCGGTTCACGGCGCTGGAAACCGCCCAGAACCGAAGGCTTTCCGGATCCCGGCGCTGCACCATCCGGCGGACGGCCTCGCGATCCACCAGCTCTGGATCCAGCCACTGCTCAAGGCAGGCTGGATCCAGAACCACGGGCTGGCGTGAATGGATGGACGCGAGCGAGGGCGCCGCCGGTTCCGTGATGATCGCGCAGACGGGATCATCCCCGGCGCCGTATTCCCAGATGCCCGCCATGAACAGGACCCCCTCCGTATCCGGGGCGGACGTGATGTAATAAGGCACCTTCCCAGCGTCCGAGGCCTGCCACTCAAACCAGCCATCCGCCGGTACCAGACAGCGCTTGTGGGCAAAAGCATGCGCAAAGTACCGCGACCCTGCCACCGTCTCCGCCCGGGCATTGATCGGCTCCGGTGCATCCTTTCCGGCCCAGGCCGGACGAAAGCCCCAGTGCATGGGGCTGATGTAAACCGTCTCCGCGTCCAGCCGGGTCAGCGCATCAATCGGCGTCCCCGGTGCCACATTGTAACGCGGCGACGATTCCGGCCCGCTCAATGCCCGCCCGAAACACTGCCGCGCAATCCATTCGTTGCTGGTGTGTTTATCAAACCGACCGCACATGCCCGACGCCCCTCGCCTGTGATTTCAAAACTGTAGGGTATTATTGAATGAACGAAAACTAGAAATCATGCGATTCCATGGTGCCGGGTGGCCGGGTATGCTGAGGTCCTGGGTAAAATATATCGACCAGAATCCTGAAGTCTTCATTCAGTCACTCGTTAAAGTTCATTCCCCGTCTGTGATCGGGTCACCATTCAGGTAATCACCTGACATTGATATCTCCAGTAAGGGAGCAATAGATGCTTTCGGTCGTGGCTTTAAAGGCATTTACAATCTGGGTCGGCATTCTCGTCCTGGCTATCGCGAATGGCGCATTGCGCGAGGCGGTGCTCATGCCGCGGCTGGGAATTCCGGCCGCGCTCGTGCTGAGCGGATTGCTGCTTTCAGCCCTGATCATCGGCGTGGCGTACCTGTCGCTCCCCTGGCTGCAGATTCGCCGTCCTATGCAGTTCTGGGCCGTTGGGTTTGGCTGGCTCGCGCTCACGCTCGTTTTTGAGTTTGCATTCGGGCTGTGGCAGGGCAAGTCGTGGCCGGTACTGCTTGAGGCCTATACGTTCAAGGGCGGCAACATCTGGCCGGTCGTTCTTGCGGTAACGCTCCTTGCACCCTACATCGCTGCCCAGCTCAGGGGTTGGGGGTAGGCCCATCAGACCCTTTTCTCCAGATAATCCAGGAGCTCCGCGATGCAGTGCATGCGCGCGTAATCCTGGTCGGGAATGTTGACCCCCAGCCGCTTGTGCACTCGCTCCGCCAGGGTCAGCGCGTCCATGGAATCCAGGTCGTATTCGTCCTGCAGGTTCGCGTTGTCGTCGAACGATGCCAGATCAATGTCCGGGGCAATACCGGTGAGTTCCTCCAGTACCGCCTTGCGTAATTCGTCCCTGTTCACAGTGCCTCCGGTTGCTGTAGCAGTTGCTCGATTTCATTCAGGAAAAGGGCGCCCAGGTGACCGTCACAGACGCGGTGATCCGCAGCCAGGCTGAGATCCACGGCCAGTCGCACGGCAATGCCATCCTCCACTGCCAACGGCTGCCGGCGGGCACGGCCAATACCGATCATGGCGACCTGGGGCGGATAGATGACGCCATAGACGGTGTCGACGCCGCGATCCCCCAGGGCGGTGACGGTGGCGGTGCCGCCGGTCATCTCGGACAGGCGCAGGCCTCCGCCCCGGGCCCGGCGCACCAGGTCCCGAAGCTGGTGCATCAGTTCCGGCAGTGTCAGTGTATCGGCATCCATAATGGCTGGCGCCACCAGGCCGCCACCCCGCAGGTGCACGGCCATCCCCAGGTTGACCTGAGTCGCGGCAACGAAACCGTCTTCGCCATAGTGGCCGTTGAGTTCGGAGTAGCGGGCCAGGGCCAGGGCGGTGGCTTTCATGAAGAGCGCGGACAGCAGCAGGCGGTTTTCCGGCGGCTCGTGTTCGTTGTAGTCCGCGAGCCACTGCTCGGCCGCATGCAGATCGACGGTGGTGGCGAGGTAGTAATGCGGTATCTCGCGCTTGGAGCGGCTCATGGCGGCGGCGATGGCGGCGCGCATCTGGGCGGGATCGAAACCGGCCGTCGGCCGGGTTTTCGGGCTGGTGGGCTGCGTGCCCTGGAGATCCCGGAGCACGATGGCGCCGTCCGGGCCACTGCCACGCAGCTGTGAAAGGGGGATGCCCTCTTCCCTCGCCTTGCGGCGTGCGGCGGGTGAGGCTGGCACGCGCTCTCCGGCGCTGCGCTTGTCGGATGCGGGTGGCGAGGCGGGTTCTGGCGGGACCCGATCCGGTTCGGTTTGGGCGGCCTCCGGTGCCGTTGGTGTTGCAGGCTCGGGTTTCGGGCCGTATTCAGCCCCGCCGCCGGATGCCGCCTGCCCCATGCCGCTGCCATCGCCGATCCGGGCCAGTGGAGTGCCCACATCCACGTCGGTGTCCTCGGTCACGTACAGGGCTTCCACGACGCCGTCCTCGAAGACCTCCACGTCCATCACGGCCTTGGCGGTCTCCACCGAAGCGATTACCTGACCCTTGCTGACCCGGTCCCCGGGTTGCACCTTCCATTCCACCAGCCTGCCGCTGTCCATGTCGGCGCCCAGTGAGGGCATGAGGAAGTCGCTCATGGCGCCTCTCCGAGCGTGCGTTTCGCGGCGGCGACAATGGCATCCACGCTCGGCAGCACGGCCTGCTCCATGTGCCTGGCGTAGGGCACCGGCACCTCGGCACTGCACACCCTGGCCGGAGGTGCATCCAGCTCCCAGAATGCCTGCTCGTTGAGGATCGCCATCAGCTCGCCGGCCAGGCTGCCGGTCTTCCAGCCCTCGTCGACCATGACTGCCCGCCGGGTGCGGCTAACGGACTTGATCAGGGTGTCGGTGTCCAGCGGCCGCAGCACGCGCAGGTCGATGACTTCGGCTTCGATGCCGTCGGCGGCAAGCTGCTCGGAGGCCGCCAGGGTCTTGTAGAGCGAGCCGCCGTAGGTGATGAGGGTGATGTCCCTGCCCGGGCGGCGGATGGCCGCCTTCTCGATGTCCACGCCCTGCGGCTGCGGGGTCAGTTCGGCCTTGTGGTTGTAGAGCATCACGTGCTCGACAATCACGACTGGGTTGGGGTCCTGCAGCGCCGCCCAGAGCATGTAGCGGGCATCCTCCACCGTGGCCGGTGCCAGCACCCGCAGGCCGGGAACATGGGTGTACCAGTTCTCCAGGCTGTGGGAGTGCTGGGCCGCCACCTGGCGGCCGGCGCCGGTGGCCATGCGGATGACCACCGGTACGTTGAACTGGCCGCCGGACATGTGCAGCAGGGCGGCGGCGGTATTCACGATCTGGTCAATCGCCAGGAGGCTGAAGTTGATGGTCATGATCTCCACCACCGGCCGCATGCCGCCCAGTGCAGCGCCCAGGCCGGCGCCGGTGAAGCCGTTTTCCGCAAGTGGTGTGTCAATCACCCGCCCGGCGCCGAACTGCTCGAAAAGGTCACGGGTAACGGCGTAGCAGCCCCCGTAACGGCCGATGTCCTCGCCCATCAGGAAAACCCGCTCATCCTGCGCCAGGGCTTCCTCGAGCCCCTGCTGGAAGGCCTCGCGCATGCTGATTTCCCCCGCTTCGGCGGTCGGGGACGGTGGCGGAGGGAGCGGCTCCGGCAGGGGCAGGCTGAGGTGATCAAACAGGGTCTCGGTTGATTCCCAGTCCGCCGCTTCGGCGAACTGGACCGCCTGCTCCACTTCCTCGGCGATTGCCGCCTCCATGACGTCAAGCTCGTCCTGGCTGATCAGGTTGGTCTGTGCCATCCAGTTGCTCAGCCGGTCGATTGGATCTTTCCGCTTCCATTCCTCCACCTCGGTCCTGTCCCGGTAGAGCTGGGGGTCGAACATGGAGTGCGCGCGGAAGCGGTAGGTCTCGCATTCAATCAGGCGCGGCCCTTTGCCGGTCCGCGCCGCCTCCAGTGCATCGCGGGTGGCCGCTTCCACCTGCACCACGCTCATGCCATCCACCCGCTCGCTGGGCACGCCGATCGCCTCGGCCTTGCGGAAGATTTCCGGTTGGGCATGCTCAACGGCCAGTGGCGTGCCCATGGCGTAGTAGTTGTTCTCGCAGATGAACACCACCGGCAGCTGCCAGAGGGCGGCCAGGTTCATGGATTCGTAGAAGACGCCCTCGGAGGCGGCCCCTTCGCCGAAGAAGCACAGGGTGGCCCGGTTCCGCCCCTGCATTTTGTCGGCAAGCGCCAGGCCAACGGCGAGGGGGATGCCGCCGCCGACAATGGCGTTGCCGCCGAAGAAGCGGGTCTGCGCGTCGAACAGGTGCATGGAGCCACCGCGGCCCAAAGCACAGCCGGCTGCCTTGCCATACATCTCGGCCATCACCCGGTCCATGGACAGGCCCTTGAGCAGCGCGTGGCCGTGGTCCCGGTAGGCGGCCACCACGGCCTCATCCTCGGCGACATTGAACAGGACGCCCGCGGCCACCCCTTCCTGGCCGATGCAGACGTGCAGAAACCCCCGGATCTTTTCCTGGGTATACAGCTCCACGCAGCGCTCCTCGAAACGGCGCACGCGGAGCATGTCGCGCAGCAGGGCCAGGGTATGTTCCTTCGACACTCGGGGTTTGCGGGAAGCCGTTGCCTCGTTCATTCCCCGGCTCCCTCCAGCGTTGAGGTGTCGCCTTCGGGCAGGCCCAGCTCGCGCGCCCGCAGCAGCCGACGCATGATCTTGCCGCTTCGGGTGCGCGGCAGGTCCTCGCGGAACTCGATGTGGCGCGGCGCCACCGCCGGTCCCAGGCGTTTGCGGGCCCGCCCCATCAGGTCCCTGCGCAGGGCCTCGTCCGGTTGATAGCCGGGCTTCAGCGAAACGAAGGCCTTCACGATCTCTCCGGCGACTTCGTCGGGTATACCGATGACCCCGGCCTCGGCCACGGCAGGGTGTTCGAGCAGTACGGTCTCCACCTCGAAGGGGCCGATCAGGTGGCCGGAGGACTTGATCACGTCATCATTGCGGCCGATGAACCAGAAGTAGCCGTCACTGTCCCGGGAGGCCAGGTCGCCGGTGAGGTACCAGTCGCCGTCGAAGGAATGGCGGTATTTCTCCTCCTGATG
This sequence comes from Halospina denitrificans, assembly GCF_004364635.1. Classification (GTDB taxonomy): domain Bacteria; phylum Pseudomonadota; class Gammaproteobacteria; order Pseudomonadales; family Oleiphilaceae; genus Halospina; species Halospina denitrificans. The sequence goes on along the minus strand of NZ_SOAX01000001.1, from coordinate 97,290 downwards.
GAGGTAACCCCGGAACATGGACGGCCAGCCCTTTTTCAGGACCAGCTCGCCCGTTTCGCCGGGCTCGTCGATCAGTTCGAGGCCGCTATCGGTGTGGCGTGCCACCGCGGCCTCGATGCCAGGGATCGGTTTGCCCATGGAGCCCGGGCGGATCGCCATGGTGGCGTAATTGCTGACCATGATGCCGCCGGTCTCGGTCTGCCACCAGCTGTCATGGAAAGGCCGCCCGAGCACTTCCCGTCCCCAGATGACCGCCTCCGGGTTGAGCGGTTCGCCCGCGCTGGCCATGAACCGCAGTGAGGACAGGTCATGCGCCCGGGGCAGTTCCTCGCCCAGCTTGATCAGCATGCGGATGGCCGTGGGAGCGGTATACCAGACCGCTACCTTCTGGTTCTGGATGATGCGGTACCAGCGTTCGGCGTCAAACTCGGCCTCGTCCACCACCATGGTCACCCCGTTGGTCAGCGGCGCGACAATGCCGTAGGAGGTGCCGGTGACCCAGCCCGGGTCTGCAGTGCACCAGTAGATATCGCCCGGGTGCATGTCCAGCACATAGCGACCGGTCATGTGATGGGTGACCACCGCTTCGTGCACATGCAGTGCGCCCTTGGGCTTGCCGGTGGTGCCGCTGGTGAAGTGCAGCAGGGCAGGGTCTTCAGGGTCCATGGCCCGGGTTGTGTAGTCACCGCTGGCCGCATCCATCAATGCCCGGGCATCCAGGGTGCCGGCAGGGGCCTGGTCGAGCTCGTCAATCAGCAGGACATGGCGCACTGAGGGGGTTTCAGCCACCCAGTCAGCGACCTTCTTCTGGTACAGCCGCTTGCTGGTGACGAGTACCGCCGGCTCGCCGATTTCCACCCGCTGGCGTATGGGCTCGGGCCCAAAGGCGGGGAACAGGGGCGTGAACACACAACCATGCTTGAGGGTACCGAGCACGGCCGCGTAGAGGTCCGGAATCCGGTGTGAGAGGCCGTAGACCCGCTCGCCGGGCTTGACGCCCAGCTCCTGGAGCACATTGGCAAACCGGTTACTGCGCTCGTTGAGCGCTCGGTAGCTGATGTCCACAGGGGTCTCGCTGTCCCGGGCCAGGAAGCGGATGGCGGTGCGCTCGGCTGCTTCCGTGTCCATATGCCGGTCCAGCGCCTCGTGGGCGATGTTGAGCCGGCCATTGGCCATCCCCGCCAGCTCGCGGCGGGCCTGGTTCCAGGAAAAACCGGCGCAGAACCGGTCGTAATCGGCCAGGTTTGGCGCCTTTTCATCCATTCCCTGTGTCTCCTCTTGTCATCCGGAAATCCGTTCAGAGTCCGGACAGGCCGCTGTCGAGATCCGCGAGCAGATCCTCGACGTTCTCGATGCCCACCGAATAACGGATAAGGCTCTCTGGAATCCCCATAGCGCGCCGCTCCTCCATGCTCAGTTCCACATGGCTGGTAACGCGCGGCGGGCCCACCAGGGTGGCGACGGAACCGAGACTGGCCGCGTTGTGGCTGTAGTGAAGCCGGGGCAGCAGCTTTTTGACCTGATCGAAATCGCCGGGCAGGGCGAAGCTCAGCATGCCGCCGAAACCGTCCATCTGCCGCCGGGCAATGTCGTGATTGGGGTGGTCAGGAAGGCCGGGGTAGTACACGGCCTCGACCCCCTCGTGGTCGTGCAGGAACTCGGCGATCCTCTGGGCACTCTCGTTGTGGCGCTGAATACGCAGCTCCAGGGTCTTCAGGCCGCGCAGGATCATGTAGGCGGAATTGGCATGCAGGGCGGCGCCATTGATCTCCCGGTAGTGGAATACCTGGTCCACCAGGTCCTTGGCTCCGCTGAGGATGCCGCCCATGGCGTCTGAGTGGCCGTTCAGGTACTTAGTGGCGCTGTAGACAACCAGGTCAGCGCCCAGTTCCAGTGGCCGCTGGTTCACGGGAGTGGCAAAGGTGTTGTCGACGATGACAATGCCCCTGTGTTCATGGGCTACCCGCGCCAGGCGCTCTATATCGACGACTTTCAGGGTGGGGTTGGTGGGTGTCTCCAGGTAGAGTACCTTGCAGCCCTTGCGGATCTCGGCCTCGATCTCCTCGAAATCCAGGGTGTCGCAGAGGGCGACCTCCACGTTGTTCCTGGGCATGAATTCCAGAAAGATCTTGTTGGTTCCGCCATAGGTGTCCTTGATGGCGACGACCCGGTCGCCCGGCACCAGCAGGGTAAAGAGGGTGTTACTGATTGCGGCCATGCCGGTGGAGAAGCTGATGCACTCCTCGGCGTCATCCAGGGCACGCATGGTCAGCTCCAGTGGCCGCACGGTAGGGTTGGTGTTGCGCGAATAGATATGACCGGGGCGCTTGCCCAGGGCGACGTCGAGCCATTCGTCCACATCCTCGTAGGCGAAGTTGACGCTGTGATGAATGGGCAAGGCCACATCCTTTTCACCGCTCCCTTCCGGGTGAGCGGCCCACAGGGCCAGGGTTGCGAAACGCCTGGACGAATCCGCCATGACAGTGCTCCTTTGCCAACCCCGTCCCCGACGGGGAATGAGTGCCCTCTAAGCATCATGCAACGGGCGGGACAAACCCTTGACACAGGTCAACCCTTACGGTGATCGGTCGGTTTCTCAACGAGGATGATAATGCTGTTGCCCGGGTGTTCTTCAGCGATACACTGATCCCAGGACTGATGTTGTTTGAGTGGCAGACCCCAGGCACGGGAGGGCCGAACAATGGCAAATCAATCCCAGAGGACCCCGGGGCGATTGATGTTTTTCCTGCTTGCCCTGATTGTTGTGCCCGCGGCTGACGGCGAGAGCAATCGTAGCGTCCTGAACCGGATCCTTGAGGACAGGATGACGCAGTCGGAGCCGTCCCTCGGCGAACAGATTGAAGCCTGTGAGCGCATCGCAGCTGATCGACAGGGACCGGTTCTTGACGCGGAAAAGCTGTCGTCGCTGGGTGCGAAACGCCACCAGGTGGTGACCGCGTTGGCCTATCTTCACGCCCGGAACCAGTACCTCTGTGAACGGGAGATGCAGCAGGAGGGAGCGCTCAAGCGCGACGTTCTCGCTCATCTGCAGGCTAAGCGTGGTAAGGCGGGTCGCTCAAACTACCCCACCCATGAGCGTTTCCTTGATGAAGGCTATCGCTATCACCGGCTTGCCGGGAAATACCGGGCCCTTCCCCTCGGCTTGCGCCGACACCTGGAGGAACGCGTCGGGAATGTGCCGTTCAATCTGCCGCGCACCATGGAAAACGCCGGGTATGCACCTTTACAGTGATTGGACGCCTCGCTTGACGGCGGGTCTCGAGTGAGGGATATCGCACCAGGAGTCCACTGTTATGAAGATTCACCCAGTCCACAACGCCTCCTGCCACTGCGGCGCGGTCCAGTTTCAGCTGTCCTTACCCAATGGGCTGGTTGAGCCCCGCCACTGCAGCTGCTCGATGTGCCGTCGCCGGGGCGCCATTGTGGCTTCTGTTCCGCTTGATGGGCTCACGATTCTCAAGGGGGAAGAGCACCTGCGTCTTTATCAATTCAATACCATGACGGCCAAGCACTATTTCTGCTCCATTTGCGGCATCTACACCCATCATCAACGTCGCTCCAACCCAAATGAGTTCAGTTTCAACATTGGCTGTCTGGATGGTGTTGAAAACCCTTTTGAGTTGGAGCCGGTGAAGGTTCTGGATGGAGGTAATCATCCAAAGGATCGAGACAATGTGGATGGAAGGTAATCAGCATGAAGTAATCGTTTTATAAGACGCTGTGCTGTTAAGCTTCAGGCAAGATTCACTATCACGGAATGACGAATGATGCGCCAGGAGCAATCCGCGGAACCGCTCTGGTCCGTGAGCGACGAGGGTGACAGCGCCATGCTGGTGTTGCGGGGCGATTGGCAGCCCGGAGAGGGGCAGGCGTTCCCCTCGGCCAGCGCGGTTCTGAAAGCCTGTCCCAGCGGTATCAAGCGCCTGGATGTGGATGCAGGCGCGCTGGAAAGCTGGCACGGATCTGTGCTTCCGGCTCTTCTGTATGGCCTGGAAACCCGGCTTGAGGAGAAGGGGGCGGCACTGCATGCGGGCGACCTGGACGAAGAGCTTCAGGCGCTCCTCGACCTGACCCGGGACCGTATTGGCGATGCCCGCAGGCCCCTGGCAGCGCCCCTGCTGGAGCGGGTATGGGAGGTGCTGCTGGGGGCCGGCAATGCAACCTATGCCGTTGGCGTCAGTGTGGTCCTTTACATGAAGGGGCTTGGGCGTCTGGCATCCGGTAGTGTGGGCTTTCGGGCCCGGGACTTCCTGGACGCGCTGACCCAGAGCGGCGTGCAGGCGCTGCCTATCATTACGCTGGTCAGCCTGCTGGTGGGCAGTATCCTCGCCTTTGTGGGCGCACTGCAGCTGCAGGATTTCGGGGCCGAGATCTATATTCCGGAGATGGTCGGCGTTGCGGTGGCCCGGGAAATGGCGGCGATGATGACGGCCATTGTGATGGCGGGGCGAACGGGCGCGGCCTTTGCCGCCCACCTGGCCTCCATGGAGGTGAACGAGGAGGTGGATGCGCTCAAGACCCTGGGCGTGTCCTCCTACGATTTCCTGGCCTTTCCGCGCATACTGGCGCTGACCCTGATGATGCCACTGCTCTATCTCTACGCCTCGGCCATCAGCATTCTCGGAGGGCTGATCGTTTCGATGCTGGCGCTTGGGCTTGAACCCGCCATCTATCTGGCCCGCACCTTCGAAAAGGTCGCCCTTTACCACTTCTACATCGGGCTTCTCAAGAGCGTGTGCTTTGGCGCGCTCATTGGCATGGTGAGCTGCCATATTGGCTTGCGCTCCGGGCGCAGTGCGGCGGCTGTGGGTGAATCCGCCACCCGCGCGGTGGTGATCAGTATTGTGGGCATTATTGCGGTGGATTCCGTGTTTGCCATCGTCAGCACGTTGACGGGGGCGTGATGATGGCATCGCGGAACCGCCCGGAAGAAACAGTGGCGCGGGTCGACCGGCTGACCATGGCCTTCGGGGATACCGTGGTCCAGCGGGATCTGGATTTCGAGATCGTGCCGGGAACCATCTTTGCGATCATGGGGCCCAGCGGCTGCGGCAAGAGCACGCTGCTGCGCCATATGGTCGGGCTTCATGAGCCGGCCGCCGGGCGGGTGTTCCTGGGGGGCGAGAATTTCTGGGGACTGGAGCAGCATGACCGCAACCGGTTGCTGCAGCAGGCGGGCGTGCTCTTTCAGGGAGGCGCGTTGTGGAGTTCCATGACGGTGGCGGAGAACGTGGCCCTGCCCCTGGAGCTGTTCACGGACCGATCACCGGAGCTGATTGCCGACCAGGTGGCGTTCAAGCTGGCACTGGTGGGGCTTGCGGGGGCTTCGGACGTGTACCCTGCGGCTCTTTCCGGCGGGATGCGCAAGCGCGCGGGCCTGGCGAGGGCTCTGGCAATGGACCCGAGGGTGCTGTTCCTGGATGAGCCTTCGGCCGGTCTGGATCCGCTCAGTGCGCGGCGCCTGGATACGCTGATCCTGCGCCTGCGCGCGACACTGGGTGTTACCGTGGTAATGGTGACCCATGAACTGGAGAGCCTGTTTGCCATTGCGGACGACAGCCTCTATCTGGATCCTGAAACAAAGACGGCCATTGCCCGGGGCGCACCCCGGGACTTACAGAAGCAGAGCGAGCACGACCAGGTGCGAGAGTTCCTGAACACTCGCCTCTGATCGACTTGCTCTGAAGCATGGATGGAGAACCAATGGGGAATCGAACCAAACCGGCGCTGGTTGGCCTTTTTGTCCTGGGCGGCCTGGTGCTTGCCTTTGTCGGGCTTCTGGCGTTCGGCGGGCTGCGCTGGTTTGAGCCCAGCCAGCAGGCGGTGGTCTACTTCAATGAGCCGCTCTCCGGCCTTTCAGCCGGGGCGCCCGTCACTTTCCGCGGCATCGAAATCGGTTCCGTGAGCCGGCTCGCCATCAAGGGGGATCCGGAGACCTTCTCGGTCGTCATGCCGGTTTTCCTGAGGCTACGGCCCGGGGATATCAACTTTACGGGTGAGGGCAGTCCCCGGCGGCTCGATATCGATCGGCTGGTGGCCAACGGTCTGAGGGCCCAGATCCGCCCCCGGAGCCTGCTTACCGGGCAGATGGCCGTAGAGCTGGATTTCTACCCGGATGATCCTGTGAGGTTTCGTCATTCCGAGGATGAGGAGGAGTCGGTGACGGAAATCCCGTCAAAACCCTCGGACTTCCAGCAGGCGAGGAACGCGGTGGAGCAGTTTCCCTGGAAGGCGTCGCTGGAGAAGGCTGTGGTTACCCTTGAATCGCTGACTTCCCTGAGCCGGACCCTGGAAAAGGAAATGACGGGGATTGGCGGCAAGCTCCACACCACCCTGGATGAAAGCCGTGCTCTTATTTCCCGGGCAAGGGAAACCCTTTCCACACTGGAGGCGGATGCCGGTAGCGCTCTAGGCAGTGTTGAGCGGCTGGGCGAGGAGGGGCGCGATCAGTTCCGGGACCGCGGTGAAGAACTGGAGCAGGTGCTGGAGCGGGCCTCCGGGCTTCTGGAACGGACCGAGCGGGTTGCGAACAACCTGGAGGATATGACCCACCCCCGCTCGCCCGAGCGGGATGACCTGCGCACCGTACTACGGGAATTGACGGCCGCGACCACGGCGCTGCGGCGTTTTTCGGAAAAGGTGGAACGGCGCCCCAACGCGCTGCTGTTCGATGACGGGGAGGATAGTCCATGAAGCGGTTCTGGTTGTGCGTGGCAGTGCTTGTTGGGGGGCTCTCGCTGTCGGGATGCGCCAGCCCTCCGGAGCTTCGCTATTTCACCCTCGGTTCTGATGAACAGGTGGTTGAGAAGAGGCAGGAGCCGCTCTATGTGGCACGGGTTCAGGTGCCGGAATATCTTGACGACAATCGGATCTGGGTGCGCCCGGAGCCCCATCGGATTGAAGCCCTTCCCCATGTCCGCTGGGCGGAACGCCTGCCCCGGGCCATTACGCGCAGCCTCCAGAACCAGTTTGGAACCGGGGTTGCCGAAGCGTCGGAAGGTCCCCGGTTGCTGGTGGATATCCAGCGCTTCGAGGCCGTCTGGGATGGGGGAGACAAGGGTGCCCGGGTCGTGCTCAGGGCCGCATGGCGCATCGGTGACGGCGATGCCAGGAGTGTAACCTTCAAGGCAAATGCTCCTGACCGGGAGGCCTCAACGCTGGTCAAGGTGATGTCGAACCAGGTGGGGCAACTGGCGAAGGCGATTGCCGAGCAGAGCCTGCGGGGGTAGCCGTTGTTCAGTGGCGGCTGTGGGGCCCGAAAAGGGTTTCCAGGTCACTCTGCCCGAAACGGTACTGCTGGTTGCAGAACTGGCAGTCCACGGTGATCTCGCCCTGTTCCGCCAGCAGGTCGTAGCACTCCTGGGCGCCCATGGTCTCAAGCGCGTTCTCGGTGCGTTCACGGCTGCAGTGACAGTGGAAGAATACGGGTTCGGCCGGGTAGAGGCTGATGTCTTCCTCGTGGAAGAGCCTGTGCAGCAGGGTCTCCGGTGCCAGCTCCAGAAGCTCGTCCTGGCTGGTGGTGCTGGCCAGATAGGTAAGGCGATTCCAGAGATCGTCATCCTCCGTTGTCGTATATCCCGGCATCTTCTGGAGCATGAGGCCGCCGCTGCGCTCGCCGTTGGCGAAGAGCATGACCAGGGTGTCGAGTTGTTCCGAGCGGGCGAAGTAATCCTGAAGGCAGCCTGACAGGGACTCGGATTCAAGGGGCACGATGCCCTGGTAGCGCTGCCCCTGTTCGGGCTCCAGCGTGATCGCGAGCTGCCCTCGGCCGAGCTGCTCGCTGATGGTTCCGGGCTCAATGCTGTCATCCGCGTGGATCAGTCCGCGTACCCCGCGCTCGTGGCTGCAGTCCGCCATCAGAAGGCTGACCGGGCCTTCACCCTTGGCCTGCAGGCTGATGCGCCCCTTCATCTTCAGTACACCCCCCAGCAGCACGGCGGCACTGAGGCTTTCGGCAAGCAGGGTGGCGGCGGGTTCCGGGTAGTCCCGGTTACCGAGGGTGTCGTTCAGGGTCTCGTCCAGGACGACGAGTTCACCGCGAACTTCGCCTTCATTGAACACGAAGCGCTGCAGGTTATCGGAACTTTCGGTCATGGGGGCTCGCTAGTAGGACATTTCGTCTTTCATGCGCTGGAGTTCGCGGCGCTGCTTCTTGTTGGGCCGGCGGGCGGGCGGATGCTCTGCCGCCTGCATCATGCGGCGGCGCCAGGCATTCTCTTCGCGCTTCTCAGCGCTGGCCTCGGTCTCCGTGTAGAGCATCTGGGCCTCCGCGGCGCTACGACGCTTTTCGCTCAGGCCCTCGATGATGACCTCGAATTCCGTGGCGCCCTTGCGGACCTGGACCCGGGCACCCAGGGCCACGAACTTGCCGGCCTTGGGGCGCTGGCCCTCGTAGCGGACCTTGCCGCCCTCGATGGCTTCCCGGGCCATGGTCCGGGTCTTGAAGAAACGCGCCGCGCACAGCCACTTATCAAGGCGTACGCGCTCGTTATCCGGGGTGCTGTCGGTTTTGCTCATGCCGTCAGTATAACGGTTCGGGCGTGCCTATCGGAAGGAGCTCGTCGAAGTGCTCCACCGCCGGCCAGTGTGCGCCGGGAATCGGCGGTTGCTGGCTGTCCGGGGTGCGGACGCTGACCAGGTGCCTGATGCCGAAGGTTTCCGCCGCCCTGAGCGCGGCGTGATTGTCGTCAATCAGCAGGCTCTGTTCGGGCTCGAAGGGTTCTTGGGCCTGGAGTTCGGGCCAGAAGGCCGGGTCCTCCTTGGGGCGGCCGAAGCTGTGGGTGGTGTGAATCGTGTCCACCCACTGGTCCAGGCCGGTGCGGTGGATCTTGAGATCCAGCCCGGTCTGGTGGGCATTGGTGACGATCACCACCCGGCGGTGGGAATCCCTGAGTTCGCGCAGGAAATGCTGGGCGCCGGCACGGAAGCCGATCCGCTCCTGGACCTCGCTCTTGAGCGCGCCCACATCCATGTCCAGCCGGTTACTCCAGTAGTCGAGGCAGTACCAGTCCAACGAGCCCCTGAGGCCCTGGATGGTGCGGTGGATTTCGTCCCGGGCTTTTTCGTGGGGCAGACCCCGGACTTCTGCGTAACGGGTTGGGAGATGGGTCAGCCAGAAATAGGTGTCGTAATGCAGGTCCAGCAGGGTGCCGTCCATATCGAGCAGCACCGTGCGGATCTGGTTCCAGTCAATCATCGTCGCGATTGACCACCTCGTTGGCGTTGCGGCCGGATATCGTGCAGCCGAGGCAGCGGACGAAGGTTGCCTTGGCCGGGCCCACAATCAGCGTATCGCCCACTTCATCCGCATTGCCCCCAATGGCCGAGAAGGGCAGGGCAACGGTGTGGACCACACTGCCCGCGACAGTCGCACCCAGCAGCAGTGGCCGCGCAATGAGGGCATCACCCACCATGGCCAGTGCTGTGGGCTTCTCTTCAACCCGTTGTGCCTGCGTCGGGCCTGCCGTGACGGCAAGCAGCAGGACCAGAACGGCAACAGTGCTTGTCCGGATCCGGTGTTTCATGTGATTTCTCCCAGGATTCTTTTTTCGTGCCTTAACTATGGTCCAAATTGGCCATTTTTCAAATCGACTATCAGCGCTGGCACTGAGTGCAGAAAACCGTACTGCGCTGGGCGATGACGCGGTCCCTCAGCGGTGTACCACAGACCTTGCAGGGCTCGCCGGCGCGTCCGTACACGGTCAGGGACTGGCGGAAGTAGCCCGGGTTGCCGCTGCTGTCCGTGAAATCACGCAGGGTGGTACCGCCGACGGCAATGGCATTGCCCAGGATCTCCCGGATGGCTTCCGCCAGCCGACGGTAGCGCTGGCGCCCGACGCTGCCCGCCGGGCGGCCCGGGTGGATGCCGGCCCGGAACAGGGCTTCGCTGGCGTAGATGTTGCCCACGCCGACCACCGTCTTCGCGTCCATGATAAAGGCTTTCACCGAGGCGCGCCGCCCTCGGGACCCTTCGTAGAGGCGGTCGCCGGTAAAGCTTGCTTCCAGGGGCTCCGGGCCCAGTGGCGCCAGCAGGGGATGCTGTTGCCAGTCGCTGGTCCAGAGCCAGGAACCGAAGCGCCGTGGGTCGTTGAAGCGCAGGACACGGTCACCATCAAGACCCAGTTCCACATGGTCATGCTTGCGGCGCGGTTCCTCTGGGCTGGCAACGCGCAGGCTGCCGGACATACCCAGGTGCACCAGGGCCGTGCCCAGCGGATTGTTCAGCAGCAGGTACTTGCCGCGACGTTCAACGCTGCCAATGGGCCCGGCGGTCAGGCGCTCCGGGAGCTCGGGCGTGATGGGCCAGCGCAGCGACGGGTTGTGGATGACCACGGAGGCCGGGGTACGCCCTTCCAGCCAGGGGGCGATGCCACGGCGGGTTGTCTCGACTTCGGGCAGTTCGGGCACGTGGGGTGGTTTCTCCATTCGGGGCTGAGCCGTACTATATCATGCAGATTGGGTTTCAGAGCAGGAGAACGAGCGCATGACGGCAGCCGTCAACGCCTGGCTGGGCGTGGATACGGGAGGCACCTTCACGGATTTCGTCTATTACGATGGCGGTGATCTGCGCATCCACAAAGTGCTCTCCACCCCGGATGATCCCGCCCGGGCGATCCTGCAGGGCCTCGAAGAGATGGGCCTGGCGGAGGCGGCAACGCAGGGGCGGCTGGCTGTTGTCCACGGCAGTACCGTGGCCACCAATGCGGCGCTGGAGCGCAAGGGCGTGCCGACGGCCTACGTCACCAACACGGGCCTGGAGGACGTGCTCACACTCGGGCGCCAGAACCGCCGGGAACTCTACAACCTGATGCCGGAGGTGGAAGCGCCGCCGGTGCCCGCCGAGCTGTGTTTCGGTGTTGGGTTTCGCACCGGTGCCGATGGGCAGCGCCTGTGCTCCCCGGATGACGCCGAACTGCAAGCCCTGGTGGAGAAGATCCGGGATTCCGGCGTCTCGGCGGTGGCGATCAACCTGCTGTTTTCCTTCCTGGACCCGGAGGCGGAGGATCGGCTCGCGGCCATGATGCCGGAAGACTGCTTTGTCAGCCGCTCCTCCCGGGTGCTGCCGGAATCCGGCGAGTATGAGCGGGGCATCGCCACCTGGCTCAATGCCTGGCTGGGCCCCCGGGTCCAGCAGTATCTGGGGCGCCTTGGCGACGCGCTTGGCAGTGCGCCCGTGACCATGATGCAGTCCTCGGGCGGCACCATCGCCCTTGAGCAGGCGGGCGAACATGCCGTGAACCTGTTGCTCTCGGGCCCGGCGGGTGGTTTGGCTGCGGCCCGCTACTTGGGCGAATCACTGGGCGAAGAAGCATTGCTCACCTTCGACATGGGCGGCACCTCCACCGACGTGGCCATGGTGCGCGAGCAGGTCCAGCTCACCACCGAGGGCAGTATCGGTCCCTGGCCCGTGGCCGTTCCCATGGTGGACATGCACACCATCGGCGCCGGGGGCGGGTCCCTGGCGCGGATGGACGCCGGCGGCGTGCTCCAGGTGGGCCCGGAATCCGCCGGCGCCGACCCGGGCCCCGCCTGTTACGGGCGCGGAGGCACCGAACCCACCGTCACCGACGCCAACCGGGTCCTGGGCCGGCTGCCGGATGCGGCGGCCCTTGGTGGCGGCCTGACCCTTGACCGCCAGGCCGCCCTGACCGCCTTCCAGCCCCTGGCCGAGGCTATGGGCATCAGCCGGGAAGAAGCAGCGGAAGGGGTGATCCGCGTCGCCAACGAACACATGGCCCGGGCCCTGCGCACCATCTCCATCCAGCGCGGCGACGACCCGCGCGGCTACCGGCTGTGCTGCTTCGGCGGCGCGGGCGGACTGCATGTCTGCGCCCTGGCCGAGGCACTGGGTATGGAAAGGGCACTGGTGCCGCTTCATGGCGGTGTGCTCTCCGCGCTCGGCATGCTGGTCGCCCCCCGGGAGCGCCACCTGTCGCGAACCCTGCTCCTGGATGTGGACGACCAGACGGCAGCGCGGGCCGAACCCGCCCTTGAAGCCCTTGAACAGGAAGGACGTGAGGCGCTGGAGGCGGAGGGCGTCCAGGGATCGGCGATTGAAGCCACCTGGTCCGCCGACCTGCGCTACCAGGGCCAGAGCTTCACCCTGAACCTCCCCTGGGAGGCGGGCGCCAACCTGGCCGAACGTTTCGCCCGGCAGCATGAACACCAGTATGGTCATCGGCTTTCAGCAGGCGTGGAACTCGTCAGCGTCCGGATCGCTGTTCGCGCTCCCGCCGGTGAGTGGCAACTCCCACTATGGAGCGCCGAGAAGGGTGTGACTGATTCCGAAGCCCGAGTGGTGGGTGAGCCCGAGCCGGTCCCGGTTCGCCCAAGAGAGGGCCTGGCAGCGGGCGAGACCCTCAAAGGCCCCATGCTGATCACCGAGGCCGTCAGCACCACCTGGCTGGCCCGGGGCTGGCAGGCCGAAGTGCACCAGGAAGGCCACCTGCTGCTGACCCGTCAGCCCACCTCATAAAGGCTGTAACACACCTGCCCCGCCGTCTTGCGCCGGCTCAGCGCCCAGCCGGGGGGGAGTTGGGGCTCCGGCAGATCCGATTCATGCTCGATGTATACCAGGCTGCCGGTCTTAACCCAGGCCTCGGCAGCCAACCGATCACAGACCGGCTCAACAAACCCGGCCCGAAAGGGCGGATCCAGAAACACCAGATCCATGGCGTCACCACCGTTCTCCCGCCCCAGAAACGCCATCACATCGGCTTCAACCACGTCGGCGTTGCCGGCATCCAGGGTCGCAAGATTCGCCCTCAGCGCTTTCATCAAAGCCCGGCTCTGGTCCACGAACGTCGCTTTTCCGGCCCCCCGCGACAACGCCTCCAACCCCAACGCCCCGCTTCCGGCAAAAAGATCCAGACAACGGCTCCCCGGCAGCACCGGCGCCACCCAGTTGAACACCGTCTCCCGCACCCGGTCCGGCGTCGGCCGAACATCGTCCACAGCCGGAAACTCAAGCGACCGCCGCCGCCAGTCCCCGGCAATGATCCGCACCCGACCCGTTGTGTCTGTTTTTCTGGTGTTTTTCCTGGTACGTGGCATCATGACTTCCGCTTTTGGACGGCCTTGTTACGGCCCGGTAGAATACCGCTGACTGACGGTATCCGGCTACAACCCAAGTAGTGTCTGGAGCAGGATGGAGGGGGAGCCCTTTCCGGGAAGCTCCGGAGCCATGGATGGCGGAGGCGCAGCGTACAGGGATGTATTCACAGCGTTTCCCGGAAAGGGCTCCCCCTCCATCCTGTTCCAGATACGGGCCACCCCACTCTAGTCACCAGGAAACAGGAACAACTGAATGAATTTAGAACTGATCTTCAACGGCCTGCTGGTGCTGCTGGTCCTCTGGTTTATTGCGGACATCTGGAGCAGCCGCAGCCAGATCCCCAAACCAAAGCCTGTCCCGCAGAAACGCAAGGAGCCTGAAGAAGGCGCCGAAGCTGCAGAGGCACCCCAGGAGGCACCGGCGGAAGCCAAAGAAGCTCCCGCGAAGGCCCCGGAGGCCGCCCCTGAAATCGAGGAACTCCCCCCGGCCAACCTCTTCCAGCGCATGCGCGATGGCCTCGGCAAGACCCGGGGCAACCTTACCGAGGGCCTCGCCAACCTCTTTGCCGGCCGCAAGTCCATCGACCGGGACCTGCTGGAAGAAGTTGAAAACCTGCTGCTCACCGCCGACGTCGGCATGACCGCCACCACCGAAATCGTCGAAAGCCTCACCGCCCAGCTCGAACGCAGCGAACTCAAGGACGCGGACGCCCTCTTCGAGGCCCTCAAGAAAGAACTGCGCAACATCCTTGAGCCCTGCACCATCCCCCTGGAGCCCGAAACCGAGCACAAGCCCTTCGTCATCCTGATGGTGGGCGTCAACGGCGTCGGCAAGACCACCACCATCGGCAAGCTTGCCCGCCGTTTCCAGCGCGAGGGCAAGAGCGTGATGATGGCCGCCGGCGACACCTTCCGGGCGGCAGCCGTGGAGCAGCTCCAGGCCTGGGGTGATCGCATCGATGTGCCCGTGGTGGCCCAGCATACCGGCTCGGACAGCGCCTCCGTGGTCTACGACGCCCTGCAGTCCGCCCAGGCCAAGGGCACGGACGTGCTGATCGCGGACACGGCCGGGCGCCTCCAGAACAAGGAAAACCTCATGAACGAACTGGAAAAGGTGGTTCGTGTCATGAAAAAGCTGGACGAGAACGCCCCCCATGAAGTCATGCTGGTGCTCGACGCCGGAACCGGCCAGAATGCCCTGAGCCAGGCACAGGTCTTCCAGGAAGCCGTGGGCGTCTCCGGGGTGACCCTGACCAAGCTCGACGGCACCGCCAAGGGCGGCATCATCTTTGCTGTCGCCCGGCAGCTGAACCTGCCCATTCGCTACATTGGTGTGGGTGAAACCGTGGACGATCTGAGACCATTTGAAGCCGAGGACTTTGTTCAGGCACTGTTTGAGAACGAATGATTGAATTCCAGCATGTGACCAAGCGCTATGAAGGGCAGTTCACCGCGCTTCGGGATGTGAACTTTGCCCTCGAGCGCGGGGAAATGGCCTTCCTGACCGGGCACTCCGGCGCGGGCAAGAGCACCCTGCTCAAGCTCATCATGCTGATGGAGCGGCCCACGGCGGGGCAGGTCCTGGTCGGGGGGCAGGCGCTGGAACACACGCCCCGGCGTCGCATTCCCTACATCCGGCGCCATATCGGCGTGGTCTTCCAGAATCACCAGCTGCTTTTCGACCGCACCGTCTTCGATAACGTGGCCATGCCCCTGGAAGTCACCGGTGTGCCGCCCCGGGATATCGCACGCCGCGTGCGTGCCGCCCTGGACAAGGTGGGATTGCTGAAGAAGGAACAGCTCAATCCGGTCAGCCTCTCCGGCGGTGAGCAGCAACGGGTGGGCATTGCCCGCGCCGTGGTCAACAAGCCGCCGCTGCTGCTGGCGGACGAACCTACAGGTAACCTGGACCCGGCCCTGTCCACGGAAATCATGGAGCTTTTCCGGGAGTTCAGCCGGGTTGGCGTCTGTGTGCTGGTGGCGACCCACGATATTGACCTGATTGAAGGCATGGAGCGTCGGGTCCTGACCCTCTCGGAAGGTCAGCTTACCGGTGATGGGCCCGTTTCCACCATGGAGGGCGCCCATGGCGGGTAATGAGCGTAAGCCCACCGGGCGCGGCGCGGCGCTCTCGCGCCTTCCCTGGCGGGACCAGTTCGACAGCTACCTGAATCACCATCGTCGCAGTGCCCGGGACAGTGTCAGCCGGCTCTGGCATTCGCCACTGTCGAGCCTGATGACGGGGTTGGTCATGGGCATCGCCCTGGCGCTTCCGGCGGCCCTGCTGCTGTTGCTGGGCAGTCTCCAATCGGTCAGTTCCGGCTGGGACGAGGCGGCCCGGGTGACGGTCTATCTGGCGCCCGAGGCTGATGGGGATCGGGCCCGGGAACTGCGGGAACGCTGGCTTGATATTGCCGCAGTTCGTGATGTGGAACTGATTGAAAAGGACCAGGCGCTGGAGCGAATGAAGGCCAATCCCGGGCTCGGGCGCTCGCTGGATTTTCTGGAGGATAACCCCCTGCCGCACACTCTGGTGCTGACACCGGAGCGCCAGTACCAGGAGGCGCAGGCCCTTGAGGGGCTTTCGGAAAGGCTCGGCAAGGCCGACGGCGTGGACCGGGTTCAGCTGGATCTGGCCTGGCTGCAACGGCTCAATGCCATGGCGGATCTGCTGAGGCGCGGTGCCCAGGTACTGGCGATACTGCTGACCGTGGGCGTGGTGCTGGTGATCGCCAACACCGTGCGTCTTGCCATTGAGAACCGCCGCCGCGAGATCATCGTCGCCCGCCTGGTGGGCGGAACCGATGCCTTCGTGCGCCGCCCCTTCCTTTACACCGGACTCTGGTACGGGGTCCTGGGCGGGCTGCTTGCCTGGTGGCTGGTGGAAGTCGCCTTCTGGTGGCTGTCGGGACCGGTTGACCATCTGGCGATGCTTTACGATAGTAATTTCTCCCTGGCGCGCCCGGGGCTCGAAGAAGTGGGGCTGCTTCTTGGAAGTTCGGTCCTGCTGGGCTGGTTGGGCGCCGTCTGGGCGGTTAAACGCCATCTTTCAGAGGTGGAGCCGGAGTAAACCCGTATGCGGGATTACCCGTATTGACGCACAGGGGTTGAAAAGTCATAAAAGGGCCATACATTAAGTGTAAAGTTTTGTCGGGAGACAACGATTTGACGGGAGAGAGCACCATGGGTACAGCACTGCAGCTCAGCCAGAATCTGGTGCCGGGCGCCAATCTGGAGAGCTATATCCAGACGGTGAACCAGATCCCCGTGCTCAGCGTGGACGAAGAGCAGAACCTAGCGCAGCGCTTCCATGAACACGGTGATCTTGAAGCCGCGCGCCAGATGGTGCTGTCGCACCTGCGTTTTGTGGTTCACATCGCGCGCAGCTATTCGGGTTATGGCCTGGCACAGGCGGATCTTATTCAGGAAGGTAACGTCGGCCTGATGAAGGCGGTCAAGCGTTTCAATCCGGAATACGGCGTGCGCCTCGTGTCGTTCGCCGTGCACTGGATCAAGGCGGAGATTCACGAATTCATTCTGCGCAACTGGCGCATCGTGAAGGTGGCTACCACGAAGGCGCAGCGTAAGCTGTTCTTCAACCTGCGCAGTTCCAAAAAGCGCCTGGCCTGGCTCAACAGTGACGAAACAGAAGCCGTGGCGAAGGATCTGGGTGTTGAGCCACGCGTTGTGCGCGAGATGGAAGGCCGCATGACCTCCCATGACGCGGCCTTTGACGGCGCGATGGAGGATGATGAAGACAGTGGCTGGCAGGCGCCGGTCCATTACCTGGATGACAAGCGCTATGACCCGGCCAGCCAGCTGGAGCAGGCTGACTGGACCCAGGACTCCACTGCACGGCTGACTGCCGCGCTTACGGATCTGGATGAGCGCAGTCAGGACATCCTGCGCCGGCGCTGGCTGTCGGAGAACAAGGCCACGCTCCACGACCTTGCGGATGAGTATGGGGTTTCCGCCGAACGCATCAGGCAGATTGAGAAGAATGCGATGAAGAAAATGCGCAAGGGAATGGCCGCCGCCTGAATCGAGGCGTGACGGGTTCTTCAGAAGGCCGCTTCCTCCGGGGAGCGGCCTTTTTGATTGTGCGGAGACATCCTTAAAACATGGTAACTTTGCCGGTAAGGCCGAGGAACCGTAACCTGCCAGCAATCTGTTAATGTTTTCTGGGACCCGTGAGAGTGGAGGATACAAAGGTGCGAGTACTGGTGATTGAGGACGACCATGATGTGGCGTCCTATCTGAACAAGGGCCTGCGTGAAAGCGACTACGTGGTCGACCACGCCGAGGACGGCAAGGAGGGCATGATGCTGGCCGCCTCCGAGGGCTACGACGTGATGATTGTCGACCGCATGCTGCCCGGCATGGACGGGCTCAATATCATCAAGACCATCCGCGCGACGGGTAATCAGACGCCCGTTCTGATCCTCAGCGCGCTGGGCGATGTGGATGCCCGTGTGGAGGGGCTCCGCGGGGGAGGTGATGATTACCTGACCAAGCCATTCTCGTTCACCGAGCTTCTGGCACGCCTGGATGCACTGGCGCGCCGGACCCGTTCCGGCAGTGATGCCGAAACCGTCCTGAAGGTGGCTGACCTGGAGATGGACCTTCTGGCCCGCACGGTCAAGCGCAATGGCGTCACCATTGATGTCCAGCCCCGGGAGTTCCGGCTGTTGGAATACCTGATGCGCCACGTGGACCAGGTTGTGACCCGCACCATGCTTCTCGAGAAGGTCTGGGACTACCATTTCGATCCGCAGACCAACGTCATCGACGTTCACATTAGCCGCCTGCGCTCCAAGATCGACAAGGGCTTCGAAAAACCGCTCCTGCACACCATTCGTGGTGCCGGGTACATGCTTCGTGACGATTCTTAGCCAGCTTCGCACCTCCACTTTCCAGCTTGCGATGCTCTACATGGTGGTGTTCGCCACCTCCGTGTTCATCCTGCTCGCGTTCATCTACTGGCGGACCGCCGGTTTCATGATGGAGCAGACGGACCAGACCATCGAAGCCGAGATCGTGGGACTGGCTGAACAATACCGTTCCCGGGGCATCAATGGCCTTATGAATGTGATCCAGGAGCGGGGGGCGCGCGACCCAGATGGTGAGTCTCTTTACCTGTTCACAACCGAGGATTATCTCAAACTCGCCGGCAACCTCTCCAAATGGCCCTCCGAGGCTGACGACGGCAGCAGCTGGATCGATTTTACCCTGGACGAGGAGATGGGCTGGGAGGGTGAACCCCGCCGGGCCCGGGCACGCCTGTTTGAGGTTCAGGGCGGACTACAGCTGTTGGTGGGACGGGACGTCAGTGAACTCAGCCGCCTCAAGGGCATGATTGAGACCGCCATGAACTGGGGGTTGGGCATTTCCCTGGGGCTCGCCCTGGTCGGGGGCTTTTTCATGAGCCGGAGTACGACGCGTCGCATCGAGGTGGTTAACCAGACCGCCTACCGAATCATGCATGGGGATCTGTCACAGCGGGTGCCGACGCGGGGCACCAATGATGATTTCGACCAGCTGGCCGATAACCTGAATCAGATGCTTGATCGCATCGAGTACCTGATGGAGGGCATTCGCCATGTCTCGGATTCCATTGCCCATGACCTGCGCACGCCGCTGACCCGACTCCGCAGCCAGCTTGAGAACACGCTGATCAATGTCTCCGACCCGGAGGCGCAGGAACAGGTCGGGCGTGCCGTGGCCGAAGCGGACCAGTTGCTGGGCACCTTCAATGCCCTGCTGCGCATAGCGCGCCTGGAAACCGGTGGCAAGACCGTGGATAACCAGCCCGTGGACCTGGCCACCCTGGTTACGGACGCGGTGGAACTCTACGAGGCCCTGGCCGAGGAAAAGGAGCAGGCGCTGGATCTGAGCGCGCCCGACCCCGTCACCATCAAGGGCGATCGGGACCTGCTGTTCCAGGTCATCAGCAACCTGATCGACAACGCCATCAAGTACACCGATGAAGGCGGGCGAATCCGGGTTGGCGTCAAGCGCGACAATGGGCATGCGGTCGTGGAAGTGGCCGACAGCGGGGGCGGCGTGCCTGATCACGAGAAGGACAAGATCTTTGAACGCTTCTACCGCGTGGGTAAGAGTCGCTCACAGCCGGGCAACGGACTTGGGCTGAGCCTGGTCAGTGCTGTTGTGGACATGCACGAAGGCAGGATTGACCTGCGGGATGCGGATCCCGAGGCCGAAAGGCCGGGACTCTGTGTGGCAATCCGCTTCCCTGCGGAGCCGGAGCCAGCGGATCGACTCCCGAATGAGGAAGGCTCGCCGGCTCGACTCGAGCAGCAAGCCTGAATTCAGGCCTTGCCGAGCAGGCCGCGAAGGGTTTCCGTTGCCAGGCGTGCCGGCTTGAGCGCGATTTCCGCTGTGTTTTCCGCCAGATAGCGATAACGGGCTGTCTTCGCGTGCAGGCTGTCCATTTCCCCTTCAAAGCGGATTTTCTCCGCCATCAGCAGGGCGGCCAGTGTGTGCCGGTTGACCCTGTCGGTGATGCCGAAGCTTTCCAGTTGGTAGCCTACCCGGTCGAGGCCGGTCAGGGCGAACGAAGTGAGTTTTTCGGTGTTCATGGTTATCACCTGTACATTGTCCTTGGAGAATCGAGTGAAGACTACGCAGATGGATTAGAATGCACAACCTATTCATGTTGACTTTACCACCAATACACGGAGTTGAGCATTATTGATGGGACGTTATCGCCCTCCAAGGCCAAAAAGTTCCGCCTACATTACGCCCGACGGGGAGCGGGCCCTGCGCGAGGAACTGCGTTACCTCTGGAAGGAGAAGCGTCCGGCGGTGACCCAGTCGGTCAAGGAGGCCGCGGCCCAGGGTGACCGGTCCGAGAACGCGGAATACATCTACGGCAAGAAACAGCTGCGTGAGATCGACAGTCGTGTGCGTTTCCTGAGTAAACGGCTCGATGAAGTGACGGTTGTTCGGGATCCGCCCCATGATCCCAGCCGGGTTTTCTTTGGCGCGCTGGTGACACTGGAGGACGAGGCCAGCGGCGAGGAGGTTTCCTATCGCCTGGTCGGCCCCGATGAGTTTGATGTCAGTGCCGGACGCCTGAGTGTGGACGCGCCCCTGGCCAGGGCCATGCTGAAGAAGCAGGTGGACGATGAGGTAACGCTGGAGACAGCGGAGGGAAACCGAACCTGGGTGATTGTTGATATTCAGTACCCTCGATGATGGCGCAGGAATGCGACCCTGTTGGCGATATTTTGAGCAGCGTTCCGTTAAACTGTGAGAAATCATCCATGACACTGGATAAGGAGAATCCGGTATGACGTTTATGAATCGGCTCCCAGTCCCTCTTATTGGCGTTGTTTTCATCGCGGTACTGGGCTTGCCCGCAGGGGTAACGGCTCAGGATGAGCTGCTATCGGCACCCCCCGAGGAACGTTCGACCCCGGAAAGCATCCGCTTCGCCCCCGTGGATGAGGAGCAGCTCGGCAATACCTCTATAGAAGGTGCCCTGGGCCCTTCGGCGGCCGGCCTGGTTTCGCAGGACGAGGATACCCTGGTGGAGCCCGTCTACCTGAGCGACCAGCTGCGCCGCTCCCTGGATCTGGAACAGGACGAACTGCAACGCCAGCGCGAGCAGCTCATCGGCCCCTCCCGCAATGTCTCAACTCCCCCCACCCAGGTCCAGTTCCCGGCGTACCAGAACCGTACCTATTCGCCTTCTTCAAGCTCGAGCAGCACGTTCAGGGACTGACGCTATCGGACTGGTGTAATCCCCTCCTGTTTTCTGGTAGCTTCTGCGAAAACACGGAACAACAGAGGTGTCGAAGCATGAGCGAGCTCAAGGAACAGTTCGATAAAGCGGTTGAATACGTCCAGACCGCAGAGGGCGACTTCAAGCCGTCGAACGACGTGAAACTGCAGTTCTACGCGCTGTACAAGCAGGCCACCGAGGGTGACGTGAAGGGCAAGAAGCCCGGTATGCTGGACCAGGTTGGCCGCGCGAAGTACAGCGCCTGGGAGAAGCTCAAGGGCACCAGCTCGGAGGATGCCATGCAGCAGTATGTGGATCTCCTCGAGAGCATGAAGGAAAAGCACGGCTGATCCGGGGATTCAGTCGTGCCAGCCCATCAGGTCACGGGCTTTTTCAAGCAGGGGACGCGCGGCCGAGGCGCGGTTGTTGCCCAGTAGCGCTTCCGCGCGCTCCATGTAGGCATTCGCGAGGCTTTTCCGGAGCCGGCTTACCGGCTCAAACTCCTGCGGAATCCGGTTCCTGAGCGGCTCGAGCCGCGCGTAGACCGCATTGAGTTCGGCTACGTTGTCCGCATTCCTGAGCTGTTCTTCCCAGTCCCTGATGCGGGGGCCATAGAAGGTCAGCGCCGCCTCTTCCGGGAAGGTCGCGGCGTTCTCGCCGCTGGCAGTGGACTCATGGTAGGAGCCGAGGGCTTCAATGGCGTCTTCCTGGCTCCGGGCCCGGGTCAGTGTCTCCTCCAGCTCGGTGGTGCCGTCGAAGAAGCGGTCAGCCAGTGTGAGCAATCGGGCCAGGGCCGATTCATCATCCTGTGACAGTGCTGACTGAAGCTTTTCCTCGAAGATACTGATTGCGGTATCCGAAGGCGTCAGTGGCTCGTCCCTGACAAGCGCCAGGTTGTCCGCCAGCTTCTTGAGCTCTTCGAGCGAGTCGTAACCCTCGTAGTCCCCCTGTTCAAGCCGGCCCTGCACCTCTTCCGTCAATGCCGAAGCGAGGGAGGTTTTCTGTTGTTGCAGGCGCTCCATGCGGCGCGCCAGATCCACATTGTTCGGGTAGTATTCACGCGCCTGTTTCAGCACCTCCAGGGTTTCGGGCACTTTCGCCAGGTTATCCCGTCTCAGGTTGCCCAGGGCGCCGTTTGTCTGCTCCAGGTAATAATCAGTCAGGTGTTGTTCGTGGTGCTTGAGCAATGCAGCCTGCTCCAGGGGCTCAAGACTTTCCATGGCGGAGAGGATGCGCTGCGGCGGCGCCTCTTCCAGTACCTCCAGTGTTGCCAGTCGCTGCTGGATGCTCACGGGTTCCGTGCCGCCCAGAACGCCGTTGTGAAATCCCGCATAGCCGCCCACCATGGCCAGGCCGAATGCCGTACCCAGTGCACCCGGAATAAGGATGCGACGCTGGGGTCCGGGTGAGAGGGCAGCCCGGAATCCGGGTAGGTCAATGCCCGGGTTTTCCTGTTTCAGGAGCGGTTTGACCACCCGCCATAGCCGCAACGGCATGTTTTTGGGACGCTTGATTCTGAAAGCAGCCCGTTCCTCGGCGCTCAGTTCCCGCCGGTCAAAGGGGTGGCGGGAGGAGAGCAGTTCATAGCTGATGCAGGCGAGGGCGTATAGGTCATCATCGGCGCCGGGATCATTGCCTGCCATAACGGATGGCGAGGCATAGGCCGGCGTGTAGCCATAGACCGTGGTTTCATCCTCCTGGCGGGGGTTGAGGAAATCCTCAGGTTGGTGTGGTTTGAGTGCACGTGCCACACCAAAGTCCAGGAGCTTGACGTGACCGTCGCGGGTGAAGAAGACGTTGGAGGGCTTGAGATCCGCGTGGACAATGCCCCTGTAATGGGAGTAGCTCAGTGCGTCCACGATCTGGTCCAGAACGGCTCTGGCTCCGCGCCAGGTCAGCCCTCTGGGCTTGGCCCTCTGTATCACGCGGGACAGCGGTTCCCCATCCAGTAGTTCCATGACCATGAACCAGGTTCCGTTGTCCTGGTCCAGGTCATTCACACGGATGATGCTGGGGTGCGACAGCCGCATGGACTTGGCCGCCTCCCGGGCCAGGAGTGACAGCGCATTCGTATCCTGGGTCAGAGCGCTGCGCAGTATCTTGACCGCCACCTGACAATCCCGCGAGCCCGCCTGTTCAAGGTATTCGTCCACGGCCCGGTAAACATCACTCATCCCGCCCGAGGCGATCAGGGCTTCGATCCGGTAACGCCCCTTCAGGACCTGGTCCAGGCGCTGGTGGCGCCCTTTTGGTCGACCGAAAGCCGAGATGTGCTCATCGGCGTGGGTCGAGGTTGTGTCCGCATCACTGCGGCCGTTTGCGTGAATCAGCTCGGTGGCATCCATGCGATCTTGCTTCCTGTTGATCAATAACGGGGTTTCGGGAGGAACCTTGTTCAGCCGCCGACAAGAACCGTCGGATTTCCCACCACGATCCTGCCGCCGTGGGCAGTGCTGTCGCCAAGCCGGGCCACTGGCTTGCCATTGACCGTGACGGTGGCTGAGCCGGAAGCAATGGTATCCGGCGGGCCGACACAAACCAGTTTGTCACCGACACAGGCGATCGGGACACCTCCGACGGTCACGTTGGCGGCGGTTGCGAGTGTTGGGCCTCCCACATGGGGAACCGGGCCATTGGAGGCGGGGCAGGCGTGAAAAGCGCCCAGATAGGCTGCGGGTTTGGCCATGTCACATTTCCCTTGTTGACCAGTGATTGGGGATCATCCATCGCCGATAACGGCAGCGGGAGTCTATCGGAAGGGTTTTTATCCGGTCAATTGTGAAAGCCTGAAGCGTGAACTGAGACCGGGTCCACGGTCTCCGTCAGCAGATCTCAGGGATTGTTGACACTGTAACCGGCGATGCTTAGGATTCGCACCTCGGCACAGGCCCTCAACAGGTTCGTGCCGACCTGCGACAGGCAGCAAGGACAGCGTTCCGGAATGCAGCATTACCGGAAACCAGCATCGTCGTTATCTAAGGAAGGACAGGCAAATGGAATTGGAGCTTGCCATAACAAGCTACCAGCGGCTTTCCCCCACGGTTACCACCTCCCGGCGGTTCTCAACGGAACACCGTTACAGCCTCGGACGATCCGCGGACTGTGACTGGCATCTGCCGGACCCCGACCGCATTGTCTCCTCTGTTCACGGCGAGATCTTTTTCCGCAACGGCCAGTACTGGCTGAAGGACTGCTCTACCAACGGCATCCACGTCAACGGGGCGGACGAGCCGCTCGGGAATGGCAATGAAAGCCCGCTTGGCGATGGCGACAGCATCGCCCTGGGCGACTATCAGTTCCGTGTCAGCGTCATTGGGTCCGGCGAGCCGGAAGCAGCCGTTCAGGGAGCCAGCACCGAAACCCACCTTCCCCATGCCCCGTCGGCAACCCCAGCAGCTTCGCCAACGGGTATCGAGTCGGTCTCGGCCGGTGAGACCGGAGGCGGTAATCCAACGCTGGCCTCAGGGTTGGGTGAGCAGGCGCTTGCTGACACGCACGTGGACATTCCCGAGGTGGCTATCCCCCAGGATTGGCAGTGGGGGAGCGAACCACCGCCCACGACCGCCGATACCGACACGGATTCAGGAAAAGTCGATCCCCAGCTGGCGACGCTCTTCCAGGCTCTGGGCATGCCGGAGCTGGCAAAGGAGCCAGTGTCCACGGAGATGCTGAATAACCTGGGTGAACTGACTCGGATCCTGCTCGACCAGCTCATGGAATTGCTCAGGGCGCGGGCGCAGCAGAAACAGAAACTCCGGGTTCAGCAGACGCTGTTCCAGCGCCGTGAAAACAATCCGCTTAAATTCTCCGCCACGCCCGAAGATGCCCTGGATGCCCTGCTTGTTCGCCGTCACGGCGCCTACCTGGGGCCGCGCAATGCAATTGAGGAAGCCTTCGCTGACATCAGGGCCCATGAACAGGCACTGATGACAGGCGTGGAAAGCGTCGTCGCTGAGTTGCTTGGTACTGAGGCGCCGGATATGAGCGCTCTCCCAAGCTGGTCACTGCTTCGCAAGGCCCGTGCCTACGACGATCTCGTCGCCAGGCGTACGCAGCAGCGGGAGGAATTCGGTGACAGCGAACGCATGCTGCACAGCAGTACCTTTACGGAAGCCTATGAGGCGGCGGCCAGGGATTATAAAGAGGAGCAGTAAGGATGATGGCAAGAGCAGTGGTGGCGAGTCTGGTCACGGCGCTGATTCTGGGGGGCTGTTCCTCGATTGAACCGTTGACCGAGGTCCGCATCAATGCCACGGACCGGATCAACCCGGATGCGGCTGACAGGGCCTCACCGGTGGTGGTCCGGGTCTATGAGCTGGTTGTCAGGGATACTTTTGAGAGTGCGGATTTCTATGAGCTCTATGACAACCCGGAAGAGCTACTCGGGGATAAGCTGGTCAGTGTCCGCGAAATCGTCCTGAAACCTGAGCAGCAGTGGGAGAAATCGCTGAATCTGGATGGCCGGACCCGCTACCTGGGCATGCTCGGCGCGTTCAGACAGATCGAGAAGGCGGACTGGCGTATTCTCAAACGGATTGATCCCGATGATGGACGGCCAGTGGATGTGGTCGTGGACGGTATCGAATTGCAGCTAACACGGAAATAACAGGGAAGCGACTCATGGAAGGACTGGCAAAGGTTGCCTGGTCGGAGGGCATGCTCCTCCGGCCCCAGCATTTTCAGCAGCAGGACCGGTTCCTGTACCACGTAGCCCGGCTCCGGCACTCGCAGCTTACCGCTCATGGTTATGGGGTCTGCGAGCTGTCTCTGGACAACGAAGTCCTGGCTCTCGGCCAGATCAGCCTGGTGCGGGCAAGTGGCCTCTTTCCGGATGGCATGCCCTTCAGCTTTGATCAGGGCAGCAACCTGGTGCTGGAAGTTCCGGCGGACGCCCGGGATGAGCTGGTCTACCTGGCCCTGCCCCAGGAGAAACAGGCAGGCGTGAACATCGCCTCGGGTGTGAATGGCCAGGTTGCCCGCTTTGTGATGGGCGGTGTTTCCATGCTGGATGACTCCGTGGAAGAAGGCGAGGAAGAGGATGTCGGGCTTGCCTGGCTTAATCCCAGTCTGCGCCTTGGCCGTGAGGACATGGCCGGGTATGTGGCATTGCCGGTTGCGCGCATCGTGGAAGTGGTGAACGAGAAAGAGGTCAAGCTCGATCGTGACTTCATGGCGCCCTGTCTTGATGTGGGGCTCATGCCGCCGCTGTCCTCCTTCCTGAGGGAAACCCTGTCCATGGTGAAGCAGCGCGCCAAGGCCCTGGCGGATCGCATGCAGAAAGGGGCGGAGCAATCCACGACCCTCTTTGACGTGCTCATGCTACAGACGCTGAATCGCTGGCAGCCCTATCTTGAGCACCTGGACAATGGCGACCGCATACACCCGGAACGGTTCTATGAGGCCGTGGTGACCCTGATCGGCGAGCTGGCCACCTTCACCCGTGGCGAGAAGCGCCCGCCGGAATTGCCTCGTTATAACCACGACAAGCTCACCGAGTCTTTCGGCGACCTGGGCGCGGTGCTCAGCCAGTCCCTGAGTACGGTTCTGGAGCAGACTGCCGTGGCGCTCAAGCTGGAAGAGGCTGAGTACGGCATCAAGGTGGCGCCGCTGAACGACAAGTCGCTGCTGGAATCCTCGCAACTGGTGCTGGCGGTCTATGCCGATCTCACCACCGAGGACATCCGCCGGCGCCTGCCGGCCCAGATCAAGCTGGGGCCGGTGGAGCACATCCGCGACCTGGTGAACAACCACCTCCCGGGCATCTCCGTGAGTGCACTGCCCGTTGCCCCGAGGCAGATTCCCTATCATGCCGGCTATCACTACTTCCTGCTGGACAGCGACAGCGAGCGCTGGCAGCAGCTCAAGCAGAGCGGTGGCCTGGCGGTGCACGTGTCCGGGAACTACCCCGGGCTGGAACTGGAATTGTGGGCCATTCGAGGTTAGCCATGATGCAACAGGGACGTTTCCATGAGTGACCAGACAGTCGTCAAGCCACGCCCCGGCGCGCGGGACCTGCCCCAGAAGCCGTCCGGCCCGGGAACGCCGGAGGATGGGACTCAGGTAGGTGCGCCCTCCCGACCCGCTGATTCCGGGACACGCTTCCGCCTGCCGGAGACGCAGCTGGACCCGGTCTGTGATGAGGCCTCGCGCCTGCTGTCACTGGCGGATCGGTTGGGTCAGGCCGAGTCGGTCCGGGACGTGGCCGCGCTCAAGCGCCAGTGCATGGCACTGGTGACCGAGTACCAGCAGGCGCTGCGAACCAGGGAGGTGTCCCCGGACACCGTGGATACCGCCTCCTACTGCATCTGTGCCTTGCTGGATGAATTGGTGCTCAACAGCAGCTGGGGCCAGTCCAGCCACTGGGCGGGCAGTTCGCTGCTCTCCGAGTTCCACACCCAGACCTGGGCCGGGACGCACTTCTTCGAGCGTGTCGAGCAGGCCCAGCGTTCCGCCAATATCTCCCTTCTGACGCTCCAGTACCTCTGTCTGTCACTGGGCTTCAAGGGACGCTATCGCGTGGAGGAGCGGGGCCAGGAGCAGCTCGACATCCTGCGCGACAGTCTCTATCGCCAGATCTGCGCCGAGCAGGGGCGCTTCACGACCCCTTTTGAGCGCAGCTGGCAGTCCCGCGTGGTGCCCAGTGGCTCCCTGAGCCAGCGCATCCCGCCCTGGGCCATCGGCGCGGTCAGCCTGGTGGCACTTCTGCTGGTGTATGTGGGGTTGGTCCACAACATCAACGAGCGTGCCGAGCCGGTCATGAAGGAGCTGACCCAGGTTGGTATCCCCGCACAATCGGAAACCGAGGGCAATGATGGGACGCCCGTGGATACGCGCTACCTCGAGCAGGTTCTCCAGACCGAGATGGATCGTGACCTGGTGGAGCTGGAGAAGACCGACAACAGCGCCAGCCTGGTGCTGGGCAGTGAAGGGCTCTTCCAGGCCGGCTCCGCGGAGGTCCGGGATGCCGTCAAACCGGTGCTGCACAAGATTGCCCGGGCCCTCGAATCCACAGAAGGCACCCTGCAGGTGACCGGCCACACCGATGACCGGCCCATCGCAACGGATCAGTTCCCCTCCAACTGGCATCTGTCACTGGCACGTGCCACGGCCGTTTCGGATCTGCTGGGTGCCGAAGCCAATCTTGATGGCCGACTCTGGCCGGAAGGACGGGGCGAGGCGGAGCCCCGAGTGGACAATGATACCGCCGAAAACCGCGCCCGGAATCGCCGGGTTGAGATTACCCTGACTCCCTGAACCGCAGGTATGCAATTATGAGTCCGATGGCATGGATGCGTCGTCTGAAGAAACTGGTTTCACTCCGGGGGCTGTTCCTGCTTCTCGGCGTTATCGCCGTGGTATTGCTGGTGTGGTTCGGCGGGCCGATGCTGGCCATTGCCGAGTGGAAGCCCCTGGCCTCGGTGGCGGCGCGGATCATCTTCCTGCTTCTGATCGTTGTGAGCGTTATGGCGCGCGGTCTGTGGAAGGCGAAAAAGCAGCGCGCCGACAACGAGAAAGTCGTCAGCGAGATGATGGCCAATACCGAAGAGGACGAGCTTCTCAAGGAAGAGGTCAACAGCCAGCGCGAGCGCATGCGCAGGGCCATCGGCCTGGTCCGGCGCTGGCGTCCCGGCCGTTTCCGTTCCGTCTATGACCTGCCCTGGTACATGATCATCGGTGTCCCGGGCTCCGGGAAATCCACCGCGCTGCTCAACTCGGGCCTCGAATTCCCACTGAAGGAAGAGATGGGCATCGATTCTGTGAAGGGCGTCGGCGGCACCCAGAATTGTGACTGGTGGTTCACCAACAAGGCCGTCATCATCGACACCGCCGGGCGCTACACCTCCCAGGAAAGCAACGACAAGCGCGACTCCCGGGGCTGGGAATCCTTCCTGGGGCTGCTGAAGAAATACCGCCCACGCCAGCCGATCAATGGCGTCATCCTGTCGGTCAGCGTTGCCGACCTGCTGGAACAGACACCGACGGAGCGTATGCTCCATGCCCGCGCGCTCAAGCAGCGTGTTCAGGAGCTCAAGAACCGACTGGGCCTGGTCTTTCCGGTCTACATGGTCCTGACGAAGCTGGACCTGCTGGAGGGGTTCAACGATACCTTTGGCATGCTATCGGAGCAGGAGCGTGACGATGTCTTCGGCATGACCTTCGAACTGGAATCGGTGAATGACACTGAAAGTCTCACCGCCAGCTTTGAGAAGGAATTCGATGCGCTGCTGGAGCGCCTCAGCCACTTCCTGCTGCACCGAGTCCAGCAGGAACGGACCCTGGATGCGACCCGGCGTATCTACCAGTTCCCCAAACAGGTTGCACTGCTGCGGGCGCCGGTCTGGACACTGATCAAGGAAGTGTTCTGTCCCTCCGCCTATGAGGAAGTGCCCGTGCTGCGCGGCATCTACATGGTATCCGCCGAGCAGAGTGGCAAGGCCCATGACAAGGTCTCCCGGATGGTGGACGACCAGTTCGGCCTCGCGATGCCCGAGGGCCGTACCCCCGCTGCTGCCCGACAACAGGAAGGCTTTTTCCTGCGCCAGCTGTTCGAGAACATCATCTTCTCCGAGTATGGCCTGGCAACCGTGGATGGCATTCGCAAGCGTCGCTTCCGCTGGCTGCAGCGGGGTGCCCTGGCCGGCCTGGTGCTGCTTGTCGGAGGTGTAGGACTGGCATGGAGCTTCAGTTACCAGTGGAACGCCGAGTTGATCCAGGTGTATGAAAAGGACCTTGACCAGCTGCAGGGCGATTTAGAGACAGCGCCCCAGAACTGGATTGAGCTGGAGCGCCTGCTGTCTGATGCCATGGCCATGCCGGGCGTATCGGGCACGCCCATGCCCGAGGGTGGGCCGCGCCAGGTGGGCCTGTTCCAGGGCGATGAACTTGGGCAGGTGGCAGAGGGCGCCTATGGTCGGCTGCTCCAGCATCATCTGGGCAGCAATCTCAAGGAGGCCCTGGAGGTCGAGCTCCGGGAGAACCTCGACAACCTGGAATACCTCTACGAAACCCTCAAGACCTACCTGATGCTCAACCGACGTCAGCACATGGACCGGGACCAGGTTCGCGCCTGGCTTTCGGCACTGCTCTCCCGGGAAGTACCGGGGCAGGTGAATGAGCGGGTGCGCCGGAACATGATCACGCATCTGGAGAACTACCTGGCCCTTAATCACCGCCTGCCCACTGAATCGAAGCTGGTGGGCAAGGCGCGAGCCAGCCTTACCTCAATGCCACTTGATGAGCGGGCCTATCAGCGTATCCAGATGGACGCGGCGGATTCCGGCTTTCCTTCCTTCCGACTGCCGCTGGTGCTCGGGTCAGTGGCTGAACGTGTCTTCGAGCGCCGCTCGGGGACGAGCATGCGTGAGGGTATCCCCGGTCTTTATACGCTCAACGGCTACAAGGGGTTGTTCAAGCCCGAAAAGGACCGCGTCGTCGGCCGGCTTCTGGAGGATTCGTGGGTTTACGGTGAGGACGCCGAGGATTTCCGGAACCTGGATGAGGACGCTATCAGAAAGGGGGTCGAGAATCGCTATTTCCGGGATTACGCGCACCGCTGG
Organism: Halospina denitrificans; assembly: GCF_004364635.1. Lineage (GTDB taxonomy): Bacteria > Pseudomonadota > Gammaproteobacteria > Pseudomonadales > Oleiphilaceae > Halospina > Halospina denitrificans. Next base: position 66,912 of record NZ_SOAX01000001.1, on the reverse strand, counting down.
CGCGAGTTCCTCAAGGACCTGCGGATACAGCCCTATGACAATCCTGGGGAAGGCGCTCGCATCGCCGGACTCCTGGCCGGACCGGAAGCGCCCATAAGCCGGCTCATGGAAGCGGTTGAATACAATACCCAGCTGAGCGTTACGGAAGAGGATGGGGCAACGGATGCTCTGGGCGACGCGGCGAAGGAGCAGGCGGGTCGGGCCGCGGATCGTGCCAGTGGACGCGGTCCCCGGTTGAGCAGCCTGGTGCCGTCGTCCGCCGCCGAAGAGGAGGAACCGACGACCTTTGTGGATGAAACCTTCAAACCGCTGAATGATGTTGGCAAGGACACGTTCCAGGCGCTGCGGGATAACGCAGACATCATGGCGGACTATCTGGAGGAGGGCGGTGCCGAGGTCAGCCGTGAGGAGTTCAATCAGGCCGTATCGGAATTCCGCGCCACCGTGAACGACACGGACTCCGATCTTCTGGCGGCTATGGTCGTCGGTTTTGTGGGCGACAGCCAGAGCCTGGTGAAGGCGTCCGAGACGCAGACGCTCAACGAAGTGTGGCGGAACCAGGTCTATGAGGAATACCGACAGGCGATCTCTGGCAAGTACCCCATCGATTTGGACGCCGACGAGGAGATCGCGCTCCAGGATTTCGAGAATTTCTTCGGGCCCGGCGGAACCCTGGATCAGTTCGTGGCGGCGCACCTGGCGGATCACATCGATATGAGCCAGTCGCCGTGGCGGCTAGAAGAGGATCTGTCGATCCGACCCAGGACCCTGCGCCTGCTTGAGGATGCCAAGCGGATTCAGGAGGCGTTTTTCACCTCCGGCGGTGACGGACTGTCGGTCAACTTCAGCCTGGCACCAATCAGCCTGGATCCGGTCATCACCCGGATGATGGTCAGGATGGATGATCGCAGCCTGGTCTATCGTCACGGCCCATCCCGGGATATCAACTTCCGCTGGCCGGCGGATAACCGTTCGGGCGATACCCGAATTGCACTGACCCCCGGGGATGCGTCCAGGACACCGGCCCAGCATACCTACCCCGGGGCCTGGTCGCTTTTCCGGATGCTCCAGGATACCGGCGGTCTGGACGGTTCCGGGCGCAAGCGGGAGCTGGCGCTGAACCTGGGTGATTACAGCGCCAGCCTCCAATTAACCGCTGACTCAATAAAGCATCCCTTTAACAGGGCGATGTTCAAGGATTTCTGGCTCCCATCAACACTGTGACAGGGTGACGCGCAATGGCCTGGGGATACATGGGCAAGGTCCCGAATCGGGGCGATTTCATTACACACAACGTACCGCCGCAGGCGCGGGATCTGTTGCTCGAATGGTGTCAGGCAACACTCGCCGTAAGCCGGGAGCAGCTCGGCGACAACTGGTTGGAAGCCTACCTGACGTCGCCGATCTGGCATTTTGCGGCGAGTCCCGGCGCCTTTATGGAATCCGGCCTGATCGGGACCATGATTCCGTCGGTGGATCGGGTTGGCCGTCATTTTCCGTTTCTGGTGCTGGCGGAATATAACGGCAGTGCCCTGGAAGCCTGGCGCCAGCCGGACTGGTTCTCTGCGATGGAGGATTGCGTTCTGGCGGTGCTGGATGATGGTTGGGATGAGGCGACCTGGTACCAACGCCTTGGCGCGATCGAGATACCGGAAGCCCAGGGGCCGCGCCTGAAATGGCCATCCGAGGAGGGCAATATGATGCTTCCCGGCGAGGCCAGGGAGGATGACTGGCTGCATGCCCTTCTGAGCCGCCGACAGGGTCTGGCGCTCTGGTGGACCCAGGGGTCTGCCTACGTTGAATCAGCGACGCTGCTGACGGACGGGCTCCCAAGGGTTGGCCAGTTTGCGGCCATGATGGTCGGCCAGTGGGAGAACCACGGCTGGCAACAAGGCGTGATGACGGAGTAGATAATGGCGTTCAGGTCCGCAAGCTTTACCCACAAGGGTGGCACGCGCGAACACAACGAGGATGCGCTTCTGGACGCACCACAGGCGGGCGTCTGGGTGGTTGCCGATGGCATGGGCGGTCATCAGGCGGGCGACGTGGCCAGCCAGATGACCTGTGACACAGTGGCCCGAGAGGTGGAGCGCCAGGGTAGCCAGCTCTCCGTGGACGGGTTGCGGACAGCGCTGAAAGACGCCAATGAGCAGATCCGGGATTACGCCCGTGACACCCTCGACGGTCAGACCGTGGGTGCAACCGTGATTGCGCTGCGGATCAGGGACGGGCGTTACCATGTGCTCTGGGCCGGTGACAGTCGCTGCTACCGCTTGCGTGCCGGCGCCCTCGTCCAGATCTCACGGGATCACAGCCAGGTGGCAGAGCTTGTGGATCAGGGGCTTATCCGGCCGGATGAGGCGGATGGTCATCCGTTGGCGCACGTGATTACCCGGGCTCTGGGAGTGGATGATGAGCTGAGTCTGGATTACGCCACGGGGGAGATCCAGCCAGGGGACCTCTTTCTGCTCTGCAGCGACGGGGTGAGCAACGAGTTCGGAACCCGGGATCTGGAGGGCTTCCTGGGTGATGGAAAAATCCGGGATGCGAGCCATGCCATAATGTATTCGGCACTGGTTAACAAATGTGGCGACAACATAACCTGTATTATTGTCAATGTTGATGAAGGTGGGTATGATCCGCAGCAGATTCGAGCTGAGAACGACGCAGACGCAACCGTTCCCGTGTCAGTTCTGAACAATCAAGGATGATGTACGCGTGAGCATTATGGACGATCAGGCCACTCTTATATTTGACCCGAATACCCTTCTTGAGGCGATCTCAGAGAGCCAGCCCTGCGGTGATGATACCCGTGAGGACTCGTCCCACGCGTCTCCCTATTTCAATCTCAAGGATCTGCGCAACCAGGCGCGTGCCTCCGAACGCCAGCAGCTGATCGAGAACGAGGCACTCCAGGTTCCCCAGTGGCGTCAGCTTCTCGATGAAATCCCCGATGTACTGGTGAAGCGCAGCAAGGACCTGGAGTTCGTTGCCTGGTATGTCGAGGCGCTCTGCCGCGAACACGGTTTCGAGGGCCTGGCCCAGGGCTTTGACCTGGCCCGCCGCATGCTGGAGACCCACTGGAACAACCTCTATCCGCTGCCTGACGAAGAAGGGGCGGCTACCCGTATTGCGCCGCTGGTCGGCCTTAATGGCAGCGACAGCGAAGGCACACTGATCCAGCCCATTCTCTCGATCCCGCTGTTCCACAACGCCACGCTCGGTGATGTTGCCGTATGGCAGGTGGAGCAGGCCGCTGAAATCTCCCGCCTGGATGAACAGAAGACCCAGCAGCGCATCGAGGCCGGTGCGCTGGCGGAAGATGATGTGATGCAGGCGGTCCGTGAGACCCCGGAGAGCGCACTGTTGGCAATCCACGGCACGATTGAACGTGCACAAAAGGCATTTACAGGCCTGAGTGAGGCCATGGACCGGGTGATGGACGGCGAGCCACAACCGACCAGCCATATCCGTTCCGTGCTTGAACGCTGCAAGAGCATTCTCATGCACTACGCCGGCGCCAGGATCGAGAAAGCGCTGGCTCGTGAAAGCCAGATGCCCGAGGCCGCAGGCCAGGACCCCGAGATGGAAGGTGAGGGGGCCGAGCCCACGGGTGGGCCCCACGCGGACCCGGTGCAGGTGGCTATTGCCAGCCGTGCCCGGGCGCTGGAGCAACTGAGTCAACTGGCCGAGTTCTTTCGCCAGACTGAACCGCATTCGCCGGTTTCCTATGCCATCAACCAGGCCGTGCGCTGGAGTGAGCTGTCACTGCCCGAGCTGATGCAGGAGTTGATCGACGACAAGGGCGTGCGCGAGGGCTTCGCCCGCATAACCGGCGTTCCGGACCCGGAGTCGCAAAAGCAGTAACTACCTGGAAACCGGGCGCCGTGCGGTGGGCGATGGTTTCCTGACACATTGGTAAATCAAGGAGACAGTGACATGGAAAGTGTTCACGACAAGCTTTCAAGAGTCCGCAAGCCCAGGGTCCACATTACCTATGATGTGGAAACGGAAGGCGCCATGGTCAAGAAAGAGCTGCCGTTCGTGGTTGGCGTCATGGGCGACTTTTCCGGTAACAACAACACCGATCTCAAGCCGCTCAAGGATCGCCGGTTCATCCAGATTGACCGCGATAACTTCGACGACGTGATGCGCCGGATGAGCCCGAAACTGGCGATGAAGGTGGACAATAAGCTTTCCGATGACGATTCCGAGATGTCCGTTGAGCTCGAGTTCAACAGCATGGAGGATTTCGAGCCCTCCAACGTCGTGAACCAGGTTGAGCCGCTGCGCCAGTTGATGGAAACGCGCAACCGGCTGCGTGACCTGATGACCAAGGTGGATCGCTCGGAAGAGCTGGAAGAACTTCTGGAGCGCGTTCTCAACAATTCGGATGACCTGAACGCGCTGAATGAGGAACTGGGCAGCAAGGAAGGGGACCAGGAATGAGTGCTGAAGAACAGACCCAGGATACGGCGGTTGCCGAAGAGGGCGAGAGCCTTAGCCTGCTGGAGCAGGCCATCGGCGCAACCAAGCAGACGGAAAGCGAACGGGCCCAGGAGCTGATCCAGACCCTGACCGATGAGGCCATGAAGGGCACGGTCACCTGGAACAAGAACCTGAACGTGACCTTCAACCAGGCGATCTCGGCGCTGGACCAGATGATTTCCAGCCAGCTGTCCGAGATCATGCACCAGGAAGAGTTCCAGAAGCTGGAAGGTTCCTGGCGCGGCCTCAACCATCTGGTCATGAACTCAGAGACCAGCGCCACCCTCAAGATCCGGGTGCTGAACCTGAGCAAGAAGGAACTGCACAAGGACCTTTCCAAGGCAGTGGAGTTCGACCAGAGCCAGACCTTCAAGAAGATCTATGAGTCCGAGTTCGGCACACCCGGCGGCGAGCCCTATGGCGCCATGATTGGCGACTACGAGTTCACCAATCACCCGTCGGACATCGAAACCCTGAGCCTGATGTCCAACGTGGCGGCGGCCGGTTTCTGTCCCTTTGTCGCCTCCTCGGGCCCCGGCCTCTTTGGTTTCGATGACTGGACCGAACTGACCAAGCCGCGCGACCTTGAGAAGGTGTTCGAGTCTGTCGAGTACACCAAGTGGCGGTCGTTCCGCGAGAGCGATGATTCGCGCTTCGTGACCCTGACCATGCCCCGCGTGCTGGCCCGCCTGCCCTATGGTGAGTCCACGCAGCCGGTGGAAGCGTTCAACTACGAAGAGTTCGATGTGGACCCCGGTACCGGCATGTCCGTCGCCGCGGACCATGAGGACTACTGCTGGATGAACGCCTCCTATGTGATGGGCACGCGGCTGACCCAGGCCTTTGCCAAGTATGGTTTCTGCACCGCCATCCGTGGTGCCGAGGGCGGAGGCAAGGTGGAAGGACTTCCGACCCACGTCTTCCAGAGCGATGATGGCGACCCGGACCTCAAGTGCCCCACCGAGATCGGCATCACCGACCGTCGTGAAGCGGAACTCAGCAAGCTTGGCTTCCTGCCGCTGTGCCATTACAAGAACACCGATTACGCCGTGTTCTTCGGGGCCCAGACATGCCAGAAGCCCAAGATCTTTGACAATCCCGATGCCACGGCCAACGCTGCCATCTCCGCACGGCTGCCGTACCTGATGGCAACCTCGCGCTTTGCCCACTACCTCAAGGTCATGGCGCGGGACAAGATCGGGTCCTTCATGGAAGCCGAGGATGTGGAAAACTGGCTCAATCGCTGGATCCTGACCTACGTGAACGGTTCCGAGGGTGGTGGCCAGGATATCCGTGCCCGTTATCCGCTGGCGGATGCCAAGGTGCAGGTGAAAGAGATCCCGGGTCGCCCCGGCTCCTACAACGCGGTGGCCTGGCTTCGCCCCTGGCTGCAGCTTGAGGAGCTCTCCACCTCGCTGCGGATGGTCGCCAAGATCCCGGAAGTCGGTTAACCCGACTCCCGGCGTGACCGCAGGACAACACATGGATGACGGGGCACAAGCCCCGTCTGGTTGCAGGGATGCGCAATGAGCAGTGCCCTTCAGTTCGTGCCCAGTGACTACCTGGACAGACCGGCCTCGGCAGAGCCGGACGTGGTGCCTGATTCAGGCTTCGCGGCCCGTCTCGTCGCGGAAGCGGATGATGTCCTTGCGTTACTGATGTGGCTGAGCCGGCTGGACCCCGGAAAGACCTGGGAGCGCTCCAGCATCCGGGCCCTGTTGGCAAAGACGCTGGATGGCGTGGATCGCCGGATCAACGAGCAGCTGAACGCGATCCTCCACCATCCGGAACTGAAGGCACTCGAGGCAAACTGGCGTGGCGCCTGGCTGCTGACCGAACAGGTCGCCCATGACGATGGCGAGGGCCGGGTCCGGGTGAAAGTCCTGGACCTGAGCTGGCGGGAACTGTCCAGGGACCTGTCCCGGGCTATTGAGTTCGACCAGTCCCGGCTGTTTTCCCACATCTATTCGGAAGAGTTCGGGAGTCCAGGCGGCGAGCCTTTCGGGTTGCTGCTCGGGGCCTACAGCGTCAGTCACCGGATGCCGGGCGGGCAGGCCAATCTGGACACCCTGCAGGAACTGACACAGGTGGCGGCCGCGGCCTTTGCGCCGCTGATACTGGATGCGGCGCCGAGTTTTTTCGGCGTGGACCAGTACGCGGAACTGGCGAGCGTTACGGACCTGGAAAACCACTTCAATCAGCCAGAGCTGACGAAGTGGCGTTCGCTGAGACAGACCGAGGACGCGCGATTCCTGGGGCTGGCCATGCCCCGGATGCTGATGCGCCAGCCCTATCCGGACGCCGGCTGGGGGCCGGAAGGTTTCCGTTTCCATGAAGCGCGGGGCGATTCGGAAAGGGACTATCTCTGGGGCAATGCCTGCTTTTCCGTGGGCACCGTGGCGATCCGCGCGTTCTGCCAGTCCGGCTGGTTCGCGCAGATCCGCGGTTACCGGGAAGGGCGCATTGCCCATGGCACCGTGGACAACATGCCGGCCATTCAGGCGCTGTCCTCTGCCGGGCGGCTCTTTCCCACGCGCAGTCCCGTGGAGTGGCAGGTCAGCGACCGCATGGAGCGGGTGCTCTCCGAGGAGGGGTTCATTCCCCTGATGCCGCTGGCGAATACAGAAATGCTGGTGCTGCATTCGGTGCCCTCGGTGCAGGAACCTGCTCACTATGACAGCGGCGAGGCGCAGGTCAGTGCCCGCCTGGCGGCGATGCTGCACTACACGCTCTGTGTCTCGCGCTTCGCCCATTACCTGAAGGTGATGGGACGTGACCGGGTCGGGGGCTATCGCTCCCCGGAGGAGTGTGAAACCCAGCTCCAGAAGTGGCTCCACAGCTACACCATGGCCACCGAGGGAGCCTCGGACGAGATGCGGGCGCGGTTTCCGCTGCGCAGTGCCAGTGTCTCGGTGAAACAGCGGGTGGGGGAGCCCGGCCGCTATTACTCGGTGATCCGGTTACAGCCCCATTTCCAGCTGGACCAGCTGGTGACCAGCATGCGGCTGATTACGGAGCTTACGCCGATACAGACGTGACGGCGGGAGCAGGGAAGAAGGCGGACCCGCTGTGGGTCGCCGGAAACGCACGGATTAACAGGAAGAGTCGATATGGACGTTATCAAGCAGTATCTATCCGCGGGACAGCTTCAGGAAGCCATCGAGCACCTCCAGCAGGAGCTGCGCCAGTCTCCCGGAGCCAGCGACCTGCGTGCCTGCCTGGTGGAACTGCTGTGCATTGCCGGTGACCTGGAGCGCGCCGACGAGGTCCTGGAGCACCTGGCAAAGCACCATCAGGACTGGCTTGCCGGCGCCGCCAACCTCAGGCAGCTGCTCCGGGCCCAGCAGGCGCGCCTGGCCCTGCGTGAAGGCAAGCTCGCGGACGATGTGATCGCCACGCCCGGGGAATCGCTCGAAGCGCTCCTTGAACTGAACCTGAACCTTTCAAACGGTAAGACTGAAAAGGCGCGCGACGCCGCATCCGCTTTGGAGTCGGCTCGTGCGGGTGATGTTTTCCAGGCCGGTGAGTCCCAGGGCGAGATCCGGGACTGTGACGACAGTCTGAACGGTTATGTCGAAGGCCTGGGAACCGACGGCTATTACTACCTGTGGCAGTGGAACGAAATCGATGCCCTGCGTTTCCAGAAGCCGTCCTCGCCCATTGAACTGATCTGGCGCCGGGCACTGATCGAGCTGTCCGATGGTCGCCAGGGCGAGGCCTTCCTGCCCCTCACCTACGCCACCAGTGGCACCGATGCCCAGAAGCTTGGCCGTGAAACGGACTGGGTCGAGCACGAGCCGCAGTTGGTAACCGGCCTCGGGCTCAAGATGTTCCTCGTCGGCGACGAGGCCGTCTCCCTGGAAGGCATCCAGGATGTTGAACGCGTGGAACCGGTCGAGGCGCACGATGAAGCACTCTGATGCCCGCAATGGCTTGCAGCTGAGCCTGCTGGACCGGTTGCTGGAGGACGGTTCACTGCGCCCCAGCCTGGCGCAGATCCGCCAGTCCGTGCGGCGTGACCTGGAATGGCTGCTCAACGCACGCCGCTGCTGGCTGCCGCGATCCTCCGACTACAGGGAACTCGGTCGTTCGGTGCTGGGCTATGGGCTGCCGGATTTCACGGTCATGGAGCTGAGCACCGAGGACGGTCGCCAGTGGCTCTGTGACGAGGTCAAGCGCACCATCGTCGAGTTCGAGCCGCGACTGGCCCGGGTCGAGGTGATCATGAAGGATACCGAAGCGCCGCTGGACCGGTTCCTGCGACTGCGGATCGAAGGGATTCTGCTGGTGGAACCGGTGCCGCAGCAGGTGGCCTTTGACTCGGAGCTTGAACCCGTAAGTCTGTCCGTCACCCTCAAGGAGTGTGCCTGACCATGAGTGACGAACTGCTCCAGTATTACAACCGCGAGCTTGCCTACCTGCGTCGTCAGGGGGCCGAATTCGCCGAGGCCTACCCCAAGGTGGCCGGTCATCTGCGGATGAGTGAGGAGGCCGTGGAAGATCCCCATGTCTCCCGGCTCCTGGAAGGCGTGGCCTTCCTGACCGCGCAGATCCGCCAGCGCCTGGACAGCCATTTCCCGGAGCTCACTGATGTGCTCATGGGCACCCTGTACCCGGACTACCAGGCACCGGTGCCGTCCATGACGATCCTCCAGCTCGAGCCCGCGCCGGCCCAGACCCATGCGGCCCCGCTGGAGGATGGCCAGGCATTCGAGACGGCGGCGGACGACGTTCCCACCTGCCGTTTTGCGGCCCGGGGTGAGCAATGGGTGGCGCCGATAAGCGTGAAAGACGCAGTCTTTGAAAACAGCCCCTTTGAGGCGCCCAGGCCTGTCGGGGTCGAGAAGGCCCGGAGTGTCATCCGTCTGCGCCTGAACAGCCCGGTCGCCATGAGTGAGACCAACGCACCGTGGCTGCGGTTCTACCTGCACGGCCAGCCCCACCAGAGCCATGAGCTGTACGACCTGATCCTGCGCACAGGCCTCGGTTTCGCGATGGTGCCGGTTAATGACCGGCGCCAGGTCCGCTTCTTCCCCGCCGAACGGATCAAGCCCGTGGGCTTCTCGGAAGAAGACGCCATGGTGCCCTACGGCCAGCGCAGTTTTGAGGGATACCGGCTGCTTGTGGAGCACTTCCTGTTTCCCGAAAAGTTCCTCTTCGCCCAGCTGGACGGGCTCGCGGACCAGTGGCCGGACGACAGCGAGGTGGATCTCTACATCTATCTCGGTGAAGGCTCCACGGAGCAGGAAAAGAGTTTCGTGGCCGATCACATGCGACTGTGGTGCCTGCCGGCGATCAACCTCTTCGAGGAGAACCTGGAGCCGGTGCGCCGTGACGAGACGGATCACGCGTACCACCTGGTTCCGCGTTACCGCAACAGTGATGCCTACGAGGTCGTGGGCGTGAACCGGGTTGATCTGGTCAACAATGACCGGGTCCGCGAACTGGCCCCCTATTACGGGCTTGGCCACCCACGGTGGCAGAACGACATCAACGTCTACTGGCACCTGCACCGCCAGAGCGCGGACTGGGCGGGTGGCCAGTATGAGCCGGGCACCGAGTCCTACCTGAGCCTGGTGGACCAGCGGTTCGAGCATCAGGGCATGGCGGCCCTGCCGAAGGATGAAATGCTGGTGGTGCGGGCCCAGTGCTGCAACCGCAACGTGCCGGCGAGTCTGCCCTTCGGCGGTGGCGAGCCGCGCTTCAAGGCGGTGACCGAGCCCCTGGTCAAGCGCGCCAACGCCCTGGTTGCGCCCACGGCCACGGTGCGTCCGGAGCTGGACGATGCCAGCCGGTGGCAGTTCATACAGCACCTGACCCTGGACCACTTTGCCGGTGATGACGCGCGCGAGCGCCTTAAGACGGTGCTGCAGCTTCACGATTTCCGCAAGACGCCGGAATCACAGGCGCTGATCGACGGCATCGAGGATGTGACCATCAAGCCGGCAGTCGCCCGTGTGGGCAGCGGTGTACAGCGCGGCGTCTGCCGGGGCAGCGAGATTGTCATTACCTTCTCCAAGCCCCGCTATGCAGGCACCAGCATCTATCTGTTCTCGGCGGTTCTGGATCGCTTTTTCGCGCACTTCGCCCAGATCAACAGCTTCACGCGGTTGCGCATCCGGCTCAGCGGGCAGAACCAGGATTATCACGTCTGGCCGGCCCGGACGGGAGAGAAGGCGCTGCTATGAGCATCGGACCTGCTGCTGGTAACCAGGACTTCTTCCGCACGGTCTGGCGCATCGAGCGCCAGATCCGGAACGAACGCTCACCCTATCACCGGGTCGGCCACGACGGTTGGCCGAGCCAGGAGCTGGTGCGTTTCCGCACGAGCCAGCATATGGGCTTTGCGGGGCAGGACCTGGTCGAGGCGCGGGAGGAACGGCTGCCGGAAGGCTCACTGAGCGCGGAACTGACCGTGGACAGCCTGGGCCTGACCGGCGCCCGGGGCGCGCTGCCGGCACACTACACCGAGATGGTGCTGTCACAGCTCAAGGCCCGGTCTCCGGCACTGAAGGACTTCCTGGATCTCTTCAACCATCGGCTGCTGTCGCTGTTCTATCGCAGCTGGGAGAAAACACAGCCGGCCGTGCATCAGGAACGCACAGAAGGGGATATTTTCACCACCATTCTCCGCTCCCTGACGGGCAGCGAGTCGGACTGGGAAATCCATTATGGCGCCGCCCTGGCGCGGGGCCCGCGTTCCGCCACCACCATCCGGACCATGCTCGAGGATGTTGCGGACATGCCGGTTGAGGTGCAGTCGCTCAAGGGCGGATGGGAGCCTGTTTCTCCCGGGGACCAGACAATATTGCCCAGCCGGACCATGGAGAAAGGGCAGTACGCCCACCTCGGCGAAGCCATGCTGGGCGGCCGGGCATGGATTGCGGACAAGGGCGCGGACATCGTGTTCCATCCGAAGGATAACGCCCAGCTGGAATCCCTGTTGCCCGGTGGTCGTGCCAGTGCGGCCGTGGCCAGGCTCACCAGCCGACTTGTCGGTCACCAGATCCAGCTTCGCTACCGCGCCGTGGCCAACCTCGACGGCGTCAAGGGAGTACGCTTGGGTGAGCGGGGCCGACTGGGTACGGACAGTTTCATCAGCACCTGCCGGACACAGGACCGGAAGGTCGACATCAGTTTTAAGCCAAGCCAGGGAAAGGATAAGCAGTCATGTCATCAATGACGTTGAAATCACTCGTGGAGAAGATGAATGATTCGGCCCGCCAGGCCATGGAGCGGGCGGTCGGGCTCTGCCATCAGCGCAGTCATCACAGTGTCGAGGTTGAGCACCTGCTCAAGTCGCTGTTCACGGAGCAGGACCAGGACCTGGTGCGTATCCTCGATCATTACGGGCTCGACCGGGGTCGGCTGGAAGGCCAGCTCGACCAGGCCCTGGAAGCCTTCAAGACCGGCAACGGCGCCACGCCCAGCCTGTCACCGCGGCTGGTGGACCTGCTGCGCCAGTGCTGGCTGGATACCTCCATTGAATTCGGGGAGCCGCTCATGCGCGGCGCCACGCTGCTGTTCAGCCTGCTGAACGATCCGGCCATGGCGGCGCTGTCCACCCGCTACGCCAAGGAGCTGGAACAGCTGGACGCGCAGCGCCTGCTCAGTGACTGGCCGAGCCTGCGGGACAGCCTGGGGAACGAAGGTCAGCCTCAACCCGCAAAAGGCCCGGGCAAGGAGCAGCATCTGGCCCAGTACACCATCGACCTGACGGCCCAGGCCGCCGAGGGCAGCATCGATCCGGTCCTGGGGCGGGATGACGAGATCCGCCAGATGATCGACATCCTGACCCGCCGTCGCCAGAACAACCCCATCCTCACGGGTGAGGCCGGCGTCGGCAAGACGGCCGTGGTCGAAGGCCTGGCCCGGCGCATTGCCGAAGGCCAGGTACCGGAAGCGCTGCAGAACGCCCGGCTGCTGACCCTGGACCTGGCACTGCTGCAGGCCGGCGCGGGCGTGAAGGGCGAGTTCGAAAACCGGCTCAAGGGCGTGATCGACGAGGTCAAGGCGGCCACCCAGCCGATCCTCCTGTTCATCGACGAAGCCCACAACATGATCGGCGCCGGCAACCAGGCCGGCCAGAACGACGCGGCCAACCTGCTCAAGCCGGCGCTGGCCCGGGGCGAGCTGCGCACCATCGCCGCCACCACCTGGGCCGAGTACAAGAAGTACTTCGAGAAGGACGCGGCCCTGACCCGCCGCTTCCAGGTGGTGAAAGTGGACGAACCCGACGAGGAAACCGCCGTCCAGATCCTGCGCGGCCTCGCGCCCACGCTGGAAGAGCACCATGGCGTGGGCATTACCGATGCCGCCCTCCGCTCCGGCGTTCACCTGTCAACGCGCTACCTCGCCGGTCGCCAGCTTCCGGACAAGGCCGTCGCGCTGCTCGATACCGCCTGCGCCCGGGTGGCCATGAGCCAGGCCAGCCTTCCGTCCGCGCTCGAGGAAACCCGCGCCCGCTACAACGGCCTGCAGGCCGAATCGGACCGGCTTGCGGCCGAGAGTCGCATGGGTGTCGAACACGGCCGTCGCCAGGACGAGGTGGCTACCCAGCTGCACACACTTGAGAGTTCCCTTGAGGAGCTGGAAACCGCCTGGGCGGACGAGAAGGAGAAGGTCCGGTCCGCCCGTGAGCTTGGCCGCCAGCTGAGCCAGGAAGAAGACGGCGCCCTGCTCGAGGAACTCAACGCCATTCGCGCCCAGCTCTCCGAAAGGGTTGAGCCCATGGTCCACTGGCAGGTGGACGAGCAGCTCGTGGCGGAAGTGCTGGCCGACTGGACCGGCATCCCCATGGGCCGCATGCAGTCCGATGAAGTAGCCAATGTCCTGGCACTGGATGAACAGCTGCGCGAACGGGTTCGCGGCCAGGACCATGCCATCGAGGACATTGCCCGCACCATCCGCATCGCGCGCGCCGATCTCGCGGACGAGAAGAAGCCCCTGGGCGTCTTCCTGCTGGTGGGCCCCAGCGGCGTGGGCAAGACCGAGACGGCCCTGGCGCTGGCGGAACAGGTCTACGGCAGCGAAGACAACATGACCGTCATCAACATGTCCGAGTTCAAGGAAGAGCACAAGCTCTCCCAGCTGGTGGGCTCGCCACCCGGATATGTGGGCTACGGCGAGGGCGGCGTGCTGACCGAAGCCGTTCGGCGCAAGCCCTACAGCGTCATCCTGCTGGATGAAATGGAAAAGGCCCATCCGGGTGTGCAGGACATTTTCTATCAGGTCTTCGACAAGGGCCAGCTGCGCGATGGCGAGGGACGGGATGTGGACTTCCGCAACACCGTCATCCTCATGACCTCCAACGCGGGCTCCGGCATGATCACGGATCTTTATGCCGACGAACTCACGGCCCCGGAGCCCATGGCGCTGAAGGATGCGATCTGGGATGAGCTGCTGACCATCTTCAAGCCGGCCTTCCTCGGCCGCACCTCGGTGCTGCCCTACAAGCCGCTTGAGCGCACCCAGCTCGGGGAGATCGCGCGCATCCAGCTGGGCCGGGTGGCCGAGCGCATCCATCGCCACCACGACTCGACGCTCAATTACACCGACGACGTCATCGAGGCCATCGTGGACCGCTGCACCGAGAGCACCTCCGGCGCACGCAACATCCAGCGCATCCTTCAGCAGGAAGTGCTGCCCGTCATGTCGCGCCGGGTGCTTGAGTGCCTGGGCGATGAGAAGCAACCGGGGCCGGTCAATCTGTCGGTGATCGACAATGAGCTGACGGTGGAAGTTGCGGACCGGAGCGAGTGGCTCGAACCGGAAGAGGAATTCAGCGAAGCCGGCAATACGCCGGTGGAATCTGAGCAGTATTCTGGGGCCCTTGGATAAGGGCCCGGAATGTATGCCCAACGCTTCGGCAGTGGGCAAAATCGCCATGTCCTAGTTACAGGACGTAACGTCAAGAAGAAAGGAGCTAATCAATGCAAACCAATACCTACCTCGACTTCGGTGGCCTCAAGGGTGAAGCGACTGCTGAGGATTACAAGGATCTGATCACAGTGGACACCCTGGACTTCAACGTTCACCGCGAAATCGCTGCCCCGACCGGCACCGCGATGGACCGTGAAGCCTCCGCGACCCGCCTTGGTGATATCACTATTACCAAGAAGCAGGACAAGGCATCCCCCGATCTCTTCAAGGAAGCCACTATTGGCAAGGGTAAGCCGGCAACGCTCTACCTCACCAAGCAGGGCGACAAGATCGAAGAAATCATGAAGATCGAACTCTCCGATGCCATGATCTCCGACTACAACGTCTCTGTTGAGGGCGATCGTCCGCAGGAGTCCATCACCATCAGCTACACCGAGATGACCATGTCCGTCACTCCGACTGACGACACCAACGCGGCCACTGCTCCGCTGGTCTACGGTTACAGCGGTGTTAAGGGCCAGCAGCTCTAAGAATGGCGCAAGCCATTGTTTACTGGAGAGGGCTCTGCCCTCTCCGTATCTGTTTGACCGACCAGGATGGCGCAGAGGTTCATGGCAACGGAACAGCAGCATCACCATCTCAAGATTCAGAGCTCACTGGGTAAAGACGCCCTGGCGCTTGAAAGCATCAGGGTCAGCGATGGCATGTCCCGGCTGTTCGAGATAACAGTCCGGTTCGTGGCCAATAAGCGGATCAGTGACATGCAGGGCCAGGTGGGAGAAGAGGTGACAATCAGCCTCACACTCAGCGGCCAGGCGAAAGCCAAGGAGCGCTACTTCCATGGCCACATCCGCACCATCTGTGAGCTGGGCAAGCCATTGCACAACAAGGACGGGCAGCGCTACGAAGCGGTGATCGTGCCCCGTGCCTGGTCCGCCCAGAACCGCACCAACTGTCGCATCTTCCAGGACGAGACCGCGGCGGATATCGTGGAAACCGTGCTGAGCGAACATGACGTTGATCTCACCAAGAAGATTGACGGCGAACTTCATACCTACAAATACTGCGTCCAGTACAACGAAACCGACTGGGCATTCGTGTGCCGGCTTCTGGCCCAGGAAGGTCTGTTCTTCTACTTTGAACACAGCAAGTCCGGCCACAAAATGGTGATCTCGGACAACGTGAACGCCTACCAACCCGCGGAAGAGAACAAGGTCGTTTTCCGGTCTGGCAGCACCGGCGACTGTCGCATTGCCAGCTGGTACACAGGGCATCGGGCCACGCCCAACGCCATGGTGGAGCAGGGCTTTGACTTCACCAAGCCCAAGGAAAGCATCGAGGACCCGACCGAAGAAAAGGTCCCCGGCAAGGCATTCGGGGGGCGGGAACTTTTCCGCTATATCGGCGAGGATGCGCCGCTGAACGAGAACACCAAACTGGCCAAGACACACCTCCAGGGCTTGGCGCAGGACGCGAGTCTTTTCCAGGGCACGACCAATTACCCCTCATTTGGCGTCGGCCTCACCTTCGAGTTCAGGGAACATGAGGACGCTATTCCATCCCATAACGAATTCGTGATCACGGAGATGGAACTCACCGCCAGCGCGCCCATCAACAGCGATGGCGGTTCACGTGGTGCAGCAGTCAGTTTCAACACCACCTTCGAGTGCATCCCCACGGATAAGGTCTACGTCCCGACACGTATCAAGAAGCCTTCCATACCCGGCGTCCAGACAGCCACCGTTACCGTTGGCTCTGGCGAGGAACTCCACGTGGACGAGCACGGACGAGTCAAGGTCCAGTTCCACTGGGACCGGGAAGGCAAGAACAACCACAAGAGTTCCTGCTGGATCCGCGTGGCCCAGAGCTGGGCCGGTGACGGCTTCGGCGCCCAGTTCCTGCCCCGGGAAGGCCAGGAAGTGATGGTGGAGTTCGTCAATGGCGACCCGGACCAGCCGCTGATCACCGGTACCGTATACAACGGCGACAACCGGATGCCCTATTCACCCAAGGACCAGTTCAACTCCTCGGGCATCCGCTCGCGCTCGACCACCAAGGGCGGCAAGGACAACTACAGCGAGATCCGGTTCGACGACGACAAGGGCGAGGAACTGCTGGTCCTGCATGCGGAAAAGGACCATGAGCTGACCGTCGAGAACGACGAAACCGACGACGTTGGCAACAACCGGAAAACCAAGGTCGGCAATGACGATAACCTTGCCGTCAAGAACAACCAGACGGTGGACATTACCGGGGATCAGAAGACCGACATTGGCGGCAGCCAGACCATCAAGGCGGGCAAGAGCGTCACCGTCGATGCCGGCACCAGCATCACGCTCCAAACCGGCGCCGCGACGATCACGCTGGAGAGTTCCGGAGCCATCTCCATCGAGGGAACCCAGATCAGCCTCAATGGCACAACCATCGCCCTGAAGGGGGCGAGCATCAGCCTTAACTAAGGTGCAGGGATAGCGAAAAGGGATTCAACGGATGCTCAGACGCGAACACCAGTTCAGGGCGAACCTCGGACGCATCTACTCGTTCACCCGGGGTCTGCGCATGGACGACAATGGCGACTTTCGCCGCCCGGACGTCCTGGCGTGCGAAGCCTATGCCCGCCAGACGCTGGACAGCATCGTCCGCGGCCCCGACGACCCCTTCGGGTATCGCCTGCAGGAACTCTGGCTCGACGTCTTCCAGCGCCCTTGGGACCAGCCCACGGACCTGGATGAACTGCTCGCGGATCTTGCCGAAAAGGTTGGGAACGGGGAGCTCAAGGTTTATCTGGAGTATGACCCGAATGATTGCGTGTTTGACGTGTCAGGCGCTGGGATCCGGAAGACAGGTTCCGATGCAGAGAGTGGTTCTGGAGAGGCGGATGAGGCGCGCACACAGAAAGCTGGTGGGAGTACAAACGAAGAGGGACCATTGGCCCCCTCGAATGGTGAATCACCACACCCGGGGTTGCACAATAAGGAATGGCCAAAAAAGGGCGGGATTAAGTCGGAGGGTTTCCAAACCCGTCGCGAAGTGGACATGGATGACTTGTCAGAGTCTGAGAAGCAAGCTGTTGCGCAACTGGAGGAACAAGGTTGGGATGAGCAGAAAACTAGAGAGATCCTGGGGTCGGGAAGCGATTTCCGTACCAAGGAGCTGCAGCAGGGAGACAAGTTATACGGGGTGACTTCTAAAGGATTTGCCAAGAACCTCGAGACTTCGCCCTATTGGCTCGATGAGGAAGGTTTCGCGGAACTTAAGGATAAACACTATCGAGATGGAGCCTGGGATCGGGAGGCTGTCAAAAACGAGCTTGCACTACCCTGCTTTAATCGAGCTGATGCTATTGATATTGCTGAAGTCACGGAACCAATGAATGCAGTAGAGTCTGAAATCGGAAAAGCCACCGAGCTGATCAGCTATACGGACTCGGACGGCAGTACTGGATTGATCCCGAAAATGATGAGCGGTGGCGGTACTCAACTCGCGCCGAATCCTAGCAAGCTGAAAAGCGTAGTGAGCCAAAAATGATGAGTGGTGATGAGCGTAAAGGCGATGTTATTGAGGTTTGTAACGTACTTTTAGAAAAATTGGGCGACTTCCCTCAGACCGACTCTACTCCGGAGGGGCGCATGGTATCTCAGCTTAGATGGCTTAAAGAGCGAGCTGAGGCCGGGGAGTTAGATCTGCCTGTTGATCCTCGGTACATCGGAACACTTCGATACGTTTATACCGAGGGGGCATTGGCTCGACTTTCAGACTCTTATGAGGAATATGTTCGAGAAATCGAGGTTCCTTTGTATCGCCTGATGGCTCTTACGAAGGACGGCTCTTTGCTGGCAAAGCGTTCTTATTACCCCTATGCAGCACGCTGCGTGAATAAGCTGGTAAATATTCTGACCAGTCCGCAAAGTCGTACGCTATCGCCAAGCGAGAGTGCGGCTATACCTGAGCTCGAGGCTCTTGAGGAAAAGCTTAAAAATGAGGAGATTGAGCCTCCTGTCCTGGGCTGGAGAAAGTCTTCGGCGTTTGGCAATTTTCGGAAGGTTTACTCACTGGCAGGCAGCAGTATTGATGATCTTCCCAGGGCAAAAGAAATAACTCGATTGGTGGTGGATTTCGTTTTCAATGGGAAACGGCCAGCTAGTTGGAATACCCCTGAAGCAGCAGACCAACAAACCGCGTTTTCTGATTAGTTTTTACCACCAGGGCACAATATCTGGAACCAGCAAGTTATGGAAGACGAACTAGCGCTTTACCTGAACCAGAGGGCCGAGCTGATCATCAGCGATGACGCGGACCTCGGCCAGCTCAGAAAACAGGATCGCAAGCTTCTTTCCGCCATGGATCGCGGGCAGCTGGAATCACCCCTGGCCCAGCGCGAAGGCGCGGACGAGGCGTTGCTGGAAGCGCTGGAAACGGATCCTGAACAGAACGCCCTGTTGCTGGAAGCGCGGGATCGTATCTGGCCCGGTGAGCTCGCCAGAGTTCAGCAGCAGCTGATCGCGCAGGAAGGGGACAGGGGTGCTGCCTGGTGGCTGGCTGCTCATTATTCCCATCTGCCCTGTCCGGAGGATTTCCCCTCGGCCTGGTTCTCTCAGGTCTGGGCGGCACGGGCCCTGTATCGGCGGGGAAAGATTGAGGAATTGCCGGAGCCCTGGTCGCTTTGGGTCGGGGCCCAGTCGGAGGGAGTGGCGGTAAAGGAAGCCGCGATCGCGCTCTGGGAAGCGGGTGATGGGGCTCTCTGGGAACACTGGCTGCCACGTCTACTGGTGGCGTCCGATTCGGATGGTGCCTCGGCGCTGGTTAATGGTCTGGCGCCATATTTGACGGATGAGGAACTGATCCAGCTTATGGGCATGAGCTGCCAGAGCCGCTTCCTGCCCTGGCTGGCGAGCTTCCGGCACGATGAAGAGTTGAAAGAGATGGCCCTTCGGGAAGTCCGGTGGCTTACCGGGGATCAACAGAAGCGTCACCAGGGCCGGCAGTGCTGGGGCGAGGACATTTCGGAAGCGCCCTGGCAGCAGCTTTTTCAGTCCCTGCCGCTGGGGTTCCGGAGTCGGCTCTGGCACTGGTGTGCTGATGCGGTTGAGGGCGCCTCGAACTCGTTGCAGGGAGGACGATGGTGCGCTGGCAACTGACGTCGATTGAGGGACAACTGGGAGCATGGCCTGCGGCCGACCTCCTGGCGCCCGGCCTGACGAATTCGCCCCTGATGCCGGATGAGCAGGGACAGTGCCTGATTGAGCCGAAGACGGAGGTTTCCGACAAGGAGCGCCTCTGGTCTTGGATCCAGCCATTGCTCCGTGCCGACAAGCCGAACTGGGTGCTCCTTCCGGAGGCCCAGCGTCCTAACCGGGAGTGGTGGGAAGCGCATCTGAGCGATATCGCTGAACCGGGCTTCGGACGAGGCGCGGCGGCGCTGGCACTGAGCCAGCTCAACCGGCTGGCGACCCCCGGACGTCTCATAGCGGCGCATGCGCCTGAGGAAGGCTGCGAGGGCATTGAAGGGGTGTTGGCCCTGGAGTGGGCACCGTCGGACAGGGGCATGACCTTTGACCTGACCCGCATGGACGGGCGCCTGGATGGCAAGACCGACGTGGGGGCCCTGCTGAACCTGGGCCGTGAAACCGTCAGCCAGCCGGAAGCACTTCTGTGCCCGGGCACCGGTGGCGATGGCTACCTGGAACGACTGCTGCCTTTTCTCACTGAACTGGGCCCCTGGGCGCGCCCGGAAGTGCGCTGGGAATTCCCGGAGGCACGGCTTGGGCGCCTCGGTGTGGTGGGCAGCCTCTATGGCTGGGCCTGGCTGGAAGCGGGGTACCGGCTGGGGGACTGGAGCGGCCCTTGCGCCGTCATGGAAATGGATGAAAGCCACCTGGTGGGGCTGTCAGTCGTCAGCTGGCACGAATGAACAATCTGAGCTGAGCAAGGGAACGCATGAGCCAATCAAAGCCCATTGAAATCATTGCGGATAACGGTGATGCCTATGTCTTCGGTCTGTCCGAGGTGTCGGGGCCCGGTGACGTGGTAACTCATGAATCCAAGCAGGGCTGGAAGAAGTGGTTGGGCGACCTCTTCAGTTTCACATTCTTTGATCGCGTCCAGGAGTGGGAGATTCTGCTGCAACAGGCTGGAGATACCGATCCAGTCCAACGGCCCGCCGGGACATTTGAGCGCGTGGCACCGCTGATCAATGAAGGCACTATCCAGGTCTGGCGGCGGTGCAATTCCAATTCCTCTACCAACCAGAAAAAACCGGCCGAGGGTGAACCCGCCTCGCAAATGCGTTCCCAAACCGCTGCAGGGTCCGGGAGCGGGGGAGCGGCTGCCGACGGATCGACGGCCGAGTCCCAGGGAGCCACCCACGAGGACCCCGGTCCCACCACCGTGGAAATGCAGTCCAAGGGTGATCCGGTTTCTCCTGTTACCGGCGAGGAAATCCTCATTCTGGATGATTTTTCGGTGGTGGCTCCCATGCCTTTTCATTGGCGCCGTCGTTACCGCTCTCGCCAAACCGACAGGGACCTTGGCCTTGGAGCCGGCTGGTCCGTTGATTGCCTGCGGCTGATCTGGGAAGACGAGGAGGCAATTTGGGTACTTGATCACGAGGCACGCCCAATCCGCTTCCCCTCTCTTTTAAAGGGTGGCATCGCCTGGCAGGCGGCGGCGGGTCTGCGCCTGGAGCGCAAGCAGGATGACCAGATGATCCTCACCGAACCCGATGGGCGAGTGTGGATAATGGCGCTGGCGGGCGACCAGCTGTGGTGGCCGGTCAGCGTCCAGAACAGCATGGGGCATCAGTGGCAGTTCGGTTACGACGAAGGGCTGAGATTGGCGCGGATCGAAGTGTCGCAGCAGAGAAGCATTGAGTTTGTGTACGGGGCTGAAAACCGTATTCAACAGATCCAGCTGCGCCAGGGCGAGACGAAACAGGTACTGGCCAGCTACCGCTACGATGGTGTCGGCAACCTGATCGCCGCGACCACTGATACGGGCATCGAGCGCTACGGCTACAATGGCCACCAGATTGCCAATCGCGAACTGCCCACCGGCTATCATTTCCTCTTTCATTGGGACGATGATGGGCCCGAGGCACGGTGCGTGCGAACCCATGGCGAGGACGGCGATTACGACTTCCAGTTCAACTACCAGCCCGAGTATTACCTCACGCTGGTGACCAATGCCTTAGGCCAGACCCAGGCTTTTCACTACGACGAGCGCGATCGCATTGTTGGCCGTCAGGATCCGGATGGCAGTGTCCATCAATGGGCCTATGACGAGCAGGGACGGCTAATTGCTCATCGTCTGCCTGATGGCCGCACCACCAGCTATGACTACGACAACCGAGGTTTGTTGGTCCGCGAGCGCCTGCCCGACGGACGCGAACACCGCTGGCATTACAACGCTCTGGGGTTTTGTACGGCCGAGACCATGCCCGACGGGAGTTCCATCCGGCGGCAGTTTGACGCACTTGGCCGTATTTTGTGGCAACAGCGCGCCGACGGGAGCCAGTGGTACTACCATTACGATGCCCAGGGCTGGCCCAGCGAGACCGTCAGCGACACCGGCGAGGTTCGTCGCACCGGATTTGACAACGATGGCCAACTGTTGGCCGATGAACAGCAGGGCGTTCTGACCCGCTTTGCCTTCGACCACAGAGGCCGGATCGAGGGTCGGCTGGACCAGGATCGCGTGACCGAGTATGACTATGACGGTGCCAACATCAGCGCCATCCACCAGTATCCGGAAGCCGCTCTCGAGCAGCGTCGCAGTCGTTTCTACCAGTACGACAGCGCCGGCCGCCTGACCGGCTTTACCGCCGCTACGGGCGAAGTCCATGGTTTTGAGTACGGTAGACTGGCTCACCCCGAACGCTATCAGCGTCCGGACGGAAAATACGTCTTCTACCAGTACGACCAGGAACAGCGCCTCACCCAGGTGATCCGTCCCGATGGCGGCCAGTGGGGACTGGAATACGATAGTAAGGGCCAGGTCATTGCAAGCCGGGCTCCGGATGGCCGCTACGTCCGTTTCAGCTATGACGCCGCCGGCGACATCGTCCACCGTGAACAGGAGGGTGACTGGGTTCAGCACCTCAAGCGCGACGCCGGTGGTCGTGTCCTACAGCAGACTAGCCAAGGCCGAAACCGCGATCCGGTGCGCAAGCGCTTCCATTACGATGCCTACGGGCGTCGCACCCACGCAAACGTCGCTGACAGCACCCTCTCATGGAGCTACGACACGTTCGGCCGCGTTACCCATCATCAGCAGGGTGACCATGGGGTTCGTTACGACTACGGCTCAGGTCAGCAGTTGAAGGGGCTAACGCTGCCCGACGGTACCGCCATCACCTACGAGTATGACCGGCGGGGCCGCTGGAAAACCGTCTCCATTAATGCTGAAACGGCCATTGAGCGGGATTTCGACCCCCAGGGCCGGGAGCGCCATCGCGAGGCCGCGAATAACAAGCAGAGCCAGGTCTGGGACCGCTACGACTGTCTGGTGAAACGCCGTTGGCAGGCCTCCTCCGGGAACGACGAAACAAAAACCACCCGCACCCGGCGCTACCACTGGGACGCTGAATCGCGTCTGGAAGGCTTCAGCGATAGTGACGAGGGCGAGTGCACTTTTACACGCGACCCCCAGGGCCTGCTAATCGGTGAGAACGACCAGCGGTTCAGCTACGACAATGGTGGCAACCGCCTGCCCGACGACCACGCCGAACTCGAGCGCGACCGCCTTATCCAGACGGCCGATGCCCAGCGCCGCTACGATGAACTTGGGGCCGAGACAACAGTGCTCGGAGACAGCCCCGAATACCGGCGCTTCGACGCCGAAGGCCAACTGACACAGATCAAGCGTGAAGGGCTTCAGGTCCAGTACGGCTACGACGCTCTGAATCGCCGCGCTTGGCGCAAAAGCGCCGAGGGCACGACCAACTATCTATGGCATGGAGACGTGCTACTAGGCGAACACCGCCCGGACGGAATCTGGCAGTTCTATATCCGTGATCCCCAGACGGACGCACCGCTACTGACCCTGATCAACGGCACGCCCTATTACTATGAACTCGATTGGCGCTCCATGCCTATTCGGTTGTGGAGCGAAGAAGGCAATCTTGTTTGGAAGGCGAACGCTGACGCTTGGGGTAACTGTGATCCGGAAACACCCAACGGGCCTATCCATCAACCCATACGGATGCCGGGGCAGTTCGAAGATGAGTTGACTGGTTTATACAATAATCGGTTCAGGGACTATGATCCTACCACTGGACGGTATCTGACAGCTGATCCTATTGGCATTAAGGGTGGGCTCAACAGTTATCGATATACTAAAAATCCTGTGGATTATGTGGACCCCTTGGGTTTAAAAGACAAGCAGGTTGTCACCGGAGCAAATGCTGATCGGGGCGAAGAGGCGCCTCTGGAAGACGATATTCCAGATATGGCGGAGGTGCCAATAATTGGCGAAGGTGGCAGAGTGACCGGCTCACTTCCGATTAATACCAATATGGCAAGATTTGAACCACGGGACGTGCCGACTCCAATGCAACCCCATCAATCACCGAAATACTTCGATGTGAGCAAAGCCATGGAATACGGCCTTAAACGCGATTTTTATGATGCCTTATTCGTGGTCTCCGATGATAAATTAGATCGTCTAAGAAATCTTCGAGAAAAACAGGGCTACTTTGAGGATGACGTAGTATTGCGCCAAAAGACTCTTGGAAGTATTTTGAAAGAAAACCCCGATGCCAAAGTCTTGCGTGATTATAGGTTTGATGGGTCAGTCCTTGGAGATGATGGCGGGTATATAGTTGTTTCTAAAAAATCTAAGTATTAATGGTAAGAGTTAATTATTTATGAACACAGATTATTTAACAATGGCTGACGTCAATAGGATAACTAGAGAGTGTGATAATACAGAATTATTTAAAGAAAGATGGGGGAGCGATTACGTCGATCGTGCAATGGATTTTTGGGGAGATGTTCTAAATGCATATAGAAATGGTGAATCTGTAGATTTGACGAAAGAAGAAGCAATGTTTGTAGCCGTGTATCATTATGCTGTTGGAGGACATTTGCCAGGCGAGGATGATCCTATCCCTTTCTTTAAATGGATTTTAGAAATGGCTTGATTGTATGTACAGTTCCAGTATTCCACTGACACATGCTTCCGATGGAGCCCTTATTTAAGCAGGTTTTTCATCTGCTTTGTTGTCGTTGGTTTTGGGCTGTTTGGGCGGGCCCTTCTTGAATACGCAATAAGGTGACTGGCCACTCACGTTGCGACTCTGATGGCTAAGACGGAAGGAACTTACAAGTAATTGGGGTGAATGTCAGGGAAGGGTACCCGCTTTAAGGCTCCTCACACTCCATTCGAGATTGTTCCTGGCTTGCTTCTCCCGAGCTTCAAAAAAGCCTGGTGTCCGGTAAATCGCCGTCTGCCCCAGAAACGACTCAAGAACCTCCGTTCTTTTCCTGCGATACACGCCTTCCGGAACCCACTGGTACTCAAACCGCACCTGGCGTTCATAGTCTTCAAATCCCTGGCGGTTGGCGCCGAGGATGCTCAGGTCGATATCCAACAGGAAGCAGTCATCCCGGGTCTGTGGTTCGGACGGATGCTCGGTCACGCGGATCATCCGGGCCACTTCCTGTTGGCATTCCGCTGTTTCTCCCAACTCCGTCAGCTCCTTGGTGGCCATTTGCGCACTCTGTTCCTCGTTGTCATCGGCGCGCGGGTCGTAGATGACGTCGTGGTACCACAGGGCCAGCTCCATGGTCCGGGGGTTCTGCAGTTCTGGTTTGATGGTATCCAGCAGTTCCAGGCAGCTGAGGATATGATCAAAGGTGTGGTAGGCGCGGTGGGGTTCGGCGTAATGCGCGCGGAGGCGTTTATAGGCCTCGGTGGCCCGGGAATGAGTGTCTTCCGGGAAAAGGCTAAGCCAACGGTTCAGGGCCACGGTCACGTCTCCTGCCAGGTTAACCGGAAGTTTTTCATGGTGGCGCGGAACCAGGCAAGTAATGGCCGATCAAGGGTTACCGCCTAACTGGTTCGCAGCCGTGGCTTCACGCAGCAGCGCGCCCAATTGCCGCGTTGCGGGCCCGGCGCCATCGGGGTCTGCATAGGCCAGATAGAGGTTGCCCCAACGCTCCCCACCCTGCGCGAGGGGCAGGGGTAGCAGGCTGCCGTCATTGAGTTCGTCGCGGATGATGTCCTCCGCGAACCAGGCGAATCCCAGCCCCATGCAGGCGGCGCGGATGGAGGTGGCCTTGTGGCTCACGGTCCAGCGGTGTTCGGTGACTTCCCAGCCGCCGGAGCGTTCGCGGCGTGAGCCGCTGTCGCGCACGAACAGGTGGCGGTGCTGGCTGAGGTCGTCCATGGTCAGTTCTCTCCCCAGGTGGTGCAGGGGATGGGAGGGTGCTGCCACGGCGATGAAACGGACCTGCATCAGCGGATCGCCCACGAACCCTGACGGCACGCGCGAGCAAATGGCCAGATCCACTTGACCCTGTTCCAGCAACTCCTCGCCGCCGCCGAGCACGGTCTCGTAGAGTTCAATGCGGGTGTCGGGGAAAGACCCGGCAAAGGTTTCCAGGCACTGGAGCAGCAGCCAGGTGGGGTAGAGGATCTCCGCGCCCAGGCCCAGTTCCGCTTCCACGCCGGCGCCGAGACGGGCGGCGGTTTCCTCGAGCCGGCCTGCCTGTTCAATCAGGGCACGGCCGCGCCGATAGAGCACCCCGCCTGCCTGAGTAAGTACGGCACGGCGCCCCTCAATCCGGAAAACGGGCACATCCAGCTGGTCCTCAATACGCTGGATGGCGTAGCTGACGGAGGATTGCGTCTTGTGCAGCGCCTCCGCCGCACGGGCGTAGCTGCCCATGTCCACCACCGCCACGAGGGCTCGTCATTGGTCCAGGGAAATCCTTGGCGTCATATCAATCGTCTAATTTGATCAATTCAAGCAAATATTTCCGATTTTTTATCGAACTGGCTCATTGTTCAATAGGGGCACAGTCAAAAAGACGAGGAAACAGCCCCATGACAACGATTCTGCAACTGAACAACAGTGTTTTCGGCGACAATGGCCAGTCATCCCAACTGGCGGACGAATTTGTGGCGAAGCGGCTTGAGGCCGAGCCGAATGTTCGGGTCATCCGCAGGGATCTTGCCGCGGAGCCGGTTGATCATCTCAACGGGGAGCGTTTCAAGGCTGCTCTTACGTCCCCGGAAGAGCGATCCCCGGCGCAGGCCCGGGAAGCGGCGCTGGCCGACACCCTGATCGAGGAGCTTCAGGCGGCGGATGAGGTGGTAATTGCCGCGCCCACTTATAACTTCAACGTGGCCTCGACCCTCAAGGCCTGGTTTGATCATGTGGCGCGGGCGGGCACCACCTTCCGGTATACGGAGAACGGGCCCCAGGGGCTTTTGACCGGTAAGACGGCCTATGTGTTTGTCACCAGCGGGGGTCAGTATGCCGGCACTGATCTGGATTTCCAGAAGCCCTATATCCAGCATTTCCTGGGCTTTCTCGGGATCGGTAATGTCCATTTCGTTCGCGCGGAAGGCCTGGCAATGGGCGAACAGACCAGCCAGGCAGCGCTGACGGAGGCGGGAGAGGCCATGCAGAAGCTCGCGGCATAAGATCCTCGGGGAGGCTCGTCGGCCTCCCATTCCCTTCGCTCAGGCCTCTATCCGGCAGGCAGACGACCCGAACCGGGTCTATACTCCATTACTCGGAAAGATTGTTCACGCCCGGAGCCGTCACGGAAGACCGGGTTGTGCGGTAGAAACTGAAGAGTCCGGGAATGGAAAGGGTTGCCATCGTGCTGAAACGGGTTGCTGGCCTCAGACATCTCATACTCCTGCTGTGCCTTATGACAGTCGCGGTGATCGGGATGAGTTCCAGCCTGACTCTGATGCCGGAGGCCTCCTACCAGTCGGTTGCGGACCATACCCAATACCAGCTTGAGTCCGGGCAGCGGCTGTCTCCCGAGTCAGTGATTGAGGGAGCGCGCAGTAGCGACTGGCAGGACGTCGACGGCACCATCAACTTCGGCTACACCACGAAGACTTACTGGTATCGCGTCCGGCTGGAAAATCCCACCGATAGCCGGAGCGAGCGGCTTCTTGAGGTGGATTATCCACTGCTTGATCACATCGAGTTCTATGAGGTCAGTAATGGCGAGGTTCAGGATCAGGCGCTCACCGGGGACCAACATCCGCTCAGCTCACGCCCCCTGCGACATCGCACCTTTGTTTTTCCTGTTGCAATGGCCCCCAACGGGACGACGGATGTCTATCTGCGCGTAACCACATCCGGCTCCCACCAGGTGCCACTGGCACTCTGGAAACCGGATGCCTTTTTCGAGGCCAATGAGAAAGACATGGTGGGGCGCAGCATGTTTTACGGCATGCTCGTCATCATCGTTATTTTCAATGGCTTTCTCTACCTGGTGCTGCGCGAACGCAGTTACCTGTATTACGTGCTGACCAATGCCGCGCTACTGGTCGTTATTTCCAGTCTCCACGGGGTAGCTTTCCAGTTCTTCTACCCGGAACAGCCGGAGCTCAATGAACGTATCACGCTCGTGAGCTCGGCGCTCCTCACCCTGTTTTTCAGTCTTTTTGCGCGGACCTTTCTGGGTATCAATGAGCAGATGCGGGTGGCCAACTGGCTGTTCAGGGTGCTGGTCTATGCCACCAGTGCGAACGTGGTTGGCTCTTTCTTTATGTCCTATGCCATATCCACGCGCTTCTCTGTGGCTCTGGCCGTATTGGTAAACCTTGTCATGCTTGCCGTGGGGCTTGTGATGGCGGCCAGGGGTGACCGTGACGCGCGTTACTTCATGGCAGCCTGGATTCTGTTGCTTGTGGGCGTCATGGTCTGGCTGTGTAACCTTATTGGCCTGTTGCCCGCCAACTTCGGGACGCAACACGGCATTGAAATCGGCGCCATTGCCCAGGCCTTGCTGCTTACCTTTGCCCTTGGTGACCGTTTCAATCGTGAGCGTGAGCAGCGGATCATTGAACAGAAAGCCCGGCTTAAAGCCATGGAGGAGCGTGAAACCCTGGAGCTTGACCTGTTGGAACAGGCCAGCCATCACAGCCTCACGCGACTGCCCGGACGCAATCTGCTGGAGGACGCGCTGGAGCGGTGCATCCAGAAGGTGGATGAGGGCAATGATGAGCGTCTGGCGCTGGTGCTGATCCATTTCCGGGGCTTTGATGACATCAACAAGACATTGGGTCATGAAAACGCGGACCAGCTTCTTTATCAGCTGGCACACCGGATGAATGATGTGGTCCTCAGCCTGCGGGACACGGCTGTTATCGAGGACGACGGCAACAAGCGCAGTGCCGTGGCACACGTTGAGGGCATCACCTTTGCCTGCGTCTTCCACCCGCAGCGTCGCGAGGCCATGGTGGAGCAGATGGAAACGCTGGTGGAGGCACTGCGCCAGCCCGTGGAATTCCGGGGGCTCAGCCTGGATATGCGGATGGTGGGCGGGTGTTCCTTCTACCCCGATGACAGCCATGACGTGGCCACATTATTGCGTCATGCCTTTATTGCTTTTGACCAGGCGGAATCGGGCGTCAGCCACGTCGCCGCCTACACCGAGGACATCAACCCCTACAGCGAGCGACGCCTGACCCTGATGACGGAGTTGCGGCGCGCCATCCACGAGGATGCACTCAGCCTGCATTTCCAGCCCCAGGTTCGGGTCAGCAGTGGCGAGGTATGCGGCTTTGAGGTGCTGCTGCGATGGACGCACCCGGAGCACGGTTTTATCCCACCGGATGAGTTCATCCCCATGGCGGAGCAGACCGGATTGATCAAGCCGCTTACCCAATGGGTCCTGGACAGGTCACTGGCGTTCTGCCGTGCGATGCAGGACTCGGGTGTGCGCGTGCGGATGTCCGTCAACATTTCCGCCATCAACCTGCAGGAGCGGGCCTTCGCCGAAAACATTAGCCACCTGTTGGATGAGCACGGGGTCGAGCCTGGTCAGCTCATCCTGGAGGTGACGGAAACGGCAACCATGATCAATCCGCAGGCTGCCCTGACCGCCCTGCGTGTGCTCTATGATGCGGGTATCCGACTGGCGATTGATGATTTCGGGACCGGGTATTCCTCCCTGTCCTACATCCGCAAGCTGCCCGTGCATGAGATCAAGATCGATCGCTCCTTCGTCATGGAGATGGACAGCAACCGCGACGACGCCACCATCGTGAGAACGACAATCAACATGTGCCACGATCTCGGGTTTGAGGTAGTAGCCGAGGGTGTGGAGAGTAACGACACCTGCGAATTGCTGCGTTCAATGAGTTGCGACATCATGCAGGGGTTCTATCTGGCCAGGCCCATGCCGGACGACCGTGTTGGGCCCTGGCTGTATGACTACCGTGACGGCACGGCGGTGCCCGGTGTGTGAGGAATTCCCGTGATGCTTGTTGAGACGGTTGAGCTGCAGTGCCCCTTCTGCGGCGAAATCATTTCGGTTCTGGTTGACTGTTCGCTGGGGGAGCAGAGTTACGTCGAGGACTGCTCCGTGTGCTGTCAACCAATGCTGCTGACCATTCGTATGGACGAAGACGGAAGCCCGAGCGTTGAAGCGCTTCCCGAAAATATCTGAACCCCAGAGGTAACCGATGCTTGCACCCGCAACCGCTTTCTATGCTGTCGCCCTTGTTGCACTCAAACTGTTGTTGGTCGGGCGGATCATTGCGTTGCGTCAGCGCCTTGGAGTGGGAATCGGTGATGGTGGGCACCGGGAACTCCAGACCGCGATCCGTGTTCATGGCAATTACCTCGAATACCTGCCGCTGGTTCTGGTGCTGATGTTCATTGCCGAGATGAACGGTGTGAACTATGCGGCGCTGCACGTGGCGGGCCTTGTCTTCGTGGTGAGCCGCTTCGGGCATGCCTACGGTCTCAGTGAAGGCCAGGGGGCCTGGCATTGGGCGCGGGCGGCCGGCGTTGTGGGTACCTGGCTGTCATTGCTGTTCCTGTGCGGACTGCTGGTCCACAATGGGCTCTCCGTCAGTTACTGAGCGCACTGCGGCGGTGCATCGCGAAACCCTTTGTAAGCGCACCTACAGTTTTCCCGTCATTTCCAGTACAATTCCCGCCCGATCCGGGGCGTCCTGAGCTAGCGAATCTGGTACAATCGCCCCATCGAATAACCCTACATAGGGAGGATGTCATGTCGCCTGTAGACAGTTTCAACACCGCTCAGACCCTGGAGTCTGACGGCCAGAAGTACCGCTATTACAGCCTGGAAGAGGCCGCCAAGTCACTCGGTGACCTGCAGCAGCTTCCGGTTTCGCTGAAGGTTCTGCTCGAGAATCTTCTCCGCCACGAAGACGGTTCCACCGTCACCAAGGACGACGTTCAGGCCATTGCCAGCTGGCTCAAGACGCGCTCTTCCGACCGCGAGATCCAGTATCGTCCGGCGCGTGTTCTCATGCAGGATTTCACCGGCGTTCCCGGTGTAGTGGACCTGGCCGCGATGCGTGACGCGGTGAAGAAAGCCGGTGGTGATCCCGAAAAGATCAACCCGCTGTCTCCGGTGGACCTGGTGATCGACCACTCCGTGATGGTCGACAAGTACGCCTCTTCCGACGCCTTCCGCGCCAACGTCGACATCGAGATGACCCGTAACCGCGAGCGTTACGAGTTCCTGCGCTGGGGCCAGGAAGCCTTTGACAACTTCCGCGTGGTACCCCCGGGCACCGGTATCTGCCACCAGGTCAACCTCGAGTACCTGGGCAAGGTTGCCTGGACCAAGGAACAGGACGGCGAGACCCAGGTCTATCCGGACACCCTGGTCGGCACCGACTCCCACACCACCATGATCAACGCCCTGGGTATCCTGGGCTGGGGTGTCGGCGGCATCGAGGCGGAAGCCGTGATGCTGGGTCAGCCCATCTCCATGCTGATCCCGGAAGTGGTTGGCTTCCGTCTGACCGGTTCCATGAAGGAAGGCGTGACCGCCACCGACCTGGTACTGACCGTTACCCAGATGCTGCGTGAGAAGGGCGTGGTCGGCAAGTTCGTCGAATTCTACGGACCCGGCCTGGACAACCTGCCGCTGGCGGACCGGGCGACCATCTCCAACATGGCGCCGGAATACGGCGCGACCTGTGGCTTCTTCCCGGTCGACCAGGAAACCCTGAACTACATGAAGCTCTCCGGTCGCTCCGAAGAGCAGATCCGTCTGGTCGAGGAGTACACCAAGGCGCAGGGCATGTGGCGCGACTCCAACAAGCCGGAGCCGCAGTTCACTGACAGCCTGGAACTCGACCTGGGCGACGTTAAGGCGTCCCTGGCCGGCCCGAAGCGGCCCCAGGATCGCGTCGACCTGCCGGCGATGAAAAGCACCTTCGAGAAGCTGCTTGATGACAACGGCGTTAAGGACAAGGGCAAGCGTGTTCCGGTCAAGGGTCAGGACTACGATCTGGGCCACGGCGACGTGGTGATCGCGGCGATCACCTCCTGCACCAACACCTCCAACCCGAGCGTACTGATGGCTGCCGGCCTGGTTGCCAAGAAGGCACGCGAGAAGGGCCTGGACCGCAAGCCCTGGGTCAAGTCCTCGCTGGCACCCGGCTCCAAGGTCGTAACCGACTATCTGGATACCGCCGGCCTCAGCGAAGAGCTTAATGGGCTCGGTTTCAATCTGGTCGGCTATGGCTGCACCACCTGTATCGGTAACTCCGGCCCATTGATGGACGAGATTGGCGATGCCATCAACGAAGGCGGCCTTCAGGTCTCCTCCGTGCTCTCCGGTAACCGGAACTTCGAAGGTCGCGTTCACCCGGATGTGAAGGCTAACTGGCTGGCGTCACCGCCGCTGGTCGTTGCCTTCGCCCTGGCCGGTACGACCCGTATCGACATGGAGAACGAGCCGCTGGGTAACGACCAGAGCGGTAACCCCGTCTACCTCAAGGACATCTGGCCTTCCAACGCGGAAATCGCCCACGAAGTCTCCAAGGTGGACGACGCCATGTTCCGTAAGGAATACGCGGACGTCTTCAAGGGCGACGAAGTCTGGCAGGGCATTCCGTTCAGCAAGGACAAGACGTACCAGTGGGATGACGAGTCCACGTACGTGAAGAACCCGCCGTTCTTCGAGGGCATCGAGAAGCCGCTGAAGCCGCCGAGGGACATTGAAGGCGCCCGTATGCTGGCGCTGTTCGGCGACTCCATCACCACGGACCACATCAGCCCGGCCGGCTCCATCAAGCCGGATTCCCCGGCAGGTAAGTACCTGCAGGAAAAGGGCGTGCATCCGAAGAACTTCAACAGCTACGGCTCGCGTCGTGGTAACCATGAAGTGATGATGCGCGGCACCTTCGCCAACGTCCGCATCAAGAACCAGATGCTGGATGACGTGGAAGGCGGCTTCACCAAGTACGTGCCTACCGGCGAAGTAATGCCCATGTACGATGCGGCCATGAAGTACCAGGAAGACGGTACGCCGCTGGTGGTCATTGCTGGTAAGGAATACGGTACTGGTTCTTCCCGTGACTGGGCGGCCAAGGGTACACGCCTGCTGGGCGTGGAAGCCGTGGTTGCCGAGAGCTTCGAGCGGATCCACCGTTCCAACCTGGTTGGCATGGGTGTCCTTCCGCTGCAGTTCAAGGAAGGCGAGAACCGCGAGACGCTGGGTCTAACCGGCGAAGAGAAGGTCAGCCTGCTGGGTCTGGATGAGAATCTGGAGCCGCGTAAGCGCCTGAAGATGTCCGTTGAACGTCCGGATGGCAGCACCACCGAGACTGAGGTGATCTGCCGGATCGATACGGTCAATGAGATGGCTTACTTCCGTAACGGCGGTATCCTCCACTACGTGCTGCGGAACCTGATCGCAGAGTAAGTAGTGAGGAAGTGCTGCCGGGAATCGGTAGTCTGATGAAAGCGGGTGGCCTTCGGGCTGCCCGTTTTTTTGTTTATTGTTTATCTAGCCTGTTTAGTATGAGCAGGCAGGTAATCGGGGAAGCCCCTCAGGGAATCGCCACGAATACATCCATGTAGGCTGCGCTTCCGCCATCCATGGCTCCAGAGCTTCCCTGAGGGGCTTCCCCGATTACCTGCTTCTGAGTTAAGTGGAGTTCGCCAAATGTCGCTGGAAACTGATGGAATACCGGAAAACGATGATGAACTGCGTGCCAAGCTTGTTCAGGAGACTGGCCGCATTGGTTGGCATGAGCTGCAGCGGTTCTATGCGCGGGGGAACGTCGTTCGCGTGGCCGAGGGGCAGGATCTGATCGAGGTGGGCGTTGCGCTTGTCCGTGACCGCAAGGATGAGTTCCAGCAGTGGATCAGTGATGGGATCATCACTGAAGTAAAACCCGATGAAGCGCAGCGGTGGCATGACGAAGAAGCTAGCGTCTGGGCACTGGTCGTTGCTCCCTGGGTTCTGGTGCAGCCGGTCGCCTAAACGCGGAGTTGGGAGCTCGGTAAGGAGGTTGGGGCCCTTTCTCCGGGAAGCTCTGGAGCCATGGATGGCGGAAGCGCAGCCTACATGGATGTACTTGTGGCGATTCCCGGAGAAAGGGCCCCAACCTCCTTATCGGGCTTACCCCTTAGCCAGAGTTCCGAAAAAACAAAGCCTCACTGTTCCGATAAGCCTGCGCCAGAAACTCCTCCACCTCGAGCCCCTTGTGCTGGGCAATGAACTCGCCCACGAAGGGTAGGTAATAGGGCATGTTTTCCTTGCCCCGATAGGGCACCGGCGCCAGGAAGGGCGAGTCGGTCTCCAGCAGGATCCGGTCCGCCGGCGTCAGATCAATGATCTCGCGAACATTCTCCGCCTTCTTGAAGGTGCAGATCCCATTGAACCCGATGTACCAACCCTGATCCAGTGCATAGCGAGCCAGCTTCTCCCCCGACGTGAAACTGTGCACCACACCCCGCTGCTTCAGCGTGCCCTCGAACTCCTTCAGGATCTCGATGGTGTCCTCATCCGCTTCGCGGGTATGGATCACCACCGGCATGTCCAGCTCCGAGGCCATCTGAAGCTGCTTGCGGAACACCGCCTTCTGGGTCTCCGGCTCGCTGAAGTCGTAATGGTAATCCAGTCCGATCTCGCCGATGGCCAGCAGCCGATTAGGGCTGGTCCGCATCGCATCCCGGATTTTCGTGTCGAGACCGTCGTGCCAGTTATCAGCCTCATGGGGGTGGATTCCCTGGGTGCCGTAGACGCGCGGGTGGGCGCAGGCCAGGTGGTGCACGGTGTCGAGATTCTCCGGGGAGACCGTAATGGTGATCAGACGTTCAATATTCGCCTTCTCCGCCGCCATGACCACATCTTCCAGTGGCTCGCCCTTGAGGTAATCCAGGTGGCAGTGCGTCTCGATGATCGGGTGGTGGAAGACGGGGACGGGGCGGCGTTTGTGTTTGCTCATAGGTCTCGGCGGATCGTCGCTTAAGGGGTTTGGTCTTCGCCCGCGTGGCTGATGACCACGCCAGGGGCGCCCTGTTCCAGGGATTGGCGCATGGTCTCCGGAATCGGTTTCTTGGTCAACGAGTCCGGGGAGACGAATACATAGGTCAGTTCCGCGTGGGCAACAGGCTCAGCTTCCGGATAACGGCTGAAATCCACGCCAATGGTGAACGACGTGTTGCCCAGTTTCTGTGTCTGCACACGGGCACAGAGCACATCATCAAAGCGCGCCGGAGCCTGCCAGTTGATGGTCATGCTTACCACCTGGATGTCCAGGTCCTGATCCAGCAGGTTCTGGTAGTTCCCGAAGAGGGTGCGCACAAACTCGTTCATGGCCAGGTCCGCGTAATCCCCGTAGCGGGCATTGAATACCACGCCCTGGGCATCGCACTCGGCGTAACGCACCCGCAGGCGGTATTCGAAGGGCGTCGACATCGCGTTGCTCCCTCACCGGTTCAGCTCCGGTGGCCGTGAACTGGTATACTGCGGGCCAATGATACCGCAACAGAAAGGGGTTGGCATGGCGCGTCTGCTGCTGAATCTGCGCAATGTTCCCGAGGACGAGCATCTGGAAGTACGGGAACTGCTCGACTCGCACGATATCGCGTACTACGAGACCGAACCCAGTCCCTGGATGATCTCCTTCGGGGCCATCTGGCTCCAGGACGAGGATCGTGAGGATGAGGCGCTGTCCCTTCTGGCGGACTACCAGGAGCAGCGCCAGTCCCGTGAGCGTGCCCGCTATGAGGCGGAAGGCCCTTACCCCCAGAGCCCACTGCGCCTGCTGGTTGCTGTGGTGGCTATTGGGGTGGTGCTCTACCTGGCGCTGATGCCGTTTCTCTCGCTGTGATCCGGACTTGCCGCTACACTGACCTTCCATTCACCCGCAGGAATGCCCGCCGATGAACTACATTGAGACGCCGCCTGACAAGACCTGGCCAATGATTGTTTATGTCCTTTATCTGGCCAGTTTTCTGAACGGTATTTTCAGCTTCAGCATTACGGCTGTTATTGGTGTGATCATCGCGTACGTGAATGCGACAGACCCCGACGAGCGCCTCCGAAGCCACTATCGCTTTCAGATCCGGACCTTCTGGATCGGTCTCCTCTACGCTGTGGTGGGGAGCATGACAGTACTGATTGGAATTGGCGTCCTGATCCTGATCTGGGCCGTGGTCTGGTTCATCATCCGTTGCGTGAAGGGCATGGTTGCCCTGAACGAGGGTCGGGCTCACCCGGACCCGGGCAGCTGGCTGTTCGGCTGAAACCGGCGTCAGTGTGAGAGCGCGCTGAAATACAGGTGGGCGCTCTTCTTGCTGAAGTTCAGGACCCGTCCTGAGTGGAAACGCACCTCAAAGGAGGTGTCGTCCTCGCGCAGGATGCTACCCGCTCCAAAGAGCACATGCTCCACTTCACGCGCGTGCCATACTGGCGATGCGTTATTGGCGTCGGGTTCCGGCGGCGCAGGGCAGTCCAGGTCGGTGTCATGGAGCTTGGCGTAGCGGTGGGCGATGGTTGAGGCCGGCTCTGAAAGCGTGATCCTTCCCCCTGAGTCGCGCCCATGCAGGGTGCCGCCAAGCTCGTTGCTGAGCCCGAAGTGGAACTCGGCCACGAAGCGGCTCGGCAGTCGGTCATCGCCTTCCGTGTCACTGCAGGTCAGAAGGTGCAGACTGTTGATAGCGCGCGTCATGCCCACGTAGAGCAGGCGCCGCTCGCTTTCCAGCAGTGAGGCGAGGTTCTCGTCGCCCCGGGCGGTGTAGGGGAAGACCTTCTCCTGCAGCCCGGGGATGATGACTACCGGCCACTCCAGCCCCTTGGTGCGGTGGATGGTGGACAGGTGCACCCCGTTCTGTTCGCCGGAGCCCGCCCGTGCCTTGAGTTCCCGAAGATGCTTGAGGGCCGTCGCGGCGTCCAGGTCCAGGGTGCTCAGGTAGCGCTGGAAACCGGTTACGGTGCCGATGCGCTCATCCGCCGTTTCATGGGTCAGCGCCAGGCTGCGGATGCCCTCGAACAGCTCCGTGGTATTGGCGTAGTCCTCGATGATTCTGTGGGCCGGCATTTGGCTGCTCTCCGCCGCCTCCAGGGCCTCGCCCAACTTGCGGAGCTTGCGGGCGGGCAGGGGCTTGAGGTTGCTGGTGTCCATGGACTGGAGCACCTTGCCCCAGTCGCAGCTGAACCCGGCCAGCCAGTCCGTCATGGCATTGAGTTCCGGTTCCTTCAGCCCGCAATGGGGAAAGCGCATCAGTTGCTGGAAGAGCTGGCGCCGTTCCCGGAAGGCGGTTTCGTTCCCCGGCTGGCGGTGCTCGCCGGCGGCCAGGGCCAGCAGGTGCATCAGGCTGTCCATCTCGCGGGTGAAGAGCGCGCCCTTGTGGGCGTCGATCCGGTAGGGGATCTGGCGCGCCAGCAGCTTGAGTTCGATAGGCACGCTCTGGCTCCAGACACGCACCAGCACCGCCACGTCATTGAGTGGCTCCCCGGCTTCCATGCGTTCCTGGGCCATTCGGATGATGTAGTCCGCGTCCTCGCGCACCGCCGTCAGGTGTACGTCCGTGTCCGGCGTGTCCGGATGGGAATGGCAGAGCACGTCCTTGCGGTCCTGGTTGTGGGCAATCAGGTGGTTGGCCAGCAGAGCCACCCGGTGCCCGTAGCGGAAGGTGTAGGAGAGGTTCAGGGACACCGGCTCCGGGAATTCCTCGCGGAAGCGGGACAGGATGAAATCCGGCCGCGCGCCCCGGAATTCGTAGATGGTCTGGTCCGGGTCGCCCACCACCGTGACGCGGGCGCGCTCGCCGGCGACGTACTTGAGCAGCAGGTGCTGGATCTCGTTGGTGTCCTGGTACTCGTCCACCAGGATCAGGTCCATCTTGTTGCCCACCAGTTGCTGCAGCGGCGGGTTGTTGTGGATGGCAACGACGGGTTCGTGGAGCATGTCCGCGAAGGTGATGCGGCGGTGGTCCCGGCGCCACTGCTCGAAGGCATGGAAGACGTCCAGCAGGTAACGGTGGCGATTCTCGAAGCCGAGGGCTTCGAAGACGGTCTCGGGAGGCTTCAGGGTGGTTTTTACCCGGTCTATGAAGGCGGTGGCCGTCTCCACGAATTCCTTCTTGTTGCGCCGGACTTCGTCCTGGAGGTCCTCGGGTGCCAGTTGCTGGGTCAGCAGCCAGGCCTGGAAGTTGACCTCCTGTTCGGTCAGCACTTCCCCCTGGAAGGCGGGCAGATAGCCTTCCTTGATAAAACGCCGATACAGCCGCAGCCCCATGGCATGATAGGTTCGTATTTCCGGGAGCCGTAACCGGGTTCCCTGGCAGAGTTCCTGGAGCTTGCGCTGGAAATCGGCGCGGGCGCTGCGGTTGAACATCAGGATGAGCATGCGCTCGGGGTCGTGGCCCTGCTCGAGCAGGTGGCGGATGCGCCAGGCCAGGGTGGTGGTCTTGCCGCTGCCGGCCACGGCCGTGATCACGCAGTGCTGGTAGCCCAGGGTGACAATGGCTTTCTGTTCGTCGGTCAGTGACATCATGATCGGTTCGGCTCCCGCAGCGCGCGCCTATTGTAACGGCACAGACAACCAAGAGGGTAATGGAATGAGTGAGACGCAGAGTGTGCAGCGCAATGTACTGGGCGAGTCCCTCAAAGCCTGCGGATATGACCCCATGACCGGCTTCTACCGGGACGGGTGCTGCCACGTGGGCAGAGACGACATGGGCGTGCACGCGGTCTGCAGTGAAGTGACCGAGGCCTTCCTGGAGTTCTCCAACGCCCGGGGCAATGACCTGTCTACCCCAAGGCCCGAGTTCGGCTTCGAAGGGCTGAAACCCGGTGACCGCTGGTGCCTCTGTGCCGCCCGCTGGAAAGAGGCCCATGACGCCGGCTGCGCGCCCCGGGTCGTGCTGCAGGCCACCCATGAATCCATGCTGGAATACGCGGGTTTGGCAGAACTGAAGCCCTACGCGGTAGACCTGAACTGACCATGGAGGCGGTGCTGTCCGACTGGGTGACACGGGCTCGATCTTCCCTGGCCCGCAGCCGGCACCGGGCGGTGCTGGTAATTGCCGGGCCGCGCGACTGGGGACGGGAGCAGGCTGCGGCCGTGGCGGGCGCGATCGGTGGCGAGGGCCTCTGGGTTGGCGACGAAACCCAGGCTCTCGGCCTTTTCCAGTGCAGCGGTTCCGAGGCACGGCAGTGGCTGGGGCGGGATCTGGAACTGATTGTCTGGGACAGTCATTCGGGTACCCATCCCTCCGGATTGGGCGCAGTCAGCGGTGCCCTGGTCGGCGGAGGCCTGCTGGTCTGGGTGGTGCCGCCGCTGGACGAATGGGCCCAGGGACCGGATCCGGACTATGACCGGCTTCGGCATCATCAGCCGCCTTACCGATTCCTCGCCCGCCTGGCCCGAATCCTGGAAACAGAGGCGGTTCAGCCGCCTCATGGGCTTATTACGCCCGAGGCACAGTACCTCTCGCCACCGTTAACGCCGACCAAAACGGTGGAGCGACCTGCCGGCCCAACGTCGGACCAACAGAGCGCCGTGGATGCCATACTCGCGCTGGCGCGCGAAACAGTGCCGGCACCGCGCGTACTCAGGGCGGACCGGGGCCGGGGCAAGTCTGCCGCGCTTGGGATGGCGGCAAGCCGGTTGGTCAGGGAGTCGGGTTGCAGGGTGGGCATCACGGCGGCGCGGCCCTCGGCTCTGGGCAGCTTCTGGGATTTCATCGCGCCGGAGTCTCGGGACGGGGTCCATTTCGGGGCGCCGGATGAATTGCTGCGCAATCCACCAGAGCTGGACCTGTTGCTGGTGGACGAGGCGGCCACACTGCCGGTGCCTATGCTCAGCGCCCTGGTGGCGCATTGGCCCCGCATGGCACTGGCTACCACGGTGCACGGTTACGAGGGCACTGGGCGGGGGTTTGACCTGCGCTTTCGCGCCATCCTGGACCGCGACCATCCGGGCTGGCAGCAGATTGAACTCACCACACCGATCCGTTGGGCCCCGGATGATCCGCTGGAGGCGCTGATGAACCGTCTTCTCTGTCTGGACGCGGACCTTCCGGAGTCCAATGCCAGTGAGCAACGCCCCGTTTACGAACCTGTATCCCAGGATCAGCTGCTCGCGGATGAGGGGCTCCTGTCGGATCTGATGGGGTTGTTGGTCAGTGCCCATTACCAGACCTCCCCGGATGACCTTCGCCAGCTCCTGGACGACCCGGACACGGAACTGCATGCCGCCCTGGTTGACGGCCGGCCTGTGGGTGTCGCCTGGGTGCTCCACGAGGGGGGACTGGAGGAAGCCCTTGCGCGGGCGGTCTGGCTGGGGCAGCGGCGCCCCCGGGGGCACCTGATGGCGCAGTCCCTGGCCTTCCAGGGGGGTGATCCGGAGGCGGCCCGGCTGCGCTATTCACGGGTGACCCGTATTGCCGTGCACGCCGCGTGGCGGCGCCGCGGTATTGGGCTGGAGCTGCTGGCGCGGGTGGAAAGGGCCGTTCTGGAAGGGGGGGCGGATCTTCTCGGAGTGAGCTTCGGCGCCACCCCGGACCTGTTGGATTTCTGGACGGCGGCCGGCTTCCGCCTGCTGCGGCTGGGAACCCGGCGCGACGCCGCCAGCGGGAGCCACGCGGCCATGCTCGGAAAACCCCTGACGACTAAGGGTGAGACTCTCTGCGAGGCTCAGCGCCAACGCTTTGCCCAGCACTGGCCCTGGCTGCAATCGAGTTTTCAGCGCCTGGAGCCCGAACTGCTAAGCCGGTTGCAGACACTGCTGCCCGAACCGCATGACCCGGAAGGATCAGCCCTGACGGACGCGGACCGGCGGGAACTCTACGCTTTTGTTCACGGCTTTCGCGAGCTGGAACCGACCCGCCTGCCCCTGAACCGCCTCGATGCACTGACGCAAGACGCCGGGCTCCGTTGGCCGCAAGCGGACCGACAACTCTGGCAGCGCGCGGTCATCGACGGGGCCGGGTGGGAAACCCTGCGCCGGGAGGCGCTGATCGACGGGCGCCGCCAGGGCCTGAAGCGGCTGCGCGAACTGGCCCTTCAGTGTCTGCCCGAGACCCTCAGCCCGGGTTTGTGACCGCTTCGGTTTCATTTTGCATGTGATCCACCAACAATACGCCAAACATTCAAGACTGAGAGCGCCTCCTCATGAACGCGATTGAACGGTTTGGTCTGAAAACCCTGCTGCTTGCCGGCATTCTTGGCCTGTCGGCCTGCGGCAGCACTCCCGAGGTGGATCGCAGCCGGATCGAAACCAGCGAACGGACAACCCTCATGGATGCCGCCGCCAAGGGCAACGTTGACTGGGTCGAGTCGCGGCTGGACGCTGGTGCCCAGATCAACGCCATGAGCCCTGATGGAACGCCGCTCTTCCTGGCGGCTGCGAATGAGCACGATGCGGTGGTCTGGACCCTGCTGCGCCAGGGCGCTGACCCGGACCGGGGCCGGCCGGATGGCACAACACCCCTGATGGCAGCCGCCAGTGTCGGGTATGAGCGCATTGTGGATATGTTGCTCACCGCCGGGGCGGACATTGAGGCCAGGAATGATAACGGAGATACCGCGCTGAGTTACGCGGTGCTCAACAGCCAGCTGGTGGTCACCAAGCGGTTGCTCAGAGCCGGCGCCGATGTGAACGTTGTCAACGAGGCCGGGGAGTCACTGCTGATGCGGGTCGTGGCGCGCAACGACCTTCTGCTCGCCGGCGTCATCGTGGATGCGGATGCCAATGTGGGCTACGAGAGCCCGAATGGCCGAACGGCACTGGACATTGCCAGCGCCAATGGCAACCAGGACCTGGTGATGATGCTGCGCAACGCCAGGGATTGACACCCGCCGGTTACAGATCCCTAAGCGGATGTTCCCCGTCCGGCCAGGGCGAGGTGAAATGCGATTTCACCCAGGCCTTCGGAACACTCGCCACATCCTTGTGAATCCAGCGTGGCTGGTTGTCCTTGTCCACCAGGCGGGCACGCACGCCCTCCAGGAAATCCCGGTGGCGGGTGCAGTTAACCGCCACGGTCAGCTCCATCAGGAATATATCGCGCAGGTCCTGCTGCAGTCCCCGGTGGAGCAGTTCAAAGACCAGGTGTGCTGATGCCGGGCAACCGCTGCGAAGATTATCCTGGGCCTGTCGGAACCAATCGGTCTCCGCCTCGGCCTCCAGGATCTCATTGACTACGGCCACTACATCCGAGCCCCGGCAGACGCGGCTGATGAACTGTTCGTGGTGCTCCAGCTCGGAGTGCGACAGGTCGAGCGGATACTGGCCCGCGAAGTCATGCAGGATTTCCTGCAGATAGCGGTCGTTTGTGGCTTCCGAGTGTGCCCAGTCCTGCTCGCTCAGGCGATCCAACATTTCCGGGAAGGCGTCGTTGGGAACCCCGAAATCCGCCAGCCCCACCCGAAGCGCGTCCGCGATATTGAGCGTGGCTCCGGTCAGGCCCATGAACATGCCAATGCTGCCCGGCAGGCGATTGAGGAAGCGGCTGGCGCCCACATCCGGGAAGAAACCGATGCGCACTTCCGGCATACCCATCTTCAGGTCCGGGGTAACCAGGCGGTAGCGCGAGGCGTTCATCATCCCCAGCCCACCGCCCATGACGATGCCCTGACCCCAGCAGACAATGGGCTTGGGGTGGGTTGCCAGGGTGTAGTCCATGCGGTACTCGGCCGCGAAGAACTGTTCCCCCTCATTCTCGGGGCGGCCCTTGGTCTCCTTCACAACGTCGTGAATGGTTCGGACGTCGCCCCCCGCGCAGAAGGCTTTCTCCCCGGCGCCACAGAGCACGATCAGTGCAATGTTGTCGTCCTCGGCCCAGTCCTCCAGCTGTTTCTGGATGGCCCGGACCATGGGCAGGGTCAGGATGTTGAACTTGCGCGGGTTGTTCAGGGTGATGATGCCCATGGCGCGCTCACGGCAGGGGCGTGTTTCGAACAGTACCGCGTCGCTCTGGTTGTCTTGTGGGGTCTCGGCGCCCATTGCGCGCACTCCTTACAGCGTTGGCCTGACTTGGGGTGTGGTTATCGTACCGGAAAAGGCCTGAACCACAAATCAGCCGCCCTCAATAATCCGGTAACAGGGCCGGTAAGCCTGCCCCGGGAGTTTCATCCGGTTCTGGTCCACGAATGCGTTGAGCAGTGTCTCCAGGGGCTCCAGAAAGTCCGGGTCGCCTACGATCTCGAAGGGACCGTGTGCGTCCACCTGGCGGATGCCTTCGGCCTTGACGTTACCCGCAACGATGCCACTGAAGGCACAGCGCAGGTTGGCGGCGAGCTGGTGGGGCTCCTGGTTACGGCTCAGCTCCAGCGCACGCATGCTCTCGTGGGTGGGCTCGAAGGGCGTCTGGAAGACCGGGTCCACCGTCAGCATCCAGTTGAAGTAGAACGCATCGCGGCTTTCCTGGCGGTAACGGCGCACATTCTCCATGCCTTCGTTCATGACGCGGGCCACTTCCGTGGGGTCATCAATGATGATGCGGTAGCGGCTGGCCGCCTCGTCGCCCAGGGTGTTGCGTATGAAGTGGTCGATCATTTCGAAGTAGTCCGCGTTCTCCTTCGAGCCACTGAAGATCAGGGGGAAGGGCAGGTCGCGGTTCTCCGGGTGCAGCAGCACGCCGAGCAGGTAGAGGATTTCCTCGGCGGTGCCCACGCCGCCCGGGAAGACCACAATGCCATGGCCGGCGCGAAGGAAAGCTTCCAGGCGCTTCTCGATGTCCGGCATGATCACCAGTTCGTTCACGATCGGGTTCGGGGCCTCGGCGGCGATGATGCCGGGCTCGGTGATGCCCATGTAGCGGCCGTTGTCGATGCGCTGCTTGGCGTGGGCGATGGTTGCGCCTTTCATGGGGCCCTTCATGGCGCCCGGGCCGCAGCCGGTGCAGATGTTGAGCCCGCGCAGGCCGAGCTCGTGGCCCACGTCTTTGGTGTAGTCGTACTCCTCGCGGCTGATGGAGTGGCCGCCCCAACAGACCACGATGTCCGGCGGGCTCTGGGGCCGCAGGATGTCCGCGTTGCGCAGGACCTGGAAGACCAGGTTGGTCACGTCCTCGGAGCGCTCCGGGCTGTACCAGTTGGAGGTGGCCAGTATGGAGTTGGCGTAGACAATGTCGCGCAGTACCGAGAACAGGTGCTCGCGGATGCCGCGGATCATGGTGCCATCAACGAAGGCCTCGGGCGGGGCGTTGTGCAGCTCGATCTTGATGCCTCTTGGCTGTTGAAGCAGTGCCAGGTCGAAGTCGTGGTAGGTCTCAAGGATCGCCTTGCTGTCGTCGGTTACGGAGCCACTGTTGAGTACCGCCAGCGCACACTGGCGGAAGAGGCGGTAGAGACCACCCTCGCCATCGTCCTTGAGCTGGTTGACCTCCTTGCTGGAGAGGATCTCGAGGCTGCCTTCCGGCGAAACCCGTGCATGAACGCCCTGTCGGGACATAATGTTTTTGCCTTTGGTTACTGCATCAGCGATACAATGGTGGAAGTCATGCAATGATGCCATTTTGCCGTTAGAATCGCGCCCTCATTGATTATAGAGCACCATTAACGACTACGAGCGCAGTGTTGCCCATGGTCCATTACCTCATCAAGATCTCGCCGGAAATGGCGGTCAAGTCCGATCCCGTGCGCCGCAAGCAGTTGCGGCAGATGCGGCGCAATGTCCGTCGCATCATGCGGCAGCTGGACGAGGGCATAACCGTGCGCCCGGGCTGGGACCGCATTGATGTCTTCGTGCCGGATGGCGACCCGGTGGCGGAGCAGCAGCGCGAGAAAGACAATGGGCCGGATGCGGACCTGGCGGAGAAGGTGATCCACGCCCTGCAGCGGGTGCCGGGCACCCAGTTCGTGCTGCTGGTGGATGAGCTGCCCTGGCAGAGCTTCGAGGACGCGGCCGAGCGTGTGCGCGAGGTGTACCGCGAGCGCCTGGAGGGGAAGACCTTCGCGGTGCGGGTCAAGCGCCGGGGCACCCACGATTTCAGCTCCAACGAACTGGAACGCTATCTGGGCGCGGACCTGCTCCAGACCACCGGCGCCAAAGGGGTCAACCTGAAACACCCCGAGGTGCCGGTCAACCTGGAGGTGAAGCGCGGGAATATGGTGGTGGTGCGCCGTCGTTATCCCGGCCAGGGTGGTTTTCCCCTGGG
Organism: Halospina denitrificans; assembly: GCF_004364635.1. GTDB lineage: Bacteria > Pseudomonadota > Gammaproteobacteria > Pseudomonadales > Oleiphilaceae > Halospina > Halospina denitrificans. The sequence continues at coordinate 21,962 of NZ_SOAX01000001.1, read as the reverse complement.
CACCCAGGAGCCGGTGTTGTCACTGATCTCCGGCGGCTTCGATTCCGCCGTGGCGTCCTACCTGGCCATCCGCCGTGGCCTGCAGACCCACTTCCTGTTCTTCAACCTGGGCGGCACCGCCCACGAGGCCGGCGTGCGCCAGATGGTCCGCCACCTCTGGGCCAACTACCAGGCGTCCCACCGGGTCTACATGATCTCGGTGCCCTTCGAGGGCGTGGTGGGCGAGCTGATGCGCCGGATTGATCACTCCTACCGGGGGGTGGTGCTCAAGCGGATGATGCTGCGGGCGGCCGAGCAGATCTCCGAGGACATGGGCATTACCGGGCTGGTGACCGGGGAAAGCATCTCCCAGGTTTCCAGCCAGACGCCGATCAACCTGAGCCTGATCGACAAGGCCACCGACCTGTTGGTGATGCGTCCGCTGGTGTTCATGAACAAGGAAGAGATCATCAAGATCGCCGCCGAAATCGATGCCTACGATATGGCGGCGAACATGCCGGAGTACTGCGGTGTGATTTCCGACCGGCCGACGACCAAGGCGCAACGCAAGCGGGTGGAGCGCGACGAGTCCTTCTTTGACGATGCGGTCCTGGACGAGGCAGTGGCCAATCGTACCGTGATGGCGGTGGACGAGATCTTCCAGTCCGAGGTGGGCATCGACCAGGTGGCCCGGGTGAGTACGCCGGACGTGGGCGATGTGGTCATCGACATCCGCCATCCGGACCAGGAAGAGAACAAACCGCTGGACCTCACCAACAACGAGATCATCCGGATCCCGTTCTACGAGCTCAACAGCCGGTTTTCGGAACTGCCCGACGACAGGCGCTATCTGCTGTTCTGCGACCACGGCACCATGAGCGCCCTCCACGCCGACCATCTGAAGGCGGAAGGGCACGACAACGTGGTGGTCTATGAGCCGGAAGCCGGGGTCCGTGCTTGACGTTCAGCTGCCAGGGCTGTAAAACCGATCACCAATCGGTTTTTGGGGTGGGTCATGAGTCAGGGAACCATCCAGCTTGGTGAGTTGGAACATGCAGTGCTTGAGGATCTCTGGGACCGGGGGGCTGACCACGCCAAGGGGGTGCATGGCCGGCTCGGTGTTCAGCGGGGTATCACCCATAATACCGTCCAGTCGACACTGGAACGTCTGTACCGCAAGTCACTCCTGACCCGAACCAAAGAGCGTCACGCCTACGTTTACCGCCCGGCGATGAGCCGCGAAGCCTTCCTGGCCCGATTGATTGATCAGGTCACCCACCCGTTGGCTGAGAATCTGCCGGAGGAATCCCTGCTGAGCGCTTTCGTCGACTTTGCCGCCGAGCGGGATGAGCGGGGTCTGGACCGCCTGCAGGCGCTGATTGAGCGCAAGCGCCGGGCTGACTCAACCGGTCGGGACCTGGAGTAGACCATGGCGTCATTGATGCTGGTGTTTCTCAAGGTTGTGCTGGTCGGGGCGGTGGCCACCGCGCTGTTGGCGCCGCTGCTGGGCAAGGCCCTGATGCCGGTCATCCGTCGGCTGCCCCCGCCACGGCGCGCGGCTGTCCTGCTGGCCGCCTGTTGGCTGCCACTGCTGGGCGGTGTCCTGCTCGCCGCCGTGGTAGCCGGACCCTCGATTGCCTCCCTGTTTGGCCTCTATGACGGCCACTGCCCGGCCGGTGCCGGGGCGAGTCATCACCATTGCGTGCTGCACCCGGGCACGGAGCTGGAACTGCCCTGGGCTTCACTCTGGCTGGGTCTCATTGGCGGCGGCCTGGCGATGCTGCTGGCGCGCAATGTTCTGACACTCTCGCGCGAGTACCGCTCCTATCAGTCGCTGGTGCGAATGGCGCGTGGCGGCAGTGGTGGTGAGGGAGCCCTGATGCTGCCCACGGAACGCCCTTTTGCCGGCGTTCTGGGGCTCCTTCATCCACGCATGGTGCTTTCGAACGGCCTGGTTAATCTGTTGAGCGCTTCCCAGAGGCGCGTGGTCGAAGCGCATGAGTCGGCCCACTGCGCGCGCCGCGATCCCCTGCTGCTTCTGCTGGCCCGGTTCGGCGCACTGCTGCATCTGCCGGCGGTGCGCCGCGTGTTGTTGCAAGAGTTCCTGTTGGCCACAGAGCAGACAGCGGACGAGCGTGCCGCCATCGTGGTGGGTGATCGACTGATGGTTGCGGAAACCATTCTTGCGGTGGCCCGTGCCAACCCATACCGGGTTGGCGATCTGGCATTTACGGGGGGCCTGATCGACGAGCGGGTGGAAGCACTGGTTTCCGTTTCGCCTGCGTTTCGCCCCCGTGGCGTGCTGCTTTCCGGTGTCCTCGTCCTGCTGTTGGTTGCCGTGATGGCCTCACCGGCGGCTCACCATGCACTGGAATCCTTTCTGAGTTCTTTCCTGGGATAAATCGATGCACAAGCGCAATCCAACACAACTACGGCTGAAAAAACCGATTACGGCTCGGTTTTTGGGCGGGTGGATCGTCCTGCTGGCCGGTTTTGCCGTGACCCAGTCCGGGCTAGCGGAGCCCCGCCTGACGCTGGACCAGGCCCTGGAGAAAGCGGCCAGTTATCAACCCCTGAGCCGCGAGCTGGCGGCCCGCGTGGAAGGCGCCGAGGCACGGAAGGAGCAGGCCGGCCGCTGGGCCAACCCAACGTTTGAGGTCAGTCAGGAAAGCGTTGATGCCGGGGGCGCCACGACCACGGAACGGATCTATTCGCTCTCTCAACAATTTGATTTTTCCGGTCAGAAGGGGCTTGAAGCGCGCGCCGCCCAGGTCGAGGCCGCCGGCATTCGTTACGGCAATGACTGGCGCCGCCTGGGGCATCGCGGTCTGGTGCGCAGCCGGTTCTACGCGACACTGCTGGAACAGCGGCGCGTCAAGGCCCTGCGTGACGCGCTCGAGCGTATGGAAGAGGTTGTCGCCATGGTGAAAGAACGCCGTCAGGCGGACGATATTTCCGGCTACGACCAGAGCCGGGTCGAACGTGAACGGGCGGGGCTCAGGGCCCGGCTGGATCAAGCGAACGCCGCGTTGCAATACAGGCGCGAATCGCTTCATGTCTTGCTGGGTACCAATGAAGAGCACAGCGGCCAACGTCTGGCGGGTGAACTCCAGCCCGACGTATCGGCGCCTCTCCAGACCTATATGGATCGGCTCGACCAGCGTCCTGACCTGAAGCGGCTTGAGGCCAGCGCAGAGTCATCCGAGTTGGCTCAGCGGGCTGCAAGCCGCGCCTGGGTTCCCGATCCGACGGTTGGCGTTGGATTGAACCGTGTCGAACAGCCTGGTGCTGACGGCGGGGGGCTGCTGCTCAGCGTCAGCCTCCCTCTTCCTGTATTCAACCAGGGACAGGCGGAGGCTGCTGAGGCCGCGGCGCGGGGTAACGAGGCGGAGGCCCGCCGCCTGCGGCAGTTGCAGGAGGCCCGCGCCAGGGTGCGCGGACTCTGGCGCAAGACCCGGTCCCTCATCCAGAGCATCGAGACCTTTCGGAGTGAGGCCCTGGCGCGATCCCGGGAACTGACCGAGTTCGCCGAATCCAGTTACAGCGCTGGTGAGATCGGCATCCTGGAATTGCTCGATGCCTACAGCGGTCACCTCGATGCGCGCCTGCGGGCGCTTGAGATGGCGCACGAAGCCCGTGTTGCTGCCATTGAGCTCCATCAGTCCAGCGGGGGCTGGGAGCGTTGAACGCACGCCATCCCCCTGAACCCAGAACCCTTTGATTATTCAGTCCATAAAGGAGAACCACGATGAGAGCCATCATCCGATCCACCCTGTTCCTCTTCTGCCTTTGCGCAGGCCTGGCTGTTGCCGGTACCGGCCACGACCACGACGGGGAGCATGACCACTCCCATGATTCTGATGAACCGGAGACCGAGGCATTCTACGGTGATGAGGACTCCGACAAGAGCAAGGCGGAGCAAAAGGACGAGCATCATCAGGGCTCTGATGGCGATGACAGCAAGCACGATGAGGCCCATGAAGGCGCGGAAGACAAAGACGAAGACCATAGCCACGGTGACGGGAACGGCCATGACGGGGAGCACGGCCATGATCACTGACTGGCGCTCCGCGTTCAGTGTCCTGGCCGTGTGTGTTGCGGTCATGGTTCTGGCCGGGTGTGGGGATCATTCCGATGACCATGGCCACGACCATGGCGACGCCGGTCACGGGGAAGAGGCCCATGAGCCGGACTCCGAGGGCAGGCCCTCGGCGGTGGTCACCCGCTATAACGACGATACCGAATTGTTTCTCGAGTATCCGGCTCTGGTCGCAGGGGAGGGATCGCGCTTTGCGGTCCACCTGAGCCGCCTTGAGCAATATGATCCGGTCACGGAGGGCGAACTCACCGTAACGCTGGAAAAGAACGGTGAGGTTGTTGCCGGGTTCCGTGTTTCCCGGCCCACCCGTGATGGGCTCTATACACCCACCATCGAGCCCCGGGACGCGGGCACCTTCGACCTGAAGATTGCCTGGAAGAACGATGAGCGCAGCAGTGAGCACATTATTCCGGACGTCCGTGTCTACGCGGACCCTGAGTCGGTGCCGGAGCAACTGGGCGACTCGCCGGAGGGCGAAATCCAGTTCACCAAGGAACAACAGTGGCGGGTGCCATTCCATACCACGACCGTGGGTGAACGCCGGCTGCGCGAGTCCGTTCCCGCAACGGGGTACCTCAGGGCCCTGCCCGGCCGGGACCGCCGGGTCCATGCGCCTGTTCCGGGCCGGGTTCAGCCACCCGAGGATGGCTGGCCGGAGCCTGGTCAGCGGGTTGAGGCCGATACGGTCGTTGCGCGACTGGTTCCCCGGCTCGGTGTGGGCACCGATGTGGGCAGCCTGCGACTGGCCGTTGAGGAAGCTGAAGGACAGGTGCGCCTTGCCCGGCGCGAACGGCGTCGCCTGGAGGGGCTCTTTGAGAAGGAGGCGATTCCGCAGCGGCGCGTGATTGAGGCGCGGGTTGAAGCGCGGGTTGCCGAGGCAGGGTTGAAAGCCGCGCGACAGCGACTTGAGGCCTATCAGCAGGGCGATGAACCCGTTGAGGCGGCAGCAATGGTCCCGGTCATGGCCGGGACTGCCGGGACCGTGGCCGAGGTGATGACGGGTCCCGGCAGCTACCTGGACGAGGGTGAACCCATGCTGCGGGTCGTTGACCGCCAGCGGCTGCGCCTTGAGGCGCGCGTTTCCGAGTCGGAGGCGCTGGAGCAGCCCGCCGGAGCCTGGTACACGCCGGCGGGCAGTGATCAGCGCTTCACGGTAGACCCGGACAACGGTGCCCGTCTTGTATCAGCGGGCGAGCTGATTGATGCGTCGAGCCGGACCCGGTCCGTCATCTTTGAGCTGTCGAACGAGGCTAATCACCGGGTAGGAACCGCTGCCAAAGTTCGTGTGTGGAACGGTGACAGCAAGCGTGCCCTGGCGGTGCCGGTTTCCGCTGTTCAGCGTGAATCCGGCGAGACCGTGGTGTACCTCGCCAACGGCGGCGAAACCTTCGAGCGCCGTGTGGTCAACCTCGGCATCCGCGCCGGTGACTACGTGGCGGTTCGCCGGGGGCTTGAAGACGGTGACCGGGTGGTCGTCGACGGCAGCTACCTCGTCCGGCTCGCGGCCAGTGGCGGCGGCGATGCGGGGCATGGGCATACCCACTGACCCCGGGACCAAAAAGGAAAATCAATGATTGCTCAAACCATCCAATGGTCGCTCCGCTTCCGCCTGTTCGTGATCGTGGGCGCCGCCATTCTGTTCGGATGGGGCGTTTACGAGTCCATGCGCAGCCCGGTGGACGTGTTTCCGGAGTTGACCTCGCCCTCGGTCACCGTCGTCACCGAGGCGCATAACATGGCGCCCGAGGAGGTGGAGCGCCTGGTCACCTATCCGGTGGAGACCGCCCTGAACGGCTCGAACGGCGTACGCCGTCTGCGTTCCTCGACTGGTGTCGGGATTTCCGTGGTGACCGTGGAGTTCGACTGGGGGGCCGATATCTATCGGGCGCGACAGGTGGTTTCGGAGAAACTGCAGTCGGTGCGCGATGATCTGCCGCCGGGCGCGGGGGAGCCGACGCTGGCTCCGGTGACCTCGGTGATGGGCGAGGTGATGTTCCTGGCGGTGACCGGAGATGCCGACCCCATGACCCTGCGCACGGCCGCCGACTCGCAGGTCCGGCGGCGGCTTCAGGCGGTGCCCGGCGTGGCTGAGATCATCACCATCGGTGGCGATATCAAGCAGTATGAAGTCAGGGTCCAGCCCGAGCGATTGGCGGCTCACGATATTGCGGTCAATGAGGTGGCCGATGCGGTTCGCTCGACCAACAGGAACGTCTCGGCCGGGTTCTACGTGGATAACGGGCGTGAGCTGCTCATCCATGGTAGTGGGCGTGTGAGCGGCGTTGAGGAGATCGGCAATACCGTCATCCAGAAGCGGGACGGGCAGCCGATCAAGGTCCGTGATGTGGCCGAGGTGAGCGTGGGACCGGCGCCAGTTCGGGGCACCGGTTCACGCAACGGGGAAGACGCTGCGATTCTGGGCGTCAAGAAACAACCCGGCGAAAATACCCTCGCGTTGACCCAGCGTCTTGACCGGGAAATTGACAGTCTGCGTGAAGAGTTGCCGGACGGCGTCACGCTCAGGACGGATCTTTTCCGCCAGGCGGACTTCATCGACACCGCCGTGGACAACCTTCTGGAAGCGCTGCGTGACGGGGGCATCCTGGTGGTTGCCATCGTTATGCTCTTCCTGGTGAGCCTGCGCGCCAGCGCACTCAGCCTTCTGGCCATCCCCCTGTCATTGATCGCGGCTGTACTGGCGCTGCGGGCGCTCGGCGGAACGCTCAACACCATGACCCTGGGCGGGCTCGCCATCGCCATCGGCGTCGTGGTGGACGACGCCATCATCGTCGTGGAGAACATCGTTCGAAGGCTTCGGGGCAATGCGGCCCTTCCGGAACACGAGCGCCTACCACCGGAGAAGATTGTCGGGCCGGCGACCGTGGAGATCCAGGGGTCCATCGTCTTCGCCACCTTCATTATTATGCTGGTGTTCACACCCCTGTTCTTCCTGCCCGGCATCGAGGGCAGGCTTATGGGGCCTCTGGGCTTTGCCTACATCGTGGCGCTGGGCGCCAGCCTTCTGGTAGCGATCACGGTGACGCCGGCGCTGGCGAGCCTCATCCTTCCGAACTCGCGCACGGTCCGCGAGGCGAAGGAACCACGCCTGGTGGAGCGGACCAAGGAGGTCTTCGCGCCGATCCTGGACGCGACCCTCCACCGCTGGAAGCTGGTTGCCGGCGTGGCCGTTCTGGGGCTGGCGGGGGCCTCGCTGGCGCTGAGTCTGGCGGGCCAGTCCTTTCTGCCCGAATTCAACGAAGGCTCGCTGACGGTGAGCGCGGTCACGAAGCCCGGCACCGCCCTGGAGGAATCCGACCGGCTGGGAGGCATGGTTGAGGACATCCTGCTTTCGCATCCCGAAGTCACCTCCACGGCACGCCGGACTGGGCGCGCAGAGCAGGATCCCCATGCCCAGGCGGTTTATGCCAGCGAGATCGACGTGTCCCTGGATATGGGGGATCGTTCCAAATCGGCGCTGCTCAAGGAGCTGCGTGAGGAGCTGTCTGCCGTGCCCGGAACCAACATCGTCATCGGTCAGCCGTTGTCACACCGCATTGATCATATGCTTTCGGGAACCCGGGCGAACCTTGCCGTTAAGTTGTTTGGTCCCGAGCTGGATCAACTGCGGCGGCTGTCGAAGGACGTTGAGGGTGCGATGGAAAGTGTGCTTGGTATCGTGGATCTGACACGTCAGCCCCGCGCGCAGATTCCGTTCCTGAGCGTCGACTTCAAGCGCGATGCCATTGCCCGCCACGGGCTGCGTGTTGAGCAGGTGGCTGAGGCTATGCGCACGGCGTTCACCGGAGAGACCGTTTCCCGGGTGATGGAAGGCGAGACGGCCTTTGATCTGGTCGTGCGGTTGCCACCCGATGCCAAGCGCGACAGCAAGGCCATTGGTGAGCTTTCGGTTGCGACGCCGGACGGGGCGAGGGTTCCGCTCCATGCCCTGGCGGACATTCGCGAGACGCGCGGGCCCAACACCATCATGCGCGAAGATGTGGAGCGCAAGATGATCGTGAGCGCGAACGTCGATGACCCGGACCTTGTAGGCGTTGTCCGTGACGCCCAGCAGCGGGTGTCGGACGAGGTCACGCTGCCCAAAGGTTATCGCGTCGAATACGGGGGGCAGTTCGAGGCCGCCCAGGAGGCCTCAACGGCCCTGTTCTGGCTGGCCCTGGCCGTTCTGGCCGGCATCTTCCTGTTGCTGTACGTCGCCTTCAATTCGGTGCGTGATGCGGTACTTGTGATGATCAATCTGCCGCTGGCGCTGATTGGTGGCGTCGCCGGTCTGTTTGTTGCCGGCGGGATCCTGTCCATCGCCACCATGATCGGGTTCATCGCGCTGCTGGGAATCGCGACACGTAACGGGGTCATGCTTGTGAGCCACATTCACACCCTGCGCGAGCAGGAAGGCGAAAGCGCGGTTGGTGCGGTACGGCGAGGCACGCTGGAGCGGCTGATCCCGATTCTGATGACGGCACTTTCCGCCGGTCTGGGGCTGGTGCCGCTGGCCATGGGTGCTGGTGAGCCGGGCAGTGAGATCCAGGCGCCGATGGCCATGGTGATCCTGTTCGGGCTGCTGTCGTCCACGGTGCTGAATATGGTGGTTCTGCCGGCGCTGTACCTGCGTTTTGGCAGTGCGACACGAGTGAACCGGGATACGGGGTCAGTCGGCTGAAGCCAAGGCGAGTCCGTCAGCTGTTGCTGGAGGGCTCGCCTGGCGCGAAGGCTTCAATCCGTCAGGATCTCAACTTTTTCGACGAACTTTTCCCCGTAGCGGCGGACCTGCTCCACATCGCGGGCCTCCGAGCCGAGGTGAACCCGCTCAAGGTCTTCAGCCATGATTTCGGCTTCCTCACGAATCCTTGCCATTGCTTTCTCCAGCGTGTAGGTGAGTCTGTGGATCTCACCCATTTCCGACCCGCTCAGATCGTCTTCCTCTAGAAGCTCTTCCATCCGTTCACTGGCTTCTTCAAGGTTTTCAACCGCCTCTTCCAGGGTTTCCGAGTCTTTGCCCTCGAAGTGTTGCGGCTGATCCTCGGCGCTCACACTGAGTGCCCCGAAAAGCAGTGATAGTAAACACGCATATCGGATCGTGACGTTCATGGAATGTTCCTTCTAGTCTTTTGCGCGTGGCGTAAATGCCATATTAATATTAGTATATTCTAATACAGAATAACATCAATCAGCCGATTGGAGAGGGTGCTGGTATTATAGAGCACCTTGCAGAATAGTCGCATTCAATGCACCAGATTTCATTGCCCAGTCGAGGCGACTCAAGAAGGCCTGCGCCTGTTGCCGGGCTAGCCTCGGGGCGGCTGTTTCAGTGGCAACAGGCTGCTTTTGACCGCATCCAGGGTGCTGTCGATTTCGGGGCTTTTCTGCAGGTAGACGCCGGTAGCCAGGGTATCCAGCATCACCAGGTGGGCCAGGCGCGAGTTCATGGGCGTGAAGGTTTCGTTGTCCTCGTTGATCTCCACCGGGATGGGGATGTCGCAGAGTTCGAACAGCGGGGTGTTGCTCGGGCAGATCGCGATCACACTCGCCCCCTGCATCTGGGCATAGGTGCCGCTTTCCAGCAGGCTCTTGGTGCGGCCGCTGTGGGAGATGGCGACAACGGCATCCTCCCGCCCCAGGGTGGCGGCCGCCATGTGCTGCATGTCCGGGTCCGAATAGGCGCTGGTGGAGACATCCAGGCGGAAGAACTTCTGCTGGGCGTCCCGCGCGACAATGCCCGAGGCCCCGAAACCCCAGAACTCGATGTGGCGCGCCTGGCTGAGCTTGCCGATGGCGCGCTGCACCGCCTCCCAGTCCATGGCATCGCGCACTTGGGCGAGGCAGTCGCGGGTGTTGTTGATGAGCTTGTGGCCCAGGGCCTCCGGGTCGTCGGTCACATCCACCGCGAAGGGCACCAGTGCCTCCTGGCGCACCAGCTGCTGGGCCAGCGCCAGCTTGAAGCCCTGGAAGCCGTCCTGGTCCAGCGACCGGCAGAAGCGCACGATGGTGGGCTCGCTCACATTGGCTTCCGTGGCCAGATCCACGATCCGCATGTGGATGACTTCCTGCGGGTTCTGCAGGACGAACTCCGCCACCTTCTGCTCGGACTTGCGCAGTTCATGGCGGTGGTTGCGGAGGTGTTGCAGGATCTGTGGCTGTTTCACGGTCGTTGGCCCCGGGGCTGCGTGATCCCACCATGATAGCCGCCGGGTGAGGGATGCGGCAAAAAAGGCTGTATGGATACGCAGTAGCGCCGTCCCCTGTTATACTGCCTTTCGCTTTCAGACACCGGAATAGAAGGTCACGCGGCATGGATGTTTCCCCCATCCTCGATCCCCTCAACGACGCCCAGCGCGAGGCCGTCACCGCGCCGGACAGCCATGTGCTGGTGCTCGCCGGGGCCGGCAGTGGCAAGACGCGGGTGCTGGTGCACCGCATCGCCTGGCTGATCCAGGTGGAGCAGGTGCCCGCCTCCAGCATCCTGGCCGTGACCTTTACCAATAAGGCCGCCCGGGAGATGCGCGGGCGCATCGAGCAGATGCTCAACATCTCCACCCGCGGCATGTGGGTGGGCACCTTCCATGGTCTGGCACACCGGCTGCTGCGTGCCCACTACAGCGATGCCGGCCTGCCCGAGAACTTCCAGGTGCTGGACGCGGACGACCAGCTGCGGCTGATCAAGCGCGTGATGCGCGAACTCCAGCTCGACGAGAGCCGCTGGCCGCCGAAGCAGGTGCAGTGGTTCATCAACTCCAGCAAGGACGAAGGCCTGCGCCCGGACTACATCGAGGACCATGGGGACGTGTTCACCACCACCATGATCAACCTCTACCGGGAGTACCAGAAACAGTGCAAACGCAGTGGGCTGGTGGACTTCGGCGAGCTGCTGCTGCGCTCCCACGAGCTGTGGCTGGAAAAGCCCGAGCTGCGCAGCCACTACCAGCGCCGCTTCCGCCACATGCTGGTGGACGAGTTCCAGGACACCAACGCTGTGCAGTACGCTTGGCTGCGCGTACTCAGCGGTGACCAGGTACCGATGACCATCGTGGGTGACGACGACCAGTCCATCTACGGCTGGCGTGGCGCTCGTATCGAGAACATCCAGCAGTTCCAGCAGGATTTCGGCAGCAGCCGGCTGGTGCGCCTCGAGCAGAACTACCGCTCCACCCAGACGATCCTCTCCGCCGCCAACGCGGTGATCGAGAACAACCAGGGCCGCCTGGGCAAGGAGCTGTGGACCGACGGCGAAACCGGCGAGCCCATCGACCTCTATTCCGCCTTCAACGAGCTGGATGAGGCCAACTACATCGCCGACACCATCAGCGCCTGGGCCCAGCAGGGCAATGCGCGCTCCGAATGCGCCATCCTCTACCGCTCCAATGCGCAGTCCCGGGTGCTGGAGGAGTCCCTGCTGCGCCAGGACATTCCCTACCGCGTCTACGGCGGCCTGCGCTTCTACGACCGCCAGGAAATCCGCAACGCCCTGGCCTACATGCGCCTGGTCAACTACCGCCACGACGACGCGGCCTTTGAGCGGGTGGTGAACCTGCCCACCCGGGGCGTGGGTGCCAAGGCACTGGAGACCGTGCGCGAGGCCGCCCGGCGTGAAGGTGTCTCTCTCTGGCAGGCCACCGTGAACCTGCTCCACCACGAACTGCTCAAGGGCAAGGCCCGCACCGGCCTGCAGAGCTTCGTGGACCTGATTGAACAGATCGCCGACAACCACGAGAACCTTCCCCTGCACACCCTGGCCGAACGCGCCGTCCGCGACACCGGCCTGCGCGATTACCACGCCCGTGAAAAGGGCGAGAAGGGCCAGGCCCGGGTGGAGAACCTGGACGAACTGGTGGGTGCCACCCGCGAGTTCCGGGTGGAGGACGACCAGAACCCACTGAGCGAGTTCGTGGCCCGCGCGGCCATGGACGCGGGTGAATCCCAGGCCGAGGCGGACGAGGACAGCGTCCAGCTGATGACCCTGCATTCCGCCAAGGGCCTGGAATTCCCCATGGTCTTCCTCGTCGGCATGGAAGAGGGCCTATTCCCCCACAGCATGTCCGCCGAGGAGCCCGGCCGCATGGAAGAGGAGCGTCGCCTCGCCTACGTGGGCATGACCCGCGCCATGCAGAAACTGGTGATGACCTTTGCCGAGTCCCGCAAGCTCTACGGCCAGGAACGCTTCAATGCGCCCTCGCGCTTCATCCGCGAAATCCCCGACGAACACCTGCGCGAAGTGCGCCTGCGCAACACCGTCTCCCGCCCGGCCATGTTCAGCAGTGCCGGCTCCGCCGCCACCAGCAGCGATGCGGACACCGGCTTCCAACTCGGCCAGAGGGTGATCCACCCCAAGTTCGGGGAAGGGGTGGTGATGAATGCCGAGGGCGCGGGCGCCCACGCTAGGGTGCAGGTGAACTTCTCCGATGGGGCTAAGTGGCTGGTGCTGGCTTACGCGCCGCTGGAGCGGGCGTAATAGCGAGTCCCCCTTCAACAAATCCCCGCGCGGTTGAGGGGCTTGCGACCGCCTCCTTGGCAACCACCGCGAATCTGCTTTACTTGAAGCCAAAGGCAAGGCAGTTTCGATGACAGCAGGCACAGGAGTCCGCTAATGGAGACGGAGATCAAGGGGGGTAAGGCGTTCTCGTACCTGAACGTGAATCTGGCGCCCGGCGAGACCATCATCGCTGAATCCGGCGCCATGTCGAGTATGGCGCCGGATGTGGAGTTGAGGGCGAAGACCAACGGAGGCTTCTGGCGGGCACTTCTGCGTAAGCTCTTCGGGGGCGAGTCGTTCTTTATCAGTCATTACACCAACCAGTCCGGCGGCTCGCGCCGGATAACCTTTGTGCAGTCAACCCCGGGCCAGATGCAGTATCTGGACCTTGAACAGAACGACCGGTTCTGCCTGCAGCCGGGGGCGTTAATCGCCTCCAGCGAGGGCGTGAAGCTGGGGCTTAGGTGGGCAGGCTTCATTTCCTGGCTGGCCAGGGAGGGACTGTTCAAGCTGGTGGTCAGTGGCAAGGGCCGCGTCTGGTACGGCGCCTGTGGTGCCCTGGTGGAGAAAATGATCGACGGCGAGTATATCGTTGATACCAGCCACCTGGTGGCCTACTCCCCGTCACTCAGACTCAGGATGCGGCGTTCCGGCGGTGAAGGAGGCGTTACACGGGTTGTGGGCAAGGGCAAGCTGGTCGTCCAGACGCGCTCCGTTCGCAGCATCAGTGAGTGGGTGAACCCGAATTTGCCGCCTGGCGGCGCAATTGGCAGTGCTGAGCGATCAGCAAACAGCGAGCAAGGGTGATTATGCAGATCCAATTTGTTCATCAGCCCGGTGCAACCGCTGCAAAGGTGGAGCTCGGTGAGGGCGAGGCGTGCACCGCCGAGGCGGGTGCCATGATTGCCATGACAGGCAACATGAAGGTTGCCACAACAACCCGCAGGAGGGATCAGAGTGGCTTGCGGAAAGCGGCCAGGCGAATGCTCAGCGGTGAAAGTCTGTTCCTGAACCACTTCGAGCCCTCCGAAGGTGGCGGTGACCTCTGGCTGGGCAGCGCTCTGGTGGGCGACATGATGGAGTTCGAGCTGGACGATGAGAGTCTGCTGGTTCAGGGCGGCTCATTTGTGGCCTGTGGACAGGGTGTTGGGGTGGATCTTGGCTGGCAGGGGGCCAGGACCCTTCTCTCTGGCGAAAACATGTTCTGGGTACGTCTCAGTGGCGCTGGCAAGGTGATCGTCAATGCGTTTGGCGCCATCTACCCCATAGAGGTGGAGGGCGAGTATGTTGTGGACACGAGGCATATTGTGGCGTTTGACGACAGCCTGGATTTCCGGATAGGCAGGGCCAGCAAGAGCTGGTGGCATTCCTTTCTCGGCGGGGAAGGGCTTGTGTGCCGTTTCCGGGGCAAGGGCAGGGTCTGGTGCCAGTCCCACAATCCGGAAAGCTTCGGTGCTGCACTGGGGCCGCATCTGCGCGAGCGCCGTGTCCAACGGCAAGGAGACTCACCATGAGTGAAACGCGCTACCAGATCGTTATCACTGGTGACATCAATACCGATCAGCCCCGTGAACAGGTGCTTGCAACCTTTGGCAAGCGTTTCAGGTTATCGGACGATAAAGTACGTGCGGTCTTCGACAAAGCGCCGATGACCATCAAGAAGGGTCTGGATTCGGCCGGTGCCGAGAGGTATCAGAAGGCGCTGCAGGCTATTTGGGTGGATTGCCGCGTCGAGGTCATGTCGAGTGGCGGTGGCAAGCCCTCGGAAAAGCCGACCCAGTCCGGCCTGGCGTTTGAGATTGAAGGAAGGCCGGATTACAGCTTCGCAACGGTCCAGTTGCCAGCCGGCCAGACCCTGAACGTCGAAGCTTCCGCGATGGCAACCATGGATACCAACATCCACATGAAGACAAATGCTGGTGGTGGCCTCAAGCGCTGGGCCTCCGGCGAATCGCTTTTCATCAATGAGTTCACCGCCGAAGGCGGACCCGGAGAGATCGGCATTGCACCGGGTGCACCAGGGGACATGGTTCATCGTTATCTGCGGGGTGAAACGGTCTTCCTGCAGAATTCTGCCTATGTTGCCTCGACGCCGGAGGTTGAGGTCGATACCCAATGGCAGGGGCTGGCCAAGGGGTTTTTCTCCAGTGAGAGCCTCCTCCTGGTCAAGTGCAGCGGGACCGGCGATCTCTGGTTCAACAGCTACGGCGGACTCATTGAGGTTGACGTGAGCGATGAGTATGTCGTGGATACAGGCTATATCGCTGCGTTTGAGGACACGCTGGATTACCGGATCAGCACGCTAAGCGGTTACAAGTCCCAGCTGTTCTCGGGGGAAGGTTTCGTCTGCCGGTTTTCCGGACAGGGGAAGCTGTGGATTCAGACCCGGCGCGTGGATGCCTTTGCGTCCTGGCTTCGTCCATTCCGCCCGGTGAAGAAATCCAAAGGCTGAGCCGCTCCCAGACGGCCGGTCAGGCGCCCGAGTAAACCGGGTGCCTTGCGCGCGCGCTGTTTCCTGATGGTTTCAATGGCCTTGCTGCAGGCATCATAGCCTTTTTCGAACAGTGCTCCGCTCTGGTGGGCATCGGTTCGGTCGTAATCGGCAAGATCCAGTGACAGCACGTAATCCGCCTCCGCCAACTGGGTCTGGGTGTGACTGTCGATGGCGATGTCGAAGGCGGTTACCAGGGCATCGAACATCCCGCCCGGCTCACGCCGCCGCCGGCTGCCGTTAAGATCAATCCCCATCACAAAGTCCACACCCCAGCGTTTCAGGGGCGAGAGCGGCACGTTCTCAACCAGCCCCCCATCCACCAGCAACTGGTCATCGCGCTCGATTGGGCTGTACAGCCCCGGCACGCAGGCGCTGATCATGGCTGCCGTGGCAACGTCCCCCTCGTCCAGTATGACTTTCGTTCGCGAGGCAAGGTCCGTGGCAATAAACGCCATGGGATAGGGCGATTCGGAAAAATGCCGGTTACCAATGTGATGGCGCACGAAATCACCCATGGCCGAATTGTTCATGATCCCGTATTTCGACCACCCGAAACTGGACAGGTGCCACCAGTCCAGCTCCGAACAGGCATCCCGGATGGCTTCCGGCGCATGCCCGAAGGCATAGAGCGAGGCCATGATGGCCCCAATGCTGGTGCCCGTAAGGTGCGTGGGGCGCAGTCCATGTTCTTCCAGTGCTTTCAGCGCACCCAGGTGGGCGATGCCGAAAACAGCACCACCGCCCAGGGCAAGCCCGAAGGTGGGTTCACGGTTGACGAACGGCGATTCAAAACGGGCCATGGGAGCGGTTCTTGATCCGGTTGCGTGGAAAACAGTGCCCATATTGTCCGGAAAGGGTTGGCGTTATGCCACTGGAATTGATGTAAAGCTTTGTGACAGCACGAGCCTGAGTGCCTGGATGGAATGTCGTCACAGCCCAGTCCTGGCAGGTTGCGCCGGGTTTTGGGCCCAACTACGCTCACTAAACGGTGACTAAAGTCCGCCGGGCGGTAGCGTGCCCGAACAAAGCCACTCAGCCCAGCGGACTCGAAACCCCGGCAAAGCCCTGGCCAAGCACATGCGTGTAGATCTGGGTTGTGCGTATGTCCGAATGGCCCAATAGTTCCTGAACCGTGCGGATATCGCTACCCCGCCTGAGCAACTCCGTAGCAAAGGTGTGTCTCAAGGTGTGACAACCCGCTGCCTTGCCGATGCCAGACCGTTTGACCGCGGCTTTTACCGCTTTCTGGACACTGCTGGTGTGGATGTGGTGACGAACAATGTTGCCGGATTCATCGGGAACGCAGTCATGGGATGGGAACAGCCATTGCCATTCCAGTGACTGCCCGGCGTTGGGGTATTTTCTGGCGAGGGCAAAGGGAAGGCTTACAGGAACCCAGTAATCAGGATTGGCCATTTTCCACTCCGCCTGGATCCGTCCCATATGGTTCTTTAGTTTTTCCAGAAGAGGGCCGGGGAGTAACGTTGTCCGGTCCTTGCCACCTTTACCGTCACGGACCGTGATGATACTCCGGGAGAAGTCCACGTCCTTGATTCGAAGGCGCGTCGATTCAACAACGCGCAGCCCCGCCCCGTACATCAGCGAGGCCATCAGATCGTAGGGAGACGACAGCTCCGCGATAAGCCGCATGGCTTCATCATGGGTGAGAACCACCGGGAGTCGAGGAGGCCTCTTTGCTCGGGTGGTGCCGCTGATATCACCAACGGGAATACCCAGGACTTTATCGTAGAGAAAGACAATAGCGTTCAGTGCCTGATTCTGGGTGGCGGCTGCTACGTTGCGTTCAACCGCCAGCCAGGTAAGGAACTCCTGAATCTCCTTCGGGCCCATTTCCTGGGGATGACGAACCCCGTGGAAGCGTATATAGAAGCGAATCCAGTACCAGTAGGACTGTTCGGTGCGAATGCTGTATCGGTTAAGCCGGATCACCCGGCGGACCTGGTCGCGTAGTTTGAGGTTGGTGCTTCCCGTTGATGCCATGGCGCCTCCTTGCCTAATACTGGTCAAGTATACAGTATTATTGAAAGAGCAAAAGCGAGAAGTCAAACGATTACACAGCACGATCCAGGATTCTGCGCTAAGGTGCTATTTGTTAACGGGTTTGCGTCAGAATCTCCGATAGAAGAAACTGGCGCTATACCGACGTCACGAATATCGATAATAAAGAGTTCTAACCATTACCTGTTAAATTTGTAGATCACACCCACATGGTGAACCTTGGAAGCGCAAGAAAAGGATAAAGGGGTGCGTTGTCTCAGCTGCGGTGGTGACACCAATTGGGTGCTCCCGCTGGATTTTGAGAACATCGCTATTTTCTTACTGCGCTTCATCCTGTTCTTGGGTGGTGTTGGTGTTTTATTTCTGCAAGTAAGCGCAGGGGTTTCCCTCCTAGGTGGATTCTTTCTTATTGGCGCTCTGGGCTTGTCGGGAAAGCTCCATAAGACACGGCTACTTTGTAAAAGCTGTGGGGCCTCAGTCACTGACCGTAAATTACAGTGGACCCATTGCCGACCTTCATTTGGTCCTATCAAGAGCATCCCATGCCTGCGTCGCAATAATGTTCCGGTGGCTCGCGGAGTTTTGGCCAGACTCATGCCCAGTGGTCTTATGACCAAATTCAGAATCTTTTATCACCGGATAATGGCTGACGCTAATGAGGAGCACAGCGAGGCCAGAGCCATCCGTCACCTAAAGGAGTTGGAGGTGTTGGGTAGCGAGCAGGGCTTGATCGAGCTTGGTGCCCGATATTCGGATGGGAAAGGGGTAAAAGAAGACCATGAGAAGGCTTATCGATACTTTGAGAAAGCTGCCAGTAAGAATGGCAAGTTGAGAATGTACGCAGAATACAATCTTGGGACTATGCACTTGGAAGGTCTTTTTGTGCCTCAGGACAGCGCCAAAGCTGGAGAGTTCTTTGAGAAGGCTGCTCAAAAAGGGTATCCACCCGCTCAGTATAACTGTGGATTAGCGTTGATTGATGGGTGGATGGGTTACGAGGATTATGAAGCAGGTGTTCAGTGGATGGAGAAAGCAGCTGCTGGAGGAATAACCGAGGCTCAAGAGGCCTTGGAGCGACTTGAAAAATTTAACCAGTAGATGAAAACCGACCGGTACTGCGTTCCACGCAGAACCGGCGGTTTATCTTGGCGTTAGTGGGCTGTGGCTCCGGGCCTTTCGTTGGCCGTGTGCCAAGGGCCTTGGCGGAAGGTTGTCAGAAAGCCGGAAATGTCGTTGCTCGGCCAAGGCCGTCAGCATCGGAGAGGGAGTTGGTAGCTCAGCTGAGTTCGGCCTGGTTAGAGAAGTGGGTGCCACAGTCGTGGGGCTGTTCGGCGCAAGCCAGTTGCAGATCGGTTACCTTTGAGTTCAGGTTCGTTCACCGCAACGCTGGCGGTGGTTTCAATCACGGAGCATCGGCGGTAGCCGGTGCAGGGGCAACGGAGTGGGCGGTTGTTGTTTATTGGCGGGGAGCGTGCTCCCGTAGGGCCTGCCACTAACAAGTCGGTCAACCGGACGCCAAAAGCGTGCCGCTTTTGGTCCCCTACGCTGTCGCTCCGGCGCCGGTTACCTCTGCGTTAACTGTCTTATCTATGAAAGTCGTAACCTGGAACTGTAATGGCGCACTCAGACGAAAGCTTGCAGAAGCAGATAGCTTGCGAGCTGATGTCTTGGTGGTTCAGGAATGTGAAGATCCTGCGCTGTCGACCCCCGAATATAGAGAGTGGGCCGGTTCTTACCTGTGGGTGGGCGAGTCAAAAAGTCGCGGCATCGGCATTTTTCCGCGAAACGGTCATCGAGTCGAAAAGTTAAATTGGAGTGGCAGCTTTTCCGTCCCTGGGCTTTTCAGCAAAAGTGAAACACTGAATTGGAGCACGGAGGATCTCAGGCTTTTTCTCCCTTTCACTATCAATAGAGATTTCACCGTGCTGGCCGTCTGGACGAAGGGGCGCAATGAAGAAGCATTTGGCTACATGGGGCAATTCTGGAAGTACCTTCAGATTCACCGTGACGATCTTAGCGGGCCAAAGACAGTCATTCTCGGTGATTTTAATAGCAATGTGCGCTGGGATAAGCCGGACCGCTGGTGGAATCACTCGGACGTAGTTGCCGAGCTTAGTGAGATGGGTTTCAAGAGCCAGTATCATCGAGTCTTCGAGGAAGAACAGGGCAATGAGACCAGCCCGACATTTTTCTTGCAGCGGAACCGCGAGAAGGCCTATCACATTGACTACGTTTTCACCTCGTCAGACGTTGCAGAAGAATGTAATTTGCAGGTCGGTCAACACGACGAGTGGATTTCAATAAGTGACCACGTACCGCTGACGTTGAGCATCAACAGTTAACAATCGGCTGCACAGCGACCGATTTTCCGCCGCTTCGCGGCTCCAAACCGGCGCGTGAGCCGGGCGTTAGCAGCTGTACCTACCCCTCCATGATCTTGCCTAATGAGTAAAAAAGGGATAATTTATACTCATGGAAGAATTCGAGTTCGACGACGAAAAGAGCAGGGCCAATCTTTTGAAGCACGGCATTGGCTTCGAGGCGGCGCAAGAGCTCTGGCAAGACCCCGATCTTTTGGAAATTCAGGCTAAAACAGAAGGCGAACTGCGCTTTCTTATCATTGGCCGGATCGGAGCAAAGCATTGGTCTGCTGTCGTTACCTATAGAGAAGGTCGAATCCGCCTGATCTCTGTCAGGCGGGCTCGCAAGAGAGAGGTAGAGCTGTATGAATGCTGAAGAGTTCGAGGAAAAGTTTGATGCGGATAAGGAAGATGTCGTTGACGATCTGGACCTTTCGACAGCACGCCGGGTGAACCAGGAACAGAAGCGTATCAATGTTGATTTTCCGTCCTGGGTTGTTGAGGCGTTGGATCGTGAAGCAGCCCGAATAGGCGTCACAAGACAGTCGATTATCAAGGTCTGGTTGGTTGAGCGCCTGGAAGCTGATGCTGCTAACAAGGCGCTTAGCGGTGACGCCGCAAGCGGCGCACGTTAGCTCTGCGTTGGGCGCAACTGACCCACCCGAAATCAGGGGTGCGAAAAGGGAGAAATGTCACCAATGGCCGAGGAACATAGCCCTATTGGAGGACTGCACGTCTTTTCTACGGGTACCGGGAGCATCCACACGGAACATCGATATGGAACCAGACTCCCGCAGATGTGGTGGGTCCTGTTCTCGCGCAACTGGGTCGAAGTGCCAATCAACGTCTTTGTGCTCGAGCATCCCGAAGGTTTGATTTTATTCGATGCCGGGCTGGATACAGCCGTGCTGACGAACCCGACGTATGTGGATAGCCGTATCGGGCGATTTTTTATGCGCAGGCTGTTTCGGCTCACGATGCGAGCAGAGGAGACGCTAACAAACAAGCTTGCTGGTTTGGGGTTCGATGTCGCTGATGTCCGCAAGGTCGTCGTCTCGCACTTGCACTTTGATCATGTCGGAGGCATTGCAGAGGTGCCGCAGGCAGATCTTCTTGTCAGTCGTAACGAGTGGGCTCAACTGTCTGGGCCTCACCCGGAGAGAGACTTTATCTTCGGGGAGCATGTGCAGCGTCCCGGCGCCCGGTGGCAGGTGGTGGATTTCGAGCACACTGATGATCCTCTTCTGGCACCGTTTGGAGGCTGTCATGACGTCATGAATGACGGCTCGCTGATCCTGCTGCCTACGCCTGGGCATACGCCGGGGTCGATTTCCATGTTGGCAAGAATCAAGGGCAGAGCACCAGTGCTGCTGATCGGTGACCTGGCATACGAAGCGGAGTTGCTGATGAAGGATCAACTACCTGGTACGGGAAACAAGGCTCAACTGCTTGACTCGTATGAAAAGGTACGTGAGCTCAAGCGGCATTTACCGGAGCTCGTTATCTTACCGTCGCACGACATCGCGGCTCAGGAGTACTTGTCGTCCAATCCCGCCCAACAAGGTGCTCCAGCCGACCACTCAACCGCTGCGCGGTTCAGCGTCGGCTGAGCGTCAACGTTAGGCGTAAGGAAACCAGATGGAAGATCTTGCTTGTACATGGACTCCCCAAGTAATTGTCGAGATTATCAACGCTCTCGCTTGGCCGGTAGTTGTGCTGTTAATCGCGCTGAGATTTCGATCCAGCATCGCAGATTCTGTCCGCAACTTTCTGTCTAGGAATTCGGTTTCAGAGGTATCTGCAACGACCACTGGTATTTCGGCAAAGTTCGTGGCCGCCAAGCAGTCATCTGAAACCAAAGAGTCGATGGGAACCAGCTCAGCCGCACTACCTGAAAGCATGACTATTGAAGCCATTAGAGATAGGCATTCAAAAGCAGTTACGGAGCTGAGTGAGGAAATTTACGAAGGGGTCTTAACACATTTGCAGGCACTTGACCTCTCAAGCGAGGAGGAACGGGAGATTCTCGCCAAAGAAATATCTCTGCTTCAGAGCGCAATTCAGTTTTCAGATATAAATAAAGTATTGTTTAGGTCTCAATTTAATTTGTTCTCAATCATGTCCGAAAATAACAACTACATATCAAGGGAAGGTCTGCAGAAACATTTCGATGAGATCAAAAAATTCGTAGGTGATGGCTTTGAAGGCTGGGATTGGGTTAAGTATGTTTCGTATCCCGTCAGCACTGGCTTGTTAGTGGATGAATGCGGTGGTTATACCCTATCTAAATTAGGTCGGTCGTACCTCAATTTCATGAGTCGGAACCCACAACTCATAGATGACTTGGCAAAGCTGTGATGTGGAGTTTGAATTATAAAGCGCCTAACAAGTCGCGCCACGCGGACGCACTAAAGTGCGCCGGTGCGCATTGGCGTTGAGACTGTAGAAAAACCCCCGATTTGATAGGCTGGCACCGAGCAACAAGGAGCCGTTCGCATGCCCCGATTCAAGCCCTACAACTACGAC